>NZ_CP027434.1:0-3478219 GCF_002993305.1 Microbacterium sp. str. 'China' | reverse complement strand
TGCCGCAGAGAATCAGGTCGTGTGGCGGTTCGGTCGGTTGCTCGGGGTTGTGGATAGCTCCTGTGTGGAGGGGAGCCGCGCGCCGTCAGTCGGCGTCGTATTCGCAGCTGACCGTGCCCGAGTCCGAGGTCTTCTCGACGACCAGCTCATCGTTCCAGTAGATCCTGCAACCCACCGTCTGATCGTCGCTGTCGCTCGGGGCCGTGATCGTGATCCAGGTGGACGACTCCGAGGTGGTGTACTGCGCGTTTCCCAGCCCCGGCCAGGGAAGCGTCCTTGTCTCGGCGTCGCTGCTGAACGTCGCGGTGACCCCGGACTGCGGTCCTGTTCCCTCGAGGAACACCTTGTTCTGCGGCGGCGACCAGAGTCCGAGCAGGAAGACGACCAGCAGGACGAGGGCGAGGATGAGGGCGGCGACGGCCCCCGCCACTCCGAGACCGGCTGACCGGCGCTCGGCCGATGGTGCGCGTCGTGCACGGACGCTGAGGGCGATACCGCCGATCGCGGCCGCCGCGCCCATGACGAACACGGGGATCAGCCAGAGATTCTGGAGTGCGTAGTACGGAACGGCCAGGGCGACCAGGAGTATCAGGGAGACAGCGCCCGTGGCGATCGCCGCGGTGGTGAGTGCACGTCTTCCCCCGCCGTCACGGGCGGGCCCGGATCCGGAGTCGGAGGAGGGGGTCTGCTGGTGGGTCATCGCGGCCTCTCGCTGGCGCGGCACTTTCCGCTCATCGGCGGTCCGGATAGCATATCGACGGCCGGATGGCGCCCTCGCGCGCGGAGCGGCCGAGAACGGCCGTACGGTAGATTTGCCCTGCGCGCCGCCAAGACGTACCCTTAATCGGTTGACTTATGCCTGTATGGCAGTTCCCTATGTCTCCGGTCGAAGTGAATCCGGTGGCAGCATTCCCGGAGTGATCTCATGAGCAAGCGCACCTTCCAGCCCAACAACCGTCGTCGCGCCAAGAAGCACGGCTTCCGAGCCCGCATGCGCACCCGCGCCGGTCGTGCCATCCTCTCGGCACGCCGCGCGAAGGGCCGCACCGAGCTCTCCGCGTAAGCAGCTGTGCTCGCCCGCCCGTTCCGTTTGACCCGCGGGAGCGACTACCGACTGGTCGTTCGACGCGGATCGCGTTGTGGCGGGGCCCGCGTCCTCACCTCCATGCTGGCGACGGGCGAGAGCAGGGCAGCGCGGTTCGGTTTCATCATCAGCAAGCAGGTGGGCACCGCAGTGGTGCGCAACACCGTGCGTCGGCGACTCAAAGCCGTCTGTGCGGAGGCGTTGCCGCGTGTTCCGCAGGGCACGGATGTCGTCATCCGTGCCCTTCCTGCGTCCGCGACCGCGTCGTACGCCGAACTCCGCAGCGACGTTCATCGCTGCCTGGCTCGGCTCACGCCGGCCGAGGCCGCATCATGACCGCCTTGCCGGCGTCCTCGGTGGGGTCCGGGGAGATGCGCGGGCGAGACGCGGTTCGGAGCATCCCGCTCCTGCCGCGCAACGCCGTGCTCGCGTTCCTCGCGGGGTACCGCAAGGTGGTCTCGCCGATGTACGGGGACGTGTGTGCGTACTACCCCTCCTGTTCCGCCTACGCTGTAGGTGCGGTGCAGCAGCACGGCGCCGTGCGGGGGGCTCTGCTCTCGGCGTGGCGCATCCTCCGCTGCAATCCCTGGTCTCGCGGAGGCGTCGACGACGTCACACCGCATCGACACTTCCGCTACGACCTGACCGCACACGGTTTCGTCGTCCCCTCCCGAAAGGACTGATCGGTGGGTCTTGACCTTCTGTTCGCCAGTGCCACCCCCAGCCCGGAACCGGCATCCGGCGGATTCGACCTGCTCGGCACGATCCTGTGGCCGCTGAAGTGGGTCGTCGAGCTCATCCTCGTCGCCTGGCACTGGCTGCTGACGGCCGTCGGTCTCCCTGCGGCCTCCGGAATCACCTGGGTCCTCTCGATCGTCGGCCTCGTGATCGTGGTCCGTGCAGCGCTCATCCCGCTGTTCGTGAAGCAGATCAAGAGCCAGCGGAAGATGATGGAAATTGCTCCTGAACTGAGGAAAGTCCAGGAGAAGTATCGCGGCAAGAAGGACCAGCTCTCGCGCGAGGCGATGAGCCGCGAGACGATGGCGCTGTACAAGAAGCACGGCACGACGCCGATGTCGAGCTGTCTGCCCCTGCTCGTGCAGATGCCGATCTTCTTCTCGCTCTACAGCGTGCTGAGCGACGTCAGCAAGCACGCGACGCAGGGCGTCGGCGGTGTCGGGCTGCTGAGCGCGGAACTCACGCAGGAGTTCTACGACGCCAAGCTCTTCGGGGTCGCGTCCCTGCACGAGAACCTCGGCAACGCGATCGAGGCCCAGAACGTCACGGCGATCATCATCCTGATCACCCTGGTCGTCCTGATGATCGCGTCGCAGTTCTTCACGCAGCTGCAGATCATCTCGAAGAACCTCTCGCCGGAGGCCAAGACCGGCCAGGCGTACCAGATGCAGAAGATCATGCTCTACGTTCTGCCGCTGGGATTCATCTTCTCCGGTGTCTTCTTCCCGCTCGGCGTCGTCGTGTACTGGTTCATCTCGAACCTGTGGACGATGGGTCAGCAGTTCCTCGTCATCCGTGAGATGCCGACTCCCGGTTCCGAAGCGGCCAAGGCCCGCGAAGAGCGGCTCGCCCGCAAGGGTAAGGCGATCGACTCCTCCGGCAAGGTCGTCCCGATGGCTGCCTACGAGGCCGAGCAGCAGCGTCTGCTCGAGGAGGCCGAGAAGGCGAAGGCGGCGGCACCCAAGCGGCAGCAGCCGGTCGGCAAGAAGCGTGCGAAGAAGAAGGGGAACGCGTCATGAGTGAGGTCGTGGCCGGGAGCACAGAGCCCACTGTGGCGCAGCTCGAGAACGAGGGGGACGTCGCGGCGGACTACCTCGAGGAGCTGCTCGACATCGCAGACATCGACGGTGATCTGAACCTCGACGTCCGTCAGGGTCGTGCCTACGTCTCGGTCGAGGCCGAGGGTGACGGGCTCGCGCTGCTCTCCGCTCCCGATACGGTGCAGGCGTTGCAGGAGCTCACGCGTCTCGCCGTCCAGAACAAGACCGGCTCGTTCTCGCGCCTCATCCTCGACATCGGTGGATCCCGCGACGCGCGGCGCCGTCAGCTCGTGACCCTGGTCGAGGCGGCGGCTGCCAAGCTCGATGAGGGCTCGTCGCAGGCCTCGCTGCCGGCGATGTCGAGCTATGAGCGCAAGCTAGTCCACGACATCGCCGCCGAGCGCGGGCTCGTCTCCGAGTCGTACGGCGAGGGCGCGGACCGCCACACGGTCCTGCGTCGGCACTGACACACGGAAGGCGAGCTCTGGCACGTGTCCGAGACGCAGGATCCCGGCGAGAAGACCGTCGAGCAGGAGCCGGCAGTCGCTGCCCAGATCTTCGGGGAGCGCCTGCAGCTCGCTCGACGGTTCACAGAATCCCTTGCGCGTGAGGGGGAGGAGCGGGGCCTGATCGGACCGCTGGAACTGCCCCGGTTGTGGACCCGTCACATCCTGAACAGCGCGATCGCCGCGCCCCTCTTCCACGGCTCCGTCGCGGACATCGGGTCCGGAGCCGGACTTCCTGGTCTGGTACTCGCGATCGCGCGACCCGACGTGTCGTGGACCCTCGTGGAGCCGATGGAGCGCCGGATCAGTTGGTTGACTGAGCAAGTGAATGACCTGGGACTCACCAACGTCACCATCCTCCGCGCGCGTGCCGAGGACGTGCGTGCGAAGGGCGCCTTCGATGTCGTCACGGCTCGTGCGGTGAGCGCATTGCGGACGTTGATCCCTCTGACAGCGCCCCTGGTCCGCGATGGTGGGGAGCTGGCCCTGTTGAAGGGGATGAACGCCGCGAACGAGATCGAAGCGGCACGGAAGCAGATCGCGAAGTTCAAGCTCGCGGATGTTCGGGTCGAAGTGCTGGGTGAGGGGTTGCTCCCGGAGACCACGCGGGTCGTCCGCGCCTCCGTGCGCTGAGGAGTCGCCGCTTCCCGTGAAAAGGGGGGCTGACCCGTGGTCCGACCGTGCACCCATGTTCCCGGCGCCGTCGATACGTCGCCGGGAAGGCAGTCTCTACGGCGAGATGTCGTGCGAGCACGTCACGGAGGCCGCTCAGCTGCGGCTGTGTTCGTCCGGATCGAAGTCGGAGCTGTCGTCGTTCCCGGCGCCCACCATGGTTCGTCCTGTCGTCGCATCGATGGACTCACACCGCGGGTCGACGCGCTGGGCTGGGATGCGCTGAGGCGAACGGACGGGTCCGATCTCTGCATCGCGCGAGTGGACCCTGCACTTCGGCTGATCTACGGCAGATTTCCTTGCGGCGCACTCCGAGCTGTTTCACGTGAAACAGCTTCTCGTCTGCAGCCTTGTATCGTCCGGGGGATAGGAACGTGACGCAGGGGGAGTGGGCAATCGTCACACTGCCGTGCGCCGATGCTTCGACAGTCGTCTTTCTCCGGGCTCGTCAGTGGGTGCCGTGAACGCGGATGGGCCAACGGGGCGATGGCACCCGTGAGGTTGAGGGGTGGGCCGTGTCCGTCGACCGTTGGGATGGGGCGACGTCCGCGCGGTGACTGCCGTGATGCCCTTTCTTCCGGGCGCTACCAAGTCAAGGCTTCGGTGCCTGCATGAGTAGGGCCCGGCAGCGCCCAGGCGATATCCGCGAACCGGGGCGACACCGCTCGTCACGAACGCCTGGCTCCATGTGCTGTGGGCCCCCATCCGGATGGCAGCGCCCCGATGCGAGGTCGGGTGGCAACGCTGCCCCGCTCAGCGCGTACTCGCGATGGCGGGCGGACGACTGGCTGTGCTCGGCCGCCCGGATGCACTGACGAGAGGGCTGTGGGCCGTTTCGGCTGCCACCTGTCGGCTTTGGTCCGTTTCACGTGAAACAACGGCGACGACGTGTAGCGACTGCGGCGGACCAAATGTCCGGGCGGCACGGTAGGCGGACGGCGACGCCTTGTGGGTAGGCGCAGCTTCTGGCGTCCGACCCCTTCGGTGCGCTGAGGAGGAGACGCCGCCGACGTTCACGTGAAAGGGCAGCTGAATGCAGCTGGGGTTCAAGCGCTGGGGTTCAGCGGAGATCTCGGCTCACTGCCCGAGGGCAGTAGGTACGGCTGCGAGGCGATATTGGCTAAAGAGATTCGCGCGCAGGGCCGAGCATCGGGAGCCGTGCGGCGGTTTCACGTGAAACGGTGGCGACAGTTACCCGGGCGCAGCACTCTCGGTGCGTAAGGCGATCGTCTTGCTACTCGAGCCCAGTGTTTGAAGCTGCGTAGCGGAGTTGGTAGGGAGCGCACCGCGCAGGGCAGAGCGTCGGGCTGGTACCGCTGTTTCACGTGAAACGTTGGCCGCCAGCCGCCGCGCGAGCACCGCTGGCAGGGAGACAGCCGTCTCCTTGTCTAGGAGAGGGCCTGATGCTGGGCGGCAGCGCTCAACCAGGATCGCAGCGCGCAGAGCCGAGAGTCCGGCGTCGTTCCGCGGTTTCACGAGAAACGGTTGGATTCAGTCGCTATGGAAGCACGTGGGCAGTGGGGGAGCAGCCGCGTCCCTATCCACGCTCGGCGTCCCATGCTCCCCGGCGACGACGGCCACGGATCGCAGCGCGCGGAGCCGAGCGTCGGGTTCCGTACCGCCGTCTCCCCGGAACGTCGTTCAGGGTGAGCCTGCGGCGGTCAGGGCGGTTGCGTGATCTGACGAAGCCGGGCCCAATGACAGTCAGGTGGTTTCTGGGCGTCAGTCTTGGTGATCGGTCGTGGGTTGCGTCGCACTCACGGTGGCGCTCTCCATCTATGCGGCGGCTGGAACGCGGTCGTTCGTGGGTGCGGGTGCCCCTGTAGTGAAGGGTTCGGCGTGGGCTGTCGGATTGTCTGGTTGTAGGCGACAGCGAGCATCCCGGCGACGGGGAATGAAGGAGGTGTGCTCTCAGGGATTGGCGGACCGCGTGGAGTTCTCGTGCGTGACCGAGCACCGACCGGTGGCCGTGAGCTCGACGACGTGCGCACAGTCACCCGCGTATCGTTCTGGGGGTGTCGCGGAGGATCCGGGCCGCGCCTGGCGAACGCTGGTGCCGAGCTTCTCGATTGCGCCACGGCATGGAGGGCGCACTCCAGCGGGCGCCACCGCTCCCGGTCTCCAGAAAGTTCGCACCAGGTGGGCCTACTGAACCACCTGCGGCACCCAGCGACACGGAGTTCGCGTTCGGCTGAAGATGGAGGACCGCGGTGCGTTTCACGTGAAACAGGGCCGAGAGTGTGGACTCATCGGCGGTCCTCACGCACGAAGAGCAGCGGACCGGTGGATCCCGCGTGCCGGGTGGCCGGCGTGCGCCGCGTGCGACTCCCTACGGCAGCGACGGGTAGAGGCAGGCGCGGACGGAGCACCACGGCGCACGCGGGCTACGCCGAGTGCCTGGGGCCGACCAAGGGTCGTGCGGAGGCTCACACGATGATGGCATGGTGCAGGTGAGCTGGACGGGTGCAGGGGGCCGCTCCGACACGGACAAGGAAGCCTCGTGGGCGCTCTCGTCTGGCGGCGTGCCACCCGTGGTGGCCGTCCTGTCTTGGGGGAGCGGCGCGCAAAAGCCGAGCCCGCGCGTGGCGGAGCGCCCATCGCGGGCACCCGGAGCCAGGGCTCTTACGGACTCCGGGCTGTATGACGGCGTGGAAGGACGACGGAACGGGGAGGAATGTCCTCGATCTGGCCGAGGCGGGCGTGCCGCCCGACGTGACCCTGGGACACGGATGATGACGAAGCCAATTCCGCCCGCTACCCCGGACGACACGCCAGAGAAGTGAGGCAAGGAGGCCGATCTGCAGGAGGGAGTGCAACCAGGCGTTCCACGTGAAACGTCCAAGTTCTGCGTCCTGCGGGCCATCCGGCGGACGAGGTACGCGAGGCACGTATCCTGCTGCCTGGTCGTGCCGGTGATGCGAGGTCCGTCCCTGCGATTAGAGTGGAACGCGGCCCCGAAAGGAGTGGATGTTTCACGTGAAACAGTCCGAGAAGGCATCGTCGAACGAGTCGTTCGGGATGGATACACCCCTCGCGCGAGAAATCGCGGATCTCTCCGCCCGGCGCCGCGCGCTGGAAGGGGTCTCCGTTGAGTTCAGTGGCGACACCCGCATCCTGACGGTGTCGAATCAGAAGGGCGGCGTGGGTAAGACCACCAGCGCCGTGAACATCGCATCCGCGCTGGCGGGACTGGGCGCGAAGGTCCTTGTCATCGACCTCGATCCGCAGGGGAACGCCTCCACGGCCCTCGGGGTGCCCCACAACGCCGACACCCCGAGCGTCTACGACGTCCTCATCGACGAGTTCCCCCTCGCGGAGATCGTGCAGCCGAGCCCGGAGAGTCCGAATCTCTTCTGTGCGCCGAGCACCATCCACCTCGCCGGCGCTGAGATCGAGCTCGTCGCGCAGGTGGCGCGAGAGCACCGCCTCCGTCGGGCTCTGGAGGACTACCTCGCGGACCATCCGGTGGACTTCGTCATCATCGACTGCCCTCCTTCCCTCGGGCTGCTCACGATCAACGCTTTCACCGCCGCGAACGAGGTCTTCATCCCGATCCAGTGCGAGTACTACGCGCTGGAGGGTCTGAGCCAGCTGCTCGGCAGCATCCAGATGATCCAGAAGCACCTCAACCCGGGTCTGCATCTGTCGACCATCCTCCTCACGATGTTCGACGGACGGACGCGGCTGGCCCAGCAGGTGGCGGAGGAAGTGCGGTCCCACTTCCCTTCGCAGGTGCTGGACACCGTGATTCCGCGCTCCGTCCGTGTGTCGGAAGCCCCCAGTTTCGGCCAGACGGTCATCGCCTACGACGGTCAGTCCGCCGGGGCGATCGCGTACCGCGAGGCCGCCGTCGAAATCGCGTCGCGACAGACGCAGAGCAAGGAGAGATAATGGCGAAGCGCACTGGACTCGGCCGCGGTATCGGCGCCCTCATCCCGACGGCGGACCAGACCGAACGTCCCGTCGACGTGTTCTTCCCCGGCGCGAAGATCGCTCCGACCCCCGAGGCTCCCTCCACGAGCGCCGACGCCGCGCCCGAGACCGAACTCGAGGCGGTGCCGGGGATCCACCTGATCCAGGTCGACCCGCAGGCGATCGTCCCCAACCCGCGGCAGCCCCGCACGCACTTCAACCCCGAGGACCTCGCGGAACTCGTGCACAGCGTCCGTGAGTTCGGCGTGCTGCAGCCGGTGGTCGTCCGGAAGAACAACGACGGCGAATACGAGCTCATCATGGGGGAGCGGCGTACGCGGGCTGCCCGCGAGGCCGGACTCGAGGCGATCCCCGCCATCGTCCGCGACACGGCCGACGAGGATCTCCTGCGTGACGCGCTGCTGGAGAACCTCCACCGCTCGGAACTGAATCCCCTCGAAGAGGCGTCGGCCTACCAGCAGCTCCTCGACGACTTCGGCATCACCCAGGAGGAGCTGGCCACGCGCATCGGGCGCTCCCGTCCCCAGATCAGCAACACCATCCGCCTGCTCAAGCTGCCGGTGCCGGTGCAGCAGCGGGTGGCCGCCGGCGTGCTGACCGCCGGGCACGCCCGCGCGATCCTCAGCGTGGACTCGCCGGAGGCGATGCAGCGTCTGGCGGACAAGGTCGTCAACGAAGACCTGTCCGTTCGCGCGACGGAGGAAGCCGCCAAGTCGCAGCCGTCCGCAGGGAAGACTCCCAAACCCACGCCGGGTGCGCGGCGGGCCTACCTGGACGAGGTCGCCGGCAAGCTCGGAGACCGGCTCAACACGCGCGTCCGGATCTCGCTCGGTGCCCGAAAAGGCCAGGTCACGATCGATTTCGCATCGATCCAGGATCTGAACCGCATTCTCGAGGAGCTGGGCGAAGAAGGGTACGGCTCCGCGCGGTGACCCCGCCCCTGGTCGGGGCTGGCATAGACTCGCGTCATCTTGACGATGCGAGGGGGATGCCATGTCCAGACCAGCTGATCCAGCCACCATCAAGCGTCGCGTGATCGCCGTCAGTATCGCGGCGGCTCTGGGTGGATTCCTCTTCGGATTCGACACCGCGGTGATCAACGGCGCCGTCGACGCTCTGGCCGGAGACGTCTCCGGATTCGATCTCGGCACGGGCCTCAAGGGCTTCGCGGTGTCGTCGGCCCTGATCGGCTGCGCCGTGGGCGCCTGGTTCGCAGGACCCGTCTCGAACAAGTTCGGTCGCATCCCCGTGATGGTGGTCGCCGCCACCATGTTCTTCGTCTCGGCGATCGGCTCCGGCCTCGCCTTCAGCGTCGTCGATCTCATCATCTGGCGTGTGATCGGCGGCCTCGGTGTCGGTGCGGCTTCGGTGATCGCACCCGCGTACATCGCGGAGGTGTCGCCGGCAGCGATCCGAGGGCGCCTGGGATCGCTGCAGCAGCTCGCCATCGTCCTCGGCATCTTCGCCGCACTGCTGTCCGACGCCCTGCTCGCGGGCATCGCGGGGGAGGCCGACCAGCCGCTGTGGGGCCTGACCGCGTGGCGATGGATGTTCATGGTCGCGGCCATCCCCGCGCTCGTCTACGGGCTGATGTCGCTCCGGCTGCCAGAATCCCCGCGCTATCTGGTCCGCAAGGGCGAGGTGAAGCGCGCCGCGGAAGTGCTCCAGACCGTCACGGGGACGATCGACACCGAAGCGAAGATCAAGGAGATCACGGGCACGATCGACACGGAGCGCTCGGAGTCGCTGCGGGACCTGCGGGGAAGCCGGCTCGGACTCAAGCCGATCGTCTGGGTCGGCATCCTCCTGTCGGTGTTCCAGCAGTTCGTCGGCATCAATGTCATCTTCTACTACTCCACCACGCTGTGGCAGTCGGTGGGCTTCGACGAATCCAGTGCCCTCCTCACGTCCGTCATCACCTCCGTCACGAACATCGTCGTCACGATCGTCGCGATCCTCCTCGTCGACCGGGTCGGTCGTCGGATCATGCTCCTCGTCGGCTCGGTCGGCATGACGGTGACCCTCGGACTCATGGCGCTCGCCTTCTCGTTCGGCACGCTCGACGCCTCCGGAACCGCGACGCTCCCGGACCCCTGGGCCACCGTCGCCCTCATCTGCGCCAACGGCTTCGTCGTGTTCTTCGGTGCGAGCTGGGGCCCGCTGGTGTGGGTGCTCCTGGGCGAGATCTTCCCGAACTCGATCCGTGCCGGTGCTCTGGCCGTCGCCGCGGCGGCGCAGTGGGTGGCCAACTTCTTCATCTCGACGACGTTCCCCGCATTCGCCGAGATCGGCCTCACGTTCGCGTACGGCTTCTACGCGTTCTTCGCGTTGCTGTCGTTCTTCTTCGTGTTCTTCAAGGTGCCGGAGACCAAGGGCCGCGAGCTCGAAGACATGAGCGAGGATGCGAAGGTGGAGCGCCGACCCCGTCGCGCACGCGCGTAGGCTGGAGGGATGACCGAATCCGTCCCCCGTCGCGCCAGCCTGGAAGTGCTGCGCGCCGAGGCGTCGGACGAACTCGCCGTCCTCGTCCAGGAGCGCCTTCTGGGCGGTGAGGACCCCTGGGAGTTCATGGAGGAGCTGCCCAGCGTCGACGAACTCATCGTGTACCTGCTCCGTGCGGACAACATCGCGGCGAATGACGGTGTGCGACCCAACGCCGCACGACACTACCGCGTGCTGCGGCAGATCGCCCTCGAGTACCCGGAGCTCACACCGGCCGTCTGGGGGCTTCTGGACGAAAAGCAGCGCCACCGCCGCTGGGATCCCCGCATCGCCGACGCGTCCTGACGACCGATGCTCCTCGTTCCGTATGATCCGTCGTGGCCGCAGCGGTTCGAGGAGTTCGCGACATCGATCCGCGCCGCCGGGGCCGAGGAATGGATCATCGAGCACATCGGCTCGACCGCGATTCCCGGGATGAGCGCGAAGCCGGTCATCGACCTCGCGGTGCGCGTGGAGACAGGGGAGCAGTTCGGCGACCGGAGCTCCGCACTGGAGGAGGCCGGCTGGCGCATCGGCAGCGGGGTTCGCACGCATCCGGTGATGATCCGGGAGTCGGCGGGGGAGCGCCTCGCCATCGCGCATTTCTTCCCTGTCGCGGAGTGGGATCTCGCGCCCCAGCGTCTGCTGCGGGACTGGCTGCGCGCGCATCGGGCAGACGCGGAGCGATACGAGCGCGCCAAGCACGACGCAGCGCGGGCGGCGGCGGACGGGGTGTCCTCCTACAACGCGGGAAAGACGGCCGTCATCCAGGAGATCGTGAACAGCGCCCGGGCCGCGCGCGGTCTCGAGCCCGTGGACGTGTACGACAAGCGCTGACCGGGCGCAGGCGTCCCCGGGAATGCGAGAAGGACCGCACCCGGAGGTGCGGCCCTTCTCGTGGTCGTGGGGGATCAGCCGAGGAAAGCGGCGAGATCCTGCTCGAGGGCGAACTTCGGCTTGGCGCCGATGATCGTCGTCTTGACCTCTCCGCCCTGGAAGACCTTCATCGCCGGGATCGACGTGATCTGGTACTTCATGGCCAGCTCCGGGTTCTCGTCCACGTTGAGCTTGAGGATGGTGATCTTGTCGGGGTTGTCGGACTGGATCTCGTCCAGCACCGGCGCGACCATACGACACGGACCGCACCACTCGGCCCAGAAGTCCACCAGCACGGGACCATCGGCCTGCAGCACGTCCTGCTCCCAGGTCGCCTGGCTCGTTGCCTTTGCACTCATCAGAGTTCTCCTTGTTCGAGGTTCGCCTGTTGCAACAACGGGCGGGGGGAAAGTGTTCCCGGCCGTTGTCAGGCCGTGATGACCTCAGCGGCCTCGGCCGCGGGGACCTCGACGGAGGAGTCCTCGAGGTCGGCGAGGAAGTGCTCGGCGTCGAGGGCTGCGATCGTGCCCGTCCCGGCAGCCGTGATGGCCTGGCGGTAGGTGGGGTCGATCACGTCGCCGGCGGCGAAGACACCGGGGACCGACGTGCGCGAGGAGCGACCGTCGACCCAGATCGTTCCCTCGGGCGTGAGCTCGAGCTTCTCGTGGACGAGGTGGGTGCGCGGGTCGTTGCCGATGGCGATGAACAGGCCGTCGAGGGGCAGGTCGCGGAGCGAGCCGTCCTCCGTGGAACGCAGCTGCACGCCCGAGACGGCGTTGTCGCCGAGGATCTCCACGACCTCGCTGTTCCATACGAACTCGATCTTCTCGTTCGCGAAGGCACGCTCCTGCATGATCTTCGAGGCGCGGAGGGTGTCCTTGCGGTGGATGACGTACACCTTGTCCGCGAAGCGCGTGAGGAAGGTGGCCTCCTCCATCGCCGAGTCGCCGCCGCCGACGACGGCGATCGTCTTCTGACGGAAGAAGAAGCCGTCGCAGGTGGCGCACCAGGAGACACCGAAGCCGGAGAGACGCTCCTCGCCCTCGATGCCGAGCTTGCGGTAGGCGGAACCCGTCGCGTAGATGATGGTCTTCGCCTCGTGGGTGGCGCCCGAACCGAGGGTGACCTTCTTGACGGGACCGGCGACGTCGAGCTCGGTGACGTCGTCGTAGAGCACCTCGGTGCCGAACTTCTCGGCCTGCTCCTGGAACTTGGCCATGAGCTCGGGGCCCTGGATGCCCTCCGGGAAGCCGGGGTAGTTCTCCACCTCGGTCGTGTTCATGAGCTCTCCGCCGACCTCGACGGAGCTCGCGATGAGGAGCGGCTCCAGGTTCGCGCGCGCCGCGTAGATGGCAGCCGTGAATCCGGCGGGGCCGGAGCCGATGATGATGACCTGACGCATGTGATCTCCGTTAGAAAGGCGGTGCCGTCGAAAGACGTCCGACTGCTTCAACCCATGGTAACCGCGGGGCATTCCCGCGTCAGCGGCCGGGCAGGAAGCGGCGGACGAGCCCGCCGGCGGCCTTCAGCTCCGGGGCGCGGAAGACCGCGAGGATCGCGACGTAGACGAGCACCACGACGAGTCCGATGACGGCGGTGCCGAGCGCACCGAGCATCGCGCTGCCCATCATCCACCCGTCTGCTCCTCCGCTCAGCACGAACACGCCCCAGCCGGCGAGGCCCGCAGGCACCGCAGCCAGACCGAATCGCCCCACGGCGGCCAGCCAGGAGCGCACTCCCAGACCACCGATCTTCCGGTGCAGGAGCCAGACGGCCAGGACTGTCTGCAGGATGCTGGCCACGGACTGCCCCAGGGCGACGGCGGCGGCCAGCAGGGACAGCGGCAGCACCTCGGCCTCGAACAGCGCCCAGGCGAGGAGGGCGGTGGCCACGATGAGCGTGCACTGCACGATCGTGAACCAGAACGGGGTGCGGGTGTCGTCGTAGGCGTAGAAGGTGCGCTGGACGATGAAGAGAACGGTCAGAGGGATCAGGCTGAGCAGGTAGCAGAGCAGGACCAGCGCGGCGGACCTCGCCGCGTCCTCGGCGGTCACGAACTCGGTGTCCTTCGTGAAGACCCGCGAGGCCGGAACGGCGGCGGCGGCCACGGCGGCGACGGCGGCGGCGATGAAGAAGAGGAGCGTGCGGATGCTCCGGGAGATGTCGCTGCGGACCTCGTCGTCCCGGCCACTCGCGGCGTGCTCGCTGATCTGGGTGAAGTAGGGGGTGCCGATCGACAGCACGATCACCGAGTAGGGGAGCATGAAGATCAGCCAGGCGTTGGTCGTGACCGTGGCCGAGGCCTCGAGTCCCGCCGCCTCGCTGACGATGAAGCCTTGCAGGGTCCCCGCAGCCAGGCTCGCGAACGCCATCAGGAAGGTCCATCCGGCGAGGCGGCCGACCGTGCCGAGCCCGACGCCGCGCCAGCGGAAGTCCGGCTTCAGAGCCAGCCCCGTACGACGCCAGAAGACCAGCAGCACCACGGCCTGCAGGGCGATGCCGAGGGTCGCGGTCCCGCCGAGGAGCGAGATCATCGTCGGCGTCCACTCCGCCGCGCGCGTGGGCACGGGTCCGAAGAGGGCGCCGAGCGCCAGGAACCCGATGATCGAGACGACGTTGTTGACGACCGGCGCCCACGTGAAGGGCCCGAAGATGCGGCGGGCGTTGAGCGCCTCGCCGATCATTGCGTACAGGCCGTACAGCAGGATCTGCGGGAGGCACCAGTACGCCAGCGCCGTGGCGAGGGCCAGTAGCTCCGGGTTCGCACGACCGGCCACGATGTGCACGAGCCACGGTGCGCAGGCCGTGGCGATACCGGTGACCACGACGAGGACGACCGTACCGAGGGTGAAGAGCTTGGAGATGAACGCGTTGCCGCCGTCCGCATCCGCCGTGGCCTTGACGATCTGCGGCACGATGACGGCTGTGAGGATGCCCACCGAGATCAACGAGAAGACGCTGTTGGGCAACTGGTTCGCGTAGGTGAAGGCGTCAGCGGCCTCGGAGGCGACGGAGCCGAGCACACCGACGAGGACGATGCTGCGCAGCAGCCCGGTCACGCGGGAGACCAGGGTGCCCGCGCCGATGATGGCGCTGGCGCGCCCGAGACTAGTCACGCGACTCCTTCGCGGAAGGGGCCTCAGGGCCGTCGAGACGCTCCTGCACCGCGGCCTCCGCCTCCTTCTCCTCGATCAGTTCCTCGACGGCCGCCTCGACCGCCTGCTCCTCGATCGCCTCCCGGCGCTTCCGACGCACCGTGCGGACCACTCCGAGAGCGATGAGGAGCACGGCGAGTCCGCCGAAGACGACGAGGCCGATGGTCTCCCACTCCGCGCGCACCGCGACTCGGACGGTCTGCTCGGACTGGATCGGCACCCCGGTCGGGCTGGTGAGGCTGAGGCGCAGATCGAGTTCGCCGCTGCCGACACGGGCCGACACCGGCACCTTCGCCCGCGTGGTCGAGTTCGCCTGCACGGCGACGTCGATCACGGGCGTCACCTCGAGGCGCGGATCGGTGGGGGCGGCATACAACCGCACCGTCACCGGCCACGGGAGGTCGTTGCGCACGGCGATGGGCAGGTCGGCGTTGGCCGTGAGGAGCTGGATGGTGCTGGAGTCGGGGATGCTGACGGCGCCGAGCGTCTCGGCGGTGCGCGCGCGATGTGCCGCTACCTTCTCGGCGAAGGCTTCCGCGGACGATCCGACCGCGATGGTCCGCAGGATCCGGATCCGCTCGGGGCTGAGCAGCACGAGGGGGTCGCTGAGGACGGTGGCGAAGGCTGTGAGGGAGCGCTCGTCGGCGAGGAGATTGGTGAGGTCGGACGCCCGGGTCGCCGCGGCCGTCTCGGGCAGCCTCACCGAGGCGGCGGGAGCCGCCCGCACCGTCGAGAGCTCGAAGCCGATCGAGTCGGCTGCCGAGATCGCGTCGCGGAGGGCGTCCGCGGAGCGGTTCTCGTCGCGCTCCAGGCCGATGAGGATCGGAGCGCCGGGGGCCCGGGCGCCGGCGAGGAAGAGCCGCGCGGCCGCTTCCGCCAACAGCCCCTGGCGGGGAACCGAGGCGGATTCTGTCGCCGCAGCAGACAGTGCGGCCGACGTGGCGGCGTCGGTGACGAGCAGGTCCTGACCGTCCGCTGTCGCATGGGCCGCACTCTTGTCGCCGACGGTCTCAGACGACACGATGGTCGTGGCGGGGCGGCCCAGATAGCCGGTGAACGCCGCGAGGTCGGCCTCTGTGAGGTCGCTCTCCGGCCAGACGATCCCCGGGATCGCGCCTTCGATCTCCGTGAGCTCCTCGTCGGTGGGAAGAGCCGGTCCGTCGGTCGGCGTCGCCGACGGTTCTGCGGTGGTGCCGGGAGTGCTCGTCGGTGTCACGGCTCGCTGCTGGGGGAACGCCGCGGGATCGAGCAGCGAGGTCAGCGGCAGCGGTGCCAGCGCCTCGGGCAGACCGGCCTGCGCCTGCACCGTGAGGTCGGCATCGCCGAACTGCAGGGCGAAACGGGCGTTGGGGAGTTCGTCGAGCCGCTGCAGCCAGTCGGTCGCCGCCGAGGGGGCGGCGGTGCCCAGCGCGCGGATCGACGTGAGGATGGCAGGGTCGACCGCGAGCACCGCCGTCGTCCCGGCCACGCCGTCGAGCTGCGCGGTGAGGTCGCCGTCCGGGGCGGTCAACTCCGTGAGCTCCTCGGCGCTCAGGAGGGCGCCGCCCGTCGGCGTGGCGGTGATGGGCACGATGACCCCGACGGGGCTCGTGGGGCCGGAGGTGACGACGAGGACGCTCGTCGCGGTGGTGTCCCAGGTCGTGGTGCGCTGCCCCTCACCATCCTTCGTGCCGGCTTCGCTCAGGGCAGCCCGCAGCGGGTACACCCCGGGTTTCAACGGCTTCAGGGTCTCCTGCGGCACGAACACGGTGGTGCCGACGGATCCGCCCGCTTCCGCCGGCTTCGTGGTCTCCTCTCCGAGGGGGAGGAAGGAACCCGCGGCCTGGCCCTCGTCCAACCATTCGGTGACGGCGTCGTCGTCGGTCAGTGGCGTGCTGCCGAGCTCGATCTCGACGCGGCCCGCGGAGAGCTCCGCCTCGGTGCGGTTGTCGATCGTGACCACGGCCGACGTCGAGGTCCCCGGGGCGACGGTCCCGCGCAGGCCCGCCGTGACATGCAGTTCGACCCGTTGATCGTCGTCGGCGGCTGGCTGGTCGGCCGCCACAGCGGGACCGGCGACACCGATGGCGCAGACGCCGGCGGCGACCACGAACGCCGCGAGGCGGCGCACGCGCGCGCGGAGGCCCGTCTCGGGAGTGATCGCGGTCATGAAGGTCTTCCTCGAACGCCGGGGAGAGGCGGATCGTGAGTACTGACTCTGCGATTCTAGGAGGCCGGACAGAGGAGAACCCTGAAGACGCGTAGAGTGACGGCCGTGTCCGACACCCCCGCCCCCGGCCCCGACCCGCTCCGCAGCGCCGCGCTCGCCGCTGATCTGGATGCTGCTGACCTCCGATCCGAGCCGC
This sequence comes from Microbacterium sp. str. 'China', assembly GCF_002993305.1. Taxonomy (NCBI): domain Bacteria; kingdom Bacillati; phylum Actinomycetota; class Actinomycetes; order Micrococcales; family Microbacteriaceae; genus Microbacterium; species Microbacterium sp. str. 'China'. The sequence continues at coordinate 3,461,389 of NZ_CP027434.1, read as the reverse complement.
TGCGACAGCTCTGGGGCGAGGAGGCGGACGACGCACTGGGCCGTGGCCTGCGCGAACCCATCCTGCGGGCGATCGCCGGGGACGAGGGCGTGCTCGCGACTCTCGGGCGGCTCCTGGTGCTCGGGCTTCCCCAGCCCCGAGCGGCGGTGGAGCGCGCCCTGCCCACCCTCGGCGTGGACGGTCTGGAGGCGCTGGGCCTGGCGACGATCGACGCCGACTCCGTGATCCCGGTCGCGCTGCTGCGCCCGCAGTCGTTCGTCGACGAGGACGGTGTCGGGGAGTGGTGGATCGCCAGCGATCTGGACGAGGTCGCCCTCGACGGTCCGCTGCCGGCCGATCACGTCCTCGGCGTGGGCGGGGCCTCGCGCACGCTCGCCGAGACGGTCGTGCCGCTCGCGGTGGATCGTGCGCTCGACCTCGGCACGGGCTGCGGCATCCAGGCGCTCCTCGTCGCGCGGCGGGCCGGCCGGGTCGTCGCCACCGATGTCTCCCACCGCGCACTCGCCTACGCCGCGTTGAACGCGCAGCTCAACGGGGTCACGAACATCGAGTTCCGCCACGGGAGCATGTTCGAGCCCGTCGCCGGGGAGGCGTTCGACCTCATCGTCTCGAACCCGCCGTTCGTGATCACCCCCCGAACGGAGGGCGTCCCCGCCTACGAGTACCGCGACGGCGGTCTGGTCGGCGACGCGCTGGTCGAGCAGTTCGTGCGCACGGCACCGGCCCACCTCACCCCGCGCGGCATCGCCCAGCTTCTCGGCAACTGGGAGTCCCGCACGGGGATCACCGGCCTCGCCCGGCTGGACGCGTGGGTGCCCGCCGACCTCGACCTGTGGGTGGTGGAGCGGGAGGAGCTGTCCCCCCTCGCGTACGCGGAGCTGTGGATCAGGGACGGCGGGATCACGCCGCGCGACGCCGCGTTCACTCCGTTGCTGACCGCGTGGCTCGACGACTTCGCGGCGCGGGGCGTGACCGCGATCGGCTTCGGCTACGTGCTGCTCCGCCGGGGGCAGGGGGAGCCGCTGCGGCGGTCGGAGCGGGTCTCGCAGACCGTGGCGAACGTGGGGGCGGCGCTCGGTCTCGGCCTCGCGGCCCACGATGCGCTCGCCGGGGGACTGCCGGACACCCTCGTCGTGGCCCCCGACGTCACGGAGGCGCGCCACCTGCTTCCCGGCAACGACGACCCGAGCGTGATCGAGCTGCGTCAGGGCGGCGGATTCGCGCGGACGGTCGCAGTGGATCCTGCGCTCGCCGGATTCGTCGGCGCCTGCGACGGCGAGCTCCAGGTGCTGCAGATCGCCCCCGCCCTCGCCGACCTCTTCGAGGTGCCCTTCCCGCAACTGTGGGCGGAGCTCGAGCCGCGGATCCGGGAACTCGTGCTCGACGGCTTCCTCCTCCCGGGGGAATAGTCCCGGCTTCCATGCGTTCGAATACACCATGAAGGCTTTCGGATTCCTCTCGTTCGGTCACTATGCCGACGTGCCCGGCTCGGCGACCCGCACCGCGGGCGACATGCTGAAGCAGACCATCGAGATCGCGGAGGGCGCGGACGAGCTCGGCGTCAACGGCGCCTATGTCCGCGTGCACCACTGGGCCCGCCAGGCGGCGTCCCCGATGCCGCTGCTGACGGCCATGGCCGCGCGCACCGAGCGGATCGAGGTCGGCACCGGCGTGATCGACATGCGCTACGAGAACCCGTTCCAGTTCGCGGAGGAGGCCGCCGCGCTCGACCTCATCGCCGACGGCCGGATCGCGCTCGGCGTGAGCCGTGGGTCACCCGAGACGGCGCTGCGCGGCTACGAGACCTTCGGCTTCCGCGACGAGGAGGACCCGGAGCGCGGCAGCGTGCTCGCGCGGGAGAAGTTCGAGATCTTCCTGCGGGCCATCGACGGCGAGCGCCTCGCCCCCGGCGACCCCCGGATGGTGGGCGCGGGACAGTACCTCGCGATCGAGCCCCAGTCGCCCACGCTGCGCGACCACATCTGGTGGGGCTCGGGTTCGCGTGCCACGGCCGAGGAGACCGGACGCCAGGGGCTCAACATGATGAGCTCGACGCTCGTGACCGAGGCCACGGGGCAGCCGTTCCACGAGCTGCAGCGCGAGCAGATCGAGCTGTTCCGCTCCGCCTACCGCGAGGCCGGTCACACCGGGTCGCCGCGGGTCTCGGTCAGCCGCAGCGTGTTCCCGCTCGTGTCGGACATGGACCGCGCCTACTTCGGGCTGCGCAGCGAGGAGAACGCCGACCAGATCGGCATCATCGACGGGTTCCGCTCCACGTTCGGCAAGACCTACGCCGCGGAGCCCGATGTGCTCATCGAGCAGCTCCGACAGGACGAGGCGGTCATGGCCGCGGACACCCTCATGCTGACGATCCCGAACCAGCTCGGGCCGGAGTACAACCTCCATGTGCTCGAGGCGTTCGCGGAGCACGTGGCGCCGGCCCTCGGGTGGAAGCCCAACACGGAGGGTCCGGTCCAGGGCGACCCCGTGGCCTGATCCGGCACGGCGGTCCGGCGGATAGTGTCGGATCCATGTCCGCAGGAAGTGCCCCGCTCATCATTCGGCCGTGTCGAGGGGAAGAGGAGTACGCGGCACTCGTCGAGATCTGGCGCAGTGCCGTTCGTGCCACGCATGACTTCCTCGACGAGGCCGACTTCGCCCGGATCGAATCGCATCTCGCGTCCGACTACTTCCCCGCGGTGACCCTCACCGTGGCCGAACAGGACGGGATTCCCGTCGGGTTCGCGGGTGTCCACGACGGCGGGCTGGAGATGCTCTTCGTCTCCGATGCCCTCCGCGGCCGCGGTGTGGGCTCCGTGCTCCTCGCCGAGGTCGTCGCCCATCAGGCCGTGGTCAGGGTCGATGTGAACGAGGACAACCCGGGCGCGCGCGGGTTCTACCGCAGCCGGGGCTTCGTGGAGGTGGGTCGGAGCGCGCTCGACGGCGACGGTCGTCCCTACCCGACCATCCACATGGCGCTTCCGGGAGATCCCGGGGCCTCTTGACAGGGGCCGCGTGACGCCCGACGCTGGGGACGGCGCGCCGACCGGCGCCCGTCCCCACCGCTTCGGAGGCACCATGACCCGCGTGCGCGTCGACCTCAACATCACCCTCGACGGCTTCGCCACGACGACCGATCAGACCCCGGAGAACCCCTTCGGCGAGGACTGGGGACGCCTCACCGCGGCCTACACCGCGACCCGCACCTTCCAGGAGCGCGTCTTCCACGACACGAGCGGCGCGGGCACCACCGGGGTGGACGAGAAGTACGCGGCGCAGTACTTCCAGGGCATCGGCGCCGAGATCATGGGCGCCGGGATGTTCGGGCTCCACGCGAACCCGGACGACCCGGAGTGGCGCGGCTGGTGGGGCGAGGAGCCGCCGTTCGAGGTTCCGGTGTTCGTCCTCACGCACACGCCGCGCCCGCCGATCGAGTTCGCGAACGGCACGAGCTTCCGCTTCCTCTCCGCGACCCCGGAGGAGGCGCTGCGGGAAGCCGTAGCCGTGGCCGGAGGACGTGACGTGCGCGTCGGCGGCGGGGCGACCACGGTCCGGGAGTTCCTGCGCGCCGGGCTCGTCGACGACCTGCACGTCGGCATCACCCCCATCCTCACCGGCAGCGGCATCCGGCTGTGGGACGACCTGCGTGGTCTCGAGGCCGGCTATCGCGTGACGTCCGAGGTCGCGGAGTCCGGAGTGACCCACGTCACGTTCTCCCGCGAGGGCTGAGTCACCGGCGCGGGGTCGCAGAATCGCACCGAGGTCGCGGGCATTCCCGGAGACTCTGCGACCTCGTGCGGAAGTGCGCTGTCAGAGCGGAGGGCCGAACAGCTCCTCGCCGTGCTCGTGGAGGAGCCGGTACGCGTCGGCGAAGGTCTCCGGTTCCTTCTCGCCCGCCGCGCCGTAGCGGGCGAGGAGGAGCCCGAGCAGCCCCCGGGCGGGAGGCGTGAGCGGCTTGAGGTGATCGGCCTCGTTCGGCTGCGGGGTGCCGCCCTCGGGATTCGGCGGCGTGTACGCGGGTGTGGTGACGGGCCAGTCGGCCGGGTGCCGCGGCTTGTCGAGGTTCACGACGTTGAGCAGCGTGTTGGCCGACTGATCGCGGTCGTTCAGCGGCTCCAGGCCGTGCAGGCGTGACAGCGTGGCCGTGACCGACCCGTGGTGCATCTCGTCGTGGACGATCGTGCCCCGCCGCGTGTACGCCGACACCGCGATCGCCGGGACGCGACAACCGAGCCGGTCGAACGTGAAGCCCATCTCCCCGGCACCGGTGTCCTTCGTGGGTTTCGTGGCCGCGGGCGGAGGCACGTGGTCGTAACAGCCCCCGTGCTCGTCGAAGGTGATGAGCAACAGGGTGTTCACGGCGTTCGAGCCGCCGGGCGTCGCGCTCGTGCGCACGGCCTCGTAGACGTCGTGGATGAGCCGGTCGCCCGCCCGCACATCGGAGATGGCGCTGTCGAACACGGGTTCGCCGTCGACCACGCTCTCCCGCGGCTTCCCGAACGGCGGATGGAAGTCGTTGTGGTCGTAGACCATCCGGGGCTCGATGAACGCGTAGGCCGGGAGGGTGCCGTTCTTCGCGTCGGCGTAGAAGTCCTCCATCGTGCCGAAATGATCCGTGCGCCAGTACTTCTCGAGCACCGCCGCATGCAGCATCCCCGTGAAGGAGACCAGCTGGAGCTCGTCGATGTAGATCCGCCAGCTCACCTTGCGGTCTTCCAGGCGGTTGAACACCGTCGGTGCGGCCGGGGCGTCGAGCCACTTCCGGTAGCCGCCGCCACCCTGATTCGTCACGAAGCCGTGCGAGGTCGAGGCGTGGAAGAAGGAGCGGTTGCAGAAGGTCTGGGAGGGCACTCCCGCGTACCAATGGTCGAACACGGCGAACTCGGCGGCGAGGGTGGAGAGCACCGGGAGCATCTCCGGCGAGAACGAGCCCATGATGTGCCGCGCTTCGTCCAGGCTCGGCTCCTTCCCGTCGCGCAGTCGGCGGAAGTTGATGATGTAGTCCTTGAGGAAACCGGACATCGTCGCCTTCTCGCCGTGGGTGGGGGCGTTGAAGGGCGTGGTCATCTCGTCGACGAACAGGTCCGCGTTGGTCTTCGGATCGACCGTGCCGAAGATCTGCGTGTTGACGTGCGGGTACTCCTCACCCGGGTCCGGATCGGGGAGGCTCATGATGCGGTCCGTGTCGCCCCGGTAGACGTGCGCCTCCACCACCGTGCCGTCCGGGGCGGTGTTGCTGTGGGTGCCGAATGCGAGACCTTCGAAGGTCTCGCCCGCCGGCAGCGTCTCGGCCGTGTAGAGGTAGCCGAGGAGGTTGTCGAAGGAGCGGTTCTCGCCCATCACCACGACCATGTGATCGAAGCCGGGCTCCGAGCGGGGCGTGAGTGCGGCGAACGGATCCGGGTCATCGGCGAAGCCGTCCCGGCTGCCGGCTCCGGCGACCGAGGCTCCGATCGCCGCCCCTCCCGCGCCCCCGATAACCGCTCCCGCCAGGGCGGCACCGCCCGCGGCGAAGAATCCGCGCCGTGAGGGGTCGCGGGGAGAGGCGTCGGAGGGGGTGTCGTCGTCGACCATGCCGCGATCCTACGGCCGGGCGAGCCCACTCAGCATTCCGGTATCCCAGGAATGTCGCGGAACGGGTCTGGAAGGATCGGGGAGTGCATTCCGCGGTCGTCCCCTCCGAAACCGTCCCGTTCCTGGCTCGCCGCCCCGTGGTGCTCGCCGCCTTCCTCCTCCCGCTGGCACTCGCGATCGTGCTGTTCACGATCGAAACCGGCCCCGTCTTCCTCCTGTGTCTCGCCGCCGTCCTGCCCGCGGCGGCCGTGACGATGTTCGCCGCCCGCTGGATCGCTCCGCGGCGTGCGCGGTCATGGGCGTCGTCCCTGCTCGCCGTGGCCTGGGGCGCCGGTGCCGCCGTGCTCCTCGCGGCCGCGATCGGCGCGTGGTCGTCCGAGCAGGCGATCTATGTCGACGACCAGGGCATCGTGCGTGAGGCGGTCCCCACGATGTGGGTGCTGACGCCCATCGTGGAGGAGATCGGAAAGGGTCTCGGCGTGCTGCTCGTCCTTCTGCTCGCACGACGCCTCGGCCTGCGCGGCGTGCTCTTCGGCGCGATGGTCGGCGCACTGGTCGGCGTGGGCTTCGCAGCCGTGGAGGACGCCTCCGCGATCGCGGCGGAGATCGCGGCGAACGATCCCGGCTCCGGCATCGCGACCTGGATCGTCCGCACCCTGACGTTCCCCACCCATGCCGCGCTCACCATCTGGACCGGGGCGGCGCTCGGTCTCGCTCTCGACGCCCGGCGCGCCTGGTCGCGCCCGCTCCTCGCGCTCGCCGGACTCCTGGTGGCGATCGCGGCCCACGGCGCGATCAACTACGGGAACGTGTCCGGCGCCACCGATCAGGCCTCGTTCTTCACGTCCCTGGGCACGGCCTTCGGCTGGATCGTGGTGTCGACGGTCCTCGCCGTGACCCTCCGTCTCGTGCTGACCCGTCGCCGGGTCTGAGCCGCCCGGACGGGGCACAGCTTCGGAGATCGCGGCCGACACGCGGTCGTGCGAGGCTGTCGCACGGCGCGTCGGGGCTGGTCTCCGAAGCTGTGCGCGGGGTGGTTCAGGCGGCGGGGATCCAGAGGACGGCGCCGTCGCGCCAGCCGAGACCGGCCGCGCCCTCGGGGAGCGGGTCCTCGTGCCGCGGACGGACCACGCGGAGACGGCGCCCGGCGAGCTCGACGATGTAGACGACGTCGGCGCCGCGGTAGACGTGCGCGATCACCTCGACCGGGACGGGGGCACCCGGACCCGCCGCGGGCGACAGATGCAGATCCTCCTGCCGGAGCACGACCTCGCCCGAGCCGTCCGGCCCGGCGCCCGTGAGCGGGACCTGCACGGCGGTGCCGTCGAGGGTCGCGATCGCGCCGGAGCGCGTGGCGGGAAGGAGGTTCGCGGCACCGATGAAGTCGGCGGCGAAGGTGGTGAGCGGGGCGCTGTACAGCTCCGCCGGCGCGCCCTCCTGTTCGATGATCCCGCCGTTCATGAGCACGATGCGGTCGGAGAGGCTCATCGCCTCCTCCTGGTCGTGCGTGACGAACACCGTCGTGAGACCGAGCGTTCGGTGCAGTTCCTTGAGCTCGACCTGCATGTCCTCGCGCAGACGCGCATCGAGGTTCGACAGCGGCTCGTCGAGCAGGAGCACGCGCGGCTCGAACGCGATGGCGCGGGCCAGGGCGACGCGCTGCTGCTGTCCGCCGGAGAGCTGCGCGGGCATGCGATCGGCGAGGTGGCCCATCTGCACACGCTCCAGCGCCCGGACAGCGAGCTCCTTCTGCTCGGCCTTCGACTTCTCGCCCGACATCCGCAGCCCGAAGCGCACGTTCTCGGCGACGCTCATGTGCGGGAAGAGCGCGTAGCTCTGGAACATCATGCCGAGGTGACGCTTCTCGGGCGGCAGCTTCGTGACGTCCTGCCCCGCGATCTCGATCGTGCCGCTCGTGGGCGACTCGAGCCCGGCGATGCAGCGGAGGAGCGTCGTCTTCCCGCAGCCCGACGGGCCCAGGAGCGAGACGAACTCGCCGGACCGCATCGAGAGGTCGATGCCCTTGAGCACCTTCGTCCCCTTGAAGTCCTTGGTGAGTGCAGTGATGGTGAGCGTTGTCATCAGACGAACAACCTTCCCAGGCCGATGATGCGTTCGAGGACGATCATGAGGACGACGGTGAGCAGGACCATCAGGGTCGAGACGGCGGCCACGGTGGGCGACGTGCTGAACTCCAGCTGGCCGTAGATGGCGATGGGCAGGGTCTCCAGCTGCGGGGTGCGCAGGAAGAGGGCGATGACCGCATCGTCGAACGAGATGTTGAAGGCGAAGAACGCTCCGGCCGCGATGCCGGGGCGGGCGATGGGCAGCACCACGAGGCGGTAGCGGTTCCAGGTGCCGGCGCCGAGGGTGCGCGCGGCCTCCTCGGTGAAGTGGTCGGCACGGGTCATCACGCCGGTCACGGTGCGCATGACGTAGGGGATCGCGATGACGACATGGATCGCGATGAGCACGCCCACATTCGGGGAGCCGATCGTGAGCGAGGCGATGGAGAGGGCGCCGATCGCGAGGATGATCGTGGGGATCGTCAGCGGGGACATCAGCAGCGCCTGGATCGCCGCGCCTCCCGGAACGCGGAACCGCGTCAGCGCGAGGGCGGCCGCGGTACCGATGGAGGCGGCGAGGATCGCGACCGACACACCCACCACGAGGCTCAGGCGGAACGGCTCAAGGTAGGTGTCGGAGGTGAGGGCCTCCACGTACCAGTCGAGCGTGAAGCCCTGTCCGGGGAACGTGAGGAAGCGGTTCTCTCCCACCGAGGCACCGGCGACGACGAGCAACGGGACGAGCATGTAGAGCGTCACGATGATGCCGAGGAGGATGGCGAGGATACGGCCGAGGATCGGGACGGAACGGACCATGGTCACACCTTCTGCTTCCCGAGCCGGGACGTGGCCGCGAGCACGAGCATCACGCCCGCGAACAGCAGCACGGCCTGCGCCGCCGCGAACGCCCAGTCGAGGTTGGTGGTCGCGTCGACGTAGATCGTCTGTGCGAACACGGGGATCTGCGAGCCGCCGATGAAGCGGGGGGTGATGAAGGAGCTCACCGATAGCACGAACACCAGGGAGGCGCCGGCGACGATGCCGGGCACCGACAGCGGCAGCACGACGTGCCGCAGCGTGCGCCAGAATCCGGCGCCGAGGGTGCGGGAGGCCTCCTCCAGCTGCGGACGGATGCCGGAGATGACGCCGAGGATGCTGAGCACGGCGAACGGCAGCAGCACCTGCACCATCGCGATCACGACGCCGGTCTCGGTACCGAGGAATCCCTGCGTGCCGCCGACGAGGAACTCCGCGCCGGGGATCTGCATCATCAGGCCGGACGGCCCCATGAGCACCACCCAGCCGAAGGTGCGGACGACGACGCTCGTCATCAGCGGCAGGATCACCACGATGAGGAGGAAGGAGCGCACCTTCGAGCCGGCGCGCGCCATGATGTACGACAGCGGGACGGCGATGACGAGGGTGATCACCGTCTGGATCACCCCCAGGCGGAGCGATCGCAGCGCCGCCTGGAGGTGATACTCGCTCGCGAACAAGCGAGTGAAGTTGTCGAGGGTGAACCCGCCTGCCGGCGATTGCACGCTCATGAGCAGCATGCCGGCCACCGGGGTGACGAAGGCGAGCGCGAGCAGCACGATCGCCGGCAGGAGCAGGAGCCAGGGCTCCTTACGGGTTCGGACGCTCATTTGGTGATCAGCGCATTCCACTCATCGGTCCACGCCTGACGCGACGCGGCGATGTCTCCCGGGGCGTAGACCACGACGTCGTCGAGCTCGTCGCCGGTGAGCACAGCCTCGGCCGCCTCGTCCGACAGCTCGGCCTTCGTGTTGACGGGGGAGTAGCGCATGTTCTCCGCGAAGACGGCCTGCGCTTCGGGGCGCAGCTCGTAGTCGATGAAGAGCGTCGCCAGCTCGGGGTTGTCCCGGCCCTCGACGACGTTCGCCGTGATGAGCGACGCGGTGGCGCCCTCCTCCGGGACGATGAACTCGACGGGGAGACCCGCGTCCTGCAGGGTGCCTGCGTAGTCCATCGCGTACGGGGCCAGCCAGGTGCCGCGCTGGGCGAAGGCGGTCTGCAGGTCCGGCGAGGTGGGGACGACGATCGCATCGCCCGAGGACGCCAGCGCCCCGAGGTCGGCGATGGCCGCGGACGGGTCCTCGATGCCACCCCCGAGCGCGTCGGCCACCCGGAGCATCGACAGCACCCCGTAGGTGTTCGAGAAGTCCGTCAGGGCGACGTGACCGGCGTAGGCGTCGTCGAAGAGGTCTTCCCAGGACGTCGGCGCCGGGGCGTCGGCCTCGGTGTTGTAGACGAGCCCGATGGGCGCGAGCTGGATGACCGGACCCTCCCCGCGCTCGAGGCCGGCGGTCGCGATGTCGATGAGGTCTCCCGACGCAGACAGGTCGTCGGCGGCGATCGGGGCGATGAGGCCCTGCTCCGCGGCGGTGAACTCCTGTCCGCCGGAGAAGTGCACGACATCGATCTGCGGGCTCGCCTTCTGGGCGGTGACCTGGGCGAGGGCATCGGCGCTGTACAGGGTGATCAGCTCGACCTTCGCTCCGGTCTCCTCCTCGAACGGGTCGACGACGGCCTCGATGAAGGCCTTCTCCCAGTCTCCGCCGAACGACGTGACGACCAGGGTCTCGCCGGCGAACTCCTTGTCACCACCGGACGAGGACTCGCCGTCGCCGGACGCGCAGCCGGCGAGGACGAGGGCACCGGTGGCGACGAGCGCGCCGGCGGTGAGGATTCTGCGGGTGTTCATGCACTGCTCCTTCGGGATGGGTCCAGCACGGGGGGTGGACGCCTAGACCAGGCGTCCGATGGTGAGCTGCTTCGCTCCGTCGATGCGGATCGCGGCGCTCTCCTGAGCGAACTCCGCGAGTCCTTCGGTGATGCCGGCCCAGATGTTGACGGGTGTCCATCCGAGGGGGCCGAGAATACGGGCACCACGATCGTAGAAGACTCCGATCTCGTACCACTCGAACGGCAGTCCGCCCATCTGCATGGGGCGCTGCCAGTACCACTGCAGGTCACCCGGTGCGGGCACGACCTGCTGGTTCTCCGCGGGCACGGCTTCGGGGTCGAAGTTCTGGGCCTCCTCGGGAAGGGCGACCATGACCTCGGGTCCGGCGTACATCGCGTGCATCGCCTGCATGGTGACCGGCTTCTCCAGCGCGCCCCACATCGCCTCGCACGTGCGAGGAGCGAGGTCCTCGAACAGGGTGGCGACGGCGCGGACGCCGTTCTCGTACTCGAGGAAGACCTGCTTGGTCATCGTGTTCCTTTCTGGCCAGCGGACGGTTCCGCTGCGCGTTCACGGGCGGCCGCGACGAACGCCGCGAACAGCGGGCGCTCCTCGGCGGCCTCTTCGGGGGCTGTCATCTTCTCGGGGTGCCACTGCACCGCCCAGAAGGCCCAGTCGTCGTCCGCCTCGACGGCTTCGACGATGCCGTCGGGAGCCCAGGCGACGGGGCGCAGCCCGGGGGCCGGGGTGTCGACGGACTGGTGGTGGATGGTGTTGACGGTCCGCGTCGTCGTCCCGTAGAGCGCGGCGAGCCTGCTGTCCTCCGCGAACGCGACGGCGTGCCGGGCGGAGAGCTGCTCGTCTGCTCCTCGCACCGGGTGATGGTCGGCCGTGGCGGGGATGTCGACGATGAGGGAGCCGCCGAACGCGACGGTGCAGACCTGGAGCCCGCGGCAGATCGCCAGCACCGGCAGGCCGCGTTCCCGGGCACCGAGGGCGAGCGCGATCTCGTAGCCGTCGCGGGCCGAGTCGTACGACTTCCCGTCCTGGGGCTCGGCGCCGTAGTGCGAGGGGTGCAGATCCTCCCCGCCGGAGAGCACCAGCCCGTCGAGCCGATCGAGGACCTCGTCGACACCGGCGGTCGGCGGCAGCAGCACGACGGCGCCGCCGGCGGCCTCGATGGGCGTGGCGTACTCGGTGCCGAGGCTGTGCGCGGGGCGGCCCGTGCCGAGGTCGGTGTCGATGGCGCGGCGCCAGGTGGTGATGCCGATGAGCGGGCGGGTCACGACAGCTCGATCCACGTGGTCTTCAGGTCGGTGAACTTCTCCATCGCGTGCAGACTCTTGTCGCGTCCGAAGCCGGAGCCCTTGACCCCGCCGAAGGGGATGGTCATGTCGCCCTCCTCGAAGCAGTTGACCCAGACGACACCCGCCCGCAGCCGCCGGGAGAGGGTGTGCACGGCGTTGAGGTCGGTGCTCCACAGCGCGGCGGCGAGGCCGTACTCGGTGCCGTTGGCGATGTCGAGGGCGTCGTCGACGTCGTCGTACGCGATGACCGACAGCACGGCGCCGAAGACCTCGCGTTGCGCCACCTCGTGCGCGGGGGTCACGCCGAGCACGACCGGGGCGAAGTAGCTGCCGCCGTCGACGGCGGAGAACCGCTCGGCGCTCCCGGCCGCGAGCTCGGCGCCCTCGGCCTCCGCGCGCTCGACGAACCCGGCGATCCCGGCGAGCTGCTTCTCGCTGACGATCGCCCCCATCGACGTGGACACGTCGAACGGGTCTGCGGGAAGGCTCGTGCGGGCGACCTCGGCGGCGATCTCCAGGGCCCTGTCGTACTGCGCGCGGGGGACGAGCAGCCGGGACGAGGCCGTGCACATCTGCCCCTGGTTGTAGAAGCAGCCGTCGGCCGTTGCCCGGACCGCCCGCTCCAGATCGGCGTCCGGCAGCACGAGGCTCGCCGTCTTGCCGCCGAGCTCCGGCCACACGCGCTTGCCGTTCGACGCGGCGGCGTAGCCGAGGAACCGGCGGCCGACCTCGGGCGAGCCGGTGAACGTGACGACGTCGACGTCGGGGTGCTCGCCGAGTGCGCGGCCGGCGACCTGGCCGGCGCCGGGGGTGACGTTCAGCACGCCGGCCGGGATGCCGGCCTCGTGGGCGAGCTCGGCCAGGCGCAGGGCCGAGAAGGTGGTGTGCTCGGCGGGTTTGAGGACGACGCTGTTGCCGACGGCGAGAGCGGGGGCGAGCTTCCAGGCCGTCATCGTGAGCGGGAAGTTCCACGGCACGACCGCGGCGACGACGCCGGCCGGTTCGCGGGTGACGAGCGCGAGGCTGTTCGGTGCGGTGACGGGGAGCTCGTCGAGCACCTTGTCTGCGGCCTCGCCGTACCACCGGAAGCAGTTCACGACCGCGCGGAGTTCGGTCTGCAGCGCCTCGCGCACGGGCTTGCCCATCTCGAGGGAGATGGTGAGGGCGAGTTCTTCGGCGTTGTCGTGGATCTTCTGCGCGAAGGCGATCAGCAGCTGGCCGCGTTCGCGGGGGGCGATGCGCGACCAGACGCCCGCGTCGAACGCGGCACGGGCGGAGCGGACCGCGCGGTCGATGTCGGCGGCGGAGGCGGCCGCGATCGGGGGCAGAGCCCGGCCGTCCCGGGGGCTGATCGGTGCGAGGGGCTCGGCGGTCCCGTCCTCCCAGGAGCCGTCGATGAACATGCGGGTGTGCAGCGACAGTGCCGCCGCGCGGTCCGCCCAGTCGTCTCCAGTTGCCGTGAACACGATCGTCCTCTCCAGGGGTGAAGGCCCTGGAAGGGATACTCGCTCTATTTCGCTATCACGTCAAGGCAATGCGAACGATCTCGCCATTTCTTTACACGTCCGTAACAGAATCGGCCTACAAGCGGATGGCTCCCGTCGGCATGTCCTGCGCCAGCGCCGCCGGCGCCTCGTCCACGATCAGCGACCCGCGCAGCACCGGAGTGATGACGACGAGCGACTCCACGACCTCCAGCCCGTCGTGGCCAGCGACCGCGGGACCGGTGAGGAACTCGTAGAACTCGTCCGCGTCGCGCACGAGTACGTTCATGAGGAGCTGCGACGTGCCCGTCGTCGCGACGATGAACTTCACCTCGGGGGCGGCGGCGAGGGCGGATCCCACCTTCTCCAGCCGATCCATCGGCACCCGCAGCCACACGAGTGCCTCCAGCCCGAGGCCGAAGAGGCTCGGGACGATCTCCGTGCGGGGGTGCATGAGCCCGCGGCGGTTGAGGGATTCCATCCGTCGACGCGTCGTGGTGACGTTCAGTCCGAGCGCGCGGGCGAGCTGCGCCACGGGCATCCGTCCGTCCTTCAGCAGGAGCCGGATCAGCGCTTCCTCGTCCTCGCTCAAGGCGTCCGCCGGGTCGACCTCGGATCCCGAGGACTCGTCCAGCATGCGCACCTGTTCGTCGGACAGCACCCCCACCCGCCAGTCGTGCCCGGAGCGGAAGAACTTCAGCACCGTGGTGACGTTGATCGACGCGATGCCCTCCACCTCGGGGAAGTCGGTGAAGAGCAGCTCGCGGATCGATGCGTCGTCGTGCGGGAGGAGCATGCCGGCGATGTCGCTGCTGCCCTCGAGGACCGACACGGACGACGCATCGGCACGACGGGCGAGGGTGCGGGCGACGTGCCAGAGCGCATGCGGTTCGGTCGTTATCCGGAACAGGACGGCGCGCGCATGGAGCACGCGCGCGGGGTCGACGTAGGTCGAGACGCGCACGAGCCCGCGGTCCAGGAGACGCTGTCCGCGGCGGGCGACCGTCCGCTCCGGGAGGTCGACCACGCGGGCGATCTCGCCCCAGGACGCGCGGCCGTTCACCTGCAGGGCCGCCGCGACGATCCGATCGGTCTCATCGGCCAGGGCATCGTTCGCGGGCACGGGTTCTCCTTCGCGGGTCGGGCACGTGAAGGTTATCCCAGACCCGGAAGGGACCGGTGCACGGTCCGAGGCGAGAGCCGGGGGAGACGGCACGGGCGCCGCCGGAGGACCGGTGGCGCCCGTGGAGGGACAGACGACCGGGTTACCCGGCTTCCGTCGTCTCGACCACCGCTGTCGCACGGCGGCGACGCAGGGCGAACAGGCCGAGGCCGGCGGCGAGCAGCACGATGGCCCCGATGACGAACGGCATGCTGTCGGCACCGGTCGTCGCGAGGTCGCCGTCGGTCGCGCCACCCGAGTCGCTCTCATCGGGGACGACCGCTCCGCCCCCGGCCGCCGCGGTGACGGTGAGGGAGGCCGTCACCTCCGTGCCGTCGGGGAGGATCACGGCGAGGGTGTGGGTGCCGGCCGGGGTGCCGGCGGGGATGGTGACGGTGCGCGAGAACGTGCCGTCGGTCGCGACCGTGACCGTACCGAGCGAGACCGGATCGGATCGCAGCTCGAGCGCGAGTTCGGCGCCGGCCGCGAAGCCGCTTCCCGACACCGCGAGCGTGCCGCCGGCCGCAACCGAGGACGCGCCCAGTCCGACCGTCGCGGGCTTCTCCGGCTCCGGCTCCTCCGTGACCGGCGGGGTGACACCGGCCTCGGTGACCCACTTCTCACCCGCGTCGGACTTCGTCACGGTGAACGTGTCGTAGACGGCGCCGACGGGGAGGTCGGTCGTGGCGTCCGGCTGCTTCTCGGCGAGGTACGACCGGTAGACGAGCTGGTTCTTCGAGACGTCGATCACCTGGTACGTCGTCACGCCCTGACCGCGCAGCACCTGGGTGGCGCCGTTGTTGGTCCAGACGTTCTTCTCCGGGGTCTCCAGGTCGTAATGCTTCGCGCCGGAGTTCGACACGACGTAGACCGGGCCCGTCGTGAGACCGGGGGTCTCGGTCGCATCCGTGTTCACGTAGCCGCGGGCGTACGTGTGGTCGTGGCCCATGAGCACGAGGTCGATGTCGTTGCGCTGGAAGACGGGCAGCCACTCGGCGCGGAGCACCGGCTCGTCACGACCGGCCGAGGCCGAGAAGACCGGCTGGTGGAACGTGACGACGTTCCACTTCGACGGGCTGTTCTGCAGCAGCAGGTCGAGCCAGGCGGCCTGGAAGCGCGTCCACAGGGTGCCGATCTGCGACGACGGGCACTCCGCGCCCGTGCAGGACGGGAGCCCCGCCGGGGTGAGGAAGGTCGTATCGCGGGTCGCGTTCAGGGTGATGAAACGAACGCCCTGGTAGTCGGTGTAGTACGCGGTCTCGGCGGCGAACGAGCTCCAGTGGTCGAAGAACGCGCGGTACTGCTGCGCGACCTCGGAGTCGCCCTTCGCGAGGTTCGCGAGTTCGCCGATGGAGCTCGTCGACGGGTTGTTGTGCGGGTACTCGAACGCGGCCTTCCAGGCCGTGAGCAGCTTGTCGCCGGAATACTCGTGGTTGCCCGGAGCGGCCATCACGTTGGTGCGCACGGCGGAGTCCTTCATGCCCTTGAACCAGTTGACCCACTCGTTCTCGTTGCTGGAGGTGTTGATCAGGTCGCCCGCGTGGACGGAGCCGATCGAGCGAGGAGCCTGCGCCTCGGCCTGCTTCACGACGCTCGGCCAGGTGGTGTCGAGACCGATCTGGGCGTCGCCGTAGTAGATGAACTGGAAGTCGCTCGCCTTCGGGTCCGCCGTGCGGAACTCGTACCAGTCGCTCCAGCTCCCGGGGAGACCCACCCGGTAGCGGTAGGCGGTGGCGGGGGCGAGGTCGGTGACCGTGACCGAGAAGTGCTTGTTCGGGTTGCCGTTCACCACACCGGCGTCGTATGCGTCGACCGTGCGGGTGGCACCACCGGTCGCGAGGCCGATCTCGACCTGGCCGACCGTGTGCGAGGCGTCACCGGCGAGCCAGGAGAACGACTGCGACACCTCCGGCTTCTCGGTCGGGGTGAGGATGACGCGGGTCGGCGGGGCGACTACGGGCGTGCCGGGGTCGGAGGCCTTCACGAGGGTGAGCGACGACATGTCGAAGTAGATGTCGGAGCTCGACGCGCGGTCCTGGAACAGCGACACGGCGATCGTGTTCGTGCCGTCGCGGAGCAGGTCGCCCTCGGCGCTGAACGTGCTGGTGAGCGGGTCGCCGTTGGAGTCGCCGGCGTACTCGACGTTTGTCGTGTCGGTGATCCGGCCGTCGACGTAGCGGGCCACCTCTTCGCCGTTGATCCACACGATGAGCGCGTCGTCGAAGGTGACGGTGCTCTGCAGGGCGGCGACCTGGTCGGCGACCCCGGCCTCCAACTCGAATGTCGTGCGGAAGAAGTACGTCGGCACCGTCGGCGCCGCCGAGCCGTCGAGGTAGTGGTTGAGGAGCGTCTTCGGGGTGTGCGGCCCGACGGGGGCGAGCGCCCCGCTCTTGGCGCCGAACGAGCCGGGTGCGGTCTTCCACGCGCTGTCATCGTAGGCGGGCAGGGTCCAGTCGCGCAGCGCGGCCGGGGCGGGGGACGGGTCGGAGCCGTCGTCGAGGTAGTGCCAGGGCGTGTCGCCGGTGACGAGCGATCCGGTCGGCACCTCGGGGTCGGGCGCGGCGAGGGCCGCGGGGGCGACGACGGCGCCGCCGAGCACGGCGAGCAGCGCGACGGACGTCAGTCCGCGACGCCGCCACCGCACCGCAGGGGTGGGGGAGGTCATGTCTGTCCTTCGTGGGTGGGTGTCCGTGCTCAGCCGCACGGGGCGTCCCCAGCCCAGCGGAGCCGGATGACGGAGGTCTGACATCGAGGCGACGGGGAGGTGAACGGGGCGCAGGCGGGCACAGCTTCGGAGATCGCCCGTGACACGCCGGGGGTACCGGCTCGGAGCCGGCGCGTCGGCCGGAAGCTCCGAAGTCGTGCCCGGGCCGGGAGGGGTGGAAAGCGGGCCGGTACGCTGGAACCCATGCTCAACATGGCCGACGGCCTCGCCCGTCTCGGCGCGCTCGCCGAGAATCCCGTCGTCCGCACCCTCGCGGAGGCCTTCGACGGAGCCGGTTTCGAGCTGGCCGTCGTCGGCGGTCCGGTGCGCGATGCGCTGCTCGGCCGCGAGACGCACGACCTGGACTTCACGACGAGCGCCTCGCCGGACGAGATCCTCGCGATCGTGAAGCCGGTCGCCTCCGCGCACTGGGACATCGGCCGGGCCTTCGGGACCATCGGCGCCCGGGTGCGGGGCGAGCAGGTCGAGATTACGACCTATCGCGCCGACAGCTACGACGGCGTAACGCGCAAGCCCACGGTGGAGTTCGGCGACTCGATCGACGGCGACCTCGTCCGCCGCGACTTCACGGTCAACGCGATGGCCCTCCAGGTGCCCGCGGTGAAGCTCGTCGACCCGACCGGCGGGGTCGAGGACCTCGTGGCGGGCGTGCTGCGGACACCGACGGACCCCCGGGTGTCGTTCGGCGACGACCCGCTCCGGATGCTGCGTGCCGCCCGGTTCAGCGCGCAGCTCGGCTTCACGGTCGAGGAGGACACGGAGCGGGCGATCACCGAGCTCCGCGAGACCCTGAAGATCGTGAGCCCGGAGCGCGTGCAGTCCGAGCTCGTGCGCCTCATGCAGACCGACGACCCCGTCCGCGGCATCCGGGTGCTGGTCGAGACCGGACTCATCGAGGAGTTCCTCCCCGAGGTCAGCGCCCTCAAGCTCGAGGTCGACGAGCACCACCACCACAAGGACGTCTACGAGCACTCCCTCACGGTGCTCAGTCAGGCCATCGCGCTCGAGCACGCCAGGAACCCCGGGGCCGCGCCGGACGTGCCGCTGCGGATCGCGGCTCTGCTCCACGACATCGGCAAGCCCCGCACGCGCAAGCTCGAGCCTGGCGGCGCGGTGACCTTCCACCACCACGACGTCGTCGGCGCCCGGATGGCCCGCAAGCGGCTGCAGGCCCTGCGCTTCGACTCGGCGACCACGGATGCCGTCGCGACCCTGATCGAGCTGCATCTGCGGTTCTTCGGCTATGCGGAGGGGGCGTGGACGGATGCCGCCGTGCGCCGCTACGTCCGCGATGCCGGGGACCTGCTGGAGCGCCTGCACATCCTCACCCGCGCCGACGTCACCACGCGGAACAAGCGCAAGGCCGCCCGGCTCGCCGCCGCCTACGACGACATCGAGTCCCGGATCGCGGCGCTCCGCGAGCAGGAGGAGCTCGACGCGATCCGTCCTGAGCTCGACGGCAACCGCATCCAGGAGGTCCTCGGCATCTCTCCGGGCCGGGAGGTCGGCGAGGCGTACCGCTTCCTCCTCGATCTGCGCCTCGATGAGGGCGTGCTGGGCGAGGACGTCGCGGAGCAGCGTCTCCGGGAGTGGTGGGCTTCGCGCGGCTGACTCCTGCCGACCCACCCCCTTCCGCGCACCCCGGCCCCTTACGCACGCACGCAGAGGGCCGGGAGGACCGCAGAGGGGTGGGTCGACCTCAGTTGATGATGGCGGCGGCGTCCGGGGGGAGAGTCAGGGACGTGAGGGTGCGCGACGGGGAGGCGAGCGGGAGGGTTGTGAGGAGGATCTCGGCCGTCGAGGGGACCGCGAACGAGGCGGGGGTGGGGGAGAGGTTCACGAGCACCGACACTCCTCCGCGATCGATGCGGTAGACGCGGTGCTCGGGGCGGCCGTCCGTCTCCCGGACCTCGACCGTCGTGTGCGCGGAGTCCGGGTCGGTGAGCTCCGGTCGGGCTCGCCGCAGTCGTGCGAGGTGGCGGTACAGCGCCAGCAGGCGCGCGTGCACCGGCGCCTCGGCCTCCGCCCAGTCGAGGTGCGAGCGGCGGAAGGTGTCGGGATCCTGGGGGTCGGGGACCGCATCCGGATCCCAGCCCATGCGGGCGAACTCCGCCGTGCGGCCCTCGGCGACCGCGCGGCCGAGCTCCGGCTCCGGGTGGGCGGTGAAGAACTGCCAGGGTGTCGTCGCGCCCCACTCCTCGCCCATGAAGAGCATCGGGGTGCCCGGGGCCGTCAGCGTGAGGACGGCGGCCACCGCGAGCCGATCGGGGGACAGGGTGGCGGAGAGCCGGTCCCCGGCCGCGCGGTTCCCGATCTGGTCGTGGTCCTGCGCGAAGGTCACCAGCCGCCAGCTCGGCACCTCGGCGGGGATCGGGGACCCGTGCGGACGATCCCGGAAGGACGAGAAGGTGCCGTCGTGGAAGAACCCGCCCTCCGTCACCTTGGCCACCGCCTCGGCCGCGGCGAAGTCGGCGTAGTACCCGGCGGTCTCCCCGGTGAGCGCGACGTGCACGGCGTGGTGCCAGTCGTCCGACCACTGCGCCGTGAGTCCGTAGCCCCCGGCTTCCCGCGGCAGGATGAGCGTCGGGTCGTTGAGGTCGGACTCGGCGATGAGGGTCAGCGGCCGGTTCTGCTGCGCGGAGAGGGCGTCCACCCGTTCGGAGAGCTCCCGCAGCAGGTGCACGGGCCGCCGGTCGTGCAGGGCGTGCACGGCGTCGAGCCGGAGTCCGTCGACGTGGAAGTCGCGCAGCCACATCAGGGCGTTGTCGAGGATGTACTCCCGCACCGCGGGCTCGTCGAGGTTCACCGAGTCGCCCCAGGTGTTGGTCTCGCCCTCGCGCAGGTACGGACCGAAGAGGGGGAGGTAGTTGCCGCTCGGGCCGAGGTGGTTGTAGACCACGTCCTGCACGACGGCGAGCCCGTGCGCGTGGGCGGCGTCGACGAAGCGCTGGTAGGCCGCGGGGCCGCCGTACTCTTCCTGCACCGCGTACCAGAGCACGCCGTCGTATCCCCAGTTCCAGGAGCCGTTGAAGGCGTTGACGGGAAGCAGCTCGACATGGGTGACGCCGAGCTCGACGAGATGCGCCAGGCGGCCGATCGCCGCGTCGAGCGTGCCCTCCGGCGTGAAGGTGCCGAGGTGCAGCTCGTAGATCAGCCCGCCTGCGAGTTGGCGTCCGGTCCAGGAGGCATCGGTCCAGGCGAAGGCCGCGGGGTCGAACGCCGCCGAGGCGCCGTGCACGCCGTCCGGCTGCCGCCGCGAGCGAGGGTCCGGGCGCAGGTCGTCGCCGTCGTCGAGCAGGAAGCCGTAGCGCTCACCGTCCGCGAGGGCGAGGTCGGCGGTCCAGTGCCCCTCCGTCGCGGCCGTGAGTTCGCGCTCCTCCACGGTCGTGCCCGCGTCGTCGAGGCGTCGCACCCGCACACGACTCGCCCGCGGCGCCCACACCGAGATCATTGGGCCAGCTCGATCAGGGCGACCGGATACGTGTCGAGCAGTTCCGCCAGCCGCACCGGTCCCGGCGGGATCCGCCGACCGGTGAGGAGGTCGGTCCCCGGCAGCTCCGGGCGCATCAGGACCGTGTCACCCCAGCCGCCGCGGCGCGCCAGCGTCACCGGCAGTCGCGTGGCCACGGCGGTCGCGCCGCCGCGGTGCACGGCGACGGCGTGGTCCGCGGCCGCACCCTCGACCACGGCCGGCCGGTAGAAGCGGAAGAGCTCCGGGTTGTCCCGCCGCAGTCGCAGGGCCCGCGAGGTCACCAGCAGCTTGGCGGCACCGGAGTCGTCGATCGGGGGGACCACACCGCGAGCGTGGTCCGCGTCGAGCTCCCGCAGCATCCGAGCGCGCAGAGCGAAGTCGACGGGTCGACGGTTGTCGGGGTCGACGAGCGAGAGGTCCCAGAGCTCGGTGCCCTGGTAGACGTCCGGCACGCCGGGACCGGTGAGCTGCAGCAGCTTGGCGGAGAGGGAGTTCGAACGGCCGGCATCGACGATCTCCGCCACGAACCGGTCGAGGATCGGCGCGGCGTCACCTTCCACGGATCGTGCGATCGCGGCCAGACCCTCCTCGAAGGCCGCGTCCGGATGCTGCCAGGTGGTCCGCTCGGCGGCCTCGCGCGCGGCCTTCGTGGCGTAGGCGAGGAGCCGGTCGGAGGGCAGCGGCCACGCGCCGACGGCAGCCTGCCAGATGAGCGCGTCGAGGGGGCCGTGTCCGGTGGTCGCGACGGCGCGCAGCTCCGCCAGCACCTCGCCCCACCGCTCCGGGATCTCCGAAAGCACGGACAGGCGCGCCCGCACGTCCTCCGAGCGCTTCGTGTCGTGCGTGGAGAGCGTCGTCATCGAGTACGGCCAGGCCGCCAGTCGTGCCCGCTGTGCGTCGTGGAACTCCTCGACCGACAGGGCGGGGATCGACGGGTCGGCGCCGACCTCGGTCAGCGTTCCGAGCCGGGTGAACCGGTAGAACGCGGTGTCCTCCACGCCCTTCGCCATCACGGCGCCGCTCACCTGGGGGAACCGCTGCGCGACCTCGAGGGTGGGCTCGACCAGGAGCGGTTCGAGCGCGGCGAAGGCGGCGGAGAGGTCGGGGCGTCGGCGACGGGCCTCCGCGAAGGCGGCGCGCAGGTGCTCGCGGCCCTCCGGGAGATAGGAGCGGTACACGGGGAAGCAGGCGAGGAGTTCCGCCAGTGCGTCGTCCGCGTGCACGATCCCGTGGGGAAGCGTGCGGACCAGCCGGCGCACCTCGGCGGCCAGGAGCGTGTCGGCGATCATCCGCTTCGTGTCGTGGATGAGGTCGTGCCAGGGGAGCGCGTCCGGGAGGCCGGTCTCCGCGCGGAGCCGGGCGTCCAGGCGGTCCAGTGCGGCCACCCCCTCCGCGTCGACGAACAGACGATCGAGCTCGGCCAGCGCGTCGTATCCGGTCGTGCCGTCGGTCCGCCACCAGGCGGGCAGGGCCTCGCCGGGCTCCAGGATCTTCTCCACGAGCGTGTACGCGCGCCCTGTCGCGTCGGCGAGCTGCTCCAGATACGCGCCGGGGTCGACGAGGCCGTCCGGATGATCCACCCGCAGCCCGTCCGCGAGTCCGGTCCGGAGCCAGCGGAGGATCTCCCGATGCGACTCCGCGAAGACGTCGGGGCGCTCCACCCGGATGCCGGCGAGTTCGGAGACCGCGAAGAATCGGCGGTACGTGAGATCGGTGTTCTGGTCCTCCCAGAATCGCAGCTCGTAGTTCTGGGCCGCCAGGAGTGCCGGGAGGTCGTCGGCCAGCGCCGCCGTGCCGGGGGCGAGCGGCAGTTCATGCTCGAAGTAGCGCAGCACCCCGTCCGGCGCATCGGCGGCCGGGGTGGTGTCGACGTCGAGCTCGCCGTTGGCGACGACCTCCTCCGGGCTCGCGCCCAGCAGCGGGAGCAGGAGGCGTCCGTCGCCCGCCGCCCAGTCGATGTCGAAGGCGGCGGCATGACGGGTCTTCCGGCCGAGTCGCAGCACCTCCCACCACCATCTATTCTGCCGCGGCACCGCGACGCCCACATGGTTGGGGACGATGTCGGCGAGGATGCCGAGGCCGGCCGTGCGCGCCGCCGAGGCGAACCGGACGAGACCGTCCTCGCCCCCTCGGTCCGGATCGATGCGCGCGTGGTCGACCACGTCGTAGCCGTGGTTCGAACCCGGCGTCGCCGCCAGCAGCGGCGACAGATACACCCAGGACGCGCCGAGCTCGGCGAGGTAGCCGACCACATCGGCCGCCGCTTCGAGGGGGAAGCTGCCGCTGATCTGGAGGCGATAGGTCGACAGAGGCCGGTCGGTCATGAGGCGGCCTGCTCGCTCTGCGCACGGAGCGAGGCGTCGACGGAGTCGTCGGTGTCGACGGGCTCGCCGTCGATCTCCTGCAGCACGAGCATGGCCTTGCCCTCGAGCGGCACGGTGTCGCGGGCCCGGAGGTTCCGATCGCCCAGCTCGCCGGCGGTGTCCACCGCGACGAGCCATTCCGCGCCGTGGCGGTCGTCGGGAAGAGCCAGGTCGACGGGCTCGTCCCCGCTGTTGAAGTAGACGAGGAAGTTCACGTCTTCCACGGGTCGCCCTCGCCGGTCGTTCTCGCGGATCCCGCGACCGTTCAGGAACATGCCGACCGAGCGGCCGAAGCCCGAGTCCCAGTCCTCCGGGGTCATGCGGGCGCCGTCCGGTCGCAGCCACACGACGTCGGGGATGCGCTCGCCGTCCTCGTCCGCGACCGGTCGTCCGTCGAAGAAGCGGCTGCGGCGGAAGGTCGGATGGTCGTGCCGGAGTCGTGCGACCGCCGCTGTGAACTCCACGAGCGGCAGGTCGGCCGCCTCCCAGTCGATCCAGGTGAGCTCGTTGTCCTGCGCATAGCCGTTGTTGTTGCCGTGCTGCGTGCGGCCGAGTTCGTCGCCGTGGGAGATCATCGGCACGCCCTGCGAGAGCAGCAGCGTCGCCAGGAAGTTCCGCTGCTGACGCGCGCGGCGGCGATTGATGTCGATGTCGTCGGTCGGCCCCTCCGCGCCCATGTTGTCGGAGCGGTTGTGGGATTCGCCGTCGTTGTTGTCCTCGCCGTTGTCCTCGTTGTGCTTCTCGTTGTAGGAGACGAGGTCGCGCAGCGTGAAGCCGTCGTGCGCGGTCACGAAGTTGATGGAGGCGACCGGGCGCCGGCCGGAGTGCTCGTACAGGTCGGCGGAGCCGGTGAGGCGGGAGGCGAACTCGCCGAGTGCCTGCGGCTCACCGCGCCAGAAGTCGCGCACGGTGTCGCGGTACTTGCCGTTCCACTCCGTCCATTGCGGCGGGAAGTTGCCCACCTGATAGCCGCCGGGTCCGATGTCCCACGGCTCGGCGATGAGCTTCACCTGGGAGACGATCGGATCCTGCTGCACGAGTTCGAAGAAGGCTGCCAGGCGGTCGACGTCGTAGAACTCGCGGGCGAGGGTCGCCGCGAGGTCGAAGCGGAAGCCGTCGACGTGCATCTCGGTCACCCAGTACCGCAGCGAGTCCATGAGCAGCTGCAGGGCGTGCGGGTTGCCCGCGTTCAGGCTGTTGCCCGTGCCGGTGTAGTCCGTGTAGTAGCGCTTGTCCTCTTCGAGGCGGTAGTACGCCTCGTTGTCGATCCCGCGCATCGAGAGCGTCGGGCCGAGGTGGTTGCCCTCCGCGGTGTGGTTGTAGACCACGTCGAGGATGACCTCGATCCCGGCCTCGTGGAGCGCGCGCACCATGGCGCGGAACTCCTGCACCTGCTGGCCGTCCTGACCACCGGCGGCATAGGCGTTGTGCGGGGCGAAGAAGCCGAGGGTGTTGTAGCCCCAGTAGTTCGACAGGCCCTTGTCCTGCAGCACCGAGTCGTTGACGAACTGGTGCACGGGCATCAGCTCCAAGGCGGTGACGCCGAGGCGCTGGAGGTGCTCGACGACCGCCGGATGCGCGATGCCGGCGTAGGTCCCGCGGAGCTCCTCCGGCACCTCGGGATGCCGCTGGGTGAGCCCCTTCACGTGCGCCTCATAGATCACCGTGTCGGCGTACGGCGTCTTCAGGGGCCGGTCGCCGCCCCACTCGAAGAACGGGCTGACGACGACGCCCTTCGCCATCGCGGCCGCGGAGTCGTCGTCGTTCCGGGAATCGGGGTCGCCGAAGTCGTAGCCGAACAGGGACTGACCCCAGTCGATGTCGCCGGCGACGGCCTTCGCGTACGGGTCGAGGAGCAGCTTGTTCGGGTTGAACCGCTGTCCCTGGGCCGGGTCGTAGGGGCCGTGCACCCGGTAGCCGTAGCGCTGTCCCGGCTGCACCGTGGGCAGGTAGCCGTGCCAGACGAACGCGTCGACCTCCGTGAGCGGCACCCGTGTCTCCGTGCCGTCCGCGTCGAAGAGGCAGAGTTCCACGCGCTCCGCGCCCTCGCTGAAGAGGGCGAAGTTGGTGCCCTGACCATCGAAGGTGGCCCCCAGCGGGTACGCGGACCCGGGCCAGACCTCCCGGCTCATCCGGCGAGGGCGTGGTCGCGCGAACCCGCGGCCATGGCACTGACGATGCTGACGGCATGGTCGTAGTCGTACACCTGAGCGATCTCCACAGCCCGAGGATACGGGTGTCCGAGGTAGCAGACATAGAGCGGCGGCACGACCTCGATGTATCCGACGGGAGCGTCGTGCGCGACGACGTACCGGTCGAAGTCGATCCGCTCGCAGGCCGGCTCGGTCGCGGCGGGGTGGGCCGCGTCGGCGCGCTGCGAGGAGCCAGTGCTGGTGGGGGTGTGGACGTTCATGGCGCCTCCTGACTCGTGATGGGACCACGATAGGAACCGGGAACGGATTCGAGAACGGTATTGCCATCCGGGCCTCGACCGGCTACGCACCCGCTGACGGCAGGATCACTCCCCGCGCCGTCGCACGTACTCCGTCACCACGACGCCCGATTCATAGGGGGTCGTCTCCACGGCATCGAACCGTTCCGGACGATAGGGGCGGTCGCCGAAGAGCGGGATCCCGGATCTGAAGAGCAGCGGCTGCCGTTTCAGGATGAGCCGGTCGATCTCGTCGGCCAGCGTCGCCGCGAGAGAGCCGCCGCCGCACAGCCAGATCGCGCCGCCTTCCTCGCGCTTGAGGCGCCGCACGACCTGCACCGGGTCCTCCGCCGTCACCTCGAGATTCTCGGCCGCGGCGGTGCGGGTGCGGCTGAAGACGATCTGCCGCAGGTGCCGGTACGGGCTCGCGAGCCCGCCCACCTCGTAGGTGTTCCTGCCCATCAGCACGGTGTCGAACACGTCGTTGCGCTGCGGGATGCCGAGGGCTTCGGCGGCCACGGTCGGCAGGGTGTCGGCGAAGCGGGCATTGATGCCGTCCATGTGGTCGCCCTCGACGAGGAAGGCGTCGAACTCCCCGTCCGGCCCGGCGATGAACCCGTCCAGGGTCACCGCTGCGTAGTACACGAGCTCTCGCATCGTTCTCCAATCACTACATCTGTTGCGGTTGAGAGTACAACAGTCGTAGTGATTGCGCTAGGGTGGCGGCATGGCGAGGAATGAGCCGCGACGACGGCAGATCGCGGATGCGGGGCTGGCGGTGCTCGCCCGCGAGGGATCCCGGGGGCTCACACACCGCGCGGTCGACGCCGAGGCGGACGTCCCCGCGGGGACGACGTCGAACTACTTCCGCAGCAGGGAGGCGCTGATCGAGGGTCTCGTCGACCGCATCGGGGAACGCCTGGCTCCGACGCCCGAGGACCTGGAGCGGAGGGCCGAGATCACGCCGAGCCGGGAGCTCTTCGCCGACTACATCCGGGACATCGTGCGCCGCCTCACGGCTGATCGCGACGTGACCCTCGCCCTGTTCGCCTTGCGGCTCGAGAGCGCTCGTCGTCCCGAACTCGCCGCCGTGCTCGGGGCCTGGCAGCGTGCCGGCTTCGATGCGGACGTCGCCTTCAACGTCGCGGCGGGTCTCCCCGGGGGTCGGCGGGAGATCGCCCTGTTCCACTACGCGATCGATGGTCTGCTGCTCGACCGGCTCACCACCCCGATCGACCCGGAGACCTCGACCGACGACGTGATCGACGATCTCGTGGCCGGGCTGCTGCCCTGACCGCCGCCGCTGCTGTTCCGCCCGGTCGATCCTGCTCGTACACTGAGGGCACGCTCCCGGCTCCAGGAACGGAGAACGCGTGTCTGCGACGTGGCACGATCCGCGGGAGGCGTCGCCGACGGCGTCTCGCCTCCTCGTCGAGCGTGCGCACGAGGAGCTCATCGCCGGGAATCTCGACGATCACCGTCTCCGCGAGGTGCGTCCGCTCGTGCGTGAGTCGTGGGAGCGGTCCTGGCGTCGCCGCGTCGGCCCGGAGGGGCTGCCGCCGCTCGATCTGCACGAGGACGAGCTTGACGCCTATCGCCTGGACCATCCACTCGCCTCCGCGATGGAGATGATCCGCGCGCTGCTGCTTCCCGGCGACTCCGAGGACTCGGGGGTCGTGATCGCCGTCGGGGACCAGGCCGGGCGCCTGCTGTGGATCGAGGGCGACGCGCAGCTGCGGTCCCTCACCGAGGGCATGGGGTTCGTCGCCGGCGCGAACTGGGCGGAGGACGCCGTGGGCACGAGCGCCCCCGGCACCGCTCTCGCCCTGGAACGGTCGGTGCAGATCCGCGGGGCCGAGCACTACAACCGACTGGTGCACCCGTGGTCGTGCACCGCGGCGCCCGTGCGCGACCCGGAGACGCAGCGGGTCCTGGGCGTGATCGACATCACCGGGGGACCGGAGGTGGTGACCCCGCAGGCCCGGCTGCTCGTCGACGCGACGGCGCGAGCGGTCGAGTCCGAGCTCCTCGTGGCCCGGATGCAGAGACGGGCGGAGCCTCCGGCTCGACGACTGCCCGGCAGGACGCCGCCGGAACCCCTCGCCCGCGCGCGACTGCACGTGCTCGGACGCGACCGCGCCCGGCTGGAGACCGTGTCGGCGCACGAGGAGGCGGTCACCGAGCTCAGCGCCCGGCACGCCGCCATCCTCCTGATGCTGGCCGTGCACCGCCAGGGACTCTCCGCCGACCGACTCGCCGAGCTCGTCTACGGCCCTGGGGTCTCGCCGGACACCTTGCGGCCGGAGATGGTGCGTCTGCGGAAGGTCCTGGAGCGGGCGGCCCCCGATCTCGTGCCGGAGTCCCGCCCCTATCGTCTTCCGGTGCCGCTGGAGACCGACGCCCACGACGTGCTCTCCCTCCTGGATCGCGGGGCGCACCGGGTCGCTCTGACGGCGTATCGGGGGCCGGTGCTGCCGGAGTCGGCCTCACCCGGCGTGGAGGAGTTCCGTGACTCGGTCCGGGCGGCGCTGCGGGAGGTCATGCTGTCGGGGGCGAGTCTGGACGTGCTGCTCGCCTACGCCGACACCCCCGAGGGCAGTGAGGACGCGGAGGTGCTGCGGCTCGCGTTGGAGATGCTGCCGGCGCGCTCGCCGCGTCGTGCCGGCCTCGTGACCCGGATCGAGCGCCTCACCTGATTCGAATCGCCCGATTGGCCCCATTTCGGCCGCGGATGCAGCACAGTGCGCGATTCGAACGGGGTGCAACCGGCTGCAACGTTGCGCAGCGGGAGTGCAACGGGCGACGGCCTAGCGTCGAGGGAACACCGTGGCATCGACGCCGCGGCGCCCCCGTCGAAGGAGACCCCCATGACCATCGTCGAAGAAGACGTGTCCCTCGCCTACGCGGCCCCCGGGCAGCCCGGAGCGGTCGCGAACTATCGGCCCCGCTACGGCCACTACATCGGCGGCGAGTTCGTCGAGCCCGCGAAGGGCCAGTACTTCGAGAACATCAGTCCCGTCAACGGCAAGCCCTTCACCGAGGTCGGCCGCGGCACCGTGGAGGACATCGACCGCGCCGTCGACGTCGCCTGGAAGGCCTTCACCGCCTGGGGCAAGACCAGCCCCGCGGAGCGCTCCGTGATCCTGAACCGCATCGCCGACCGGATGGAGCAGCACCTGGAGGAGATCGCGGTCGCCGAGACCTGGGAGAACGGCAAGCCCGTGCGGGAGACCCTCGCCGCCGACATCCCGCTCGCGATCGACCACTTCCGCTATTTCGCCGGGGTGCTCCGCGCGCAGGAGGGCGGCATCAGCCAGCTGGACGAGAACACCGTCGCATACCACTTCCACGAACCGCTCGGCGTCGTCGGGCAGATCATCCCATGGAACTTCCCGATCCTCATGGCCGTGTGGAAGCTGGCGCCGGCGCTCGCCGCGGGCAACTGCATCGTCATCAAGCCCGCGGAGCAGACGCCCGCGTCGATCCTGTTCCTGTTCGACATCATCGGCGACCTGCTGCCGGCCGGAGTCGTCAACATCGTGAACGGTTTCGGCATCGAGGCCGGCGCCCCGCTCGCCCAGCACAAGCGCATCCGCAAGGTTGCCTTCACCGGGGAGACCACGACCGGCCGCCTCATCATGCAGTACGCCTCGCAGAACCTCATCCCCGTCACCCTGGAACTCGGCGGCAAGAGCCCGAACGTCTTCTTCGAGGACGTCGCCCGCTCCACGAGCGACCCGTTCTACGACAAGGCGCTCGAGGGCTTCACGATGTTCGCGCTCAACCAGGGCGAGGTCTGCACCTGCCCGTCACGCGCCCTCATCCAGCGCTCGATCTACGACGGGTTCCTCGCCGACGGCCTCGAGCGTGTGAAGAAGGTCGTGCAGGGCAATCCGCTCGACCCCGCGACCATGATCGGCGCGCAGGCCTCGAACGATCAGCTGGAGAAGATCCTCAGCTACATCGACATTGGGAAGCAGGGCGGGGCCCGGCTGCTCACGGGAGGCGAGCGCGCCGACCTCGGCGGCGACCTCAGCGACGGCTTCTATGTGCAGCCGACCGTGTTCGAGGGGACGAACGACATGCGGATCTTCCAGGAGGAGATCTTCGGTCCGGTGCTCTCGGTCACCTCGTTCGACGACTTCGACGACGCGATCTCGATCGCGAACGACACCCTGTACGGCCTGGGGGCCGGGGTGTGGAGTCGCAGCGGCGACACCGCGTACCGCGCAGGCCGGGCGATCGAGGCGGGTCGCGTGTGGACGAACACGTACCACCAGTACCCGGCCCATGCCGCGTTCGGCGGGTACAAGCAGTCGGGGGTGGGGCGCGAGAACCACAAGATGATGCTCGACCACTACCAGCAGACGAAGAACCTCCTCGTCTCGTACGCGGAAGGCCCGATGGGCTTCTTCTGATCGTCGACGCTGGGGTGCGGGACGGCGGGCCGCAGCTGCCGTCCCGCACCCCGGCATTACGCAAGGAGTCTCATGGCCAGTCCGATCACGCCCGCCCGCGTCGCGGTGACCACCCCGCCGCCGCGCTCGTCCGGCAGCTCACCGCGCAGCACGGGCCGCTCATGTTCCACCAGTCCGGCGGCTGCTGCGACGGCTCCGCGCCCATGTGCTACCCGGTGGGGATGTTCCTCACCGGCCCCGGCGACGTGCTCCTCGGTGCCCTTGACCTGGGACTCGATGGTCCGGTCGAGGTCTTCATGTCGGCCTCGCAGTTCGAGTACTGGAAGTTCACGCACCTGACGATCGATGTCGTGCCGGGACGCGGCGCCGGGTTCAGCGTCGAAGGTCCGACGGGGATGCGGTTCCTCATCCGCTCGCGGATGTTCGACCCCGCCGAGCTGGCGGGCCTCGGCCTGGCCTGACACGTCCCTGCCGGCCGGTTCGCCGGGGAGCGATGGGCGCGCGGTGTTGATCGGCGCCGATCCCGTTCCGTAGGCTCGGGGAGCCGTGCCGCGGAAGGCCGGCCACGACGCCGAGTCCGATCCGAGGTGCACATGAGCTCGTCCCGATCTCCCCGGAGACGACTGCCGAGCGTCCTGGCCCCGGCCGTGGTTCTGGCCCTGGTGTTGGTCGGTTGCATGCCTGCCGCCCCGCCGTCTCCGACGCCGTCGTCGACCGATGTCGAGCTCTTCTCGGCAGAGGACGGCGTACGCTCCTCCGTCGATTTCGTCTTCGCGCTCCTCGCCGCCGGGGACGAGGAGAGCGCAGCCGAGAACCTCTACCCGGCGGTGGCTTTCGAGCAGCCGCTCGCTCTACTGCTCACCAGGAGCGGCGTCTACACGCAGATCGAGGACCGGCCGAAGATCCTCTCCGTCGACGACGTGACGGCGACGGAGGACGGGAAGAGCGGCACTGCGACCGTCACCTACGAGATGGCGGGCGCCGAGCACACCGACACGGTCGAGCTCCGACGGACGAGCGCGAACGAACGGGGTGCGGACGACTACGCCATCGTGACCTCCGAGGAGGACTTCGGGCTGGACGCGAGCGGCGTCGAGCTCCTCCCCGCTGACACGGTATACCGCATCCACGATGTGGACGTCAGCGCCGCGTTCCTCGCGGCCCGGGCTCTCGCGGATGGCGATAAGGTGCCGCGGATCCCCGCGTTCGGCGGTACCTATCCGCTGGAGATCACCGTGCCGGGTCCGAACGGGTTCACCGAGACGGTGACGCTGCAGACCTCGACCTTCCTCGGCGGCGACGGCACCGACGGCGTCCTGCGCGACTTCGCCGTCGAGCACGGGTACTGACTTCGAATCGCCCGATTGGTCCCATTTCGGCCGGAGATGCAGCCAATCAGGCGATTCGAACGGGATACGCTGGCCCCGTGAACGCACCGCACCGACCCTCCGTCCTCTTCGTCTGCGTCCACAACGCGGGGCGCTCGCAGATGGCCGCCGGCTTCCTCCGGCACCTCGCCGGCGACCGCATCGAGGTGCGCTCCGCCGGGTCGATGCCCGCTGCGGAGATCAACCCCGTCGCGGTGGCGGCGATGGCGGAGGTCGGCATCGACATCATGGCCGAGCAGCCGAAGGTGCTCACGACTGAGGCCGTGCAGGCGTCGGACGTCGTGATCACGATGGGCTGCGGTGACGCCTGCCCGTTCTTCCCCGGCACGCGCTACGAGGACTGGGTGCTCGACGACCCTGCCGGCCAGGGGATCGACGCCGTCCGGTCGATCCGCGACGACATCCGCGGCCGCATCGAAACCCTCGTGTCCGAGCTGCTCTGACCGGCGCTCAGCCGGCCCCGTCGAGCATCGCCTTCGCGGCACGCGTGCGGGCACGCAGGGCCTCGGCGAGCGCCGCGACCGCGGGGAGCCGCAGCGACTCGGGCCGCGCGACCATGTAGTACGGGAGCTTCTCGGCGAAGACCTCGGGCAGCAGGCGCACAAGATCCGGGTGCCGGTCCGCGGCGAAGCAGGGGAGCAGGCCGATCCCGGCTCCCGCGCGGGTGGCCTCGACGTGCACGAAGACGTTGGTCGAGGTGAGGCCGTCCTGCATGCCGGGGACGAGGCGGCGCGGAAGGTCGAGCGCATCCACCTGAAGCATCGAGTCGACGAAGTACACGAGTCGGTGCTGCTCCACCTCGGCGCGCGATGCCGGGGTGCCGGTCCGGTCGAGGTAGTCCCGCGAGGCGTACATACCGAGGGTGTACGTGCCGAGCTTCACGGCCTGCGCGCGGCGGGTCTGGGGCGCGCCCACGACCACCTCCAGGTCGAGCCCGGCGCGGTGCTCGGCGGCCCTCCGCGTGGCCGCGACGATCTCGACCGTCAGCCGTGGGTGTGCTCGGCGCAGCTCTGCGATCGCGGGGGCGGCGATGTAGGCGCTGAAGCCGTCGGTGGCGGACATGCGCACGACGCCGGCGATCGGGTCAGGAGTCTCGCCGGGGGCGGAGTCGAGCTGGGACAGCGCGGCCTCGATGCGTCCACCCGTCTCGGCGGCGGTGCGCCCGAGGTCGGTAAGTTCCCACCCGGACGCGGATTGCGCGACGACCCGTCCGCCGAGCGCGTCCTCGAGGGCGGCGATGCGGCGCGCCACCGTCGTGTGATCGAGACCGAGGTGTGCGGCGGCGCTCGTGTACCGGCCGGTGCGGGCGACGGCGAGCAGCACGAGCAGATCGTCGGCACGAGGCCTCTTCGCCGCATCCATGCTGCAATTATGCACAGCCGCTGCGCGCCACTGGGCATTGCTGCAAGTCGAGCCGGTGCCGACACTGGAACGGATGTGTCACCGTCGACACCGAAGGAGAGAAATGACCGCCCCCACCCGCGCCTCCGGTCACCCCGCCGCCGCCCCGTCCTCCTCGAAGCTCAAGCGCGTCGTCGCCGCCTCCATGGCCGGCACCGTCGTCGAGTGGTACGAGTTCTTCCTCTATGCGACCGCCGCCAGCCTCGTCTTCGGCACCTACTTCTTCCCGGCCACCGGATCGCCGCTCGACGGCATCATCGCCGCTTTCGTGACGTATGCGGTCGGCTTCATCGCGCGGCCGCTCGGCGGCATCGTCTTCGGTCAGATCGGCGACCGTTTCGGCCGCAAGCCCACGCTGCAGGCCACGATCATCATCGTCGGCGCCGCGACCTTCCTCATGGGGTGCCTCCCCGGCTTCCAGAGCATCGGCTACTGGGCGCCCGCGATGCTCGTCGCGCTGCGCTTCATCCAGGGCTTCGCTGTCGGGGGCGAGTGGGGCGGGGCCGTCCTCCTGGTCGCGGAGCAGAGCCCCGACCGGTCGCGCGCGTTCTGGTCGAGCTGGCCCCAGGCCGCGGTTCCCGTCGGCAATCTGCTCGCCACGCTCGTGCTCCTCGTGAGCTCGTGGGCGATGAGCTCGGCGGCGTTCCTCGAGTGGGGCTGGCGCATCGCCTTCTGGCTCTCCGCGGTGATCGTGCTCGTCGGCTACTACATCCGCCGCAACGTCGAGGAGGCTCCGATCTTCCTGGAGGCGAAGGCGCAGGTCGAGGCGGAGAAGGCCACCTCCTACGGCGTCGTCGAGGTGCTGCGCCGGTATCCGATCGGGATCGTTCAGGCGATGGGCCTCCGTTTCGCCGAGAACATCGTCTACTACATCGTCGTCAGCTTCACGATCGTCTACCTGAAGACCGTCCACGAGTACGACACCAGTCAGCTGCTGCTCGCTCTGCTCATCGCGCATGTCGTGCACTTCGCGATCATCCCGCAGGCGGGGCGGCTCGCCGACCGCTGGGGCCGCAAGCCCGTGTACCTGACCGGCGCGATCCTCAGCGCGACCTGGGCCTTCTTCGCCTTCCCGATGTTCGACACCCTGAACCCCGGGCTCATCGTGCTCGCGGTCACCATCGGCCTCTGCTTCCACGCGTTCATGTACGCGCCGCAGCCGGCGGTCATGGCCGAACTGTTCCCGACGCGGATGCGGTACTCCGGCGTCTCGCTGGGGTCGCAGGTCACGGCGATCCTCGCCGGGTCGCTGGCGCCGATCCTGGCGATCCAGTGGCTCCGGGACTTCGGCTCCTGGCTGCCGATCGCGCTCTACATCGTGTTCGCCTGCATCGTCACGGCGATCGCGGTGCTCTCGCTGCGGGAGACGAAGGGCGTGTCCCTGCAGGCCATCGACGACGCGGATGCCGCCCGCACGAACGCACGCACCGCGGCTGCGAGTGCCGCATGACGGATCTGCACGGACGTCGTGCTCTCGTCACCGGGGGAGCGAGCGGGATCGGTGCCGCCTGCGCGAGAGCCTTCGCGCAGGCGGGCGCCCGCGTGACGATCGCCGACATCGACGGTGACGCGGCCGAAGCCCTCGCCGACGAGATCGGCGGGCAGGCGTGGCAGGTCGACCTCACCGACCGCGATGCACTGGCCGCACTCCGCCTCGACACCGACATCCTCGTCAACAACGCGGGCGTGCAGCACGTCAGCCCGATCGAGGACTTCGACCCCGCCCGCTTCTCGCTTCTCCTGCAGCTGATGCTCGAGGCGCCGTTCCTGCTGACCCGGGCCGTACTCCCGGGGATGTACGAGCGGGGCTTCGGGCGGATCATCAACATGTCGAGCGTCCACGGTCTTCGCGCCTCGCCGTTCAAGGCGGCCTACGTGGCGGCCAAGCACGGCCTGGAAGGGCTGTCGAAGGTGACGGCGCTGGAGGGTGCCGCGCACGGCGTCACGAGCAACTGCATCAATCCCGGATACGTGCGCACGCCTCTCGTCGAGCGCCAGATCGCCGACCAGGCGCGGGTGCACGGCATTCCGGAGAGCGAGGTCCTGGAGAAGGTGCTCCTCACCGAAGCCGCGATCAAACGCCTCGTGGAGCCGGAGGAGGTTGCGGGCCTTGCCGTCTGGCTCGCCGCCGACGCCGCCGGGATGGTGACCGGCGCGAGCTACACGATGGACGGCGGCTGGTCCGCGCGGTGAGCCGTCACGCCGACGGAGAGGCCGCGGCGAGCACAGCGCTCCGCAGCCAGGAGCGATAGCGGTCCGGCGACCAGCCGGACTGCACGACGAGCTGCTGGTGGCTCTCCGGTGAGAGCAGGAACGACAGCACGTCGGCGAGGGCGTCGCCGTCGTGGTCCGAGTCGACGATGCCCCGGCGCTGCAGTTCCGCCGCGAACCCCCGGTAGTCCGCCGCCCGGTTCGCAAGGATGCGCTGCAGGGCGGCATCGACGACCGGGTCGGAGAGCGCCGCGCCCAGGAGGACCGTCCAGAGGGCATGCCCGCGCTCGTTCGCGGCGGCGATCTGCGTGATGACGGCGTCGAGGAAGACGTCGTCGGGAAGGGTGGTCAGCCCGGAGCCGGCCTCGGTGTCGGCGAGGGTCTCGGCGGCCTCCGAGCCGGAGAAGGTGACCTCGAAGGCGGCGATGAGCAACTCCGCCTTCGCCGCCGTGGTCTTCACCGTCTCCGCGGAGACGCCGGCCTCCTTGGCGATCGCCGAGATCGTCGTCGCCTGGTATCCCTGCGCGGCGAACAGGCGGGCGGCTGCCGCGACGATGCGCGCGCGGGTCTCCTCGGCCTGTCGGGTCCGCAGGGCGGAGCGGTAGGGGCGTGCACTCGACGTCATTGACTTTCCTCAAAGGGTGATGAATACTTCAACGGTACAACCAACCCTATCGAGAGAGCCGCCATGTCCCGTTACCTCCTCACCTGCACCCCCGCCCACGGGCATGTGCTCCCGCTGCTGCAGGTCGCCAGGCACCTGGTCGCGGGCGGGCACGAGGTCCTCTTCCTCACGAGCACCCGTTACGAGGAGCAGGTGACCGCGGCGGGAGCGCGGTTCCGCCCGCTGCCGACGGAGGCCGACGTCGACCTCGACGACGCGAACGGCGCGTTCCCCGAGCGCGAAGGCCTCACCGGGGTGGCCGCCCTCCGCTTCGACATGAGCACTCTCTTCATCCGCCCGGGGAGGGCTCAGCTCGACGCCGTGCGCGCCGAGCTGGCGCGGAACCGCATCGACGCCGTCCTCACCGAACCGCTGTTCGTCGGTGCGGCGCTGCTGCAGCGGCTGCCGAAGGCCGAGCGGCCCCCAGTCGTGGTCCTCGGGATCTTCCCGCTCGGCGCCCGCAGCGTCGACACGGCCCCGTTCGGGCTCGGAGTCACGCCGATGCGCGGGCCGCTCGGCCGGATGCGCAACGCCTTCCTCCGTACCGTGGCGGAGCGCGTGATCTTCGGCGGCGTGCAGAAGGAGGCCGACGCCATGGCGCGCGAAGCGGTCGGCCGCGATCTCGGCGGATTCGTGCTCGACTGGGCGGGCCGCGCCGACGCGTACGTGCAGTTCTCGGTGCCGGCGTTCGAGTACCCGCGCTCCGACCTCCCGGCGTCCGTGCACTTCGCCGGACCCCTGCCCGCGGCGTCGTCGAGCGTGCCACTGCCCGAGTGGTGGTCCGACCTGGACGGACGGCGGCCCGTGATCCACGTCAGTCAGGGCACCATCGCCAACGCCGATTTCGGTCAGCTCGTGCTGCCGACCATCGCCGGGCTCGCTGGGACGGACGCCCTCGTGGTCGTCTCCACCGGTGGGCGCCCTGTCGACGCGCTCCCGGCGGAGCTGCCGGCCAACGTCCGCGTCGCCGAGTACCTGCCCTACGACCGGCTGCTGCCGGAGGTCGACGTGTTCGTCACCAACGGAGGCTTCGGCGGGGTGCAGCAGGCCCTGGCCCACGACGTCCCGCTGGTGGTCGCGGGGCAGACGGAGGACAAAGTCGAGGTCTCCGCCCGAGTCGGGTGGACCGGGGTGGGCATCAACCTGCGGACGAACGCGCCGAAGCCCGGGCAGGTGGCCGAAGCCGTGCGCCGGGTGCTGGCCGAGCCGACGTTCAGGGATCGCGCGCGGCAGGTCGGAGAGGCGATGCGCGCTGCGGGCGCCTGGCAGACGCTCGACGCGGTCCTGGCCGTGGAGACCGCGAGCGGGGCCGCGGCCGACAGCTCGATGCACCGCTGAGCGCCGCGCGGGAAAGTGCATTCCCGCGCATGAACGCAACCGGGTGCAACGTCCGCCGGTATACCATCCGGGTATCGCCACGCAGCGTCAGTCCCCAGCTGACCACGGGCGGGACGGTCGAACCGTCAATGCGGAGGGAACGTCGAATTCCTTTCGATCCCGAGGGGGGATGGGGTGGGCGTCGGTTCCCCAGAACGGCACCCACCCCCACATCGGGTTCGTCGTCAGTTCCAGCGGCTGAGCATCCAGAAGACCGCGAATCCGATCACCACGAGGATCGGCACCCAGGTGCCCGTGCGCTTGAGGCGCCGACCCTGCGGCGCGACACCCGGCGGTGGAGTGATCATCCCGGCCGGCGGAGCGAACGGGAGCGCGTGGCCGCCGGGCGTCGTGGCGGCGGCGAGACGGTCGTCGCGCCACCGCGCCCACTGGTCGAGCTTGGTCAAGAGTGCCCCCACCGTCCCGAACAGCCACGCCCAGGTCGCCGGGTCGAGCGTGGAGGCGCGGCGGGGCGTGTAGAGGAACAGCCAGTCGTCGACGATCTCGACGTCGAGCTGCGCGGCGTTGTCGATGAAGCGCGCCATGATGTCGGGCGTGAAGAGGTAGAGCGCGTCCTGCTCGTAGCCGTCAGGGCAGTACAGGATGAAGTGCTGGTCGAAGTCGCCCTCGAGCGACAGACGCTGCGCCCGCTGGAACGAGGCCGGCAGGTTGGAGCCGAAGCCGTTGTTGCCCTTCGCGTCGAGCACGATGTTCGGCAGGGGCACGTCCAGCTTCACGGCCACGTAGCCCCAGCGATACGTCGTCGAGTTCTTCCCGGACTGCACCGTGTACTGGTAGTTGCCGAACTCCACGAAGCGCGGGTTCGCCCCGCGGACCAGGTCGGTGGCCAGCCGCGAACGGCCGAGGTGGAAGATCATGCCGGGCAGCGGTGGATCGTCGACGCGCGGCTCGTAGGTCATGCCGTTGGCCTGGGCGAACCGGTGCAGGCGGTACCGGGCGGTGCGCGCGTTGCGGACGCCCATCCAGATGAGGACCCCCACTCCCGCGGCCACCAGCAAGAGGAGCACGAGCGGGATCGCCGCTGCGGCGGGAGAGCCGCTGCTCGCTGCCAGCGCCACCACCACGGAAGCGAGGATCGGGAGCAGCACGACCCCGGCGATCGCCACGGCCACGA
Source organism: Microbacterium sp. str. 'China' (assembly GCF_002993305.1). NCBI lineage: Bacteria > Bacillati > Actinomycetota > Actinomycetes > Micrococcales > Microbacteriaceae > Microbacterium > Microbacterium sp. str. 'China'. Next base: position 3,423,504 of record NZ_CP027434.1, on the reverse strand, counting down.
TGGCGATGATCGACGACACCGCCATGCCGGTCGTCCGCCGGGACCGGAGCTCCGCCGTGAAGGCGCGGACGGCGGCCGGGTCGACCGGGTCGGTGAGGGGCCGCGCATCGAACGACGCCGACGCCTGCGGAGACGTCATCGGTTGACCTCGTCGGCGTCCCACGTGAGGTCGGCGCCCTCGCGAAGTGCCTTCGCCTCCAGCCGCTCGTCCGTGCAGATCGCGCGGATGAGGTCGGGCGAGCCCGCCACGATGGTGGAGTCGTAGTCGATCTCCGAGACCATCACCCAGGCGCGATCGGCGGGCCACAGGATGTTCGGGCTCTGAGCGGCGGGCGGGAAGCCGTGCTCCTCGCCGACCCGGTCGCGCCACGGCACGCCGAGCACCCAGTCCGGATCCGCGAAGGCCCTGGTACCCCCGGAGAACAGCACGTAGTCGCGCCCGGGGAGCTGCAGCCGGGGCCCTTCGGAGATCTCGCGCGAGAGGATGCCGTCCTGCCAGGTGGGCTTCCGGAAGACGTTGTTGAAGGGGTCGTGCGTGCTGCGGTCGAGCATCGCCTGATGGTGCGGGTCTTCGCTGAACGTGAGGAAGACACGGGACGGCCCGTCTCCGAAGAAGCCGACCAGACCGCCGAACCCCTCCCAGAGTGCGACGACCCCGTCGTCCGGTGTCGCGGTGTGGGCGGCGAGGTGCCCGGCCAGGACCGTCACGAGGTCGCTGTCGAGCGCGCCCTCCATCGGCGCCGTGAACTCGCGGCCGTCCGGAGCGATGCGGGTCCGCCAGTCGGCGTCGATGGGAGTGCGCACGATCCGGTGCCACTGCGCCTCTGCGTGCATCGTCGTGCCGAAGGCGGCCGCGGTGTCCGCCCAGCTGACGCGCACCTCGGGATCCGCCGCCGTGGGACTCTCCCGCACCGCGGCGGGATGGAAGATCCGGGCGTACGCGGGGAAGCCGCGGGGGACGACCGCGTGCATGCTGCCCAGACCGTCGTCGAGGGTCTCCCGCAGCCACGCGCCGACGCCGGGGTCTGCGATCCACTCCATGCGACCACGGTACCGGCCGCGTCCGACGACGCGAGCCGCGGCCGTCGATCCCCCATAATCGAGGGGTGACTGCCACCGCCACTCTCCCCTCCCTCGACGGCCGACGCTTCCGCATGGTCTCGTCCACGACATCGGCCGTCGATCCCGATGCCCCCAGCGTCTTCGAGTACTTCGAACGCGACGGCGCGATCTGGGGCGGCTACGAGGGCGACACGGTCACCTTCGGGAAGTTCGTGGGTACGCGTACCGGCGACACGATCTGGGTCTCGTTCGTCCATGTGCTCAGGGCCGACGGCACCGTGGTCACCGGTGACGGCGAGAGCGAGCTGGAGCTGACCGAGGACGGCCGCATCCGCCTGGTGGAGCACTACGAGATGCACGGCCTCCCGCAGCTCAGCGTCGTCGAGGAGATCCCGGCCGCCTGACTCAGCGCGGCGGGAGCGCGTCCCGCCCCGGCGAGGCGGGCGTCCATCGCGTCATCCCGAGCGGAACCTCCGTCTGCCGCTCCGGCAGGTCGCCGGGAAGCAGGTAGGGCCGCCGGATGACCTCGTCGAGCACGACGACGCTGACCACCGTCCGCACCTCGGGAAGCTGCGCGATGACCCCCGTCGAGAACTCGTGCACACCGCTCACGTCGACCGCGCGGATGAGCAGCATCGCGTCGTGCTCCCCGGTCGTGATCGCGCACCACTCCACGTCCGGCATCTCGATGATCCGCTCCCGGAACGACGCCCAGGCCTGCGGCATGACCGTCACGAAGACGAGGGCCCCGATCGACAGCCCCGCCTTGGCCTGATCCACGCGTGCGCTGAATCCGGTGATGACGCCGTCGTGCACGAGCGACTCGACCCGCGTGTACGCGCTGGCCCGCGAGATGCCCACCTTCTCGGCCAGCGCGGCGATCGAGACGCGACCGTTATCGCGCAGCACATCGAGGATTCTGTACGCCGTCTCGTCCAAGGGGGCGGCACTTCGTCCAGATTGCTTCGACGGATCCGCGTCCTTGCTGGACATATTGCTCCTCACATCCGAGGTTCTCGACAATGCGTGCCTGTGTGACGCGCACTTGCTGGACACATCGTCGCATATGATGCGAATCTGATCCCCGGTCGTCCACATCGGTGGCGGCCGCACCCGAATGTACTCCTCGCCCTTGGAGGCCCTGATGTCGTCACGCCGTATCACGCCGGTCATCGCGCTCGGAGCCGTCGCGCTCCTGGCGCTCGCAGGTTGCTCGGGGGGGAACTCCGCGAACAACTCCGAGTCGTCCCAGGGGTCCGACTCCCTCGTCATCGACACCGCGTTCTCCATCGAGACCACCGACCCGGGTCACACGTACGACCCGACCGGCAACATGATCGCGAAGGCGCTGTACGAGACCCTCGTCGACTTCGAGGGCTCCGACGTGTCCACTCCGGTCCCCGGCCTCGCGTCGTGGGAGCAGAACGACGAGGCGACCGAGTTCACCTTCACGCTCGAAGGCGACCGCGTGTTCTCCGACGGCTCGCCCATCGAGGCGAAGGACGTCGTGTTCTCGCTGCAGCGCATCCAGGGGATGGAAGACGCCAAGCCCAACTTCCTGCTCGGCGGCCTGAGGATCGAAGAGGTCGACGACAAGACCATCCGGTTCACCTCGGAGACCCCGCTGCTGCAGCTCCCCGCGATCCTCGCGAACCCGGCGCTCGGCATCGTCAATGCCGACGTCGTCATGGAGAACGGCGGGAGCACCGACGGCTCCGACAGCGCCCAGGGCTTCCTCGACGGCGAGTCCGCCGGATCCGGCCCGTTCGTGCTGGACACGCTCGACCTCAGCTCGCAGGTCGTGCTCACCCGCAACGACGAGTACAACGGCGACGAGGAGTCGGCCTACAGCCGCGTCGTCGTGCGCAACGTCTCGGAGAGCGCGACCCAGCTCGCCAACCTCAAGGGCGGCGACTCGATGGTCGCGATGGACCTCAACGGCGACCAGGTCGCCGGTCTCGGCGACGACATCAGCGTCGACTCGGTGCCTTCCGGCCAGACCATCTTCCTGCTGCTCAACCAGGGCGAGGCCGGCGGCGACCTCGCGAACGTGAAGATCGCGGAGGCCATCCGCTACGCGCTCGACTACGACGCGCTGCTCGAGCTCGCCGGTGCCGGTGCGGTCCAGGCGACCGGCGTCATCCCGCCCGGCTTCGAGGGTGCCCTCGACAGCGGCGTGGAGCAGGACCTCGACAAGGCGAAGGCCGCGCTGGAGGAGGCCGGATACACCGGTCAGACCCTCAAGCTCCAGTTCCCGAACGACTACCCGGTCGGCGGCGTGGAGTTCACCCCGCTCGCCGAGCGCATCCAGGCGCAGCTCGAGGACGCCGGCATCGCGGTCGACCTCGCTCCGGCACCGTTCGCGACCGAGCTCGACGCGTACGTCAACGGGACCGAGGGCTTCGGCCTGTGGTTCTGGGGTCCGGACTACGCCGACTCCGCGAACTTCCTGCCCTTCGCCCCGGGTCTGAAGGTCGGCCTCCGCGCCGGCTGGGCGGCCGAGGCCAACCCGGAGATCGCGGGCATCGCCGCCGGTGCGGCCGCCGCGACCGACGCCGAGCAGCGCACCGAGGCCTTCACCGAGTTCGCCGAGGCCATGCAGGCCGAGGGCCCGTTCGTGCCGCTGATCGTCCCCGGTCGCAACATCTCCTCCGCCTCCAGCGTGTCCGGCGCCGTCTACAACTCCGTGTGGGAGATGGACATCGCCGAGATCCAGCCGGCCGGCTGAACGGATCGTCATGACGACAGTGGCCGTGCAGAGGCAGGCGCAGCGGCGCCGCTCGCCTCTCGTCGGATACCTGCTGCGGCGGGCCGGGACCTCTTTGCTCCTGTTGGTGGGCGTGACGATCGTCACGTTCGCGCTCACCAACCTGGTGCCGGGAGACCCGGTCTCGGCCGCGCTCGGTGAGGGCGCGTCGCAGAACCCCGCGACGCGCGAGGCGTTCATCAAGGCGAACGGACTCGACCAGCCACTGTTCGTGCAGTACTTCATCTACATGGGGAACCTGCTCCGCGGGGACCTCGGCACGTCGCTGGTGACCGGACGCCCGGTCACCAGCGACCTCGCCACCGCCGTGCCCGCGACGATCGAGATCGCGATCGGCGCGATCATCGTCAGCCTCGCGGTCAGCATCGTGCTCGGCACCCTCGCCGCGTACCGCCGCGGACTCGTCACCGACCAGGTCATCCGCGTCGTCACGCTCGTCGGGCTCAGCGTCCCGACCTTCTGGCTCGCGCTGGTCAGCTTCTACGTGTTCTTCCTGGAGCTGCGCATCGCCCCGGGCTCCGGACGCATCTCGCCGTCGATCACCCCGCCTCCCCGCGTGACCGGGCTCTACACGGTCGACTACCTCCTGAACGGCGACGCGGTGGGCTTCTTCGACGCCCTCGCGCACCTCGCGCTGCCGGTCATGGTGCTCTCGCTCGTGACCATCGGACTGCTCACCCGCTTCATCCGGACCTCGGTGCTCGAGGTCCTCGGCAGCGACTACGTGCGCGCGGCCCGGGCCAAGGGCCTGCCGGCGATGCGCGTCATCCTCGACTACGTGCTCCGCGGTGCCTCGCTGCCGATCCTCACGGTGGTGGGTGTCGCGTTCGGGGCCCTGCTCTCCGGAACGGTGCTCGTCGAGTCGGTGTTCGCCTGGCCGGGGCTGGGCACCTACGCCTACAACTCCGCCGCGAACCTCGACCTGCCCGGCATCATGGGGGTCGGTCTCGTGGTCGGTGTCATCTACCTCCTCATCAACTTCATCGTGGACCTGCTCTACGGCGTGCTCGACCCGAGAGTGAGGATCGCATGAGCCGCATCGCCGCAGCGACCCCCGCCGGACGCTTCCGCTTCCGCTGGCCGCGCGCCTGGCGCACCCCGCTCGGCATCATCGGCACCGTCATCGCCGGTGCGTGGATCATCGTCGCCTTCACCGCGCAGTGGTGGGTGCCCTACCCGCCGAACGCGCAGGTGCTGCCCCGTCTGCAGCCGCCGGGAATCGACACGATCCTCGGCACCGACGGCAACGGCCGCGACATCTTCTCCCGGTTGATGACCGGCGCGACGGTGAGTCTGCCGCTCGCGCTCATGCTCGTGATCGCCGCCCTCATCATCGGCACCCTCGTCGGCGCGGTCGCCGGGTACTTCGGGCGCGCCGTCGACGAGACGCTCATGCGCATCACCGACCTCTTCATGGCGTTCCCGACCGTGATCCTTGCCATGGTGGTCGCGGCCTCGCTCGGCCCCTCGCTGTTCAACGCCGTCATCGCCGCGATCGTGGTCTCGTGGCCGCAGTACGCCCGCGTCACCCGCAGCATCGTGCTCGGTCTCCGCGGGCAGAACTATGTGATCGCGGGCCGCCTGCTCGGCCACTCGCCGCTGCGCACGCTCTTCGTCGACATCCTGCCGAACATCGCCGGCCCGGTCCTCGTGCTCGCGACGCTCGACATCGGCGCGGCGATCCTGCTCCTCTCGGGACTCTCCTTCCTCGGTCTCGGCGCGCAGCCGCCGACGGCGGAGTGGGGGTCCATGATCTCCGGGGCGATGCAGAACTTCGACGCCTGGTGGCTCGGAGTATTCCCCGGCCTCGCGATCCTCACCGTGGTGCTCGCCTTCAACTTCCTCGGCGACGCGATGCGCGACGTGCTCGACCCGACCGCCGAGATCACACACGAGAAGAAGGCGGAGCACACCGCCTCCGCGACGGGGGTGCCCGCATGACCGCGCAGAGCACGGCGACGCTGAGCATCCGCGACCTCACGATCGACATCGGCCGTCCGCTCGTGAAGGGCGTGTCCCTGGAGCTCGAACCAGGGCGCATCCACGGCCTCGCGGGGGAGTCCGGCTCCGGCAAGACGCTCACCTCCCTGGCGGTGCTCGGCCTCCTGCCGCGACAGGCGAAGACCGGCGGCTCGATCCTGCTCGCGGGGGAGGAGCTCGTCGGTCGTAACCGACGCGGTCTCAACCGCGTCCGCGGGAAGCGCATCGCGATGGTCTTCCAGGACCCGTCGGCCTCGCTGCACCCGCAACTGCCGGTCGGTCGGCAGCTCACCGATCACATGCGCGTGCACCTCGGCCTCAAGGGCGCCGCTGCGCGCGAGCGGGCGGTGGAGCTGCTCCAGACCGTGCAGGTGCCGAACCCGGTCGAGGCGCTGAAGCGGTATCCGCACCAGTTCTCCGGCGGACAGCGGCAGCGCATCGCGATCGCGTGCGCCCTCGCGTGCGATCCGGAGGTGCTGCTCGCGGACGAGCCGACGACCGCCCTCGACGTGACGGTGCAGGCCGGCATCCTGAAGCTCCTGCGCGACCTCGCGATCGAGCGGAATCTCGCCGTCCTGCTCGTGACCCACGACCTGGGCGTGATGAGTGCGATCGCGGACACGGTCGCCGTCATGAAGGACGGTCGCATCGTCGAGCTCGCCGATCGGGAGACGCTCTTCCGCGCCCCGCAGCACGAGTACACCCGCATGCTGCTCGCGGCCCTCCCAGGGTCGCGCATCGACGAGAGCCCCGAGGAGGCCGCGGATGAGTGAGGTCAGCGTCCTCGACGCCCGCGACGTGGTGGTGCGGTACCCGGGCACCCCGCCCGTGATCGCGGTGAACGGCGTCTCGCTGAGTGTCGCGGCGGGAGAGACGGTCGCCCTCGTGGGCGAGTCCGGCAGTGGCAAGTCGAGCCTGGCCCGCGCCGTCGTCGGCATCGAGAAGACCGCCGCCGGGACGGTGTCGTTCCGCGGCGCCCCCGTCGCGCCGCTGGGGATCCGTCGTCGTGACACGGCGCTCACGGGCATCCAGATGGTCTTCCAGGACCCGGCGACCTCGCTGAACCCGCGCCGGCGGATCGGCGACCAGATCTCCGACGGCATCGCGACCGCCCGTGCGCGCGGTGCCGCCGGTTCCACAGTGGAGGAGTGGCTGGAGCGGGTCGGACTGCCCGCCGAGGTGCGCACCCGCTTCCCGCATCAGTTCTCCGGCGGCCAGAAGCAGCGCATCGCGATCGCCCGAGCGCTCGCGGCGCGGCCGTCGCTGCTCGTCGCCGACGAGCCCATCTCCGCCCTCGACGCCTCCACCCAGACGAGTGTCGCGGGACTCATGCGCGATCTCGTGGCCGAGTCCGGTGCGGGGATGCTCTTCATCTCCCACGACCTCGCCGTCGTGCGCCGCATCGCCGACCGCACGTTCGTCATGTTCGGCGGGAGGGTGCTCGAATCGGGGCCGACCGACGAGCTCTGGGCGGCGCCGCGGCACCCCTACACGCAGGCGCTGCTCGCTGCGATCCCGGAGCCGGACGGCACGGGCCGCATCCCCGATGCCCCCTCCGCCGGCGACCGCGCGGTCTGGGCCGAGGTGCCTCCCGTCGCCTACTAGACGGGCACGACGAAGCCGATCCGGTGCTCCGTCAGTCGGAGTGCGTGCGTGACCGCGACCGCCGGTGGCGTCGGATCGACATCGCGATCCCGACGGCGATGGCGATCGCCAGCAGCGCCGCCATCAGTATCGAACTGGCGGTGTCGCTGATGAGACCCTGCATACGCAGGATGAGCACAGCGATGGCCACGATCAGCAGGGTCGCGGAGGCGATCCATCGTCCTGAGTGGAGCGTCATGATCCGGTCCTCTCGTTCATTGGGAGTAGCATCCGGTGATGATGCCGGCCCACTGGCGGAGCCGGACGCCCTTCCCGCTACGCGAGCAGCCGATCAACTGAGACTGGCTCCTCCCACGAGTACCCGCCGCATTCGTGCGCTGTAATGTTACATTGCGGTCGAGGGCGCGGCGATCTACACCGTGGTGCGTCGGGCCCGATCGAGGTCTTCGGCCCGGGGGAGCTTCGACGCCTGGAGGATCTCGACGCCGAGAAGATGCCCGTCGGCGTCGAAATCGAGGATGATCTCCCCTGCTCCGTGCGGGTTGCGTATCTCCGGTACCTGCGCGACGGATTCACCCGCGTGGAGCTCGCGCCCGACCGGGAGGTAGGCGGCGTCCGCTTCTGGGTCATATCTGAGGTGCATCGACGGCCTCCGTTCGTTCCTCCGCCACCGTCGTGGTGACGGCGAAGGGCCGGAGCGTGCGCTCCGGCCCTTCGCGTATCCCGTGCGATCAGAGCGGCGCGACGATGTCCTGCTTCACGTCCCACTCGGTGATCTCGAGGGCGACGTCGACCGACTGTCCCTGCACGGTCGCGGAGCTGGTCGAGGCGAGGTTGACGTAGTCGTCGGTGACCTCGAACACGACCTCGACCGGCGTGCCCGCCTGCTCGACGGTGCCGCTGACGAGGTAGACCTTCTGGCCGAGGCGCTCGCCGGTGCCGGTCACGGTGAACTCGCCCGTGATGGCCTTCGCCGTCTCGGCGGGGTCCATCGCGGTGACGTCCTTCGCGGTGGTGCTGAGGCCGGCGATGATGGGGTCGCTCGACGACGGATCGGCGGCCTGCCAGTCGCTGGACGGCGACTTCACCCAGACGTCGTCGCCGATCGCGACGATCGAACCCATCGGCGAGAGCGACTCCAGCGCCTTCTCGGACGGGTTGAAGCGCGTGGTGGACTCCATGCCCATCACGACGGTCTTGGCGGCATAGCCGGCGGTGTCGGTCATGGCCTCGGCGATGCAGGCGCCGAGGGCCGAGCCGTCGACGGTGGCGCCGTCGGCCAGTTCGGGGCAGTCGGAGGACGGCGCTTCGGCCTCTTGCGATGCGGCCCCGCGCGGCTTCGACTCGGCCGGCTTGTCCGACGCTCCCGCCGAGCATCCGGTGAGCATGACGGCGGCGGCGAGCACGACGCCGACCCCCCACTTGTTGACGCGCATGGCGCCCCCCTCCAGGTCAGTGCCGATGACCGTCATCAGGCACGCCCTCCAGCATGCCAAGGACGGAGCGGATGTGCGGGAGGCGGTTCCGAGGAAACTCCGCTAGACTGTCGAGGTTGTCTGCCTTGCGGCGTCCATTCGGGATTCCACGGGCGGGCACGTGCACACACCCTCCTGCTCCCGGGAAATCCCCGAGAGCCGTTCTAGTCCGAAGGAGGTGGGTAAGTGACGCACCAGTACGAACTCATGGTCATTCTGACCCCCGAGATCGACGAGCGCCAGGTCGCCCCGACGCTCGACAAGTTCCTGAAGGTCATCACCAACGATGGTGGCTCTATCGAGAACGTCGACATCTGGGGCAAGCGCCGTCTCGCCTACGAGATCCAGAAGAAGACCGAGGGCATCTACGCCGTCGTCAACTTCACCGCGACCAGCGCCGCCACGCAGGAGCTCGACCGTCAGCTCAAGCTGAACGAGCAGATCATGCGCACCAAGGTGCTCCGCGCCGAAGAGGCTCAGGCGATGATCGCTTCCGAGGCCAAGCGCTCCGAAGAGAAGGCTGCCCGCAAGGCCGCCAAGGCTGCGAAGGCCTAAGTCTCATGGCCGGCGAAACCGTCATCACCGTGGTGGGCAACCTCACCGCCGACCCCGAGCTGCGCTACACGCAGAACGGGCTGCCGGTGGCGAACTTCACCATCGCATCGACGCCTCGCAACTTCGACCGTGCCGCGAACGAGTGGAAGGACGGCGAAGCGCTGTTCCTCCGCGCCTCGGTGTGGCGTGAGTTCGCCGAGCACGTGGCGGGCTCGCTCACCAAGGGCATGCGCGTGATCGCGCAGGGTCGTCTGCGCCAGCGTTCCTACCAGGACCGCGAGGGCAACCAGCGCACCGCGATCGAGCTGGAGGTCGACGAGATCGGCCCCTCGCTCCGGTACGCGACCGCGCAGGTCACCCGTGCGGCCTCGGGCGGTGGCGGCGGGGGACAGTCCCGTCCCGCGCAGCAGCAGCAGGTGTCGGAGGAGCCGTGGTCCACTCCCGGCTCGTCGACCAGCGCCGACGCCTGGAGCACTCCGGGCAGCTTCGGCGACGACACCCCCTTCTGAAAACACTTCTTCACGGGTGGGTCCCTGAGCTTGTCGAAGGGCCGCACCCCGCTCATCACTAAGGAAAAGCAATGGCTGGAAAGTCGAGCGGCGACCGCCGCAAGCCGCGGAAGGGCGCGAAGAACGCCGCTCCCGCGAAGTCCATCCGGGTCGGCGTCATCGATTACAAGGATGTCGCCACCCTCCGCAAGTTCGTCTCGGAGCGCGGCAAGATCCGCGCCCGTCGCATCACCGGTGTGTCGGTGCAGGAGCAGCGTCTGATCGCCACCGCGATCAAGAACGCGCGCGAGATGGCGCTCCTGCCCTACGCTGGCGCCGGCCGGTAAGGGGTACTGAGATGGCAAAGCTGATTCTCACGAACGAGGTCGCCGGGCTGGGTAGCGCTGGTGACGTGGTCGAGGTCAAGAACGGGTACGCCCGCAACTACCTCATCCCCCAGGGCTTCGCTACGGCGTGGACCCGTGGTGGCGAAAAGCAGGTCGCTTCGATCCAGGCCGCGCGTCAGGCACGCGCGATCCACGACCGCGACGAGGCTGTGGCCCTGAAGAACACCCTCGAGGGCACCAAGGTGCGTCTCGCGGTGAAGGCCGGCAAGGAAGGCCGTCTGTTCGGCTCGGTGAAGACCGCCGACGTCGCAGAGGCCGTCACGGCTGCGGGCCTCGGCTCGATCGACAAGCGCAAGGTGCACATCACCTCGCCCATCAAGGCGACCGGTGAGCACGAGGCGACCGTGCGTCTGCACGAGGACGTCACTGCCGTCATCACGCTGCAGGTCGTCGCCGCCAAGTAAGGCACCCGACGGGCGTACGCCTGTCGAACGGAACGCCCCCTGTCCCGGAGGACAGGGGGCGTTCGTGCATCCGGACGCGGTGAGGATCAGGCGACATTTCTCATACGCCGACGCAACATGCAGTGCTGTTGGCTCGATTCCATGGCGACACCACCCCCCTTCCCGACATCCAGAGCGCCCTGGGGCGATGCCGCGAAGGGGCTGCTGATCGTCCTCGTGGTGTTCTGGCACGTCGTGCTGAAGACCTACCTGCAGGTCGACTGGCGGCTCGGCATCCCCCTTCCCGGGGCCTGGGGCCTCGCGAGCGACCTCATCTGGCCGTTCCTCATGCCGCTGTTCCTGTTCCTGTCGGGGTACTTCGCCTCGGCAGCCTTGGCCCGGCCCTGGGCGGCCGTGTTCCGTCCCCGCGTGGTCCGCTTCCTGTATCTGTATCTGCTGTGGAGCCTCATCCACGCCGCCGCGATGTGGGCATTCCCGGACTTCCCGACGTTCGTGCCGAGGAGCGTCTCCGCGTTCGTGGAGGGGGTGACGATCAGCCCGCCGAACACCTGGTACCTCTACGCGCTCGCGCTGTACTTCGTCGTCGCGAAGGGCCTGCACCGACTGCCGCGCGGCGTTCTGTTGGTGGGCTCCGGCATGCTCTCGGTGGCGGTGGCCGCCGGACTGGTCGACGTGGTGAGCAACCGCGGATCGCTCCTCTACAACCTCTTCTTCTTCCTCGGAGGTGCGTATCTCGCGCCGCGCATCCGCCGCTTCACCGCGAAACCACGACCGGCACTCGCCGGGGCGCTGACCCTCGGGTATCTCGCCGCCTACGCCGTCATGCGCGTGACGGGCACGGAGACCGTTCCGGGGGTGTGGCCGGCGGTGTCCGTCCTCGGGGTGGCGATGGGAATCGCGGTCGCTCCGATCCTCGCGGGCCTCCCTCTGGTCGGGCGGGGCCTGCAGGCGCTCGGCGTCCGGACCCTGCCGATCTACCTCCTGCACATGCCGCTGCTCGCGCTCGCCGACGCCGCGCTCGTGGGGGTGCTGTCCGACGCGGGGCAGGCCGCGCAGCTGCTCGCGGCCGTCCTGCTCCCGATCGTGCTCACGGCGGGTCTGGTCGCCGCGTGCATCGGCCTCGATCGCCTCACCGCTCGCGACGGACTCACCTGGCTGTGGGATCTGCCTCGTCGGCGGACCGCGGCCGGCGGTGCTCCTCGCAGAGTCCCCTGGCGGACACCGGTCGCGGTGCTGACCCTGGTGGGGGTCGGCCTCGCCGTCAGCGCGGCGGCGGCGATCCCCGCCCGCCCCGCCGCGATCGCCGACCGCGCCGGCACCCTCGCGGGAGAGGTCAGCATCGGCGCCGTGGGCGACATCCTGCTGTACGACGCGTCTCGCGGGATCCCGGCGGATCGCGGACGATCGACCTTCGACGAGGTGCGCCCCTGGTTCACCGAGGACATCGTCACCGGCAACCTGGAGCAGGTGATCGCGGCGGACACCGGCGTCGACAAGTGCGCCGGGAGCGACCACTGCCTCGCGTTCCGCAGCGAGCCGGATGCCGCTGCGGCGCTGCGCGGCTTCGACGTGCTCAATCAGGCGAACAACCACAGTCACGACTTCGGCCGGGAGGGCGTCGACGAGACGAGGGCCGTTCTGCGCGCGGAGGGCATGGACGCCGTCGGGGACCGGAACGAGGTCGTCGTGACGAGGGTGGGGGAGACCACCGTGGCCCTGGTCGGCTTCGCGCCGTATGGGGGATTCAACCGGGTCACCGACCTCCGTCACGTCGGTCAGGTCGTGCGTGCGGCGGCGGAGCACGCCGATCTCGTCGTCGTCCACGCCCATATGGGGGCCGAGGGACCGGAGGCCGACGCGGTCACCGGCGGGGCCGAGCACAGCTTCGGGGAGAACCGGGGCGATCCGCGGGCGTTCGCGCACGCGGCCGTAGACGCCGGGGCCGATCTGGTGGTCGGGCACGGCCCGCACGTCGTCCGGGGTGCGGAGTTCTACCGCGGCCGCCTCATCGCGTACAGCCTGGGCAACTTCGCGGGAGGGGGCATCTTCGGGGCGGAGGAGGAGACCCGTTTCGGCGCCTACCTGTCGGTCCGTCTCGGTGCGGACGGCACCTTCCTCGGCGGACAGATCCGGTCCGTCCGTCTTGACGCAGAAGTCGGTGCCCCGGCGCCCGATCCGACCGGTCGCGCCGGCGCCCTGATGGACGAGCGCGGGCGGCGGGACTTCCCGGGCAGTGCCGTCGTCGTCGACGCCGACGGGTCGATCGTCCTGCCGTGAGGATAGGCTGCTGGCCATGACGGACGACGTTCGCAATGTGCACGAGGCCCTGTCCACCATCCACGAGCACTGGCAGCCGCACCGGCTGACGAGCGTCAACGACTACGACGTCAAGGTCGTGAAGCTGCAGGGCGAGTTCGTCTGGCACACGCATCCCGAGACCGACGAACTGTTCTTCGTGGTGAGCGGACGCCTGACGATCCAGCTCCGCGACCGCGACGTCGTCCTGAACCCGAACGACGTGTTCGTGGTGCCCCGGGGCGTCGAGCACTGCCCGAAAGCCGAGGAAGAAGTGCACGCGATCCTCTTCGAGCCGAAGGGCACGGTCAACACCGGAGACGCAGGCGGCGACATGACGGCAGATCTCCAGGAGCTCGGCTAAGCCCCCGCATCGCGTCCCGTGCGTCCGCAGAACGGGCGCACGGATGCCCCGCGGTGGGGGGACCACGGGGCATCCGCCGTTTGCGCGGCGGTCACGCTCGGCAGAGGAAGCGCAGCGAGGGCTGCACCGCACGTGCGGACGCTGCCGCGCACCGGCGGGGGCGAGGATCGTCCATTGAGTCAGTCCTCGACCACCAGGCGGCGATCCCGAGTATCGGTAGGGTCCCGGTTGGTGCCCCGGCGGCTCTGACTTGCAGCAACAGATCGCCTTGGACGTTGCGATTGATGGCATCCAGGGTTGCGCGGCCAGGCGGACCGACCCCCGCCGCGCGCCCGTGAGCAGTATCGCGAGCTCAAGGCTTATAGGTGACGTGTACGTCGATCTCGCGGCCGAGTTCGAGTTCGATGCGTTTGGCGAGGCTGCGGCCTTCTCTCTCCCATGCGTCGCGGTGTTTCTCCAACTCGTCTTCTGGCATGCTCGAGTACAGAAACTCTTCCCAACGGGTGTTCCATGCGAGGAGCTCCTGTACGAGACCATCCGAGAGCCCTGAATCTTCGGGATCGAGGTCACCTGCCTCGAGACCTGGTGTCTCCTCCCAAACGGGGAGGATGTTTCCGTAGTCCGGCGATAGGCGCAGAAGGCGTCGAGACATCTTGGTGTCCTTTCGTTGGCGGGCTACTAGCGGACCAAGTTGATTCCTGAGCACTGTCGACCAGGGTTCGCGGTGATGATTCTCTGACCTGTTTTTCCGAGGAACAGCCGGACATTAGTCTGATAGACCCTCTGCCCAGTCTTCTTGTTGTAGACGAAAACTGTCCGGGAGTAACAGAAGTTGGGACCGCTGGCGACGACTCGGTCGGGGTCGTAGAGCATCCAGGCGATGGACCAGTCGGCCATGTCGCGCCACTGCACCCCCACCCGTCCGCCAACGTTGGTCCACTCCCCTTGATGGCGCGCCTGAACATGCCGAAAGCCATAGTCCCTGGCCGTTCCGCACCGGAGGGTCGCGACGGAACCAGAGAAACTGTTCCTCAGTCGCTTGCGATCGTAGCTTTTGACGTATTGCTCGTTCTTGTCGAAGAGGCCGCAGCCGCGCCAGTTAGTGGGTGCGGGCGATTTCGGGGGGATGAAACCGAACGTTGTAATGCCCCCGCCGCCTTCTGTCACCTCTTGTGCATCGGCGGGGGTGAGTTCTTCCGTGGTGACGAGGAACTCTCCCGTCTCGTTCTCGATGACGAGGGTTTCCGGGGGTGCTTCCGGCTCGGTTCCGTCCGGATCTCCTTCCAGGAGTTCGTCTTGGCTGTCGTCGATGGGCTCGATGTGCTCGGATTCCTCAGTCTCATCAGCGGGGAGTATGCGTGAGGGCACCGTGGCGTATCCGAGCATGTAGAGCTTGAGTTCCATGGGAGAGGCGGAAAGGTTCCGGACCTGTATGGTGCCGTCGCTGCCGACCATTATGGGTGTGAACATGGAGTTCCAGTGGGTTGACGCGCTCTCGAGCATGGTCGCGTCGGGTTCGTCCAGATCGCTCGGCCACGCGCGGATCGAAGCGCCTTGTGTGGTGGTGCTACGGATGCTCACGTTGGCGACCACGGCATCGAGCCCGTCCGCAAACGACGGCATCCCGTACAGCCCTTCAACCGGAACCGTGACGGCTTCCCCGGCGGAGATCACGGTCGCGGGCACTGGGTAGAGGTCGCCAGCCTGCTCATGAAGTTCTCGCCCCTCGTCCATGGCCGGCATGGGTGTGGTGGTGAAGCTCCGCGCACCGGTGGAGCGGAGAGTGGATTGTCCGAGGTGGCCATCCCAACCCGCGTCGCGCACGTAGGCGCGCCAGTAGTACTTCGTACCGGGCTTCAGCGTCCCATCGGGAACCCGATGAACAGCCGAGGTCGTTTCCGGTGATGTGTAGAAGGGTGTTCCGTTAGGGTCGGTGAAAATCCGGTAGGAGTATCGCAAGCTGGAACCGGTGACGGCAGTTGCTGTGGATCTGAAGGTGGGGGTCAACGTCACACCGGTGGCGCCGTTTGTGGGCGACCCGCCTGTGCCGGTCACGAATGTGGGGTTGACGTGGGCGTGATACTTGACCCAGAGGTCGGTGGTGACGCGTTTGTGACTATAGACGGTGCCCTCGGCGCCGCTGATCATGAAGGCCACGTTGGTGGCTGACGCCTTGCCGAAGCGGCTGGCGATGTAGGTGGGAAACGTAGTTCCGTTGGTCTGTGTCGTCCCGGCGCCCAGGGAATAGGAATCGAGCAGGGTGCTGTACCCGCCATACTCCCACGCTGTGCCAACGCGCACATTGCCGGAGTGGGTGGCGGTAGACCCAACTCCGGCGTAGGTGATGCCGAGGTCTGATGCTTCGATGAACTTTCCGACGGAGGCGCCGCCTGCGAAGTTGACGACGGCACGCCAGTAGCGGTCGCCCTCAGGCTGTTTTGTGTTTCCGATGTGCTGCTGGCCGAGATACTGACCGCCGTCGGACTTGTACGAGTTCTGGTTCGCGATCGTGCCCACCACTTCGGGATCGATGTAGACGGGGAACACCCGGTCGGCATCCTGTATCCAGGACTCCTCGATGGAGACGCGGTAGAACCAGTTCTCGTTCGAGCTGCGCAGCAGCGCGGCATCCAAGACGACTTCCTCGCGAGGGGTTGCAGTGCCGTCGGAGGCGGAGTCCCAGGCGATGGGCGTCGGGCTGGACATCACGACCGCCCCATCAGCGTCCACGAACTCGAGAACATCCTCTTCGGTCAGTGCGGGCGTCAAGTTTCCTGGGTCGATGCGCCAGGTCCACGAGTGCTTACCTGCAGCGGGCGCGGCGTGGAGCACCAGTGCTTCTTTCACGGACCCGGGAGTGATTGTGTACTCAAGGTCAGCATAGGGAAGCACATCACGATAAGCGAGGGAGCTGAAGTCGTCCGACGGCCACACCGGCGCCTCGGGGGAACCCTCGTCTGCTCCGACGAGAGACATGGCGACCTCGTGGCCGTCACGTGTCACGGTGACCGTGTTCTGGCCGTCGGCTGTGGGAGCGAACTCGGGGGCAAGCGGGTGCTGTTCGACAGTCCACCCATCGTTATCCCCAGACAAGCTCGGGTCGACATCAACCCACTTTCCGTCGACGCGCACGTTGAGAGGGTCGACGGAGAACTGAGCCACCTCACTCCCAGCGCTATCGACATAGCGGGTCTCGAACTCCGAACGTGACACCACATCAAGGTCATTGCGGTCAACATTCTCGACCGCAGGTACCGGCGGATCCTCGGGTGCGGGAGTGCTCGTGCTGTCCGCGGGCACCTGAGCAGCCGCCGACTCGAACGGAACGATCGCACTCACCAGGAGAACGCTCGAGAGAACTAGGGAGGACACGATTACACGCGTAGAACTCACCAGAGCTCCTTCGACAGACA
Source organism: Microbacterium sp. str. 'China' (assembly GCF_002993305.1). Taxonomy (NCBI): domain Bacteria; kingdom Bacillati; phylum Actinomycetota; class Actinomycetes; order Micrococcales; family Microbacteriaceae; genus Microbacterium; species Microbacterium sp. str. 'China'. Next base: position 3,406,689 of record NZ_CP027434.1, on the reverse strand, counting down.
GGAGTCTGCGAAACGGTTCGCGGACTCATCAGACGATGAGACCGGCGACACCCGCCGGGCTGCCGAATGCTATCGAGGCGCCAACGAGCAACGCAATAGACGGCGTCGAACGTTCAACGGCCGTCAGCCTGTTGACGGCGTCGACAGTCGCTGCGGGGTATACAAGGTTCTCAGTAATGGATGGGACTCCGAGGACCCGCGCGTCATCGGGGCTCTCCTAGGAAGAGCTTGAAGAACCCCACCTCGATTTTGAAGAAGCCTCGGATGGGGAGTGGAGTGTCGAGCCGAGCGGGATCGTCGTTCCGTTCCGCTCTGGCGCCATCCGTTTCCATGACCCGGATGACGTCCTGGGTATCGAGTATCGACTCGTGGAGGAGAAGCCGGACTAGACGGACGTAGGTGCCGGGCGGATAGCGGCTGCTATCTCGTTTCCCACAAGGACGACGTGACGAAGCTGCGCCTCGTCGAACGGGCGCACGGATGCCCCGCGGTGGGGGGACCACGGGGCATCCGCCGTTTGCGCGGCGGTCACGCTCGGCAGAGGAAGCGCAGCGAGGGCTGCACCGCACGTGCGGACGCTGCCGCGCACCGGCGGGGGCGAGTCTCCTCCCCCGAGGACATCGCCGCCGCCGGGGCTCAGCACCTACGCCGTGCGACGGCGCAGCAGGCCCGCACCTCCCAGCAGCAGGAGAGCGGCGAGGGCCCACAGCCACGGGGCCGAGGCGCCACCGGTCATCGCGAGGCCGGTGGCCTCACCCGTCGCGGCGGCACCCGCAGCCCACGGCATGCTGGTCATGCCGGCTCCGGTGCTCGGCGTCGTTCCCGGGTTCGCTCCGGAGTCGGTTCCGGGGTTGGTGCCGGGGTCGGTGCCGGGGTCGGTGCCCGGGTCGGTGCCCGGGTCCGTTCCGGGATCAGTGCCCGGGTCCGTGCCCGGATCGGTGCCCGGGTTCGTGCCGGGATCGGTCACCGTGCTCTCGCCGACGACGGAGATCGCGTTCCCGCCGATCGTGATGGGAAGCGTCACGGGGAGCTCCAGCTGAGTCCCGCCGAGGATGCTGTCGTCGCCGCCGGTGGTGCTGCCGCCGGCCGCGGGTGCGGTCGGGGACGTGCCGCCGGTGGTGCCGGTGACGGTGGCGTCGTCGGTGACGGAGATGGCGTTGCCAGTGACGCCGATGGGGGCGGTCACGGGTGCGACCACCTGGGTGCCGCCGAGGGTGCTGTCGTCGCCGCCGGTGGTGCTGCCTCCGGCCGCGGGTGCGGTCGGGGCCGCGGTGCCGCCGGTGGTGCCGGTGGCCTCGCTGTCGCCGAGGAGCGAGATGGCGTTGCCGCCGACCGTGACGGGGGCCGTCACCGGGGCGACGACCTGGGTGCCGCTCGCGGTGCCGTCCTCGCCCGAGGTGCTCGACCCGGTCGCGGGCGCGGCCGGTGCCGGGCTGGTGCCGCCGGTGGTGCCGGTGGCCTCGCTGTCGCCGAGGAGCGAGATGGCGTTGCCGCCGACGGTGACAGGCGCCGTCACGGGTGCCACGGCCTGCGTGCCCCCGAGGATGCTGTCGTCACCGCCGGTGGTGCTCCCGCCGGCCGCGGGTGCGGTCGGGGCCGCGGTGCCGCCGGAGGTGCCGGTGGCCTCGCTGTCGCCGAGGAGCGAGATGGCGTTGCCGCTCACCGTGACGGGGGCCGTCACCGGTGCGACGACCTGGGTGCCGCTCGCGGTGCCGTCCTCGCCCGAGGTGCTCGACCCGGTCGCCGGGGCAGGCGCCGGTGCTGCGGCGCTCTCTCCCTCAGCGGCCGACTCGGAGTCACCGAGCAGCGAGATGACGTTGCCGGACACGGTCACCGGGGCGTTGACCGCCACCAGAGCCTGGGTGCCCGAGAGCACGCCATCCAGGCCGTCCGTGTCGAGGGAAAGCACCCCGGCCGCGTCAGGGGCCTGGGGAGCCGCGCTCTGGGGAGGAGCGGCGGCCGGGGTGCTGGTCGTGGAGTCTTCGGTGAGACTGATGGCGTTGTCCGTCACCGTGACGGGAAGGTTCACGGTCACCACGGCTTGGGTGCCGGATGCCGTGCCGTCCTCGCCGCTCGTCTGCGGAGCGGGGGCGGGAGCCGCGGCAGGGGCTGGTGCCGGTGCCGGTGCCGGAGCGGGGGCCGGAGCGGGAGCCGGTGTGGTGGATGCCGCGTCGCCGAGCACGGAGATCGCGTTGTCGACGACCGTGATCGGGGCGGTGATGGGCGCTACGGCCTGGGTGCCGGAGAGCAAGCCGTCGTCTCCGGATGTCTCGGCCGCATTGGCGGCCGTCGCGCCGAGCAGGGTGATCCCGCCGGCGATGAGCGTGCCCCAGAGGACGCGCTTCGCGTAGGTACGCATGATGGTTCTCCTGACGTGACTGGTCTGTCTGATGGGATGCACGCGAGGAAGTGCGCGCGCAGCACGGCATCTGTCATCCGGGTGGGATGACGCGACAGTCCGTCAGTCGGGAGAGACGTCGGTGTCGGCGACGGGGGCGCCCGGAAGGGCGTCGTCCCGTGCGCCGGCGGCCCGCTCCCAGGCACGGAGCGGGGTGGCGCCGATCTCGCTGAGGCGAGCGGGGGCGCTGGCGGAACCTCCGGCCGAGGCGGCGGAGGAAGAGGCGGGGGCGGCCGGGGCGCCCGCGGGGGCACCGAACGGCACCGGAGCGGTGTCACCGGCACCGGCGTCCGAGGAGTCAGGCGCGGAGACCGGGCCGGCGAAGGAAGCCACGGTACGGAGCGCAGAGTCCTGGCCCGTGCTCGGCGGGGCCGACGGTGCGGAAGCACGCTCGGGAAGCGCGGCGATGTCGTCGCGCGCCGTGGTCACACCCGCGGGGACGGAGCCCTCCGGGGTCTGCGGTGCGGCCGGCTCTTGTGGCGTGAGCACCTCGACGACCGGCGGAACGGTCTTATCGACGACGCCGCCGATCAGGCCGGTCGTGCCATCGACGACGCCGACGACGTTCTCGACCAGGTCGATGGCGCCGGAGTCGACGACGATGCCGCCGACCAGCGGAAGGCCGCCGACGAGGTCGAGCACCGGCGCCGTGATCTGTGAGACCGGTGCAGAGCCGAGCACCTCGGTCACGGGCTCGACGACCGTCTCGGTGGTCTCGGCGACCGCCTCGAGCACCGGGGCCGCGGTGTCTCCGACGACCGGGACCTGCGTCACCGTCTCGGTCACCGTCTCGACGACGGCGGGAGCGGCCTCCTGCACGGGAGCGACGGTGTGGGTCACGACCGGAGCCACGACCTCGTGCACCACGGGCGCGACGACCTCCTGGACCACCGGAGTCGCCACCTGGTTCACCACCGGAGCCACGACGTCGTTCACGACCGGCTTCGTCACGGCGGTGACGGTCTCGGATACGACCGAGGTGAGGCTGTCGAGCGGACCCTTCGGCTGCTCGTCCGCGTGCGCGGAGCCGCCGCCGGTGAGGACGGTCAGGGCTGCCCAGGCGAGCGCGCCGATTCCACCCCAGAGGACGGCGTGGGGTACGCCGCGTCGGGTGGTCCGAGCGTCCACGTCGTCCTCCCCCTCCGAAGGTCCACGGGTGTGTCGATGGGAGGCAGAATACTCGCGGAGCCCCTCTCTGTCCAGGGGCGTTTACATCCGATTCGTCTCGTGTCAGATCGTGACGCGCCCGGCGGATTTCCGGCTTGACTTTCCCCAGGTTCTACACATGCCCCCTCCGGAGGGGAAACCTTCAACGCGCAATTTAAACTCGTTTTCATCCACAGGGTGGGGAAACGGTAAATCCCCGTTCAGGGTGGATAAAAAAGTTCGGTGTTCACACCGTCCACCGGGTTATCCACACCCGTTCTGCACAGACACTCCGAGATTGTCCGCACGCTGTCCACATGGTTATCCACAGGCCGTGTTGCACCGTGTGGAGACCGCTCATAGCGTGGTCGAGCGACCGAATGTCGGGGGCACCTGCTTGTCTGGGGATGGCCGCCGCGCGGCCGCGGTCCCCCGTACCGGCATCCGCAGATGCGCGCGCGGGGCCCGCCTCAGAACCGTCGCATCGAAGGGAACACAGTGTCGATCGCCGACATCTCCGAGGAGCGCCTGGGAGGGCAGCGTCCGCCCGAGCGCACCCCTCCGCACGACCTCCTCGCCGAGCAGAGCGCCCTGGGTGGCATGCTCCTGTCGAAGGACGCGGTCGCCGACGTGATCGAGACGCTCAAGGGCGCCGACTTCTACATCCCCAAGCACGAGCTCATCTTCGAGGCGATCCTCTCGCTGTACTCCCACGGTGAGCCCACCGACGTCGTCGCGGTCACCGACGAGCTGATCAAGACCGGTGAGCTGAACAAGGCCGGCGGCGCCGACTACCTGCACACCCTCACGTCGATCGTCCCGACCGCGGCCAACGCCGGCTACTACGCCGGCATCGTCTCCGAGCGCGCGATCCTCCGCCGCCTCGTCGATGCCGGGACGCGCATCGTCCAGCTCGGCTACGACGGCCAGGGCGACGCGACCGACATCGTCAACAACGCGCAGGCCGAGATCTACTCGGTGACCGGCTCGGAGACGGCCGAGGACTACGTGCCGCTCACGGTCGCCGTCGACGCCGCGGTCGAGGAGATCGAGGCGGCCAACGGCCGCGACGGCTCCATGACCGGCATCCCCACCGGCTTCCGCGAGCTCGACGAGCTCACCAACGGCCTGCACGGCGGGCAGATGATCGTCGTCGCCGCGCGACCCGCGATGGGAAAGTCCACGCTCGCCCTCGACTTCGCCCGTGCGGCCTCGATCGGGCACGACTTCCCCTCGATCTTCTTCTCCCTCGAGATGGGCAAGAGCGAGATCGCGATGCGTCTGCTCAGCGCCGAGGGGGCGATCCCGCTGCAGAACATGCGCAAGGGAACGCTCGACCCGCGGGACTGGACGACGGTCGCCGCCACCCGCGGCCGCATCAACGACGCCCCGCTCTACATCGACGACAGCCCGAACATGACGCTCGTCGAGATCCGGGCGAAGTGCCGACGGCTGAAGCAGCGGGCGGGTCTGCGCATGGTCATCATCGACTACCTCCAGCTCATGACGTCGGGTAAGCGCGTCGAGTCCCGTCAGCAGGAGGTCTCGGAGTTCTCCCGAAGCCTCAAGCTCATCGCCAAGGAGCTGCAGGTCCCGGTCATCGCACTGTCGCAGCTGAACCGTGGTCCCGAGCAGCGACAGGACAAGAAGCCAGCCATCAGCGACCTGCGAGAGTCCGGATCGATCGAGCAGGACGCCGACATGGTCATCCTGCTGCACCGCGACTCGGTCTACGACAAGGACGTCCGTCCCGGCGAGGCCGACCTGATCGTGGCCAAGCACCGTAACGGTCCGACCGCGACCATCACCGTCGCCTTCCAGGGGCACTACTCCCGGTTCGCCGACATGGCCCCGGGCGGCGACTTCAACTGAGCCTGGGCGTCACCGTCCCGTGTCGGACGCCGACTCCTCGCGGAGGCTGAGCCGGACGTGGCAGGAATGGGACGTCGTGAACGGGATCACGCGTTCGATCTTCACGGGGCCGCCCGCTCTCGCCAGCACCGACTTCATGAGTTCCTCGTGCACCCGGCAGACCACGGTCTGGTCATCGGTCAGCAGCGTGTGGAAGCGGCAGGGGGAGAGGTCGACGGTCATCGCCTTCTCGTCGATGTCCGGCTGCAGGCCCACGTCGTCGAGGTGGTGGAACAGCGCGTCGAGCTGATGCGTCGCGGCCTCTGGCAGGCCCGATCGCGTCGCCGGGAGCACCGCGCGCATGAGGTCGCCGTGGCGGATCGCCTCCTGGACCCGCCGTTCCTCGATCTCGTTCGGTTCGCTGGGCAGCACGGGGGAGAAGCGCAGCCGTGGTCTTCCGCGCCGACCGGTGTGCTCGACCTCGGACCGGGCGAGGCCCTCACCCTCGAGCACGCGGAGGTGGTCGCGCAGCGTGTTCACGTGGAGGCCCATGCGGAGGGAGAGCTCGGCGAGGCCGATTCCCGGAGTGTCCATCAAGGCGGCGAGGACCCGCAGCCGACTGCTCTGCATGAGCCCGCGATAGGCGTCGGTAGGACGTGGCATGTTACCCATTATCCCCTGAACGCGGAGTGAGGCGCTATTTCCACGGTCACCCGCCGCTGGGGGTGCGGACCGGCCGGTTAGCCTGAGGCCATGACGGGTGGACGCACGGTGACGGCGCTGCGCCTGCTGCTGCCGGCTTTCCTGCTCGGGGCGATCGTCGCGATCTCGTTCCTGGAGGCGCCGCTGAAGTTCCTGGCTCCCGGAATCACGATCCCCCTAGGGCTCGGCATCGGTCGTCTCGTGTTCACCGCCCTCAACGTCCTCGCGGGAGCGGTGCTCCTCGTGCTGACGGCGGTCAGCGTCCGTGCCCGTGCCGGGCGTTCCTCGGCTCTGCTGCTCGGCGGGCTGTGGCTGGTGTTCCTCGTCGAGGTGGTCGTCATCCGCCCGATCCTCAACCGGCGGAGCGACCTGGTCATCGCAGGGCGGGAGGCGCCGGGAACCGATGGCGCGCACTACGCCTACATCGTCGCGGACGTGACGATGGTGGTGCTGCTCGTGGCGTTCCTCGTGGTCACGGTGCGGGCGGTGCTCCCGCCGCGCGCGTCCTCTTCGACGACCGACGTCTAGGACGCGTAGGACGCAGTGGACTCCAGCAGTCGGCGCGCGCTGTCCCGAGCGGTCGCGAACGGCTCCGCGAACGTCCCCATGCCGACGGTGACGATCGCGCCTTCATAGAGGAGCATGAGCGTCTCGGCGAGCCGGTCCGGGTCGTGGAACCCGGCCTCACCGCAGAGCTCCGCGAAGACCGCGAGCAGCCACTCCTTCTCGCGACGGGCCTCGGCGAGCACCAGTGGGGCGTCCCCGGGGCCGTCGATCTCGGCGCGCGCGTTGATGGCGCTGCATCCCTTGGTGCTGTGGTCCGGCACCCAGGAGATGGCGGCATCGAAGATCGCGAGCACGCGGGCGGGTCCCGGCTCCGGGACCCGTGTGAGGTGAACCGCGACGTGATCGCGCCAGCGGGCGTCCCGGTGCTGCAGGTAGGACACGACGAGCGCTTCCTTCGATCCGAAGCGGTCGTACAGGGTCTTCTTCGTCACTCCGGCCGCAGCGGCGATGGTGTCGACCCCGACGGCGTGGATGCCGCGTTCGTAGAAGAGGTCGGAGGCGGCGTCGAGCACGCGGCGCGCCCCGGGGGTCAGCGGCGGGAGCTCCGGCACGGTTGTCGACATGCGGCGAGTATACCAACCTGTATAGTGACGGGATGAGTAAACAGATCGGTATACTCTCCCGGGTCGTGACCGTGGGTGCGGCGGTGGCCTTCGTCCTCACGTGGAGCTCGGGATTCCTCATCCCCGCGGTCGCCACCGCGGACGTCGACCCGCTGACGCTCCTGGTCTGGCGGTTCACGCCGCTCGCCGTCGTGCTCGTGGTCCTCGCCGCGATGTCCGGAGCGACGAAGGGGATGACCGCGCGGGAACTCGGCGTCCAGGCGGTCATCGGCGCGCTCGCCCAGTTCGGATACTGCGCTGCCGTGTACGCCGCCGTCGCGACGGGGATCGCCACCGGCACCGTCGCGCTGATCGACGCGGTCCAGCCGCTGCTCGTCGCCGTGCTGGTCGGGCCGGTGCTGGGCCTCCGTGTGCGCGGTGCCCAGGTGGCGGGACTGGTGATCGGGGCGGTGGGGGTGCTGCTCGTGGTGCAGTCCCAGTTCGGCGCGGGCTCCGCGCCGCTCGTCGCCTATCTGCTTCCGGCGGCGGCGATGGTCTGCCTCGTGATCGGCACGCTGGTGCAGCGACGGACGGCCGTGCGCACGGGGGTTCTGCTGACCCTGACCATCCACGTGAGCGTGACCGCCGTGCTGCTCCTCGTCATCGCCGCGCTCGCCGGGGCACTCGTGCCGCCGACGCGACCGTCGTTCTGGATCGCCGTGGTCCTGACCGCCGTCTTCCCCACGCTCGGCGCCTATGGCCTGTACTGGTGGCTGCTGCGCCGGGTCGGCATCACCGCACTTCAGGCGCTGCTCTTCCTCGTCGCCCCGGCGACCGCGATCGGCGGGGCGCTGCTGCTCGGTGAACCCCTCACGGCGATCACGGTCGGCGGGTTCGCGCTGTGCGGCGCCGGGGTGACCATGGTGCTCGTGAGCGAGGCACGGAACCGCGGCCCGGAGGCGGCGGAAGGCTCCGCGACGCCGGGTCAGGGCCGGACGCGGACCGCCCGGCCCTCGAAGGTCACCACATCGCCGTCGCGGAGCTGACGCCCGCGGCGTCGGTCGACCTCGCCGTTCACGGTGACGTAACCATCGATGATGACTTCCTTCGCATCACCGCCCGAATCGAGCAGTCCCGCGAACTTGAGGAACTGCCCGAGGCGGATGACCTCGCCGCCGATGGAGACCTCGTCGATCGGATCGGAGTTCGTCATCCTTGCATGCTAGCCGTCAGGGACGCGGTCACTCGTCGACGTCGGTGCCGACGACCGCGAACGAGGCGTCGAAGGAGATGTCGATCGAGCGGTTGTCCGTCGTGAGGACGGAGGCGTCGTAGGGGCTCACGTCGTCGGAGTCCACATCGAGGTCGGTGATCATCCCCTCGGCCTCCGCGAGGGCGGCGTCGACGAGAGTGCGGATGGTCTCCTCGTCGAGCGTGAGCGTCGGTCCCTTGTCGTCGTCGTCCGCGGCGTCCGTCGACACCACGGTCGCGGTGAGGTCGTCGTCCACGCGTACCTCGGTCTCGTCCCCGGCGGACGTGGTCAGCTGCACTTCCCACGTTCCGTCGCGCTTCGCGTCGATCGAGGTGACCTCGCCCTCGGCGGCATCCTGGGCGGCGGCGGCGATCGCGAGGAGCTCGTCGATGTCGTCGGTGCCGATGCCGGTGACAGGGCCGCGGTCGCCCCGGTCTCCGCTCGGGCGGGCATCCTCGTCGCCGCGGTGGTCTCCGCGCGGGCCGCGGTCGCCCTCGTGTCGGGGGCCCTCCATGGCGGGGCGGTCGTCGTCGTCACCGAACTCGTCGCCGATCGCGGCACCCACCGCGACGCCACCGCCGGCGAGCAGCACCGCGGCCGCGATCCCGCCGCCGATCAGGAGCGCGCGCTTACGTCCGGGCTTGGCGGGGGTCGCGGCGACCGGTGCCTCCGGGGCGGCGGCAGGGCCGGGGGCCGGCGCGACCGGCACCGTCGGGGCGTCGGCGTTCGCGTCGTGGCCGGCGGGGGAGTCCTGTCCGGCGTGCTGGTCCTGGCCTGCATTCGGGACGGCGGGGGCCGAGTTCTGACCCGCGGTGTCGTTCTCGTCCGGCGTGGGGTTCTGGTCGGGAGCAGGAGTCTTGTCGTTCATGTCTCGATGGTCTCCGGACGCCGCTGAAGCCACCCTGAAGCCTCCTGAAGCCCCGTTCAGGAACCGATATCTCGGGCACGACTTCGGAGCTCGGGACGACACGCCGCCGTGCGGCGGCCACGACCGGGGTGTCGTCGGGGATCTCCGAAACTCTGCCCGGGCGGTCGGTCAGGAGAGAGGGCCGGCGAAAGGGAGGGTCACGGTGAAGCGGGCGCCGCCCCACCGGGACGTGTCCACCGTGATCGCGCCGTGGGCGGCGGTGGCGATGCCGTGAGCGATCGCGAGACCGAGCCCGCTGCCGCCAGCGTCGCGACTGCGGGCCTCATCGAGCCGGACGAAGCGCTCGAAGATGCGGTCCCTCTCCTCCGGCGGGATGCCGGCGCCGTCGTCTTCGACCGTGAGCACGACGTGCGCCGCCTGCGGTTCCACCCCGATCGCCACCCGGCCGTTGCTGTGCCGCGCGGCGTTGTCCGCGAGGTTCCGCAGCAGCTGGCCCAGCAGCCGGGGGTCGCCGACGGTGCGGGCCGCACGGATCCCGGAGCCGTCGACGTCGAGCCCGGTGGCCCGCAGCCGACGCACCTCCGCGAGGGCGAGGTCGTCCAGGTCCACCGGTTCGGTGCTCCCGGTGACACCCTCGTCGAGGCGGGCGAGGAGCAGCAGCGACTCCACGATGCCCTGCAACCGCAGCCCCTCCTCGGACACCACCTCCGCGAGCTCGTCGATGCTGGTCACCTCCGGGTGCGCCTGGGCGAGCTCCGCGTGCTGACGGATCGTCGCCAGGGGGGAGCGGAGCTCGTGCGAGGCATCGGACACGAAGCGGCGCTGCGCGGTCGCCGCTGCGTCGAGCCGGTCGAGCATCCCGTTCATGGTCACGGCGAGGGAGTGGATCTCGTCCGCGGTGTCGGGAACGGGCACCCGGTGATCGAGGCGCTCGGCGGTGATGCCCTCGACCTCCTGGCGGATGCGGGTGACCGGGCGCAGCGCGCGCCCCGTGACGAGCCAGGTCGTGACGGCCACGAGCAGCAGCAGCGCGGGGACGGCGATCACGAGCAGCGTCGCCACCGTCGACAGGGTCTCCGCATCCTCGTCCAACGGCACCGCGAGGACGAGGGTCTGGTCGCCCTCGACGTCTTCCGACACCACGACCATCGGCTCGCCGTCGATCCGGACCACCTGCGGATCGTCGTCGACGGGCAGCGGGGTGGCGCCGAGCGCATCGGCGGCCTCCTCGCTGGCGGCGCGCACCGCTCCGTCCCGCCCGAGCAGCTGCACGAGGTCATCGTCGAGCTGGTCGGGTCCGCGGCGTCCCGGACCGTCGAATCGGCTGACGAGCTCCTCCAGCCGCTGCTCCGCCGCGCGTTCGGTGCTGCCGTGGATACTCGCGCTCAGCACGCCGTAGAAGGAGAAGGCCCCGAGGAGCAGCGCGACCGCGACGACGAGGGTGGCACCCAGGGTCGTCCGGCCGCGGACCGACCGCCAGAGCCGCCTAGCCACCGTTCGCCGCCAGCCGGTAGCCCGCCCCGCGGATGGTCTCGATCGCCTCACGTCCGAACGGCTTGTCGACCTTGCGGCGGAGGTGGCCGATGTACACCTCGACGATGTTCGGGTCGCCGTCGAAGTCGTCGTCCCAGACGCCGGCCAGGAGGTCGCGCTTCGACAGCACCTGCCCGCGGTGGCGCATCAGATGCTCGAGCACCGCGAACTCGCGGGCCGTGAGGGAGATCGGGGTCTCGCCGCGCCACACGTGGTGTCCGGCGGGATCCAGTCGCAGGTCGCCGGCCTCCAGGATCGTCGGTCGCGCCACGGCACCGCGGCGCACGAGCGCCCGGAGCCGGGCCACGAGGATCGCGAAGGAGAAGGGCTTGGTGACGTAGTCGTCGGCGCCGCTCTCCAGCGCCTCCACCTGATCCCATTCGCCGTCCTTGGCGGTGAGCATCAGCACGGGAGTCCAGTTCTCCTCGGCGCGCAGGGCCTCGCACACCTTCCACCCGCTCATGCCGGGCATCATCAGGTCGAGCACGATGGCGTCGTACCGGGTCTCGCGGGCCCGCCAGAGGCCGTCGATGCCGTTGTGGGCGACGTCGACCGCGAAGCCCTCCGCCTCGAGTCCGCGGCGCACGCCCTCGGCCAGACGCACCTCGTCGTCCACCACCAGGATCCGCATCCCCCCAGTGTGGCGGGTCATCGCTGAATCGGGGCTGAAGCGGTCGGGCCGCATTCGAATCGCGCACCTGGTTCCATTCCGGGCTCAGATACAGCCAGTTGCGCGATTCGAAGGGGGGTCCTAGCCGGACGAGAGGTGTGCCTGGATCTCGCGGATCACCTCGCCGAGGGGGCCGGAGGAGAGGAGCCCGGGGCCGAGGGGGCCGGCGGGGTCGGTGCCGAGGAGTGGGAGGGTGCGCAGGGCTGCAGCGGCTTCGGGGGAGAGCTGCGCGAGTTGCCAGCGCACTTCGGCGGCGCGGACGTCGGGAGCGTCCGGGTGTGCCAGCTCGATGGCTTGCGCGGCGTAGGCGGCTGCCCCGAGAGCATGCGCTCCCATATGCGCGACCCCGGCAGCCTGTGCCGCGGAGCGAGAGGCCGCGGTGCCGGCAGGGGTCACGGCACTGCGGGCGGCCCTGCCGGCCACGAAACGACGACGGATCTCGCCCGCAGCCGTGAGCTCGCCCCGGGCGAAGGCGCGCGTCCTGGCGATGGCATCACGCGCGCGGTCGTCGTCCGGGGCCTCGCTCTCGAACAGCGGCAGGACGCGCTCGGTGCAGTCGGCCGCCCATACCGCGACGATCCGACGGTCGGACTCGGTCATGCCCTGAGGAGTCGACACGGGACTCATCTCGCCCGTCGTCCGCTGCGCGCACGTGCCGCCTCGTGCGCCTCGCGGAGAAGGGCGAGCACCGTACCCGACGTCGCCTCAGCCGGGTCGATCACGCACACCCAGCCGGCGGCGCCGTACAGGGGGTGAGGTCGGAAGACGTCGACCGCCGTCGGGTCGGTGTCGTCGCCTGCGCGCGACCCCGCTGCGATGATCGACTCCGCGCGCTCGCGTCCGACGTGGATGTTCACCCGGAAGCGCCCTGGAGCATCCAGCGCGGAGGACGTGTCGTCGGGATAGTCCTTGGTGATGATCGTCCCGTACGGCTGCGTGCGCTCCGGCATCCGGCCGTCGGGCGCGTGGTAGAAGTACGCGTCTCCCCATGACAGTTCGGGGAAGTCGCTGCCCGCCTCCGGGGTGACGACGAGCGCGCCGTCGAACGAGCGGACCTCTGCGATGATCTCCTGCATCTCCATCCTTCAATGCTGAGGCTGACGTGCTTATGTGGCCTCAAGGACCGGAAAGACGAGGAAACACGTGCACAACCCTCAAGAGCAGGTGATGACGACGGCGGCGCTCGGACGGCTGGTCGACTACTCGACGCAGCAGGTGCGCGACCTCGAGCGCCTCGGTGTCCTCCCCGCCGCCGAGCGCGGTGCGAACGGGTACCGGCGGTATCGGACGTCGCATGCCCTGGCGCTGCGCGCCTATCGCGCGTTGGCGACGGCGCTCGGTCCGGTGCCCGCGCGTCGACTGATGCCCGCTCTCATCGGCGGATCGGTCGAGCATGCGGCGGAGCGGATCGATGACCTGCACGCGAATCTCGCCCTCGAACGCTCACGGGTGCGCGCGGCCCTGCGCGGACTCGAGGATGCGGTGGCGGAGGCCGACGATCCGTTCGTCGAGGACGATGCGATGGCCATCGGCGAACTCGCCCAGGCGCTCGGCGTCCGTTCCTCCGCACTGCGGCACTGGGAGCGAGAAGGGCTCGTGCGCCCCCTTCGTCGTGCGGGATCGGTCCGCTCCTATGACTCCCTCGCGATCACCGAGGCGCGGATCGCCGCCGCCCTGCGCTCGGGCGGCTACGGCATCCCCACCGTTTCGCGGATCATCGACGAGGTGCGCGCGCACGGTGACACCGAGCAGGTGCAGCGCATGCTCGCGGAGCGGCTGGCCGACCTCACGCGCCGCAGCGTCGCGCTTCTCGCGGCGGCAGGTCACCTGCACGCCCTGCTCGCGGAACGCCTCGCGGGAGAAGACGGATCGTCGCTCACGCCCGTCCCGGGATCTGCGCCAGCACCTCCGAAATCAGCGGATTCTCGTCGAGCGGGTCCGTGATGACCGCGGCGACCGCGTCGAACGGCAGCACCGGGTAGCGCGAAGCGGCGCCGATCTTCTCGTCGCTGGCCAGCACGACGGTCGCGGCGCATCGGGAGGCGATCGCTCGCTTGGTGACGGCATCGTCGAGCTCGCCCGTCGTGAGGCCGTGGCCCGGGTCGACGCCCGTGACGCCGACGAAGAACACGTCCGCGGCGAGGTGTTGGATCGCCTCCATCGCGAGTCCTCCGCCGGCGACGAGCGAGTGCCGGGTGAGCTCGCCGCCGATCATGATCACGCGCGCATCCGAATGCTCGGCGACGGCGAGGGCGACGGCGGGGCTCGGGGTGATGACCGTGATGTCGGTGCCGGAGGGCAGCAGCCGCGCCATCGCGAGCGTGGTGGTTCCGGCATCCAGCACGATCGTCGATCCGGGGAGGATGGTCGTGACCGCCTGGCGGGCGACCCGCTCCTTGCTCTCGGTCGCCAGATCGTGGCGCTCCCGCACCGGGCGATCGGCCGCGGCGATGGGCAGCGCGCCGCCGTACACGCGCTGGAGCCTGCCCTCCTCGGCGAGCTCGCGGAGGTCGCGGCGGATGGCGTCTTCCGAGACTCCGAGATCTGCGGCGACGTCTTTCGCCACGACGCGCCCCTCGCGGTCGAGGAGGGCGAGCAGGTGGTCTTTGCGCTGAGCAGCGAGCATACGTTTCCTCACGAAATTGCAGGTTTATGCATGATTCAGACTACAGTCATCTCCATGATGAAGCCACTCCTGATCCTGATCGCCGGCCCCTACCGTTCCGGCACCAACGGCGACCCCGCCCTGATCGCTCGCAATCTCGCGCGCCTGGAGGAGGCGTCCAGTCCGATCTTCCGGCTCGGTCACGTGCCGATGATCGGGGAGTGGGTCGCATTGCCGGTCCTGCGCACCCTCGAACCGGCCGACTCCGGCGAGGGCGACGTCATGTACGAGACCGCCCGGCGACTGCTCCTGCACTGCGACGCGGTGCTGCGGCTGCCGGGAGAATCTTCGGGCGCGGACAAGGACGTCGCCATTGCCCACGAGCGCGGGTTGCCTGTCTACCGGTCGCTCGGCGAGATCCCCGCAGCGTCGACTCCGTAGGCTGGAGGCATGACCAAGAACATCTGGACCGTCCTCGGCGTCATCCTCGCCGTCGTGATCGCGTGGTGGATCGTCAGCGCGCTGTTCTCGGTGCTCTGGTTCATCGCGAAGCTCGCCATCGTCGCGGTCGTCGCCGTGGTGGTCTTCCTCGTGCTTCGGAGTCTCTTCACCCGCGACGCCGACTGACCTGCCTTCGAATCGCTCACTTTGCGGCAAAACCGGCCGTTTTGCAGCAAAGTGGGCGACTCGAACGGGGTCAGAGGCGGTACTGGGCGGCGCGGTGCGTGGGCTGGACCCGGTCGCCGCGGCCGTGCAGCTTGTGGCGGAGCGTGCCGGGCACGTACTCCTCGGGGTAGGCGCCGCGCTCTCGCAGCACCGGGATGACGTGCTCGATGACGTCCTGCCACGTGCCGGGGGTGACCGCATACGCGAGGTTGAAGCCGTCGATGTCGGTCTCCTCGACCCAGGACTGCAGCTCGTCGGCGATCTCGACCCCGGAGCCGACGATCGTGGGGCCGAGCCCGCCGATCGCGTTATGGCGGCCGAAGTCGCCCACGGTCCACTCACGACCGAGGTCGGCCTCCTCCTTGAGGTGCTGCAGCACGGACTGGATCGCGTTCGACTCGACGTTCCCGACCGGCTCGTCCTCGGCGTACTGCGAGAGATCGACGCCCATCCACCCTGACATGAAGGTGAGTGCGCCCTCCGGACTCGCGTAGGAGAGGTACTCGGCGTGCTTCGCGGCCGCCTCCTCGCTCGTCGCCGCGGTGATCACCGTCAGCAGCGTGTAGATGCGGGCGTCGTAGCGGTCACGCCCCGCCGCCTCGAGGGCGTCGCGGATGCGCTGCACGGTGCCGGCGAGCACCTCCTTCGACGGCGCGGCGACGAAGATGGCCTCGGCGTTCTCCGCCGCGAACCGCACCCCGCGCGGGCTGGCGCCGGCCTGGTAGATCACGGGAGTCCGCTGCGGCGAGGGCTCCGAGATATGGATACCGGGCACGGAGAAGTGCTTCCCCTCGTGCCGGATCGGATGCACCTTCGACGGGTCGGTGAAGATCCCGCGCTCGCGGTCCTCCACCACCGCGTCGTCCTCCCACGACCCCTCCCAGAGCTTGTAGAGCACCTCGACGTACTCGTCCGCGTGGTCGTAGCGGTCGTCGTGGGCGAGCTGGTCCTCCTGGCCCATGTTGCGCGCGGCGCTGGGCAGATACCCGGTCACGACGTTCCAGCCGACGCGGCCCTGGGTGAGGTGGTCGAGCGTGCTGAGTCGCCGAGCGAACGGGTAGGGGTGCTCGAACGCGGTGCCGGCCGTGACGCCGAACCCCAGATGCTCGGTCACCGCGGCCATCGCGCTGACCAGGAGGATCGGGTCGTTCACGGGCACCTGGGCGCCGTTGCGGATGGCGGCCTCGTTCGTGCCGCCGTAGACGTCGTAGGTGCCCAGGACATCGGCGATGAAGATCCCGTCGAAGGTCGCGCTCTCCAGCAGCTTCGCCAGGTCGGTCCAGTACGAGATGGTGTTGTACTGCCGCGACCGGTCGTCGGGGTGCCGCCACAGGCCGGACGACTGGTGGGCGACGCAGTTCATGTCGAAGGCGTTGAAGCGGATCTGCCGGGTCATGCCCCCATGAAACGGGACCGGACGGGGCCGGGGCGAGCGACGGCGACACGCGCGGAAACAATCCGCGGTGCGGCTCAGGCCTCCTCGTCCGGACGGCGGGGGCTCGGGTCGGGAGGGAGGATCTCGATCGGGCGCGCGGCCTGTCGCTGCGCTCGCCACCAGATCACGAACCCGACCGCCGTGAAGACGCCGTAGAACACGTACATGAGGCCGGTCGCGTAGTAGCCGGAGCTGAACAGCAGCGGCACCCCCACCACGTCCACGGCGATCCAGATGAGCCAGAACTCGGTCCAGCCCTTGGCCATGCCGTAGGTCGCGAGCAGTGACCCGACGAAGGTCCAGGCGTCGGCCCAGACCGGCTCCCACGAACCCAGGGCGCGGAACAGGGGGGTGAGCGCCACGGTTCCGACGACGAGGACCACGACCAGACCGATGCGGGCCCCGGTCGGCGCCCACCGCGGCACGATGCGACCGCCGTCGGCATTCCGCCAGCGGATCCACCCGTAGATCGCGACGGCGATGAACATGATCTGCCGCCCGGCCTGACCGAGGAGATGCGGCAGCGACGGGTCGGGGCTCAGGGCGGATCCGAGGAACACCGTGAGCAGCAGGACGTTGCCGACGATGCCGACCGGCCACGCCCAGACCTTGCGCCGCATGCCCCCGAGGGCGCTCGCGAGTCCGAACGCGTTCCCGACGACCTCACGCACCAGGAGGGTCTGCCCACCGGGAAGCACCCAGGACGAGGAGAAGGCGTCGACGAGCCACTGCAGGAAGTCCATCGCTAGAGCGCCGCGTCGGGGGTGGGGCGCTCGTCGAGCACGAGTTGCAGCATGCTGAGGTCGAGCCACCGGCCGAACTTCGCGCCGACCTGGGGCATGCGGCCCACCTCCCGGAATCCGAGGCGCTCGTGGAGGGTGAGGGAGGCGGTGTTGCCGCTCTCCACACCGCCGATCATCACGTGCATCCCGGCTGCCCGGGCCCGGACGATGAGCTCCGTCATGAGGAGCGTGCCGATGCCGCGTCCGCGCTGATCGCCGCGCACGTAGACGGAATGCTCCACGGTGAGGCGGTAACCGCTGTGCGGGCGCCACTGGGCATAGGACGCATAGCCCACGACGCCGCTCTCGTCAGCGGCGACGATGACGGGACAGCCGCGCGCGGTCCGGTCGGCGAGCCACGCCTCCCGGTCGGCGCGATCCACCGCCTCCTCGTTCCAGATCGCGGTCGTGTGCAGGACGGCGTGGTTGTGGATCTCGGTGATCGTGTCGAGGTCGGCGCTCTCGGCGGGCCTGAGGTGCACGGCGGTCATCGCAGGTTCTTCCTTCTTCGCGCTTCGGGTGCGCACGCCGACGTTAGCAGGATCGACGGGGGCGGCACCTGACGTCAGCGTGCGCCGCGGCGTCCGAGCTCGTCGCGCACGAGGATGGCGCGATGCATGTCGGCCATGATCGGGTCGAAGAAGCGCTCGCGGTACCGCGCCTCGCTCACGGCCGAGAAGACGAAGGGCAGCGCCGCGATCACCGCCAGCAGCGTGGCCGCCTTGAGGAGGTTCACTGTGAGCGGGAGCTTCTGCCCGAAGAACTCCAGCGGCTGCACGGCGAGCGGTTGCGCGGCGCTGCCGGAACCGAGCCACATTCCGATGATGCCCGACGGCACGGCGATCCCGCCGATCACGATGAGCAGGGCCGCAATGAGGCCGGTGAAGAAGAGTGCCTGCACGAGCTGGGCGACGGTCATGGCGAGCAGGATGTTGATGCGCTGGGGTGCGCGGAGCGGGAGGCGGCCGCCGTCGGCTGCCGTTGCGCCCTCCGCCGGCGTGCCGACGAGGAGTGCGGTGCGCTGCTCCGCGGTCGGGGGTGGGGATCCGTCGTCGATCTCCGAAGCACTCACCCGCAGCACGACGATGCCGGCGAGGACGGCGACGACGAGCCCGACCTGTGCGATCGACCCCCAGGAGAGGGCGGACGCCATCTGCCACACCTCCGCCGAGAAGAACGCGAAGACGACGAGCATCAGGATCACCGGCAGAGCGATGGAGGCCATGTGTCCGATCGCGGAGGCGTTGCGCACCGCGAGTCGGGAGGCCCACCCGAGCAGGGCGCCGCCGCCCATGCCGGTGACGAGCACGCAGACGGCGAGCACGAGGAGCGCGCGGAGGACGGGCCCCACGGTGGCGCCCGGGTGATCGACGTACCCGGAGGCCACCAGGAAGGCGAGTGCCCCCGCGATGACGAGAAGCGCGAGCGTCGTGCCGGCCGGCGGACGCAGCCTGCGCAGCACCGTGCGCACGAGGTAGTACGCCCCCCACGCCAGGCTCACCGCGATCACGAAGATGACGAAGGCGAAGACGGCCACGAAGGCGGCGTCCTCGGCCGCATCGTCGAGCGCGACCTCGTACACCGCCTCGATGCCGTCCTGGAAGAGGTAGGCGGCGACGGCGACCCAGGCGATGAGCGGGGCCACGCGGCGCGGCAGATCGGTGAACCACCGGCGCAGCGGCACGAAGGTGGGAAGGCCCTGCTCGCGGAACCATCGATCCGCGTCACGCGTCGAACGGTGCAGGGTGCGACTCGCAGGCATGGCGTCGAGACTACGTCACCCCCGCCGCGACGGACTCAGACGTGGATGTCGGCGGGAGAGGCCTCGCCCTCGTGGAAGCTCGGCTTCCTGCCGAAGAGCTTCGCGACGCCCAGGACGACCCCGACGATCACGAGGCCCCAGGCGAGACCGGCGATCGCGGAGATGATCGTGTCGACCACCCACACCACGAAGCCGCCGAGGGGCTCCAGCGCGTGCTCGACCGCATGGAGAACGTCGGCCGGGGCGTGCAGCCCGACCTCGCCGAGGTTGATGAGCACGAGGTGCCCGCCGACCCACAGCATGGCGACGGTGCCGAGCACGCTGATGAAGCGGAAGACCGCGGGCATGGACCGGACGATGCGGGTGCCGGTGTGCCGGACGCGCTGCGCCGGGTTCTTCGCCATCTTCAGGCCGATGTCGTCGATCTTCACCAGGAGCGCCACGGCCCCGTACACCGCGACGGTCATGACCAGCGCGATCACCGCGAGGATCGCGAGGGTGGACCAGATGCCGAGTCCCTTGTCGAGGCTGGCGAGGGAGATGAGCATGATCTCCGTCGAGAGGATGAGGTCGGTGCGGACGGCGCCGAGCACGAGCTTCCTCTCGTCGCGGGCGCCTTCGTCGGCGTGGCCGTGCTGCACGCCGAACCACTCGAGCACCTTCTCCGCGCCCTCGAAGCACAGGTACGAGCCGCCGAGGATGAGCAGGTAGGGCAGCACCCACGGCGCGAAGGCCGTGAGCAGCAGCGCGATCGGGATGATGATGACGAACTTGTTCACCAGCGACCCGAGGGCGATCTTGCCGACCACGGGGAGCTCGCGGGCCGGGGTGAGGCCCTGCACGTACTGCGGGGTCACGGCGGCGTCGTCGATGACGACTCCGGCGGCCTTCGCCGACGCCTTCATCGCGGCGCTCAGGATGTCGTCGACGACGGCGAGCAGTCCAACGGACATGCGGGTCCTCTTTCCGTGGTGGGAAAGTCAGACTACCGACTCCTCGGCTCAGGCCCGCACGTCCTCCGCGGTCGCCAGCACCCGCTGCAGCGGCTGGTAGTGCTCGATGACGGCCTGGCGGTAGCGCTCGACGTCGCCGGAGCGCGCGGCGTCCAGCATGTCACCGTGCGCCTTGGCGGTCTTGTGGATGTCGTCGGGCTGCGCGATGCCGAGCTGCGGGAGCACGGCGGTGTGCACGTCCCAGAAGGCTCCGACGAGCTGGCCGACGAGACGGTTGTCGATGGCGCCGAAGAGGCGGGTGTGGAACGCCCTGTCCTCGTCGAGGAAGTACTCGCCGCGGCCGGCCTTGTCGACCATCTCGGCGACGAGCTCGTCGAGCTCCGGGTCCGCCTGCGCCTGAGCGGCCTCGACCACGCGCTCGGCCATGGAGAGGTCGAGCGCGAGGCGCACCTCGACGACCTCGCGTAGGGCCTGCAGCGACCCCTCGGGGGACAGCACACCCCGGAAGACGAGCGCCTCGACCATCGGGTCCAGCGACATCGGGCCCACGTAGGTGCCGTGTCCGTGCCGGACGTCGACGATGTCGAGGGTGGAGAGCGTACGGATCGCCTCGCGGACCGAGGAGCGCGACACGTCGAGCTCCTCGCAGAGCTCGGCCTCGGTCGGCAGGGGATCGCCGGGAGTGAGTCCGCGCGTGAGGATGAGCTGCTTGATCTGATCCGCCGTCGTGGCTCGCCGCATCCGCGACGCCCTCCCCGTGGTGGACTTCATAGGGTCCCTCTCCTGCCTGCCGGAAACGCTCCGATCCTCTCACTCTTGTGATCCGGTCGAACGTGTGTTTAGAGTACATCAGACGTCTGATGTCCTCAAGGCGTCGCCCCCCACCACCTGGAGCACACATGAACCGACACAGCACCCGCCGCCGCGCGGGTCGTCTCGCGATGGCGGTCGCCGGCACGGTCGCCGCGTCCCTCGCCCTCGCCGGCTGCGGCGGCGCCGCCGGCACCGCCGAGAGCCCCGCCGCGAGCGACATCGACCCGGACGGCATCATCGAAGCCGGGATCTCGTACACCCTGAACGGCAGCTTCGACCCGATGGTCGCCTCAGGCGCCGTGACGGTCTCGGCGAACTGGCACATCTTCGAGGGACTCATCGACCTCGACCCCGTCACGCAGGAGCCCGCCCCCGCCCTCGCCGCCGACTTCCCGACGCAGGTCGACGAGACGACCTACGACATCGACCTCCGCGAAGGCGCGACGTTCCAGAACGGAGACCCGGTCACCGCCGACGACGTGGTCTTCAGCTACGAGCGCGTCCTCGACCCGGCGAACAACTCCCTGTTCCGCTCGTTCGTCGACTTCATCGACACGGTCACGGCCGTCGACGAGGACACCGTCCGGATCACCACCGATTACCCGTTCTCCCTCATCGACGATCGACTCGGCGTCGTCAAGATCGTGCCGAAGGCCGTGGTCGAGGCCGATCCCGAGGAGTTCGGCGCGAACCCGGTCGGCTCCGGTCCCTACGCCCTCGTCTCCGCCGTGCCCGAGGACAAGATCGTCTTCGAGCGGTACGACGACTACAACGGCCCGCGTCCCGCGCTCGCCGCAGGCATGAACTGGAACCTCCTCGCCGACGCCTCGGCCCGCGTCACCGCGATGTCGACCGGCACGGTGCAGGCGATCGAGGACGTGCCGTACATCGACGCCGACGGACTGGCCGCCTCGTCCGAGGTCGAGAGCGTGCAGTCGTTCGGCCTCCTCTTCATGATGTTCAACACGAAGGCCGAGCCGTTCGACGACGTCCGCGTCCGCCAGGCGCTGCACTACGCGCTCGACATGGACAAGATCATCGAGACCGGCATGCTCGGCAACGCCACCCCGGCCACGTCGTTCCTGCCCGAGGACTACCCGAACTACCACGAGGCCTCCACGGTCTACTCGTACGACCCGGAGAAGGCGGAGGAGCTGCTGGCGGAGGCCGGGGTCTCCGACCTCGCGATCACGTTGCGCATGACCGACACCGGATGGGTGAAGGAGGTGGCCCCGCTCATCAAGGAGTCCCTCGACGCGATCGGCGTCGACACCACCCTCGACATCAGCCAGTCGGCGTCGATGTACGAGAAGGTCGACTCCGGCGACTACACCGTCGCCATCGCCCCCGGAGACCCGTCGGTGTTCGGCGTGGACCCCGACCTGCTCATGAACTGGTGGTACGGCGAGAACGTCTGGACCCAGACGCGCACCGCCTGGGCCGACTCCCCGGAGTACGCCGAGCTGCGCACGCTGCTCGACACCGCCGTCACCCAGGAGGGCGAGGAGCAGCAGGAGTCCTGGAACCAGGCGTACGACCTGATCTCCGACCAGGCCGTGCTGTACCCGCTGTTCCACCGCAAGCTGCCCACCGCCTGGAGCTCGCAGGAGCTGGTCGGCTTCCAGCCGGTCCCCACGACCGGACTGTCGTTCCTCGACGTCGGCGTGGCCGCGAAGTAGCACCTGCCCGACAGGGCGGGGGCGCGCTCGCCCGAAGAGCGCGCCCCCGCCACCCCACCCCCGGAAGGAGCGGCACGTGTCCCACACGCTCCGCCTCGTCGGCCGGCGACTGCTGCAGTTGCCGCTGATGATCCTCGGCATCACGTTCCTGGTCTTCTTCGTGATGTCCTTCTCGCCCGTCGACCCGGCACGCACCGCGCTCGGCGAGACCGCCTCCCCCGAAGCGCTGGAGGCGTACCGCGAAGACCACGGGCTGAACCTCCCGCTGTTCGTCCGCTACGTGAACTTCCTGATCGGCCTCGTCCAGGGCGACCTGGGCACCTACTCCGCCCGCAGCCTGCCGGTGGTCGACGAGGTCGCCAGGGCCTTCCCGGTGACGCTGGCCCTGACCTTCCTGGGTCTGGTGATCGCGGTCCTCGTCGCGTTCGTGATCGGCGTCCTCGCCGCCGTCTACCGCGACCGCTGGCCCGACCAGGTCATCCGCGTCTTCGGCGTCGCCGCGTTGTCCACGCCCTCCTTCTGGCTCGCGATCCTCCTCATCCAGGTGTTCACCCTGGCGCTCGGGGTGCTGCCGGCCTCGGGCCCGCTGCCGGCCTTCGCCGACGACCCGTCCGGGTGGCTCGCCCGGATGACCCTTCCCGCGGTCGCACTCGCCGTGCCCGTGATCGGGCAGCTCTCCCGGGTCGTGCGCACCTCGATGGTCGAGGAGCTCGATCGCGACTACGTGCGCACCGCCCTCGGCGCCGGAATCCCGCGGGTGATCGTCGTCGGCCGCAACGTGCTGCGCAACGCGCTCATCACCCCCGTGACGGTGCTCGGTCTCCGCATCGGGTACCTGCTCGGCGGCGCCGTGGTGATCGAGATCATCTTCGCGATCCCGGGGATGGGCACCCTCATCCTCAACGGGGTCACCAACAACGAACCCAACCTCGTGCAGGGCGTGACGCTCGCGGTCGCGCTCGCGTTCGTCGTGATCAACATCATCGTCGACCTCCTGTACGTGCTCATCAATCCTCGAATCCGGGCGGTGTGACATGCGACGCAGACTCACGGAACGGCTCTCCGTCCCCGGCCTCCGCTGGGGCCGTCTCTCCCTCGGCTCGATCATCTGCCTCGCCGTGCTCGCGATCATCGCGCTCGCCGCGATCCTCGCGCCGCTGATCTCGCCGTACGACCCGCTCGCGTCCGGCTCCCCGGTGCAGCCGCCGAGTGCGGAGCATTGGTTCGGCACCGACCGGCAGGGTCGCGACATCTTCTCCCGACTGGTCTACGGGGCCCGCTACTCCCTCGTGATCGGGCTCGGGGCCACCCTCGTCGCCCTCGCCGTCGCCTGCGTGCTGGGCACGATCGCCGCGACCGCGCCGAAGTGGATCTCCGAGACCCTCATGCGGGTCATGGACGTGATCATGTCGTTCCCCGGCATCGCGCTCGCCGCGGTGTTCGTGGCGGTGTTCGGCAAGTCGCTGCCGGTGCTCGTGCTCACGATCGCATTCCTCTACGTGCCGCAGCTGACCCGCATCGTCCGGGCGAACATCCTCGACCAGTACGGCGAGGACTACGTCTCGGCCGTCCGCGTAATGGGCGCGGGGACGCCGCGGATCATCGTGCGGCACGTCGCCCGCAACGCCATGGCACCCGTGCTCGTCTTCGCCACGGTGCTCGTCGCCAACGCGATCGTGTTCGAGGCCTCGCTGTCGTTCCTTCAGGCCGGTGTGCCCGATCCTGAGCCGTCCTGGGGCAACGTCATCGCCGCGGGCCGGAACCTGCTCATGAGCGGGGCGTGGTGGGCGACGTTCTTCCCCGGCATCCTCATCATGATCACCGTGCTGTGCCTCAACATCCTGTCCGAGGGGATGACCGACGCCATGGTCTCGCCGCGCGCCAGGAAGATCACCGCCGACGCCGCGAACACGGAGGAGTCGACGCACGACCTGGAGGAGGCCGCCGCCCCGGACGACACCCACGTCATCCCGACGGTCGACACCGCGGTCAACCTCTCGGTGCCCAGCGGCGTGCCCGACGTGCTCGTGCCCACCGCGGAGACGGTGCCGCTGGCGGAGCGCCTCGCCGAGCTGCGTGTCCGCGAACTCTCCCGCACTGACCGCCTGGTCTACACGGGAGACGCCGCGCCGCTGCTCGAGGTGCAGGATCTCTGCATCTCCTTCCCGCGCCACGGCGACGTCGACGTGGTCGACCACGTCAGCTTCACCGTGCGCCCCGGCGAGACCATGTCGCTCGTGGGGGAGTCGGGGTGCGGCAAGTCCATCACCTCGCTGGCGATCATGGGGCTGCTCGATCCGAAGGCCGACGTCCGCGGGCGCATCCTGTTCGACGGGAAGGATCTGCTGCGGATGACGCCGAAGGAGCGCAACGCGCTGCGCGGCCACGACATCGCGATGATCTACCAGGACGCCCTGAGCTCGCTGAACCCCGCGATGCTGATCCGCGCGCAGATGAAGCAGCTCACCTCCCGCGGCGGCACCCGCACGGCCGAGGAGCTGCTGGAGCTCGTCGGTCTCGATCCGAAGCGCACGCTCGCCTCGTACCCGCACGAGCTCTCGGGCGGCCAGCGGCAGCGCGTGCTCATCGCGATGGCCCTGACCCGCGACCCGCGGCTGGTGATCGCCGACGAGCCCACCACGGCCCTCGACGTGACGGTGCAGGCGCAGGTCGTGGAGCTGCTCATGCGGCTGCAGCGGGAGCTCGGCTTCGCGCTGGTGTTCGTCTCGCACGACCTCGCCCTCGTCGCCGAGCTCTCGCACCGGATCACGGTGATGTACGCGGGCCAGGTCGTGGAGCAGGGCACCACACGCGAGGTGCTCACGCAGCCCGTGCACGAGTACACCCAGGGCCTGCTCGGGGCGGTGCTCTCGATCGAGGCCGGTTCCGACCGCCTGCACCAGGTGTCCGGTGTCGTCCCCTCCCCGCGGGACTTCCCGCAGGGCGACCGCTTCGCGCCGCGCTCGACGGACCCCGCCCGGTACGCCGGCGTGGAACCCGTGCGGCGGCACATCGACGGCACCGAGCACTACTACTCCGCGCATCCTGCCGATGCGCCCGTCGAACCGATCGGAGCAGGACGATGAGCGAACCCGTCATCCAGCTGCAGGACGTGCACGTCCGCTACCGGGCCCGCAGCTCGTCGTTGTTCCGCCCGCACTACGTCGACGCCCTCGCCGGGGTCTCGCTCACGGTCCGCCGCGGACAGACGCTGGGCATCGTGGGCGAGTCCGGCTCGGGCAAGTCCACCTCCGCGAAGGTGCTGATCGGCCTCGAGAAGCCCACGAGCGGTCAGGTCGTCTTCGACGGTGAGACCGTGCGCTCCTTCACCCCCGCGGTGCGCAAGCGCCTGGGACGCATCCTCTCCGTGGTCTTCCAGGACCCGGCGACGGCTCTGAACGCCCGCATGACCGTGCGGGACGCGCTCCTGGATCCGCTGCAGGTGCATCGCCTCGGCTCCCCGGCGAGCCGGGAGCGCAAGGTGCGCGACCTCGTCGGGCTCGTGGGGCTGCCGTCGTCGGCGCTGGAGGCGCTGCCCAGCCAGCTCTCCGGCGGCCAGCGGCAGCGCGTCGCGATCGCCAGGGCCCTCGTCCTCGACCCGCAGGTCATCGTCGCCGATGAGCCGACCTCGGCCCTCGACGTCTCGGTGCGCGCGCAGATCCTGAACCTGCTGACCGACCTGAAGCAGCAGCTCGGGCTCGGCATGGTCTTCATCTCCCACGACATCCAGACCGTCCGCTACCTCTCCGACGAGATCGCCGTGATGAACAAGGGCCGCGTCGTCGAGCACGGCGACGCCGCCCGGGTATTCGACGACCCCGCCGACCCCTACACCCGCACGCTGCTGGGCGCCGCGCCCTCGCTGCTCGAACCCCACCACTGAAAAGACGGAACCCCTATGCCTTCCCCCGCTCCCGCCCTGTCGTTCTCCGGCGTCGTCCCGCCGGTCGCCACCCCGCTGCTCCCCGACGGGACGATCGACCACGCGTCGCTCACCCGCCTCGTCGAGCGCCTGATCGGGGAGGGCGTCTCCGGACTGTTCGCGCTCGGCTCCACCGGCGAGACCGCCTACTTCACCGACGACCAGCGCGTCGAGCTGCTGCAGACGATCGTCGCCGCGAACGCGGGACGCGTGCCCGTCATCGCCGGCGCCATCGAGCTCACGGCCCCGCGCATCATCGAGACGGCCCGTCGGCTCGCGGCCGCGGGCGCGCAGGCGATCGTGACCACCGCGCCGCTGTACACGTTGAACTCGCCGGCCGAGATCGCCGCGCACTTCCGCACGATCGCCGCCGCGATCGACGTGCCGCTCTGGGCCTACGACGTGCCGGTGCGCGTGCACTCCAAGCTCGGCCTCGACCTGCTCGTGCAGCTCGGCCGGGAAGGTGTGATCCAGGGGGTCAAGGACTCGTCCGGCGACGACGTCGGGTTCCGCCGACTGATCGCGGCGAACGAGGCCGCCGGTCGCCCGCTGCAGCTGCTCACCGGGCACGAGGTCGTCGTCGACGCGATGGCCCTCGTCGGTGCCGCCGGTGTCGTCCCGGGACTCGCGAACGTCGAGGCCGCGGGCTACGTGCGCCTCTGGGAGGCCGCGCAGCGCGGTGACTGGACGACCGCCCGGGCCGAGCAGGAGCGCATCAACCGGCTCTTCGACATCGTGTTCCAGCCGCAGGGGCTGTCCGGCGACGCGACCGGCGTCGGGGCGTTCAAGGCGGCGATGCACGCGCGCGGCATCATCGACCACGCGGCGATGGCCGACACGGTGGAGCCGCTCACACCGGAGGCCGTCGCCGGCATCCGCACGATCCTCGACGAGCTCGGTCTGCTTCCGGTCGCCGTCTGATGCGCGAGGTCGTCCTCGCCGTCGACATCGGCGGCACCAAGACGGCCGCGGCGCTCGCCGACCGGGCGGACGCGTTGCTGCGCACCGCCGCGGCGCCGACCCCCGCGAGCGCGGGACCCGCCGCCGTCGTGGCGACCGTCGCCGCGCTCGCGCAGGAACTGCTCGACGAGGAGTCCGCGCTCGCCGGGGTCGGCATCGGCACCGCGGGCGTGGTCGACGCGAGGACGGGAACGATCGTGTCGGCCACCGACACCTTCGCCGACTGGCCGGGCACCCCGCTGGCCGCCCTGATCCGGGGAGCCCTCGGGGACCGCCTCCCCGCGGACGCCCCGGTGGCCGTGCAGAACGACGTCGACGCGCACGCCACGGGGGAGTACCTCCACGGGACCGCCGCCGGAGCCTCGAGCGCCCTCGTCGTCGCCGTCGGCACCGGGGTCGGCGCAGGGATCATCCTCGACGGCCGTCCGGTGCGCGGCGCCCATCACGTCGCCGGCGAGCTCGCGCATCTCCCGATCCCGGGCGCCGCGCACCTCCGCTGCCCCTGTGGCCGCAGCGGACACCTCGAGGCCCTCGGCTCCGGCATCGGCCTGCACCGGCATTACCTCTCGCTCGGCGGCGATACGGCGCTGCGCGATGCGCGCGAGGTCGCCGCCGCGGCCGGCACGGGCGACTCCCTCGCCGTGCGCGCCGTCCAGGACTCCGCCGCCGCCGTCGGCCGCGCACTCGCGGGAGCCGCGACCCTCCTCGACCCGGAGCGGATCGTCGTCACCGGCGGCGTGCCGCGCATCGGCGAGCTGTGGTGGGACTCCCTGCGGGCGGCCTTCCACGCGGAGGCCATCGACGCCCTGCACGACACCCCCATCCTGCCGGGAACCCTCGGCGACGACGCGCCGCTGCGGGGAGCGGCGGCATCCGCCTGGAGGCGACCATGACACCGAACCCCATCCTCGAACGCCTGCACGGCGGACTCATCGTCTCCTGTCAGGCGTACCCCGGGGAGGCGATGCGCGACCCGCGCACCATGGCGCAGGTCGCCAACGCCGCCCTCGTCGGCGGTGCCGCCGGGATCCGCGTGCAGGGCATCGACGACATCCGCGCGGTCGCGGACCTACCGGTGCCGATCATCGGGCTGTGGAAGGACGGCGACGCCGATGTCTTCATCACGCCGACGCTGGAGCATGCCGTGGCCGTCGCCGACGCGGGCGCCGACATCGTGGCGATCGACGGCACCCGACGCCCCCGGCCCGACGGCCGGACGCTCGCGGAGACCATCGTCGGGCTGCGCGCGCATTCCGACGCGCTCATCATGGCCGACTGCGGTTCCCTCGACGACGCGATCGCCGCCGAAGCCGCGGGTGCCGACATCCTGGGCACGACCCTGTCCGGGTACACCGGGGAGCGTCCGAAGAGCGACGGCCCCGACCTCGAGCTCATCGGCCTCATCGCGGCACGCAGCACGCGCCCGATCGTCGCAGAGGGCCGCATCCACACCCCGGCGCACGCCGCCGCCGCGATCGCCGCGGGGGCCTACGCGGTCTGCGTCGGCACGGCCATAACCCATCCGGCCACCATCACGTCCTGGTTCGCGCGGAGTCTCGTCGAGGCCCGTCCGTGACCCCCGTGCTCCTCAGCGCCTATCCGCTGTCCCCCGCGCACGCCCGATGGGATCCGGCGCTGGAGGCCGCGCTGCTGCCGGAGCTCTGCGCGCTCCCCGGGGTGGCCGGCCTCGAGGTGCCGTGGATGGGGGCGGTGCATCCGCACGACCCGACCTGGTTCCTCGGCCACGTGCCGGGTGTGCCGCTCGCGGTCACCCCGGTGCCGTACGTGATGCGGCGGCTCGGCGAGGACCCGTCGTACGGACTCGCCTCGCCGCAGGAGGAGGGGAGGGCCGCGGCGGTGGCGGATCTGCGGCGCGTAGCGGACGACGTCGCGCTGCTCACCGCCGAGAGCGCCGCATCGGTCGCGGTGGTGATGCTGCACACCGCGCCCCGCGGGAGCGGAGACGGGGATGCGCTCGTCCGGTCGCTGGAGGAGGTCGCGGCGTGCGACTGGAGCGGAGCCCGGCTCGTCATCGAGCACTGCGACGCCGCCGTTCCCGGTCAGACGCCGGAGAAGGGGTTCCTCCCGCTCGCTGCCGAGATCGCGGCCATCCGGTCCGCCGGCGCCCCGGTCGGCCTCTGGCTCAACTGGGGGCGGTCGGCGATCGAGCTGCGGGACGCGGATGCGGTGACCGCGCAGATCGCCGATGCAGCGGCTTCGGGCCTGCTGACCGGGCTCGCGTTCTCCGGGGCCGCGCCGGTGGAGAGTCCGTACGGCCCCGCCTGGGTGGACGCGCACCTGCCCATCGCCGAGGCCCATCCCGCGTCCGCGTCGCTGCTCGGCGCGGCGCACGTCCGCGCGGGGCTCCGCGCCGCGGGCGCTGTGCCCTGGCTCGGCCTCAAGGTCGCGCGACGGCCGGAGGATTGCACGGTCGCGGAGATCGTCCGCACCGCGGAACGGAACCTCGCCGTCGTCCGGGATGCGGGCTGAGCGGAAACTCCCAGCCCGCTCCCAGCCCCGCGGGACCAAAAGCCGGGCCCCCGTGGTTCTCCTCTGTGACGCCGCAGCCAGCGGCGTCGGACAAGGAGCCACTCATGTCGAACGACTACGGCAGGACCCCCGAGGCCGTCAGCGGTCTCACGAACCTGCAGTACGAGGTCACGCAGCAGGACGCCACCGAGCCGCCCTTCCGCAACGCCTACTGGAACAATCACGACGACGGCATCTACGTCGACGTCGTCTCCGGGCAGCCGCTGTTCTCCTCCCGGGACAAGTACGACAGCGGCACCGGCTGGCCGAGCTTCACGCGTCCGATCGATGCCGACGCCGTGACAACGAAGACCGACCGCTCGCTGTGGATGACCCGCACCGAGGCGCGGTCGTCCGGCGCCGACAGCCACCTGGGGCACGTCTTCGACGACGGACCCCGCGCCGAGGGCGGCCTGCGCTACTGCATGAACTCGGCGGCCCTCCGCTTCATCCCGGCGGAGGATCTCGAGAAGGAGGGGTACGGTCGCTACAGCCCCCTCTTCACCACCCACACCTCTGAGGAGCAGTCATGACCGACACCGGAACCATCACCCGCACCCCCGGGACCGAGACGGCCGTCCTCGCGGGCGGCTGCTTCTGGGGCATGGAAGACCTCATCCGCCGCCAGCCCGGGGTGATCGACACCCGCGTGGGCTACACCGGCGGGGAGAACGACCACGCGACCTACCGCAACCACCCCGGTCACGCGGAGGCCGTGGAGATCGTCTTCGACCCGAGCGCGACGACCTATCGCGACATCCTGGCGTTCTTCTTCCAGATCCACGACCCGTCGACCCTGAACCGTCAGGGCAACGACATCGGGTCGAGCTACCGGTCGGCGATCTTCCCGCTCACCCCCGAGCAGGAGCAGGTCGCCCGGGACACGATCGCCGACGTCGACGCCTCCGGTCTGTGGCCGGGGAAGGCCGTCACGACGATCGAGCCCGCCGGTCCGTTCTGGGAGGCCGAGCCCGAGCACCAGGACTACCTGATCAAGTACCCGAACGGCTACACGTGCCACTTCCCCCGCGCCGGTTGGGTCCTCCCGAAGCGCGAGGACGCCACCGCCTGATCCCCGAGACCCCGCTTTCGCGCCGAGACCCCCTCCTGCACACGCATGCAGGAGGGGGTCTCGGCGCGGAGACGGGGTCTCGGCGGGGTCAGGACTCGGCGAAGAAACCGAGCGCGGCCTCCTTGAAGTCGCGGGAGCCGGGGGCGTTGAAGTGGTGGCGGTTCGGGAGCTCGACGAAACGGGCATCGGGAGCCGCGGCGGCCAGTGCCCGGGAGCCCTCGATGATCGCGTCCTTCGATCCCGTCGCGAACAGCAGCGGCACGACCGGCGCGTCCGCGGGATCGGGATCGATCGTGCCGGAGCCTCGAAGTCCCTCCGCCAGGGCGATGAGCGCGCGCAGATCGTTCCCGGGCACCCGCTCGGTCAGCGCGATGTAGTTCTGCGTCGTGCGGTCCTCCACCGGGGTGCCGTCCGCGATGTACGCGCGCACCTGGTCGAGGTCGAGACGTGCGAGAGGGATGCCGTCGGGGACACCGCCCAGGACCGCCCGGCCGATCCGATGCGGGAGCTCGCGGGCCACCTCCCACCCCACGCGGGCGCCGAGCGAGTAGCCCAGGTAGAACGCGTCGTCGACGAGGTACGTGTCCATGACGGTCTCGACGTCGGTCACGAGGTTGCGGATGGCGTAGGCGTCGGGCTCGTGCGGCTTGTCGCTCTGCCCGTGGCCCCGCTGGTCGAGTGCGAGCACGCGGTACCCGGCCCTGGTCAGCTCGCGCACCCAGCCGGTGAGCACCCAGTTGTCGCGCGCGCCCGAGGCGAAGCCGTGCACGGTCACCACGACCGGGGCGTCGAGCTCGCCCCACGTGTAGGTCGCCAGTCGTGTGCCGTCCGCCGCGTAGACGTGCTGCGGGTCGGGCATCTCGGTGAGGTCGGAGAGGGGAACAGCCACCCCACCATCCTCCCCCCACTCCTCCCTTCCGGGGCGCCGAGACCCCGGTTACACGCCGAAACCCCCTCCCCGCGGTGTCGCGGAGAGGGGGTTTCGAGGAGAACCCGGGGTCTCGGGTCAGACGCGGTCGCGCAGCGCGGCGCCGAGCTCGGCGTCCACGTTCGTCCAGTACTGGAAGAAGCGCTCGCGGATGGCGTCGACCGTGATCGAACGGCCCTGACCGGTCAGGACCTCCAGGAAGCGGGCGCGCTGCGGGCCGTCGAAGACCTCGCGGTACAGCGTGCCGGCCTGACCGAAGTCGTCGTCCTCGGCGTGCAGCGTCGCGGCGGAGCGGGTGAGCTCGCCGTCCGCCGACCAGTTCACCTCGATGCCCTTCGCCGGGTCGGCCGCGGGGCCACCGGGGGTCCCGAAGGAGTTCGGCTGGTAGGTGCGGTGCGCGGCGTCGTTGTACTGGTACCGCATCGAGCCCTCGTGCTGGTAGTTGCGGGTCTCGGCGGCGTGCGGCTGGTTCACCGGCAGCTGGTTGTAGTTCGCGCCGATGCGGTGCCGCTGGGCGTCCGGGTAGGCGAACATCCGGCCCATGAGCATCTTGTCGGGGGAGATGCCGGTACCGGGCACCTGGTTCCCCGGCGCGAAGCCGGCCTGCTCGATCTGCGCGAAGAAGTTCTCCGGGTTGCGGTTGAGGGTCAGCGTGCCGACCTTGATGCGCGGGTAGTCCTTCTTCGAGATCGTCTTGGTGAGGTCGAAGGGGTTGAAGCGGTAGTCCTTGGCCTCGTCGTACGGCATGATCTGCACGTACAGGTCCCACTTCGGGAAGTCGCCCTCGGCGATCGACTGGAACAGGTCGCGACGGTAGTGGTCCGCGTCGGAACCGGCCAGCTGCTCGGCCTCCTCCGGGCTCATCGCCTCGACGCCCTGGTGGGAGATGAAGTGGTACTTCACCCAGAACACCTCGCCCTCGGCGTTGATCCACGAGTACGTGTGCGAGCCGTAGCCGTTCATGTGACGCCAGCTGCGGGGAAGGCCGCGCTCGCCCATGAGGTAGGTGACCTGGTGGGCGCTCTCGGGCGAGAGGGTCCAGAAGTCCCACTGCATGTCCGCGTCGCGCAGGCCGGAGTCGCCGAGGCGCTTCTGCGAGTGGATGAAGTCCGGGAACTTGATGGCGTCGCGGAGGAAGAACGTCGGGGTGTTGTTGCCGACGATGTCGAGGTTGCCCTCGGTCGTGTAGAAGCGCAGCGAGAACCCGCGCACGTCCCGCCAGGTGTCGGGCGAGCCCTGCTCACCGGCGACGGAGGAGAAGCGGAGGAGGGTCTCCGAGGTGGCGCCCGGCTGGAACACGGCCGCCCGGGTGTACTTCGAGACGTCCTCGGTGACGACGAACTCACCGAACGCGCCGCCGCCCTTGGCGTGCGGGTTGCGCTCCGGCACACGCTCGCGGTTGAAGGAGGCGAGCTTCTCGACCAGGTAGTGGTCGTGCAGCGCGGTGGGGCCGTCGGGGCCCACGGTCAGCGAGTGGGTGTCGCTCGCGATCGGCGCTCCGGCCTGCGTCGTCGTGGCCGGACGGCCCGCGTCGGTGGGGTTGGTCATGGTCTTCTCCTTCTCCGCGCGGACATGCCGAACGGACCCTCGGGGAGGGGATCGGTGGATGCGCCTACGCGGCGTTCTGGCAGCTGGGGCAGAGGCCCCAGAAGGTGACTTCAGCTGTCTGCACGGTGAAGCCCCCCGTCGAGGACGGGGTGAGACACGGCGCCTCGCCGACGACGCAGTCCACATCGCCGACCGCACCGCAGGAGGTGCAGACGACGTGGTGGTGGTTGTCGTCGATGCGCCGTTCGTACAGCGCCGCGGAGCCTGCCGGTTCGATCCGGCGGATGAGGCCCGCCGTCGTCAGGTCCGCGAGGATGTTGTGCACCGACTGGATCGACGTGGTCGGAAGCACGTCGGACACGGCGCGGTAGACCCGCTCCGCATCCGTGTGGGCCATGGAGCCGAGAGCCTCGAGAACGGCGACGCGGCCCGCAGTCGCACGCAGCCCGGCGTCGCGCAACGCCGAGTCGAGTTCCGTCTCCATGCCCTCGACTCTACACGTGTTTTGAGTGATTCAAAAGAGCATGCCGGGATGCCGGGCGCGTCGCCGTCAGACGAAGCGGACCGTCTGCTGCAGACGGGTGCGGATATCGAACAGCTCGTTGCCGCCGATGGCCCGCGCCCCGGGGACGCCCTGCCGCAGCACCATCGCCAGCGCGCTGCGCCGCACCACCACGACCGGGACGCCGCGGTTGCTGCCGAGCGGGGTGACCGCCTGGGCGAGGTCGTCGTCGGGGAGCACCACGATCGCCCCGCCGAACTTCACCTTGGCGGCCTTCGCCACCGCGCGCATCCGGGCGAGAGCCGCCGTGACCGGGGCCCGGGTGCCGAGGCTCGGGCCGGTGATCTCCCCGCGGCGGAACCCCACGACCCCGCCGAAGTCCTCGGACATGACGCCGTAGAGGCCGGACGGGCTGAGCACCACGTGGTCGAGCTTGTCCTCGGGGGTCTGTCCTGCGGCGACGTCGTGCCAGACCGTGAAGCCCATGCCGAGGTCGGAGACCGTGCGGGCCGTGGCCTCCTCCGCGAGCGCGTCGGCGAGCAGCCGGCGGAGCTCCCGCGGGGCGGCGCGGACGAGGGCCGGGGCGTACGGATCGGGGACCTCGACCCCGTGACCCGCCCACTCGCGGATCAGGGAGAGGTAGCGTTCGCGGCGCCAGCCGCCGGGGTGTCCGTAGGAGCGGGCGCGCGGCCGGGTGTCGGTGCGCACGGTCTGGGGGCGCCAGCCGCTCCATTCGCCGCCGTCGTCGGTCAGGCCCGCGCGGCGGTCGTACGCGGCGCGGTCCTCCGCGGTGCCGATGAGCTCCCACGCGCGCTGGACCTGGATGAACACGGCCGCGTCGCCGCCGGTATCGGGGTGGGTCTGCCGCAGTCGCAGCCGATACGCCCGCCGGAGCTCGGCGTCGTCGACGGCCGGATCCACGCCGAGGATCTCGTACGGCGAGGCCGAGAGCGGACTGTCGAACATCGCTCTCCTTCCGCGACCGCGGCGTCCAGGATATCCGTCGGACGGTGTGCGACCGCCGGGAGGTCTCAGTCCGCGACGTCGACGATCCGCTCGATCCCGGCGACCGGGGCCACGGCGCCCCCGGACGCGGCGGCGAGGTCGGCGGTCAGGCGCGGAAGCGCGGCGGCGGGCACCCACAGCTCCAGCTGTGCGGAGGCCCCGTAGGTCGGCGTGCCGAGCGTGGCCCCGTGGGAGGACGCCCAGTCGCGGAGCAGGTTGTCGTAGCGGCCGGCCTCGGCGTGCGGGACCTCCACGGTCGCCTGGGTGAGCGCCGCGCGACGGACGAGGGCGGCGCGGTCGAGCGTCTCGGACACCGCGGTGGAGTAGGCGCGGATGAGGCCGCCCGCCCCGAGCTTCACCCCGCCGAAGTAGCGGGTCACCACCGCGACGACGTCCGTGAGGCCGCGGCGCCGGAGGACCTCGAGCATCGGGACCCCGGCCGTTCCGGAGGGCTCGCCGTCGTCCGAGGAGCGCGCCTGATCCCCGTGCAGCCCGGTCACCATCGCGGTGCAGTTGTGGTTCGCGTCCCAGGCGCGCTTCCGGACCGTCGCGATGACGGCTTCGGCCTCGGCCACCGACGACACCGGTGCGACATGGGTGAGGAAGCGCGACTTCCGGATCACGAGCTCGTGGTCGACGGCCGCCGCGATCGTCGCCGGGAACGGGTGCGGTGTCGACATCGGCCCCACGATACCTCCGTTCGAATCGCCTGATTGGTTCCAAATCCGGGCCGGATGCCGCCAATCGGGCGATTCGAACCGGGTCGACCGAAGGATGGAGGCGCACATCGGCCCGGCGGACGAGAATGTCAGCATGCCGACCGGAGACACCGCCGAGACCGACCACGCGGCAGGGCGGACGGGAGCACGCACGCGCTCCTGGGGGCGCCTGGTCACGTCGCTCCGTGTCGACCAGGCCGTCATCACCGTCGTGCTCACCGTCGTCGGCGTCGTCCGCTCCCTCGCCGACGGGGTCCCGGTGCCGTGGCTGCTCGCGACCGCCCTCGCCTTCCTCGGCTGGTACGGCGGCGGACTCCTGCTCTCCTCCCGCACGGACGACCGGGCGCTCGCCGCGGGCTGGCTGCTGGGGCTCACGGCCATCTGGCTGGGGGCGGTGGCGCTGTCGCCGGAGTTCGTCTGGCTGGCGTTCTCGCTGTGGCTGCTCGCCGGCTTCCTGCTGCGACTGCGATGGGCCGTGCTGCTCAGCATCCTCATCCTCGCCGTCGTCATCGTCGCGCCGCTGCTGCACACCGGGACGACCACCTACGCGAACGTGATCGGGCCGCTGGTGGGCGGCATCTTCGCCCTCGGGATCTCCCGCGGCTATCTGGAGCTCGTCCGCGACGGGCGGGAGCGGCGGCGACTCATCGCGTCCCTCGTCGCGACGCAGCAGGAGATGGCGGCGCTCCAGGACGAGCTCGCACGGACCCAGCGGGAGTCCGGCGCCGCTGCCGAGCGCACGAGGGTGTCGCGCGACATCCACGACACGGTCGCCCAGAGCCTGTCGTCCATCGTCCTGCTGGCGCGGTCGGCCGCCGAGCACGAGGACGGCCGGGAGCGGGCACTCGGGCAGATCGGGGCCCTCGCCGCGGAAGGGCTCGCCGACGCCCGACGCATCGTCGACGACCTCATGCCCGCCGAGCTGGACGGCTCCGCGCTGAGCGACGCCCTCGCCCGGATGCTCGAGCGCCTGACCGCCGAGACCGGGATCGCGGCCACCCTCCATGCCGACGAGGATCTGCCCGCACTCGGCCTCGACGCGGAGGTCGCCCTGCTGCGGACGGCGCAGTCCGCGCTCGCCAACGTGCGCAGCCATGCCGCCGCGACCCGGGTGGTGGTGACCCTCGCGGACGCCGGCGACGCCGTGCGGCTGGACGTGGTCGACGACGGTCGCGGGTTCGACCCGTCGCGGCTGGACGCGGCGGGGCCCGGCGGCGGCTACGGCCTGCGGGCGATGCGCGCCCGACTGCGCGAGCTCGGCGGCGGTCTCGACGTGGAGAGCGCCCCCGGCGACGGCACCGCGCTGTCCGCCCACCTGCCCCTGGGAGGCCGGTCGTGACCCCCGTGCGGATCCTGCTTGTCGACGACCACCCCATCGTGCGCGCGGGCGTGCGCTCGCTGTTCGACCGCCGCGACGACGCCGAGGTCGTGGGCGAGGCCGCGTCGGGGGAGGAGGCGGTCGTGCTCGCCCGGCACCTGCGTCCCGACGTCGTCCTCTGCGATCTGCGGCTGGGGGTGGGCATGGACGGTGTGCAGACGACGGCGGCGCTCCGGGCGCTCGACCCGGCGCCGGCGGTGCTCATCCTCACGACGTTCGACCGCGACGCCCAGATCCTCGGCGCGATCGAGGCCGGGGCGGCGGGGTATCTGCTCAAGGACATCGACCCGGAGGACATCGTCCGGGCCGTGCGACAGGCCGCATCGGGTGGGCAGGCGCTGACGCCGGAGCTCACGGCGCGCGTCGGCCGCGCCCTCCGCGCCCCGCGGGTGCAGCTCACGGGGCGCGAGCTCGACGTGCTGCGGCTGCTCGACACCGGGGCCTCGAACCGGGAGATCGCGAAGGCGCTGTTCGTCACGGAGGCGACGGTGAAGACCCACCTCGTGCACGTCTTCGAGAAGCTCGGGGTCGACAGTCGCGCGAAGGCGGTCGCGATCGCCAGGGAGTCCGGACTGCTCTGACGCCCGCGGCCTCAACCGTTCGATGGATCCGCAGCGACGGCCCCACGGCGAGGCTGGAGGCAGACAGAAAGGACTCCCATGCGCAGGCTCTTCACCGCCGCGTTCGCCTCCATGCTGGTGGGCGTCGCCTCCGGACTCTTCTACCGCGAGTTCACCAAGATCAACGGTTTCCCCGAAGGGGCGCCGACGCAGCTCGGACTCGTGCACACGCATCTGCTCGTACTGGGCTTCGTCGTCTTCCTCGTGGTGATGCTCCTGGAGAAGGCGTTCGCGCTCTCCGAGAGCCGCCTGTTCGGCTGGTTCTTCTGGACCTACACCGCCGGGCTCGTGCTGACCTCGGCGATGCTCGTCTGGCACGGCTGCCTCACGGTGCTCGGCCAGGAGTCCACGAAGATGATCGCCGGCATCGCGGGCGTGGGGCACATGCTGCTCGCCGCCGGCATGGTGCTGCTGTTCCTCGCGCTCCGCCCCCGCGTCTTCGCCCCGAAGGTCGCGGCCCCCCAGCCCGCGACCCTCGAGTCGGTGGCCTGACGCCTCAGTCGGCCGGGATCGTGTCGTCGCGCAGGTACGCGATGTGGGCGGCGTGGCGCTCCAGGTGGTGCGGCGACTTCCGCACGAACAGCCAGGCGACGATGAGGATCGCGAACCAGATCGGCGTCACGAGCAGGGCGATCAGCGTGTCCGGCTGGGTGGTCAGCGCCCAGAGGATGAACAGGAAGAACGCGAGCACCACGAACACCATGAACACGCCGCCCGGCATCTTGAACGCCGAGGTCGCCGCCTTCTCCGGACGACGGCGCCGGTACACGAGGTAGCTGCAGAGGAAGATCGTCCACACGAACATGAAGCACACGGCCGACACCGTGGTGACCATCTCGAACGCCGTGCCGATGTCCTTGCCCGCGTAGAGCAGCACGACGCCGGACAGCAGCAGGATGCAGGACAGGAACAGCGCGTTCTGCGGCACGCGGCGCTTCGAGAGCCGGCCGAAGAACCGGGGGGCGTCGCCGTCCTGTGCCAGCCCGAAGACCATGCGCGAGGTGGAGTAGATGCCGGAGTTCGCGCTGGACATCGCCGAGGTCAGCACCACGAGGTTGACGACGGTGGCGGCGATGCCGAGCCCGGCGAGGGCGAACATCGCGATGAAGGGGCTCTCGCCGGCGACGTACTCGGTCCACGGCGTGACGGACATGAGGATGATGAGCGCGCCCACGTAGAACAGGAGGACCCGGATCGGGATGGCGTTGATGGCCTTCGGGAGGTTGCGCTTCGGGTCCTTGGTCTCCGCGGCGGCCGTGCCGACGAGCTCGATGCCGACGAACGCGAACACCGCGATCTGGAAGCCGGCGACGAATCCGAGGAAGCCGTGCGGGAACATGCCGCCGTGCTCCCACAGGTTCGAGAAGCTCGCGGTGCCGGCGTCGTGGGAGAACCCGGTGAAGATCATCACCAGGCCGGTCACGATGAGGGCGACGATCGCGACGATCTTGATGAGCGCGAACCAGAACTCCATCTCGCCGAACGCCGCGACGGTGGGCAGGTTGAGCGCCAGGAGGATCACGACCACGAGGAGGCCGGGGATCCACAGCGGGATGCCGGGAATGAGCGCATCGGTGTACCCGGCGATCGCGATCACGTCGGCCACGCCCGTGACCACCCAGCAGAACCAGTACGTCCAGCCGGTGAAGAAGCCCGCCCACGGGCCGAGCAGGTCGCTCGCGAAGTCGCTGAACGACTTGTACTTGAGGTTCGACAGCAGCAGCTCGCCCATCGCCCGCATGACGAAGAACAGCATGAACCCGATGATCATGTAGACGAAGATCACGGAGGGGCCGGCGACGGAGATCGTCTTGCCGCTGCCCATGAACAGGCCGGTGCCGATCGCCCCGCCGATCGCGAGCAGCTGGATGTGCCGGTTGCTGAGCGCGCGCCGCAGGTGCTCCTCGCCTCCGGCTCCGTTCTGCCCCTGGCGGATGGCCCCCGTGTCTTGCTTCGTCACGCTCATCTCCTCCGGTCGTCCTCGACTGATGCAGAGTAACCACCGTGGCCCGCTCGTCCGAAATCGACGCCCCGGCGGCGGCGATCCGGTCCGGGGTGTTCCGTTCGCCCGAAACGATTCGATAAACTGGGCGCACCCCCGATCCATCCCCTCTTTCCCTGCGAGCCCCTTCCTTTCATGGCCACCACCCTCACCACGGGCCGTCCGTGGCGCGTCATCCTCGCCTTCTCGATCCCGCTCCTGCTCGGCAACGTCGTGCAGCAGCTCTACCAGTTCGCCGACGCGATCGTCGTCGGACGCCACCTCGGCGTCCAGTCCCTCGCCGCCGTCGGCGCGACGGGCAGCCTGCTCTTCCTGCTCCTCGGCTTCGCCTGGGGTCTGACGAGCGGCTTCGCCATCCCCATCGCCCAGGCCTTCGGTGCGCGCGACGACGCCGCCGTGCGCCGCTCGGTCGCCACGGGTGTGCTCCTCAGCGGCATCACGAGCGTGGTCCTCACGGTGGTCGCGCCGCTCATCGCCGGGCCGATCCTCGCGCTGCTGCAGACGCCGCCCGAGCTCATGGCCGAGGCGACGGTGTTCACGCAGATCAGCTTCCTCGGCGCGGGCGCGACGATGTTCTTCAACTACCTCTCCGCCATCATCCGCGCCATCGGCGACTCGAAGACCCCGCTGGTGTTCCTCACGGTCTCCTGCGCGCTCAACGTCGGCCTCGTGGTGCTCATGGTCGGTCCGCTGGAGTGGGGCGTCGCGGGTGCCGCGCTCGCCACCGTGGTCGCACAGGCCGTCTCGGTGATCCTCTGCCTGGAATTCGTGCGCCGGCGGCTGCCCATGCTGCACCTGCGTCGCTCGGACTGGCGCATCTCCCGGACCGACATCGCCGACCACCTGCGCCTCGGTCTCCCCATGGGCTTCCAGGCCTCGATCATCGCGATCGGGACCCTCACGGTGCAGGTCGCCCTCAACACTCTCGGCGCCGACGCGGTCGCGGCCTACACGACGGCGTCCCGCGTGGACAGCCTGGCGGTCGCCCTGCTCTCCTCGCTCGGGCTCGCCGTGTCGATGTACGCGGCGCAGAACCACGGTGGTCGTCGCCCCGACCGTATCCGGCGCGGTGTGGTCGAGGCCACCTGGATGGCGGTCGCGGCGGCGATCGTCCTCGGCGGGCTGCTCATCGCGTTCGGCGCGCCGATGGTCCGGCTGTTCGTCGGGGACGGCTCGGACGATGTCGTCGACATGGCGCACCGCATGCTCATCATCAACGGCTGCGGCTACTGGGCGCTCGGCATGCTCTTCGTGCTCCGCGGCGCGCTGCAGGGACTCGGCCACGCGCTGGTCCCGACGGTCACCGGCGTGATCGAGCTCGTGATGCGCGTCGTCGCCGCCGTCGTCCTCGGGGCGATGATCGGTTTCGACGGCGTGGCCCTCAGCAACCCGCTCGCCTGGGTGGGCGCGATCGTGCTCCTCGTGCCGGCCTACGTCAAGGCGCATCGCGCGCTGGCGACGCAGCCCGTGGCGCCGGCCGAGGCCACCGAGACCTCCGCGATCGCGATCGTCGGCCCCACCGACGGCTCGATGGTGGTGGACGCGGTCGTCACCCGCCCGGTCCGCGTCGTGCGGCCCCGCCGGCTGCGGTGGCCGGTCCGGCGCTGATCCGCGGATATCCACCGGAAGGATGACCCGGATCGGACTTGAGACGGATGGCCTTCCGGAGAGACACTTCTAGTGTCGAAGGTGCGGAGGGGTTCCGCCGGACGGGGGGTCGTCATGACGACATTGGGAGTGGCCAGAGACCTGGCCGCCATTCTGGTACCGATCGGATACGTGGGTGCGGCGCTGGCCGCGGTCTGCGCGATCGTGGCCGCGATCGCGATCATCCGCGGAGCCGGGGGGCTCGCGGGCGGCGCGGTCGGATTGTGGATAGTGTGCGCGCTGATGAGCTTCACCGCGAGCTTCGCGAACCAGTGGCTTCCGCTGATCGCGGCCGGCGCGTCGCTCGTGGGCATGCTCGTGATCGGCGGGATCGTGCGCGCGATGCTCACGGCCGGCGGCTTCGAGTCGCGACGCCGGGCCGCACGCGTGAAGCCGGCGCCGGCGACCACGACGACGGCCACGCTCATGACCGGCTCGACCGCGACGCCCACGGCGCCGGTCGCCGTCGTCTCCTAGCGTTCAGCGGTAGTCGCGGTCGCGGTGCTGCCGCGCCTCGTCGCCCGCGGCCACGCGGGCGCTCTCGCGTGCCCGCAGCTCGACGCGGCGGATCTTCCCGGAGATGGTCTTCGGAAGCTCCGGCACGAACTCGATGATCCGCACCCACAGGTGCGAGGACAGCCGTTCGTGCGCGTAGCCGAACACGGCGCGCGCGGCGGCCGCCTCGTCCGCGCCCGCGTCCGGCGTCAGGCACACGTAGGCCTTCGGCACCGCGAGGCGCGTGGGGTCAGGGCTGGGGATGACGGCCGCTTCGACCACGAGGTCGTGCTCCAGCAGCACGGACTCGAGCTCGAACGGCGAGATCTTGTAGTCGGAGGCCTTGAACACGTCGTCGGAG
Organism: Microbacterium sp. str. 'China'; assembly: GCF_002993305.1. Lineage (NCBI taxonomy): Bacteria > Bacillati > Actinomycetota > Actinomycetes > Micrococcales > Microbacteriaceae > Microbacterium > Microbacterium sp. str. 'China'. The sequence goes on along the minus strand of NZ_CP027434.1, from coordinate 3,364,777 downwards.
CGCCCGATGTAGGTCAGGTAGCCGTCGGCGTCGCGCACGGCGATGTCCCCGGTGTGGTGGAAGCCCCCGGCCCGCGACTCCGCGGTCTTCTCCGGATCGTCGTAGTACCCCGCCATGAGGCCGAGCGGCGGCTGTGCGAGGTCGAGCGCGATCTCGCCCTCGTCCTCCACGACCTCGCCCGTCGACGGGTCGAGCAGCACGACCGGGTAGCCGGGCAGCGGACGGCCCATCGACCCCACCTTGACGGTCTGCCCGGGGGAGTTGCCGATGCAGGCGGTCATCTCCGTCTGCCCGAAGCCGTCGCGGATCGTGCCGCCCCACGCCTCGCGCACCCGGTCGATGACCTCGGGGTTCAGCGGCTCGCCGGCGCCGACGAGCTCCCGCGGAGGGTGCGCGAGCCGCGAGAGGTCGGCCTGGATGAGCATGCGCCAGACCGTGGGCGGGGCGCAGAACGTCGAGACGTGGTGGGTGTCCATGACCTCCATGAGCGTGTTCGCATCGAAGCGGTCGTAGTTGTAGACGAACACCGTCGCCTCGGCCAGGAAGGGGGAGTAGAAGCTCGACCAGGCGTGCTTGGCCCACCCGGGGGAGGAGATGTTGAGGTGCACGTCGTCCGGGCGCACGCCGAGCCACCACATGGTGGAGAGGTGACCGACGGGGTAGGAGACGTGGGTGTGCTGCACGAGCTTCGGGCGGTTCGTCGTGCCGGACGTGAAGTACAGCAGGGCCGTGTCGCCGGCGGGCGTCGGGCCGTCCGGAACGAACTCCTCCGTGGTCGCGTCGGCATCCGCGAACCGCTTCCAGTCGGCAGGCAGCGACGCGCCGACCCCGATGCGCAGGACGTCGGGGTCGATCCCCTCGAGGCGGTCGGCCAGGGCGCCGAGGGTGACGACGGCGCCGGCGCGGCCGTGCTCGATGCGGTACGCGAGGTCGGAGGCCGACAGCAGCGTCGAGGTCGGGATCGACACCGCGCCCAGCTTCGTGATCGCGAGCATCACCTCCCACAGCTCGATCGTGTTGTTGAGCATGACGATCACGTGGTCGCCGCGGCGGATGCCGAGGCTGCGCAACCAGGCGGCGACCTGGTCGGAGCGGGCGGAGAGCTCCCCGTACGTCCAGGACCGGAGGCTGAGGTCGGCCTCGACGATCTGCACGGCCGGACGGTCGGGGTTCTCCCCGGCGATGACGTCGAACCACTCGAGCGCGAAGTTGAAGGCGGTCAGGTCGGGCCAGGCGAACTCGCGGCGTGCGGCGTCGTAGTCCGTGGCGTGCGTGAAGAGGAGGTCCCTCATCCCGCGGATCGCTTCGGTGGCGGGGGTGGCACGACGGCTCATGGTGCTCCTTTGCAACGGCGTCCCTCCATCCTGCCCCCTCGTTCAGCGGGGGAGGAAACCCGTGCCGTCGCGGAGCTCGAACACGAGCTGGGTCTCGGTGCCGCGGACGACGGGGTGGACGGTGATGTGCTCGAGCACGATGTCGCGGAGAGCGGTCGCGTCCTGCACGGCGACGTGCACGAGGAAGTCGTCCACCCCGGCGACGTGGAACACCTGGAGCACGCGGGGGATCGCGACGAGCGCGTCGAAGAGCGCCGTGACCTTGGGCCCGGTGTGATGCGCGAGGCGAACCTTGATGATCGCCTGCAGGGGGTAGCCGAGCGCGGAGCCGTCGAGGCGGACGCGCGTGTCGCGGATGACTCCGCGCTCACGCAGGCCGCGGATCCGGTGGGCGCAGGTGGATTCCGCGAGTCCGAGGCGGTGGGCCAGAGCCTTGTTGGTGACGGCCGCATCGCGGCTCAGGGCGGCGAGCAGCTCCAGGTCGATCTCGTCGAGTTGCGCTTTCGCCAACGTGTCCTCCTCGGTACGGCCGGATGTTGCACAGAATAGCGAGGATCCCGGATTCAGTGAGGTGTTCTGTCGAAGACCAGCGAGAATCTCGCGATTCGGCCAGCGTGGAGGGATGACCGCACCGCTGCATCCCGACACCGTGGCCGTCCACAGCGGCCGTGCCGACCTCGAGGCGCTCGGGGTCCACGCCCTGCCGATCGACCTCTCCACGACGAATCCGCTGCCCGACGTCGAGCGCGGCGGTGACTCGTACGAGGCGATGGCGACCGGGGGCCGCCCGCCGCAGGACGGCAGCATGGTCTACGCCCGCCTCTGGAATCCGACGGTCGCGCGCTTCGAGGATGCGCTCGCCGAGCTGGAGCACGCCGAGGCCGCCGTCGCCTTCGGCTCCGGGATGGCGGCCATGACCGCCGTGATCCTCGCGCACACGGGTGCCACGGGAGCGCGGCACGTCGTCGCGGTGCGTCCGCTCTACGGAGGGACCGACCACCTGCTCGGGTCCGGTCTGCTCGGCGTGGAGACGACGTACTGCCGTCCCGACGAGGTCTCCGCCGCGCTGCGCGCCGACACCGGACTCGTCGTCGTGGAGACGCCGGCGAACCCGACCCTCGAGGTCGCGGACATCGCCGAGGTCGTGCGGCAGGCGGGGAGCGTGCCGGTCGTGGTCGACAACACGTTCGCGACCCCCGTGCTGCAGAACCCGATCGATCACGGCGCGGCGATGTCGCTGCACAGCGCCACCAAATACCTCGGCGGCCACGGTGATGTCATCGCCGGCGTCGTCGCCTGTGACGAGACGACCGCGGAGGCGCTGCGTCGCGTGCGTGCGGTGACCGGGGGGCTCCTGCACCCGCTCGGCGCGTACCTGCTGCACCGCGGTCTCACGACCCTGCCGGTCCGCGTGCGGCACCAGCAGGAGAGCGCTCGTCGCATCGTGCAGTGGCTGGTCGATCGGCCCGAGGTCGCCGAGGTCTTCTATCCCGGGCTCGACGGGGATCCGCGCGGCATCCTGGAACGGCAGCTCCGCGGGCCGGGGGCGATGATCGCGTTGCGGCTGCGCGGCGGCTATGCAGCGGCGGCGGCGGTGGCCGGGGGGACCCGCCTCTTCACGCACGCCGTGTCGCTCGGGGGTGTGGACTCCCTCATCCAGCACCCCGCCGCGCTCACGCACCGCCCGGTCCCCGCGGAGGCGCGTCCCGCCGCCGACGTCCTGCGTCTGTCCATCGGCCTTGAGAACCTCGACGATCTCCTCGCCGACCTCGCGCACGCCTTCGCCGCTCTCGCCGACCCACCCCTTTCCGTGCCTCCCACCCCGGAAAGTGCGTCACATATGGGGGTGGCTCGTACATAAGGGGCTGGGTCGGCGATTGTGCGAGGACGACAAGAAACTGAGTCCCGGCAGAGGTGGGACTTGGTATCTGACGGCAAAACCGAGGGGTCGGGGAGAGGGCGGGCCTACAGTCGCGGGTGGCAACGACGCCACTGACCTCGGGAGTCCTCAATGACGAGTGAAAAGACCCACGCGCACGGCCTCGGCATGCGCATCGCCGTGATCGTCCTCAGCCTTCTGCTGGCGGCGATGGTGCTGCTGTTCTTCGCCACGATGAGCAAGGTGTCCGCGGGCGCCTCGGAACTCGCGGACGGCACGACCACCGCGCAGGGGGGATCCTCGGACCTCGCCGCAGGAGCAGCCGACCTCGCCGCGGGAGCCGACGAGCTGGCCGCGGGCACGCAGGATCTCGCGGCAGGCACCGCGACGGCGCAGCAGGGATCGGTGAAGCTCAGTGACGGCGCGACGACCGCCGCCGCAGGTGCCACGACGCTCGCCGAGGGCGCGGGTACCCTCGCCGCAGGAGCCGCCACCGCTCTCGACGGTGCGGGACGGGTGAGCGGCGGAGCGCAGACGGCGCTCGCCGGATCGCAGGAGCTCGCGTCGAAGATGGCGGCGGCGGACGCCGGAGCCCGGCAGCTCGTCGACGGCGTGACCACTCTCGCCGCCGGTGTCGACGGCGCGCACCGGTACGCGAACGGCGTGCTCGAGGGCGCGACGACCCTCAGCACCACCCTGCGCGCCGGAGTGAGTGCCGACGTGCAGAAACTCGCTCACCCGGACACGCAGACGCTGCTGACGGGCGTCGCCACGAGCGCTCCCGGCAACGCGCGGACTCTCGCCGCCGGTCTGCAGGGTCTCCTCGCTGCGAACCCCGCCGATGTGCAGCTCCAGCAGCTCGCGGCGCTCGCCGCCGGCGTCGAGAAGCAGGTCGGCGCGCTGGCCGCTCCCGCCGCGGCTGCTCCGGGCCTCGCACAGGGACTTATCGGCGCCGCCGACGGCTCCGCTCGTGTCACGGCCGGCGTCGGTGCGCTCATCAACGGCGACCCCTCGAAGGGGTGGCCGGGGACCGTGGTGCTGGTCTCCCCGAAGGGCGCTCCCGCCCTCGTGGCCGGAGCGCAGACGCTGCAGGACGGCACCTCCCGTCTCGCGGCAGGCGCGGCAGATCTCTCGTCCGGGCTGCAGACCCTCTCGACCGGAGCATCGTCGCTGTACACCGGAACCGCGGAGCTGAGCGCCGGCGCGGCGCGGCTCGACGAGGGCGCCGGGTCTCTGGCCACGGGCGTCAGCGCGCTGCAGTCGGGTGCCGGCGACCTCCGGTCCGGGATGACCGAACTCCGCACCGGCGCCGACGCAGTCGCCGAGGGCTCCGGCACCCTCGCGGCCGGAAGCGCGAAGCTCGACGCGGGCGCCGCGGACCTCGCGGCCGGCAACGGGCGCATCGCCGACGGCTCCGGCACGCTCGCGACGGCCACCGCGGGCGCCGCGCCTTCCCTGCTCCCGTGGATCCTCGGGATCGGTCTCGTCGGCCTGATCGCGAGCGGCTTCTGGATCGGCCACCGCGTCACCCACCGGCGCGCGGTCCTCGCCCTCGCCTGACCGTCGACCCACCCCTTTCCGCGCGACCCACCCCCGTAAGTGACGCACTTTCGGGGGTGGGTCGACCGCAAGGGGGTGGGTCGGCGAATGAGGGTCAGCGCTTCGGGAGGGGGATCGTGCCGGTGGCGATGCGCTCGGTGGGCATGCGGTCGCGATCGTAGGTGATCTCGTCGTAGCCGTGCGGGGTGGGCAGGCCGTCCTCGCCGATGCTGACGAACACGATCTCGTCGATGGTGAGGATGCGCTTGCGGGTGATCATGTTGCGCGCGACGGCCCGCATGGTGAGCGAGGTGGTGCCGAATCGGGTGGCCTGCAGCCCGATCTCGATGAGGTCGCCCTGCACAGCCGACGCCTCGAACGTGATGGCGGAGATGTGCCGGGTGACGACGCGGTAGTTGCCGAGCTGCACGATCGCGTAGATCGCGGCCTCCTCGTCGATCCACTTCAGCAGGCTTCCGCCGAACAGCGTGCCGTTCGCGTTGAGGTCTTCCGGACGCACCCATTTGCGGGTGCGGAAGTTCAGGCCGTCCTCGGACTGCCATGCCGGTGCTTTCTGTTTCGCCATGCCCCGAGGCTAGGCGGGTCGTGCGTCGGCGGTGTTACGTCGCGTTTTCCGGCGGGTGCACACTCCGCCGCTCACAGCGGATCTGCTCCGGGCGGATTCGCTCCCCCCAGCGTCGGAGGAGCCGGATGCTGGGGACATGAGCGAAGAAAAGCCCCTCCCGCAATTCGGCCCCGAAGCCCGGCGCGCCCTGTTCCACGAGCGGGTGCTCGTCCTCGACGGCGCCCTCGACGACGACAACGGCACCCTCCTGATGACGCAGCTCCTCGGCCTCTCCGCCGAGGATCCGGCGGCCGACATCGCCCTCTGGATCCACTCGCCGGGCGGGTCCGTGCCATCGATGCTGGCGATCCGCGACCTCATGCACCTCATCCCGAACGACGTCTCCACCCTCGCCCTCGGCCTCGCCTGCAGCGCCGGGCAGTTCCTGCTCTCCGCGGGGACGAAGGGCAAGCGGCGCGCTCTCCCGCACGCGAGGATCCTCATGCACCAGGGCTCGGCGGGGATCGGCGGATCGGCGGTCGAGATCGAGGCGCAGGCCGACGACCTCCGGCACATGCGCGACACCGTCCTCGGCCTCATCGCCGACGACACCGGTCAGCCCCTCGCCCGGATCTTCGAGGACTCCCTCCACGACCGCTGGTACACCGCGGCCGAGGCGCAGGACTACGGGTTCGTCGACGAGATCGTGCAGTCGACGGCGGAGATCATGCCGCGTCGTCGTGCGCGCGTGGGACTGGGGGTGGACGCATGAGCGGCTACACGATCCCGAACGTCATCGCCCAGCATCCGCGGGGCGAGAGGGTCATGGACGTGTACTCGCATCTGCTCGCCGAACGCGTCATCTACCTCGGCACCGGCATCGACGCGGGGGTGGCCAACGCCCTCATCGCGCAGCTCCTGCACCTCGACGCGGACAGCCCGGAGACCGGCGTCCAGTTCTACATCAACAGCGAGGGCGGCGACCCCGGTGCCGCGCTGGCGATCTACGACACCATGCAGCACATCCGTCCGCGGATCGCGACGACCTGCGTCGGGCAGGCCATCGGTCCGGCGGCCCTGCTCGTCGCGGCGGGAGCGCCGGGGGAGCGGGCGGCCCTCGCCCATGCGCGCATCGTGCTGCATCAGCCGGCCGGTCAGTCGCGCGGAGCCATCCCGGACCTCATCCTCGCGGCCGACGAGGTCGTACGGGTGCGCGCGGACATGGAGACGATCCTGGGTCGGCACACCGGCCGCTCCCTCGCGGAGCTCCGCGCCGACACCGACCGGGACCGGGTCTTCACCGCCGCCGCCGCCCTCGACTACGGCCTCATCGACACCGTGCTCGGTCCCCGTGATCCGGAGGCACGATGAGGTGACGGGTGCACGACGGATTCCCGGAGTCCGTCGTGCACCCGGACTCCGGTCGTGCAGATGGAACGGGTCAGGCGGCGAGGGCGAAGGCGCCGCGGGAGGCCGTCACCGCCGCCGCAGCGGGCGCGGCCTGACGAAGCTCCTCGGCGACCGCGCTCGTGAGCTCCACGAGGGTGGCGTCCAGGGCCCCGGCGATCGCGGCGATCATCTCGCTGGACGGCTCTTTCCGACCGCGCTCGACCTCGGAGAGGTACTGGGGCGAGACCCCGGCCTTCTCCGCGGTCTCGCTGAGGGTCTCCCCGCGGTCATGACGACGCCGCCGGAGCTGATCCCCGAGCAGGTCGCGCCACAGCGGCTCGGGGCCGCTCGACGGCGGACGGACGGGATGCGGGGCGCGGGGGAACGGGACGATGTCGGCCATGCCTCACGATAAGCCGCCGTCTGTGCGGCGATCGAGACGTTCTGCTCAGAGCAGAACGCAGCTCACAGCGCCGCCGTGACGCCGGGAAGCAGCGCGCCCAGGATGTCCTGCAGCCGCTGCCGATCCTCCGCGGACAGCGGGTCGAGGATGAGCTCGCGGATCTGGGCGACGTGGACGGGCGCGGCCACCCGGAGCATCTCCCGGCCCGCCGGGGTCAGCGTCGCGGAGAGCGTGCGCTTGTCCGTGGAGCACGACGTCCGCTCCACCCACCCGCGCTCCTCCAGGGAGTCCAGGGCGTGGCTCAGCCGCGATCGGCTGAGTCCGGCGATGCGCGCGAGCTCGGTCATGGTGACGGCGTCCTCGCCCTGCCCGGCGAGGGTCACGAGGATCGCGTAGCGGGCGTGGTTCAGGCCCACCTCGTCCTTCAGTGCCCGGTCGAGGACCTGGGGCAGCAGCTGGACGAACCGGATGATCGGCAGCCACGTCGCGAGCTCGTCGTCGTCGAGCCGCCGCGGGTGCCGCGTCTCGCTCATGTCGTGCTCCTCGGGGTCACGCCGCGGTCAGGTCGATCGTGTGCGCCGTGTGGTCGCGCTTCGCCTGGAGGTAGCGCGAGTTCGCCTCCGACAGGTGCACCTCGGTGCGCACCCGTTCGGTGACATGGATGCCGAGGCCGTCGAGCTGTGCGGCCTTGTCGGGGTTGTTGCTGAGCAGGCGGATGCGCTCGACCCCCAGCGCTCGCAGCATCTGCGCCGCGACGGTGTAGTCCCGCTCGTCCTCGCCGCGGCCGAGGGCCACGTTCGCCTCGTAGGTGTCGAGGCCCGCGTCCTGCAGGGCGTAGGCGTCGAGCTTGGCGTAGAGCCCGATGCCGCGGCCTTCCTGCCGCAAGTACAGGAGGAAGCCGCCCTCCGCGGCGATCCGCTCCACGGCCTCCCGCAGCTGCGGTCCGCAGTCGCAGCGCTCCGAGCCGAACACGTCTCCCGTGAGGCACTCGCTGTGCGGGCGGACGAGAGGGGCGTCCCCGCCTTCGGCGGAGCGGGCGAGAGCCGCCTGCCAGTCGCCGAGGCCGAGCAGCAGGTGCTCGCGTCCGTCCACGAGGCCGTCGAAGGTCACCACGTCGGCCGTCGTGGTGAAGCCGTCCGCGAAGCGCAGGGGTACCCGCACGCGGGTACGCTCCGCGGCGACCGTTGAAGTTTCAATCATGTGAGGGGAAACGCCGGGGACGCGTGGCTATTCCCGGGCTGCGAGCACCATGTCCGTCCGTGACGGCGACGGAAGCGCGGCGACGCGCACTCGGTAGCCTCGCACCATGAGCCACTTCGTCTCCGCGACCGAACTCCACGACCTCCTCGACGACGGCGCCCCGATCCGGGTCGTCGACGTGCGCTGGCGCCTCGATCGTCCCGAGGCGGGCCCGGGCGACTACCGCTCGGGTCACATCCCCGGCGCGGTGTTCGCGTCGTTGGATCAGGAGCTCTCCACGCCCGGAGCGCCCACCGAGGGTCGGCATCCGCTCCCGTCGACGGAGACCCTGCAGGCGGCGGCCCGGCGTTGGGGCGTGCGGCAGGGCGACACCGTCGTGGCCTACGACGACACCAAGGGACTCGCGGCGGCCCGGGCGTGGTGGCTGCTGCGGCAGGCCGGGGTCGACGTCCGGGTGCTCGACGGCGGGCTGCGCGCCTGGACCGCGGCCGGATACGACCTGGCGACCGACGACGTCGTGCCGGAGACCGGTGACGTCGTCCTCGCGGATCCCGGCCAGGACGCCCTCTCGATCGACGAGGCGGCGGCGTTCCCGGAGACCGGGGTCCTGCTCGATGTGCGCGCCCCGGAGCGCTACCGCGGCGAGACCGAGCCGCTCGACCCGATCGCCGGACACATCCCCGGTGCCCGGAACCTCCCCACCACGCGGCACCTCGACGAGACCGGGCGCATCCGAGACCGTGACACGGTGCGGGCGACGCTCGCCGAGATCGGGATCACCGCGGAGACGCCGGTCGCGGCCTACTGCGGATCGGGCATCACGGCGGCGCACACGGCTCTGGTCCTGCACGAGGTGGGCATCCCGGCGAAGGTCTTCCCCGGCTCCTGGAGCCAGTGGTCGAACACGCCGGGGCGGCCGGTCGCGACGGGCGATCAGCCGGGCTGATCACCCTCGCGAGGACCGTACCCCCAGCGCAGCCCGAGGGCGCCGGGACCGAACGCCCGGCGCACCTGATGCACCGACGTGCCGCGAGGCCGGGGGAGCGCGGTGACGACGGTGCCTCCGGCGGTCTCGACGAGTTCGTCGCACCAGTCGGGGACGGCATCGGGGTGGAAGCGCGTCCACACGAGCAGCTCCCGAGCCTGCCGGGAGAGGGCGTGCCCGGTCTCCCGATCCGAGGGGTGGCCGGGCTCGTACTGCACCGACCACTCGACCACCGCGGTGTCCGGGGCCGCGAGGGGCACGTCGAGCTCGATCAGCGCACCGTGCGCCTCGCCGTTCGGATGGGAGTAGCGGGCCGTGACCCGTCCGCCCGCCACGGCCGTCAGGAGCGGCGGAGGTCCGGGGACCCCGGGGGTGAGGTCGAGGACGGGGATGGCCGTGATGACCCCGGTGGTGGACTGCACGATGCTGCGGGTGAGGCACGAGGACACCTCGCCGTCGGCGTCCACGTCCGTGACCGAATGGACGGTGAGCTCCCGCGACGTGTCCGGATAGGTGGCGCCGAGGGCGGCGTAGACCTCACGGACCGCCCGCTCCATGTCGACCTGCTCCAGCGGGAACCCCTGCGGGCCCAGCGGCCCCGTGCGGTGCGGGCGCAGGAGCCGGCTCAACGCCCCGCTGTCGAGGCACAGCAGATCCTCGATGTCGGCGAGAGCGGCGAGCGACTGCGGTCCTTCCGGGCGGCGGGCCCCGGACCGCCAGTAGCTCAGCGTGGCCATGGAGACGCGGTTGCCCCGGTCGCGGAGCTGCCGCTGCAACCACGACAGCGTCACCGGTCTCGCGTTGATCGCATCTCGCAGTGCCGCGGCGAACGCGTCCGGCGTCGCCCCTCTTCTCTCGCCGTCCCCAAAACCCATCACAGCCCCCACCCGGTATGTGAAGAACACATCTCTAGAGTGAGCATACGACCGCACGCGCACACCTCAGGGGACCAGGTGAGCAAGTGGGTCACGGGGCTGCGATGTCGCGGGGAGGGTGCCCGACCCTGCGGCAGTGGCCCGACGCAGTGATGCCCCCCTTGCTGCGTATGTCGTGAAGCCCGGCAATCGATCTGGGGAGATCCGCCGGGCTTCACGAGCATCCCCGGGCGCTTCCGGCTCCTGGCCCCGCGTAGACTGGTGGGGAAACCCCGGAGGATCTGGCCGTCATGTCTGTCCCTGCTCGCGCGTTCACCATGCGCCACGTGCAATTGCTGCGCGCGCTGTTCGCCGCCGTCGCGGCCCTGATGATCACCTTCTCCTCGGATCACTCCGCGGCGGTCGGTCTCGCCGTCTTCAGCGGTTTCGCGCTGGTCACCGCCCTCGTGCACATCCTCGCCGCGTGGCTCGTCCTCCCGTCGGGGTCGCGCTGGTCGGCGATCCTCCTGGCGGTCGTGAGCGCGATCGCCGGCATGGCCGGCGGCGTGCCGGCCTGGCGCACGGACGACATGTTCTTCATCGTGCTCATCACCTGGGGCGTGCTCAGCGGCGGCCTCGAGCTGCTCGCCGGCATCCGCGCCCGCCGCGTCGGGGGAGCGCTCGCCACCGACGCGATCACGGTCGGCGCGCTCGGCGTGCTCCTCGCGGTCGTCCTGCTGCTGATCCCGTCGGGCTTCGTCCAGGAGTACACGATCGAGAAGGCGGGCACGTTCGAGCTGTCCGGCATCATCCTCGGCGTGGGGATGTTCGGCGGGTATGCGGCCATCGTCGCCGTCTTCCTCGGCATCGCCGGCCTCACCCCGAAGCGCGCGGACGCCGATGACGTCGCTGCCGCCCCCGAGAACGATGCGGCTCCTGTGGAGCACGGAGGAGAGCGATGAGCGACGACAAGCCCACCCGACGGGACATCCTGCGGCCCCTCCACCTGCTCGGCATCGCGCTCGGTTGCGGCGTGTTCGCCATGGTGGTCACCCTCGTCTCCACCGGCGCCTTCACCCTCCGCGTGAACACCGCCATCGCGAACGGCACCTACGAGGGCCTCACCCCGGTGGCGCTGAGCCTCGTCGTGGGCGGCGGCGCCTTCATCGCGACCCTTCTGATCCTCGCGATGCTCATGCTCGCGGTCGATCCCGCCGACGTCACGAAGACCGTCGACCGCCCCGTGCTGTACGACGCGGAGGACGAGGGCGCGAGCGACGGCACCACCGACGAGCCGGGACGCCCCGCCTCGTCGTGACGCGGAGATCGGGCGGAATATCGGTGAGGTCGTTCCGCTTGTCTCTGGAGTGACTGCCTCCGTCGACCGCGCCTCCATCGGACTCCGGTCGGAGCGGGGACCCATCCTCGGCGCGCTCATGCTCGCCACCGGCCTCATCGCGATCGACGCCACGATCCTGGCGACCGCGGTGCCGAGCATCGTGCGCGACCTCGGCAGCTACCAGCAGTTCCCGTGGCTGTTCTCCGTTTATCTGCTGGCGCAGGCCGTGAGCGTGCCGATCTACTCGCGGTTCGCCGACACCGTGGGCCGCAAGCCGATCATCCTGCTCGGCATCGCCCTCTTCCTGCTCGGATCCGTCCTCTGCGGCTTCGCCTGGAGCATGCCGGCGCTGATTGTCTTCCGCATCATCCAGGGCATCGGCGCCGGTGCCGTCGCGCCGATGTCGATGACCATCGTCGGCGACATCTACACGGTCGCCGAGCGCGCCAAGGTGCAGGGATACGTCGCCAGCGTCTGGGCCGTCTCCTCGGTGGTGGGCCCCGCACTCGGCGGCATCTTCGCCCAGCTCGACGCCTGGCGCTGGATCTTCTGGATCAACGTGCCCCTGTGCCTGATCGCCGGATGGATGTTGCTGCGCACGTACAGGGAGCAGAAGCAGACCCAGCGCCACAGCATCGACTACGGCGGAGCGGTGCTGCTCACCATCGGACTCACGGCGCTCATCCTCGGCATGCTGGAGGGCGGGAACGCCTGGGCATGGCTGTCCGTGCCGAGCGCCCTCTGTTTCGGGATCGGGGCGGTCGCGCTGGTCGCCTTCGGGTTCGTCGAGCGCCGGGTGGCGGAGCCGATCGTCGATCTGCGCCTCGTGACCCGTCGGCTCATCCTCACGACCACGTTGGTCTCGCTCGGCATCGGGGCCCTGATGCTCGGCGTGACGAGCTTCGCCCCGGCCTACCTCGAGGGGTCCCTGGGGATCGCCCCGCTGCTGTCGGGTCTGGCGGTGGCCGCTCTGACACTCGGCTGGCCGCTCGCCGCCGCGAACGCCGGACGGCTGTACCTGCGCATCGGCTTCCGTCGTACCACTCTCATCGGCATGAGCATCACGACCGTCGCGGCCGTCGCGCTCGCCGCCGTCGCCTCCTGGCCGAACCCGTTCGTCGTCGCCGGCATCGCGTTCCTCCTCGGCTTCGGGCTCGGGTGGAGTGCGGCCCCGACCCTCATCGCCGCACAGGCCTCGGTCGGCTGGGGAGAGCGCGGAGCGGTGACCGGGATGAACGCGTTCGCGCGGTCAGCGGGAAGCGCCGTGGGTGTGGCGGTGTTCGGGGCGATCTCGAACGCGGTCATCGCGCAGGGCGCGGGACCCGACGACCCCGCGACGATCGTCCACGCGTCGGTGTGGGTTTTCGTCGCGGTCGCCGTGACCGCGGTTCTCACCCTCCTGGCGGCGTCGTTCATGCCGAAGGACAGGGTCGACGAGCACTCCGGGGAGTCGGGCTCCTAGCTCCTCAGCGGGCGAGGCGCTCCGCGATGCCGGTGTAGGTCGCGGGGGTCAGCGCGAGGAGGCGCTGCTTGGCCGCGTCGCCGATCTCCAGGCCCTCCACGAACTCGGCGAGGTCGGCGGCACCGACGCGGTGACCGCGCGTGAGCTCCTTGAGGAGCGCGTACGGGTCCTGGATGCTCGACCGGCCGGCGACGACCTCGGCGCGGATCACCGTCTGGATCGCCTCGGCCAGCACCTCCCAGTTCACGTCGAGGTCGGCGAGAAGCACGTCCCGCGAGAGCGAGATCGCGTTCAGGCCGCGGCGCAGGTTGTCGAGAGCGAGCAGCGAGTGCCCGAACGCGACGCCGATGTTGCGCTGTGTGGTGGAGTCCGTGAGGTCGCGCTGCAGGCGGCTGGTGACGAGTGTCTGGCCGAGCGACGCCAGCAGGGCGCCCGAGATCTCGAGGTTGGCCTCGGCGTTCTCGAAGCGGATCGGGTTGATCTTATGCGGCATCGTCGAGGAGCCGGTGGCCCCGGCGACCGGGATCTGCGCGAAGTAGCCGAGCGAGATGTAGGTCCAGATGTCGGTGGCCAGGTTGTGCAGGATGCCGCCGGCGTGACGCACGCGGTCGTAGAGCTCGACCTGCCAGTCGTGCGACTCGATCTGCGTCGTCAGCGGGTTGAACCCGAGACCCAGGCCCTCGATGTACTCGCGGGCGATGGTCGGCCAGTCCGCATCGGGGTCGGCTGCGAGGTGGGCGGACCAGGTGCCGGTCGCCCCGGAGAACTTCGCGAGGTATTCGGAGCCGGCGATCTGGCTGCGCACGCGCTCCAGGCGCCAGGCGAAGACCGCGAGCTCCTTGCCCATGGTCGAGGGTGTCGCGGGCTGGCCGTGCGTGCGGGACAGCATGGCGGCGTCGGCGTGCTCGACCGCGAGTTCGCGCAGCTTCGCGATCACGGTGTCGAGGGCCGGGAGCCAGACCTCCTCGACCGCGCGCTTGACCGTGAGGGCGTAGGACGCGGAGTTGATGTCCTCGCTCGTGCAGGCGAAGTGCGTCAGCTCGGCGATGTGGTCGAGGCCGAGCGTCGAGAGCCGGTCGCGCACGAGGTACTCGATGGCCTTCACGTCGTGCTGCGTGACGGCCTCCTTCTCGGCGAGCCAGTCGATCTCGGCCTGCCCGAAGTCGCGGTACAGCGCGCGCAGGCGCTCCTTGTCGTCGTCCGACAGCGGGGTCGTCTCGAACAGCGAACGGTCGGTGAGGGCGATCAGCCACTCCACCTCCACCTCGACCCTGGCGCGGTTGAGTCCGGCCTCGGAGAGGAAGTCCGCGAGCCCGGTGACGGCGGCGCGGTAGCGGCCGTCGAGGGGGCTGAGGGGCTGGGGCGGGAGCGAAGGCTGGAAAGTCAGGGGAATCCTCCTGATCAGGCCCCGAAGGCTCGGGGCGTGCGGGGCAGGCGCAGGGCGGGTTCGAGCTGGCGGAACAAGCCGCGAGTCGCCGTCTCGATCATACCGAGCACCGAATCGAACATCTCCGGGCCCGCGTAGTACGGGTCGGGGACGTCATGCGTCGAGGCGTCGGGGTCGAAAGCGAGGAGGAGGGTCACCTTGCCGTCCTCATCCTCGTCCCTGGCCCATTCGCGGAGGATGCGCTCATGCGTGCGGTCCAGGGCCACGACGAGGTCGTTCTCAGCGAAGGAGGCGGCGGTGAACTGGCGGGCGCGGTGCAGCGAGCCGTCGTATCCGCGGCGGGCGAGGGCGTCGATGGTGCGGTGGTCGGCGCGCTCTCCGAGGTGCCAGTCCCCGGTGCCCGCGCTGCGCGAGACGATCTGGGCGCCGAGGCCCTGCCGCTCCGCGAGGTCCCGGAACACGACCTCCGCCATGGGGGAGCGGCAGATGTTGCCGGTGCAGACGAAGATCACGCGGAAGGGATCTCGGGCTGTCACGGATCCATTCTGCCGGTCGATGCCGTTCCTGCACAGCGGGCATCGGATCGTGGTGCGGCTCGACCCTCCTGCACGGCCCTGGGGGAGAACCGGCTCTCCACTGGTCGCGGCCGTCCGAGGGGGCCCTGGCCGCAACGGACACGGCCTGAGCTGGAGGCTGGGTCCATGTCGTTCTTCGCCCTCACCGCCCTCTCTCCCGGTGTCGATCCTGCGCTGCGGGCTCGGGTGCTGTCCGAGTTGGACGCCGCCCTCGCGGGGCTCGACGATCTGGCTTCCACGCTGACGGCTCTGCGTGACGCGTGCGCCTGGGAGTCCGATGGCGTCGAGGCGCTGCGGTGGGCCCTCTGGCGGCTGTCGGACGACACGGCGACGGTGCGCCGGATGCTGCAGGCGTGCCGCGGGGAGGTCGCGGGTGCATGAGCGGGCTCAACATCGACCACGGCGGCGCGATCGCGGTGGACACGGCGCAGCTCCGCGAGCTCGCGGCGCGGGTGCGGGGTGTCGTGCCGGTGTGTGCGGAGGTGCAGAACGCGGTGGGGCGTGTCGAGGCGCTGCTCGGCTCCGCAGCATGGACAGCGCTGGCGTCGGCGGCGTGGTCCCTGCGGTCCGCAGTGACGGCGCTGGAGGCGCTCGCGGCGCGTGTCGAGGAGACGGCCGCCGATCTCGACCTCATGGCCGAGGTGTACGAGGTCGTCGAGCTGCGGGCGCAGGCGGAGGCACTGGCGCGGACGGATACGGCTGCGGCCGCTGCGGTGGAGGGGCGCCTGCGGCTGCTCCTCGCCGCCGACGAGCGTCTGGCCGCGCTGGCCGACGCGCAGGAACGGACAGCGGACGACCGACGCTTCCGCGGCTTGGGCGATCAGTTCGACGCCGGAGGGCTGCTCCCGCCGATGTTCCTGGGCGGCGCCGTCGTCGGCGTGACGTCGGGGCTGGGGCGCGTGCGGCCCGGGATGGTGCTCGGTGCGACGGCGGATCCGGTGCGGGTATCCGCAACCTCCCACTCGCGTCCGGCCGGGGCGCCGAGCGGGTTGGCGAGCGCCTTCCGCCGTATGCCGTCTGCCGGCGGCGCGCAGCTGGCGATCGAGAAGTACACGGTTCCGGGTGAGTCCCCGCGCTACGTCGTCTACGTCTCGGGCAGCCGTTCGATGTCGCTGCGCGAGGGCGGGGGTCCCGAGGCCTGGGACATGAAGTCGAACATCGAGCTCTACACCGGGGGCCGGTCCGCGTCGTATCAGGCGACCCTCGACGCGCTGGTCGCGACGGGTGCGAGACCCGGGGATCGGGTGGACGTCGTCGCGCACTCGCAGGGCGGCATGATCGCAGCGCACCTGTCGATGGAGAGCGCGTTCACGGTGACGACCCAGATCACCGCCGGGAGCCCGGTCGAGCCGATGCTCCCCACCGACCAGACGCTCGTGCAGCTCCGGCACACCGACGACGCGGTGTCCGCGCTCGCCGCAGGAGGGGCGAGGGAGGGCACGGGGTCCGCCGACAGCTTCACCGCCAGTCGGGTGGGAGATCCGGATGCCGGTCGCCAGGACCTCGCGCTCGAGACGCATTCGCTGGAGAACTACATCGAGACCGCGGCGATGGTGGACGCCTCCGCCGACCCGCGAGCGGTGGCTCTCGACGCCTACTGGGCCGACCTCGACCGCGCCGTCACCGTCGAACGCACCGAGTACCGCGCGGAGCGTGTGCTCCCCGATCCGTGAGCCGCACGCGCCGTCCGCAGGCGGGTCAGTCGCGGCGGGAGCGCTTGTTCTGCGGGCGCAGGATGAAGCCGAAGATGCCGTTGATGATCGAGATGATCAGGGCGGCGAGAACGCCCCACCAGAACGACTCGACCGTCAGACCCCACCCGAAGCTGCTGGTGATCCAGGCGGTCAGCCAGAGCAGGAAGCCGTTGATGAGGAAGCCGATGAGGCCGAACGTGAGGATGTACAGCGGGAAGGCGACGATCTTCACGACCGTGCCGATGATGGTGTTCACCAGCGCGAAGAGGGCTCCGACCGCGAGCAGCGTCAGGACGAGCTGGAGCGTCTCGCCCGGCGGGAAGGCGCGCACCGTGACCTGGAGCACGGGGATGAGCGTGACGACCCAGATGGCGAACGCGTTGACGACGACCCGGATGATGAAGCGCATGATGCGTTCAGTCTCCCACGAGGGGCCCGCGGTGTCAGCCGCGGTCGTCCACCGGACGGATGTGGGCGGCGAGAACCTGGGCGATCTCCCCGAGATCCATCCGGCTCTGCGCGACATCGATGACGAACTCGAAGGCTTCGTCGTTCGTGAAGGTGATGTCGTAGCCGTTCAGCCGGATGAAGATGAAGGTGAGATAGAGCGCTGTGCGCTTGTTCCCGTCGAACAGTGCGTGATTCTGGGCGACGGAGCTCATCAGGGCCGCCGCCTTCTCCGCGAACGTCGGATACGCATCGACGCCGAACATGCCGGCGGCGGGTCGCGCCAGAGCGGAGAAGAGCAGCCCCTCGTCGCGCACATGCAGGCCGAGCTTCGCGATCAGCGCGAGGGCCTGCTCGGGCTCGATGTACTCGGTGGCCATCGATCAGGCGTCTTCGAGGCGCGTGATGGCGTCGCCGTAGCGTTCGGTCACCTCGTCCGCGAGCGCCAGAACTCGATCGGTCTTGGACTCGCTGTCCGCGAACCGGGTGGCCGCCTCGATGATCACGGCGTGCTTGGAGACGTGCCGGGCTCGTGCGATGTCTTCGAGCCGTGCATCGAGTTCCTCAGGGAGTCGCACCGTCATAGCCATACCAGAATGGTATCACCGGGCCCTCGGCCTCGAAAGGGTGGCGGGCCGCACGTCCTAGACTCGACGCGTGACCGAGCCGACCCTGCCCCGCATCCGTCCCGCCATCGCCTCCCTCGCGCCGTACCGCCAGGGCAAGCAGGCCGGTCCCGAGGCCTTCAAGCTCTCCAGCAACGAGAATCCGTTCGACCCGCTGCCCTCGGTCCTCGACGCGCTGCAGCACACGACGCCGATGAACCGGTATCCCGATGCCACCGCCGGCCGCCTGCGTGCGCGGCTCGGGGCCCGCTACGGGGTCGAGCCCGAGCAGGTCCATGTCGCCTCCGGCAGTGTCGCGATCCTGCATCAGCTCGTCCTCGCCACTGCCTCGGTCGGCGACGAGGTCGTCTACGCCTGGCGGTCATTCGAGGCGTACCCGAGCCTGCCGCTGGTCGCGGGCGCGACAGGGGTGCAGGTGCCGCTGACGGCCGACTCCCGCCACGACCTCGACGCGATGGCCGACGCCGTGACCGACCGCACGCGCGCGATCATCGTCTGCACCCCGAACAACCCGACCGGACCCGTCGTCACCTCTGCCGAGTTCGCGGCGTTCGTGGACCGTGTGCCGTCCGACGTGCTCATCATCCTCGACGAGGCCTACGCCGAGTTCGTCATCGCCCCCGATGCCGTCGACGGCCTGGCCGAGCGCGTGTTCGAGACGCACCCGAACGTGGTCGTCCTCCGCACGTTCTCCAAGGCCTATGGTCTGGCGGGCCTCCGGGTCGGATACGCGATCGGCCACGAGAAGGTGCTCGACGCGGCACGGACGACCGGCATCCCGCTGTCGGTCACGTCCGCGGCCGAGAACGCCGCCATCGCGAGCCTCGACGCCGAAGCCGAACTCCTGGAGCGCGTCGCCGTGATCGTCGAACGTCGCGCCCGTCTCGTCGAGGGGCTCCGAGCGCAGGGCTGGGAGGTGCCGGACGCCCAGGGCAACTTCGTCTGGCTGCCGACCGGCGCGCGCACCGACGAGGTCGCGGCGGCGTTCGTGGACGCCGACCTGATCGTGCGTCCGTTCTCCGGCGACGGCATCCGGATCTCCGTCGGCGAGGAGGCGGCCGTCGCCCGCGTGCTCGAGGTCGCGGCGACCCTCCGCTGAGCGCGGCACCGCCCTGCGAACCGCGGAATCTCGGGGTTCCGGGGAGATACGAGGGCGTCCTAGGTATGCGTGACCCGGCATGCCGACGCGGGTAGCGTGGGGACCGTGAGCACCTCTGAGACCCCCCTCGTGCGCGTTCTGGACGAGACCGGAAAGGTCGCCCCGACGCCCGCCGCGGAGCAGTACCTGCCGCTCATCGAGGCCATCCCCGACGCCGAGCTCGCGCAGTTCTACCGCGACATGGTGGGCATCCGCGCGATCGACACCCAGGCCACCAACCTGCAGCGCCAGGGCCAGCTCGCCCTATGGCCGCCGAGCCGCGGACAGGAGGCGGCGCAGGTCGGCTCCGGTCGGGCCGCCCGCGCGCAGGACACGATCTTCCCCTCGTACCGCGAGCACGCGGTCACCCGGATCCGCGGCGTGGACCCGGTGGACATCATCAAGCTCATGCGCGGCGTCTCCCACGGCGGCTGGGACCCGACCGACCCGAAGAACGGCAACACCCGGCTCTACACGCTCGTCCTCGGCTCGCAGGTGCTGCACGCCGCCGGCTATGCGATGGGCCTCACGTTCGACGGGCGCACCGGCACCGGCGACCCTGAGCGCGACGAGGCGGTCGTCGTCTACTACGGCGACGGCGCCTCCAGCCAGGGCGACGTGCACGAGGCCATGGTGTTCGCGGCCAGCTACCAGGCCCCGACGCTGTTCTTCCTGCAGAACAACCACTGGGCGATCTCGGTCCCCGTCACCACGCAGTCGCGCGTGCCGCTCGTGCAGCGCAGCGCCGGGTACGGCATCCCGAGCGTCCGCGTGGACGGCAACGACGTGCTCGCCAGCTACGCGGTGTCCCGGGTGGCCCTCGACGAGGCGCGCGCCGGCGGCGGACCCCGCGCCATCGAGGCCGTGACCTACCGGCTCGGTGCGCACACGACCAGCGACGATCCCACGAAGTACCGCGGCGACGACGAGGAGCTCGCGTGGGCCGGGCGGGACCCGATCGTCCGGATGCGCGCGTTCCTGGAGAACCGCGGCGCCGAGGAGAGCTTCTTCACCGAGGTCGACGCCGAGGCCGCCGATGCCGCGGAAGACCTCCGCGCCCGCACCGTGCAGCTCGGCCCGCCCCGCGCCGACCTCATGTTCGACCACGTGTACAGCGAGCCGCATCCGCTGATCGAGGAGCAGAAAGCCTGGCGCGCCCGCTACGAGGCGTCGTTCGAAGGAGAAGGCCAGTGACCCGGGAGACCATGCCGCTGGGCAAGGCGCTGAACGCCGGTATGCGAAAGGCGATGGAGGACGACCCGAAGGTCATCCTCATGGGCGAGGACATCGGCAAGCTCGGCGGCGTGTTCCGCATCACCGAGCACCTGCAGCGCGACTTCGGGGAGCAGCGCGTGCTGGACACCCCGCTCGCGGAGTCGGCCCTGGTCGGCACCGCGATCGGCCTCGCGATGGCCGGATTCCGTCCCGTCGTCGAGATCCAGTTCGACGGCTTCGTCTTTCCCGCGTTCGACCAGATCACCACCCAGCTCGCCAAGCTCACCAACCGGCACGAGGGGTCGCTGCGGCTGCCCGTCGTGATCCGCATTCCGTACGGCGGGCACATCGGGGCGGTCGAGCACCACCAGGAGAGCCCGGAGGCCTACTTCACGCACACCCCCGGTCTGCGCGTGGTGTCGCCGTCCACCGCGAACGACGCCTACTGGATGATCCAGGAGGCCATCGCCTCGGACGACCCGGTGATCTTCCTGGAGCCGAAGAGCCGGTACTGGCCGAAGGGCGAGGTCGAGCTCGACGCCTCCGCCGTCCCGCTGCACTCCTCGCGGGTGGTGCGGACCGGAACCGACGTCACGCTCGTCGGACACGGCGCCATGGTGACGACGCTGCTCCAGGCCGCCGCGCTCGCCGAGGCCGAGGGCACGAGCTGCGAGGTCGTCGACGTGCGCTCGCTGTCGCCGGTGGACTACGAGCCGATCCTCGGGTCGGTGCGCAAGACCGGACGCATGGTCTACGCACAGGAGGCTCCGGGATTCACGAGCCTCGGCAGCGAGATCGCCGCGACCGTCATGGAGCGCGCGTTCTACGCCCTCGAGGCTCCGGTGCTGCGCGTCTCCGGGTACGACACCCCGTTCCCGCCCGCGAAGCTCGAAGGCGCGTACCTGCCGGATGCCGACCGCATCCTCGAAGCCGTCGACCGCTCCCTGGCCTACTGACACCGACGTTCCATGTTCACAACTCAGGACAACCGCCCCCTTCACCCGTCCAGCGCGGGCGCAGGGGCGCGCACCGGTTCAAGTCTCCTGAGTTGTGAACGCGGCCCACGAAAGGACCCGTCATGAGCACGCAGAACTTCCCCCTTCCGGACGTCGGCGAAGGGCTGACCGAGGCCGAGATCGTCGCGTGGAAGGTGGCCCCGGGCGACCGGGTGGCCATCAACGACGTCATCTGCGAGATCGAGACCGCCAAGTCCCTGGTCGAGCTGCCCTCCCCGCACGCGGGCGTGGTCGGCGAGCTGCTCGTCGACGAGGGGGCGACGGTCGAGGTCGGCACCCCGATCATCACCTTCGTGACCGACCCTGCGGCCGGCTCGGGGACCGGTTCGGTCGCCCCCGGCACCGTCGCGACGGCGGAGGCGCCCGCGCCCGAGGAGGGCGGCGGGTCGGTGCTCGTCGGCTACGGCTCCGGAAGCGGCGCGACCTCGCGGCGCAAGCGCCCGGCCGAGCGCCCCGTGCGGTCGTCGGTCGGCGTGATCGCGAAGCCGCCGATCCGCAAGCTCGCCCGCGACCTCGGCGTCGACCTCACGAGCGTGACGCCCACGGGTGCCGACGGCGAGGTCACCCGGGACGACGTCATGAAGCACGCCTCCCAGGCCAGCGTCTTCCGCAACATCGAGACCCCGGAGTGGGGGAGCGTGCGCGAGGAGACCGTCCCCGCCCCGCAGGCCCCGTCCGGCCTGGCGCGTGGCCTCGCGCCGGTGCGCCCGTCGGCGGCCGGGGACGACCGCACCGAGTCCATCCCCGTGAAGGGCGTGCGCAAGGCGACGTCGTCGGCGATGGTGCAGAGCGCGTACTCCGCCCCGCACGTGACGGTGTGGAAGGAGATCGACGCCACCCGCACGATGGAGCTCGTCAAGCGCCTCAAGGCCTCGCCCGACTACGCCGACATCAAGGTCTCGCCACTGCTCATCATGGCCCGCGCGGTGATCTGGGCGGTCCGCCGGACGCCGATGGTCAACGCGGCCTGGATCGACACCGAAGCCGGGGCCGAGATCGCCGTGCGCCACTACGTGAACCTCGGCATCGCCGCCGCCACGCCCCGCGGTCTGCTCGTGCCGAACATCAAGGACGCGCAGGACCTCAGCATGAAGGACCTCGCCCGCGCCCTGAACCGGCTCACGCTCACGGCACGCGAGGGCAAGACCCCGCCGGCCGACCAGCAGAACGGCACCATCACCATCACGAACATCGGCGTGTTCGGGATGGACGCGGGCACGCCGATCATCAACCCGGGGGAGGCGGGCATCGTCGCCATGGGCACGATCAGCCAGAAGCCCTGGGTCGTCGACGGCGAGGTGCGCCCGCGCTGGGTGACCACGGTCGCCGGCTCGTTCGACCACCGCGTGATCGACGGCGACGGCATGAGCCGCTTCATCGCCGACGTCGCCTCCATCCTCGAGGAGCCCGCGCTCCTGGTGGACTGAGGGAGTCCACACTTCGGCGCGGCCCGAACGATCGGGTGGCGAGAATGGACGGATGAGAACCACGCGGAGCGTCGACCTGCCGGTGTTGTACTTCGGGACTCCCGTCGCGCTGATCACCACGGTCAACCCCGACGGGTCGTCGAACATCAGCCCGATCTCGTCCGCATGGGCGCTGGGGACGCGGTACATGCTCGGGCTCGGTGCCGAAGGGCAGGCGGCCGCGAACATCGAACGGGTCAGGGACCTCGTCATCAACCTCCCCTCCGCCGACCTCGTGCACGCCGTGGAGGCGATCGCGCCGACCACCGGCCGCTCGCCGGTTCCCGCCGAGAAGGTTCCCGCGTACCGGCATGAGCCGGACAAGTGGAGTCTCGGGGGCTTCACCCCTGTCCCGTCGGACGCGGTGATCCCCTTCCGGATCGCAGAATGTCCGGTGCAGATCGAAGCGCGCGTGGCGCAGATCATCCCGATCGACGGCGGCGACGCACTGGCGGTCGAAGCGGAGGTCCTGCAGGTCCACGTGCACGAGGACATCCTGAAGGCGCACGGACCGGACCGCATCGACACGGACAAGTGGGACCCTCTTTCCTACGCCTTCCGCCACTACTTCGCCCAGGGGCCTCGGGTCGGCTCCAACTTCCGCGCGCCGCTCCTCGACGACCCCGTCGTGGCGTGATCGTCGATCCCTCGTCCGTGTCCCAGCTGGGACACGCGCTCAGCAGCCCGACCCGGGTGCAGATGTGTCTGGCGCTCCTCGACGGCCGGGCATGGACGTCCGGCGAGCTCGCGCGTGCCGCCGGGGTGTCGAGGTCGACGGCGTCGGAGCACCTGACGACGCTCCTCGACGTCCGGCTCGTCGCACTGCGCCGACAGGGGCGGCACTCCTACGTCACCCTCGCGTCTCCCGACGCCGCGCACATCATCGAGGCCGCGACGGCATACGTCGGGAAGGCGGCTCCCGTCTCGAGCCTTCGCTCGGCGACGGAGCGAGACGGCATGGCCCTGGCCCGCACCTGCTACGACCACCTCGCCGGTCGCCTGGGGGTCGCCCTCTTCGACGCGCTCGTCGAGCGGGGGCACCTCACGCCGGACCTCGCGGTGACCGCGACGGGGCGCGACCTGTTCGAGAGCATCGCGGGGCCGGACGCGTTGGTGCCGTCGTCTCGTCGCCCTCTTGTGCGGAGCTGCCTCGACTGGACCGAACGGCGCTCGCATCTCTCGGGCCACCTCGGAGCCGTCCTCCTCCGCGCCGCGCGTGACAGGGGCTGGATCCACGCTCAGCAGACCTCGCGCGCCGTGACGATCTCTCCCGCCGGCACGGCCGCCTTCCACAGCCTCTTCGGTATTCCGCCGACACTGTCCTGACCGCGACCACCCCGTCCGTGCGACGCGTGACACAGGCGTTCGCGCGGGAACAGGCTGCCAGAGGTGGGAGAGCCTGAACTCCCGCGTTCGCCTGAGTGCGCGCGGGGGCCTGTTCTCGCGACAGGGGACCGCGACACAGGCGTTCGCGCGGGAACAGGCTGCTAGGGGTGGGAGAGCCTGAACCCCCGCGTTCGCCTGAGTGCGCGCGGGGGCCTGTTCTCGCGACAGCGGACCGCGACACAGGCGTTCGCGCGGGAACAGGCTGCTAGGGGTGGGAGAGCCTGAACTCGCGTGCTTGCCTGTTCTGGCGGGGGGAGGGAGAGGGAGAGGGAGAGGGTCAGGCGGTGAGGCGCTGTTCCGCGAGGCGGGGAACGGCCCGTTCCCGGGCGGCCTTCCGGGCGGTCGCGACGGCCCCGGCTGACACGACCTCCGCGCCGAGCGTCGAGGCGAGGATCTCCGGCGCGGGCAGGTGCAGCTCGTCCGGGAGGATCCGGCGGGCGGCGGCCAGCACAGGCTCGATGCTCTCCGCCACGGCCCCGCAGATGATCACGCGGGCGGGGTCGTACATGCTGCCGAGCACGCCGACGACGCGGGCGAGGGTGGCGCCCACGCGCTCGGCGACGCGGAGGGCGTCGGGGTCTCCGGAGGCGGCGAGCGTCAGCACCAGCCGGGGATCGACCGGCCCGTCCGCCACGAGCCGGCCGATGGGTCCGGCGGCGGCAGCCTCGCCGTCCGCGACGGCGGCCCGGGCGTGCTCCTCCAGCGCGTGCCGCAGCCCGACCGCCGAGCCGACGCCGACGATGTGGTCGAACACCACGCCCTCGCCGACGCCGCCGTGGGCGCCGTGCAGTACATGCCCGTCGACGACGACGCCGCCGCCGAAGCGCTCGCTGGCGAGCAGGGCCACGTAGTCGCGGCAGTCGACGGCGACCCCGAGCGTCCCCTCGGCGATCGCGGCCAGCTGGGCGTCGTTCTTGACCTCGACCACCGGTGCCCAGTCGCGCAGAGCGTCCGCGAGGCCGGGGTTCGTGCGTTCCCAGAAGCCGTCGGGGTGCGGGGGTGAGATGCCGTCGCGGTTCACGGGGGCGGCGACACCGGCGCACACCGCGAGCACGCGCTCCGCGGGCACCCCGGCCTCGTCGCGCGCGGCGGCGAGGTGCTGCAGGATCGTCGTCCGACGGTCGTCGGCGCTCTGCGCGGGGTCGACCTCCACGCGATGATGCACGAGCGTGCGGTCGAGCAGATCCGCGACGGTGACCGCGAGGTGCGTGTCGCCGGCGTCGATGCCCATCACCACGCCGAGGTCCGCCGCGAGGGCGAAGCGGCGCGCGGGGCGTCCGGAGCGGTAGTCGCCGATGGCGCGCGCGTTCGGCAGCTCGCGCAGCACCTCGGCGGTGACGAGCGTGTCGATGGCGTCGATGGCCGTGGAGCGGGTGAGCGAGGTGCCGGCCATCGCCTCGGTGGCGGTGAACTCGCCGGCCGTCCAGGCGAAGTCGAGCACCGCGCTCACACTCGCGCGGCCGGTGCCGAGTCCTGTCGAGACCTCTGCCACTCCCCTTGACCTTTCTGTCGCCCAGATGAGACAGTACCTCTAGACGGACTAAATTCGCTCACTAGATTTACTCCGCGGATCTACGAAAGGACGATGGTGTCTGCCACACGATCACGGGCGGTGCGCTGGGCCGCCGGAGCGCTCGGCCTCGTGCTGACCGGCACGGCGCTCACGAGCTGCGCCGCCGGCGGTGGAGCGGAGACCATCCGCTTCACGTTCAGCAAGCGCGAGGCCATCCCGTTCATGACGGAGCTCGTCGCCGAGTACAACGCGTCGCAGGACGACGTGCGGGTGGAGATCGACACGTCCGGCGTCGACGTCGTCTCCGCGAGCTTCGTCCGGGGCAATCCGCCGGACATCATGCTCGCCAACTACAACTACGAGGTCGCCCGGTTCGTGCAGCGCTGCGCGCTCACCGACCTCTCCGACACCGAGGCCGCCGCCGGGATCCGCGACGACCTGCAGCCGCTCATGGACCAGTACGGCTCCTGCGCGGGCCGCACCAGCGCCCTGCCGTACTCGGTCATGGCCGCCTCGGTCATCTACAACAAGCAGATCTTCGCGGAGCAGAGCCTGGAGGTGCCGCAGACGTGGGATGAGCTCCTCGCAGTCAGCGACAGCCTCCGTGAGGCCGGGATCGACCCGTTCTACGCCACCTTCAAGGACGACTGGACGGTCGGGCAGGGGTGGTACGACTACGCCGTCGGCGGCTCGCTCGACGTGCTGGCGTTCTTCGATGCGCTCGCCGCCGAGGGCACCGACGTCGGCCCGGACTCGGAGGTCTCCTTCGAGAAGGACTTCGCGGAGCCGATGGACAAGATGATGGTGCTCGCGGACGAGTACACGAACGAGGACGCCGCGAGCCGGGCGTACGGAGACGGGAACCTCGCCTTCGCGAAGGGCGAGGCCGCGATGTACCTGCAGGGGCCGTGGGCGTTCAGCGAGATCGCGAAGACCGACCCCGACCTCGACCTCGGCACCTTCCCGCTGCCCATGACGGACGACCCCGCCGACCTCGCGGTCCGCGTGAACATGGACCTCGCGGTCATGATCCCGGAGGAGTCGAAGCACCAAGAGGCCGCACGCGACTTCCTGGAGTACCTCTACCTTCCCGAGAACATCGAGGAGTACAACGCGTCGCAGCTCGGGTTCACCCCGACGACCGACGCGGCGCCGCCGGACGACCCGCGCATCGAGGGCATGATCCCGTACTACGACGAGGGCCGGATCTACCAGGGCCCCTCGGTGCTCGTCCCGAAGACCCTCCCGATCTTCAACTACGCGCAGGCCATGGTCCTCGGCGCCGCCCCGTCGTCCATCCTCCGCACCATGGACGCCGACTGGGCTCGCATCGCCTTCCGCGCCCCCATCCCGAGTTCCGAGGATTCCGCATCGGGCGAGACAGAGGAGTCCGCGCCATGAGCACGACCACGACCACCGGCGCCGACGCCGGGACGAGCACCACCGCGATCCTCACCGGCGGGCCGCGGAAGATCCGCCGCCACACGCGCCGCGTCGAGCCGATCTACTACCTGTTCCTCCTGCCGACCCTCGTGATCTTCACGCTCGCGATCACCGTCCCCGGCGTGATCGGCATCTTCTTCAGCTTCACCGACTCCATCGGCATCGGCGAGTGGAGCTTCAACGGGCTGACGAACTACATCGCGCTGTTCAGCGACCCGGCCATCCTGCAGAGCTACCTGTTCACCTTCGGGTTCTCGATCGCGACCGTGATCGTCGTCAACGTCATCGCTTTCCTGCTGGCGGTCGGCCTCACGTCCCGCATCCGGTTCAAGACGGGCCTGCGGACGATCTTCGTGATCCCGATGGTTATCTCGGGCATCATCATCGCCTACGTCTTCAACTTCCTGTTCTCGAACTCGATCCCCGCGGCGGGCGCGGCCACCGGCATCCCCTGGCTGGAGACGAGCCTGCTCGCCAACCCCGACCTCGCCTGGGTCGCGATCGTCATCGTCACCGCCTGGCAGGCGGTCCCCGGCACGCTCCTCATCTACATCGCCGGGCTCCTGTCGGTACCGGGTGAGGTGTACGAGGCGGCGAGCATCGACGGCGCCAGCCGCACGCAGCAGCTCACCCGCATCACCATCCCCCTCGTCGCCGGATACGTCGTCATCAACGTGATCCTCGGCTTCAAGGGCTTCCTCAACGCCTACGACATCATCGTCGGCCTCACCAACGGCGGCCCGGGCACCGCCACCCGCAGCGTCGCGATGACGATCATCGCGGGCTTCAACGGCGGCGACTACGCCTACCAGATGGCCAACGCCACGATCTTCTTCATCGTGGCCGTGCTCATCTCCGTCCTCCAGCTCTCGCTGACCCGCGGAAGGAACACGTTCTGATGTCGACGGAGACCCTCACCACCATCCCCGCGGACGGACGCCGGAAGCGCCAGAAGATGGAGCGCGTCAACTGGTCGGGCACCATCATCCTGATCCTCTGCACGGCGACCATCCTCATCCCGCTGTACGTGACGATCTCGATGGCGTTCAAGACCACCGGCCAGGCGGTCGACGGCAACGCGTTCTCGCTGCCGGCGCCGTTCAGCATCGACGGCTTCGTGCAGGCGTGGACGTTGACGAAGTTCCCGGTCGGCGCCGCGATCTCGCTGCTCGTCACGGCGGGGACGGTCATCGCGACGATCGTCCTCGCGGCCTTCGCGTCGTACGCGATCGTGCGCAACTGGGACCGCCGGCTGTTCCGGTACTCCTTCTTCTACCTGCTCGCGGCGATGTTCATCCCGTTCCCCGTCGTGGCGCTTCCGCAGATCCAGCTCACCGGGCGCGTCGGTCTCGACAACCCGTTCGGCGTGATCATCCTCGCCACCATGTTCCAGCTCAGCTTCAGCGTGCTGCTGTTCACGGCGTTCCTGCGCTCGATCCCGATCGAGCTGGAGGAGAGCGCGCGGATCGACGGTGCCACGACCTGGCAGACGTTCTGGCGGCTCATCTTCCCGTTGCTCGCGCCGATGAGCGCCACGGTCGGCATCTTCGCCTTCCTCTACGCCTGGAACGACTTCATGATGCCGTCCTTGATCATCTCCGACCCGGCGCTGCAGACGCTGCCGGTGCGGCAGAACCTCTTCCAGAACCAGTTCAGCAACAACTACAACGTCGCCTTCGCCTCGTACCTGATGGCCATGGCGCCCGCGATCGTCGCCTACCTCTTCACTCAGCGCTGGGTGATGGAGGGCGTCACGCAGGGTGCCGTCAAGGGCTGACCCGACCCCCGCAAGAAACAAGGAGAGCCTCTTCCTCATGACCGATTCGCTGCTCACCGCGACCCGCGAAGACGACAAGACCGCGACCTGGTGGCGCCAGGCCACCGTGTACCAGATCTATCCGCGGAGCTTCGCGGACGCCGACGGCGATGGCCTGGGCGACATCCCCGGCATCGTGTCTCGCGCCGACTACCTCGCCGAGCTCGGCATCGACGCGGTGTGGCTGAGCCCGTTCTACCCGTCGGAGCTCGCCGACGGCGGGTACGACGTGGCGGACTACCGGAACGTGGATCCCCGTCTCGGCACGCTCGACGACTTCGACGCCATGGTCGAGGCACTGCACGCGCGGGGCATCCGCGTCGTCGTCGACATCGTCCCCAACCACACCTCCGACCAGCACGCCTGGTTCCAGGAGGCGCTCGCCGCCGGCCGCGGTTCCGCCGCACGGGAGCGTTACATCTTCCGTGAGGGCACCGGCCGCGACGGCGCGGAGCCGCCCACCGACTGGGTGTCGGTCTTCGGCGGCAGCGCCTGGGAGCGCGTCGAGGACGGCCAGTGGTACCTGCACAACTTCGCCGTCGAGCAGCCCGACCTGAACTGGGACCACCCGGAGGTGCGCGAGGACTTCCTCACGACGCTCCGCTTCTGGTCGGACCGCGGCGTGGACGGCTTCCGCATCGACGTGGCCCACATGCTGACGAAGGACCTCACCGAGCCGCTGCCGTCGCGCGCCGAGCTCGACGCGATGGACCGCACCTCCGGTACGCATCCGATGATCGACCGCGACGACGTGCACGAGATCTACGCCCAGTGGCGGGCGGTCTTCAACGAGTACGACCCGCCGCGCACCGCGGTCGCCGAGGCGTGGGTGGAGACCCCGGAGCGCCGCGCGAAGTACGCCTCCGCGGAGGGACTCGGGCAGGCGTTCAACTTCGACCTGCTCGTCGCCGACTTCGATGCGGCGGACTTCCAGCGCATCATCGCCGACAACCTCGCGCAGGCGCAGGCCGCCGGCTCGTCGACCACCTGGGTGCTCTCGAACCACGACGTGACGCGGCACGCCACCCGCTACGGCCTGCCGCCGCTGCGCGGCCGCGCGGTCAAGCAGGGCACCGAGTGGGTGCGCGCCGGCGGCCCGGAGGAGGGCCTCGACCGCGAGGGCGGCCTGCGCCGGGCACACGCCGCGACGCTGCTGCTGCTCGGCCTGCCCGGCAGCGCCTACCTCTATCAGGGCGAGGAGCTGGGCCTGCACGAGGTCGCGGACATCGCGCCCGACCAGCGTCAGGACCCCGGGTTCTTCCGCGGCGCGGACTTCGACGGCCTCGGCCGCGACGGCTGCCGCGTGCCTCTGCCGTGGACGGCGTCCGGCAGCTCGTACGGCTTCGGAGCCGCCGGCGCGCACCTGCCGCAGCCCGGCTGGTTCGCGGAGCATGCCGTCGAGGTGGAGGACGCCGACCCCGGCTCGACCCTCAACCTGTACCGCGAGGCGCTGCGGCTGCGGCGACTGCTGCAGACCGGGGAGACGCTCGAGTGGATCGACACGGGTCGGGAGGACGTGCTGCGGTTCCGCCGCCCGAACGGGTGGGAGGTCGTGACGAACTTCGGTACCGCGCCGTTCGATCTGGGCGCTGCGGCCGACGACGCCGTGCTGTCGACCGTCGCGTTGGACGGATCCGAGCTGCCGGGCGAGGCCACGGTGTGGGTCGCCCCGGTGGCGCTCGCGAGCTGAGGCGGGATCGATGGGGCGAGGGCCGGTTTGATAATGGTTCTCATTAGCGTTTAGAGTGGGACCCATGAAGAAGCCCGCCCTCGCCCTCACGCTCGCCTCGGTCGCCGCCCTCTCCCTGGCCGGATGCTCGTCGACCTCGGGCGCGGCGGAGGACGACGGCGCGGTGACGGTCGTCGCCAGCACCAACGTCTACGGCGACATCGCCGCGCAGGTCGGCGGAGACCGGGTCGACGTCACCTCGATCATCGACTCGGCCACCCAGGACCCGCACTCCTACGAGGCGAGCGCTCGCGACCGCCTGACGCTGCAGAAGGCCGACCTCGTGGTGGAGAACGGCGGCGGCTACGACGCGTTCATCGACAGCCTCTTGCAGGATGCGCAGGACCCGCACGTCGTCACCGCGGTGGAGTTCTCGCACGACTACCCGGGCAACGAGGGTCACGACGAGGGCGAGGACCACGATCACGCCGATGACGAGTCCGCGACGGACGAGGCGCACGATCACGAGGCCGAGGGGGAGGACCACGCCGGCCACGACCACATCGAGGGCTTCAACGAGCACGTCTGGTTCGACCCGCACACGATGATCCACGTCGTCGAGGCGATCGCCGACGAGCTCACCGATATCGACCCCGACGGTGCCGACACGTTCCGCACGAACGCGGACGATCTCGTCGCGGAGCTGGAGGGCTTCGAAAGCGACCTCGAGGCGATCAAGGCGGACGCCGCCGGTGCGACGGTGTTCATGACCGAGCCGTTGCCCGGATACCTGGCCACGGCCGCCGGGCTCACCGACGTCACCCCCGAGGGCTTCGCGGAGTCGGTGGAGGAGGGCAGTGATGTCGCGCCCGCCGTGCTGCTCGAGGCGCTGCAGGTCGTCGGGTCCGGCGATGTGACCGCCGTGCTCACCAACGCCCAGACCGGCGGCGCGGAGACGGAGCGCGTGGAGAAGGCCGCGGAGGACGCCGGGGTGCCCGTGGTCGCGTTCACGGAGCTGCTCGAGGACGGATCGTCGTACTCTGAGTGGATGAGTGACGCGATCCAGAGCCTCGCCGCCGCCGTCCAGTCGTGAGCGGAGCCCGTTCACAGGCTCAGGGACCCGCGAGGGAGACCGGTCCGGTCCTCGAGATCGCCGACGGTGCCCTGCAGCGGGGAGACCGCGAGCTCTGGTCGGGACTCGACCTCACGGTGCAGCCCGGCGAGTTCATCGCGGTCCTCGGTCCGTCCGGCTCCGGGAAGACGACGCTCCTGCGCAGCATCCTGGGACTCCAGCCCCTGTCCCGCGGCAGCATCCGCGTGGCCGGCGAGCCCGTGCACCGCGGCAACGCCCGCATCGGGTACATCCCGCAGCAGCGCGCGCTCGCGCCCGACACGAGCATGCGGGCCCGCGACCTCGTCGCCCTCGGCGTGCAGGGCAGCCGCTTCGGCTTCCCGGTCCCGCACCGCGGCGACCGGGCGAAGGTCGACGCGCTGCTGGCCGCGGTCGGGGCGACATCGTATGCGGATCGCCGGGTGGGCCTGCTCTCCGGCGGGGAGCAGCAGCGCCTCCGGGTCGGACAGGCGCTGGCCGACGAGCCCGCGCTGCTCCTCTGCGACGAGCCGCTGTCGAACCTCGACCTCGCCAACCAGGTCGCCGTCACCGACATCATCGACAGGCAGCGTCGGGAGCGCGGGGCCGCCGTGCTCTTCGTCACGCACGACGTCAACCCGATCCTGAACCGCGTCGACCGCATCCTCTACATCGCCGGGGGCCGGTTCCTCCTCGGGACTCCGGAGGAGGTGCTGCAGACCCGCGTGCTGACGGACCTCTACGGCACCCCGGTGTTCGTGCTCCGCGCCGGCGACCGGCTCGTCGTGGTCGGCGTCCCCGATGCGGAGCCGCACCACGATCACGACCACGAGCACGGGGGCGCCGCATGACCGCCGCGTCCGCCCTCGTCCCGATGGTCGGCTGGGACGACATCTTCTCGTTCCAGGACTACGGCGAGCTCGTCGCCCTGCTCTCGAACTCGATCATCGCGGGTGCCGTGCTCGGCCTCGTCGGCGGCCTCATCGGGGTCTTCGTCATGCAGCGCGATCTGGCCTTCGCGGTGCACGGGGTGAGCGAGCTCTCCTTCGCGGGAGCGGCGGCGGCGCTGCTGTTCGGCGGCAGCGTCGTGCTCGGCTCCCTCGGCGGAGCCCTCGTGGCGGCGATCCTCATCGGGGTCCTCGGCGCCAAGGCCAGGGACCGCAACTCGATCGTGGGCGTGCTCATGCCGTTCGGGCTCGGTCTCGGCATCCTGTTCCTGTCGCTGTACGACGGCCGCAGCGCCAACCGGTTCAGCCTCCTGACGGGGCAGATCGTGTCGGTCTCGAGCCCCGACCTCGGCTGGCTCATCGGCATCAGCCTCGTGGTGCTGCTCGGCCTGCTCGTGATGTGGAACCCGCTGCGCTTCGACTCGCTCGACCCGGAGTCGGCGGCCGCCCGCGGGGTGCCCACCCGCACCGTGAGCCTGCTGTTCATGGTGCTGCTGGGGCTCATCGTCGCGGTGAGCGTGCACATCATCGGCGCGCTGCTGGTGATGGCGCTGCTGGTGACGCCGGCGGCCGCGGCCATGCGGATCACGGCCGGCCCTGTCGCGGTGCCGGTGCTGGCGGCTGTGTTCGGGTTCGTGTCGGCCGTCGGCGGGATCCTGCTCGCGCTCGCCGGGACCCTCCCGGTGAGCCCCTACATCACGACCCTGTCCTTCACGATCTACGTCGTGTGCTGGATCGTGCAGCGCGTCCGTTCCCGCGTCACCCGGGTCTGACCCCGCTTCACATCGCGCACTTTGCTCCATCTCGGCCGGGGATGCCGCCAATCGGGCGATTCGAAGCGGGGAGGGCCGCTCCCAGCCCTCGCCAACCGTCCCGGCCTAGAATCGAAGGCATGGCTCAACGGAACACCTGGCAGCGCGAACGCGTGCGCGAAGCGCTCGCCGACGCGCGCGGTTTCGTGAGCGCACAGAGCCTCCACGCGACGCTCCGCGACGACAACACCGGGATCGGCCTGGCCACGGTCTACCGCGCTCTCGCCGGGCTCGCGGCCGCCGGCGACGCCGACTCGCTGCAGAGTCCTGAGGGGGAGGCGCTCTACCGGGCGTGCACCACTCAGGGCCACCACCACCACCTCATCTGCCGATCCTGCGGCCTCACGGTCGAGATCGAGGCGAAGGACGTGGAGCAGTGGGCGCATCGCACGGCCGCCCTGCACGGGTTCACTGAAGCCGCCCACGTGGTCGACATCTTCGGGCTCTGCACCCCCTGCGCGAACAAGCGCGACGCGGAGAGGGCTGCGACAGCGTGACCGCCCCGGCACGAACGGCCACCCGTCCGGGCCACACGCACCGTCGAGCGCCCTCGCCGCGCTCGACGTGGATCGCCGTCGGCATCGGCGCCGTGATCGTCGCGGCGCTGTTCCTCATCGACGCCTTCCTCCCCACCCTCTTCCCCGCCTCGCTGCCGACCCGGGCACAGGACGGTCTGACGCTCGCCCTCAGCGTGCTCATCGAGGCGCTGCCGTTCGTCGTGCTCGGCGTGCTGCTGTCGATCGTCGTTCAGGTCTGGCTCCCGGCGGACGTCATCCACCGCTGGCTCCCGCGACGGGCGTGGGCTCGCCGGGCCGTGCTCTCCCTGCTCGGCATGCTCATCCCGGTCTGCGAGTGCGGAAACGTCCCGTTCGCCCGCGGGCTCATGATGCGCGGACTCGCCCCCGCGGAGGCGCTGACCTTCCTCATCGCGGCGCCGATCGTCAACCCGATCGTGATCCTCACGACGCACGCCGCGTTCGGCTGGGACGGCGGCATCCTCGTCGCGCGTCTCGTCGGCGGCTACCTCATCGCGAACCTCATCGGGTGGATCTACAGCCGCCACCCCTCGCCGGAGTCGCTGCTCACACAGCGCTTCGTCGACACGTGCGAGCGCGTCACGCACGAACCGGGGACCCCCGTGCGCCGCAGTCTCACGCAGTTCCTCGTGGAGCTGCGGGCCGTGATGCCGGCGCTCGTGATCGGCTCCGCGCTCGCCGGGGCCGTACAGGTGCTCATCCCGCGCGACGTCCTGCTCACGATCGGCGCCAACCCCGTGCTGTCCATCGTCGCGATGATGCTGCTCGCGATCGTCGTGGCGATCTGCTCCAACGTCGACGCCTTCTTCGCGCTGTCGTTCGCGTCCACCTTCTCCTCGGGGGCGCTGGTCGCGTTCCTCCTCGTGGGGCCTCTCGTCGACATCAAGATGCTCGCGCTGATGCGCACGACCTTCACCACCAGGACGCTCGTCGGCATCACCGCCGTCGTGCTCGCGTCGGCCTTCGCGATCGGGATCGGGGTGAACGTCCTTGCCTGAGCTCTCCGCCCGCTCCCGCGCCCTCGCCACCCGGTGGCTGGGGATCGGTCTCGCCTCGGTCGTCGCCGTCGTCACCCTCGGCCTCGCGGTGACCGACCGCCTCAGCCTCTACATCAGCCCGGAGTCGGTGTGGTTCGCATCAGCCGCCGCCGTCGTGACGCTCGCCGGGGCCGTCTGGTCGTGCACACTGCCGCTGGGTGCCGAGGAGGACCACGGGCACGACCATGGCCCCGCGGCCTCGCGCTCCGCCGAGCCGGAGGCGTCCTCGTCCGACGAGACCGCGCACTCCTCCGGGCCGTCTCGCCGGCGTCTCGCGGGAGCCGGTGCGCTGGCCGGCGGTGTGGTCGCGACCGGCGTCGTCGTCTCCGCGCTCGTCCTGCCTCCCGCCTCGCTCTCGGTGGAACTCGCGATGTCCCGAGCCGGGGAGGAGAGCGCGCTGTTCGCCGGCGCCGACACCGTCGCCCTCGGGGTCGCGGACACGTCGACGTTCGGTGTGGGTGACTGGGCGAGCGTCTTCGCCGCCGCAACCAACACCACGGCGTACGACGGAGCCGCCGTCACGCTGCAGGGCTTCGTCACGCCCGGCGAGGGGGACGACGTCAACCTCACACGCCTCGTGATCACCCATTGCGTCATCGACGCCCAGACGGCGGCGCTGCCGGTGAGTGTGGATGCCGACGCGTACAAGACGGGTCAGTGGGTCGAGGTCACCGGGACGGTGCGGGCGGACGAAGACGGCTCCCTGCACATCGAGCCGACCGACGTCGTGGCGATCGACGAGCCGAAGGACCCGTATGAGTACTGACGACGAGCGGCCGGAGTCGCCCGACGTCCCACGCACCCGCGCCGAGCTGCGTGCTGCCAGGGAGGCCGCGGAGCGCGCTGCGGAGGAGCAGACCGCGGCGGAGCGCGCGGCAGCCGAACAGGCCGACGCGGAGCTGGTGGCAGAGGAGCGAGCGGCCGTGGAGCGCATGGCGGCGGAGGTCGCCGCCGAGCAGGCAGCCGTCGACCGGGAAGCCGCAGCGGAGCGCGAAGCGGCCGAGCGCGAAGCGGCCGAGCGTGCGGCAGCGGAGCGCGAAGCCGCCGCACGTGCTCCGGAGGAGCCGGCCGCCGGAATCCCCGCGATCCCGCAGGCGCCCGAACCGGTGTTCACCTCCGCGGGCCCGACGTCCGCTTCCCGAGCAGACGGCGTCGTCGAAGACGCGGCGGAGCCGGGCTGGACGCCCACGACCGACCTCCCCGCCGACGACGAGGCGCCGCGGAGCGCCCCATGGTCCCGCCGCCGGTTCCTTGTCACGATCGGCGCCGTCGTCGGAGTGCTCGTGCTCGTCGGCACCGGCCTCGGAATCGTGAGCCTCCTCCAGGGCCCCCGGGTCACCGACGTGCAGGTCGACGCCGCACAGGCCATCGAGTCGTCAGGGAGCCGTGTCATCCTCACGGCGAATCAGCCGCTCTCCGCGATCGATCCCGAACAGGTCACGGTCGAACCGTCGGTGCCGTTCACGGTCGATGCCGCCGGTCGCGGCGTGGGCGTGCGGTTCACGGTGCCGCTGGACGACGACACGACCTATACGGTGACCGTCGCCGGGGTGACGGGCGCCGGAGGAGGCCCGACCGCAGACCTGACGACGTCCTTCGAGACGCCGGCGTCGTCGATCTTCCTCCTGCGCCGCGACCCGGATGGCGACGACATCATCTTCCGCACCGACCTGAGCGGCGAGAACGCGCAGCCGGTGTTCTCCCACCCCCGCATCGACGACTTCCGGGCCACGTCCACGCAGCTCGTGGCCGCTGTCGAGGACGACGACCAGTCGAGGCTCCTCGTGATGGACAGGGACGGCTCCGACCAGCGCGAGCTCGCGTTGCCCGGCGAGGGCTACGTCGGCGCGATCCAGGTGTCCGAGCGCGGCAACCTCGTCGGCTACAGCTACTCCGATCGCGAGCTCAGCGACACCGAGGGGCGTGCGAGCGTGCTCGTCACCCAGTCGCTGAGCGGCGACGACGAACCCCGCATCGTCGAGGTCGGCGACAAGGAGGTGAGCGTCTTCGTGTGGCAGTTCGTGCCCGACAGTGCGGCCGTCCTCTTCATCGACTTCGACGGCGCACTGTCCCTCGTCGACCAGTCGACCGATTCCGGTGTGCAGTCCCTCGGCCTCGCGACGACGATCCAGGGCATCTCCCGCGGCACCTACACCGCCATCGTGGAGCGGCTGGACGGGTCGGTCGTCGAGCTCGACCTCGCGGACGGATCCGAGGAGCCGCTCGCCGCGTCCGAGCCGGATTACGGCACCGCCACCTCCATCACCCCGTTCCCCGGCGGGACGCTGCGCCACGTCGTCGCCCGGGATGAGGGTGGCCTCCCGGTGGGGCAGGCCGTGATCCGCGTCGACGACTCCGGAGCCGCCACGCCGCTCGTCGAAGTGAGTGCGGCCGACTCGATCCTCCAGGCCTGCGCGTCACCGAGCGGGCAGTACGCCGCCGTGGTGATCGCGCCGGACATGGCGGACAACCCGTACGACGGCATGCTGTTGCCGCTGCCGGAGAAGCTCGAGACGCACCTCATCGACATGAAGACCGGGGACGAGATCGTCGCGCTGACCGGTTTCGATGCGTCCTGGTGCCAGACGGCGCCGCGGTTCTGACGTGACGGAGCCCGTGACGCTGCGGCGCGCGACCCGCGACGACGTGATGAGCTCCGCCGTCGAGGTGGCGCCGACCCTCCTCGGCGCGGAGCTGCGGACCGTGGTCATCGAGGACGGCCTCCCGGTCGAGGTGCGCGTGCGCATCACCGAGGTCGAGGCGTATCACGGGCAGGGCACGGGGGCGGTGGCCGACCCGGGGTCTCACGCCCGCATGGGGCGCACCGCCCGGAACGCGACCATGTGGGGCGAGCCCGGGCATCTGTACGTGTACCTGAGCCACGGCATCCATTCCTGCGTCAACGTGGCCTGCGGCCCTGAGGGGCAGGGCGACGGGGTGCTGCTGCGTGCCGGGGAGATCGTGTCCGGCGTGGAGGCGGCGGCCCGGCGACGACGTGCGGTCCCGCCGCTCGGCCGCACCGCTCTCCGGGACCTCGCGCGCGGACCAGGGCGGCTCGGACAGGCCGCGGGGCTGCGGCACTCCCTGCACGATGGCCTGGACGCCATCACGGGCGAGGAGCAGAACGGCGCCAGGGCGGAGTTGTGGCTCGGCTCTCCCATGGCGGACGTCGCCCAGGGTCCGCGGGTGGGGGTGGCGGGCATCGCCGGGACGGACGCCTTCCCCTGGCGCTTCTGGATCCCCGGCGACCCCACGGTCTCGGCCTTCCGGTGGGGGCGGGGCGCCGCCGACGCTTCGAATCGCGCGAATGGCGGCTTTTCGGCCTGAGATGGGACCATTCAGGCGATTCGAACGGCCGGCCGAGGCCGTGCTAGACTGACTCTTCGTCTGCGCACGCTCCTGTGCGCAGTTCGTGTGCTCCCCCTTCTTCCGCCGAGAGATCGGCATGCGGGGCGGCGTGCAGACAAGGGATCTTGGGTGAGGCCGTCCGGTCTCACGGTAATGAAGGAGTCATCATCATGGCAGCAGTGTGCCAGGTGACCGGAGCTGTTCCCGGCTTCGGTCACAACGTCTCGCACTCGCACCGCCGGACGAAGCGCCGCTTCGACCCGAACGTGCAGAAGAAGACCTATTTCGTGCCCTCGCTCGGTCGTAAGATCACGCTCAACGTGTCCGCCAAGGGCATCAAGGTGATCGACGCGCGCGGCATCGAGAACGTCGTCAAGGACCTCCAGGCGAAGGGTGTGAAGCTCTAATGGCCAAGAAGGCTCAGGACGTCCGTCCGATCATCAAGCTGCGTTCGACGGCGGGTACGGGTTACACGTACGTGACCAAGAAGAACCGCCGCAACACCCCCGACCGCCTCGTGCTCAAGAAGTACGACCCGGTCATCCGTCAGCACGTCGAATTCCGAGAGGAGCGTTGATCCATGGCTAAGAAGAGCAAGATCGCGCGCAACGAGCAGCGCAAGGTCATCGTCGAGCGCTACGCCGAGCGTCGTGCCGAACTGAAGAAGACCCTGGTCGACCCGAACGCCACCGACGAGGCCCGCGAGGCCGCCCGCGTCGGCCTGCAGAAGCTGCCGCGCAACGCGTCGCCGGCTCGCGTGCGTTCGCGCGACGTCATCGACGGCCGCCCCCGTGGTGTCCTCACGAAGTTCGGCATCTCGCGTGTCCGCTTCCGTGACATGGCGCACCGTGGCGAGCTGCCCGGCGTGACCAAGTCGAGCTGGTAAGCACCCAGCGAGAAGGGGCGGGGATCTTCGGATCCTCGCCCCTTTTGCATGCCCGGGAACGCAGGCGATCACGCCGGATCAGGCGCATATGTCAGGGAGTGCCTGATCCCGCGCGGGGGCCTGAACCGGCGAGCGTGCGGCCGAAAACCTGTGGCACGAGTGGCCAATGTGACGCGACACGCCGGGAAATAGGTCGAAACCCGCGAAATGACGCGGAAATCCGGGTGGCCGTTGGTACATTCGAGGCGGTCACACGACCAACGGGGAGCACCCGCTCCTCGTACCCACACACACGATGCGACGGTCCTTCGTCGCTGGAGGATGACATGGCTGACAAGTCCATCACCAAGACCGAGCTCGTCGCGAGCATCGCTTCCGCCACCGGCCAGAGCCAGGCCACCGTCTCCGGTGTCCTCGACTCGCTGTTCGCCACGGTCTCCGACGCCGTCGCCAAGGGCAGCAAGGTCTCCATCCCGGGCTGGATCTCGTTCGAGCAGGTCGACACGGCCGCCCGCACGGGCCGCAACCCGCAGACCGGCGCCGAGATCAAGATCCCGGCCGGCAAGCGCGTCAAGGTGACCGCCGGTTCCAAGCTCAAGGCTGCCGTCAAGTAAGACCGCACCCTTTCGAAGGCCGCCCCCGCTCCGGGGGCGGCCTTCGTGCATCCTCCCTGCTGG
Source organism: Microbacterium sp. str. 'China' (assembly GCF_002993305.1). Classification (NCBI taxonomy): domain Bacteria; kingdom Bacillati; phylum Actinomycetota; class Actinomycetes; order Micrococcales; family Microbacteriaceae; genus Microbacterium; species Microbacterium sp. str. 'China'. The sequence continues at coordinate 3,325,104 of NZ_CP027434.1, read as the reverse complement.
GCGCGCCTAGGCTGGAGGGGTGAGTTCCCGCACCGAGACGCCGCGCTCGACGTCGGCGTACCGTCTCGCCGGCATCGTCATCCTCCTCGCCGCCGCCGGCGTCGCCCTCGTCTGGGCGCTGCTCGTCGGAGGAGGGGCGAACCCGCCGCTGCTGCAGGACCCCGGACCCGTGGTGCTGTGGGGCACACCGCTCGCGAAGCTCGTCATGAACCTCGCCGGCGCGCTCATGCTCGGATCGCTGGTGCTCGCCCTGTTCGGACTGCGAGCGGGAGAGCGCACGTTCGACACGGCCCTGAACATCGCCTCGGTCGGCGCCGCCGTCTTCACGGTTGCCGCGGGACTCGCCGGGTTCTTCTCCTTCATGGCCGCCTTCAACCCGCAGCTCAGCATCGAGCGCGAGTTCGGCTCGCAGCTCGGGCGCTTCCTGCTCGAGCTCCCGCTGGGGCAGTCCTGGCTGATCACGACGATCCTGGGCGCGGTCATCACGGTGCTCGCGTTCGCCTGGCGCACCTGGACGCCCACGCTGCTCACCGCCCTGCTGGCCGCGGTGTCGTTCCTGCCGCTCGCGACGCAGGGGCACGCAGGCGACCTCGACGGGCACAACATGGCCGTCAACTCGATCCTCCTGCACACGATCGGCGCGGCGGTGTGGCTGGGCGGGTTGCTCCTCCTCGTGCTCCTCCGCGGGCAGCAGGGCCTCGATCTGCCCACGCTCGTCCGCCGGTACTCCTCCCTCGCGATCGCGGCCTTCGCGGTCGTCGCGGTCTCCGGCTTCACCCGGTCGATCGTTGCTGTCGGGAGCTGGGAGGCCGTGTGGACGACCCCCTACGGGCTCATCGTCGTCGTCAAGGCCATCCTGCTCCTCGGAATGGGGCTGCTCGGCGCCTGGTACCGCGCACGTCTCATTCCGAAGCTGAGCGGAGCGCGCGCGTCCCGCTGGTTCTGGGCCCTGGTCCTCGGCGAGGTGACGCTGATGGGACTCGCCTCCGGTGCCGCGGCCGCGCTCGCGCGCACGCCCCCGCCCACCGGCGAGGTCGCGGCGTTCGCGCAGACCCCGGCGCAGATCCTCACGGGATCGCTGCTGCCGCCCGAGCTCACGCTGGAGCGCTGGTTCACGGCCTGGGACATCGACGTGCTGTGGCTCGTCGCGGCGGGCTTCGGACTCTTCTTCTATCTCGCGGGTGTGCGCCGACTCCGGCTGCGCGGCGACCGCTGGCCGATCCACCGCACGGTGTTCTGGGTGCTCGGCCTGCTGCTGCTGGTGTGGGTGACCGGCGGTCCCATCAACGCGTACCAGGAGTACCTCTTCAGCGTGCACATGCTCGGGCACATGATGCTCTCGATGGCGATCCCGCTGCTGCTCGTCTCCGGGGCGCCGATCACCCTCGCCCTGCGCGCCATCCACAAACGCGACGACGGCACGCGCGGCGGTCGCGAATGGATCATGTGGGCCGTCCACTCGCCGTTCGCGCGGGTGGTCACGCACCCGATCGTGGCGGCGGCGATCTTCATCCTCTCGCTCTGGGCGTTCTACTTCACCGACCTCGTGCGCTGGTCGATGTTCGAGCACCTCGGGCACGAGTGGATGGTCGCCCACTTCCTGATCTCGGGCTACCTGTTCGTGATGAGTCTGATCGGCGCCGACCCGGTGCCCTACCGTCTGCCGTATCCCGGCCGGCTCATCACCCTCATCGCCGTGATGGCCATGCACGCGTTCTTCGGGATGGCGATCATGATGCAGGAGGGGCTCATGGTCGCCGACTGGTTCGGCGCGATGGGTCGCGACTGGGGTGCCGACCCGATGACCGACCAGTACGTGGGCGGTGGCATCGCGTGGTCGATCGGAGAGATCCCGACCCTCATCCTGGCCATCACCGTCGCGATCCAGTGGAGCCGGAGCGACACCAAGCTCCAGCGACGCCGAGACCGGCACGCCGATCGCACCGGCGATGCCGAGCTGGAGGAGTACAACGCGCGGCTCGCCGACCTCGCCGCCCGGGATCAGCGCGCGGCGGAGCGCCAGCGCCGCTGACCAGCCCCCGGGCTCACTGCACCGGGTCGTCCGGGGAGCCGACCCGGATCGAGGCCGAGCCGTCCGGGAGGATGGCGATGGAGCCGTTGACCCGGAAGGGCACGTCTTCGGAGACCGGCTCCACGGACCCGTCGAAGAGAGACTGGATCTCGACCTCGACGTGCGCCATGGCTGCGGTGGTCGGGATCTGCCAGTGGCCGTCGTCGGACGGCGCGACCATGATCTCCGGCTGCTGGGCGATGGACCATTTCGGTGGCGCAGCGATCCTGTTCTCGACACGCAGGCCGAACGGACACGCGGTGGGCTGCAGGACCTCCTGCGTGGTGCACGCGGTCAGGAACTCCTCGACCCGCTCCTGGACGACGTCGACGAACTCCTCCGTCGGCTCGGCCTGCACATCGAGAGGGGTCACGGCGAGCGGCTCGTCGGCGAGCACGCCGTGCCCGGAGGATTCCGCGATCGCGGTGTCGACCGTGACGGAGTAGAGCCCCGGGGTGAAGACCAGCAGGGGCAGAGGTTCGAGGGGTTGCGCCGCGGCCCCGGCGGCGGAGATCTGGCGGCGGTCGACCTCGAACCCGTTCACGGCGAACCGGTCGGCCCCGCGCACCGTGAGCTCGACGACCGCGAGGGGGCTGGTCGTGAACCGCCAGTTCGGTGTGATGCCGGCCCAGCCGTCCTGCGCGACGTGGAAGGTGCTCGTGCCGGAGTGGCCGCCGGCGCGGTAGCTGACGGTCACCGCTGTGCCGTCGCCGGAGGGCTCCTCCGATTCGACCTCGACGTCGCTGAGCGGACCGAGGGCCGAGCGTCGCAGCATCGCCTCGGACGCGGCGGGGTCGATGCCCGCCTCATCGAGGGTCTCCCGGTCGATCGCGACGCCGGGCACGCGGAGGGCGTCGGCGGCCCGCCCCTCAGCGAGCAGATCGAGATAACGGACCACGAACGCCGACGGGCCGTAGAACTGCCGGTAGAGGGTCGCACCTCCCGCGCCGATCGCGGCCAGGAGGAGGACGCCGATGAGCCCGAGGATCGCCAGATCGGCGCCCAGGCGCGACCGCCGGGGCGCGCGCGTCCCGGCCCGCTCCATGCCGGTCAGTCTAGGAGGGCGTCCTGGGGGGACGCCGAGCGTCGGCGGACCCGTGCCCGACGGGGCACGTAGCATGGGGGAGCATCCCGTGTCCGCCCCGCCAGCCCTGTGAGAACCGTGTCCCTTCCCGCCCTGTCCGAGGAGCAGCAGGAGCTGTTCCGGCTCATCGAGGACACCGCGGAGCACGTCTTCATCACCGGACGCGCGGGCACCGGCAAGTCCACGCTGCTGCAGCATTTCGCCTGGAACACGAAGAAGCAGATCGCGATCTGCGCCCCTACCGGCGTGGCCGCGCTGAACGTGGAGGGGCAGACGATCCACTCCCTGTTCCGCCTCCCGATCGGGCTCATCGGGGACGGCGACATCGATCAGAACGACGCGACCCGCCGCATCCTCAACGCCATCGAGACTCTCGTCATCGATGAGATCTCGATGGTCAACGCCGACCTCATGGACGCCATCGACCGGTCGCTGCGCCAAGCGCGCGGGCGGCGGGGCGAGCCGTTCGGCGGCGTGCAGATCGTCATGTTCGGCGACCCGTACCAGCTGGCTCCGGTCCCTCCGCGCGGGGATGAGGCACGGTACGTGAAGGACCACTACCGGTCGTTCTGGTTCTTCGATGCGAAGGTGTGGGCAGGTCCTTCGACAGGCCCTTCGACAGGCTCAGGGGCCCAAGGGGGCGAAGGGGCGCTGTTCGAGGTCGACACCCGGGCCGAGCTGCACGTGCGGGAGCTCGTGCAGATCCACCGTCAGTCGGACGACGGCTTCAAGTCCATGCTCAACGCCGTCCGCTATGGACGCGTCACGGCGGAGATCGCCGGGATCCTCAACGCTCAGGGCGCGCGAACCCCTCCGGACCCCGAGCCGGGCGAGGTGCCGATGATCACCCTCGCCACCCGCAACGACATCGTCAACAGCATCAACAGCCGGCATCTCGCCGCGCTTCCGGGCAAGGAGCAGACGGCACGCGCGGAGGTCAACGGCGACTTCGGCCGCGGCGAGGCCTCCCTTCCGGCCGAGTCCGAGCTGAAGCTCAAGGTGGGTGCACAGGTGATGTTCCTGCGCAACGACACCGCGATGACCGGAGAGCCGCCGCGCTGGGTGAACGGCACCATCGGCACGGTGACCCGCATCCTCGGGGGGACAGTGCGCGTGGAGATCGACGGCGAGGAGGTCGACGTCGAGCCGGCCGTCTGGGAGCGGTTCCGGTACGCCTACGACCCGAACACGAAGAAGCTCTCCCGTGATGTCGTCGCCGAGTTCACCCAGTTCCCGCTGCGGCTGGCCTGGGCCGTGACGATCCACAAGTCGCAGGGCAAGACCTATGATCGAGCGGTGATCGACCTGGGCTCCGGGGCGTTCGCGCCGGGGCAGACCTACGTCGCGCTGAGCCGCCTCACGTCGCTGGACGGCTTGTACCTCTCGCGTCCGCTGCGGCCGAGCGACATCCGCGTGGACGAGGACGTGCGGCGGTTCATGCGCGATGCGTGGCTCGCCGCCTCGACGCCTGAGCTGCCGAGGACCTGAGGTGCTACCGCGTCAGGCGGCGGCGCGGGCGCGGTCGAGGTCTTCGAACAGCTCGGTGTTGAAGCGGTACGCGAGGAGCACCTCGTCGATGACGCGCTCGCGTTCGGCCTCGTCCCACGGGGCGGCGTCGAGCTGCTCGCGATAGACGTCCTTGAAGGCGGAGGGGTCGGCGATGTCGTCGAACAGGTAGAAGCCGATGCCGTTCGTCTCGAAGCCGAAGCGCCGCGCCATCACCCGACCGATGAAGATGCCGCCGGAGAGGTCGCCGAGGTAGCGCGTGTAGTGGTGCGCCACGAAGCCACCCGCCCAGGTCGCGCCGACCTGACGGATGCGGTCGACATAGCGCTGTGTGGTGGGCAGCGGGGCGATCCGCTCGCGCCACTCGGGCCCGAGGAGGAAGGCGAGGTCGGCCTCGAGCGCGGGGAGGCGCGTGAGCTTGTCGCTGAGGAACACGGAAGCCACCGGGTCCTGGCGCATGCGCTCGCCGGCGCCCTCGAGCGCGTCGTAGATGAAATAGTGCTGCGCGACCAGCGCGATGTAGTCCTCGCGCGACCCCTCGCCCTTGAGGAGATCGGACATGAAGCCCGCCGTCTCGCTGCGGGAATGCGAACCGGAGGAGCGCTCGCGGAGGGCGGCGGAGAAGGACAGGATCTCGGGCATGGCTTCAGTGTAAGGGCAGCCTAACCTTCGATGGAAGTCCGAGCTCCGCAGGGCGACTCAGTCGTGCGGCCGCGGTTCGACGCCAAGACGCTCGCAGGCCGCGTCGTACAGCGCCACGACCTCGCGGCGCACTTCGCGGCGCTCGGTGATCGGGCCGCCGGGCCACGGGACACGGAGCTCTGACGTCATCCCGCCACGGGAGATCTCCCAGACCCCGACCTCTCCGTCGAAGCCGGTCATCACGGACACGTCGATCGCCTCCGCGGACGGTTCGGCGAAGGCGCGCGCGATGAGGAGGTTGTCGTCGGTGTGGTCGCCGTTCATGTGGCGGAGGACGGCGGTGATCACATCGGCATCGAAATCATGGGGCACAGGGACACCCTACGATGCCGCGCGGGGCCGACTTTCAGCATCCGCGTTCTAGACTCAGGAGACACGTCTTCGGGGGTTCCCACACATGCAGCTTCTCTCGTCGCGCCGGTGGCGCGCCGCAGCGGCCACGGCGGCCGTTCTCGGTCTCGTCCTCACCGGATGCTCCTCCGAGGGCTCCTTCAGCTATACGCCGCCCGCGCAGGTCGACGCCACGCTTCCCGACGACACGGTCGCGGCGCTGCAGGGCGCGGTCGACAACGCGCTCGCGGCCTCCGGGGCCAGCGGGGCGATCGTCGGGGTCTGGGTGCCGTGGAGCGGCACCTGGGTCGCCGCCACGGGCACGCAGGACAAGGCGGAGGGTGGCGAGCTCTCGACCGACATGTCCTTCCGCATCGCGGACATCACGCGACTGATGACCTGCGACGTCCTCTACGCGCTCGCGGATGAGGGCACCGTCGAGCTCGACGCGACGGTGCCGGAGTACGTCTCTGGTGTCGCCGACATGTCCGACGTCACCCTGGTCGACCTGTGCAACGGCACCAGTGGCGCCGGCTCCTCCGAGGCGACGGTCAAGAGCGCGTGGCTGAACACCCCGGAGCGGGTCTGGGCGCCCCTCGAACTCGCGGGTTACGGTCTCGGCCGATCGCGCATCGCTCCGCAGACCACGTTCCGCGACTCCGACGCCGGTTACCTTCTCCTCGGCCTCGCGTTGGAACGCGCCTCGGGGATGAGTGCGCGCGAGCTGATCGCCGAGTACGTCACCGAGCCGCTGGAGCTCGCCGACACCTCGCTGCCGTCGCCCGCCGCGGCGCCGCCGTCGGAGGGGTCGTCGCTCAGCGGGCACTACATGGGAGCGGTCGAGGGCGGCTTCAACTGCGCAGCGCCTGTCGACATCACGACGATGTCCTCCAGCACCGGGTTCACCGACTCGGGAGCGGTGTCGACGATCACCGACCTCGGCCGGTACATGCAGGCCGAGGCCAAGCAGGTGCTGCGCACCAAGGACGAGCCGGATCGATTCGGGGCGCCGCTGCCCGCCTACGACAAGGCGCCGTCGTGGTACCAGGCGACCGGTGGTGCCTACATCGTCGGTTCGATGATCGGTCAGCATGGCTGGACGCCCGGCTACGCGACGGCGGCATACTCGGACCCGACGACCGGTTTCACCGTGGCCGTCGTGCTGAACGACTCCACCGGTGGGTCGCGCTTCGCCCAGCATCTCGCCTGGGAGCTGGCGGCGATCGCGTCCAAGGCTCCCGCGGCATCCGGCGAGACGGCCCCGGAGTTCGGTCTGCCCTACACGGCCGAGCAGTATCACAAGGCCACCACGGACGCCGCGCTCGTGTGCGTCCCTCCGGCCGGCTGAGCGGAGCCCCGGACGAGCAGGAGGGCCGTATGGCGATCGTGGACAACGCCGTCTACGTCGGCGGCGTGCGCGCCGACGATCCCGACAGCCTGAACGACACGTTCGAGCGGATCCGGGAGCGACAGGGCATGGGGTGGATCGGCCTCTACCGGCCGAGTGCCGAGGAGGTCAGAGCCGTGGCCGACGAGTTCGGCATCCACGAGCTTGTCGTCGAGGATGCACTCTCCGGGCATCAGCGCGCCAAGCTGGAACGGTACGGCGACATCCTGTTCATGGTCCTCCGGCCCGCCCGCTACCTCGACGAGCGCGAGGAGGTCGAGTTCGGCGAAGTGCACGTCCTGGTCGGTCCGGATTTCGTCGTGACGATCCGTCATGCGGAGTCACCCGACCTCGGCCGCGTGCGTCGCCGGCTGGAGGCCGATCCCGCTCTGCTCGCCCATGGCCCCGAGGCGGTGCTCTACGCGATCCTCGACGAGGTGGTCGATGAGTACTCCCCGGTCCTGGCCGGCCTCGAGAACGACATCGACGAGATCGAGGGTCAGCTCTTCGAGGAGGACGCCGACGCGACCCAGCGGATCTACGACCTCGGCCGCGAGGTGATCGACTTCCAACGGGCGACCCAGCCGCTGGCCGGCATGCTGGAGGCATTGCTGCGCGGATCCGAGAAGTACCGCGTGAGCGAGGAGCTCCAGCGGTACCTGCGGGATGTCCTCGACCACACGCTGCGCGTGAGCGACAAGGCGGCCACCTTCCGGTCCGTGCTCGACAACGCCCTCACGGTCGAGTCGACCATCGTCGCGCGGCGGCAGAACGACGAGATGCGCCGGATGACGGAGCTGAGCATCCGCCAGAACGACGAGGTGAAGAAAATCTCCGGCTGGGCGGCGATCCTGTTCGCCCCGACACTGGTCGGCACGGTCTACGGCATGAACTTCGACCACATGCCCGAGCTCCACTGGGCGTTCGGGTACCCGATGGCGGTACTGCTCATGGTCGCGATGGGGGTCGGGCTGTACGCGGCCTTCAAGCGCAAGGGCTGGCTGTAGCGCCCGACGGCGACGGTCAGTCCTCGCCGTCGGCCTCGGGCATGCCGGGCCCGGGCCCCGGACGCACCTCGGCGTCGTCCCGGATGTCGATGCGCGTGTTGCCGTCGTGCTCCGAGACGTCCACGCGCGGCGCGGCGTCGGCCTCCGTGGCATCGGGCGCCGAGGTCAGCTGGTCGTGACGGTTCTCCTCGAACGTCTCGTCGGCGGTGTCGTCAGGCGTGCTCATGGCTCTCCTTCGTGTCGGCGGTCTTCGAGCGGTTGCGGGTCCACCGGGCGACAGCGTAGAGCACGCCGCCGACGGCGAGCAGGATGGCGCCGAACAGCCACACCTGCGGGCGCTGCTGGGTGAGCAGCAGGATGCACGACGCGATGCCGAGCACCGGGACGAACGTCCACACGCGGAAGTGGTCGTGCTCGACCTTGTCGCGGCGCAGGACCAGCACCGAGATGTTGACGCTGAGGAACACGACGAGCAGCAGCAGCACGACGGTCTCGGCGAGGGTCGCGAGGTCTCCGACCAGCGTGAGGCCCATCGCCACGAGTGTCGTGGTGAGGATCGCCACCCACGGGGTCTTCCGCTTCGGCAGCACGCGCCCGAGCACCGACGGCAGGAGGTTCTGCTCGGCCATGCCGTAGGTGAGGCGGCTGACCATGATCATCGTCAGCAGGGCGCCGTTGGCGACGGCGATGAGCGCGATGAGGCTGAACAGCCAGGACGGGACGCTGACCCCGGTGGCCTCGACGACCGCGAGCAGCGGACCGCTGGACTCCTGCAGCTCGGATGCCGGCAGGGCGACGGCGCTGGCGATGCCGACGAGCACGTACACGACACCGGCGGTGAGGAGCGCGCCGAACAATGCGCGCGGGTAGGTCCGCCGCGGGTTCTTGACCTCTTCGATCATGTTGGCTGAGGTCTCGAAGCCGACGAACGAGTAGTACGCGATCACCGCGCCGGAGAGCACCGCCAGGGCGACGTTGGCCCCCTCCGGCACCTGCGTCGCCCGGGACAGGTCGCCGCCCCCGCCGCCGACGAACACCGCGACGACGACGATCACGATGACGAGGCCGCTGAGCTCGATCGCCGTCATCACGAGGTTCGCGCCCATCGACTCGCGGATGCCGCGGGCGTTGAGCAGGCCGACGATCGCGAGGAAGACGATCGCGACTGGGATGGTCGGCAGGTCGATGAAGGTGCTGAGGTAGTCGCCCGCGAAGGCGATGGCCAGCCCGGCCGCGCTCGTCACGCCGGCCGCGAGCATGCTGAAGCCGACGAGGAAGGACACCAGCGGGCTGCGGAACGCCCGCTCGGCGAACACGGCGGCCCCGCCCGCGCGCGGGTACTTGGTGACGAGCTCGGCATACGACCCTGCGGTGAGCATGGCGAGGAGGAGCGCGAGGACGAGGGGTGCCCAGAGGAGGCCGCCCACGTCCTCCGACAGCACGCCCATCAGCGCGTAGATCCCCGCGCCGAGGACGTCGCCGAGGATGAACGCGAACAGCAGGGGGCCGGTGATGGCGCGGCGCAGCCGGGTGGGGGTCTCGGCGCGCGGCTCGGTCTGGACGGTCATCCTTGCACGGTAGGGGCCGGAACTCCGGCGGGCGACGGGCTTGACAGTTCCGCCGCCAATGAGCCAGCGAGAGCCGACCGCGCGCTATCCTCGGTGCCGCAAGGCGGGTCGTCGCCCGGGCCGTTCCGGGGAGACGGGGGGCCGCCTGCGATCCCACAGAAGGACACCATCATGATCGGTACACCTCGCAAGGCGCTCGCGGAAGCGGTCGCCACGTTCCTCTTCGTCCTCGCGATCATCGCGGCGGTGAACAGCGGAAGCCCGCTCACCCCGCTCGCGATCGGCTTCACACTGATGGTGCTCGTGTACTCCACGGGCCACATCTCGGGCGCCCACCTCAACCCGGCGGTCTCGCTGGGCGTGTTCCTGCGCGGCGGGCTCAGCGTCGCCGACTTCGTCTCCTACCTCGTCGCGCAGTTCGCCGGCGGGGCGCTCGCCGCTCTCGTGGCCCTCGCCGTGTGGCCGGCGGGGGAGAAGGCGATGGTCATCGAGGTCGGTCCGGCGTTCCTCGTCGAGGCGCTGTTCACCCTGATCCTCGTCTGGGTCGTGCTGAACTCCGCCACCTCGAAGGACACGGCGGGCAACTCGTTCTACGGGCTCGCGATCGGTGCGACCGTCTTCGTCGGTGCGGCGACGGTCGGCTCCATCTCGGGCGGCGGATTCAACCCGGCGGTGGCCCTCGGCCTCTCGGTCAGCGGGCACTTCGCGTGGGGCTCGCTCTGGCTGTACATCGTGGCTCCCGCGGTCGGTGCCGTCATCGCCGCTTTGCTGTTCCGGGTGCTCAACGCCGACGATGCGCGGAAGATCGCCGCGGACGCCGAGTAGAAGCCTCGCCTCGGAGCGCCGCATCCCTGAACGGGGTGCGGCGCTTCGTCGTCTCGTCAGCGGCGTCGATTCCGTCGGCGCAGCGCCGCGGACGTGACGGCCACCACCGTTCCGACGACCACGCCGATGATCGTCTCCAGCACGCGGTCGGTCAGCAGGTCGGCGACCGGAGTCGGCGCGGCCAGGTGCACCATCAGGAGGGCGAGCGGGGTGACGAACACCATCGCGATGCCGTAGTTGCGGCCGATGAACAGTTCGGCCGTCCCCTGCAGGACCACCACGACGGCGATCACGGCGAGCGGCGGCATGTCGAGGGCGAGGATCCCGGCGGCGACAAGCACGCCGAGCAGCGTGCCGACGAGGCGCTGGATGCCGCGGATCACGCGGGCGTTGAGCTGCGCGCCGCTGACCGCCGCGACCGCGCCGACCGCCGCCCAGTACCAGTGGGTGCCGCCGAGGAGCAGGCCGACGACGCCCGCTCCGACGATCGCGCCGGCGACCGAGGCGGCCATCTCGGCGGCGACCGGCCCGACGGACGGGCGCGCCTTCGGCGCCGCCTCCGCCGTGGTCCGGGTGACGACGGCGACCAGGGCGGTGAGGGCGAGGCCGAAGAGCACGCTCGCCCCGCCGACGAGCAGGACCGCGCCGAAGGAGGCGCCGGTGGCGGGGATCGTCGCGCACGCCCCGGTCGCGAAGACCGTGAACAGCGGACCGGGCGGGTGCCACTGCAGGACGTAGGCCAGCAGCGTCACGGCCGCGGCGACGAGGGCGACGACGACGATGCTCAGCACGGCGGGTGCAGCGAGGACCGACAGGGCCGTGCCGATCAGCATCGCGCCGAGCAGCACGCCACCGGCACTCGCCTGCATGCGGATCCGGTCGCGGAAGACGTCGTGCCGACCGTAGAGCGCGGCGAAGGCACCGAAGCTCGCATAGATGCTGAGGTCGAGCCGGCCGGCGGCCCACAGCACGAGGAGCGGCACGGCGACACTGACCGCGGCGCGCAGGGCGACCCGGTGATCCCCGCGGTGCGGGCCGACGCGGAGGACTCCCGTCCACACCCGTCCCTGCGATTCCGTCACCGATCAAGCCTACGTCCGTCGCCCGGCGGCGATGTGCGAGGGTGGGAGGGATGACCACTCCGCCTCCGCCGCGCCGCACCCTCCTGGTCGGCTTCGGGAAGCTCGGCACCCGGCTCGCTCCGCTGCTCCTCGCGGACGGGGGTGAGGTCCTGGCGCTCCGCCGCACGGACGGACCCGTGCCGGACGGGGTGACGGCGCTCGCGGCCGATCTGACCGTTCCGCTCACCGCGCCGCTGCCCGAGGTCGACGCCGTCGTGGTGACGCTGCCACCCGGGCCCGACGTGTCGTCGTATCGCACGGCGCTCTCGCACCTCGCAGCGGCATTGCCGGCCCCGCCGACGCGGACGGTCTTCGTCTCGTCCACCGGGGTGTTCGACGGCGCCGGGAGTGCCGAGCCCGTGACCGAGCGGGTCGAGCCGGCGCCCACCACCGACCGGGGCCGCGGTCTGCGGGACGGCGAGAAGGCGGCCGTCGAGCTCTTCGACGCGGTGGTCGTGCGCCCCGCGGGCATCTACGGTCCCGGGCGCGAGTTCCTCCTCCGGAAGGTCAGGGAGGGCGCTCCCGTCACGCATCGCCGCCGCACGAACCGGATCCACGAGACCGATCTCGTCCGCATTCTCGACCTGCTGCTACGGATGCCGGAGCCCCCGGCGCTCGTGCACGCCGTCGACCAGGCGCCCGCTCCGCTGGGAGACGTCGTGACCTTCCTCGCCGACCGCCTCGGCCTGCCCGTGCCGCCGGACGACGGCGGTGCGCCGAGCGGCTTCGTCTACGACGGCTCGCTGGTGCGTGCGGTCCTCGGCAGGCTCGACTATCCGACGTACGAAAACGGCTACGTGGACATGATCGACCGGGACTGAGGGCATTCCAGGCGTCCGTCGTCCGGCGTACCGTGGGCGCATGACGAATGCGCAGACGGCCGTCGAGGTCGTCGACTGGCGGCGGCGGGTGTTCGCCCTGTACGAAGCGGTGCGACGGGCCGACTCCCCGGAGGAGGCGCACGAGCTGTGGCGGATCGAGCGCGACGAGCTGGTGCTGCGGCACCCGGCGACGCCCCTCCTTCCGGAGGACAGGGCACTGTTCGAGGGACTCCCGATCGCCTCGTACGACCCCGCCTGGCGGTTCGAGCTCCCGATCCTCGACACGGATCCGGCCACGTTCGAGTTCGCGACGGGGACGGACGGCATCGTGCCGTTCGAGCGCGTCGGCGTCGTGGAGATCCCTGATGTCGGGTCTCTCGACGTGTGGCGGCTCGCCTCCTACGGCGGCGGCCTGTTCGTGCCGGTGCGCGATGCCTCCGCCGGACAGAGCGGGGGGACGTACGGCGGCGGGCGCTACCTCATCGACACGATCAAGGGGGCCGACCTCGGGGCCGACCCGCGCCGCGGCACGCTCCTGCTCGACTTCAACTTCGCGTACAACCCGTCCTGCGCCTACGACCCGGCGTGGGCGTGCCCGCTGGCGCCACCCGGCAACGTGCTGACGGTGCCGATCCCGGTCGGAGAGCTCCGATGAGACCGCTGCGTTACGCGATCAACGTGACGCTCGACGGCTGCTGCCATCACGAAGCCGGACTCCCGCCCGACGAGGAGTCGATGCGCTTCTGGACCGCGGAGCTGCAGCGCGCCGACGCCCTGCTCTACGGTCGGGTGACGTACGACATGATGCGGGCCGCGTGGCGGCGTCCGGAATCCGGGGTCTGGCCGGACTGGATGGAGGAATGGGAGACACCCTTCGCCGAGGTCATCGATGGCATGCCGAAGCACGTGGTGTCGGCGACGCTCGATGCCGTCGACTGGAACGCGGAACTCGTGCGCGGCGATCTCTCGGAGAGGGTCCGGGGGCTGAAGGATCAGCCGGGGGAGGGCCTGTCGGTCGGCGGAGTGGCGCTGCCCGCGGCGCTCGCCGACCTCGGGTTGATCGACGAGTACCTGTTCGTCGTCCATCCGGTCGTCGCCGGGCATGGTCCCCGGCTGCTCGACGGCGTGCACGAACGTCTCCGGCTCGAACTCGTGGAGCGGCGGGAGTTCCGCTCCGGCGCCGTCGCGCAGCGGTACCGTCCGGTGGCGTGAGCGACGCACAGCGGCCCCGATGAATCAGCCGGCGTCAGCGACGCGCCGGGAGGCCGGTCGCCCCGGCCACCAGATGCGGTCGCCGACGAGAGCGAACAGCGCAGGGACGATCACGGTCCTGACCACCAGGGTGTCGACGATCACTCCGACCCCGACGATCAGCCCGAGCTGCCCGAGGGTGACCAGTGGCAGGACGCCGAGGGCCGCGAACACGGCGGCGAGGACGATCCCGGCGCTCGTGATGACCCCGCCGGTGTGGGCGACCGCTTCCACCATGCCGTCCCGAGTGCCCCGCAGCGCCGCCTCGGTCCGGGCGCGGTGGACGAGGAAGATCGTGTAGTCGATGCCGAGGGCGACCAGGAACAGGAAAGCCAGCAGCGGTACCGGGAGATCGAGCGCGTGCTGCCCGAACAGCACGCGACTGAGCCAGGCCCCGGCACCGATGGCGGCCACGGCGCTCGCCACGTTGACGGCGAGCAGCAGCAGCGGCGCGACCAGAGACCGCAGCAGGAACGCCAGTACCAGGAAGCTCACCGCCAGCACCAGCGGCACCACGACGCCGAGGTCCGCGAGGTTCCCGGCGCGGGCGTCGAGATCCGTCGCCACCGCGCCGCCGACGACCGCCCCCGCCCCCGGCACATCGTGCACGGCGTCCCGAAGCTCCGTGATCTGAGCCAGGCTCTCGTCGGTGCTGGGCGCATACTCGCTGGTCACCAGGATCTTCGTGAGCCTCTCATCGTGCGTGGTCCCGACCGGAGTGGCGCGGACGATGCCCTCCACTCCACGCGCCGCGGTGAGGACGGCGTCGGCTTCGCCGCTGTCCGTGACGATGAGGATCGGCTGCGCCTCTCCTGCCGGGAAGTGGTTCGAGAGCACCTCGAGACCCGTCGCGGACTCGGACGGGACCCGGAACTTGTCGACCTGGTCGAGCCCGACGGTCGTCCCGACGAGGCCGACCGTCATCACGGCCAGCAGAGCCGCGCCCCCGAGGAGGCTCACGACCGGCCGGCTCACGACGCGCGTCGCGATCGACCGCCACACCCCGCCGCGCCGTGCGGCAGCTCCGGGACGAGGGACGAACGGCCAGAACACCTTCCGTCCGCATACCGCCAGCAGGGGAGGCAGCAGGAAGAGGACGGATGCGAGGGCGACCAGCAGCCCGATGGCGGACGAGACGCCGAGTCCGTGCGTGCCGGGGATCACCGCCAGGGCGAGTGTCAGGAGGGCGAGGACGACCGTGAGGTTCGAGGCGAGGATCGCCGGAGCGGTCCCGCGCCAGGCCGTGCTGAGCGCGCGGCGGTGGTCCGTCGTGGTGGTGAGTTCCTCCCGATATCTCGAGATCAGGAGCAGGGCGTAGTTGGTCCCGGCGCCGAAGACGAGGACGCTGATGATCCCGGCGTCGAACTGCAGGTCCCAGGCGGAACCGGCAGCCGCGGTCAATCGTCCGGCGAGTCCGTCGGCCAGGCCGACGGCGGCGAGCGGCAGCAGCCACAGCACCGGTGACCGGTACGTGACGATGAGGAGCACGGCGACGATCAGGACGGTCACGAGGAGCAGAGTGAAGTCGGCGCCTTCGAAGGAGGCGGCGATATCGGCGCCGAAGGCCGGTCCGCCGGTCACGAGCAGGGTCATCCCGTCCGGTGCGTGCTCGTCGATGTCGGCGCGGAGCGCCGCGATCACCGCGGCGGTGTCGGTGCTCGTCTGGCCGACCGCGATCGGCGTCACCAGAACCGCGGCCTTCTCGTCCTCGCTCACGAGAGGCCCGGTCGGATCCGCGTCCGCGTGCGTGCCGAGCACCGGGAGGAGACTTTCGAGGGCGTCGACGTCCGGTGCCGAGAGCGTCGCGCCGTCGTCGCGCGACGCGACCACGATCACGGACTGCCGATCCGCGTTCGGGAACTCCGCCAACAGGGCGCTCGTGCGCGCCGACTCCGACCCCGCGGGGGCCTGCTCGTTGGCGGCGGGTGCCTTCGCCGACCCGAACAGGCCGAAGAGAGTCGTCATGATCAGGAGGACCGCGCCGAGTGTGATCCAAGCGCCGCCACGGGAGGTCATCCACTCGGGAAAGCGCCGAAGAGCGCGAGAATCTGCCATACCTGTCACTCCACCAGGAGCGTCGTGCGGCGACATCGTCAAGACGATGGAGGGAAGTCTCCCTCTTTCGATGGATCCCGGTCGGGCGGGGTCGGGCACGCCGAACCGGTCGCATCGAGGCGAGGATCAGAGAAGTGGAGGGGCTGACGGGAATCGAACCCGCGCTGTCTGCTTGGGAAGCAGAAGTTCTACCATTGAACTACAGCCCCGCACCCGCCCGAGAGCAGGTGGAGCAAGCCTACCTGTCGAGGGCCGGATGGCCAAAGCGCGGGGTGCTCATGACTAGGCTTGTGCCGTGCTTCTCAGCGATCGCGACATCAGAGCAGAACTCGCCTCCGGCCGCGTCGGCCTGGAACCGCATGCGCCGGAGATGATCCAGCCGTCGAGCATCGACGTGCGACTGGACCGCTACTTCCGCCTCTTCG
This sequence comes from Microbacterium sp. str. 'China', assembly GCF_002993305.1. Taxonomy (NCBI): domain Bacteria; kingdom Bacillati; phylum Actinomycetota; class Actinomycetes; order Micrococcales; family Microbacteriaceae; genus Microbacterium; species Microbacterium sp. str. 'China'. The sequence goes on along the minus strand of NZ_CP027434.1, from coordinate 3,308,951 downwards.
ACAATCACAAGTACCCGTTCATCGATCCCTCGGTCGACCAGCCCGAGCTCACGCGGCTGATCGAGGTCGACCCGGACGAGCCCTTCATCCTCCACCCCGGCGAGTTCGCGCTGGGGGCCACGTTCGAGCAGGTCACCCTGCCGGACGACATCGCCGCGCGGCTGGAGGGGAAATCGTCGCTCGGTCGCCTCGGGCTCATCACCCACTCGACCGCCGGCTTCATCGACCCGGGCTTCTCCGGGCATGTGACGCTGGAGCTCGCGAACGTGGCGACGCTGCCGATCAAGCTGTGGCCCGGCATGAAGATCGGCCAGCTCTGCTTCTTCCGGCTCACCTCGCCGGCGGAGAACCCGTACGGCTCCGGCCCCTACGGCAACCGCTACCAGGGTCAGCGGGGCCCGACGGCGTCCCGTTCGTTCCAGAACTTCCACCGCACCGACGTGGGAGTGACCGACATCGGAGCCGTCGGAGGCTGACATGAGCGACGCGAGCGGGACGGGTTCCGACGAGTCCGCGCTGCCCGGTGGGGCGGCACTGCCGGAGGATCCGGGGCTGGAGATCGCTCCCGCCGACGCGGTGATCCCGCCGGCCGACGCCGTGATCCCGCCTCCGCCGCCGGAGACGCCGATCCCGGAGGGGCTGCTGACGGCACCGGACGCCGCAGGCGATGCGCTTCCGGCACCGACCCGTCGCTCGGAGCGATCCCGTCCGACGCCCGCGATCCTCCAGGGCGAGCAGCCCGCGGCGGCTGCGGACGACTGGGCGCAGCGATCGATCGCCCCGGAGGTCGCCGACACCGGCAGCTACCGGATGCTTGCGGTGGTCGTGTTCGTCGTGCTCTTCCTCCTGCTCGCGGCGGCCGTGGTGACGCTCGTCGTGCTGATCACCACTGTCGGACTGCCGTTCGCGGCCGCCGACCCGAGCGCGGGCTTCCTGTCGACCCGGGTGTAGGGCTCCGAAGGGCCGCGGACGGGTCGGCCGGTGCGGCATCGATGGCGGCTCGTCCCGACGCGGTGCCGAGCGCATCCACGGCCTCGAGACCCCCGGTCACGAGCGCGACCACGGCATCAAGGGTCGGATCGGCCGACAGCACTCTCGTGTGACCGAGACCCACCGTACGGACGAGACGGGAGCGGCCGGGATGGGCGGCGTGCAGCCGGAGGGCGTCGTGATCGGGCATCCGGCGGTCGCCCCGGTCGTGCACGATGAGCAGTGCGGTGCCGGCGGGGAGTGGATGCGCGGCCGCGTCATACCGTTCGGCGGCGGTTGCGGGATCGAGCCGGAGGCGGCGGTGGAAGCGGGTGCGGAGTCGGTCTGCGGTGGCGGCGTCAAGCCGGAGGTCACCGACGAACTGGGCGAGGAACGCCTCAGGCGCGGCGGCCCCGGCGACGACGGCGACGGCGGGGACCGAGCCGGACGACCGGGCGACGGTCAGCGCCGCGAGCCCGCCGAAGGAGTGTCCGATGAGAGTGGAGAAGGGGCCGTGGGTGCGGTCCAGCTGCTCCGCGGCGTCGACCCAGTCGCGGATATCGGTGTGCCGCCCGCCGGAGGAGCCATGCGCCGGGGCATCGAAGGCGACGACCCGGAACCCCTCGGCGACGAGCTCCCGCACGAGCGGGGCGAACTGCGAGGCGCGGCCCCGCCAGCCGTGCAGGAGCAGCACGGTGCGCGGACCCGTGCCCCACGTGTAGGTCGTGACGGGGATGCCGCGCACGAGGAGGCTCCCGCGGCGGGCGTCGTCGTGGGTGGCGGCGTCGGCGGAGCGCACGGCCATCCGTGGGCGGGTGGAGAAGAACAGTCGGTAGGCGAGATCGCCGGCGAGGCGAGGGGAGAGGCGTCCCACAGTCGGGAGGTGGCGGACGAGGAGAGAGGACGCGGACGGCATGGAGGCTCCTTCACCGAACTATACGAACGATCATCCGTATACTAGGCGAACGGTCGTTCGTATACTAGAGGCATGGTGGATGGCGTGGTGCAGGACGGCCGGCGAGCACGCGGGGACGCCTCCCGCCGCATCGTGCTGGAGAGTGCGACCGACCTCGCCTCCGTCGAGGGTCTGGACGGCGTGACGATCGGACGCCTCGCCACTGCCTCGGGGTCGAGCAAGAGCAGCATCGCCACGCTGTTCCAGAGCAAAGAGGGCCTGCAGCTCGCGACGGTCGCCGCCGCTCGGGACATCTTCGTCGAGCGGATCATCGAGCCCGCCCGCGTCCAGCCGAGGGGAGCGCACCGCCTGGCCGCGCTCCTCCACAACGCCTTGGTCTACTCGAAGGACCGCGTCTTCACCGGCGGCTGCTTCTTCGCGGCGACCGCGGCGGACGTCGACTCCAAGCCCGGTCCCGTGAGCGACGCCGTGCGGGCGGCCCTCGTCGACTGGTACGGATACATCGAGGCCCAGCTGCGGTTCGCTGCCGCGGAGGGAGAGGTCGGCGCGGCCGACGTCGAGGTGCTGGCGTTCGAGCTCGTCGCCCTCAATGAGCAGGCCAACGCGCGGTCGCTCCTCCTGCGGAGCGACCGGCCGTATGCGCTCGCGGCGGCCGCGATGCGCTCACGCCTCCGTGACGCGGGCGCTCCCGACACCGCCCTCGCCCTCCTCGCCCTTTAGCTCCGTGCCGCGTCCGGGCCTCGCGGCCGCGTTCGCCTGCGAGCTCAGAAACGCACCGCACTCCCGCTTCGAAGGCCCGTTCCTGATCCCGCCCGACGGTCGGGCCCTGCCCTCCTTGCGTGCGGGATGGGAATCGGGCCGCGAGGTCCGTCGGAAGGGTCGTTTCTGATCCCGCCTGGCGGTCGGTCCCTGGCCTTCTTGTGTGCGGGATGAAAGAGGGGCCGCGGGGTCCGTCGGAAGGGTCGTTTTCGATCCTGCGCGATGGAAGGGTCGTGCTTGATCCGCGCACCCGCCTTCCCGTCGCCTGCTACCTCGGGCGCTTGTGTTTCCACCGGGCGCCGCCCCCCCGCCTGGATGACCGTGCGGGATCGAAAACGTGCCGCTGGGGCGCTCAGGAGGGGCGATTCTCTGATCCCGTTCGGAGAGTGGTGTGCGCGTCGCCGCGGTGGGGGATCGAGAACGTGCCTTGGAACGGCTGGGGAGGCGCGACTCTGATCCTGCCTCGACTCGGGGCGCTTCGCCCCGACCTCACCTCGGGTCGGGCTGGGGTGCGGGTGGCGGATCGGGAATGTGCCGCGGGGGCGCTCGGGAGGTGCGGAAGTGATCCCGGCTCGGGTTTCGCGAAGAGCAAAGCGCCTCACCCGGGATTCGGGTGAGGCGCTCGAGGGGGACGATCAGGCGGCGTGGCCGTGGCGGAATCCGGCGTCGAAGCCGCGCTCGAATGCGCGCTCCGCCATCCGCTGCGCGCGGTGGCCGTGGCTGCGACGCGCGTGACCGTGATCGCGGTGTGCGTGACCGTCGTGGTGACCGCGTCCGCGGTACCCGCCGTCCTCCTCGCCATCGTGACGGTCGAAGCCGTGCCGGGGCTCGAAGTCCCCGGGGCCGAAGCCGTGCCCGGCACCGAAGCCGCGCCGGGGCTCGAAGTCCCCGGGACCGAAGCCGTGTCCGGGACCGAACCCGTGCCCGCGCCCGAAGCCGTGCCGGGGACCGAAGCCGAACCCGGGGCGCCGCTTCCGGGGGAGAGGTGTCTCCTCGTCCCACCCGAAGGCGCGGGCGATCTTCTCGAGCGCCGCGAGGGTCGTCGCCATCTCCTCGTCGGAGACCGCGTCGGCGACCTTCGCGCGGATGCCGTCGACGGTGGCGCCGAGGCGCTCCTTCGCCGCGCGGCCCTCGTCGGTCAGTGCCCACCCGTCGCCGTCCGCCTCGACCCAGCCGCGGTCGACGAGATCGTGCAGTTTGTGCGGGTGCAGCGGGCGGCGCACGGGGACCGTCCCGTCGACGACGTTCAGCAGCCGCCAGTCGCGGCGGGTCGCGCCCTCCGCGGCGAAAGCGGTGGCGAAGTCGTGTGCCATCAGACGGTCGACGGCCTTGAGCCAGAAACCGAACGGGCGGGAGGTGTTGTCAGAAGTGCTGTCTGCAGTGGTGTTCATGGTGATCCTTCGTGTCTGTGGTGCACCGATGACGGATGTCATCCGACATATCAATGTCACTGTGCATGTACATGCAGTGTGACATGGAAAGCAAACGCATGTCAAGCTGCATGTAAAATCGGGACATGGCCACCGATCCGATCGACCCCGCGTCCCCCGACGCCGCCGAAGCGATCGCGCAGGCGCTCTCCCGGCTGCGCGGACGCCGACCCGGACCCGGCGGCCGCGAGCACGGAGGGCCACGCGGTGCACACGGGCACGGGCCCCACGGCGACCCGCGCGAGCACTTCGCCCACCACCGCGGCCACCCGGGGATGCCGCCCTGGATGGTCGACGGCGGCCGCCTCGGCGGACCGGCCCGTCTCCGCATGCTCGAAGCCCTTGCCGCCGCGCCGGAACCCCTCAGCGTGAGTGCGCTCGGGCAGGCGATCGGCGTGGATCAGCCGCGGGCGTCGCGGCTCGTGCAGCAGGGTGTGCAGGCCGGATTCGTGCGGCGCGAGGCCGACCCGGACGACGCCCGCCGCACCCGCATCGCGCTGACCGACGAGGGTCGGCGACTGGCCCGCGGGATGCGGGGCGAACGCCGCGAGCTGCTCGGCCGCGCGCTCGAGTCGTTCACCGCGGAGGAGCGCACGGAGCTCGCGCGACTGCTCACCAAGCTCGCCGACAACTGGCGCGCCTGACCGGCCTCACACGCGGGCGAAGTCGAGCGAGGGCTCGTCGTCCACCGAGAGGGACAGCACGACGGTCTCCACCGCGTCGTGCGCCTCGATCCGCCGCTCCACCTCCCGCAGCCGCCGGGCGACGTCGTGCTCGCGCGCATCGCCCGCGAGGTCGACCTCGGCGACGAGGAACAGCCGGTTCGGCCCGACGTACTCGATGTGCAGGTAGGTGACCCGCTCGATGTCGTCCATCCCGAGGAGGGCAGTGCCCACCCGCGAGCGCAGCGCGGGGGACACCGACGTGCCGACGAGGAACGCGATGTTCCGTCCGATCAGGATCACGGCGACGACGCCCAGCAGGATCCCGACGAGGATCGACCCGATCGCATCCCACGCGGCGACACCGGTGAGCTGATGCAGGAGGATCGATCCGCCCGCCAGCACGAGGCCGATGAGGGCGGCGGAGTCCTCGAAGAACACCGCCCGGAGCGTGGTGTCGCTCGTCTCGAGCACGAAGTCCCACGTGGAGGATCCGCGCTCCCGGGCCAGCCGACGGGAGCGGACCATCGCCTGCGTGAACGACGCCCCCTCCAGGACGAAGGCGATGCCGAGCACGATGTAGGCGACGACCGGGCTCTCCACGGGGCCGGTGTCGGACAGCTCCTGGATGCCGTGCATGATCGACACGATCGAGCCGGCGGTGAAGATGCCGAACGCCGCGATGAGAGACCAGACGAACGCGTTGCGGCCGTAGCCGAGCGGATGCCGGGCGTCCTTGGTCTTCGCGCCCCGGCGGTCGGCGATGAGCAGGAAGACCTCGTTCCCCGCGTCCGCCCAGGAGTGCGCGGCCTCGGCCACCATCGACGCGGACGAGGTGATGACGGCGGCGACCGTCTTCGCGATCGCGACGAGGATGTTGGCGAGGAAGGCGAGGACGACGGTCACCGGGTCAGGCTACTCCCGCCCGATCCGTCCGGCGCCCGGAGCGGGTTCAGCGCGGCGCCTTCACCGGGAGCAGGAGGAGGAACCCGATGATGAGGACGATGACGATGCCGAGGATCCCGTAGGCGGTCTGGCTCGTCGCGACGATGAGCACGGTCCAGGCGGCCGAGGCCATCCAGCTCGCGGCCCTGCCCGTCGTGGCGTAGAGACCGAAGATCTCGCCCTCCCGGCCGGCCGGGGTGACGCGGGCGAGGAAGGAGCGCGCCGCCGCCTGAGCCGGACCGACGAAGGCGCAGAGCACGAGACCGCCGATCCAGAACACGAGCGACCCCGCATCCCGCAGCAGGAACACGGCGAGGCCGGCGACGATCATCGATCCGATCGAGCCGAGGATGATCCGCTTGGGGCCGAGGCGGTCGTCGAGGCGGCCCGCGATGATGGTCGAGACGCCGGCGACGAGGTTCGCGGCGATGCCGAAGACGATGATGTCCTGGGTGCCGAACCGGAACACCGCGGTGCCGATGATGGCGCCGAACGCGAAGACCCCGCCGAGGCCGTCGCGGAACACGGCACTGGCGAGCAGGTACCAGAACGTCGATCGGGTCTGCGGGTCGCGGTAGAGGCCGATCACGTCCTGCACGAGGAGGACGTAGGAGCGGAAGAACCCCACCTTGCGCTCCGGCCGCCCGAGCGACGGCTCCGGCACGTTGAGGAAGATCGGGATGCTGAAGACGATCGCCCAGACCGCGCACCCCACGGCGATGAGCCGGTACGCGAGGCCGTTGTCGGTGGACATGCCGAACCAGTCGAAGGTGTCGAGCAGGACGACGATGACGAGGGCGATGATGCCCCCGAGGTAGCCGAAGCCCCAGCCGAGTCCGGAGATGCGGCCGACGTTCTTCGGGTTCGCGATCCCGATGAGCATGGCGTTGGAATTCACCGCGGCGATCTCGCCGAACACGGAACCGGCGGAGATCAGCGCGACGCCGAGCCAGAACAGGGCCGGCTGCGGCTCCACGAACCACAGTCCGAGCATGCAGAGGATGAGAGCGCCGGTGCCGATGCCCAGCCAGAGCTTCTGTCGTCCGGCGGCGTCGGCGCGCTGACCGAGGACGGGGGCGAGCAGGAGGATGCCCAGGGCGGCGATCGTGGAACCCAGTCCGAGACCGGAGGCGAGGTCGGCCTCGGCGGCGACGCGGACCGGGTCGCTCGGGTCGAGGGCGGCGATCTCCGGCGGCAGGAACGAGGCGCTGACGAGGTACAGCGCGGTGAAGACGAACGTGAGGATGACGGTGTTGAACGGCTGCGTCGCCCAATCCCACAGCGCCCAGGAGTACACCTGCTTCCGAGGCGCGGGGGTGTCTCCGCGCAGATCGAGGCCGACGACGGCCACGGCGCCGCTGTTCGCTGTCGCCACGGGCTCGGGGGCGCCCGCCGCGGGATCGGGTGAGGTCATGGTCGAAGTCTGGCCGCGGACGGTGAACGCCCGGTGACGGCGCGCCGTCGGTGTCGGGCGACCGAGGCGCTCAGAGGGCGGGGCCGCGGCGGATGCGGACGGGGCCCCGGACGTCGGCGATGCTCACCTGCTCGCCCTTCTGCGTGACGACGACCACCTCGCGGGAGGCGAGATCCGCGGCGATGCGGCGCACGTCGGGCATCCGGTCGCGCCACTCCGCGCCGCCGACCGCGCGGGCGACGTCGCTCGGGCAGATCGACGAGTCCGCGCGTTTCCGGGTGAGGGCGCGCATCGTCGCGGCGATCCGTTCCTCGGCCTGCGCCGCGGAGGGCTCCTCCCACCACGGGGCACCCCGCTCGCCGAGGGCGGTCTTCGCATCCTGCACGCGACGGCGGGCGTCGGGCTCCGCCGCCTTGACCGCGCGCCGTGCGGCCATGAGCTCGTCGACGAGCTCCTGCCGCAGGTTCTCGGGGATCGACGGATCGGTGGCGCGCCACCGCCGGCCGTTCACGACGATGTGGTGTCCGTCCGCGGTCTGCGCGGGGCCCTCGTCCGTCATACCGGCCATCCTGCGCGGCGGCCGCGCGCCCCGCCATCCCCTTGACGTCCGCGCGGCTTGTCGGTCAGCGGTAGAGGAGGTCGGCGTCGACGAGCCCCGGCCAGTCCGGCACCGCGAGCGACTCCGGTTCGTCCCACTCGCCCGCCGTGATCCGGCGGAAGGCGCCCTCTACCCCGAACAGCTTCTCCAGAGGGGACCAGTCGGACTCCCCGGGCATCGGCACCAGCGCCCGCTCGGTCAGGGCCTCGGGGTAGAGGGTGGCGAGGAGGGACAGCAGGCGGACTCCGGTGTGCACCGGCTGGAAGGCGGCCGGGTCTGTCACGTGCAGGAGGAGCCCCTGGCAGGCCTCGCCGGCGTGATCCCGCACCAGGGGGGTGAAGCCGTAGGGGGAGGCGGTGACGCCGGGAAGGGCGAGCTCGACGAACGCGGTCGTGTACTCCTCGGCGTCGATGAACGGGGCGCCGACGACGCGGAAGGGCACGGCCGTGCTGCGCCCCTCGGAGACGTTCACGCCCTCGGCCAGACACGTGCCGGGGTACAGGAGGATGGTCGCGGCGCTGGGCAGGTTCGGCGAGGGCGGCATCCAGGTCAGCTCCTGCCGGCCGAGGGTGGTCTGATCGCGCGTCCATCCCTGCACCTCGACGACGTGGAGCTCCACGTCGATCCCGCGCGTGCGCACCCAGTGCCGCGCGAGCTCGCCGATCGTCAGACCATGGCGGACGGGCATCGTCCACCGTCCGACGAGCGAGTTCGCCGCCTCGTCGAGCATCGGCCCCTCGGCCTGCTCCAGGCGTCCGCCGAGCGGATTCGGGCGGTCGAGCACCATCACGGCGACGCCCGCGTCGGCGCACGCCTCGAGCACATGGCTCATCGTCCAGATGTACGTGTAGAAACGCGCACCCACGTCGGGAAGGTCGACGAGCACGACGTCGAGGTCGGCGAGGTCGGCGGCCGCGGGACGCACGTCCGCGCCGTAGAGGCTGCGCACCGGGAGCCCGGTCGGCGTGTCGCGCAGATCCCCGATCAGCTCTCCCTCCCTGGCCCGGCCGTCCAGGCCGTGCTCGGGGCCGAAGAGGAGCGTGAGCGGGAAGCCGGCGTCGGCGAGGCCGGCGCGTCCACGGGCGAGGGTCGAGGTGAGGGCCAGGTCGCTCGTGACCATCCCGAGTCGGGCGCCCCGGAGGCGGTCCCGCTGCGGCTGCGTCAGGTCGTCGTGGAGGAGGCGGTCGATTCCGAGCTGCATGATCAATCGATTCTGTGAGCGGTGACGGCGTCGTGCGTGCGCTGGAGGTTCGCGGAGATCCGGTCGTAGTCGGCCTGGGCGATGCGCGTGTAGAGGAAGTCGAGGACGGCGAGCTGGGCGATGCGGCTGGCCATCGCGCCGGAGCGGAAGGTCGACTCCGACACCGCCGTGACGAGGGTGTGCGCGCACGCGCGGGCGAGCGGCGAGCGCGGGTTGTTGGTGATGGCGATGGTGGTGGCGCCGGCGGCGGCGGCCACCTCGGCCGCCTGCACGATCTCCAGGGTGCGGCCGGAGTGCGAGATGGCGATCGCGGCGTCCCGATCGTCCAGGAGCGCGGCGCCGGTGAGAGCGAGGTGGTGGTCGGTCCGCGCCTGGGCGACGAGGCCGGCGCGATGGAGCTTCTGCTCGAGGTCCTGCGCGGCGAGTCCGCTGGAGGCCGCGCCGTAGATGTCGATGCGACGCGCGCCGCGGACCGCGGCGACGCACCGCTCCAGCTCGGCGATGTCGAGCTGGCGGGCGGTGCGCTCGATGGCCTCGGCCTCCGCGAAGGCGATCTTGCGCACCGTGGTCGCGGCGTCGTCGTGACGGCTCACATCGCCCGCGGACACCTGGAAGCGCTCGCGCTCGGACGCGCTCCGCGTGAGCTCTCCGGCCAGGGCGATCCGCAGGTCGGGGTACCCGGGGAACCCGAGGCTGCGGGTGAAGCGGGCGACGCTGGCGACCGACACCCCGCACTCCTCGGCGAGGCGGGTGATGGAGTTCTCCAGGACCGCCTGCGGTTCGGCGAGCACGCGTTCGGCGATGCGGCGTTCCGTGGGGGTGAGCGCGGAGAGGCGCTGATGGATGGCTGTCACGACACTGTTCGGCACGAGCCCATGATGGCAGGTCGGGTCCACACTCGGTAGGAATTTTCAGAAACGCTTGCATTTTTGTAAGAGATTGCCCACAGTGGCAGTGTCGGCATCGTCCCCGTGCCGCGACGAAGACGTCACCCGAGAGGAACACCATGCGAAACCGCCCCGTCCGCCTCGCTCTCACCGGAGGGATCCTGGTCGCCGGACTCGCCGTCGCCGGCTGCGCGCCCGCAGCCTCGAGCGGCGATGGTCAGGATGATGTCACCCTGACCATCTGGTCCTGGCAGGCCTCGTCGTCCCCGAAGTGGGAGGCCGTGTTCGACGCCTACGAAGAGTCCCACCCCGGCGTCACCATCGAGTTCGAGGGCTTCCAGCCCACCGAGTACAACCAGATCCTCGCCACCGGCCTCGAGGGCAGCGACGGTCCGGACATCGCGATGCTGCGCGCCTATGGCGGCGTGCAGTCGGCGATCCAGTCGGAGCAGATCGTGCCGATCGACGACATCGTCGACGGACTCGACCAGTTCGACCCCACGGTCCTGCGGGCGGCCCAGGGCAAGGACGATGGCAAGACCTACGGCGTCCCCTTCGCGTACCAGACCATGCAGATGTTCTACAACAAGACCATGTTCGACGAGATGGGCCTCGAGGAGCCCACCGACTGGGACGAGTTCATCGAGTTGCAGGAGACCCTCCTCAAGGAGGGCGTCACCCCCATGGCGCTCGGCGCCCGCGAGGACTGGGTCCTGCCGATGTTCCACGACATCGTCGGTTCGGCCCACTACGGCGGTGCGGCCTTCGAGGAGAAGGTGCTCGCCGGCGACGTCGACTTCACCGACCCCGCCTACGTGTCCTCTCTGCAGATCGTGCAGGACATGCAGAAGTACCTCGACAAGAACGTCAACGCGATCGCCGTCGCCGACGCCGTCCTGCAGTTCACCTCGGGCCAGGCCGCGCAGTGGCCCGGCGGCTCGTTCGACCTGCCCACGTTCCAGAGCTCCGCGCCCGACACCGAGTGGGGCGTCTACGAGGTCCCGCCGTCCCCCGACAGCGCGCTCGACCACGCGGTCACCCCGGGCTACGCGGACGGCAGCTTCGGCATCAACGCGGCCAGCGAGAACCAGGAGGCGGCCACCGAGCTGCTCAACTGGATGACCACGAAGGAGTTCGGCCAGCTCGTCGCCGACGAGGTCGACCAGTTCTCCGCGCTCCCCGGGGTGGAGTACTCCGACCCGCTCATGCAGGAGATGAACGAGCAGTACACCGCCAACCCGGCTCCGTACCTGCTGCTCGTCGACTTCCGTTACGGCGACCCGACCGGCACCGCGGTGCTCGGCCCGGACATCCAGGCCATGTTCCTCGGTCAGAAGACCCCGGAGCAGCTGGGCGCCGACCTGCAGTCGGGCATCTCCACCTGGTTCACCCCCTCCTCCTGATCCGAGCGTGGTGGGGCGCCGCATCCGGCGCCCCACCACGAGCGAAGGACCCCCCATGGCTCTGACCCTCCCCGTGCGCCCGCCGAAGAGCCGGCGCCCCCGCACCGGCATCGCGCTGTCGACGCCGACGGCCGCGCTGTTCGTGCTCCCTGCCGCCGTGCTCTTCGCGGTGCTGATCCTCTACCCGATGCTCGCCGCGCTCAGCTACTCGTTCTTCGACTGGCAGGGCACCAAGCAGGGTGGATTCGCCGGTATCGGCAACTACCTCACGCTCCTCACCAAGGAGCCCTACGCCTCCGAGCTGTGGAACGCGTTCGGCCACAACCTGCTGCTCTTCGTCGGCGCCCTGGTCTTCCAGAACTCGCTCGGCCTCGGCATCGCCACCCTGCTGCACCGCCGCAAGCGCACCAAGCGGTTCTTCCAGACGATCTTCGCCCTGCCCTACCTCGTGAGCCCGATGGTCATCGGCTACCTGTGGTCGCTGATGCTGTCTCCGCTGTTCGGGCCGGTGAACGCGATCCTCCGCGGCGTCGGCCTCGAGAGCCTCGCGCTGCCGTGGCTCGGCGATCCGCAGCTCGCGATCTGGGTCATCGTGCTGGTCAGCGCCTGGCAGTGGATCGGATTCCCGATCCTGCTGTACGGCGCCGCCCTCGGCGGCATCCCCGAGGAGATCGAGGAGGCGGCGTCGCTCGACGGCGCCACGGCCGCGAAGCGCTTCCGCTACATCACGCTCCCCATGCTCACGCCGACGATCGGCATCATCACCGTGCTCACCTTCATCGGCAGCATGGAGGCGATGGCCATCCCGTTCGCGCTCGCCGGGTCCAACGGCGCTCCCGCCGGCTCCACCGACGTGATGATGCTGCTCTTCTACCGCACCGCGTTCGAGTCCGGGAACCCGAATTCCATCGGGGTCTCGTCGGCCCTCGCGACCGTCCTGTTCATCTTCATCATGGTCATCTCCGTCGTCATCACGACGACGATGCGCCGCGCCGAACGAAAGCTGTTCTGATGAGCACCGCCCTCGACACCCGTCAGGAACCGACCACGGAGGCGATCGTCTCCGGCCGGACATCCGCCCCGCGGCGCCGCTCCCGTCGCACGAACGACACCCCGTTCGTGGGCCGCCTCCTCGCCAACGTGTTCCTGTGGGGATACGCGCTGGTCGCGATCGGTCCGTTGCTGCTCATGGTCAACAACTCCCTGCGCACGCAGCAGCAGATCGCCACCGAGCCGCTCGGACTCCCCGTCCCCCCGACGTTCACGAGCTTCCAGAACGCGTGGATCACCGCCTCGTTCGACACGTACTTCGTCAACTCGATCACCGTCACGGTCGGGTCGGTCATCGTCACGACTGTCGTGTCGGTGCTGGCCGCCTACGCCTTCGCGCGGGCCAGGGCGAAGTTCTTCCGCGGGATCGAGGCCGTGTTCCTCTCGGGCCTCATGCTGCCGGTGCACCTGGCGATCCTGCCGCTGTTCTATCTGCTCGACGCGCTCAAGATGACGAGCAACGTCTTCAGCCTCATCCTCGTCTACGGCGCCCTCGGCATCCCGTTCACCACGTTCGTGCTGACGGTGTTCTTCCGGGCGCTGCCGATCGAGCTGGAGGAGGCCGCGCGCATCGACGGCGCCGGACCGCTGCGCACGTTCCTGCAGATCCTGCTGCCGCTCGTGCGCCCGGCGCTCGCGACCGTGATCGTCTTCCGGTTCGTGCCGGTCTGGAACGACTTCTTCTACCCGCTGATCCTGCTGCGCGACCGCGACTCGTACACGCTCCCCGTGGGCCTGACCCGGTTCTTCGGGGAGTACTCGACCGATTGGCCGCAGCTGTTCGCCGGACTCACGATCGCCACCATCCCGCTCGTGGTGCTGTTCCTGCTGGCGACGAAGCAGATCATCAACGGCCTCACCTCCGGCATGAGTAAGTGACGGCCGCGGGCGGATCATGGTGAACGGAGCCCCGGGTTCGGCGTGGGCGTCGGTGCGGGCGGTCGCCGGGGGCGCGGAAGAGCTGCAACTCCTCGGGTCGCCGGCGCACGACGATCCCGCTCCGCTCACCGCCGCGCACCTCTTCGATCTCGCATCGCTGACGAAGGTCTTCACCGCCATCGCCGCCCTGCGGCTCGTCGACGCGGGGGTGATCGACCTCGATGAGCCCGTCGAGCGCGTCCTCACGGTGGGCAGCGGCACCGGAGCGGAGCGGATCACCCTCCGGCACCTCCTCACCCACACCTCCGGGCTGCCGGCGGAGGGGCGCGAGTGGCGGGAGGGCGTGCGCGGGGACGAACTGCGTGCCCGCGTCCAGCGTCGGGCGCTCGGTGCCGAGCCGGGCGCTCGCCATCTGTATTCCGACGTCGGGTACATCGCGGCCGGAGACTGTCTGGAACGGGTCTCCGGGCGGCCGCTCGCGGCGCTCTGGGCGGAGGTGGCCACGGGGATCGGCGCCGCGTCGCTGACCATGGCTCCGGAGCGGGAGCGTGCGGTCGCCACGGAGACGCAGCCGCACCGCGGGAACGTGCGCGGTGAGGTGCACGACGAGCTCGCCCATGCGCTCGGCCGTCCCGCCGGCCACGCGGGACTGTTCGGCACGGTGGCGGATGTCGCCGCTCTCGCCCGTCTCCTCCGCGATGAGGGCGAGGGGCCGCACGGGCGCGTGCTGTCACGGGAGTCCTTCCGCGGGATGACGACCCCCTCGATCCAGGCCGACGCCGGCTACGGCCAGGCGATCGGTCTGCGCGTGCGCGATGCCGCGTGGATGGGTGACCTCGATGCGGTCGGCCACACCGGCTTCACCGGCACGTGCTTCGCGGTCGTCCCCGAGACGGGCGCCTACGGCGTGCTGCTCCTCAACCGCGTGCACCCCACGCGCGAGGACGCCGACGTCGCCGCCATCCGCCGCGCCTTCCTCGCCCCCCTCACCCCCTGACCCCCCGCCCCTTCCCGATCCCGCCCCGATCCCGGGATCGATAAGGCCCCTCCCCGCGCCTCCCGAAGCTCCGTTTTCATCCCGCGTGGGGAACCCCTCCCGGCGGAAATGCGGAGGGCGCCGGATCAAAGAGGGTCCTCCACGCGCCTCCCGAAGCGCCGTATTCATCCCGCGTGGGGGACACCCCGCGGTAGGTGTGCAGAAACGTGCGGGGGATGGGTGAAAGAGGCGCGGTTTTGATCCCGGGCGGGACCGGAGGGGGCGCGGACGGGATGGGACGGGACGGGACGGGACGGGACCGGGCGGGAGGGGGGCCGGACGGGGCCGGGGACGGGGCGGACTCAGTCCGTGCGGAGGGGGCGGAGCGTGCGGGCGTAGTCCTCCTTGAGCACCGCGAGATGCAGCCACGCCTCGATCCGGGTCACTCCGGGGAGCGCGCGCAGCCGCTCGAGACTCGCGTACAGGGCTCCGGCGGAGGGCTCCACGAGGGTCGCGACGGCGTCGAACCGCCCGAGGGTCCGCGCCGCGAAGTCGACGCCACGACCCCGCCGCAGCTCGTCGATCACGGCCTCGTCGTCGTCTCCGAGCGTCATGCCCACGCCCATCGAGAGCTGCCGATGCGCGAGCCCTCGGGCCTCCACGGCGCTGATCTTGATGACACCGGCGTCGATGAGCCGCTGCACCCGGGTGGCGACCGCGCTGGGGGAGAGCCGCACCTGCTCGCCGAGGGCACGGAAGCTCATCCGCCCGTCGGACTGCAGGTGCTCGATGAGGGCTTCGTCGATGCCGTCGAGGGTCACGCCGCCGTGATACTCCGAGACGAAGAAGCCCTTGATCACGGTCGAGTAGATGATCGTGTTGATGTCGAGCACGCCGGCGCTCCCGCGGATGCGCGCGAGCAGGTCGTGGAGCTCCGACATCGAACCCACCCGCACCTCCGTCACGATGTCGTGGGCGCCGCCGACCGCCGACACCAGCACGGTCTCGGACATGTCGCGCAGGTGCTCGGCGACCACCTCGACGGCGCCGTCGGTCCGGATCGACACGTGGGCGAGCACGTGCTGGCCGAGGAACACGGGGTCGACGGCCGCGACCACCCGCACCGTGCGGTCGCTGAGCAGCGCGCGCAGACGGGCCGCCACGACGGCGCGGGACTGGCCGACGCGCTCGGCGAGGGAGAGGATGCTGGCGCGGCCGTCCTCCTGCAGAGCCCGGATGAGTTCCGCGTCGAAGTCCATGTGCCGTCCGATTCCGTCGATTTCCCCGCAGTGCACGCTCGTCCCCGCAGAAAAGCAGTGTAGAGCGCGGTTCGACCGAGCGGAAGGCCTGGAGTGCGCGGTGCGTCCGACACAAATCCAGTGAATGACGCGTATTGCTGGAGTTCTGCCCTTGCCCGCGGCGCTCCACGTCCGTAGCATCCTTCGCTATCCGACACCATCCGCGAAGGAGCGGGTCCATGACCACTACCCCCACCCCCCGAAGCGGCGTCCACAGCCGCGCGCGCCGCGCCGGCTTCGCCGCCTTCGTCGGCACCACCATCGAGTGGTACGACTTCTACGTCTACGCCACGGCCGCCGCCCTCGTGTTCGGCCCGCTGTTCTTCCCGAGCGGCGACCGTCTGGCCGAGACCGCCGCCGCCTTCGCGACGTTCGCGGTGGCCTTCCTCATCCGCCCCCTCGGTGGCATCGTCTTCGGCCACATCGGCGACAAGCTCGGCCGGCGGGTCTCGCTCGTCATCACGCTGCTGCTGATGGGGGCCGCGACCGTCCTCGTCGGCTGCCTCCCGACCTACGAGAACATCGGCATCCTCGCGCCGATCCTCCTCATCCTGCTCCGCGCCGTCCAGGGCCTCGCGGTCGGCGGCGAATGGGGCGGCGCGGTGCTCATGAGCGTGGAGCATGCTCCCGAGAAGTCGAAGACGTTCTACGGCGGCTTCACCCAGCTCGGCAACCCGGCCGGCGCCCTCCTCGCCTCCGGCATCTTCGCGATCATGTCCCGCGGCGGCGACACGTTCATCATGGACGGCGGCTGGCGCATCCCGTTCCTGCTGTCGATCGTGCTGATCGGTGTGGGGCTGTGGGTCCGGTATCGCGTCGAGGAGTCGCCGGTCTTCGAGGAGAAGATCGAGGGCCGCAAGCAGTCCATGCCGCTCGCCTTCGCCCTCCGCGTCAACTGGAAGCCGATCCTCCTCGGCATCGGGATCCTGCCCATCTCCACCGGCGGCTACTACCTGGCCACCACCTTCGCCACCGCGTACGCGACCGGCGAGCCCATCGCGATCAGCGAGCAGGTGATCCTCGACGCGATGACCCTGGCCTCCTTCGTGGAGTTCGTCGTGACGCTGCCGGTCGCCTGGCTCGGTGACAAGTGGGGCCGGAAGAACGTGATGTACATCGGCCTGATCACCTCGGTGCTGACCTTCGCGCCCTTCCTGCTGCTGATGCCGGGTCGCGTGGAGCCGCTGATCTTCCTCTTCGCCTCGCTCGTGCGCATCGCGATGAGCGCCACGTACGCCCCGATCGCGGCGATCCTCGCCCAGATGTTCCGTCCGCAGGCGCGCTACACCTCGATCGCGCTGTCGTACGGCGTCGGCGCCGCCATCTGGGCCGGATTCTCGCCCTGGTTCGCGACGCAGCTCATCGCCTGGACCGGCAGTGTCTGGTCGGTCATCGCGATGTTCGTGGGCATGGCCGTCATCGCCGGGATCTGCACGCGTCTCGCGCCGCAGCACTCCGACGAGGCCCCGGTCACGGCGTCGTTCACCGCCCGGACCGACACCACGGCGAACCGCCTGCCCTGACCGGCACTATTCCCCCGCACGACACCACCGCGAACAGGCATCATGAGAAAGCTCACCCCCTTCGACCGCTCGGCCCAGGCCGCTCCCGTCCTCGTCACCGCGCGAGCCATCCACACGGCAGACGCGGCGGACACCACCGTCACCGCGATGCTGACCGACCGGGGGCGCATCGTCGCCCTCGGCACGGCGGCGGAGTGCGAGGACGTGGCGGCGCGGGCCGGCCTCACCCCTGAGCGCGTCGATCTGGGGGAGGCGGTGGTCGTGCCCGGCTTCGTGGACGCGCATGCGCATCCGCTGATGTTCGGGCAGATGATGACCTGGGTGGACTGCGGTCCGGAGAAGGCGGGGAGCATCCCGGAGATCGTGGCGCTGCTGAAGGCCGCCGCCGCGGATCTCCCCGCCGGACGTCCGGTGCGCGGCTACGGCTACGAGCAGCGGAACCTCGCCGAGAAGCGGCACCCCACGCGGTTCGAGCTCGACGAGGTGGCCGCCGACCGCGAGGTGTACCTCATGAACGCCTCCGGCCACGGCGGGGTGGTGAACTCGTACACGCTCGACCGCAACGGCGTGGACCGGGACACCCCGAACCCGGACGGCGGCGAGTTCTTCCGCGACGCCGACGGCGAGCTCACCGGCGAACTGTCCGACGCCGCGTGCAACATCCTCACCGGCGTCCACGGGGTGAAGATCGGCCACCACGGTCCGAACTTCCATCTCGCGGACGAGCCGGAGGAGCACCTGCGCCAGCTCGACGCGGCGACGCAGCGGTTCCTCGCGGGCGGGGTCACCTCCATCGGCGACTGCCAGGTCACGCGGCGCGAGTTCGACATGTACCTGCGGCTCGCCGAGGCCGGGCGGCTGGAGCTGCGCGTGTCGATGTACCTGCTGTCGCACCTGCTCGACGAGGCGCTGGAGATGGGGCTCGTCGGGCAGTTCGGCAACGCCCACCTGAGCTTCGCCGGCATCAAGTTCTACGCCGACGGCACCCTGGGCGGCTGGACCGCGTACTTCCCGGACGGCTACGTCGGCGACCCCTGCCGCACCGGCCAGCTCTACCACGAGCCCGCCGACTACGCGGAGCTCATCCGCAAGGCCCACGCGGCCGGCCTCCAGACCGCGACCCACGCCCAGTCGCCCACCGCGATCGAGATGGTCGTGTCGGCGATCGAGGCCGCGCTCGCGGAGCATCCGGACGCGGATGCCCGGCACCGCATCGAGCACTGCGGGCTGCCGACCCCCGCGCAGATCGAGCGGATGGCGGCCGCCGGCATCCGTCCCGTGAACCAGACGCAGCACTACTTCAACTGGGGCGAAGGCGTGGAGGAGGCCATCGGCACGCCCGGTGAGCGCTTCAACCCGCTCGGGGAGTTCGAGCGTGCGGGCGTACCCATCACGATCTCCTCGGACGCCCCGGTCGCCGAGCCCATCCCGCTGGAGGCGATCCAGACCGCGGTCACCCGGGTCACCCGGCGCGGGCACAAGCTCGGCCCGGACGATCTGCGCATCTCCGCGACCGCGGCGCTGCGGGCGCACACGATCGAGGGCGCGGTCTCGATCGGCCGCGAGGACGACCTCGGCTCCCTGGAGCCGGGCAAGTACGCCGACTTCGCGGTGCTCTCGGACGACCCGCTCGCGGTGCCGGCCGAGGAGATCGCGGCGATCGAGGTCCGTGAGACCTGGGTCGACGGCGTCCGTCGGCACGCGATGTGAGGATGACACGATGAGCACCGACACCATCGCAGACGACCGGTACGCCGACACCGCGGGCCGTGCGGTCCTGGAGACCATCCGCGCCTACGGGGTGACCGCGATCTTCGGCATCCCCGGCACGCACAACCTGGAGCTCTACCGGCCCCTCGCCGACCTCGGCATCCGTGCCGTGACCAACCGCCACGAGCAGGGGTCGGGGTACGGTGCCGACGGCTGGGCGCAGCAGACCGGGCTCCCCGGCGTGGTGATCACGACCTCCGGCCCCGGGCTGCAGAACGCGATGAGCGCGATCGGCACGGCCTTCTGCGAGTCGCGACCCCTCATCGTGCTCTCGCCCGGGGTGCCGCTCGGGGCGGAGTTCGCCGACGTCGGCACGCTGCACGAGACCAAGGACGCGACGGCCATGGTCGGCGCGATCGCGGAGTGGTCGCGGCGGGTGTCGACCGCGGCGGAGGCGGTGCAGGCCGTGCACGACGCGTTCCACCTCTTCCGCACCGGCCGCCCCCGTCCCGTGCACATCGAGATCCCGCTGGACGTGCTGGAGGCGCCCGCCGCCGTGCCCGCGGAGGACCGGAAGCCGCGCCCGATGCCCGACCGCGTCTCCGGGGATCCGATCGCGCTCGCCGAGGCCGCCCGGCTGCTGTCCGCCGCCCGCCGCCCGGTGATCGTGGCCGGTGGGGGTGCGGTGGACGCCGCGCACCAGATCGCCGCGGTGGCCGAACGGCTCGGAGCCCCCGTGCTCACGACCCTGAACGGCAAGGCGGTGCTCGACGAGCACCACCCGCTGTCCCTCGGCTCGAACCTGCGTCTCGCCGCCGCACGGGCCGTGGCCGAAGACGCCGACGTGCTGCTCGTGGTCGGCTCGAAGCTGGGCGAGGCGGAGCTCTGGGCTCCGCGGCTCGAGGCGCGCGGCGCCGTGATTCGCGTCGACATCTCTCCGGAGCAGCGGGACAAGAACCTCACCGCGACGGTCGGTCTCACGGGGGACGCCGCCGCGGTGACCGACGCCCTCCTGCCCCTGCTGCCGGACCCCGCCCGTCCCGCCCGCGACCTCACGGCCGAGCGGGCCGCGATCGAGGCCGAGTCCCGAGAGACGGCGCCGGACACCGTCGAGCTCGCCGAGATCATCGCCGCCGCCCTTCCCGCTGACGCGATCGTCGCGGGCGACTCCTCCCAGATCGTGTACATGGCGCTCGGCAGCGTGCTGCGGCAGGAGCAGCCGCATTCCCTCCTCTACACGCCGACCTACGCCACGCTCGGCTATGGCCTCCCCGCCGCGATCGGTGCGGCCGTCGCGCAGACCGAACGCCCGGTCGTCACCGTGATCGGCGACGGCGCCCTGATGTTCTGCGTGAACGAGCTCGTCACCGCCGTCGAGCAGCGCCTCGACGTCACCGTGGTGTGCGTCGACAACGGCGGGTACGCGGAGATCCGCCAGAACGAGGTCGACCGGGGCATGACCCCGGTGGGCGTCGACCTCGTGCAGCCGGACTGGGCCGCGCTCGCCACCGCCTTCGGGGCGGCGGGGCGACGGGTGGCATCGCGCGCCGACATCGCCCCGAGCATCCGCGCGGCCATCGCCGACGGCGGGGTGCAGCTCGTGCACATCTTGCAGCACGCCCTCTGAGACCCACACCTCCCGACGAACAGGAACGAGAAATGACCGACAACATCGGCCCCGTCGACGCCTCCGTGAACCCGCGGTACTCCGGCATCGCCACCTTCGCCCGCCTGCCCCGCATCGAGGACGTGCCGCGCGCCGACATCGCGGTGGTCGGCATCCCGTTCGACTCCGGCGTGAGCTACCGCCCCGGCACCCGCTTCGGCCCGTCGCACGTGCGCGAGTCGTCCCGGCTGCTGCGGCCCTACAACCCCGCGCAGGACGTGTCGCCGTTCCAGCTCGCCCAGGTGGTGGATGCCGGCGACATCCCGGTGAACCCGTTCGACCTCACCGAGGCGGTGACCGAGGTCGAGCGCGCGGCGCTGGCGCTCGGCGAGCAGGTGCAGCGCCTCGTCACGATCGGCGGCGACCACACCGTGGCCCTTCCTCTGCTGCGGGCGGTGGCCGCGAAGCACGGTCCCGTCGCGGTCCTCCACTTCGATGCGCACCTCGACACCTGGGACACCTACTTCGGCGCCCCCATCACGCACGGCACTCCGTTCCGCCGCGCGAGCGAGGAGGGGCTGATCGACCTCACCGCGAGCTGCCACGTCGGCACCCGCGGACCCCTGTACTCGAAGCAGGATCTCGAGGACGACGAGCGCCTCGGTTTCTCCATCGTCTCCAGCGAGTACATCGAGGAGCACGGGGTGGAGGCGGCGATCGACCGCATCCTCACCCGCATCGGCGACAAGCCGCTGTACGTCTCGATCGACATCGACGTGCTCGACCCCGCGCACGCGCCCGGCACCGGGACCCCCGAGGCCGGAGGGCTCACGAGCCGCGAGCTGCTGCGCATCCTCCGGGCGCTGCGCGACCGGGACATCGTCGGCGCCGACGTCGTGGAGGTGTCGCCCGCGTACGATCACGCCCAGATGACCGGGATCGCCGCGAGCCACGTCGTGTACGAGCTGGTGACCCTTCTCGCCGCCCGACTCGCCTCCTGACACCGGGAGTCAGAACAGGGTCCCGAGGAGGTCGGCGAACAGGGCCTCGGCGTCGCACTCCACCCGTCGCCGTGCGAACCAGTCGCACACGTTGACGCAGTCGCGGTGCAGGAGGTCGAGGCCCTGCGGATTCGCGATCACGTCGACGATCTGCGGCAGGTCGATCACCCGCACACGCCCCTCATGCACGAGGAGGTTGTAGGCGGAGAGGTCCCCGTGCGCGAAGCCCGCGGCGGCGAAGACCCGCATGAGGTCGGCCACCTGCGTGAAGTACTCCTGCATCTCGGCCTTTGATCCGCGCACCTGGGCGAGCCGCGGTGCCGCGATGCCCTGGTCGTCGCCGAGGAACTCCATGAGCACCTCGGTGCCGCTGACCTGCACGGGATAGGGGACCGGGGCGCCGCGCTCCCACATCCGGCACAGGGCCTCGAACTCCGCGCGCGACCACTGGGCTGCGGCGACCTCCCGTCCGTGGGCGGTCTTCTTGGCGAGGGCGCGCGTATCCCGGGTGTTCCGCGTGCTGCGCCCCTCGGTGTAGACGGCGGAGCGCTGGAAGCTCCGGTTCTCGATGCCGCGGTAGCGCTTGGCGGCGAGGAGGGTGCGCTGCATCGGGTCGTCAGGCACGGCGCGCTCCAGCAGGAACACGTCGGCCTCCTTGCCGGTCTTCAGGATGCCGAGCTCGGTGTCCAGGGCGCCGGCGGAGGTCACCACCCAGGCGGGGCGGGGTTCCGGCCCCCGCTCGGTGGGGGTGGACGACGGCCAGGTCGTCCAGCGCTGGTTCGCGCCGGGTTCGACCTCGGCGAAGGAGAGGGCGGTCTCGAGGGAGTCGAAGGAGGTGGCGTCGAAGGACGCGGCTTCCGAGGAAGCGGGGAATTCGGTCACGGTGTGGCTCCGGGAAGGGAGGCCACGCGGCGATCAGGAGCGGGTGGCCTCGAAGGGAAGGTGGTCGGCGAAAGGCGCGACGACGACTGCGTTCATCTCATCGCCTCCTTCGCTCGGGCTTCCCGGGCGGATCCCGGTGCGTCGTCGAGCCTAGGGGCCCGGACGGAGGTTGTCCAGGGGCGGACGATCGGTCGGGTGCGGCGGACGACCGGTCGGGCGCAGACCCGTCCTCGTTGCGAGTCTGGAAGCATGACCACGACCGCCCCCGTCCCGACCCTGCCGACCACCCGCGGCGACCGCATCCGCTACGGAGGGCTCATCGCCCTCATGGTGATGGGGTTCCTGCTGGTGACCGCCGAGTTCCTCCCCAACGGAGTGCTCACCGAGATGGCGGACGGCCTCGGGGTGACCCCGGGCCAGGCCGGGCAGACCGTCACGGTCACGGCCCTCGTCGGGCTCTTCGTCGCCCCGACCGTTGGCCTCGTGTTCCCCCGGCTGGACCGCCGGTCGCTGCTGGTGTGGATGGCGCTCGCCGCCGCTGTGTCGAACCTCGTGGTCGCCATCGCGCCGAACCTCGTGGTCGTGCTGCTGGCGCGGTTCCTGCTGGGTGCCGCGATCAGCGCCTACTGGACGATGTCGATCACGGTCGCCGCGCGGCTCGCTGGGCCGGAGCACCTCGGTCGCGGGGTGATGTTCACCTCCGCCGGCGTCTCGCTCGCCACCGTCGCCGGCGTCCCGCTCGGAGTCATGCTGAGCGAGGTCGTCGACTGGCGCGCCGTGTTCGCGATCGCGGGAGTGCTCATGGTGGTGCTGGCCGTGGCCCTGCGGTGGGCGCTGCCGACCGTCCCGGCCGAGCGGGCGTCGAGCCTGCGTCTGCTCGTCGACACGGTGCGGCGTCCGGGCATCGGCCTCGGGATGGTCGGACACGTGCTCGTCGTGCTCGGGCACTTCCTCGCCTACACCTACGTCCGCCTCGCGCTGGAGCGCATCCCGGACGTGGATGCGTCGACGATCGTCGTGCTGCTGGCGCTGTTCGGCGTGGGCGGCCTCCTCGGCAACCTCTCCATCGGCCTGGTGATTGACCGCTCCTTCGCCTTCTTCGCGGTGTTCGCGCCGCTGGTGATCTCGGCCGCCGTGTTGTCGATGGTGCTCTTCTCCGGATCGGTCATCGGCATCGGCGCAGTCGTGCTCCTCTGGGGCTTCTTCTTCTCGTCCTGGCTGATCGTCGTGAACACCTGGGTGGGCCACCGCATGCCGGACCGCCTGGAAGCCGGGGGGAGCCTCGTGGTCGTCGGGTTCCAGGGCGCGATCACGCTCGCGGCCGGCGTGGGCGGACTCCTCGTCGACACCCTGAGCGTCGAGCTCGTCTACATCATCGGTGCGGTCTCGCTCCTCGCCGGTGCCGTGCTCTTCGGCCTCTCGAACCGCCGCAGCTCCCGCCCCTGACTCCCGGGCTCGCCCGGGCACGATTTCGGAGCAGGCCGAAGACACGCCGTCCCCGCGGGCCCGGGGCCGGCGTGTCGTCCTGTGGCTCCGAAGCCATGCCCGCCCAGGCTGGGGCGAGGTCGTGGGATCAGGCGGGGACGAGGGAGTGCGAGGCGCGCCAGGAGGACGGGGTCATGCCCGTCCGGCGGCGGAAGGCACGACTGAAGCCCTCGTCCGAGGCATAGCCGAGCTCGCGCGAGACGCTCGAGACGGACTGCCCCGCCTGGAGCATCCGCTTCGCGGCGTCGATCCGCACCTCGGTCACATAGTCGGCCGGGGAGCGACCCACGGTGAGACGGAACCGCTCCGCGAAGGCCGAGCGCGACATGGCCCCGACGGCGGCCAGGCGCTCGACGGTCCAGTCCCGTCCCGGCTGCTCGTGGATGGCGTCCACCACGCGGTCGAGGAAGGGGTCCTTCGACAACGAGGGCCACCCCGCGGGTGCACACCCGTTCGCCGCCCAGGCCCTGATGACCGAGAGCAGCACGGTGGTCGCCATCATCCGGCAGATCAGCGGGTCGCCCTGGCGCACCGGGCACGCGGCCTCGTCGACAACGCCCATGTTCTCGGCCAGGGCGGCGGCGGCCGGCTCCAGCGCGTCGAATCCGGTCACCGTGAGGAAGGGTGGCAGGAGCGCGGGGAGGGGAGAGGCGGTGTCCGCGAGCTCGATGTCGACGACGAGGAGCGTGGTGTCGGCATCGGCCTCCAGTGCGAAGGTGTCACCGCGGAGCAGCAGGAAGGCGTCGCCGGACACGAGTCGATCGCGGTGTCCTGGCTCTTCGACCGTGAGCTGCTGCGAGGCACGGTCCACGTCGAGGCGGCACCCCGTGCCCAGAGGCGGATGCCCGTGCACGGCGCCGTCGGCGATGTAGACGAGGGTGATGCGACCGGGCGGCAGCGGGAGGAGTCCTCCCGAGGTCAGCCGCACCCGGCGGGCGATCCCCACGCGCAGGTCCACCGTGCCGAGCACAGCGGACAGCGCATCCGCGTCCACCGTCACCATGCCTTCGGCAACGTCGGCTGCCGTCCCCCTATTCCCCTTCGAATCGCTCACCTTGCTCCATTTCGGCGGCGGATGGGGCAAAGTGGGCGATTCGAAGCGGGATACGCTGGAGGGGTACCCCACCCGAGGAGTTCCGTGTTCCGCACCCCTGGCCGCCTGTACCGTGTCCTCGCGATCGCGGAGGCGATCACCTGGACCCTCCTCATCGCCGCGATCATCGCCCGCGCCGTCGGTGCCCCGGGAGTCGTGGTGACGGTCGGCGGCGGTATCCACGGGTTCGTATTCCTCGCCTACGCCGCGACCGCCGTCCTCGTCGCGCTCAACCAGCGGTGGCATCCGGGCGTCGGTGTGCTGGCGGTCCTCAGCGCCGTCGTGCCGTACGCGACCATCCCGATGGAGATCTGGCTGCACCGCACGGGTCATCTCCAGGGCGACTGGCGCCTCGACGCGACCGACGACCCGCGTGACCGCCGCTGGTACGACCGCCTGATGCGCTGGTTCCTCCGCCGCCCCTGGGTGCTCGCGGTGCTGCTGGTCGTGGGCATCGTCGCGCTGTACGTGATCCTGCTGCTGGTCGGCCCGCCCGGGGGCAAGTGATCGCCGCGTCGCCCCGTCTGCGCGGCCTCCGCGTCAGCGCCGCGCGACGGGCTGCTGGAGTTCGGTGACCCAGTCCGACTGGTCGTCCCCGACGGCGCGGACGTAGAGCTCCCGACACGGCCCGGCGTGCACGAGGCCGCGCGCGACCACCTCGGTGTGGATGGCGTGCCAGCTCTCCGCGATCCGCTCCATCGAGCCGAGGTGCACCCCGCAGACGGCGTCCTCCTCGGCGGGGAGTTCGATGATCTCGATCGCGTCGGCGGCGGGGCCGGAGTAGGAGTATCCGGCGATGACCTCCATCCCGTCCGGCAGCGTCCGGTACTGGGCGATCGGGGTGGTGAGGGCGCCGCATTCGTCGCCGATGACCTCGGCCACGGCATCGAAGGAGGGGCCGACGACCTCGGCGACCGCCGGCTGCTCGGCGACGACGGTGCGCACGGCCGCCAGGCGCACGGCGGGGAGGGGCTTCTGGACGATCTCGATCTGCGACATGTGCTTCTCCTTCTCGATGAGGTGGAGGCGCCGCTCCACATCGACGAGTCGCGCGGCGGCGAGCCGGTGCTCCTGCTCCACCTCGGCGCGCCGGATGCGCAGCAGCGCCGCGATCCGGTCGGCGTCGACGCCCTCCGCGAGGATCGACGAGATGGCGTCGAGGCCGAATCCGAGCTGCCTCAGGGTGACGATCCGGTGCAGCCGCTCGAGCTGCGAGGGGTCGTACGACCGGTAGCCGGTGAACTCGTCCACGTGGGCGGGCACGAGCAGCCCGGCCGTGTCCCAGTGCCGGAGCATCCGGTGGGTCACCTGACCGATCTGCGCGAACGCTCCGATGGACAACATGTCTCTGTTCTCCCGTCTGACACCGTGTGAGAGTCAAGCATGGCGGCTCGCGGACATCTGACCGCCCGGCCGGAAAACTTGAGCCTGTTCATATCAAGTTCATTTGACAGCCTTCGGGGCTCGGCGTACACTTGAGCCATCGCGACTCAGGTTTCCCTGATCGCCGCAGGTTTCCAGACCACTACAGACTTCCCAACAAAGGAGAGAACACATGGCACGTGCTGTCGGTATCGACCTCGGAACCACCAACTCCGTCGTCAGCGTCCTCGAGGGTGGCGAGCCCAAGGTCATCGCCAACGCCGAGGGCTTCCGCACGACCCCTTCGGTCGTCGCCTTCACCAAGGACGGGGAGGTGCTCGTCGGTGAGACCGCGAAGCGCCAGGCCGTCACCAACGTCGACCGGACGATCGCCTCGGTCAAGCGCCACATGGGCACCGACTGGAGCTTCGACGTCGACGGCAAGAAGTGGACGCCGCAGGAGATCTCCGCGCGCATCCTCCAGAAGCTCAAGCGCGACGCCGAGTCCTACCTCGGCGACACCGTGACTGACGCCGTCATCACGGTTCCGGCGTACTTCAACGACGCCGAGCGTCAGGCCACCAAGGAGGCCGGTGAGATCGCGGGCCTCAACGTGCTCCGCATCATCAACGAGCCGACCGCGGCTGCCCTGGCCTACGGCCTCGACAAGGGCAAGGAGGACGAGCTCATCCTCGTCTTCGACCTCGGTGGCGGAACGTTCGACGTCTCCCTCCTCGAGGTGGGCAAGGACGACGACTTCTCCACGATCCAGGTGCGCGCCACCGCCGGTGACAACCGTCTCGGTGGAGACGACTGGGACCAGCGTCTCGTCGACTACCTGATCAAGCAGTTCAAGGAGACCACGGGCGTCGACGTCTCGGGTGACAAGATCGCCCTGCAGCGCCTGAAGGAGGCTGCGGAGCAGGCGAAGAAGGAGCTCTCCAGCTCCACGTCCACGAGCATCAACCTGCCCTACCTGTCGCTGACCGACTCGGGCCCCGTCTCGCTCTCCGAGACCGTGACCCGCGCCAAGTTCGAGGACCTCACGAAGGACCTGCTCGACCGCACCAAGAAGCCCTTCGAGGACGTCATCCGCGAGGCCGGCATCAAGGTGTCCGACATCGACCACATCGTCCTCGTGGGTGGTTCGACCCGTATGCCCGCCGTCGCCGAGCTCGTCAAGCGCGAGACCGGCAAGGAAGCCAACAAGGGTGTGAACCCGGACGAGGTCGTCGCCGTCGGCGCCGCGCTGCAGGCCGGTGTCCTCAAGGGCGAGCGCAAGGACGTCCTGCTGATCGACGTCACCCCGCTCTCCCTGGGCATCGAGACCAAGGGCGGCATGATGACCAAGCTCATCGAGCGCAACACGGCCATCCCGACCAAGCGGAGCGAGACCTTCACCACGGCCGACGACAACCAGCCGTCCGTCGCGATCCAGGTCTTCCAGGGCGAGCGTGACTTCACGCGCGACAACAAGCCGCTCGGCACGTTCGAGCTGACCGGCATCGCGCCGGCGCCCCGTGGCATCCCGCAGATCGAGGTCACCTTCGACATCGACGCCAACGGCATCGTCCACGTGTCCGCGAAGGACAAGGGCACCGGCACCGAGAAGTCGATCGTCATCTCCGGCGGTTCGTCGCTGTCGAAGGAGGACATCGAGCGCATGGTGCGCGAGGCCGAGGAGCACGCCGCCGAGGACAAGGCGCGCCGTGAGGCTGCGGAGACCCGCAACCAGGCCGAGACCCTCGCCTACTCCATCGAGAAGCTCATCTCCGAGAACGAGGACAAGCTCCCTGACGACGTGAAGACCGAGGTCAAGGCCGACGTCGATGCGCTCAAGACGGCACTGGCCGGCGACGACGACGAGGCCGTGAAGACCGCGTTCGAGAAGCTCAACCAGTCCCAGTCGAAGCTCGGCGAGGCGATCTACGCCTCCTCGCAGGCGGACGCCGCCGGCGCTTCGGCAGAGGGCGAGACCCCGACCGGTGACGCCCCCTCCTCCGACGAGGACGTCATCGACGCCGAGGTCGTCGACGACGAGGACGAGAAGAAGTAATCATGACGGACAAGAACTTCGACGAGAACGAGGTTCCGGAGGGGTCGGATGCTCAGGCATCCGGCCCCGTGCCGCAGAACCAGGACTCCCGCGAGGCGAAGGCCGCCGAGGGCTCCGACGAGACCCCGGTCGACGCGGCTGCCGAGGCGGAGGAAGGGCTGACGGTCGAGGACATCCTCGGTGCCGCGCAGACGGCGGATGCCGCCGCGGGCGACGCCGCGATCGCCGACGCCGAGAACGCCCTGCTGACCGACCTCAAGCGCCTGCAGGCCGAGTACGCGAACTACCGCCGCCGCACCGAGGAGCAGCGCCAGATCGAGATCGAGCGCGCGAAGGGCGAGGCCGCCAAGGGCCTCATCCCCGTGCTCGACGACCTGGCCCGCGCCGAGCAGCACGGTGATCTGGTCGAGGGCAGCCCCTTCGCCGTGATCGCCGAGAAGGTGCGCGCAGTCGTGGAGCGCCTCGGCGTGGTCGCCTACGGCGAGAAGGGCGAGGAGTTCGACCCCCAGCGTCACGAGGCGATCTTCCAGCAGCCGACCCCCGGCACCTCGAAGACCACGGTGCTCGAGGTCGTCGAGGTGGGCTACCGCCTCGGCGAGGTCGAGCTGCGTCCTGCGAAGGTCGTCGTCGCCGTCCCTGCGGAGTAGGTGATCGATGGCCAGCCAGGATTGGTTCGACAAGGATTTCTACAAGACCCTCGGGGTCTCGAAGGACGTCAGCGACGCTGACCTGAAGAAGACGTACCGCAAGCTCGCGCGCAAGTATCACCCCGACTCCAATCAGGGCGATGCGAAGGCCGAGGCCAAGTTCAAGGAGATCAGCGAGGCCTACTCGGTGCTCTCCGACGCCGAGCAGCGCAAGGAGTACGACGAGATCCGCGCCATGGGTTCGGGCGCTCGCTTCACGGCGAGCGGCTCGGGCGCCGGCGGGTTCGAAGACGTCTTCAGCCGGTTCGGACAGCAGGGGCGCGGCCAGACCGCCGACTTCGAGGACATCTTCGCGATGTTCAACCAGGGCCAGGGCAGCTCGTTCGGCGGTGGCCGGTTCGGGCAGCCGAGCGGCGGCTTCCGTGGCTTCGGTGGTCCGCAGCGCGGCGCCGACGTCACAGCACGCACCACGCTGGACTTCAGCACCGCCGTGCAGGGCGAGACCATCACGCTGCAGGGCGAGGACGGCAAGCCGTTCAAGGTGAAGATCCCCGCAGGCGTCGCCGACGGGCAGAAGATCCGGCTGCGCGGCCGTGGTCGCCCCTCGCCGGACGGTGGGGAGAGCGGAGACATCGTGGTGCAGATCACGGTGCGTCCGCACCCGGTCTTCACGCGGGACGGCCTCAACCTCCGCCTCGTGGTCCCGGTGACCTTCACCGAGGCGACGCTGGGCGCGACCATCGAGGTCCCGACGCTCGGCGGCGACGTGGTGAAGCTGCGTGTGGCCCCCGGGACCCCGTCGGGTCGCGTGCTCCGCGTCAAGGGTCGGGGTGTCGCGACCGCGAAGGGGACCGGTGACCTGCTCGCCGAGCTCCAGGTCGCGGTTCCGACGCACCTCGACGACGCGGCGCGCGAGGCTCTCGAGAGGTTCCAGGAGCTGGAACCGCAGGAGAACCCGCGGGCCGAGCTCATGGCGAAAGCCCGCCGTTGACGAGCACAGGCTTTCGCGTCGGGTCAGGCGCTTCCGGAAGGGAGTTGCCTGACCTGGCGCGGCGGCCTGACGTGAAATCAGGAAGGAAGGCGTGATGGACGCGGACACCCCGGTCTTCGCGATCGCCGCAGCCGCCAAGCTCTCCGGCCTGCACCCCCAGACCCTCCGTCAGTACGACCGGATCGGCCTCGTGGTGCCGGGACGGACGCCCGGCGGCTCCCGTCGTTATTCTCACCGCAACATCGAGCAGCTGCGCGAGGTCGCCCAGCTCTCCTCCGAAGGGGTCAGTCTCCCCGCGATCGCCCGGCTCCTCGACCTGGAGGACGAGAACCGGATGCTGCGCGACCGTGTCATCGCGCTCGAGAGCGCTCTCCGCGCCGAGCGCGAGAACCGTCCCGGCGTGCGGGTGTTCGCCGCCGGAGCTGCGGGGGTCGTGCCCATGCCCACCGGTCGCCGCATCCGCCGTTCGACCGAGCTCGTGCTCTGGAGTCCGCGCTCCGGAGCCTGACCGCGTACCCCGGTGTGTATCCTGTCAACTGTTAACAGGAGGTCACCATGACGCAGACCGTCACGCGCGGGGAGTCGCTCGGAGCGCAGGTCGCGCGCGTGCTGCGCCAGCGCATCGTCCGAGGGGAGCTCGCACCGGGGGCTCGCCTCACCGAAGAGGCCCTCGCCGAGGAGTTCGCCGTCAGCCGCGGTCCCGTGCGCGATGCCCTGACTCAGCTCAGCTTCGAGAAGCTCGTCGAGGTGCAGCGCCCGCGCGGGGTCTACATCGTGGGCCTCACGAGCGACGACGTCGACCAGCTCTACAGCCTCCGCGGCGCATTGGAGCAACTCGCCCTCTCGCGGGCGATGCGGGTCGACGACGACGACCGGTGGCAGCCGATGGCCGACGCCGTCCAGCGCATGGCCGAGGCCGCGGACGCCGGTGACCATGCGGCCTTCGTCACGGCCGACCTCGACTTCCACTCCCAGATCTACGCCCTCGCCGATCACCCGCGGCTGGAGGGCGCCTGGAACCAGTACCTCCCCACGTTCACGGCGCTGCTCGAGGTCACGATCAACCACGACGAAGACCTGCACGAGTCGTCGGACGACCACGTGAAACTGCTCCACGTCATGCGGACAGGAGCCCCGGAGGACGCCGCCGCGGTGCTCTCGGCTCACCTCGACGGCGCCAGGGAGCGGATGCTCCACGAGGTCGGCTCCCGCTGAGGTCGCCGCGTCCGCGAACCCGAGGCGTTCAGCGGACGGAAAAGAACGGTTCCTACCGTGGGGGCCAGGGCAAGAGCCCTGGTCCGCGCCCGCGCGGGTGTCCTGCCACGAAGGAAGAACCTCCTCATGACGAACACCACAGCCTCCGCCTCCTCCGCCTCGTCGCTCGGACTCCTCGTCCTGCGCATCGTCGTCGGCGCGATCTTCGCCGCCCACGGCGCCCAGAAGATCTTCGAGTTCACGATCCCCGGGACCATCGGCAGCTTCGCCGGCATGGGGGTCCCGCTCGCCGAGATCGCCGCGCCCGTCGTGGCCTTCCTCGAACTCGTCGGCGGGATCCTGCTGATCCTCGGACTGCTGACGCGTCCGGTCGGCATCCTCCTCGCCGTCGACATGCTGGTCGCCCTCGTGCTCGTGCACCTGCCCGCGGGCCTGTGGGTGACGGCCGGCGGCTACGAGTTCGTCGCCGTGCTCGGCGCCGCGGCTCTCGCGCTCGCGCTCACGGGGGCGGGGCGCTACTCCATCGACGCCGCCGCCCTGCGCGGGCGCGCGCCGGCCTGGCTCGCCTGACGGGTCAGCCGCCCGCGTCGCGCGCGGGATCCACGCGCCGGACGAGCACCCAGGTGTTGCCGAGATCGGTGACCGTGTGGGTGAACTCGTCGAGCGCCGCCTGCGACAGCGCGAGTCCGCGTCCGCTCTCCGCCTCCTCGCCCGGCATCGTCACCGCGTCCCAGTCGATCGGTGCCGGCGGGGCGGTGTCGCGGATGTAGGCGCGCAGCTCCTCCGCCGTCACGCGGACGTCGATGCTCAGGACGACGTCCGCGTGCTCGTTGTGCTGCGCGACGTTGGTCGTGACCTCGCTCAACGCCAGGGTGAACAGCACCTGGTCCTGCGCCGGTACCTCCGGAGCCTGAGTCCAGAGTCGGTCGAGCTCGTCGAGGGCGCGGTCGACGAGGGCGAGCCCGGCGGGCCCGTCGATGTGGAAGGCCCGGGTGTCAGCGTCCATCGAACGCCGATTCCGGCGTCGGGTAGTCGCGGAGCACGCGATCCAGGTTGGTGAGGTGGAGGACGGTGCGCACGGCCTCGGGGACCGCGGCGATGCGCAGATCGCCCCCGGCCACCCGGGCGCTCTTGAGGCCGCCCACCAGGGCGCCGAGGCCCGAGGAGTCGACGAACTCGGTGCCGCTGAGGTCGATCGCGATGCGCGGCTGCCCGGCGGCGACGAGGTCGCTCACCGCGTTGCGCAGCAACGGCGCGCCCGAGGCGGTCAGGCGCCCCGTGATCGCGACGACGGCGTAGCCGTCCCTGGTGTCAGTGCTGACGTTCATTCGACTCCTTCTCGAGGACCTGTGCGGCGGGACCGCGATAGCGCGCCGCCTGGATGATGACGCTGAGGACGACCAGGTCGTACAGGACCCAGGCGGTGTTGACGAGGGTGCCGGTGCCGTCGCCGGTGCCGACGATGACCCGGGCGACCCCGATGACGAGGGAGATCACGAGCACGACCATCGCGGTCAGCTGCGGCCAGATCTCGCGCCACGGGACGCCGCGCGGGTCTCGGCCGTCCTTCCGCGTCACGGCGAAGGACAGCGGCCGGCCGAGCGCCACGTTGGCGAAGGCCGTCCAGCACGCGCGGATCCACACGGGGAACAGTGCGAGCGAGTATTGCTGGCCTCGCCAGGTCTTCACCCCCTTCGCGACCACGAGGAACAGCGCCTGGTTGACGAGGAAGTACGGCAGGAACCGCACGAAGAAGTCGACCGACCAGGCGGTGACGGGGAGCACCCCGAACACGAGGTAGATCACCGGCGCCGCGAGGTAGACGATCGCGGCGAAGCCGGAGAGGTAGCTCCACATCGTCGCGAAGTACATGAGGCGCTGCCCCACCGAGAGTCCGCGCTTGGCCAGGGGGTTGTCGCGCAGCATCACCTGCAGCGTCCCCTGCGCCCACCGCAGCCGCTGCGTGAGCATCGTCCGGAGGTCTTCCGGGGCGAGGCCGTGCGCCAGGATCTCGTGGTGGTAGACGCTCTTCCAGCCGAGGGCGTGCAGCTGCATCGCCGTCGCCATGTCCTCCGTCACCGAGATCGTGGCGAGCGGGAGGATGGGCTGCGCCTCATCGGCCCGGTCGAGGCGGAGCGCGTTGAGCAGTCCGCGGACGGCCTCGACGGCGGTGAGGGGGGAGAGGTCGGAGGCGGCCAGAGCGTCGAGCCCGGCCTCGTCCACGATCACCTGCCCGAGTTCCGCGTCGTGCTGCACCGGCAGGGACTCGATCACCGCGAGGTCGGCACGGATGCCCTCCAAGTCGTGCGCCACGAGGATCCGGGAGGCGTTGTCGACAGCTTCCCCCACGCGCGCGGCGACCTCGGCGACGGAGTCGCCGCCGGCGAGCTCCTTCCGCCCGCGGGCGATCGCGATGCGGAGCGCCCCGAGCTCGGTGGCGAGCGCGGGGTCGGTCGCGGCCTCGGCCTCGCGGGCGATCAGCACCTCGGAGGTCTTGAGCGCCCGCGCGGCGGAGTCGGTGACGTTCCGCACGTAGCCCACGATGCCGAGCTGCATGAGCGCCTCGCGGCGGAGCACGGCGTTCGACCCGCAGAAGAAGGCCGCATTCCAGCCGTCCTTCCCCTGCTGGATCGGCCCGTAGAACAGCGGCGCCTGGCTGCCGAGCGGATCGGCCTCGTCGACGTTCACGAACCACTGCGGCGTCTGCACGAGGGCGACCTCCGGGTCATCCGCGAAGTAGCCGAGCGTGCGGTGCAGGATCAGCGGGTCGGGCACCTGGTCGGCGTCGAGGATGAGGAGGAACTCGCCGTCGGTCTGGAAGAGCGCGCTGTTGAGGTTGCCCGCCTTGGCATGCCGGGGCTTGCCGGTCCAGTCCTCGGAGCGGGTGAGGTAACCGACGCCCGCGGCCCGGGCCTCGGCCTCGAGCTCGGGGCGGGAGCCGTCGTCGAGGATCCAGGTGGAGTGCGGATAGGCGATCCGCTTCGCCGCCCTGGCCGTCGTCATGACGAGCTCGATCGGCTCGTCGTAGGTCGTGATGAACACGTCGACGGTGCCCTGCGGCGGCGATACCGGCGCCGGACGCTCCTTCGCGCGCCACATCGTGAGGCAGAACAGGAAGGTGTCGATGAGGCTGTAGGTCTCGGCGATCACGAGCGGCACCGCGATCCACCAGGCCGACCAGTTCACCGACTCCAGCCATCGCCAGGCGACGTAGTTCACGCCCAGCAGGACCGAGAGGAGGGCGAGGACGCGGATCGTCGCGAACCGCGCGGTCATGCGTCCCTCCGCACCACCACGACGGTGATGTCGTCGGTGGCGCGGTCATCGTTCGCGAGCCGCAGCGCCTCGCCGACAGCGCCGCCGGGGCCCATCTCCGCGAGGACGCGCTCGACGTGGCCGAACGGGTCGTCCGGGTCGAGCACGTCGAGGAGTCCATCGCTGCAGCAGATGAACGCGTCGCCCGGTTCCAGACGGGTGGTCACCGGGACGCGGGGGTCGGCCAGGCCCATCCCCATGCCCAGCGGCAGGTTCGTGGAGCGCAGCGGCGTCCACGACCCGTCCGCCCGGACGACGAAAGCGAGGCTGTGACCGGCGTCGATGACCTCGAGGTCTCCCGTCTCCGGCCGCAGCTCGGCGACGACGGCCGTGACGAACATCGACGTGTCAGCGAGATCGTCCTCGAGCAGGCGGTCCACCTCGATCACGGCGTCGGACAGCGAGCGCTCCGGCGCCGTCCGCAGGGAGGCGCGCACCGTGGCCGCGACCAGCGCCGGTCCCGTGCCCTTGCCCATCGCGTCAGCCAGCGTCACGCGCAGGGCGTCGCCGTGTCGCGAGAAGTCGTAGTAGTCGCCGGCGAGCATGCCGCGTGGGGCGGCGCCGGCGGCGATCGTGTAGCCCTCGATCTCCGGATGCACCCGCGGGCGCAGCGCCCGCTGCACCACGGCGGCATGGTCGATGTCCGCGTCCTGTGCCAGCTCCGTCTGCACCCAGAACGCGAGGTCGCGCAGGAGGTCCTGCTGGGCGTCGGTGAAGGTGTGCGGCTCCGTGTCGAGCACGCACAGCGTCCCGACCGGCTCGCCGCCCGGCGCGTGCAGCGGATGGGCCGCATAGAAGCGGAGGTGCGGATCGCCGGTCACGAACGGGTTCTCGGCGAAGAGGTCGGTGGTGCTCGCGTCCTCCACCACCACGGTCCGGTCCTGCGACACGGTGTAGTCGCAGAACGAGTCCTGGCGCGGTGCCTCGTTCCCCCCGAGGCCGATCTGCGATTTGCGCCACTGTCGGTCGCGGTCGATCAGCGAGACGCTGACCATCGGCACGCCGAACATCTCCTTCGCCAGTCGTGCCACCCGATCCACCCGCTCATCGGGTGGTGTGTCAAGGATCCCCAGTTCCTCGAGCGCTGCCTGTCGCCGTCGCTCGTCGAACATTCCCCCGGCCCTCCTCCGTGTTTATTCCCCTCATCCTAGGGAGGAACCGCAGCCGGGGCACCAGGGCGCCCACGCGGCATTCAGGTGAACCACAGGAAACGGTTCTGCGCAAGCCCCGCGGAGAACCGCTTCTCCGGATCTAGCATCGCGCCAGGACGGGAGTGTCGTGTCTGCACGTCCTCGGAAAGGAGGCAGGTGGATGCCGCTCAAGACCCGCCAGCGGGACCGGTACAACCGCCGGGAGGCCCTCGCCGGCTATCTCTTCATCTCGCCCTGGCTCATCGGATTCCTCATCTTCACGGCCGGCGCGATGGTCTACAGCCTGTACATCTCGTTCAGCAGCTACAACCTCGCCACGAACAGCGCCCGCCCGGTCGGCATCGACAACTACGCCAACCTCTTCGAGGACCCGCGGGTGGGCGTCTCGCTCGCGAACACGCTGTTCTACGTGGTGATGGCGGTGCCGCTGGAGATCGTGTTCGCGCTGATCCTCGCCCTGCTGCTCAACCGCGTCGGACGGGGTGCGGGTGCCTTCCGGGTGCTCTACTACCTGCCGAAGATGACGCCGGCCGTCGCGACCGCCGCGGTGTTCTTCCTCCTCCTGAACGGCAACTCCGGGGCGATCAACCAGTTCCTCCGGGTGTTCGGCATCCAGGGGCCGCAGTGGCTCGTCGACCCCGCATGGGTCAAGCCGAGCATCGTGATCATGACGCTGTGGACCGTCGCGGGGACCATGGTGATCTTCCTCGCGGCGCTGAAGAACGTGCCCGTCGAGCTGTACGAGGTGGCCTCGCTCGACGGGGCGGGACCGATCAGGAAGTTCTTCTCGATCACCCTCCCGATGATCTCGGGGGCCATGTTCTTCAACGTCATCGTGCTGTCGATCGCCGCGTTCCAGATCTTCGACCAGGCGTACCTGCTGTTCTGGCGGGATCAGAGCAATTCGTCACCGGAGGCATCCCTCTTCTACGCGATCTACCTGTTCCAGCAGGCCTTCCGGCAGTTCAACTTCGGCTTCGCGGCGGCGATGGCGTGGCTGCTCTTCGTCATCATCATGATCATCACGCTCATCCAGGTGAAGGTCGGCAACCGCTTCGTCTACTACGAGGGAGACCGCTGATGTCCCAGACCCTGCGTCAGGTCCCCGTCGAGGCGGAGCCCGAGAAGTCCCCTGGCACGTTCACGACCACCGTCGCCACCCGTTCGCGCTGGCGACGGCAGCTGCGGCAGCCGAAGAGCCTCATCGCCCGAATCGTGCTGAACGTCATCCTCGTGCTGTTCGCGCTGCTGTTCCTGCACCCCTTCGCGTGGCTCCTCGCGGCGAGCTTCAAGCCACGAGGGGAGGTGTTCGACAACGCCCTCATCCCGAAGACCTTCGTGCCGGAGAACTACGTGGAGGTGTGGAATCAACTCCCGTTGCTGAACTGGATGGGCAACAGCATCGCCATCGCGCTGCTCGCCGCCGGTGCTGTCGCGATCTCCAGCTCGATCGTGGCGTTCGGGTTCGCCTACTTCCGCTTCCCGGGGCGCGGCCTGCTGTTCGGCCTCGTGCTCGCGACGATGATGCTTCCCGGCGCGGTGACGATGATCCCGATCTACCTCATCTGGAAGGAGACCGGACTCCTCGGCACCTGGGTGCCGCTGTGGGGGATGAACCTCTTCGGATCGGCCTTCTACATCTTCTTGCAGCGGCAGTTCTTCCTCGGCCTGCCGCGGGAGCTGTTCGAGGCGGCGCGGCTCGACGGGGCCAGCGCCTGGGGCCTCTTCTGGCGGATCGCGATGCCGCTGTCGATCCCGTCGTTCGTCATCGTGTTCCTGTTCGAGTTCCAGGCGAGCTGGAATAACCTCCAGGCCGCCCTCATCTACCTCAACGCCGGGTCGGTGGACGAGTTCACCGCGCCGCTCGGCATCGCGTACGCCATGACCAAGTACAGCCCCACGGCGGGCGGTCATGGCGACTACCAGTACGTCATGGTCGCCTCCCTCCTGGTGACCCTCCCGATGCTCATC
Source organism: Microbacterium sp. str. 'China' (assembly GCF_002993305.1). Classification (NCBI taxonomy): domain Bacteria; kingdom Bacillati; phylum Actinomycetota; class Actinomycetes; order Micrococcales; family Microbacteriaceae; genus Microbacterium; species Microbacterium sp. str. 'China'. The sequence continues at coordinate 3,271,556 of NZ_CP027434.1, read as the reverse complement.
CTCTTCGCCTTCGGGCAGCGCGCCTTCATCGAGGGCGTCGCGACCCAGGGGCGTAAGGGATGACGAACCACAGATCGAAAGGAGCAGTCATGCGCACACGCATGCTGGGAATCACCGCGGTCGCCGCGGCATCCGTCCTCGTCCTCGCCGGGTGCGGCGGGGGAGGGGGAGACGACCAGGCGGCCGACGCCGACTTCGGGGCGGAGCCGAGCGGCACGCTGAAGGCGTGGGGCTTCGAGAACGCCGACGACGTTGGCACCTCGCGCATGGACTACGCCGCCGAGCAGCTGAAGGACGTCGAGGTCGACCTCGACGCGACGGCCTTCGACGCACAGAAGTTCACCACCCGCATCGCGAGCGGCGACGTACCCGACGTGGTGCAGATGGATCGCCGGTACGTGACCACGTATGCCGCGCAGGACCTCATCATGCCGCTCGACGAATGCTTCGCGGCCCAGGACGTCTCGCCGCGCGACCACTGGTACCCCTTCGTCGTCGACGACGTCACCTACGACGACGCGGTGTGGGCGGTGCCGCAGTTCTACCAGCCGCCGGCGATCCTGCTGAACAAGGCCGTGCTCGACGAGGCGGGGGTGACGGCGGACGAGATCGACACCTCGAAGCCCGACGTGCTGCTCGGCGCGATCGAGAAGATGTACCAGGAGTCCGGCGGCGTACCCACGCGGCTCGGGTTCGATCCGGTCGCGACCGGTCAGGCCGGGCTGTGGATCCTCGGCATGGGCGGCCAGCTCAACGATGAGAAGGGGGCGCCCACCCTGGACGACTCCAGCAACGTGGCCGGCATCGAGATGCTCAAGCAGATCACCGACGCGCAGGGCGGCTTCGCTGCCGTCAAGAGCTTCACCGACTCGTTCGACGCCTTCGGCGATCAGAACCAGTTCGTCGCCCAGCAGGTGGGCGCGCAGGTGAACGCACAGTGGTATCCGAACGTGCTGAGCCCCTACGCCGACCAGATCGACCTCGAGGCCGTGCCGTTCCGGAACGCCGACGGCGAGCCGTTCTCTGTCGCCTCCGGCACCGCGTTCGTGATCCCGGCCGGAGCGGAGAACCCCGCGGCGGCGTGCGCGTGGATGGTGAACCTCACCTCCGACGACGCGTGGAATGCGGCGGGCGAGGCACGTGCCGAGACCCTGAAGACCGACGGCGGGATCAACACCGGGCTGTTCACCGGGTCGCCGTCCGCCGACCAGTCGATCCGCGAGACCTTCGTCACCGACAGCGGCAACGCCGGCTTCGATCAGGTCATCTCCACCTACTACGACGTGGTGGACTACGGGCAGTCGTTCGGCTCCTCCCCGGCGGGCCAGGAGATCCAGAACGAGCTCAACAACGCCATCACGGCGGCGCTGCTCGGGGACAAGTCGCCGGCGGACGCGCTGAAGGAGGCGCAGGAGGCCGCGATGCGGGCGTACGAGAACGCGACAGCCGGCTAGAGCCGGTCAGACGCGGAGGGACGGCGCCAGGCGGACATCCCCGCCTGGCGCCGTGCGTCGCGCGGACGGGCGTGGATGATGGAGGCCTACCGATCGGAGGCCGACCATGGACCAGCGCGAGCTCGACGAGCGGATCCGCGACTACTACGAGGAGCGGTTCGACGAATCGGTGCGGTTGACGACCCGGTCGGCGCAGGGACCGCTCGAGCACCAGCGCATCCAGGAGCTGATCGCGGAGCACCTCGCCGAGGGTCGCGTGATCGATGTCGGAGGCGGGGCGGGCGTCCATGCGCGCTCGCTTCTCGACCGCGGACATCGGGTCACCCTCGTCGACCCGGTGCGGGGCCATGTCCGGAGTGCGGCGGAGCGAGGTGTGGACGCCCGCGTGGGCGACGCGCGCTCGCTGCCGTTCGCCGCGGACAGCTTCGATGCCGCCCTTCTCCTCGGTCCGCTGTACCACCTGGCCGATCGCGCGGAGCGTCTCCAGGCGCTCGGCGAGGCCGCACGGGTGGTGCGATCCGGCGGCTGGGTGTTCGTGGCAGGCCTCTCGCGGTTCGTCGGATTCGGTCAGCTCGCGCTCGGCGTGACCGACCTCCACCTCGACGACGAACACGGCGCCCTGCTGGAACACGGGACTCCCTCCTCGCGGGGTCGGTTCCCGGCGGGGCACTTCCATACGGCGGAGTCGCTCGCCGAGGAGGCCGTCTCCGCCGGACTCGACGTTCTGGAGGTCCATGGCGTCGAAGGGCCCGGCGGGCTGTTGCTGGAGGGGATGCCCGTGGAGGAGGCGGCGCTCACGCAGGCGGCCCTCCAGCTGGCGCGAGCCGGGAGCACCGTTCCCGGAATCCGGGAGCTGAGCCCGCACCTCCTGGCCGTGTGTCGCGTGCGGTGACTCGGCCACAGTGTTGACTGTTAACAGTCAACACTGGTAGCCTCGCGGTGTCGACAACACGGTCGACCCACGTAGAGGAGCAAAGATGCCCCGCATGCGCATCACTCGGGCGGCCGCTGCCTTCGCCGCCCTCGCCGCCACCGCTCTGGTGCTGTCGGCCTGCACGAAGGTCGACGAGAGCGAGGGGGCCGCCTCGACCTATCCCGAGGACGACATCCGGTTGATCATCCAAGCCAACCCCGGTGGCGGCTCCGACCTGTCGTCCCGCGCGCTCGCCACCGAACTCGAGAAGATCCTCGGCGTCAGCGTGATCCCGGAGAACATGCCCGGAGCCGCGGGAGCGCTCGCGATGGAGTACGTCGGCTCGCAGGATCCGGACGGCTACGTCATCGGGTTCGCCCCGGTCGAGATCGCGATGCTCAACACGACCCAGAGCGCCGACGTGCTGCCCGACGACTTCGACCTGCTCGGGCAGATCATGCTCGCCCCCGGCGTCATCACGGTGGGCGCCAACAGCGGCATCGAGACCCTCGACGACCTCGTGACCCAGGCGAAGTCCGGCGCGGTCACGGTCGCGAACTCCGGCGCCGGCTCGATCTGGGAGGCCGCCACCCTCGGCCTCGGCAAGGCCACGGACGCCGACTTCACCCCGGTCCCCTACGACGGTGGCGCCACGGCGGTCGCCGCCGCCGCATCCGGTGAGACCGTCGCCGCCGTCTCCGGACTCGGCGAGGCCCTCGCGCAGGGCGAGGCCGTCCGCATCCTCGCGGTCATGAACGACGAGCGTCACCCGGACGCGGAGGACGTCGAGACGGTCGAGGAGGCCATCGGCGAAGAGGTCGTCTTCGGCGGCTGGGGCGGCATCTACGCACCGGCCGGCCTGCCCGACGACGTGCACGACGCCCTTGAGGCCGCCGTCAAGGAGGCCGTGGAGTCCGAGAGCTACCAGAAGTTCCAGGCGGACGCCGGCAACCTCGTGGTCTACCGCGACTCCGCGGAGTGGACCGGGTTCGTCGACGACCAGTTCGCCCTGTTCCAGGACCTCCTGGGCTGAACACCTCCGGTGGGGTCGGCACGCGCCGGCCCCACCGCGTCCTCCGACGAAGGAGCACCATGACCAGCCCCGACACCGCGGCCGAGTCGGCCGCGCCGGGCGGCTACGAGGGGGCGACTGCCTCGCGACCCCTCGAGATCGCGTTCGCCGCCGTCGCCCTCGCGATCACCGCCGGCTATCTCTTCCTCGCCACGCAGATCCCGCTGCGCCGCGAGGCCGCCCCCGGACAGATCGACGCCCGCTTCTGGCCGCTCGTCATCGGCGTGACCGGCGTCGTGATCGCGATCGCCCTGCTCGCCGTGGCGATCACGCGACCGGCACCCACGCGGGAGGACCTCGAGCGCATCCAGCCGGGCGGCGTCCTCCGGGTGGTCACGACGATCGCGATCGCCGGTGCCTTCATCGCGCTCTGGTCCCTCGGCTCGGTCATCCTCTTCGGCTACCGGATCGAGGTCTTCCCGATCGCCTGCGCCCTGCTCATGGCCGCACTGATGCTCCTCTACGGCCACCGCCGCTGGCTGAGCCTCGTCATCTACTCCGCCGCCGTCACGGCGTTCGTCTACGTCGTCTTCGGCATGCTCCTGAGGATCCCCCTGTGAACGCGCTCCTGGAGGGGCTGAACTCGCTCCTCGACATCTCGATCCTGCTGTACATGGCGGTCGGCCTCGTCCTCGGCTTCATGGTCGGCGCCTTCCCCGGCATCACCGCGACCATGGCCGTCGCGCTTGCGGCCGGCTTCACCATGACCCTCGAACCCGTGCAGGGCCTCGCGGTGCTGCTGACGATCTACGTCGCGGCGAACTTCGGCGACCGGGTGCCGTCCATCCTCATCAACACCCCGGGGACTCCCGCCTCCATCGCCACCACCCTCGACGGCTATCCGATGGCGAAACAGGGCAGGGCCGGTCTCGCGCTGACGATCTCCGCGATCGTGTCGGCCGTCGGCATCCTCGCCTCGCTCGTGCTCTTCTCGGTCGCCGCCGTGCCGATCGCCAGCTTCGCCCGGGACTACTTCAAGTCGCCCGAGCTGTTCGCGCTCGTCGTCTTCGGCATCGCGATCATGATCGGCATCTCGTCCAAGTCGATGCTCAAGGGCATCCTCGCGGGCCTCTTCGGACTCATGCTCGGCAGTGTCGGAACGTACGCCGCCACGGCCGACCAGCGCTTCACGTTCGGTGTGCTGGAACTCGTCGAGGGCGTGAACTTCATCGCCGTCATCATCGGCCTCTTCGGCATCGCCGAGCTGTTCGACCAGCTCCTCACGCACCGGAAGTCGCACGTCCGACCGATCTCGAGCCTCGGGCGGTGGTGGCCGAACCGCGCGGAGCTGAAGCAGAGCGGACGGGCCACCGCGGTCGGCGGCGCGGTCGGCCTCGGTGTCGGCCTCATCCCCGCGGCCGGCGGCGACATCGCCGGGCTCATCGGCTGGGAGCGGGCGCGCAAGGCGTCGAAGCACCCGGAGATGTTCGGCAAGGGATCGATCGAGGGCGTCGCCGCGTCCGACACCGCCTCCAGCGCCACGCTCGGCGGCTCGCTGACCACCACGATGGCACTCGGCATCCCCGGGGACTCCGTGATGGCGGTGATGATCGGCTCGATGATCATCTGGGGCATCACCCCCGGGCCCACGCTGTTCACCAACCGCCCCGACCTCGTCGTCTCGATCGTCGGGATCATGCTCGTCGCGACCCTCCTGTCGCTCGCGCTGAGCCTCGTGCGGATGAAGGGCATGGTCAAGCTGCTCGACGTGCCGCAGCCGTATCTGTGGAGCGGCATCCTCATCTTCTGCATCATCGGCACGTACGCCACCTCGAACAGCCTGTCGACGGTCGTCACGATGCTCGTCTTCGGTGTGGTCGGCGTGCTGCTCAAGCGCATGCAGGTCCCGGCAGGACCCGTGGTGCTCGGTCTCCTGCTCGGTCCGCTCGCCGAGGAGAACCTCGCCCGCACGCTGGCGATCCTGCCGACGCGGCCGTTCTTCGAGGTCGTCAGCCCGATCGCCCTCGTTCTGCTCGCGCTCGCGGTGCTGTCGATCGTGATGCCCGCGATCCGCGCCGCCCGCACGCCCCGGGCAGAGCGGGCCTCGGTGGAGGACTCGATCCTCCACACCGACAGCATCGTGCAGATCGAGAAGGCACACGACGAGCTCGCGGCGCAGCCCGACCTGCTCACCTCCACCGTCCGCAACGTCGACGCCGGTGCGCGCCGGGGACGCGCCGACCGCAAGAACCGCAAGAGCACGACCCCCGAGGAGACCGAGAAGTGACCCGCTACGACATCCTGACCGCCGTCCCGACCGCGTTCCACCGCGACGGGACCCTCGACCTCGACGGGTCGCGCGCGATCTTCCGGTTCGTGGCCGACTCGGGGAACGAGGGCGCCTTCGTCCTCGGCACCACGGGCGAGTTCCCCGCCGTGGACGCGGACGAGTTCCGGGCGCTCGTGGGTGCCGCGCTGGAGGAGCTGGCGGACCGGATGCGCGTGATCGTGCACGTCGGACAGCCGAGCACCTTCGAGGCCGTGCGCCTGGTCGGCATCGCGAAGGAGCTGGGGGCCACGGAGTTCGCGGCCCTCACCCCCTACTACCTGCGTGCCACGGACGACGCGATCCTCGACTACTACCGCGCGGTCTCGGCAGCCGTGGGGGAGGGGCGCCTCTACGTCTACATCTATCCCGCGCGCAGCGGGAACCCCGTCTCGCCGGAGCTGCTCGTACGCATCGCCGCCCTGCCGAACGTGGTCGGGGCCAAGGTGAGCGAGCTCTCCCTCGACGACATCGCGGCGTACCGCGCGGTGGTGCCGGCCGACTTCGAGCTCTACACCGGCGCCGACCGCGACCTCATCGCGGCCGTCGAAGCGGGCGCGCAGGGCGTCGTCTCGGGTGTCTCCTCCGTGACGCCGAAGCCCTTCCGCGCCCTGGCCGACGCCGGACGCTCCGGCGACACGGACGCCATCGCCGCGGCACAGGCCGCCGTGGACGACGTCGTCGCGCTCATCGGCGGCGACATGGCGCGGATGAAGGAGGCGTACCGCGTGCTCGATGTCGTGGACACGCACTGCCGTATGGCCATCGCCGAACCCTCCGCCGATGAGCGGGCGGCCGTCGCGCAGGTGGTGGCCGCGCACCGCTGACGCGAATCCGGGGACACGCACGCGACGGGATGCCGCGGCCTTCGGGTCGCGGCATCTCTGCGTGTGCCCGCGCTCGCTTGTCGGACAAGTGAATATGGGTGAGAGGGCACTTGACGACAAGCGCAACGACTGTCTAGGCTCAGAACCAGGAATTCCGCCGATATCGCGAAGGGGCGAACGGAACATGTCAGACAAGATCGAGGTCACCGGGTCCGACTTGTCGGACGCGCTCGCCCGGCGTCTGGCTCAGCACTTGCAGCGTTCCGGCCTGGAGATCGGCGACCCGCTGCCCACCGAGGCGGAGCTCGGCGCCGTGCTGGAGGTGGGACGGCAGCGCATCCGCGAGGCCCTCAGCGTCCTCGAGGCGTTCGGCATCGTGGTGTCCCGGCAAGGGGCGCGCCGGGTCTGGCGAGGATTCCGCGCCGCCGATCTCGCCACCCGCTGGATCGGCTTCGTCGACGACCCCGAAGCCGCCACCCGCGAGCTCCTGGAGGTGCGTCACGCGCTGGAGACGTCTCTGCTGCCTCTGGTCATCCCGCGCCTGCAGCCGAGCGACCTGGCCCGTCTGCGGCTGCTCTCGGAGGAGATGGTGGAGCGCGCCCTGCGCAACGAGAGCTTCGCCGAGCTCGACCAGCAATTCCACCGCGGGCTGCTCGCGCCGATGGGCAATGCGTTCGTGGATCAGTTCCTGCAGTCCTTCTGGGTCGTCTTCGCCGCCGCGCGACGCGAGGAGCCCGTCGAGGAGGATCCGGCCATCGCCGCGATGCACGGTCGCATCATCGATGCGATCGAGGCCGGCGACACCCGCCGGGCCGTCCATGAGCTGGACGCCCACTTCTACGGTGTCCGCAACCGCTATCCGGACATCGACTTCGGCACCACGGCCCCGCTGCCGGTCTGACCATCCGCGCGCCGGCGCGTTCTGTCGCACCCGTCTTGAAATCGATTTCGCACGACCCTCATCTGATCGACGAAGGAGTACGCATCATGAGATCCACCCGAATCCTCCCCGCCCTGGCCGCCCTCGGCGTCGTCGCCCTCGCCACCGGCTGTGCCGGCAGCGCCCCGTCCGGGGAGGGCGACGGCCCCGTCGAGATCACCTACTGGCTCTGGCAGGACGACGCGACCGACCCCACCTGGACGGAGCTCGCGGACGAGTTCAACGGCGCACAGGACGACGTGAAGGTCGTGCTGGAGACGATCCCGCTCGACCAGTACCAGAACCAGCTCGTGTCCTCCGCGATGAACGGCACCGGTCCGGATGCCGCCCGCAGCAAGGACTGGTGGCTCGGGCAGTTCGCGCCGCAGGGTGCCATCGCCGACCTCACCTCGTACGTCGACGGCTGGGACGCCGCGGACGACGTCGTGGACTCGCTCTGGGCGACGGGTCAGCTACCCGGCGAGGACGCGGTGTACATGCTGCCGCACCAGTACACGACGCTCTACCTCTACTACCGCACGGACTACTTCGAGGAGCTCGGACTCGACGCGCCGCGCACCCAGCAGGACCTCCTCGACGCGGCGGCCGCCCTCACCGGCGACGGCCGGTACGGCATCGACGTCCGCGGCGGTGCGGGCGGACAGGACCAGTGGCTCGCGTGGATGTACGCCGGCGGGGCGTCGGTCGTCGACGACTCCGGCGAGGTCGTCCTGGACGACGCGAAGGGCGTCGCGGTGAACGAGGGCTACCTCCGCATCGTCACCGACCTGCAGGCGGCGCCCCCCGGATCGATCACGGCCGCCTTCGCCGACGTCAAGACGAACTTCGTCGAGGGCCTCACCGGCATGATGATCCACCACCCGGGTTCCCTGAAGGAGCTGCAGGGGGTCTTCGGCGACAAGCTCGGCGTCGTCCCGATCCCCACGGCCGACGGCAAGCCCGGCGCGACGCTCGGCAGCATGAGCGGCAACGTCATCCTCGAGGGCTCCGACAAGAAGGACGCCGCCTGGGAGTGGATCTCCTGGCTGAGCGAGGAGGCGCAGATGGAGAAGATCTCCGCCTCGCCGCAGGGTCAGCTTCCGGTGCTCGAGTCGGTGATCGACACCGAGGCGTACTCGTCCGACCCGCAGCTCGCGGTCGCGGTCGACGCCATTCCCACCGCCAGGACGTGGCCGGCGCTGGAGGGGGTGGCCGAGCTCGCCGCGAAGGAGTGGAACCCGCTCATCCAGCAGGCGTTCCAGGGTGAGATCAGCAGCCAGGACGTGCTGACGAAGATGTCCGACGTGCTGCGCTGAGGACCGACATGGCAAGCTCCACCCTCACGGAAGCGGTCGTCACCGGCCGGCCGGCCCCGCGCCGGCCGGTGACCCGGCCCCGGCGACGCGCGCGCCGCGGCTCGGTCGCCCCCCTCGTCCTGCTCGCGCCGGCGATCGTGCTCGTCGCGGTCTTCGCCGGATATCCGCTCGTCCGCTCGATCTGGTTCTCGTTCAACGACGTGAGCGTCTTCACCGGCGTGCTCGAGTTCGTCGGGTTCCAGAACTTCGCCAGCGTCATCGGCACCGCGGAGTTCGTCCCCACGCTGGGCCGCACGGCGTTCTGGACCTTCGGTGCCGTCGCGCTCCAGCTGATCGGCGGGCTGTCGCTCGCGCTCATGCTGAACAACCGCTTCCCCCTGCGGGGCGTGTACCGCGGGCTCATCATGATCCCGTGGGCGACGCCGAGCGTCCTGGTCGCGCTGATGTGGAAGTGGATCCTCGACCCCAACAACGGCGTCCTCAACCAGTGGCTCCTGAACGCCGGCGTCATCGACGCCCCGATCGAGTTCCTGTCGCAGAACAGCACCGCGCTGCCGACGCTCGTGATGATCGACGTCTGGCAGGGCATCCCGCTCTTCGCGATCATGATCCTCGCGGCGCTGCAGAGCGGGTCCGGCGAGCTCAAGGAGTCCGCGCAGATCGACGGATGCGGCCCCGTCGGGGTCTTCCGCCACGTCGTGCTGCCCGCCATCCTCCCGACGATCCTCATCACGACGCTTCTGCGCCTGATCTGGACCTCGAACTACGTCGACCTCATCTTCATCCTCACCGGCGGCGGGCCGGGCACGTCCTCGACGACCCTGGCGCTCGAGTCGTATCTCACGACCTACAAGGCCAGCGACTTCGGTGCCGGCGCGGCGTACGCCGTCATCCAGGCCCTGTTCCTCGCCGTCTTCATCGCGCTCTACGTGCGCCTCACCCGGAAGGACACCACGCGATGACCACGACGACCGCCCCCGTCCGCTTCGGCCGCCTCGCGGGAAGGACCGGCTTCGCGATCGCCCTCCTCGGCGTGCTCGCGATGGTGCTCGGGCCGTACATCGTCATGTTGCTGACGTCACTCACGCCCCGGGACCAGCTCGCCGGCGCCGGAGCGAACCTCATCCCCTCGGAGTTCACGACCGCCTCCTACGCCGAGCTGCTGTCGACGACGCCGTTCCTGACCTATCTGCGGAACAGCCTCACCGTGGCCGCGATCGCCGTCCCGGTGACCCTCGTGGTCTCCACCGGCGCCGCGATCGCGATGTCCCGGTTCGACTTCCGCGGTCGCGGTGCCGTCATGATCGGGCTGCTGCTCGCGCAGATGTTCCCCGCCGTGCTGCTCGTGATCTCGCTGCAGGGGCAGCTGCGCGGGATGGGGCTGATGGATACGACGCTCGGTCTCGCCCTCGTGCACGCCGCGTTCGCCACACCGTTCGCCACCTGGCTGCTCAAAGGGTTCGCGGACTCCATCCCCCGGGAGATAGAGGAGGCGGGCCAGATCGACGGGGCCTCGTCCGCGCAGATCGTTCGCATCCTGCTGCTGCCCCTGCTGCGGCCCGGGATGGTGGCGGCGGGAACCTACGCGTTCATCCTCACCTGGAACGAGTTCCTCTACGCCCTCACCTTCACGTCGCAGACGGCGACCCGCACCCTGCCGGTCGGCCTGCACCTGTTCATCGGCGAGTACCAGATCCGTTGGGACCTCCTCACCGCCGGCGGCGTGCTCTCGGTGCTCCCCGTCGTCGTCGGCTTCCTCCTCGTGCAGAAGCGCCTCGTCGCCGGTCTCGCTGCCGGCGCCGTCAAGGGCTGAAGCTCCCGTCCCCTCCTCGTCGTCCCGGAAGGACCACGCATGAAAATCGAATCGATCGACCTCCAGCTCTCCCGCATCCCCCTCCCCAAGGGGCCGTGGGGAGACCAGATCCATCGGGTGACCCACATCGAGATCATCCTCGCCGACATCACCACCGACACCGGGCTGGTCGGCACCGGCTTCAGCCACACGTCCGGTGTCGGCGGCCAGATGATGGTGGCGGCGCTGCGCGAGCTCATCCCCACGCTCATCGGCCGCGAGGTCAATCCGCGGGCCGTCTGGCAGCACTCCTGGCAGCACCTGCGCGACAACGGCCCCGGCGGGACCACGACGCTCGCCCTCGCCGCGATCGACGTGGCGCTGTGGGACCTGCTGGGGCTGCACTACCAGCAGCCGCTCGCGAAGCTCCTCGGCCAGGTGCGCGACCGGGTCGCGCTGTACGGCAGCGGCATCAACCTGAACCTCTCCGCCGAGGAGGTCGTCGAGCAGGTCAAGGAGTGGAAGACCGACGGGTACGCCGCCGGGAAGGTCAAGGTCGGCAAGCCGGACCTCGAGGAGGACGTCTACCGGCTCACCAAGATCCGCGAGGCGGTCGGCGAGTATCCGCTCATGGTCGACGCCAACCAGGGATGGACCTATGGGGAGGCGGTCCGGGCGGTCACCCGGTTCCGCGACCTCAACCTCTACTGGGTGGAGGAGCCGCTGCGCGTGGACGACGTCGCCTCGCACGCCCGCCTCCGGGCCCGCTCGCCGATCCCGATCGGGCTGGGCGAGAACGTCTACACGCTCCAGCAGTTCAACCAGTACCTCCTCGCCGACGCGTGCGACTTCATCCAGGCCGACGTCGGTCGCGTGGGCGGTATCACGCCCTACATGGACATCGCTGCCCTGGGCCGGGCGTACAACGCTCCGATGACGCCGCACTTCGTGATGGAGCTCACGGCCAACGTGCTCTGCGCGGTGCCCAACGCCCTGTTCGGCGAGATGACGGACGGCGGCACGCTCAGCGATCTCGGCGTCATCGTGCCGCAGCGGCCGCAGAACGGGTTCTTCGTGCCGACCGGAGCGCCGGGGAACGGCCTGGAGTACGACCGCGAGAACCTCGCGCGGCACGCGGTGAGCTGAGGGAGACGAACGACATGGCGGACATCTTCGACCTCACCGACCGCATCATCCTGGTCACCGGCGGCCTCGGCCAGATCGGATCGGCCTTCGTCCGGGAGCTCCACGGACGCGGCGCCCGGGTGGCCGTGGCATCGCGCACCGTCGACGCCGCGCGCCTGCAGGAGGCGTTCCCCGAGATCGCCGACAGCCCGCGCCTCCTCGGCGTCTCCATGGACATCGTCTCGAAGGACAGCGTCGAGGCCGGCCTCGACGCGATCGTCGATGTGTGGGGTGCGGCGCCCGACGGCGTGATCAACAACGCCGGTCTGGACACCCAGCCGAGCGCGCCACCCGAGGTCTCCGGTCCCTTCGAGGACTTCCCCCTCGACGTGTTCCGGGAGGTGGTCGACGTGAACCTCGTCGGCACCTTCCTCGTCACGCAGGCGGCCGGCGCCCGGATGCGCTCCGCCGGGAAGCCGGGCTCGATCATCAACGTCGGCTCGATCTACGGGATGGTGTCGCCGGTGCAGGACATCTACGCGTACAAGGAGGAGCAGACCGGGGTGCCGTTCGTGAAGCCGGTGGCCTACTCGGCGGCGAAGTCGGGGCTGTACAACCTCACCCGGTACTGCGCGACGTACTGGGGCCGGCAGGGCATCAGGGTCAACACCCTCACGCCCTCCGGCGTCGGTCGGGACTCGCAGGACGCGACCTTCCGGCAGAACTACACGGCGCGCATCCCGATCGGACGCATGGCGGAGGCGACCGACTTCAACGGGGCCGCGGTCTTCCTGCTCTCGGACGCCTCGCGCTACACGACCGGAGCGAACCTCGTCGTGGACGGGGGGTGGACCGCATGGTGACCACGGCGGCGGACCTCGGGGTGCTGATGGCCGCGATCGCCACCCCGTACGACGCGGACGGGGCGGTGGACACCGGACTGCTCTCGACGCTCGTGGAGGACTATGTCTCCCGCGGCGTCGAGGGGATCTACTGCTGCGGGTCGTCGGGGGAGGGTCTCCTCCTGTCGGCGGATGAACGGACCGCGGTGGTGGAGACCGCCGTGCGCGCCGCCGAGGGGCGCATCCCCGTCGTCGCCCACGTCGGCGCGCTGTCAACGCGGGAGGCGATCGAACTCGGACGGCGGGCGCAGCGCGCCGGCGCCTCCGCCCTCTCGATGATCCCGCCGATCTACTACGCCTTCGGCATCGAGGCCGTCCTCGACCACTACCGCGCGGTGCTGGACGCCGTGGACCTCCCGCTCATCGTCTACAACATCCCGCAGTTCACGGGGACCGAGTTCACGCTCGAGACGGCCGGAGAACTCCTGGGCGACGATCGCGTGATCGGTCTCAAGCAGACCGCGCACAACATGTACGCCCTCGAGCGCATGAAGGCGGCGTTCCCCGACAAGGCCTACATCAACGGGTTCGACGAGGTGTTCGTGCCCGCGCTCGCCGCCGGTGCTCGCGGGACGATCGGCACGACCGTGGGGCTCCAGGTCGAGCTCTTCCAGGCGGCGCGGCGCCTCCTCGACGCCGGAGACCTGGTCGGAGCGCAGCGGGTGCAGAGCCGGATCAACCATGTCATCGCCGAGCTCGTCGCGATCGACGTCTTCCCCGCGGCGAAGTACCTCTCCGGTCGCAGTGCGGGAGGTGCCGGAGCGCTGGGGGACTGTCGTCGTCCGTTCCGACCGCTCTCGGGTGCGGCTCGAACCCGGCTCGATGCTCTCGGAACGACTCTCGATCGATTCCTCGCGGAGAGCTGAGGCTGAAACCGGTTACAGTGGGTGCCCATGGCCACGATCTACGACGTCGCGCGGCGGGCCGGCGTCTCCCCGGCCACGGTCTCGCGCGTCTTCAACGGCACGAGCGTGTCGGAGGAGAAGGCGGCGGCGGTGCGGGCGGCGGCCGAGGAACTGCGCTTCACCCCGAACCGGACGGCGCGTACGCTGCGGACCCAGAGCTCCGAAGTCATCGCCCTGGTGATCCCGGACATCGAGAACCCGTACTTCACCGAGATGGCGCGCGGCGTGGAGGATGCGGCGTCCGAAGCGGGGTACTCCGTCGTGCTGTGCAACTCCGACGCCCAGGCTGAGAAGGAGGCGACGTACCTCCGGATCGCGATCGCCGAGAACATGTCGGGCGTCATCATCGCGACGGCGGACGAGCACTCGGATCTGGCGCCGGTGCGGGCGATGGGACGGCCGGTCGTCGCGGTGGACCGTCGCACGGGCGCCGACATCGACGGTGTGGTCATGGCCAACCGGGAGGCGGGCGCCGCAGCGACGCAGAGCCTTCTCGACGCCGGGTATCGGCGCATCGCGTACATCGGTGGCCCCGCGCACATCGACACCGCGGCGGAGCGTGCGGAAGGCTGGCGGGAAGCGCTCTCGGCGACGGATCCCGATCATGACCTCTCCTCGCTCCAGCGCTTCGCCACGTTCCGCGTCGAGGGCGGGCGCGCGGCCATGGAGGAGCTCCTCGCGCTGCCGGAGCCGCCGGACGCGGTGGTCGCCGGGAACAACCTCATCGGTGTCGGCGCGATCCAGGTCCTCACGGAGCGCGGACTCACCCCGCCGCAGCTCGGCGTCGCGGTGATCGGGTCGCTGCCCTTCACGACGCTGTCGCCGTCCGCCGTCACCGTCGTCAGGCTCCCCGCGCGCCTCATGGGTGTGACAGCGGCGCGGATGCTGCTGGATCGGATCAAGGGCGACGAGCAACCGGCCCGGACGATCGTCCTCTCCGGCGAGGTGCAGCGCGCGGCCGCGCGCGCCTGAACGCAGCGTCGCTACTGCGAGCGCCAGAATCGCGCCGCGAGGTTCGTCATCTCCTTGTCGAGATCGTCGACCTTCACCTCCAATCGGTCGAGGCGGTGATCGAGGCCGTCGAGCCGTGCGGTCATCTCGCCACGCAGGCCGATCATCTCGCCACGCAGCCCGATCATCGCTCCGTGCAGCGCACCCATCGCCGCGCGCAGCCCTCCGACCTCGCGCATCATCGCCGCGTGCAGCGCCGCCAACGCCCCGTGGAGTCCGCTGACCTCGGTCGTCGTATCGGTGCGGAGGCCCGCGATCTCGGTGGTCATGTCGGTGCGGAGGGCGCCGATCTCGTTGCGTAGTCGTGTGGTCTCGGTGGTCATCTCGGTGCGGAGGCCGGCGATCTGGGTGGTCATGTCGGTGCGGAGGGTGCCGATCTCACTGCGTAGTCGTGTGGTCTCGGTGGTCATCTCGGTGCGGAGGCCGGCGATCTCGGTGGTCATATCAGTGCGGAGGGTGCCGATCTCGCCGGTCATCTCTCCCCGCAGTCCGCCGATCTCCGCACGGAGCACGCGACCGAACTGCGTCGTCATGAGGGTCATGCCGCCGAGCATCGTCGTCACGAAGATGCCGATCAGCGTCCATACCTGCGGGTCGTTCAAGGGCATGCCTCCAGTCTCGATCGGAGGGGTCAGGATGTCACGGTATTCCGGTGCTGAACCGGCGTTTTTCCGGCCGGAGGCGAAGATCGTGGAGACTCTCGATATCGGTCCTCGTGGTGCAGAAGCAGTCAGCTCCTTGCGTCGTGAAATCGATTTCGCGTAGCCTGGGTGCAGGCCTGCACGGACCGTCGGTATCGAAGGAGAGACCATGCGCTGCACCCTCGGGGTGGACATCGGCACGTCCAGCAGCAAGGGCGTCCTCGTGGATCCCGCCGGCACGATCCTCGCGACCGCGACCCGCGCGCACGACGTCTCCCGTCCGCAGTCCGGATGGGTCGAGATGGACGGCCGGATCTGGTGGGACGAGTTCGTCGAGCTGGCCGCGGACCTTCTCGCCGCGGTGCCCGACGCGGAGGTCGTGGGCGTCGGCGTGAGCGGCATGGGTCCGTGCATCCTGCTCGCCGACGAGGACGACGAGCCCGTGCGCCCCGCGATCCTCTACGGCGTGGACACCCGTTCCACCGCTCAGATCGAGCGCATGACGGCGGAGCTCGGCGTCGAGGAGATCACCCGCGTCGGCGGCTCGACCCTCACCTCGCAGGCCGGTGGGCCCAAGATCGCCTGGGTCGCCGAGGAGGAGCCGGGAGCCTGGCAGCGCGCGCGGCGGCTCTACATGCCCGCCTCCTGGCTGGCCCGCAAGCTCACCGGCGCCTACGTCCTCGACCACCAGTCCGCCAGCCAGGTCTCGCCGCTGTACGACATCGAGGGTGAGCGCTGGCACGAGCCCTGGTGGCAGCGGTTCGCCGGGACGGTCGAGCAGCCGCCGCTGCGCTGGGCGGGGGAGAGCGCGGGCATCGTGACCGCCGCTGCGGCGGCCCTGACCGGCCTGCCCGAGGGGACCCCGGTCATCACCGGCACGATCGACGCCTGGACCGAGGCGGTGAGCGTCGGCGCCCACGAGGTCGGCGACCTCATGCTGATGTACGGCACGACGATGTTCCTCGTCGCGACCGGGGAGCAGACCCTCCGCACACCCTCGATGTGGACGACGGCCGGCGCCTTCGAGGGCACGCGCAACCTCGCCGGCGGGCTGTCCACATCCGGAGCGCTCACCGCGTGGCTGAAGGACCTCTCCGGCGCCGACTACCCGGCGCTGCTCGCCGAGGCCGAGGAGTCGGGGCCCGGCGCGAACGGCCTGCTGATGCTGCCGTACTTCGCCGGTGAGCGCACCCCGATCCAGGATCCCGACGCCCGCGGGGTCATCGCCGGACTCACCCTCCGGCACACCCGAGGAGACCTCTATCGCGCGGCCCTCGAGGCCACGGCGCTGGGCGTACGTCACAACGTCGAGACCATGCGAGCCGCCGGCGCCGACATCCGCCGCATCGTGGCGGTCGGCGGCGGCACGCAGGGACGGCTGTGGCTGCAGATCGTCTCGGACATCACCGGGCTCGTGCAGGAGGTGCCGCAGACCACGATCGGTGCGAGCTACGGCGCCGCCTTCCTCGCGGCGACGGCCACGGCCGCCGACGGTGCCACGCCCGCGATCACCGACTGGAACCCCATCGCCGACACCGTCCGCCCGGACGAGGCGCTGCGTCCCTTCGCCGACGCCCTCTTCGACCGCTACGTGCGCCTGTACGACGGCTCGAAGGACGTCGTCCATGAACTCGCCGCCGCCCAGCGCGACGGATCCCCCACCCCCTCGACCCCGGAGAACTCATGACCGCCTACACCCTGCCCACCCCGGCATCCCGTCCCACCGCTGCGCCGAAGACCGCGTACCTGATCGCCTCCGGCGACCTCCGAGAGTCGGCCAACACAGCCGGCTGGCCCACCCAGGTCGAGCTCGAGGCCGGGGTCACCGGCGTGCTGAACGACCTCGGCTGGACGGTCGTCCGCGCCAACGAGGTCGACCCGGAGACCGGTCACGGCTTCATCTCCAGCCAGCGCATGGGGCTCGAGGTGTTCAAGAACATCCCCGTCGACGCGCCGCTCATCGTCGCCGAGGCCGTCTGGCAGTACTCGCACCACGTGCTCGCGGGCCTCCGCACGCACGAGGGCCCGATCCTCACGGTGGCGAACTTCGCGGGCGACTGGCCCGGCCTCGTCGGCCTCCTCGGCCTCAACGCGGGCCTGACGAAGATGGACAAGCCGTACGCGACGATCTGGTCGGTCGACTTCACCGACGACTGGTTCCGCGACGGCATCCGGGAGTGGACGGAGACCGGCGCCATCACCCACGACGCCTCCCACGTGCGTCCGCTCCCCGCACTGCCCGACAGCCCGGAGAAGCAGCTCGGCGAGGCGCTCGCCGAGCAGCTGCGCGCCGAGAAGGCCATCATCGGCGTCTTCGACGAGGGCTGCATGGGCATGTACAACGCCATCTTCGACGACGAGCTCCTCAACCAGACCGGCATCTACAAGGAGCGCCTGTCGCAGTCGGCCCTCTACGCGGAGATGCTGAACGTGACCGAGGAGGAGGCCGACGCCGCCTACGACTGGCTGATCGAGCGCGGCATGACCTTCCGCTACGGCGAGGACGCCGCGACCGAGCTCACCCGCGAGCAGGTGCAGTGGCAGCTGAAGATGTACATCGCCGCCCTCCGCATCGCCGACGACTTCGGCCTCGACGCGGTCGGCATCCAGTACCAGCAGGGCTTGAAGGACCTCGTTCCGGCGTCGGACCTGGCGGAGGGCATCCTGAACTCCACCGAGCGCCCGCCGGTGACCTCGCGCGACGGCTCCCGCGTGCTGCATGAGGGGCGCGCGTTCCCGCACTTCAACGAGGCCGACGAGGGCGTCGCCGTCGATGCGCTCGTGACCGACCGCGTCTGGCGGGCGATGGGGCTCGTCCCCGACAACACTCTCCACGACGTCCGTTGGGGCGAGGACTACGACGGGCAGTTCGTATGGGTGTACGAGATCTCCGGCTCGGTGCCGGCCTCCCATCTCGGCGGCTGGCAGAACGCGGAGGGGTGGCGCCAGGGTCACGTGTTCTTCCCCGCCGGCGGCGCCACGATCAACGGCGTCTCGAAGCCCGGCGAGGTCGTGCTCTCCCGGGTGTTCATCGCCGAGGGCGTCCTGCAGGCGGACATCTTCCGGGCGTCGGTCGTCGAGCTGCCGGCGGAGGAGACGCAGCGCCGGAAGGACGCCACGAACCCGGAGTGGCCGATCGCCCATGTGGTGCTGCACGGCATCTCGCGCGACCAGTTCATGGCGCGGCACAAGGCGAACCACGCGCAGCTCGTCTACGCGCCCGACGCCGAGACCGCGGACAAGGCGCTGATCGCGAAGGCCGCGATGTTCGACGGCATGGGCATCAAGGTCAACCTCGTCGGCGACGTCTCGATCTGAGGCCGCGGGCTCGTCACCGCGAGCGCCAGAATCGCGTCGCGAGGTTCGTGAGCTCCCTGTCGAGATCGTCGACCTTCGTCTCGATCCGTCCCAGCCGGGCGTCGAGGCCGTCGATCCGTGCGGAGAGGGTGCCGTCGATGCGGTCGATCCGTGCGGAGAGGATTCCGTCGATGCGGTCCACCTCCGCGCGGATCACGCGGCTGAGCTGCGACGTCATGAGCGTCATGCCGCCGAGCATCACGGCGGCGAAGACGCCGATCAGAGTCCATACCTGCGGGTCGTCCACGGTCATGCCTCCAGTCTGAGTCCGGGGTCTCAGGCTGTCACGGTATTCCGGAGGGGCGGAGGTCGCTCGGCGGGCCGCTCAGCGCGCGCAGGGCGTAGAGGATCGTCGCGAGGTCGACGAGCTCCTGCACCAGAGCGCCGACGACCGCGGGGATGACGCCGGTCATCGCGACGACCATCAGCCCCACGCTCAGCCCGATCCCGATCCAGATCGCGGTGAGGGCGACGCGGAGGGTGTGCCGTCCGATCGCGACGGCGTCGACGACCTTGGCGAGCGAATCCACGAGGATGACGACGTCGGCGGCGTCCCCGGCGGCCGTCGCTCCCTTCGCGCCCATCGCGATGCCGATGTCGGCCGCTGCCAGCACCGGGGCGTCGTTCACACCGTCGCCGACCATCAGCACGGGCCGTGGTTGCATCTCGGCGGCCAGACGCACCTTCTCGGGCGGCAGGAGCTCGGCGTGGATCTCGTCGATCCCGACCTGCCGTCCGATCGACGCCGCGGTGGTCTCCACGTCCCCGGTCAGCATCGCGAGCCGGTCGACCTCATGCGTCCGCAGCCACGAGATCACGGCGGGCGCCTCCGGGCGGGCGGCATCGGCGAGGACCAGGGCCCCCGCGAACCGTCCGTCCACGGCGACATAGGCGGCGGCCTGTCCCGGCGCGAGCTCCGCCCGCACGGTGTCCGGGGCGAGGGACGCCACATACGCCGGCTTGCCGACGACCACCGCGCGGCCGCCGATCGTCGCGGACACCCCGTTCGTCGCGGTCTCGCTCGCCTCCGTCGCCCCGTGCAGCGCCAGGCCTCGGGCGGAGGCGGCGCGACGGATGCCGTCGGCGAGCACGTGCGAGGAGTACTGCTCGGCCGAGGCGGCGAGTCGCAGGATCTCCTCCGCATCGAAGCCCTGTGCCGGACGCACGTCGACGAGCTCCGGCCTCCCCTGGGTGAGCGTCCCGGTCTTGTCGAACGCCGCAGAGCGCACGCGCGCGATCTGCTCGATCACCGCACCGCTCTTCATGATGACGCCCGACTTCGCCGCCCGGGAGAGTCCGCCGAGGAAGGCGACGGGCGCGGCGATCAGCAGGGGACAGGGCGTCGCCAGCACGAGCACTTCGGCGAAGCGCGTGGCGTCGCCGGAGAGCGCCCAGGCCGTCCCCGCGAGGACGAGCGCGACGGCGGTGAACGGGATCGCGAACCGGTCGGCGAGACGCACGATGGGCGCGTGGGAGGACTCGGCTTGGGCGACCAGGGCGACGATCTGCTGGTACTGGCTGTCGGCGCCGGTGCGGAGGGCACGGAGGCGGATGGCCCGGCTGCCGTTGATCGCGCCGGACAGCACCTCGTCGCCTGCACCGCGCGTCACGGGCAGGCTCTCGCCGGTGAGCGAGGATTCGTCGAACGACGCGCTGTCCGTGAGCAGTTCACCGTCCACGGGGATGATCTCCGCCGGGCGCACGAGGAGGACGTCGCCCACGGCCACATCGTCGACGGGCACCTCCCTCGCCGCGTCCGAATCCGCATCCTCGGGATGTGTCAGCACATGGGCGCTGCGCGGCGAGCGATCCAGCAGAGCGGAGAGGTCGCGCTTGGCCCGGCGGCCCGCGAAGTCCTCCAGCGCCTCGCCCCCGGAGAGCATGAGGACGATGATGAGCGCCGCGATGTACTCGCCCACCGCGAGTGTCGCCACCATGGCGACGACGGCGAGGATGTCGAGTCCGACGTGGCCGCGGAGCACGTCGCGGACCATGCCGATGAGCGTCCACACGACCACCGCAGCCACGAAGATCGTCGCGACCCATCGGCCGATGGTCTCCTCCCCGGCGGCGTGGAGCGCCCCGACCACGGCGAAGACCAGGACCGTGAGCGTGATGACCGGGTACCGCCAGAGGAGTCGGAGGGCGCGCATGCGTCCAGCATCGTCGGAATCGGTGCGCACCGCCAGCATCCCCTTCCGACATAAGTGCTTAAGCGATATAGTCGGCCGCGAGTCGCGACGTCGCGACCCGATCTCGACAACGACGCCGAAGGAGAAGATCCCGTCATGAGTTCCTCACCCGCACGATCGTCCCGCCTGAGAAGAGGTATCGCGGCAGCAGCGGCGTTCGCAGCCGCTGGAGCCGCCGCCCTCGCCGCCTCGACCACAGCGGTCGCCGATACCGCCGCTGCCGACCCGAAGCTCGCCGTCTACGTCGAGGTCAACTCGAACGATTTAGCGAACGTCGCGGACTACACGCTCGCCGAGTCGGGCCGCCCAGCGGTCGATCTGGCCATGATCTTCGCCGCGAACATCAACTACGACGGGGAGCAGGCGGTCCTCCACCTCAACGACCGTGTCACCGAGACGCTGCAGGATGCGCAGAACCAGATCCGCCCGCTGCAGGCCCAGGGCACCAAGGTGCTGCTGTCGGTCCTCGGAAACCACCAGGGTGCCGGCTTCGCGAACTTCACGTCGTACGCGGATGCCGACGCCTTCGCCGCGCAGCTCGCAGACACCGTGACCGCCTACGGCCTCGACGGCATCGACTTCGACGACGAGTGGAGCAACTACGGGGCGAACGGCACCCCGCAGCCGAACCCGCAGTCCTTCGGCTGGCTGGCCTCCGCGTTGCGCGACCGGCTCGGGCCGGACAAGCTCATCACGCTGTATGCCATCGGCCCGCCTACACGACCACGGACTTCGGCCTCTTCGACGCCGGCAGCGTGCTCGATCACGCCTGGAACCCGTACTACCCGACCTACGATGCTCCCACCGTGCCGGGCCTGGACGACCGCGCTCGGCTCGGCGCCGCGGCCATCGACCTCGCGAACACGAGCGCCACGACGGCCGCGGACTTCGCTCAGCGCACGGTGGCTGACGGGTACGGCGTCTATGTCGCGTACAACCTCACGGCGACGAACCAGTCGCCCTATCTCTCCGGCATCACCGAGGCGCTGAAGGGCGAGGCGACCGTCTACCGCGCAGCGGCGCGGTGAGTCAGTCCAGATCGAAGAGCTCGATCTGACGGAGCGTGACCTCGGCGTCCGCGCGGATGCGGACGGCCGAGGTCACGACCCGCGTCTCCAGAGCGAACGGCGTCGTGCGATCGGGCGCCAGCCCTTCGAGGTGCGTCGTGGTGAGCGGGTGCCAGCGACCGTCGGCCCCCTCCACCTCCCCGCGCAGCACACCGGCCGCGACGGGCCCGCGGCTCGTGACGGTGATGTCGGTGAGTCCGCGGGGTGAGGGGAATCGCCAGCCCACCCACGAGCCTTCCGGCAGCCTGACGCCTTCGTCACCCTGCGGGTCGCCGTCGTCGAACAGGCGCCGCGCCTCGCGGACATCCGCGGAGGCGACGGCCTCTCCCTCTCCGCCCGTGAGGTCGCGGTGCCACGGCTCCGCGTCGAGCGCGTCCTCCCCGCTCTCCAACGCGCGCGCCGGGTCCGTGCCGAACACGAGCTCGAGCACCGTATCTCGCTGGAGTGCGTCGATCGGGAGGTCGGCGGTGGGCAGCCGGCGTCCGTCCAGGCGTGCTTCCTCCAGCACGTGGGCTTCGGGGGAGCTCCGTCGCGAGTGGATGCGCAGCGACGAGCCGTCTCCGCGCGCGACCCGGATGTCGTTCGAGAGCGGCGACCCGATGCGCAGAGACCCCGCAGCGAGCTCCAGGGGATACAGGCCGAGCGCGGCCCAGAGCCACCAGGCGCTCATCTCTCCGTTGTCCTCGTCGCCCGGGAAGCCCTGGCCGATGTGCGCACCGGCGAAGAGGCGGCGCGCGAGGCCGTGCACGAGGCCCGCGCTGTGCCACGGCCGGTCGCTGAAGGCGTACATGAAGGGGATGTGGTGGGCCGGCTGGTTCGACAGGGCGCACATGCCCGACCGCTGGGCGCGGGCTTCGCGCTGCTCGTGGATGACCGTGCCGTACGCACCGCCGAAGCGCTCGTCGGCGGTCTCCGGCTCCGCGAAGAGGGCGTCGAGGTGCCGGCCGAGTCCGGTCCGCCCGCCGTGCAGCGCCGCGAGTCCCGGCCCGTCGTGCACCATGCCGACCGACATGCCCCAGGCGTTCGTCTCGACGTTGTCGCCACCCCAGACCCGAGGATCGAAATCCGGCGCGAACGACCCGTCCGCCGCGCGACCGCGGAAGAATTTGGACGCCGGGTCGAAGAGCACGCGCGCCGCGCGGGAGCGATTCGCGAAGTACCGCGCGAAGGCCCGATAGCGCGCGGCCTGGTCCGCCGCCGCTGATGCCGCGAGTCGGGCGGCGAACCGGCCGAGGGCGGCGTCGCTCACGGCGTTCTCGATGCTCCAGCTCATCCCCTCCGGCACGTCGGACGGGATGAAGCCGAGGAAGCGCCCGCGGCCGATGCCCTTGCGACCCCGTCGCGGATCGGGTCCCGGCTCGCACGCGTGGCGCCACCCGCTCTCGAACGCCGCCTCCCGGTCGAAGGGCACGTCCCAGCGTTCCGCGTCGGCGAAGATCTGGTCGCTCGAGGTGCCGACCATGCTGTCGACGTACCCGGGGGCGCTCCAGCGGGCCATCCAGCCGCCGCGGCGATACTGGGCGAGCTGCCCGTCCAGCAGGCGCCCGGCCAGCGCGGGGTCGAGGAGTGCGAGCGCGGGCCACTCGGTGCGGTACGTGTCCCAGTAGCCGTTGTTGACGACGAGCTCGCCCTCCACGACCGGCGCCCCCGTTGCCGACTCGCCGAAGGCGGTCCGCGCGGCGAACACGTCGGCGAAGCGCCACTCCGGCGCGTCCGCGGTGCCCGCGTTCTCCGCCGCCGTGTTCGGATACAGGTGCATCCGGTGGAGTGCGGCGGCGATCCGGGCGCGCTGCTCCTCGTCGGCCAGGCCGCGGAACGGGCGTTCGGCCTCGGGGAGCGGGGGGATCGTCACGCGCCCGAGCAGGCGGTTCCACGCGGTGGCCGCGCGGGCGCGGAGCTCTTCGAAGGGGGCGGCGGGAGGGGCCTCGAGGGCGAGGCTGTGCCGAGCCTGCGCGACGGAGAGGAACGAGACCCCGACCCGCACCTCGACGGCGCCCCCGGCGCGGACGAAGCCCGCGACCCGGGCACGCCCGTCGTCGTCCAGGGCGCCCTTCGCGACGTCCGACGCGCTGTGCACGGTCCCGGCGAAGTAGCAGCGCGGCGCATTCCCCCAGTCCTCAGGCCCCTCGGGGATCCAGCCCTCGAAGCCGGCGTCGGTGAAGGTGAGTCGGCCGTCGTCCGTGAGCTGGTCGATCACGAACCCCACGGCGGCGTGCGGGTCCTCGCACCGCACGCGGAACGCCGCGGCGTGCGAGGTCGCGGTCATCTCGACCTGCAGCCCGTCGCCGAGGTCCGCGGCGTACTCGTGCGGGCGGGCGCGCTCGCTCTCGGGGACGATCCAGCGACGCCGGGCCGCCCTGTCCGACGTCGGCGTCCCCAGGAACGGCATGAGCTGGAGCACCGCGCGATCGCCGATCCACGGGCTGGGCTGGTGCGAGAACTGCAAGGCTTCGAGACGCCGTCCCTGCGGATCGTCGTGCACGAACGGACGATAGGGCCAGCGCGGGTCCGCCGCGTCGGTCGCGGGCGTGACGAAGGTGAAGCCGTGCGGCACGGCGACCGCCGGGATCGTGTTCCCGCGGGAGAAGCGGGGGCCGGAGTGGGAGCCGCGCCGGGTGTCGACCCGCTCGACGGGCGGGAGATCGCCGGGGCCAGGGCGCTCCTCGATGCGGACCTGGACGAAGCCGCTGACCTCTGCGGGCACATCCGGCGTGCTCGCCAGCTCGGCCGTGCCGAGGACGAGCTCGACCGTGCCCGTCCCGACGGCGAGGGGCGCGAGGGCGACGCTGTCGGCGTTCCACTGCTCGGGCATGCTCCACCGGGCGGCGAACTGCCCCTCGGCCGTGAGCGGGAAGTCGTAGCGGTCGCGGACGGCGGCGATGTCGCTCAGCCGGCTGCCGTCGGGGGTCCGCACGTCGACGGCGACCGCGAGCCCGGCCCACGGCGCGAGGGTCGCCGCAGGGCCGTCGGCGTAGAACGCCCAGTGCAGCACGGTGTCCGGGGTGCGGACGATGCCGTCGAGGCCGGGGACGTCGATCCGCTGCGCCCCGCGGGAGGGGTCGAACGTGTACGCGAAGACCGGGCCGGGGAGCACTCCGGCGTTCGCGCGCGACGACGGAGGATCCGCGGGACCGGAGTCCGGGCGGAGCAGCGGCGCGCTCACCCCTTCAGCGCACCCTCCTGCACGCCCTTGAAGAAGAAGCGCTGCGTGAACGAGAACATGATGACGATCGGAACGAGCGCGATCATGGTGCCGGCCGCGATGAGTCGCGGATCGACCGAGAAGCTGCTGTTGAGGTAGGCCATGCCCACGGTCAGGGTGTACTTGGCCGGGTCGGACAGCACGATGAGCGGCCAGAGGTAGTCGTCCCACGCGCCGATGAAGGCGAAGATCGCCACCACCGAGACCATGCCGCGGATGTTCGGCCACACGATGTGCCGGATGCGCTGCCACGTGGTCGCACCGTCGACGGTGGCCGCGTCGAGCACGTCCTTCGGGATCATGCGGCACGCGGTGGCGACGAGCAGCACGTTCATGGCGCTGATCGCTCCCGGGAGGAACACGCCCCACAGGGTATCGGCGAGCCCGAGCGCACGGATGGTGAGGAAGTTGCTGGTGACCGTGACCTCGCCGGGGAACAGCAGCGTGGACAGCAGGATGCCCATGACGATCCACTTCCCGCGGAAGCGCATGCAGCCCAGGGCGTAGCCGGCGAACGTGGCCAGGATCACGTTGCTGAGCACGGTGCCGAGCGAGACGAGCAGCGAGTGCCAGGCGTAGAGGTAGACGGGGACGATGTCGGCGACCCTCGTGTAGTTCTGCAGCGTCGGATCGCGGGGGATGAGCTCGGGTGGGAAGGAGTAGATGTTCTCCTGCGGTCCCTTGAACGACGTGGAGAGCTGCCAGACGAAGGGGCCGATGACGAGGAAGAGGACGAACAGCAGCAGCGCGTACCGGCCGATGAGTCCGCCGAGCGTGGGCTTGCTGAAGTCTCCGGAGCCGCGGCGGCGGAAGATGCGTTCGCGGCCGGGCCGCGGTGCCTCCTCCACGGGCGGAGTGCTCTCCACCGGGGGCGTCGTCAGAGTCGTCATGCGGAGACCTTCGCCTTCTTCTCGCGGTTCATGAACGCGATCGCCGCGAGCGGCACGAGCGTGAGGAGGAACAGCGCCACGCTGATCGCGGATGCGTAGCCGATGTTGCCGTTCAGGCCCGAGCCCACCTGGCGGATGAGCATCACGAGCGACATGTCGTAGCCGCCGGGGCCGCCCGTGCTCTTGGAGAGCACGTCGAGCTCGGCGAACACGCGCATGGCGGACACGGCGATCAGCACCGCGATGAGGAGCATCGCCCCGCGCACGGACGGGATCGTGACGGAGAGGAAGCGGCGGAAGGAGCTCGCACCGTCGAGCATCGCGGCCTCGTGCAGCTCCTTGCCCACGTTCCCCAGGGCGGCGAGGTACACCACCATGTAGTACCCGAGTCCTTTCCACACCGTGAGCAGGATCGCGCAGCCGAGCAGCAGCCAGCGGTCGACGAGGAAGGCCATCGGCTGATCGATGAGGCCGAGGAACTCCAGTGTCTGGTTGATGATGCCCCGGCTGTCGAACAGCCAGGTCCAGATGAGGGCGACGACGACGACCGAGGCGATGACGGGGAAATAGAACGTGGTGCGGAAGAACGAGATGCCGGGGAGCTTCTTCTGTACGAGGAGGGCGAGGAGCAGCGGGAGGATCGTGAGCAGCGGCACGCACACGACCACGTAGATGAGGCAGGTGGTCAGCGCGTTCCAGAACATCTCGTCGCCGAACATGCGCTCGTAGTTCGCGCCGCCGACGAACTCCGGGGTCCGCAGGGGGCGGGCGTCCGTGAAGCTGAGGACGACGGTGTTCAGGAACGGCCAGAGCGCGAACACCAGCACCCAGATCACGGCCGGGGCGAGGAGCAGCCACGGGGTGAACCACTTGTGGGATCTCATCGTCGACCTCCGCTTCCGGGTGCCGGTGTCCGCGCGCATGCTCACTGGTCCACGCGGTTCGCGTTGGCGTACTCGACGATCTTGTCGAGCTGCGTCTTGGCGTCGGCCTCGCCGTTCACGGCGAGAGCGATCTGCTGGGTCATGTAGGTGGCCATGTCCGAGGTCCACTGGAACGGCAGCGCCTTGGCGTCCTTCATCGCGCCGAACACGGTGTCGATCGCGGCGAGCTGCTTCTCGTCCGTGACCGAGGAGGCGATGTTCTCGACGACCTGGTCGCCGCCGTCGGCCGTGCCCGGGGCGGTGCCGACCGCGAGGGAGGAGAACGCGACCTGGTTCTCCTCGTTCGTCGCGAACTCGGCGAACGCGAGGGCCGCTTCCTTGTTGTCGGAGTCGGCGGAGACGTTGAGGCCCTGCACGTAGAGCGGGGCGACACCGAGGCGCGGGGTGGCGACGGTGTTCTCCAGCAGTGCCGGGGCGTCCTTCTGCAGATCGGTCGTGAAGCCGGTGCCGCCGGTCGTGAAGGCGACCTTCTCCTGGATGTACGCCTCCGCGTTCCCGCCGTAGTCACCGGTCAGTGCCTCCGCGGGCATCGCGCCCGCCGCGTAGGCGTCGGCGTACTGCTCGATGATCGCGGCGGCCTCGTCGGTGTTGAAGTCGAACTCGCCCTCCTCGTTGATGACCTCCATGCCGGCGGCGGTGAAGGTGTCGAGCGCCGGGATCGAGGAGAGGAGCTGGACCTTGCCGCCGGACTCCGTGGCGACGTCCTTCGCGAGTGTGAGCAGCTCGTCGACCGTCGTCGGGAGGTTCTCCTCGGTGACGCCGTACGGGGCGAGCTGGGCGAGGTTCCACCAGGACGCGTCACTGGAGAGGTACCAGGGCAGGCCGTAGGTGCCCTCGACGCCGGGGTACTGGCTGTACGCGTCCCAGGCCCCGGCGTTATACGCCGCCTTCAGGTCCGGATCCGCGGTGTCCAGATCGACGAGCTTCCCCGCCGCGACGAGGGGGTAGGCGATGTCCGGCGGCAGGTTGAGCACGTCGGGCAGCGTGTCGGCGTTCGCCTGGCTCAGGATCTTCTCCTGGTAGCCGTCGCCGGGCTGGTCGAGCCACTCGACGGTCACGTCCGGGTGCTCTTCCTCGAAGGCGGCGATGAGGTCTTCGAAGTACGGCGTGAACTTCTCGTTCTTCAGCGACCAGGTCTGGAACTGGATGGTTCCGCTGAGCTCGCCGGAGGTGTCGATGGGGCCGGCGTCGTCGGAGGCGGCGCCCCCTCCGGTGCAGCTCACGAGCGCCAGGGCGCCGATCGTGAAGGTTGCCAGAGCGACAATGCGTGCGGGAACTTTCATCGTGCTTCTTCCTCGAGGCGGGCGATTCGGCGTGGTCCGACGAAGGGACTACAGCGCTTTAGCAGATGAAACCATCCGATCCGGCCGGTGTCAAGGTGTGCCCTATCGACGGCGATGCTCAAGCGTTATAGTGATGCGACATGTCCTCGCAGGAGGGCGCGGTACGAAAGGTGCACACATGACGCAGCGCGGCGCTCTCGACGCCCCTCTCCGCTTCGGGGCGAACTACACGCCGTCGACGGACTGGATGCACTCCTGGCTCGACTTCACCCCGGACGACGTGCGTCGCGACTTCGCGGCCCTCGCCGCACTCGGCCTCGACCACGTGCGCGTGTTCCCGCTCTGGACCGTCCTGCAGCCCAACCGCACCCTCATCCGGGCGAAGGCGATCGACGACGTGCGCACTATGGTCGACATCGCCGCCGAGTTCGGCCTGGACGCGAGCGTCGATGTCATCCAGGGGCATCTGTCGAGCTTCGACTTCGTCCCGTCCTGGCTGTACACCTGGCACGACCGGAACATGTTCACCGATCCGAGCGCCCTGGACGGCCAGGCGCAGCTCGTGGAGCGGCTCGCCGGTGCCCTGCGGGACGCCCCGAACTTCCTCGGGCTCACGCTCGGCAACGAGACGAACCAGTTCTCGGCGCACACCCATCCCTCGCCGTGGCCGGTCACGACGGATGAGGCCGGCGGGTGGATCGAGGCCCTGCTCGCCGCCGCGGACCGGGGAGCTCCCGGGCTGCCGCACGTGCACAGCGAGTACGACGCGGTCTGGTACATGGACGATCACGGGTTCACGCCGGCGCATGCCTCCCGGCTCGGCGCGATGACGACCATCCACTCCTGGATCTTCAACGGCACGGCGCAGCGCTACGGAGGTCGCTCGATCGCCGCCGACCGCCACGCGGAGTACCTCATCGAGCTGTCCCGCGCGTTCGCGACGGATCCCGCCCGGCCCATCTGGTTGCAGGAGGTGGGTGCCCCCTCGAACTGTCTCGACGAGAGCGAGATGCCCGGGTTCCTCGAGGCCACCGTGCGCTCGGCTCTCCGCACCGAGAACCTCTGGGGTGTGACCTGGTGGTGTTCGCACGACGTGAGCCGGGAGCTCGCCGACTTCCCGGAGCTGGAGTACTCCCTCGGGCTGATCGACCAGGAGGGGGCGGCGAAGCCCCTCGGCCGCCGGTTCGCGGAGCTCATCCCTGAGCTGCGCACCCGCACCGCGGCTCCGGCTCGTCCGACGGCGATCGTGGTGGACGTCGACGAGCAGGAGGTGCCGGTGAGCCGGGCGGCCCTGAGCCCCGGCGGCGCGGTCTTCCAGGCCTGGGTCGATGCCTGCGCCGCGGGCGAGGATCCCGCTCTGGTGACCTCCCGCACCGCACAGGATCCCGCGGCGCTGGAGGCACGCGGCATCCACCGTCTCATCCACCCCGCCCCGTCCGCGTCCGACGTGACACGCTACGCCTCCGTCAACACCGTCGTCTGACACCGAGACCCCGGGTTGTCGTCGACACCCCGGGGTGCGTGCGTCGAGAGCCCGGGGTGTGGGCGGGGAGGCGGGGTCTCAGCGGGGTGGTGGCGCCGTGCTCTCGCGAGCGGTGAGCACCGGGGTCGGGCCCTGGACGCTCGGCAGCGTGGTGCCGGCTTCGATCTGCTGCAGCAGAAGCGTGGCGGCCTGCTCGCCGAGCTCGAACGTGTCGCGGGTCATCGCGGTGATCGACGGGTTGATGAGACCCGCGATGACCGAGTCGTCGAACGACGCGAGGGAGACGTCGCGGGGAACCGCCCGGCCCATCTCCTGGGCGACCCGGAGGCCGGCGACGGCCATCACGTCGTTGTCGTACACGATCGCGGTCGGGCGCTGCCGGCCGGAGAGCAGCGCGCGCGTCACGGCGGAGGCGCGGGCGGGGGAGAAGTCGGTCGTGATGACCTCACCGGAGACGCCGTCCGCCGCCATCCGCTCCAGCACCTCGGCGCGCAGACGGGTGTGCTCCAGTTCGGCCGGACCGGCGACGTAGGCGATGCGCGCGTGACCGAGGGCGGCGAGGTAGGAGAACAGGGTGTCCGCGACGGCGTCGTCGCCGATCCACACGCTGGGCACCGCGCCGTCCGGGGAGGGCTTCGAGCCGATCATGACGGCGCGGGCGTCCAGGGCCGTGATGCGCGCGCCGCGCGGGTCGTCGTCGCGCGGGTCGATGAGGATGATGCCGTCGACCTGATTCGATGACCGCCACTGCCGATGCACCTCCATCTCCTCGTCGATGTCGGCGACGAGGCGGAGTTGCAGACCGACCTTGCTCTCGGAGAGCCGGGACTCGATGCCGGCGATGAGGTCGGTGAAGAAGGCCTCGGAGCCGAGGGAGCGCGCCGGGCGGGCGAGGGCGAACCCGACCGCGTTGGCCCGGGCGCCGACGAGGGCGCGCGCGGCGGAACTCGGCTGCCAGTGGTGCTCCTCGATGATCGAGAGGATGCGCTGCCGCGTCTCCTCGCTCACGCCGGGACGACCGTTGAGGGCGAACGATACGGCGCCGGGGGAGACGCCGGCCATGCGCGCGATATCCGCGATGGTCACGCGTTTCCCCGGGGTCATAGGCATCACCCTACTTGATCGGTTTAGCCTCTCGAAAGCAGCGGAGAACGTGCCGTAGACTCCCGTGCTAGATCGTTTTAGTAACGACACGCATCGAACCCAGTCCCTCACCGTCGAGCCCGGAGAACCCCACCATGCATGACGACACCTCGCTCACCGTCGGCCGCGTCAAGCGGGTCCTCGAAGAGCGCATCCGCCCGGCGATCCACTCGGCCGCGATCCCCCTCACGGTCGAGGCGCACCAGCTCTCCGGAGAGCCCATCGCCCCGGCGGAGGGCCTGGCGCTCTCGTTCACCCCCGCCGCGGTCGGCGAGCTGTGGGGCCCGGCGTGGGGGACGACGTGGTTCAAGCTCACCGGTCGGGTGCCCGCGGAATGGGCAGGCCGCCGGGTCGAGGCGCTGATCGATCTGGGCTTCGACGTGAACATGACGGGGTTCCAGTGCGAGGCCCTCGCCTACCGGCCGGACGGCACGCCGATCAAGAGCATCAACCCGCGCAACCAGTGGGTCCCGATCGCCGAGACCGCCGCGGGTGACGAGGCCGTCGAGCTCTACCTGGAGGGCGCGTCCAACCCCGTCCTCCTCGACTACCACCCCTTCCTGCCGACGCAGGAGGGCGACATCCTCACCTCCTCGAAGGAGCCGCTGTACCGGCTGCGGCGCCTCGACCTCGCGGTGTTCGAGCCCGAGGTGTTCGATCTGTCCCTCGACCTCGAGGTGCTGTTCGAGCTGCAGGCGGAGCTCCCCGCCACGTCGCCGCGCCGCATGCGCATCCTGCAGGCGCTGGACGACGCGCTCGACGTGCTCGACCTGCAGCACATCGTGGAGACCGCCGGTGACGCGCGGGCCCGGCTCGCGGATGTCCTCGCGGCTCCGGCCGAAGCGAGTGCGCACCGGATCTCGGCCGTCGGCCACGCGCACATCGACTCCGCCTGGCTGTGGCCGGTGCGCGAGACGATCCGCAAGGTCGCGCGCACCACCTCGTCCATGACCACGCTCATCGAGGAGCAGCCCGAGTTCCAGTACGGCATGTCGAGCGCGCAGCAGTACGCCTGGATCAAGGAGCACCGTCCCGAGGTGTGGGAGCGGGTCAAGGCCGCGGTCGCCGCCGGACGCTTCCTGCCGCTGGGCGGCATGTGGGTGGAGTCCGACACCGTCATGCCGACGGGGGAGTCGCTCGTGCGGCAGTTCTCGCACGGGCAGCGCTTCTTCGAGCGCGAGTTCGGCATCCGTTCGAAGGGCGTATGGCTGCCGGACAGCTTCGGCTACTCGCCGGCCCTTCCGCAGCTGATGCGCCGTGCCGGGTTCGAGTGGTTCTTCACGCAGAAGATCTCGTGGAACCAGCAGAACGTCTTCCCGCACCACTCCTTCCTCTGGGAGGGCATCGACGGCTCGCAGGTGTTCACGCACTTCCCGTCCATGGACACCTACAACTCGCAGCTGAGCGGCATGGAGGTCGCGAAGGCCTCGCGGCAGTTCAAGGAGAACCGCCGCAGCTCGCGGTCGATCGCCCCGGTCGGCTGGGGTGACGGCGGCGGCGGCACGACGCGCGAGATGACGGGCAAGGCCGAGCGGCTGCGCGACCTCGAGGGCAGCGCGCAGGTGGTGTGGGAGCACCCGGACGTGTTCTTCGACGCCGCCAAGGCCGAGCTGCCGAACCCGGCCGTGTGGGTCGGCGAGCTCTACCTCGAGCTGCACCGCGGCACGCTCACGAGCCAGCACGCCACGAAGGCGCTGCACCGGTGGGCCGAGCACGCGCTCGTGGAGGCCGAGCTGTGGGCCGCGACCGACGCCGTGCGCACCGGCGCCGCGTACCCGCAGGCCGAGCTCGACCGGCTCTGGCAGGCCGTGCTGCTGCATGAGTTCCACGACATCCTGCCCGGAACCTCGATCGCGTGGGTGCACCGCGAGGCCGTCGCCGTGCTGTCCGACGTGCTCTCGGATGCGCGCGACATCGCTGACGCCGCGCGCCGGTCGCTCGCCGGGGAGGGCGACCGCGAGCTGCTGTTCGAGCCGACGTCGGTCGGTCGGGGGCGCGCACTCGGCGCCTCGTGGGTCCCGGAGCCCGTCGAAGGGCCGGTCTCGCTCGTCGAGGACGCTTCGGCAGGCTCAGCGACCCACCCGGGATGGCGGATCGAGAACGATCTCGTGTCCGTGCTCGTCTCGGGCGAGGGCCTGATCGTCTCCGCCGTCGACAAGGCCACGGGGCGGGAGACGGTCGCCGCAGGCAAGGCCGCGAACCTGTTCCAGCTGCACCAGGACTTCCCGAACATGTGGGACGCGTGGGACATCGACCGCTACTACCGCAACAGCGTCGACGACCTCACGGCGGTCTCGTCGATCGAAGCGTCGCTCGTGGACGGTGTCGCGCAGATCGTCGTCGTGCGTCCGTTCTCGGAGTCGACCATCACGCAGACGATCCTTCTCGCGCCGCAGTCGCGCACCGTGCTGCTGCGCAACGACATCGACTGGCACGAGACCGAGAAGCTGCTCAAGCTCGCCTTCCCGCTCGACATCCAGGCGTCGCACACCGAAGCCGAGACGCAGTTCGGCTACCAGGCGCGCGTCACCCACACGAACACGAGCTGGGAGGCGGCGAAGTTCGAGACCTCGATGCACCGCTACGTGCTGGTGCGGGAGCAGGACTTCGGTGCGGCTCTCGTGAACGACTCGATCTACGGGTACGACACGACGCGCGAGGTCGGCGAGGACGGCGTCACCACGACCGTGCGGCTCTCCCTGCTGCGGGCGCCGCGCTTCCCCGACCCGGACACGGATCACGGGCTCCACGAGATCGAGGTCGGCCTCGTGATCGGCGCCGACGCCGCGATCGCCACGGCCGAGGGCATCCGCCTCAACAGCACGCCCACGGTGATCCGCGGGGCGCGCGAGGTCGAGCCGCTGGTGGAGGTGTCGGGCGAGGGGATCGTCGTCTCCGCCGTGAAGCTCGCCGACGACGGTTTCGGCGACGTCATCGTGCGGGTGTACGAGGCGCTCGGGCGCCGGGCGGTCGGCGAGCTGTCGGTCGGCTTCGAGCACCGCGAGGTGCGCGAGGTGAGCCTGATCGAGGACGAGATCGAGGCGCCCCGCCTCGGCGGCGGGCTCCACCTCCGCCCCTTCGAGGTCCGCACGCTCCGCATCGTCCGCTGAGCCCCCGGCCTCCTCGCGCCGGGCGCTCCGCGCCGGACCAGAAACGCGCCTCCCCGCCCTACGGGAGGCGCGTTTCTCATCCCGCCGGGCGGGATCGGTGCGCGTCCTCGACGGTGCGCATCGCCGCGACGCCGTCGACCAGCGCAGGTCGCTGATCGGGGGCGTCGCGGAAGAAGGAGACGACGGAGGCCACTGCTGCCGGGTCAGACCCCAGGTGATGCGCATCGAGGATCACGGGGGCGCGTCCGGCGATCGAGATCGCCAGCTTCGGCCCGTGTGGGCCGACAGGCGTGGTGGTGCCGATCTCCTCCCAGGAGGCTTCGACCCGGGCGGATCTGCGGACTCCGTGCAGGCCCCTCTCGTCGAGTACGAGACCCAGCGGGTGGCCTTGCGCGAGGACTTCCCGACCGAGGCCGACGAGCGAGACGACGGCGAGCACGTACGGGCCCCATTCGAGAAGCCGACCGCCCATCGTCGGAAGGCCCAGGGCGTGAACGAGGAAGGCCGCCGCTGCGGGAAGCAGGCCCGTCACGGGAACGAGCCACGAGGAGATGCGGACGCCCGTGGACGGCGTGAATCGCAGCGGGCCGCTTGCCTCGATTCGGATCAGGCGTTCGCGCAAGGACCGCACCCAGACCCAGAGCGCGACCGCGAGCATCGCGGCGTAGAGAGCGAGTGCGATCAGGATGAGGCGGAAGCCTGGACGGGTATCAATGATCGCCAGCAGCAGGGGCAGCAGAGGAAGGATGCCGACGAGCCCGAGCGCCGCAGACGGGAAGCGGCCGTTCGGGTGGACCGATCGTGAGCCGTCGACGATGCGCGGGGACCGCGCGACAGTGTTCATCGGCATCCGCATCCGCTGTCAGGCGGGCGGGAGGCGGAGGACGTCGGGCGACTCGCCGCCGGTGAGGTCGTCGGCGATGCGGAGGCTGCGGGCCAGCTCGTCCAGCGCGCCGATGAGCGTGCCGAAGCGTTCCCGGTCGCTGCAGACGGCGGTCAGGGTCACCAGGTGCGTACCGGTGTCCCATGTGTAGGTCGCGAAGGGCGGCGCCGAAGGCGAGGGCGGGGTCGGGACCACGAGTTTCTCGCCGACGCCGAGCCGGGTCGGGAAGGAGGTCGTGTCGTCGTACTCCATCGGCATCGACGCGCGGGCGATCCGGATGTCGGGGGTCAGCGCCTGCACCGTCGCCATCGCCACGACGAGGTCCGGCTCCGCCTTCCACGTCCACGCGAGCACCCGGCCGTCGGCCTTCTTCATGAGCATCGGCGCGGCCTGGCTCATCGCCCAGGCTCCGAACCGCGAACCGGGGCGCTCCGTCGCGCCGACCGCGGCGTTCACCTGGCCGAGCAGCATCCGGATCGCGGCCTTGCGATGCCGGCGTCCCCTCCACCCGAGCGAGTCCGTCACGGGGATCCACAGCTGGGGGTCGGCGTCGGCGTGCAGTCGCATGGCTTCACGGTATCGGCCGAGGCTGAAGGATGCCGGTATGGCTCGGCGTCGGGGACAGGGCCCTCGGGTAGAGTTGCCACCGCCCGACCAGGGCTTCTCCTTGGCCGCCACCCCGTTAGGCATCTCTGTGACCTCCTCCGACGATCCGATCGATGCGTCGCGCGACGCCACCGCCGTACAGCCCCGTCCGCTGAAGATCCTCCTCGGCTGCGACACGTTCGCGCCCGACATCAACGGCGCCGCCCGCTTCGCCGAGCGTCTCGCCGCCGGGCTCGTGCAGCGCGGGCACGAGGTGCACGTCGTCGCCCCCAACCAGGCTTACCGTCGCACCGCGCCCCGCACCGAGGTCATCGAGGGGGAGCCGATGACGCTCCACCGCCTGCCCTCCGTGCGCTGGGCCCCGCACGACTGGCTGCGCTTCGTGTGGCCGTGGCGCTCCAAGCACTACGCCCGGAAGGTGCTCGACGCCGTGCAGCCCGACGTCGTGCACATCCAGTCCCACATCGTGATCGGTCGCGGACTCGCCCGCATCGCGAAGCAGCGCGGCATCCCGGTCATCGCGACGAACCACGTCATGGCCGAGAACATCCTCGACCACACGACAATGCCGAAGTTCGTCGACGACATGGTGCTCAAGTTCGCCTGGGCCGACGCGAAGCGCACCTTCGACCTGACGCGGGCGATCACCACGCCGACGCGTCGGGCCGCCGACTTCCTGGAGAAGACGGTCGAGGTGCGCGGCGTCATCCCGGTGAGCTGCGGCATCGACCGCTCCCAGTACACCCCGGTCATCGCCCCGCGCGAGGAGAACCGGCTCGTGTTCGTGGGCCGGCTGACGGCGGAGAAGCAGGTCGAGGTCATCCTCAAGGCGATGACCAAGCTCGACCCGGCGCTGCACACGACGTTCGACATCGTCGGCGGCGGAGACCAGCGCAAGCAGCTCGAGCACCTGACGGCACAGCTCGGGCTGTCGGACCGGGTCACCTTCCACGGCCGGACCACCGACGAGGAGCTGCGGGCGCTGTTGTCCCGTGCGAGCCTCTTCGTCATCGCGTCGATCGCCGAGCTACAGTCCATCGCGACGATGGAGGCGATGGCATCGGCGTTGCCGATCGTCGCCGCGGACGCCGTCGCCCTGCCGCACCTCGTGCACGACGGCGAGAACGGCCACCTCTTCACGCCGGGAGACGTCGACGACCTCGCCGCGAAGCTCACCGCCGTGCTGACCGCCTCCCCCGGCGAGTACGAGCGGATGCAGAAGGCGTCCCTCGACGGTGTGGCCATCCACGACATCAACCGCACGCTCGACACCTTCGAGGCGCTGTACCGCGACGAGCCGCTGCCCGAGTGACGCGGATGCACGTCGTCTTCTTCGCCGATCAGCACCTCGACTCCCTCGGCGGGGCGCAGGTGTCGATGCGGCTGCAGCGGACGTTCCTGGAGCGAGCCGGGCACACCGTGACGGTCGTCGCGCCCCGCATGCACGCACGGCGCGACGACGCCGCGCCATCCGAGGGGAACGTCGACCTTCCGTCGCTGCCGATCACCCTCGACCGGGAGTACGCGATGACCTGGCCGGGGCGGGCGACCGATCGGACTCTCGACCGGGCCATGGCGCACCGCCCGCCCGTCGACCTCGTCCACGTGCAGGCCGACTTCTGGGGCGCCTTCATCGGCCACCGCTTCGCCGCCCGGCACGGGATTCCGGTCGTGCACACGATGCACAACCGCGTCGATGTGGGGCTCGCCGCAGTCACCCCGCTGCACCGGCCCGTGCTCGCCGTGCTCAACCTCTGGCGCCGCGCCGCCCTCCGCGGTATCGGCATGCCGGTCGGCGGCAGCGACGGGTGGTCGTACCTCCGCGGTCTCGCGGCGAGCGCCGCCGCCGTCACGGCCCCGTCAGGGCACTTCGCGCGACGCCTGGAGCAGAACGGCGTGGCGCGGACGGTCGACGTCGTGTGGAACGGCATCGACGATGACGTCCGTGCGCAGACCCTCGCAGCGTCCCCCGCCGAACGGACGCCGGGGCGCGCGCGCTTCGTCTGGCTCGGGCGGATGAGTCCGGAGAAGCGCCTGCTCCCGTTCCTCCAGGCCTGGGTCGACGCGGGCATCGACGCAGACCTCGAAGTGATCGGCGGCGGCGGACAGCGCACCGCTGCCGAACGCATCGTCGCGGGACGTGCGGACGTACGGTTCGCCGGCCGACTCTCCTATGCGCAGACGCTGGAGCGGATCGCCGCCGCCGATGCGCTCGTGCAGACGTCCATCGGGTTCGAGACCCAGGGCATGACGCCGTTCGAGGCGGCCACCCTCGGCACGCCCTCCGTCGTGTGCGATCCCGACATCGCCGCGGAACTCCAGGGCGGGCTCTGGGCGGTGCCGACGACGGATCCGCACGCTCGCGGACGAGCCGTCGAGGCGCAACGGATCGAGGCCCTCGCCGCGACGCTGCGGCAGGCGGCCGCGGACATCGCGGACGGGACCGCGCCGCGGCCGGTGCCCGCCGTGGCGGACGCCTTCCGGCAGTCGTCGCGGACGGCCGCCATGATCGAGGTCTACGAGCGGGTGCTCCCGCGATCCTGAGCGGTCACAGGAACCCGTAGAAGGTCGACGAGAGCCAGCTCAGCACGATCGTCAGCAGACCGGCGCCCGAGATGCCGATGGCGATCCCGGCGAGCAGCCGCGGACCCGGGCGTCGCGCCGCGATGAGGCCGAGCACGAGCGCAGCCCCGTAGCCGAGGAAGGTGAGGATGCCCGACGCCCCCTCGATCAGGCCGATCAGGCTGTAGGTCCGGTCCGACATGTAGACGAACGGCCGCGCGAGGATCAGGAACACGTCGATCGCGAGGGTCACCAGCGCGACGATGAAGGCGGCGCGCCCGAGGCCGTTGCCGGATGTGCTCGGGGCCGGTGCGCCATAGGGCGGGATGCCGGCGGATCCGGGGACGAATCCCGGTGCGGTCGGTGACGGCTGCGGTATCGCGGTGGGGGAGGCCTGCGGGGTGGCGGTGGGGAAGACATGACCCCCGCCGAGGCCGGGGGCGTACGGCGCTCCCGGTGCGGGGGCCTGCGCGCCGGGGTACTGCGGCTCCGCCGGGAGCGACGGAGGGGTCGGGGTCGCGGCCGGGTCGACGGCGCCGTCGCGCGAGGGCTGTCCGGGCTGCTGGGGGTCGCTCATGACCCGAGCGTAGCCCTCCTCGCGGATTGTCGGCAGGTCAGCGGTAGACGTGGCCGGGGTCGGCCTGCGACAGGGCGTCCTGACCGGCGACGCGGCTCCAGTCGGTGGGGGTCGGGCGGTAGCCGTCGCGCCGCAGTTCGACGAAGGTGGCGACGACCGCCCAGATGACGAGGGCGAGGAGGAGGATGGGGAGTACCATGGCAGAAAAGCTACGCTCGGTGTTATGCTGCCACGAGTGGCGGATCGGGCACTGTGCGTAGGAAAACTGCCATTCCGGGAGCTGTGATGAAGACCGTTGCGTGCGTGGTGCAGGACGGCTTCGCGCCGTTCGAGTTCGGGGTCGCCTGCGAGGCGTTCGGCCTCGACCGATCGGCCGACGGGGTGCCGAAC
The DNA here is from genome assembly GCF_002993305.1 of Microbacterium sp. str. 'China'. Taxonomy (NCBI): domain Bacteria; kingdom Bacillati; phylum Actinomycetota; class Actinomycetes; order Micrococcales; family Microbacteriaceae; genus Microbacterium; species Microbacterium sp. str. 'China'. The sequence goes on along the minus strand of NZ_CP027434.1, from coordinate 3,232,724 downwards.
TTCGACTTCCGCATCGTCGCCCCGCGGCCCGGGGTCGTGCGCTCCAAGATCGGCTTCTCCATCAACGTGGAACACGATCTGTCCTTCGCCGCGGAGGCCGACCTCGTCGTGTTCTGCCCGGTGCCGCGCGAGGTCTGGGGCGACATCGACCCGCTCCTCGTCGACCTGGCCCGCGAGGCCGTGGCGCGCGGCGCCTGGGTCATGAGCGTGTGCAGCGGGTCGTTCATCCTCGCCGCGGCCGGAGTGCTGGACGGGCGGCGGGCGACGACGCACTGGATGTACGCGCACACAATGGCCGACATGTACCCCGCCGTCGACATCGACCCGGACGTGCTCTTCGTCCAGGACGGCCGCATCATCACCAGCGCGGGCACCGCCGCGGGCATCGACGCCTGCCTGCACCTGCTGCGACAGGAGCTCGGGGCGGAGATCACCAACCGGATCGCGCGTCGGATGGTCGTGCCGCCGCAACGGGACGGGGGTCAGGCGCAGTTCATCGATCGCCCCATCCCGGTCGCGCCCACGGATTCGCTCGCCGTGGTGGCCGACTGGGCGGTGGAGAACCTCCGCGAAGACCTGACGGTCGACCAGCTCGCAGCACGGGCACTCATGTCGCCGCGGACCTTCGCGCGCCGCTTCAAGGCCGAGTACGGGGCGACCCCTGCGGCGTGGCTCGGCCGACAGCGGATCATCCAGGCCCAGCGCCTCCTCGAGCGCACCGATCTTCCGCTCGAACACATCGCGACGGACTGCGGCTTCGGTTCCGCGGCCGTCCTCCGGCAGAACTTCGCCCGCGTGCTGGGCGTGACTCCCACCGCCTACCGCGCCCGCTTCTCCTGCGCCGACGCCCTCCCCGCCGCCCTCCCCGCCGCCTGACCCCGCCCCTTCCGCCCCGTCCCGCCCGCTCATTCCTTCGGCGGTGCGGGATCAATTTCGTGCCCCGTTTCCACGCATCCGGGCCACTTTCCGTCCCGCCACGGTCCCCCTACCCGCCCCCGCAGTCGTGCGGGATCGAAAACGCGCGTGAATGCCCCGCGTCCGGGGCGTTTTCCGTCCCGCTTCTGCCCGTCGGCCTCGCGACCGTCCCCCGCTGTCGTGCGGGATCAAAAACGCGCGGCACCGAGCCGGATCCGGAGCGTTGACCGTCCCGCATCAGGCCGAACGGTCCCGCGACAGGCCGCGGCATTCTGGTCCAGCCCGCGCCGGCGGGCATCGCACGGCACGTCCGCAGGGTGCTCGTCGAGCCGAGAGTCGATCGCCCGCATCGGTGCGGGATCAGGAAGGCCCCGCGGGATGGACGGCCGGGTGCGTTTTCGATCCTGCGCGGGAAGCGGCGGGCCGGGCGGGATCAGAAAGGGGCCGCGGGCGGAGGGCGGGGGCGCGGTTTTGATCCCGCGGCGCGAGGGGTGGAGAGGTGGAGAGGGGAGAGGGAAAGAGGGGGTCAGAGCCAGTGGGCGGGGGAGGGGAGGGTGACGTCGCGGACGTCGACCCCGGCGGGCGTGATCGTGGCGACCGCGTAGAGGAGGGACTGTGTCGGGTACCCGTGCGGGCGGTTGTCGCGGATGATGGCGCGGTCGTCTTCCGGGGGCAGGTCCGCGGAGGCTCCGAGGAGCGCGGTCCACTCGGTCGCCCAGTCGGCGCTCGCCGCGGCGGGCCCGAGCGCCCGGAACTCCGGGAGCCACGCGGCGATGCGCGGGGTCCCCTCGTCGTCGAGGTCGTCGTGGGCGATCATGTGGGTCCCGGGCTCGATCGGGGTCTCCCGCAACTCGGCACCGTCCCACGAGAGCACTCGCGCGCCCTCCGGACCGACTTCGAGCAGATTGAAGCCGTGCATCGGCGGGGCTCCCTGCGGAGAGCGACCGGTGACCGCGGCGAGCGGAAGGGTCCCGCGGGAGACGGCCGCGGTCGCGGAGAGGTCCTGCACGTCGGCGCGGTTGAGGAGCACGGCGAGGCGTCGTTCGGCGGGGTTCACGGCGAGCCAGGCCCCACCGGCGCGGCGGTCGCGGATGCCGATCACTCCCGGGTACTCCTCGGGCCACCACGGGCCGAGAGCATCCCACTCCCGGGCCGGGTCCTCGTCGCGGACGGCCAGCAGCCGCGCGGAACCCGCGGCCTCGACATCGATCACCACCGTGCACACGCCTCCGAGTCTAGGTCGGCCGGGACGGGCGGGGACGGATCCGCACGCGACGGCCCGGGCGTCCGGACCCTGGGGCAGAATCGAGGCGTGAACATCGTCGTGGGAGTCACGGGCGGCATCGCCGCGTACAAAACGGTGCACCTCGTGCGCCTGCTCACCAAGGCCGGTCACGACGTGACCGTCGTGCCCACGGAGGATGCGCTGCGCTTCGTGGGCCTGCCGACCTGGGAGGCGCTGAGCCGGCACCCGGTGACGACGAGCGTGCACGAGGATGTCGCCCGCGTGCGGCACGTCGCGCTGGGGCAGGGGGCGGACCTCGTCGTGATCGCCCCGGCGACGGCGAACTCCCTCGCGAAGATGGCCGCGGGCCTCGCCGACGACCTCCTCGGCACGACGCTGCTCGCGACCGAGGCGCCCGTGCTCGTCGCCCCCGCGATGCACGCGGAGATGTGGCGGAACCCCGCCACGCAGGCGAACATGGCCACGCTCCGGGACCGCGGCGTGCACGTGGTCGGCCCCGCCGACGGCGAACTGGCCGGCGGCGACAGCGGCCCCGGTCGCATGGTCGAGCCCGAGGAGATCCTCGCCGCTGTCCAGGCGCTGCTGGCCCCGGGCGACCTCGCAGGCGTGCGGGTCGTCGTCTCGGCGGGCGGCACGCGGGAGCCCATCGATCCGGTGCGCTTCCTCGGCAACCGGAGCAGCGGCCGCCAGGGGGTCGCGCTCGCGGCGGAGGCGGCGGCGCGCGGCGCGGAGGTGGTGCTCGTCGCGGCGAACGTCTCCGGGGATGTGCTCGCGGAGGCCCGCCACCCGCACATCCGGATCGTGCGGGTCGGCACAGCCGCCGAGCTGTCCGCGGCGACGAAGGAGGAGGCGGCGACGGCCGACGTCGTGTTGATGGCGGCGGCGGTGGCCGACTACCGTCCGGTCGAGGTCTCCGCCCGCAAGCTCACCAAGGACCGTGGCGGCGTCGGCACGATCGAACTCGTCGAGAACGAGGACATCGTCGCCGCGCTCGTCGACATCCGGCGGGAAGGGCAGCTCATCGTCGCGTTCGCGGCGGAGACCCCGGAGGACGAGGCCGAGCTGCTCGCCCGTGCCCGCGGCAAGCAGGAGCGCAAGGGGGTCGACCTGCTGGTGGTGAACGAGGTCGGCTGGGAGCAGGGTTTTGAGCGTGGCGAGAACGCCGTGCACATCCTCGGTCGCGGAGGGGCCCTGGCGCGGACCGCGGCCGGGACCAAGCGCGAGGTGGCGGCGGCCGTCTGGGACGAGGTCGCCCGCGAGAGGTGAGAGGTGGTGGAGCCGCGCACCACCGAATGCTAAACTTGAGTCAACCAAACTCAACTTTCAGAAGGAGCATCTCCAGGAGGAGCGCATGACCACCCCGCAGACCGGATCCCCGAACCAGGAACAGCAGTCCGCCCTCGAGCAGTTCGGCATCAACCTGACCGACCGTGCCCGCGAGGGCAAGCTCGACCCCGTCATCGGACGGGACAGTGAGATCCGGCGCGTCAGCCAGGTGCTCACCCGCCGCACCAAGAACAACCCGGTGCTGATCGGTGAGCCCGGCGTCGGCAAGACCGCGGTGGTCGAAGGCCTCGCGCAGCGCATCGTCGCGGGCGACGTCGCCGAGTCCCTCAAGGACAAGGAGCTCGTCTCGCTCGACATCTCCGCGCTCGTCGCGGGTGCGATGTACCGCGGCCAGTTCGAGGAGCGCCTGAAGCAGGTGCTCAAGGAGATCACCGAGTCGGACGGCCAGGTCATCACGTTCATCGACGAGCTGCACGTGCTCATGGGCGCGGGCGGCGGCGAGGGCTCGGTCGCGGCCTCGAACATGCTCAAGCCGATGCTGGCCCGCGGCGAGCTGCGGCTCATCGGCGCCACCACGCTCAACGAGTACCGCGAGTTCATCGAGAAGGACGCCGCCCTCGAGCGACGCTTCCAGCAGGTGTACGTGGGCGAGCCGACGGTCGAGGACACGATCGCGATCCTCCGCGGGCTCAAGGGGCGTTATGAGGCGCACCACGGGGTGACCATCTCCGACAGCGCGCTCGTGGCCGCGGCCTCCCTCTCCAACCGCTACCTGCCCGCGCGGCAGCTGCCGGACAAGGCCATCGACCTGATCGACGAGTCGATGTCTCGTCTGAAGATGGAGATCGACTCCTCTCCCGTCGAGATCGACCAGCTCAAGCGTCAGGTCGACCGGCTGAAGCTGGAGGAGCTCGCGCTCAAGCGGGAGAAGGACGCCGCGTCCAAGGAGCGTCTCGGCACCCTCCGCGAGCACCTCGTCGAACTCGAGAAGGAGCTGGCCGGACTCGAGGCCCGCTGGGCGCGGGAGCGGCAGGGCCTGAACCGGGTCGGAGAGCTGAAGAAGCAGCTCGACGACGCGATCACCCAGCGCGACCTCGCCATGCGCAACGCCGACTACACGAAGGCGTCGAAGCTCGAGTACGAGACGATCAAGCGCCTGGAGCGCGACATCGCCGAAGCCGAGCAGGCCGAGGCCACCGCCTCGAGCGAACCGCGCATGGTGAACGAGCAGGTCACCGAGGAGGACATCGCGGCCGTGATCGCGGCCTGGACCGGCATTCCCGTCGGGCGGCTGCTGCAGGGGGAGAGCGAGAAGCTCCTGCACCTGGAGAACGAGCTCGGCAAGCGCCTCATCGGCCAGAAGGACGCCGTCAAGGCCGTGTCCGACGCGGTGCGCCGCTCGCGCGCGGGCATCAGCGATCCCGGTCGCCCCACCGGCTCGTTCCTGTTCCTCGGCCCGACCGGCGTCGGGAAGACCGAGCTGGCCAAGGCGCTCGCGCAGTTCCTCTTCGACGACGAGCACGCCATGGTGCGCATCGACATGTCGGAGTACGGCGAGAAGCACTCGGTCTCCCGGCTCGTCGGCGCCCCTCCCGGGTACGTCGGCTACGAGCAGGGCGGTCAGCTGACCGAGGCCGTGCGCCGTCGTCCGTACAGCGTGATCCTGCTCGACGAGGTCGAGAAGGCGCACCCCGAGGTGTTCGACGTGCTGCTGCAGGTGCTCGACGACGGACGGCTGACGGACGGGCAGGGGCGCACGGTCGACTTCTCGAACGTGATCCTCATCCTGACCTCCAACCTGGGCTCGCCGATCCTCATCGACCCCGTGCTCTCCGTGGAGGAGAAGCGGGAGCAGGTGATGGCCCTCGTGCGCCAGGCGTTCCGGCCGGAGTTCCTCAACCGTCTCGACGACATCGTGATGTTCCAGGCGCTCACCGAAGACGACCTCGCGCAGATCGTGGAGCTGTCGGTCGACCAGCTGCACGACCGGCTGCGCGACCGTCGCCTCACGCTCGCGGTCACTCCCGGGGCGCGGTCGTGGCTGGCCGAGCGCGGGTACGACCCGGTGTTCGGCGCCCGCCCGCTGCGTCGCCTCATCCAGACCGAGGTGCAGAACAAGCTGGCGACCGCCCTCCTCTCGGGTGGCGTGCACGACGGCGACACCGTCCGGGTGGACGTGGCGGCCGACGGCACGGGCCTCGTGCTCACCGCGACGACGCCGGAGCCGGAGCCCGAGGACGAGGACGACGTGATCGAGGCCGAGCTGCTCGACGACTGAGCGGCATCGGCACACGGCGAAAAGGCCCGGTATGCATCACGCATACCGGGCCTTTCGTGTGTCGATGCTCAGGCGCTGAGGACGACCGTCTCCGCGATCGGACGGCGCACCCGCGGGGCGACCTCGCGCTCCTGCAGCACCTCCGGCAGAGCCTCGATGTCGCCGAACTCGCCGACGGCGATGACGGTGGCGGGGGTGAAGCGGGGCTCGAGGTCGGCGAACTCGCGGACGACCTCGGGGTCGAAGCCGCTCATCTGGTGCACGACGAGGCCGTCGTGGTGGGCCTGCACGGAGAAGTGCGCCACGGCCTGGCCGAGGTCGTAGAACGCGTGGCTGATCGGCGTGCCGTCGGCGGTCGCGGTCTCGGCGATCGCGACGACGAGGACGGCCGCGTTGCCGGCCCAGGCCTGGTTGAAGCCCATGAGCGCGTCGACGATCTGGGCGTGCAGCGCGGTGCCGCGGCGGGCGACGATGAAGCGCCAGGGCTGGATGTTGTTGGCGGAGGGGCTCCAGCGGGCGGCCTCGAGGGCGGTGGCGAGCTTGGCCTCGTCGATCGGGTGCTGCGCGTCGTACGCGCGGGGGCTCCAGCGGCCGGCGAGGACGTCGAGGACGGGGTGCTCGGTCGGGGCGGTGCGGTCGATGACGGGAGTGCTCACGGAAGTGCCTTTCGGACGGAGGGGATCGGACGCCGTCGTCCGGGTACACGGGGGATGAACCGATGCATGTGCATGCATATTCCCGGAAGTCGGTTCGCGTCAGTCCAGGAGGTTGCGGGAGGCGGCGTCGGCGAGCGCGGCGCGGACGGCGCGGATCGACGGGGCGTCCGCGGAGACCCGGCGCGCGGAGGAGAAGATCTCCCGGCGCGGCTCCTGCGGGAGCGGGGCGAGGTCGACAGTCGGGGTGTCGCCGGCCCACACGAGCTCGGGGAGCAGCCCGACCGCGAGTCCCGCGTGGATGAGCCGGACGTGCGCGGTGAGGTCGGCCAGCTCGAAGCGCACGTCGGGCTCGAACCCGGCGGTGCGGCAGAGCTGCTCGGCCCACGCGCGGGAGGCGGTCCCGGCGGGTTCGAGCACCCACGGCTCGGCGCGGGTCGCCCACAGGGCAGCGACGGGATCGGCGGATTCCGACGCTCCCGGACGCCGGGCGAGGGCGATGGCGTCGTGGGCGAGCACCACGCGGTCGAGGTCGGCGTGGATGGGACGCGTATGGCCCGGATACTGCTCCGCGAGGATGAGGTCGTAGTCGCGGCTCGAGACGCCCACCAGCCCGGACTCCGGATCCCGCTCGGTCACCTCGACGCGCAGGGCGGGGTGGCGCGCGCCGAGGGCTGCGAGGGCGCGGGGCAGCAGGGAGTGCGCGGTGGACTGGAACACCGCGAGGCGCACGGTGCCGGTCACCTCGGTGAGCGATTCGGCGACGGCGACCTGGGCGTGCTCGAGCTGATCGAGGATGCCGATGGCCTCGGCCACCAGGACGTTCCCCTGCGGCGTGAACTGCACGCCGCGACCGACCCGACGCAGCAGCGGCACCCCGACATCACGCTCCAGCGCGGCGAGCTGCTGCGACACGGAGGCCTTGCTGTACGACAGCGCATCCGCCACGGCGGAGAGGGTCCCGCGACGCGACAGCTCCACGAGCAGACGCAGGCGATGGACGTCGAGCACGGCGGTTCCGATCGTTCGGGAAGAGTGAACAGAATCCACTCGAATCGGTTGATAGACGGAGCCTACCGACCGGCTGGACAATGATCCAGCCGCACACGACACCCGGGTGTGCGAGGCCGAGGAAGGTACCCCGCTTCATGACCGTCATCGACGACACCACCCCCCGCACCGAAGAGGTCGCCGCGCTCGTGCAGCGCTGGCTCGCCGAGAGCGAGACCCACCCGGTCGAGCCGGCCGCCCAGCGCCTGTCCGAAGTGCTCAAGGATCCGAACGGCCTCGCCTTCACGGTCGGCTTCGTCGACGGCGTCATGCGTCCGGAGGATCTGCGGGTCGCCGGCCGCAAGCTCGCCGAGCTGTCCGACATCACGCCCACGCTGCTGCCCGGCTACCTCCGTGCCGCCATCAAGGCCGGCGGGTTCTGGGCGCCGAAGCTCCCGAACGTCGTCGTCCCGATCTCGCGGCGCGTGCTGCGGGCCATGGTGGGCCACCTCGTGCTCGACGCCACGCCGTCCAAGCTCGGCCCCGCGATCGCCAAGCTCCGCAAGACCGGCAACCGTCTGAACCTGAACCTCCTCGGCGAGGCCGTGCTCGGCGAGCGCGAGGCGGGCCGCCGACTGCAGGGCACGTACGACTTCCTCGCCCGTCCGGACGTCGACTACGTCTCGATCAAGGTCTCGAGCGTCGTCAGCCAGCTCTCCATGTGGTCGTTCGACGAGGCCGTCGCCGACGTCGTAGAGAAGCTCACCCCGCTGTACCGGCTCGCGGCGAAGGCCGAGGCGAAGGGCGCCCGCACCGGGACCCAGAAGTTCATCAACCTCGACATGGAGGAGTACCGCGATCTCGACCTGACGATCGCGGCCTTCACGAGCATCCTCGACCAGCCCGGCCTGGAAGACCTCGAGGCCGGCATCGTGCTGCAGGCCTACCTGCCCGATGCGCTCGGCGCCATGCAGCGTCTCCAGGAGTGGGCCGCCGCACGCCGCGCCAAGGGCGGAGCGCCGATCAAGGTGCGCGTGGTCAAGGGCGCGAACCTCGCGATGGAGGAGGTCGACGCGAAGGTGCACGGCTGGCCGCTCGCGACCTACGGCACCAAGCAGGACTCCGACACGAACTACAAGCGCGTGCTCGACTGGGCGATGACGCCCGAGCGGCTCGACGCCGTGCGCATCGGCGTCGCCGGTCACAACCTCTTCGACATCGCCTACACCTGGCTGCTCGCGAAGGCCCGCGGTGTGACCGAGGCCGTGGAGTACGAGATGCTGCTCGGCATGGCGACCGGGCAGGCCGAGGCCGTCCGCAAGGACGTCGGCCGCCTCCTGCTCTACACGCCGGTCGTGAACCCGGCGGAGTTCGATGTCGCGATCGCGTACCTCGTGCGGCGCCTCGAGGAGAACGCGAGCCCCGAGAACTTCATGTCCGCCGTGTTCGAGCTGGCGTCGAACCCGACTCTGCTCGCCCGCGAGCGGGAGCGCTTCGAGCGCTCTCTCGCCGCGCTCGTCGCCGACCCGTCGGTTCCCGCCCCGAACCGCACGCAGGACCGCACGGCCCCGCGCCCTGACGGCACCACGGACGGCTTCGCGAACGAGCCCGACACCGATCCGGCGCTCGCCGCGAACCGTGCCTGGGGCCGGGAGATCCTGCAGCGCTCGGCGTCGTCGACGCTCGGCCGGGACGCGATCGCGGCCGCCCGCATCGAGACCGACGCCGAGCTGGACGCCGTGTTCGCCGCCGCCACGTCCGCCGCCGAGAGATGGGCGGCGCTCCCCGCCGCCGAGCGCGCCGCCGTCCTGCACCGCGCGGGCGACGAGCTCGCCGCCCGCCGCGGCGCGCTGCTGGAGATCATGGCGCACGAGGCCGGCAAGACCATCGCGGAAGCCGATCCCGAGGTCAGCGAGGCGATCGACTTCGCGCACTACTACGCCGAGCGGGCGAAGGACCTCGAGGCCATCCCCGGCGCCGAGTTCGTGCCGTCGAAGGTGACCGTGGTCACGCCGCCGTGGAACTTCCCCGTGGCGATCCCCGCCGGCGGAGTCCTCGCCGGCCTCGCCTCCGGATCCGGCGTGATCATCAAGCCCGCGAAGCTCACCCAGCGGTGCGGCGCCGTGATGGTCGAGGCGCTGTGGGCCGCAGGTGTCCCGCGCGATCTGCTCGCTCTCGTCGACCTCGCCTCCCGCGACCTCGGCACCCGCCTGGTCGCGAGTCCCCAGGTCGACCGGGTCATCCTCACCGGGGCCTACGAGACCGCGCAGCTGTTCCGCTCCTTCCGGGCCGACCTGCCGCTGCTGGCCGAGACCAGCGGCAAGAACGCCATCATCGTGACGCCGTCGGCCGACCTCGACCTCGCGGCCGCCGACGTCGCCCGCAGCGCGTTCGGCCACGCCGGGCAGAAGTGCTCGGCCGCGTCGCTGGCGATCCTCGTCGGGTCGGTGGCCGACTCGAAGCGCTTCGAGCGGCAGCTCGTGGACGCGGTCACCTCGATGCGCGTCGGGCTTCCCGACGACCCCGCCACGCAGATGGGGCCGATCATCGAGCCCGCGAACGGCAAGCTCCTCACCGCGCTCACCACGCTCGACAAGGGCGAGCGCTGGCTCGTGGAGCCCCGGAAGCTCGACGACGAGGGGAAGCAGTGGACGCCGGGGGTGAAGGCCGGCGTGCGCGAGGGCTCGTACTTCCACCTGACCGAGTTCTTCGGACCCGTGCTCGGCATCATGCACGCGAAGGACCTCGACGAGGCCATCCGGCTGCAGAACGCCGTCGACTACGGCCTCACCGCGGGGCTGCACTCGCTGGACTCCGCCGAGGTCGCGACCTGGCTGGACCGCGTCGAGGCCGGCAACCTGTACGTGAACCGGGGCATCACCGGCGCCATCGTGCAGCGCCAGCCGTTCGGCGGCTGGAAGCGCTCGGCCGTGGGCGCCGGAGCCAAGGCCGGCGGCCCGAACTACCTCTTCGGTCTCGGTGAGTGGCGTGCGGGCGAGCTGCCCGCCGCGGCTCCGGGTGCGGCGGTGACCCCGGCCGTGACCGGGCTGCTGGAGGCGGCTGCGCCTGAGCTCGACCCCGTGGGCATCGAGTGGCTGCACCGCGCCGCGGCCGCCGATGAGCGCGCGTGGATCGACGAGTTCGGCGCCGTGAGCGACAAGTCCGGACTCGGCGTCGAGCGCAACGTGTTCCGGTACCGTCCGGTGGCGGTCGACGTGCGTATCGCCGAGGACGCGCCGTTGGCCGAGGGAGTCCGCGTGCTCGCCGCGGCACTGCGCAGCGGCAGCCCCTTCACCGTGTCGGCCGCGTCGCTGCCGTCCCGCGTGGAGAAGGCGCTCAAGGCCCAGGGCGTGTCCGTGAAGACCGAGTCCGATGCCGCGTGGACGAAGCGCTACGCGAAGGGCGCCCGGTCGTGGCAGCGGGTGCGGCTCGTCGGTGGCGATGCCGCCGCGCTGCACACGGCCCTCGACGGCAGCCCCGACGTCGCGGTGTGGTCCCACGCCGTGACCGGAGCGGGCCGGGTCGAGATGCTCCCGTTCCTGCACGAGCAGGCCGTGTCGATCACCAACCACCGCTTCGGCAACCCCACCACCCTCTCCGACGGCCTCCTCTGACACCGAGACCCCGGGCACACGCCGAGACCCCCTGCTGCACACGCGTGCAGCAGGGGGTCTCGACGCGAAGGCGGGGTCCCGGGATCAGCCGCGCAGAGCCTCGGCGAGCTTCACGCGCGAGCCCATCCGGAGCAGGGAGTTCTCGTAGATCTTCGCGCCGACGACGATCGCCGCGACGCAGCTCGCCAGGAGGATCGCGAGGCTCAGGAGCGGCTCCCACCACTGCGCTTCGCCGACGAACAAGCGCATCGGCATGCCGACCGGAGCCGAGAACGGCACGTACGACATGATCGTCAGCACCAGCGGGTTGTCGTTGAACACGATCACCAGCACGTACGGCGCCATGATGAGCATCGTGATGGGGGTCGTCGTCGATCCGATGTCCTCCTGCCGGGAGACCATGGAGGCCGCCGCCGCGAACATCGCCGCGAGCAGGATGAACCCGAAGAGGAAGAACACCGCGAACCAGATGATGGGGGCGCCCAGGGTGGTCAGCACCTCGCGCTGACCCGTCACGATGAGCCCTATGGTGGCGACGGCCGCGAGGGCGAGGATCTGCCCCATCGCGAGCACCGTGTTGCCGATCACCTTGCCGGCGAGCAGCGTGCGCGCCGGGATCGCCGACAGCAGCACCTCCACGACCCGGGTCTGCTTCTCCTCGACCACACTCTGCGCGATGGTGCCGCCGAAGGTCGCCGCGGCCATCATGAAGACGAGACCGAAGGCGATCGCGATGAAGTAGCGCAGCAGCGGGTTGGTGGTGACCGGTTCGAGGATCACGACCTCGGGGGACAGCGACAGCGCGGACACGAGCGATCCGGGGGCGTCCTCCAGCGCGACGATCGTGTAGCCCGCGGCGTTGTCCCCCGCGAGCACCGCCGCATCGACGTCCCCCTCGCGGACCAGCTCCTCGGCCTCGGCGCGAGAGGCGACCTCGGTCACCTCGACGTCGGGCAGTGCGGACACGGCGGTCGCGGTCTCCGAGGTCACGGCCACCGGCATGGCGTCGTTGTTCTGACTCGCGAAGCCGCCGAACAGCACGCCGGCGAGGGCGATGAGCAGCAGGATGCCGGTCGAGATCAGGAACGCCTTGCTGCGGAGCTTGGAGCCGATCTCCCGCTCGGCGACCAGCCAGATCCCGTTCCGTGCGGGGGTCGAGGCATTCACTGGATGACCTCCTTGAAGATCTGGGCGAGGGAGGGGTGCTTGGGCGCGAAGCTCGCGACGTCGCCGCGCGCGACCGCCGACTGCAGCACGCGCTGGGCGGTGTCGGGGCCGTCCGCGTCGAAGAGCGCGTAGCCGCCCTCGAAGTCGACGACCGTGACCCCGGGCTCGGTGCGCAGCCACCCGGCGTCGCCCGCGGAGATGAGCTCGTACCGGTCGCGGGCGTGCTCGGCGCGGAGCCCGTCCCGGGACCCGGCGGCACGGATGGTGCCCCCCGCGAGGATGACGAGGTCGTCGCAGAGACGCTCGACCACGTCCAGCTGATGGGAGGAGAAGAGGATCGAGGCGCCGCGGGCCGCGCTGGCCTGCAGGACTCCGGCGACGACGTCCACCGCGAGGGGGTCCAGGCCGGAGAAGGGCTCGTCGAGGATCAGCACCTCGGGGTCGTGCACGAGCGACGCGGCGATCTGCGCCCGCTGCTGGTTGCCCAGCGACAGCGATTCGATCGTGTCGTCGAGGCGCTCGCCGAGTCCGAGCTCCGTGAGCAGCGCGGTCGCCCGCTCCGTCGCCTCCGGCTTGCTGAACCCGTGCAGTCGGGCGAGGTAGACGATCTGCTCCCGCACCTTCATCTTCGGGTACAGGCCGCGCTCCTCGGGCATGTACCCGAAGCGGCGGCGGTCGGCGGTGGTGAGGGGCGTCCCGTCGAGGTCGACTCGTCCGCCGTCCGACGACAGCAGACCGAGGATGATGCGCATGGTCGTGGTCTTGCCGGCGCCGTTGCCGCCGACGAAGCCGGTGAGCCGGCCCGGCGCGACCGTGAACGACACGTCGTCCAGCACCCGGCGGCTGCCGTAGCTCTTGGTGATGCCGGAGAGTTCCAGCAGTCCGGTGGTCATGTCGTGGTGCTCCGTCCGAAGGTGATCCGCATGACCTTCACGCTATTGAGCGCGGGCGGGGCGGGGCATCCCCCGCAGGGGGGACGGCGACGGATCAGCCGCGGGACGGACGGCCGGCGTGCAGCACCGTGCGCACGAGCAGGCCGGCGACCAGTGCCCAGAACGCCGCGCTCACCCCGAGCACGGCGATGCCGGAGGCCGCGACGAGGAACGTGACGACCGCGGGGAGGCGCTCGCCGGGGTCGTCGATCGCCTGCTGGACGGCCGCGCCGAAGGCGCCGAACAGCGCCAGCCCCGCGACCGCCGGGATCACCGCCGTCGGGGCGAGCACGACGAGCGTGGCGAAGGCGGCGGAGAACGCGCCCAGCACGAGATAGGACGCCCCCGTCGAGACCCCGGCGAGCCAGCGCCGGTCCGGATCGGGGTCCGCGTCAGGGGACGCGGCGAGGGCCGCGCTGATGGCGGCGAGGTTGATCGCGTGACCGCCCGCCGGAGCGCCGACGGCGGTGCCGAGACCTGTCACGAGCATCGCCGGACGCCACGGGACCTCGTAGCCGAAGCTGCGCATGATCGCGATACCAGGCACGTTCTGCGACGCCATGGTCACGATGAACAGCGGCAGCGCGATGCCGACCAGGGCCCCGACGGTGAAGGCCGGCATCGTCAGCTCGAACCGCGGCAGGAGGACGGCTGGGTCGACCGGGGTCCCTGCGGAGACCAGCGAGACGGCGACGACCGCAGCCGCGGCGACGAAGGCCAGCGGCACGGCCCACCGGGGAGCCAGCCGGGCGAAGACCAGCCAGGTCAGCACGACCGGGAGCACGCCCCACGGATTCGCGACGACCCCCGTGATCGGGGCGAGGCAGAGCGGCAGCAGCACCCCCGCCAGCATGGCCTGCGCGATCGACGGAGGGATCCGGGCGATCAAAGCTCCGAGCGCGGGCCAGAGCGCCGTGAGGAGGATGAGGGCCGCGGTCACGAGGAAGGCTCCGACGGCAGCGGGCCAGCCGCCCTCGACGCTGCCGGTCGCCACGAGCAGGGCGGCACCGGGAGTGGACCACGCGGCCGTGATCGGCATCCGGTAGCGCCAGGCCAGCACGATGCAGGCGAGCCCCATCGCGAGGCTCACGGCGAGGAGTCCGCTGGCTGCCTGCGCCGCCGACGCGCCGACGGCGTCGAGGCCCGTGAGCACCACCGCGAACGAGCTCGTGAACCCCACGAGCGCCGTGACGATCCCGGCGACGATCGGACGGGACACGGGGACGGCGGCGGGCATGGCTCCGAGAGTATCGCGGGGGAGCGGTCCGCCTCCGGTCAGGCCAGCCCCATCCGATGCGCGAGCACGACGGCCTGCACGCGGTCCCTGGCGCCGAGCTTCTGCAGGATGCGGGAGACGTGGGTCTTCACGGTGGCCTCCCCGATGAAGAGGGCGCGGGCGATCTCGGCGTTGCTGCGGGCGTCGGCGAGCAGGGTCAGCACCTCGGCCTCCCGCTCGGTCAGCGGTTCCGCGAGGACGGGGGCCGCGGGCGCCTTCGCCACCGCGCGGGCGGGAGCGGCGTCGGCCTCCGCAGTCGCTCCGGCGAAGCGGGTGAGGACCCGGCGCGTCACCTCGGGTGCCAGCATGCCGTCCCCGGCCGCGAGCGCGCGCACTGCGGAGATGAGGTCCTCGGCGCCCGCGTTCTTGAGGAGGAATCCGCTCGCGCCGGCTTCGAGCGCCTGATAGAGGTAGTCGTCGCGATCGAACGTCGTCACGATCGCGATCGCGGCGCTCACCGAGGGATCGGCCACGAGCCGGCGCGTCGCCTCGATCCCGTCCATGTCGGGCATCTGCACGTCCATCGTGATGACGTCAGGGCGCAGGTCGGCGGCCTGCGCGACGGCCTCCGCCCCGGTCGAGGCTTCGCCGACGACGGTGATGTCGGGCTGGGTGTCGAGGATCGTGCGGAAACCGGCGCGGAGGAGGGCGTGGTCGTCGACGAGGAGCACCCGGATCGGCGCGGTCACCGGGCGTCCTCCGGCAGGAACGCGCCGAGCGGCACCCGCGCTCGCACCCGCACCCCGCCGGGCGCGCGCGGAGCGATCTCGAACGTGCCGCCGGAGGCCGCGGCGCGCTCCCGCATCCCGAGCTGGCCGAGGCCGGGACGCAGCTGGGCGATGGCGCGACCGGTGTTCACGACCTCGACCTCCACGCCGTCCTCGTCGTAGCGCACGCGCACGTCCGCCGTCGCCCCCGGCCCGGCGTGCCGACGGGCGTTGGTCAGCGACTCCTGCGCGATCCGGTAGAGGTTCACGGCGACGAGCGAGGGCACCGGCACCGGATCGCCGATCACGGTGTACGCGGTGGGGAGACCCGCCTCGGCCGATGCCTCCGCCAGGGCGGCGATGTCGTCGAGGGAGACGGTCGATGCCGGCTCGGTCGCGTCGCCGCCGGGGGTCCGCAGAGTCTCCAGCAGCTGGCGCAGCTCCTGGATCGCGTCCCGCGCGGAGGACTCGATCCCGGAGAGGATGCGCGCCGACTGGGCCGGATCGTTCTCGAGCACGAGGCGCGCGGCGCCCGCCTGCACCCCCATGACCGACACGTGGTGGGCGACGACGTCGTGCAGCTCCCGGGCGATCCGCACCCGGTCGAGGGCCACCGCCTGTGCCGCCGTGACCTCGCGCTCGCGCTCCAGTTCGCGGGTGCGCTCCTCCAGCACGGTGCGCTGCTCGGCCGCCGCCCAGGAGCGCTCGCCGAAGTAGTAGGCGCCGCCGAAGTACAGGACGTTGAGGAGGATCTGGATGAGCATGAAGGCCACATAGGGCGACATGGCGCCGGCGACGACGTCCGCCTTGTCCGCCTCGCTGATCGCGTCGCGGTACATGGTGATGAGGAGCCACACGAACATGCCCACGATGATCGCGACACGGACGACGAGCGCCTTCCGGCGGTCGTTCATCCAGGCGCCGACCGTGTAGAGCGCGATGAACATCGCGATGTTGCCGACGTAGATCTCGGGTACCCGGATCGTCACGGCCGTGAAGTACGCCAGCGACACCACGACGGCGACGGTGCCGGGCCAGCGCCGGCGGAACCCGAGCGGCGCCGCCACGACGACGGCGTAGACGAGGGCCGTCCACAGCGGGGCCTGTTCGTCGCCGTAGACCTGGGCGATGGAGGAGAGCGCCGCGCTGAGGATCGCCCCGACGAAGAGGACGAGCGCGAGGAGGAGATCGCCGCGCTGATCGCGCAGGGTCGGCGTCCGGGTGAAGGCCATCCCTCCACCGTAGGGCGGGGGCCGTCGCGCGGCATCCCCCGCGCGGCGGACGCGCCCTCCTGTGATCTGCCTATTCCTTTCCGATGCGTCGATCGTCTACCTTCGGAGAAGGCATTGCCGCGGGATCGGCAGCGCTCGAGGTCGACCGTGACAGCATCGGGCTGCGCCGGCCTCCTCCGGAGGGTGGGGACATGGCGCGACGACGCGCGTTCTTTCGGTCGATCATGGGTGGGGCCGCGGCCCTCGCACTCGCACTGGGCGGCGCGACCGCAGCCGGTGCCGCGTCAGGAGGATCGCTGGCGGGGACGGTGACGGCGGAGGCGGACGGTTCGCCTCTCGCGGGCGTCACCGTCTCGGTGTCGACCGACGACGCGTCGGTCTTCGAATCCACGATGACCGATGCCACGGGTGCGTACCTCGTGCCGGACCTTCCGGCGGGGGAGTACGTCGTGGCCTTCGACGCCTCCGGGACGGACTTCATCCCCGAGTTCTGGGACGATGCGTCGTCGCGTGCGGCCGCGCAGCGTCTCATCGTCGCCGAAGGGGATTCCGTCGTGGGAGTGGACGCGGCCCTCGCACTCGGCGGGGCGATCGCCGGCATCGTGAGGCATCAGGCGGACGGCTCTCCACTCGAAGGCGTGACCGTACGGGCGGAGTCCGCCGACTATTCCGTGTCGGCGTTCGCGTCGACGGACGCGGACGGTGCCTACCGGCTCGCCGCTCTCCCCGCGGGTGACTACCGCGTCCGCTTCGAACCGGCGGACCCGACGCTCTCCGCCGAGTTCTGGGAGGATGCCTACGACGAGAGCAGGGCGAAAGCGGTCCATGTCACCGCGGGGCAGAGCACCGAGCGAGTGGATGCCTACCTCGCCGAGCTCGGTGTCATCCAGGGCACGATGACGTTGGCGGCCGACGACTCGCCCGTTCCCGGATGGGTGACCGCCAGCGACGCCACGACGGGGCTCACGCTGCAGGCGGACGTCGCGCCGGACGGGTCCTACTCCCTCACCGTCCCGCCAGGGCGGTACGTCGTTGCGTTCGTCCCCGACGGCGGACGGGGTATCCGCGAGTACTGGAAGAACGCGCGGCGAGAGGAAGATGCGACGACCATCGCCGTCGCCCAGGGGCAGATCGTCTCGGACATCGACGCGACCCTCGACTCGAGCGGGATGATCACCGGCGTGGTGCGCACGTCCGGCGCGCTGTCCGGCGACGCGATCGTGGAGGCGTACAGCGGGGACACCCTTGTCGGCATGGCCTACACGCAGCCCGACGGCTCGTACCGCCTGGCCGTCCCCGCCGGGACCTACATCGTGCGGGCCACGGCGAACGTGTACGACATGATTTTCGCCCCGCAGTTCTTCGACGGCGTCGCGACCCGGGCCGAGGCGACCCCTGTCGTGCTCGCCGCGGGCGGCGATCGCGCGGGAGTGGACTTCGACCTCGCGACGGGCGGCGCGATCGGCGGGAACGTCTCGACCGCGGACGGCGCTGCGGTCTCCGGGGCGACGGTCACGGCCCTGCTGTGGACGGCGTCCGGATGGCAGGAGGTTGCGGCCCTCGACACGGAAGGATCCTTCGTCTTGGGTGCGGGATCCACCCCCGAGACTCCGGGTGGCTCGCTGCCCGCGGGGGTCTACACGCTGCGGGTGGAGATGGCAGGCTACTGCACCGCGTACTTCGGCGGTGCGGAGTCGCTCCTCGGGGCGGGCACGTTCCGTCTGGAGTCCGGCGCGGTCCTGTCGGCACGGGATGTGATGTTGTCCTCGGAGTGCACGGCACCGCAATCGCCCCCCGCGCTGGCCCTGTCACAGGAGTCGATCCTCGCCGGGGAAGTACTGAAGATCTCGGGGTCCGGTTTCGCGCCCGGAGAGGCCGTCGTGATCGAACTCCGCTCGGAGCCGACCGAACTCGGAGAGCTCGTAGCGGGGATCGACGGCGCGTTCTCGGACGACTTCCGCATTCCCGCGGGGCTCCCGGCGGGAAGTCACACCGTGGTCGCGCTGAATGCGCAAGGGGATGTGGTGGCGAGCGCGGCCCTGAACGTCGTGGCAGGAGCCTCGGGTGGAGCGTCGACGCCACCGCAGGGTCAGGACGACCTCGCAGCCACCGGGGGAGAGCTCCCGTCGTTCGCCGTGACCATGGCCGCGGGGCTCCTCCTCGCAGGAGGCATGCTCCTCCGACGCCGTCGGCAGCAGGGCTGAAGGGTCCGTCGCAGGTCTGCCAGGATCAGGTGTGACCTCCTCGACGCGCCCGCGCCTGGCACCGCTCTACCTCGCCGGATTCACCACCGCGTTCGGCGCGCACGGCATCGCAGCCGCCCTGGGCGCCGAGACCGAGGACATCGGCTGGACGCTGCTGGCGTTCGGCTTCACGCTCGCGCTGTACGACCTTGCGGAGGTGCTGCTCAAGCCGCTCTTCGGGGCGCTCAGCGACCGGGTCGGGGTGCGTCCCGTGATCCTCGGCGGGCTGCTGGCCTTCGCCGCGTTCTCGGTGGTCGGAGCGCTGGCCCCCGGCATGATCGGCCTCGTGATCGCGCGCTTCGGCCAGGGGGCGGCGGCCTCGGCGTTCTCCCCGGCCTCGTCCGCCGCGGTGGCGCGGTTGACGGACGAGGCGTCGCGTGGCCGGTACTTCGGCCGCTACGGCTCCTGGAAGAGTCTCGGATACGCGCTCGGTCCCCTGCTCGGTGCGCTCCTCGTGGTGGCGGGCGGGATCCCGGCGCTGTTCTGGGCCCTGGCCGTGCTCGGGCTGGCCGCGGCCGGATGGGTGCTGGTCGCCGTCCCGGTCGTGCCCGTGCTGCCCCGGAAACGGGTGACCCTCGTCGACCTCGGCCGGGAGATCCTCGCCCCGGGATTCCTCGTCCCGACGCTGGTGCTGGCGGCGACGACCGGCGCGCTCGCCGTGGCCGTCGGCTTCCTCCCCCTGCTCGGCCGGGAGGCCGGACTCGGCACCGTGGGCAGCATGGCGATCGTCACGGTACTGGCGGTCGTGTCGAGCATCGTGCAGCCGCTGGTCGGGGCGGCGCACGACCGTGGCCGGCTCTCGGTCCGCCTCGGGGCGGTCGGCGGGCTGCTTCTCATCGGCGTCGGCATCGCTCTCTCGGCGCTGTGGGTGACGCCTGTCGTGTTGTGCCTCACGGGTGTGCTGGTCGGCGCGGGGGTGGGGCTGGCCACCCCGGTGGCGTTCTCGCACCTCGCGGCATCGACGCCCGCCGAACGCATGGGACGCACGATGGGTAGTGCGGAACTGGGCCGGGAGCTGGGCGATGCGGGTGGCCCGCTCGTCGCGGGGGCTGTGGCGACGGCGACGGTACCGGCGGTCGGGATCGGCGTCATCGCGGCGCTCACGGCGGGGGCGGGCGCCCTGGCTCTCCTCGGTCTCCGACCGCCGCGTGCCGACGCCCGTCCGAGTGGGGCCGCCTGACCGCGGCGGCCCGGTTCAGGGGCCGAGCAGGCGCTCGATCACGCGGGCCACACCGTCTTCGTCGTTGGTCGCCGTGGTCTCGTCGGCGGCTTCCTGCACGACGGGTTCCGCGTGCGCCATGGCCACGCCGTGACCGGCCCAGCGGAGCATCTCGACGTCGTTGAGGGCGTCTCCGAACGCCACGACGCCGGAGCGATCGATGCCGAGGTGCGTGCAGAGGCGCGCGAGTCCCGTGGCCTTCGTGACGCCCTGCGCCATGACCTCGACGAACGGGGCACCGGACAGCGTGGCCTCGAAGCCGGTGAGCCCGAGGGACCGCAGGGTCTCGAAGAGTGCGGCGGGCGCGAGCTCGGGGTGCCGGATCACGAGCTTGAGCGTCGGCGCCGCGAGCACCTCGTCCAGCGGCACGCCGCCCATCGACGCGGGGTCGCGTTTGTGGTCGGACAGCTGCGCGATCGCCGCATAGCCGTGCTGTGCGACGAACGTCTCGCCGCCCTCCCGTACGCTCGCGAAGAGCAGGCCGGGGACGCTGGCGCGCAGCGCGTCGGCGAGAGTGCACAGCGTCGCGGGCGGCAGCTCCTCGGCGAACAGCATGCGGCCCTCGGTGAGATGCGTCGCGTACGCGCCGTTGCCGCACAGCGCCCACCCGTCGAATCCGGCGTCGGCGGCGATCACACGAAGGCCGATGGGCTGGCGGGCGGTGACGGGCACCACCGCGACGCCCGCGTCCCGCGCGGCGTCGAGCGCCGCACGGGTGCGCGGCGACACCGCGGATGAGCTGTCGAGCAGGGTGCCGTCGAGGTCGGTCGCGATCAGCCGCACGGGGTGGTCCCTGAGCTTGTCGAAGGGGCTGAGCCTGTCGACGGGACTGAGCTTGTCGAAGGGGCTGAGCCTGTCGACGGGACTGAGCGTGTCATGAGGATGGGTCCCTGAGCCTGTCGAAGGGCCTGAGCCTGTCGAAGGGTCAGGAGAAGATCATCGGCAGGTCGTCGTCGGCGTCGTCGCCGCCGAAGTCCACGTCGACCACCACGGGCACGTGATCGCTGGGCTGCTCGCCCTTGCGCTCGTTGCGGTGGATCGACGCGCCGGTGACGGCATCGGCGAACGTCTTCGAGCCGAGGATGAAGTCGATGCGGATGCCCTCGTTGCGCGGGAACTTCAACCGCTGGTAGTCCCAGTAGGTGTAGCCCTCGGGGAGCAGCGGGCGCACGACGTCGGTCACGCCCGCGTCGGTCAGCGCGAAGAACGCGTCGCGCTCGGCGGGGGAGACGTGGGTGGAGCGGCCGACCACGATGGCGGGATCGCCGTTGTCATGGTCGAACGGGATGATGTTGAAGTCGCCGACGAGGGCGAGCGGGAGGTCGGGGTTCGCCGACAGCTCGGCCGCCGTGGACTGCTTGAGCTGCTCGAGCCAGTGCAGCTTGTAGACATAGTGCGGGTCATCGAGCGAGCGGCCGTTGGGCACGTACAGGCTCCAGACGCGCACGCCGTCGACCATGACGCCCAGAGCGCGCGCCTCCTGCGGGGCGTCGGGGCCCTCGTGGCCCTTCGCGAACCCTGGCATGCCGTCGAAGGCGGTGCGGACATCGGTGATAGGCAGCCGGCTCGCGATCGCGACGCCGTTCCACTGATTGAGGCCGTGCACCTCGACGTGGTAGCCGGCCTCCTCGAACGGCGCATACGGGAACTGCTCCGGCTTGCACTTCACCTCCTGCATCGCGAGCACGTCGATGTCTTCACGGACGGCGAACTCGACGGTGCGGGTGACGCGGGTGCGGATGGAGTTGACGTTCCAGGTGGCCAAGCGCATGCGTCCAGCCTAGGGTGTGCCTCCTACACTGGATGCCGTGACCGCACTCGACGCAGACCGCCAGACCCTCCTCGCCCTCATCACGGACGAGGCGGTGTTCCACGGCGATTTCACCCTGTCCAGCGGCAAGAAGGCGACGTACTACGTCGACATGCGCAAGCTCACCCTCGACCACCGCGCCGCTCCGGCGATCGGCCGCATCATGCTCGACTTGATCGCCGATCTCGACGTCGTCGCCGTCGGCGGTCTGACGCTCGGCGCCGACCCGATCGCGAACGCCGTCCTGCATGCCTCGGTCGGCACCGACCGTCCGCTCGACGCGTTCGTCGTGCGCAAGGAGCCGAAGGACCACGGCCGCGGTCGCCAGATCGAGGGCGCCGACGTGAAGGGCAAGCGCGTGGTCGTGCTGGAGGACACCTCGACCACCGGGCAGTCCGCGCTCAAGGCGGTCGAAGCGCTGCGCAAGGAAGGTGCGGAGGTCGTCGCGGTCGCGGTGATCGTCGACCGCAAGACCGGCGCGCAGGCCGCCATCGAGGCCGAAGGCCTGGAGTGGCGCGCGGCCTTCGACCTCGACGACCTCGGACTCGACCCGCAGTGACCCGCTACGCGCTGGCCGTCGACGTGGGCGGCACGAAGATGGAGGCCGCCCTCGTCGCCGACGACGGCGCGCTCGTCCCCGGCAGCCGCAGCCGGCAGCCCACCGGCCGTGAGGCGACGTCCGCGTCGTTGACGGCGGCGGTCGATGCGATCGTGCGGCATGCGCTCGCCGCCCTCCCCGCCGACGCGGAGCTCGTCGGCGCCGGGATCGGCAGCGCGGGTCCCGTGGATCGGACCCGCGGTGAGATCCTGCCGGTGAACATGCCCCTCGCCCGCGGGTTCGGCCTCGTCGATGCGGTCGCCCGTGCGGCCTCGACCGCACTCGGACGGGACGTCCCGGCGGTCCTGGGTCACGACGGCGGCGCGCTCGCGCTCGCGGAGTCGTGGCTGGGGGCGACGCAGCAGGCGGGAGCCTCGTTGTCGATCGTCGTGTCCACCGGCGTCGGCGGCGGTTTCGTCGTGGGCGGTGCGTATGTGCCCGGGGCCAGCGGCAACGCCGGGCACCTGGGGCAGGTCCGCCGCGAGGGCGGGCTCACTCTCGAGGAGATCGCCTCCGGACCTGCCAGTGCCGCCTGGGCGCGGGAGCAGGGCTGGTCCGGCGCGACCGGGGAGGACCTGGCCCGGGACGCCGCGGCCGGTGTCGCCGTCGCCCGCGCGGCGATCGAGCGTTCGGCCCGCGCCGTGGGGGAGGCGCTGGCCGATGCCGCCACCCTCGTCGACCTCGACGTCGTCGCCATCGGCGGCGGCTTCTCGCGGGTGTCGTCGGACTACGTCGAGCTCGTCCAGCAGGCGCTCACCGCCAGCGCCGTGCACGAGTACTCGCGTCGCACCCGCGTCGTCCGCTCGGGCCTGGGCGACGAGGGGCCGTTGATCGGCGCCGCCGCCCTCGTCCTGCGCTGACGCGAGGCTCAGCTCCCCGACACGAGCAGGCGTCGCGGGGGCCCTTCGAGCCGGGCGACGGCGATCTTCAGCTCCGTGACGTCCGCCGCCACCGCATCGATGCGGGCGCCGAGCTTCTCTTCGGCGGTGTCGATGCGGGCGCCGAGCTTCTCTTCGGCGGAGCCGATGCGTGCGCCGAGCCTCTCTTCGACGGAGTCGATGCGTGCGGTGAGCTTCTCTTCGACGGAGCCGATGCCTGTGGAGAGCCGGTGGTCGACGGTGCCGAGACGCTCGTCGATGCGACGGATCATCCACGCCCCTGCCGCGAACAGGCTCGCTCCGAGGGTGAGCACGACACCGATCGCGCTGACGATGATCGTGAGGGTGTCCGCGGACACGGCGCTCCCTTCCTCGGTGCGGGTGTGGCTTCGACGATACGTGGTCGCCGTGCGGGCGCCGGTCGGAATTCCGGCATCTGTGAAGAGGTCGTGTGCAGGCGCGATGGGGAGGAAGAGTGAGTCACCGCAGCGCCGGGACGGCGCGCCCGGAGCGTGACGCCACGAGCATGAGCACGGGGATGACCGCGCACAACACGGCGGACACGAGGAACGTGACGCTCGACGCCGGGTCGCGCCCGATCAGCAGGACGAGCGTCGGGACGAACGTGCCACCGACCGCACCGCAGGCCACGAGCGCCCCGGTGACCGCGGCGCTGCGTGCCGGATCGAGTCGGTCGAGCGCGAGTCCGAGGATGAGGCCGTAGCTCGGGGCCAGCAGGACCACGACGACGGCCAGGATGAGCAGCGCCGCGACCGGCTGCTCGCCGAGGAGCGCGCCGGCGAGCACCAGGAGGACGGCGGCAGCCCCCGTCGCGGTCGCCAGAAGGGCGAGCGGCGGAACCGCCGCGCGCCGGAGAGCGGCGGCGCCGAAGCGGCCGACGGCCATCAGTGCCCAGAAGGCGGAGGTGCCGAGGGCGGCGGTGGCGGGCTCGATCGCGAGCGCCCGCTCCGGGATCACGGCCGACCAGCCCGAAAGGACGGTCTCCACGCCGACGTAGAGCGGCAGAGCCAGCGCGAAGGGGAGGAGGACGAGCAGGGAGCGTGCGTCCCGTCGCGGCGGGGCCTCGGTCGCACGAGCGAGAGTGGTGGCGCCGGCGAGCACCGCGACGGTCGCCAGGGGTACGGTCGCGAGCAGCGCCAGGGCCGGACGGGCGCCGGCCCCGAGCGCCACCACGAGCGGTGTGACGGCGGCGCACACGGCGACCGTGCCCATCAGGGCGCTCAGCACCCCGGTCGCGCTCCCCATGCTGGCGGCCTTGGCTGCCACGGAGCCCGCGGCCTCGACGAGACCGAACCCGAGCCCCGCGAGTGCGGCGGCCGCGATGAAGACGCCCGGATCCGTCGCGAGGGCGACACCGACGATGGCGGCCGCCTGCAGGAGGCTGCCCAGCACGAGCGTCGTCCGGGGCGGGCGGCGCACCAGGAGCGGACCCGACAGCAGCACGCCCACGAGCAGTCCCGCGAAGAGGACG
Source organism: Microbacterium sp. str. 'China' (assembly GCF_002993305.1). Taxonomy (NCBI): domain Bacteria; kingdom Bacillati; phylum Actinomycetota; class Actinomycetes; order Micrococcales; family Microbacteriaceae; genus Microbacterium; species Microbacterium sp. str. 'China'. Next base: position 3,208,187 of record NZ_CP027434.1, on the reverse strand, counting down.
GGCACGGCGGCACTCAGGTCGGCGTCCGTCGTGTGCTCTGCGGACGGAAGGACGGCCGGGACGAACGCCGCGGTCACGCCGAGGCCGCCGAACGCCGTGAACAGCCCGACGCGGAGTCGGCTCGCGCTCATCTCAGGCACCGCCCGCGCGCACGTGATGCACGGCGGCGAAGGTGTCGCGGAGAGCCTCCATCGAGCGGTCGTAGTTGGACTGCGCGACCCCGATGAAGATGCAGTCGACGACCATGAGCTGGGCGATCCGGCTGCCCAGGGCTCCGGAGCGGAAGCCCGTCTCGCGCGCCGCGGTGGTCAGCACGATGTCGGCCTGACCGGCGAGCGGGGAGCCGGCGTGGTTGGTGATGGCGATGGTCGTCGCGCCCGCCTGCCGGGCGAGTAGGAGGAACTCGATGGTGTCGGTCGTGGCGCCCGTATGCGAGACGGCGATCGCGACGTTCCCCGGCCCGAGGGTGGCGGCCGAGGTCCAGGCGGCATGCGGGTCGGACCATTCCAACGCCGTCCGCCCGATCCGGGTGAGCTTGCGCTGGAGGTCGAGCCCGACGATGGAGCTCGCCCCCACGCCGAAGATGTCCACCCGGGTGGAGGAGGTGATCGCCTCGACCGTGGCGCGGAGCGCGTCGGTGTCGAGCACCTTGGCGGTATCGGCGAGGGAGAGCGTCTCGGCTAGCGACACCTTCGCGACGATGTCGGCGAGGGTGTCGTTGCGGTCGATGTCGCCGGACACCGCGGGGAGCGCGGCGGTGTCGAAGGTCTCGCGTTCGACCTCCCGCAGCACGTGGTTGCGCAGCTCGCGCACATGCTCGTACCCGAGACGCTTGCAGAACCGCACGACGGACGTGGTCGAGGTGTCGCAGCTGTGCGCGAGCTCGGCGACGGAGAGCCCGGCGGTTCCGGCGGGGTCGGCGAGGAACAGGTCGGCGATGCGCTGCTCGCTCGGACGGAGTTCTGGGCGCAGGGCGCGCATCCGCACGAGCACGAGATGGGTGCCGGCGTCGTCGCGAGCGGCATCGTGGGGCATGGGGTCTCCGATCGGTGTTCCTAACACTAGAGGAACTTCTGTTACATGCGTAGGTGCTTTCGTGTACTTTTGGTACTTACCCAGACCGACGATGTTCGCGGGGCATCAGGCAGCACCGCCTGATCCGAGCCAGGGCGACGCGGTCCCAGCCAGGAGGAAACAGCAATGAGCACAGCACGGTGGGCGTCTCTCGGCGCCCTCACCGCCACGGGCCTCGCCGCGGCGCTCGTCATCACCGGGTGTTCCGCACCGGCGTCGAACCCGTCCGACACCGGATCCGGATCCGCCGGCGGCGACCTGGTCATCGGCGTCACGAGCGATCCCGACACCCTCTTCCCGTGGAAGGCCACCCAGTTCCAGGCGGTCAACGTCCTGCAGAACCTGTACGGCACCCTGACCGAGTTCGACGAGGAGCTCAACGTCGTCCCCGGTCTCGCCGAGTCCTGGGACGTCTCCGAAGACGGCCTCACGGTCACCCTCCACCTCCGCGAGGGCGTCACGTTCGCGGACGGCAGCGCCTTCGACTCCGCCGACGTGAAGTACTCGCTGGACGCGATCGCCGATGAGGCGACCGCTGCCGTGGCCGCGAGCTCCCTCGCCTCGGTCGCCGCCGTCGAGGCCACCGACGAGAGCACCGTCACCCTCACCCTCAGTGCCCCCGATGCCGCGCTGCCCGCGAACCTCGCCGTCATCAACATGGCGATGCTCTCGTCGGACGACACCGAGGAGGCGCTCAACACCACCCCGAACGGCACCGGCCCGTTCGTGCTGGAGGACCGGAAAGCGAGCCAGTCGCTCACCCTCGCCAAGAACGAGGACTACTGGGGCGACACCGCGCTGCTCGACACCGTCGAGTTCCGCGTGATCCCCGACGAGTCGTCCATCGTCTCGGCGATGCAGTCCGGCAACGTGCAGCTGGCCGTGTTCGACGACCCGCTCGTCGCGCAGACGGCCGAGGGCGCGACCGTCGAGGTCGCCACCACCCCGCAGCTCAGCTACCACGCCCTGCAGCTGAACGCGCAGCGCGGCGACCTCGCCGACGTGAACGTGCGCCTCGCGATGCAGTGCGCGATCGACCGTCAGGAGGTGCTCGACACCGCCGCGCTCGGCGAGGGCGAGGTCACCGGTCCGATCACCTCTCCGGCGTTCAAGTCCGACCCGGACGCGCGCCCGTGCCCCGAGCGTGACCTCGACAAGGCGGCCGAGTACCTGAAGAAGGCCGGCAAGGAGGACGGCGTCACCGTCAAGACGATCGTGTCCCAGGGCGAGTACGCCACCTCCGTCAACGAGGCGCAGAACCTCAAGGCGCAGCTCGCCGACGCGAACATCACGCTCGACCTCGAGGTGCTCGAGTCCGGCGCGTTCGTGGACCGCTGGATCGCGGCCGACTTCGACGCCGCGGTCGCCCTCAACGGCGGACGCCCGGACCCGGACGGCATGTACGGCCGTTACTTCACTAGCACCGGCAACCTGAACCAGGTCGCGGGGTACTCCTCGCCCGAGCTCGACGCGCTCTTCGCCGAGGGACGCGAGACGGCCGACCCGGAGAAGCGCAAGGACATCTACGCGCAGGTCTCCGAGAACCTCGAGGACAACGCCGCCTGGATCTGGCTGTTCACCAGCTACACCTACACCGCGACGGCCTCGACCGTCGACGGCTTCACCCCGATGGCGAACGGCTCGCTGCAGTACCTGCGGACCACCTCCATCCAGTAGTGGAACGAGGGGGCGCGGACGTCCGCGCCCCCTCGGCTCCCCGACGACAGGCACCTCTCCCACGCGCATGTTCAGACAGCTCCTCCGCAACAGCGTGCTGCGACGCATCCTCGCAGCCCTCGGCACCCTCTTCGGCGTCGCCGTCTTCGTCTTCCTGATGCTGCGCGCCATCCCCGGCGACCAGATCAGCTCCGGCCTCGGCACCGAGGCGGCCGCGCTCACTCCGGCGCAGCGTGCCGCGCTCGAGGCGTACTACGGTCTCGACCAGCCGCTCGTCGTGCAGTTCTTCTCCTGGCTCGGCAACATCTTCACCGGCAACCTCGGCTTCTCCTCCCGGGCGCAGACCAGCGTGCTCGAGCTCACCGCCGCCGCGCTGCCGGTCACCTTCGAGCTCGCGATCTTCTCGATCGTCATCGCCCTCGCCATCGGCATCCCGCTCGGCATGCTGTCCGCCTCGAAGCCCGACTCGTTCCGTGACGGCGTCGGTCAGGTCGTCGGCCTCGCCGGCCTCTCCATCCCCGCGTTCCTGCTCGGCACGGCGCTGCTGGCGATCCTCGCGCAGTCCCTCGGGTTCAACCCGAACGGCCAGGGCTACGCGCGGCTCTTCGACGACCCCGCTCTGAACCTCCAGCAGATGCTCCTGCCGTCGATCGTGCTCGGCTTCGGCATCGCCGCGCCGATCATGCGCACCACGCGCACCGCGGTCCTGGAGATCCGTGCCAACGACTTCATCCGCACCGCGAAAGCCAAGGGCGTGCCGCCCCGTCGCCTCCAGGTGCGCCATGTGTTGGGCAACGCGCTGGTCCCCATCGTCACCATGACCGGTCTGCAGTTCGGCTACCTGCTGGGCGGCGCGGTCGTGGTGGAGCAGATCTTCTCGCTCCCCGGCATCGGCCGCCAGGTGCTGCTCGGCATCCAGCAGAAGGAGTACGCGCTCGTGCAGAGCACCGTCCTGGTGATCGCGCTCGCCTTCGTCATCGTCAACCTGCTCACCGACCTGCTCTACCGGGTCATCGATCCCCGGGTGCGTGCCGCATGACCGACATCTCTCAGACCCCGGCCCTCGCTCCCGGCGGCGGGCGCACCATGGAGCGCGTGCGTCTCCTGCTGCGCAGCCGCAGCGGTCTCGCCGGCCTCATCATCGTCGTCCTGCTCGCGGTGCTGAGCCTCGTCTCGGCGTTCGGCCTGCTGCCGTTCGACCCGCTCGCGCAGGACCCGCCGTCCCGGCTGCAGCCGCCGTCCGCGGTGCACTGGTTCGGCACCGACCAGTTCGGCCGCGACGTGTTCTCGCGGGTGGCAGCCGGTGTCGCCAACTCGGCGCTCATCTCCGTGGTCGCCGTGGCGTTCGCGACCGTGGTCGGCACGGTCTGCGGACTCATCGCCGGTTTCTACCGCGGCTTCTCCGACGGGGCGATCACGGCGGTCACCAACGTGCTGTTCGCGTTCCCGCCGCTGCTGCTCGCCCTGTCGCTCGCCTCGGTGTTCGACCGCAACTGGTTCACGATCGCCGTGGCCATCGCGATCGTCTACGTGCCGATCTTCATCCGCGTGACCCGCGGCCCCGTGCTGTCGCTGCGCGAGGTGGAGTACGTCAAGGCGGCCAAGAGCACGGGGCAGAGCCGCATGGCGACCATGTTCCGCCACGTCCTGCCGAACATCACCTCGATCATCATCGTGCAGGTCACGCTCTCCCTCTCGTGGGCAGTGCTCACGGAGGCGTCGCTGAGCTTCCTCGGACTCGGCACGCCGCCGCCGGCGCCCTCGCTCGGCTCCATGATCTTCGAGGCGCGGACCCTCGTGACCATCGCCCCGTGGACGATGATCGCCCCCGGCGTGGTCGTCGTGCTCCTCGTCGTCGGCCTGAACCTGCTGGGCGACGGGCTGCGCGACAGCCTCGACCCGCGAAACCGGGGCAAGCGATGATCGCGGAAGACCTCGGCGCTCTCGCCACCGAGGCGAGCGACCCCCGGTACGCCCGTCTCGATCAGATGAGCGTGGCCGAGCTCGCGCAGACCATGAACGAGGCCGACGCCACCGTGCCCGCGGCCGTGCAGCGCGCTCTCCCGCAGATCGTCCCGGCGATCGAGCAGACGGCCGCGCGCATGGCGCAGGGCGGACGCCTGGTCTACGTCGGCGCAGGTACCCCCGGACGCATCGGCGTGCTCGACGCCTCCGAGTGCCCGCCCACGTTCAGCACCCCGCCGGAGCTGGTGTTCGCGATCATGGCCGGCGGTCCCGGCGCGATCGTGAACCCCGTCGAAGGCGCGGAGGACGACGCGGAGGCGGGTGCCGCGGCCATCGACGCCGCGGACATCGGCCCGCTCGACACAGTGATCGGCATCGCGTCCAGTGGCCGCACGCCGTACGTGGTCGCCGCCGTCCGGCGGGCGCGGGAGCAGGGGGCGCTCAGCGTCGGCCTGTCGTGCAACACCGGCACCGCGCTGAGCGCGGTCGCCGAGCACGGCATCGAGGTCGAGGTCGGCCCCGAGGTGATCGCCGGCTCCACGCGCCTCAAGTCGGGCACGGCGCAGAAGCTCGTCCTGAACATGTTCTCGACCATCGCGATGGTCCGGAACGGCAAGGCCTACGGCAACCTGATGGTCGACGTGAAGGCCACGAACCACAAGCTCCGCGAGCGCGCGATCCGCATGGTGCGGACGATCGCCGACGTCGATCGCGACACGGCGGAAGCCGCGCTGGAGGGCGCCGGGTGGGACGTGAAGCTCGCCACGATCATGATCCGCCGCGGGGAGGACCTCGCCGCGGCCACCGACCGACTCGCGGCGGCCGACGGCCGTCTGCGCACCGCACTGGAGGAGAACTGATGCGCGTCTTGGGACTGATCTCCGGCACCTCGCACGACGGGATCGACGCCGCCGTCGTCGACTTCGCCACCAACGGGGGCTTCACGGCGCACGGCGTCGACCTCCGGGGCACGGTGCTGGCCTCCAGGAGCGTCCCCTACGACCACGAGCTGCGGGCACGCCTCATCGCCGCGCTCCCTCCGGCGCAGACCACCCTGGCCGAGGTGGCCGAGCTGGACACCCTCATCGGCCAGGCGTTCGCCGACGTCGCGGCCGACGTCGCGGCAGAGGTCGGCGGTGTCGACGCGGTGTGCTCGCACGGCCAGACCGTGTACCACTGGGTCGACGGCGCCCACGCGCTCGGCACCCTCCAGATCGGGCAGCCCGCCTGGATCGCCGAGAAGGTCGGTGTGCCCGTCGTCTCCGACATCCGTATCCGCGACATCACCGCGGGCGGCCACGGCGCGCCGCTCGTGTCGTTCCTCGACGAGCTGCTGCTCCGTGGCCGCGCCGGCGTCTCGGGGGCGTTGAACCTCGGCGGCATCTCGAACATGACCGTCGTCCGCCCGGACGGCCTCGTCGCCTACGACATCGGCCCCGCGAACGCGCTCGTCGACGCGGTCATCGTCGCGCACGACCTCAACCCGCTCGGCTATGACGACGACGCGGCGATCGCCCGGACCGGGCGGGTAGACGAGGCGCTGCTGGACTCGATGCTCGCAGACCCCTACTACGCTCTCACCCCGCCGAAGAGCACGGGCAAGGAGCACTTCCACCTCGCCTACGTGCACGAGCACCTCGCGGCGCAGGGACGCGAGATCGCGGTCGCCGACGTCGTGCGCACGCTCACCGAGCTCACGGTCCGTACGGTCGCCCGCGACGTCGAGGCCGCTGGGATCGGCTTCCTCGCCGTGTCCGGCGGCGGCTGCCGCAACCCGCTGATCCTCGACGGGCTGCGGACCGCGCTGCCGCAGACCGAGGTCGTCCTGGCCGACGAGCTCGGCGCCCCCGCAGACAGCAAGGAGGCCATCCTCCTCGCGCTCATCGGCTGGTCGACCCTGCACGGCGTCCCCGCCATCGTCCCCGGAGGGACGGGGGCGCGCGAGCCGCGCATCCTCGGCACGATCACGCCCGGCGTCGGTCCGCTGCAGATGCCCGAGCCGGTCGCGGCCATCGATTCCCTCACCCTCACGGAGGCGGCGGGATCGTGACCGTCGTCGAGCGGATGCGCGTGCTGCGGGTGCCTTCGCCCCTGGTGCGTCCCTTCGTCACGGCCGTCCGACGCACGGACCACCTCGACGTCGTGCTCGTGGAGGTGACCGACGCCGACGGCCGTCGCGGGTACGGGGAGGCCGCGACGAGCTGGCGCGTCACCGGGGAGAGCCCCGAGAGCGTGACGGCCGCGGTCGCCGGTCCCTTCGCCGACGCCGTGCTCGGGCGCTCCGTCGACGATCCCGGGCTGCCGGACGCCCTCGCCGCGGCGGCCTGGGGAAACGCGGCCGCCCGCAGCGCGGTGGCCTGCGCGGTCGCCGACCTCGCCGCGCGACACCGTGACGAGCCGCTCGCGCAGACGCTCGCCCCGCACGCAGACGTGCCCACGCGCATCCGGACCGACATGACGCTGTCCGTGGCGGAGCCGGCGGCGCTGGCCGCGACCGCGGTCGAGCATGCGGTGGCGGGATTCCGCTGCCTCAAGATCAAGGCGTCCCGCGAATACGACACGGTCGCGAGTCTCCTGGCCGTCCGATCCGCCGTCGGTGCCGACATCACCCTGCGCGTGGACGCGAACCAGGCGTGGGACGCCGAGACCGCGATCCGCGTCATCCGGGCGGCGGAGGACGCCGGTCTCGGACTCGAACTCGTCGAGCAGCCCGTCGCCGCGCGCGACCTCGATGCGCTGGCCGTGGTGACCGCCGCCGTCGACACGCCGATCATGGCGGACGAGTCGGTCCGCACCGCGCAGGATGTCCGCGACATCGCCGCGCGCGCAGCCGCCGGGCTCGTGAACGTCAAGCTCGCCAAGACCGGCGGGCTCCGCGAGGCGCTCGCGTGCGCGCAGGCCGCCCGTTCCGCCGGACTCGGCGTCATCGTCGGCTGCATGATGGAGTCGCACGTCGGGGTGGCCGCCGCGGCGCACCTCGCCGCCGCGGTCGCTCCGGACGTCGTGCACGACCTCGACGCGGCATCGTGGCTGCGCCGGTCGCCGGTGACCGGAGGGCTCACCGCCGCCGCGGAGTGGCTCACCCTCGCCCCGACCGCAGGACTGGGGATCATCGGCATCGCCCGCGATGCCGAGGTGCTGCTCGACCGCTCCCGCACAGGAGCTGTCGTATGAGTGCCGCCGAGGCGATCGCCGCAGTTCTTGCCGGGCCGACCGCGCCCCGGGGAGCCGTCGCCGGTGTCGCCACCCGCACGAGCCGGGACACGGCGGCCGGCGGCTTCGCCGACCTCGCGGGGACGCCGGTCACGACGGAGACGGCGTTCGACCTCGCCTCGGTCACCAAGGTCGCCGCGACCACCACCGCGATCCTCCGGCTGGCCTCCCGGGGCGACCTCCGGTTCGACGATCCGGTGGACCGCTTCGACCCCGGAACCGCCTGCGCCCCCGGGACGACCGTGCGGCACCTGCTCCTGCACCGGGCGGGGCTCTGGGAGTGGCAGCCGCTCTACCTCGACGGCACGCACGCCGACGGCGCGGCCGCCGCCGACGCTCTCCCGCTCCGCTACGGCGTGGACGAAGGACGGCACTATTCCGACCTGGGCTTCCTGATCCTCGGACGGATCATCGCCGCCGCGACCAGCATCCCCCTCGACGCCGCCGTGCGCGAGCTCGTGACCGGGCCCCTCGGTCTCACGCGCACGGGCTACGGGCCCGTCTCCGGTCCGGTCGCGTCATCCGCGGGCGACGGGGATGCCGCCGAGCGACGCATGGTCGCCACCGGCACGCCCTACCCGATCCTCATCTCTCGCCGGCACTTCCCCTGGCGCGAGGGGGAGATCGCCGGAGTCGTCAACGACGGCAACTGCTTCCACGCCCTGCACGGTGTCTCCGGGCACGCCGGCCTGTTCGGCACGGTCGACGAGCTGCTGACCCTCGGCGTCGCGCTCGCCGACCCCGAGGCGCACCCCGACCTCTGGGACCCGGCGCTCGTGGCCGAGCTGTTCCGCGACGGCCCCGACCCCGGTCAGGCCCTCGGCTGGCGCAGCGACACCGTGACGGCGGACGGACCCCCGACCCGGGTGCTCTGGCATCCCGGCTACACCGGATGCGCGCTGGGCGTGGTCCCCGCCACCGGAACCGCCGTCGTCCTCCTCGCGAACCGGCTGTTCGCCGACGAGATCGCCCCCACCGAGACCCTGTGGCGCGCAGCGCTGCCCGCACTCCTGGACCCCGAAGGAACGAGTACCCCATGAGCACCACTCCGCCCGTGCTGAGCATCGACGGCCTCGCGGTCGCCTTCCGGACCGGCTCCGAGCTGGTCACCGCCATCAGCGACATCTCGATCGACATCGCCGCCGGGGAGACGGTCGCCGTGGTCGGCGAGTCCGGCTCCGGGAAGTCCACCACGGCGGCCGCGGTCAACCGCCTGCTGCCGGAGAACGGCGTCATCACGGCGGGCAGCATCCGCTTCGACGGCCGCGAGCTCACCGACCTCCCCGAGAACGCGATGGTGTCGCTCCGCGGGGCCGGCATCGGCCTCGTGCCGCAGGATCCGATGTCGAACCTCAACCCCCTCCTCCGCGTGGGTGAGCAGATCGGAGAGGCGCTCGAGGTCCACGGGTACACGAGCGGCGACGCGACGAAGGCCCGTGTGGTCGAGCTGCTGGAGATGGTCGGGATTCCCGACGCCGCCCGCCGCGCGACCCAGTACCCGCATGAGTTCTCCGGCGGCATGCGGCAGCGGGTGCTCATCGCGATGGGGCTCGCCTGCAAGCCGCGGCTGCTCATCGCCGACGAGCCCACGTCGGCGCTCGACGTCACCGTGCAGCGGCGGATCCTCGACCAGCTCGACCAGCTGACCGACGAGCTGGGCACCGCGGTGTTCCTCATCACCCACGACCTCGCCCTCGCCGCGGAGCGCGCCGACCGGATCGTCGTGATGTTCCGTGGCCACGTCGTCGAGGAGGGGACATCGGCGGAGGTGCTCGGGAACCCGCAGCACGAGTACACCCGGCAGCTGCTCGCCGCCGCACCGAGCCTCGCGTCCCGCCGCGACGCCCTGCCCGCGCGCGAGGTCGCCGCCGACGCCGTGCCCTTCGTCGAGATCCGGGACCTGCGCAAGGAGTTCCCGCTCCGGAACGCGAAGGCCGGGGAGCCGCAGACCTTCACGGCGGTCGACGGCGTGAGCTTCTCGATCCGTCGCGGCACGACCGTGTCCATCGTGGGAGAGTCGGGCTCGGGCAAGTCCACGACGGCGAACATGGTGCTGGGACTGGAGGACGCGACCTCGGGGTCCATCCTCTTCGACGGCACCGACCTCACGACCCTCCGCCGCGCGGAGCTCTTCGCGCTGCGCCGCCGTGTGCAGCCCGTCTTCCAGAACCCCTACGCCTCGCTCGACCCGCGGTACACCGTGGAGCAGTCGATCGCCGAGCCGCTGCGCGTGCACAGGATCGGCACCGCCGCTTCCCGGCACGCCCGCGTCCTGGAGCTCCTGGAGCAGGTCGCCCTTCCCGCGGCCATGGCCGAGCGGCTGCCGCACGAGCTCTCCGGCGGACAGCGGCAGCGCGTCGCGATCGCCCGCGCCCTGGCCCTGGAGCCCGAGCTCGTCGTGCTGGACGAGGCGGTCTCCGCGCTCGACGTGCTGGTGCAGGCGCAGATCCTCGATCTCCTCGCCGACCTGCAGAAGCGCCTCGGGCTCAGCTACCTCTTCATCAGCCACGACCTGGCCGTCGTGCGCATGATCTCCGACGAGGTGCACGTGATGCAGCGCGGCGTCGTGGTCGAGAGCGGCACCCCGGAGAGCATCTTCGACACGCCGCAGCATCCGTACACCCGGGAGCTGCTCGCCGCGATCCCCGGGGCGTCGCTCGCCTCCTGAGACCGGGCGACGGCCGTCGGCTCAGCGTCGGCGGTCGTCGTCGTCCCAGGGGCCTTCCCACCAGCCGGCGCGGCCGTCATCCTCGCCGCCGCGGCGGCGGGAGCGCACGAACTGCACCACGAACACGACTAGCGACGTGAGCATGATGAGGAACAGGACGAGGAACAGCAGGTCGCTCTGGCTCATGGGCGCTTCCCCTCCGCGGCATCCGCCACGATCTTCGCGATGCGCGCGGCCTTCGTCTCCGGCCGCTTGGCCATCGCGATGTGTGTGAGGCCGAACTTCTTCACCGACTTCGGGAACGCATCCCAGCTCGCCCTCGCCGCCGGCACCGCGTCGAGAGCGGCGGTGAGCTCCGGCGGCTCGATGCCGGCCTCGGGGCCGTCGAGGAGCGTCCAGGAGCCGTTCGCCTTCGCGGTCTCCAGCGCGCGGATGCCGGCCGGAGCGAGGAGCCCCGCGGCCTCCAGCTCCGCGATGCGGGCCTTGTTCGTCGCCGCCCAGCCGCTCCCCGGGCGTCGAGGGGAGAACCACTGGCCACCGGTCTCGTCGTCGAACGTGCGCACCGGGCCGTCGATCCACCCGAAGCACAGCGCCTGCCGGACGGCGTCCTCGTAGCCGACGCCGGTGGCGGATCGCCCGCGCACGCTCAGCAGCCACACTCCGGCCGTGCGTTCGTGGTTCGCCTCGAGCCAGGCGCGCCAGGCCGCGGCGTCCGCCGCCGTGACCCGCTCGCCGTCGTCGAGGGCGCCCACGTCAGTCCTCGTCGAGGGTGGGGATCGAGTCGGTGATGGTCGGCAGCAGGTCGGCGACCGAGTCGACGATCTCGTCCGGGCGGAAGGGGTACTGCTCGATGATCCGCTGGTCGCTGATGCCTGTGAGTACGAGCACCGTGTGCAGACCCGCCTCGATGCCGGCGACGATGTCCGTGTCCATCCGGTCGCCGATCATGCCGGTCTTCTTCGAGTGCGCGCCGATCTTGTTCAGGGCCGAACGGAACATCATCGGATTGGGCTTGCCGACGACGTAGGGCTCCTTGCCGGTGGCCTTGGTGATGAGGGCGGCGATCGCTCCCGTGGCCGGCAGCACCCCGTCGGCGCTCGGGCCGGTGGCGTCCGGGTTGGTCACGATGAAGCGCGAGCCGTTGATGATGTGGCGGATGGCCTTCGTGATGGCCTCGAACGAGTAGTTGCGGGTCTCGCCGACGACGACGAAGTCGGGGTTCGTCTCGGTCATGATGAAGCCGGCCTCGTGCAGAGCGGTGAGGATGCCGGCCTCGCCGATGACGAACGCGGAGCCGCCGGGGAGCTGCTGCGCGAGGAAGTCGGCGGTCGCGAGCGCGGAGGTCCAGATGCGCTCCTCCGGCACGATCAGGCCGCTCGCACGGAGGCGGGCCGAGAGGTCGCGGGCGGTGAAGATCGAATTGTTCGTGAGCACGAGGTACGGGATCTCGTTGCGCTCCCATCCGGCGAGGAGTTCGGAGGCCCCGGGGATGGCGTCGTTCTCATGGACGAGCACGCCGTCCATGTCGGTGAGCCAGCATTCGATGTCGTCACGGTGTGCCATGTGCTCAGCCTAGAGGCCTCACCTTTCCTTTCGAATCGCCGGATTGGCCCCATCCCCGGCCGATGTGCCGCAAAGTGCGCGATTCGAAGCCGGGGGTCAGGCCGACAGCCACACCACGTCGCGGGCGGCGGGGGGCAGCGGCGGCTCGGTGCCGTCGAGGGTGATGCCGGACGGGGTCACCGTCACGGTCGTCCCCACGACGACCCCGTGGGCGTCGAGGGTCCGCAGCAGCTCCGGGTCGCGGTCGTCGACGCGGAGCACGCGGCCGGTGTGTCCGTCCGGGGCATCGGCGAGCAGCACGAAGGGCTCCCGTTCGATGCGGCCCTCGGCATCCGGGATGGCGTCTCCGTGCGGGTCAAAGCGCGGCCGCCCCAGGCGCTCGTCGATGCCCTCGAGCAGCCGGTCGCTGATGGTGTGCTCCAGCACCTCGGCCTCGTCGTGCACCTCATCCCATCCGTACCCGAACTCCTGCACGAGCCAGGTCTCGATGAGGCGGTGGCGGCGGACCATCGCGAGGGCCCGGGTGGTCCCCGCGTCCGTCAGCCGGACCGCTCCGTACGGCACGTGCGACACGAGTCCCGCCGCAGCGAGCTTCTTCACCATCTCCGTGACCGACGACGGGGCGATGCCGAGCTTGGCCGCCAGGGCCGAGGGGGTGATCGGCGCATCCTGCCACTCGGTGTGCGCGTAGACGGTCTTCAGATAGTCGTCAGCTGCCGGGGATGCCACCCCACCACTCTACGGCGCGGGCCGGTCTCCGCCCCTGCGCGCCCAGGCCGTGAGGCCGTGGATGAGGGCGCGCACGCCGATCTCGAACGTCCGTCGGGCGGGGTCGTCGCTGAGCTCGGCCCTCGCACTCTCCGCCGCGGCGAAGGTGGGGTAGGCGGGGGCGAGCTCCTTCGGCGCCATGTTGTCCGCCGGAGCGAGCGCGTCCAGCGCGGAGCCGATGATGAACGACTCCAGCGCGACGATGGCATCGACGATCGTCTCGCGGGGCCAGCCGTCGTCGGAGAGCAGCACCGCGATCTGCTCGTAGTCCGCGAACGAGCCCTCGTCGGCATCGATGGGGGAGCTCGCGAGCATGACCATGGCCTGCGGGGCGGCGACGGCCGCGTCGCGATAGCTGTGCGCCCAGGCGAGCAGGGCGTCCTCCAGCGGCCGTTCGCGGGGCACCGGGGTGGCGAGGGAGCGGCTCACGCGGCCGCGCATGGCCCGGATCACGGCGTCGCGGTTCTCGAAGTGGTGATAGAGCGCCGAGGTGCGCACCCCGAGGGATTCCGCGAGCGCGGTCATGGTGAAGCGCTGCGGGGTGCGTTCCGCGCTGAGTCGGAAGGCGGCATCGAGGATCCGCTCCTCGGTGAGCACCCGGCCGGAGGGGCGGCCCACGCTGCGGGGGGTCTTCGTCATCGGGGCTCGATTCGGGTTCCGTGTCTGCTAGTTTATTGAAACTCTTTCAATTCGCTCGAGGAAGAACGTCATGACGGGTTTCGACGCCGACACTATCGTCACCGGCGCGCGCGTCGTGACCATGGACCCCCGCCGCCCGGAGGCGACGGCCTTCGCCGTCCGCGACGGTCGCTTCCTCGCGGTCGGCGGCGACGACCTCGTCCGCGAGCTGCGCGGGACCGGAACCGTCGTGCACGACCTCGGCGGTGCCGCCGTCACCCCCGGGCTCATCGACGCGCACCTGCACCCGCTGCAGGGCCTCGAGCTCACCGCGGGAATCGACCTCGGGGGCATCACCACCGCCGCGGCGTTGCGCGCCGCCCTGCGCGCCGAGGCGGACCGGGCGCTCGACGAGGACGCCGAGCCGTGGGTGCGCGGGTGGAATCTCGACTACGACGTCTTCCACGAGGTCCCCATGACCGCCGACGCCATCGAGGACGCGGTGCGCGGCCTCCCTGCGCTCCTCATCGTGTTCGACGGACACACCGCGCTGGCCAGCCGCGAGGGGCTGCGGCGCGGCGGCATCACCGGGCCGCGCGAGACGGACGACTCCTCCCTCGTCGTGGTCGACGCCGAGGGGATCCCGACCGGCGAGCTGCGCGAACTCGGCGCCTACGAGCCCGTGCGCCTCGCCGCCCCCGCCCTGGACCGTGCGCAGACGCTCGCCGCCGGCCACGAACTGCTGCAGGGGCTCCGGTCCTCCGGCCTCACCGGCGGCACGATCATGGACGGCGGCTTCGCGACCCTGGACCTGCTGGACGCCATGGAGCAGGGGCCGGGTCTACCGATCCGCATCGTCTCCGCCATCGACCACGAGCCCGGGTTCGACACCGCCCGCACGGCCGAGAACCTCCGGATGCGCGACCGCCGGGGAGAGCGCTGGCGGGGCGGGGTCGTCAAGCTCTATGCCGACGGCGTGGTGGAGACGGGAACCGCCTGGCTGTACGAGCCCGACACGGCGGGGGAGGGGACCGCGCCGTTCTGGAAAGACGCCGCCGCCTACGCCCGCACCGTGCGCCGCTATGCCGAGGCCGGCTTCCAGGTCGCGACGCACGCCATCGGCGACCGAGCGGTGGGGGAGGTCATCGATGCGTACCTCGCCGCCGGGGTCCGCAGTGCCGGTGGCGCACCCCACCGGATCGAGCACCTGGAGACCACGACCGATCGTGACGTCGCGCGCCTCGCGGCCGCGGGGATCACCGCCTCGATGCAGCCGCTCCACCTGCAGTGGCGCAAGGCCGACGGCTCGGACGACTGGTCGCGGCGTCTCGGACCGGCCCGTGCCGCCCGTGCCTGGCGCGTGCGCGACTACTGGGAGGCCGGAGCCCCGGTCGCCCTGGGATCGGACTGGCCCATCGCCCAGAACGACGCCCGCATCGGCCTCGCCTGGGCCCAGCTGCGCCGTCGTCCCGGCGACCGCGACGCCCCCGTCTTCGAGCCCCACCAGGTGCTCACCCCCTACCAGGCGCTGCACGGCTACACCGTGGGTGCCGCGCGTGCTCAGGGCGACACCGACCTCGGCCGGATCGCCCCCGGGTTCCGCGCCGACTACGCCGTGTGGGCGGAGAACCCGCTGCACGTCGCCCCGGACGACCTCCCCGACCTGCCCGTACAGCGGACGGTCGTCGGCGGCGTCGAGCCCTGACCCCCGCTCGACCCCTCATACCCCCTTCCTTCTTCACACCGAGGTGAACCCCATGCCCGAATTCGGCGCCCTCGCGCTCCTGCCCATCGCGGTGATCCTCGTGATCGCCGTCGCCACCCGGCGCACCCTCTTCGCCCTGCTCTGCGGCACCGTCGCCGGCGCCCTGATCCTGGGCGGCTGGGGCGGCTTCGACGTCTGGGTCGAATACACGGGAACAGCGCTGTCCAACGAGACCGCCCAGTGGCTGCTGCTCATCGTGGCGCTGTTCGGCATCCTCATGATGCTGTTCGAGAAGTCGGGCATCGTGACCGACTTCGCCCGCTGGGTGGAGCGGTTCGTGACTTCCCGCCGGAAGTCGACACTGCTGACGTTCCTGCTCTCGGTGGTCCTGTTCGTGGACGACTACCTCAACGTGCTCACCACCGGCACCTCGATGAAGCAGGTGACCGACCGGTACCGCGTCCCTCGTACGCAGCTCGGCGCGATCATGAAGATGACCGCCGCGCCGATCGCGGTGCTCGTCCCGGTCTCGACCTGGGCGCTGTTCTTCTCCGGACTCTTCGAGGCCCAGGGCGTGACCGTCGGAGGCAGCGGCTTCGGCGCCTACCTGCAGTCGATCCCGTTCATCTTCTTCGGGTGGACGGCGATCGCGGTCGCCCTGCTGATGAGCATCGGCTGGCTGCCGCGCTTCGGTCCGCTGAAGAAGGACGCCCTGCGGGCGGAGCGCGACGGCGACGTCTTCCCCCTCGGAACGACCGACGCGGAACGCCGCGCGGAGGGAGCGGCCCTGCTCTCCGAGCTGCGCGAGGACGACCCCGACGGTTCGACGGCGCAGCGGGTCGCCGTGGCGCTGGAGACCTCGACGGAGGCGGGACGCAAGCCGCAGCCGTGGTCGTTCCTCGTCGCGATGGCGGTGCTCGTGGGCGTCACCATCGCCACGGACGCCAACGTCGTCGCCGGCACCGCGGCCGCGCTCGCCGTCACGATCGTTCTCGTCCTCGTGCAGCGCCGTCTCTCCGTGCGGGGCGTGCTGGACGCGGCGCTGGAGGGCGTCGAGAGCATGCTCTTCGTGATGGTGCTTACCGTGCTGGCGTTCATGGTGCAGGAGATGAACATCACCCTGCAGCTCGCCGAGTTCGTCATCCAGGTCACGGAGCCGGTGCTCACCCCGGCCCTGCTGCCCGCCATCGTATTCGCCGTCTGCGGCGTGTACGCCTACGCGACCGGTTCGTTCTGGGACCTCGCCGCGGTCATCACCCCCGTGGTGCTGCCGCTCGCGCTGGCCCTCGGCGCCGACCCGATCCTGGCGGGCGCGGCGGTGTTCTCCGGGGCGGCGCTCGGCAGCACGACCTGCCTCTACGGCGACGGCATCATCCTCGCGTCGCGGTCCATCGGCATCAAGCCGATCAACCTCATGCTGGCCATCCTCCCCTACGCGGGGATCGCCGCCGGGGTCTCGCTCGTGCTCTACCTCGTGACGGGCTTCCTCGCGGCCTGAGTCAGGCGCCCGCGGAGCCGAGCAGGATCACGGTCGCCTGCCCCGCGAAGAAGAGCACGAGGAACCCCAGGAGGGCGGCGGCGAGCGAGAGGCGCCCGTCGAAGCCCTCCACCTCGGCGATGCCGACCTTGCGGGCGCGGAACGCGAAGATCAAGGTGGCGACGCCGAGCGCGAGCTGCACCCACGGGCTGGCGGGGCCGATGACCTTCGGGAACGCGATGAGCAGACCGCCGATGACGCCGGTCGCGAAGCCGCTCCAGGTGAGGAGGCGGACGGTGCGACGGGCGGAGGCGGCAGACATGATGTCGAGCCTATCCGGCGTCATGCCCCCGTCAGCACCAGCCAGAGCAGGGCGCCGTTCAGGGCGATGAGGAGCACCGAGGCCACGATGCCGGCGGCTGTCGTCCACGCCCGGTTGACCCAGACGCCGAGCGTGCGGCGCTGCGCCGTGAGGGCGACGAGCGGGATCAGCGCGAACGGGATGCCGAAAGACAGCACGACCTGGCTGAGGACGAGGGCGAGCGTGGGGTCCACCCCGATGCCGAGGATCACCAGCGCGGGGATGAGCGTCACGAGGCGGCGGGCCAGCAGGGGGATGCGCACGTGCAGGAGGCCGTGCATGATCTCGGCGCCCGCGTACGCGCCGACGGAGGTCGAGGCGAGACCCGAGGCGAGCAGTCCCACGGCGAAGAAGGTCGCCACGACCGGGCCGAGACCCGCGGCGAGGGCGGCGTGTGCGCCCTCCAGCGAGTCGGTCCCCGCGACGCCCGCGAGGTTCGCCGCCGCGAGCAGGAGGATGCCGAGGTTCACGGAGCCCGCGATGACCATAGCGATCGTCACATCCCAGCGCGTCGCCGTGAGCAGGCGGCGGATCCGCGAGGTCTCGATCCGGGCCGCCTCCTCGGTCGTCTCGGCACTCGTCGCACCGAACCGGTCGCGGGCCAGGGAGGAGTGCGCGTAGATCGCGTGCGGCATGATCGTCGCGCCGAGGATCGAGGCGGCGAGCAGCACGGACCCCGTGTCCTCGAAGCGCGGCACGAGGCCGCTCACGACCCCGGCCGGGTCAGGTGGCGCGAGGAACAGGCCAGCCATGAAGCCGATCGTGATCACGAACATGAGGCCGATGATCACGAACTCGAACGGCCGAGCGCCGCGACGATTCTGCACGGCGAGCAAAACCATGGACACGGCCCCGGTGATGAGGCCGCCCCACAGCAGCGGTACGCCGAAGAGCAGGTTCAGCGCGACGGCACCGCCGATGACCTCGGCGAGGTCCGTCGCCATCGCGACCAGCTCCGCCTGCAGCCAGTAGGCGCGGCGGGTCCAGGGGCGGCGCAGCCGCTGGCCCAGCACCTCCGGGAGGCTCTGCCCGGTGACGACGCCGAGCTTCGCGGACAGGTACTGGATCAGCCAGGCCATCACATTGCCGGCGACGACCACCCACACGAGCAGATAGCCGTACTGCGCCCCCGCGGTCATGTTGCTGGCGACGTTGCCCGGGTCGAGGTAGGCCACACCTGCCACCAGTGCCGGTCCCAGCAGCCACAGCAGGCGCGGCGAGGCGGTGCGGGCGGGGATCAGTACGGCGTCGGAATTTTTAGGCACACCGAAACCGTAGCGTATTTTCGGTCTGCCTAAATATCCGCGGGTGTTGCGCGGCCCCTCCGCCGACCGCGACCAGGCGGAGGCGGCGATAGCCTGGCGGGATGGATGCGCAGCGCCCCGAGAGCACGGAACCGACCGCCCCCGGGGGGTCCTCGGCGCAGCCCGGATACGGCGTCGGCCCCTGGCCCGGAGGGCCGTCGGCCTGGCCTGAGGGAGAGCAGTACGATCCCGAGCTCCTCGCGCACGGCGACACGCGGAACGTCATCGACCGCTATCGCTACTGGCGCATGGAGGCGATCGTCGCTGATCTCGATACGCGGCGTCATCCGTTCCACGTCGCGATCGAGAACTGGCAGCACGACATGAACATCGGTTCCATCGTGCGCAGCGCCAACGCGTTCCTCGCCGACACGGTGCACATCATCGGCCGCCGTCGCTGGAACAAGCGCGGCGCCATGGTCACCGACCGCTACCAGCACGTCGTGCACCACGAGGACATCGCGGCCTTCGCCGCCTGGGCGGCCGCGGAGGGGCTGCCCGTCATCGCGATCGACAACGTCGACGGGGCCGTGCCGGTGGACCGTGCCGACCTGCCGCGCTCGTGCGTGCTCCTGTTCGGGCAGGAAGGACCCGGGCTGTCGCCGGAGGCGCTGACCGCCGCTTCGGGTCACATCGAGATCACGCAATACGGCTCGACCCGCTCGATCAATGCGAGTGCCGCCGCCGCCGTCATCATGTACGAGTGGTGTCGTCGCCACGCGGAGTGAGCACGAGGAGCGGTCGTACCTGCTCCGTCAGGCCGGATCGATGCCGAAGAGGTGCCGCGAGATCGCGCTGACGTCGCGGTCGAGGCCGTCCATGCGCCGGCTCAGACCGTGCACCTCCTTCCGGAGATCCCCGATCTCGGCTTTCACGCCGACGATCTCGCCCTTGATCCCGACGATCTCGCCCTTGATCCCGCCGATCTCGCCCTTGATCCCGCCGATCTCGCCCTTGATCCCACCGATCTCGGTGTGGATCCCGCCGATCTCCGTGCGGACCGTGCCGATCTCCGTCTTGATGATCCTCACGAACATCGTCGCCATGAGCGTGATCGTGGCGTACATGCCCGAGGCGAGAACCCCGATCGTCGTCCATACCTGTGCGTCGTTCATCCCCAGCATCCCTTCAGTGTCACTCCATGCTGGACCGGAGCGACAGAGTGGCGGGGCGCTGTATTCCGCTGTGCCCGGCGGCGGGGGATGAGTCGTTCTTCGGGTCGCCTGTGGAGGAGCTACGCCGGCGCGGCGAGCCATCGCCCGGAGCGCACACGCCACCCCAGCGTCGCCAGCCGTGCGAGCAGGTACACCCCGAAGAACGCGACGGCGAGCCACACGAGGCCGGCGGTGCCGTCGACCCCCGTCGCGGCGATGATCGCCAGGGCGGGCAGGAACGGCACGAGGTTCAGACCGCCCGCGATCGCCAGGTACCGGGCGTCGTTCGCTCCCATGAGCACTCCGTCCAGCACGAACACCACGCCCGCGATCGGCTGCGCCACCGCGAGCACGATCAGGGCCGGCTGCACCACCTCTGCCACGCCCTGATCGCCGGTGAAGACGATGCCGAGCACCCCGGAGAGGGCGGCGATGACGGCGCCGACCACGACGCCGAACCACGCTCCCCACGCGACCGTCCGTGCCAGCACTCGGCGCACCTGCTCCTCGTCACCGGCACCCAGCTCCTTGCCGATCAGCGCCTGCGCGGCGATCGCGAGCGCGTCGAGGGCGAAGGCCGCCGCCGAGAAGATGGTGAACACGATCTGCCACCCGGCGAGCTCCTCCGTGCCGATCCCGGTCGCCACGGCCACGGTGGCGAGCAGGGCGACGCGCAGGCTCACGGTGCGGAGGAACAGCCAGCCGCCCGACGTCGCGGTGTGGCGCAGGCCCTCCCGCTGGGCGCGCAACGAGGCGCTGTGCCGGGTCGCCAGCCGCCGGACGACGAGCGCGTACGCCGCGACCATGCCCCATTGCGCCGTCACCGTACCTGCCGCGGAGCCGGCGATGCCCCAGCCGAGGCCGTAGATGAAGAGCCAGTTCAGCAGAGCGTTCGCCGCGAAGCCGAGCCCCGCGATCCACAGCGGGGTCATGGTGTCCTGCATCCCGCGCAGCAGCCCGGTGGCCGCGAACACGATGAGCATCGCCGGGAGCCCCCACATCGAGATCACGAGGTACTCGTTCGCCTGTGCCGCGACCTCCGCGCTCGCGCCGAACAGGGAGACGAGCCAGGGGGACGAGACGGCGCCGACGACGGCGAGCACGGCACCCAGGCCGAGTGCGAGCCACATGCCGTTGATCCCGACCGAGACCGCCTCCCCCGGACGCCCGGCCCCGAACCGACGCGCGACCGCGGGAGTCGTGGAGTACGCGAGGAACACCATGAGGCCGACGATCGTCTGCAGCACGGCTCCGGCGATACCGAGCCCGGCGAGGGGGACGGTGCCGAGATGGCCGACGAGGGCGGCGTCGACGATGAGGAAGGCCGGCTCCGCGATGAGCGCACCGAGGGCGGGGACCGCCAGGCGCAGGATCTCGCGGTTCAGGGAGGTGCGGGCGGCCATCCTCCGAGCCTATGACCTGACGCCGACCCCCGAGACCGCCGGCCTCGACCGGACGTAGGGTGAGGGAGGAGCTCCCAGCGGACGGAGGCGCACCATGACGGATCCCCGGGAGGCGGCCGCGCGCTATCGAGCGCGGCAGCAGCAGGGCGGCAGTGCTGAAGACGACAGCGAAACCGGCACCCCGTCCGCGGCCGCGGCGGTCGATAGAGCCGCCTTCGTCGAATCCGCCATCCAGGTCGCCATCCGTCGCGGCGACTTCGACGATCTGCCGGGAGCCGGGAAGCCGCTCGAAGGGCTCGGCGACCACCACGACCCGGACTGGTGGATCCGTCGGAAGATCGAGACGGAGGGACTGACCGGGCTCGGCCCTCCCGCGATCCTGCTGCGCACCGAGGACCGGGAGCTCGACGCCCAGCTCGACCTCCTCGGCAGGGAATCCGACGTCCGCGAGGTGCTCGAGGACTTCAACCGCCGCGTGCGCGAGGCCCGGCGCCAGCTCCAGGGTGGACCTCCCGTCGTGACACCGCTGCGCGACGTCGACGCCGAGGTCGCCGCATGGGCGGAGCGCCGGGCCGCGCGGACACCGGTGCCCGAGACGTCACCCCGGCGCCGACGCTTCGGACGCCGACGCCGGGACTGAGGTCTTCTGGACACCGTGGGGGACCCCGGCCATAGGCTGGAGCGCATGACCGACGTGCTTCCCGCGGGCCTCGCGCTCGACGACCTCAGCCCCGACATCCGCCCGCAGGACGACCTCTATCGCCACGTGAATGGCGCCTGGATCGCTCGCACCGAGATCCCCGGGGACAAGGCGCGCTGGGGCTCCTTCCATCTGCTGGCCGAGCAGGCCGAGAAGGACGTCCGCGCGATCGTCGAGGAGTCGCAGGAGGCGGAGGAGGGCACCCTCGCCCGCAAGATCGGCGACCTCTTCGCGAGCTTCATGGACACCGACCGCATCGCCGCCGCCGGCGTGACCCCGCTGGCCGAGACGTTCGCCGAGATCGACGCGATCGACGGCATCCCGGCCTTCCTGCGCACCGTGGGCACCTACGACCGGGAGGGCCGGGCGGCGGTGATCGGCCTCTACGTCGACGGCGACCCCGGGAACCCGGAGCGCTACCTCCCGGTGCTCGTGCAGGCCGGGCTCTCGCTGCCGGACGAGAGCTACTTCCGACTCGACACCTTCGCGGAGACCCGCGCGGCGTACCGGGAGCACCTGGAGCGCCTGCTCGCCCTCGCCGGCGTGACCGATGCCGCGGCGCAGGCCGAACGCTCCATCGCGCTGGAGACCGAGCTCGCCGGACACCACTGGGACAACGTGCGCAGCCGTGACGCGGTGGCGACCTACAACCTCAAGACGTGGGACGAGCTGCAGGAACTCGCGGGCGTCGACCTCACTCCGTGGCGCGAAGCCGTGACGCCGACGAACCCGCAGGCGTTCGACGAGGTCGTCGTCGCGCAGCCGAGCTTCTTCGAGGGGCTGGGCGCTCTGCTCACGCCGGAGCGGCTGGACGACTGGAAGGCCTGGCTGCGTGCGAAGGTCGTGCACGCGGCGGCGCCCTACCTCACCGACGAGCTCGTGCAGGAGAACTTCTCGTTCTACGGCACCCAGCTCACCGGCGTCCCGACGCTCCGCGAGCGCTGGAAGCGCGGCGTCTCCGTCACCGAGGGGGCGCTGGGCGAGGCGATCGGCAAGGTCTACGTCGAGCGGCACTACCCGCCGACGGCGAAGGCGGCCATGGACGAGCTCGTCGCAAACCTCGTCGAGGCCTATCGGCAGAGCATCGAGACCCTGGAGTGGATGACCGCGGAGACCCGGCAGCGGGCGCTGGCGAAGCTGGACGCGTTCACCCCGAAGATCGGGCACCCCGAGGTGTGGCGCGACTACTCGGCCCTCGTGATCGACCGGACCGATCTCCTCGGCAACGTGCGCCGCGCGGCGATCTTCGAGCACGACCGCAACATCGACAAGGTCGGGAAGCCGATCGACCGCACCGAGTGGCACATGCCGCCGCAGATGGTGAACGCGTACTACAACCCCTCGATGAACGAGATCGTCTTCCCCGCGGCCATCCTCCAGTACCCGTTCTTCGACGCCGGGCGGGACGCGGCGGCGAACTACGGCGGGATCGGCGCGGTCATCGGGCACGAGATCGGCCACGGCTTCGACGACCAGGGCAGCCGATACGACGGCGAGGGGCGCCTGCAGGACTGGTGGACCGACGCGGATCGCGCGGCCTTCGAGGAGCGCACGAAGGCGCTCATCGCGCAGTACGACGCCCTCGTGCCGGAGGGGCTGGACGCCGAGCATCACGTGAACGGCGCCCTCACGATCGGAGAGAACATCGGCGATCTGGGCGGCCTCGGGATCGCGCTGAAGGCGTACGAGCTGTCGCTGCGGGCCGATCCGTCGGTGCCGGAGCGCGTCGAAGGGCCGGTCATCGACGGCTACACCGGGGTGCAGCGGCTGCTCCTGTCCTGGGCGCAGGTCTGGCAGCAGAAGAGCCGCGAGGCCGAGACCCTGCGTCTGCTGACGATCGATCCGCATTCGCCGAACGAGTTCCGGTGCAACCAGATCGTCCGCAACATCGACGCGTTCTACGAGGCCCTCGGGGTCACCGAGAACGACGCCCTGTGGCTGCCGGAGTCGTCACGGGTGACCATCTGGTGACGAACCTCCGGACTCTGTGAGGTGTGCCCCGGCGGTGGGGTTACGATATCCCTGCCGCCGGGGCGCCCTTCCCGGATGCGCAGTATCCCTCCCCCTCCTGAAGGACCACGCGTGGGTGCGACCGACCCTGGTGACGCGTTCCGGAACCCCTCGGCTCCCGGAGCGTCCGGGAGTGCGCCTGAGTCGTCCCGCGGTCGGCGTTCGCAGCGGCCGGGAGCCCGTCGGCTGCCCCGCCGCGTGGCCGTCGGCCGGCGGTCGTTCACGTCGACGCTGAAGGCTCTCGAAGGCCTCGCGAACTCCGGGGCGCAGGTGTCCGTGCACGTGGTCGACCTCGACTCCCATGTGCACGTGCTGGCGGGAGACGACCACGTCACCATGCCCGTCGCCGGCCTCGGTGTGGTCCCGCTGCTCATCGAGGTGGCGGCGGCGTTCGAGTCCGGTGCCCTCGACCCTCTCGAGATCGTGGAGCGCACGAGCGTCGAGGCCGTGGAGAGCTCCGGGCTGTGGCGGCACCTGCGGGCCCCGGCGCTGCCGCTGGAAGACCTCGCCGTGCTGGCCGCGACCGCCGGCGATCCGATCGCCGTGAACATCCTGCTGGAGAAGGTGGGGCACGACCGGGTGCGGGAGCGCATCGAGGGCTTGGGTCTGCGACGCACCGCCCTGCTCGACCGGTTCCGCGACCGCCGCGGTCCGGACGACGCCCCGCAGGTCGCGGTGGGGTCGGCACGCGAGCTCGCCGGGCTGTTCTCCGCGCTCGTGAACTCTCAGGTCGTGGATGCCGCCGTTAGCGCCCAGGTCTCGGAGTGGCTCAGCCTCAATCAGGACCTCAGCCTCGTGGCCGCCTCGACCGGGCTCGACCCCTTCGCACACGAGCACGACGCGCACGGCCTGCTGTTCGTGAACAAGACCGGGCGCGACCGGGGAGTGCGCGCCGAGGCGGGGGTGCTCGCGGGGCCGCGCGCCGGGGTCGCCTACTCGATGATCGTGTGCTTCGACGACCTGTCGATCAGCCACCGTCTCCGCGCGCACGACGCCTTCCGCGTGCTCGGCGTCGAACTCATGGAGTACACGCACTGACCCCCTGACCCCGCGCGAACAGGCATCCGCGCGAGATCAGGCTTCCAGAGCGACAACGAGCCTGATGTCCCGCGCTCGCCTGACCTCGCTTGTTCCCCTGTTTCCACGTCCCCTGGATCCCGCGCGCGAACGCAGACATTCGCGTCGCATCAGGCTTTCGGGGGCGCAACTGCCTGATGTCGCGCGAGAGCCTGCTGTCGCGCGCTCGCCTGATGTCGCGCGAGAGCCTGATGTCGCGCGAGAGCCTGATGTCGCGCGAGAGCCTGATCGTGCGACGCGCGGGCTAGCATCGGGGCATGCCTCATGCCTGGACCCCGCACCGCCGCGACGACGGCGAGCTGCTCGGCTGGATCCGTCCGGAGGGCGAGGACTGGATCGCCGTCGATGTCCTCGGGCGCAGGGTCTTCGGCCCCGGCGAGTGGCTCGACGCGGAGGCCGCGCTGGAGGAGCACGGCATCGCCTGGCTCGCCGATCCGTGGATGCTCGAGGGGGAGGGTGACCGCCCGCTTCGGGTGCGCATCCTCGAAGTCACGCCGGACGAAGAGGGCACGCCGGGGCGCATCGTCGTGAAGGTCGACGACTTCGGGGACATGACCCGACCCGCGACCGCGCGGTTCACCCTGCCGTGGCCGCTTCCCGCCCGGCTGCGGCCACCGCGTGCCGACGACCCGGATCCGCGCACGATCTCCCGCTGACCCTCCGCCGCAGGTCGCAGATCCGCTGCAGGTCGCACGTTCTGCATCCCTGCGACCTCGATGCGAATCCACGACCGCCGAACGGGTCAGCGCAGCGAGGGGTGCGGCTCCTCGGCGCGTCGTCGCGGGATGAACAGGGACAGGACCACGGCCAGGATGCCAGCGGCGATCGCGAGCCAGAAGCAGACCTCGAACGCGGCCCGCGTCGGCACGGCCACGCCGCCGACGTCCACGCTCATCGCCGCGAGTACCCCGCCCATCACGGCCGAGGCCGTGGAGGTGCCCACGGAGCGGAACAGCGCGTTGAGGCCGTTCGACGCCCCGGTCTCGTTCGCGGGCACGGAGCGCATGATGATCATGGGCATCGCGGCGAAGGTGAACCCGATGCCGACGCCGATGAAGATGTTGGCGACGAAGATGTGCCACACCTCGGTCGACCACAGCAGCACGAAGACGTAGGCGAGGACGATCGCGATGGCCCCGACGGTGAAGAGCGGCCGCGGCCCCACGGTGCGCTCAAGCCACCCGGACAGGGGCGAGATCACCATCATGACCAGACCCGCCGGCATGATCACGAGGGAGGCCGCCACCATGTCGAGCCCGAATCCGGCGCCGCCCACTGCCGGCATCTCCAGCATCTGCGGGAACGTGACGTTCGAGGCGAACAGGGCGAAGCCCATGCCGATGGCGGCGATGTTGGTGAAGAGGACGGCGGGCCGGGCGGCGACGCGCAGGTCGAGCAGCGGATCGTCCGTGCGCAGCTGGTACCAGCCCCACAGCAGCAGCACCGCGACGCCGCCGATCACGCAGACGAGCGTGAGCGGCGCCGTCCAGCCCCACTCGGCGCCGCGCGACACGAACAGCAGCAGACCGGTGAGGCCGATCGCGAGTCCGATGGCCCCGAGCACGTCGAGCCGACCGGGGGAGCGGAGCACGTCCTCCGGCACCACGGCGAGCACCAGGAGCAGCCCGAGGACTCCGAGGGCGGCGGCGAGCCAGAACAGCATGTGCCAGTCGGCGTTCTCGGCGAGCAGCGCGGCGACGGGCATGCCGATCGCCCCGCCGACGCCCATGGTGGCGCTCATCAGGGCCACCGCGGTGCCGAGGCGTTCGGGTGGCAGCACGTCGCGCATGATCGCGATTCCGAGGGGCACGACGCCGGTCACGGCCCCCTGGAGGGCACGGCCGATGATGACGCCGACGATGGATCCGGAGAGCGCGGCGATGATCGAGCCCGCGATGAGGATCGCGAGGAGCACGATGACGACGCGGCGCTTGCCGTACATGTCGCCGAGACGGCCGGAGATCGGGGTCGCGACGGCGGCCACGAGCAGGGTGATCGTCACCACCCAGGTGGTGTCCTCACGGGAGGAGTTCAGCAGCTGCGGAAGCTCGGCCTGCAGCGGCACGACGAGCGTGAACATGAACGAGGAGCACAGACCCGCGAACGCGAGCACCGCGATGATCGCCCACCGCGGAGGGGTACGGGAGAGGCGTTTCCTGGCTCTGTCGTCGTTCGCACCCACCGGCTCAGGCTATCGGCGATCCCGGAGGGGAGGGGCCGATGTGGTTGCATGGCCGGATGACCGACGACATCGCGCCCGCGCAGCACCCCGCCGACTCCGCGTACCACCGCCGGCTCCCGATCGGCGAGGTGCTCGACGCCTCGGCGCTCGCGGAGGGTCTGCCGTGGGCGTTCGAGAGCGTCACGATGCGACCGCTGGAGCCGATGCTCGTGCCGGAGAAGCCCCGCGCCGGCGAGCACGACCCGGCCGCGTGCGGTCACTGCGGTCCGAGCGTGCACACCATCTGGCACGACGACCTCTGGCAGGTGCGTGCCGGGTGGGACGTCGGCGGTCTGCCCTTCATCGGCGGCGTCGCACCGCGCGAACACTGGCTCCTGGAGAACGCGCCGCAGGACGTGCTCGCCGCGCTCGGGCCGCTGATGCAGCGCGTGTCCGAGGCGGTCAAGAGCATCCCCGGCGTCGCCCGCTGTCACTTCGGGCGCTGGAACGACGGCTCCGCGCACATGCACATGTGGGCGCTCGCCCGACCGGCCGGGATGATGCAGGGCCGCGGCGCGGTGCTCGCGTTCTGGGACGGGATCCTGCCGCCGCTGCCGGCGGAGATGGCCGAGGACCACCTCCGCATCGTCGCGGAGGCGCTCGCCGCGGGCGGGGGCGAGGCGTTCCCGTACCGCTGAGCCGGGTCGGTTTCCGCGAACGGGCGGAGGAGGGGCAGACTGGGATCGTGCGAACCATCCGCGATCTCGACACCGTTGAACTGATCCTCGACGCCCAGAGCCTGCTCGACTCCATCCGGGGCCCGCAGCGCGTGGTGGACGCCGGGACCCTCCGTGCCCTGCAGCAGTCGGGCAACTACGTCGTCGGCTTCTTCGACGACGAAGGCGACGAGGAGCGCATGGTCGGCGCCTCGATCGCCTTCTTCGGCGAACCGGCCCGCCGCGCCATGCACTCGCACATCACGGCTCTGCTGCCCGAGTACCGGGGGCGCGGATGGGGCCGGGAGCTCAAGGAGCACCAGCGGCAGTGGGCGTTCTCCCGCGACGTCGGGCGCATCACCTGGACCTTCGACCCGCTGGTCGCCCGCAACGCGCACTTCTTCCTCACCGTCCTCGGCGCGCGCGCCACGGGCTACTCGGTGAACCGGTACGGCATCTTCGGCGGCGGCGACGCGGGCGACGAGAGCGACCGCCTCGACGTCGAGTGGGCCCTCGCGGACATCGCCAAGCCGCCGGCGAAGGACGCCGTCGTGGAGACGCTGGAGATCCCAGACGACATCGAGGGCATGAGGGAGTCCGACCCCGCGGCCGCGCACGAGTGGCGGCTGCGGCTGCGCGCGCAGATGGAGGGCCTGCTCGGCAGCGGCCTCCACATCGCGGGCTTCGAGACCGGCCGGGGCTACCTCTTCACCGCGTGATCGCCGGGGCCGTCACCGCACGCCCCGCATGAGCCGCAGCACGGGCTTCACGCTCAGCAGTAGGCCGATGCCGACGAGGATCGCGATGCCGCCGAGGATCGAGAAGTACGGCACCTCGTTCTCCGGATCGTAGAACTTCACGAGCTCGCCCGAGATGGCGGTGCCGAGGGCGATCGACAGGAAGAACAGCGCGACCATCTGCGTGTGGAACACGGCCGGGGCGAGCTTCGTCGTCACCGACAGCCCCACGGGCGAGAGCAGCAGCTCGGCGACCGTGAACACGAAGAGGATGCCGACGATCGCGAGCAGCGGCGTCGAGTTCGCACCGCCGCCGGAGAACGGCAGGAACAGCAGGAACGCGGAGCCCATGATGATGGCGGCCAGTCCGAACTTGACGGGGGTCGACGGCTGGCGCTTCCCCAGCTTGGTCCAGATCGCCGCGAACACCCCGGACAGGATGATGATGAACACCGGGTTGATGGACTGCACCCACGACACCGGCATCTCCCACCCGAACAGGTCGCGGTCGAGTCGCTTGTCGGAGTAGATCGTCAGCACCGTGAACTGCTGCTGGTACAGCGACCAGAACGCGACGCTCGTGAGGAACAGCGGCAGGAACCCCCAGACCCGCGAGCGCTCGGTGGCATCGATGCGGCGGCTGCCGAGGATCACCGCGAAGTAGGCGACCGCGGCGACCACGGTGACCGCGATCACGATGGTGGCGAGGTTGTCGGCCTGGATGACTCCGGTCAGCACGAGCACCGCGATCACGACGACCGCACCGACCGCGATGCCGGCGACGAGCGGGTAGCGCGCGCGGGGGAGCGGGTTCGGCACCTCGCGCGCGGAGGCGGGCAGGCCGCGGCGGCCGAACGAGTACTGCACGAGACCCAGCGTCATGCCGAGGGCGGCGAGGCCGAACCCCCAGTGGAAGCCCAGGGTCGACTGGAGCAGTCCGGTGAGGATCGGACCGAGGAAGGCGCCGAGGTTGATGCCGAGGTAGAACAGCGAGAACCCGGCGTCGCGTCGTTCGTCGTCGGGACGGTACAGCGTCCCCACGACCGACGTGGCGTTGGCCTTCAGACCGCCCGAGCCCAGGGCCACGAGCACGAGTCCGACCCCGACGCCGACGAACCCCGGCAGGAGTGCGAGGGCGAGGTGGCCCGAGACGATGACGATGGCGCTGACGAACAGCACCCGCTCGGAGCCGAACAGTCGATCGGCGAGCCAGGCCCCGAGGATCGTGGACAGGTACACCGAGCCGCCGTACGCGCCGACGATCCCGCCCGCCACCGCTTCCGGGAGGCCGAGGCCGCCATCGGCCACCGAGAAGTACAGGTAGATGAGCAGGATGCCCTGCATGCCGTAGAAGCTGAAGCGCTCCCACATCTCCACGCCGAAGATGTGCACGAGCGACCACGGCTGTCCGAAGAAGCGGGTGTCCTCGTCCCGGGAGGCGGGCGGCTGCGCGGTGGTGCTCATGCGTGGGACGGTACTCCTCCCGCGGGTCCCGCGGCCAGGGGTTGCGCTCAGGCCCCGGATAGAATGGGGGTGCCCGTGCTCACGGGCATTCTCCGCATCCGACCATTGGAGCCACCGTGGCCGAACAGTCCCGCCTCGACAAGGTCATCGCCCTCGCCCGCCACCGCGGTTTCGTCTTCCAGGCGGGTGAGATCTACGGCGGTTCCCGGTCGGCCTGGGACTACGGACCCCTCGGCACCGAGCTGAAGGAGAACATCCGGCGGCAGTGGTGGCAGACCTTCGTGCGCGGCCGCGGCGACATGGTCGGCCTCGACTCCAGCATCATCCTGCCGAAGCGCGTGTGGGAGGCCTCGGGTCACGTCGCGACCTTCACCGACCCGCTCGTCGAGTGCCTGCAGTGCCACAAGCGCTTCCGTGCCGACAACCTCATCGAGGACTTCGAGGCGCGCAAGGGCCGCAAGGCCGAGAACGGTCTCGCCGACATCCCCTGCCCGAACTGCGGCACCAAGGGGCAGTACACCGAGCCGAAGGCCTTCTCCGGTCTGGTGAAGACGTACCTCGGCGTCGTCGATGACGAGTCCGGCCTCTACTATCTGCGCCCCGAGACCGCGCAGGGCATCTTCGTGAACTTCTCGAACGTGCTCACCGCGAGCCGCAAGAAGCCGCCGTTCGGCATCGGCCAGGTCGGCAAGGCGTTCCGGAACGAGATCACCCCCGGCAACTTCATCTTCCGCACCCGCGAGTTCGAGCAGATGGAGATCGAGTTCTTCACGCCGCCCGCCGAGGCGCCGCAGTGGTTCGACCACTGGGTCGAGGCGTGCTGGAACTGGTTCATCGACCTCGGCATCGACCCGGAGAACATGCGCCAGTTCGACGTGCCGGAGGAGGACCGCGCGCACTACTCGGCCGGCACCATCGACGTCGAATACCGCTTCGGCTTCGCAGGCAAGGAGTGGGGCGAGCTCATGGGCGTCGCCAACCGCACCGACTACGACCTCTCCAGCCACAGCGAGGCCTCCGGCCAGAGCCTGACCTACTTCGACCAGGCCACGGGCGAGCGCTATACGCCGTACGTGATCGAGCCGTCCTTCGGCCTCACCCGCGCGATGATGGCCTTCCTCGTCGACGCGTACGTCGAGGAGCAGGTGCCCAACGCCAAGGGCGGCACCGACACCCGCACCGTGCTCAAGCTCGACCCGCGCCTGGCTCCGGTCAAGGCGGCGGTGCTCCCGCTGTCGCGCAACGAGAACCTGTCGCCGCTCGCCCGCGAGGTCGCCGACACGCTCCGCGGCTCGTGGGCCGTCGACTTCGACGACGCCGGTGCGATCGGCCGCCGCTACCGCCGCCAGGACGAGATCGGCACGCCGTTCTGCGTCACGGTCGACTTCGACTCGCTCGACGACCGTGCCGTGACCGTGCGCGACCGCGACACCATGGCGCAGGAGCGCGTCCCGATCGACGAGCTGCACGCCTACCTGACGGAGCGCCTCCGCGGCGCCTGACATGACGGCACCGGGGGGAGCCGGCGCACGGGGAGAAGCCTCGCCCGTGCGTCCGGTCGCGGCCATCGTGCTCGGGGCGCTCGCCGTGTCATGGATGATCCTCACGGTGCTCGACCTGCGGGAGAACGACGGCGCCGGGCCCATCATCGCGATGTTCGGCATCCCGGCGCTCGCGGCGGCGGTCATCATCCAGATCGTGATGACGCGGCTGGGGGACCGGAAACGCGTGCCGAACGCCGTGTTCTGGTGGGTTCTCGCGGTGCTGCCGCTGGGCACCCTGGCGGGCTTCGTCGTCGCGATCCTCCGCGACCCCGACTACTTCATCGCCGACGAAGGCCCCTGGATGCTCCTCTGGGTGCCGGTCTTCATCGTCGTGGGGCTGCTGCTCGGGGCCCTCGTCTGGTTCTTCTTCGTGTTCCCCCTCGTCTCGATCATGACCGTGATCCGCTTGATCGCGCGCGGGGAGGCGAAGCCCGGCGCCCTCATCATGCCGATCGTGCTGCTGAGCCTGGGCGTGCTGAGCATCGTGGGCGGACTCTCGATCGACACCGACAGCAGCGGTCGCGCGTCGTGGGGCTCCATCATCGCCGCGTTCCTCGGCCT
Source organism: Microbacterium sp. str. 'China' (assembly GCF_002993305.1). NCBI lineage: Bacteria > Bacillati > Actinomycetota > Actinomycetes > Micrococcales > Microbacteriaceae > Microbacterium > Microbacterium sp. str. 'China'. Next base: position 3,176,267 of record NZ_CP027434.1, on the reverse strand, counting down.
CCCCGGGAACTACGAGGTGATCTGGGAGCCCGGCCTCTGGATCGTCCGCGGCATCGTCCTCGCGATCATCCTCCTCTTCGCCCTCCCCCGCCTCTCCTCCCGCCCCCGCCATTGACGCTGAGACCCCGGGTCCTCGCCGAGACCCCGGGTTGCATGCGGGCACACGTCGGGGTCTCGGCGAGAAAACGGGGTCTGGCGGGCGCTGAGCGACCCTGCTATGGTCGCTCCTCGTGGGTACTCTGATTCGCTAGATCGGGACGCCGCGTCGAGAGATCCTCTCCGCGGTGGGTCCTGAGCGAACGCGCCCGACTCCGGGTGCGGTCGAGGTTCCTGTTCCCCGCGTCATCGACGCAGATCCCGGCGGTGCGCGCGCGCCGCTGGAGAGGACCCCTCATGTTCCCTGTACTCTCGACCCCTTCCGAGTCCTCGGCCCGCGCTCATCGCGAGTGCGCGCTGCAGGCCGCCTCCGTCCGCTTCGCCGACCGACTCGTCCTGGACCGGATCGACCTCGTCGTCGCCCCCACCGACCGCCTCGCCGTCATCGGCGACAACGGCGCGGGGAAGTCGACGCTGCTCGATCTGCTCGCAGGTTCTCTCGCGCCGACGTCCGGGGAGGTCCGGATCGACCTTCCCGGCGGGATCGCGCACGCCCGGCAGAATCCGGTGTTCGCGGAGGGAGCGACGGTGGCCGACGCCATCGACGAGCTCCTCGGCGACCTCCGCGCGCTGGAGCGCGAACTCGGCCATGCCTACGACCTCCTCGCCGCCGTGACCCCTTCCGAGCGTGCGCAGCAGATGACCGCCGTGGCCCTGTTGCAGGACCGTTTCGAGTCCCGCGGCGGATACGAGGTCGACCATCGCATCGACACCGCCCTCGAACAGCTCGGGCTGGGCGGGCTGGACCGCGCGCGACCGGTGGCCGCGCTGTCGGGCGGAGAGCGGGCGCGGCTCGCTCTCGCGGTCGCCCTCTCTTCCGGAGCCGAGCTGCTGCTCCTCGACGAGCCCACGAACGACCTCGACGACCGGGCGCTGACCTGGCTCGAGGAGCGTCTCGCGGCGCACCGGGGAGCGCTGGTGGTCGTGACGCACGACCGTGACTTCCTGGACCGTTTCGCGACGGCTGTCGTGCAGGTGGAGGACGGACGGATCCGGCGCTACGGCGATGGCTACGCCGGCTTCCTGCGGGCGCGCGAGGCGGAACGCCGAGCGGCGGCTGCGCGCCACGAGGAGTGGAAGGCCGAGGTCGCCCGCACCGAGGCCCTGCTCGCCGCCAACACGTTCCGGCTGCAGTCGATCCCGCGCAAGCTCGAACTCGACGGTTTCGGTCATGGCGCGTTCCGGGCGCGGAGCCGCGACCACGGTGCCGTCGGACGCATCCGCATGGCGAAGGAGAGGTTGTCGCGGCTGCGGGAGAACCCATGCCCGGCGCCGCCCGAGCCGCTGCGGTTCGTGGTCGCGGCAGAGGATCGGGCACCGCTCGACGACCCGCTCCTGACCCTCGATGCCGTCTCCCTCCGCGCACCGGGACGACGGCTCGACGTGTCGCAGTGGACGATCGAGGCCGGTTCGCGGTGGCTCATGACCGGGCCGAACGGAGCCGGGAAGACGACACTCCTCCGCCTCCTCGCCGGCGAGCTCCTCCCCGCATCCGGGACGCTCGTCCGCGGGGACGGGCTGCGGATCGCGTTCCTCAGGCAGGAGGTCGACGCGCGCCTGCGGGGTTCCGCCGTCGAGGTGTTCGCGGCTCGGACCGGGACGCCGCCGGTGGACGCACAGGATGCTCTCCTGGCTCATGGACTCTTCCGCGGGTCGGAGGTGGAGCGCGACGTGCGGGCTCTTTCCGTCGGGCAGCGTCGGCGGCTGGATCTCGCGGTGGCCCTGGCGTCGCCGTTCGATCTGCTGCTGCTCGATGAGCCGACGAACCACCTCGATCCCGAGCTCGTGGAGCAGCTCGAGGGCGCCCTCGTCGACCATCCTGCCGCCGTCGTCACGGTGACGCACGACCGGCGGTGGCGTCGTCACGCGGCGGACGCACGGCGCGTGCAGGTTGAAGAGGGGGTGGCCACCGCCTGAGACCCCGCCTTCCCGCCGAGACCCCGGGCTCCGCACGTCCGCACGCCGGGGTTTCGGCGGGAACCCGGGGTCTCGGCGACAGGACGAGAGCTACGACGTGACCGTCAGGTGCATGCGCGCGTCGCCGCGGACTCGACCCAGGCGTCCACCCCGTCGAGGAGGTAGATCGTGGTCGCGGCCTTCCGGGGGGCGAAGCTCAGAATGCCGCTGTCGCCCTCCGTCCCGGTGGGATAGCGGTAGTGGCAGGAGCCGAACCTGATGATCGACCCCCAGGTCTGCGGCTCGCGCCCGGTGATGTCCTGCAGGAGAGCGGTCAGCGTCTCCGCATCACGGCGACGCACGGCCGGGGAGGAGCGGGCGATCAGCCCCGCGACGTCGTCCCCCGTCGGCTGCACTACTTCGCCGCCTTCGCCGCGGCCTTCATCGCCTTCTTGTACTCGCGCACCTTCGTCAGCGACTCCGGCGACACGATGTCGGCGACGCTGCGGTACGACCCGTCCTCGCCGTAGGGTGCCGAGGCCTCTCGCCAGCCTTCGCCGGTGAACCCGTACTGCTTGCCGAGGAGGGCGAGGAAGATCTTCGCCTTCTGCTCACCGAAGCCGGGAAGGGCCTTGAGCCGTCTGAGTACCTCGGCACCGCTCGGCTGGGCCCCTGAGCCTGTCGACGGGCGCGTCCACAGGGCGGCGGCGTCCCCGTCCCAGTCGTCGACGAGCGCCTGGCACAGCGTCTGCACCCGCGTCGCCATGGAGCCCGGGAACCGGTGCACCGCGGGGGTCTGCCGGAACGCCTCCAGGAACTCCTCCGGTGCCATCCCCGCGATCGCCGTAGCATCCGCGGCTCCCGTCCGCTGCTCGATCTTGAGCGGCCCGGTGAACGCGGTCTCCATGGGGATCTGCTGGTCCAGCAGCATGCCGATCAGCAGAGCCGTCGGGTTCTCGGTCAGCAGGGCGTCGGCGGCGGTGTCTCCGGTGATGTGAAGGGCCATGAGTCCCATCCTCTCTCACTACGGGGTGGCGGATTCGCAGATGCAGAGCTGGGTCGAGGAGCCCGCCCCGAAGAGGCTGCCATCCCAGCTGCCGAAGCGCTCGACCAGTCGGAGTCCGGCATGCGCAAGGAGTACCGGCAGTTCCTGGGGGAAGATGCTCCGCACCTCGATGGACACCGTCTGGAAGTCGGGCTCGGAATCCGTCGAGAAGTACCAGGTGCCGCGCGTCACCTGAGCGGCGGCATCGTAGGCGTCCGCGACGTCCACGCGGACGTCGCCGCGGTCGGGATCGGCGAATGTCGTGCGCGGGCGCCGGACGCCGTCGGCGTCAGCCAGGAGCCGCACGTCGGGATGGAAGACGTCGAAAGCGAACCGTCCGCCGGGCGCGAGGTGCCGCCGTGCCGCGCGGAAGCACTGCACAATGTCGTCAGCCTCGTGCAGGTGCAGCAGAGCGTTGCCCGCGATGAAGATGAGGTCGAACTCGTCGCCCAGGTCGAAGTCGCGCATGTCGCCGTGCTGCCACTCGACGGACACGCCGCGCTCATCAGCCTTCTGACGCGCCACATCCAGCATGTCGAGCGACAGGTCGAGGCCGACGCTCGGGTGCCCGTCGGCCGCGATCGGGATCAGCTTCTGACCTGTTCCGCATCCGAGCTCGAGCACACGACCGCCCACGCCGTCGGCTTCGGCACGGTAGAAATCCACGGCTGCCTCGCTCGTCGGAAACAGGAGGTCGTACAGCCTCGCGTCCGAGTACAGATCCTGTGTCATTCGCACCTCCTCGTGCCCCACGCTCTCACAGCGCGGATCCTCCCGCAGCCCATGGTTCTCGCGGTCCGGTCCATCAGCATGTCGACCTGCAGCACCAGCGGCTTTCGTTCCGCAGGCGTCGGGGCGGTGTCTCCGGTGATGTGGAGGACAGCGCCTCCCATCTCGCTCACACGGGATCAGGCTGTGGCGGCGTCCTCGACGGCGTCCGCGGCAGGGGTGATCCCGTACAGCGTCGACAGCGCGGCGGCGAACTCGTCCGCGCGACCGGCGGCGGCGAGCTCATGAGCCCGCACGGTCGGCGTGTGCAGCAGCACGCCCGAGAGGTGCCGCAGGGCCTGCTCGACCTTGCCGTCCTCGTCGCCACGCGCACGCGCACGATCGATCTCGCGCTCCAGCAGTTCGAAGATGTGCGAGCGGAAGGCGACGACCGACGGGGTCACGCTCTGGCGGGCACCGACCACGTGGAAGGTCTCCGCGGCTTCGCGGACGACGCTCCGGGCGGCGTCCGTCGCCTGCAGCTCCTCCAGCGGAGCGTGCAGGCGGATGGTCTCAAGGTCGAGCAGCGCGACGCCCTCCAGTGCGGCCACGGCCGGGTCGACGTTCCGCGGCATGCCGAGGTCGACCACCAGCCGGCTCGGGACCCCGGTGGTGCCGCTGGTCGCGGCGACGGGGCAGCCCGCGGCGGCGAGGCCGACCGGGAGCTGCAGGTGCTCCGGGCCGAGCACGGGCTCGGTCGCGGTGGTGCAGGTGATCAGCAGCGTGGAGTGCGCCGCCGTGCGGGCGTACTCCTCGGCCGGCACCGGGCGGATGTCGTGCTTGGCTGCGAAGATCTCCGCGCGGCCGGACGGGGAGTAGACGGAGATGTCGACGGCTCCGCGCTCGCGCAGGGTCGCGAGGGTGACCGCCGCGTAGGCGCCCGTGCCGACCAGCAGCACGCGCTCGGCGGACCAGTCGGCGATGCGGCTGTCGGCGAGCTCCAGCGCGAGGCGCACGAGCGAGCGACCGGCGCGGCCCAGGGCGGTGACGTTCTTGACCTTGCGCTGCGCCTGGCTGGCGCGCTGGAACAGCCGCTCGAGCTCGGGGGAGGTGGTGCCGTCCTTCCGGGCGGACTTGAGCGCCCGACGGACCTGGCCGGCGATCTCGCCCTCACCGGAGACGACGGACTCGAGGCCCGAGGCGACGGAGAACAGGTGCTCGGCGACGCGGCGGCCGGAGTGCACGGCATAGGCGCCGTCGAGATCGGCGGCGGAGATGCCGGTCGCGGACTCGACCGCCTCGATCACGGCTTCCACGCCGATGGCGCCGGCCGCTGTCACCGGCTCGTCCATCTCCACGTACGCCTCGAAGCGGTTGCACGTCGCCAGGACCACGGCACCCTGCACGCACGGCGCCATGCCCACGATGGTGGGAGCGACGTCGTCGGGGGTGCGGCTCAGGCGTTCGAGCAGTTCGAAGGAGGCGGTCTTGTGACTCGCCGTCACACACAGCAGCACCCTTCGATTGTACCCGAGCATCCGAAGCCGGGACTCGGCTGCTCCCTATATCCCGGATGGGAGGATGGACGCATGGCACTCTCCGACGCCCCGCTGTTGCGCGCCCTCACCGGCGACCGCCCCGCCACCGCTCCGGTCTGGTTCATGCGCCAGGCCGGCCGCTCCCTGCCCGAGTACCGGGAGCTGCGGGTCGGCACGAGGATGCTCGACGCCTGCCTCACTCCTGACCTCGCCGCCGAGATCACCCTCCAGCCGGTCCGACGGCACGGCGTCGACGCGGCGGTGTTCTTCAGCGACATCGTCATCCCGCTGCGTCTCGCCGGCGTGGAGGTCGAGATCGAGCCCGGCCGCGGCCCCGTCTTCGCGAACCCGGTGCGGACGGTCGCGGACGTCGACCGCATCACGGCGATCGATCCGGAGAGCCTGGACGGCAGCGCGATCGCGGAGGCTGTCGGCATCGTCGTCGCGGAGCTCGGCGACACCCCGGTCATCGGCTTCGCGGGAGCCCCCTTCACCCTCGCCGCGTACCTCGTCGAGGGCGGTCCGTCCAAGGAGCACCTGCGCGCCCGCGGCATGATGCACGCGGAGCCCGAGGCCTGGCACCGTCTCGCGGGCTGGCTGGCGCAGATCTCGCGGCGGTTCCTGGAGACGCAGCGCGATGCCGGCGCCGCGGTCGTGCAGCTCTTCGACAGTTGGGCGGGCTCGCTCAGCCCCGCCGACTACCGCGCCTTCGTGGCGCCGCACTCACGGACCGCTCTGGACGGCATCGGCGTCCCGACGATCCACTTCGGCGTCGGCACCGGTCCCTTCCTCGGCGATATGCGGCTCGACGGCATCGCGGACGGCGTGGGGGTCGACTGGCGGCTGCCCCTCGACGAGGCCGCCGCGATCCTCGGCCCCGACGTCTCGGTGCAGGGCAACATCGATCCCGCGTTCCTCGGCGCGCCGTGGCCGGTGCTCGAGGCGCATGTCCGCGACGTGCTCGAGCGCGGTCGCGCGGCCCGCGGGCACATCCTCAACCTCGGCCACGGCGTGCCCCCGGAGACCGACCCCGATCAGCTCACGCGCATCGTCGAGCTCGTGCACGCCGGCTGACCTCCGTTCGAATCGCCTGCTTTGCGGCATCTGCGGCCCAGATGCAGCAAATCAGGCGATTCGAAGCGCGCGCGCCAGCCGCAGGTCCGACAGGCCGAAGCGCCCGGTGGGCAGTGCCGCGCGGATGCTGTCGTCGTCGAACGGCCGTGAGGGGCGGATGTCCTCCGGCGGCTCCGGCGCCCACGGGGCCGGCTCGCTCACACCCTCCGCGAGCATCCGCGCCTGCGCCTTCGCGACCAGGGGCACGACCATGGTCCACTCGGTGAGCTGCGCGAGCACCCGCACGACCCAGGTCGGCACCGGGAGGAACGCGGGGCGGCGTCCGGCGACGCGGGCGATCCGGCGGATGGCCTCTCCGAGCGTCACCTCGTCCGCCCCCATCACCGCGACCGTCGGCTCCGGGATCCGCCCCTCGAGTGCGGCCACCAGCACGTCCGCGGCATCCTCGACCGGGACAGGGCGGGCGGTGCGTTCGCGGTAACCGACCGTCCAGAAGAAGGGAAGGGTGCGGACGGCGCGGGTCACGTGATCGACCATGTGATCGCCGGGGCCGTAGATCATCCCGGACTTGAGGATCGTGTGCGGCAGCCCGGAGCCGCGGACGATCTCTTCGGCCTCCCACTTCGACTCGTGATACCCGGAGCCGCAGTCGGGACGGGCGCGGAGGAAGCTCACCATGACGAGGCGTCGGACCCCGGCGCGGCGCGCGGCTTCGACGACGGCAGCCGTCCCCTCCACGTGCACGCGGCGGAAGGTCTGGTCGCCGATCTCCCGGTTGATCCCGGCGCAGTGGGCCACCACGTCGCATCCGGCGAAGGCCGCGGTCAGCGCGTCGACGTCCGTGATGTCCGTTCCGGAGCGTCGGGAGATCACCACGGGCTCCTCCAGGCGATCGGCGAGGGCGCGGCCGACGAATCCACTGCCTCCGGTGATGGCGACCTTCATGGTGTTCTCCTTCGCTAATTAGCTACCTGGCGAAACTGTATCTAGCGAAGGTGCTATATTGCAAGCATGGCCGACAGCGCATCCGACATCTTCGCGGCGCTCGCCCATCCCACCCGGCGGCAGATCCTGCAGGACCTCAAGGAGGGGGAGCTCGCCGCGGGGGAGATCGCGTCCCGGTTCTCCGCGAGCGGACCGACCATCTCCCGGCACCTGAGCGTGCTCCGGCAGGCGGGCCTCGTCAGCGAGCGTCGCGACGCCAACCGCATCTTCTACTCGCTCGTCGGCGAGCGCCTCGCCCTCTCCGTCGGCGACTTCCTCTCCACCGTCTGCCCCGAGCAGATCGTCCTCCGCGAGGTCCGCAAGCGCGGTCGGGCCTGACCTCCGTTCGAATCGCGCACCTGGCGGCATCGGCGGCGATTATCCGGCCAATCGGGCGATTCGAAGCACAGGGGCGGTGAAAGGATGGAGGCATGAGCCCCGAGCACCCCGCACCCGCCGAACCGGCCGACCTTGCCGCCCGCGCCGCACGGAAGCACGTCGTCGTGGTGGGCGGTGGCGTCGGCGGACTGGTGGCCGCCCGCGAGTGCGCGAAGGTCGGCATGCGGGTGACGCTGCTCGAGGGGTCAGACGCCCTGGGTGGCGTGATCCGCCGGGTCGCCCTGGACGGGGTCGTCGTCGACGCCGGGGCGGAGAGCTACGCGACGAAGGGCGGGCACGTCCGAGCCCTCGTGGACGACCTCGGCCTCTCCGACCGCGTCGTGACGCCGCAGGCGGGAGGGGCGTGGCTCGCCGGACTCCCCGGCGGTGGCGCGGCTCCGCTCCCGGCCGGCGGCATCCTCGGCATCCCCGGCAACCCGTTCCAGGACGACGTCCGCCGCATCATCGGCTGGTCCGGCGCCTGGCGGGCCTATCTCGACCGGGTGCGCCCGCCGCTCACGATCGGGCACCAGCTCAGCCTCGGTCGCCTCGTCGCCTCGCGCATGGGGGAGAAGGTGCGCGACCGCCTCGTCGCGCCTGTCACCACGGGGGTCTACTCCGCCTCCCCGGACGACGTGGACATCGATGTCGCCGCCCCCGGACTCAACGCCGCCCTGACCCGGGTCGGATCCCTGTCCGGTGCGGTGCTGGCCCTCCGCGGAGAGGGTGCGTCGCGCGGCGCGAAGACTCCGGGTGCCGCCGTGGAGGGCCTCGTCGGGGGCATGAGCGAGCTCGTCGACGCCCTCGCAGCCGACCTCGACGAACTCGGTGCGACCGTCCGCACTCGCGTCCGAGCCCGTCGTCTCACCACCGACAGCACCACCTGGCGCATCGTGGTCGAGGAGCCCGACGCAGACGAGCCGATCGAGGGGGAGGAGGCGACCCAGGAGGCGGAACTCGTCGCCGACGCCGTGATCGTCGCGACCTCCGAGCACACGGCGCGGGAACTGCTCGCGGGCGTCGTGCCCGCCCTCGCGGACGCCGACGCCGCGCCCGCCCCCGAGATCGAGATCATCAGCCTGCTGCTCGACGTGCCCGCGCTGCGCACCCCGCCCCGCGGCACCGGCGTGCTCACCGTGCCGCACAGCCACACGGCGAAGGCGCTCACGCACTCCACGGCGAAGTGGTCGTGGGTGCGGGAGGCCGCGGGCGACCGTGAGGTGGTCCGCGTCTCCTTCGGTGCGCAGGGGGAACCGGCGGCCACCGCGGCGCTGGATGACGGGGCCGCGATCGACCTCGCCCGCCGGGAGGCCTCGGCGCTCCTGGGTGTCCCGCTGTCGCCCGACCAGGTCGTGGCGGGTCATCGTGGGCGCTTCGTGCAGGCACAGCCCGCGTCGATCATCGGCTCGGGGGAGCGGCGTGCCGCGGCGCGTCAGGCCGTGCAGGCCGTGCCGGGGCTGGCCGCTGTGGGTGCCTGGCTCGCGGGCACGGGGCTCGCGCAGGTCGTGCCGGATGCTGTGGAGGAGGCGGACCGCCTGCGTCGCGCTCTCCTCTGGGACTGAGCGTCCGCCGAGCACGCGCGAGTGCGCTCGGCGGCTCCGTGTCAACCCTCTGATCGATTGATGCCGAAATCGGCATACGGCGTTACGCTGGGTACCTGATCGCGGTGGAGACGCGGGCGATCGGCGTCCCCCGGGACGGACCACAGCCGGAACAACGTGAGGAGACCCCATGAAGGGGAAGATCGGACTCGTCGTCGGACTCGGCGTCGGCTATGTGCTCGGCACCCGCGCAGGACGCGAGCGCTACGAGCAGATCAAGACGCAGTGGCTGAAGGTCTGGAACACCGACCCCGTGCAGGAGCGCGTCGACAAGGTCAAGGGCTTCGTCGGCGACAAGGCCGCCGCGGTTCCGGGCGCCGTCTGGACCGGCGCCGTGAAGATCGTCAAGTCGGTCACCGGGGACGGCACGCCCGGGCAGAAGCTCGATGCCGTCATCGCCTCCGGCAAGGACGCGGCCGAGGAGATCTCGGACGCCGCGGAGGACGCGGTCGACGAGGTCAAGGAGCGCGCCGCCGAGACCCAGAAGCCCGCTGCCTCGAAGCCGGCCGCGAAGAAGCCCGCCCCGCGGAAGTCCGACGACTGACATGCCCCGCGGATATCGGGATCGCGCCGACGACAGTCTGCTGACGCTGCTCGGCGACCTGCCGGAGCTCGTCACCAATCTGGTCAAGGCCGAGATCGACGCGGCCAAGGCGTGGGTGTCGCGCACCGCGAAGGACGCGGGGGTCGGCTCCGTCTGGTTCCTCGTCGCGCTGTTCTTCCTGTTCTGGGCCGTGCCCGTGATCCTCGTCTTCGCGATCGCGGGACTGTCATCGTGGTGGCCCGTGTGGCTGTCCGCGCTGGCGGTGTTCGGCATCCTCATCATCGCCGTGCTGCTGTTCGCACTGCTCGGCATCTTGAAGTTCCGCAAGGTGCTCCGTCGCCAGAACCCGGCACAGGCCGTGGCCGAAGACATCCGAATCGTGAAGGAGGCCGGCGATGAGCACCCCTGAGTCGCTGCCGCGCACCGCGGTCCCCGCGGGAATCGTCGATCCCGTCGCCTCCGCGCGCGCCGAGCTGAAGGCGGCCCTCGCCGCCATCGAGGTCAAGGGGAACATCCCGCGGCGCGTCGAGAAGGCGTCGGCGCGGGCCGCCGTCAAGGCGCGTGTGTTCGCCGACCGCAACCCGGCTGCCGCGATTGCCGCGACGGTCGGGATCGCCGCCGCCGTCGGCGGGGCCGTGTGGGCCATCGCCCGCGCCATCGCGCGCTGAGCGACCCCCGCACCGCCCTCGGGCGGGGGCAGTATTCCCCTGATTAGCGGCGCCTCCGCAAAGGGGGCAGACTGGGATCATGTCCGACCTGCGCGAAGAGAACCCGTCCGGTTACACCCTCTGGGCCGTCTGGCGACGCAACCCCGACGCCCCCGTCACCGAGAACGATGCGACCGAGCTCGAGTCGATCGTCTCGCACATCGAGGACTCCGGCGTCACCGTCCGAGGCTTCTACGACGTCTCCGGGCTCAAGGCCGACGCCGACCTCATGGTGTGGCTGCACGGCGCCACCGCCGAGGAGCTGCAGAAGGCTCTCCGCCGCCTGCGCCGCACCGAGATGCTGCGCTCGCTCCTCCCGGTGTGGAACGTCATGGGCGTTCACCGTGACGCGGAGTTCAACCGCGCGCACGTCCCCGGCTTCCTCCGCGGCATCGAGCCCAAGGACTGGCTCTGCCTCTACCCGTTCGTCCGCACGCCGGAGTGGTACCTCGCCCCGGAGAGCGAGCGTCGTGCGATGCTCGCCGATCATGGGCGCAAGGGTGCGGCATTCACCGGCGTCATCGCCAACACCGTGGCCTCCTTCGCCCTCGGTGACTACGAGTGGCTGCTGCCGCTCGAGGCCGACGAGCTGACCGATCTCGTCGACATGATGCGCGATCTCCGCTACACCGACGCCCGCATGTTCGTGAAGGAGGAGGTGCCGTTCTACACCGGGCGCCGCCTGCGCTTCGACGAGATCGCGGACGTGCTGCAGTAAGCGCCATGAGCACCCCCATCCGTCTCGGCACCCGTCGCAGCGCGCTCGCGCAGGCGCAGTCCGGTCATGTCGCCGCCGCACTGGAGAAGGTCACCGGTCGTCGCGTCGAACTCGTCCCGATCACCAGCGAGGGCGACACCAACCGCGCCTCGCTGTCGGAGATCGGCGGCCTCGGCATCTTCGCCACCCGTCTCCGCGAAGCCCTCCTCGCCGGCGAGTGCGACTTCCTCGTGCACTCGCTGAAGGACCTCCCGACCGCGGTTCCGGAGTCGCTCGTCATCGCCGCGACGCCCCGGCGGGAAGACGCCCGCGACGTCGTGCTCACCCGCCACGGCATTCCCCTGCACGAGCTCCCGGCGGGGAGCGCCGTGGGTACCGGGTCGCCGCGACGCATCGCCCAGGTCCACCGTCGTGCGCCCCGCGCCCACGTCGTGGACATCCGCGGCAACGTCGACTCCCGTCTCGCGCGCGTCGCCTCCGGCGAGCTGGATGCCGTGATCCTCGCCGCCGCCGGCCTCTCGCGCCTCGGCACGGACTCGCCGCTGCATCGCGAGGAGCTCGGCCTCGCGGAATGGCCGACCGCTCCCGGCCAGGGGTCCCTGGCCGTCGAGACGCGGGCGGACGCGCCGGAGGAGCTGCGCACGGCGCTGTCGGCGCTGGATCATCGGGAGACCCGGCTCGCCATCACCGTCGAGCGCGCCATCCTGGAGGGACTGGACGCCGGTTGTCAAGCCCCCATGGCGGCGCACGCCGTCGTCCAGGACTCCGAGATCCGCGTCAGGACGGTCGTCTACGCCCCGGACGGCGGTCGGCGGATCGGTCTGGACGTCACGGAAGCCCTGAACGGGGAGTATATTCATCGGAACGGCAGTGGCAATGGTGCGGATGCTGCCGATGGTGCAGACCCGATGCACGCAGCGCGTGAGCTCGGGCTCGCTGTTGCCCGTCGGCTGCTCGATCAAGGGGCGGCCGACCTCGTCCCTCAAGAGCAATCCGAATTGTCATGACCACTTCTGAAAGCAAGCAGGACCGACCGCTGGACGGCTGGCGCATCCTCGTGCCCCGTGGCGGCCCCTGGGGCGACAGCGTCGCCGCGAGCCTCCGCGCTCTCGGCGCCGTCCCCGTCGTCGCTCCGCTCATCAACTTCGCTCCGACCACGGATCAGGCGACCCTCGACCGCGCGCTGGAGCAGCTCGCGGCCGGCGAGTTCGACTGGCTGACCGTCACGAGCGCGACCACGGTGGATGTGCTGTTCGCCCACCGTGCCGTCGTGCCGAAGACCACGAAGATCGCGGCCGTGGGGGAGACGACGGCCGCGGCGCTGCAGGCCGTGGGCTACGAGGTGGCCCTGGTCCCCGAACAGGACAACTCCGCGCAGGGCATGGCGCAGCAGCTCATCGCTCTGGAGCACGAGCCGCGCCGCATCCTGGCGCTGCGCAGCGAGATCGCCAAGCCCGTCCTGAGCATCCTGCTGTCCGACGCGGGACACGACGTGCACGGCGTCGTCGCCTATCGCACGGTCGGCGTCCCGGTGACGGAGCGCATCCGCCGCGACGTCGAGAACGGCCGGATCAACGCGATCCTCATCACCAGCGGTTCGGTGGCCGAGCAGGTGCGGGAGCAGTTCCCCGAGATCCCGGATGAGACGCTGCTCGCGGCGATCGGCCCGCGCACGGCCAAGGACGCCGAGCGCGCCGGCCTGCCCGTCTCGGTGGTCGCCGATCGGCAGACCATCGATGCGCTGATCGATGCCGTGTCGCAGTTCACCCTTCCGCACGCGGCAGACGAGTTCGCGCCGTGAGCTTCCCCGACATCCGTCTGCGCCGACTGCGTCAGTCGCGCGCCGTCCGCGACCTCGTGCGTGAGACCTCTCTCGAGCCGCGTCAGCTCGTGCTCCCGCTCTTCGTCCGCGAGGGGATCAGCGAGCCGGTCGCCATCGGGTCGATGCCCGGCGTCGCCCAGCACTCGATCGACTCGCTGCGTTCCGCGGCCGTCGAGGCCGCCGAGGCCGGAGTGGGCGGCGTCATGCTGTTCGGCGTTCCCGCGGTCCGTGACGCGCGAGGCTCCGGTGCGGACGACCCGCAGGGCATCCTGAACGTCGCCACCGAGGCGCTGGCGGCGGAGGTCGGCGACGCGCTCGTCGTGCAGACCGACCTCTGCCTCGACGAGTTCACCGATCACGGTCACTGCGGCGTCCTCGCCGCAGACGGCTCGGTGGACAACGACGCGACCCTGGAGCGGTACGCCTCGATGGCCCTCGCCCAGGCACGTGCGGGATCGCAGCTGCTGGGGCTGTCCGGGATGATGGACGGCCAGGTCGCCGTGATCCGTCAGGCGCTCGACGCCGAGGGCTTCACCGACACCCTCATCCTGGCGTACGCCGCGAAGTACGCGAGCGCGTTCTACGGCCCCTTCCGCGAGGCCGTGGACTCGCAGCTCCAGGGCGACCGCCGCACGTATCAGCTCGACCCCGGCAACCGTCGCGAGGGCGTGCGGGAGGCGCTGGTCGACGAGGACGAGGGCGCGGACATCGTCATGGTGAAGCCGGCGATGGCCTTCCTCGACGTGCTCCGCGAGGTCCGCGACGCCGTGACCGTCCCGGTCTGGGCGTACCAGGTGTCGGGCGAGTACGCGATGATCGAGGCCGCCGCCGCGAACGGCTGGATCGATCGGCGCGCCGCGGTCCTCGAGTCGCTGCTGTCGATCCGCCGGGCGGGCGCCGACGCGGTGCTGACGTACTGGGCCACCGAAGCGGCCCGCTGGCTGCGCGGCTGAGCCTTCGTCGGCCGCGGCCTCGGAAGGGCAGGGGGCGGGTTAGCCTGGAAGGGATGCCGGGAGAGCGCCGTGCATCACGGAGGAGCCTCGATGACCGACCGCAATGACGACCTTTTCTCTGCCGCCCGTGCGGTGATCCCCGGCGGGGTGAACTCTCCGGTGCGGGCCTACGGGTCGGTCGGCGGGACGCCGCGGTTCCTCGCCTCGGCGCGCGGCGCCACCGTGACCGACGCCGCGGGTCGTGAGTACGTCGACCTCGTCGCGTCCTGGGGTCCCGCACTGCTCGGACACGCGCAGCCCGAGGTCGTCGCCGCCGTGCAAGAGGCCGCCACCCGCGGGCTCTCCTTCGGCGCTCCGACCGAAGGGGAGGTCGAGCTCGCCGCGCTCATCGCCGACCGTGTGCGCTTCGGCGAGATCCGTCCCGTGGAGCGCGTCCGTCTCGTCTCGACCGGCACCGAGGCCACCATGACCGCGATCCGCCTCGCCCGCGGCGCGACCGGCCGTGATCTGCTCGTGAAGTTCGCGGGTCACTATCACGGCCACTCCGACGGCCTGCTCGCCGAGGCGGGCTCCGGGGTCGCCACGCTCGCGCTGCCCGGTTCGGCCGGCGTGCCCGCGCCGATCGCCGCGCAGACGCTCGTGATCCGCTACAACGACCCCGAGGCGCTCGCCGCCGTCTTCGCCGAGCACGGTCCCCGCATCGCGGCCGTCATCGTGGAGGCCTCGGCCGCGAACATGGGCGTCGTCCCTCCGCTGCCGGGCTTCAACCGCCTCATCGCGGAGACCGCGCACGCCCACGGTGCGCTGATGATCCTCGACGAGGTCCTCACCGGCTTCCGGGTGCACCCCGCGGGTTTCTGGGGGCTCCAGGCGCAGGCGGGGGAGGACTACCTCCCCGACATCCTGACTTTCGGCAAGGTCGTCGGCGGCGGTATGCCGCTGGCGGCGCTCGGTGGTCGTGCCGAGGTCATGGATCTCCTCGCGCCGCTCGGCCCCGTCTACCAGGCGGGCACGCTCTCCGGGAACCCGCTGTCCGTGGCCGCGGGCCTGGCGACGCTCCGCCTCGCGACGCCGGAGGTCTACGCGACGGTCGATGCCGCGGCGGCCCGGGTCTCCTCGGCCCTCGACCGCGCGCTCGCCGACGCCGGGGTGACCCACTCTCTGGCGTCCGCCGGAAACCTCTTCAGCGCCTCGTTCCGCGCGTCGGCCCCGCGCGACTATGCCGAGGCGCAGGCGCAGGAGTCGTTCCGGTACGCGGCGTTCTTCCACGCGATGCGCGAGCACGGCGTCGCGCTGCCGCCGAGCGTCTTCGAGGCCTGGTTCCTCACCGCCGCGCACGGCGAGGCCGAGCTCCAGCGCATCGAGGAAGCCCTGCCGCACGCCGCTCAGGCGGCCGCCACCGCGCGCCCCTGACCGCCGCCGCCGCTGCCTTTCTCCCGCGAGGACAGGCGTCCGCGCGGGAACAGGCACCGCTGGACCCTGCTGCATGATGCCGCGCGGATGCCTGCGGAGGGAGCGGTGGTCGCGAGGTCGTCGGCATCAGGTCTTCGCGCGGAGTCAGGCTTACGCCCGCGGCAGCGCCTGTTCCCGCGCGGGAGCCTGTTCTCGCGAAGGAGTTGTGCGCGCGGAGCGTGGGGGATTCCGACAAGGGATCGTTGCGTTCCTGTGAGCAACTTCCAGCCAACCGGGAGGGCGGCGCTGGCAGACTGGGGGCATGGTGACGTTGTTGCTGGACCAGACGCAACTCGAGGTCGTGCTCTCGCCCATCGAACGTGCCGCCACCTTCCACCGCGAGAACGTCCGCATCGTGCGCGACACGATCACCAAGGTCCAGCTGACGGATGACGCCTGGACCTGGCTCCGCGGAGTCCCCAACCCGGGTACGCACATCCCGGGCGTCCTGGCAGCCGGGAGCTGGAAAGCGGCAGGCAGCCTCGACTTCGTGCTGATCCGCCGCCGACGCCCCAGCGTGGTCGTCGATCTCGAAGGCGACCCGCAGTACAACCGCCTGATCCTGACCACACGGCACGGCCTCGCGCTGACGCAGGCGCTGCGCCTCCCGGTCTCCGAGGAGCCCACGACGGTCGAGGAGATCGTCGCCACGGCTCCGACCCCGGTGTCGAAGGGCAGCCGGCGCCCGGTCATCCGACCACGTCCGGCCTGATCCCGGATGCAGAACGCCCTCCCGGTGGACCGGGAGGGCGTTCTGCTGTGCGGGGGTTCAGCCGCGGTGTTCGTCGTCGTGGTGCTCGTCCCCACGGTCATCCGCGGGGATGTGCTGTTCCGCCGCGGTCTCCGTGTCGTCTGCAGACTCGTCGCTCCCGATCTCGTCCTGCGGAGCCCCCTCGCCGGACGACGTCTCCTCGGCAAGAGCGAGCGGGTAGTCGCGCGGTTCGTCCTCGTAGTAGGCACGCGCGGCGGCGGCCAGCATCGAGCTCACGGCGGCCGATCGCGGGTCGTCGTCGGACGCAGGAGAGGCGTCCTCGCCCTGCGCTGCGGCCTCGGCGGTGTCCTCGGACGGCGCGGTCTCGTCCGCTGCCGAGGTGTCCAGGCCGGTGAAGAACTCCACCCCCGCGGGCTCCTCGTCACCGGAGGCGCCGTCGGGCGCGTCGGTGCTCGTGCTGTCGGCCGGTGCATCGGCAGCGGAGCCGACGGCCTCGGCGGGGGTATCGTCGGTCGTCGACGGCGACTCGGTCTCAGTCTCGGACTCGGTCTCGCCGGGTGCGTCCGTCGCCGCCGGCTGCGCGGACGACTCGGCCTCCGCGTCCGCAGACGCCGTTGCGAACAGGGCGGCGAAGGACCGCCGCGGGGACTCGGCGGCGGGCGCGGGCGCACCGAAGAGGATGTCGTCGAACGACGGCGCGTCCTCGGCCTCCGTGTCCGCGCCCTCTTCGGCGTGTTCCGCCTCTGCAGGCTGCGTGCCTTCGGCCGCGTCGATCACCGGCAGGATCCGGGTGGTGTCGGCGTCCGCGGCGACGACGGGAAGAGCGCGGGTCGCATCCTCGTCTGCGGCGACCTCCACCTCCGCCTGCTCCGTCGGGGCGGCGTCGGCGGCGATCGTCCCGGAGGTCACGGGGCCCGTGGCCTGAGTCGTCAGGTCGTCGGCGAGGGCGGCGGTGCCGCCGGCTGCGAGAGCCGCAGCGGCGGTGCCCGCGGCGGCCTCATCCGTCGACACGGCGTCCGTCGGAGCTTCCTCCGCAGGCGCCTCGGCGTCGGTCGCGGACTCGGCCTCCACCTCGGCATCGGCCTCCGTCGGAGACTCCGTCTGATCGAGCGCCGGGGCGGTGTCGAAGCGCCCGCCCCGCATGAGGTCGATGAACACATCCTCCAACGTCGGACCGCGCTGCACGAGGGTGCTGAGAGCGATACCGGCGTCCGCCGCAACGGCGCCCACCCGGCTCGCGTCCGTCCCCCGCACGGTCAGACCGGAGCGGAGCACCTCGATGTCGAATCCCGCGGCGACCAGGGCGGTCGTGAGGCCGGGGCGATCGACGGAATCGACCACCACCGAACCGCCGGCCGGGTCGGCCAGTGTCTCGATGCCGCTGGACAGCACGAGGCGTCCCTTGGAGAGCACGAGCACGTGGTCGGCGACCTGCTCGATCTCGCTGAGCACATGGGAGGAGACCAGGACCGTGCGGCCTTCGTCGGCGAGACGACGCATCAGCAGGCGCATCCAGCGGATGCCCTCCGGGTCGAGACCGTTCGCCGGCTCGTCGAAGACGAGCGCTCCCGGGTCGCCGAGGAGTGCGTGGGCCACGCTGAGGCGCTGACGCATGCCGAGCGAGAATCCGCCGATGCGCGTGTCCGCTTCGCCCTCCAGGCCGACGAGGGAGATGACCTCGTCGACGCGCGCCAGGCGGATGCCGTTGGCCTTCGCGGCGATCGTGAGCTGACGGCTGGCCGTGCGGCGTGGACGGTAGGCCGTCTCCTCCAGCACCGCGCCGATGGTGCGCAGCGGCTGGCGCAGCTCGGCGTACGCGACGCCGCCGATCGTGGCGGTGCCGGACGTGGCGCGCACCTGGCCGAGCAGGATGCGCAGGGTCGTCGTCTTGCCCGCACCGTTGGGGCCGAGGAAAGCAGTGACCGCGCCGGGCTCGACCCGTGCGGAGAAGTCCGAGACGGCCGTCACCTCGTTGAAGCGCTTCGTCACATTCGTGAATTCGAGCACCTGTCCTTCGGGCATCCGGGACCTCTCGTTGCGATGAACAGTTCCTCCTATCCTGCCGGAAAACCGCCCCGGAACCCGCATTTCGTGCGGAATCCGGCCGCATGTGACGGGGTAGCCTGGCACCCGTGACCGATACCCCCGCCGCGCCCCGTGTCCTCATCCGCACCGAAGGAGCGCTCGGGCGGCTCACGCTCAACCGCCCTGAGGCGATCAATGCGCTCGACGAGGACATGATCGCGATCATCACGGAGGCGCTCGTCGCCTGGCGCGAGGACTCCGACGTGCAGATCGTCCTCATCGACGGCGAAGGCGAGCGTGGGATGTGCGCAGGTGGCGACGTGCGCCGCCTGCACCGCCAGATCACCTCGGGTCATCCGGAGCAGTCCGCGGAGTTCTTCCGAGCCGAGTACGCGATGAACGCCATGATCGCGGAGTATCCGAAGCCCGTCGTCGCGCTCGCCGACGGCATCACGATGGGGGGTGGCATCGGTCTGGCGGGGCACGCCGCGATCCGCGTGGTCACCGAACGCTCGAAGCTCGCCATGCCGGAGACCCGGATCGGTTTCACGCCCGATGTCGGCGGAACGTGGCTGCTGGGGCGGGCGCCGGGGCGCCTCGGCGAGTACCTCGGTCTCACGGGGACGACGATGAACGGTGCCGATGCCGTGTACGCGGGCTTCGCGGATCATTTCGTCCCCTCCGACCGCCTCGACGCGCTGCGCGAGGCTCTGGCCTACCGCGCCGACCCGACGAGCCCCAGCGAGATCGTCCTGCTCTTCGACGAGACGCCGGAGCCGTCCTCGCTCCCCGCTGCGCGGGAGTGGATCGACGAGGCGTTCGCCGCCCCGACCGTGCCCGAGATCCTGGAGCGGCTCCGCGGGCTCGGCACCGACGAGGCGGCGGCCGTCGCCGACCTGCTCGACGGGCTGGCCCCGACTGGTCTCGTCGTCACTCTCGACGCCGTGCGGGAGGCTCGGGAGATGTCCGGGCTCCGCGCCGCGCTGGAGGGCGATTACCGCCGGGTTCTCTGGTTCGTGAACGAGCACCCCGATCTCGTGGAGGGCATCCGCGCGCAGCTCGTGGACAAGGACCGCAACCCGCGGTGGCAGCCCGCCACCCTTGCCGAGCTCGGACCCGACGCCGGGGCGGCCGCCCGCGACTACGTCCCGCAGCCGGCGCTGTTCTGACGCGCGCCTCAGCTCTCTTCGGGGACGACGGCGGCGCGGCGGCGGGAATCCCAGGTCGCCCGGATCACGTCGGTGACATCGCCGGGTTCGAGGCCGGCCTCCTGCGCGGTGTCGACCAGCTCGCGGATCCTCCGGATCACCGCCGCCGGCAGCACGGCGGCGGAGTCTGCGACGCGCGTGCCCGCCGCGGTGCGTGAGACGACCAGGCCGTCGGCTTCGAGCATCTTGTAGGCGCGCGCAGCCGTCCCCGGAGCGACGCCGAGGTCGCCGGCCGTCTGCCGGACCGAGGGCAGCCGTTCGCCGGCGCCGAGTTGGCCGGAGACGATGAGCCCGCGGAACTGCCGATAGATGTCCCGGGCCGGAAGCGTATCGTCGGCGGCGGACAGCGGAGAGCGCGGCGTCATCGCGCGCCCTCCGGCTGCCGTGTCGCCGCCGTCGCGGAACCCCTCGACCTGCGGGCGCCGTCCGGCAGCAGGGCCGGTGCCGCGAGCACCAGGAGTGCTACGGCCACGACCTCCAGCACCGGGGCCGCCGCACCGGCCGCGCGGGCGATGTCCGCATACCGCCAGACGATCTCGAACGTGCCCTCGCCCTCGATCGTCAGGGGGCCGATCCGCCCCGCGCTCCCGATGAACCGCCAGGCGGCGGCCAGCGTGAGCAGGATGCCTCCGGTCGCGACCTGGGCGACCCCCGCGGCGATCCGGCGACGTTCGCGGTGTTCGGCGGGAACGGTCTCGGGGCGGAGGAACGGACGCGTGGCGTTCGTCGACAGCGCCCAGACGACGGACGCGGCGACCAGCGCGCAGCACAGCAGCACGGTGACGCCGTACGCCCATCCGTAGAACCACAGCCGCACCGGGTCGACGTCGGTGTTCGGCGCGGGGATCTCCAGGAACACGAAGGGCCCGCCGTCGATGTTCGAGGAGGCGCAGCCGGCCGCGATCGTCGTGAGGATGAGCCCGAGCAGCGCGATACCCGCCGCCACGGTGCCGCCGCGGGGGCTGAACGAGAGCCAGGTCCGCCGGGTCCCGGTGGCCACCGGCTGCGTCGCGTGGCGCGCACCCCGCACGCTGATCGCGAGCGCCAGCGCGGCGATGACGGCGGCGGTGGCGAACACGGGGGCGGCGTAGCGCCACCAGGACACCTCGCCGTTCAGCGGCAGCACGTACCGGGCGAGCACCTCCACCGTCACCCCCGTCCCGAGGACCACCAGGGCGCCGCCGGCGAGGAGCCGTCGCTCGGGCGAGTAGCGTGCGCCGACGGCGACCGCTTCATCGCGCGTCAGCCGGGTCGCCGTCGCCGCACGCGCGCGCCACCAGGGTGTGAGGCCCAGCAGCGCGGCGATGACGAGGCCGACGACGAACGAGACGGCCGGTGACGAGAGGACGGCGCCGACGATGTCAGGCGGGGTGGGGTTCGGCATGGCGGACTCCGTTCTTTGTGCCATATGTCTATCACAAGTTGTGTCATTCAAGCGATACATATGGTGGTTCGCTCTGAGCGAAGGTCCTCCCGGAGGGGGATCCGAATGTCGCCGCTTCGTGGCACCCTGTCCTATGGCCGGTCGTCGGTCGGCATCCGTCTGCCGGGAGACCCGCCGCCTCCTCCTTCCGAGAAAGTACGCCTGTGCTGGGAAAACTCCTCCTCCGATATCTGTCTCGCTACAAGTGGCTCCTCGTCGCCGTGCTGGTCTTCCAGTTCGCCAGCGCGGCCGCCACCCTCTACCTGCCCCGCCTCAATGCCGACATCATCGACAACGGCGTCGCGCAGGGCGACACCGCGTACATCTGGCGCACCGGTCTGTTCATGCTGGCGGTGTCGCTCGGCCAGATCGTCGCCTCGGTCATCGCGACCTACTTCGCCGCCCGCGCCGCGATGGGGGCGGGCCGTGACATCCGCGCCGACGTGTTCGGCAAGGTCAGCGGCTTCTCCGAGCGCGAGGTCTCGCAGTTCGGCGCCGGTTCCCTCATCACCCGCAACACGAACGACGTGCAGCAGGTGCAGATGCTCGCGATGATGGGCGCGACCATGCTCGTCACGGCGCCGCTGCTCGCGATCGGCGGCATCATCTTCGCCGTGCAGACCAACGCCGGGCTGAGCTGGCTGATCGCCGTCTCCGTCCCGGTGCTGCTCCTGCTCGCGGCACTCGTCATCGGCCGGATGGTGCCGCTGTTCCGCAGCTACCAGGGCAAGCTCGACAACGTGAACCGCATCATGCGGGAGCAGCTCACCGGCGTGCGCGTGGTCCGGGCCTTCGTCCGCGAGCGCATCGAGGAGGAGCGCTTCCGCGGCGCGAACACCGACATCATGGTCGTCGGCCGCAAGGTCGGCTCGCTGTTCGTGCTGCTCTTCCCGCTGTTCATGCTCATCCTCAACGTGACCGTGGTCGCCGTCATCTGGTTCGGCGGCATCGAGGTCAACAACGGAACCGTGCAGGTGGGCACGCTGTTCGCCTTCATGCAGTACATCGGTCAGATCATGGGCGGCGTCATCATGGCCAGCTTCATGGCGATGATGATCCCGCGCGCCGCCGTCTCGGCCGAGCGCATCGGTGAAGTGCTGAACACCGAGTCGACGATGACGCGTCCGGCGGACGGCGTCACCGCCTTCCCGACGCCGGGAGCGGTCGCGTTCGACGACGTGGAGTTCACCTACCCGGGCGCCGACGCCCCGGTCCTCAGCGGCATCAGCTTCGCCGCCGAACCGGGCGAGACCGTCGCGGTGGTCGGCTCCACCGGCTCGGGGAAGACCACGCTCGTCTCGCTCATCCCTCGCCTGTTCGACGTCTCGGGCGGTGCGGTGTACGTAGGGGGCACGGACGTCCGCGACGCCGACGTCGAGGCGCTGTGGGACAGCATCGGCCTCGTGCCGCAGCGTCCCTTCCTCTTCACGGGCACCGTCGCGTCCAACCTGCGCTATGGCCGCGAGGACGCCACCGACGAGGAGCTCTGGCACGCGCTCGAGATCGCTCAGGGGCGGGACTTCGTGGAGGAGATGCCGGACGGCCTCGACTCACGCATCGCCCAGGGCGGCACGAACGTGTCCGGCGGCCAGCGACAGCGCCTCGCGATCGCGCGGGCCCTCGTCCATCGCCCGCAGGTGCTCGTGTTCGACGACTCGTTCTCCGCGCTCGACCTCACCACGGACGCCCGGCTGCGGCAGGCGCTGTGGCGGGAGCTTCCGCAGGTGACGAAGATCGTGGTCGCGCAGCGCATCTCCACCATCACCGATGCCGACCGCATCGTGGTGCTGGAGGGCGGCACGATGGTCGGAGTCGGCACCCATGAGGAGCTGCTGGAGAACAGCGAGACCTACCGGGAGATCGTCGAGTCGCAGCTGGGGGTGGACGCATGAGCGAGCAGGATCCTTCCACAAGCCCAGGGACCCAGGGAGCGGGCCCTTCGACAAGCTCAGGGACCCAGGGCCAGCGGCGCCGCGGACGGGGCAAGACACCGGCGCCCACGGCCGAGCGGGAGCTCACCGCAGAGGAGCAGTACGAGGCCGAGCTCGCCGAGCAGGCACGGCAGAACTCCGGCGACTGGGACAGCGTCGCACCGGGCAAGGCCGACCACTTCGGCCCGAGCTTCGCCCGGATGATCGGGCTGCTCAAGCCCTCCGCGGTCTGGTTCGTCTTCGTGTCGATCCTCGGAGCGATCGGGGTCGTGCTGACCGTCGCCGCCCCGAAGGTGCTCGCCGAGGCGACGAACATCGTCTACCGCGGCTTCATCTCCATCCAGCTCGGTCAGCCCAGCGGCGACTTCCCGGGATTCCCGGCGGGGACGCCGCAGGACGTGGTGGTCGACGCCCTGCGCGACGCCGGACAGACCGACTTCGCCAATCAGGTCGGAGCGCTCGGCGACTTCCGAGTCGGCGACGGCATCGACTTCGACGCGCTGCGCTGGGTGATCGCCGCCGTCCTCGCGATCTACGTCGTGGCCGCATTCCTCAGCTGGCTGCAGGGGTACGTCATCAACGTCATCATGGTCCGGACCATGTGGCGCCTACGCGAGTCCGTCGAGGCGAAGATCAACCGGCTCCCGCTGGCGTACTTCGACAAGGTGCAGCGCGGCGAGCTGATCTCCCGCGTGACGAACGACATCGACAACATCACCCAGACCATGCAGCAGTCGCTGTCCGGTGCCCTCACCGCCGTGCTGACGGTGATCGGCGTGCTCGTGATGATGTTCTCGATCTCGTGGCAGCTCGCCCTCGTGGCGCTCGTGGCACTCCCGCTCATGGGCGTGATCTTCGGCGTCATCGGACCGCGCTCGCAGAAGGCCTTCGGCACGCAGTGGCGCAAGGTCGGCCGGCTCAACGCCCGGGTCGAGGAGGCCTTCTCCGGGCACGCGCTGGTCAAGGTGTTCGGCCGTGAGCAGGACGCTCTGGACAAGTTCAAGGCCGAGAACGAGGAGCTGTTCCAGGCGAGCTTCAAGGCGCAGTTCCTCTCCGGCATCATCATGCCGGCGATGACCTTCGTCGGCAGCCTGACCTATGTCGGCATCGCGGTGCTCGGCGGCCTCATGGTCGCGAGCGGGCAGCTGCGACTCGGCGACGTGCAGGCCTTCATCCAGTACTCGCAGCAGTTCACCCAGCCGCTGTCGGAGCTGGGCGGCATGGCCGCGGTCGTGCAGTCCGGCACCGCGTCGGCGGAGCGGGTGTTCGGCCTGCTCGATGCCGACGAGCAGGAGGCCGACGATCCTGAGGCCCCCGCGCTTCGCGAGGGGGAGGGCGTGATCGAGTTCGAGAACGTCTCGTTCTCGTACTCGCCGGAGCGGCCGCTCATCACCGATCTGTCCTTCCGGGTGGAACCGGGACAGACCGTCGCCATCGTCGGGCCCACCGGCGCAGGCAAGACGACGCTGGTGAACCTCATCATGCGGTTCTACGAGCTCAGCGGCGGGCGGATCACGCTCGACGGTCAGGACATCTCGACCATCACGCGCGACGAGCTGCGGTCCCGCACCGGCATGGTGCTCCAGGACCCCTGGCTCTTCGCCGGGAGCATCCGCGAGAACATCCGCTACGGACGCTCGACCGCGACGGACGAGGAGGTGCTCGCCGCGGCGAAGGCGACCTACGTGGATCGCTTCGTGCACGCACTGCCGGACGGGTACGACACCGTGCTCGACGAGGACGCGTCGAACGTCTCGGCCGGTGAGCGCCAGCTCATCACGATCGCACGGGCCTTCGTGGCGCATCCGTCGATCCTCATCCTGGACGAGGCCACATCGGCGGTCGACACCCGCACCGAGCTGCTGCTGCAGCACGCGATGGCCGCGCTCCGGCAGGGGCGCACCTCGTTCGTCATCGCCCACCGCCTGTCGACCATCCGCGACGCGGACCTCATCCTCGTGATGGAGCACGGTGACATCGTGGAGAAGGGCACGCACGACGAGCTGATCGCCGCGCAGGGCGCGTATTGGCGCCTGTACCAGTCGCAGTTCGAGCAGGCGGCGACCGACCTCGACGCCGAAGCGGCTCTCACCGGATCCTCGCCGGTCGTCGTGACCGGCGACGCGGACGAGGAGGCGAGCGCGCAGGAGCAGGCGGCGGACGCGGTGGCCGGAGCGGCGGTCGGCGCCCAGCTCCCGGCGGCCGAGACCGCAGCGGCTCGGGCACTTCTCGACGACGGCGCTGACGGCTCCACGTCTCCGTCCTGACCCGCCTCACGCACGACGCCCCACTCCGGATCCGGAGTGGGGCGTCGTGCGTGAAACCTCAGTCGTCTCCGGCGATGCCGAGGAGTTCGAGGGGGTGGGTCAGTCGCCACCATGGGCTCGGACCGTCCAGGTCCTCGTCGAGGACGAGGGCGGTGTCCGTGCTGTCGACGGGACCGGTCGTGGTCAGGGTGCCGACCGTCCCGTCCGCTTCGCGTTCCTCCCCGAGATCGAACACCGGCGTCGCCGTCGCGCTCGCTCCGTTCCACAGCACGACATCGGCGTCCTCACCGGCGACCACATCGACGCGCTCGCCCCAGACGGTGAGGACGCGCCCGACCACCGTGCCTGCCGGGACGGCCGGGCCCTGGGCCTGCAACGCCGCTTCCGTCTGAGCGAACAGGGCGCGGGTGAGGGCGAGGCGCGCCTCGTCGTCCTCCTGGTTCAATGCCGCGGCGTAGAGCCGGACCGTCGCGTCGCCGATGACGACGTCCTTGGCGGTCAACAGGTTCCAGCCGACGAGGGTGCCCGTCTTGATGCCGACGACTCCCGGATCGGCGAGCATGCCGTTCGTGTTCTCGACCGTCCCGGCCCCCGGCAGGTCGACGGACCGGGTACCCACGATCTCGGCGAACACCGGATTCCGCATCGCCATCTCGCCCAGGGCCACGAGGGCCTCCGGGGTGGCGACGTTGCGCTCGTCGAATCCGGACGGCGTGACCACGGTGATGCCGGAGAGTCCGCGCTCGCCGAGCCAGACCTCGGCCGCGGCGGCGAATTCGCGGTCGGACCCCCAGATCTCCGACGCCAGCCGGTCGATGTAGTTGTTGGCCGAGCCGAGCAGGGTGCCCTGCAGAAGCTGGTACTCGGTCAGCACTCCGCCCACCGGCACATCGAGCGCCGACTGATTGGCGATCCGATAGTCCCAGTAACGGACGCTGTCGGCGTAGGTGAAGGAGAACTCCGGGCCCTGTTCGCCGGGGGCCAGCGGCAGCCGGTCCAGCACCATGAGACTGCTGACGACCTTCGTGATGCTCGCGATGCTCACCGGCGCGGTGGTCGACGCCGCGGTGGTCATCCCGGCGATGCCGACCGCCCCGTCGCCGACCGCCGGCCAGGCGAGCGCGGCGGTGGGGGCGGCGACCGGGGTGAACTCGACCGCCTGGACGGTCGGGGCGACCTCGTGCAGCGGCCAGAGCAGCGTGGTGCCGGCGTAAGAGGCGATGAGGCCGGCGAGGACGCCGAGGGGGACGAGCAGGCCGGGTCCGGCAATCGCCGGGCGCAGCCGGGCGTCGCGCAGCAATCCCGTCTCCTCCTCCGTGCCGGCCGAGGCATCGAACTCGGGCGTCGATGACGCCGCAGCGACGATCGACGGGTCCACCCAGGTCAGCGCGGTCGGCGGTGCCGAGGCATCGGCCCACGCCGCAGCTTCCGGAACCGGACCCGGCTGATCGTCCGCGGGCGCGGCAGAGGCGGGTGCGGAGTCTTCGGGCCGCGCGTCGACGCCCACGCCGCCGGACGCCTCTTCAGGGGGATCGGAAGCGGTCACTCGCTTACGGTACCGAATCCGGCCCCGAATCCGCCGTGCGCGGCGCGGGACGCGCGGACGGTAGGATCGACAGCACAACCACGGGAGTCCGGCGAGCCGGGCTGAGAGGGAGCGAATCGCGCTTCGACCGTCGAACCTGATCTGGGTCATGCCAGCGCAGGGAGGAGTTCACATGAGTACGTCCACGTCCGCATCCCCGTCGAGGAACACCACGGCCGCTCCGGCGCGGGGCTACCTGCGCTGGCGCGTCATCGACATCGTCGTCGCCAGCGTCCTCGGTGTCGCCGCCGGTCTGATCTTCCTGGCCTGGAACGTCGGATACCTGGGGCCGAAGGCCATGCTCGAGCCGCTGCTTCCCGGCCTCCAAGGGCTCCTCGACGGCCCGTGGCTCTTCGCGGGTGTGCTCGGCGGGCTCATCATCCGCAAGGCGGGTGCCGCGATCTACGTCGAGCTGCTGGCCGCCGTCGTCTCGGCGCTCATCGGCAACCAGTGGGGCGGCTTCCTCACGCTCGAGGCGGGTCTCGTGCAGGGCCTCGGCGCCGAGCTGGTCTTCTTGCTGTTCTTCTACCGCCGCTGGTCGCTGCCCGTCGCGATCCTCGCCGGGGCCGGTGCCGCGCTCGCGGGCGGCATCAACAACCTCGTCCTCTGGTATGCCGGGTCAGGTCCCGCCTTCACGACGATCTACCTCCTCAGCACCGTGATCTCCGGGGCGGTCATCGCCGGTGCGCTGTCGTGGGTGCTCGCCCGCGGCATCGCGGCGACCGGGGCTCTGGACCGCTTCGGCTCCGGGCGCGAGGCGCGCGTCCGCGTCTGATGTCCGCGCAGTTCGCTCCCGCCGGCGTCGAGGCCCGCGGCTGGGGTTGGCGACACGCGAGCCGCCACGCCTGGGCGCTGCGCGACGTCTCGTTCCGCATCGAGCCCGGCGAGCGCGTGCTCGTGCTCGGCGCCTCCGGCGCGGGGAAGTCGACGCTGCTGCACGGCCTCGCCGGTGTGCTCGGCGGTGAGGAGGAGGGGGAGAGCGAAGGCGCGCTGCTCGTCGGCGGCGACCCCGCCGCGGCGACCCGCGGGCGGGCCGGGCTCGTGCTCCAGGATCCCGACTCGCAGGTGATCCTCGCCCGTGCCGGCGATGACGTCGCCTTCGGGTGCGAGAACCTCGGTGTGCCGCGTGCCGAGATCTGGCCCCGCGTCGAGGCCGCGATGGCCGGCGTCGGACTGGACGTGCCGCTCGATCACCCGACCGCGGCGCTCTCCGGCGGTCAGAAGCAGCGGCTCGCCCTGGCCGGCATGCTGGCGATGGGCCCCGGGCTGGTGCTGCTCGACGAGCCGACGGCGAACCTCGATCCGGAGGGCGTGCGCGAGGTCAGGGATGCCGTCGAGCGGATGCTCGCCACGCGTCCCGCCACCCTCGTGGTCGTGGAGCATCGGCTCGAGGTGTGGTTGCCGCTCCTCACGCGGGTGATCGTGCTGGGTGCCGGCGGGGTGGTGGCGGACGGCACTCCTGCGGATGTGCTCGGCGCGCAGGGCGAGCGCCTGGCCGCGGACGGCGTCTGGGTGCCCGGCCGACCGCCCGCCGAGCCGCCGGCACCGCGGACGGCTCCCGGGGAGGTGCTGCTGTCGGCGCGCGGGCTCGCGGTCGCACGGGTGAAGGGGCGCCCCGTGGCACAGGGCATCGACCTGGAGGTGCGTGCGGGGGAAGCCGTCGCGATCACCGGGCCCAACGGTGCGGGCAAGTCCACGCTGGGTCTGACCCTCGCCGGACTCCTCCCTCCCGTCAGCGGTGCCGTGTCCGCGGCCCCGGTGCTCGCGCAGGGGGCGGACCCGTCCCCGATCCGCTGGGCCTCCCGCGAGCTCCTCACGCGGATCGGGATGGTTTTCCAGGAGCCGGAACATCAGCTCCTCGGCAAGACGGTGCGCGAGGAGCTCGCGGTCGGCCCCCGCGCCCTGGGCCTCCCCGAAGGCGAGATCGAGGCCCGTATCGACGAGCTGCTGGCCCGGCTGCGGCTGGCGCATCTGGGGGCCGCGAATCCGTACACGCTCTCGGGTGGAGAGAAGCGCCGGCTCACGGTCGCGGCCGCGATCGCCACGCGACCCCGGGTGCTGATCCTCGACGAGCCGACGTTCGGCCAGGACGCCCGCACCTGGGCTGAGCTCGTCGCGATGCTCGCCGCCCTGCGGGACGAGGGCTCCGCGATCGTCACCATCACCCACGATCTCGACGTGGTGCGCGCTCTGCACGCCACGCGGTTCGCGCTGGGGGCACCGGCATGACGGCTCTCGCCCCCGCGTCCGCCCGCACCGGCGTCGTCGCCCGGATCAATCCGGTCGCGAAGCTGGGGGTCAGCGCGCTCATCGCCGTGCCGCTGGTCCTCACCCTCGACCCCGTGTCGGCGGCTGTCGCGCTGGTGCTCGAAGCGGTGCTGTTCCTCTTCGCGGGCATCGGCTGGCGGGAGTTCTGGGTGCGCACGTGGCCGGTCTGGCTCGCGGCTCCGCTGACCGGTCTCACCATCGCCCTCTACGGAGAGACGAGCGGCACCGTCTACGTCGACTGGTTCGTGCTCCGCATCAGCGAGGGCTCGCTCGCGCTCGCCGTCGCCACGATGCTCCGGGTGCTCGCGATCGCCCTGCCCTCGGTGGTGCTCTTCATCACGGTCGATCCCACGGACCTCGCCGATGGCCTCGGGCAGATCCTTCGGCTTCCGGCCCGTTTCGTGCTGGGCGCGCTCGCCGGCCTGCGCATGGCCGGACTGTTCCTCGACGACTGGCGTGCCCTCGAGCTCGCCCGCCGGGCGCGCGGCGTCGCCGACCGCGGGCGCATCCGCCGCTTCCTCGGCATGGCCTTCGCCCTGCTCGTGCTGTCGATCCGCCGCGGTGCCAAGCTCGCGACCGCGATGGAGGCACGCGGCTTCGGGGCGGCGGGACGACGGACGTGGGCGCGCGAGTCGCGCTTCGGCGCGCCGGAGTGGCTTCTGCTCGCCGTCGGGGCGGCGATCTCCGCGACGGCGATCGCCGCCGCGGTCGCGACCGGGGCCTGGAACTTCATCCTTGGGCCGTCCTGACCCTCACCCGTTTCGGACGAGGGTCCCTGGAGGTCGGTCGGTGGCCGGTCTAGCGTCCGCTGGAGACAGTGCCAATCGACACCGACCGAAAGGGACGTCCCATGAGCATCTCCTCCGCCGACGACCAGCCGCTCTTCACGCGGCCGGGCGAGGCCACCGTCGCACCGCGACACGTCATCCCGGATTCCGAGTCGCTTCCCACGACGGCGAAGCAGATCGTCGAGGACGAGACCATCCTCGACGGCAACGCACGCCTCAACCTCGCCACCTTCGTCAGCACCTGGATGGACGACGAGGCGAAGCAGGTCTACGTGGCCTCGTTCGACAAGAACATGATCGACAAGGACGAGTATCCGCAGACCGCCGCCATCGAGGACAACTGCTGGCACATGCTCGCGAACCTCTGGAAGGCTCCGGACGCGGCGAAGAGCATCGGCACCTCGACCATCGGCTCCTCCGAGGCGTGCATGCTCGGCGGTCTCGCGTTCAAGCGGCGCTGGCAGCAGGCGCGCCGTGCCGCCGGCAAAGACGCCTCCGCGCCGAACCTCGTGATGTCGAGCGCCGTGCAGGTGTGCTGGGAGAAGTTCTGCAACTACTTCGACGTCGAACCGCGCTACGTGCCCATCAGTGAGGAGCACAAGACACTCGACGGCCATGATCTCGAGAAGTACGTGGACGAGAACACCATCGGCGTCGTCGCCATCATGGGTGTCACCTACACCGGCATGTACGAGCCGGTGGCGGAGATCGCCGCGGCGCTGGATGCGATCCAGGAGAAGACCGGCCTCGACATCCCGATCCACGTGGACGGCGCCTCGGGAGCGATGATCGCCCCGTTCCTCCAGCCCGACCTGGTCTGGGACTTCCGGCTGGAGCGCGTGCACTCGATCAGCACCTCGGGGCATAAATACGGTCTCGTCTACCCCGGTCTCGGCTGGGTGGTCTGGCGCGACACGCAGTGGCTGCCGGAGGATCTGGTGTTCAAGGTGAGCTACCTCGGCGGGGAGATGCCGACCTTCGCCCTGAACTTCTCCCGCCCTGGGGCGCAGGTGCTGCTGCAGTACTACCTGTTCCTCCGCCTCGGGTTCGAGGGCTACCGGGCTATCCAGCAGGCCTCGCAGGACGTGGCGAAGTTCCTGTCCGCGGGGATCGCGAAACTGGACGCGTTCGAACTGTGGAACGACGGCAGCGACATCCCCGTCTTCGCCTGGCGCCTGAAGGACGGGCACACCGACAAGTGGACGCTGTACCACCTGCAGGATCGGCTCCGGATGCGCGGCTGGCTCGTCCCCGCGTACCCGATGCCCGCCGATCTGGAGGACCTCACGGTGCAGCGGATCGTCGTGCGCAACGGGCTCAGCATGGATCTGGCCGCCGAGCTGCTCGACGCCATCACCGCCGAGGTGGCCCACCTCGACGCGCTCACGGCACCCATGCCGCCCGACCACCCCGACTCGGCGTTCCACCACTAGGGGGCTGACATGTCCGCCCCGCAGTCCGGTGCCGCCGGCGCCGCCTCCACGCCGCGCGTCTCCCGTCCCGCCGTCGCCGTCCTCGGCATCGGCCAGCTCGCCCTGCTCACCCTCGTCGTCGTGGCGAGCCTGCGGTCCCTGCCCGCGATGGCGATCTACGGCCTCGGCAGCATCACGCTGTACCTCATCCCCGCGGTGCTCTTCCTCGTCCCCACCGCCCTCGTCGCCGCGGAGCTGGCGACGGGGTGGAAGGGCGGGGTGTACGTCTGGGTGCGGGAGGCCCTCGGCAACCGCTGGGGGTTCACCGCAGTGTGGCTGCAGTGGATCCAGAACGTCGTCTGGTTCCCCACGCAGCTCGCGTTCGTCGCCGGCGCTCTCGCCTTCGTGTTCCTCGACCCCTCGCTGTCCAGCTCCGGCTTCTTCACGGCGGTCATCATCATCGTCTGCTACTGGGGCGCCACCCTGGTCACCCTCCGCGGCGGCGACCTCTTCGCCAAGCTGGGCTCCTGGGGCGGCATCATCGGCACGCTGTTCCCGGCGGTGCTGCTCATCGTTTTCGGGGCGGTGTGGGTCTTCAGCGGGGAGAAGAGCCAGGTGCCGCTGGATGCCTCGGCGGTGATCCCGCCGTTCACGGGTCTCGCGTCCATCGTGCTGATCGTCTCGAACGTGCTGGCCTACGCCGGCATGGAGGTCAACGCGGTGCACGTGAACCAGATGAAGGATCCGGGCAAGGGCTACCCGCGTTCGGTGTTCCTCGCCGCCGGCCTGATCCTGCTCGTCTTCATCCTGCCCACCATCGCGATCGCGGTCGCTGTGCCGAAGAAGGAGCTCGGGCTGACGAACGGCATCATGCTCGCGTTCGGGGAGTACTTCGACCACTGGGACATGGGGTGGGCGACGGCCGTCGTCTCGGCCCTGATCGCCGCCGGTGCCCTCGCCTCGGTCGTGACGTGGGTCGCCGGTCCCTCCAAGGGTGTGCTGGCGGCGGCGGAGACGGGACTGCTCCCGCCGCTGCTGCAGAAGCGGAACAAGGCCGGTGTGCAGTCCGGCATCCTGATGCTCCAGGGAACCATCGTCACGATCCTCGCGGCGATCTTCATCATCGTGCCCAACGTCAGCGCCGCCTTCGTGGCGCTCATCGACATGGCCGCCGCGCTGTACCTCATCATGTACATGCTCATGTTCGCCTCGGCGATGGTGCTGCGGCGGAAGGCGCCGGACGTCCACCGTGCCTACCGCGTGAAGGCCCTCCCGTTCGTCGCCGGGGTCGGGTTCTTCGCCTGCCTCGCGGCGTTCCTGCTCGCCTTCATCCCGCCCGACGGCTTCACCGCCTTCCCGGCGGCCGCGTACCCGTGGATCGTCGGAGCGGTGATCGTCGTGCTCGGCGCCCCGCCGCTGCTCTTCTACGCGCTGCGGAAGCCCTCGTGGGATCGGCGGCCCGCCGACGGGAGCCTCCTGAGCGACGCGCACCCGGAAGCCTGAGCCGGATCACGTCTCGTTCCAGAGGCGTCGGTAGTACTCCAGCCGGACGTGGTCGGGCTCGACGCCGTAGGCCGCGATGAGGGTGTCCTCCCACCCGGGTCCGAAGTTCCACAGCGTGCTCATGGCGGCGACGGCGATGTCGGCCCACCGGTCGGCGACCCCGAGCGCGGCGAGGTCGACATGGGCGAGGGGTCGGCCGTCGTCGTCGAGCAGGGTGTTCGGCAGGCATGCGTCGCCGTGGCAGACCACGAGCCGGTCGATCGACGGCGGCTCGAGCAGGTCCGTCGGTACCGTCGTGCCGCGGTCGGCGGCGTTCGCGATGCGCTCCGCCGGGCTCCACGTCCACGGACACTCCGCGACGGGGAGGGCGTCGTGCAGGAGGCGCAGACCGAGCCCGACTGCGCGGACGGCGGCCTCCGGAGAGGCGGTCCACCGCGGATCCACGGCGCTGCTGCCGGGGAGGGCCGCCGTCACGAGCCACTCGTGCGCCTCATCCTGGCCCTGGGAGAGCACCTCGGGCACCGTGATCCAGGTGCGGGCCCAGCGCATCCGCTCGGCCTCGTCGCGCATGTTCGCCTCAGGATCGAGGGGGCCCCATTTGATGTAGCGGCCGTCGTCGGTGCGGAAGGTCAGGCCGCCGAGCGCGTTGCGCCACGCGGGGGTCAGTGCCGCCCCGGCGGCGAGTTCGCGCACCCGGGCGGGGACCTCGACGGAGGCGGCGGGGATGCTCACCTCTCCATCCTGCCGGAACCTCGGTGTCGTAGGCTCGGGTCGACGCACTGGCCTGCGGTGACACCAAGAACCGCATAGGCTGGGACTGCGTTCCAGGCATGTCGCACGACGACGTTCGAAGGAGAACATCAGATGCAGATCAGCGGACAGGGTGCCCTCGTCACCGGCGGCGTCTCCGGACTCGGGCTGGCCACCGCCCGTCGGCTCACCGCCGCGGGAGCCCACGTCACCATCATCGACCTCGCCTCGTCGAAGGGGGAGGAGATCGCTTCCGAGCTCGGCGGTCTCTTCGTGCCCGCGGACGTGACGAGCGTCGACGAGGTCAAGGCCGCCGTCGCCGCGGCACAGGCCGCCGCGCCGCTGCGGGTGGTCGTGAACTGCGCCGGCATCGCCCCGCCCGCCAAGGTGCTCGACCGGGACGGCACGCCCGCCGTGCTCGCCGACTTCGAGCGCATCGTGCGCATCAACCTCGTCGGGACGTTCAACGTGATCTCCCAGGCCGCGGCTGTGATCGCCGCGAACGAGCTGCACGACGAGGAGCGCGGGGTCATCGTCAACACCGCGAGCGTCGCCGCGTTCGACGGGCAGATCGGGCAGCCGGCGTACTCGGCGTCCAAGGGCGGCGTGCACGCCATGACCCTGCCGATCGCTCGCGAGCTCGCCCGTCACGCCATTCGCGTGTGCACGATCGCCCCCGGCATCATGGAGACGCCGATGCTCATGGGCCTTCCGCAGGAGGCGCAGGACTCGCTGGGACAGCAGGTGCCGTTCCCCGCTCGCCTCGGACGCCCGGACGAGTACGCCGCCCTCGTGCAGCAGATCGTCGAGAACGGCTACCTCAACGGCGAGACCATCCGCCTCGACGGCGCCATCCGCATGGCCCCGCGGTGACCCCTCCCGGCTTCGAATCGCCTGAATGACCCGATTCGACCCGGAAATCCAGCCAATCAAGCGATTCGAAACGAGAACCATGAGCACACTCGCCGGAAAGACCATCCTCATGTCGGGCGGCAGCCGCGGGATCGGCCTCGCGATCGCCCTGCGCGCGGCCGCGGACGGCGCGAACATCGCGATGCTCGCCAAGACCGACTCCCCGCACCCGAAGCTCGAGGGCACCGTGCACAGCGCGGCCGAGCAGATCCGCGCCGCCGGCGGCCAGGCGCTGCCGATCGTCGGCGACGTGCGGGACGACGACCACATCACCGAAGCCGTCATGAAGACGCAGGGCGAGTTCGGCGGGATCGACATCGTCCTCAACAACGCCAGCGTCATCGACCTCTCCCGATCGCTCGACCTCTCCGCGAAGAAGTACGACCTGATGCAGGACGTGAACGTCCGCGGCACCTTCATGCTCTCCCGGGCCGCGGTCCCCATCCTCAAGGACGCCGAGAACCCGCACATCCTCTCGCTCTCGCCGCCCCTGAACCCCACCCCGAAGTGGCTCGGTGCGCACACCGGGTACACGCTGGCCAAGTACGGGATGACGATGGTCACGCTCGGACTCGCGGCGGAGTTCGCGGACGACGGCATCGCCGCCAACACGCTCTGGCCGCGCACGACGATCGCGACGGCCGCGGTGCAGAACCTCCTCGGCGGCGACAAGGTGATGGCCGCGAGCCGCACGGCCGACATCTACGCCGACGCCGCCTACGTCGTGCTCACCCAGCCGGCGCGTACGTACACCGGGCAGTCGCTCATCGTGGAGGATGTGCTCGAGGCGAACGGAGTCACCGACTTCTCGGGCTACGCCGCCGTCCCGGGGACTCCGGACAGCGCGCTGTTCCCGGACATTTTCCTCGACTGACGCGCTTCGACAGGCTCAGCGACCCAGATCTGGGTCCCTGAGCCCGTCGAAGGGTGGGTCCCTGAGCCCGTCGAAGGGTGGGTCCCTGAGCCCGTCGAAGGGTGGGTCCCCGAGCCGGTCGAAGGGTGAGCCCGTCGAAGGGCTAGAGCAGCAGGTACACGGCACCGAGGATCGTCAGCACGATCACGATGCGGTCGAAGAGCCGCTGGTCCAGGCGCCGCGCGACCCGCAGACCGAGCAGCGCGCCGAGCACCACGAGCGGCGCGAGGATCGCATCGGTGAGCAGCACGGGGCCGGTGAACAGTCCGATCCCGGCCAGGAACGGCACCTTGATCACGTTGATGATCGCGAAGAACCAGGCGGAGGTGCCGAGAAAGACCTGGACGGGCGTCCGCGTAGCGAGGAAGTACATCGACATGACCGGACCGCCCGCGTTCGCCACCATGGTCGTGAAGCCGCCGAGCGTGCCGTAGACGCCGGCCAGCAGCGCGCCGCCCCGCGCCGCAGCCTCCTGCTCCGCCCGCGCCTGCCGCCATCGCCGCCACAGCGTCACGGCGATCATGAGCAGCAGGATCACGCCGATGGCGCGGCGCACGACCCCGTCTCCGGTCAGGGCGAGGAAGGCGAAGCCGAGGAGGAGTCCCGCCACCACCGCCGGCGCGAGGCGGAGCAACGTCGGCCAATGCGCGTGCCGTCGGTAGGCCAGCAGCGCGAACACGTCGCCCACCATCAGCAGCAGGAGGGTCGCGGCCGTGGAGGTGCGTGCGGGGAGGACCGCGGCGAACAGGGCGATCGCGAGGATGCTGCCGCCTGGAAGAGCGGTCTTCGAGATCCCGATGACGACCGCGGCCACGCCGAGCGCGGCCCAGGCCCAGGGATCGAGCGCTGTCACCGCCGGAGCTCGGCGGCGATGGCGTCATACCCGCGGTCGGTCGCGAGGTCCAGCGGCAGCACGCCGTCGCCGTCGCGGATGGTCGCATCGGCGCCGCCGTCGAGGAGCGCGCGCACCACCTCGACGTAGCGGGCGGAGCCGTCGCCGAGCACGATCGCCTCGTGCAGGGCGGTCCAGCCGAGGTTGTTGATGTGATCCGGATCGACTCCTGCGTCCAGCAGGATCTCGACCGTCGGCAGCAGACCGCGCTCGGACGCCGGGATCAGCGCGGTGCCGCCGAAGCGGTTCGTGCTGCGGAGGTCGGCCCCGTGCGCCAGGGTCATCCGCAGGATCTCGTCATGCCCGCGGGCGCCGGCGTAGAGATAGGCGGAGTCCTGGATGTCGTCCTTCGCGTTTAGGTCGGCGCCGGCCTCGATCAGGAGCCGTGCCGCGTCGACGCGGTTCGCCTTGGTGGCCGCGACCAGGGGAGTCATGCCGCCGTCGCCGCGGGCCTCGATGTCGGCGCCCGCGTCGAGCGCGCGGCGGAGGGCGTCAGCGTCGCCCGCGGCGGCCGCGGCGAGCAGATCGGACGTGGCGTCGGTCATGGGAGCCTCCGGGGTCGGTGGTGCGGGATGCGACGGCGCGGCTGTGCAGGCCGAGGCGAGCAGCAGCGCGCCCGCGAGCGCGACAGCCGCCGCCACCCGTCTCATCCGCATGCATCCGGTATACCAAATGATCCCGGAGGTGGGCGGTTCAGCCTCGCGTGGCAGCGAGGGCGGCCGCGAACCGCGAGGCCCGCTGCTCGATGTCCGCCCAGTCCGCGTTCGCGATCGCGGCGCCGTTCGCGAGGTCGCCACCGGCCCCCACGGCGACCGCGCCGGCCGCGAACCAGTCGGCGAGGTTGTCGGGCTTCACGCCGCCCGTGGGCATCAGCGGGGCGTCGGGGAACGGTCCGCGCAGGGCCCCGAGGTAGGACGGGCCGCCGAGGGAGGCGGGGAAGATCTTCACGACGTCGACGCCCAGTTCGAGGGCCCCCATGACCTCGGTCGGCGTCATCGCACCGGTCATCACCACGCGGCCGGTGTCGAGCATGGCGCGCGTGAGGTCGGGGAGGGTTCCCGGGCTGACAAGGAAGGCGGCACCCGCGTCGGCGGCCTGGGTCGCCTGCTCCGCCGTCGTGACGGTGCCGGCGCCGATGTACGCGGCGTCCCCATGGCGGGCGATGAGCTCGCGGATCACGGCCGGCGCGTCGGGGGTCGAGAAGGTCACCTCGATACCCGAGACGCCGCCGCGGATGATCGCCTCCGAGGCCTCCAGAGCCAGCTCCGGCGACGGGGCGCGGAGGACGGCGAGGATGCCGGTGGTGCGGGCGCGGGCGAGACGGTCGGACATGCTGCTCCTTGATCGAGGGGGATGCGCCCATTCTTCCGCACGGCAACTTGTAATTACAAGTATCCTCGGCCCCGCTCCGCGACAGGGATCGTGCCCAGGCGCCTCCCACCCGCATCCCGGTACCCTGGAGGGATGGCCGAGAACCCCCGCACACCCGAGACGCGCTCCGCGACAGCGCCCGCGTCGTCCCGTTCGGGGGCGATCCGCGAGACCCGTGCCCCGCAGGTGCGCCCCGCGACCGAGGGCTGGACCCAGAAGAAGGACGCCGAGGGGCGCCCGCTGCTGCAGTTCGCGAGCCCGAAGCGCGGCAAGCCGCCGGTCCACCTCGCCGACCTCACCCCGGCCGAGCGCATCGAGAAGGTGAAGGAGCTCGGACTCCCCGGGTTCCGCGCCAAGCAGCTCGCCACGCATTACTTCCGCCACTACACGTCCGACCCCGCGGAGATGACGGACCTCCCCGCCGGCATCCGTGAGGAGCTGGTCGCCGGCATGCTCCCGCCCCTCATGACCGAGGTGCGGCGGCTGGAGACCGACCGCGGCGACACCATCAAGTTCCTCTGGCGTCTGCACGACGGCGCGCTCGTCGAGTCGGTCCTCATGCGCTACCCCGGCCGCATCACGCTGTGCGTGTCGAGCCAGGCCGGCTGCGGCATGAACTGCCCGTTCTGTGCCACGGGCCAGGCGGGGCTGACCCGCAACATGTCCACCGCCGAGATTATCGAGCAGATCGTCAGGGCCAACCGGGCCATCGCGAACGGCGAGCTGGGCGGCAAGAAGCGCGACGACCACAGCATGGAGCGCGTCTCCAACATCGTCTTCATGGGCATGGGGGAGCCGCTCGCCAACTACAAGCGCGTCATGGACGCGGTGCGCACCATGGTCGCCCCGCAGCCCGACGGTCTCGGCATGAGCGCCCGCGGCATCACCGTGTCGACCGTGGGACTCGTGCCCGCGATCCGCAAGCTCGCCGACGAGAACATCCCCGTCACGTTCGCCCTGTCGCTGCACGCCCCTGACGACCACCTGCGGGACGAGCTCATCCCCGTGAACTCGCGGTGGAAGGTCGACGAGGCGCTCGACGCGGCCTACGACTACTACGCCAAGACCGGGCGCCGCGTGTCCATCGAGTACGCCCTCATCAAGGACATGAACGACCACGCCTGGCGGGCCGATCTCCTGGCGGACAAGCTCAACCAGCGCGGTCGCGGGTGGGTGCACGTGAACCCGATCCCGCTGAACCCGACGCCGGGCTCGATCTGGACCTCGTCAGAGAAGGACGTCACCGACGAGTTCGTGCGACGGCTGAACGACGCCGGCATCCCGACGACCCTCCGCGACACCCGCGGCAAGGAGATCGACGGCGCCTGCGGGCAGCTCGTCGCGACGACCGAGGACGAAGCTGCCGCCGCGGCGATGGCCTGACCCCGGTTCGAATCGCTCACCTGGCTCCAAATCCGGCCCGGATGCCGCCATTCGCGCGACTCGAAGGCCTGTCCAAGGGATCTTCCACGGTATGCACAGGCGGAGTTTCGTAGATTGTCGGGATGCCCTATTCCGCCCACCGCCCGGGTCGCTTCGACTCGCAGGGTCGGATCATCCTCGACGGCGACCCGAACGCCGAGACGGATGACCTCGACTTCCTGCGCGAGTACGAGCCGACCGGCGACACGTCCGCGCAGTCCGACGTCGCGTCCGACGACCCGACGCCCGAGCCGGTGACGGCGCCGGATGCCCCGGCCGACGCGGAGCCCGTCCTCGACCGGAAGGCGCGTCCGCCGCACGTCCGGAAGCCGCGTCGCCGTCGCACCGCCGCCGAGCGCCTCCGTGCTCTCGCGATCCTCGGCGGGGCCGAGGGCGAGATCCTCGACCGGGTCCCCGGCGAGACCCCGCGCTTCGTGCAGATGTTCTTCGTGCTCGCCGGGACCGCCCTGGTCAGCGCGATCTCCATGCTCTTCGCCCTCACGACGGGCGTGCGCGCGGCGGTCTGGTTGGCGATCCCGCTCGCGATCGTGTGGGCGCTGATCATCTTCAACCTCGACCGCTTCCTGACCTCGACCATGACGTCGACCCGCAACGTCTGGAAGCTCATCGGCCTCGCGATCCCCCGCGTCATCATGGCGGCGATCATCGGTTTCGTCGTCGCGGAGCC
Organism: Microbacterium sp. str. 'China'; assembly: GCF_002993305.1. NCBI lineage: Bacteria > Bacillati > Actinomycetota > Actinomycetes > Micrococcales > Microbacteriaceae > Microbacterium > Microbacterium sp. str. 'China'. The sequence goes on along the minus strand of NZ_CP027434.1, from coordinate 3,136,621 downwards.
GCTCGTGCTGCAGATCTTCCACAACGACATCTCCCGCGAGGTCGCCGCGACCAACATCGTCCAGGCGCAGGCCGACCAGGAGGCGCTCGAGACCGGCCCGGAGAAGAAGGCGCTGGACGCGGCGTCCGAGCGGGTCGCGGCGCTGGAGAACCAGGCGGCGACGGGCATCGTCGCCGGGACCGAGTCGTCGTCGGCGACCGAGTCCGCCGCCCAGTCCACGGTCGATGACCTGACGGCGAAGCTCACGGAGCAGCAGGCCGTGATCGACCAGGCGCGGACGCTGTACCAGTGCGAGCTCACGGGCGAGGGCGCGGGTACCGTCCCCGGCTGCACCGGCGTGAACGGCGAGGGCGCGAGCTCTCAGGCCGCCCAGGCCCAGCTCGCCGAGGCCCAGCAGACCTACGACGCGCTCGCGGCCCAGCTTCGCACCGCGAACGAGGAGCTCGCCGCTGCCGGAAGCGCCGCCAAGGAGAACACCACGGCCTCGGAGTCGCAGAACCGTCAGCAGGCGAAGGACGAGCTCCCGGCCGCGCGCGACACGTACGAGCAGGCGCTCGCGGCCTACAACGCCCGCGCGGATTCCGTGGCGCAGGGCAATGCCGGGGCGGTGGGGCTGCTGAGCCAGATCAGCGGCCTCAATCGCCTGAGCGAGAAGGAGCCCGCGATCCTCTGGGCGCACATCCTCATCGCGGCGCTGTTCTTCATGATCGAGCTGCTGCCGGTGCTGGTGAAGGTGCTCACGAGCTACGGCGACCCGAGCCTCTATGAGAAGGCGCTGGCCATCCGCAAGCAGGTCGCGCTGGACAAGGTGACGGCGGAGGGCTTCCGCGACCGCGCCGACATCGTCACCACTCCCGTCTCCGGCGCGGGGGCTCAGGCCACCTGACTCGTTTCGAGTCGCGCACTGTGCTCCATTCCGGCCGGATTCGGAGCAAAGTGAGCGATTCGAACGCGGGAGAGGCCTCCGGACCGGGACGCCAGCGCGAGAGAACGGATCAGGGCGACCGTGGACGGGGCGACCGTGGACGGCGCGGTCGGCCACGGGGTGCCGGTCACGGCGGCCTCGATGCGGGCCAGCGGTTCGCGGAGGGCCGGGTCGTGCGTGCGGGTATCGTCCTCGAGCCACGCGAGGAGTTCGCCGATGGTCCAATCCCGCTGAATTGGACCGAGATCGAGACCGAAGCTGGTCGTGGAAGCTGTCATTGGTCCAGAATCGGATCTCATGGACACCCTCGACAGGGCCAATGCGACGCCGGTGGCCCACGGATCGGCCTCCGGGCCCCTCGTCCAGGCCGGGGAGGTCTCCGCGACCGCCCTCGCCGCACGCCTCGGCCGCTGGTCCCACGGCGACGGCACCCTCTCCACCCGACTCGCCGCGGCGATCGCCGCCCTGATCGGCAGCGGTGAGCTGCGCCCCGTCGACCGCCTGCCCGCCGAACGCGCCCTCTCCGCGGCGGTCGCGGTCTCGCGGGGCACGGTCGTGTCCGCCTATGCGACCCTCGCCGAGCAGGGTCTCGTCGAGCGCCGGCAGGGCAGTGGGACGAGGGTGTCGGGGGCGAGGACGGCGCCCGCGGCGGACCGCCGTCCCGGCCGCGGCGAGGCCCTGTTCTCCGCTCTCCCCAACGCGATCGATCTGCTCCGCACGGTGCCGCAGATCCCGGACCTCGGTGTGCAGCTCATCCGCGACCACCAGCCGCGGCTCGACCTCGCCCTGCTCCCGGAGACCGACCCCGCGGGGCTCCCCGCGCTCCGCGAACTCATCGCCGACATGTACCGCGCCGAGGGGACGCCGACCACGCCCGAGCAGATCCTCGTGACCCACGGCGCGCAGCAGGCCATCAGCCTCGTCGTGAACGCGCTCGTGGAACCGGGTGACGTCGTGCTCGCGGAGGAGATCACCTGGCCGGGCGTGACCGACTCCGTGGGGCTGCGCGGCGGGACGGTCCACGGCGTGCCGATGGGCGCGGACGGCCTCGACGTCGACGCGCTGGAGCAGGCGATGGCCCGGCTGCGTCCTGTGCTCGTCGCGCTCAACCCGCACCACCAGAATCCCACGGGGACGCGACTGCCCGCGGCGGCCCGGCACCGCGTGGCCGAACTCGCCGCGCAGTACGGGGTGCCCGTGATCGAGGACCGCGTCGTCGCCGGCATCTCGTTCGACGGGGTCGTGCCGCCCACGCTCGCCTCGGAACGGCCGGATGCCCCGGTGCTCGTCGTCGAGTCCGTGTCGAAGTGGGCCTGGGCCGGGCTGCGGATCGGGTGGCTGCGGGCCGATCCCGTGCTGGTCCGGCGGCTCCGCGGCGCCCGGCAGCTCGCCGATCAATCCACGAGCGTGCCCGGCCAGCTCCTCGCGCTCGACCTCATCGCGCACGCGACGGAGCTCCGCCGCGCCAACAGCCGCGTGCACCAGGAGCGGCTCCTCCTGCTGCAGGAGCTGATGGCCGCGCACCTCCCCGACTGGACCTCTGAGACCCCGCGGGGTGGACTCTCGCTGTGGGCCGCGCTGCCTCGGGGCTCCGCATCGGCTCTCGCGCGCGTCGCCGCGGCGCACGGGGTCTCGATCGCGGGCACCGGGGCCTTCGCGGTCTCGGCCGCCGCGCCGGACGACCACGTGCGCTTGCCGTTCACCGCGCCGGACGACGTGCTCACCGAGGGGGTGCGCCGCTTGGGCGACGCCTGGCGTGAGTACCGGGAGACTCTCAGCAGCCCTGCCTAGGGTGACCGCATGACACCGGTGCCGCGCCCCACCCTCTGGATCTGCGTCGCGGGCGTGCTCGCCTTCACCGCGTACGCCGCCCTCGCCGCGGTGCAGATCCTCGTGCTCAACCCGATCGCCGCGGCTCCGGGCAGCCTCTCGCTGGACGAGGTCCGGGCCGCGATGTCGAACGCCGGGGAGAGCCTCATGGCGCCGACCGTCCTCGGCATCCTTGCCGCGGGCGTGTGCCTGGCCATCGGGACGGCGGTCGTGTGCCTCCTCACGCGGGCTCCGGCGGTGGTGGCCGGCATGACCTTCCTCGCGCTGCTCATGGGCGGGGCGCCGGCCTACTTCGTCGCGTCGTTCGGGCCGGGCATGGGGCTCGCCGACACCTTCCACATCAGCGGCGCCGATGCCTCCCCGTGGGCCCTGCCCCTGTACGCCGTCAGCGCGCTCGCCGCGGTCGGGGTGCTGGTCGGGGCCGCGCTCACGTCCCGCCGCCGCGGACCGGCGCCTGCCACCGCCTGACGATCACGGTCGATCCGGCCCGCCGGCCCGCCGGCGGGACTAGCGTTGGTCCATGGTCAACTATCGCTATCTCGGCAACAGCGGTCTCAAGGTCTCGGAGATCACGTACGGCAACTGGGTCACGCACGCCTCGCAGGTCGAGGACGACGCCGCGGTCAAGACCGTGCACGCCGCCCTGGACGCCGGCATCACCACGTTCGACACCGCGGACACGTACGCCAACACGGCCGCCGAGGTCGTGCTCGGCAAGGCTCTGGAGGGCCAGCGTCGGGAGGGCCTCGAGATCTTCACCAAGGTCTACTTCCCGACCGGCCCGAAGGGTCCGAACGACACCGGTCTGAGCCGGAAGCACATCATGGATTCGATCAACGGCTCGCTGCAGCGCCTCGGCACCGACTACGTCGATCTGTACCAGGCGCACCGCTTCGACTACGAGACCCCGCTGGAGGAGACGTTCCAGGCCTTCGCCGACGTCGTCCGGCAGGGCAAGGCGCTCTACATCGGGGTCTCGGAGTGGACCGCGGAGCAGCTCCGCGAAGGGCACGCCCTGGCCAAGCAGCTCGGCATCCAGCTCATCTCCAACCAGCCGCAGTACTCGATGCTGTGGCGGGTCATCGAGGGCAAGGTCGTCCCGACGTCGGAGGAGCTCGGCATCTCGCAGATCGTCTGGTCGCCGATGGCGCAGGGCGTGTTGAGCGGCAAGTACGTGCCGGGGCAGCCGGTGCCGGAGGGGTCTCGGGCGACGGATCAGAACTCGGGAGCGGGCTTCATCAAGAGCTTCCTGCAGGACGACATCCTCACCGCGGTGCAGCGCCTCAAGCCGATCGCGGAACAGGCGGGGCTGTCGATGCCGCAGCTCGCGATCGCGTGGGTGCTGCAGAACCCGAACGTCGCGGCTGCCCTCGTCGGCGCCTCCCGTCCGGAGCAGCTCGCCGACACGGTCAAGGCCTCCGGCGTGACGCTCGACGCCGACACCATGACCGCGATCGACGAGGCCCTCGGCGACGCGGTCAACCGCGACGCCGAGCACACGTACTCGGTGTCGCCGAAGTCCCGGCTCGTCTAGGCCTTCGAATAGCGCAAATGGTCCCATTCCGTCGCGGAATGGGACCATTTGCGCTACTCGGGCGGGTTACTCCTTGACGGCCCCCGCCGTGAGGCCCTGGACGATCCAGCGGCTGGCGAGCGCGAACATCACCATCGTCGGGAGGATCGTCAGCACGGCCGCAGCGCTCATGGAGCCCCAGTCGATGTTGAACGTCGAGATGAAGCCGTTGAGCGCCGAGGGCACGGTGCGGTTCGCATCGGTGTTCATCAGCACGACCGACAGGAACAGCTCGTTCCAGCAGTTCACGAAGTTGAAGATGAACGCGGCGATGATGCCGGGGGTCATCACCGGCACGAGCACCCGGAACAGGGCGCCCAGCCGCGAGCAGCCGTCGATCATCGCCGCCTCCTCCAGCGCATCGGGGACGTTCTCGAAGAAGCCCCGCAGCATCACCGTGGAGAACGGGATGCAGATCGCGATGTAGACGAGGATGAGCCCCGGCTTGGTGTCGACGAGTCCGAGGTCGGTCATCATCGAGTACAGCGGTCCGAGGGCGATGAACGCCGGGATCATCTGCGTCAGCAGGAACGCGATGAGCACCGTGCCTTTGCCGCGGAACTCGAACCGCGCCAGCACGTAGGCGCTGAGCAGGGCGATGAGCGTCGCCACCGCGCCGGCCGACACCGCCACGATGGCCGAGTTCGCCAGGAACGTCCCGAAGGAGCTCTTCTCGAACAGGCTCGTGAAGTTGTCCAGCGAGGGCTCGCTCGGCCAGTACTCGATCGGGAAGCGGTTGATGGTCCCCGGCGACTTGAACGCGGTGAGCGTGATCCAGTACAGCGGGAACAGCGTGATGAGCAGCCACAGCCCCAGGCCGACGATACGCACCACGCCGCCCACCGTGACGCGGGGCTTGGGGCGCGGGGCGGCTTTCGGGTCGGGCACCGTGATGCGACGGGTCTCCGTGACCGAGGAGCCGGTCCGGATGGATGAGGTGATGGTCATCGCTGCACTCTCCGCATCGCCATCAGGTAGAACGCGCAGAACACCATGAGGAACGCCACGACGATGAGCCCGATGGCGCTCGCGATGCCGTAGTTGCCCTGCTGCGTGTAGTTGATCATCCACGTCGTGATGATGTGGGTCTGGTTGGCGGGGCCGCCGTTCGTCATCGCGTAGATGATGTCGGGGAAGTTGAAGATCCAGATCACGCGCAGCAGGATCGTCAGCAGCAGCGTCATCGAGATGTACGGGATGATGATCGAGAACAGCTGCCGCACCTTGCCGGCGCCGTCGAGGCTCGCCGCCTCCAGCATCTCGTCCGGCACCGACTGGAGAGCCGCGAGGATCATGATCGCGAAGAAGGTCACGCCGTACCAGATGTTCGCGACGATCACGGCGAACATCGCGAGTTTCGGGTCGGCCAGCCACGGCAGCGGCGCGTCGATCAGGCCGGCCTTCATGAGCAGGTCGTTGACGACGCCGAACTCGGCGTTGAACATCCAGCGGAACAGCATGCCGATGAGGAAGCCGGACACTGCCCACGGGAAGAAGACCAGCGCCTGGTAGAGACCGCGGAAGCGGAACCGCTTGCGCAGGGCGAGCGCGATGAGGAACCCGATCACGAGCTGCGGCACGAGCGAGCCGACCACCCAGAGCACGGAGTTCCAGGCCACGGTCGGGAACGCCGGGTCGCGGAAGACGGCGAGGAAGTTGTCGAAGCCCACGAACGGCGTCGACGTGAGATCCCACAGGTTCCAGTCGTGGAAGGCCATGCGGGCGCCCTGCAGCATCGGCCAGTAGGTGAACCAGCAGACGAAGACGATCGCCGGCGCGAGGAACGCCAGCAGCGTGAGTGCGGTGCGGCCCCGGAAGGGGCGACGACGCGATGCCGGGGAGGCCCCGCCGGCGGTGCCGACGGAGCCCCCTTCACGGATGGTGCGGGCCACGGATCAACCCTTCTCCGCGGCGTACTTCTCGGTCCAGAACGCGTCCCACGAGGCGAGGAGGTCCTTGGTGGACATGTTGCCGAGCAGCACGCTCTGCACGTCCTGGTCGGACTTCTGGATCCACTCGGTCCACCAGCTCACACCGCGCGGCTGACGCACGTTGACGTAGGTCTCCGGGTCCTCGGTCATGGTGACGTAGCTGGTCCAGGGGCCGGTGGAGTAGAACTCGTCGTCCGCGGCGGCCGCGATGATCGGGACGAGGCTGTTCGCCTGCGCGAACTCGGTGGCGGGCTCGGCGGACGACAGGAACTCGACGAGCTTCACCGCCGCCTCCTTGTGCTCGCTGTTCTCCGCGACACCCCAGCCGGCGACGGCGAGGGGCTGTGCGGCCTTGCCGGACGGGCCGACGAGCAGCGGCGCGGTGTCCCACTGGTCCTCGGTCAGCGAGGAGTCCTGCACCGTCGCGATGACCTCGGGGTCCTGCAGGAGGAAGGCCGTGGTGCCGTTGGTGAACCCGGCGACCATCTCGGGGTAGCCCCACGAGACGGCGGACGGCGGCGAGGCCTCCTTGAACAGGTCGAAGTAGTCGTCGACGGCCTCCTGCGCCTCGGGGGCGGCGAAGATCGTCGAACCGTCCTCCATGAGGAACGCGTCTTCCGTGTCGAGACCGTCGATCGTGTAGGCCTCGATCGCGGCGACGACGTTGCTGTTCGCGTTCTGACCGCCACGGAACGCGTACCCGTAGATGTTGTTCGACGGGTCCTGGATCGCCGACGCCTGCTCCAGCAGGTCCTTCCAGCTGTGCGGCGGGCCGTCGAAGCCGGCCTGCTCGACGAGGTCGCTGCGGTAGAACAGCGACAGGCCGTAGAAGCCGTAGGGGACGAAATAGCTCTTGCCGTCCTCCGCGACCGAGGCCGACTGCGCGTTCTCGGTCAGGGCGTCCCAGCCGTCCCACTTCTTCAGATCCGGACCGAGGTCGTAGAGCCAGCCGTTGTTCGCGAACGGTCCGACGGTGATGTCGCGCACCTCGAGCACGTCGACGCCCTTGCCGGACTGCAGCATCTGCTGGATCTTCTGGTCGGCCTGCTCGGTGGGCGGGGAGACGAGGTTGACGGTGATGTCGGGGTTGTCCTTCTCGAACTCGTCGAGCAGTCCGCGGAGCAGCTCGGTGCGCGCCGGGTTCGTCAGGCTCTCGACCATCTGGAGGGTGACGCTGCCGTCGCCGCCGGACGAGCCGGAGCCTCCGGAGCAGCCGGTGAGTGCGAGGACGGCGACGGTGCCGACTCCGGCTGCGGTCGTCAAGATCTTGTTCTTCACGATGTGCCTCTCGGTGGGGGTGGGTGGGTGTTCGGGTGGGTCGTGCGGAAGGTGAAGCGGGTCAGGGGAGGATGAGGGCGTCCGCGGGGCGGATGCCGGCGCGGCGCAGGATCGCGGGGACGCAGCGCTCGACGAACGCCTCGATGTCGGAGGCCTCCGTGTACAGGTGCGCGGACAGGCGGAAGTAGCCGACGCCGCGGAAGCTGGTGAACGCGGTCTCCACGCCGACCTCGTCGAGGAGGTCCATGCGCAGCGCGTCGGCTTCCTCTCGGGTGGCGCCGAGGCCGAGCGGCAGCCGGATGAGCCGCATGGACGGCACCGGCGAGGGAAGAGGGGTCAGCGGGTCCTCGTCGCTGAAGGGACGCAGGGCTTCGGCGATGAGCTCGGCACCGGCGTCTGCCCGTGCGGCCATGGCGTCGCGGGCGGCCGCCCATCCGAACTCCGCCTCGATGAACTCGATCGCGGTGGGGGTGGCGAGGTAGGTCGTCGCGTCGATCGTGCCCTGGGTATCGAAGCGCTCGGGATACGGCTCGCGCGCGGCCCAGGAGTCGATCAGCGGCCAGAGCTCGTCGCGGTCGGGGGCGGTGGTGACGAGGAGGGCGGAGCCGCGCGGGGCGCAGGGCCACTTGTGCAGATTCCCGAACCACCAGTCGCCGCCAGCGACGGCCGCCGCGTCCGGGATGAGGCCGGGGGCGTGGGCGCCGTCGACGAGGGTGCGCACGCCGCGCTCGGCCGCGAGGTCGGCGATGCGGCGGGTGGGCAGCAGGCGGGCCGTGGGCGAGGTGATCTGGTCGACGACGAGCAGCCGCGTGCGCGGGGTGAGGGCGTCGGCGAAGAGCTGCACGATCTCGTCGTCGTCGGCGAGCAGGGGCAGGGCGACCGTGCGGACGGAGGCGCCGAAGCGTCGGGCGAGGCGCTCGGCGCCCATGGTGATGGCGCCGTAGCCCTGGTCGGTGACGAGGATCTCGTCGCCGCTGTCGAGCTGGAGGCCGTTGTAGACGACGGTGGCCGCGGCGGAGGCGTTGGGCACGAACACGCTGTCCTCCGCGCGGGCGCCGACGAACGGAGCCGTCCGCTGCCTCGCCTCCTGCACGCGCTCCGCGATCCGAGGGAACCACTCCACGGGGCTCAGGTCGGCGCGGCGGCGCAGGGCGTCCTGGTGGGCGACCACCACCGACGGCACAGCCCCGAAGGACCCGTGGTTGAGGTGGATCACGGTCGGGTCGAGCGGCCAGGCATCGCGCGCCCGCAGGCCGGAGTTCAGCGTGAGCGGAGCGGGGAACTGCGGAGCGGGCATCGGACCTCATCGGTGAGTGGGGGCGAGTTGTTGCACAACTTTGCCACACGCCTTCGGTTTTGGCTACGAAACCGCGAAGATGAAACATAGTTGTCATACGAGTTTGCGACGCCCGGGGCGTCCGACAGACTTCACGAGGGGTGGGGGTGGCAGAGAGGATGACGATGAGCGCACTCGACACGGCGCTGCACGGGCTGCGGGCCCTCATCGCCGACGGCGCTCTGCGCCCCGGCGACCGGCTGCCGAGCGAGGGGGAGCTGTGCGAACGACTCGGGGTCTCGCGGGGATCGCTCCGCGAAGCCATCCGCACGCTCGCCGCACTGGGCGTGCTGGAGACGCGGCACGGTTCCGGCAGCTACGTCAGCGAGCTCCGCGCCGCCGACCTCATCGGCAGCCTGTCCCTCACGGTCGGACTGCTGCCGATGGCCGGAGTGCTGGAGCTGACCGAGCTTCGACGGGTGCTCGAGCCCCATGCGGCGGCGCTCGCCGCGGCCCGGATCGACGACGACACGGTGGCCGCGCTCGACGAGGTGCTCACCGAGATCGAGTCGACGACGGACTTCGAGGCGCAGTCCCGCCTCGACCACGAGTTCCACATGGCCATCTCGTCGGTCGCGGGCAACGAGGCCCTGACCAGCCTGATCGACGTGCTGCGCTCCCGCTCGCGTGCCTACCGGATCTCCGACCCGGAGGATGCCGCGGAGCTCAAGATCCACTCCGACGCCGGCCACCGCGCGATCCTGCGCGGCCTCGCCGCCGCGGATCCGGTGGCCGCCTCGGCCGCCGCGTCCGCCCACGTCGCCTACACCGAGTACTGGGTGCGGCGGTACTCCGGCCTCTGACTCCTGGTTTCCCGGCCGAGCCACCCTCTTTCGTGCGCCCCGGCCCTATTCGGACGTCCGGAAGGGGGTGGGCGGCACCGAAGGGGGTGGGTCGGCGAACGGGGTCAGCCGAGGTTGATGTCGACCTGGATCTCGGACGCGAGGCGCTCAAGGTCGGCACGCAGGGCGTCGAGGTCGACCGTCGGCGGGACCTTCGCGATCACCGACGCCTCGAAGAGCCTTCCGCCGGCCATCGCAGCCTCGCGGGTCTCGGTCGTGAGCTCCTCGATGCTCAGGGCGTGCGCGTTCAGCACCGCCGAGACCTCGCGCACGATGCCGGGGCGGTCGTTGCCGAGCACCTGCATCACGAGCAGCTGCTCCTCGTCCTCGGACGGCCCTGGCGTGCCGGTGAGCACCGAGAGCGTGAGGAGACCCTGGCCCTGGATCCCTCGCAGCGCGGTCTCGAGCTCCCCGGTGCGCTCCGTCGGCACGGACACCTCGATGACACCGGCGAACGTGCCGGCGAGCTCGGCGAGGGAGCTGTTCTCCCAGTTGCCGCCGTGGGCGTCGACGACATCGGCGACGGCGGCCACGAGGCCCGGACGATCGGCACCCGCGACAGTGAGGATGAGTGTGGTCATGGGGTCAGCGTAACCCGAGGATCAGTCCGCCCAGACCCCGGTCTCCAGGAACCGCTCCAATCGTGCACGGTGCGGCGCGAGGTCCCACCCCTGCTGCGCGACCCACTCGTCCGAGTAGTACGTGCCGGCGTACCGCACACCGCTGTCGCAGATCAGGGTCACGACGCTGCCGGTCTCGCCCGCGGCACGCATCCGAGCGATGAGCTGGAACGCGCCGTAGAGGTTCGTGCCGGTGGAGCCGCCCGCCCAGTGCAGGGTGCGCTCGCGGAGGAGGCGGATCGCGGCGATGGAGCCCGCGTCGGGCACCTGGATCATCTCGTCGATCACGGACGGCACGAAGGAGGCCTCCACCCGCGGCCGCCCGATGCCCTCGATGCGGCTCGGCCGTCCGGCAGGCGGGTCGACCGTGCCTGCCCAGCCGTCGTAGAAGGCGGAGCCCTCGGGATCGACGACGGCGATCCGGGTGTCATGGCGGCGGTACTTCACGTAGCGGCCGAACGTGGCGCTGGTGCCCCCGGTCCCGGCGCCCGTGACGATCCAGCGGGGGATCGGATGCCGCTCCTGGGCGAGCTGGCCGAACACGCTGTCGGCGATGTTGTTGTTGCCGCGCCAGTCGGTCGCACGCTCCGCGTAGGTGAACTGGTCGAGGTAGTGCCCGGTGCAGTCCGCCGCCAGGCGCTGCGCCTCGGGTGACATGTCCTCCGCGCGATCCACGAAATGGCAGGTGCCGCCGTAGAACTCGATGAGGTCGATCTTCTCCTGCACCGTCGACCGCGGCACGACCGTGATGAACTTCAGCCCCAGCATCCGGGCGAAGTAGGCCTCCGACACCGCGGTCGACCCGCTCGACGACTCCACGAGGGTCGTGTCCTCGCGGATGCGCCCGTTGACGAGTCCGTAGAGGAGGAGGGAGCGCGCGAGGCGGTGCTTGAGGGAGCCGGTCGGGTGCACCGACTCGTCCTTGAGGTAGAGGTCGATGCCCCACTCCGGCGGCAGCGGGAACAGGTGCAGGTGCGTGTCGGCGCTGCGGTTGGCATCGGCTTCCAGCAGGGCGATCGCGGTGCTGGTCCAGTCGCTCATGCCCTCGAGCGTACCGGGGCCGGCACCGTCATTCCGGCATGGGAGAACAGCCGCCCCCGCCCGGGCGAGGCGGCTCAGCCCACCGTGCCCGCGGGGGAGGCGCCGCCCGACCCGTCCACGTGCATCAGCGAAGCCTGGGACTGCTCCTGCTGGAGCTGGAACTCGAAGCGCGAGCGGTCGCCGCGGTGATACGCGATGAAGTACTCGATGGGCAGCCCGTCCTCGCTGCGGCTGATGCTGCGCAGGCGGAGGAGGGCGGAGCCGGCGCTCACGCCGAGGTGCTGGGCCTGCTCGTGCGTGGCGACCGTCGCCTCGGCGGAGCGGACGCCGTGCGTGGCGATGATGCCGTGGTCGGCGAGGAGCCGGTACAGCGACGCCTCGGTGAGGTCGGCGCCGAGCGTCACCGCCCCCACCGCCTCCGGCATCCACGTGGTCGAGAGCGACCAGGGCTCGCCGTCCACGTGCCGCAGCCGCTCCAGCACGATCACCGGCGATCCCACCGGCACCTCCAGGGCGAGGGCGACCTCCTCGTCGGCGACGGTCTGCTCGTGTCGGAGGACGTCGCTGTGCACGTGGCCGCCGCGCCGCTCGACGTCGTCGTACAGCCCGACCAGCGTGTGCACGAGACTCTCGCTCGTGCGCGGGCGGGAGACGAACGTGCCCTTGCCCTTCACGCGCTCGACGAGTCCCTCGTGCTCGAGCTGGGCGAGCGCCTGGCGCACGACCGTGCGGGAGATGCCGTAGCGCTCGCACAGCCGGTGCTCGCCGGGAAGCGGATCGCCCGGCTGCAGACCGTCGCGGGAGATGCCGTCGATGATGAGCTGCCGGAGCTGGTCGTACATCGGCGCCGCGCTGTGGCGGTCGATCGCATCCTCGATGAGAGACATCAGTACGCCACCCCCGCGTGCAGGATCACGTTCGCGTAGGGGGTGAACTCCCCCGAGCGCACGAAGGCGCGGGCGGCGTGCGTGCGCTCCTTGAACTCGACGTGCGGGACGAGCTCGATCTCGAAACCTGCGTCGGCGAAGCGCTCGCGCAGGGCGTCGAGCACCTCCGGGCTCTTCTCGGCGATCTCGGCCGACACCGTCGCCCCCTCGACCACGAGCTCCGCGAGCACCGTGTCGAGCACGTCGAGGAAGGCGGGGGCGCCGGGACGGTAGGCGAGGTCGATGCGCTCGGAGCCCGGCGGGATGGGCAGCCCGGCGTCGGTCACGACGATCAGATCGGTGTGCCCGGTCTCGCTGATGACGCGGGAGAGCGCCGGGTTGATCGTGGTCGAGGTCTTGCGCATCGTGTGCTCCTGGTTCAGTTCGCGACGGGGGCCGCGGTGCGCGCGGCGAGGAAGGCCTCGACGTCGGCGCGGTAGGGGAGGCTCGGCGAGGCCCCCTGCTTCGTGACGGTGAGGGCGCCCGCGGCGGTCGCCAGCCGCACCGCATCGGTGAGGGCCGCTCCGCTCGCGAGCGCGGCACCGAGGTAGCCGGCGTAGGCGTCGCCCGCGGCGGTGGTGTCGACGGCCTCCACGGGGAAAGGCGGGACGACGGTGGCCCCCTCGGCGGTGACGACGCACGACCCCTGCCCGGCCAGGGTGATGACCGCGGCGCCCACGCCCTGCTCCAGGAACCAGTGCCCGGCGCGTTCGGCGGAGGCGGCGTCGGTCACCTCGATGCCGCTGATGAGCGACGCCTCGGTCTCGTTCGGGGTGACGATGTCGATGCTGCGCCAGATCTCCGGTGCCAGCTCCGCCGCCGGTGCCGGGTCGAGGATCACGGTCATCCCGTGCTCGCGACCGCGCGCGGTGATGTGCGCGGTCAGCGCGGACGGGGTCTCGAGTTGGGTGAGCAGGACGGAGGTCGTCGGGGCGAGAGCCGCGAGGGCCTCGTCGATCTGCGCCGTGCTGAGGGCGGCGTTGGCGAGCGGCACCATGACGATGTCGTTCTGCGCGGAGGCGTCGACACGGATGTGCGCGATGCCGGTCGGGCCCGGCACGGTGCGCAGGTGTGCGAGGTCGACGCCGGCCGCCGTGAGCCCGTCCACCACGAGGTCGTGGAACAGGTCGTCGCCGACGCAGCCGACGAAGCTCGTGCGGGCTCCGGAGCGTCCGGCCGCGACGGCCTGGTTCGCGCCCTTGCCGCCGAGCATCAGCGTGAATTCGTCGCCGAGGATGGTCTCGCCGCGGGCGGGGAGCCGCTGGGAGAAGGTCGTGACGTCGGCCGTCACGCTGCCGACGATGACGACGCCGGAGCGGTCGCCGGGGTGTGCGGGTGTCATCTCGCTCCTGATCCTCCTCGACAGCGCGGGGCCCCCGGCCTTTGACAAGGTTCGGGAGCTGTCATTACATTAGCCGAAGCCCCACCTGTAACGACAGGTTGCCCGCGAGGAGACCCCGATGACCGCGATCGCGCCCCGCCTGTACGTCGACAGCGCCGACACCGACCGCGTCTCGCGGCTGCTCTTCGCCGGGGTGGTGCACGGCGTCACGACGAACCCCACGATCCTCGAGCGCGGCGGGCGGACGGCCGCGGAGATCCCCGACCTCTATGCCCGCTGGGTGGACGAGGGTGCACGGGAGGTCTTCTTCCAGACGTGGGGTGGCGACACGGACTCCTTCCTCCGGAACGCGGAGGGCATCCGCGCGCTCGGCGACCGGGTGGCGGTCAAGGTGCCCGCGACCGCAGCGGGGTTCGCGGCGGCCTCGGCCCTCGTCCGGGACGGGGCCACGGTCCTCGTCACCGCGGTGTACTCCGTCGCGCAGGCGCTCGCGTGCGCCTCGATCGGCGCCCAGTACATCGCGCCTTACCTCGGGCGCATGCGCGACGCGGGCATGGACGGCGACGCGCTCATCGCCCGGATGCAGGAGATGTGCGCGGGCAGCGGCTCCAACGTCCTCGCCGCATCGCTGCGCTCCGCCGACGACATCACGGGGCTGCGCGCAGCCGGGGTGCCCTACTTCACCGCCGCGCCCGACGTGCTCGACCAGCTGCTGTTCCACGAGGTGAGTGACAGCTCGGCGGCGGAGTTCGACGCGGCGATGCAGCGCCTCGGGGCCTGACGACTCAGGCCGACGCCGCCTGCCGCAGCCACCGCTCGACACCCGCGATGTGGGCCGTGGCGAGGGAGGTCGCCAGCGCCGAGTCACGCTGGGCGATGGCATCGGCGATGGCGCGGTGCTCCGACAGGGTGCGCTCCACGGCGCCGCCCTCCGTGAGACCCCGCCACACGCGCGCCCGGACCGTCTGGCTGCTCAGGTGCTCGATGAGGCTCGCGAGGTAGGCGTTGCCCGCCATGCCCACGATCTCGCGGTGGAAGCGGATGTCGTGGTCGACGAGCTCCTCGATCCCGACGGACGCGTCGACGGCCTCCACCTCCTCCTGCAGGGCGGCGATCGCCTCGTCCGTGCCGAGGGTCGCCGCGAGACCGGTGGCCTGCGATTCGAGCATCCGGCGGACGGCGAACATCTCCAGCATCGAGTCGTCGTCGTGCATGTCCACGACGAAGGCGATCGCCTCCAGCAGCAGGTGCGGCTCCAGGCTCGTGACGTAGGTGCCGTCGCCGCGCCGCACGTCGAGCACGCGGATGACCTCCAGCGCCTTGACCGCCTCGCGCATGGAGTTGCGGGACAGGCCGAGGCGCTCGGACAGCTCCTTCTCCGGGGGCAGGCGATCGCCGGGGGCCAGTTCGCCCGACACGATCATCGCCTTGATCTTCTCGATCGCCTCGTCCGTGACTGCCATGGCGCTCATCCTCGCACAACATCCGATGTCTGCGGCAGGATGGGGACATGCGCATCCTCGACTCGCACCTGCACCTGTGGGACCCGGAAGCCCTCGGGTACACGTGGCTCGAAGGGCCGCTCGCGGGGCGCTTCGGCGCCGACGAGTTCGAGCGTGCGCGGGTCGAGCGGGCCACGGACGAGCGGGCCGTGTTCGTGCAGGCCGAGACCATCGAGGACGACTTCCTCGCGGAGGTGCGGTGGGTGGCCGGGCAGGCGGAGCGGCTCGGGGTGGTCGGCATCGTCGCCGGCGCTCGGCTCGATCGCGGCACCGACACCACGGTGCACCTGGAGAGTCTCACCGCGGAGCCCCTGGTCGTCGGGGTGCGTCATCTCCTGCAGGGGGAGCCGGACGGCGTGATGCTCTCGTCGGCCTTCATCACCGGAGCCCGGGAGGTCGCGGCGCACGGGTGGACCTTCGACGCATGCGTGCGTGCCGCGCAGCTCCCGGACCTCGCACGACTGTCGGGTGCGATCCCCGAGCTGCGGATCGTGCTCGACCACCTGGGGAAGCCGGAGGTCGGGACGGCTTCTGCTCCGCGCACGCCCTCGGTGGAGTGGGAGCGCGACCTCGCCGAGCTGGCGCGACACCCCGGGGTGTTCTGCAAGGTGTCCGGACTGCCCGCGGAGGCCGGAGGGGACTGGAGCCTCGCGCAGCTCGAACCCTTCCTCGACACCGCGGCCGACGTCTTCGGTCCCGAGCGCCTGATGTGGGGGAGCGACTGGCCCGTGTCGGCGGTCGGTCCCGCGGAGCACGACGGCACGCACGCTCCCGCCGACGGTGCACCGGTGTATCAGCCGTCCGCCCGCAGCCGCTGGGCCGACGCCGTGGCGACGTGGGCCTCCTCCCGCGGCATCGATCCCGACGCCCTCTTCCACGCCACCGCCGCCTCCGTCTACTCCCTCTAACCCCACCCCCGCCCCTAAGCGGAGCGGGTGCAATATGCCACCTCCGGAGCCCCGTCCAGGCCCGATTCTGATCCGGGCCGCATGGGTGCCGTGCCGCTCACGGTCGTCCCGGCGGTGCGCCCTTCTGGCGCGCGGGATGAGAAACGGTCCGCGGCAGCCGCATCGAGGAGCGATTCTGATCCCGCCCGCGCGGCGAGGCGGCGTGCGGGATGAGAAAGGGGCCTGTGGGGCGGGGTGGGGGAGCGGAATTGATCCCGAACGGTGGGGCGGGCGGGGAGCGCACGGCGTGCAGAAAGCGTGCGGCGTGCGGGATCAGAAACGGGCGTGCGGGGCGGGCTTCAGGAGCGATTCTGATCCCGCCTGCGCGGCGATGCGGCGTGCGGGATGAGAAAGGGGCCTGCGGGGCGGGATGGGGGAGCGGGATTGATCCCGGCAGGGGCGGAACGGCGGGTGGGGACGGGGACGGCCCGGGGTCTCGCGGGGAGACACCGGGCCGTCGGGAAGATCGGGTCACTCGGGGCGGAGGCGGAGCTGCGCCATCCCCCCGTCGACCTCGATGAAGGTGCCCGTGGTGGAGCCCGCGGCGGGACTCACGAGGTAAGCCACCGCGGCGGCGACCTCGTCGGGGCTCACCAGGCGTCCGTGGGGCTGTCGTGCCTCCAACGCGGCCCGCTCGGCGGCGGGGTCGGCCGCGGAGTCGAGCAGTCGTCCGACCCACGGCGTGTCTGCGGTGCCGGGGTTGACCGCGTTGACGCGGATGCCCTCGCGCAGGTGGTCGGCGGCCATCGCGCGGGTCAGAGCCGACACGGCGCCCTTCGACGCGGAGTACAGCGCCCGCTGCGGGAGCCCGGTGGTCGAGGCGATCGAGGCCGTGTTGCACACCGCGGCGGCCGGGGACTTCCGCAGCCAGGGCAGTGCCGCCGATGTCACCCGTGCGATGCCGGTGACGTTGATGGAGAGGACGCGCGCCCACTCGTCGTCGTCGTTCGCGGCGATGTCGCCCTGCGCGCCGATGCCGGCGTTGTTGACGACGATGTCGATGCGGCCGAAGCGCTCGGCGACAGCGGCGACGGCGGCGTCCACGCTCGCGCGGTCGGAGACGTCGGCGGTGAACGCCGCGAAGCGCTCGTCGGCGTGTGTGGTGTCGCGGTCGAGGACCGCGACGGTGATGCCGTCCGCGTGCAGACGGTCGGCGATCGCCGCGCCGATGCCGGAGGCGCCACCGGTGACGATGGCCACGAGGCCTTCCGTGCCGGCGTCGGGTCCCTGAGCCTGTCGAAGGGTCACTTCTCTGCCTCCCATGCGATGAAGTCCTGGCGCTGGCGGCCGAGGCCGTCGATCTCGATCTCGACCACGTCGCCCGCCGCCAGGTAGGGGTACTTGCCGGACAGGGCCACGCCCTGCGGCGTGCCCGTGAGGATCAGGTCACCGGGCTCGAGCGTCACGTACTGCGACAGGTGGTGCACGATCTGCTCGACCGTGAAGATCATGTCGCTGGTGTTCGAGTCCTGCCGCGGCTCGCCGTTCACGAAGCTGCGGAGGCCGAGCGCCTGGTGGTCGACCTCGTCGGGCGTGACCAGCCACGGACCCGTGGGGTTGAAGCCGAAGGCGATCTTGCCCTTCGACCACTGCCCACCGGAGACCGCCATCTGGAAGTCGCGCTCCGACACGTCGTTCGCGGCGACGAAGCCGGCGACGTGCGCCATCGACTCGTCCGGGGAGTCGAGGTACGCGGTGCGGGTGCCGATGACGATGCCGAGCTCGACCTCCCAGTCCGTCTTCTCGCTCCCGCGCGGGATCGTCACGGTGTCGTTCGGGCCGACCACCGTGTTGGGCGTCTTGAGGAAGATGATGGGGATGGTAGGCGGCTCCGACCCCGACTCCGCGGCGTGGGCGGCGTAGTTCATCCCGATGCAGATCACCGCGCTCGGGCGGGCGATCGGGGCGCCGATGCGCATCGTCGCGGCGTCCGGCAGCTCGGAGAGCTCCCCGGCGTCGCGGGCGGCGGCGACGCGGGCGACGAAGTCTCCCGCAAGGAAGTCGCCGTTGACATCGGATGTCACCGGGCGGAGGTCGAGGTAGCGGTCACCCTCCAGGAGGACGGGGATCTCCGCCCCCGGGGTGCCGAGCCGCGCGAACTTCATGATTCTCCTGATCGTTCGGGAGGCCGCTGCTCAGCGGCCGGTCTCGTTGACAGTATAGACATCGGATGTTTACACTCCAAGAGATCCGCGCGGAAGAATGACCCGCGCATGGAGAGGAACCCCGTGAGCCGTATCGTCGCCCTCGACACCACCGACATCCGCTTCCCCACGTCGCTGAGCCTGGACGGCTCCGACGCGATGAACCCGGACCCCGACTACTCCGCCGCGTACGTCATCGTCCGCACGGACGCCGGCGACGGCATCGAGGGGCACGCCTTCGTCTTCACGATCGGCCGCGGCAACGACGTGCAGGTCGCCGCCATCGACGCGCTCGCCGGGCACCTCGTCGGGCGTGAGATCGAGCCGCTGCTCGACGACATGGGCGGCACGTTCCGCGAGATCATCGGCGACTCGCAGCTCCGCTGGCTGGGCCCGGAGAAGGGCGTCATGCACATGGCCATCGGCGCGGTCGTCAACGCGCTGTGGGACATCAAGGCCAAGCGCGCGGGCCTGCCGCTCTGGCAGCTGCTCGCCCGGATGACCCCGGAGGAGCTCGTCGACCTCGTCGACTTCCGCTACCTCACCAACGCCCTCACCCGCGAGGAGGCGCTGGAGATCCTGCGCGCGGCGGAGCCCGGCCGGGCCGAGCGCGAGCAGCAGCTCCTCGCCACGGGATACCCCGGCTACACGACCAGCCCCGGCTGGCTCGGCTACTCCGACGAGAAGCTCGAGCGCCTCGCCCGCGAGGCCATGGCCGACGGCTTCACGCAGATCAAGCTCAAGGTCGGTGCCGATCTCGACGACGATATCCGCCGCTTCCGCAAGGCGCGCGAGGTGTGCGGCCCGGACTTCCCCATCGCGATCGACGCGAACCAGCGCTGGGAGGTGTCCGAGGCGATCGAGTGGGTGAACGCGCTCGCCGAGTTCCACCCCGCCTGGATCGAGGAGCCCACGAGCCCCGACGACATCCTCGGCCACGCCGAGATCGCCCGCGGCGTCGCGCCCATCCGTGTCGCCACCGGTGAGCACGCGCAGAACCGGATGATCTTCAAGCAACTCCTGCAGGCCGACGCGATCTCGGTCATGCAGATCGACGCCGTCCGCGTCGCGGGGGTCAATGAGAACATCGCCAACCTGCTGCTCGCGGCGAAGTTCGACGTGCCGGTGTGCCCGCACGCCGGCGGCGTGGGGCTGTGCGAGGCCGTGCAGCACCTGTCGATGTTCGACTTCGTGGCCGTCTCCGGCACCCGCGAGGGCCGACTGATCGAGTTCGTCGACCACCTGCACGAGCACTTCGTCGTGCCGACCGACATCCAGGGCGGCTCCTACATGGCCCCGACCGCGCCGGGGACGGGCATGGAGATGAAGGCCGACAGCATCGCGGAGTACACCTGGACGGGTGCGCATGTCCACGCCTGAGCGCCTGACCGTCCCGACCCTCGGCTACGGTGCCGCGAACGTCGGCAACCTCTTCCGTGAGCTGTCCGACGACGACGCATGGGCGGTGCTGGACGCGGCGTGGGAGAGCGGCATCCGCTTCTACGACACCGCTCCGCACTACGGCCTCGGGCTGTCCGAGCGTCGACTCGGAGCCTTCCTGCAGACGAAGTCGCGGGACGAGTACGTGCTCTCGACCAAGGTCGGCCGGCTGCTGCGCCCGAACCCCGACCACGCCGGCGGCCTCGACACCGCGAACGACTTCCACGTGCCGGACGACCTCCAGCGCGTGTGGGACTTCTCAGCGGACGGCATCCGGACGAGCCTGGACGAGTCCCGCGAGCGGCTGGGCGTCGAGCGCATCGACCTCCTGTATCTGCACGACCCGGAGCGGCACGACCTCGACCTCGCGCTCGCCGAGGCCCTTCCCGCCCTGGAGCAGCTGCGCGCGGACGGCGAGGTGACCGCGATCGGCATCGGCTCGATGGTCTCGGAGGCTCTGGCGGCGTCGGTGCGCTCCGCAGACCTCGACCTCGTGATGGTGGCCGGTCGGTACACGCTGCTGGAGCAGCCCGCCGCCGTCGACGTGCTGCCCGCGTGCCGCGACACCGGAACCGGGATCGTCGCGGCGTCGGTGTTCAACTCCGGACTCCTCGCGGCGAACGAGCCGCGTCGGGACGGCCGGTACGAGTACGGACAGCTCCCCGACGAGCTGTGGGACCGCCTCGTGCGCATCGCCGCGGTGTGCGCCGATCACGACGTGCCCCTGCCGGCCGCCGCGATCCGGTTCCCGCTCCAGGCCGACGTGGTGCGCTCCGTGGTGGTCGGCGGCAGTCGCCCGGCGCAGCTCCGGCAGAACGCCGAGTACGCTTCGCTGCAGATCCCCTCCGCGCTGTGGGAGAACCTCGCGGCCGAGGGCCTCATTCCCGCCTCCTGACGTCCGTCCACCGAGAGGAGCCGCCGTGCTCGAAGGAATCCACCCGCTGCTGACCGGGGAGCTGCTGCTGCATCTCGACCGGATGGGGCACTCCGACGCCGTGGTCGTCGCCGACGCGCACTTCCCGGCCTGGGGCCTCGGGGCGCGCGTGGTCGATCTTCCCGGCACCACGACACCCGAGGTCGTCGCGGCCATCCGCAGCGTACTGCCGCTCGACGACGCGCCCGGGATCGACCTGATGACCTCGGCCGACGGCGAGGTGCTGGACGTGCAGCGCGAACTGATGGCCGCCGCCGGCACGGAGCTCGACACCACGCGTTTCGTCGAGCGCTTCGCGTACTACGAGGTCGCGAAGGAGGCCTACCTCATGGTGCGCACGGGAGAGACGCGCAAGTACGGCAACGCACTGCTCCGGAAGGGCGTGGTCGGCCACCCCTCGGCCTGACGTCGTTCACAACTCAGGAGAAACGTCGGGGAAACAGCCGGACGGGCCGTTTCGACGCCGAGCGGCGCGCTTCTCCTGAGTTGTGAACGCGGGGTTCACCGCCCCACGGTCGACTCCCGCACGATGAGCTCGGCGGGGAACGGCGTGGGCGCCGGAGGCGCGGCGGTCGGATCGGCGAGGAGCTGCAGCAGCGCGGCCCCGGCGGCGCGGCCGATCTCGTAGCCGGGCTGCCGGACGCTCGTCAGCGGCACCACGCCCTGGTGCGCGGCGGCGATGTCGTCGAACCCGACGAGCGCGATCTCCTCCGGCACGCGGATGCCGTGGCGGAGCAGCTGCGTGAGCACACCGAGGGCCACCCCGTCGTTCGCGGCGAAGACCGCGTCTGGTCGCTCTTCCGCCGGGAGGTCCGTCAGGTGCGCCCCGGCCCGGAGGCCGTCTTCGGTCGTGAGGTGTTCGACGTCGAGGACGGAGACGCGGGCGTCGGTCCCCGCCACCGCGTCGCGCAGCCCGGCGAGACGATCGTTCGACTGGCTCACCGTCGGGGCTCCGAGGAACAGGATGCGGCGACGGCCGAGGGAGAGCAGGTGCTCCCCGGCCAGCCGTCCGCCGCCGCGGTCGTCGAAGGTGACCGCGGCGACGGAGGGCGAATCCCGGATGGGGCCGACGACCACCGAGCGGATCCCGCGAGTCGCGAGCTGTTCCAGCCGTGGCACGACATCGCCGCGCGGGTAGATGACGATGCCCTGCACCCGGTGGGCCTCGAACATGTCGATGTTCTGCTCCTCGCGGGCGACGTCGCGGGCGCTGTCGCTGAAGAAGAGCGACCAGCCGCCCTCCCGAGCGACGTCGTCGACGCCGCGGGAGAGATCGTTGAAGTACGGCAGCCAGGCGTCGAGGAGGATGAGGGCGAGGGCTTTGCTCGATCCCGCGCGGAGCTGGCGGGCCGACTCGTTCGGCACGAAGCCGAGCTCGGCGATCGCGGCGCGCACGCGCTCCCGGCTGGCGGCGCCGAGGACGTGCGGGTGGTTCAGGTAGTTCGACACGGTCGACGCCGAGACCCCCGCGAGAGCCGCGACATCCTTCACGCTCGCGGGCATGGGCCTCCTTCGGCGGTGGGGCCGCAGGCGCGCGGCCGGATGAGGCCCAGGCTAGCGGACCAGTTGTAACGTGCCAAGAAAGTTCTTGACACTTCCGCGGAGGGCGACGTAGCGTGACTCGAACACCGGACTTGTAACGTGCCAAGTCCGTGCGGCGACGGTGCCGGACACCCGCCGGAGGAGCGCTCATGAACATCGGCTGCCACGGACTCGTCTGGACGGGGACCTTCGACGCGGACGGCATCCGGCTCGCGGTCGAGAAGACGAAGCAGGCGGGCTTCGACCTCATCGAGTTCCCGCTCATGGACCCGTTCTCGTTCGACGTCGCCGCCGCCCAGGCCGCCCTCGCGGAGCACGGACTCGCGGTCAGCGCCTCGCTCGGGCTCTCCGACGAGACCGACATCACCAGCGGCGACCCCGCCGTGGTCGCCGCGGGCGAGGCGCTCCTGCTCCGCGCGGTCGACGTGCTCGCCGAGCTCGGCGGTACGCACTTCTGCGGGGTGATCTACAGCGCCATGAAGAAGTACATGGATCCGGTGACGCCGGAGGGTCTGGCATCGAGTCGTCGCACCATCGCGCGGGTCGCCGACCACGCCGCCGAGCGGGGAGTCTCCGTCTCGCTCGAGGTCGTGAACCGCTACGAGACCAACGTGCTGAACACCGCACGCCAGGCGCTGGCGTACCTCGGCGAGGTCGACCGCCCGAACCTCGGCATCCACCTGGACACGTACCACATGAACATCGAGGAGTCGGATATGTTCGCGCCGGTGCTCGATGCGGCTCCCGCCCTGCGGTACGTGCACATCGGCGAGAGCCACCGCGGCTATCTCGGCACCGGGACGGTCGACTTCGACACGTTCTTCAAGGCGCTCGGGCGCATCGGCTACGACGGCCCCATCGTGTTCGAGTCGTTCTCCTCGGCCGTGGTCGCGCCCGACCTCAGCCGCATGCTCGGCATCTGGCGCAACCTCTGGACCGACAACGACGAGCTGGGTGCGCACGCGAACGCCTACATCCGCGACAAGCTCGTCGCCGTCGATTCGATCCGCCTCCACTGACGCCGGGCGGCGGTTCGAGACCAAGATGTTATTACAGGTCTTCCCTCGCCGCCGATCGTTAGATACATTTAGATACAACTTGCACTGACCCGGGTGCAGGTCGCAGAATTGATCCGATGTTTACGGCGGAACGGTCCGCCGCAATCGCGACAGAACCTTCAAGGAAGCAGGTGAGCGCATGAGTGGACCCATCCTGAGGGTCGAGGGGATCAGCAAGGGATTCCCCGGTGTCCAGGCGCTGAAGGACGTGCATCTCGAGGTGCGCGCCGGCGAGGTGCTCGTGCTCGTGGGTGAGAACGGTGCCGGCAAGTCCACCCTGATGAAGATCCTCTCCGGGATCTACACCAAGGACGAGGGCACGATCACGTTCGAGGGGCAGGAGGTCGAGCTCACCAGCCCGCTGCAGGCGCAGGAGCTGGGGATCACGATCATCCACCAGGAGCTCAACCTGATGCCCGACCTCACGGTCGCGCAGAACATCTACGTCGGCCGCGAGCCCACGACGGGCCCGTTCCTGTCGGAGCGGAAGCTCAACCGGCAGACGGCCGAGCTGCTGCAGCGCCTGGACATCCACCTCGACCCCCGCCAGCGCGTGGGCGAGCTGACGGTGGCCGAGCAGCAGATGGTCGAGATCGCCAAGGCGCTGTCCTTCAACGCCAAGGTCCTCATCATGGACGAGCCGACGTCGGCCCTCACCGACAGCGAGGTCGAGACCCTCTTCGTCCTCATCGAGCAGCTCAAGGCCCGCGGCACCGGCATCGTGTACATCTCGCACCGGATGGACGAGCTGCGCCGCCTGGCGGACCGGGTGACCGTCCTCCGCGACGGCACATACATCGGATCACTCGACAAGTCCGAGATCACGATCCCGACGATCATCGAGATGATGGTCGGCCGCGTGATCGACGAGGGCACCCGCCCGCAGGCCCGGGAGCACCTCAACGACCCGATCGTGCTCGACGTGCAGGGGCTGTCCACGCGGAAGCTCCTCAAGGACGTGTCGTTCCAGCTCCACAAGGGCGAGATCCTCGGATTCGCCGGCCTCATGGGCGCCGGCCGCACCGAGACCGCCCGTGCCGTCATCGGCGCGGACCACCGCGACGGCGGCACGATCACGATCGGCGGGCGCACGGTCCGCATCGCGCAGCCCGCGGACGCGGTCAAGCACGGCGTCGGCTACCTCTCCGAGGACCGCAAGCTGCTCGGCCTCATGCTCGAGCAGGACGTCACCTTCAACACCGTGCTCGCGTCGCTCGGCTCCTACGCCAACGGCATCGGGTGGATGGGCGACAGCAAGGCCAAGAACCGCACCAAGGAGTACGTTCAGCAGCTGCGGGTGAAGACCCCCTCGGTCAACCAGGTCGTCAAGCTCCTCTCCGGAGGGAACCAGCAGAAGGTCGTCATCGCCCGGTGGCTGATGCGCGACTGCGACATCCTCATCTTCGACGAGCCGACGCGAGGCATCGACGTCGGCGCGAAGGAGGAGATCTACCGCCTCATGCAGCAGCTCGCCGACGCGGGCAAGTCCATCATCGTCATCTCGTCCGAGCTCCCCGAGATCCTCCGGGTCGCGAACCGCATCGCCGTGTTCGCGAACGGCCGCATCACCGGGACGCTCCGCAACGAGGAAGCCAGCCAGGAGAAGATCATGCAACTCGCAGCCCACGGGGAGGAAGACTGATGAGCACCCCACAGCAGTCCGGATCGTCGACGACGACGATCATCCAGACGGCCGTCAACGAGGACACCGACAAGCGCGACGTCGCCGGGTTCCTCAAGCGGCAGTTCCAGCAGTCGCTCGCGTTCGGCACCCTGATCGTCCTGGTCATCTTCTTCTCGATCGCCAGCCCGAACTTCTTCACCTTCAGCAACATCGCCACCGTGCTGCTGTCGACCGCGGTCATCGGCATCCTCGCCCTCGGCACGACGTTCGTCATCATCACGGGCGGCATCGATCTGTCGATCGGCACCGGCATGGCGCTCTGCGCCGTGATGACGGGTGTCCTCATCACCAACATGGGCCTGCCCGTGTGGGTCGGTGTGCTCGGCGGCATCGCGACCGGTGTGCTCATGGGCCTGGTGAACGGCGTCAACATCACGTTCCTGCGGCTGCCTCCGTTCATCGCGACGCTGGCCATGATGATGATCGCCGGCGGCCTCGCCCTCGTCATCTCGAACGTCGCGCCGATCTACTTCTCGACCTCGGCTCCCGACTTCAAGAAGATCGCGCTCGGCGTGCTCATCCCCGGCATCCCGAACGCCGTGCTCATCACCGCGGCCCTCGCGATCGTCGCCTGGCTCGTGCTGTCGAAGACGCTGCTCGGCCGCTACACGTTCGCGATCGGATCGAACGAGGAGGCCACGCGCCTCTCCGGCGTCAACACCCGTCGCTGGACGATCCTCATCTACATGTTCGCCGGCGCTTTCACCGGCATCGCGGGCATCGTGATCGCCGCCCGCCTCGACTCGGCCCAGCCGCAGATCGGCACCGGCTACGAGCTGCAGGCCATCGCGGCCGTGATCATCGGCGGCACTTCGCTGCTCGGCGGCCGCGGCTCGATCCTCGGCACCGTGATCGGCGCGCTCATCATGAGCGTCCTCGTCAACGGCCTACGCATCATGTCGATCCAGCCCGAATGGCAGAACATCGTCGTCGGCGTCGTCGTCCTGCTGGCCGTCTTCCTCGACTCGCTGCGCAACCGCCAGCGGACCTGAGACACGGCGGCGGCGAAACCCGTGCCCGCCGCCGTCCCCGGCTCCGGCCGGACCCCGCGGAAAACCTCCGCACAGGCACCACGAATGTCCACCCGCCGGTCCTGGCCGGCACCCACACAGAACAACGGAGTTTCCATGAAATTCGGCAAGAAGACCGCATTCGCGGCACTCGTGGCCGCATCCGCGCTCGTGTTCGCCGGCTGTGCCGGCGGCGGCGACGTGATCGAAGAGGGCTCGGGCAGCGACACCGGCAGCGGCGACGGCGAGATGTACATCGCCATGGTCTCGAAGGGCTTCCAGCACCAGTTCTGGCAGGCCGTCAAGAAGGGCGCCGAGGAGAAGGCCCAGGAGCTGGGCGTCAAGATCACCTTCGAGGGCCCGGCCGCCGAGACCGAGATCGCGCAGCAGCTCGAGATGCTGACCGCCGCGATCGACAAGAACCCGGACGCCATCGCCTACGCCGCCCTCGACCCCGAGGCGTGCGTCGCCCCGCTCGAGCAGGCGAAGTCGAAGGACATCCCCGTCGTCTACTTCGACGCCCCGTGCAACGGCGACGTCGGACTCAGCCTCTCCGCGACGGACAGCAAGGTCGCCGGTGCGCTGGCGGCCGAGCACATGGCCGAGCTGATCGGCGGCGAGGGCGAGGTCGCCATCGTCGGCCACTCGCAGATCAACTCGACGGGTGTCGAGCGTCGCGACGGCTTCGTCGAGAAGATCGAGGCGGACTACCCCGACATCGAGATCGTCGACATCCAGTACGGTGACGGCGACCACCTGAAGTCGGCCGACATCGCCAAGACGCTCATCGCGGCCCACCCCGACCTCAAGGGCATCTACGGCACCAACGAGGGTTCGGCCATCGGCGTCGTGAACGCCGTGAACGAGCTCGGCCTCGAGAAGGGCAAGATCACCATCGTCGGCTTCGACTCCGGTGCGGCCCAGATCAACGCCATCAAGGACGGCACCATGGCCGGCGCCATCACGCAGGACCCGATCGGCATCGGCGCCCAGGTCGTGCAGGCGGCCTACGACGCGGCCAACGGGGACGACGTCGAGGAGTTCTACGACACCGGTTCCTACTGGTACGACAAGAACAACATCGAGGACGACAAGATCGCCGCGGTCCTCTACGAGTGACCCGCACGACGGAGCCCCTCGCCTTCGGGCGGGGGGCTTCGTCGTGTCCGGGGGAACTCCGGCTCCGGTCCGTGGTCCGGGGCGGCTGCACGATCGGACCCCTGGTCTCCTCGTGCACCCGTGTCGGGGTCGTGCGGCTGAAACAGGGAGACGGAGAGGGGTGGGGTCAGAGGGGGCGGAGGAAGGTCAGGATCGAGGTGGGCTCGACGATGAGCTCCTGCAGGGCAGCGTTGAAGGGGATGCCGGCGGGTGCGTGCAGGTGGGCCTGGAAGGCGTCCTCGTCGCGGTAGACCTCGTACACGAAGAAGCGGTCAGGGTCGTCGACGAGGCGGTGGGCGTCGAAGACCATGTTGCCCTCCTCGGCGCGGACCACCTCGGCGAAGTCCCGCAGCAGCGCGGCGACCCGGTCGGCGGCTCCCGGCTGCGCGGTGAAGACGGCGTGGAGGACGGTGGGTTCGGGCATGACGACTCCTCGGGTTCGGGTGGTCAGGAGTGGAGGGTCAGGAAGCGCGCGGGCGTCGTCACGAGCATCCGGTGCACGGCGTCGTCACCCACGGCTTCGCGGAGCCGCGGAAGGTAGCGGTCGCCCAGGTAGGCGAGACCCGGCATGCCGCCGTACGCGATGTATCGGGTGCGGCGGGCGACGTCGCCCCCGAGCAGGATCCGGTCACCGGCGCCGCGCTCCACCACGGCGACCGTGAGGGCCAGCAGCTCGGCGTCGGAGCGGGTGCGCGGGCGGGCGAAGCCGTCGTACCCGAGGTGGGCACCGCGCTCGGCCAACGCGACGTGCAGACCGGGGTCGGGGTCGCGGTCGGCGTGGGCCAGCACGACGCGATCCGCCGGCACCCCCTCGGCTCCCAGCAGGTCGAGGACCTCGTGGGCCGCGGTACCGAACTCCAGATGCACCATGACGGGGGCTCCGGTCTCCCGGTGCGCCTGAGCGACGGCGACGAGGGTCGTCCGCTCGAACGGACTGAGACGCCAGTAGTCGGCCCCGCCCTTGAGCATGCCGGCGCGGACGGGCTGCCCATCGGGACCCGCGGCGAGAGGCACGTCGGGCGTCTCGAACACCGCGGTGTCGTCCGCCGGCATCCCCCGCGTGAGGTCGGACACGAACAGGGCGGCGAGGCGGTCCGCGCCCCACACCTGCATCGGGTGGTCGGGGCCGTAGTGGGCCTCACGGTGCCGGCCCGTCGTGGCGACCACGTGCAGTCCGGTCGCGGCGCTGATGCGGGCGACGGCGGCGGGGTCGCGACCGAGGCCGAACGGGGTGGCGTCGACCATGGCCTCGAAACCGCTCGCCCGCAGCAGACCGGCCTCCTCGCCGGACGCGGCCTGGTCGTCGAGCTCGTCCCCGACCAGCAGCGGCGACACCTGGAAGAGGTGCTCGTGGTAGTCCACGCGCCCGAGCCGCGCCGGGTCGAGGTCGCCGAGGACGGTCCGCACGGCGGGCATCAGCGCACCGACTCCGCGGCCTCCGCGAGGCGCTCGACGGTCTCCGGCGTGAGGTCGAGGTCGAACACGTCCGCCACGACCTGCGACCAGCCGTGGATGAAGTACCGCCAGCCGTCGACCACGTGCAGGCCGCGGTCGTCCTCCTGTGCCTCGGCCTGGTGCAGGAACTCCAGGGAGCCACGGTAGTTGAACTCCCACACGTACGCGCCCTCGGGGAACACGACGGCGTCGGTCAGCGGGGAGCCGGGGCGGTCCTTGCCGAGCCCGGTGGCGTTCGCGATGACCGATCCCGCGGGCGCAGCGGCGACCAGGGCGTCGGCCTCCTCCGGCGTCTCGGTGACGACGTAGCGGAGCAGTCCCTCGGGGGTGCCGTGCTGGCGGTGCACCTCGCGGAGGTGGTCGAGCTTGTCCTGCGTGCGCGCGGTGACGGTGATGAGGGCCGGCGCATCCTCCCGCTCGGCGAGGGCCCAGCTCAGCGCGGTGCCCGATCCGCCCGCACCCAGGATGAGGACCTCGGCACCGGTGCGCGCGAAGTGGTCGGCCGGGAGGAAGTCGCGCAGTGCCAGGTCGACCGTGATCGGGTCCTTCGCGCGGCCGGACAGCGTGGACCCGCGCTTGGCGATGCTGGAGATCTCGGCGCAGGACACGGCGAACGGGTCGAGCTCGTCGAACAGGTCGGACGCCGCCGCGTACACGTTCATCTTGTGCGTGGTGACCAGCGCGCCGCGGTGGTGCGGGTCGTCGCGGATCTGCTCGACCATGGCGCGGTACTGGGCGGGGTCGGCATCCATCGGCAGATCGTGGCCGACGAGGGTCCGGGTGGGGAGGCCGAGGATGTCGGCCCACAGCGGGAACACGTTCATGATCGACGAGGAGGCGGTGGTGACGCCGACGAAGCCCATGTAGTCGGCGGTGGAGGGGGCGGACGTCGCGGCGGTGGTCATCGGTTCTCCTCGGGGGCGGACGCGGGGACGGGGACGAGGTGGGCGGGGTCGGCGCCGCGGAGGACGGCGAGCACATCTGCGAGCGAAAGCTCTCCCATGTTGTCGACGGCCTGGGTGGTCTGGGCGCCGAGGTGCGGGGTGACGATGACGCGGTCGGCGAGAGCCGGGTCGAGCAGGGGGCTGTCGTGCGCGGCGGTGTCGCCGTCGAGAGTGTCGGCGGCGTAACCGGCGAGGGTGCCGTCACGCAGCGCGTCCGCCACGGCCTGCTCGTCCACGAGGTCGCCGCGGGCCGTGTTGACGAGCACGGTGCCGGGTCGCATCACGGCGAGGCGTTCGGCGTCGACGAGTCGCTGACCGCCGGGGGCGTGCAGCGTGATCACGTCGGCGGTGCGGAACAGGTCATCGAGGCCGAGGGGGTCGGCGCCGTGGTCCCGCACGAGGTCGGCGGGGAGGAACGGGTCGGAGGCGAGCAGCCGCGGGCCGAACCCGCTCAGTCGCCGCGCGACCCCCTGGCCGATCCGCCCGAAGCCGACGATGCCGACGGTCGCGGCGCCGAGCTCCCGTCCGCGGCGCACGCTCCAGTCGCCGGTCCGCACGCGGCGGTCGCCGTCCGGGATGGTGCGCAGGGCGGCGAGCATGAGGCCGACCGCGTGGTCGGCGACCGCATCCGCGTTCGCGCCGGGGGTGTTCGTGACCGGGATGCCGCGGTCGCGCGCCGCCGCGAGGTCCACCGCCTCCGTGCCGACCCCGTAGCGCGCCACGACCTTGAGCTTCGGGCCGGCAGCGAGGTGCGCGTCGGTGATCGGTCCGGTGCCGGCGATCCAGGCGTCGGCGCCGTGCAGCAGCACGCGCAGCTCGTCGAGGTCGTGATGGGCCGGTCCGCGGAGGATGCGGTGTCCGGCCTGCGCGGCGCGCCCGACCAGGTCGAGGTCGCCGTCCGAGAAGGAGCGGCTCGTGACGAGGATGACGCCCATCAGCGTTGCCTTCCGGCGAACCACGGTGCGAGGGCCGTGTACGCGTCGGTGAAGCGGGCGTGACGCTCGGCGTAGACCGCATGCCGGGACGGGTCGGGCGTGAACTCGGCGGTGACCTCGCTGAGCGCCCGGGCGGCGGAGAAGTCGGTGAGGCCGAGGCCGACGGCTCCCGTGACCGCGGCACCGAGGCTGTTCGCCTCCTCCACGATCGTGCGGCGTCGCACCGGCACGCCCCACACGTCGGCGAGGACGGCGAGGTAGACGTCGCTCTGCGCCCCGCCGCCGACGGCGTCGATGCGGTCGATCGTCGCGCCGGCCTCGCGGAACGCCTGGATGCAGGTGAGGAGGTTGAAAGCCGTCCCCTCCAGGACCGCGCGCACGAGGTGGGCCCGCCCGTGGTGGCGGGCGAGACCGACGAAGGCCCCGCGCGCATCCGGGTCCCACAGCGGGGAGCGCTCGCCGAGCAGGTAGGGGAGGAAGTAGAGGTCGTCGGTGTCGATGTCGCTCGCGGCCTCGGCGACGAGGCGCCCCGTCTCCGGGTGCGCGGGGTCGACGGAGAGGGCTTCGGCGATCCACTGCACCGAGGCGCCGCCGGCCTGCATGGTCGCGGTCGGCACGAACGACGCGGGGACGACGTTGTCGAACGTGAAGGTGCGCATCGCGGGGTCGTGCAGCGGGGCGTCGGCCGCGAAGGAGATCCACGAGGAGGTGCCGAGGCACACGTAGGCGCCGTCCTCCGGCGCCACGACGCCGGAGCCGACCGCGGCGAGCGGTCCGTCGCCCCCGCCCATCACGACCTGGACGCCGGTGTGCAGCCCGAGCGCCTCGGCCGCGGCGGGCGTGAGCGGGCCCGCGATCTGCGTCGACTCCAGGATCTCGGGGAAGAGGGCGGGATCGAGTCGCGCGGCAGCGAGGATCTCCGGCGACCACGTGCCCGCGACCTGGTCGTACGCATTGGTGCCCGAGGCGTCCGAGCGGTCCGTGGCGAGCCGCCCGGTCAGCCGCAGCACGATGAAGTCCTTGGCGACGCACACCCGGCGCACGCGCTGCCACACCGCGGGCTCGTTGTCGCGTACCCACATGATCTTCTCGAGGGAGTAGGTGGGGTTCAGGCGGTGGCCGAGGATCCCGTAGGCGCGCTCGGCGCCGACCGCCGCCTCGAGCTCGCGCTGCTGGGCGCCGGCGCGGGTGTCCGCCCAGATGATCGCGGGCCGCGCGGGCTCGCCGTCGGCGTCGAGCAGCACGGCGCCCATCATCTGTCCGCTGACCACGAGGCCGGCGACCTCGGCGGCGGCGGTGCCGGTGCGCGCGACGAGGTCGCGGGTCGCCGTGACGACCGCGTGCCACCAGTCGGCCGGGTCCTGCTCGGCGATGCCGCCGGCCGCGAAGTGGGCCGGGTACGGCACGGTGACCGCGGCGATCAGGCGACCGTCGTCGTGGTGCAGGGACGCCTTGTTCCCGGTGGTGCCGAGGTCGTGGGCGATGATCATGGCCGGAGCCTATTCCGCGTAGGGGCGCAGGTCGACGCCGGACTCCGCGCGGAACGCCCGCGAACCCATGCCGTGCTCCAGCACCCAGCCGTAGTCGTGGCCGGCGCCGCCGGGGTACACGGCGAGGAAGGAGTACGGCTCATCGCCCGTGTTCACGGAGCGGTGCGCCCAGCCCGGCGGGATGTAGCCGATGGTGCCGGGGAGCATGTCGAGCCACTCGGTGCGCTCGCCGTCGAACATGAGCAGTCCGCCGCGGCCGTGCAGCGCGAGGTAGATCTCGCCCTGATGGTCGGGGTGCTGGTGGCCCTTGGTCATCCAGAGCTCGCCGCCCGTGTCGCCGGGCATGATCGTGGTGATCGACTGCGGCAGCTCGCGCTCGATCTCGGGGACAGGGGAGCTGACGACCGTGTAGACGATCGGGTCCTCGCCCGCGGCGGCAGCCGCCCAGGCGTCGTGATCGCGGAACAGGCCCTCGAGGTCGGACATCCGCCGGGTCAGGGTGGGGCCTTCGGGGGAGAGGGTGAGCTTCTCGGCGTCGAAGGCGATCGCCATCGGGGAGATCGGTGGGGTCTGGTACTCGGGCATCCATGCTCCTCGAAACGGGTGCTGCGTCGTCGCGCAACCTGTAATGACAAGCTCACTTTACCTGTTATGACAGGTTGCGTCCAGTGCTCTCCTGCGCGGAGCAGGCCGCGCGCGCGATGGCCGTCAGCCGCCGAGCACCCGTTCCAGGTGCTCGCGCCCGCCGCGGATGGCGCCCGCCGTCACGTCCGCCGACCCCGGGTACTCGGCGTGACCGGCGGGAAGGACCGCGAGGTCGAGGTCGCGCGCCCCGGCGGCGACCGCGAACTGCCCCTGCGGCGGCACGTACTGGTCCCACAGGGCCGCCTCCACCCGGACCGGCACCTCCGTGAAGCCGATCGCCGTCGAGGAGTCGAACCAGCGCAGCGCCTCGCGGGCCTCGGGATGCCGCAGGACGTGCTGACGCACGGTCTCCCCGCTCCCCAGGCACGGCACCGCCAGCCGTTCGTCGTACTGGCCGAAGCTCGGCACGATGAGGGTGGCCCCCACGAACCGGTCGTCCCACGGCAGGGCGAGCGCGCCGATGCCGCCGCCGAAGCTCTCCCCGACGTAGTAGAGAGGAAGCGCGCCGACGACCGAGGCGAGGACGTCGGCCGCCAGCCACAGGTCACGGGCGCAGAGGCCGAGCACGTAGCGCTCCGGGTCGTCGATGCCCGCGAGCACGTGCTCGGGGGTCGGCTCGGGCGCTCCGATCCCCGCGTTCAGCACGCCGAGCCCGCGGGCCACGGGATAGATCGCCGCCACATCGTCCGGCACCCGGGCGAGATCGACCGCGTCGCGACCCCCGTAGCCGTGGCCGTGCACGACGCCCGCGCGGGGAGAGCCGTCGAGGGGCTCGACCACCCAGGCCCGCAGCCGCACACCGTCGACGCCGGCATGCTCGACGACGGACACTCGACGGCCTTGCTCCTCGGAGGTGGAGAGGACGACGGGGGCCGCGTCCACCGCGGCGGCCTCGCGCCGCCAGCGCCCCCAGCGGTCGGCGAAACCGGGCGGCGCGGGCACGGGGTGGACGGCGCGGAGGTCGGCTTCGGTGCGGCCGTAGCTGCCGTCGAACGCGGCATCGGGGAACCAGGTGGCGTAGGGCTCGGGGAAGGTCATGCGGGCTGAGGGGTCCTGTTCCGGGAGTGGGGCGGGCGGGGGTGCGTGGCAGACTGGAGGCTCCATCGGAAGGAGACCGCGTGCTGGTCACGGAACGACGCGAGCGCATCCTGGCCCTGACCCGCGATCGCGGTACCGCCTCCATCGGCGAGCTCGCGGCCACGCTGCAGGTGAGCGAGATGACGGTGCGGCGCGACGTCGATCAGCTGGCCGAGGAGGGCGCGGTCGAGCGCATCCGTGGCGGCGTGCGGGCGCGGGGCCTCCAGCGTCTGGTTCCGGCTCCGGCGGCCTCGGCGGAACGGCGGGCGATCGTCGCGGCGGCCGCGGGCCTCGTCGAGCCGGGTATGGCGGTCGGCATCTCCGGCGGACCCACGGCCCTGGCGCTCGCGAGGGAGCTCGTGCGCGTCCCGGAGCTCACGATCGTCACGAACGCTCTGCCGGTCTCCGACCTGTTCTCGCCGCCGGACCGCGCGGACGCTCCGTACACGCAGACGGTCGTGCTCACCGGGGGCGTGCGCACGCCCTCCCAGGCGCTCGTCGGGCCGGTCGCCGTTCGCGCCCTCGAGCACCTGCACTGCGACCTCGTGTTCCTCGACGCCCACGGCCTCGACGAGCAGGCCGGCATCACGACCATGAACCTGCTGGAGGCCGAGACCAATCGCGCGCTCATGGCCGCGGGCCGGGAGGTCGTCGTCCTCGCGGAGCACACCCGCTGGGGCGTGGTCGGGCTCACGACCGTGGCCGACCTCAGCGACATCGACCGCCTCGTCACCGACGACGGCCTCGACGACGGCGCGCGGGAGCTGCTCGCCGCGCACGTCGGCACCCTGCACGTCGCGCCGCGCGACGGCGGCGACGAGCGTGCGCTCGCGACGGCCCTCGCGGACTGAGTCCGCCGCCGTCATCGGGCCGTGCTCGCCCGCGGGATCAGCCGGGCGCCGACCGTCACGTGCCGCACCGGGAGATCCGCTCCCGGCGGCGCGGCGATCTGCCGTTCGAGCTCCGTGAACGCGGCGTCCACGAGGCGGGCGTGGTCGGGAGCGATGGTGCTGAGGGCGGGGACGGCGAAGCGCGCGGCCCGGATGTCGTCGATGCCGACGACGGCGACATCACCCGGCACGCTCCGCCCCTGGGCCTGAAGGGCGGCCAGCGCACCGAGGGCGACGGAGTCGTTCGAGCAGACGATGCCGTCGAGGTCGGGGACCGCGGCGGCCATCGCCCCGGCGACGCGCTCACCCTCCTCCGCCGTGAAGGCGTCGACCTGCGCGGTGAGGGCGGGGTCGGCCGGGATGCCGGCGGCGGCCAGGGCCTCCAGGTACCCGGCGTGCCGACGGTCGGCGGCATCCGAGGGGCGGGCGTCGCGGCGTCCGACGAAACCGATGCGGCGGCAGCCGACCGCGAGCAGGTGCTCGGTGGCCGTGTAGGCGGCGGCCCGGTTGTCGATCGTGACGTGCGTGAACGGGCTCACCTGGATGTGCTCGCCCAGCAGCACGAGCGGCCCGGGGGAGGTGCGGCGTGTGAGGTCGGCGACCGTGAGCGAGCGCGGGATGTGGATCAGCCCGTCGATGGGCGGCAGACCGACGCCGTTGGCGACGTCGATCTCGCGGCCGTGGTCGCCCTCGGTCTGCACGATGAGCACGGCCAGCCCCCGGTCGTCGGCGCCGCGGACGATGCGCGAGCCGAGCTCCGCGAAGTACGGCTCCTCCAGATGCGGCACCGCGAGCGCGATGAGTCCCGTGCGGGTGGCCCGCGCGACGGGGAGCACGCGGCCGCCGGGCGAGGTGGTCACCTGCGGCCTCCTGGAGGGACGACGGTCTCCGCCGGGACGACGGATGCCCTTCACGTTAGCGCTCTCCGTCACGATTGCACTCGGAACGCGATCACGCGTGCCTCCGCGACGCCGTTCGTCCGCTCCACCACGAGGCGGGCGGCCGTGAAGGCACCGAGGTCATCCGGCAGCGGATGCACCCGCAGGCGATGACGGTTGTCCCGCTCCTCGGCCACGGTGCGCCACTCCTCGGAACCCGCCTGCTGCACCTCGACCCGGTAGTCGCGCACGAGCTGGGGCAGCACCTCGTCGGGGCTGCGGTGGTGATGCAGGGTGTTGAGCTCGAGGTCCACGTCGTCGTCGAACACGAGGCGGATCTCGGAGGCCGAGACCGGCTGCTCCCAGTCCAGGCGCAGCCACTGCGGACCCTCGGCCTCCGGGGCGGACGCCCACAGGTGCGGTCCGCCGAACGGGCGGTTGTACCCGGAGACGGCGCGCTCCGGCGCGACCGCCTCGGAGTCCGGGCTCGTGCGGAACGCGGGCACCCGTCCGCGCAGCGGCTTGGTCGGCCACTGCACGAGGAGACCGTCGCGGTCGACCTGCACGTTCCGGTCGTCGTTGTCGACCCGGTGCACGAGGGTGAGCACTCCGGGCGGGAGCTCGTCGGCGAGCTGCACCTGCACCTGCGGGTTCGCGCGGAGCACGATGATCGCGTTCTGCGGGTCCTCGGGGGCGAAAGGCGTCTCCGCCCGCACCCAGGACGGACCACCGGCGGGCACGTCGATCACGGTGCGGTGCTCGAGCACCGCGGGCACGATGTTCTGCGGACGGCCCGTGCACCAGACCTCCACCGTGACCTGCGTGTCGACCTCGGCGCCGAGCAGCAGCTCGGTCGTGTCGAGGCGCGGGTGCACGGGGACGACGATGCCGAGGTCGTCCGTCAGGGTGTGCGGGGTCGCCGCGGCCAGGGTGCTCTCCGGGGTGCCGATCGTGCGCAGGGTGCTGGACGCGGTGACGGCGGCGGTGCGGGCGAGGTCGGAGGGATCCTCGTTCGCGACTCCGATGAGGGAGGCGTCGGCGCGGAGCAGCGTCTGCCGGAGTTCCGCACGATGGTGCTCGTACAGCTCGCGGGGCGTGGCGTCGTGCGCGTAGCAGAGGGCGGCGGCGGTGCCCGCGGCCTCGCCCATCGCCGCGCACGTGGCCATCACTCGGGCGGCACCGAAGGCGATGTGCGTGGCCGAGATATCGCGACCCGCCATGAGCAGGTTGTCGACGTTGACGGAGTAGAGCGAGCGGAACGGGATCTCGAAGACGCCGTCCGAGAAGCGCTGCACCGCGCCCGCCCCCGTCGCGTACATGCCCTCGGCGGGATGGAGGTCGATGGACCAGCCGCCGAACGCGATGCCGTCGTCGAACGACGTCTGCTCCAGGATGTCCTGCTGGCGCAGCGTGTAGTCGCCGATGAAGCGGCGGTACTCGCGCTTGCCGGGGATGTTGCCGATCCACTCCAGGGTCAGGTTGTCGGCGTCGAACTCGCCGGAGTTCTTGATGTGGTCCCAGATGCCGAGGATCACCGACCGCAGCTCGTCGCGGATGGCCTCGTTGTCGTCGACGATGTCGAGCGTGCCGCCCCACTCGATCCACCAGTAGTGCGCGCCGCTGTCGCCGCTGCGGATGATGCGCGACGAGGGGATCGGGGTGGTCGAGATGTCCTTCGCGCTCTCCGGCGCGACGTACTTCACCGGGTGCCCGAGATCCTTCGTATAGAAGAGGAGCGTCGAGCCGAGGAACTCGCGCACGGGCTGCTCGGGCGCCCAGTCCTCGCCGAACTCGCTGCGGCTCTCCTTGCCCAGTCGGTGCCGGGCGCCGACGAGCCGTCCGACCAGGCCGTCTCCGGTGCAGTCGAGGAAGAGCGGCCCGCGGAAGACGGTGCGGATCTCCGAGCCCATCGTCCAACCGGTGACCGACCGGACCCGACGGGCGTCGTCGGGTCCGGTGGCCTCGGCCTCGAGCACCTCCGTGTTGAGGAACAGCGTGAGGTTGGGCTCGCGGCGCACGATGTCGAGCACCACGTCGTCCCAGTACACGGGGTTGCCCTCGGGGTTGCGGAACTGGTTCTCCCGGTACATCTCGCCGATGATCCCGGTCTCCCGCGCCCACCGCTGGTTGCCGTGGGCGGTCGCTCCGCACACCCAGACCCTCACCTCCGAGGAGGAGTTGCCGCCGAGCACCGGCCGGTTGTTGATCAGCACGGTACGTCGGCCGAGGCGGGCGGCCGCGACGGCGGCGCTCACTCCGGCGAGGCCGCCGCCGACGACGATGATGTCGGCTTCGACGGTCTGGGTGCGCATGGGGATGGGTTCCTTTCGGGAGGGGTGGTGATGCCGCTCAGCGCGCGGCGATCGCTTCGATCTCGTAGACGCGGGCGACGTCGGTGGCGGAGTCGGACGGGTCGGTGATGACGAGGCGCACGGCATCGGCCGTCCGCCCCTGGGCGTCGACCACGACCGTCGTCTGCGTGTTGCCGGTGACGGTGCCGACCGTGACCCAGCCGCTCGCGGTGCGCAGCTGGACGGCGAAGTCGCGCAGCACGGAGGTCTGCGGCGGGCCGACCGTGTACCCACTGCGGACCCGGACGACGTCGAGCGGCGCGGCCTCGTCCCACTCGACCGTGATGGTCGGCTGGGTGTCGGAGGCCGCCGAGATCCACCGGCTCGCATCCGTGCAGCCGCCGTCGATCGCCTTCTCCGGGCCGGTGTCGGCGCGGAGCTGGGACGAGGCGGTCGCGGTGCCGCCGAGCGCCAGGTTCTCGCCGCCGGCGTCGCCGCGGAGGGAAGCGACGATGGCGGAGAGGTTGGTGGTGCCGGGCTGGCCGTCGCGCGGGATCTCGGCATGCCGCAGCGTGCCTCCGCTGGGGACAGCAGGGGCGCTGAGGTAGACGACGTCGGTGCCGTCCGTGCGGGTCGCCGCGCGGAGGCGCTGCTGGCCCACGACAGGGTCGCCCACGGTGTCGGCGGTCCATCCGGACGCTCCGGCGGTCAGCAGCACCGTCTGACTGCGGGTGATGCCGCAGTCCTGCACCGACACCACGGCGTAGACGCGGGTCTCGCCGCCGGCGGTGGTGGTGTCGAGGGCGGCGATGGTCTGCACGCCGCCACCGAGGGCGTCCGTGTCCACGAGGGTCTCGCTCGTCCAGGCGGAGCCGGTCCAGGTCGCCCACCGCACGTCGAAGGCGTTCTCGGTCTCGTCCGCGTACCGGTAGGTCACGCCCACGAGCTCGCCGTCGGCCAGGGCCATCTTCGCGGTCTGCACCGCGGGCACGGCGTCGCCGATGGTCTCGCCGGGCTCGTAGCCGCGCCACACGACGGCGCCGGGGGTGTCCGGGCGGATCGGGGTCGGCAGCGCCTGCCCGGCGACGTCGCGGAAGCCGCCTGCGGCCGGGTCGTACACCGCGTACGAGCCGAGGTGGCGGTAGGGATCGGCGGGCCACGGGCCCCACTCCCACAGCACGTGCACCTTGCCGCCGGCATCGACCTCGAGGTCGTCCGGGTAGAAGGAGTGGTTCACGGCGGCGGCGATCGTCGTCTCGCGGGTCCACGTCCCGGCCACGGGGTCATAGTGGTACAGCACCCCGTCGCGGCGAGCCTGCGGGTCGGCGCCGATGCGCACCATGAGCCAGATGTCGCCGTCGGCTCCCTGCGCCGTGACCGGGTAGGAGACCGCGGCCCCGGCGTCGGGCATCTCCGCGCTCGCATCGACGAGCGAGGTCGCGTCGTACGGCGCGGTGGAGCGGAAGTACTTCCAGGGCTCGTGGTGCATCGAGACGAACGCGTGGATGTAGCCGTCGCCGTCGATCGCGATCGACGGCTGGTTGTGGCCGTTGTCGTCCGCGTACTCGGCGCAGGCCCCGGTCGCCAGACGCAGGCAGCCGGAGGTCCACGAGCCGTCGGCGGCGCGGACGGCCAGGTTCACCTGGTGCTTCGCGGCCACGGAGCCGGGCACGTTGTACGCGAAGTACGTCTCGTCGCCGTCGACGACGAGCGGGTTCCACCAGCCGGACTGGTTGGAGCTGTCGACCGTGACGGGCACGGTCTCGACGTCGGGGGTCGCGGCGGCGGCCGGAGCGGGCACGGCGAGGACGAGCGCGGCGAGGGCGGCGGCAGCGGTGGCGCCGGCCTTCCAGCGGAGGGTCATGGCGATGCTCCTCAGCCCAGCAGCTTCTGCGCCTGGTCGCCGGCCTGCGCCATCGCGTCCTTGGCGCTCTGCTGACCGACGAGGACGGCCTGCACGCGGTCGGCGATCACGGTCTCGATCTGGGCGTACTGCGGGTACTGCCAGAACGGGTTGGTGGTGGCGGTCGCCGTGATCTTCTCGGCGAAGCGGGCGCCGAACGCGTCGGACGCCACCTCCTTCGAGGACTGCGCCTCCTCGGTCACGGGCGGCAGGCCGCGCAGCTCGTAGTCGCCGAGCACCGCCTTCAGGTCGCTCGTGGCCCACTGGCCGAAGTCCGCGGCCGTGCGGGTGCTGTCGCCGGAGTCGCCGCCGACGATGGCGATGGCGCCGCCCCAGACGAGGGCGCGCGGGGTGTCGCCCTTCTTCAGCACCGGGCGGGACTCGGGCACGAGCTTGGAGGCGAGGTCGGGATCCGGCGAGTCCTTCGTGACGGACGCGCGGCCCACGGGGGCGTCGTCGTAGATCGCGGCGCGGCCCTGGGCGAACAGGGAGCGGGCGTCGAAGCGGTCGACGTCGGCGGCGATGAGCCCCTGGTCGTACAGCGACTTGTACCAGGTGACCGCTTCGATGCTCGCGTCGTCGCCGATCGTGACCTTGCCGTCCTTGACGAGGTCGCTGCCGAACGTCTGCATCCAGATGAGGACGTCCTTGAGCTGGGCGGCCTTGGTCGAGGCGGCGTAGGGGATGAGGCCGCCGCCGAGGGCCTTGAGCTTCTTCAGCGCCGCCTCGAAGTCGTCGACGGTGGTCGGGAACGTGGAGATCCCCGCCTTCTTCAGGAGCTCGGAGTTGGTGATGAGCCCGATCGCGCCGATGGTCCACGGGAACGCGTACTGCTTCCCGTCGAGCTGCGTGGCCTCCAGGCTCGAGGCGGTGTAGCCGCGGCCCTTCGTGAGTGCCGAGACGTCCTCCAGCTTGCCGAGCGCGGCCAGCGAGGCGAGCCAGGCGACGTCGACGTGCGCGGCGCCGGTGAACTGCCCGCCGCGCACCTGCAGCATGAGCTGCTTGAAGTACTCGTTGTAGGGGAAGGAGACCTCGGTGATGCCGACGTCGTTGGTCTTCTTGTAGCCGTCGAGCAGCGCGCGGGTGGCCGGGGCGGCGGCCTCCTCGGTGAGCGACCAGCTGGAGAAGGAGAAGTCGGTGGCGGTGAAGTCGCCCGCGCCGAGCCCGGCGCCGGGGGAGGAGGACGGACTGCCGCTGCCGCCGCCGCTCGGCATGCAACCGGCGAGGAGGAGGCCGGCGGCGCCGAGCCCGGCGAACTGCAGCAGCTGGCGACGGGAGACGGTGGTGTTCTCGGACATGGGGGTGCTCTCTTCTTCGAGGGACTGCGGATGAGGGGGTGGTGCGGGTCAGCCCTTGACCGCGCCGGCGGTGAGTCCGCCGACGAGGAAGCGCTGCAGGGCGATGAACGCGATGGCCACGGGGAGCGAGACCACGAGCGAAGCCGCCATGAGCTCGGGCCAGGCGGTGGACGCCTCGCCGATGAACGTGTTGACGAGTCCCGGCGGCAGGGTCTGCTTGTCGGGACCGGCGAGCGTGAGGGCGAAGATGAAGTCGTTCCAGCCTCGGACGAACGCGAACAGTCCTGCGGCGATGAGGCCGGGCGCGGCCAGCGGCAGCACGATCGAGTGGATGATGCGCAGGCGGGAGGCGCCGTCGACGCGGGCGGCCTCGATGAGCTCGTCCGGGATCGTGTCGAAGAAGCCCTTCAGCATCCACACGCACAGCGGCAGCGTGAACGTCGTGAACGACAGCACGAGCGCCGTGTAGGTGTTGAGCAGGCCGTAGGCCGAGAACACCGCGTAGAGGGTGATGAGCAGCAGCGCCTGCGGGAACATCTGCGACGCCAGCACGAAGTACATGAGGCTGCGGCGGCCGCGGTAGCGGAACTTCGAGAACGCGTAGCCCATGTACGCCGATACCAGCACCGAGAGGATCGCGGTGATGACGGAGACGACGATGCTGTTGCGGAGGTAGCCGAACAGGGCCGGGTTGTTCGCGAGGGCGGCGTAGGCCTCGAACGTGATCTCGGTGGGGAACAGCTTCGGCGGGTAGCT
Source organism: Microbacterium sp. str. 'China' (assembly GCF_002993305.1). Classification (NCBI taxonomy): domain Bacteria; kingdom Bacillati; phylum Actinomycetota; class Actinomycetes; order Micrococcales; family Microbacteriaceae; genus Microbacterium; species Microbacterium sp. str. 'China'. The sequence goes on along the minus strand of NZ_CP027434.1, from coordinate 3,094,996 downwards.
GAACACCTCGGTACGCGGGGTCAGCGAGGTCGCGAGCAGCCAGTACACGGGCAGCAGGGCGAACCCGCCGAACACGACGACGGCGATCCAGGCGCTCACGGTGGAGGCACGGCGGTCGGCGCGGTGGCGCCGACGGCGGGGCGCGGCGGGCGGGGCGGAGACGGCGGCCACCGTCTCCTCGGTCAGCACGGCGGTCATCGCTTCTCTCCCTTCTCGGACAGACGGACGTAGACGACGACGAGCGCCATCAGCAGGATCATCCAGAGCAGGCCGATCGCCCCGGCGTGGCCGAGGTCGAAGCCGTCGAACGCGGTCTCGTACACCGCGGTCGCGAACGTCTGGGTGGAGCCGGCGGGACCGCCGCCGGTGAGGACGTAGATGATGTCGAAGTGCTGGAAGTTCCAGATGAACTCCAGCAGGATCACGAGGCCGATGATGCCGCTCATCTGCGGGACCGTGATGGAGAAGAAGCGGCGGATGGTGCCGGCGCCGTCGATCTCGGCGGCCTCATGCAGCTCGATCGGCACGGTCTGCAGGCCGGCGAGGAGCATGACCATCATCCAGGGGAACGACTGCCACGTCTTCGCGACGATCACGGCGATCATGGCGGTGGTGGGGTTCGCGAGCCACGCCTGGGGGGAGTCGATGAGGCCGACGGTCTCCAGGGCCGCGTTGAGCACGCCGTAGTTGGCGTTGAAGATCCACATCCACAGGAACGACACGACCACGCCGGGGATCAGCCACGGGATGAGCATGAGGCCGCGGAGCACCTTGGCGCCGCGGATGCGCGTGTTCAGGGCGAGGGCGAGGCCGAAGCCGATCACGAACGGCGCGATGGTCGTGCCGAGGGTGAAGACGAGCGTCTGGGTGAGGAGCGGGAAGAACTCGCCGGTGAGCACGTCGACGATGTTCTGGAAGCCCACGAACTCGCGGCCGGGCTCGACGAGGCTCTGCTTGTAGAACGCGGTGATGAGGGCCGTGATCAGCGGGTACACGACCACGGCGGCGAGGAGCGCGAGGCCGGGAGCCGTGAGGAGGAGCGCGAACATCCCGTCCGAGAGGCGACGGGGCCGGCGACCTGTTCCTATCTGTGAGGAAATGGTCTGTTCTGTCATCTAGGTCATCCTTGGCCTGGGGTGATGTGTCCGCACTCTCGCGGTGCGGTCTCGGGCTTCCTCAGTATTTCCGGCAGATTACGGCGACGTCAACTGGAGAGCGCAATAGTCAAAAACTGGTGGAAAGTGTTTCTTTTGTGAACTGATTCCGCGAGAGTAGCCCTCGGTACGATCGCGACATGGGGTTCTCACTGCTCGGCCTGGCGGTGAGTCTCGCGATCTTCCTGCCGAACCTGCTGCTGATCCCCTTCCCGCCGAGACCGAAGCTCGAGAGCCCGGCGGTGCCCCGAGTGCTCCTGGTGTTCGAGAGGGCAGGGCAGGCGCTCTGCATGACGGTCCCTGCGATCACGGCGGCCGGCCCGATCGCGTGGGGGTGGGCGGTGCCGGTGGCGCTGGCGGTGCTCGCGTACGGGGCCCTCTGGATCCGCTACCTCCGCCGCGGCCGGCCCGGGTCGGCGCTGTTCGACACCGTCCTCGGCATCCCGGTCCCGATGGCCCTCGCGCCGGTGGCCGCCTTCCTCGGCACAGCGGCTTGGCTGCAGAACCCGTGGATCGCGCTGGCCGCGGTCGTCCTCGCGGTCGGGCACATCCCGACCTCCCTCCTCGCGGCCCGAGAACATTAGGCGCACCTGCTCGGCGTGGGGCGCGCGTCGTGACGCAGCGACGAACCGAAACGATCAGTATCGATCCTTGCTAGTCGATTATCGATTGGCTACGGTCGGAGCAGCCGCTCCCGCGGCGCCGCGCGCATCGGCCGTGCGGGAAGCGACAGTTCGGAGACGCGATGAAGCGTGTACTGGCAAGCCTGACCCTGGCGGCGGTGTTCGGATCCGCCCTCGCTGCGGCGGTCCCGTCGGCGGCTGCGGCCGCGGACGACGACGCCCTCTACCTCGCGCCGGGAGGTGACGACGCGGCCTCCGGCACGATCGACGACCCCCTCGCGACGCTGGAAGGCGCCCGCGACCGGATCCGCGCGCTGAAGGCGGACTCCGCGCTCCCGGACGACGGCCTCACGGTGTACCTCCGGGAGGGCACGTACCCCCGCTCGGCGTCGTTCGAGATCGGCGCGCAGGACTCGGGCACTGCCGACGCCCCCATCACCTACCGCTCGTACCCGGGGGAGACCGCCACCCTCACCGGCGGTCGCGAGCTGCCGCGCGACCAGTTCGCCGCGGTCGACGACGCGGCGGTGACCGAGCGCATCATCGACCCGGCTGCCCGCGACCGTGTCGTCGGGATCGACCTCGCCGACCTCGGCATCACCGACTACGGCCAGCTCAGCCGCCACGGCTACTGGAAGGCCAACGACGTCAGCACCACCCCGCCCATGGAGCTGTTCATCGACGGCCAGGGCATGACCCTCGCGCGCTGGCCCAACGCCGACGCGGCCACCCCGACCGTGCAGATGGGCGACATCATCGACGCCGGGCCGGACCGCAACGACGCCGACCTGCAGGAGCGCGGCGGCACGTTCAGCTACGGCTACGACCGCCCGAAGCACTGGACCCAGGCCGAGGACGTCTGGCTGGACGGCATCTTCGGCTACAGCTGGGAGTGGTCGTACAACAAGATCGAGAGCATCGACACCGAGGCGAAGACCATCACCCTCCGCTACGGCGAGATGTCCGGGATCATGAAGAGCTGGTTCCCCGACTTCCACTTCGCGCAGAACCTGCTGGAGGAGCTCGACGCCCCCGGCGAGTACTACATCGACCGCGACGCCGGGAAGCTGTACCTCATCCCGAACGCGGCCTTCACGTCCGGCCGCGGCGCCGTGACGGTCACGACGCTCGACGAGCCGATGCTGCGCGCCGACGGGGCCTCCTACGTGAACTTCGACGACCTCGTGATGGAGTACGGCCGCGCGACGGCCGCGGTGATCCTCGGCGGCTCGCACGTGACGATCTCGCACAGCGACATCCGCAACTTCACCGACGGCGGCGTGCTCATCAACTCGCCGGGGCGCTACACGTACGACGGCATTCCGGTGAACCGCGGCGGCCGCGACCACGCCGTGACCGACAGCCGGCTCACTCACGTCGGCGGCGTCGGCGTGGTGCTCCAGGGCGGCGACAAGACGACGCTCGAACCCGGCCGCAACCGGGTCGAGAACTCCGAGATCGCCGACTTCGCGTACTACCACAAGGCCTACAATCCGGGCGTGATGTTCGACGGCGTCGGCAACATCGCCAGGGACAACGAGATCCACGACGCCCCGCATCCCGGGATCATCGTGCACGGCAACGACCACCTGTTCGAACGCAACGAGGTGTACGACGTCTGCAAGCAGTTCCACGACCTCGGTGCCATCTACATGAACTCCGGCAAGACCCCGCAGCAGCGCGGCCACGTGTTCCGGGAGAACTACTTCCACGACATCGGCGTCGGCATGGCGGGCGTCGAGGGCATCTACGCCGACAACTTCACGTGGGACCTCACGATCGAGAAGAACGTGTTCGTGAACATGGGCAACGGCGCGATCAAGAGCGGCTCGGCCGACTACATCGAGGCACGCAACAACGTCTTCGTCGACGCCTACGCCCCGTACGACAACTACGAGCAGTGGATGGGCGACCAGGAGGGCAACGTCGTCGACCGCGACTACATGCCGGCCTGGGAGAAGGTGTTCGCCGACAACAACGACTTCGTCGGCACGCCGTATCTGACGAAGTACCCCGAGCTCGCGCACTTCTTCGAGGACGACCACTACTTCCCGAACCACAGCACGTTCGCGGAGAACGTCGTGTGGAACCCGAACCGGGCCCGCATGGCCGGCGTCAACGAGCACGGCGCGAAAGACGGGAAGAACCTCCTGAACTACGAGGACAACTGGGTGGCCGACGCCGACCCCGGCTTCGTGGACGCCGCGAACGGCGACTACACGCTGAAGGCGGACGCGGCCGTGTTCGACCAGATCCCGGGCTTCGAGGCCATCGCGTTCGGCGAGATCGGCGTCGACGGCGCGATCGGGCAGACGCAGCAGCCGCAGACCATCCCGCTCGAGGACATCGCGTTCGACAGCGACACGCTCACGATCGACGCGGGCGACGAGGTGCGCGTGCGCGCCGTTCCGCTGCCCTGGAACGCCGACGACGCCGCGGTGACCTACGCCTCGGCCGATACCGCCGTCGCCTCCGTCAACGACAAGGGCGTGGTGCTCGGCATGGGCCCCGGCACGACCACGGTCACGGCGACGGCGAAGGCCGATGCCGCCAAGACCGCGACCATCGAGGTGATCGTCGAGGAGGGCGACGGCGTGCTGCACTTCACCGACTTCGAGTCGGGGGCGAACGGCTGGCCGACCGACCCGAACCGCTCCATCCAGGTGGATGCGTCGGGCGACAAGGTGTACCGCATCCTCAAGGGAGCCAACAGCATCCTGCCGCGGGACTTCACGGAGTTCGTGCTCGACTTCGACGTCACGGCCCCGGCCACGACCCCCGCCAACGCGGGACTCATCGTCTACGACCGCAACGGCGAGGGCGGCGGCTACATCCGCTTCCGCCAGGCCGCGGCGGGGCCGACCTGGACGATCTTCGACGACGCCTGGAAGGTCGTCGCCGAGAAGGTCGTGCCGGCGGCGCAGGGCCTGACCCCCGGGGAGACCTCGCACGTCCGCATCGCTGTGCAGGACGGGCAGATCCGGATCTCCGTGAACGGGGCGATCGCGTTGGAGGGCGCCGACCCCGGCCCCGGCAAGGCCGGTCGGGTCGGGTTCTACGTGGAGAACTACGCCTCGCTCGACTTCGACGACATCGGGTTCTCGCTCTCCGGGGTGCCGGTGACGGGCGTGAGCCTGGACGCCGACGCCGTGGGACTGACCGTGGGGGAGCGGCGGTCCGTCGCGGCCACGGTCGCCCCGGAGGACGCCAGCGACGCCCGGGTCACCTGGACGACCGACGCGCCGGAGGTCGCCACGGTCTCCGGCGGACGCATCGCCGGGGTCACGGCCGGCACGGCGACGATCACCGCGACCTCGGTCGCCGATCCGAGCCTCAGCGACACGGTCACCGTGACCGTGGACGATGCCGAGTACCCGACCACCCGCCTGGACGGCCAGCTGAAGGACGGGGCGAACTGGAGCCAGTCCGACCTCATCGCGGTGGACGACACGGGTGTCGTGATCAGCGGTCAGGGCGTGCACGGCTACGAGGCCGAGCGCTTCGGCGACACCCTGCTGCAGTTCGAGGCGGAGTTCGGCGCCTTCGACGGGGGCTGGTACGGCTTCCAGGCGCGCTCCGACCAGACCGGCCTTCCCGCCTGGCAGAACTCCAACACCGGATACCTCGCGGTGATCAAGGAGGACGTGATCGAGTTCCAGAGCTGGACCCCGGGCCAGACCACGCTCGACAGCATCCCCAACACGGTCATCGAGCCGAACTCCACGCACCGGATCGAGTTCGGGGCCGTCGCCGAGGACGGCGGCACCCGCATCGTGCTCCGGGTCGACGACGTGACGGTGTGGAACATGGTCGACGCCAGGGAGAACCTCCGCATCGGTGCGGACGGCTTCTTCAACGTCTACCACTACGGCAAGACGAACACCCTGGCCGTGCGGCCGACACCGCCGCCCGCGACGGTGACCGGCATCTGCTGGGCGCCCGAAGCCGACCCGAAGACCCGCTACGTGCGCGGCGAGGAGCTCGACGTGACCGGCATGCTGCTGGGCGTGGACTGGAGCGACGGATCCCGCACCACCCAGCAGGTGACGGCGGACATGGTCAGCGGCTTCGACAGCAGCAAGGTGCGCCCGCACCACACGCTCACCGTGACGTACGCTGGCGCGAGCGTCGAGCTCCCGATCTCGGTGCGACCGAAGCTCAAGAACGACGAACAGGACGTGCCACGATGCGGGTGACCTTCATCGGAGACTCGATCACCGACGCGGGGCGCGATCGCTCCGACCCGGAGTCCTTCGGGGACGGCTATGTGTCGCTCCTCGCCCCCGAGCTGCAGGCCGCTGGGGCGACGGTCCGCAACCTCGGGGTCGCGGGGGACCGCGCCCGCGACCTGGCCGCGCGGTGGGACGCGGAGCTGCTGCCGACGGCGCCGGAGCTGCTGACCGTGTACGTCGGCGTGAACGACATGTGGCGGCGGTTCGACAGCGACGACCCGACCTCGGCCGAGGACTTCGCCGCGACGCTCGGCGACCTCCTCGGCCGCGCGGTGGCCGCGCACGCCCCGCGGCTGATCCTCATGGAGCCGTACTTCCTCCCGGTGACGGAGGAGCAGCGCACGTGGCTCGACGACCTCGACGGGAAGCGGGCGGCGGTGCGGGCTCTCGCCGCGGAACACGGGGCGGCGTTCGTGCCCCTGCACGAGGTGTTCACGGCGGCGACGGAGCAGTATCCGGCCGTCGAGCTGGCGCCGGACGGGGTGCACCCGACGCCCCGCGGATCCGCCCTCATCGCGGATGCCTGGCGCACGGCCGCGTCCATTAGCGATAGTCGATAATGGACGTAGACTGATGGTCATGACGGATGCTCTCGGCACGGCCGGACTGCAGCGCGGACTGCTGTCGGATCAGATCTACGCGCTCATCAAGGCGATGATCAAGGACTCGACGCTGGCCCCCGGCGAGCAGCTCGTGGAGTCGCAGCTCGCCCGGCAGATGCAGGTGAGCCAGGCGCCCGTGCGCGACGCCCTCAAGCGGCTCGCGCACGAGGGGCTCGTGTCGCACGTGCGGCATCAGGGCAACTTCGTCGCGAGCTACTCCGCGGAGGAGGCGGCGCAGGCGAAGGTCGCGCGCGTCGAGCTGGAGGGGCTGGCGGGACGGCTGGCCTGCGGAGCGCTCGACCCCGCTCGCCGGGCCGAGCTCGTCGGCCTCATCGCGCAGATGCATGAGGCGGCTGAGGCGGAAGACCTCGCCCGGTTCCGCGAGCTCGACTTCACCTTCCACCGTGCGGTGATCGAGGCCAGCGGCAACGTGTACCTCCCCCGCATGTGGGACCTCCTGGAGCCGAGCCTGCGCGTCATGCACGTGCTCGGCGACCCCACCTTCACGGGGGACTGGCACGAGGTCGCGGACTGGCACAAGGGCCTGCTCGACACGCTGGAGGCCGGCGACGAAGAGGCGGCGTCCTCCCTGTTCCGCGCCCACGCTGCCGGCACCCTCCTCGACTGACCCCGCTTCCCGCCGCGCAAGGTCGCAGTTTCGCACCGAGGTCGCATGGCTGGCCGGAGTCCCTGCGCGAGGTCGCAGATTCGGCACGCGGTCACATCCATCCCCGGAATCCCTGCGACCTCGGGGCGAAACTGCGACGGGGGCTACGCGGTGAAGGGGGAGAGGCGGTCGGCGGTGCCGGACCAGAATGCTCGAGCCTCGGCAGCGGAGAGCGGAGGAAGAGCCTGCCGGGTCGCGGCGAGAACCTCCCCGTAGGTCGTGGTCCGCGTGGACATCGGCCAGTCGCTGCCGTACATCAGTCGATCCGCGCCGAAGAGGGCGAAAGCGGAGCGCAGCAGTTCCCGCGACTCGTCCGCCCCGCGCGCCGTGAGGTCGAGCCCGGAGACCTTCGCCGACACCCCCGGAGCCGACGCGGCCTCGGTGAGGGCGGAGAGCCATGCGCCATCGGCCGTCCGGGCGCCGAGGCCGAGGTGGCAGACGACGATCGCGGTGTCGGGGTGCCGTCGGGACAGGGCGGCGGCGGCGGGCAGCTGGTCAGGGCGGATGAGCAGTTCGAGGGTGCGGGCGGTCGCGCCGAGGTGGGTGGCGAGGGCGTCGAGGCCGTCCACATCCGAGAGATCCGCGGCGAACTGCGGCACCGCGGCGCGCACGCCGACGACGGCGGGAGAGAACGCGACCGCCGTGGCGCCGGCGGCTCGTCCCGGCGCGGGGGTGTACTGCAGCACCACGCGCCGCAGGAACGGGTCGCGGGCGGCGGTCGCGGTCAGCCACTCCGCCTCCGCCACCGAGTCCGCCGCCTGCACGGCGATGGCGGAGGAGACGCCGGCGTCGGCCAGCTCCCGTCCGAGACGAGCGGCCGCGGCCTGCCGGGGGAGCCCGAGGTCGTCGCGGAACCACGGGATCGGCACGGCGTCCGCATCCCAGACGTGCACATGGGCGTCGACGATCCGCACGTCAGCTCCCGGGCCGCGCGGTCATGCAGCCTCCGCATCGAGGGCGTCCCACAGTGCGGCGGGCAGCGCGGCGTCGAGGCCGTCCACGAACGCGTCCACCTCGGCGCGGGTCCGTGCCCCGACGACCACCGCATCCGCGCCCTGCCGCAGCGGGAACTGCACCGCGGCGTCCGCGAGGTGCATGCCGTACGAGGCGCAGACGGCCTGCAGGCGCTGTGCCCGCTCTCGGAGCTCCGGGGGTGCCGGCTTGTACTCGAAGAAGGGGGAGCCGACCGGGTCGACGAGGATGCCGGAGTTGAACACCGCGGCCGCGAGCACCCCGATGCCGCGGGCCGCCGCGGTCGGCAGCAACCGGTCCAGGGCGGTGCGGTCGAGCAGCGTGAGCCGACCGGCCTCCATCACCACGTCGAGCGGCGCCTCGGCGACGTAGCGCTCCAGGGGGTCGAGCCGTCCCAGCCCCACGCTGATCGCGCGCACCACCCCTTCGTCGCGCAGTTCGACGAGGGCCGGAAGCGCCGTCGCGAACGCCGCCTCCACGTCCAGGGGGTCGTGCAGGTGCAGCACGTCCACGCGATCGACACCCAGCCGGGCGAGGCTGCCGTCGAGGCTCCTCCGCACGCCGTCCCTGCTGAGGTCGACGACGGAGTCGTGCCCGCTCGCGGCGCCCGCGACGGGGCGGCCGTCCGCATCGACCAGCACCCGGCCGACCTTCGTCGCGATCACGTAGTCGTCCCGCGGCACGCCGCGCAGGGCGAGGCCGAGCTTCCGCTCGCTCTCGCCCGAGCCGTACAGCGGTGCGGTGTCGAAGAAACGGACATCGCGGGCGAGCGCGGACTGCACGGTCGCCACCGCGTCGCCGTCGGGTACGGGGGCGAAGAGGTTGCCGATCGGCGCGCACCCCAGTCCGACGTCGTCGCGCGCGGCGACCTCGGGGTTCAGCGGACGGAGCTCTGGACGGAACGCCATGCCTCGTACTCCTCGCGGCTGTCGGGGGTCAACGGGTAGTAGTCGCTCAGGCGTGCGCCCTCGTCGAGACGGCGGCGGCTGAACACCTCCCACTCCTCATGATCGCGCGCGTCGTCCACGACCCGCGGTGCCATGGCCTGCGGCACCACGACAGGGCCGTCGTCGTCCGCGACCACGAGGTCGCCCGGCATGCACAGGGCCCCGCCCACCGCGACGGGCACGTCGTACGCCCACGGCACCAGCTCCGACTGCGAGGCGTAGTGCGGGGTCGTGCCCGTCGACCACACCGGGATCCCGAGCTCGCGGATGCGGCCGGCGTCGCGGATGCGGCCGTCCACGACGATCCCCGCGCCCCCCTTGCGCGCGAAGTAGCGCGCGAGGATGTCGCCGATGCACCCGGAGAACCGGCTGCCGTACGCCTGGATCACCAGCACGTCGCCGGGTTGCACGGCCTCGAGCACGTGCCACAGGGCGGTGTGCCGCTCGGCGTACTCCTGGCCGTCGCCCGAGGCCATGTCCTCGCGCTGCGGCATGAACTGCAGGGTCAGCGCCGAGCCGACGACGCGCTGGCCGAGGCTCAGCGGCTCCGGTCCGTCGATGTAGCTGCGGCGGATCCCGAGTCCGTGCAGCTTGGCGCACGCGGTGGCGGAGGAGATCGCGTCGAAGGACTCGACCACCTCGGGCGAGGGCCGCTGGTAGGCCCCACCCCGCACGGGCAGGGCGAAGTCGGGTCGGATCAGATCGGCGCTCATGCGTCTCCTTCAGGGAACAGGTGGCGCGGCGAGCCGGTCGCACGCGCGATGGTCAGGTCGAGATCGGCGCTGTGCGCCGGGGGCAGGGTCACCACGAGGTCGTCGTCCACGTCGAAGGTCGTGGTGACGGTCGGGGCGTCCGGGGCCGTGTAGGTGCCCGAGGCGCCGGGCCAGAAGCCGGGCTCCTCGCCGGTCGCCGTGACCCGCACGATCCGGTCGAGGCCGAAGCGCCCGCCGCGCAGCCGCACGGTGCGGGTGTGCACGGCAGAGGTGTTCACGAGCTGCACGCCGATGCCGTCGTCGTCGAGGCGGTGCACGAGCGCGGCGACGTCCTCCGGGAGTCCGGGCCGCGCGCGGTCGACGTCCTCGTAGCGGAGCGCCGTGAAACCGAGTCCGCCGTTGTAGAGCACCTGTGGCGCCCCGCCGACGAGCTGCGTCAGCACCTCCGTCACCACGGGATTCACGCGCTGCCAGAAGTGCAGGTGTGCGGCGTCGGGATCGCGGTCGTCGGCGAGCATCATCGCGGCGCGACGTGCCACCTGGCCGAGCGCCATCTCCAGCGCCCGCACCGGATAATCGGGCAGGTCGCCGGAGAGGTACGCGAACCAGCCGGCCTCGTGACCCGCCTCCTCCTTGTCGCGGAACGGCGCGACGAGGTCGGCGGAGGAGGGGAGGCCGGCGATCGCCGTCTCCAGCCGCTCCCGGTCGGACGGCCGCCGCGACCACCACCACAGCCACAGGGGGAGATCGAGCTGCAGCGGACCGTAGTCGAACCAGCCGTCCGAGCCGTGGCGGTAGGGGACCAGCAGGGCGGGCTCGGTGGCGGCGGCGCCGAGCCGAGCCATCCACCCGCCGCGCAGGCTGTACGTGGACTCCGCGACGCTGCCGCTGCGCGCCTCGGCGAGCACGGTGTCGAGCATGGTGCGCACGAGGTCGAGGGCGCCGTCGTCGCCGGTGACGAGCGCGTGGTTGAGCGCGCCGATCAGGGCGCTCATGCCGACGGAGTGCAGCCCATGCGGCCAGGCCCAGCCGTAGTGTCCGCCCCACCAGCGGCCGTCGTGGAGAGAGCCGACGGTGCCGTCGGGGCCGACGTTGTCGGGGAGCAGGCCCCCGTCCGCCCGCGCGCGCCAGCCGTCGACGTACCGGCGGATCCACGCGGCCGTCTCCTCGTCGCCGTCGTAGAGCCAGCGATTCGCGGCGAGGGAGGTCGCAGCCAGGTTCACGGCGATGTCACCCGCCGCGCGGCGCTGCATCTCCTCCGCCATCCGCTGGGCGTGGGCGGGGTCGGCGAGGTCGTCCCAGGAGGCGATGCCGTCCAGGCCGTGCAGCGGCAGACCGTAGGGGCGCATCTCGTCCCGGTCGGCCGTGTACGGCACGATCTTCTCGTCCAGCCCCTCGCGGGCACCCAGAGCGCCGTTGTGCGGCGAGCGGATCATGTTGCGCTCGGCGTCGTAGTTGCCCTTCGCGGGGTCGGTGAAGAGGGCCGAGAACCGGGCGGCACGCGCGGCGAACGCGGTGTCGGCCGGGTCGGCGGCGCAGATGCCGGCGAGGAACAGCAGCGACTCGCCCTGATGGAACCAGTCGTAGCCGTTGTCGTACTCCTCGGTGAGCATGCCCGCGTCGGCGAGCTGCACGGTCACGCCCTCCCAGTGCCGCTTGGCGTCGGCGAGCACCTCGTCGGAGCCGCCGAGCAGGTAGAACGCGGGCCAGTTGAAGAAGGGCTCGTACAGGTCGTCCACGCCGTCGCGGTCGATGAACTCGGCGACGCCGCGGAGGCGGCCGTCCGGCAGCGTGTAGCGGTCGCGGAAGAGGCGGCGGGCCTCCTCGACCTCGGCGAAGAGCCGGCGCTGCAGCACGGCCCAGGCCGGGATCGTGCGCAGCGGACGGGTGAGCGGGGTCTCCGGCACGGTCATCCCTTCGTCGCTCCGGCGACCAGGCCGCCGATGATGTGGCGCTGCATCACGATGAAGAACACCATCGCGGGCAGCACGGCCAGCAGGAGGGTCGGGAACACCTGGGTGTAGTCGGTCGAGAACTGTCCGACCGCCGCGTAGACGCCGGTGGTCACCGTGTAGATCCCGGAGCTCGGCCCGAGGATGATCTGCGGACTCACGAAGTCGTTCCACACGCCGATCGAGTTGAGCACCACGACCGTCGCGACGACGGGCTTCATGATCGGGAAGATGCACGCCCAGAAGGCGCGGATGGGCCCGGCGCCGTCCAGCGACGCCGCCTCGTCGATGTCACGCGGGACGCTGCGGAGGTAGGCGGTGAACAGGAAGATCGTCACCGGCAGGGTCGCCGCGGTCTCGAAGAGGATGAACCCGGGGATCGTGTTGATGAGCCCGAGCACCCGCAGCACGAAGACCACGGGGATCAGCGTCACCTGGCCGGGGATGAAGAGCCCGGAGACGAAGAGGAGCAGCAGTCCCAGGTGCCACTTCGACCGCCCGCGGGCGATGACGTAGGCGACGGGCGCGGCGAGGGCGATGCAGCAGAGGTTCACGAGCACGACGAACAGCAGCGTGATGCCGTACGCGGCGATCACGTTGAACTTGCTGCTCGTGATCGCGGCCCACAGGTAGTCGAACGTGAACATCTGCGGAGTGATCAGCAGCGGGTTCTCGATGATGTCGGCCTGCGGTTTGAACGCGTTGATCAGCATCGTGTACATCGGGATCAGCATCGTGATCGCGACGACGCCGAGGACGATCCACCGGATCGTGCTGACGGCGAGGGCCGGGCGGTTGCGGGTCTGCTTCATCAGTCGGTCGCCTTCTGCTCGGCGCGGCGTCGCACCAGCGTGACGGCGAGGCCGACGACTGCGGTGACGATGAGGAGGATCATGGACTGCGCGGCGCCGAAGCCGAGGGCCGAGTTCGCGAAGGAGTCCTTGAGGATCTGGTAGACGATCGTCTGCGTCGAGCCGGCGGGCCCTCCGTCGGTGAGCGACAGCACCACGTCGTACGCCTTGAGGAGCCCGACGAGGGTGAGCACGAGGTTCACCGTGAAGACGGGGGCGATGAGCGGCAGCGTGATGGAGCGGAACTGCTGCCACCGCGAGGCGCCGTCCACGGTCGCCGCCTCGTAGTACTCCGCGGGGACGGACTTGATGCCGGCGAGGAACAGGATCATGTTGAAGCCGAAGTGCGACCACACGATCGTGAAGATCACGCTCGCCTTGGCGAAGGTCGGGTCCGTGAGGAACGGCATCGCCGGGAGGCCGAGCGTGCTGAGCAGGCCGTTGACGGCGCCGGTGGGGGAGAGCATCGCCGACCAGAGGAAGCCGATGATGAGGGCGCTGATCACGTACGGGTAGAAGAAGATCGTGCGCAGGATCGTGTTCGAGCGGCCGGGCCCGGAGATGAGGGCGGCGATCGCGAGGCCGATGGCGTTGCAGAGGATCGTGCCCACCACCGCGATGATGCCCGTGAAGATCGCGGCCTGGGTCGAGCGCGGGCTGCGGAACGCCTTGATGTAGTTGTCCCAGCCGATGAAGTTGAAGTTGAGGCTGTACCCGTTCCAGTCGGTGAAGCTGAGCACCGCCGCGAGGATCATCGGGATGACGAACATCGCGAGGAAGACCGCGACGGCCGGGCCGCCCATGAGGATGCCGGGGATCCGTTTCCGCCACTGCTGCAGCGCCGTGCGGCGGCGCGGGGCGGGGGGCGAGCTCATCGGCGTCGATGGTCCTGTCGGGGTGGCGGCGGCGGCCGGCGGCGGCGCGGTCGTGGTGGGCGGAGTCATGGCGGCACTCTCGTTCTCGGTGGCGCGTTCAGGGGGAGGCGCTGGGGCAGCGCCGGGACGGCGCCCGGGACGGATGTCGCGTCCCGGGCGCCGCGAGGGTCAACCGGCGTTGGCGGCGAACCAGTCGTCCATGGCCTGCAGCACCTGGTCGGCGGGTGCGCCGCCGAGCAGGGCCTGGGTCTGGGTGTTGATCTCGCCCGAGTAGCCGTCGGGGAGCGTGCGCTCGCCGTAGCCGCCACCGGTGGGCGTGTAGGCCTCAGCCGGGGTGTCGGCCACGATCTGCAGCAGCTCCTCGCCGAGCGGCGTCATGTCGTACTCGTAGCCGTCGCGGAAGTTGCCGTCGACCGCGAGCTGGTCGCTCACCGCGGTCTGGTCGGTGGTGAGGAACTCGATGAGCTTCGCCGCCGCGTCCTGGTTCTTGCTCGCCTTGAGGATCGAGTACGGGCTGGCGATGTTGGCGCCCATCGCGGGCTGCTCGTCGGCGCTCATGGCGGGGGCGCGGAAGACGCCGATGTCCGCGGAGTCGGCGGCCTTCGCCTGGGTGCCGGCGAACCAGCTTCCCATCGAGTACACCGCGGTCTTGCCCGAGAGGAAGGCCTGCTCGGCGTCCGGGTACTTGATGCCCAGCGCGTCGCCCGGGATGTAGCCCTCGGACACCCAGTCCGCGTAGGTCTCGACCGCATCGCCGTAGGTCTCGCTGAAGGTGACGTCGCCCGCCGAGATGTCCTGGAACCACTCCGGGTCCTCGGCGATGATGGTCGGCAGCCCGAGCGCCTGCAGGGTGTGGCTCGTCATCCAGTCGCCACCGGTCTGGACGGGCGTCCACCCGGCGTCCTTGAGCTTGCCGAGGGCTTCGGTGAGCTCGTCGACCGTGGTCGGCACCTCCGTGATCCCCGCCTCCTCGAACGCGGTCTTGTTGTAGAAGAAGAGGCTCTGCAACTGCACGCCGATGCCGGCCATGTAGTTCTTGCCGTCGATCGAGTACTGGTCGGCGAGCGGACCGGACGACGCCCACTCGTACTGCGAGAGGTCGACGAGCTCGGGAGCGAGCTTGGTGGTGGGGGCGATGGACTGCACGACGTCGGGAGCGTCGCCGGCGGCCAGCAGGCGCGGCACGGCGGCTTCGACGCCCTCCGCACCCGGGTTCTGGATGACGACGTCGATGTTCGGGTTGGCGTCCTCGAACGGCGCGACGAGGTCGTTCCAGAACTCCTCGGTCAGGTTCGGGGTGACGTTCACGAGCATGCGGACGGTGACGTCGCCACCGGCATCGCCGCCGTCGTCGCCGGCGGTGGTCGAGCAGCCGGCGATGGCGAGGGCGGATACCGCCGCGATGCCGACGAGGGGGAGGACTCGGGCCTTGATCATCGTTGATCCTTTCCTGATGCATGAGGGAGGGCCGCTCGCGACATTACACTAATCGATAATCGTTTGTGAAGAGCGGGCAGCATCGATTCCGCTCGGACCGCTTTCCGGTCTGCGGTCTCCGAGCGGGGCGCGCAGCGGGGTCAGCCGGCGGCGCGGCGGGCGCGGTACGCCGCGACGGCGTTGCGGTTGGCGCAGCTCGTCGAGCAGTAGCGCTTGGAGCGGTTGCGGGAGAGGTCGAGGGCGATCGCCTGGCATGTCCCGTCCGCACAGACGGTGAGGCGAGAGCCCTCGTCCGTGCGGATGACGTCGATCAGGGCCATCGCGGTCTCCACGAGCACCCGTTCGGCGAGCGGGCGTTCGTCGGCGAGGCCGTGCAGGTGCCAGTCCAGCTCGTCGTGGCGCACGAGCCGCGGGGTCAGGCGCACCTCGGCGAGAGCGGCGTTGACGTGTGCGGCCATCTCGTCGCGCGGAGCGAGCAGCATGGCGCGGAGGCGCGACCGCAGAGCGCGGAGGTCGTCGAGCTCCACCGTGTCCCCGTCGACCCGTCCCGTGTACGGGAACACCCGAAGGAAGGCCTTCTCGTCGTCGATGTCGACCAGGGTGTCCGGGTCTTCCGCCGAGTTCGCGAGCCAGACCGCCGCGCGCAGCGCATCCTCTGTGTCATCGGTGAAGACCATGTTGACAGCTTACTCCGGCGGGCGTAGCGTCATCCCTCATGAGCACCGTGGCTGATGACACTCCGCGCACCCGGACCGGGGTGCGCCTCGGCCTGCCGCTCGCTGTCGCCGCCGCCTTCGCGTTCGGCTCCTCCGGGGCGTGGGCACGTGGACTCATCGACGCGGGATGGACGCCGGGCGCTGCCGTCACGGTGCGGGTCTGGGTCGCGGCGCTCGTGCTGCTCGTCCCCACGGTCCTCGCGCTCCGCGGGCGGTGGCGTGCCCTCGGGCAGAACGCGGGGATGGTCGCTGCCTACGGCCTCCTCGCCGTCGCCGCCACCCAGCTCTGCTACTTCCAGGCCGTGGCGTTGATGGACGTCGGGATCGCGCTGCTCATCGAGTACACCGCCCCGGTCGCCGTGCTCCTCTGGCTCTGGCTGCGCCGGGGCGAGCGTCCCACGCGGCGCAGCGTCCTCGGTGCCGGCATCGCCTTCGTCGGGCTCGTCCTCATGCTCGACATCGTCGCCGGGGCGCAGGTGGATGTCGTCGGTGTCCTCTGGGCACTCGGGGCGATGGTGGGGGCCGCGAGCTACTTCGTGCTGTCTGCCAGGGCCGACACCGGGATCCCGCCGATCGCCCTCGCGGGCAGTGGGCTGCTGCTCGGTGCCGTGGGTCTGAGCCTCGCCGCGCTCGTCGGCGTGCTGCCGTTCGCGTGGACGACGGCCGACGTCGACTACCGGTTCGGCGCG
Source organism: Microbacterium sp. str. 'China' (assembly GCF_002993305.1). Classification (NCBI taxonomy): domain Bacteria; kingdom Bacillati; phylum Actinomycetota; class Actinomycetes; order Micrococcales; family Microbacteriaceae; genus Microbacterium; species Microbacterium sp. str. 'China'. The sequence continues at coordinate 3,078,566 of NZ_CP027434.1, read as the reverse complement.
GTGCCGTGGTTCGTGCCGGTCCTCGCGATCGGCGTGATCGCCACGGCCCTCGCGTACGTGCTCGGCATCGTCTCGACGCGGATGCTCGGCTCCCGGCTGGCCTCGTTCGTCGCGCTCGCCGAGGTCGTGGCGGCCCTGCTCTTCGGCTGGCTCCTACTTGGGCAGCTCCCCGGCCCGCTGCAGGCCCTCGGGGGCGTGCTCGTGCTCGCCGGCGTGGTCGTCGTGAAGCTCGGCGAGCCCCGCCCCGCCCCCTGAGCGGCGTCCCGCGGGCACGACTTCGGAGATCGGAGCCGACACGCCGGCCCCCGGCGCCGCCGTACGGCGTGTCCCCGGCGCTCTCCGAAGCTGTGCCCGAGTGCGGGGCGGGTGGACGGAGATTATGTATACGAATCGACCGCCCGCGCCCGAGAAGCGGACCAGCTGGGGAGGTTTATGTATACACTGACGGAATGGTTCTTCCCGTCGAGCGCACGTCCATAGGCGATCGCGCCTATGCGGCGCTCCTCGACGGCATCCAGTCCGGGGAGCTGCCGGCCGGGTACGTGCTCGGCGAGGTGGAGCAGGCCGAGCGCCTCGGCGTGAGCCGGACCCCGCTGCGAGAGGCGCTGCGCCGCCTGGCCGCCGACGGCCTGGTGGTGCAGCAGTCGCCCCGCGTGACCGTGGTCGCCGACCTCGACGCCGACGACATCCGGTCCCTGTTCGAGATCCGTCGCGCGCTGGAGGAGACCTCCGCCCGACTGGCGGCCGTCCGGGGTGACGCCGACCGGTTCGCCGCGCTGGCCGCGGAGTTCGCCCACGTGGACCTCACCAGGGCGGAGGGCCGCGATGCCTACTACGCCCTGATCGCGCGATTCGATGCGGCCCTCGACGACGCCGTCGCCAACGACTACATCGCTGCGGCGCTGCGCACGGTCCGCACCCACCTCGTCCGCGTGCGGCGCATGGCGCGGGACAAGCCCGCCCGGCTCGCCGCCTCCGCGGCCGAGCACCGCACCATCGCCGAGGCCCTCGCCGCCCGCGACGGCGACCTCGCCGCCCATGCCACGCACGTGCACCTGCACAACGCGCTCACCGGCATCCTCGACTCCCTCCCTGACAGCGAAGGACACTCATGACCGTCACCCACCACGTCCGCGTGCACGCCAGCTCCGAGAACCTCGTCCGCGAGGATCAGCTCGCGTGGAAGATCGCCGAGGTCGCAGTCGACCAGGTCGAGGTCGAGCAGCCCGTCGTCGACATGATCATCAACCGCATCATCGACAACGCGTCCGTCGCCGCGGCCTCCCTCACCCGTGCGCCGATCGTCGCCGCCCGCGCGCAGGCGTTCAGTCACCCCGTCTCGACGGGTGGGGTCGGCGCCAACCTGTTCGGAACACCCCTCGACCGCCGCACCAGCCCGGAGTGGGCGGCCTGGGCGAACGGCGTGGCCGTGCGCGAGCTCGACTACCACGACACGTTCCTCGCCGCCGAGTACTCGCACCCGGGCGACAACATCCCGCCGATCCTCGCTGTCGCGCAGCACACCGGCAAGGACGGCCGCGCGCTCGTGCGCGGCATCGCCACCGGCTACGAGATCCAGATGGACCTCGTGCGCGCGATCTGCCTGCACAAGCACAAGATCGACCACGTCGCGCACCTCGGCCCGTCCGCCGCCGCAGGCATCGGCACCCTCCTCGGCCTCGATGTCGAGACGATCTACCAGGCGGTCGGTCAGGCGCTGCACACCACGACCGCCACGCGCCAGAGCCGCAAGGGCGAGATCTCCACCTGGAAGGCGCACGCCCCGGCCTTCGCCGGGAAGATGGCCGTCGAGGCCGTCGACCGGGCGATGCGCGGACAGACGAGCCCCGCGCCGATCTACGAAGGCGAGGACGGCGTGATCGCGTGGATGCTCGACGGCAAGGACGCGGCCTACGAGGTGCCGCTGCCCGCTGCCGGGGAGGCCAAGCGCGCGATCCTCGACTCGTACACGAAGGAGCACTCCGCGGAATACCAGGCGCAGGCGTGGATCGACCTCGCCCGCAAGCTCGGCACCGCGAACCCGGCCCTCCGCGACCCCGCGAACATCGCCTCGATCGTGCTGCACACCAGCCACCACACGCACTACGTGATCGGCTCGGGAGCGAACGACCCGCAGAAGTACGACCCGACGGCCTCCCGCGAGACCCTCGACCACTCCATCCCGTACATCTTCGCGGTGGCGCTGCAGGACGGCGGCTGGCACCACGTCGACTCCTACACGCCGGAGCGCGCAGGCCGCCCCGACACCGTCGCGCTGTGGCACAAGATCACCACGGCCGAGGACGCGGAATGGACCCGCCGCTACCACTCGGAGGACCCGGACGAGAAGGCGTTCGGCGGCCGCGTCGAGATCCGCCTCACCGACGGCTCGACCGTGGTGGACGAGATCGCCGTCGCCGACGCCCACCCCCTCGGCGCGCGCCCGTTCGCGCGGGAGAACTACATCGCCAAGTTCCGCCTGCTCGCGGAGCCCGTGCTCGAGCCCGCCGAGATCGAGCGGTTCCTGGAGCTCGTGCAGCGCCTGCCCGAGCTCACGGCCGCCGAGGTCGCCGAGCTCTCGATCGTCGCGAAGCCCGGTCTGCTCGACGACGCCGACGCCCCGACGGGCCTGTTCTGATGCCCTTCGACAGGCTCAGGGACCCAGCCAGCGGGGTTGCTGAGCCTGTCGAAGCGCCGCTGGGTTGCTGAGCTTGTCGAAGCATGCTGAGCCTGTCGACGCACGATGACGAAGGAGATCTGATGCTGTACTCCACCGCGACGCCGGCCGAGAAGCGGCGCCTGTTCCGGGAGCGGCTCGCCTCGGGGGAGCTGCTGCGGTTCCCCGGCGCGTTCAACCCGCTGAGCGCCCGGCTCATCGAGGAGAAGGGGTTCGAGGGCGTCTACATCTCGGGTGCCGTGCTCTCCGCGGACCTCGGGCTGCCGGACATCGGCCTCACCACGCTCACCGAGGTCGCCGGGCGCGCGAAGCAGATCGCCCGCATGACCGACCTCCCCGCGATAGTCGACGCCGACACCGGCTTCGGCGAGCCGATGAACGTCGCGCGGACGATCCAGGAGCTCGAGGACGCCGGTCTCGCGGGAACGCACATTGAGGACCAGATCAACCCGAAGCGCTGCGGACACCTGGACGGCAAGGCCGTGGTCGACGAGGACACCGCGATCAAGCGCATCCGCGCCGCCGCCGACGCTCGCCGCGACGAGAACTTCCTGATCATGGCGCGTACCGACATCCGGGCGATCGAGGGGCTGGACGCGGCGATCGACCGGGCCAAGGCGCTCGTCGACGCGGGGGCGGACGCGATCTTCCCCGAGGCCATGCGCACGATCGGCGAGTTCGAGGCCATGGCCGCGGCGCTGGACGTGCCGATCCTCGCGAACATGACCGAGTTCGGCAAGAGCGAGCTGTTCTCCGTCGACAGCCTCCGCGATGCCGGGGTGCGCGTGGTCATCTGGCCGGTGTCGCTGCTGCGGATCGCGATGGGGGCGGCGGGCCGTGCGCTCGATACGCTGAACGACGAGGGGCACCTGACCTCGAAGCTCGGGGAGATGCAGCACCGCGCCGACCTCTACGAGCTGATCGACTACGAGTCGTACAACCGTTTCGACTCCGGCGTCTTCAACTTCACACTCGACAACACCGGTCGCTGAGCGCAGCGAAGCGGACACACGACGCGGTTGCTGAGCGAGGAGCGCAGCGACGAGTCGAAGTACACGAAGGAGTGACCATGACCGAGCCGGACATCAAGAAGGGCCTCGCGGGGGTCGTCGTCGACACGACGGCGATCTCGAAGGTCAACCCCGAGACGAACAGCCTGCTCTACCGCGGCTATCCGGTGCAGGAGCTCGCAGACACGCAGTCCTTCGAGGCCGTGGCGTACCTGCTGTGGAACGGCGAGCTGCCGACGGGCGACGAGCTCGCGGCGTTCCGGCTGGAGGAGCGGAAGCACCGCGCCCTGGCCGACAACGTGAAGGCCGCCATCGACCTCGTGCCCCTCGAGGCGCACCCGATGGACGAGGTGCGCACGGCCGTGAGCCTGATCGGCGCATCGGACCCCGAGGCCGGCGGTTCCGTGCTCGACGCCGGTGGCAGCCCCGAGCAGAACCTGGCGCGCAGCATCCGCCTGTTCGCCGCGCTGCCGGCCATCGTCGCCTACGGCCAGCGTCGCCGTCGCGGCCAGGAGCTCATCGCTCCGCGCGACGACCTCGACTACTCGGCGAACTTCCTCTGGATGACCTTCGGGGAGGAGGCCGACCCGGTCGTGGTCGACGCGTTCAACCGGTCGATGATCCTCTACGCCGAGCACTCCTTCAACGCCTCGACCTTCACCGCCCGGGTCATCACCTCGACCCTCAGCGACATCTACTCGGCTGTGGTCGGGGCCATCGGCGCGCTCAAGGGCCCGCTGCACGGCGGGGCGAATGAGGCCGTGCTGCACATCTTCACCGAGATCGGTTCGGCGGACGCCGTCGAGGCCTGGCTCGACAAGGCCCTCGCGGAGAAGCGCAAGATCATGGGCTTCGGACACCGCGTCTACAAGAACGGCGACTCACGCGTGCCGACCATGAAGGCCGCGCTCGACACCCTCGTCGCGCACTACGGCCGGGAGGACGTCGCCGAGCTGTACGACGCGCTGGAGTCACAGTTCGTCGAGCGCAAGGGGATCCACCCGAACCTCGACTACCCGTCCGGCCCCGCGTACAGCCTCATCGGCTTCGACACGCTCACCTTCACGCCGCTGTTCGTCGCGGCGCGGGTGACGGGGTGGACGGCCCACGTCATCGAGCAGGCCGGCGCGAACGCCCTGATCCGCCCGTTGTCGCACTACGACGGCCCCGACGAGCGGCACGTGGCCGGCTGACTCCGTTCCGTTCGAATCGCCTGAATGGCTCCATCTCACCGCGGGATGGAGCCATTCGCGCGATTCGGAGCAGTAGCGTGCCGACGGCCCGGGGTCAAGCGGATGCGGCGGATTTCCGGGAGGAGTAAACCGGATCCGGGACGACAGCGTGTCCCGCGAGAAGGAGGCCCCATGTCCGCGTCCGACGTCACCGTCAAGGAGGTCCGGTCGCTCGTCCCCGCGCGCATGGACCGGCTCCCCTGGTCGCGCTTCCACTGGATGATCGTCGTCGGACTCGGGTTCTCCTGGATCCTCGACGGCCTCGAGGTGCAGATCGTCGCGGCTAACGGCTACGCGCAGACGCTGGGGATGGGCCCGGCCGAGGTCGGCCTCGCCGGCACCTGCTACCTGCTCGGACAGGTTTTCGGCGCCCTCGTGTTCGGCCGTCTCGCCGACCGTCTCGGCCGCAAGAACCTCTTCCTGCTCTCCCTCGGGGTGTACCTCGTCGGGTCGGCCGTCGCCGGTCTCGCGTTCGCCCCGTGGTTCTTCTACATCTGGCGCTTCGTCGCCGGGGCGGGCATCGGCGGCGAGTACGCGGCCATCAACTCGGCCATCGACGAGATCATCCCCGCGAAGTACCGCGGCCGTGTCGACATCGCCATCAACGGCACCTACTGGGGTGGTGCGGCGCTCGGCGCCGTCGCCAACATGTTCTTCCTCAACACCGACATCCTGCCCGCTGACATCGGCTGGCGGCTGAGCTTCTTCGTCGGCCCGATCCTCGGCCTCCTCATCATCTGGCTGCGGCGGCACATCCCGGAGAGCCCGCGCTGGCAGATGACCCACGGTCGCGAGGAGGAGGCGGAGCGCAACGTCGACGAGATCGAGGAGCGCATCCGCAAGGAGGGCAAGACGATCGAGCCCGTCGACGAGAGCAAGGCCATCACGGTCAAGGAGTACGGCAGCGTCCCGTTCCTCGTGATCGCGAAGGTGCTGTTCAAGAAGTACCCGCGGCGCACGCTCGTCGGCATCACGATGATGGTCACGCAGTCCTTCCTCTACAACGCGATCTTCTTCACGTACGCGCTCGTGCTGGAGAACTTCTACGACACCCCGCCGGCATCCGCGTCGCAGTACTTCATCGTCTTCGCGGTGGGCAACCTCGCCGGCGCCCTCATCCTCGGCCACTTCTTCGACACGTGGGGTCGTCGGCGGATGCTGTTCGGCACCTATGTGCTCGCGGGACTGATCCTGCTCGTCAGCGCCTTCCTCTTCAACGCGGGCGTGCTGAACGCGGGCACGCACACGGCGTTCTGGTGTGCGTCGTTCTTCTTCGCCTCAGCCGGGGCCTCCGCCGCGTATCTGACGGTGAGCGAGATCTTCCCACTCGAGCTGCGCAGCCAGGTGATCTCGTACGTCTTCTCGATCGGGCAGCTCGTCGGCGCCATCGCCCCGGTGCTCTACGGTGCACTGATCGGTGCGAGCGCGGAGTCCGGCGACCGCGGTCCGCTTTTCTGGGGCTACGTGCTCGGTGCGGCGATCATGATGTTCGGCGGTGTCGTGTGCGGTGTCTTCGGAGTCAGCGCCGCCGGGAAGTCGCTGGAGGACATCGCCGATCCGCTCTCGCTCGTGGTACCGGCGAAGAAGGGCGTCACCCCGGGCGCGGAGTCCGGCTCCTGAGAAGACGGTTCCGCTAGCGGGCGAGCCAGTTCCGCAGGGAGCGTGTGACGAACGGCAGCACCCAGTACGTCATGATCGGCGTGAGCACGAGGGTGGTGATGAGCACCCGGAGCCACAGCGGCACGGCGTCCCATCCCGGCACCGGGCTCATGGCGTAGGTGAACGCGAGGTTCACGGGGAAGAAGCCGAGCCAGATCGAGACGGCCTGCTTCCACCGCGGCGGCGCGGGGGGGACGGTCACGGTGCTGGTCGTGCCGTCCGGGTCGACGACGGGGATGGAGCCCGTGGACGGCTCGTCGAACCAGCCCTCGATGCCGGAGCGGCGCTTGGACCGCTCGCTGCGGACGAAGCCCTGGCCCATCGACAGCCACCACGCGCGTTCCCCGGACTGTTCCCACGCGGTGAGCGCGTCCTCGCTCGCGAAGCGGTAGAGCATGTGCCAGACCTGGGAGTCCTCGCCGGCACGGACCCAGCCGGAGCCGAGGAATCCCGGGTACTTCGTCGCGAGGTTCACCCCGGTCTGCACCCACGCGGTGGCCTCGGCGATGCGCTCCGGGTCGACCTCGCGGCGGATGGAGACGGTGACGGGTTCGGACACAGGGGCGGATGCGGACATGGTGCGGTCCTCGGGGTGAGCGGCGTCGGGGTGCGGACGCGGGGTGGTGGCGCCAGGGTCGCGGCGCCTGGTCGATTCTAGTTCCCGTTCGAGTCGCGCGATTGGCTGTGAATCCGGGCCGGATGCCGCCATTCGCGCAACTCGAACGCGGGGTCACCGCCCCAGCGCCGACGCCACACGGCGGATCAGCTCCTCGGGTCTGTGAAGGAGAGGTGCGGTGACCTCGATCACCGTCCACCCGGCAGCCCGGAGCGCCGCGACCCGCTCGACATCCCGTGCCCACTGCGCGCCGTGCATCATGCCGTGATACTCCGCCGCGACGCGTTCGGCCTCCCAGACCATGTCGACGCAAGCGAGGAAGCGACCCCGGTCGTCGAACACGTCCACGTTGAGCTGCGGTTCCGGGATTCCGGCTGCCACGAGGAGGCACCGCATCCGGCTCTCCCGCGGCGACCACGAGTCCTCCCGCACGAGCTCGACCGCCTCCCGCAACCGTGCCGCCCCGCGTCTCCGCCCAGCCGCCAGCATCTCCCGCAGCTCATCGATCGTCGCCCAGGGCTGCCTCGTGACATCCGGCCGTCCGACCCCCGGCCTCCAGTGTCGGCAGAAGTAGTCGCCGAGCGCCACCAGGTCCACCAGCGGCAGCGTGCCGAGGGAGGCCCAGGTCGCGGCGGGGGAGGTCACCCGGAGGCCGTCCCGATAACGGATCGAGGTGAGGCTGGACAGCGTGCGGTGTCCGGTCACGCCGCGGGCGCGGGGGAACGGGATCCCGCCGGACGCGCTGACATGGAGGGCGAGGTCGTCCGCCGTCGCGACGCTCCCGCGGTCGTCGAAGGCGAGCGGTAGCGGACCTCCCCAGATCGATGCGGCGGTCTCGTGACTGAAGAAGTGTCCGGTGTGCAAGATCGGCGCGTAGGACTGGGCTCGTGCCACCCGCGCTCGTCGCTGACGTTCGTACGGGTCGGCGATGTCGATCGAGGGGTCCGCTCGCGGGTGCACGCGGACGCCGTGGAACGGAGCCTCGAGGTCGGATCCGCGCAATCGACCGCGGCTCACGCCGTGCAGCCGCGCCGTCCGTACCGCGAAGTCCACCCCGAAGCGGGCCGGAAGCTCGTGTCGTCGTCCCATGCCCCCACGCTCCCACCCCGGCGGCCGCGTCGGGATCGGTCTCCACAGCCCCGGTTCGAATCGCGCACTGTGCTCTATTCCCGGCCGAAATGGAGCAAAGCAAGCGATTCGAAAAAGGAGAAGACCCCCGCCGACCCGATTCGGCGGGGGTCTCGGGAGCGAGAGTGCTCACCGTGTGCACGGGAGACGCGACTACCCGATCCGGTCTGAGTCTGTGCCGTGCATCTGCAGTTGTAATCGGCCCGGATGTCCGGCGGGTGAACGGCCGGAGAACGGGCGACGGCGGCATCCGCACGCGGGGCGCCGAAAGATACAAGGACGTCCTCGTATTTTCACGGTCGTCGGAGTAAACTCGCCGATGTGCCAAAGAGGGCACGGAGGGATGTCGCACAATGACCCGTACTATCCCGCACTTCGTGGGCGGAACGCATGTCACCCCGGAAGACGGCCGCTTCGCCGACGTCTTCGACCCGAGCACCGGAGTCGTGCAGGCCCGGGTGCCGCTCGCTTCCGCGGAGGAGGTGCGCCGCGTGATCGCGAACGCCGAAGAGGCGCAGGTCGCGTGGGCGGCGACCAACCCGCAGAAGCGCGCCCGCGTCCTCCTGCGGTTCCTCGACCTCGTTCAGCAGGAGATGACCTCGCTCGCGGAACTCCTCGCGAGCGAGCACGGCAAGACCGTCGACGACGCCAAGGGTGACATCCAGCGGGGTCTCGAGGTCATCGAGTTCTCCGCCGGAGCCCCGCATCTGCTCAAGGGCGAGTACTCCACCGGGGCCGGGGCCGGCATCGACGTGTACTCGATGCGGCAGCCGCTCGGGGTCGTCGCCGCGATCACGCCCTTCAACTTCCCCGCCATGATCCCGCTGTGGAAGGCGGGTCCCGCGCTCGCCGCCGGTAACGCCGTGGTGCTCAAGCCCAGTGAGCGCGACCCCTCGGTGCCCGTGCGTCTCGCCGAGCTGTTCCTGGAAGCGGGGCTGCCGGCCGGCGTCCTCAACGTGGTGCACGGCGACAAGGAGGCGGTGGACACGCTGCTCACCGACGACCGGATCCGCGCGGTCGGCTTCGTCGGCTCCACGCCCATCGCCGAGTACATCTACGCCACCGCGGCCGCCCACGGCAAGCGCGCGCAGTGCTTCGGCGGCGCGAAGAACCACATGATCGTGATGCCGGACGCGGATCTCGACCAGGCCGTCGACGCCCTCATCGGCGCCGGCTACGGCTCCGCGGGAGAGCGGTGCATGGCCATCTCGGTCGCCGTGCCGGTCGGCGAGGAGACCGCGGAGGCGCTTGCCGCCAAGCTCACCGAACGCGTCGCTCAGCTGCGGGTCGGCCCTTCCCTCGCGGCGGACGTCGACTACGGACCCCTGGTCACCCGCGCAGCGGTGGAGCGGGTCGAGGGCTACATCCAGCAGGGGATCGACGAGGGCGCGACGCTGCTCGCCGACGGCCGCGGCTTCACGGTCGACGGGCACGAGGAGGGCTTCTACCTCGGACCGACCCTGTTCGATCACGTGACGACCGACATGGCGATCTACCGCGAGGAGATCTTCGGCCCGGTGCTCGTGATCGCCCGCGCCGCCGACTACGAGGAGGCGCTGCGCATGGCCTCCGAGCACGAGTACGGCAACGGGGTCGCCATCTTCACGCGCGACGGTGACGCCGCCCGCGATTTCGCCGCTCGCGTGGAGGTCGGGATGGTGGGCGTGAACGTGCCCATCCCGGTACCGATCGCCTACTACACGTTCGGCGGCTGGAAGCGCAGCGGCTTCGGCGACCTCAACCAGCACGGCGCCGACGCCTTCCGCTTCTACACGAAGACCAAGACCGTGACGAGCCGCTGGCCGTCGGGGATCCGCGAGGGCGCGAGCTTCGTCATCCCCACGATGCACTAAGGACACGCGATGACCATGACCACCGTCACCACCACCGACGAGGAGCGCGAGGCGATCCTCGACGCCGTGCGAGAGTTCGCCGATGCGGAGCTCGCCCCGTTCGCCGCGGAACGCGACGAGAAGCACCTGTTCCCGCGGGAGTCGCTGCAGCGCGGCGGCGAGCTCGGCCTCGGCGGGATCTACGTGAGCGAGGAGTTCGGCGGCACCGGCCTCACCCGCGTCGACACCGTCGCCATCTTCGAGGAGCTCGCCAAGGCCGACCCCGCCGTGGCCGCCTACATCTCCATCCACAACATGGTGGTGTGGATGATCGACACCTACGGCGACGACGAGCAGCGGTCGCGCTGGCTGCCGTCGCTGACCGCCATGCAGGAGTTCGGCGGCTACTGCCTCACGGAGCCGGGAGCCGGATCCGACGCGGCGAACATCGCGACCAGCGCCGTCCGCGAGGGCGACGAGTACGTGCTGACCGGCGTGAAGCAGTTCATCTCCGGAGCCGGTGAGGCCGCGGTGTACGTCGTCATGGCGCGGACCGGCGAGGCGGGAGCCCGGGGCATCAGCGCCTTCCTCGTCCCCGGTGACGCGGAGAACCTGAGCTTCGGTGCCCCGGAGAAGAAGATGGGGTGGCACGCGCAGCCCACCCGCCCCGTGATCATGGACGGCGTGCGGGTGCCGGCGTCCGCGATGCTCGGGGACGAGGGGCGCGGCTTCGCGATCGCGATGTCGGCGCTCAACGGCGGCCGCCTCAACATCGCGGCGTGCTCTCTCGGTGGAGCGCAGGCCGCGCTCGACAAGGCCGTGCAGTACGTGCACGAGCGCGTCGCGTTCGGGGAGCCGCTGGCGGAGAAGCAGTCGATCCTCTTCGCGATCGCCGACATGCGCACCGACCTGCAGGCCGCGCGGCTGATGGTGCGCGACGGCGCGGAGGCGGTGGACGAGAAGGCGCCGGACGCGACGATGCGCTGCGCGATGGCCAAGCGCTTCGCGACCGACGCCGGCTTCGAGGTGGCCAACCGCGCCCTCCAGCTGCACGGCGGCTACGGCTACCTGCAGGACTACGGCATCGAGAAGATCGTCCGCGACCTGCGCGTGCACCAGATCCTCGAGGGGACGAACGAGATCATGCGCCTGATCGTCGGCCGGGAGATGCTGCGACCCGCGGGGTCGGCGTCGATGCGGAGCGCATCATGACCCGCGTGGCCTTCCTCGGGCTCGGGCACATGGGACTGCCGATGGCGAAGAACCTCGTCGCCGCCGGACACGAGGTGCACGGCTTCGACCTCGTGCCCGCGGCCATCGAGGCGGCGCGGGCGGGCGGGATCTCCGTGGCGGCGAGCGGCGCGGAGGCGGTGGCGGACGCGGAGGTCGTGGTGACGATGTTCCCGGCGGGGAAGCACGTCATCGAGGCCTACCGCACGGAACTGCTGGCGGCCGCGCGCCCCGGGACGCTGTTCATCGAGTCGTCGACCATCGCGGTGGACGAGGCGCGGGCCGCCCATGCGCTCGCGCTCGCCGCGGGCCACCGGCACATCGACGCTCCGGTATCCGGAGGTGTGGTCGGGGCGGAGGCCGGGACCCTGGCGTTCATGGTCGGGGGTTCCGACGACGACTTCGCGGCGGCGCTTCCGCTGCTGGAGATCATGGGGAAGCGCATCGTGCACTGCGGCGGACCGGGACTCGGTCAAGCGGCGAAGGTCTGCAACAACATGGTGCTCGCGGTGTCGCAGATCGCCGTCGCCGAGGCGTTCGTGCTGGGCGAGCGGTTGGGGCTGGAGCATCAGGCCCTGTTCGACGTGGTGTCCCAGGCGTCCGGGCAGTGCTGGGCGCTCACCACGAACTGCCCCGTCCCCGGTCCGGTGCCCACGAGCCCCGCGAACCGGGACTACCAGCCGGGGTTCGCGGGGGCCCTCATGGCGAAGGACCTCGGTCTCGCGCTGCAGGCCATCGAGCAGACCTCGACGGACGCCCGGATGGGTCGTCTGGCGCAGGAGCTGTATGCCGCCTACGCCGCCGGCGAGGGCGCGGCCCGCGACTTCTCCGGCATCATCACGGACATCCGTGGCTGACCTCCGGCTTTCGAATCGCCTGAATGGTCGCGAATCCGGCCGAAATGCAGCAAATCGGGCGATTCGAAGGAGAGGGTGGATGACGACAGGAAGGCGGGAGCGATGACCGAGTACGAGACGATCCTGGTGGAGCAGCGCGGACGGGTGGGCTGGATCACCCTCCACCGTCCGGAGGCGCTCAACGCGCTGAACAGCCGGCTCGCCGAGGAGGTCACCGCGGCCGCGCAGGCCTTCGATGCGGATGACGGCGTCGGGGCCATCGTCGTGACCGGCTCCGAGAAGGCCTTCGCGGCCGGCGCCGACATCAAGGAGATGGAGGGGATGTCCGCGGCGGAGATGCTCGAGACCGACCACTTCGGCGTCTGGCATGACTTCGCGGCCGTGCGCACGCCGGTCATCGCGGCGGTCTCCGGATTCGCGCTCGGCGGCGGCTGCGAGCTGGCGATGATGTGCGATATCATCCTCGCCGCGGACACCGCGAAGTTCGGACAGCCCGAGATCAACCTCGGCGTGATCCCCGGCATGGGCGGCACCCAGCGGCTCATCCGCGCGGTGGGGTACTACAAGGCGGCGGAGCTCGTGCTGTCCGGCCGCTTCATGGGCGCCGAGGAGGCGGAGCGCTCCGGACTCGTGTCCCGCGTCGTCCCCGCGGCGGACCTCCTGGCCGAGGCGACGACGTTGGCGGAGACGATCGCTTCGAAGTCGCTGCCGTCGGTCTACGCTGCCAAGGCCGCGCTCGATGCGGCGATGGAGACGACGCTGTCCGCCGGCCTCGCCCACGAAAGGCAGGCGTTCGCGGCGCTGTTCGACACGCACGACCAGAAGGAGGGGATGGCGGCCTTCCGCGAGAAGCGCACGCCGGACTTCCAGAACCGCTGACCGCGGTTCACAACTCAGGAGAACCGGTCGCGGAATCGCCGTTCGGCGGTTGCGCGTGGTTGTGGGCCGCAGTTCTCCTGAGTTGTGAACGATCAGCCGCGCAGGGACTCCACGATCTTCGCGATCCGGCGCTCGCGCGTCGCCTCCTGCTTGGCCTCGGCGACCGCCCTGGCGTGCTCCTTGCGCGCCGACGGGGAGAGGGCGTCGAACGCCGCGCGCACGGCCGGATCGGCGTCGAGGGCGCCGGCCAGCGCCGGCGGCACCTCGACCGTGCGTTCGGCGGTGTCGAGCCGGATCACGGCGTCGACCTCCTGGTCGATCTCGACCCCGAGGTCTGCGCGGGTGGCCTTGCTGAGACCGATCATGTTCTCGCCCCCCATGCGGGCCAGGCGCAGGCGAGCGGTGCGCCCGCCGATCGTGACCGCGACCGGGAAGGCCTTGCCGGCGCCGAAAGACGCCACCTGCTCGTCGGTGAGGAGGATCGCCGCGGCGGGGCCGCGACCGGCGAGGACGGTGTGCACGCGCAGTTCGCTCATGCAGGAAGAGTACGCCCGCTGTCCTCGATCGCGGCGACCAGAGCGGAGTTGCGTTCGGCGATGAGCCGCTCCATGTACCGGCCGAGCACGAGGGCGTCGACGACGCGGCCGAGGGGCCCGAAGGGCGACCGGAACACGATCGTGTCGCGCATGAGGGTGCCGCGCGGGTGCTCCTCGAACACATGCTCGTGCCGGAGCTCGCGGAACGGCCCGGCGATCTGTCGGTCCGTGAACCGATGCGGCGCGTCGATGTCGAACACCACGGAGCGCAGGCGGAAAGGGATGCCGAAGTGCCGCGCGCGCCAGGTGACCGTGGACCCCTCGGTGAACGCGCCGCCCGCGGGCTCCTCGATCATCGTCTCGTCGTAGCGCGCCATCGACTGCAGATGCAGTTCCGGGTCCAGTGCAGCGGCGAAGACGACAGCGCGCGATGCCGCGATCACGGTCTCGAGCACGAACCGGGGCATCAGAGCGGTTCGGGGAGGGGGCGCGGATCGATGAAGTCGCCGGCGTCGCGACGCAGGCGGGCGACGATGGCGACGAGCTCGGCGGCGTCGGCCTCGCTCATGCCGGGGTCGGCGAAGACGTCGGCGTTGAGCGCGGTCGTGGCGCGCTCGACGAGATCGCGGCCGTCGTCGGTGAGGGCGAGCATCGCCGCGCGTCCGTCGTGCGGGTGCGGTTCGCGGACGACGAGGCCGTCGCGCACGAGGCGCTCGGCCGTGCTGGTGATGGTGGTGGCGTGGACCTGCAGCCGCGCGACCACGCTCGACAACGGCAGGCGTCCGGCCCGGCTGAAGGCGAGCAGCCGCAGGACCTCGTAGCGGGCGAAGCTCAGCGCGAAGGGCTTGAGGGCCGCGTCGACACGGGCGAGGAGGAGCTGCTGGGCGCGCATCACCGAGGTGACCACCGTCATGCCGTCCGCGGCCTCGGTCCAGCCGTGCGCGATCCACTGCCGCTTCGCCTCGGCGAGCGGGTCGACGGGAAGCGGGCGGGGTCGGACCACGTCTCTACGGTACCGGGGGAGGTCGCCCCCGGCTGTCAGCGGCGAGCCGCAGGGCCCGACTGTCGACTATGTATACATTCGCGGCCGAAATCGGGGGTACCACCTGCGGATCCCTCCGCCTTTGGCTACATAGAAGACCGTGCGGATAGACTCAGCGTGTCGTGAGGAGCATTCGATGAAGATCTTCGTCCTGGTCAAAGAGGTGCCGGACACCTATGGCGATCGCACGTTGAATCTCGAGACCGGACTCGCCGAACGCGGCGCGGGGGATGTGGTCCTCGACGAGATCACGGAACGGGCCCTCGAGGTCGCCCTGGCCCACGCCGACAAGAACGAGGGCACCGAGGTCGTGGCCCTCACGATGGCGCCGGAGAGCGCGACCGCCTCCGTGCGACGCGCCCTCGCGATCGGTGCCGGGTCAGCCGTGCACATCGTCGACGAGCAGCTCGTCGGTGCCGACCTGGGCCTCACCGCCGAGGTGCTCGCCGCCGCGATCCGCCGCGGCGCCCCCGACCTCGTCATCACCGGCAACCTGTCCACCGACGGTGCCGGCGGCGTCCTCCCCGCCATGCTCGCCGAGCACCTCGGCTGGGCGCAGGCCACCGCCCTCACCGCGGTCGAGATCACCGCCGAGGGCGTCTCCGGTACCCGGGGTGCCGACGCGGGCAACCAGCAGGTCACCGCGCCGCTGCCCGCCGTGATCTCCATCACCGAGGCGCTCCCGGACGCCCGGTTCCCGAACTTCAAGGGCATCATGGCGGCGAAGAAGAAGCCGCTGGAGGTGCTGTCCCTCGCCGACCTCGACGTGTCGGCCGACCCGGCGCTCGCTCCGCGCACCATCATGACCGCGGTCTCCGAGAAGCCTCCGCGGGCGGCCGGGGTCAAGATCACCGACGAGGGCGATGCCGCCGAGAAGCTCGTCGAGTTCCTCGTGCAGAACAGGCTGGTGTGACATGGCGTACCCCGAGAACCCGATCCTCGTGCTCCTCGACGTCGACCCGTCCGGTGCACTCGCCAGCAGCACCGCCGGACTCCTCGGCGCGGCGGCAGGCATCGGCACACCGGTCGCGGTGATCGTCGGTGGTTCCGAGGCGGCGGTCGCCACGGCCGCGGAGGCCGGAGCCGCGGTCGTGCTCACGGCCGACGGCGACCCGTCCGCGCTGACAGTCCCGATCGTGGACGCGTTGCAGGCCGCCGCCGCGCAGGTGCAGCCCGCGGCCGTCCTCATCTCGAACTCGATCTCCGGCCGCGATGTCGCCGGGCGGTTCGCGGTGCGGACGAAGAGTGCTCTCGCCGTGGATGCGGTCGGGGTCTCCCGTGACGACGAGGGCATCGTCGCCCACCACTCGGTCTACGGCGGGGCGTACCTCGTCGACGCGGCCGCGACGTACGGCACGCTCGTCGTCACGGTGCGCCAGGGTGCGGTGGAGGCCAGGGCCGAGGCGGTCGCCTCCCCGCAGGTCGAACAGCTCGCGGTCACTCCGTCCGGAGCGGTCGCCGCGACGGCGGGGCCCGTCGAGACGGTCGAGGCCACCTCGTCCCGGCCCGAGCTGCGCGGAGCGACCCGCGTGGTCTCCGGCGGCCGCGGTCTCGCCTCGAAGGAGAAGTTCGTGCTCGTGGAGGAGCTCGCCGATGCCCTCGGGGCCGCGGTCGGCGCGTCGCGCGCCGCAGTCGATGCGGGCTACATCCCGCAGTCCCACCAGGTCGGGCAGACCGGGGTCTCGGTGTCGCCGCAGCTCTACGTCGCGCTCGGGATCTCCGGCGCGATCCAGCACCGCGCCGGCATGCAGACGTCGAAGAACATCGTGGCGATCAACAAGGACCCGGAGGCGCCCATCTTCGACGTCGCCGACTTCGGCATCGTCGGCGACGTGTTCGCGATCGTCCCGCAGGTGATCGCCGCGCTCGAGGCGCGGAAGAAGTAGTCATGGCGACGCGGGTGCTGCGCCGCGGGCTTCCGCGGGTGCCGGGCGGCGAGCCGTGGCCGCCCGCCGACGTGACCGTCGATGCGGTCGATGCCGTCGAGGTGGCCGCCGTGGCCGAGGTGGCCGCCGTCGAGGCGCCGGTGTCCGCGACGACGGAGCGCATCGAGCGCGGGGCCGCCGAGGTCGAGGCCGCTGTCGCGACCCCCTCGCTGTCGGAGGATGCCGCACCGCGTCCGGCCCTCCGTCGGGGCCTTCCGCGCGTGCCCGGCGGCGATCCCTGGCCGCCGCCCGCGGTCGGAGCTGCGCCGACGGCCCCGTCCCCACCCGCCGCGCTTCCGGGGGCGGCCGCGCCGTCCGCTGCCGCTGCTGCCGCTGCCGCTGCCGCTGCCGCTGCGCCTGCTGCCGAGCAGGCTGCCGCCGCGACGGCCTCGGCGCCTGCGGCGACGCCCGCCGCTGCGTCGCCCGCCGGAGGCGAGAGCGTCCGTCGTGGACTGCCCCGTGTCCCGGGCGGCGAGCCCTGGCCGCCCGCGGGGACCGTGCCCGCACGGGCGACCGCCGACACCTCCTCGGCCGTGGCGGCGGACGCCCCCGCGATCGCGGAGACTCCGGCTCCGGCCGCGGCACACGCGACGGCGGAGCCCGCCATCCCCGGCACCGCGCTCGCCCCGGCCGCCGACATCAGCACACCGCTGCCCTGGACCCGCACGGTCTGGAACGGTCGTGCCCCCCGACACCTCCCGGCCGCCGCCTCGACCACCCCGCCCGCTCGCCGGCGCCCGACCTGGACCCAGGCGATCGCGGTGCTGTTCGGCGCCGCCGCTCTCGGCGTGCTCGCGGCCGCGGCCGTGGCTCTCGTCCGCACGCTGCTGAGCCTCCCGTTCATGCAGGACTTCCTGGCAGCCTTCCCGGGCGAGTACGAGTCGCCGATCCCGGTCGAGCCCGGCTTCGCGCCGTGGGTCAACTGGGCGCACTTCTTCAACATGTTCCTGATCGTGCTGATCATCCGCTCGGGGCTGCAGGTGCGCACCGAGAAGCGTCCGAGCGTGTTCTGGACGCCGCGGAACAACCCGAAGGGCAAGATCAGCCTGAACCTCTGGTTCCATCAGGCGCTCGACATCCTGTGGCTGCTGAACGGCGTGATCTTCGTGGTGCTGCTGTTCGCCACGGGGCACTGGGTGCGGATCGTGCCGACGAGCTGGGAGGTCTTCCCGAACGCGCTGTCGGCGGCGCTGCAGTACATCTCGTTCGACTGGCCGCACGAGAACGGCTGGAACAACTACAACAGCCTGCAGCAGCTCGCCTACTTCGTCACCGTCTTCCTCGCGGCACCGCTCGCCGCCGTCACCGGGTTCCGCATGTCGGGGCTCTGGCCCAAGAAGGCGGAGCGCCTGTCGAAGGCGTACCCGGTGGAGTGGGCGCGCGCCCTGCACTTCCCGGTGATGCTCTACTTCGTGGCGTTCATCATCGCGCACGTCGCGCTCGTGATGCTGACCGGCTTCCTGCGCAACCTCAACCACATGTTCGCCGCCCAGGATGCCGCGACGTGGACGGGGTTCTGGGTGTTCATCGCCTCGCTCGTCGTGATCGCGATCGCGTGGGTCGCGGCGCGCCCGCTCGTGCTCGCGCCGATCGCGAAGGCGTTCGGCAAGGTCTCGGGGCGCTGATCCATGACCGACCGCACCGCCATCGAGGACTACTGGCGCGAGGCCCGCATCGCGCTTCCGCACCTGCCTGAGGCTCTTCCCGAGGCGTGGGGTTTCGGCGCGACGCCGGAGCACGCCGACGAGCTCCTGGAGCTCGTGCTCCGCGGCATCAAGGTGGGCACGGCGTCCTCCGTCTGGGACTACGAGGAGACGGGGGATCCGCTGCCGACCGTCGGCGAGCTCAGCATCATCCTCGACGGAACCGGCGCCCCGCGTGCCGTGATCGAGACCACGGCGATCGACATCGTGCCTTTCGACGAGGTCGACGCGGCGCACGCCTTCGCCGAGGGGGAGGGGGACCGCACCCTGGCGCACTGGCGCGAGGTGCACGAGCGCTACTGGCGTACCCACTCCGAGAACCCGCGCGGCTACGCCCCTGACATGCCGGTGCTGTGCGAGCGCTTCCGGCTGCTCCTGCCGGCCGGCGCGGAGGACTGAGGAGAGGGAGATCATGGCAGAGGCCTACATCGTCGACGCGGTCCGTTCGCCGGTCGGACGCCGAGGCGGCGCTCTCGCGGAGATCCACCCCGCCGACCTCGGCGCGCACAGCCTGCGGGCCCTCGTCGACAGGACCGGCATCGACCCCGGCGCCGTGGACGACGTGATCCTCGGAGCCATCGATGCGATCGGCGGGCAGGCCGGGAACGTCGCCCGCACCGCGCTGCTCGTCGCCGACTTCCCGGAGCACGTGCCCGGCGTGACGATCGACCGCCAGTGCGGATCCAGTCAGCAGGCCGTGCACTTCGCCACGCAGGCGGTGCTCAGCGGCACCAGCGACCTCGTGATCGCCGGCGGGCTGCAGAACATGTCGCGGATCCCGCTCACCGCGGCCGCGACCGTCGGCCGGGAGTACGGCTTCACGACGCCGTACGCCGAGTCGCCCGGATGGCAGGAGCGGTACGGCGACCAGGAGATCTCGCAGTTCCGGGGTGCGGAGCTCATCGCCGAGCGGTGGGACATCTCACGGGAGGAGATGGAGCAATACGCACTGGAGAGCCACCGCCGGGCGGCCGTCGCCCAGGACGAGGGGCGCTTCGCGGCGGAGATCGCGCCGCTCGCCGGGCTCGATGACGACGAGGGCGTGCGCCGGGACACCAGCCTCGAACGCATGGCCGGCCTGCCGCCGCTCGCGCCCGGCGGGCGGATCACCGCCGCGGTCGCGTCGCAGATCAGCGATGCGTCGAGTGCTGTGCTCATCGCCAGTGCGCGGGCGGTGCAGGAGCACGGCCTCACCCCGCGCGCTCGCATCCACCACGTCTCCGTCCGCGGCGACGACCCCGTGCTCATGCTCACCGCGCCGATCCAGGCCACCAGGCACGCGTTGGAGCGCACAGGGCTCCGGATCGAGGACATCGACCTGTTCGAGGTCAACGAGGCGTTCGCCTCGGTCGTGCTCGCCTGGATGCGCGAGACCGGTGCGCCGCACGAGAAGGTGAACGTCAACGGCGGCGGCATCGCGCTGGGACACCCGATCGGCGCGACCGGCACCCGCATCCTCGCGACCCTGCTCAACGAGCTGGAGCGCACCGGTGGCCGGTACGGCCTGCAGACGATGTGCGAGGGCGGCGGCGTCGCGAACGTCACGATCATCGAACGCCTCTGAGACAGACGGAAGGGCCGCCCCGCGGGGCGGCCCTTCCGGTGAGGACGAGGGTCAGGGGCGCACGAAGCGGACCTCGGTGAGCGTCTCGCCCAGGAACGGCTCGGTGTGCGCGGCGCCGTCGAGGTGGAACCCGTTGCGCGTGTAGAACCGGTGCGCGCGGGGGTTGTCCTCGGCGACCCAGAGGTAGAGCGGCTCTTCCTTCTCGACGGCCGCGTCGAAGAGCTTCTGTCCGATGCCCGTCGAGTGGTATGCGTCGAGCAGGTAGATGAAGTACAGCTCGCGGAACGCCGGGGCGTCCTTGTCGCGGGCGGGACCCGAGCCGACGAAGCCGACGATCTCGCCGTCGACGAGCGCCGCGTTCATCTTGAAGTCGGGACCCTGCGAGGCCCAGTGCGTCCACAGCTCGGCCATACGGCGGGGCGAGACCTTCTCCAGCGCCGCCTTGCTGATGAGGTGATCGTAGGTCTCGTGCCAGCACTGCGCATGCACGCGACCGAGGGCTTCCGCATCCACATCACGGACCGGACGGACGATGACTTCGGGCTGGGCTTCGGCGCTCATGCGGTGACTCTACGGCGGGTCCGTGGAAATCGGAAATCGGGGTGACGGCCGCCGAGAGGGCCACCGGGGGCATGGAGGAATCGGACAACGAAGTTCGACCGTCGTGCGCGGATGGCTACGATCAGTGCTCGTGAATGTGATCTGGCGGACCCTCCTCGTGATCCTCGGTGCGCGTCGCCGCGTGCGGCAGGGGAAGACCCTCGACCCGACCGCCGTCGGCACCGTCACCGTCACTACCCTGCCCACGGACCTCGACATCCTCCGCCACATGAACAACGGCCGGTACCTGTCGCTGTTCGACCTCGGCCGCTGGGACCACCTCATCCGCACGGGGCTGTTCGACGTGATGAAGGAGCAGGGCTGGTACGCGGTGGTCTCCAGCGAGACCATCACCTTCCGCAAGTCGCTCCAGCTCTGGCAGCGGTTCGAGGTGCAGTCCCGATTCATCGGGCACGACGAGAAGGCCCTGTTCCTGGAGCATCGCGCCGTGGTCGGCGGCGAGGTCTACGCCCGGGCCATCGTGCGGGCCCGCGTGCTGCGCCGCTCCGGCGGCACGGTCAGCAACGAGGAGCTCTTCGCCGCGGTGGGCAAGCCCGACGGTGTGCCCGAGATCGACGCGTGGGTGCACGACTGGGCCGCCGCGTCCGCCCTCCCTCCCGTGCGCACCCCCGCCCCCAGCATCTGGAACTGACCCGACTGCGGCCCGCCCGGTCGGGCACCCCGGGATTCCGCGACCGGAGACCTAGGGTGGTCACATGGCAGAGTCGTCGTCATCCTCCGCGGAGGCGGGGGCATCCGCATCCCTCGCCGATCAGGCCGTCGAGCTCGCGCGCCGCTGGGTGATCGAGGCGGCCGCGGCCGACGTCGACCCCGCCGCGGAACGCCTCGCCGGGGTCCTGCGCGACGCCAACGGTCTGCCGTTCACCCTCGGCTTCGTCGACGGCGTGATGCGGCCGGAGAGCCTGACCGCCGCGGCCGCCCAGCTGCGCCGGATCGCGCCCATCGTGCCGGAGTTCCTGCCGTGGTACCTGCGCTCCGCCGTGCGGCTCGGCGGCGGCGTCGCCCCGGTGCTGCCGACCCCGGTCGTCCCCCTCGCGCGGCGGGCGCTGCGCGAGATGGTGGGGCACCTCGTGGTGGACGCGCGGCCGGCGAAGCTCGGACCCGCGATCGAGAAGCTGCGGGAGTCGGGGTCGCGCCTGAACCTCAACCTCCTCGGGGAGGCGGTGCTGGGCGAGGCGGAGGCGCAGCGGCGGCTCGACGGCATCCACGAGCTCATCCGGCGTCCGGACGTCGACTACGTATCGGTCAAGGTCTCCGCGATCGTCAGCCGCATCTCGATGTGGGGCTTCGACGAGGTCGTCGACCGGGTCGTGGAGCGGCTGCTCCCGCTGTACGTGACGGCTGCGGCAGACGGCACCTTCATCAACCTCGACATGGAGGAGTACCGCGACCTCGACCTCACGATCGCCGTCTTCACGCGGCTCCTGGAGGACCCGCGGCTCACCGGACTCGAGGCCGGGATCGTGCTGCAGGCCTATCTGCCCGACGCGCTCCCGGCCCTCCAGGAGCTCACCGCCTGGGCGCAGGACCGCGTGATTCACGGGGGGGCCCGCATCAAGGTGCGCCTCGTGAAGGGCGCGAACCTCGCGATGGAGCACGTCGAGGCGACGCTGCACGGGTGGACGCCCGCACCCTACGACACGAAGCTCGACACCGACGCCAACTACCTGCGCTGCCTGGACTGGGCGCTGCAGCCCGAGCACACGGCCTCGGTGCGGATCGGCGTGGCCGGCCACAACCTCTTCGGCATCGCCCACGCGTGGCTGCTGGCCGGGGAGCGCGGCGTCCGCGACGCGGTCGAGTTCGAGATGCTGCTCGGCATGGCCCAGGGGCAGGTGCAGGCGGTCTCCCGGGAGGTGGGTCCGGTGCTGCTGTACGTGCCGGTCGTCGCACCCGCCGAGTTCGACGCGGCCATCAGCTACCTCGTGCGGCGGCTGGAGGAGAACGCGTCGTCCGAGAACTTCCTCTCCGCGGCGTTCCACCGGCACGACGACGAGACGCTCTTCGGCCGGGAGGCGGACCGCTTCCTCGACGCTCTCGACCGGGCGGGTGACCCGGCCCTCGGCCTCGGTCCGCGCCGCACGCAGGACCGCCTCGCGCCCGTGCACGAGTCCGTGCGGCCGGCGCCGGTCGGCCCGGTCGCGGAGGCCGATCTCACGAAGGCCGTGCTCGGCATCGTGCGCGGCTCGGACGACGCCGACACCGGCGCCTACCTCGAGACCGCCGTGTACGCGGCGCGCGAGCGCGGGGAGGACACCGGGGGCGCCCCGGGCTTCGAGAACACGGCCGACACGGATCTCGCCCTCCCCGCCAACCGCGAGTGGGCGGCGGGGATCCGCGCCCGGCTCGCGGACTCGACGGTCGGGACGGAGGTTCTGGACGCGGCCCGCGTCGACGACGCCGACGACCTCGGACGCATCGTGCGCGGCGTGCAGGGCGCGGCGGCGGCGTGGGGATCGCGTCCTGCGGCCGAACGCGCCGAGGTGCTGCTGCGCGCGGCGGCGGCGCTCGAGTCCCGGCGTGGGGAGCTGATCGAGGTCGCGGCCGTGGAGACCGGCAAGGTCTTCGCCGAAGCCGACGTGGAGGTGAGCGAGGCCGTCGACTTCGCCCGGTACTACGCCGCGACCTGCCGTGAGCTCGATGCGATCTCCGGCGCCGTGTTCGTCCCCGCCCGCGTGACCGTCGTCGCGCCGCCGTGGAACTTCCCCCTCGCGATCCCCGCGGGTGGCGTGCTGGCGGCGCTCGCCGCGGGCTCCGGCGTGGTCCTGAAGCCCGCCCCGCAGGCGCGGCGGTGTGCGGCGGTGCTCGTGGAGGCCCTGTGGGACGGCGGCGTTCCCCGTGAGGCTCTCGCCCTTGTCGACATCGAGGAAGGCGACCTCGGCCGTGCCCTCATCACGGACGAGGCGGTGGACCGGGTGATCCTCACCGGGTCGTGGGAGACCGCGGCGCTGTTCCGCTCCTGGCGTCCCGACCTGCCCCTGCTCGCGGAGACCAGCGGCAAGAACGCCATGATCGTCACGCCCTCGGCCGACCTCGACCTCGCCGTGGCCGACCTCGTGAAGAGCGCGTTCGGGCACGCGGGGCAGAAGTGCTCCGCTGCGTCGCTCGCGATCCTCGTCGGGCCGGTGGGGCGCTCGCAGCGTTTCGCCCGTCAGCTCGCCGACGCGGTCCGCTCGCTGCGGGTCGGCTGGCCCTCGGATCCGCTCGCCGAGGTGGGCCCGGTGATCGAGAAACCGGAGGGGAAGCTCGCCTGGGCCCTCTCCGAGCTGGAGGGCGAGGAGCGGTGGCTCATCGAACCCGCCCTCGACCCCGCCGACGACGGCGGCGGACGGCTCTGGCGCCCCGGCGTGCGGGTCGGCGTGCAGTCCGGCTCCCGCTTCCACACCGAGGAGTTCTTCGGCCCGGTCCTCGGGATCATGCACGCCCCGACCCTCGCCAAGGCCGTCGATCTGCAGAACGCCGTCGCCTACGGCCTCACCGCGGGGCTGCATACGCAGGACCCGGACGACCTCTCCTTCTGGCTCGACCGTGTCCAGGCCGGGAACCTCTACGTCAACCGCGGCACCACGGGGGCGATCGTGCAGCGGCAGCCGTTCGGCGGGTGGAAGCGCTCCTCCGTCGGGGCCGGTGCCAAGCCGGGCGGGCCGAACCACCTCATCGGACTCGGGTCGTGGCGCGCCCAGCACGGGTCCCCGGCGTCGAGCACCCTTCATCTGCGGGGGCTCGACTCCCGGATCACGGGGCTCATCGAGGCCGCGCAGCCGTCCCTCCCGTTCGAGTCCTTCGAGTGGCTCCGGCGGTCGGCCTTGTCGGACGCGTTGGCCTGGGACCGGGAGTTCGGGCGGGTGCGGGACGTGTCGCGGCTGGAGATCGAGCGCAACCTCTTCCGCTACCGGCCCGTCCCCGTGGAGATCCGCGCCACCGAGGACGCCGCCCTGCACGACCTGCTGCGGGTCGTGATCGCGGGGGTGCGTGCGGGCGCCGGCTTCGTCGTGTCGACTCCGGTCGGGCTTCCGGCGGGCGTGCGGCATGCTCTGGGCGACCTGGACGCCGTGGTGTTCCTGGAGACGGAGGACGAGTGGCTCCAGCGGATGCAGGTGGCCGAGGGCGAGGTGTCCTCGGGAGACGCGGGGGTTCCGGTGCTTCCGCGGCATGAGCGCGTGCGGCTCGTGGGCGGACGGGAGTCGGTGGCGGCGCTGCGCTCCGCGTTGGCGGTGGCCACCGGCGGTGACCCGGACCTCGCGGTGTACGACGCGGAGGTGACGGCGGCCGCCCGCATCGAGCTCCTTCCGTTCGTGCACGAGCAGTCCGTCTCGATCACCGCGCACCGCTACGGAAACCCCGACCCCTGGAGCGCCTCCGTCATCTGACCCCCGCCCGTTCCGGTGCGGGTGCGAAAACGTGCCTCCCCGCGCCATCCGGGGTGCGTTTTTGATCCCGCCCGCCCGGGGGGGGCGCCGCGCCGGTTTCGGTGCGGGTGCGAAAACGCGCCGCTGCGGAACGATGGGGGTGCGTTTTCGATCCCGCCCGACCGGGGGGGGGGGGGGGGGCGCCGGTTTCGGTGCGGGTGCGAAAACGTGCCGCTCCGGAGCGACGGGGGTGCGTTTTCGATCCCGCCTGCGGTGGGTGTGCGGGAGGCGGGGGCTGCGGCGGGCAGGGGAGGTTCCTGGGACGCGGGATCGGAAAGGTGCCGCCGGGGGCCTGGGGAGGGGCGTTATTGATCCCGCGGCGCGGGGTGTGGGGGAGGGAAGGGGCGCGGGATCGGAAACGGACGGGAGAGGCGGTGCGGGGGTGCGATTGTGATCCCGGGAGAGGCTGTGGGGTGGGGCGGGGTGGGGACGCGAACAGGTGTAAAAAATTCTTGACACGCTCGGGAGTGCGGTCGTAGTCTCGTGTCAAGAATTTTTGACACGAGGAGATTCGCATGGTCTACGAGGAGCGCAACGTCTGGGCCGGGCTCATCGTCAGCCCGATCGTCGCGGTCGTCTACGTCGTGCTGCTGCTGCAGCAGGCCGGCGGCGGTCCGCTCACCGCCACGGACTGGTTCCCGCTGATGCTGTGGACGATCGGCGGGGGTATCGTCGGGACGATCGTGCTCAGCGTCCTCTGGGGGATCATCGCCGGGATGTCCGATCCGGACGGCGTCGGCCGCTCCGACATCCGCGACCGGGACATCGGCCGGATGGGAGCCCGCGTGGAGCAGGCCTTCGTCACCATCGCCGGCCTCGGGGTCATCGTCCTCTGCGGTCTCGGCGCCGACGTGTTCTGGATCGCGAACACCATGTTCGCCGGGTTCCTCGTGGCGGCCGTCGTCGGCGGTGTCGCCCGGGCGATCGCGTACCGCCGGGGGCTCCGCTGATGGTCAAGCCCACCCTCGTCTCCAACACCATCCGCGCCCATCGCGAGCGCGCCGGACTCACGCAGGCCGAGCTCGCCCGCACGATCGGGGTCACCAGGCAGACCCTCATCGCGATCGAACAGCAGAAGTACTCGCCGACACTCGAGCTCGCGTTCCAGATCGCCCGGGCGTTCGGGGTCGGGATC
This sequence comes from Microbacterium sp. str. 'China', assembly GCF_002993305.1. Classification (NCBI taxonomy): domain Bacteria; kingdom Bacillati; phylum Actinomycetota; class Actinomycetes; order Micrococcales; family Microbacteriaceae; genus Microbacterium; species Microbacterium sp. str. 'China'. The sequence continues at coordinate 3,052,511 of NZ_CP027434.1, read as the reverse complement.
GACGACCTGTTCGCGTATCCGACCGACCCCGGAGGTGCCGCATGACCGAGACGATGCCCGCCTGGACCCGCGAGACATACGGCCCGGCCGCCGGGACGACACTGACCCGGCAGCCCGTCCCCCAGGCGCATCGCGGCGAGGTCGTGCTGCGCGTGCAGGCCACCGCCCTCAACGCCGGCGACGTGCGGCTGCTCCTCGGCGACCCGCTGCTGGTCCGGCCGTTCTTCGGGCTCACCCGCCCGAAGCACCCGGTGCGGGGACTCGACGTCGCCGGCACCGTCGTGGCGGTCGGCGCCGACGTGGTGAACGCCGAACTCGGTGAACTCGTCGTCGGGGAGCTCCAGGGCGGCGGCGGCCTCGCCTCCCACGCCCGCATCGCGGCCGACCGCGTCGTGCCCGTCCCGCCCGATGTGACGCCCGAGGCGGCTGCGTGCCTGCCGATCGCCGGAGGCACCGCGTGGCAGGCGCTCGACGCGGCCGGGGTGGGGCTGCGGCACCGTGCGCAGCGGGTCCTCGTGATCGGGGCGTCCGGCGGCGTGGGGACGTTCGCCGTGCAGCTCGCGGCGCTCCGCGGGGCCGAGGTCTGGGCGACGTGTGGCGCGCGCAATGCCCTGCTGCTGGAACGCCTCGGAGCCGTGCGCACGCTCGATCACCGCACGTCTCCGCTCACGCACCTGCCCTCCTCGCGGTTCGATGCCGTCATCGACATCGCGGGAGGGGTGCCGATCCGCGAGCTGCAGCGCCTCGTCCGGCCGGGTGGCCGCGTGGTGCTCGTGACCGGCGACGGCGGGCGCGTGCTCGGTCCGGTGCCGCGGATGATCCGCGCCGCCGTGCTCTCGCTCCGCGGGCCCCGGGTGGTGTCGCTCACGGCGACCTCGCGCCCTGAGGTCCTCACGAAGCTGCTCGAGCTCGTGGAGGAGGGGCATCTGGTACCGGTGATCGAGCGCATGTATCCGTTCGACGAGGCGGTGTCCGCGCTCGCGAACGTCGAAGCCGGGCACACGGTCGGCAAGGTCGTGGTGACGCAGCGCGAGGGCTGAGGGCGACACGGGACGGATGCTGGTGGCGCCCAGGGTCCGGTGGCACAATGGTCACCGGCGTGCCCGAGTCGCATCTTCCCCTCCGCCTCTTCCGAGCAGGGGGTCGAAGGACCGCCGGGCCCCTGGACAGCGTCCGCCGCGCCCGTTCACACGAGGAGCATCCATGTCGACGCCGGAGACCGCCGTCACCACCGCCCCCACGCGCACCGCGCACCGCCGCCACTACCTGATGTGCCGTCCCGAGCACTTCACGGTGAACTACTCCATCAATCCGTGGATGGAGCCGTCGCGGCCGACCGACACCGCCAACGCCGTCGCCCAGTGGCAGAAGCTCTATGACCTGTACGTCGAGCTCGGTCACGAGGTCGAGCTCATCGATCCGCTCCCCGGCTACCCGGACATGGTCTACACGGCCAATGGCGGCTTCCTCATCGATGGCCGCGCCTACGTGCCGGAGTTCCGGTTCGTCGAGCGCCAGGGCGAGGCTCCGGCCTTCGCCGACTGGTTCCGCGCCGCCGGCTACGACACGGTGATGCCGAAGGAGGTCAACGAGGGCGAGGGCGACTTCCTGCTCGTCGGCGACGTGATCCTCGCGGGCACGGGCTTCCGCTCCACCGGCGACAGCCACCGCGAGGTCGGCGAGGTCTTCGGCCGCGAGGTCGTGTCGCTGAACCTCACCGACCCCCGCTTCTACCACCTCGACACCGCGATCGCGGTGCTCGACCCCGTGCAGGGCGTGGAGAACGGCGGTCCCGAGCGGGCGAACATCGCCTACCTCCCCGGGGCCTTCGACGACGCCAGCCGTGCCGAGCTGGAGAAGCGCTTCCCGGACGCGATCCTCGTGTCGGACGAGGACGGCGCGGTGTTCGGCCTGAACTCCTCGAGCGACGGCTACAACGTCATCATCTCGCCGCGGGCGAAGGGCTTCGAGCAGCAGCTCCGGGAGCGCGGCTACAACCCGATCACCGTCGACCTGTCCGAGCTCCTCCTCGGTGGCGGCGGGATCAAGTGCTGCACGCTCGAGCTGCGGGGTGCGAAGTGACGATCGAGCAGGCGGCGGGCGCTTCGACGAGCTCAGCGACCCAGGGAACGGACGCTTCGACCCTTCGACAGGCTCAGGGACCCAGCGCGGTCGCCGAGCCGCACGTCGCGCACAACTACCGCCCGCTGCCCGTGATGATCGCGCGCGGCGAGGGGGCATGGGTCACCGACGTCGAGGGCAAGCGGTACCTCGACCTGCTCGCCGCCTACTCCGCGGTCAACTTCGGGCACCGGCACCCCGCGCTCGTCGCGGCGCTGACCGAGCAGCTCGGTCGGGTCACGCTCGTCAGCCGGGCGTTCCAGAGCGACATGCTGGAGCCCTTCGCCGCCGCCCTCGCCGAGCTCTGCGGCAAGGAGCTCGTGCTGCCGATGAACACGGGCGCCGAGGCGGTGGAGACCGGAATCAAGGTCGCCAGGGCCTGGGGCTACCGCGTGAAGGGCATCCCCGAGGGGAAGGCGCGGATCGTCGTGGCGAAGGGCAACTTCCACGGCCGCACGACGACGATCGTCAGCTTCAGCGACGACGAGACCGCGCACGACGACTTCGGTCCCTACACGCCGGGCTTCGACCGCGTGCCGTTCGGCGACGCGGAGGCGATCGCCGCGGCGATCACGGAGGACACGGCGGGCGTGCTCGTGGAGCCGATCCAGGGCGAGGCCGGGGTCGTGATCCCGCCGGAGGGGTACCTGCGCCGCATCCGCGAGATCTGCGACGAGAAGAACGTGCTGTTCATCGCCGATGAGATCCAGGCCGGCCTTGGCCGGGTCGGCGAGACCTTCGCGTGCGACCGTGAAGGCGTCGTTCCGGACCTGTACCTGCTGGGCAAGGCGCTCGGCGGCGGCATCCTGCCGGTCTCGGCCGTGGTGGGGAACACGGATGTGCTGGGCGTGATCCGCCCCGGCGAGCACGGCTCCACGTTCGGCGGCAACCCGCTCGCGGCGGCCGTCGGCCTCCGCGTGGTGGAGATGCTGCAGACGGGCGAGTTCCAGGAGCGTGCGCGGGCGCTGGGCGCGCACCTCGAGCAGGCGCTGCAGCCGCTGATCGGCAACGGGGTCACGGGTGTGCGCATCGCCGGGCTGTGGGCGGGCGTCGACATCGACCCTGCCATCGGCACCGGCCGCGAGATCGCGGAGAAGCTGCTCGACCGGGGTGTGCTCGTGAAGGACACGCACGGGCAGACCATCCGCATCGCCCCGCCGCTGGTCATCCGGGCCACGGAGCTCGACTGGGCCGTCGAGCAGCTCAAGGTGGTACTCGACGCCTGACCGCGGCCGACCCACCCCCTTCTGCACGAGCCACCCCCTTGCGAACGTTCGCAAGGGGGTGGCTCGTCTCAAAAGGGGTGGGTCGACGGATCAGGCCGGCGGGGAGTCGGGGTCGAGCGTGCGGAGGGTGTCCTCCTCGGCGGCGTTGTCGGCCGCGAGCTCGTCCTCGGTGTTCTCGTCGCCGCCCAGCGGAGCGTCGCGGCCCGGGCCGGAGCTGCCCTGGATGGCGCCGCCGGTCGACTCGCCGCGGGAGCTGTCGCCCTGGATCGCGCCGCCGGTGCCGTCGCCCTGGCCGGAGTTCTCGTCAGGGACGTCGACGCCGGGAGCGCCTTCGGCCGGATCCTGCGGGTGCGGGGTGCTCATGTTCTCGTCCATGACCCGACGCTACGACCGCCGGGCCGTGATGAGGAAGGCGTTGACAAACGCCTTCGCAGCTCACTCGCCGTCGCGGCGCGGGAGGCGGATGGGCGTGGTCGCCGCCGCCTTCTCCGTGTAGTCGACCGGCTCGACGGGCTGCACGACGCGCAGCGGCCGGGTCTCGTCGAGCGTCAGCCGGAAGCGGCTGCTCTCCTCACGGCGCAGACGCCCTGACGTGAGCACCCAGGTCACGCCGATCGCGCACGCGATGAAGCCGGCGGTCCCGCCGAGCATGATGGCGGCACGAGGACCGAACGCGTCGGCGACCCAGCCGGCGATCGGCGCGCCGACCGGAGTCGACCCCATGATGACGGCCATGTAGAGGGCGAGCACGCGTCCGCGCAGTGCCGGATCCGTCGTGATCTGCACGTAGCCGTTGGCCGTGGTCAGCAGCGTCACGATCATGAAGCCGGTGAACGTGAGCGTGACCGCATAGGAGAGGTAGGTGGGCATCGCGGCCGAGACGAAGGCGGCGATCCCGAAGCCGCCCGCCGCGAGGATCACCACGCGCACCCTCGCCCGGTCCCGACGCGCGGCGAGGAGGGCGCCGATCAGGGACCCGATCGCGAGCACCGAGCTCAGCACCCCGTAGCCGTCGGCGCCGGCTCCGAACTCCAGCGCCATGGTCGAGGCGAAGATCGGGAAGTTCATGCCGAACGCGCCGATGAGGAACACGGTCACGAACACGACCTTGAGGTCGCTGCGCGCCCAGACGTACCGGAACCCCTCGGCGAGGCCGCCGCGGTTGCGGTTCTTCGGCCGCGGTGCGAGCAGGTGCGTGCGCATGAGCAGCAGCGCGACGATCATGGCGAGGAAGGTCGCGGCGTTGACGATGAACACCCAGCCGGAGCCGATCGCGACGATGAGCAGACCGCCGACCGCGGGGCCGATCATCCGGGCGAGGTTGAAGGAGGCGGAGTTGAGCGCCACGGCGTTGGAGGTCTCGGTCGCGGACACCATGTCCGACACGAAGGCCTGCCGCGCGGGGGCATCGAAGGCGTTGACGATGCCGAATCCGAGGGCGAAGGTCAGCATCATCGGCAGGGTCATCACCCCGGCGAGCAGCAGGGAGCCCACGGCGATCGCGAGAGCGAGGAGCGCGGTCTGCGTGGTCAGGAGGATCTTCCGCCGGTCGAAGCGATCCGCGACCCAGCCGGTCAGGCTCACGAGAACCAGGGGAGGGCCGAACTGCAGCGCCATGGTGACGCCCATCGCGGTCGCGTCGTTGTCGGTGAGTTCGGTCAGCACGACCCAGTCCTGCGCGGTGGCCTGCATCCACCCGCCGACGTTCGACACGAGGGCTCCGGCGAACCAGATCCGGTAGTTGATGTTCGCGAAGGAGCGGAACATGGCGTTCATCGCTCCACCACCCTCCGCATCAGGGCGCTGGCTTCTCGCAGCGTCGCCAGCTCCTCCTCGGTGTAGTCGACCTCGCGGAGCATGTCGGCCAGCAGCACGTCGCGGCGGCGGATGGTCTCGACGACGATCTCGACGCCGGCGGGGGTGATGTCCACCTGCACGCGGCGGCGGTCGTCCTCGTCGGGGGTGCGGGCGACATAGCCCTGCTCCTCCAGGCCGTTCACGATGCTCGTCATCGACGGGGCGGTCACGCGCTCGCGCTCGGCGAGGGTGGAGATCGTGCGCCGACCGTTCATGCGGAGGTCGGCGAGGACGGCGAGCTGAGTGTCGCTCATCATGTCGGCGGCACGGGCGCAGCGGAGCCGGCGGGCGAGCCGGAACGTGGCCATGCGGAGGTCTGTGGCGGTGAGGTGCAGGGAATCATCGGACGCAGACATACTTAGTTAGTCTATCTAATATTTCTGCCCCGAGGGCCGGGGGAGCCGAGGTCAGCGGGCACAATGGAGGGGTGACCCGAACGATCCCTCTCGAAATCGCCGTCCAGGATCCCGCCGGAGTGCGCATCGCCGCCGAGGTCGGCGCCGCTCGCGTCGAGCTCGCCACGGCCCTCGCGCTGGGCGGGCTCACCCCGTCGCCGGCCACCCTGGAGCTCGCGCTCGAAGCCGCGGGGGCGAGCGGCCCCGAGGTGCACGTCCTCATCCGTCCGCGCGCCGGCGGCTTCCACTACAGCGCCGATGAGCTGGCCGTCGCCGAACGCGACGTGCGGCACGCGGTCGCGGCGGGCGCAGCGGGAGTGGTGATCGGCGCGCTCGACGGCGAGGGCCGACTGGATCGCGACGCCATGGCCCGGCTGCGGGATGCGGCCGGGGGAGCTCCGGCGACCCTGCACCGCGCGATCGACGTGACCGCCGACCCGGTGGCGACCCTGCGGGCCGCGAGGGAGCTCGGGCTCCGGCGCGTGCTCACCTCCGGAGGGGCATCCGCCGCGATCGACGGCATCGACACCCTGCGCGCGCTCGTCGCCGCCGCCGAGGGGCAGATCGAGGTGATGGCCGGCAGTGGCGTCGACGTCGCGAGCGCTCCGGTGCTCGCCCGGGCAGGGGTGGACGCCCTCCACTTCTCCGCGAAGCGGGCCGTGACGGAGGACGGCGGCGTGCGCATGGGCTCCGCCTCCGACGGGGTCGGCGGCTACGAGGTGACGGATCGCGACATCGCCTTCGCCATCCGCGACGCCATCCGCGACGCGCTCGCGGAGACGGACCGGTAAGGCAGGATCATGACCGAGACCCGCGAGTACACCGACAGCCACGGCATCGCCATCGTCTACGACGTCCACCCGGCGGAGGGGACGCCCCGCGGCGTCGTCCAGCTCCTGCACGGGGTGGGCGAGCACGCGGGACGGTATCCGGCGCTGATCGCCGCGCTCACCGGAGCCGGGTTCACCGTCTACGCCGACGACCACCGCGGGCACGGGCGCACCGGCATGCGTCAGCACGGCGACCCCGCCCAGCTCGGACGGCTCGGCCCCGGGGGTCTCCGGGCGGCCAAGGACGCGGTCTGGCAGCTGACCGGCATCATCCGCGACGAGAACCCCGACCTCCCGCTCGTGCTCCTCGGACACTCGTGGGGGTCGTTCCTCGCGCAGATGCTGGTGAACGAGCACGCGGAGGCCTTCGATGCGGTCATCCTGTCCGGTTCGGCGCTGCGCACACCCCGCTCCCTGAACCCGGCGCCGCTGAACGCCGCGTGGGCCGCCGACGACGCGACCGGATACGAGTGGCTGAGCCGCGACCCCGCGGTGTGGAAGGCCTTCGAGGAGGATCCGCTCACGACGGGAGTGCCGCTGCTCAAGCTCTTCGGCCTGCTCGACGCGGCGCGGCTGTACGGGCGTCCCGCGAAGCACCTCGCGCGCGACCTCCCGGTGCTCCTCCTCGTCGGCCGTGACGATCCGGTCGGCGGTCCCCGCAGCGTCCACAAGCTCGCCGACGCGTACCGCCGACGCTCCGGGCTCACGGACGTCACGACCCTCGTCTACCCCGACGCGCGGCACGAGATCTTCCAGGAGCTCCAGCAGGACGAGGTGCGCGCCGACGTGCTCGCCTGGCTCGACGCCCACATCCCCGCCCGCTGACCCCCGCCCCGCCCCCTCCAGTTCCGTCCGGGACCACTTTCGACCCTCCGTCCGCCTCGCGGGATCACTTTGGTGCCCGGAACACGTCGCAGAGGCGCGTTTCTGCACTCGCGACGAGTGGGGGCGTCGGCGAGCGTCGACGAGGCGGCGTCCGCGGCGACGTATCGGGATCACTTTCGCGCCTCCAGCCATCCCGCGGGATCACTTTCGGGCCTGGGGCGGGCTGCGGGAGAGCGTTTTCGAACACACGCGGTGAGCGGGTACGCCGGGGGCCGCGCCGCTGATCGGGGCGGCGGTGGTGAGTTCGGAGCGTGCGCATGGCGGAGGGCCGCGCGGTGGCGGATCAGAAACGGGCGGGGGACGGGATGGCGGGTGCGGTTTCGATCCCGCTGGCGGTGTGGGGCGGGCGTGTCCCGGTGGCGGGATCAGAAACGGGCGCGGAGCGCGGTGCCAGGGGCCGGTTTTGATCCCGCGCGCGAGGGGTGGCGGGCTGCGCGCCGGGCGCGGGATCAGGAACGGGCGGGGGAGGGGGCGGGGAGGGGCGGGTTTGATCCCGCACGGGACGGGAGGGACGGACGGGAGGGAGGGGCGGGGCTGAGGGACGGGGCTGAGGGCGGAGGGAGTGTGACGCGGGATGACGCGGGGTGAAGGCGTGTGACGGAGGGAGGCCACGGGCCGTGGGGGCAGCCCTAGATTCGGGGCACATCCGCACGAGCGAGGGGGAGGGCCCGCGGCGATGAGCTTCCTGACCGACTGGCATGAGTGGCACGCGGCGCGCGAGCGCTATGCGGGGTCGGAGTACGGGCCGTCCGCGCTGGAGTCGACGAACTGGCTCATCACCGAACCCGCCGCGGTCGACGGCGTGCCCGGACTCTGGGCCCTCACCGGGGACGGCGGCATCCGCGGCAGCGAACTGGGACCGTCGGGGTCGGTCGTCACCCTCCGCGGCACCCAGACCCTGCGCCTCGGGCGGCGCGAGCTGCGTGTGTTCGACCGCAACGGACTGCTGGCCCTCCGCGTCTGGAACCCCGCTCGTCCGCAGCGGGAGTGGTTCACGGCGATCGACGCCTACGCCCCCGACGAACGATGGCGGATCCCGGCCACGTTCGAGCCCGCGCCAGACGAGCGGATCGTCGTCACGGCGGTCGACGGCGAGGAGCGCGAGACCGCGATCGCCGGACGCCTGCGGTTCGAGCTCGCCGGGGCCCCGCGCGAGCTCACGGTCACCCGCAGCGGGAGCGGAGCGCTGAGTGCGGTCTTCGCCGACGGGACGAACGGGCTGGAGACGTACCGGTTCCGGTTCCTCCCCGTCGACGAGCCCGCCGCCGACGGGTCCGCCGTGATCGACTTCAACCGGGCGTACCTGCCGCCGTGCGCCTTCTCCGACCAGTTCATCTGCCCCCTGCCCACGCCCGGCAACCGCTACTCCACGCCGATCAGGGCCGGGGAACGCGTGGTCGTGCTCGGCGGCTGACCACGGCGGCAGCGTGCGCCTTAAGCTGGATCCGTGCACGGTGAATACAAGGTTCCTGGGGGCAAGCTCGTCGTCGTCGACCTCGAGGTCGAGAACGACCGGATCGCGCGGTTCCGGCTCGCCGGGGACTTCTTCCTCGAACCGGACTCCGCGCTCGACGACATCAACGCCGCCGTCGAGGGCCTCCCCGCCGAGTCCGACGCCACGGCCATCGCCGCGGCCGTCCGCGGTGCCCTCCCCGAGGGGTCGCAGCTGCTCGGCTTCAGCCCCGAGGCCGTGGGCACCGCCGTGCGTCGCGCTCTGGTCACCGCGCCCGGGTGGCGCGACTTCGACTGGGAGATCGTCCACGAGAAGGCGGTCTCGCCGCGCATGAACCTCGCCCTCGACGAGGTGCTCACCTCCCGGGTGGGCGAGGGGCGCCGTCGTCCGACGCTGCGCATCTGGGAATGGGACGAGTCGGCCGTCGTCATCGGGTCGTTCCAGTCGTACCGCAATGAGGTCGACCCCGAGGGCGCTGCGACGCACGGCTTCGACGTCGTCCGCCGCATCTCCGGCGGCGGGGCGATGCTCATGGCCGCGGGGCAGATCATCACCTACTCGCTGTACGTGCCGGCCTCGCTCGTGGCGGGTATGACCTTCGCCGACTCCTACGCGTTCCTCGACGACTGGGTGCTGCAGGCGCTCCGGTCGCTCGGCATCGACGCCGTCTACCAGCCGCTCAACGACATCGCGAGCCCGACCGGCAAGATCGGCGGCGCCGCGCAGAAGCGCCTCGCGAACGGTGGCGTGCTGCACCACGCCACCCTCTCCTACGACATCGACGGCCAGATGATGACCGAGGTGCTGCGCATCGGCCGCGAGAAGCTCAGCGACAAGGGCACGACCTCGGCAGCCAAGCGCGTCGACCCGCTGCGCAGCCAGACCGGACTGGAGCGCGCCGAGATCATCGAGCGCTTCAAGGACACGTTCCGCTCGCTCACCTCCGCCGAGGACGGCGGCATCACGCCGGACGAGTACGCCGATGCCCAGGCGCTGGTGGAGTCGAAGTTCTCGACCGACGCGTGGCTGCACCGGGTTCCGTGAGCCCTTCGACAGGCTCAGGCCCTTCGGCAGGCTCAGGGACCCAGGGCCCTTCGACGGGCTCAGGGACCCAGGGCGGTGGCTCAGGGACGCAGGTTCCGGGGCGGGTGTCGGTGATCGAGGGGGACAACCTCGCGGTCGCGGCGACCCTGCCGTCCGCATCCTTCACGCTCGTCTACCTCGACCCGCCGTTCAACACCGGGCGGGTGCGGGAGCGGCAGGTGGTCACCGCCCGCCGCACGTTCACAACTCCGGAGGAATCGGCTGATCCGGACGGGAGCAGCCCCCAATCGGCCGACACCGCATCGGATCTCCTGGGTTCTGAACGTGCGCCCGGCGAGCCCGAGGTGCGGCACGGCTTCCACGGGCACCGGTACGAGCGGGTGCGGGGCATGCTGCGCGCGTACGATGACAGCTTCGACGACTACGGCGCCTTCCTCATGCCGCGGCTGGAGGAGGCCTGGCGCCTGCTCGCCGACGACGGCACCCTGTACCTGCACCTGGACTACCGCGAGGCGCACTACGCGAAGGTCATGCTCGACGCGGTGTTCGGCCGGGACTGCTTCCTCAACGAGCTCATCTGGGCGTACGACTACGGCGCGAAGTCCCGGCGGCGGTGGCCCACCAAGCACGACACGATCCTGGTGTACGTGAAGAACCCGCGGACGTACGTGTTCAACTCCGACGACGTCGACCGGGAGCCGTACATGGCGCCGGGACTGGTGACCGCGGAGAAGGCCGCGCGCGGCAAGCTGCCGACGGACGTGTGGTGGCACACGATCGTCCCCACCACCGGGCGGGAGAAGACCGGGTATCCGACGCAGAAGCCGGAGGGCGTCCTGCGGCGCATCGTGACCGCGTCGAGCCGGCCGGGTGACCGGGTGCTCGACCTCTTCGCGGGCAGCGGCACGACCGGAGCCGTGGCCTCCGCACTCGGTCGGGAGGCCGTGCTCGTGGACGACAACCCGGAGGCGGTGCGGGTCATGGCTGAGCGCATCCCACACGCGGAGGTCCGCCGGGCCTGAGCGGGCCTGGTCGGCAGCAGGCGTCAGAGCCCGATCGAGACCTTCCGCAGGGTCTCACTCGCCGTCCAGACCGTCCGCATGCCGGTGGTGAGCCGCATCACGGACCCGGGGCCGAGCTCCACCGGAGGGAGCGCGGGCGCGGTGAACGTCACGGTCGCGCGGCCGGAGAGCACGACGAACACCTCGTCCTCCTCGACGTCCACCGCCGTGCCCGGCGTCATCTCCCAGACGCCGATCTCGATCCCTCCTGCGTCGTCGAGCACGGAGTACGCGGTGGTCGGCGCGCCGTCGCGGACGTCTTCGGCGGGCAGGGAGGCGTGCGTCAGCGCGAGGCGTCCGGCGTCGACGGCGGCCCCCGGGGCGAGGCCAGTCACGAGTCGAAGCCCATGCCGAGAGCGTCGAGCGTCTTCAGGAACAGGTTCCGGCGCCCCTCGTTGTGATCCGCCCTGTCCATCGCGGCACGGACGAGGTTGATGCCGACGGACGCGGCGGGCTCCGGCGGGAACGGGATCGGCTTCTCGCGCACCATCCGGAGCTGCGTGCGCTCGGTCTCCTCGCCGGCGAGCTTGTCGAGCATCACGTCCGCAGCGAACCGGGCGGCGCCGACCCCGAGGCCGGTGAAACCCGTGGCGTAGGCGACCCGGCCGCCGCGGGCGGTGCCGAAGAACGCGCAGAACCGGCTCGACGAGTCGATCGCTCCGGCCCAGCGGTGCGTGAAGCGGAGGCCGGCGAGTTGCGGGAACGTGGTGAAGAAGTGCGAGGCCAGGCGCCGGTGGCTCTCCATCCGATCCTCGTAGGCGGGGCGCACCTTGCCGCCGAAGTGGTAGACCGCGTCGTAGCCGCCGAACAGGATCCGGTCGTCGGCCGTGAGGCGGTAGTAGTGGAACTGGTTGGCGCTGTCGGCGAGCCCCTGGCGGTTCCGCCAGCCGATGGACGCGAGCTGCTCGGCCGACAGCGGCTCCGTCATCAGCACGTAGTCGTACACGGGAACCGTCATGAGGCGGTTGCGCTTCAGGAGCGAGGGGAACACGTTCGTCGCGAGCGCCACCGTGTCGGCGGTCACCCGGCCGTGCTCCGTGACGAGGGTCACCGGACCGGAGTCCGCGCCCTCGATCCGCCGGACGAGGCTGTGCTCGTGGATCTCCACGCCGAGGTCGGCGGCCACCCGCGCGAGCTCCAGCCCCAGCTTCGCCGGGTGTACGAGAGCGCAGCCGTCCCGGTCCCACGCGCCGGCGAGGAACGTGGGCGAGTGCACCTCCGCCTGCACCGCCTCCCGGTCGAGGAAGCCCTCCTCCTCGCGCAGCCACTCGACCTGATGCGGCTCGACGGCCACCGCGAGCTGGCCCGTCCGCTCGAACTCAGCATCCATGTCGTACCGCCGCACGGTCTCGGCGATGCCGTCGAGGTTCTCGTGGCCCAGCTCCTCCAGGCGGTCGATCTCCTCGGGCCAGCGGTTCACGCCGTTCTCATGGCCGTGCGTGAGGCTGGACTCGCAGAAGCCGCCGTTGCGCCCGGACGCCGCCCAGGCCACGCGGGACGCCTCGAGGAGGACCACCCTCCGCTCCGGATCCCGCTCCTTCGCGCGCACGGCTGTCCAGAGTCCGGTGTAGCCGCCGCCGACGACCACGAGGTCCGTGTGCACGGTGCCGCGGAGCGGCGGGTGCGCGGGGCGCTCGACGTCGTCGAGCCAGAAGACCGACAGGGCCGTGTCGCGCAGGGCGTCGTCGATGACGGACTGCGGAGGACGCCGGCGTTCGAAGACCGTGGTGCCCATGTTCACTCCGATGCGAGGGGAGCGCGTCAGCGCGTTCCCCAGTTGTAGAGGTCTTTGTAGAGGCCGGCGTAGAGCAGGCTCTCCGTCTGGATGATGCCGGGGATGGTACGGATGCGGGTGGCGATGAGGTCGAGCAGGTGGTCGTCGTCCTCGCACACCGCCTCGACGAGGATGTCGAACGTCCCGAGAGTGACCACGACGTACGCGAGCTCCGGGATCGCCGTGAGCTCCTCCGCGATCGCGCGGGGGTCGCCGGACACCCGGATCCCGATCATCGACATGCGGTGGAAGCCGAGCTGCAGCGGGTCGGTCACGGCGACGATCTGGATCAGGCCCGATTCGGTCAGCCGCTGCACCCGCTGGCGGGCCGCGGCCTCGCTGAGCCCCACCTCCCGGGCGATCTCCGCATAGGGACGCCGACCGTCCTCCTGCAGCAGCTCGACGATGCGCTTCGAGATGTCGTCGAGGGCGGGGGGAGGCGTCTTCGGACTCATGTACCGATCGTGACACTCGGATGGGGGCTGCGCAACCGAATCCGTCGATCTGTGGACGAAAAGCTACAGATTCCGCGTTCTGATGGCTACCATGGCGCTATGTCCTCACCGTCGACGATGACCGTGCCCCTGCAGAACTTCATCGGCGGTCGCGCTGTCACCGCAGCGGGGAGCGGGCGCCTGCCGCTCATCGATCCGGTGACGGAGGAAGCCTACGGCGAGATCCCGATCTCCGACCGCACCGACGTGGATGCCGCGTATGCCGCGGCCGCGGCGGCGTTCCCGATCTGGCGGGACACCCCGCCGTCTGCGCGCCAGCTCGCGCTGTTCCGCATCGCCGAGGAGATGGCCGCGCGGGCCGAGGAGTTCGCCGACCTCGAATCGAAGGACACCGGCAAGCCGCGGGCGACGCTCGTCGCCGACGAGATCCTGCAGTCCGCGGACCAGCTGCGGTTCTTCGCCGGCGCCGCGCGGAGCCTCGAGGGTCGAGCCGCCGCGGAGTACCTCCCCGGGCACACCTCCTTCGTGCGCCGGGAGCCGATCGGCGTGATCGGGCAGGTGACGCCGTGGAACTACCCCCTGAACATGGCGGTGTGGAAGATCGCTCCCGCGCTCGCCGCCGGGAACACGGTCGTGCTGAAGCCGGCGGAGTCCACGCCGCTCACCACCCTGCTGCTCGCGGAGATCGTCGCGCGCCACACCCCCGCCGGCACCCTCAACATCGTGCTCGGCGACCGTGAGACCGGAGCGGCCCTCGTCGAGCATCCGACGCCGCAGATGGTGGCCATCACCGGCTCGGTGCGCGCGGGCATGGCCGTGGCCCGCTCGGCGGCCGACGACGTCAAACGCGTGCACCTGGAGCTCGGCGGCAAGGCGCCCGCGATCGTCTTCCCCGACGCGTCGATCGAGAAGGCGGTCGAGGGCATCGTCACGGGGGCCTTCTTCAACGCGGGGCAGGACTGCACCGCGGCGACCCGGGTGCTCGTGCACGCGTCGGTGCACGACGAGCTCGTCGCGGCACTGGTGGAGCGGACCCGCACGCACGCGCGGACCGGGGCGCCGGACGAAGAGGGCGTGCTGTACGGACCGCTGAGCAGCGCGGCCCAGCTCGCGCAGGTGCAGGGCTTCGTCGACCGGCTTCCCGGGCATGCGACGGTTGCGACCGGCGGGGCGCGGCAGGGTGACCGGGGCTACTTCTGGGAGGCGACCGTCGTGACCGGCGTGCAGCAGGACGACGAGGTCGTGCAGGGGGAGATCTTCGGTCCCGTGCTCACCGTCCAGCCCTTCGACACCGAGGAGGAGGCGCTCGCGATGGCGAACGACGTGCCGTACGCGCTCGCCGCGTCGGTGTGGACCCACGATCATGCCCGCGCCATGCGCTTCTCCCGGGATCTCGACTTCGGGTGCGTCTGGATCAACACCCACATCCCGTTCGTGTCGGACATGCCGCACGGCGGTTTCAAGCACTCCGGATACGGGAAGGACCTGTCGCAGTACGGCTTCGACGACTACACCCGCATCAAGCACGTGATGAGCGCGCTCGACTGACGGCGGGACCGCTTCAGCGCGGGGCGAGGTGCTTGACGCGGCGGTGCTCGCGGAGCGTGAACTGCGGGCGCTGATCGATCTTCGTGGCCCCGTCGAGCTCCCACCCGTGCCGGGCGTAGAAGCCGTCGGCCCGGTCGTTGCCGTCGAGCACCCAGAGGTAGGCGCGGGTGTGGCCGGCGTCGATCATGCGCTGCTCGGCGGCGTCGAGGAGGGCATGCCCTGCCCCCGTCGACCACGCGGTGGGATCGGCGTAGATGCCGTACAGCTCCGCATCGTCCAGGCCGTCGGGGTCGCGGCCGGAGCCGAACGACGCCCAGCCGACGACCGTGCCGTCGCGCTCGGCCACCAGGGTCCCGAGGCTCGTGGGGAGGGGATCGGCGAAGATGCGGCGCCACCCGTCGGCGCGCTCCGAGACGGACAACCCGTCCAGCACCTCCTGGTCGATGAGGCCCTCGTAGGCCGCCTGCCACGAGCGCACATGCACTCCGGCCACGGCCTCGGCATCGTCGGCGATGGCGTCTCGGATCACCAGGGGCGTCATCCCTCCACCCTATGCGCGCCCGCCGACGTCCTTCCGTCCCCTCCCGGTACTCGGTGACCCGGTGCTGGCGACCCGGCCGGAGAAGACGGGTCGACGGGTGCGACGCGATGTGGCAGGCTGGCGGGCACCGACTCCGCACGAGAATCGACCCCCCAGAGGTTCCGCCGCATGTCACGACCCCTCGCAGGGCCGCAGACCCTGCTCCGTACACTCAACGGCCGCGCGATCCTCGAGCGCCTCGCCCGGAGCGGACCGCAGACCCGGGCCGAGCTCATGGCGGCGACCGGCCTCTCCCGCACGGCCGTGACCCAGGTGCTGCGGATGCTCGACGCGGCAGGAGCCGTCACCGCGGCCGGGGTGGACCGCGACACCCGCGGGCCGGCGGCCGGCCGTGTCGCGCTGCACCCGGCCCTCGGCTTCGCGGCCGCCGTGCACGTGGACCATCACGCCGCCCATGTCGTCCTCGTCGACGCGACCGGCACCGTCAGAGCCGAGCGGCACGGCGCCTTCCCCACGGGCGAAGACCGGGTCGCGCACATCGCCGCGCTCGTCACGGCCTGCCGCCGATCCGTGAAGGGCGCGCTCCACCTCGCCGTCTTCGGAGTGCCCGGCATCGTGGCTGCCGACGGCGCGATCCGCGACGACCAGGGGCCGGACGGCGGCGCCTTCCGCGCGGCTCTCGCGGCCGCCCTCGACTGCCCGGTCCGCGTCGAGAACGACGTCAACCTCGCCGCGCTCGCCGAGTCGACCAGCGGCGTCGGCATCGACCTCTCGAGCTTCGCGCTCCTGCTGCTCGACGACGACCTCGGGGCCGGGATCGTGATCGACGGGACGCTGCATCGCGGGTTCTCCGGAGTGGCGGGCGAGGTGATGTACCTCCCGCAGACGCCGGTGCCCATCGGCGCCCCCGTCGCGGGGGCCACGGTGGTGCGCGACCTCGCCCTCGGCCTGGGGCTGGATGTCGACGCGCCGTTCCTCGCCCACCTGGAGGCGGCACAGCGCGGCGACGAGGCGGCGCAGGCGCTCGTCGCCGAGATCGGACGCCGGCTCTTCCTCGCGGCGGGCAGCGTCGCCCTCGTGCTCGATCCCGAGGCCTTCATCCTCGGCGGGGAGGCGGTACACCCGGCGCTCCTGGACGCGATCGAGCGCGTCGCGGACGAGTTCTCCGCGCAGCTGCCGCTCCGCTTCCTCGCCTCGGCGTTCGGGCCGGAGGCGCCGCTCGTCGGAGCCGTGGGCGAGGCGGCCTCCGCGCTCCGTGCCGACGTCTTCACCCGGATCCTCACCCCCTCCCGCGCAGCCGCCGCCGGCCGCTGACCGCCCGCCCGACAGGACACGCCATGACCGCCTCCTCCGCCCTCGCCGACCGACTCGGACTGCCGTCCGGAGCCAGGGCGGTCATCCTCAACGCCGACGACTTCGGGATGTGCCATGCCGCGAACGCCGCGATCTCCGGACTCCTCGTGCGCGGCCGGATCGACTCGGCGACGGTGATGGTGCCCTGCGCGTGGTCCCCGGAAGCGCTCGCCTTCGCCGCTGCCCACCCGGACCTCGACGTGGGCGTGCACCTCGTGCTCACGAGCGAGTGGCGCCGGTACCGATGGCGTCCGCTCACCGGGGCCTCGACCCTGGTCGACGCCGACGGCTACTTCCCCGCCGACGTCGCGACGGTGGAGCAGCACGCCTCCGAAGCGGACGTCGCGGCCGAGATCGCCGCCCAGCTGCAGACCGCGCTCGATGCCGGCGTCGACGTGACCCACCTCGACAACCACATGGGATCCGTCTACGGGCTGCTGACCGGCCGCGACTTCCTGCGCGCCGTCTTCGAGCTCGCCGCCCGGCATGGCCTCCCCTTCCGCCTGCCCCGCGAGATGGAGGGAGCGGACGCCGATCCGATGCTGCAGGCGAAGCTCACCGAGGCCGCGGCAGTGGCCGATGCGTTCGGCGTCGAGATCGTCGACCGGCTGTGGACGCACCCGTTCGAGCTGCGCGGCGAGGGCACCGCCGACGAGGAGTCGTACGAGCAGGTCCGGGACGGCTTCCTCGCGGTGCTGCGCGCCGTCCCGCCCGGGGTCACCGAGATCTACCTGCATCCGATGGCCGACGGCGAGGAGCTGCGCGCCGCGGTGGACTTCGCGGCGGCCAAGCGCGGCTACGAGCTGCGGCTGCTCGACGACCCTCTCGTGCAGCAGACCATCGCCGAGGAGGGCCTGGTCCGCGTCGGCTGGCGCGCGCTGCGGGACCTGCAGCGGGGAGACGCCCGATGACGACGCTCGGCGAACGGCTGCGCGACCGCCGTCTCGACGCCGCTCCCACCCGCTCCCAGACCATCGCCTTCGGGGCCTCGGGGTTCCCGACGCAGCTGATGACGCAGACGTTCTCGGCGTTCGTCGTGTACTTCTACGTCTCGCACCTCGCCGTCCCCGCGGGGTGGGTGGCGGCGGCGATGATCGCGCACGGCATCCTCAACGCGGCGCTCAACCCGGTCGTCGGGGCGCTCTCCGACCGGATCCGCACGCCGTGGGGCCGCCGCATCCCGTGGATCGGGCTCGGCATCGTGCCGCTCGTCGTGGCCTTCGCCCTCGTCTGGATGCCGCCCGCGCTCCCGGCGGCCGGGCTGATCGTGTGGTTCCTCGTGGTCGTCGCGGTCTACGACATCGCCTTCGTCGTGGTGGTGCTGAACATCTCCGCTCTGTTCCCGGAGATCTTCCGCACCACGGAGGAGCGCGCCCGCGGGAACGTGCCGCGGCAGATCTTCGCGATCCTCGGCATGGTGCTCGGCACGGCCGGAGCCCCCGCGCTCTATGACGCAATCGGCTGGCCGGGGATGGCGCTCGTGCTGTCCGGTGTCTGTCTCGTGCTGCTCGCCTGGTCGTTCCTCGGCGGGATGATCGAGCGCCGGGTGCCGGAGGCCGCCTCCGAGGCGATGCGCTGGCGGGATCAGCTCGTCTACACGTTCCGTAACCGCGCCTTCGTGCCGTACGTGCTGGGCTCGCTCTGCGTGCAGACCTCGATCGCCGTGATCCTCGCCGCCGTCCCCTTCTACGTCCGCTACTCGCTGGGGGTGGCCGAGGGCGAGGGGAGCCTCCTGCTCGGCGCCATCTTCCTCACGGCGATCCCGTCGATCGTGCTGTGGAGCGCGGTGGTCCGGCGCACCTCCCCGCGCACGGCCCTGCTCTGGAGCGTCGGGGTGTTCGGGGTCGCGGTGCTCGGGTACCTCATCCCGACGTCCGTGGGAGCGGCGGCTCTCGTCGGGATCGCGGTCGGGGTCGGCGTCGGCGGGCTGCTGCAGCTCCTCGAGGTCGTGCTCGCCCAGATCATCGACGACGACGCGCATCGCACGGGCCACCGCCGCGAGGGCGCCTACTTCGGTGTGAACGGCTTCGTCGTCCGCGGCTCCGTGGTCCTCCAGGCGATCGTCGCCGCGGCCGTGCTGACCGCGACCGGCTTCGACGCCGAGCTCGGCGACGCGCAGCCGGAGGCCGTCGACGGCGGCATCCGGCTCATGCTGGCGGTCATCCCGCTGGCGTTCACCGCCGTCGGATGGCTGTGCTTCTGGCTCTACCCGCTCCGCACCCGCGACGTGTGAGGTCAGCCGGCGGCGCGGCGGGCCTCCCAGCCCGTGCGCACCATCTCGTCGACCGTGTAGCGCATGGTCCAGTCGAGGTCGCGGGCCGCGAGCTCGCCGGTCGCCACGATCCGATCCGGGTCGCCGGGGCGGCGAGGGCCGATCTCCGGGGTGAAGTCGATGCCGGTGACGCGGGCGACCGCATCCATGATCTGCTTCACGCTGAGGCCATCGCCGGAGCCGAGGTTGTACGCGGGCTCGATCGGAGCACCCGAGGCCAGGCGCTGCGCCGCGGCGACGTGGGCGGCGGCGATGTCACCCACGTGCACGTAGTCGCGGACGTTCGTGCCGTCAGGGGTGTCGTAGTCGTCGCCGAAGATCTTGGGAGTGCGGCCCTCGATCAGCGCCTCGAAGACGATGGGGAAGAGGTTGTGGGGGCTGACGTCGTAGACCGTCGGGTCGGCCGAGCCCACGACGTTGAAGTACCGCAGCGAGGTGTGGCGCAGCGGGCGGTCGGAGTCGGCGGTGGCGATCGCCTGATCGCGGAGCAGCCATTCTCCGATGAGCTTCGACTCGCCGTAGGGGCTCGCGGGCCGCTTGGCGGTGTCCTCGACGACGAGGGAGACGTCCGGGGTGCCGAACACGGCCGCCGAAGAAGAGAAGACGATGTTCGCGACACCCGCCGCCGCCATCGCCTCGAGGATGATCCGCGTCCCCTCCACGTTCTGGGCATAGGTGTGCAGCGGGCGCTGGACCGAGACTCCGGCGTACTTGTAGCCCGCGACGTGGATCACGCCCTCCGCCTCGTGGGTGCGCAGCGTCTCCTCGACGAGGGCGCGGTCGAGGATGCTGCCCCGCACGAAGGGCACGCCCTCCGGTACGAACGAGGCCACGCCGCTGGACAGGTCGTCCAGCACGACGGGGGAGAGGCCGGCCTCCGCGAGGGCGCGGACGACGTGGGCACCGATGTAGCCGGCGCCGCCGGTGACGATCCAGGACATGCGTTCCTCTCCTGCCGCGGCGGTGGCGGCTCGACCCTTCATTGTGTCAGGCGTCGCGGCGCGGACCTGCGGACGGGCTGACCTCGAACAGGTGCGGGGCGACGAAGCCCTCCGCGGCGAACCGCCCCCGCACCGCATCGGCGAGGTGGGGCACGGCGTCGCGGTCGACGAGGGCGATCGCGGCACCCCCGAACCCGCCGCCGGTCATGCGTGCACCCACCGCGCCCGACGTGAGGGCGGTCTCCACGGCGGCGTCGAGCTCGGGCGTGGAGATCTCGAAGTCGTCGCGCATCGACGCGTGGGACGCGACGAGGAGGTCGCCGGTGCCGCGTGCGCCCGCGGTGCGCAGCGTCGCCACGGTGTCCTGCACGCGCTGGTTCTCCGTGACGATGTGGCGCACGCGGCGGAAGGTCACGTCGTCCATCAGGCTCTCGGCGCTGGCGAGGTCGGCCACGGCGACGTCGCGCAGCGCGGACACTCCGAGGATCGCGGCTCCGCGTTCGCAAGCGGCCCGGCGTTCCCGGTAGCCGCCGGTGGAGTGCGCGTGCGTGACGCGGGTGTCCATCACGAGCACCGCGAGGCCGGCGTCTGCCATGCCCAGCGGCACGACCTCGGCGGCGAGGGAGCGGCAGTCGAGGAAGATCGCGGCGTCGGGCTCCCCGAGCATCGAGGCCATCTGGTCCATGATCCCGGTGGGCGCGCCCACGGCCTCGTTCTCGGCCGTCCGCCCGACGCGGGCGAGGGCCACGGCGTCGAGACCGGTGTCCCAGAGCTCGTTCAGTGCCGCGGCCGTCGCGCCCTCGATCGCGGCGGACGACGAGAGCCCGGCGCCGACCGGGACCTCGGAGGCGATCGCGATGTCCAGCCCGGAGACCGCGGTCACGTCGGCGGCCGCACGCAGCGCCCAGGCGACGCCCAGCGGGTAGGCGGCCCACTCCGGCACCGCGGGCTCCGTACCGGGCGGGGTGGGGAAAAGGTGGTCCAGCTCGTCGAGGGCGACCTCCACCGGCTCGTCCGCGAAGGTCGAGGCGACGCGGAGCCGACCGTCGGCGCGACGACCGACCGCGGCGACCGTCCGCTGGGGGATGGCGAACGGGAGCACGAAGCCGTCGTTGTAGTCGGTGTGCTCGCCGATGAGGTTCACCCGTCCCGGCGCCGACCAGACGCCGTCCGGGGTGCGCCCGGCGAGAGCGGCGAAGAGCTCGGCGGCGGCGTCGTGTGCGGAGGTCATGCGGAGGCTTCCTGATCGGTGCGGGCGAGGGCTTCGCGGAGTCGGGCGGCGCCCTGCTCGGGCGCGACCTCGGCGGCCCACGCCCACATCGCGGCCTCGGAACCCGCGAGGAACTTGAGCTTGTCGGCGGCGCGGCGCGGGCTCGTGAGCTGCAGGTGCAGGCGCACGGTGTCGCGGCAGATGTGGACGGGGGCCTGGTGCCAGGCGGCGATGTACGGCGTCGGGCTGTCGTAGAGCGCGTCGACACCGCGGAGGAGGCGGAGGTAGAGCGGGGCGAGCTCGTCGCGCTCCTCCGCTGTGGTCTCGGCGAGGTCCGGCACGTGCCGATGCGGCATGAGGTGCACCTCGAGCGGCCACCGCGCCGCGAAGGGCACGAACGCCGTCCAGTGCTCGCCGCGGAACACCACCCGCTCGGACGCCTGCTCCTCGGCGAGGATGCGGGCGAAGAGGTCGGGCGCGGTGCGGTCGACCGCGTCCAGCACCCGGGCGGTGCGTGGGGTCACGTAGGGGTACGCGTAGATCTGGCCGTGCGGGTGGGGGAGCGTGACGCCGATCGCCTCGCCCCGGTTCTCGAACGGGAAGACCTGCTGGATGCCGGGGAGGGCGGACAGGGCGGCGGTGCGGTCGGCCCAGGCCTCGATCACGGTGCGGGCGCGGGTCTCGGTCTGCGTCCCGAAGGAGCCGGAGTGCTCGGGGCTGAAGCACACGACTTCGCAGCGGCCGACGGCGCTACGGGTGCGCCCGAGTCCGAGGGCCGCGAGGTCGTCGAGGCCGCGCGGGGGGTTCGTCGCCCCGGGGGCGGTGCCGACGGGCTCGGCAAGGGCGGGGCCGAACGCGGGGGAGCGGTTCTCGAACACGGCCACGTCGTACCGGGACGGCACCTCGGAAGGATTCCCCGGCGTCTGCGGCGCGAGCGGGTCGGCGTCGGCTCCCGGCATCATGACGCGGTTCTGGCGGTTGGCGGCGACGGTGATCCAATCGCCCGTGAGCACGTCGAGCCGCATGGTCGCGGTGTCCGGTCGAGGTGCCAGGGTCCGGGCGTCGACCGACCGCTCGGCACCCAGAGTGGTGTCCGGATCGTCGTAGTAGATGAGGTCACGGCCGTCGGCGAGGGTCGTCGCGCGTTTGACGACGCCGGCGCCGAGAAGCTCGGTGCGGATCTCAGGAGATTCGGGCGTGTTCACGTCAACATGCTAGGTGGGGCGCCGTGCTAACGTCAACATCACTGAGTTGTGAACGGAGGATCCGTGGTCGAGAAGCGCCCGATGGCGACCGCCGCTCGCGTCTCCATGGCGACCGTGGCGGCGCGCGCTGGCGTCTCCGGGCAGACCGTGTCCCGCGTCGTCAACGGCAGCCCGCGCGTCGATCCGGACACCCGGGCGCGGGTCGAGGCCGCGATGTCAGAACTGGGATACCGGCCGCACCGGGCCGCGCGGGCCCTGCGCACCGGCCGCAGCCACACCATCGGCCTCGTCGTGACCACCCTCGCCACGGTCGGCAACTCGCGCATGTTGCAGTCCACGGCCGAGGCGGCGGCGGAGCGTGGCTACGCGCTCACGGTCGTCACGGCCGCGGACGGCGTGGAGGCCGCGTTCGCCCGGCTCGCCGATCAGGGCGTGGACGGGGCTGTCGTGCTGAACGAGGCCTCCGCGCTCGTCCCCGCCGCGACCCTGCCGCCCGGCCTGCACCTCGTCGTCGTAGACGCGCGGGCCGGTGCCGGAGCGACGGTCGTCCACAGCGATCACTTCGCGGGAGCGCGCGCCGCGACGCAGCACCTGCTGGCTCTCGGGCACGAGACCGTCCACCACCTCGCAGGGCCGGAGGAGTCGTTCGCGGCCGTGGAGCGCGAGCGCGGGTGGCGCGACGCCCTGGCGGCGGCCGGACGCACGCCCCCGGCGGTCGCGCGCGGGGACTGGAGCGCGGAGTCGGGCTTCGCCGCGGCACCGGCCCTGGGACCGGCGACGGCGGTGTTCTGCGCCAACGACCAGATGGCGCTCGGGCTGCTGCGGGCCGTGGCGGAGTCCGGGCGCGCGGTGCCCGGCGACGTCAGCGTGGTCGGCTTCGACGACATCCCGGAGGCGGCGAACTTCCTCCCGCCGCTCACGACCGTCCGGCAGGACTTCCCGGCGCTCGCGCAGCGGGCGGTCACCGCCCTCATCGCGGCTGTGGAGGGCGACGGGACGGCAACGGATCCCGCAGTACCCGTGGTGGTGCCGACCCGGCTCGTGGAGCGGGCGAGCACGGCACGCCGCTGACAACGCTCAACCGCGGGGCAGGAACTCCTCGGGGTGAAGGGTCGTCGCGGCGCCGTCCGGCCACGACACCGTCACATCGTCCTGCCGCAGATCGAGCCGGGGAGCCCCGGGCGAACTCCCGAGCAGCACGCCCGCCGCGATCCAGGCGTCGGGACGCACCGCCGCGGAGAGCCACGGGGTGGCGGTCTCCGGGCCGAGCGGCGTCACGTCCCGCTCCCGCCGGAAGCCTGCGGTCGCGTCGTCGAGGCCGTGGAGGCCGACCACCCGGCTCTGCGTCTCCCCGCCGGGAGTGAGGGCGGCGACGGCCGCGGGGCCGGTCTCGACGACGATGGGGGCGGATAGCGCCCACCCGCCGATGCGGAGGACGTCGCCGTCGTGGATCGCCCCCTCCGTCCTCGCGCCCGACCGGACCCGCACGAGCCGCACCTCCCACGGTCCGCGTACCACCGACACCACATCGACCACGGGGCCGATCGTCGTCTCGGCGGCCGCGCCGCCTCCGCCGACGTCGAACTCCGAGCGGACGCCGTCGTGCCAGTGCACGGGGCCGGAGGAACCGCCGAACGCCGTGCCGTCCGTCTCCCTCAGCATTCCCGTCAGGAAGCCCGAGCGGTGGCTCGCTCGGCCCCCGCGCACCACGGCGACCGTGCCGTCCAGCCCGTCTCGCACACCGGGCCCCGCGAGTACCGGGGCGGTCGCGGTGGAGTAGCCGAGCTTCGCGTACAACGGCGCATCCGGCTGGTGGGCACCCGGCGTGCGGTGGTCGGTGCCGTGGTTGACCACCCGCACGATGCCGTCCGCGGTGCCCGTGGCCAGCCATCCCGGGGCGAGGAGGACGCGGGCGAACGGACCCCGATCGATCGGCAGGGGATGCTCGACGGCGGTCCAGAACCCATGCGCGGCGGGAAGCGCGAGGGGCAGAAGGCCCTTCGCCGCCCAGTACGGGGAGCCGGGGCCGGAGTAGTCCTGGGCGAGCGGGCGCCAGGGTCCGTGCCAGCCGAGAGGGAGAACTCCGGTCGCGTCCGGCGCGCCCCGGTCGGCGAAGTGCCGCACCTGCCCGCTCACCGCGCGGCGCAGCAGGCCGGGGTGGTGCCGGGACGTGCCGCTGAACGCGGCCACCCCGGCCGCGGCCGCCGTGGCGAAGCGGTAGGTGAGGCTGCGCCCCTGAAGGAGCGGTCCCCCGTCGGCGCCGACGAGGTGCAGCGCGTCGTCGAGGAACGCGTCGAGCCGGCGGCGGTACCGGGCGACCCGGTCCGTGTGCCGCGGCTCCTCACCGACCATGTCCACCCAGAGCAGCGGATAGAAGGACAGCGCCCAGCCGGCGTAGTGGTCGAACGACCGGGCGGCACCGTCCGCGCTCCAGCCGCCCGCGCGTTCGAAGCCGTCGAGGAGTGCGAGGTCGGCGGCGCGGTCCGCGGCGGAAGTCGGCCCGCCGACGCTCTCCAGGAACTGCTCGACGAGCACCCGGAACCACGCCCAGTTGTTCGGCGGGTAGCTGCCGCCGACGAATTTCGCGAGGTAGTCCACGGTGTGGGTCCGTGCCGTGTCGTCGAGGCGCGCCCACACCGTGTCGCGCGTGAGGTGCAGGCCCACCGCGAGCGCCGCCGCCTCGACCTTCGCCTGGTCGACCTCATCAGGGCGCGGCCACCGTTCGGCACCGTCGGGGTCGACACCGGCAGCGAGGCCCCGGGCGTACCGGTCGGCCAGCGACTCCGTGCCGAGCGGGTCGCCGGCGATGCGGAACGCGGCCAACAGGAACGTGCGGCTGAATCCCTCGAGCGCATCGACCGCGGAGCCGAAGCCACCGGGGGCGCCGGGGTAGCGGATGCCCGCACCCGCCGGGCTCGCATGTCGGGCGGCCCCGTCGAGGATCGCATCGGCCACCGTCATCAGGTGCGCACGCGTCCATCCCGTGTACGGGGAGAGCGCGCGGTCGTCCGGAGGCAGCGCGAGGAGGGTCATGCGCTGTGCGCGAGGTCGGCGCGGTGCACGGGGTGCCGCGGCGGAAGGCCGGTCACCCACGCCTCCAGCTCGTCGAGGGCGGCGTCGGCCAGCCGGTGCGCCTCGGTGCCGAGGGAGCCGGCGAGGTGCGGGGTGACCGCGACGTTAGGCAGGTGCAGCAGCGGGTGGTCGGGCGGAAGCGGCTCCGGGTCCGTGACGTCGAGGATCGCGTCGAGGCGACCGGCGGCGCACTCCGCGAGAAGCGCCTCGTGATCGAGGAGGGCGCCCCGCGCGGTGTTGAGCACCGTGGCGCCGTCGCGCAGGGCCGCGAGCTGCGCGCGGCCGATCATCCCCCGCGTCGCGGGCAGGGCGGGTGCGTGCAGGGAAAGCAGATCGACGGCGGGGAGCAGGGCGTCGAGCGGGACGAGCCGGGCACCGGCCGCGGCCACCTCCTCGGGGTCCGCGTACGGGTCGGCGACGAGCACCCGCAGCCCAGGGAAGGGCCGCAGCAGGTCGACGACGCGGCGGCCGATGCGGGAGAACCCGACGATGCCGACCGTGCGGTCGAGGTTGCCGATGCGCCCGCCGACGCGAGGCCCGACGCGCAGGTCGTGCTGCGCGTCGTCCGCACGGAGCGGGAGGAGGGCGCGCTTGCCGGCGAGCAGGATCATTGCGAGCGTGTACTCCGCGACCGGGGCCGCGTTGGCCTCGGCAGCCGAGGTGAGCAGGATGTCGCGCTCCCAGAACGCGTCGGACACGAGGCCGCGCACGCTTCCCGCCGCGTGGAACACCGCGCGCAGCCGGGGGAGCCGATCGAGCAGAGGTGCGTCCAGGACCGGAGCGCCCCACCCCGTCACCAGGACCTCCACGGCGGCGAGGCGGTCGTCCAGCGTCGGGGCGTCGAGAGCGGGGGTGTGCACCGGATCGCCGGGCGCGGCGAGGGTCTGCAGGCGGGCGCGCCGCGCATCGTCGAACACGAGGTCCCACGCCTCCGTCGAGAGAGCGGCGAGGACGACTGGTCGAGGGGTCATGGGTCTCCGCGGGTCTCGGGTATGCGCTTGCCGAAGCGCGCGGTTCCAGTGAAGACTGTGCGTTCGAGTGCAGGCAACGTGATCGAACCGAAACCCTGCTGATCGAACAGACTCGAACAATGAAGGCGAGAACCGGATGCTGATCCCCCGCGGCACCCTGAGCGATCTGTGGCGAGAGCACGGCGCCGTCGATCGGCCCGTCGTGCCGCCGAGCACCGACCGCGGGACATGGACGTCCGTGGCACCCGAACTCCGCGCGACCATCCTGGCGGCGGCGGACGGCGAGCGCGGCACCGCCTGGGCGCAACCGCTCCTCTCGCAGTGGGCCGCCTACGCCCGCACCGGTGACCGAGCCGGCTGGGAGGGGGCGGTGTTCCGTCGCGACCTCCGGCTCCGTCGCGCCGTCCTGGCCGCTGCCGTCGACCCGGCGGCCGAGCGGCTGGACGAGGTGGCGGACGGACTGTGGCTCCTGGTCGAGCAGTCGACCTGGTGCTGGCCCGCTCACGACGACGCGTTCGCCCGCGGGCGGCGCGCCCCCGACATCGAGCGCCCCGTCCTCGACCTCGGCGCGGGGGAGGCGGCGGCGCTGGCGGGGTGGGCCGTGCTGGTGCTCGGCGACGCTCTCGACGCGCACGCGCCCGGTCTGGTCGCACGGGTACGGGACGAGACGGTCCGCCGGGTGCTGCGCCCGTTCGTCGACCGCCGCGAGTGGGCGTGGGAGGGGTCGGAGGAACGCGTGCACAACTGGGCGCCGTGGATCCACGGCAACCTGCTGCCGGCGGCGCTCGCCTTCGCGGACGAACCGCTGCGTGCGCGGGTGCTCGCCCTCAGCATCGACGGCCTCGATCGCTATCTCGCCCAGCTTCCCGCCGACGGCGGCATCGACGAGGGCTTCGCCTACTGGTGGCAGGGAGCGGGGAGGGCGTTCGATGCGCTCGGCCTCCTCGACGCGCTCACCGACGGAGCAGTGGCCGCTGCGATCCGGGACGGACGCCTCGCCGGGCTGCGGGAGCTCGCCCTCTTCCCGGAGCGCGTGCAGCTCGGGGAGGGGTGGGTGGCGAGCTTCTCGGATGCGGAGGCGCGCACGGGGGAGGCCCTCCCGTGGTCCGTGCTCCACCGGGCCGCCGTCCTGTGCGGTCTGGAGGCGACGGCCGCGTTCGCCGCGCGGCACCGCCGTCCGGGGCGCGTCGTCGGAGACGAGGCCGATGTCGTCGCCGGTCTCGGCCGGACGCTGGCCGAGCTGTTCGACGCCGACTGGCAGGCGGCGCATCCCGGGCCTGCGCCCCTGCCCGGGCGCGTCGAGTTCGCCTCCCTCGGCGTGGGTCTGCGCCGTGAGCGGAGCGGGCATCCGCGGGGGCTCGCGGTCGTCGTCAAGGGCGGTCGCAACGACGAGAACCACAACCACAACGACCTCGGCGCGGTCGCGATCGCGGTCGACGGCGTCCCGGTCGTGATCGACGTCGGTCGGGCTACGTACACCGCGGCGACCTTCTCGGATGCCCGCTACCGCTTGTGGCACGTCACCAGCGGCTGGCACTCCACGCCGCTGGTCCGCGGGCGCGAGCAACAGCCGGGCGGCGCCTGGCGGGCCGCGGTGCAGGCGCGGAGCGACGGCTGGACCCTCGACCTCGGTGCGGCGTTCCCGGGCGGCGATCCGTGGCTGCGGACGGTGCTGCTGCGCGGCGGTGCGGTGACCGTGCGCGACGAGAGTCCGGCGCTCGCCGACCCGGCCACCCGCCTCGTGCTCGTGTGCGCGGGGACGCCCGAGGTGCACGGTGACGTCGTCCTCCTCCCGGGTCCGGAGGGGAAGCGGGGTCTGCGCATCGCCCACGATCCGGCGGACGTCGTCGTCGAGAGCAGGGCCGTGGACGATGCGCTCCTGGAGCGTTCGTGGGGGCCGGTGGTCTCGCGCGTCCTCTTCGCACCGCTCGACCGTCCGGAGCGCTGGGAGCTGCAGGGGAGGGCGGCATGACCGAGGAGCGCCCGACCCCGCGTTTCGGCCTCTCCCGCCGGGAACGGATCCTGGACGAGCTGCGCCGCACGGGGGCGGTGCGCGTGGCCGATCTCGCCCGCGACTTCGGGGTGGCGGAGCTCACCATCCGCCGCGACATCACGATGCTGGCGGACCGCGGGCTGCTGACCAGGGTGCACGGGGGTGCGGTGCTGCGGAGCGCGCTGGACACGACCGTCGCGCGGACCGCCCTCCCCGGGCCGCAGTTCCGCATCGGGATGGTGGTGCCGTCGCTGAGCTACTACTGGCCGCAGGTGGTCGTCGGCGCCCGGAGCGCTGGGATGGAGGCGGGGGTGCAGCTCGTGCTCCGCGGGGCCAGCTACGCCGCGCAGGACCAACGCCGCCAGATCGCGGCGCTCCTGGAATCCGGAACCGTGCACGGGCTCATCGTGGCCCCCGAGACGCAGGGCGCCGATGGCCATGCGCTGCTCTCCTGGCTGGACACGCTCCCGGTGCCGGTCGTGCTCGTGGAGCGCCGGACCCCGCCGGCTCTCGCCCTCACCCGGATGCAGACCGTGGCGACCGACCACGCGTTCGGAGGCGCGCTCGCCGCCGGGCACCTCGCCGCGCTCGGACACCGGCGGGTCGGGATCCTCACCTCGCCGCAGTCGCCGACCTCCGCCGGGCTGCGGCAGGGCTGGTCGCGAGCCGTCGCCGAGCTTGGGCTCACGGTGACGGTGGACCGCGACGCGGCGCTGGACCGGATGGAGGGGGCAGTGCAGGCGGAGGTGGTCTCGGCGGTGCTCGCCGAGATCCGTGAGACGGGGGCGACGGCGCTGCTCGTGCACTCCGACCCGCAGGCGCTCCTGCTCCAGCAGCATCTGCAGGACGCGGGCTGGCGGCTGCCCGACGACCTCTCGCTCATCGCCTACGACGATGAGGTCGCCGAGCACGGGTCCCCACCGCTCACCGCGCTGCGGCCGCCGAAGCAGCACGTCGGGCGCCGTGCGGTCGAGCTCATCCGCGAGCGCCTGCGCGAGGGGGCGGCGCGACCCGCGGAGCGCGTGGAGGTGGCTCCGGCGCTGCACGTGCGCGCCAGCACGGCCCCTCCGCGCTAGGGACGGTTGCGAGGTCGTGCGTCTCATGCCATGATCTCGGAAAGCGCTTACCAGGATTCCCCTGTCAGCGCCGACAGCTTCCACCGAGAGGAACGGACCGAGATGGCACAGGCCCCCACCCGCGAGATCGGGATCATCATGAACGGCGTCTCCGGGCGCATGGGATACCGGCAGCACCTGGTGCGGTCGATCCTCGCGATCCGCGACGAGGGCGGGATCGAGCTTCCGGACGGCACGCGCGTGACCGTGCGGCCGATCCTCGTCGGACGCAGCGAGGCCAAGCTCGCGGAGCTGGCCGCGAAGCACGGCATCGAGGACTGGACGACCGACCTCGACGCCGCCCTCGCCGACCCGCGATGGGAGATCTACGCCGACTTCCTCGTCACGAAGGCCCGGGCGTCCGCGATCCGCAAGGCCATCGCCGCCGGCAAGGCGATCTACACCGAGAAGCCCACCGCCGAGTCGCTGGACGAGGCCCTGGAGCTCGCCCGCCTCGCCCGCGACGCCGGCGTGAAGACCGGCGTCGTCCACGACAAGCTCTACCTCCCGGGTCTGCAGAAGCTCAAGCGCCTCATCGACTCCGGCTTCTTCGGCCGCATCCTCTCCGTCCGCGGCGAGTTCGGCTACTGGGTGTTCGAGGGCGACTGGCAGCCCGCGCAGCGTCCGAGCTGGAACTACCGCACGGAGGACGGCGGCGGCATCATCACCGACATGTTCCCCCACTGGAACTATGTGCTGGAGAACCTCTTCGGCGAGGTCAAGAGCGTCTACGCGCAGGCCGCGGTGCACATCGCCGACCGCTGGGACGAGAAGGGCGAGCACTACACGGCCACGGCCGAGGACGCCGCCTACGGCATCTTCGAGCTCGACGGCGGGGCGATCGCCGAGATCAACTCCTCGTGGACCGTGCGGGTGAACCGTGATGAGCTCGTGGAGTTCCAGGTCGACGGCACGCACGGCTCCGCCGTCGTGGGGCTGTTCGGCGCGAAGATCCAGCCGCGCAACGCCACGCCGAAGCCCGTGTGGAACCCCGACCTGGAGGATAGCCACGACTACGACGCCGACTGGCAGCAGGTGCCGACGAACGACGTGTTCCAGAACGGCTTCCGGCAGCAGTGGGAGGAGTACCTCACCTCGTTCGTCCTCGGCACCGACTACCCGTTCGATCTGCTCGCCGGCGCGCGCGGGGTCCAGTTCGCCGAGGCTGGACTCGCGTCCAGTGCCGAGGGACGCAAGATCGTGCTCGAGCCGCTGACCCTGGACCGGGCATGACCACGCTCCGCCTGCTCGCCGCCGACGGCCGCACCGCCGACACGGAGCTCCGGGAGGCCGACGCCGTCACGCGGCCGGAGGGTCCGCTCCGCAGTCGGGTGGCCTATGCCGCCGCGCACGTCGTCCCGAAGGCGTACGCGGGCAACACCCCGGGGCAGCCGGCCGACATCGACTGGGACGCGACGCTCGCGTTCCGCCGCAACGTGTACTCGTGGGGACTCGGCGTGGCCGACGCGATGGACACCGCGCAGCGCAACATGGGTCTGGATGCGACGGCGGTGCGCGAACTCATCGCCCGCAGTGCGGAGGTCGCCCGCGAGGAGGGCGGCACGGTCGTGGTCGGGGTCAACACCGACCACGTCGACGAGGCGCGCATCCCGCTCGATCAGGTGATCGCCGCCTACCTCGAGCAGCTGCACTTCGCCGAGGAGCAGGGGGCGGGGCCGGTGCTCATGGCCTCGCGGCACCTGGCCAGGGTCGCGGAGAGCGCGGACGACTACCGCCGCGTGTACCGGGAGGTGCTCTCCCGCGCATCGGTCCCCGTCGTGCTGCACTGGCTCGGCACCGCGTTCGATCCGGAGCTGGCGGGGTACTTCGCGCCCTCGTCCTCCGGGGGGAGCGGTGGTCCCGCGTGGCAGGAGGCCGCCGGGGTGTTGCTCGACATCATCGGCGAGAACCGCGCCGCGGTCGCCGGGGTGAAGATGAGTCTGCTCGACGCGGAGTCCGAGGTCTGGGTGCGCGAGCGGCTGCCGGAGGGCGTGCGTATGTTCACCGGCGACGACTTCCACTACGTGGGCCTCATCGGCGGGGACAGCCTGACCGGCGCCCCCGCGCCCGAGGGGCCCGCGTCGCGCGGCCACTCGGACGCACTGCTCGGCGCGTTCGCCGCTCTCGCCCCGGTGGCCTCCGCCGCGATCCAGGCGCTCGACGCGGACGACTCCGAGCGGTACCTCGCCCTCCTCGGGCCGACCGAGGAGCTGAGCCGGCAGGTGTTCGCGGCGCCGACCTTCTACTACAAGACCGGGGTCGCCTTCCTGTCCTGGCTCAACGGTCATCAGCCGGCGTTCCAGATGGTCGGGGGGCTGCACTCCGCGCGGAGCCTGCCGCACCTCAGCCGCATCGTCGAGCTGGCGAACGGGGCGCTCGCCCTGGAGCGGCCGGAGCTCGCGCGGGAGCGCTGGCACGGCCTGCTCCGGCTGAACGGAGTGGACGCATGACCGCCACCCGGAGCCTGGCGGCGGAGCGCGAGTCCCGGGCGGCCGCCGTCGGGACCGTGCCGCACCCGCGGCTCTCGATCAACCAGGCCACCGTGAAGCACGCGGACCTCGCGACAGCCCTGCGCGTCACGGCGGCGGCGGGGGTCGAGGCCATCGGTCTGTGGCGGGAGCCCGTGCAGGAGGTGGGCCTCGATGTCGCCGCCCGCATGCTGACCGACTCCGGGCTGCGCTTCACGACGCACTGCCGAGGGGGCTTCTTCACGCTTCCGGCAGGTCCGGAGCGCGAAGCCGCGCTCGACGACAACCGGCGGGCGATCGAGGAGACGGCCACCCTCGCGGCGGCCGGTGCGGAGGGTTCGACCGCGGTGCTGGTCCTCGTCGCGGGTGGTCTGCCCGAGGGGTCGCGCGACCTCATCGGGGCGCGGGAGCGCGTCCGCGACGCCATCGGCGCCCTCGCGGACGACGCTCGAGCCGCCGGGGTCGCCCTCGCGATCGAGCCGCTGCATCCGATGTACGCCTCGGACCGTGCGGTGGTCTCGACCCTCGGCCAGGCGCTCGACATCGCCGCGGACTTCGACCCTGCCGTGGTCGGCGCTGCCGTCGACACGTTCCACATCTGGTGGGACCCGCAAGTGCTCGACCAGATCGCCAGGGCCGGACGCGAGGGCCGCATCGCCACGTATCAGGTGTGCGACTGGAAGACCCCCCTCGCCGCAGATCCCCTCCTCTCCCGGCACTATCCGGGGGACGGTGTGATCGACTTCGCAACCCTCACCCGGGCCGTGCAGGACACCGGTTACGACCGCGACATCGAGGTGGAGATCTTCCATGCCGACGTCTGGGCCGATGACCCGGCCCGTGTGGTCCGCCGCACGGCCGAGGCCTTCGCGACGGCGGTCGCCCCCCACCTGTGAGTCCGGACTCCCCG
Source organism: Microbacterium sp. str. 'China' (assembly GCF_002993305.1). Lineage (NCBI taxonomy): Bacteria > Bacillati > Actinomycetota > Actinomycetes > Micrococcales > Microbacteriaceae > Microbacterium > Microbacterium sp. str. 'China'. The sequence continues at coordinate 3,019,811 of NZ_CP027434.1, read as the reverse complement.
GTCCTCCGTGGTTCCGGATGCACGACGACGGCGGAGGGAACGGGCCGGAAGGGGTCGGGGGGATCGGGAGGACTGAGAGGATGACGGGATGACGGGGATCCGTGCGGGACTGTGCTCGGTGACGTTCCGTGCCCTGCCGCCGGAGAGGATCGTCGCGCTCGCGGCCGCCGCGGGTCTCGACGTGATCGAGTGGGGCGGAGACGTGCATGTGCCGCCGGGAGAGGCCGACCGCGCGGCGGAGGTCGCGCGGATGACCACGGATGCCGGACTCGCCGTCGCGTCGTACGGGTCGTACTTCGGCGCCGGTCCGGAGGAGTCGCTCACCGCGGTCCTCGACAGCGCCGCGGCCCTGGGTGCTGACCGCGTGCGGGTGTGGGCCGGTGAGCACGGCTCCGCGGAGGCGTCCGCGCCCGAGCGTGCCCGCGTCGTGACGCGCCTCCGCGCGGCGGCGGTCGAAGCGGGTGCCCGGGGCATCGGGCTCGCCCTGGAGTTCCACGGCGGCACGCTCGCCGACACCGCCCCGGCCACCCTCGAGCTGCTGCACGAGGTCGATCATCCGATGCTGTCGACGTACTGGCAGCCCACGGTCGGCGCCCCCGTCCCCGTGGTGCTCGAGGAGTTCCGCCGGCTCGGCCCCCATGTCTCCGCCGCTCATGTCTTCTCCTGGTGGCCGCGCACCGAGCGCCATCCGCTCCGCTCGCGGTCCGCACTGTGGACCCGGTTCTTCGCGGACGCCGCCGCCTCCGCGCACCCGCCGCGCGACGCGCTGCTGGAGTTCGTGCCCGACGACGCCCCGGAGCTCCTCGCCGGGGAAGCCGCCGCCCTCCTCGGGTTTCTCGGGCGGCAGCCGTGAGCGCCCCTCGAAGCGGTTCCGTTCCCGTCGGTAGGCTCGGAGCATGACCCCGTCCGCCACACCGGCAGAGCCGCCGGCCGCGCGTCGCCCCCGTCACGCCCGGGGACCGGCGCCCACGTTGCATGACGTCGCACTCGAGGCCGGTGTGTCGCTGGCGACCGCGTCCCGCGTGCTCAACGGCTCCGAACGCAAGGTCGCGGCGCCCTTCCGGGAACGGGTGGAGGCCGCCGCCGAGGCCCTCGGCTACACGGCCAACGTCTCCGCGCAGGCCACCGCCCGCGGACGCTCGCCGGTGATCGCGCTCCTCGTCGCCGACATCGCCGACCCCTACTTCGGCCTCATCGCGTCGGGCGTCGCCCGCGGAGCCGATGAGCAGGGCCTCGTCGTGACCGTGGCCATCACCGAGCGCGACCCGGCGCGGGAGGCGCGCATCGTCCGGGCGCTGCGCGGACAGCGTCCGCAGGGCCTCATCCTCGCCGCCTCGCGGACGCAGGAGGAGGGGCAGGCCGAGACCGCTCGCGAGCTCGCCGAGTTCACCCGGCTCGGCGGCCGCGTCGTCGCGTTCGGCGCGGACGGCGACGGCGATCGCCGGGTGGAGATCGACAACCGGGCCGGGGCCGCCGCGCTCGGCCGTCGCATGGCGGAACTCGGATACCGCTCGGCGGTACTCGTCGGGGCGGCGGAGGGCGTGCGCACCTCGGACGACCGGCTGGCGGGATTCCGCGCCGGATTCGCGGAAGGCGGCGGAGAGGTCGCGCAGACCGTCCGCGGAGACTTCCGTCGGGAGTCCGGGGCGGCGGCGATGACCGAAGCCCTCGCCGCCGGTGTCCCCGAGGGCACCGTGGTGTTCGGCATCAGCGACGTCGTGGCGATCGGCGCGATGGCGGCCATCCGTGCAGCGGGGCGGGAGGTCGGCGCCGACATCGCGGTCTGCGGCTTCGACGACGTGCCCTCGAGTCGCGACGTCACCCCGGCCCTCACCACGGTCTGCGTGCCGCTGAGCGATGCCGGCTACCAGGCCTTCCGCGCGATCGTCGATGAGGACTGGCAGCAGCCGACGCTCCCGCTCGAGGTGGTCGTGCGTGCGAGCACCCCGGGGCTGCGGGCATGACCCGGGTCGTCATCGCGCCGGACAGTTTCAAGGGCACGATCACGGCGGCGGACGCTGCCGCGGCACTCGCCGACGGCTGGCGGGAGGTCGGGCCGGCTGCGGACATCGTGCTCCGTCCGATGGCCGACGGCGGGGAGGGGACCGTCGCCGCCTTCGCCACGGCGGTGCCCGACGCGCGACGGATGCCCATCACGGTCGACGGTCCGGCGGGCGCTCCCGTCGAGACGTCGTGGCTGCTCCTGCCGAGCACGACCGACGCCCCCGGCGGCACCGGCGTCGTCGACATCGCCTCGACCTCGGGCATCGAGCTCCTCGACGGTCTGCGCCCCTGGGACGCCGACACGACCGGCTTCGGGCAGGCGATCGCCGCGGCGCTCGATCACGGCGTCTCACGCCTGATCCTCGGCATCGGCTCCAGCGCCTCCACCGACGGGGGTACGGGCATGCTCACCGCCCTCGGGGCACGCTTCCTGGACGCGGCGGGCGATCCGGTCGCGCGGGGCGCGCGCGGACTGGCGGACATCGTCACGGCGGATCTCGGGGCCCTGCGCGCGGCACCCGACGTCCGCGTGCTGACCGATGTCACGAATCCGCTCACCGGCTCGCGCGGCGCGGCAGCGGTGTTCGGCCCGCAGAAGGGGCTCACGGCACCGGAGGACATCGCGCGCGTCGACGACGCGCTCGCCCATCTCGCCGCCCTCTTGCCCGTCGACCCGGAGCTGCCGGGCACGGGGGCCGCCGGGGGGACGGGCGCCGCTCTCGTTCGCTGGGGCGGGGTCCTCGCTCCGGGGGCGGCCGAGGTGGCCGCTCTCATCGATCTGGCTGGCGCCGTCCGTGGTGCCGAGGTCGTGATCACCGGCGAGGGGTCCTACGACGGCCAGTCGGGCGACGGGAAGGTGCCGTCGTTCCTCGCCGCGCTCGCCGCCGAGGCAGGGGCGCGTCCTCTGCTCGCCGCGGGTCGGATCGCGGACGACGCAGACACGAGCCTCTTCGCGGAGACGGCGTCGTTGACCGCGCTGGCGGGGTCGACGACCGCCGCCCTGACCGATCCCGCACGCTGGCTGCGGGTCGCGGGCGCGGCTCTCGCCCGGACGCGGTGACCGGCCCGGACGCCCCTCCTGCGGGGGCGACGACGGTGCGGACACGGCCATGCGTTGACACGGCAGAAGCGTCGGCATAGACTCGCAACACCGAACGGGAATGCGCTTTCCCGAATCCTTCACGAAGATGTCGAGGACCCCATGTCGTCTGCCCCCTCCGCGACCATGACCCTGGCGCTGGCCGCCGATCGTCCCGAGCCTCCGGGCATCGTCCGCTGGTGGAGCCGCCACTGGCATCCGCTCATCTTCGTGCTCGCGGTGCTCGCGCTCTGGTGGGTCTCCACGAGCCTCGGGTGGGTGCCGGCGTTCATCATCCCGTCGCCGGCCGACACCTGGGCCGCCTTCACCGACAACGCCGCCTACCTCGCGCAGAACACCTGGGTCACCACTTACGAGACCGTGATCGGATTCGTCATCGCGGTCGTCGTCGGCGTCCTCGTCGCCGTACTCATGGTCTACTCGCGGGGCCTGGAGCAGACGCTCTATCCCGTCATCCTCTTCGCGCAGGTCATCCCGAAGATCGCGATCGCCCCGCTGTTCGTCGTGTGGCTCGGGTTCGGGGCGGAGCCGAAGATCCTCGTGGCCGTGCTCATGGCGTTCTTCCCCGTCGTCATCTCGGGCCTCGCGGGTCTGCGCACCGTCGACCCGGAGATCCTCCAGCTCGCCTCGACCATGGGAGCGAGCCGCTTCAAGACCTTCCTCAAGGTGCGGCTGCCCGCGGCGCTGCCCGAGCTCCTCTCCGGCCTCAAGGTCGCCGCGACGCTCGCGGTCACCGGTGCCGTCGTCGGCGAGTTCGTCGGCGCGAACGAGGGCCTCGGCTACGTGATCCTCCAGGCCAACGGCAACCTCGACACCGCCATGCTCTTCGCCGCGCTCATCATCATGTCGCTGCTCGGCGTCATCCTCTTCGGCATCATCCAGATCGCCGAGCGCTTCCTCATCCCGTGGCACGCCTCCAAGCGCGACGTCGCCGCGGCCACCGTCCGACTCTGACCCCCCTCGCCCCCACGAAAGAAGGCACTGATGAAGAAGTCAGGCACCATCCTCAGCTCGATCGCCCTCGCGTCCGCCGCGGTGCTCGCCCTCTCCGGCTGCGGAGGATCGACGGCCCCGGCGAGCTCCGGCGACGGTGACGGCGGCGAGCTCACGCCGGTCACCCTCATGCTCAACTGGTACCCGTACGGCGAGCACGCCGCGTTCTACTACGGCGTCGACCAGGGCATCTTCGAGGAGCACGGCATCGACCTCACGATCAAGGCCGGCCAGGGCTCGACGAAGACCGCGCAGGCCGTCGGGCAGGGGCAGGTCGACTTCGGCTGGGCGGACACCCCGGCCGTCCTCGCGAACATCGACAAGGGCGTCGGCATCAAGAGCGTCGGCGTCTTCCTGCAGACCACGCCGTCGGCCGTCCAGGTCTTCGCCGACTCCGGCATCTCCAGCCCGGAAGACCTCAAGGGCAAGACCATCGCGGTCTCCGCGGGAGACGCCCCGACCACGACCTTCCCGATGTACCTCGAGGCCGTGGGGCTGGAGGAGGGCGACGTGACCCAGCAGAACCTCGACGCCGCGGGCAAGATCGCCGCCATGCTGTCCGGGAAGGTCGACGGGCTCATCGGCTTCGCGCACGACCAGGGCCCGACCATCGCCGACAAGAGCGGCAAGGACGTCGAGTACCTGCGCTACTCCGACGCCGGCCTGAACTTCTTCAGCAACGGGCTCATCGCGCCCACCGACACCATCGAGAACGACCCGGAGCTCGTCGAGGCGCTGGTCGCGGCGACCTCCGAGGCCTTCGAGGCCGCGCAGGAGGACCCAGAGGCGGCCGTGGCCGCGATGGAGGGCAAGGACCCGCAGATGCCGTCGCAGGAGGTCCTGCTGCACCAGTGGGAGGAGACCATCGAGCTGCTCCACACCGACGCCACCCAGGGCCAGGCTCCCGGCGCGAACGCCACCGAGGACTGGGAGTCCACGCTGGAGGTCCTGTCCGAGGCCGGGCTCATCTCGGGCGACGGCGACGTGGAGACGTACTTCGACGACGCCTTCACCCCCGGGAAGTGAGACCGATCGTCATGGACACTCACGTTCAGCAGGAACGCGGACCCGCGGCCACGAGCACCGCTCCGGCGCTCGAGGTCTCTGATCTCGCGATCACCTTCGCCTCCAAGCGGCGCCAGGTCACGGCTCTCGAGGGCGTCGACCTGCGCGTGGAGGAGGGGGAGTTCCTCTCCATCGCCGGGCCCTCGGGATGCGGCAAGTCGACGCTCCTGAAGGCCGTCGCCGGACTCACCACTCCGAGCCGCGGCAGCATCCGCCTGCGCGGCGACGAGGTCCGCGGTCCGCGGCAGGATATCGGCTACGTGTTCCAGCGGGCGGCGCTCCTGGAATGGCGCAGCGTCCGCGGCAACATCCTCCTGCAGGCCGAGATGCGCGGGATGGACATGCGCAAGGCCCAGGCCCGTGCCGACGAGCTCATCGAGATGACCGGGCTCACCGGCTTCGAGAAGTCGCTGCCGCACGAGCTCTCCGGCGGTATGCAGCAGCGGGTGTCGCTGTGCCGCGCGCTGCTGCACGAGCCGCGGGTGCTGCTCATGGACGAGCCGTTCGGTGCCCTCGACGCCCTCACGCGCGAGCGCATGAACGTCGAGCTCAACCGGATCTGGAGCGCCACCGGCACGACCGTGCTGCTCGTGACCCACTCGGTCGCGGAGGCGGTCTACCTCGCCAGTCGCGTCATCGTGATGGGGCCGCGCCCCGGGCGGATCCTGGAGGAGCACCGCGTCGACCTCCCGGCTCGCCGCGGCTACGCCGATGTTCTGGAGACGGAGGAGTTCCACCGCGTCTCCAGCCGCGTCCGAGAGCTCCTCGGCTCCTCCACCGACGCCGACTGACCCCCCGTCCGTCCCCGCCCCCGTCCGTCCCCCGCCCGCGTGCAGGATCAAAACCGCCCCTCCCCAGCGTCCCCCGGGCCCGTTTTCGATCCCGCGGCAGGGGCAGTCCGCGGAGCGGGATCGAAAAGGTCCCTCCGAGTTCCCCGGCGAGCCCGTTTTCGATCCCGCAAGAGGAGCGGCAGACGGACCGGCGCCGGCGGCCTGTTCTCGATCCCGCCACGGGCTTCGCGCGTTCCATCCCCCACGCCCCGGCGAGCGGGATCAACAACGTCCCTCCCCGATGTCTGGTGGGCCCGTTCTTGATCCCGCCGCGGGCTCGTCCGTTCCGAGCCGCAGGGTGGGATCGAAAACTCCCCCCGGCGCCGGCCGAGGGGAGCGGTTTCGATCCCGCAGCACGCCCGGGAGGCGGCGCCGAGGGAGGGAGGATCAGTCGCCGAGGGCGGCGGATACGACGGCGCGGGCCTCGGCTTGCACCTCGGCGAGGTGCTCGGGACCGCGCAGGCTCTCGGCGTAGAGCTTGTAGACGTCTTCGGTTCCGGACGGCCGCGCGGCGAACCAGGCGTGCGGAGTCTGCACCTTGAGGCCGCCGATCGCCGCACCGTTGCCGGGGGCGTGCGAGAGCTTCGCGATGATGTCCTCGCCGGCGAGGGTGGTCGCGGTCACCGACTCCGGGGCGAGCTTGCCGAGCGTCGCCTTCTGCTCGGGGGTCGCGGGGGCGTCGACGCGCTGATAGGCGGAGGCGCCGAAGGCGTCCTCCAGTTCGGCGTAGCGCTGCGACGGGGTCTTGCCGGTCACCGCGAGGATCTCGGCCGCCAGCAGGCAGAGGAGGATGCCGTCCTTGTCGGTGGACCACACGGAGCCGTCGTGTCGGAGGAACGAAGCCCCCGCCGACTCCTCGCCACCGAACGCCACGGAGCCGTCGAGCAGTCCGGGCACGAACCACTTGAAGCCGACCGGAACCTCGAGCAGACGCCGCCCGAGCGACTCGGCCACGCGGTCGATGATCATCGACGACACCAGCGTCTTGCCGACCGCGGCCTCACGCGGCCAGTGCTCCCGGTGCGAGAAGAGGTAGTCGATGGCGACGGCGAGGAAGTGGTTCGGGTTCATGAGCCCGGCGTCGGGGGTGACGATCCCGTGCCGGTCCGCGTCGGCGTCGTTCCCGGTGAGGATGTCGTAGTCGCCCTTCTTCGCCACGAGCGATGCCATGGCCGACGGGGACGACGGGTCCATCCGGATCTTCTCGTCCCAGTCCAGGGTCATGAAGCGCCAGGTGGGGTCGACCTCGGGGTTGACGACCGTGAGATCGAGGTCGTGCATCTCGGCGATCAGCGACCAGTACTCCACCGAGGCGCCACCCAGCGGGTCCGCGCCGATACGCACGCCGGCGCGGCGGATCGCCTCGATGTCGATGATCGACGGGAGGTCGCGCACATAGGCGTCGCGGAAGTCGTATCCGGTGATCGCGTCCCAGTCCACGTCGGCGAAGCGCTCGCGGCGCACCTCGGTCAGGCCGTCGGCGATGAGCTGGTTGGCGCGGTCGGCGATCCAGCCGGTCGCATCGGTGTCGGCGGGACCGCCGTGGGGCGGGTTGTACTTGAAGCCGCCGTCGCGAGGCGGGTTGTGCGAGGGGGTCACGACGATGCCGTCTGCGCGACCTGGGTCGTCGGCGGCGCGGTCGCGGTTATAGGTGAGGATCGCGTGGCTCAGCGCGGGGGTCGGTACCCAGGAATCCCGGGCGTCGACGCGTACGTCCACCCCGTTCGCGAGCAGGACCTCGATGGCGCTGCGCTCCGCCGGGAGGGACAGCGCGTGAGTGTCGCGCCCGAGGAAGAGCGGACCGGTGATGCCCTGCGCTGCGCGGTAGTCGACGATGGCCTGCGTCGTGGCGAGGATGTGGTGCTCGTTGAAGCTCTTCGTGAGCGACGAGCCGCGGTGCCCGCTGGTGCCGAACACGACCCGCTCGCTCGCGACATCCGGATTCGGCACGCGGTCGTAGTAGGCGGCGATCAGCTCGTCGACGTCGATCAGGTCACTTTCCTCCGCGGGGAGGCCGGCACGGCTGCTCATGCTCTCAGTCTGCCTCGTGAGGCGGATGCTCGCATCCGCCTTGACATGCGGGATCGCGATGAGTCACCGAGGGATAGGCTGAACGCCGTGACTGCACGCCGCACCTACAGCTACCTCGGACCGGCCGGAACGTTCACGGAGGCGGCGCTCGACCAGGTGGCCGAAGCCAGGGGGCAGGACTGGCGACCGGTGCACAACGTGGGCGAGGCGCTCGCGGACGTCCTCGAAGGACGCAGCGACGCAGCCATGATCGCGATCGAGAACTCCATCGAGGGCGGGGTCTCCACCACCCAGGACGCACTGGCGACGCTGCCGGGGCTCCGGATCATCGGCGAGTACCTGGTGCGGGTGAACTTCGTCCTCGTCGCGCCGCGCGGCACCACTCTCGACCAGGTCGAGGTCATCGCCGCGCACCCCGTCGCCTACGCGCAGTGCCACGGCTGGCTCGGCGAACACCTCCCGACCCACTCACATGTGCCGGCGGCGAGCAACGTGGCGTCGGCAATCGGCGTCCTCGACGGCACCTCGCCCGCACAGGCCGCGATCGCCGCTCCCGGCATCGTGCAGCACTACGACGTGGACGTGCTCGCCGAGGGCATCGGCGACAACGCGGCGGCCGTGACCCGGTTCGTCCTCGTCACCCGCACCACGCGTTCGCCTGCGCCGACCGGTGCCGACAAGACCTCGCTGATCGTCGAGCTCCCGCACGACCACCCTGGTTCGCTCCTCGAGATGCTGGAGCAGTTCTCGACGCGCGGCATCAACCTCTCTCTCATCGAGTCCCGGCCCATCGGCGACGAACTCGGCCGGTACCGGTTCGTGATCGACGCGGACGGTCACATCGAGCACGAGCGGATGGCCGACGCCCTGCTCGGGATCCGCCGCTTCAGCCCCCGCGTGGTGTTCCTCGGGTCGTACCCGCGCGCCGACCGGCAGATCGTGCAGTATCCCGACCGCTACTCCGACGAGGTCTTCATCGAGGCCCGCGACTGGCTCCGCGGCATCCTCTCCGGCGAACCCGAGTCCTGACCCGCCCGCACGCGCGTGCCTCCCGGTTGGCGGGATCGATAACGCACGTTCGCCGCACGCGCGCCCCGCCGCCGCGATCTCCCACCGCAGCAGGTCTCGCGGGATCAGAAGTGCACCTCGTACCGGCTCGGGAGGCACTGTTTCGATCCCGCACGACGAGGAGCGGGTCAGTGCTCCTGGAACCGCGGCCAGGCGCTGCCCGGCAGCATCCTGGCGTGCAGCGCGCCCTTCGCGGAGGCGAGGCTGGGATAAGTCCCGGCCGCCGCGTCGGCTCCCGCCATGGTCACCACATAGCCGCTCTCGTCGTGGCGGATGCTTCCCACCACACCGTTCGTCCCGTACGCGACCCAGAGTGCGAGTGTCTTGGTGCTCATCGTCGAACCCCTCTCTCTGCCGCCGAGGCTACGCCTCCCTGACATCCGGAGCCAGCCCCCTCATCGCGGAGAGGACCGAACGCCCACCCGTGAGCACGCCTCATCCCCGGATGCCGTGGCGAACCGTGAGTGCGCGATGCACACGGGCGGCGAGGGCGGCGCCACCGTCGCGCAGATCGAGCTCGGTGACGCGGATCACGAGCCATCCGTGATCTTCGAGGTCGCGCTGACGCCGAATGTCGATCCGCCATTGATCACGGTCCGTCCGATGGCCATCGCCCTCGTACTCGATGGCGATGCGGCATTCGGGGTAGGCGAGGTCGACCCGGGCGAGGAAGCGGCCGTCCACGGAGACGACGTGCTGGATCGCGGGCTCCGGGAGGCCGAAGCTGCGGAGGAGCAGACGCGTCTCGGTCTCTTTCGGCGATTCGACGCCCGGGCGCGCGAGAGGCAGCGCATCGCGTATGCGACCGCACCCGGGGAACCGCCCCCATCGCGTCAGCTGTCGGTCGATGCTCTCGGTGGTGGCGACGGGCCGACCCGTCCGCAGTCCCGGATAGGCGTCGGACGAGGTGAGCAGGGCATCGAGCGCGACGACCATCGGCACGGATACGAACTCCCGCGCGCAGAGGAACAGCGCACTGACCGGATCGACCGTCGGCACTCCGTGGACGCGCCATGTGTCTGCCCTCCCCGGGGCGATGCGGCGCCCGCGGACGCCGATCGTCCGGGGCGGCGAGGTCCCGGTGTGCACGGCGACGTCGAGGGGCTCATCGGGGGCCCATCGGACGGGCGCGGGAAGCCCCCACAGCCGGAGGGCCGTGCGTCCGGCGAACGCCTGGCCATCACGGAGGCGCGGAAGGTACGCGGCGACTTGATCGTCGAACGTGGCGGGCTCAATCGCGGACCGCACCCCGGCGAACGGCCGCGCGAGGTCTCGGCTGGAGTACCTCTTCCGCCCGACTCCGATGGCAGCGGCGTCACGGACGGCGAAATGAGGGCCGAGGTCGGTCGGGAGGGGCACACGGTGTCGCATCCGTCCATGCTGTCCGTGCACGATCGGCGTCCCGACGGATGATCGTCCTCCGCCCGGCTCTTGTGGACAACTCGAGCGCACCCGCGATTGTGGCGGAGGGCCTGCTCTCGCGCCGGATCAGAAGTTGCCCTTCAATCGTGGCCGAAGGCACGTTTTCCGTCCCGCATGCCGGCGGGATCAGAAAGGTGCTGCGGGAGGCGCGCCGGGGACCGTTATCGCTCCCGCACCAAGTGACCGATCGGACGCGGGATCAGAAACGTGCCGCCCGGGTCGCGTGGGGGAGCGTTAGTGATCCCGCCACGGAACGCGCACGCGCCCGCGACGGCACGCGCCCGCGACGGAACGTGCACGCGCCCGCGCTCGCGCCGGGTCACGCGCCCGCGACGAGCTCCAGCGTCTGAGCGCGTCCCGCGGCCGAGTCCTTCGGCTCCGCGTCGTAGGCACCGGCGACGGGGGAGAGCATGACCTCGTCCACCCCGTAGGTCGACGCGAACGAGCGCACCTCGGCGGCGACGGACTCCCCGGTGCCGACGAACCACCGCGACCGCGCGGCCTCGACCACCTGATCGGTCGCGGCGTCGTGCTCCGCGGCGAGGGCCTGCTCGACGGTCTCCAGCGCGACGAGCGGCTGGTTGAGTCGGAGTCGCGCCATCATCCGCAGCTGCGGCAGGGCGCGGGCCTCGGCCTCCTCCGCCGTCGGGGCGGCGACGGCGTTCACGGTGAGGAAGGTCCGCGGCTCCGGGTGCTCCTCGCTCGGACGGTAGTTCGTGCGGTAGAGGTCGAGGGCGCGTTCCAGGCCCTGTCCGGAGAAGTGGTTCGCGAACACGTACGGCAGGCCGAGGGAGGCGGCGAGCTGCGCGGAGTAGTCGCTCGACCCCAGCAGCCACACCTCGGGCACCCCGGTCGCGGCGGGGGTCGCCCGCACGGTGTACTCCCCGCCGGAGGTGAAGCGCACCGTGGCGCCGTCGGTGGTGAAGAGCGCCGCGATGTCCTGCACGTGGCGGGGGAACTGCTCCACGTCGCTCGTCGTCCCTGACCCGCGGAGGAGCTGGGTGATCACGGGGTCGCTGCCCGGCGCGCGGCCGAGGCCCAGGTCGATGCGGCCGGGGGCGATGGCCTCGAGGGCGGCGAACTGCTCGGCCACGATCAGCGGCGCGTGGTTCGGCAGCATCACGCCGCCGGAGCCGAGGCGGATGCGCGACGTGCGCGTGGCGGCGGCCGCGATGAGGACCGGAGGCGTGGTCGATGCGACCGCGGGCATGTTGTGGTGCTCGGCGAACCAGTACCGGCGATAGCCGAGCCGGTCGGCGGTCGCGGCGAGGGAGAGGGAGGCGGTGATGGCCTCGGCACTGGTCTGGCCGGAGCGGACCGGCACGAGGTCGAGGACGGAGAGGGCGACGTCGTTCATCTCCGGATGCAACCTCGGCGGCCGCTCCGGCATTCCCTACGCGGCGAGGCGCGAGGCGGGGGCGAGCGCGTCCGCGAGCGCGTTCCTGGCGAGACGGTAGCGGATGAGCCAGGCGGCGCTGAAGCTCTGCTCCGGCAGGTCGTACAGCGCCGCGCGGTCGTCCGTCGGCAGCCCCTCCCGCGCGGCTTCGCGCAGGAGGTCGTCGCGGGTCGCCGGGTACTCCATGTCGGCGAGGAACCGGTCGAGGGTCGAGGAGAGTGCCATGGTTCGTCCTTTCCGTGAGAAGAGAGGAGAGCGGCCGGGGCGGTGCCGCAGCACCGCCCCGGGGTGATCAGGCGTCGATCGCCTGGCGCTGTTCGCCGGACTCGACAGTGATCTTGCGCGGCTTCGCCCGTTCGCTGACGGGGATCACGACCGACAGGACACCGCTCTCGTACGAGGCGCTGATGTTGTCGAGGTCCACTCCGTCGCCGAGCGAGAACTGGCGCAGGAACGATCCGGCGCCGCGCTCGCGGGCGAGCCACCGCACGCCTTCGCGGGTGTCGGCCGTGCGCTGGGCGCGGATCGTGAGCTGCCCGCCGTCCAGGTCGACGTCGATGGAGCCGGGGTCGGCGCCGGGGAGGTCGGCGTGCAGGATGTAGCGGTCCCCGTCGCGGTACAGGTCCACCGGCATCGACCGGGGCGCGCGCACGGAGTCCAGGACGCTCGCGGCGAAGCGGTCGAGCTGGCTGAAGGGATCGAAGGTCAGTGCCATGAGGTGTCTCCTTTCGTGCGGCCCTGCAAGGGCTGAGGTGTTGTGCAGATTATCTGCACCTGAGGTATAGATTTGTTATAGAACACGCGCAGGAATCTTCGCAACCCCGATCCGGAGACGAGGACATTCATGACCGCACGCTACTCGCGCACCCCGCTCTACGGCATCGCCGTGGCCGCGCAGCTCGTCGACCTGCCCGAGGCGACGATCCGGCTCTTCGAGAGCAAGGGCCTCCTCGCGCCGGCCCGGAGCGACGGCGGCACGCGCCGGTACAGCGACGACGACATCACCCGCCTGCGCCGCGCGGCCGAGCTCCGCGGCGACGGCATCAACATCGCCGGGATCGCGCGGGTCCTCGACCTGCAGGATGAGAACGCGGGCCTCCGGGAGGCTCTCGATGCGGAGGCGCCGGAGCGCGTGCGCTCCGCCCGCGACTGACGCCCGGCGGACAGGGGGCGCCGACGACGCCGCTACGCTTTCCGCATGGAAGCCGGGATCTTCTACGTCCTCGTCGGAGCTGTCGCCGTGGCGGCCGTCGCGCGGTCGCGGGGGTGGCCGGCCCCGCTGCTCGTGACCGTCGTGGCGCTCGCCGCCTCGTTCCTGCCGTTCGTGCCGGAGCTGGAGATCGACGGGCACCTGCTGCTCGGGCTCGTGCTGCCTCCGCTGCTGTATTCCGCTGCCCTCGACGTGTCATTCGTCGGGTTCAAGCGCAGCCTGCCGCAGATCCGCCGTCTCGGGATCTGGCTGGTGCTGCTCACCGCGTTCGCCGTCGGACTCGTGGCCTGGTGGATCCTGCCGTCGCTCACGCTGCCCGGCGCGTTGCTGCTCGGAGCCATCGTCGCCCCGCCGGATGCGGTGTCGGCGGCGGCGATCGGCCGTCGTCTCGGTCTGCCCCGCCGCATCATGACGGTGCTGTCCGGGGAGAGCCTCATCAACGACGCGACCTCGCTCACGCTCTACCGGGTGTTCGCCGCCATCCTCGCCGGGGCGACGGTGTCGATCTGGGATGGCATCGGGCAGTTCCTCCTGGCCGTCGGTGTGGGGGTGGGCATCGGGCTCGTCTTCGGGATCGTCCTGCATCAGCTCCGCATGCGCATCGGTGACCCGGTGGTGATCGGCACCTTCGGTCTGCTCGCCCCGTTCGGCGCGTACAACATCGCGGAGCACCTGCTCGGCTCCGGCGTCCTCGCGGTCGTGGCCATGGGGCTGTTCGTCGGCTTCAACGCCCCGCGCACCGACTACACGACCCGGCAGCAGGAGGCGCCGCTGTGGCTGTCGGCCGACCTGCTGCTGGAGAGCTTCGTGTTCGCCTACATCGGCCTCCAGTTCCCGCGGGTGCTCAGCGATCTCGGCAGCGAGTCGGTGGGGCACATCCTCCTGCTCTCCGGCGCCGTGCTGCTCGTGGTGCTCGTCGTGCGGCCGCTCTACATCTACCCGATCAGCGCGTGGTCGAACTTCCAGGACCGTCGCCGGCTCGCCCGCATGGATCGCGGCATCGCATCCGGGGAGTTCGACGAACGTCGCCGGCGGTCCCGGCGGTGGCGTGATCAGAGCACGGATGAGCTGCGGACGCAGATCGTCCGGGAGCGCATGGCGGGCCTGCAGCTCACGTGGAAGGACAACGCCGTCATCTCCTGGGCGGGTATGCGTGGCGTGGTGACCCTGGCAATCGCGGTGGCCGCCGCGGATCTGGCCGGGCTCGACACCGAGGCCGCGCACGCCATCGTCGTCGTCGCCTTCATCGTCACGGTGGGCACGCTCCTGCTGCAGGGGCTCACACTGCCGCTGCTCATCCGCCGTCTGGAGATCGCGGGGGACGAGGAGCACGAGGAGGACGTCGCGGCGCTGGAGATGGTCAAGGCCAAGAGCCGCGAGGCCGGCAAGGCGTACCTCGCCGAGAAGCGCCGGGAGTGGGAGCAGAAGCACGGCGAGGTCGACCTCGGCATGTTCGATGCCTTCACCAAGCGCATGACCCGGGTGGAGAAGGACACCGACGACGCACAGCAGGTCGAGGACACCGTCGCCCGCCCCTCCTATGACGACCTCGTCGCGCTGACCAAGGGATGGCTGCAGGTGCGGCGGGAGATCCTCGTCGCGGAGCGGGACGCCGGGGAGCTCGACGAGGAGGTCATGCGGGAGCTGCTGGCCGCCATGGACGCCGAGGAACTGGCACTCGACACCCGCGGCGCGACCCGCCCCCTGAGCCGCAACTGATCCCTCCTTCCTGTTGACCCACCCCCTTCCGGTCGACCCACCCCGTTCCGGCCGTGCGTAAAGGGCCGGGACGCGCGCAAAGGGGTGGGTCGGCGGGGGAGGGGAAGGGGGACACGCAGAGCGCCCCACCTCCTGGATGAAGGAAGTGGGGCGCTCGTGAGGAGACCGGGTCAGCGTGCCCCGGCGGGCTCCGGGGTGGAGGCGGCGTCGGCCTCGGGGGTGTCGTCGCCGGAGTCGTCGGCGAAGGGCAGGCCCTCGCGAGGTGCGTTGTAGAGCTCCTCGTTCAGGATGCCTTCACGCTTCGCGACGATCGCGGGGACGAGCGCCTGACCGGCGACGTTCACGGCCGTGCGGCCCATGTCGAGGATCGGGTCGATCGCGAGCAGCAGACCGACGCCCTCGAGCGGAAGCCCCAGGGTGGACAGCGTCAGCGTGAGCATGACGACCGCGCCCGTGGTGCCCGCGGTGGCGGCGGAACCGACGACCGAGACGATCACGATCAGCAGGTACTGCACGAAGTTCAGCTCGATGCCGAAGAACTGCGCGACGAAGATCGCGGCGATGGCCGGGTAGATCGCTGCGCAGCCGTCCATCTTCGTCGTCGCGCCCAGCGGCACGGCGAACGAGGCGTAGGAGCGGGGCACACCGAGGTTGCGCTCGGTCACGCGCTCCGTGAGGGGGAGCGTGCCGATGGAGGAGCGGCTCACGAAGGCGAGCTGCACCGCCGGCCACACACCCGAGAAGTACTGCTTGATGGAGAGGCCGTGCGTGCGCACCAGGATCGGGTACACGACGAACAGCACGAGCGCGAGGCCGATGTAGACCGCGGCCGCGAACCAGCCGAGCGACGCCAGCTTCTCCCAGCCGTACTTGATGACGGCGGAGCCGATGAGGCCGAACGTGCCGAGCGGGGCGATGCGGATGATCCACCACAGCACGCGCTGGATGACCTTGAGCAGGGACTCGGTGAAGACGAGGAACGGCTCCGCCTTCTTGCCGGCCTTGAGTGCCGCGATGCCGACGACGGCCGCGACCACGATGACCTGCAGGATGTTGAAGCCGACGCTCGAGGTGAACGCGCCCTCGGTGGCTCCGGGGGAGGTGCTGACGGTCAGGCCGAGGAAGTTCTGCGGGATGAGGCCGAGGAGGAAGTTCCACCAGGTGCCGACGGTGTACGGCTCGCCCGGCTCCAGGCCCTCGCCGGCGCGGCTGCCCGGCTGGATCACGAGGCCGAGGACGATGCCGATGATGACCGCGATGAAGGCGGTGATCGCGAACCAGAGGATCGTCTGCCCGGCGAGGCGGGCGGCGTTCTGCACGCGACGGAGGTTCGAGATGCTCGCGACGATCGCGGTGAAGATCAGCGGGACGACGGCCGCGCGGAGCAGCGTCACGTAGGAGCTGCCGATCGTGTCGAGGGTGGCCGACAGGGCGGTCGGGTTCTCGGCCGTGGCGCCGAGCTGGCGGCCGATCAGACCGGCGGCGATGCCGAGGACGAGGGCGGCGATGATCTGGAAGCCGAACGAGGTCAGCAGCTTCCGGACCGGCCCGCGGGTGTCTGGCGCCTTCTGGGCGCGTGCGGTGGTGCTCATTGAGGTGGGGACTCCAGAATCGCGGCGCGCCGGGTGCACGCCATGAGGCTCAACGCTAGGAGAGCCTGAGAATTCCCTGGGCGGATATGACGAAGGATGACGGCCGCCCTCCCAGGCCGTCACCCTTCGCTGCGTGCCGCCCTCAGGGCGTGACGCAGTCCTGGAGGTTGTCCTGGATGATCTGGGTCGTGAGGGCCTTGTCGGCCTCGTCCCGCTGCTTGTCCTCGCCGTCGGCGATGTAGCCGAGCGTCTCGTCGCTGAGGTCGGAGTCGACCAGGGCTTCAGCCAGGCAGGTGGCGGCGTCGTCGGTCATGGCCTCCTCCTGCGGGGTGCCCTCGAAGACCTTCTGGATGCCGTCGGCGACCTCGTCGACCGAGGGGCGGCTCTCTCCCGCGCAGGCGGCGAGGGAGAAGGCGAGGGCAGCGGCCGGGACGATCGCCAGGAGGCGGAGGCCGCGACGCGAGGGGATGCGGGTGCTGATCATGAGGCGACGGTACCCACTCACAGCCGACTCATAGAAGGGGCTTGCATTCCCGTGCGTGACCATGCTCGCCCTCCCGCCGAGCCACCCCCTTCCGTGCGCTCCGGCCCCCTGCGTGCGTCCGTAAGGGGCCGGGGCGCGCGGAAGGGGGTGGGTCGACAGGGGTCAGCGATCGGCGAGGACGAGGAGGTCGCCGACCTCGCAGTCGAGCGCCTCGCAGATGGCCCGCAGCGTGGAGTAGCGGATCGCGCGGGCGCGGTCGTTCTTCAGCACGGACAGGTTCACGATGCTGACGCCGACGGCGGCGCTCAGCTCCGTCAGCGTCATCCCGCGGGCGGCCAGCAGCTCGTCCAGACGGCAGTGGATGCCGGTGAACTCGTCGTCGCTCTCCGCCGGGCTCACACCAGCCCCTCCGTCTCGCGCTCCAGGGCGGCCCGCTCCTGCTCCACGCGCATGCCCTGACGGAAGACCGCGGCGAGGGCGAGGAGGCCGAGCGCCGCGGCGAACGGCAGCGGCGTGACGGTGAGCCAGTAGGTGTGCGGGTACCAGGTGCTGTCCGCCGGCAGGGCCTCCCGCAGCCCGATGGTGGCGGCGATGCCGCTCAGGAGATCGGAGAGTACGCCCAGCACCGCGAACGCGATCGCACCCCCGACGAGGGCGCGGGTCACCGTGCGGGAGAACGCGCGGCCGCGGAGGGTGTGGAAGCAGATGAGTGCGAGGATCACCGCGGGGATCGTCGTGAGCGCGAGGGTGCTGAGCTGCGCGGCCGCGGCGAGGAGGCGCAGCCCGAGCGAGGCGTTGCCCACCGTGAAGTCCGACAGCTCCGTGCCGCTGCAGGTGAGCATGGTCGTCGTGCTGTCGCCGTACTCCGAGCACGGGAGGTTCGAGGGCCAGTCGAGGAAGACGATCGTCCGGCCGTGCAGCTCCGCCCAGTCCACCGCGAACGCCTTGATGATGAACGACACCGCCCCCAGCGCGGAGAGCGTGATCCACCACCCGGACAACGTGAGCGCCGCGTCGAGGGCGACTGTGCGGCTGCCACGGCGGCGGCTGTTCCAGACGACGAGGGCGACGACGGCCGCACAGACCGCGAGCGCGATCCCGATGTTGAGCAGAGACGGCCAGACGGCCTCCGAACCGAACGAGATCATCAGACCAGTCCCTCCGTCTCCTTCTCCAGCACGACCTTCTCCTGTTGCAGCCGGATGCCGCGACGGAAGGCGACGGCGATGAGGCCGACGGTGACCCCGGTGGCGAAGATCGGCGCGATCGCCCAGAACTCGATCGGGTGCACGGGTTCCCCGTCGCCGAGGCCGAGCGCCGCGGTCACGCCGTTGCGTCCCATCGTCTCGAGCATCACGATCGCCATCGGCGCGAGCACCAGTGTCCAGCCGATCACGTCGAAGGCGCGCGCATTGCCCGCCACGAAGAACCGTCCGCGGAGGAAGTTCCAGGCGACGAGCGTGACCGCGCCGATGACGGCGACGGCGGCCAGAGCCCACAGCGCGATGGCAGCGACGATGGCGGCGATCGACACGCCGTTCACCCCCGTCGCGAAGACCATCGCCTCCTGCGCGATGCCCTCGATCGAGATCTGCCCGGAGTCGGTGGTCGCCGAGATCGGCTGCTCGTCGATGGGGAGCGACCACGCGATCCCGTCGTCGCGGAAGGTGCTGCCCACGCGGAGCACCGTCGCGATGCCGACGGTCACGAGCGCCGCCGCCGCATAGAGGATGACGGTGATCGCGTCGGCCCGCTCGGAGCGGGTGGTGGTGGCGGCCATCAGACCAGCCCCTCCGTGTCACGCTGCAGGCGGCGGCCGATCGTGAACACGCCCGCCACGAGGGCCAACGCGAAGGCCCACCCGACCGGTGCGAGGTCGAACTGCACGAGCAGCGTCCACAGCACGTCCTCGACCGCGGGGTCGGTCGCGGCCAGATCCTTCACGATCTCGGCCCGGCCGATGCCACCGGCGAGCTGCCCGAACAGCGTGCCCGCCATCAGCAGGCAGGCGGCGACGGCGAACATCCACCCGAGGGAGGCGCGGAACGGCCGGGAGCGGATGAGGGACACGCCCAGCCACCAGACCACGGCGCACAGCGCGACCGTGGCGAGCGCGGGGAGCGCCGTCTCCAGCAGCAGCAGCCAGCGAGCGCCGGTGGGCGGCGCGGTGAAGGTGACGAGGGCGGAGTCGACGGCGGCGCCCTCGATCCCCGCCACGCCGTCGAGGGCGGAGAGGTCGACGTCGTGCACCGGCATCGCGACCGTGGGCGAGGGAGAGAACAGCGCACCGGCGGCCTGGGCGACGGCGACGATGGCGCCGATCCCGACGCTGACGGCGCCGGTGGCGATGAGCCCGAGCGCGATGCCGTCGGCGAGCGAAGGGCGTCTTTCCGTGGCGAGCATGAGCTCCTCCTGAGAGTCGGGGTTTATCGACTTTCGTTAACATAACGACTGTCGATAAACCCGTCAAGGCCTCGCTATGCCCACGGCGAACACGGGCATACCCGCCATTTCTGGTCGTTACTCTCGATGTACAAGCGCTTCATGCGTCTTCGCCCCGTGCGAATAAGGAGTCAACATGTTCGAGAGATTCACGGACCGAGCCCGTCGAGTGGTCGTCCTCGCCCAAGAAGAGGCGAAGATGCTCAACCACAACTACATCGGCACCGAGCACATCCTGCTCGGCCTCATCCACGAGGGCGAGGGCGTCGCAGCCAAGGCGCTGGAGTCGCTCGGCATCTCCCTCGACGCCGTGCGCGAGCAGGTGCAGGACATCATCGGCCAGGGTCAGCAGCAGCCGACCGGCCACATCCCGTTCACGCCGCGCGCCAAGAAGGTGCTCGAGCTGAGCCTCCGCGAGGCCCTGCAGCTCGGTCACAACTACATCGGCACCGAGCACATCCTCCTCGGCCTCATCCGCGAGGGTGAGGGCGTGGCCGCTCAGGTGCTCGTCAAGCTGGGCGCCGACCTCAACAAGGTGCGCCAGCAGGTCATCCAGCTGCTCTCCGGCGCTCCGGGACGCGAGCCCGCGTCCGTCGGCGCGCAGTCCAACGACACCCCTTCGGGTGCGCAGGGCGGCTCGCAGGTGCTCGACCAGTTCGGTCGCAACCTCACGCAGGCCGCGCGCGACAACAAGCTCGACCCGGTGATCGGGCGCGAGAAGGAGGCGGAGCGGGTCATGCAGATCCTCTCCCGTCGCTCCAAGAACAACCCCGTCCTCATCGGCGAGCCCGGCGTCGGCAAGACCGCCGTGGTCGAGGGCCTCGCCCAGGCGATCGTCAAGGGCGATGTGCCCGAGACGCTGAAGGACAAGCAGCTCTACTCGCTCGACCTCGGCTCGCTCATCGCCGGTTCCCGCTACCGCGGTGACTTCGAGGAGCGCCTGAAGAAGGTCACCAAGGAGATCCGCACGCGCGGCGACATCATCGTCTTCATCGACGAGATCCACACCCTCGTGGGTGCGGGTGCCGCCGAGGGCGCGATCGACGCGGCCAGCATCCTCAAGCCGCTGCTCGCCCGCGGTGAGCTCCAGACGATCGGTGCCACCACGCTCGACGAGTACCGCAAGCACTTCGAGAAGGATGCCGCGCTCGAGCGCCGCTTCCAGCCGGTGCAGGTGAACGAGCCGACGCTGCCGCACGCGATCAACATCCTCAAGGGGCTGCGCGACCGCTACGAGGCGCACCACAAGGTGCAGATCACCGACGGCGCGATCGTGGCCGCGGCGAACCTCGCCGACCGCTACGTCTCCGACCGCTTCCTCCCGGACAAGGCCATCGACCTGATCGACGAGGCCGGCGCACGTCTGCGTCTGTCGATCCTGTCCAGCCCGCCCGAGCTGCGCGAGTTCGACGAGAAGATCGCCGCCGTGCGCGAGCAGAAGGAGATCGCCTCCGAGGAGCAGGACTTCGAGAAGGCCGCCTCCCTGCGCGATGAGGAGAAGAGCCTCCTCGCCGAGCGTCTGCGTCTCGAGAAGCAGTGGCGTGCGGGCGACGTCGCGACCCAGGCGGTCGTCGACGAGGGCCTGATCGCCGAGGTGCTCGCCCAGGCGACCGGCATCCCCGTCTTCAAGCTGACGGAGGAGGAGTCCAGCCGACTCGTCTTCATGGAGAAGGCGCTGCACCAGCGCGTCATCGGTCAGGAGGAGGCCATCGCGGCGCTCTCCAAGACCATCCGTCGTCAGCGTGCCGGCCTCAAGGACCCGAAGCGTCCCTCGGGCTCGTTCATCTTCGCCGGCCCCACGGGCGTCGGAAAGACGGAGCTGGCCAAGGCGCTCGCGGAGTTCCTCTTCGATGACGAGGCCGCGCTCATCTCGCTCGACATGAGCGAGTTCGGCGAGAAGCACACCGTCTCGCGGCTGTTCGGTGCCCCTCCTGGGTTCGTCGGCTTCGAAGAGGGCGGCCAGCTCACCGAGAAGGTGCGGCGCAAGCCGTTCAGCGTGGTCCTCTTCGACGAGATCGAGAAGGCGCACCCGGACATCTTCAACTCGCTGCTGCAGATCCTGGAAGAGGGTCGCCTCACCGACGGTCAGGGTCGGATCGTGGACTTCAAGAACACGGTCATCATCATGACCACGAACCTCGGTGCGCGCGACATCGCCGGCGGCCCCGTCGGCTTCCAGATCGAGGGCAACAACGCCACGAGCTACGAGCGGATGAAGGGCAAGGTCAACGAGGAGCTCAAGCGGCACTTCAAGCCCGAGTTCCTCAACCGCGTCGACGACATCATCGTCTTCCCGCAGCTGAGCAAGGACGAGCTGGTGCAGATCGTGGACCTGTTCACGAAGCGCCTCGGCGAGCGTCTGCTCGACCGCGACATGACGATCGAGCTGTCGCAGTCCGCCAAGGAGCGCCTGATCGAGATCGGCTTCGACCCGGCCCTGGGTGCTCGTCCGCTGCGTCGCGCGATGCAGCACGAGATCGAGGACCGTCTGTCGGAGAAGATCCTGCACGGCGAGCTCGACTCGGGTGACCACGTGAAGGTCGACGCGAAGGACGGGGAGTTCCTGTTCGAGCACGGCCCGCGCGGCGAGAAGGTCGCGGTCGGCGTCAACACCGGCGGCGGCGCGATCTCCGGCACGCCCGACCTGGCGATCACCGGCAACGACTGATCCTCGACACGATCACCCGAAGGGGCGGATGCGACAGCATCCGCCCCTTCGTCGTCTCCGCTCCGCCGCCCTCGTGGGCACAACTTCGGAGATGAGAGACGACACGCGGGGCGAGGCTCCCTGGCGCCGGGGTGTCGGCCGGGATCTCCGAAGCTGTGCCGCGTCTGGGAGTCGTCGGGAGGGGCGGGTCCTAGGCTGGTCGGGTGAGCGCGTACATCGTCCGGCCGGCCCGCAGCGCCGACATCGTCAGCATCCGGAACCTGCTCCAGCCGATGGTGGAGCAGCGCATCCTGCTCGGCAAGGACCTCGCCGTGCTGTACGGCGCCGTGCAGGAGTTCGTCGTGGCCGAGGCCGGCGGCGAGCTGATCGGCTGCGGCGCCCTGCACGTGATCTGGGAGGACCTCGGTGAGGTGCGCACCCTGCTCGTCCGCGAGGACTGGCTGCACCACGGCGTCGGGCGGGCCATCGTCGAGCGGCTCGAGGAGAACGCGCGGTCGCTCGGGCTCACCCGCCTGTTCTGCCTCACGTTCGAGGTCGACTTCTTCGGGCGTCGCGGCTTCACCCCGATCGGGGAGCAGGTCGTCGATCCGGACGTGTACTCGCAGCTCCTGCGCAGCGGAGACGCCGGCGTCGAGGAGTTCCTCGACCTCGCGCACGTGAAGCCGAACACGCTCGGCAACACCCGCATGCTCAAGGTGCTCTGAGCCCCGGACCACCGCCTCGCGCCTCCCAGGCTCCAGGAGCGGGATCGCTTAACCTGGAGGCATGCCCCGTCACTCCGCCGCCGTGTACCGTCGTCGGCGGCTGGCGGTGCTGCTCGGGCTGATCCTCGTCCTCGCGATCGTCGGCGCGTCCGTCTGGCTCCTCATCGCCCGGCCGTGGGCGTCCACGGGCGCGCAGGAGCCGGCACCCGCACCCACCTCCTCCGCCTCTCCCGGACCAACGCCGTC
This sequence comes from Microbacterium sp. str. 'China', assembly GCF_002993305.1. NCBI lineage: Bacteria > Bacillati > Actinomycetota > Actinomycetes > Micrococcales > Microbacteriaceae > Microbacterium > Microbacterium sp. str. 'China'. The sequence continues at coordinate 2,996,838 of NZ_CP027434.1, read as the reverse complement.
CGGTTCTGCCTCCCCGGCCCCCTCGCCGTCCGCCGACGCCACACCGGCTGTCGTCGCGTGCGAGGCGAAGGACGTCGAGGTGAAGGCCGTGACGGATGCGGAGTCGTACGCCGACGGCGCGACGCCGAAGCTCTCCATCTCGCTGACCAACAAGGGCACCAGGGACTGCACGATCGACGTGGGCTCCACGACCCAGGTCTTCACGGTCTCCAGCGGCTCGGACGTGTGGTGGCGTTCGACCGACTGCCAGGAGAACCCGAGCAGCATGATCGCCACGCTCACCGCCGGGTCCACCGTGGTGAGCAAGGAGCCGGTCGTCTGGGATCGCACCCGATCCAGCGTCGAGACCTGCGCGCAGGAGAACCGGCAGCGCGCTCCCGGCGGTGGCTCCTCGTATCACGTGGGCGTGTCCATCGGCGGGTTCCCCAGCGCCACCACCACCCAGATCCTCCTGTTCTGAGAGCCGCGGCCGGTGCTTGTGCTGACAGGGGCCCGGTCTTTGGGATACCATAGAGGTGACTCTCCCGCTATGCGGCAACATGCCATCCCCAGTGGCGTCGAATCACAGCGTCCCCAGCGCTTCGACACCGCCGCTCGAGAGTCCGAGGGCCCTCTCGAGTACCCCAGTCCCCAATGGAGGACTCGAGAGGGCCCCAATCTCTCTCCGGCGCCGCCGCGCCGCCCCGATGCCTAAGCTGGAACCATGGCAGCGAAGAAGGCGAAGTCCGCGAAGAGCGCGAAGAAGAAGCCCGCCCCCGAGGACTTCCGGTCGGAGGCTCTGGCGCTCGCCCTCGAGAAGCAGGACGTCGCCGCCGTCGCCCTCGCGTTGCGCCACGGCACGACCGTCGTCCCGCTCATCAAGCCGGGAGCCCGCGACAACCCGCTCGACAGCGGCGAGGTGTGGACCTACCGCGACCCGAACTCGGGAGACCTCGCCCTGCTGCTCTTCAGCGACGCGAAGAACAAGCCGGCGAACCTGCCGCCGGGCGTCGGCATCTACGACGCGACCTGGCTGCGCGCCTTCCTCTCCGCGCACCCGATCACGACCGTGTTCCTCGACATCGCGGGACCGCACCCGATGCAGGCCGACCCGGTGGAGCTGCTCAAGGCGCTCGACGCCTGACCCGGACGCCCGTCCGGCTCAGAACGGCGGGATGTCGCGGTCGGGCCGACGGGTGTTGTTGCGTGCCCTGATGTCGCCCAGCGCCGCGCGCAGTGTCTTCGAGCGGTCATCGACCACCTGCTCGTAGCCGAGTCGGGCGGCCTCGGACCGCCGCTGCGCGGCCTGCGTCACCGGCCGCACCTCGCCCGCGAGGCTGAGCTCGCCGACGGCGGCGACCGTGCGCGGAACCGAGATCATCTGGATGGACCCGGCGACGGCGATCGCGATGGCCAGATCGGCGGCGGGCTCCGTGAAGCGCACCCCGCCCACCGTGGACACGTAGACGTCGAGGCTGCCGGTGGGTACCCCCGCCCGGCGTTCGAGGATCGCCAGCACCATGGCCACCCGCGAGGAGTCGAGGCCGTGCACGATGCGCCGGGGGTTCGGGGCGTTGCTCGGCACGGTGAGCGCCTGCACCTCGACGGGGAGGGCGCGACGGCCCTCGAGGGAGATGGCCACACAGGTCCCGGGTTCGGAGGCGCCCTGCGACAGGAACAGGCCGGAGGGGTCGGGCACCTCGGCGATGCCGTCTCCGGTCATCTCGAAGCAGCCGACCTCGTCGGTGGGGCCGAAGCGGTTCTTCAGCGCGCGGATGAAGCGCAGCGAGGTCTGCCGGTCGCCCTCGAAGTGGCACACGACGTCGACGAGGTGCTCCAGCACCCGAGGCCCCGCCACCTGGCCGTCCTTGGTCACGTGGCCGACGATGATGATCGGCAGATCGCGTTCCTTCGCCACCCGGATCAGGGTCGCGGCCACCTCCCGCACCTGGCTGGGCTGACCGGCAGCGCCGTCGGTGAGGGACGACGACACGGTCTGCACGGAGTCGACGATGACGAGCTGCGGCTGCACCTCGTCGATGTGGCCGAGGATGGTGGCGAGGTCGGTCTCGCTCGCAAGGTAGAGCTCATTGTGCAGGGCGCCCGTCCGCTCCGCCCGCAGGCGCACCTGGGCCGGCGACTCCTCGGCGCTCGCGTAGAGCACTCGACGCCCGCTCCGCGCGGCCTGCGCGGCGACTTCGAGCAGCAGGGTCGACTTGCCCACGCCCGGTTCTCCGCTGAGGAGGATCGCGGCACCCGGCACGATGCCGCCGCCGAGCACACGGTCGAACTCGCCGACGCCGCTCGTGCGTCGCGGCGCATCCTGCGTCGTGATCTGCGTGATCGGTCGCGCCGCGCGGTCGGCGGTCGGAGCGAGCGCGTTCACGCGACGAAGGATGCCGGTCTGCGCGGCCTGCTCCTGAACCGTGCCCCACTGCTGGCACTCCCCGCAGCGACCGACCCACTTCGCCGTCGTCCACCCGCACTCGGTGCAGACGTACGCGGGGGGAGCGGGTTTCCGGGTGGCCATGCCCTCAGGCTATCGGCGGCATCAGACATCCCTATCGACCAGGCGATTATTCACGGCCCGGTTCCCCCGACGGCCACCGGCCCCGGCCGATAATTGAGACATGTCCAACGGCGGGTCCGTCTGCGGGCCGATCTCCAGCTACTCCCGGGTGCGCATCCTGCACCTCCTCTTCGAGGCCGGGCACTCCGGTGCCTCCGGAGAACTCGCGATCGGCGATCTGTGCGAGGCCACCGGCCTCCACCCGAACACCGTGCGGGAGCACCTGCAGCGGCTCATCGAGGGCGGCTACGTCATCCCGACCGTTGAGCACCGCACCACCCGGGGGCGCCCGCGCACGCTGTACCGCGCGGCCACCGGGGCCCCGGACGCCTCCAGCCCGGTCGCACGGAACAAGGCCAAGGCCGCCGCCCGTCGCGGCGACCTCCTCCGCAGCGTCCTCCCCGGCACCGGGACCACCCTCGGGAAGGACGCCACCTACCAGCTCGACGCGCTCGTCGAGCACCTGGAGGAGAGCGGCTTCGAGCCGGTCGTGGACGACCGCGGTCTGACCGTCGATCTGAGTCCGTGCCCGCACGCGGCCGGCCGGCCGGAGGACCGCCCGATGCTGTGCCAGGTGCATCTCGGGCTGATGCAGGGCATCCTTGCAGAAGCGGGGGGTCCGCTCGAAGCCGAGTGCGTGCGCGAGGCCGCGCTGCCCTCCGAATGCACCGTGCAGCTGCGCGACACCGCCGCGCAGGCGTCGAACAGAACGGGAGTCGCTCATGGAATGGCTTGATCCGCTCGCCCTGGCCCGATGGCAGTTCGGCCTGACGACCGTCTACCACTACCTCTTCGTCCCGCTGACGATCGGCATGGCGCTCGTCGCCGCGATCTTCCAGACGGCGTGGGTGCGTACCGGCAAGGTGCAGTACCTTCACCTCACCCGCTTCTTCGGCAAGATCTTCCTCATCAACTTCGCGATGGGCGTCGTCACCGGCATCGTGCAGGAGTTCCAGTTCGGCATGAACTGGTCGGACTACTCCCGCTTCGTCGGCGACGTCTTCGGCGCCCCGCTCGCCTTCGAGGGCCTGCTGGCGTTCTTCTTCGAGGCGACCTTCATCGGCCTCTGGATCTTCGGCTGGGACAAGCTCCCGCAGAAGATCCACCTGGCCACCATCTGGTGCGTCTCGATCGGCAGCATCCTGTCGGCGTACTTCATCATCGCCGCCAACGCGTTCATGCAGAACCCGGTCGGCTACACCTACAACGAGGTGACCAACCGCGCCGAGCTCACCGACTTCTGGGCGCTGCTGACCAACCCCGTCGCCCTCGCCGCGTTCCCGCACACCATCTTCGGCGCGCTCATGTTCGCCGCCGGTGTCGTCATCTCGGTGTCCGCCTGGCACCTGGCGCGCGGGCAGCACTTCGACACGATGCGCATCTCGCTGAAGTTCGGCCTCTGGGCGATGATCTTCTCCACCGCGGGCGTCGTGCTCACCGGCGACCAGCTGGGCCTCGCGATGTACGCCGCGCAGCCGATGAAGATGGCCGCCGCCGAGGCGACGTTCAACACCGTCTGCGGCGCCGACGCCTCCTTCAGCGTCTTCACGCTGGGCACGCCGGACGGCAGCTCGGAGCTGTTCTCGATCCGGGTGCCGTACCTGCTGTCGCTGCTGTCGACCCACACGCTCGACGCCTGTGTGCACGGCATCAACGACCTGAACGCCGAGTACGCCCAGACCTATGCGAGCACCGGTCTCACCGACTTCGCCCCCGTCCTGTGGATCACCTACTGGTCGTTCCGCTGGATGATCGGCCTCGGTATGGCCGCCGCCCTCGTCGCCGTCGCCGGCCTCTGGGTCACCCGCAAGAAGGCCACCAAGCCGGTCGCGCCGTGGATGTGGAAGGTCGCGATCTGGTCGTTCCCGCTCGCGCTCGCCGCCAACATCATGGGCTGGGTGTTCACCGAGATGGGTCGACAGCCCTGGATCGTGTTCGGTCTGATGTCCACCCGCGACGGCGTCTCGCCCGGCGTGAGCGGACTCGAGGTCCTGATCTCGCTGATCGCCTTCACCGCGATCTACGCCGCGCTGGCCGTGGTCGAGGTCCGGCTGATCGTCAAGGCCGCCCAGAAGGGGCCCGACACCGACGAACAGCCCCATGAGGAGACGGCTCAGCTGCCGTCGGTCGTGTACTGAGAGGAACGAGCATCATGGATCTCGCAACGATCTGGTTCTGGGTGGTCGCCTTCCTGTTCGTCGGCTACTTCGTCCTCGACGGGTTCGACTTCGGTGTGGGCATGTCGCTGCCGTTCCTCGGCAAGAACGACGTGTCCCGCCGGCAGGTCATCAACACGATCGGCCCCGTGTGGGACCTCAACGAGACGTGGGTCATCGTGGCCGGAGCCTCGCTGTTCGCCTCGTTCCCCGAGTGGTACGCCACGCTGTTCAGCGGGTTCTACCTGCCGCTGCTGCTCATCCTGCTCGCGCTCATCCTCCGCGGCGTGTCTTTCGAGTACCGCCATCAGCGGGAGAGTCGCAAGTGGAAGCAGGGCTTCGATCGGATGATCGTGATCGGGTCGGTCGTCCCGGCACTGCTCTGGGGCGTCGCCTTCGGGAACATCGTGCAGGGGGTGGCGATCGATGAGAACCACATCTACGTCGGCGGCTTCTTCTCGCTGCTCAACCCGTATGCGCTGCTGGTCGGCGTGACGACCCTGCTGCTCTTTTTCCTGCACGGCGTGCTGTTCGTCGCGCTGAAGACGGACGGCCAGGTGCACGAGGACGCGCAGAAGCTCGCGAAGAAGGCCGCCATCCCGACGATCCTCGTCGCGGCCGCGACGGTGATCTGGACGGTCGCGATCGCGATGGGCCGCGAGGCTCCGCTGCTCTGGCTGGTCATCGGAGCCGGAGCGCTCGCGGCGGTCAGCCTGATCGCGGCGGTCGGCTTCTCGCTCGTCCGCCGCGACGGGTGGGCGTTCTTCTCCGGCATGCTCACGGTCATGTTCGCCGTCGTCATGCTGTTCTCCGCCCTGTTCCCGTTCGTCATGCCGTCGACCATCGATCCGGCGTACAGTCTCACGATCGCCAACGCGTCCAGCACTCCGTATACGCTGCAGATCATGAGCTGGACCGCGCTGATCGCCCTCCCGCTGGTCATCGCGTACCAGACCTGGACCTACTGGGTGTTCCGCAAGCGCGTCACCCGCCGGTCGATCGAGGGGGCTCCGGCGCACGCGTGAAACCCGTCGATCCGAGGCTGCTCCGATACGCGGCCGCCGCCCGGGGGTTCCTCCTGGCGTCGGCCGCGATCGGCGTCTGCCAGACCGCGGTGACGATCGCCTTCGCGTGGCTCCTCACCGAGGCGGTCGTGGGGGCCATCGCGGGGCGCGACGTCACCGTGACCCTGCTCTGGCTGCTCGGGACCGCCCTCCTGCGAGGTCTGCTCATCGCCGCCTCCGACGCCGCGGGCACGCAGGCCGCCGCCCGCACCGGGATGCAGCTGCGCGCGGCGCTCGTCGCGGCCGTCGGACGCCTCGGCCCGGGGTGGCTCGCGCAGCGCAACCAGACGCAGATCGCCGTCACCGCCGGTCACGGCCTGGAAGCCCTGGACGCGTACTTCGCGCGGTACATCCCGCAGCTCGTGCTCACCGTCATCGCGACGCCGGTGCTCGTCGCGGTCATGTGGTGGCAGGACTGGCCGAGCGGGCTCACCGCCGTCATCACCCTGCCGCTCATCCCGCTCTTCCTCATCCTCATCGGGATCGCGACCCGCACGGTGCAGAAGAAGCAGTGGCAGACGCTGCAGCACCTCGCCGCCCGCTTCGCCGACACGGTGCAGGGGCTGTCGACGCTGCGGCTGTTCGGCCGGGACCGTCGGGCGGCCGACCGCATCGAGGTGACCGCCGACGAGTACCGTCGCGAGACCATGAAGGTGCTGCGGTTCTCGTTCCTCTCCGGGTTCGCGATGGAGCTGCTGTCGTCACTCGCGGTCGCGCTCATCGCGGTCGCGGTCGGGTTCCGGCTGCTGTCGGGCGACCTGAGTCTGGAGGTCGGTCTCTTCGTGCTGCTGCTCGCCCCGGAGGCCTTCCTCCCCATCCGTCAGGTGGGCGTGCAGTTCCACGCGGCGGCCGAGGGTGTCGCGGCCACGGAGGACGTCTTCGACGTGCTGGATGCGGCGCGCGACCGGGACCGCAGGGGCGTGCGCCCGCACGACCCCGGCACGGATGCACGACCGAACCCCGTGGACTCGTCCGGCAGCCGTGGCCAGGTCGTGCGGACGGAACGGCGGGGACTCGTGGTCGAGGGACTCCGCGTGCGAGACCTGCCGCCGGTGTCGTTCGTCGCGGAGCCGGGGACGGTGACCCTGATCGAGGGGCCGAGCGGCTCCGGGAAGTCGAGTCTGCTCGCCGCTCTCCGCGGGGCGGTGGACTCCACGGGCATGGCGACCTGGGGCGGACGGGACATCGCCGAGCTCGCACCGTCCGACTGGCTCGCCTGGGCCGGGCAGGCCCCGGGGCTGATGCGCGGCACGGTCGCGGAGAACGTCGCCCTCGGCGACGCCGCTCCCAACCTCGCCCGTGTGCGCAGCGCTCTGGATGCCGCCTGCGCCGAGGGGATCGAGGCCGACCGCGTGCTGGGCGTGCAGGGCGCCGGGCTGTCGGGAGGACAGGCGCAGCGCGTCGCGGTGGCCAGGGCGCTGTACCGCCACGACGCAATGCCGGAGCGGCTGCTCGCGCTCGATGAGCCCTCCAGCGCCCTCGACGCCGACACCGAGGAGCGGCTGTGGCGGTCGCTGCGCACGCGGGCGGATGCCGGCGCGACCGTCCTGCTCGTCTCGCACCGCCGCTCGGCCAGGGACATCGCCGACCGGATCGTGGCGCTGGGGGTGAGCGCATGAACGAGACGACCCGCAGCGACCGGGTCCGGGAGGTGCTCCGGCTCGCACAGCCCCCGTTCCGCCGCTTCCTCCCCGGGCTGATCTGGGGCGTGCTGTCGGCCGCCGCTGCCGTGAGCCTGCTCGCGGTGAGCGGCTGGCTGATCGTGAGCGCGTCGATCGTCGACTCCCTCGTGCCGCTGTCCATCGCGGTCGTCGGAGTGCGGTTCTTCGCCGTCACCCGAGCCGTCACGCGGTACCTCGAGCGGCTGAGCGGTCACGACGCCGCGCTGCGGCAGCTCGCGACGACCCGGTCCGACATGGTGCGCCGCCTCATCCCGCTCTCGCCGGCGGGGCTCGGCGCGACGGACCGGGGCCAGGTGCTCGCGGCCCTCGTCGATGACGTGGAGAATCTGCAGAACCTCCCGCTCCGGGTCGTGCAGCCGCTCGCCGTCTCGGGCGTCGTCGCCGTGGGGGCCGTCGGCTTCCTCGCCTTCGTCTCGCCGCCCGCCGCGCTCACCCTCGCCGTCTGCCTCCTCGTCGCCGCGCTCGCCGCCGTCGGGCTGGGCTGGATCTTCGGCTCCCGTGCGGAGGCCGCGGTGTCGGCGCGTCGGGCCGAGGTGTCCGCGGCCCTCGTCGACTACTTCGGCAGCCTCGACGTGCTGCTCGCGTTCGGAGCGGAGGCGCAGGCCCGAGAGCGGATCCGCGTCGCGGATGCCGCCCTGCGTCGGGTCGTCGGTCGGGCGTCGTTGGCGCAGGCCGTCGCCGCCGGCGTCGTCTCGCTGATGGCCGGCGCCGCCTCGGTGTGGGCGCTGGCGGTGGCAGCCCCAGGCCTCGCCACCGGGGCCATCGACGCCCCGTGGCTCGCGGTGGCGGTGCTCGTGCCGATGGTCGTGTTCGAGGTGTTCGGCGCCGTGCCCATCGCGGCGGCCTCGTGGCGGAGCGTCCGCGCGAGCGCGGAGCGCATCGTGGACGTGCTGCCCGAACGGATGCCGCCGGAGCTGCGGACCGACGCGGGGGAGGACGTCGAGGTCGACGGCGTCCCCGCGCTCACGCTGCGGGGAGCCACGGCGCACTGGCCCGGAGGAGCGCCGGCGCTGACCGGCGTCGACCTCGACCTCGCGCCCGGCGAGCGGGTGCTCGTCTCCGGGGCGAGCGGGGCGGGCAAGAGCTCGCTGGCGGCGGCGCTCGTGGGCTTCCTCCGTGTGGACGGCGAGTACCGGGTCGGCGATCTCGAGGCGGCGTCGCTGTCCGGGCCGTCCCTGCGCCGCGTCGTCGGTCTGTGCGAGCAGCGGCCGCAGCTCTTCGACGAGGACGTGCGGCAGAACCTCCTCTTCGCCAGGGACACGGCCACCGACGAGGAGCTCCTCGCCGTGCTCGACCGCGTGGGACTCGCGGCGTGGGTGCGCGAGCGCGGGGGGCTCGATGCGCGGGTGGGTGACCGCGGTGCGCTGGTGTCCGGGGGTCAGGCGCAGCGGATCGCTCTGGCTCGTGCGCTGCTCCGGGGCTTCCCGGTGCTCGTGCTGGACGAGCCGACGGCGGGCGTCGACCCCGAGGCCTCGGACGCTCTGCTGCGCGACCTGCTGCAGGCGACGGGGGAGCAGTCCGTGCTGCTCATCTCGCACGTGGCACCGCCCGCGGGGACGGTCGACCGGGTCGTGCGGATCGAGGGCGGCCGGACGGTCTGAGCCTCAGCCGACGAGGTTCATGTCGGCGGGCGGCTCCATCACGATGCCCTGCGCCTCGAACGCGCGACGGCGCTCCTCGATCCGGCGGTGCATCTCGACCTGCGCCTCGTCCACCAGACGCGGGTCGAGGTCGACCGTCGGCGGATGCGGGTCGCCGTGGTGCGCGGCGATGTACGCGTCGAGCTCGGGGCCGCTGGTCCAGGAGGTGATGAGCGCGTACCGGGGACCTGTCCCGCGATGCCACACGGCATGCCAGAAGCGCTGCGTGTCGACGATGATCCGGGAGCCGGCGCGCAGCGGCAGCCGCACCTCCGTGGCCGGGTCGAACCGGTCGGAGCGGAGGATGAGCATCGAGTCGGTGTCGTCGGTGAGGTTGTAGTACCCGCGGACCACCCAGCCCGTGCCCGGCTCATTGAGGCGGTTGTTGTCGTCCTGGTGCAGATTGTAGATCGCGTCGGCGTAGTCGTTCGGCTGGAGCTCGATGACCCGGCAGCGGCCGACGCCGGCGCCCGGGGCCAGGGCGCGGCGCTGCAGGGTCGGGGCGATCGCGACCTGCGAGGGAATCCAGACGCCGTCCTTGTCGGTGCGCGGCGGCGTGTGGTTCCAGAAACCGTTGCAGTCGATCTCGCCGGCGTAGCTCGTCAGGGGTGCGAAGCGGGTGATACCGGAGGAGCGCCAGCCGACGTACTCGAGGTCCTGCCACTCGGACGGGTCCACCGGGGTGGTCTCGTCGTCGAGGACCACGTACCCGGTCTCGGCGAGCGCCGCAGACGTGATGAATCCCATGCTGCTTGCATCCTTCCCGTCGTTCTGCCCCCGGAGGCGGCGGGTTCTTAGGCAATCCTAATCCCGACCTCCCTCGCCGCCCCACCCCCTTGCGTGTGTCCCACCCCCTTCCGCCCGCGCGCAGAGGGGTGGCTCGGCCGGAAGGGGGTGGGTCGGCGAGGGATATCCTGAGGCCATGACGCAGCCCCAGGGTGCCCTTCTCGTGGGCAGTGTGAACTTCGACGACGCCGAGACCACGATGCGCACCGCTGCGGAGCTGCTCGGCGACCGGTTGCGTCGCATCCCGGACGGCGAGGTGGGCAAACGGTTCCACTGGATCATGTTCCAGCCCGACGTCATCGGCCAGGCGGACGGCATCGAGCGGATCGGCGACGAGCCCATCCCGTTCCCCGCCGGCATCGACGCCCGGGGCCTGCGGATCGCCGAGGGCGTGGACCCGGCGACGATCGCACTGCCTCCGCTGGGGTACGCCTCCGCGGCGATCGAGTCGTACGGCCTCTTCGCCCGGCTGCGTGAGGAGGGGGCGGTGCCGGCGGGCACCCGGTTCCAGGTGTCGCTGCCCACCCCGCTCGCCGTCATCTCCTCGTTCTTCCTCGGCGACGACCGGGCCGCGATCGAACCCGTGTACACCGCCGCGATGCTCCGCGAGCTCGACGAGATCCTCGCCGCGATCCCGCACGACGACCTCGCCGTGCAGTGGGACGTCGCGAGCGAGATGGGCATCATCGAGGGCGCCTCCGGCTACGGTGCCGTCATGGAGGCATGGTGGCCCGGCGACCCGTTCGACGGCCTCGTCTCGCGTCTGGCCGCCCTCGTCGACGCGGTCCCGGACGACGTCGAGGTGGGCGTGCACCTCTGCTACGGCGACGCGGGGGAGAAGCACTTCTTCGAGCCGACCGACGCCGGCTCCCTCGTCCGCTACGCCAACGCCGTCATCGCCGCGGCCCACCGTCCGCTCACCTGGCTGCACCTTCCCGTGCCGATCGGCCACGATGACGAGGCCTACTTCGCCCCGCTCGCCGCGCTCACCCCGGTCGAGGAGCTCTACCTCGGCCTCGTGCACCGGGAGGACGGCGCGGAGGGTGCCCGTCGCCGGATCGCCGCCGCCGTCCCGTTCGCGCCGGAGTTCGGCGTCGCCACGGAGTGCGGCATCGGGCGCGCCCCCGCCGGGTCCACGGAGGGCATCCTCCGCGCCCACGCCGAGGTCGCCGCCGCCTGGTGACCGGCCGATTCGCGCGCTCGGCCCCGGTGTCGTAAACTGATCCGCGGTGACGTGTCCGAGCGGCCGAAGGTGCAACTCTCGAAAAGTTGTGTAGGGTAACCCCCTACCGTGGGTTCAAATCCCACCGTCACCGCCATGGAAACCCCCGAGAAATCGGGGGTTTTTCCGTGTCTGGAGCGGGGTGTGGTGCATCTTTGGTGCAGATTTCGAGCGAGCGCCGCGGGGGATCTCTCAAACCGGGTGCAATTTGAAGCCCAATTTTCTCCGTCACCTCGAGGGGCCCTGTTCCCGTTGAAAGTGACGGGGATGCGGGCTTCGTTGTTAAGTGCGCGTCTGGAACCCGTATGCTCACGCTCATGGCTCCTCGACCCCGCTGGTGGCACACGCTTCAGTCCTCAAAGTCCGAAGTGATGTTGGCTGTTGATCTCTACAATCGATCGGGAAATGAGCGTCAGCTAGAAGCCTTCATCGTCCATATGAACCTCGGTTGGACCAAGCTGCTTCAGGCGCGTACTGAGGAGGCAGGTGGCGATCTCATCGAGAGGGATGGTCGCGGGTGGCGTCGGAAGCATCCCGAAGGCGGCTACCTGTACAAGCCGCTTCGGACGTTACTGAGTGAGCAGCTTGCACCCTCTGACCCCCGCTTGAGCAACGTGGTGTTCTTTCTCGGTCTGCGGAACCAGATCGAGCATCGGCATGAGGCGAAGGTAGCGGCCTTGGTCGCTGGACGTACGCAAGCGTTTCTCATCAACTACGAGCAGACGCTGGTTGAGTGGTTCGGTGACGACGAGGCGCTTGGGTCCGAACTGCGATTTCCACTGTTCGTGTCGACAATCACGCAGGACGCCGTGGAAGCCGTCAAGACCGTTCGATCGCAGGTGCCGCGGGGGATCTTGGACTGGCTCCAAGATTTCGATGCATCGCTGGAACCGGGTCTAAGCGAAGATCAGCGATTCGACTTCCGGATCTACCTTATTCCTCACACGGGCCCGAAGAGTCTCGCTGACGCATCCATGACCTTCGTCCGAGAGGACGAACTCACCGATGATCAGCGAAAGGTGGTCGATCAGGTCCGCACCATCATCCGCGAGAAGCAGATACCCGTAGAAGATCTGGGGAGGCTCAAGGTTGGTGAGGTCGTAGAGCAGGTGGATGCCCGCCTCCCCGCTACCTTCAATACGTACATGCACTCACAGGCCTGGAAGTACTACGGAGTTCGCCCGCACACGGGAGCTCATGATCCGGCCGCCACAAAGCCTCAGTTCTGTGTCTATAACGCGACGTTCGAGCAGTACACGTACACGGCGGCGTGGGTCGAGTACTTAGTTCGTCACCTGGCTGACCCTGACGTCTATGAACGAGTCCGAGGTTGGCGACTCCCGAGCGAAATCTCCAACGGGGGATCCCCGGTATGAGTTGCGATCGCGTTTTGTCAGGGTGGCGCGGCTGTGCTCACCCGACAATTTTGGGCCGGGACGTCTGAGCGTCCAGCTTGCAGAACTGATCGTACATCCTCAGGGTGCGCGACGACAGTGCTGATAACCGTTCTCATTAGGGGTAGTGGGTCAGAATTGAAGTGAGCAGGGGCGAGGCCGGATAGCCCGGATAACTGTTCTTATCGTCGGTAATAGGCCAGACGTTGAAGTGAGATGGGGCTGAGTAGGTGAGCGGCGTGTGACCAGTCGTCGAGCGGGATCGCGGGGGTCTGCGTCATCGCAAAGAAGCGAGGGGTCCCGGTACGCTGACGCCAAACGGAATGCGGAGGGAGCGCCGATGAGGTACTGGTGGGCGAGCCAAGGGCGGAACTACGCGACCGCGATCGCTCAGGGGAGCCTGTGGACGTCGCCCTGGCCAGACGGGACGATCCGGACAGACCGGATTCTGATCAAGAGCATTCGCGCCGGCGACATCGTCTTTCATTACGAGGACAAGGCCGTGCGCGCGGTGAGTCGCGTCGTCGCCGAGTGGGTGCCGGCGGCTCGACCCACGGGGTATCCGAAGCGGAATGCGCACGATCTCGACGCAGGATGGCTCGTTCACGTGGAGCCGACGGTGACCGGTCTGGATCTCGACTTCCGCGAGTTGCCGTCGATCATCACCGTCGGGGCGCCCGGGCCCCTGGACCGGGACGGCTCGCCACAGCAGAAGTATCTGAGTGCGCTCAGCGACGAGGACGGCGCACGGCTTCTCGAGCGACTCGGCGTAAGCACGTCTCCGACTGGGTCTGAGACGGAGCCCACAGCACGCGTCGATGCGATCTGGGATCGCGGAGAAACGGACGCGACCACAATCGGTCGGCGCCGTCGCGAGCAGGGGCAACTACGCGCGTTCCTACTGGGCGGACGAGCCACAGCAGCGTGCGGTCTGTGTGGCCGGGAGCTTCCAGCGTCATTGCTGGTGGCCGCGCACATCACCCCGCGGGCCCTGTCGAATGACAAGCAGAGAGGGGATTTCGCTTCCGTCGCGATGCTGGCATGCAGCCTCGGGTGCGACGATCTCTTCGAGATTGGATACATCGTCGTGGACGGAGATGGTGTCATCCAGCCTGGGCGTCCCTCGGAGAGCGAGGCGTTGGGCGAGGTCGTTGAGGGGCTCGTCGGGCGCAGCTGCGCCGCGTTCAATGAGCGAACGGCAGAAAACTTCGCCGCGCGTCGACGACTGGTGGCCGCGACCCCACTGGGCTGAGGGGCTTGCCGGACTTCATCGCGTGTCTCACGTGCATGTCAGAATCGCTACTGCCGGGAGCCATGCGCGCTCTCGATCCGCATCAGTGAGGGGACGCTGTGGACGACGAAGATCCGACTGTGACGATTGCGCGGCTGCGAGAGCAGATCACACAGACGCGCAAGGACCGGATGAGTGCGCAGCGCACCGTCGCGACCTCGGGTGTCCTGGAAGTCGCGCTCAAGCGAACCTCTCGGGACCGATCGAGTGGGGCAACCGGCGAAACCGATGCCCTGCGAGAGGAAATCGCTGAGCTCCGGGACAGCATCGTCCACGAGGTCCGTCAGGTTGATCGAACCCGCACCCTGTTTCTCCGCGCGGACGCGGAGTGGCCCGACCTCCCGCAACGCGCGCGCGTGGTTGCCGAGCTCAATCGCGAAGCCCAGTGGCGCACTGACTTGCAGACGCGGGAGCGGTGGCAGCAGCTGCGAGTCGAGATGCCGACGGTGGGGGAGCTGGACTGATGGCTCGCGGAAAGCACAAGGCGCGGAGCGCCGGGCGCCGATCAGCTGCCCAGGAGGCCACCATTGCTCAGCTCGAGAGCGAGCTCGAGGCTGAAGTCAACGCGCTGAAGGCCGCGGAGGCGGCGCTGGGGCGCGTCGCGAGCTTGAAGGAGGATCTGCACGGTGAGCAGGCGGCGCTCGCGAACGAGGCTCAGGATTACGCCAGCTCACTGAAGGCGGAGCGGGACTTCCTTCGCGGCGTCTACGCAGACGCCCGCTCTCATCACTCGCGCGTTCACGCAGCGTGGGATCACTTCGGGGATGCCGCGATGGATCTCGCACCAGGCTCGACGCCCGTGGAGAAGATCGAGTCCTTCGGTCGAGTACTGGGCATGAACGCGTGGATCGCGAACGGGACGAGGAACCTCAGCACCGAGCAGGTCACTCGCATCCAACGTGCACGCGGTGAACGCACCGGTGCATCGGACCTGTCTCACGAGTCACGCCGCCTATCGAACCTCGTGGTCCTCTTGAACATGGCGGGTCTTGGACCCTCGATGATTGCCAACTCGTTCCATGAAGAACTCGTCTCACGAGGAGTCGTTGAACGAGACGCGGAAGGCGTCCATACGATCGCCGACAGGGCGAAGCTCGATGCGGAACAGGTGGGTTTGCTCGACGAGGCTGTCGCTCTTGCGGAACGGGTTTGGAAAGCACGTGCCGACGATCTCGATGTTCCGGCCGTGCTCGTCTGGGGTGCCGGCGGAATCGTCTCGGAGCCGAGGGATGCCGGCGCTCGGCGTGCTGCCCTCGGGTACATCGACAGCGCGTCAGAGGCATTCGCGACGTCGTCCGAATTCAGCACGATCAGCTTGCCGCTTCCGAGCACGTCCCCCGCGGCCAGAGGTCACTACGTCACGCAGGGCCCCACCAAGATGCTGACCGCATGGCGAGAGGTGTTCGACTCTCGTGGTCGGATCTCCAAGAAACTGGGTCTCGCTCGACACCCGTTCGCTCAAGTGAATCCCCATCCGCAGCCTGGTCAGGCGCTCGCGAGCCAGAACATGTACGCACGGGCCGCCTACTCTTCATGGCTCAACGCCGAGACCAGTGCCGTTCGGGGTCAGGTCGCCGTTGGCCTGACTGCGGCGGCGTCTTATTGGCTTCCCGCCGGCCAGACGGCGGCGTTCGCGGACTCGGAGCCGATGAACGACTCCGACCGCCGCGAGATGATCATGCCGTACCCGCAGGTCTTCCTGGCATTCGCCGAGCCTCTGATCTTCGAGCCCACCGCAGCTCCGGTGTCGGGTTCAGCAGACGCGGAACGTTGGAAGCTCGTCTCGGCCGTGGCGCATGACTCACTGCGTGGTGATCTGACCGTGGGGGAGTTCATCTCCGATCGTGACATCAGCCGAGGCCACGAATCGTGGCTGGCGGTAGACATCGACAGCGCTCTGGAGCAATTCGGCGCTCACATCGAGGGCATCCTCCTGCTGTCTGACGACTACGGTCAGCCCGCAGATCTGTTCGCGTGGTGTCTCGCGATCCCAGGGGCCTACGGATCTCCTCTGGGTCGCTTCGTGATTCCGGCCTCGAGAGAGGCGACGCAGTACAGGGACGTCGTGGACAACCTCACCGCTGTCGTAGCGTGGGCGCAATGGCATGAGCCTGACGACAGCACCGATGTCCCGCTCGGGACCCCGCTGTCGGAAGTGGAGGCGCAAATCTCGACGGCGGACTTCCGCCGCGACGCGAAACGCTCAGGAGCCGGAATCCGGGTCATCGATGTCGGGGCGACGAACCGAGGCTCGAAGTCGTCACGTCGTCCAGCGGCCGATGACAGCGACACAGCGCCCATGACACCGCACTTCCGTCGAGGCCACTGGCGCCGCCAACGGTTCGGGCGGGGGCTGGAGGAGAGCAAGCGCATTCGGATCGCACCTGTGCTCGTGAACGCGCATCGCGGTGGGATAGCGCACCGGGTGTACCGACTGCATCCGGATCGAGTCTCAGGTGTAGGCCACCAGCCGGAATGACCCTGAAGAGCCGCCCGTTGCGGTGCGTCCGGGCGGCTCTTCAGATGTCCTGGGTCAGCTACGCGGGCCGGTCATCTCGTACTCGGCGACGAGCGCCTTGGCTGCCGCGAGGAACTCCGGGTCGATGCGGATACCTCGGAGGATCCTCATCAGGTCCTTGCCGGACGCCGCCGGTCGGTGGTCGCTGGCGCTCACGCCGGCGAGGTAGTCGCCGGCGAATCGACCCTCGAACCCATCCCGACCAGCCTGCTCCGAGAGCCAGATGTGGAACGGTGACCACGACCGTCGATTCTGGATCGGAATCGTCAGCTCGTCGTCGAGCGGCTCGCCGTTGCTGGCGCGCTCGACTACTGCCGTGAGGCGCTGGTAGCCGGGAGGCTGGAAGTGAGCGCCGGTGCGGCGCCCGATCCGTGCGGGGTGGCCGGCGCGCATGAAGTCGACTTCCTCGCGCAGGAGGTAGATCGTGACGTTCCGGCTCTCGCCGACGCTGCCGCTCTCGCGCATGGGGAGGCCCAATGCCGCGGCGGCCCAGATCAGTGCGCCGTTGGTGAGGTAGCCACCCACCGTGTGCCCGAGCAGCTCCTCAGCCATGTGCTTCAGCGTGTAGCTGCCGACATCGTTCCGCTCGTGTCGGTCGGCCGCACTGACCGGGGTGAACATCCTGAGGAACTCGGCTGCGAGCAAGGTCTCGCGCAGGAGGTCGGCCGAAAGGTCGTCGGCCATCGGCTCGTCGTCCATGAGACCTCGGCGGCCGAACACGGTCGAGGAGTGCTTCGAGCCGATGATCGGGTGGTCCTCGAGGACGCGAAGTAGGTCGCGCACGACGATGCGATCGCCGAGGATGCCCTGGTGGAGCGGATCCTCGATCAGGCGTAGCGCCTCGGTGAGCTTCACGCCGGCGGCAACACGCCAGGCCTTCGCGTCGCGGGCGATCACCGGGTGACGGTCGGTGTTGGTCATCTCGTACTCATTTCTGGACGTCGCACCCCACGCCTACGAGGTCCTTATGAGGAGGTGACTCGATAGGTACTGCAGCTCTGGATCCGCCTCGGTTGTCCTCTGCGTCCGACCCGCGTGGGGGATCGAACTCGGAGTGTGGCGGTCCAGACCGCCGAAGTACCAGTGTAGCTTTGGGGTCCGACGTGCTGGTCGATATGCCCTGCATTTCAGAGCAGGGAGGAGACCGCCTGCTGGGCGATGTCCGCCCACGAGGCGTCGTATCGCGCCCTGACGTGCCATGGAGTTATCCACAGGATGCATCGAACCAGGTGGCCCCGGTGCACCATGATGGCTTCATGTCTGACGACGTCCGCCTGATCCTGAATCGCACAAGCGAGCCGCCGCGGGTGCTTCACCGGGAAGACTGCCCGACCATCCAGCACCAGGTGCGCGGCGATGTCCGTGAGGAGCTTCCGCGAGGCGGATTCGAGGTCCTCGAGTCATACGAGGACGGGCTCTCGCTGATCGGGCCTGTCGAGGGCGTGGATCGGAGCTACTACGCAGCGTCGTATGTGACCGTCGAGCAGCTTGCCGGCGTCGGTCGGTACCGGCGATGCAAGACGTGTGCGCCGGACGCTCCCGAGGGTCCGGGGCCCATGCAGGTTCACCGAAAGAAGGCAGAGAGCCTCGGCGCTTCCGACATCGGAAGGGTCACCGTCGACGGGGCGATTGAGCGCGTCGAGCACTCGAGCGAGGGGACCACTGTGACGCTGAGCGGTGGCGTCGTGCTGACGCTCGGCGCGGGGGAGACGGTTTCGTTCCCGAAGATTCCGCGGGGGCAGTAACGCTCGACTGTTGCGTGATTGATCGCTTCAGAGCTGACGTTCGTCGCTCTGCGAGTCCTCGGACTCGGCGAGTCCGAAGCGGTCGACGGTGACACCTTGGAGCTCAGGGAATCGAGCCATGCGCGATGCGGCTGTGGGTGCGGGTTCCGGTGGCGCCTGCCGCGATGTGGGAGTCTGCATAGGCGCTCGTGTCGGCGCTGGAGCGACAGCAGGCGCAGCAGCAGAACGCATCATGTGTGAGACGAACTGGCGCGGCTTGATGATCAGCCGACCGTTCCACGCGGGTCCGAGATCGGTGAGGTGACGGTCAGAGGAGACGATGACGTCGCCGTTGACGGCGGGGTCCTTCGCCAAAGCGAGGATGTGGTTGTCCCCATGGTCGCCGATGCCGTGATTGCGGGCGATGGGGTCGACGATCGCGCCTCCGGTGAACTGGCAGGTCTCGGCGATGAACTCGATGAACTTGCGGCGGGTCTGCTCGCTCTGACCGTTCACGTGCATCACACGGTTGATGTTGCGGAGGATGTGCGGGGAAGCGAAGAGCGCGTATCGGTCGTCGAAGGCGAGGGCGAGCGCGTCGGCCGCCGGCGAGGGGGAAGGGATGTCAGCCTGCGTGGGAAGCAGGATCCGGCCCTCACTGCGACCGATGTAGTCGAGGTAGGCGTTGATGTCGAGTACGACGGGGATCTTCGGGGTGCCCGCCTTCGGGGCGACACCGGTCACGGCACGCGGAGGTCGTTGATGAGCGCGAGGGTCTCCTCGGTGGTGAAGACCTTGCCGCCACGCTCAGCCAGCGCTTCAGCGTGGAGGGTCTCCATCCCGTCGCGGAGCGCCTGCAGGCGCTTCAGCCGGAGACGCTCCTTGAACTCAGCCATGGCAACGCGGAGGAACTCGCTGCGGTTGCCGTCACCGAATTCGGCGGACAACTCGTCCAGCAGGGAGACGTCTGCGTCCTCGACGGCGAAGCTGATCGGTCGAGCGGCCATGGGGCGCCTCCTCATTCGTTAGTAACTGGTTAATAACCATACTGCGCAGCAGCGTGTAGGGCAATGGGGAGCTGGCGATGGATCGGGTCAGGTCGGCACCCGAGCCTCCGCTACTCTCAGCTGAGACGGACCTCACGAAGGAGTAGAAATGGGCCTGTTCGACAAGGTGAAGGACGCCGCCTCTCAGGCGGCGCAGGCGGGCATCGACAAGGCACGAGCCGCCGTGCCCGGTGGGGGACCGGCAGCGGCTCCGGTGGCATCGGTCGCCCCGGCTGAACCCGCGATGACGACGACCGCAGAGCCGCGGCCGATCATCGAGCTGGAGAGCCACATCGACGGCCGCAACGCGAAGGTGCGCCTCTGGGCGGACCGCCTCGAGTGGGAGCGCCCGCGCGGAGTCTCCGGCGGGAAGATCACCGCCGGAGTGCTGACCGGTGGCGTCTCACTGCTGGCGACCGGCGTGAAGGGTGGCAAGGACGAGCACGACATGGTCCTGCTCAAGCACGTCACGAACGTCACCAGCCGCAAGGACGGGCTGAAGTACTACGCCGTCGACGTGCAGACATCTGCCGGCGCCGCGGTGAACACGATCACCTTCCGAGTCAGCAGGGACGAGGCAGCGCAGTTCCGCTCCGCGATCCTCGGTGCCATCCAGGACCAGGCGGAGAAGGCCTCAGCGCCCGTGGTCATTCAGGCGGCGGCGCCTGCCACTCCCGCGCCGGCGGCCGCTGCGCCGGATCTCACCGCTCAGCTGCAGCAACTCGCAGCACTGCGGGATGCAGGCGTGCTGACCGAGGAGGAGTTTGCGGCGAAGAAGGCGCACATCCTCGCGAGGATCTGACGGCGCGAGCTGGAACGATAGGGCCGCCCGAGCGATGACGCTCCGGGCGGTTCTTTCGTGTCGGGTGCGGCGGGTGGTCAGGCAGGCCGTGCGCTCGGACGAGGCGCCCGCCGAGGGGGAGGGGTTCGGCAGGCGCCTCGTCAGCTCGTGGCGCCGTCATGCGCGGCCCCCGCTACGTCGCGCTGCGGCTCGGTGATGTCTCGCCAGAACGGGACGGCGGGCACGGCGACGTGTTCCTGCAGCGCAGGCTCGTCCGGCACTGGCAGGACATGGGCTTCGTCCCGATCCCGGGCCGGGAGACGGTGCTGCTTCCGCTGTCGGCTCGGTTGGTCGAGATCCAGAACTAGGGAAAGGCGTACACAGGTGGGGCCTGGTGGGCGGCTGCCGCGGCTGGCCCATCTGACGTCATCGTCCTGTTTCTTCTCCACACCTGGCGCCTCTGTTCTGTTCGTTCTCGACAAATCCGTACGTGTGCAAGACGGCCGTGCCGCGTGCGCTTGTTGATGAAGGCATTAGTCACGCCCGCTGGCTCATTGGCCACCGTTGATCGCCTCGATGGTGGACTGATCGACGCCGCGATCGAGTAGGGCGCGGGCCAGCTCCGACCGGCGATCAGCTGCCCCGGCGTTCTGGG
The DNA here is from genome assembly GCF_002993305.1 of Microbacterium sp. str. 'China'. NCBI lineage: Bacteria > Bacillati > Actinomycetota > Actinomycetes > Micrococcales > Microbacteriaceae > Microbacterium > Microbacterium sp. str. 'China'. The sequence goes on along the minus strand of NZ_CP027434.1, from coordinate 2,976,331 downwards.
CCAGTTCGAGCATCCAGGTGAGCGCGGTCACCGTGTCGGCATCGGTGTCGCCGGCCTTTGGGCGTCTCAGTGCAGAGTCGAGTGCTCGGAATGCGGCCCGAGCATCGTTGCGGAAGTCACGAAGGATTCTCGCGTTGTCGATAGCCTTCGCGAGCCCGACGAGGTCCGGCGAGCCACCGTAGTGGAGCGCGCGTGGTTCACCGCGCCGCACGAAGACGATGTTGTTGCCATCTGGGTCCACGAGTGTGAATCGGGAGGCTTCCGGGCGCAGTCTGGTGAGCCGAGGGCGCCCCGTCGCCGGGACCCGGCCCAGTGATTGTTTCAGCGCTGCGGCGAAGTGAGCGTGGTAAGGCGCGACATCGTCCACCGCCACAAGGCACGCGAAGTCTTCGCGATCCCGATCGGCTCCTTCGGGGCGGCGAGTGAAGTGCAGATCCACGTTGCGCCAGGCGAGTGCGAGGTACGGGTAGGGCTTTGCTTGGCGGTGGAGCAGCCGAAAGCCAACGCCTGTGTAGAACTGGACGGTGTGGTCGGCGTCGTCGCTCGGAAGCGTGGGCACTACCTGCTCATTGACGGGCAGGGCGATGCTGTCGGCTGCGGACACCGGAATTCTCCTGTCGTGGATGCCATCACGGCATGAGCGAGTCTTCGAGACTAGCGGTCAACCCGGACAGATCATGACCGCGGCGGATCGAGCGTCCGCCCGCCGTCGCTGGTGGGACACGGAACTTTCTTAGGACCATCAGACGGCCAAGCGGGCCGGCCTTGCTGGTCGTCCGGAGGAGTGAAGCGCTATGCGACTGCGGTTCCTTCGAGCTCGACCAGCTGCCCGGGGATCGCCAGACGGGTGACGCCGAGCATCGTGGTTGTGGGGGCGACTCCGGCCGCGCCGAGCTTCCCGGCGAGCACGCCGTAGTGGGGGAACAGCGCATCGACGTCGGTCGTGTAGACGTTGAGGCGGACCAGATCCGCCAGCGACATGCCGGCCGCGGCGAGCACGGCCTCGAGGTTCTCCACGGCCAGCGCGAGCTGCGCCGCGATGTCCCCGTCGTGCGCAGGCCGGCCATCCCGGTCCATCGCCGTCTGCCCCGAGATGTACAGGGTCCGCCTCTCACCCGAGACGACCTCGCCCTGGTTGAAGCCCAGCTCCTGCGACCACGTCACCGGATTCACTGCCGTGCGTTCCATCGTCGATTCCTCCGCTCGTTCCCGCGCCCGGCGACCCGGTGGCCGCCGTCGTAGGCGCTGCACTCCCAGCCTCGCAACGAAACACGACACCTAGTGTCGTGATTTATGATAGAGAGGAGAACATGCGCGCAGACCGACTGGTCTCCCTGGTGCTGCTCCTGCGGCAGCGAGGCCGGATGACCGCGGACCAGCTGGCCGGAGAGCTCGAGGTGTCCACCCGCACGGTGCTCCGCGACATCGACGCCCTCTCGACGGCGGGCGTCCCCGTCTACGCCGACCGCGGCCGCCACGGGGGCTACGCCCTCCTCCCGGGCTTTCGCACCGAGCTGACCGGGCTGAACCACGACGAAGCCCTCGCACTGCTCACCGTGGGTTCCGCCCGTGGCGAGAAGGTCTTCGGTCTCAGCGCCCCTCTGGCCTCGGCGATGCGCAAGGTCGTCGACGCGCTGCCCGAGGGGCATCGGACGACCCTCGGCGACGCGGCCGGACGGCTCCTCGTGGAGCCGGAGAGCGACCTCCTCTCTCGTCGTGCCCCGGCCGAACGCCTGGCCGACGGCGTCATCGGCGAAGTGCGAACCGCGGTGCTCATCGGGCGCAGACTGCGATTCGCCTACGCGGCACCCGGGCAACCTCCGAGGCATCGGACCGTCGATCCGGTGGGACTGGTCGTCGTCCGCGGGCGCACCTACCTGGTGGCGACGAGGGCAGGGGCCGATCGCACCTACCGCCTGTCCCGGATGCTCAGCGCCGAAGCACTCCCCGAACCGGCGCAACGTCCCGCCCAGGCCGATCTCGACCGCATCTGGGTAGAGCGCACGGCACGATTCCTCTCGGAGGACCATCTCCCCGTCGTCGTCCGCATCAAGGCGTCACGCCGTGAGGAACTGCTGGAGAACGTCAGAGCCGTCCGGGCCGAGGCGCCGGAGCCGGACGGCTGGATCCGCCTCGACGTGACCTTCGACGACCTGCGTCACGCGGTGTGGGCGGTCTGGCGGCTCGATACGGACGCCGACGTCCTCGCGCCGGATTCCGTCCGCGATGCGATTCTCGCGCGAGCCGATGCGCTGACGACCCGGTATCGGCCCTGACGTATCTACGGACTACGTGTCTGCTGAGAGCAAGCTAGAGTGCAGCGCGTGCAAGGCCGGGGTATGACCGGACCGGCGCAGACCGTCGGCGCTGACCATGATCGCGTTGAGTGCGGGACTCTGGCTCGTCTTCAAGTGGAAGCGATGGCTATGAGCGCGGCGCCGCGGGCAGGGAGAAGCCGAGCGGGATCTGGGAGACGGGGTCGAGTGCGGTGACGGTCACCCAGCCGTCGGCGAGGAGCGCGGCGTCCGTTCCGGGCATCGGGTCATTGGGAAGATCTTCGACCGCCAGGCGGATGTGCTGCTCGTCTTGCTCCGTCAGCGTGGTCTGTACGATGCCGAACGGAGCGAGCTCCGCTTCACATACACCGCGAGAGACAGCGGCGTTGGGAACATTCACGTTGATCACGGTCCCGGCCGGGCACTCCAGGAGCGAGGGCAGCAGAGCGATTCCAGCCGCGGCGGCGGGATTCCAGTGAAACGCGGTCGGGCGCATGCCCACGTCGAGAGAGAGCGCCATGCTCCGCGCCCCGTTGAGGCCCCCCGTCAGCGCAGCCCCGACGGTTCCCGAGTGGAGGATGGCTCGGCCGACGTTGGCGCCATGGTTGACGCCGGACAGGACGACATCGGCGGGATCGCCGAACGCGCCGCGCGCGACGATCAGGGCGATGAGCCCTGGCCCTCCGTGGACAGCGAAGGTGGGCACGCCGTCGAGGTCGTCGAGGACACGACGTTCGATCGCGATTCGACCATCGGCGTCTTCGGCCATGATGGAAGCGCTGGATCCGCTCGATTGCGCGGCGGGCGCGGCGATCGTGACCTCGTAGCCGGCGTCTCGTACGTTGCGGGCGAGCGCGTGAAGGCCGGGGGCGTCGATGCCGTCGTCGTTGGTCACGAGCACGCGGGTCATGATTCGTCCTGCTGTGCCAGGGCCGCCAATCCGTCAGGGCTCACTCGTCCTGATGCTCCCCGCGGCCGGTCCTCGTCGAGTGTTCGTACGGCGACGCTGCCCCTCAACTGATGGATGGCGCCGGCATCCCCGGTGCCCAACCCATGCCGGGTCACATTCAAGGCCCCTGCTGCCGCCCCCAGGGTGATGGCGTCGCGGGGCGATTCTCCCGCCGCCATCGCAGCCACGACGCCGGCGGTGAGGGAATCGCCCGCACCTCGCGTGTCCGCGACTTCGAGTCGGGGCGGGGTGACCTCCAGGAACCCGTCGCCGTCGAGGAACAGGAGAGAGTCCGACGCGCGGGTGACGATGATCACATCGGCGCCGCGCTCTCGGAGAGTGCGCATGGCGTCCTGGATCTGCGAGGCGGACGGTTCCGAGATGAGACCATCGGCCTCGAGCTCCTCGTGGCTGACCTTGAGGACATCCACACCGCCATCGACTGCCGCATCCATTCGATCGCCGGACAGGTCGACGATCACCTTTGCGCCTCCTTGGCGGAGATCGGCAGCCAGCCGTCGGTAGGTGTCCGCCGGGAGGACGTCCTCGCCGGCGGGACCGCTGAGGATCACCAGGGACGAGGCGAGTCCTTCCCGCAGCACGAGGCTGTACACCTCATCGAGGTCATGTCGGCCGAGGGCGTCGCCGAGCTCTTTGGCGATCTCCGTCCGCTTCCCTTCCCGCCGGTCGTGCAGATAAGACGGTCCTCTTCCTTCCCGTTCCACCCCGACGACATCGAATCCCTCATCTTCGAGGAGATGTTTGAGCACCGTTCCGGTTTCGCCGGTGAGCACGCAGCACATCGAGACGGAGACGCCGAGGCTACGAAGCATCCGAGCTTGCCACACCCCCTGACCGCCGGCATGGATGTGCACCTCGTCCCCGTTCTGGTGCTCTTCGACCGTCACGGTCAGGATGGGGGCCGGGGTGAAGATTGTGACATCGCTCATGCCGTCCACCCTGGTGAACGTGAAGACCGGGTGGAAGCCCCTTGCGCATCCGGTCCCATTCCGCCAGCCGCAACGGTCGAGCGGTGAAGGAGTTCAGTCGAGCTGATCCAAGACCAGCTCGCCTCGGGCGTTGAGCCGTCCCATCATCATCTCCACGCGTTTCGGGTCGATGACAACCGGTGTGGCGCTGTCGAACTCGAAGATGAGCGGAATGCTGGGGTGCATCCTGACGGTGAAGCGGCCGGGACGGGCTCTGTCCGACGGCCAGGTCATCATGAAGCTCTCCTGGCGGCGAAGCTTGGTCCCGATGACGATCTTCAGGTGTGCGAGGGTCGCATCCTCAACCTCGATGCGAGGACGAGAGCTGTTGTATTCAAGATTCCCCACGCGGAGAACTCTACGTCATCTCCTGTCATTCGCGAGTTACAGCGTACGGCTCAACGCTGAGCGACGGAGGTCATGTGCATGATTCGGAAGCGCCTATTCCGAACCGGGAGCGTCGAGCACTTCATCGACGAGGCTGATCCCGCCGGACGAGTTCGCGGACTCCAGCAGCTTCTGGATCCACGCTGGGTTGAGCTTCGGAGGTTCCGACTCATCAAAGGTGAATCGAAGGGGGATCGCCGGGTGCAGCCAGATCGTCGACCGGCCGCCGCGTTCCGTGTGCGGATGTGCCCAGGACAAGGTGAAGCTCTCGTTTCGCCGCAGCTTCGTCGCGATCGCTACTTTTAGATGCGCAAGAGCGCGGTCTTCCATGTAGATCGGATCATCGGAAGAGCCGTAATAAATCTCACCCACAAATGAACCCTATCTGGCTGGGAGTCTTTGGTCACCTGGTTGGCAGGAGCGGCAACCGTCGGCCGTACGATGGTCAGCAGCAGGATGCCGTCAGAGGGCGCATCGGTGACGAAAAAAGGAAGACCGCGATGGGCAAATTCATCTACGAGGAAACGGTCAAGACGGAGATCGAAGACCGCGCTCTGACGCACATCCAGCTCGTGATGACTGCGAAGCTTCGACGAGGCGAGCCGTTCGCGTTTTCGTGGAAGGAAGACTCCGGCGTCGGGGGCGGACGAACCACCGTGTGGGTGCACCCCGGAAGCTCGATCGTCTTCAAGTATCACGGCAGTCGTCAACCATCGATCAACCGCGAATGGGTCGAGGCGTTGGCCTTCACCGCGAATGCCCCGAGCGGCCTGTACCTCGTTCCGGAGCCGAACTTCCTCGCCTCCACCGAGGACAGCGGCACTGTCGAGCAGGTCTGACCTTGTCGCGCGGCTCCGTCACATGGTGACGGGTGCACGGAGGCGACACAAGCCCCAGAGCACAGGTCTGGTCAACGCCTAAGCTATGCGGATGGGACGCGGCAATCTGAAGGCGACGAGAACACATTTCGAGATCGACGGGCAGAACTTCCTCGTTTCCGACGAACACGACGTCGTCGAACTCATGTACCGGATTGAGGCTGCCGCTCGTACTGAGCCGACGTTCATTGACATCGCCACGACATCCAGCATCATCAGTGTTCTCATCACCGCCAACACTCGCGTCCTCGTCTACATTGAGCGAGGTGACGACTCACCGATCGTCGCTGATGACGAGCTGCCCTACTTCGACTGGGATATCTGACGAGAGCCGGAACGGAGCCGAGCTGCCCGACGTGTGACCGCGGATATCCTACTGAGCGCCGGAGGAGACGACCGAGGCGTTCTCCTCGACGGGACCGTCGATCACCTCGTCGACAAGAGAGATCCCGCCGGACGAGCTCGCTTCGATCATCAGTTCCTGAATCCACCGGGCGTTCAGCTGCGGGGTGTCGGTCTCCTCGAAGATGAAACGCAGCGGAATCGACGGGTGCAGCCAAATCGTGGAGCGTCCGGGCACGTCGCCTTCCGGGTGCCTCCAGGACAGTGTGAAGCTCTCGTTGCGTCGGAGCTTCGTGGAGATGGCGACCTTGAGGTGCGCGAGCGCGCGGTCCTCGATGTGAATCTCGCTCCCACTGCCGTACTGGATTGTTCCCATGGGATGACCATACCCGACCCGGAACTCGGGTCCGTCACCTCTCCCAGGCCGTGCGCTCCCGCTCGGCGAACTGTCGGAAAGTCGCGGCGGGGCGACCGGTGAGTTTGCGTACCGCCCGGTTCGGGAACGCCGAGATGTTCCAGCGGACGACGCGATAGATCATCCGCTGCACATCGATGTAGTCCTTCGGATAGCCCTCGGCGGTAAGACGGGCGAGGTATTCCTTCTCGCTTGGCCTCGCGTAGCGGATCGGCCGACCGAGGATATCCGAGAGGATCCGTCCAACGTTGCGGTAGGTGAGGGACTGCTCACCGTTCAGGGTGTACTTCTTCCGGATGTGGCCGGGCGAGGTGAGAACGGCGGCAGCCACGGCGCCGATGTCGCGGGCGTCGATGAAGGCCGTGAACGCATGTCCGGCAGGGAGGAAGATCTCGTCACGGTCCCGGATGTCGTCACGGTAGGTGGTCGAAAGGTTCTGCATGAAGAAGTTCGGCCGGAGGAAGGTGAATGGCGCGCCGATCTGCTCCAGGTATTTCTCTACGCGGTAGTGCGGGACACCCTTGTTGTGTTCCACTCCCTGCAGAGACAGGAAGACGATCTGGCGTATGCCCATCGCCATCGCGGCGTCGATGAGCGGAAAGAGGAACTGCTCCACGTCTTCGATCGGCGGCGGCCGCATGAGGAAGAGCCGGTCGCACCCTTCGAGTGCCCGTCGCATCGCTTCGGGATCGGCAGAGAACTCGAACACTCGGTGCTCCGCGCCTGCCGGGAGCGCACCGGTTGCGGACGCATCGCGCACCGCGGCGACCACCCGAACGCCCTTCTCGACCAGGCTGGCCACCGCGGCGGCCCCGACGGAGCCGGTAGCGCCGGTAACGAACACGGCAGGAGTCTCGTCAGCGTTCATGCTTGTACTATACAAACGTGAAGGATCATCTGACCAGAATCGACGAGGCGTTGTTGGCCATGCGGCGCCTATGGGCTCCGACCACCTCGGGTCGGGCAGCTCGTGACGCCGCGCCATCCGTGGATCTGTCGACAGTACTGCTCGTACATGCCGTCGGAAGCGCCCAGGGCGTCCTCACGGTCTCCGCGGCCGCAGAGCGCCTGGGTGTCGTCGCGGCCACGGCGAGTCGTCTGTGCGACCGCGCCGTCGAGGGAGGCTACCTGGAGAAGCGACCCACCGCTGGCGACGGCCGACGTCGAGCCCTCGCCCTGACCGACGAGGGGCGGCGACTCCGGCGGGGGTCCGAGGATCTCCGCCACGAGTACCTGCGCCGCTCGCTCGCGGGGTGGCCGCCTGAGGACGTCGATTCCTTCACCACTCTGCTGTCGCGCTTCGCGAAGACCGTCGCCGAACATCCCCCGACCGCACCATCAAAGCCGCGAACCACTGAAGGAGACCCATCATGAACATCGCTGTCCTGGGCGGCACCGGCCGAACCGGAGCCCTGCTCGTCGAAGACCTCCTCCAGCAGGGGCACGAACTCAGGATGCTCGTCCGCGACACCGGCAAGGCCGCCGACATAGCGGGCCGCGTCGACCTCATCGAGGGAGACATCCGCGACGCGGACGCCGTGGCCCGCACGCTAGACGGAACGAAAGCGGTCGCATCGGCACTCGGACCCGTCGGCAAAGACACCACGCTGTTGCGCGACGGTGCCCGCGTACTGACCGCGGCGATGGCTGAGGCCCACATCAGCCGCTACGTCGGCATCAGCGTCGCGGGTCTCACGCTGCCCGGGGATCGCAAGCGCCCCCGCGACAAGGTCATCTCCTGGCTGCTGAACCGGTTGGGCGGCGAACTCGCGAACGACAAGATCGCCGAGTACGAGGTCTGGGAACGCAGCGGACTCGACTGGACACTGGTCCGGGTGCCCCGGTTGGTCGACGGCCCGCGTACGGAGGTGGACGTCGACGAACAGGTTTCCGGGCGACGCACCACACTCACTCGGAGCAACCTCGCGCGGTTCATCGCAAGCGCCACCGTCGACGGGGGATATCAACGGTCGGCGCCGTTCGTCAGTGATCGGTGAGCATCGGCCACGCCGCTGCACACGCACTGAGCGCGGACGAGGCGCCCGCCGAGGGGGAGGGGTTCGGCAGACGCCTCGTCAGCTCGTGGCGCCGTCATGCGCGGCCCCCGCTACGTCGCGCTTCGGCCCGAGCATGTCAAGGATGCGCCGCGAAGCGGTGTCGCGCAATGCTCTTCATCCGGAATTGAGGATCTGTGGCCAAAGGTCAATAGGCGGAGAAGTCCCGGCGCCTCATGACCTTGTCGATTCCGACGAGACCGGCGAAGCGAGCGACGTCGCGGCCACCCATGACGCGGTTCAGTGTGAACTTCGCAGGGAACTGCTCCAGGAGCGGGTTCTCGTCATCGAAGGAGCGTGAGGTCTGGAGGGCGAAGATCCTCGTGGTGTCGAGAGCGCGGAAGCTGTCGATGGAGAGGACCGAGGAGTCGGCCGGCCCCCACAGGAGGCGATCGAAGGACTTCTGATTCGTCCAGTGCTGACGGATACGCTTGGCGATTCCGACCCTGTCGCTGGTGGCACCGACGTAGACCTGGGCGTACTCGTCGAGGACCATGATGTAGAGCCCGGGAACCCCGTCCCACTCGCTGAGGTCCGTGACCTCGATCATGCCCGGCTGGCTCGCGATGGCCGCCTGCAGTGCCGCCTCAAACTCGTTCCTGTCGAGCGCGGCGAAGTGGGCCATGTTCAGGTCGTAGTTCATCAGTGCCTGCTCGCGCTGCTCCTTGCACCATTCGTCGGTGAGGATCCGGTGCTCATCGTCCTCGAAGATGTGGTCGAGGCTGTCCCACAGCACAGGATCTTCCTCGCGCGACCAGCGGGGTGCTGTCGAGCGCTTGTTGATCGTGGCGTAGTTCTCACGCGAGATCTTCAGCCCGAGGCCGCGGAGGCTCCGTACCGTGCCTCCGAAGTGGTCGGCGCTTTCACTGGTGCCGGCGGCGGCGTGCGGCTGTCGTCGGCGGGGGAGCAGAACGGTGACGCCCCACACCTTTCGCGCAGGGTAGGGCTGCCACGGATGCCAGACGAGTCGGTGGCCGTCGTCAGACAGGGCGTGGAGGGTTGCGTTCGCCTCTCCTCCGATGGTCACGTCGAAGATGCGGGCCGGGTCGAACTCGAGGTGGGCGCCGTCGGGGATCACACCGAGCTGCTGCAGTTCCCACGGGTCTGCGTCGCGGATGAAGTACCCATCGTCGACGAGCGTGCGACGGAGCGCCTGTGCTGCGTCAACGGTCGGCGCCCACACGAGCGTCTCGCGTGGTGTTGCTGTGATCTCGAGCTCCAAGGCCGGCTCTATCGCGGATCTTCAGGGGACGAGGCGTCGAGGTCGACGAGCTTCGGGAGCCCACTGAGATGAGTGGCCATACCGAAAAGGTCACCGGGATTGAGCTTGATGAAGGAGGTGAACCGCCGCTGGCGGATCAGCAGGACGAGGCCGGTGACGAGGACCACCACGCCAGTGATGCCGATCGTCAGACTGACGAGCGGAGCCCAGGACCACGAGGCGAAGAAGTTCGAGAACATCCAGGCGATGAATACGGCCGCGGCTCCGCCGATGGCGAGGTTGATGGCGCGAGTGTCACGCGACTGGTACTCGGACTCCGGAATGGGGGTCACGGCACGCCAACCGCCGCGGCGGCGAGGGACCCAGTACTGGCCGTCCCAACGGACCACCACGTTCTCGGAGGGATCGATGGGGAACGAGGGGGGCTGGGAGCCCGTCTTGTTGGCCGTCATGTCGGGCTCCTTTCGCCACTAGTTGCCTGCCTGCAGGTGGGGTTGATGAGATGCTCTCACGCCCCACCCACAGAGCAAGGATCACGCCCGAGTCACCGGGACTTGATCTTGCAGAACACCTGCGCAGCCTTGTACGCCGGACTGTCTTCTTCGATGGGCTCGGTATCCAAGACGCGTGCCGGCTCGTCCAGACCGCTGTCGACCTGGCGCATCCAGTAGGCCCAGCACACACCAGACCCGTCTGCGGGACGGCCGTGCTTGGAGAGGAACTGGATTCCCAGCGGCAGCGTGCCGTCGTCGAGCCGGACATGCTCTCGGATGGCGCTTGCGATCGCGGTGGTGAGTACCCGATCGTCACCGGTGAGGTCGGACAGCGTGAGCGGCTTATCCGAGTCGCCGTCCTTCGTGGGCCAGGGGCCAGAGAAGAGGTCATGGGTGGCGGCGATCGTCTCCGTTGCGGAGGCGTCGATCCACCAGCCGTCGGGGTACTCCAGCGTGTACAGCGCGCGGCCTTCGCGGAAGGCGCGGGGGAGCCACATGGCCTTCATGTTGCCGGCCTCGTCCCACTCGGCGACGATCTGGTCCCAGTAGGCGCCCAGGGCCATGCCCATCGCGTCCGCAGCTGACTGCAGCGCTCGACGCTCGGCGTTGATGTCGGTGCGGTACGGCGCCAGGAGCTCCATGAACGCGGTGACCTTGTCGGCGCTGCTGTAGATGGTCCGCCCGACGGTGTCGTAGCGGCCCCAGTTGTCGGGGTCGTCGGTCGCCTCCCGGGGCTTGGGCGCCAGGGCACCATACGACTCACGCGCGATCCGGAACGAGGACACCGGACCCGCAACTAGTGCGAGTCCGGTGTCCTGGCAGATGCGCCGGGTGCCCGGCTCAGCCACTGAAGCTGTCATCGATGAGGGCCTGGGCGGCGTTGCCGACATCCTTCAAGCGGTCCGCTCGGATCGCCATGATCGGGGTGTCGTAGTCGAGCCAGGGGTTCGCGCCGATGAACCAGACGCGAGCGACGTGCTCGCCCTCCGCCTCCGCGACCTTCTGCCACTGCTCGTAGGCGAACATGAGTCGCTTGACGATCTCGGCGCCGGGCTGCGGGCCGGTCTCCTTGGCCCACTTGTACGAGGCCTTGGTGTCCTTGGCGCCGGCGAGCGTGGAGACCAGCGTGCCTCCGAGGGCCGCGTTCAGTCGGCGCGTGACCTCGCGGACGTCGAGCTTGATCGTTCGCTTGTGCACGCCGTGCTTCGTGGCCGATGCGATCGTCTTGCCAGTCATCAGCAGGCCTCCTGTTCCTTGACTCGTAGTCACACTCTACTCCTGCGACACTGGGAAAGCTACGAAGATGCCACTTGAAAACCACTAGCCCGACACTCTCCCTCCGAGGGATCTAAAGATCTCAGGCGACGGGTTCGAGCAGCGTCGGATCGGTCGGGTCGACGGTGCGGCTGCTGCTGACCTTGCGGTCGACGATGTGCTCTCGGATGGTGGAGGCGACATCCCTCGAGGTGTGCTCGAGCGTCGCCAGGGTCTCGGCCTTGAGGCCCCCGGTGAGCTTCTCCGGCGTGAGCCAGGCGTCCCAGGTGTCCGGCGTCAGGAACGCGGGCATCCGGTCGTGCACCTCTCCGCTGGCGTCGCGGGCCTCCTGGCGAAGTTCATCGCCTTATCGACGGCGTCTTGCGTCGTCAGGCCGAGCTTGTTCCTAAGAACTTCACCGCTGTCGGGATCCTGTACCGGTCGTCAGTCGGCATTCGTGTGCGCGCGCTCGGCAGTCACCAGCGCCGCGAGAGCTTCGTGCATCTCGGCACGCGCCGCGTCGGGGGCGAGTTCCCCGCTGAGGATGCGACGTGCGCGATCGAGATCGGAGCCGCTGGGGAAGTGCCCCGCGAGCTGCTGACCCTTCTCGATCAGGGCGAGGTTGCGGCTCACATCGGCGGCAGATGTGTGCAGAAAGCCGGCCGAAACGCGTCGGTAGACCATGGTTGCCTGCCCTTCCTTGCGGCAATTCTAATCGACATCACCTCAGAAACGGCGGGGATCCTGGTCGCCGTGACGCCCGCCACGCATGAGGTCTGCGAGGGTCTGATCGCAGGAGCGGAGCTTCCGTTCTGCTCCTGCACATTGAGCTGCTCGGGGGATGTCCTCGGCTTCGTCCGCCGCGATGATGGCCACGACGAGATTTGGGCGCATCACGGCAAGGCGCGTTGTCGATTCGTCACTCCGGATTAGGGGGGGGGCACGTCGGAGGGCACTGGCCAATGGCTTCATCGTTAGTCACGAGGCTATTCCTATCGGTGCGAAGTATGTGGAATCCTTGGACCGGGGATTTCGGATCCCTTCGAGGCGAAGCCACCGACCTGGTTTCGTCGCGAGAAGGAGGCACGGGCCTTTCCGGAAATGCGAAGTAGACGAGTGTCAGCGATGTCTCCGGGCGTCGGGTCGGCGGTGCCCCATTTGGAGAATCGTGAACTCTACCTTTTTCGAACGTGTACATCTTCGTAAGCGAGCGCTCCTCGAGCCCTATCAAGAATCGCTCCAGTACGTGCGCGCCCTGCGATCGAGCGACCCGGTGGTCCCGGTACCTTCGGCGCTGCAATGTCGGCTCGAGGGATCGATCATCGGGAGCATCGGCTACTTGTTCGATCCTGCGCGAGGGCAGGGCGGCGAGTTCAAGAAGCTTGAGCCACTACGAATCTGGGCGGAGTCCCGTTCGTACACGATGCAAGCCACTCCCGAGGGACTAGCCCCGACACTTAGCCGTCTGCTACCCACGTGGTCCCGGCACGACACAGAGATCGAAAACGGAGTCGCCCGCTTGCGATTTGAAGACTACCAAAGCGGCTCCGGCGTCAGTTTCTTCTTCCCAGGTCAGGTTGAGCGCTTCACGGTCCTTGGAATCTCACTGAGGGAGCTCGAGGCCTACCGCTTGGCCCACGTGTATGACCGAGTTCACGGAACCGTGAAGTTTGGTGACCCGCTTCACCGTCAAGAGCGAGCATCACACCATGAGGCCGATGCTCGACTTGTTCCGTTGAGCGCAATCGCACGACGACTCGGCCTGTTTGTCCGCGCGAACTTCGACGCTATCGACTCGTGGTGGAGCAACCAGCGACGATTCGCGGTCGAACTACTGACTTCATCGGATCGGCACAAGCCCATGGTCGACTTGTTGGCCGAGCTTCAATCTCCTCATTTCGCCCCCCGGCTTCGACGCAACGTTGAGGGCAGCGATCGATATCACCACTTCCTGGAGATCGACGGCGCGGCGGCACGGATCGATCTGCGCTACCACTCATTCTTCGACGAGCCGACGATGCACAGAGACGGTGCAGATGTTACTAAAGGCGCTCTCTCAGTTGGCGGCAACGCCGAGGCATGACACCCGATGAGGCGAGGCAGTCGCTTCGAAAAGACCCACGCGAGGAACGCGACGAAACCTAGGAGCAGCAGCACGCCGAGCACTAGGGTCCCACCCGCGCCTTCAAGACCACCTGCCCCAGGTCGCAGCTCAGGGCTGATCATCACTCACTCACCTCACACCCTCGTTGCTTTTGGGCAGCGGGGGTGTTCTTTTTGTCTTCAGCCCTCCCTCTTCACGACAGTGAGGGGGCGCCGGCAGTGAGGCCCGCGTGGACTCGCAGTGGCCTCGACATGGACTCACGCTGGTCACTCCACGCCCACTGAGGGGCGCTGCGTCGCTCGCGACGCGCTCGATGCGGCTTCGTGGCCTCGCGTCGGGCTCACGTTGGCCTCCGCATGGTCGCTCGGTGGTCACCGTCCCGTTTCGGGGGGCAGCTTCCTCGGACGGAGCCTCGGATACGCTCCCGGTGGTCGCTAGCTGGTCGCCCGACGGCCTCCAAACGGTCGGAGGTGGGCGTCTGGTGGGCAGAAACTGACCGTCAGCTCGCCGACGCCACGGTGCCGGATCAGGCCCCCCAGAGGGCTGTGAAGGGGTGGGGGCGTGAAGCGATGAGGCTCGCTACGAGGACTCATGTCTGCCGGGCCCGGAGCAGCCCCAGCGCCAGCCCTCCGCCCGATCCAAGATGTGCGAAAGCGTGCTCGTCCCTCTGCTGAGCTGCTCCCACCCTGGCAGCCGACCGCAGGAGTGCGGCTCTGCGAGTCCTCAATCGACCGACGACTCGCAAAGGCTGACGCGCCGCTTTCCACCCCCTCCGGGGGCTTCCTCGTGCCCGGTCGGAGACCGCCAGATGTGCGGCGCAGGGATGCCCGGATGCTTCGCGCGCGCCGTCGCTCGAGGCGATGAAGAAGCCGGTCTGGCGACCGGTGAGGTTGCTTTCCCGGCGCCTGGCCGGCGTCGATGAGGTGGTGCTCCTGCGTCGGCGCCATCGACGGTGTGACGACCGTCAGAAAGGACGTCGAAGCAAGCTCCGACCTGCGCTGCTGCGAGGCGAAGGCGGCCACCTCCGGGCGGCCGCGTCGGGGGTGTGACGAGTCCCGTTCCGCACGCTCCACGGGCCTCTGACATCGCTTCGCTCAAGGCTTGTCCCCACGGTGCCACTGCGTTCTAAACCATGGGGACAAGCCACCCCCGACTTTCCAGGGCAAATGGATCGCCATGTCCCCACGACCCCCTGCGGGCCCTTCGGGTTCGGTCATGGGGACATGGATGATGGGGACATCCATTTACCCTGATGCAGCAGCAAAACATGACCTCGATTTCTCGCTGAAGCTCGAAATGCGAGAGGCAAAGGGAAAGAGCATAAGGGGAGGTGGCACCGGGCTGCGTTTCTTACCTCGCTTCGCTCGCCCGAAACTTGACCGGTGGTCGGCATAGCCGACACCTCTTCGGTCACCCGTCCGACTGTCGCTGCGCTCCGTCTTCCGGCCTCCCTCACCGTCTCCGCTGCGCTACGACGGCCCTCACTCCGCAGTGGGCGCTGCTCGCGCGAGGACGCCCCACTGGGCCCTCCTCAGGTTGCTATCGATAGTGACCGGTCTGCACTCCGTTTGCCCTATCGCTACCGAAGGGATCGAGGCGAAGGCCCGATCGCGGATCACTTTGCAAGAAGAGCTCCCGACTCGCTCACTTGGGTTCGAGGCGACCGTTGGGTGCGTGGTGCGGACGTGTACCTGCCGCGTACCTGGAGGCACCAGGTACGTGACAGTTTAGGGAAAGCCCAGGTCCCAAGATGAAAAAGGGAACCGTCAAGCAGATGCAACGAAATCACGGATTTGTTTGCTGATCGGGTATTTTTCATTGTGTACCTGGTGTACCTGCACTTAGAGGCAAACCTATATATGAGAGCAGTGTTAAGGGTCCGGTAGGCACAAGGGTGAGGGAACGCAGGGTCTCTTCTCTTTCTATAAATAGACCAGGTACACCAGGTACGACACCCAATGAGCGGTCGGAGATCGGCGAAACGACGCGGATCACGATGTACCTGCAGGTGTACCTAGAACCCCCGATCTGGCAGGTACGCACCAGGTACACCCGCCCCATGGCGATCGTCGAGCGTTCAACCCTCAGCCCTGCGTCCCGAGCGCTCACTGTCGATCTGTCCGACGTGCTGTGTACAGTCGTGAGCAAGCCTGAATGACACTAAAAGGGCAGGGCCACCGACGGTCCGACCATTTGGATACGCCAAGCAACCGCTAACGGGTTCGGCTACGAGGTCCTCTTGGAAGTTTGACTTCCGAGGGAGATCCATGCCTATTTCCACCCCCGCGAGCACCAGCCTCCTGGACTCGCTGATCACGCCGGCAACACTTGCCGCCCGCCTCGGCACGAGCGAGCGCAACCTGAGCGAATGGCGCATCACGGGACGCGGGCCAAAGTTCATCCGGATTGGCCGCAGCCCCCGCTACCGCCCCGAGGCTGTCGACGAATGGCTGCTCGCCCAGGAGCACGCGAGCACGTCCGAGGAAGCCGCCTGATGGGAACCGTCAAGGCCTACTCCACGAAGACAAAGGGCCGGATGTACGAGGTCTGGTACACCAAGCCCGACGGCACGCGCGGACACGACCGCGGCTTCAAGCTCAAGCGTGATGCGGAAGCGCACCTCGCCACTGTCGAGGTCGCGAAACTCCGAGGATCGTACGTCGACCCGGCAGACTCAAAGATTCGTATCTCGGAACTCGGACCGGGTTGGCTTGAGCGGCACAAGTCCAAGGTCACGGCCAGCAGTCACCATTCGGTCGAGAGCACTTGGCGAGTCCACGTCCTTCCACGTTGGGGCAACTACTCGGTCGGCGCGGTCACGCGTCGCGACCTCGCTCAGTGGTTGACCGAGCTGGGCGAGACTCGATCGCACACCACGGTCGCGCGCGCCCGTGACCTTCTGGGCGGCATCTTCGACGACGCGATCGAGGATGGGCGCATCATTAAGAACCCGGCGCGCGGTATTGCGATCAAGAGGAAGCCGCTTCCCGACGAGACGTTTTTGACGCACGTGCAGGTGGAGGCGCTCGCACGAGTATCTCGATATCCGACGCTAGTGCGCTTCCTCGCGTACACCGGCCTGCGCTGGGGTGAGGCTACCGCTCTGCGAGTGCGCAACGTAGACACGGTCAAGCGGCGCCTGCTGATCCGAGAGGCCGTCGCTGAGGTCAACGGGAAGCACATCCTCGGAGGCGTGAAGAGTCACGAAAGGCGAGTCGTCGCCTATCCCGACTTCCTTGACGCGGAGATCGCCAGCCTGGTGCGCGTGAAGGGTCTCGACGACCGCCTATGGGTCGCCACGGACGGCGGCTTCTTGCGAGCTGGGAACAGCAAGGACGGCTGGTTCCAGGCCGCAATGACGCGTTGTATGGCAGAGGATTCCGAGCTGACTCGAATCACGCCGCACGATCTGCGCCACACAGCCGCGTCCCTGGCGATCAGCGCCGGCGCCAATGTGAAGGTCATCCAGCGGATGCTTGGCCACAAGTCAGCGAAGGTGACGCTTGACACTTATGCTGCGCTCTTCCCGGATGATCTCGACAACGTTGCTTACGCTTTGAGTCGCCACCGGGCGAGACTCCTGTCCGAGACGCAATGAGCGAGTCGGGCTGCGGATGTCGTCTCACATGACAAATACGCAACGCCACGCAGGCGTCGGCCGTGCCGACGCTTCGGAAGAATGATCCATCGCATCGAGCACGGATCTGGTTGCGCAGCATCCGGGACTTCAGCGAACGCTGTTCCGATGTGGATCAGACGTGATGCCTTGCCAGGAGCAGCTCCTCGAAGGGATGGGGCGAGGCAATAAAACTCGCTCGGAGTTGGATCGTGCAGATGCCCTGCCCGGGCGGCCCGCAGTCAATCGTTCCCGCAGGTTGGAAGGGGCATTGTTTGGTCAGCGCCGCGGCCGCGTCAGCGAGTGCGTCGTCGTTTCTGACATACCGATCTACAGTCGACCTTTGGTGATCAGAAGCCGGATGCCCACCTGAAGCACGACCTCGACGTAGGGCATTGCCGCGATAGCCACCTTCGCACCGCGTGTGGCGTTGGACTGCTCTGCGACCAGCTGGTTGGTCTCATCAGCAACTGCTTTTGCCTTGTCTTCGTTGTCTGTCAGCTTGTCGATGAGATAACGCCAGCGTTCGTCACTGAGGTCGGGCTTGTTCAGCTCGCCCGCGATGATGTCGCGGGTTTCGCCCAGAGCCACGAACGCCTGCTTGCTGTTCTCGTTCATCGCCGAAAGGGTGGAGCGGAGATCATTCTCGACCGCGTTCACTGCGCGCAAGGCGTACATCTGGAGCTGAGGGTTGGTCTTGATCAGGTGGAGTTGGAGCTCGGGGGTGATATCGCCGAGATGCTCGGCCAGCGCGACCACCTGCGCGTCCGTGAGGTTGTCGAGAGACTCGGCGCCGATCGCCTTCGCGACTGCGTCTTCGGTGTCGAGCGTCATCGTTCTCCATCCGGTAGGCGGCGATTGTCCATCTCGACCGTACTGGCTCGCCCGCAGTTCGCCGAGATTTTTTCGTGGGCCCGTCGCCGCTATCTCGGCCTTCCTCGGTCCTTTTCCGGGCGTGCGACGGCTCCTCGCGCTTGCGCTTGACCTCTGCCTTCCACGCCGCGGCCTCATCGGTTTCCACGGGACCCATGACGCCACGGGTCATCTCCCAGGCCGGGCACCACGCCGTCGAGAGCTCGGGTGCGGGTTCGCGTGGCGCACGTTCTGCTTCGGGGAACTTGGTCGCAGGGCCGGTGTGCGCTCCCAGACGTCTTCGTTCTCTTCGAGGCGGGGACTGCTGGCGACGCTTTCCGGCGCCGCGTGCTGGTCGGGATGCCGACCAGCACGACGACAGCGCTGATGTGCCGGAACCCACGATCGACCTGGCCGCCTGGGACCGACACTGACACGCGTTGGCAACAGGGCGACGTTAGGCACAAGGGCGCACGGGAAGTCCTGGTCTGGGGGCCCGGACCACCTCGATCTCGCCGGACTAGCCAGCGGCGACCTGAGCGTCGAACAGTCTAGGCTCGTGACCGCCGCCTTGACGTGGGGTAGGCGACTTCGTGGCGCCTCGGTGGGGGTTTGTCTTACATCCTCTAGCGTCTGATACCTCCAAGAAATCCCCGGTCATGTCAGAAGTAAGGGGATCGTGCGCTACTCTTGCCCTGTTCTGGCGACACATCGTACGGCTCCGGCTCCGGTCCGATGACGGAATGCGCCGATATCGTTTGAGTGCCCGATCGCTTCACTACCTACCTGCGCACTGCTGGGCGAAGGAGACCTCACCCTATGGCCAAATCATTACTTGAGCAACTGCCCAGCATCGTCGCTACGGGCAAGCGACAGGCTGCACAGATCCTCGAGCAGCTGGAGGGCCAGAACCGCGTCAGTCTGCAGACCCGTGAACTCGTGATTCCAGCCAAGGACAAGGCCGGCATCAACGTCTGGGGATCGCGCGCCGACGAAGACACTCAGTCGTCTCCTAACAGGCTCATCTACGGCGACAACCTGCTCGCGATGGCTGCTCTGCTTGCTGGCGATGAAGACAATCCAAGCATGCGCGGCAAGATCGATCTGATCTACATCGATCCGCCGTTCGACTCCAAGGCTGACTATAGGACGAGCATCACTTTGCCCGACGTGGTCCTAGATCAACGGCCCACTGTTCTTGAGCAGTTCGCCTACTCGGATGCGTGGGCCGATGGTACCGCCTCCTACCTCGCCATGATTGCACCACGCCTTGTGCTCATGCGCGAGCTTCTGTCCGATTCGGGGTCAATTTTTGTTCACCTCGACTGGCACGTCGGGCATTACGTGAAGATTCTGCTTGATGAGATTTTTGGCAAGGATCAGTTCCGCAACGAGATCGTGTGGCGACGAATGTCTGTGAGCGGCTTCAAAGGCAAGAACAAGGTGCCTTTTAACCACGACACGATCTACCGGTATGAAAAGAACAAGCCGAGCGTCTTCCACCCGGTCCATGAAGATTACTCCGACGAGTATAAATCCCGATTCCGGTACATCGATGCAGATGGACGCAGGTACCGGGCCGATCAGAATTTGGGTACCGCCACGAGCCATGCGCGAATCGAAGAGATGCGTGCAGCAGGCCTCATCCACGAAGGCTCAACGGGAAATCTATATCGAAAACAGTTCCTCGACGAGCTGCCCGGGGTGGTCCTTGACGATGTCTGGACAGATGTCCCGTGGGTGACAAAGGGTGGCCAGCGTCTCAACTACGCGACACAGAAGCCTGAGGCGCTTCTTGAGCGAATCATTTCAATGTCCACTGACGAGGGCGCGGTCGTCGCCGATTTTTTCGTCGGCTCCGGAACCACGGCAGCTGTGGCCGAACGCTTGGGTCGCCGTTGGGTCGTTACTGATCTCGGCAAGCCAGCCACGATGATCACGCGTAAGCGCCTCATCGACCAAGACTCAGATCCCTTCCTATATCAGGCGATCGGTGACTATCAGGTGGAGCAGGCGCGCTCGACTCTGGGGCGGAGCTTCCGGGTCGGCGACCTCTCAAAGGTGGTCCTAGACGTCTACGGCGCCCTTCCGCTTCCTCCCGAAGAGAACGTCAATGGGAGCCTCGGCCGGCTACCTGGCACACGGACGCTCGTCATGGTCGACAGCCCTGCTCGGCTCACCACGGTCTCGACTCTCCGCCGCGCCCAGGGGTACCGCGAAGTCAAGATGGGCGGCTTCGACAAGGTGATCATTCTCGGGTGGAATTTCGCCGCCGGGATCGGTCAGGACATCTCAGACCTGAACGACGACAGGCTCGAGGTCCTCGTTATCCCGCCCGACCTCCTCGACCGCCTCAAGAAGAAGGGTGCCGATAAGCTCGCGTCTGAAGTGCGGTTCTCCAGCCTCCAGTATTTGAGGGCGGACGTTCTGGCGCGCACTCACAACGCCTCAGGCGAGTCTCTTACCGTTTCTCTGCAGAACTACGTTTTGCTCTCTCCGGAAGCAATCAACCTCGACGAGAAGAATCGTGCCGCCCTGCAAAACGTGATGAACAACGAGCCACTGGCGCTTATCGAGTATTGGGCGGTCGACCCTGACTATGACGGGGAAGTCTTCCGCTCGGTTTGGCAGGACTATCGCGGCAACACCGGAAACGACGAAGATCCGCTGCGTGTCGTTACGACGGCTACCCTCGATCTCTCGCATTACGAAGGCCCGCGCACGATCTGCATCCGCGCCGTTGACGTGTTCGGCTTCGAGTCTGAGGTGGTCATCCCGAACGTCGAGGTGTCCGCATGAGTGGCTTCGCTGACTTCCCGCTCGCGAAAGGTCTAAGCACCCTCCTCGCGCCACAGATTCCCGACCTTGTCGGTGGCCTCGGTGCGTCAATCCTCGAGGAGGTCACACCGGTCACAGCCGAGTTGCTTCGCTACTGGTTCGAGCAGGACTATTGCGACACTCGCTTCCTGAACTTCCACGAGGGCCAGCGGCAGGCGATCCTCAACATCATCTACGCCCATGAAGTGCTTGGCACGACCCGTCTGCGCGATTTGTACGAGGCTGTCGCGGGGGAGTACTTGCTGCAGGGTGGCGTGCTTGGCGAAGTGACTCGCCAGCGTCACGACTACCCGAAGTACGCCGCCAAGATGGCGACCGGTACTGGCAAGACGTGGGTGCTCAACTCCCTGATGCTCTGGCAGCACCTAAACAACGCAGCCAATCCAAGCGACCCGCGATTCTCGAGCAACTTCCTTCTGGTTGCGCCGGGCCTCATCGTCTACGAGCGCCTTCTCGACTCCTTTATGGGCAAGGAACACGGCGGAGAGCGCGACTTCACGACGAGCGACATCTACTCGCAGCGTGACCTGTTCGTGCCCGAGAACTACCGCACGAAGGTGTTCGCCTTTCTCCAGTCGTCCGTTGTCACCAAAACCGAGATCGGCCGCAAGGTCACCGGATCGGGCCTCATAGCCATCACCAACTGGCACCTCCTCGCCGGCCAAGAAGACCCGGATTTCCTCGACTACGAGGAGGATATCGACGCACCGGGCGTCGATATCAGCCCCAAAGACGCTGTGCAGAGCATCTTCCCGCTCACTCCAGGTACGGCGGCTGGAAACGCACTCGACGCCCTCGACCGACGCTTCGCTCGCGGTGGCCCTCTCGAGGCGCTCAAGGATCTGCCGAGCTTGGTGGTCTTCAACGACGAGGCGCATCACATCCACGAGGTCAAGAAGTCCGAGGAAGTTACTGACGTCGAGTGGCAGAAAAGCCTGACGGAGATCGCGTCGACCAAGGGGGCGAGGTTCATGCAGTTCGACTTCTCGGCGACTCCCTACAACGAGGTGGGTTCCGGGAAGAACAAGAACAAGGCATACTTCCCGCACATTGTCGTCGACTTCGATCTCACCTCTGCGATGAAAGCCGGCCTCGTGAAGGCGCTCGCGCTCGACAAGCGCAAGGAGGTGGCGGCGCTCCCGCTCGATTTCCGGGCCGAGCGTGACGAACAGAACGCCGTCACAGGTCTCTCGAACGGTCAGAGGGTCATGCTGCGCGCTGGCCTTCGCAAGCTCCAGATCCTCGAGGAGCAATTCAAGGACGCAGATCCGAGCAAGTGCCCGAAGCTGCTCGTCATCTGTGAGGACACAACGGTGTCGCCGCATGTCGAGGAGTTCCTCAAGACCACAGGCCTTTCGAGCGACGACATCCTGCGGGTGGACTCAGGGCGCAAGTCTGAGCTCGGAGCGAAGGACTGGGAGCCGGTTCGAGAGAAGCTGTTCGACGTCGACAAGCACGCACAGCCGAAGGTCATCATCTCGGTCCTGATGCTCCGCGAAGGATTCGACGTTAGCAATATTTGTGTCATCGTGCCTCTGCGTTCGTCGCAGGCATCCATTCTCCTTGAGCAGACCATCGGGCGCGGGCTTCGCCTCATGTGGCGGGGAAATGACGCGATCGACGAGCTGAAGGCCGAGACGCGCGAGCGTATGAGCAAGCGACTCGAACCGACCAACTACTTCGACGTTCTCTTCGTGGTCGAACACCCGGCATTCTCGGACTTTTACGAGGAGCTGGTGAACGGCGGCCTCGCGGTCGAGGTCGGCGACGAGGAAACCAGCACGTCCGCCACGGGTGACCTGGAGTTCGTAGATCTCCGCCCGGGGTATGAGGCCTACGACTTCGAGATTCCGATCATCATTCGCGACGCCGATGAGGAGCTGCGTGAGCCGAGCATCAATCCGATCGAGCTTCCGGTGAGCCGCTTCCCGCTTGAGCCCATCCTCACGCAGGTCGGCAAGGGCGACCGGTTCGTCTCTGAAGACCAGCAGACAGGTACGCAGTTCGGCGACTACCGCGTCGACGGCGGTGTGCTGACTGCGACGGGCTACAACGACTACCTCTCGCGCATGACGACCCGCGTCACGGAGGCGCTGGGGCGGAACATGACGACATCGGCGAAGAAGTATCGGGAGATCAGTCAGTTTCCGATCCTTCAGTCCTACCGACCGCTCCTGCTCGGGTGGATCGACACCTACATCCGCAAGCGAATGTTCGGAGCATCGTTCGACCCGCTCGAGGGCGAGAACTGGCGCGTCCTAATGCTCGATGACGTCGCCCACGAGCTGGCTGGCACGTTTGCAACGATGCTTGTCGAACTACAGGAGAATCAGGAAGTCGACTCCGCGATCGTGCAGTACCGCAAGCTCTCGGACGTCGCGACGATTCCGGTGCGCGCGAGTTCTGCTGCCGAAGTCAACAAGTGCATCTACGACCGCTTGCCGATCCCGACGAGGGCAGGCGGCCTCGAGCGGACATTCATCCACTGGGCAGATGGCGACTCGGCGATTGAAGCGCTCGCGAAGGTCCACGAGTATCGTCACGACTTCCTTCGTCGGCCCTACCTGAAGGCGGACGGCATGCCCGCGCAGTACTCGCCGGACTTCCTCGTGCGCACCCGTAGCGACATCTACGTCGTCGAGACCAAGGCGCAGTCCGCGCTCAGCGACGAGAACGTCAAGCGAAAGCGACGCGCTGCGCTGGCGTGGTGCGAGCAGATCAACGAGCTCCCCGAGGAGCAGCGCGACGGTCGGAGCTGGCACTACGTGCTGCTCGGCGAGACCATCGTGAAGGACTGGAAGAAGAAGAACGCGCGCGCGAGCGAGCTGCTGGACTATGCGCGTCTGCGTCGCTCCAGCACCGCGCGGCAAGAGAAACTGCTGTGACGTCCACGGCGGACCTGCGGGGCTCCGTGTGGCGGCGGTGGGACCCGCACATCCACGCGCCGGGGACCGCGCTTAACAACCAGTTCGGCGCCGACGACTGGGACTTGTACCTGAAGCTCATTGAGAAGTCCGAGCCTCGCATCGAGGCACTCGGGTTACTGACTACTACAGCATTGCCGACTACGAGGAGGTTGTCGCTTTCAAGGAAGGTGGCCGTCTCCCCGACGTCGGACTCTTGTTCGCCGATGTCGAGCGGTTGCCCACCGCGACCGCGACCAATCCGGTCAACATCCACCTGCTCATCTCGCCGGAAGATCCCGACCACGTTGAAGAGGCGAAGCGCTTCCTCAACACCCTCACCTTCCAGTACGGCGCGGAGACCTACTCCTGCAATCCAGGGGACCTCGTCCGCCTGGGCAAGAAGTCAAACGCAAAGATCCTGGATGAGGGCGCCGCGCTCAGCGCGGGCACCAACCTCTTCAAAGTCGCGATGGAGAACCTGAAGAAGTCGTTCTCCGAGAGCGCGTGGGCGCAGCAGCACATCATCGTCGCGGTAGCCGCCGGTTCCACTGATGGAACTGCTGGCGTGCGCGATGACGGTGCGTCCCTTGCCGCCGTGCGTACCGAGATCGAGCGCGTCGCTCGGGTCATCTTCTCGAGCTCGCCCAAGCAGCGCACGTTCTGGATCGGTGACGGCGTCGATTCAATCGAGACACTGGACGAAAAGCATGACGGCGTGAAGGTGTGTCTCCATGGAAGCGACGCCCACAACCTCGCAGCCGTGGGAAAGCCCGCAGAGAATCGCTATTCCTGGATCAAGGGCGACGCGACGCTCGAAGCGCTTCGTCAGGCGTGCCTTGAGCCGCGCGAGCGGGCCATCGTTGCCGAGACGCCGCCGTCTGGTGCGTTGCCGCACCGCGTGATCCAAGAGATCTCCGTGAGCGGCGCTCCGTGGTTCAGCGACGGCAATGTGCAGCTTTCGCCTGGTCTTGTCGCCATCATCGGCGCGCGCGGGTCCGGAAAGACGGCTCTCGCTGATCTTATTGCGGCCGGCGCGGGGGCAGCCAGCGACGATGCAACCGACAAGACCTTCCTTCAGCGTGCCAATCGGCACGTTGGGGGTGCTGCCGTGGACCTGACCTGGGCAGATGGCCGCACGACCAGCGCGGCATTCCCTCCCGTCGTGGGTCCCGAAGAAACGCCTGCCGTACAGTACCTGTCCCAGCAGTTCGTTGAGAGGCTCTGCTCGTCCGAAGGCGTCACAGATGAACTGCTCGAGGAGATCGAGCGAGTCATCTTCGAGGCGCATCCGTTCGAGGAACGGCTCGGTGCTTCTACCTTCCGAGAACTACTCGGCATCCGGGCGAGCCACGGCCGCGGTCTGCGCGAGTACGCAAAGGAAGAGATCGATGAACTGTCCGTTGAGATCGACGCGGAGCACGCCACACTGGACCAGCTCCCGGCCCTCAAGATCGAAAAGGACCAGCTCACCAAGGTACTAACGGAGGACAAGAGGGCGCGGAGCAAGCTCGTGATCGTCGGCGGCGAAGCGCGGTCTCAACGGCTCGATCTGATTATCGCGGAGCTCGCTACCAGGCAGGCCGCGATTGACGGACTCCGTCGACGCGCGCAAGCTCTCGGGGAGCTACGCGCCGCCACAACGGACCTGAAGAATCGGCGCTTGCCGGGCGCTACCGTGAGCCTCCTCCGGAACCACGAAGCCGCAGGCCTGACTGCAGATGAGTGGAAAGCGTTCGAAATTCAGTTCGTCGGAGACCCGGTCGCCACGCTCGACGCCAAGTTGACCGGCGTGAAGACCGCCATCAGTGGCCTCACTGGCATCATGCCGACGCGTCCAGATGTGCCCCCTGCCGCGATGCCTGCGTTCGTCGCCGATGACGCTGACCTCACCCAAGAGTCTCTTAACGTGCTCCGGACGGAGGCGTGGCGCTTGGGCCACCTCATCGGCCTCGATAGCGACAAACAGTAGCAACTCGAGGCGCTGAATACGCGTATCGCGCGAAACGAATCTCTCCTCACTGCGGCCAAGAAGAAGATCGCCAATGCGTCGGGCGCGAGCGACCGAATCAAGGCACTGCAGCTCAAGCGTAAACAGGCATACTCGTCCCTGTTCGACGGGTTTGTCGCCGAGCAAGGCGAGCTCACAGCGATGTACGCGCCGCTGAAGGAAATGCTGGATTCGGAACTGGGCACGCTCGGCAAGCTGAATTTCAGCGTGCGCCGCGTCGTCGATGTCGAAGCGTGGGCAACGCGCGGCGAGAGCCTAATGGACCTTCGCACGGGTGAGTTCCGAGGCCGCGGTGAGCTGCTCCGGGTTGCGAGAGATACGCTGCTCCCGGCGTGGCAGCATGGTGCGAGCGCCGCAGTCGCCGAGGCGATGAACACGTTCAGGGCTGATCACAATCAGCACCTCATGGAGCAGGCCAAGGTTCCACGTAGAAACACCAAGGCGTTCTGGGCATGGGGCAAAGAAGTCTCTGACTGGCTGAATAGCACTGACCACATGACGGTCAGCTACGGCGTGCGGTACGACGGCGTCGATATCGAGCAGCTTTCGCCGGGTACGCGTGGCATCGTGCTGCTATTGCTCTACTTGGCCATCGATCAGTCCGACGATCGGCCGCTCATCATCGACCAGCCGGAAGAGAACCTCGATCCGAAGTCGATCTTCGACGAACTTGTCGGGCGGTTCGTGGAGACGCGGCGCCGGCGTCAGATCATCATCGTTACCCACAACGCGAACCTTGTGGTCAACACCGACGCGGATCAGGTCATCGTAGCGAATGCGAGTGCCCATGTGCCCGGTGGACTACCGGAACTGAACTACGACAGTGGAGGGCTCGAGAACCCGCGGGTGCGCGACGAAGTTTGCGAGATTCTAGAGGGCGGCAAGCCGGCGTTCGAGGAGCGAGCGCGTAGGCTCCGGATCCGGTTGCCTTAGCCGTCGGGACGGAGAACGATTTCTCTATTGCGAGAGCTCGGCATACGGTTGACTCGTTCTCATGAGCGCCTCCGAGACCACCGCGCGTGCTGCGGGTGTTGACGTGTTCGTTATCCTACGACGAGGCGTCCGGTGATTGGTTTGAACAACCCGTGTTTTCTGCCCGTCGGCAGCAGCCAGAGTCTGCCTCATTCGGTCACACGCGCAATTGCGAGGAAGTCGCATCGGCAGGCCGGAGGTCACCATGGATTTCCTTGTGAATCACCATCCCTCGGCCCTAGTGCAGCACCATCTACAGATCATCAGTCGGCGCTGGAACGCCTCCGCAAAGCGTAGGAGGCCGAGGAACAAGCCCGATTTCAGAGCAATCGCGCCAAGAGGCGTCGGCCGTGGTGCATTTTGGTGCAGTCGTTGTTGTGTGCAGTTGTGGTTCCGCGGGTGTGAACGTGCCGTGCGGCCGCGGAATCTCGGGGTTATCACTCCGCCCGCGCCAGTCAAGCCTCGGCATAAATGGGTTCAAATCCCACCGTCACCGCCACCACGAAGGCCCCGACTCCCGTTGTAACGACGGAGATGCGGGGCCTTCGTCATGTCCGGGATCGCGAGCGTGATAACGTAGATGTCGTTCACGGGCCTATGGCGCAGTTGGTAGCGCGCCTCGTTCGCATCGAGGAGGTCAGGGGTTCGAATCCCCTTAGGTCCACAGGAACAGAACGAAAGAACCTCGCCCCGCATCCTCGCGGGGCGAGGTTCTTTCGTTGGAGCTGGCGCACGGGGCCGATCCGATCGCCGCGACGAGACCGCTCGGCAGCGGCCGGGGGTTCGATTCGGTGCCTCTAGGCTGAGGACATGGACGCGACGCCCAGCGAATCCGGCTCGACCCTGCACACGCATGCCGTCGACAGCCAGCGCCGTGCCGCGGCCCTCGGTGAGGGGAATCGGGTGCTGTCCCGCACGCAGAAGGTGTACGTGGCGCTTCGGGACGACATCGTCCGCACGCGGCTCGCGCCGGGCGAGGTCGTCATCGAACCCGAGCTGGCCGCGCGGTTCGGGGTGTCGAAGACGCCGGTGCGGGAGGCACTGCAGATCCTCGTCGTGGAAGGGCTCGTCGTCGCGCTCCCTCGTCGCGGATACGTCGTCCGCCCGCTGGGCATCAGCGAGGTGCGCGAGGTGCTCGACCTGCGGTTGATCATCGAACCGCCGATGGCGGCAGGGGCGACGCGCTACGGCAACGAGGCCTTCATCGAGGAGCTCAGCTCGATCCTGGACGCGCAGCGCAGCGGCTCCGGTACGGCGGAGCTGACCGATGCGGCCCGCGCGTTCCACGAGTGCATCCTCGGCGCGGCACGCAACGCTCGGGCGAAGGCGCTCATGAGCGGCCTGTTCGACGAGACGACGCGGAGTCATCACCTGATCCCGGCGATCGATGCGCGCATCCACTCGGACGTCGAGAACAACGGGCACCAGCAGGTGCTCGAAGCGATCCGTACCGGCGATCCGCGGGCGGCCGAGGAGGCCATGCGCCGACACCTCGTCGAGCTGCGGGAGTTCGTCCTCCAGGCATTCCTCGAAGCCTGACCCACCCTGGCCTCATCCTTGTGGCGTCATGAGCACTTGAGATATATCTGAGGAATATCGCTATTGTGCCCAAGATATTCGGGAGCTATGGTGGTGCCGACACCGCGGTCGGCTCTTCGGCCTCGATGGGAGTTGCCGAGAGGATCCAGGTTTGTTGCGACGTCGCATCCGCACCTTCACCGAGCTGTTGAGCTTCGCTCCGCCCGCGCTTCCCACCGAGGCGACGCGCGTCGCTGAAGCCCGCAGCCTCGACGACCTCCGACGGCTCGCGAAGCGACGCGTTCCCGGATTCGTCTTCGATTACGTCGAGGGTGCCGCGGTGACCGAGCAGGCTGCGCGCGACAACGAGTCGGCCTTCGCCCGCCGGAGATTCGTGCCATCCGTCACCGAGAGCGCAGCGGGAGCGTCGCTCGCCACCCGGCTGCTGGGACGCGAGCACGCGATGCCCATCGGCATCGCCCCGATCGGCCTCACCGCCCTCATGCGTGCGGCCGGCGAGACCGACGGTGTGCGTGCGGCTGCGAACCGCAACGTGCCTTTCGTGCTCTCCACGATGGGCACGCGGAGCATCGAGCACGTCGCTGACGCGGCCCCCGATGCGCGCCGCTGGTTCCAGCTGTACCTGCGGCGCGATCGCGCCGCGTCGCTCGCCCTCATCGAGCGGGCCGCCGTGGCAGGGTTCGACACGCTCGTGCTGACCGTCGACACCCGGGTCCCGGGGCAGCGCTACCGCGACGACCGCAATCGACTTTCGATGCCGCCGCGTCTGACGCTGCGCACTGCCGCGCAGTCTGCACTCCACCCGGCGTGGTCGCTCGACCTTCTGGCGCACGACGCACCGGCCATGGCGAACTTCGGCCCGCGGTCTGGAAGCGTCACCGACGTGGTGAGCAGCATGTTCGATCCCGCCCTGTCCCTGGACGACGTGCGGTGGCTGAGGGGGAACTGGAACGGGCCGATCGTGGTGAAGGGCGTCCTGTCCGCCACCGACGCCGAGCGCTTCATCGACGCCGGCGCGGACGCCATCTGGCTCTCCAACCACGGGGGGCGCCAGCTCGACCGTGCGATCGCGCCGATCGAGGTCGTGGGCGCCGTGCGGGCCGCCCTCGGCGACGACGTCCCCATCGTGCTCGACTCCGGTATCCGCAGTGGGCTCGACGTCGTGGCCGCGATCGCCGCGGGGGCCGACTTCGTCTTCCTCGGCCGGGGATACATGTACGGCCTGATGGCGGGCGGCCGGGCGGGGGTCGAGAGGGCGCTCGACCTGGTGGCGAACGAGACCCTGTCGACGATGCAGCTCCTCGGCGTGCGCACGACCGCCGAGCTGCGCGGCCGGGGGACCGCGGTACTCGCGCCCACCGGATAGCCACGACCACGCCAGCACTTTTCAATGACGAAAGGACACCCCATGGCCAACGAACAGCAGCGCACCATGACCCCGCAGGCGAGGCGCGCGATCGCCGCAGCCTACTTCGGCACCCTCATCGAGTGGTACGACTACGCCCTCTACGGCGCCGCCGCGGGCCTCGTGATCGGCCCGCTCTTCTTCCCGGACGTCATCCCGGCCTCCGCCTCGATGCTCGCCTTCGCGACCTTCGCCGTCGGCTTCGTCGTGCGGCCGCTCGGCGGCCTCCTCATCTCCCACCTCGGTGACCGGGTCGGCCGGAAGCCCGCGATGATCCTGACCATCGTGCTCATGGGGATCGCGACCGTGGGCATCGGGGTCCTCCCGACCGCCGAGGCGATCGGGTTGGCGGCGCCGATCCTGCTCATCCTGTTCCGCTTCATCCAGGGCTTCGGTGCCGGAGCGGAACTCGCCGGTGCCCTCACGCTCGTCGCGGAGTACGCACCCGAACCGCGCCGGGGACGGGTGATCGGACTGGTCACCTCGGGCGCACCTGGCGGAGCATTCCTCGCGACGTTGGCCTTCACGTTCGCGTCGATGCTTCCCGGCGACGTGCTGCTCGGCTGGGCCTGGCGCATCCCGTTCCTGGTCTCCGCCGTCCTCTTCGTCCTCGCGCTGTGGATCCGTCGCCGACTCGAGGAGACGCCTGAGTACCGGGATGCCGTGGCGAACGCCGAGCACGCCGCGACGAAGGTGCCCCTGGCAGAGCTCTTCCGCCGCAGTCCCCGCGAACTCATCCTCGGCTTCTTCAGTGTGTGCGGTCACAACGTGACGAACTATGTGCTCAGCGCCTTCGCCCTCAGCTACCTCACGCTGACGGTCGGGATGCCCCGGGTCGAGGCGCTGATCGCGGTCCTGGTCTCTTCACTGCTCACCGCCTTCGCTCCCGTCCTCGGCGGGGTCGCGGTCGATCGCTTCGGGGCCAAGCGCGTGGTCGTCTTCGGCTCCGTCGCCGGGATCGTCCTCACGTACCCGGTCTTCCTCTCGCTGCAGTCCGGCGACCCGGTGCTGGCCGCCCTCGGGATGACGGCGCTCGGCGTCGTTGCCGTGGGCGCGACCGCGGCCTCCACGGGGACCTTCCTCACGAACCTCTTCCCGACCCGGTACCGCTTCACCGGCGTCGCGACGGCCCGGGAGCTCAACGGCGCCCTGGTCGCCGGCCCGACTCCCCTCATCGCCACCGCTCTCGTCGCGGCCGCCGGGGGAGGACTCTGGCTCGTGGTGCTGTTCGTGATCGGCGCCTGCCTGGTGTCCCTGCTGGCCGTCGTCGCGACACCGAAGCGCATCGGGGACCTGCAGCCCGAGGACCTCTCCGGTGCCTCTCGGTTCGCGCCGACCGGAAGCGCGTCAGAGTGAGGGGAACGGGCGACACGCCCGGGAATCGGCGGTGATTTGCCCGATGCCCGGAACCCACGTAAGTTATTACCTGTTCGCCCCAAACGGTTGAGCGGAGGTCTTCGGACCGGCTCCCGTCAAGCATCGAACACCTCCCGAATCCCACACACTCACTGAGTGAGCAGGATGAAGGATGCTGATCCGTTCCCGCGGTCAGGCCGAAGAAACTCGGACTTGACAACGGAAACGAGATCGGTAAGATAGAGAAGTTGCCCTGCGGGCCTGGTCGTGATGGCTGGGTCGTGGGAGCATCCGATCCTTGAGAACTCAACAGCGTGCACTTGTCAAATGCCAAATTATCCTCGTCTAGCTTCGGCTGGGTGAGAATTCCTTTGGATCAAAGACCAACCTCCTTGTGGGGTTGGCAACGGATGAAGTCAGCAATGAATTCGTCTCTTTGGTCAGCATCAAACTCGCTGCGTTCCGGTTTTTCCCCGGTTCGTATGCAATTTCTTTTACGGAGAGTTTGATCCTGGCTCAGGATGAACGCTGGCGGCGTGCTTAACACATGCAAGTCGAACGGTGAACACGGAGCTTGCTCTGTGGGATCAGTGGCGAACGGGTGAGTAACACGTGAGCAACCTGCCCCTGACTCTGGGATAAGCGCTGGAAACGGCGTCTAATACTGGATATGTGACGTGACCGCATGGTCTGCGTTTGGAAAGATTTTTCGGTTGGGGATGGGCTCGCGGCCTATCAGCTTGTTGGTGAGGTAATGGCTCACCAAGGCGTCGACGGGTAGCCGGCCTGAGAGGGTGACCGGCCACACTGGGACTGAGACACGGCCCAGACTCCTACGGGAGGCAGCAGTGGGGAATATTGCACAATGGGCGAAAGCCTGATGCAGCAACGCCGCGTGAGGGATGACGGCCTTCGGGTTGTAAACCTCTTTTAGCAGGGAAGAAGCGAAAGTGACGGTACCTGCAGAAAAAGCGCCGGCTAACTACGTGCCAGCAGCCGCGGTAATACGTAGGGCGCAGCGTTATCCGGAATTATTGGGCGTAAAGAGCTCGTAGGCGGTTTGTCGCGTCTGCTGTGAAATCCCGAGGCTCAACCTCGGCCTGCAGTGGGTACGGGCAGACTAGAGTGCGGTAGGGGAGATTGGAATTCCTGGTGTAGCGGTGGAATGCGCAGATATCAGGAGGAACACCGATGGCGAAGGCAGATCTCTGGGCCGTAACTGACGCTGAGGAGCGAAAGGGTGGGGAGCAAACAGGCTTAGATACCCTGGTAGTCCACCCCGTAAACGTTGGGAACTAGTTGTGGGTCCATTCCACGGATTCCGTGACGCAGCTAACGCATTAAGTTCCCCGCCTGGGGAGTACGGCCGCAAGGCTAAAACTCAAAGGAATTGACGGGGACCCGCACAAGCGGCGGAGCATGCGGATTAATTCGATGCAACGCGAAGAACCTTACCAAGGCTTGACATATACGAGAACGGGCCAGAAATGGTCAACTCTTTGGACACTCGTAAACAGGTGGTGCATGGTTGTCGTCAGCTCGTGTCGTGAGATGTTGGGTTAAGTCCCGCAACGAGCGCAACCCTCGTTCTATGTTGCCAGCACGTAATGGTGGGAACTCATGGGATACTGCCGGGGTCAACTCGGAGGAAGGTGGGGATGACGTCAATCATCATGCCCCTTATGTCTTGGGCTTCACGCATGCTACAATGGCCGGTACAAAGGGCTGCAATACCGTGAGGTGGAGCGAATCCCAAAAAGCCGGTCCAGTTCGGATTGAGGTCTGCAACTCGACCTCATGAAGTCGGAGTCGCTAGTAATCGCAGATCAGGCAACGCTGCGGTGAATACGTTCCGGGTCTTGTACACACCGCCCGTCAAGTCATGAAAGTCGGTAACACCTGAAGCCGGTGGCCTAACCTTGTGGAGGGAGCTGTCGAAGGTGGGATCGGTAATTAGGACTAAGTCGTAACAAGGTAGCCGTACCGGAAGGTGCGGCTGGATCACCTCCTTTCTAAGGAGCATCTGACGCTTCGGCGTCCAGAACCCGGTTCGAAGGCACACGTTCTTCGCTGGGAGCTCATGGTGGAACATTTGACATGGCATCGAGATCTGATCTCGGGACTAGTACGCCGCTTCGGTGGTTGGAAGGTTCTGGGTGAGGGGACCGGTGCCTGCACGCTGTGGGTCCTGAGGGACCGATGCGGATCTTTCGGGATCTGGTCTGAACCTCTGGACCTCTTTCTGTTTGTCCCTGTGGGGGCAGGTGGATGGGGGTTCCGCCCGTACTTTGAGAACTACACAGTGGACGCGAGCATCTTGCAACTGGTCTTTGATCAGTTGCGCAAGATGATCTTAAAGATCATTAGTCAATTTCTGATTCAGTCTTCGGACTGGTCGGGTTTTTGATTCAAACTCATGTGATTTCAAGTCTTTAAGAGCAAACGGTGGATGCCTTGGCATCTGGAGCCGAAGAAGGACGTAGCAATCTGCGATAAGCCTCGGGGAACTGATAAGCAAGTTTTGATCCGAGGGTGTCCGAATGGGGAAACCCCGCTGGGCGGCGTGCCGACCTAGTGACTCCCGCCTGAATATATAGGGCGGGTAGAGGGAACGTGGGGAAGTGAAACATCTCAGTACCCACAGGAAGAGAAAGCAACCGCGATTCCGTTAGTAGTGGCGAGCGAAACCGGATCAGGCTAAACCGAGTGTGTGTGATATCCGGCAGGAGTTGCATATTCGGGGTTGTGGGACTCACCAGTCAGTTCTGCCGAGCTGGCGACGTTACAGAAGCGTATAGACGAACGGTCTTGAAAGGCCGGTCATAGAGGGTGCCAACCCCGTAGTCGAAATGCGTGTTCTGGCGTGGAGAGTATCCCAAGTAGCACGGGGCCCGTGAAATCCCGTGTGAATCTGTCAGGACCACCTGATAAGCCTAAATACTCCCAGATGACCGATAGCGGACAAGTACCGTGAGGGAAAGGTGAAAAGTACCCCGGGAGGGGAGTGAAATAGTACCTGAAACCGTTTGCTTACAAACCGTTGGAGCACCCCTGGTAGGTGTGACAGCGTGCCTTTTGAAGAATGAGCCTGCGAGTTAGCGATATGTGGCGAGGTTAACCCGTGTGGGGTAGCCGTAGCGAAAGCGAGTCTGAATAGGGCGATTCAGTCGCATGTCCTAGACCCGAAGCGAAGTGATCTATCCATGGCCAGGTTGAAGCGACGGTAAGACGTCGTGGAGGACCGAACCCACTTAGGTTGAAAACTGAGGGGATGAGCTGTGGATAGGGGTGAAAGGCCAATCAAACTTCGTGATAGCTGGTTCTCTCCGAAATGCATTTAGGTGCAGCGTTGCGTGTTTCTTGCCGGAGGTAGAGCTACTGGATGGCCGATGGGCCCTACAAGGTTACTGACGTCAGCCAAACTCCGAATGCCGGTAAGTGAGAGCGCAGCAGTGAGACTGTGGGGGATAAGCTTCATAGTCGAGAGGGAAACAACCCAGACCACCAACTAAGGTCCCAAAGCGCGTGCTAAGTGGGAAAGGATGTGGAGTTGCTCTGACAACCAGGAGGTTGGCTTAGAAGCAGCCACCCTTGAAAGAGTGCGTAATAGCTCACTGGTCAAGTGATTCCGCGCCGACAATGTAACGGGGCTCAAGCACGCCACCGAAGTTGTGGCATTGACATTATTGGTAGGCCTTCGTGGTCCAGCCGTGTTGATGGGTAGGAGAGCGTCGTGTGGCCAGCGAAGCGGCGGTGGAAACCAGCCGTGGAGGCTACACGAGTGAGAATGCAGGCATGAGTAGCGAATGACGTGTGAGAAACACGTCCTCCGAAAGACCAAGGGTTCCAGGGTCAAGCTAATCTTCCCTGGGTAAGTCGGGACCTAAGGCGAGGCCGACAGGCGTAGTCGATGGACAACGGGTTGATATTCCCGTACCGGCGAAGAACCGCCCAAGCTAATCCAGTGGTGCTAAACGTCCGAGCCTTCACATCGTCGCCTTCGGGTGACACCGTGGAGGGGAGCACGTGACCCCATGCTGGTGCGGTTAGCGTATTAACAGGTGTGACGCAGGAAGGTAGTCCAAGCCAGGCGATGGTTGTCCTGGTGCAAGTGCGTAGGCCGAGTCGTAGGCAAATCCGCGACTCATACAGGCTGAGACACGATGCGGATAAAAAGTGGATGATCCTATGCTGCCGAGAAAAGCATCGACGCGAGGTTCTAGCCGCCCGTACCCCAAACCGACTCAGGTGGTCAGGTAGAGAATACCAAGGAGATCGAGAGAATCGTGGTTAAGGAACTCGGCAAAATGCCCCCGTAACTTCGGGAGAAGGGGGGCCTTCGACGTATTAGGACTTGCTCCGAAAGCGTTTGGAGGCCGCAGAGACTAGTGGGTAGCGACTGTTTACTAAAAACACAGGTCCGTGCCAAGTCGCAAGACGATGTATACGGACTGACGCCTGCCCGGTGCTGGAAGGTTAAGAGGACCGGTTAGCCGCAAGGCGAAGCTGAGAATTTAAGCCCCAGTAAACGGCGGTGGTAACTATAACCATCCTAAGGTAGCGAAATTCCTTGTCGGGTAAGTTCCGACCTGCACGAATGGCGTAACGACTTCCCAACTGTCTCAACCGCGAACTCGGCGAAATTGCATTACGAGTAAAGATGCTCGTTACGCGCAGCAGGACGGAAAGACCCCGTGACCTTTACTACAGCTTGGTATTGGTGTTCGGTGTGGCTTGTGTAGGATAGGTGGGAGACTTTGAAGCGGTGACGCCAGTTACCGTGGAGTCATTGTTGAAATACCACTCTGGTCACTCTGGATATCTAACTTCGAACCGTAATCCGGTTCAGGGACAGTGCCTGGTGGGTAGTTTAACTGGGGCGGTTGCCTCCCAAAAAGTAACGGAGGCGCCCAAAGGTTCCCTCAACCTGGTTGGCAATCAGGTGGCGAGTGTAAGTGCACAAGGGAGCTTGACTGTGAGACTGACAGGTCGAGCAGGGACGAAAGTCGGGACTAGTGATCCGGCAGTGGCTTGTGGAAGCGCTGTCGCTCAACGGATAAAAGGTACCTCGGGGATAACAGGCTGATCTTGCCCAAGAGTCCATATCGACGGCATGGTTTGGCACCTCGATGTCGGCTCGTCGCATCCTGGGGCTGGAGTAGGTCCCAAGGGTTGGGCTGTTCGCCCATTAAAGCGGTACGCGAGCTGGGTTTAGAACGTCGTGAGACAGTTCGGTCCCTATCCGCTGCGCGCGTAGGAAGTTTGAGAGGATCTGACCCTAGTACGAGAGGACCGGGTTGGACGAACCTCTGGTGTGTCAGTTGTTCCGCCAGGAGCACCGCTGATTAGCTACGTTCGGGATGGATAACCGCTGAAAGCATCTAAGCGGGAAGCCGGCCTCAAGATGAGACTTCCATACCTTCGGGTGAGAGGCTCCCAGCCAGACTACTGGGTTGATAGGCCAGATGTGGAAGCACGGTAACGTGTGCAGCTGACTGGTACTAATAAGCCGATGACTTGATAACACACCGTTTGTTGGTGCTTGCGTCCACTGAGTGGTTCTCGATGTACGGTCGAGAACTACCTTCAACAATGATTCATCATTGCTTTAGGTTTGATTGAAACATCAATAGTGTTTCGGCGGCCATAGCGTGAGGGAAACGCCCGGTCACATTCCGAACCCGGAAGCTAAGCCTCACAGCGCCGATGGTACTGCAGGGGGGACCCTGTGGGAGAGTAGGACACCGCCGGACTCCTTTTAGTCGAGAAGGCCACCCAATGCTGGGTGGCCTTCTTGCGTTAACGCGACTGTTTCGCACGGCCGGCAGGATCGCTTCAGCGCGCCAAGCGTGCCTCGAGCGTCGCTGCGGTCTCGCGCACAGCCTTCGCCAGCGAAGACTCCGTGCCGTCGTCGTCGGCCCAGGTGACCGCCACAGCGGCGACCGGCCAGCCGGCCGCGTCGCGCACGACGGCACCCACGGAGCGCAGACCTTCCGCGACCTCGCCGTCCTCCGTCGCCCAGCCTCGCGAGCGCACTTCCCGGAGGAGATCGCGCAGCTCGCCGGGGCGACGAGGGCCCCGCCCGGTGCGGTCGGAGAACGCCGACGCGTCCGGGTACAGCGCCCGGATCTGTTCGCGGGGGAGGGCGGCGAGCATCGCGCGTCCGGTCGCGGTCAGGTGCGCGGGGAGGCGCACGCCCACGTCGGTCACCAGTGCCGGCCGCCGGGGCGCACGCTCTTCGACGATGTACAGCACATCGCCGCCGCTCATGACCGCCAGATGCGCGCTCTCCCCGAGCTGGTCGGAGAGCCCGGCGATGAGCGGCCGTCCGAGCCGCGCCAACGGCTGCTGTCGGGCGTACCCTCCGGCCAGCTCGAAGGCCGACGTCCCGAGCCCCCACCGGCGTTCCTCGCGGAGGTGCAGCACGAAGCCGTGGGTGGCGAGCGTGTGCAGCAGGTGGTACACCGTCGATCGCGGAAGCATCAGCTCGCGCGCGATCGCGGAGGCCGCCACCGGTGCAGGCCGGCCTGCCAGGTAGCTCAGGATACGCAGAGTCTGCGCCGCGGCGGGCACCTGGCTGTCGTCGGTCTCCGAGTTGTCTGGGATCACAGACAAAGGTTGCCACGAAGCCGCGTGCGCGTCGACCCCGCGGGTGTGGAATCGAGACATGAGCGATCCTGCCCCTGTCCTCGTCGGCGCCGCCCCTTTGTCTGCCGCGGATGTCGTCCGCGTCGTCCGTCACGATGTGCCCGTCGTCGTCGACCCCGCCGCGCTGGACAGGGTCGCCGAGACCCGCCGTGTGGTCGACGGCCTCGCCGCTGACCCGAACCCGCATTATGGGGTGTCCACCGGCTTCGGCGCGCTGGCGACGACCTTCATCGCTCCGGAACGTCGCCTGCAGCTGCAGGCGAGCCTCATCCGATCGCACGCCGCCGGCACCGGCGCCGAGGTCGAGCGGGAGGTTGTGCGCGGGCTCCAGGTGCTGCGCCTCCAGACGCTTGCCTCCGGGCGCACGGGGGTTCGTCCCGTCGTCGTCGAGACGTATGCCGCGCTGCTCAACGCGGGCATCGTGCCGGTGGTCCGCGAGTACGGGTCGCTGGGGTGCTCCGGGGATCTCGCGCCCCTCGCCCACATCGCCCTCGCCGCCATGGGGGAGGGCGAGGTCCGCGACGCCACGGGCCGACTCGTCCCGGCGGCCGATGCCCTTGCGGACGCCGGCATCGCGCCGCTCACGCTTGTGGAGAAGGAGGGCCTCGCCCTCATCAACGGCACGGACGGGATGCTCGGCACGCTGGTGCTCGCGCTCCATGACCTGGAGATGCTGCTGCTCACTGCCGATGTGGCGGCGGCGATGTCCGTCGAGTCGCAGCTCGGCACGGACGCGGTGTTCGCCGCCGATCTCATGGCGCTGCGTCCGCAGGCGGGACAGGCCACCTCAGCCGGCCACCTCCGTGCCCTGCTCGCCGGCTCGCCGATGGTCGCCAGCCACAAGGGCCCGGAAGACGGCCGTGTCCAGGACGCGTACTCGCTACGGTGTTCCCCGCAGGTGCACGGCGCCGCACGTGACACGCTCGGGCATGCTGCCATGATCGCGGAGCGCGAGCTCTCCAGCGTCATCGACAACCCCATCATCACCCTCGACGGCCGCATCGAGTCGAACGGCAACTTCCACGGGGCGCCCGTCGCCGCGGTCCTCGACTTCCTGGCGATCTCGATCGCCGACGTCGCCTCCGTGTCCGAGCGGCGCACCGACCGCGCGCTGGACCCGGCCCGCAGCCACGGGCTCCCGCCGTTCCTCGCGGCGGAGGTCGGAGTCGACTCCGGGCTGATGATCGCGCAGTACGCGGCGGCCGGCATCGTCTCCGAGCTCAAGCGTCTCGCGGTTCCCGCCTCGGTGGACTCCATCCCGTCCTCGGCGATGCAGGAGGACCACGTCTCGATGGGCTGGGCCGCAGCACGGAAGCTGCGTCGGGCGATCGACGGTCTCTCCCGCGTCCTCGCGATCGAGATCCTCACCGCCGCCCGCGCGCTGGATCTCCGCGCGCCGCTCGAGGCGGGGCCGGCGACCGGAGCCGTGCGCGACCTCGTCCGCACGGTCGCCGCAGGCCCCGGCCCTGACCGCCACCTCTCGCCCGAGATGGAAGCCGTGACCGACCTCGTCCAGTCGGGTGCCATCGCCCGTGTCGCAAAGGAGCACATGCATGACTGAGGAGAACGCAGCGCGCACGGTGCGCGCGGCCCGCGGTGCCGAGCGCACCGCCAAGAGCTGGGGCGCGGAAGCGGCCAAGCGCATGCTCATGAACAACCTCGATCCCGAGGTCGCCGAGCACCCCGAAGACCTCGTGGTCTACGGCGGGACGGGCAAGGCGGCGCGCAGTTGGGAGGCATACGAGGCGATCGTCCGCACGCTCGACGAGCTGGAGCCGGATGAGACGCTACTCGTCCAGTCCGGCAAGCCGGTGGGCGTGTTCCGCACCCACGAGTGGGCGCCGCGCGTGCTCATCGCCAACTCGAACCTCGTCGGCGACTGGGCGACCTGGCCGGAGTTCCGCCGTCTGGAGGAGCTGGGGCTGACCATGTACGGCCAGATGACCGCGGGCTCCTGGATCTACATCGGCACGCAGGGCATCCTGCAGGGGACGTACGAGACGTTCGCCGCGGTCGCCCGCTCGCTCGGGCGAGACTCCCTGCGGGGGACGCTGACGCTGACCGCCGGTGCGGGCGGGATGGGCGGGGCGCAGCCTCTCGCCGTGACCCTCAACGACGGCGCGGTCCTGATCGTGGACGTCGACGAGACGCGGCTGGCCCGCCGCGTCGAGCACCGGTACCTCGACGAGTACACCACCGACCTGGACGCGGCAGTGGCCCGGGTCGTCGCGGCGAAGGACGCCGGTCACGCCCTCTCGGTCGGCGTCGTGGGCAATGCCGCGGAGATCTTCCCGGAGCTCCGGCGTCGGGGCGTGCCGATCGACGTCGTGACCGACCAGACCAGCGCTCACGACCCGCTCGCCTACCTGCCGATCGGCATCGAGGTGGACCGCTGGAAGGAGGAGGCGGCGCGCGACCCCGAGGAGTTCACCCGCCGGTCGAGGGAATCCATGGCCGCCCACGTCGCCGCGATGGTCGGCTTCCAGGACGCCGGGGCGGCGGTCTTCGACTACGGCAACTCGATCCGCGCGGAGGCGCAGCTCGGTGGATTCGACCGGGCGTTCGCGTTCCCCGGATTCGTCCCCGCCTACATCCGCCCGCAGTTCGAGGAGGGGCGCGGACCGTTCCGCTGGGTGGCGCTGTCCGGAGACCCGGAGGACATCTTCAAGACGGACCGCGCGATCGCCGAGCTCTTCCCTGAGGACACCGCGCTGCACCGCTGGCTCGACAAGGCGGGCTCAGCCGTCCACTTCGAGGGTCTCCCGGCGCGCATCTGCTGGCTGGGCTACCAGGAGCGGCACCTCGCCGGACTGAAGTTCAACGAGATGGTCGCCTCGGGAGAGCTGTCCGCGCCGATCGTCATCGGCCGCGACCACCTCGACTCCGGCTCCGTCGCATCGCCATACCGGGAGACCGAGGCGATGAAGGACGGCTCCGACGCGATCGCCGACTGGCCGCTGCTCAACGCCCTCCTCAACACCGCCTCCGGGGCGTCGTGGGTGTCGCTGCACCACGGCGGCGGGGTGGGGATCGGCCGCTCGATCCACGCCGGGCAGGTCACGGTGGCGGACGGTTCGGCCCTCGCGGCGGAGAAGCTCGCCCGGGTGCTGACGAACGACCCCGGGACCGGCGTCATGCGGCACGTGGACGCCGGGTACGACCACGCCGCAGAGGTCGCGCGCGACCGCGGACTGAAGGTGCCGATGCTGTGACGACGACGCTCATCTCCGGGATCGGGGAGCTGACCACCAACGTCGCCGCCGGGGGCGACCCGACCGGCACGCTCCGCGATGCGGCCGTGCTGATCGACGGCGCGCGGATCGCGTGGGTGGGCTCGTCCGCTG
The DNA here is from genome assembly GCF_002993305.1 of Microbacterium sp. str. 'China'. Lineage (NCBI taxonomy): Bacteria > Bacillati > Actinomycetota > Actinomycetes > Micrococcales > Microbacteriaceae > Microbacterium > Microbacterium sp. str. 'China'. Next base: position 2,935,483 of record NZ_CP027434.1, on the reverse strand, counting down.
CGGCTCCCGCGGCCGATGAGGTCGTCGACGCCGGGGGTCGGGCCGTGATCCCCGGATTCGTCGACAGCCACAGCCACCTCGTCTTCGGTGGCGATCGGGCGGCGGAGTTCGAGGCGCGCATGGCGGGGCAGCCGTACGCGGCGGGCGGCATCCGCTCGACGGTGCAGGCGACGCGGGCGGCGACCGACGACGAGCTCCGCGCCCGACTGCGCGGGTTCATCGAGGAGCTGCGGGCGCAGGGCACCACCACGGTCGAGATCAAGAGCGGCTACGGTCTCGCCGTCGCCGAGGAGGAGCGCCTCGTGCGCCTCGCCGCCGAGGTGACGCCGGAGGTCACGTTCCTCGGTGCGCATGTGGTGCCGGTCGAGTACGCCGACGATCCCGATGCCTATGTCGATCTCGTCGTGGGGCCGATGCTCGACGCGTGCGCTCCGCACTCCCGGTGGATCGATGTCTTCTGCGAGACCGGCGCCTTCACGGTGGCGCAGTCACGACGGATCCTGGAGGCGGGCATAGCGCGCGGTCTCGCTCCTCGGGTGCACGCGAGCCAGCTCGGCTCGGGCGACGGCGTGCGGATGGCGGTCGAGCTGGGGGCGGCCTCCGTGGATCACGGCACCTACCTCACCGACGCGGACATCGCCGCGCTCGCCGCATCGGACACGGTGCTCACGCTGCTGCCCGGCGTGGAGTTCTCCACGCGCCAGCCCTATCCGGATGCGCGCCAGCTCCTCGACGCGGGTGTGACGGTCGCGCTGGCGTGCGACACGAACCCGGGGTCGAGCTTCACCTCGTCCATGGCCTTCTGCATCGCCATCGCCGTGCGGGACATGGGCATGACCACGGCGGAGGCGGTCTGGGCCGCGACCGCCGGCGGGGCGCGGGCACTCCGGCGGGACGACATCGGCCGGATCACTCCCGGGGCGCGCGCCGACCTCGTGGTGCTCGACGCCCCCTCCCGCGTGCATCTGGCGTATCGCCCGGGTGTGCCGTTGGTGCAGCGCGTCTGGAAGGACGGCCTCGCGGTCGTCTGAGGCCGCGCGGGCTAGCGTGCCGCGAGGCCGGCGAGCAGCTCGAGCACGCAGAGGGCAGCGAGTCGCACGGTGCGACGGTCCTCGGCGTCCGCGGTCGCGTCGACCTCGGCGATGTCGGCGCTCACGACCCGCGGATCAGCGGCGACCGCCCGGGTGAGGGCGCGAAGCTCCCACGCCGCCAGACCTCCGGGGACGCTGGCCGGGCAGCCCGGTGCGACCGCGCGGTCGCACACGTCCACGTCGATGTCGAGGTGCACCCGGGCGGCGTCGCCCGCGCCCGCGATCGCGACCGCCTCGGCCACGACGTCGGCGATGCCGCGACGACGCACGTCGTCGAGGGTGATGACCCGGATGCCCCAGTCCGCCGCGCGGCGGGCGTAGGCGGCGGAGTTCGCGAAGTCGGCGAGGCCGATCTGCACGATGCGGGTGGGGTCGACGCGGGCCGTCGGGACGCCTGCCGCGGCGGGGACGTCCTCGACGAGTCGCCGCACCGGGGTGCCGTTGGAGACGCCGTCGCGCAGGTCGAAGTGGGCGTCGAACGTGATCAGGCCCGTCGCCCGGGCGCCGAGCGCGACCGGGTAGGTGAGGGAGTTGTCGCCGCCGAGGGCGATGACGAGGTCTGAGGCGTCCGCGAGCTCCCGGACCCGCTCGATCGTCCGCGCCTCTCCCGCATCGCCGTCCGGCTCCGGCACGTCCCCGGCGTCCGCGATGCGGAGCACCTCGTCCAGGTCGATCGTCGGCGGGCCGAGGACCGTCGTGCCGTAGCGGGGGAGTGCCTCGCGGATCGCGGCCGGTGTCGCGTGCGCCCCGGTCGGGGACAGCGAGGTGCGCCAGGTCGGGACGCCGAGGAGCACCGCATCGGCCGTGCCCTCGAACGCGGGCCAGGCGCCGGCGCGCGGCCAGAGCGGATCGTGGGACAGCGCCATGTCAGACTCCCGGGATCAGGGCGTGGGCGACGGTGAAGATCGCGAGGCCGGCGAGGGCGCCGACGACGGTGCCGTTGAGGCGGATGTACTGCAGGTCGCGGCCGACCATGAGCTCGATCTTCTCCGTGGTCTCGGCGGGGTCCCAGCGCTCCACGGTGTCGGTGATGATCGAGGCGATGTCGTGCCGGTACCGGTCCACGAGGAAGACGGCCGCATCGGAGACCCACGTGTCGACGCGCCGCTGCAGGGCGGCGTCGGTCGTGAGCCGCTCGCCGACCTCCTGCAGCGCCTGCACGGCGCGGCGCCGCAGCCCGCTCTCCGGGTCGGCGAGGGAGGTGAGGAGTCCGTTCTTGGCGGTGTTCCACGCCTCTGCGGCGAGGGCGCCGACGCGCGGGCTGTCGAAGAGCGCGGCCTTGGCGTTCTCCAGCTTCTCGCGCGTCGCGGGATCGTTCTGCAGAGCGTCCGCGAGGCGGGACAGGTACCCGTCGACCGCGAGGCGAGCCGGATGCCGCGGGTCGGCCTGCACGGCGCGGACGAACTTGACCGCCTCGTTGTACACGGTGTCATCGATGAGGCGGTGGGCGATCTTCGGCATCCATCCGGGGAGGCGTCGGGAGACGAGTCCGGTGAAGGAGGCCGCGTTCGCGTCGAGCCACCGCCCGATGCTGTCCACCGCGAGGTCGACGGCCCCGTGGTGCGCCTCGGCGTCCACGATCTTCTCCAGCCACGCCCCGGCGGGCGGCCCCCACTCCGGGGCGACGAGGTGCTCGCGGGCGAGGTCGGCGAGGAGGTCGCGCACGTCGTCGTCGCTGAGCGCGTTCAGCACGGCCGTCGCGATCGTCGCTCCCTCGGCCGCCACGCGCTCGGCATGCGGGGTCTCGCGGAGCCACTCCCCGGCGCGGAGGGCGATCGCGGTGCTGGTGAGCTTGGTGCGCACGACGTCGGCGGCGAGGAAGTTCGTCTCCACGAACTCGCCGAGCGTGCGGCCGATCTCGTCCTTGCGGTTCGGGATGATCGCGGTGTGCGGGATGGGCAGGCCCAGCGGACGGCGGAACAGCGCGGTCACCGCGAACCAGTCCGCGAGCGCGCCGACCATGCCGCCCTCCGCGGCGGCGCGGACGTACGCGAGCCCACCGACCCGCTCCTGGAACGCGAACGCGACGACGAAGGCGAGGGCCATGAAGATCAGCGCCCCGAGCGCGACGGCCTTCATCCGCCGCAGCGCGCGCCGACGCTCCTGGTCGGCGAGGGAGAGCAGCGTCGTCGGTGTTCGCGGCATGACGTCATCCTTTCACGGGGCGAGTAGCCTCGATACGTGATCGAAGACATCAAGAAGCGCGCCCTGCACCGCACCAGCATTCTCGAGGGTCAGATGCGCGGCGTCGCGCGGATGATCGAGAGCGAGGAGTACTGCATGGACATCATCACGCAGTCCCGCGCGATCCAGCGCTCCCTCGAGTCGCTCAACCGTCTGCTGCTGGAGAACCACCTGCGCACGCACGTCACCCACATGTTCGAGGACGGCGGCGAGGAGCGCGACAAGGCCGTCGGCGAGCTCCTCAAGGCGTTCGACTTCGACCGCAAGTAAGCGAGAGGCGCGGACGGCCTTTCAGCCGACCGCGTACCGGTCGGCGACCGCCAGCGCCTCCTCGATCGCCGCCAGCCCCCGCACCAGCTCCGCCTCCTCGATCACCAGCGGCGGGGCGATGTGCACGCGGTGGAAGTGCGTGAAGGGCCAGACCCCTGCCCGCTTCGCGGCGGCGGCGAACGCGGTCATCGGCGCGGCGTCGGCACCGCTCGCGTTGAACGGCACCAGCGGCTCCCTGGTCCGCTGATCCCGCACGAGCTCCACCGCCCAGAACAGCCCGCGACCGCGCACCTCGCCCACGCTCGGATGCGACTGCGCCCACGAGCGCAGGGTCGGACCGACGACCCGCTCGCCGAGGTCGCGCACCCGTTCCAGGATGCCGTCCCGGCGGAACACCTCGAACGTGGCCACACCGGCCGTGCAGGCGAGAGGGTGCCCGGAGTACGTCAGTCCGCCCGCGAACGGGACGGTGTCGAAGGCCGCGGCGATGCGGTCGGAGATCACGACGCCGCCGAGCGGCACGTAGCCCGAGTTCACGCCCTTCGCGAAGGTGATCAGGTCGGGGCGGGCCTCGAACGCGTCGATCCCGAACCACTCGCCGAGCCGGCCGAATCCGACCATCACCTCGTCCGCGATGAAGACGATCCCGTAGCGATCGCAGAGCGCGCGCACCCCGAGCAGATAGCCGGGCGGCGGAAGCAGCACGCCGTTGGTGCCGACGACCGTCTCGACGATGATCGCGGCGATCGTCTGCGGCCCCTCGAGCTGGATGGTCTGCTCCAGGTGCGCGAGGGCGCGCTCCGTCTCCTGCTCGGGCGTCTCGCTGTGGAACGGGGAGCGGTAGAGATACGGTCCGAAGAACCGCACGGCCCCGGTGTCCGTGACGTCGTTCGCCCAGCGGCGCGGGTCGCCGGTGAGGGAGATCGCGGTCGCGGTGGAGCCGTGGTAGCTGCGGTACATCGACAGCACCTTCCGGCGGCCCGTGGCCTGCCGGGCCATGCGCACCGCGTATTCGTTCGCCTCCGCGCCGCCGTTCGTGAAGAACACCTTCTCGAACCCGTCGGGAGCGACCTCGGCGATGAGGCGGGCGAGCTCCCCTCGGACATCGTTGGCCATCGACGGCTGGATGGTCGCGAGCCGCCCGGCCTGCTGCTGGATCGCGGCGACGAGGTCCGGGTGCTGGTGGCCGAGGTTGAGGTTCACGAGCTGGCTGGAGAAGTCGAGGTACGCGGTGCCCCCGTAGTCCCAGAAGGTCGAACCTCGACCCGCGGCGACCGGCATCGGGTCGATCAGCGCCTGGGCGCTCCAGGAGTGGAAGACGTGGGCGCGGTCGTCGGCGCGCACCTGCGCCTCGGCGTCCGGGGCGGGGAGCCGGGAGGAGAGTCCGTGGCGGTCGGTGAAGGTCGTCATCGTGGGCGCTCCTCGTCAGTGGTTGCTCGGGAAGCCGAGGTCGATCTGCGACGGGGTGTGGTCGGGCCACCGCGTCGTCACGACCTTCGACCGCGTGTAGAAGTGCACGGACTCGGGGCCGTAGATGTGCGCGTCGCCGAAGAGCGAGTCCTTCCACCCGCCGAACGAGTAGGCGCCGATGGGCACCGGGATCGGGACGTTGACGCCGACCATGCCGACCTCGATGTCGAACTCGTACTGCCGCGCCGTCCCGCCGTCGCGCGTGAAGATCGCGGTCCCGTTGCCGTAGGCGTTCGCGTTGACGAGCGCGACCGCCTCCGCGTAGGAGCCCACGCGCACGACGGACAGGACCGGGCCGAAGATCTCGTCGTCGTAGACGCGCATGCCGGGTGTGACGTCGTCGATCAGGCTCACCCCGAGGAAGAAGCCGTCGCCGTCGAACGGCGTCGTCGTGCCGTCGACGACGACCGTGGCACCCTCGCCGGGAGCTTCCGTGACGTAGGAGGCGACCCGGTCACGGTGCTCCGCGGTGATGAGCGGCCCCATCTCGCTCGCCGGGTCCGTGCCGGGGCCTATCGAGAGGCCGTCGATGCGGCGGGCGATCGCGGCGACGAGGTCGTCGGCGATGTCGCCGACCGCCACGAGCACGGACACCGCCATGCAGCGCTCGCCCGCGGAGCCGTACGCTGCGGAGACGGCGGCGTCGGCGGCCGCGTCGATGTCGGCGTCGGGCATCACGACCATGTGGTTCTTCGCGCCGCCGAGCGCCTGAACCCGCTTCCCGGCGGCGGACGCCCGTTCGTAGATCGACCGGGCGATCGGGGTCGAGCCGACGAAGCTCACCGCCTGCACCCGCGGGGAGTCGAGGAGCGCGTCCACGGCCTCCCGGTCGCCGTGCACGACGTTGAGGACGCCGTCCGGGAGACCGGCCTCGCGGAACAGCCGTGCGAGCCAGACCGCGGCGGACGGATCCTTCTCGCTGGGCTTGAGGACGACGGTGTTGCCGCACGCGATGGCGGAGGCGACCATCCACAGCGGCACCATGACCGGGAAGTTGAACGGAGTGATGGCCGCGACCACGCCGACCGGCTGCTTCACGGAGTGCACGTCGACCCCGCGGGCGACCTGCTCGCTGCGCTCGCCCTTGAGCAGGTGCACGAGACCGGCCGCGAACTCGACGTTCTCGATGCCACGGGACACCTCGCCGGCGGCGTCGGACAGGACCTTGCCGTGCTCGGACGTGACGATGGCCGCCAGCTCGCCCATGCGCTCTTTGAGGAGCTGACGGAGCCGGAAGAACACGTCGGCGCGCTTGATGAGGCTCGTCTCCCGCCACGCCGGGAGGGCCGCGGCCGCGGCGGCCACCGCGGCGTCGACCTCGGTGGCAGAGGCGAACGCGACCTCTTTCGTGACGACTCCTGTCGCCGGATCGAAGACGAGGCCTCGGCGGGCCGCGTCGCCGGTATCGGTGCCGTTGATGACGTGACGGACGATGTCCACGGATGCTCCTTCGCAGAGGGGATCGCGTCTCGCACACTCTGACCGAGGGTCGCTACGCTGGGCTCGGCCCATGCTGACAGGAAACGGAGCAGGTGCGGAGTGGCAGAGCGTCAGGACTTCTCGGTGGATCGGACAGATCGTCCGGATCGATCGCCCTCGGTGCTGCGCGTCGGGGACGTGCTCGCGCTCCCCGCGGTGCAGGAGGGGGCGCCGACCGTCCTCGTCGGGGGCCCGGCACTGGAGGCCGGGGTGCGGTGGGTCCACGCCTCGGACAGCGCCACCGTCGCCCGCCTGCTCGACGGCGGCGAGCTGCTGCTCACGACCGGCGCGGCCTGGCCGACGAGCCCCGCAGCGTTGCGCGGGCTCGTGGCGGAGCTGGCGGCGGTCGGGGTGTCCGGCATCATCGTCGAACTCGGCTCGCGGATGCCCCGCGTCCCGTCCGCGGTCGTCGAGGCCTGTGCCGCCTCCGGCCTCGCTCTGATCGCGCTCGGGGTGGAGGTCAAGTTCGTCGCGGTGACCGAGGCCGTGCACCGGGCGCTGATCGAGGCCCAGACGGCAGCGCTCCGCGAGCGTCAGCGACTGCACGACCTCTTCACCGCCCTCAGCCTCCGTGGCGCACCGGCCGACCTCATCGTGTCCGAGGTCGCCCGCGCACTCGACGCCCCGGTCCGCCTCGAGAATCCGGCGGGAGAGGTCGTCGCGATCGAAGCGCTCCGCGTCCCGGTCGGCGAGGCCCTCCGACAGACGGAGCGGGGCGGTGACCGGGTGCCCGTGCAGGCGCGCGGAGTGCGCTGGGGCCGGCTCATCGCAGCGGAGGGTCCGCTGCATCCCGCCGGTCGGGCCACCGTCCTGGAGCTGGGGGCGACGGCCCTCGCCTTCGGCTGCCTCGCCGATGGGGAGGGGGCGTGGACCGTGCTCGCTCATCGCCGCCTCGTCGAGGATCTTCTCGGCGCGCGGTTCGCCCGCGAGGAAGACGTCGAGGTCCGGCTCCGGAGACTCGGTCTCGACCCGTCGGACGGTACCGTCTCCGGCCTCGTCTTCCGCACGGAGGAGGACGCGGAGAGGCTCGTCGCCCGCGCGCGTACGGCGGGGCTGTCCGCGGTGGGGGCCCGGCGCGGAGCCGACGTGGTCCTGCTCGTGGTCGCCGGAGCCGATGCGCTGACCGATCCGGTCCTCGCGCGCCTCTCCGAGGGTGCGCCCGTGACCGTCGGACCGAGCGCCGAAGGCGTCCTCGGGCTCCTGGCCTCGATCCGCGCCGCGCTCGACGTCGCCGCACGGCCGTCCGGGGGCGACGTGCCGGTGGTCCGCCGCGTCGCCGACCGGCCGCTCGAACGCCTCGTGTCGGCCCTGCGCGACGATCGGCGGCTCCAGGCGCACAGCGAGCAGATGCTGGATCCCCTCGTCCGTCACGACCGGGATCGCCGGGGAGACCTGCTCGCGGTCCTCGCCGCCCTCGTCGCGCACCCCGGCAACCGCTCCGCGGCGGCGGCCGCGAGCCATCTCTCGCGCTCGGTGTTCTATCAGCGCCTCGCGCTCATCGGCGACCTCCTCGGCGCGGATCTGGACGACGGGGAGACCCTCGCCGCCCTGCACCTCGCCCTCCTCGCCCGCCGTCGCGAGGAGACGCGGCCGCGCTGAGGCCGACCGTCAGCGCGTGCCCCAGGCGAACTGCTGCTTCTGGAGCTTCGCGTAGATGAAGGTCTCCGTCGACACCACCCCCGGGATCGGGCGGATGCGGTCGTTGACGAGCGCCAGCAGGTGGTCGTCGTCCTCGCACACCGCCTCGACGAGCACGTCGAACGATCCGACCGTGATCACGACGTAGTCGACCTCGTCGATGTCGGCGATCGCCTCGGCCACGCCTCGGGCGTCCCCGGCGACCTTGACGCCCACCATCGCCTGCCGGTGGAAGCCGAGCTGCATCGGGTCGGTCACCGCGACGATCTGCATCACCCCGGACTCGGTGAGCCGCTGCACCCGCTGCCGGACGGCGGCCTCGCTCAGGCCGACGATCCGGCCGATCTCGGAGTACGAGCGCCGCCCGTCCTCCTGCAGCATCTCGACGATGGTCTTGGAGATCGCGTCGAGGGTATGGTCCTTCTTCGACGGTGCCATGGTGTGATCTTGGCACCGCGGACGGTCGTGGACAACGGGGTGTGGGTGCGCCCGCTCAGGCCTCGATCGGGCCCAGCCAGGCGCTCGCCGCGGTGGCGTGCGCCGACTCCGGGTCGGAGGGGTGGAATGCGCCGGCGAGGACGTCGCGGTACAGTCGGGAGAGCTCATTGGCGCTGAAGTACGAGCCGCCGCCGGCCACCAGCATGGCCTCGTCGACGACGTGCTTGGCCATCGTCACCGCGCGATGCTTGACGCCCGAGAGCGCGGGGAACCAGCCCGCGCCGCGGTCCGCGCGCTCGTCGACGTCGCGGGCGAGTACGGCGATCTGCGGAGGGAGTGCGTCGTAGGCGAGGGCCATGTCGGCGATCCGCCAGCGGATGTCCGGGTCCTGGCTGTACGCGGCGCCGCTCTTCTTGGAGCGGCGCCGGTGGGCCGTCGCCACGGCCAGCTCGAGGGCCCGCCGGGCGATGCCGGTGTAGACGGAGGCGAGGAGGATCTCGAAGACCGCGAAGATGCCGAAGACGATCGGGTCGGGGCTCGGGCCGGGGTCGATGCGCCGCACGACGTGTGCCGTGTCCGCGACGGCCCCCTCGAGGCGCGTGGTCCGGCTCTGGGTGCCGCGCATGCCGAGGGTGTCCCAGTCGTCGGCGGTGGTGACCGCGGACGTGCGGTCGACGAAGGCGAACACGAGCTTCGGCGCGTCGGGGCTCGTGGTGTCGAGCCCGTGCAGGCCGAGCTTCGTCCAGACGGGGGCGAGCGAGGTGAAGATCTTGGTGCCGGTGAAGGCGTAGCCCCCGGCGCCGTCCGGGACCGCCGCGGTGTCGCTCCCGAACAGCACGAGGTCGTTGCCGCCCTCGCTGATGCCGAACGCGAAGACCTCGCCGGCCACGGCGCCGTCCTGCACGAACTCGAGACCGGGGACCCCGCGGTCCGAGAAGACCTTGGCGACGCCGGTCCAGACCAGGTGCATGTTGATCGCCAGAGCGGTCGCGGGCGCGGCCCCCGCGAGCCGCTGCTGGAGGAGGGCGGCCTGCTCGAGGGCGAGTCCCGCGCCGCCGCGCTCCCGGGGCACGAGGATCGACAGGTAGCCGGCCGCGCGGAGCTCGTCGAGGTCGGCCTGGGGGAAGGTGTTCTCCCTGTCGTGGATGGGGGCGCGCTCGCGGATGCGGTCGAGCAGGTCGTCGGGGAGATACGCCGACGGGTCGAAGTCGGTCATGCCAGAGCCTCCAGGAGCTGTCGGATCGATTCCTCCGGGCGGTCGCGATGCACCGAGTGGCCGGCGCCGGCCACGACCGACAGGGAGATGCGGGGGTTGCTCGCGAGCACCTCGTCGGCGAGGGCTCCGGTGAAGATGCTGGAGACGGCGGGATCGCCGCCGATCACGTGCGTGGGCACCGTCAGACGGGCTGCGTGCGCCCGGACGTCCCACGGGTGGTTCTGTGCGCTGGTCTGCTCCACCGCCCACGCGCTCGCCCGCCGGACAGCGTCGACCTTGAGCTCCTGATCCTGCGGGTGCCAGTGCGGGTGCTCCTGCCGCACCGCGTCGAGGCGGTTGTCGGCGAAGGCGCGTTCCTGGCTGCGGCGGATGTCGGCCGCGTCCGGCTGGACGACGTGGATCGCGGGATCGATGAGGACGAGGCGTCGTGTCCAGTCCGCGTCGTCCGCGGCGGCCACCGTACCGGCGGCGCCGCCGAGCGAGTGCCCGATGACGGCATCCCAGGCGCCCGCACCGGGAGGGCGCGTCGCCGCGAGGTCCGCGGCATACGCGGCGACGGAGTAGTCGAGCGCCCGCGGGGCGTCGCCGTGGCCGCGCAGGTCCACCGCCGTCGCGTGCCAGCCGGCCGCCGCGAGGGCGTCGCCGAGCCGCCACATGAGCGCGCCGGACGAGCCCAGACCGTGCACGAGGAGTGCGTGTCGCGGTGCAGCGGCATCGCCCCAGCTCAGGCGGGGGAGGGTGACGGGAGCGGGCATGACACCAGCCTACGACCGCGCCGGGACGCGGCGGGCGGCGTCAGCGCGCGGGCTCCAGGGGTGGCAGGTCGGCCGCGATGCGGAGCACCCGCGCGGCGGCCTCGTGTCCGGCGGCCAGGCGGGTCTCGAGGTCGGCGCCGTCGAGCGTCGCCGCGAGGAACCCGGAGGCGAAGGCGTCTCCGGCGCCGACGGGCTCGACGACGTCGACGGTCGGTGCGGGCACGAACACCGGGTCCGCGTCGCCGAGGAAGGCCGTGGCACCGACGTCGCCGTCCTTGACGACGAGCAGTCCGCAGTGCGGGAGGTGGGCGCGGATCTCCGGTGCTGTGGCAGTGCCCCAGATGCGCTCGGCCTCGTCGCGGCCGACGAAGGCGATGTCGGCGGCGTCGGCCAGACGAGCCAGGGTGGCGGCCGCCTCCTCCGGGCTCCATAGCGCCCGGCGGTCGTTGACATCGAACGAGACGACGGCTCCCGCGGTGCGCGCGTCGGCGAAGAGCCGGTCGACCATCGCCAGGCACGTCGCGGACAGCGCTGGGGTGATGCCCGTGGTGTGCACGATGCGCACGCCGGCCAGCTGCGCGGGGGACAGGAACCCCGGTGCCATGCGCGAGGCGGCGGAGCCGCGGCGGTAGTAGTAGACGGCCGAGGACTCCACACCGGGATCCTTGAACATGACGCCGGTCTGCGCTTCGGCGTCGAGCTCGGTCCACAGCTCGACGCGGCGCCGCTCCAGTTCGCGGGAGAGGCGGCGGCCGAGGGGATCGTCGCCGAGGCGGGAGGCCCAGGCGGCGCGGTGGCCCGCGGCCGCCACTCCGACCGCGACGTTCGCCTCCGCACCCGCGTGCGTGATCGACGCCGTGTCGGCGGACGCGAGGTCGGCGCCGGTGGGCGTGATCAGTGCCATCGACTCGCCGACGCAGACGATCGCGGGGGAGGAAGACGGGACGGAGGGGCTCATGAGGGGGTGACCGCCAGGGGCTCGGTGTCGGGATGGGGGCTCGCGTCGCGGTGTCGCAGATCGGGGAAGGAGCGCACGAAAACGATCGAGACGAGCAGTCCGACGCCCGCGAAGATGGTGGCGGCCAGGTAGGCGCCGCGCCAGTCGCCGACGTCGACGAGGAAGCCCGCGACCGCCGATCCGGCCGCGGCGCCGATGAGCTGGCCGGTGCCCGCCCAGCCGAAGGCCTCGGCGGTCTCGCTGAACTTCACGCTGGCCGTGGTGATGGCGAACAGCACCGCGAGGGCGGGGGCGATGCCGATGCCGGCGAGGATGAGCGTGCCGCCCAGCCAGTAGACGTTGAGCATCACCATCGTGAGGGCCAGGCCCACGGTGACGATGAGCAGGCGGCGCGCCATGGCCCACGGTCCGATCGGGATGTGGCCGAAGGCGAGGCCGCCGGCCAGGCTGCCGGCGGAGAAGACGGCGAGGACGAGGCCCGCCGCGAGGCTGCCGTGTTCGAACGTCGCGACCACGCCGACCTCGACCGCCGAGCAGGCGCCGATGAGGAGGAAGCCGATGACCGTGGCGAGGAGCACGGGCGGCTTGAGGACGACCTTGCCCAGCGCATTGCGGCTGCGGGGGATGCGCACGCGGCCGACCTCGGGGGAGAGGATGAACCACGCGCCGCCGGCGACGAGGACGATCGCCACCAGGAGCAGACCCTCCATGGTGCCGACCTGGGTGGAGACGAGGGTGATGACCACCGGCGCCAGCACCCAGATGATCTCCTGCAGGGAGGCGTCGAGGGAGAACAGGGGGGTGAGCTGACCGGCGTTGACCAGCTTCGGGTAGATGGTCCGGACGGCCGCCTGCACGGGCGGCGTCGACAGGCCGGCGATCATGCCGAGAGCCATGTAGCCGGGGACGGAGAGCGGCAGCAGCCCGAGACCGAGCACGGCGATCACGCAGACGGACAGCGTGAGGGTCAGCACCCGCCGCATGCCCCACGCGCCCATCCACCGGCTGGTGATGGGGCCGGCGACCGCCTGGCCGACGCTGGTCGCGGCGAGCACGAGGCCCGCCGATCCGTACGATCCGGTCTGCTGCTCGACATGCAGCAGGATCGCCAAGGACATCATCCCGTTGGGGAAGCGCGCGGTGAGCTGGGCGGCGATCATGCGGCCCACTCCCGGCGTGCGAAGAAGATCCCGATAGCCCGCCACCAGACAACGGTACCGGGCCGCGGGGACGTCGGGGAGACGGGCCGGTGGCCGCGGCACCGCGACACGCCGTGGACACGCCGGCGGACGAATTCCACAGGCCTGGGGATGTCCGAAGCCCCTCGTAAGGTGCCACCTGTGGATGGATCCCTCACAGGCTCCTCCCAGCCGCGATTTCCCGCGGCTCGACGACCTCGGGAGAGGGGGTCCGCCTGTGGAAGAAACGGTGGAGAACCTGTGTTGTATCTGTAGAGAGCGGTGGAAAAACTACACGGATGTAACTACTACCCCTTGTGGTCGCACCGAATGTCCGTCCCTATATGTAGTATTGAGATCCCGGCGGAGGTCTGCCGGAGAAACCAGAGATTTGAGGGGTTCAGATGTCGATCACGGTGTACACCAAGCCTTCCTGCGTCCAGTGCAACGCGACCTACCGTGCCCTGGATGCCAAGGGCATCGAGTACGAGATCCACGACCTGTCGGAGGACCCGACGGCCCTGGAGCAGGTCAAGGCGCTCGGCTACATGCAGGCGCCGGTCGTCGTCACCGACGAGGACCACTGGTCGGGCTTCCGTCCCGACAAGATCGACGAGCTCGCGTCCCGCCTGGCGTAGTCCGACAGGCTCGCCACCCGGCCCTTCGACAGGCTCAGGAACCCAAGGAGAGAGCTATGAGCGCCGTCGCGACCGCAGCGCCGCTCCTGGTCTACTTCTCGAGCGTGTCGGGTAACACCGCGCGCTTCATCGAGAAGCTCGGGCTTCCCGCCCGACGCATCCCCCTCCACCGGAACGAAGAGGACCTCGTCGTCGACGAGCCCTTCGTGCTGGTCACCCCCACCTATGGCGGGGGTGCCGGGCGCGGGGTCGAGAAGGGGGCCGTGCCCAAGCAGGTGATCCGGTTCCTCAACGACGAGCGCAACCGGCGTCATATCCGCGGGGTCATCTCCGCGGGCAACACAAACTTCGGCGACGCGTTCTGCCTCGCCGGCGACATCATCAGCCGCAAGTGTCACGTGCCTCACTTGTATCGGCTCGAGATCTTCGGCACACAGGACGACGTGGATCGCGTGAGCGACGGATTGGAACGACGGTGGAATCTTCAGTGACCGAGACAGTGGCATTCAAGGTGAACCCCGCGTACGAGGGCCTGGACTACCACGCGCTCAACGCGATGCTGAACCTGTACGACGCGAACGGGAAGATCCAGTTCGACGCCGACAAGCGCGCCGCGCGGGAGTACTTCCTGCAGCATGTGAACCAGAACACCGTGTTCTTCCACTCGCTCAAGGAGCGCCTGGACTACCTCGTGGAGAAGGAGTACTACGAGGGCGCCGTCATCGAGAAGTACTCGTTCGACTTCGTGCAGAAGCTCAACGACCTCGCCTACTCGAAGAAGTTCCGCTTCGAGACGTTCCTCGGCGCGTTCAAGTACTACACGAGCTACACGCTGAAGACGTTCGACGGCAAGCGCTACCTCGAGCGCTTCGAGGACCGCGTCGTGATGACCGCGCTCGCCCTCGCGGACGGCGACGAGAAGCTCGCCGTGAACCTCGTCGAGGAGATCATCTCCGGTCGCTTCCAGCCGGCCACCCCGACCTTCCTCAACGCGGGCAAGGCCCAGCGCGGCGAGCTCGTCAGCTGCTTCCTGCTGCGCATCGAGGACAACATGGAGTCGATCGCCCGCGGCATCAACTCCGCGCTGCAGCTCTCCAAGCGCGGCGGCGGCGTGGCCCTCCTGCTGTCGAACATCCGCGAGTCGGGTGCCCCGATCAAGCAGATCGAGAACCAGTCCTCGGGCATCATCCCCGTCATGAAGCTCCTCGAAGACAGCTTCAGCTACGCCAACCAGCTCGGCGCGCGTCAGGGCGCGGGCGCGGTGTACCTCAACGCCCACCACCCCGACATCATGCGCTTCCTCGACACCAAGCGCGAGAACGCCGACGAGAAGATCCGCATCAAGACGCTGTCGCTCGGTGTCGTGGTGCCGGACATCACGTTCGAGCTCGCCAAGAACGACGAGGACATGTACCTGTTCTCGCCGTACGACGTGGAGAAGGTCTACGGCGTCCCGTTCGGCGACATCTCGGTCACCGAGAAGTACCGCGAGATGGTCGACGACCCGCGCATCAAGAAGACCAAGATCAACGCGCGAGAGTTCTTCCAGACCGTCGCCGAGATCCAGTTCGAGTCCGGCTACCCGTACGTCATGTTCGAGGACACGGTCAACAAGGCCAACCCCATCAAGGGGCGCATCAACATGTCCAACCTCTGCAGCGAGATCCTGCAGGTGAACACGCCGACCACCTACAACGACGACCTGTCGTACAAGGAGATCGGCAAGGACATCTCCTGCAACCTCGGCTCGATGAACATCGCGCTGTCGATGGACGCCGACGACCTCGGCCAGACTGTCGAGACCGCGATCCGCGCGCTCACCGCGGTCAGCGACCAGAGCCACATCGGCTCGGTCCGGTCGATCGAGGACGGCAACGACCGGTCGCACGCGATCGGCCTCGGCCAGATGAACCTGCACGGCTACCTCGCCCGCGAGCACGTGTTCTACGGCTCGGAGGAGGGTGTCGACTTCACGAACATCTACTTCTACACCGTGCTGTTCCACGCGCTGCGCGCTTCGAACCAGCTCGCGATCGAGCGCGGCACGACGTTCGACGGGTTCGCCGACTCCACCTACGCGTCCGGCGAGTTCTTCGACAAGTACATCGACCGCGCCTGGGTCCCGGAGACCGAGAAGGTCAAGGAGCTCTTCGCGGGCAAGCACATCCCGACGCAGGAGGACTGGGTCCAGCTCAAGGCGTCGATCCAGGAGCACGGCATCTACAACCAGAACCTGCAGGCCGTGCCGCCGACCGGCTCGATCTCCTACATCAACAACTCGACCTCCTCGATCCACCCGATCGCCTCGAAGATCGAGATCCGCAAGGAAGGCAAGCTCGGTCGCGTCTACTACCCGGCGGCGTTCATGACGAACGACAACCTGGAGTACTACCAGGACGCGTACGAGATCGGCTACGAGAAGGTCATCGACACGTACGCCGCGGCCACGCAGCACGTCGACCAGGGTCTGTCGCTGACGCTGTTCTTCAAGGACACCGCCACCACGCGTGACATCAACAAGGCCCAGATCTACGCATGGCGCAAGGGCATCAAGACGATCTACTACATCCGTCTGCGTCAGCTGGCGCTCGAGGGCACCGACATGACCGAGTGCGTCTCGTGCATGCTCTGACACTTCGACAGGCTCAGTGACCCAGGAACTAGGACAAGAATGACTCCTCACTCTCCGCTCAAGCTGGTCTCCAGCGTGCAGGCGATCAACTGGAACCGCATCCAGGACGACAAGGACCTCGAGGTCTGGAACCGTCTGGTGAACAACTTCTGGCTGCCGGAGAAGGTGCCGCTGTCGAACGACGTGCAGTCGTGGAACACGCTCACCCCCGACGAGCAGCTGCTCACCATGCGGGTGTTCACCGGGCTCACGCTCCTGGACACGATCCAGGGCACCGTCGGCGCGGTGTCGCTGATCCCCGACGCGATCACGCCTCACGAGGAGGCCGTCTACACGAACATCGCGTTCATGGAGTCGGTGCACGCGAAGAGCTACTCCTCGATCTTCTCGACGCTCGCGTCGACGAAGGAGATCGACGAGGCGTTCCGCTGGTCCACGGAGAATGCGAACCTGCAGAAGAAGGCGCAGATCATCATGGACTACTACCAGGGAGACGACCCGCTCAAGCGCAAGGTCGCCTCGACGCTGCTGGAGTCGTTCCTGTTCTACTCGGGCTTCTACCTGCCGATCTACTGGTCGTCGAAGGCGAAGCTGACGAACACGGCCGACCTCATCCGCCTCATCATCCGCGACGAGGCCGTGCACGGGTACTACATCGGCTACAAGTTCCAGCGCGGACTCGAGACGGCCGACCAGGCGCGCAAGGACGAGCTCAAGGACTACACGTTCTCGCTGCTCTACGAGCTCTACGACAACGAGGTGCAGTACACGCAGGACCTCTACGACGGCGTCGGGCTGACCGAGGACGTCAAGAAGTTCCTGCACTACAACGCCAACAAGGCCCTCATGAACCTGGGCTACGAGGCGATGTTCCCCTCCAGCGTCACGAACGTGAACCCGGCGATCCTGTCGGCGCTCTCCCCGAACGCGGACGAGAACCACGACTTCTTCAGTGGGTCGGGCTCGTCCTACGTCATCGGCAAGGCCGAGGCCACGGAAGACGACGACTGGGACTTCTGAGTCCTGTGCGGGGGGACGCAAGCAGAGCAATGCGTCCGACTCCGGCCGACCCGCTCCTCGGGCTGGCCGGAGTCGCCGTCGGGTGGCTCATCGTGAGTCTGACGATCGCGGTCCGGTCGTCCGCTGTCAGCGCTCAGGCTGAACGGTCGGCCTACGGCACGTACTCGCCCGATGTGTAGTCGGCGACGAGCTTCAAGGTGCCCGCTGACGGCCGCGCCGAGACCCACACGGTGCGTGGATCCCACAGGTTCCCAGGCACCGACAGTTGCGGCGTCGCCCCTATCTCCGCGGCGAGCTGTTCCGGGGTCATACCGTCGGGCGGGCGAACCGTGAACGTCACCGCGCAGCCACCGCTTCCGCAGCCTTCGCTCTGGCCGACCACCTGCGCTCCGGCAGGGAGGGGCACGGCTGATAGGGGAGGAGTGTCGCCCTCGTCGGCCATCATGAACAGCCAGCCCAGCCGTGCGAGGTAGAACACGATGAGGAGAGCTGCGGCGACGATCAGGCCGACCCGGATCCTGCGGCGCCGGGTCGCACCCTTCTCCTGCGGACCGTGGTCGGCTATCGGGGCGGGTTCCATGGCGTGAGCATACCCATCGCCCCCGGAAGATCCATCCGCCGCAGACCGAGCAAGACATAGGCCGGCCTCCTTCGCAGGAGAGATGACGACCGTCATCGCGGTCGCGCTCGCCGCGATTCGCAAGACTATTCTGTGGCGCTGTGCTGCGCAGCAGCCTGGCGGATGTGAACACGGTTCTGGATGTCAGCGGGGAGATGTTCGACGTACGCGAATCAGGACCTTCAGATGGGGTGCACGCCTACCATTTCACGTGGACCAACGGGCCCGAAGACGGTACGTGCGGTTTCTCGCTCGGGGGTAGCAACCTCACAGCCGAGCAGCTGGAACGAGCGGCCCGGAGTTTTGTTCAGTCGTTTTTTGCGCCGGACGGCCTCGGTGCTTCCGACTTCCCCTCCTTCATGGAAGGTCGAAGATCATCGCAATGACACGGGTCGCGGGCCTCTTCCCTCCGGCGGCTATCGGGTACACCTCAGCGTGCGCTCAGCACGAAGGCCAGAACCGCTCCCAGAACGGTGCCCGCGAGCATCGCGGCGGCGGTCCAGCCGACGATTCGACCTCGGGCGACCTCGCGTTTCGTCGCGTACACGCCCGCGCCGAGGCCACTCGCCGCCGCTGCCGCCATCGTCACGCCGGCGACGAGCGCCTGGACCCCGTAGTCCGGCGTCGGCGGGGCAGGATCGACGAGCGGTGTCGCGAAACGGTAGGTCATGACGAGGCCGAGGGCGATGAGCGAGACGGCGGTCATCGCTGCGATCAACCACCACGCTGTCGATGTACGCATCAGTCACCCGCGCCCGCGCGTCGATTCCGGTCGCGGCGTCGCTCGCATCAGCCGCCGTCCCCGAGCACGGGGACGCCCCAGATCCGTGCCGCATCGGAGATGAGGCGATCCATGCCGTCCGGTGACTCTCGGCGAAGCGGCGCGTCGTCCCTGGTCACCGGCACCGGGATCGCGACCTGTCCCGCTTCCTGCGCGACCACGATCACCAGGGTCGGATAGAGGAAGGCGCCCTCCTGGATGCCGCCCCTCGTCACGCCCTGGATCCGGTCCCGAGGAACGCTGTAGGCCGTGAGGAGACGCGCTCCGCCGCGGATCAGCCGAAAGCCCGAGGGGTCGATGACCCCGGTGGGGCTCGCCGTGAGCAGGCCGCGCGGTGCGGCGCCGAGTCCGAGAAGGGGGATCGTGCGCGAGAGGTACGCGGCCACGCCGTTGAGGGCGTAGGAGCCGAAGATCCGTGCCTGCGGCTCACGCTCCTGCAGCGCTCGCCGCTGGGCGCGCTGCAGTCGTCGGATGCGTCCGAGCACGATCCAGATGATCAGGCCGGCGAGTGCCACGCCAGCGCCGAACACGAGCGAGGTCGCGACGGGCGGCTCGCCGTCCAACAGGGGGCGCACGAGCGCTCCCCAGACGAAGAACGCCGCCACTGCGGCAGCTATCGCGAGCATCAGCCTGTTGGCGGGCGGGTTCCGGCGCACGAGATCAGCCGCCCCACAGGAACGCGGCGGCGGGAAGGAGCGCCAGGACGCCGAGCACGGCTCCGACGACCGGCCACGCATACCCTCCGCCGTCGGCGCGGGCGAAGACGAGCCCGATCACGCCGAGGAGGAGGGCGATGCCGCCGAAGAGGACCGCGAGCGGCAGCGTGAGGAACACCAGCCATCCGTAGTTCGGGTCCGCCGTCCCCGCCAGGACGAAGACGATCGCGGTCGGCAGGATCCCGACGATCGCCACGACGGCGGAGGCGACTCCGCATCCGAAGGCTCGGCGACGGGGCAACGGAGAGATCTGGGTCACGGGGCGATCCTAGCGATCACGCGATGTCAGCGACGGCGAGCTCCGAGCGGTCGCACAGGAAGCCCTTCCTTTCCGCATCGGTTTCGGCTGGACTGTGCGCATCGGTGTCGACCAATCGGAGGGTGGGACAGATGTACCGCAGCAATGGGAACTACGAAGCATTCGCGCGACCCCGGAAGCCGGAGGGGGCCGACGACAAGACGGTCTGGCTGGTCGGCGGCGGTCTCGCCGCGATGGCGGCCGCGATCTTCATGATCCGCGACGGGCAGGTCGCGGGGGAGCGGATCACGATCCTCGAGGAGCTGGGGCTGCCCGGCGGCGCGCTGGACGGGATCAAGTACCCCGAGAAGGGGTTCGTCATCCGCGGCGGCCGGGAGCTGGAAGACCACATGGAGTGCCTGTGGGACATGTTCCGCTCCATCCCGTCGTTGGAGATCGAGGGTGCCAGCGTGCTCGACGAGTTCTACTGGCTCAACAAGGACGACCCCAACGTCTCCCTGTGCCGGGTGACCGAGAAGCAGGGGCAGGACGCGCATACGGACAAGCTCTTCACCCTCTCGGAGAAGGCGCAGAAGGAGATCGTCGCCGTCATCCTCGCCACCCGCGAGGAGATGGAGGGCAAGCGGATCGACGAGGTGTTCGGCGACGACTTCCTCGGCAGCAACTTCTGGCTGTACTGGCGGACCATGTTCGCGTTCGAGGAGTGGCACTCGGCGCTGGAGATGAAGCTGTATCTGCACCGCTTCATGCACCACATCGGCGGGCTGCCCGACCTGTCCGCGTTGAAGTTCACGAAGTACAACCAGTACGAGTCGCTCGTGCTGCCGATGCGGAAGTTCCTCGACGACCACGGCGTGCAGTTCCGGTTCCATCACACCGTGACCGACGTCCAGTTCGACATCGAGGACGGTCGCATCCAGGCGACGCGCATCGACTGGATCGCCGACGGCGAGCCCGGCGGCGTCGACCTCGGACCGGACGACCTGTGTCTGGCGACGATCGGGTCGCTGACGGAGAACTCCGGCAACGGCGACCAGCACACCGCTCCGGAGCTGAAGACCGGCCCGGCCCCGGCCTGGGACCTCTGGAAGCGGATCGCCGCGAAGTCGCCCGCGTTCGGGCGGCCGGAGGTGTTCTGCAGCGACATCGACAAGACGAAGTGGGAGTCCGCCACCGTTACCACCGTCGACGAGCGCATCCCGAAGTACATCGAGAAGATCTGCAAGCGCGACCCGTTCAGCGGCAAAGTCGTCACCGGCGGGATCGTCACCGCCAAGGACTCGGCCTGGCTGATGAGCTGGACGGTGAACCGGCAGCCCCACTTCAAGGCGCAGAAGCCGAACGAGATCGTGGTCTGGGTATACGGACTCTTCGTCGAGACGCTCGGCGACTACGTCAAGAAGCCGATGCAGGAGTGCACGGGCGAGGAGATCGCGCAGGAGTGGCTCTACCACCTCGGTGTGCCGGTGGAGGACATCGCCGAACTCGCCGCGTCGGCGGCCAAGACGGTCCCGGTGATGATGCCGTACGTGACCTCCTTCTTCATGCCGCGCCGGGCCGGCGACCGTCCGCAGGTGGTCCCGGAGGGAAGCGTCAACTTCGCCTTCCTCGGACAGTTCGCCGAGACGACGCGCGACACGATCTTCACCACCGAGTACTCCGTGCGCACCGCGATGGAGGCCACGTATCAGTTGCTCGACGTGGAACGCGGCGTGCCGGAGGTCTTCAACTCGACCTACGACATCCGCTACCTCCTCAAGGCCACCGCGCGGCTGCGCGACGGCGAGACCGTCCACCTCCCCGGCCCGAACTTCCTCCAGGGTCGCCTCCTCGACAAGCTCGACAACACGCAGATGGGAGAGCTGCTGACGGACTTCGGGCTCATCCCCGCGCACGGCGCGACGGTGCCGCGCCCTCGGGACGACGACGCGATCGCCTGAGCATGCGTTCGGCGCGACCGATGCCCGGGAACCCGTGGCCGCACGACATGACCCTCACCGTCGAGGACCGACCGCACACGCTGCTGGAGCTCCTCTGGATCCGCGAGGCGCACGGGCTGGATCCCGCCGATGACGCGCTCCCGCCGCCGCTGGTCGACCGGCCGGTGGCGGCCGCGCGGCGCGTGGACGAGGAGACCCGTGCGCGCTGGACGGAGGTGTGGCCCCGGATCTGGGCCGACGCCGTCGCGCACGCCGCGACCGACCCGGACCAGGCGCTGCTCGACCGCGCCTTCGCCACGACGCTGAGTCCTGATGAGCGGGAGGCGGTGCTCACTCGGATCGTCGGGCCCACAGCGCGGGACGCGTTCGGGGCGGAGGTGTCCGATGATCCGGCGTACCGCGCGTGGGAGCGGCGCGGTTCCGAGGCACATCTCGCGACGCACCTCACGACGCTCGCGGACAGCCCCGAACGCCGCGACGTCGCCACCCTGGCCGACGCGTGGCGTCGCGGTCTCGCGAGGGTGGTGACGCTGCCCTGCCGGGGGACGTACGTCCGGCAGATCGGACCGCACGCGCTCCTGGTCACCGATGAGGTGCGGAGCGATGCCGCCGCGTACCGCGCGGCGCTGGACTCGTTCGGTCGAGGTCTCCCGGAGCGCCCGTCGAGGGCGTGACGCACCGCGGGCCGAGTCAGAGGACGAGCGGGAGGAACGACACGATCAGGCCGACGGCACCGACCGCGGCGAAGACGGCCCCGACAGCCCGCAGGACCCGGCGCAGATGAGGCGGCTCACCGATCCGGATGCGAGCCGGGTCGTTCGAGCTGTGGAACCCGTCGAGCCATCCATCGGTGGTGGCCGTGGGCTCGCCGCGGCGCAGCGGTCTCTCGTGGAAGTCGCCGCCCGCGAACCAGCGGGCGGTGAGCCGACCGTCCCGATCGATCACGGCGATCTCGACGGGGATCCACTGCCCCTCGACGAGCCGGATCAGCAGGGCCACGATGAGGAACGGGATTCCGACGCCGAGGCCGATCCAGGACAGCACCTCACCGACGAGGGCCAGGGTGTCGACGAGGTGCACGGCTCCATCGTAGAGAGAGGACGAGGCGCACGCTGCGCGCCGATAGTCTGACCGGCATGACGGATTCCGCAGACGTCCCGACATCACGGCCGATGGATGGCTGGCTCGATGCCCTGAGCCAGCCCACCGGATCGCCGGGCGGAGGAGCGGCGTCGGGAGTGATGCTCGGCCTGAGCGCCGCCCTGATGTCCATGGTGGCCGCATACACCCCCGATGAGCCCGCCGCCGTCGAGAGCGCCGACCGCCTCGTGCGCCTTCGTGCCGAGATCCTGCGGGCGGTCGAAGCGGACGGACCGGTGTCGGCGGATCTCGGCGCCGCGCTCGCTCTGTCGGCGGACGACGGGGCGCGGGAGGAGCGCGTCCGTGCAGCGGCCGTCGACGCGGCGCAGTCGGTCGCGCGGCTCGGGCGCCTCGGCCTCGCCCTGCTCCCGGAAGCGCGCACGCTCTCGGACGACGGCAACCCGTACCTGGCGGTGGATCTCGCCGTCGCGACAGAGGCTCTGCGCGGCGGGCTGTCGGGGGCCTCTCTGAACCTGCGCGCGAATCTGCAGCTCGCCCGCAGGCACGGGGCCACCACGCCGATGTTGACGTCCCTCACGGAGGACGTCGCGCGTCTGGCCGAGGCGCGCACTCAGGTCGGGGGGATCACTGCCGAGCTCTCGGAGCGTCTGGACTGACGCGGGCACCGAGCGCGCATGAGGGACTCACCCCTGCGTGAGGCGATACGAGGGTCGGCGCAGCGCGCGCACCGAGGGATACGTCTCCGCCCCGGGGAGTGGGCGCCGATCGATGTCGAAGCGCAGACTCGCGTCGTCCTCAGGGTGAGGTGACTCGAGCCGCACGTCGGCGAACGGGCGCCACCTAAAACCGGGATCCGGCTACCATGTCGACGCGAGGAGCGCGGCGGTCCGGACGGTCCCCTGCTTCGGTCGGCGGGCGGGTCTTGATAGCATCCCGCCCATGAGTACGCCGGACTCCGATGCCGCTCGGCCCGAGCACGACCGCGCCGCGATCAAGGAGCGGGTGTACGCGACGTTCACGGGCCTCGCCATCGTGCTCGTTCAGAACTCCAATGTCGAGCACACCAGCGCCCTGCAGGCCACCGTGACCCTGCTCATCGGCATCGTCGCGATCGCGCTGGCGGGCTTCGCCGCCGATCTGGTCGCGCACCTCGCGACGCATGGCAGCTTCCCCCGGGGAGCGGACCTGCGCGAGGTCCTGGGGCTCACCGGCACGGCGCTCGGCTCGGCGGCGGTGCCGCTGCTCGTCCTCCTCGCAGCCGTGCTGGGGTGGATCGAGCTGCGGACGGCTCTCACCGTCGCGTCGATCGTCTACGTCGCGATCCTCGGGCTCATCGGGTACGTCGCCGTCCGCCGGACCGGGCTGAGCTGGTGGCAGCAGCTCATCGCGCTGGGCATCCTCGTCGGGCTCGGCGGCGTCGTCGTGCTCGTGCAGCAGCTCGCGCACGGACACTGACGGACACACCCGTTGCGCGGACCGTGCGCATGGTTCATCCTGAACGTGCTGCACGGGCCGGCTTGGGGGGCCTCGACGGTCACGCTGCGGCCGACGGAGCGCCTGCCACCCAACTCCCTCCCCCGGCGGGCGCTCCGCTGTGAGAGCGATCTGCCGCCGCACCGACGCGGTTCGACTCACCCGGGTGATCATCAGCCCCGCCCCTGTGATCGTGCGGCCCGCAGGCTTATCGTCGGTGGGCAACGGCGGGCTGTCGCAGTCGGAGAACCCGTCACTCGGATCATCGGCGAGATCGAGGGACACCATGCACACGGAGACCACGCGCGCGCGCACGCGGACAGCAGGGGCACTTCTGGCGACGGCCATCGCGGCGGCGATGGTGCTCTTCGGTGCGACGCCGGCGTCCGCACTGTGGGATCCCGACCCCGTGCTGCCCCGGGCGGGCTTCTTCACGCAGGTCACGATCACCGGCTCGCAGTACCCGACGAATGTGACGGGGGAGCTCACGACCCTGGCGCCTACTCCCGGCGCGTACCCGGCGACCGGCGCCTCGGTGGAGGCCGTGAGCCCGCAGCTCATCACCATCGCCGACCCCGTCTCCGGAGCGACCGCCTCGGCCTACTGCATCGACTTCAGCACGGAGACCGGCATCGGCGCGGGCTACAACATCGGGGAGTGGGACGCATCGAATGTGCCCAACCTCGATTACATCAACTACATCCTCAACAACTACTTCCCCTTCAACACCGCGAACCCGCTCTCCGGCCTCCCGCTCTCGCAGCAGGTCGCCGCGGTGCAGAGCGCGATCTGGTACTTCAGCGACGGCTTCGTGCTGGCGACGGGGACCAACGCGACCATCCGGAATGCGACGGCCGCCGTCGTCCAGGCCGCGCTCGACAGCGGCGGCCTCCCGGAGCCGGCTCTGCCGACGCTCGCGATCGACCCCGACACCACCACGGTGCCGGAGGACGGATCGATCGTGGGACCCTTCACGGTCTCCGGCACCACCAGCGGCACGCTCGACGCGGCCGTGGGCGTGGAGGTCTTCCTGGATCAGGCGGGAACCCAACCTGTTCCCGTCGGTAGCGCGGTCGCTTCCGGCACGCAGCTCTGGGCGCGGTGGACCGGGCCGGCCGCGCCGGTGAACGGGTTCCGGATCACCGCGCAGGTCTCGCTCACCCAGGGCACGGTCTACCTCTACGACACGGAGTCGTCGGACAGGCCTGCGGCGCAGAAGCTCGTCCTGGCACAGACCACGACGCTCCCGGTTCGGACCGGCGTCCGCGCGACCCCGTATGCGTCCGGGGAGATCAGCGTGCAGAAGATCATCACCGGAGACGGCGCGGGACTGCAGGGCGCCATCACCATCGACCTCGCGTGCACACCCGCCCCGGCTGAAGGCGTCGTCGTCTCCGCCACGATCCCCGCGGGCGCCACGAGCGCGGATCCCGTCGTCTTCACCGGTCTGCCGGACGGGGCGACGTGTACGGTCAGCGAGTCCGCGGACGGCGCCAACGATGCGGTCACGCTGGCCGCGCAGACCGTCGAACCGGAGACGGTGACGGTCGACGCGGCCGCGACGGAGCCCGTCGTCGTGACCGTGACCAACACGTACGACCCCGTCGAGACGCCGAGCAACGGCGGCGGCGAGGGCGGTGACAACGGCGGTGAGGGCGAAGGGCTCGCGGCCTCCGGGCCGACGTCCATGACGGGTGCGCTGACGGTGGCCGGGCTGGGTCTCCTGCTCGCGGGTGCTCTGCTACGGGTGCGGCGACGGACGGCGCTCCGCTGAGGATGCGGCGTCCTCGTCGTCGTCCTCCCGTCGCGTGAGATGGTCGGCGAGTTCCGGGACCAGCACGAGGACGACATCGACGAGCTTCCAATCCAGGCCCTGGCACTGCTGCCGGACACGGGCGAGCTCGGCGAGGGAGGGCAGGGCATCGTCGACGGGGACGACGAACGCTTCGACGTGGAAGAACTGTCCCTGATCCCGTGTCCGCACGGCGACGTCGCGCACCCAGGGCAGGGAACGCAGGTGGTCGAGCACGGCATGGGAGTCGGGGTGCGGCTTCTCGTCGTCGAAGGTCGTGGCCCGGGTGTCCATGAGGTCGGTGATCGCGGCGCGGGTGTTGCGCCACCCGTCCCAGAGGATGCTCCCCGCGATGAACGTCGCCGCGGCCGCGTCCGCCCACCACAGCCCGAGCCCGATCCCGCCGACCCCGACGATCGATCCGGCTGCCGTCATCCAGTCGGCCTTGTTCATGTCGGCGTCGGCGTAGAGGACCTTGTTGTGCAGATCCTTGGCCAGGCGCATCTTCACGCGGCCGAAGTAGATCGGCAGCGGGATGGTCAACGCCATCATGCCCATCATCAGCCAGCCCGACCAGATCACGTGGCCGAACACCTGGACCGAGCCGATCGGCGGCCGGTCGCCGCTCACCAGTCCGATGACGGAATCGACCAGGAGGAAAGCGCCCATGGTGAACAGGGCGACGCCGGCCACGAGGTGGGCCACGCCGACCGAGCGGAAGAACCCGTACGGGTACTTCGCGGTCGCCGGCTTCGCGATGATGCGGACCGCCAGGAGGAAGGCGATCGGCGGCGCGAGAGAGAGCAGGTCTTCGATCCAGGCGGCCTTCATCGCCTGGGAGTTGCCCATCACGAGGTAGACGCCGGTGATCGCCACCGCGAGGAACGCGAGCGTGTACCACTCGAAGCGGATCGCCCGGCGAAGCGTGTCCTGCTGCGCGGGCGGAAGGGCGGGATGGCTTTTCATCGGGCGCCTCCTCGTTCGAGCAGGAAGGTCTCGAGGGTCGTGAGGAACCGGTTCTCCCCCAGAACGGTGAGCATGACGTGCTTCTTCGTCTCGCCCGCGGTCGTCGCATCGTCGAACGGGACGGTCATCGCCGCCTCGTCGACCCAGGGGGTGTCATCGGTGAACCCGCCGACGGCCAGGTCGAGGGCGTGGTCGTGCAGCCGTTCGGCGAGGTTCGCCTCACTGTCGACCGTCCAGACGACGGTCGCGTCCAGCGTCTCGGCGAACTCCTCCACGAGGCGCACTTCGACCCCGGCCGGGTCCGAGGGATCGGTCGTGTCCGTCCACGGCGGGTTGTGGGTGATCCCGACCCGGATCTCGCCGTCGCGGGCCTCGTCGAGGGTGCCGTCGACGTCGGCGGGGATGGCCATGCAGCCGGCGAGCATTGCGGCGATCCCGAGCCATCCTCCGACGACCCCGACCGCGCGGCGGTGTGGTCTTCCGGTGCTCATCCTGCGCATCGGCGCGCGACGACCAGGCCTGAACATCGCTTCGTTCGCTCCTCCGGGGGTAGGAAAAACGCGCCGCACAGGCGACGCGAAGGGCATGGCTCTCACCATAGCCCGACCGGGTCATCGTCCTCTCGTCGCCCGGTCTTCCGGCTCCGGCGCGTCATCGTCGTTCTCGATGCGGATGCGCCGTCCCTCCTCGATGTCCTTCCGCTCCTTCTCCGCGCGCTTGTCGCTCTGGCGGGTGTCGCGCGCGGGAAGCTGGATGTCGCGTTCGGCGGCGATCCCGGCCTGGAGCTGGCGGCCGCGCTCCAGCTCGGCGTCGAACTCGGCGCCGAACAGGAGGGCGAGGTTCGCGATCCACAGCCAGAGCAGGAACACGATGACGCCCGCCATCGATCCGTAGGTGCGCTCGTAGTTGGAGAAGGTGGTGACGTAGAGCACGAAGCCGAGAGTGGCGACGGCCAGCACCACGATCGCCACGAGGGCGCCCATGCTGATCCACCGGAACTTCGGCTGCTTGGCATTCGGGGTCGCGTAGTACAGCATCGCCACGAGGAAGACGACGACGAACAGCAGCAGGGGCCACTTGGCGATGTTCCACGCGAGCTGCACGCCCTCGCCTGCGCCGATCGCGTCGCCCAGCGCCGACACCACATCCCCGGAGAGCACGAGCACGATGGCGACGATCGTCAGCGAGACGACGGTGATGAGCGTGACGAGCAGCTGCATGGGACGCAGCTTCCAGAACGGCCGCCCCTCCTCGATCTCGTAGATGCGGTTCATCACCCGGCTGAACGCTCCGACATACCCCGACGCCGACCAGAGAGCGAGGAGGATTCCGAACACGAGCGCGATTCCGGCGCCTGGCGCCTGGGAGATCTGCTCGATGGGCCCGCGGAGGGCTTTCGCGGTCTCCGGCGGTGCCACGTCGCCGATGATCCCCAGCACCGCGTCTGCGGCGGCGCCGCCCTGGCCGAACACGCCGAGCAGCGAGAAGACGGCGATCATGGCGGGGAAGATCGAGAGCACCGCGTAGTACGTGAGGGCCGCTGCGCCGTCCATGCACTGGTCGGCGGAGAACTCCCGGACGCTCTTGACGAGGACGTACTTCCACGACCGTTTCTGCAGATCCGTCGGGCTGTCCGGCTTCTCGTCGTGCTCGGGCGGTGGAGCGGACGCGGATCCGCTTCGTGCTGTGGGTGCCTTCGACATGGTTCCTCCTCGCGTCGGCGCGAGCGCTGCTCCCGCGATCCAGTCCTATGAGGAGAGGAGGTGTTCCGGCACGGGGGTTGCGCGAACCCGAGACGAGGGGGATGCTGTGCCGGCGGAGGGTCACGCGGCCGGGTACGTGACCACCGCGTCCGCGCGGACGACGGCGCCGCCGCTGAGCTCCGCCCTATCGACGTGCCCCGGACCGAGGATATGGCGGACGACCTCGTCCCGCGCGAGGAGGTGGTCGGCGATGATCCGTCGATGGCATCGCCACCACACGCTCTCCGAGCACATGACCGTGACGCGCCGCGCGCGACCCTCGGCGCGGAGCTCATCGAGGGCGCGTCCGAAATCCGCGGACAGGGCGTGATCGGCGTAGTTGTGGAAGCTGCGGTTCTGCCACCACGCGTTGGTCTCGAAGGGCACGTCCCTGCTCACCGGGCGTCTACCCGTCAGCGCCTCTTCGCGACGGTAGGCGATCCCCGCGTCCTGCAAGGAAGAAGCCAGCGCGTCCTGGTCGAACTGCGGGTACCGCTTCGAGCCGGGGAGACGCCGCACGTCGACGACACTCTCCACGCGGCTCTCCTGCACGAGCCCGAGGAACTCGTCGATCGTGCGGGTGGAGTGCCCGATGGTGAAGAGCGGCTCAGACATGAGGCGACCGTAGCCCACTCGTCCCCATCCACGGACGACCCTTGCCCTGCCACGGCCCGCGGACCTACGGTGAGGTGACGGGTGGGGTCCGCACCCGGGGCGGGGGCCGTTCGATGAGAAAAGTCCGATTCGGAGTTCTGGGCGTGCTGCTGGCCGCCGTGGTCGGCCTCGGTGGTGCTCTTCCCGCCGTCGCCGCCGAGCCCGCTGCTCGGCTCTCGCTCTTCAAGGCGATCGAGAACCTCGACACCGGCGCCAGTCTCGGAGACCGCACCCTGTGGACGATGCACGCGGTCAACGTGGCCACGGGGGAGACCTTCACCGGGGACGGCCTCAACGGCATCCAGTCGCGCCTCATCCCGCCCGGCACCTACCGCATCTTCGAGACCGGCGGCGTGGCCGGGTACGCCTTCTTCTCCTGGAACTGCGACGGCGATGTGACGACGCAGCCCGAGCGCACGATCACCATCACCGCGGACCAGTCGATGACGTGCACGGTGCAGAACAACGCGATCCGGAGCAGCCTCACGCTCGTCAAGAACGTGCAGGGCGGGGGCGCGGCCCCGTCGGAGTGGACCCTGCGGGCGCAGGGGCCCTCGACCATCGAGGGGGCGGGCGGCTCGGCCGCGGTGCAGAACCAGCCGGCGCGGATCGGCACCTACACGTTGAGCGAATCGGGCGGACCGGCGAGCTATGTGCCGGGGCCCTGGACCTGCGAGCGGCGGGATCTGACGACCGGCGCGGTCACCGCCGTTCCCGTGGCCGGTGATCAGTTCGAGATGACCCTCGGCGGGGCGGTGACCTGCCAGATCACGAACACCGGAGACCTGCCTCACCTGACGCTCGTCAAGGAGGTCGTCGACCCGGCGGCGACCGGATACCCGCTGGCCGCCCCGTCGGACTTCGTCCTGAGCGCGAGCGGACCCGAGCGGATCTCCGGTCCTTCCGGCTCGGACGCGGTCGACCACGCCTCCGTCGACCCCGGCGCCTACACGCTCGCCGAGAGCGGTCCTGCCGGGTACAGCGGCGGTGCGTGGACCTGCGTCGACGCCACGGGCGACGGCGGGATCGATGGGGCGCTTCTCTACGTGCGGGAGAGCTCCGACATCACCTGCCGCATCACCAACACCTTCGCGGGCGGTTGGCTCACCCTCGTCAAGAACGTGGTGGGCAGCGACCAGCCGCCGTCCGACTGGACCCTGACGGCGGCGGGACCGGAGACGGTGACCGGGGCCTCCGGATCCGCTGCGGTCACCCGCGTCCCGGTGCCGGTCGGCGACTACGCGCTCGCCGAGGCGGACGGACCCGCCGGGTACGCGGCCGGGCCGTGGTCGTGCACGGGCGGCGCCCTGGCGACCGACACCGTGACCGTCGTGGCGGGGGCGGATGTCACGTGCACGGTCACGAACACCCTCGAGGTCGGCCAGCTCACCCTCGTGAAGAACGTCGTGAACGCGGGCGGCGGTCCCCTCACCGCGCAGGACTGGGAGCTCACCGCGACATCGGCCGACACCGTCATCAGCGGCGTCTCCGGCTCTGGCAAGGTCAGTTTCGCGACGGTGGCTCCGGGGGTCTTCACCCTGTCGGAGGCGAGCACCGCCCCGGCGGCGGGCTCCTATGTGAGCGAGGGCTGGTCGTGCGTCGATGACGAGGGCACCCCCGTCGGCACCGGTGACACCGTCGAGGTCGTGCCGCTGGAGAGCGTGATCTGCACCGTCACGAACCGTTGGACCCAGTCGACCCTGACGCTGCGCAAGCAGGTCGCCTCCGCCTTCGGCACGCCGGCGCTGCCCTCGGCGTGGACCCTGACCGCGACCGACGGTGCCGCCACGGTGTCGGGGCCCGCCAATTCCCCCGCCGTCACGCAGGCGGCCGTCGCCCCCGGCGCATGGTCGCTGAGCGAGGGGGACGGCCCCGCCGGCTACGATCCGCTCGGCTGGAACTGCTCGGGCGGGACGGTGACCGGCGACGTGGTCCAGGTGCCTCCGTCGGCCGATGTCGTCTGCATCCTGACCAACGCCTCGATCACGCCGAGCCTGACTCTCGTCAAGCAGGTCGTGAACGGCGAGCGCGGACGCGCGGTGCCCGGTGACTTCGAGTTGAAGGCCCGCGGCCCGGGCAACGCGGCGCTCTCCGGCCCCAGCGGGTCGGAGTTCGTCACCGACATGCAGCTTCCGCCGGGGGAGTACATCTTCTCCGAGGACGGCCCGAGCGGCTATGAGGGCGAGTGGTCCTGCACCGGCACGACCTGGGACGGGACCACGGCGACGCTGGGATTCGGGGAGGACGCGATCTGCACCGCCACGAACACCTTCGTCGGCGGCACTCTGACGCTCCGGAAGACCGTCGTCGGAGACGGTCCGGGAGCCCCGACCGGGCCCGCCGACGCCACGGACTGGACCCTGCGTGCGATCGGCGGCGGGGAGTTCCCGCGCCCGCGCATCGAGGGAGCGTCCGGCGAGACGGCGGTGACCCTGGCTCCGCTCGGGGCCGGTGCGTTCCGACTCTCGGAGCGGGCGGTCGCGGGTGCGCCAACCGCGGACTACCGCAGCGACGGCTGGGAGTGCATCGGGGGAGCGCTGGAAGGCGACATCGTCCAGGTGACCGCAGGGGTCGACACCGTGTGCACGGTGACGAACGTCTACGATCCGGGCTCCGGTCCCGACCCCGAACCCGAGCCGGAACCCGAACCCGAGAACCCGGATCCGGGAACGGATGTCGAACCCGGGGCGGAGGGCGGGGCGGCCTCCGGCCTGGCCACGACAGGTCTCGCGCCGGGCGCGGCCGCGGCGGCAGGCGCCGGTGGTCTGCTCGTCCTCCTCGGTGCCGGAGTCCTCGCGGCGCGGCGGCTTCGGCGCACGCGGCACGGGCATCCCGGATCGCGCTGATCTGACCTCTCCGCACACGCACGGCGGGTCCGCCCTGGAGAGGACGGACCCACCGTGCCGAGACTCAGCCGGCGGCCGGTGCGATCTCGTTCGGCGTGACCTCCAGTTCGGTGCTCGCGAGCACCTCGCCGGTGGTGAGGTCGACGGCGTGCACGCTGTCGGCGGCCGGCTCGGTCACGTACGCGATATCGCCGGCGACGACGATGGCGGGGTGCGGGTCCTGCCACTCGGCGGGCCCTTCCCACGCCTCGATGACCGGGTAGGAGTCGGTGATCTCGCCGGTCTCCGGGTCGAGCACGTGGATGGCGCCGTCGGCACCGAGGATGTAGGCCAGGTCGCCCGGGCCGCGCGCGACGTCGCGGAAGGTGTACTCCGCCCCCTCGGGCAGGGACACGACCTCGGACGTCATCGCCGCGGTGTCGATGAGCGTGACCGCGCCCAGCAGGTAGCCCTCGGCGTCGGGGTCGTTCTTGTAGTCCCCGACGATGATCGGGCTCGTCTCGCTCACGTACGCGTTGCCCATGCGGCCGTATGGCTGGTCGGGAGCGGCGAGCTTGGTGATCTCGCCGTCCTTGTAGACCAGCGCGCCGTCCTCGCAGCCGAAGACGACCACCTCGTCGGCCGCGGTGCCTTCGCCGTGGACGCCGGGGCACTGGTCGGACGAGGCGATCTCCGTACCGTCCGCATCGCGCACCACGATGCCGCTGCGACCGTCCGCATCGCCCACCGTGGTGAGGAAGGTGCCGTCCTCCAACAGCACCGAGACGCCGTGGTGTGCCTCGACGCCGTCGACGGTCTCCACCTCCGGGAGACCGCCGTCGCCGAGGTCGGCGGTGTCGAAGATCGTGGTGTCGCTCGTGCCGTCGGCGTAGAGGATGGTCTTGCCGCCGTGGCGGACGACGTGGCCGGGGGTGTCGGCCTCGAACACCGTGTCGGTCAGGACCGCCTCGTCGGCTGATCCGGCCCCGGTGTCGAGCACCTGGAAGCCGTCACTCATCGTTACCATGACGTGGCGACCGTCGCCGGCCGGATTCAGGCGGGTGAACGGCTCGGAGTCGAAATCGGCGACGGTGTCGAGGGTCTCGCCGTCGAGGACGAGGATGCCGCCCTCATACGAGACGGCCACCCGGGGGCCGGCGTCCGATTCCGGGGCGTCGCTCGCGGCGGAGCCGGCTCCGGCCGTGGTCGAGCAGGAGGCGAGCGTCACGGCGGCGCCGAGGGCGACCGCCCCGACCAGCGCCCGGCGCAGGGGGAGTGTCTTCATGCGGTGCTTCTTTCTTGTGAGGGATGGTCTCAGCGGGTGAGACCGGAGGCGATGCGCTCGGTGTTGACGCGCATCATGGTCAGGTAGTCCGGGGCGCCGCCGTCTTCCGCGGTGAGCGACTCGGTGAACAGCTCGATCACCTCGACGTGGACGTCGGCCTCGTCGGCGAGCGCCTGGACGAGGCGGTCGGGGGAGGAGGACTCCGCGAAGACGGCGGGTACACCCGTCTCCTCCACGGCACCCACGAGATCGGCGAGGTCGGAGGCCGAGGGGGCCGCGAGCGTGGTGCCGCCCGGGATGACGGCGCCGACGACCTCGAAGTCGAAGCGGTCGGCGAGGTAGCCGAAGACGTGGTGGTTCGTCACGAGCGCCCGGCGATCCTCCGGGATCGTGGCGAACGCGGTCGTCATCTCGGCGTCGAGCGCCGTCAGCTCCTCGCGATAATCGGCCACGTCGGCGGCGAGGATGTCGGCGTCGACTCCGTCGAGCGCGGCCAGGGCGGGCTCCAGGGCGTCGACGACGTCGATCATCCGCGCCGGATCGGTCCAGAAGTGGGAGTCCGGCATTCCCGCAGCGTCGCCGTCGCGGTAGTCCAGGACTTCGATCGCGTCGCCCGCGACGAAGGACGGCACCTCGGCCGCGACGGCCGCGTCGAGATGCTGCTGCAGGCCCTCCTCGAGCCCGAGTCCGTTGGAGACGAGCAAGTCGGCGTCCCGCAGCGTGGCGGCCTCCTGCGCCGAGATCTCGAACGAGTGCGGGTCGGCGTTCGGCTTCATGAGGGTGACGGCGCGAGCCTGATCGCCGACGAGCTCGCCGACCACATCGCCCAGGATGTTCGTCGAGACGACGACCACCGGCCGCGCATCGGCGGGAGGGGCGCAGGCGGTCAGAGTGACGGCGGCGAGCGCGACGAGAACGGCGGCGAGAGGTCGCAGGAGGCGCATGTCAGCGTCCCGTCTCGGCGACGAACGTCGGGGCGTCGGCGGTATCGAAGGTCCGCGCGAGGCGGGCGTCGTCGGCGTAGTCGATCTCGAACAGCCGGTGCTCCGCCGGGCCACTCAGATAGGCGCGGTGCTGATCGGCGATGAGGGCCGGAGCCTCGCCTGCCGCCAGCGATGCCGCCACCAGCGGGGTGGTCTCCGCCCGCACCGTCCCGTCGAGCGCGCTGAGCACGAGCACGCGTCCGTCCTGCGCCAGCGCGAGGAGGGTGTCGTCCTCATCGCTGACCGCGGTGACCTGCGCGAGGGGAGTGGGGGCGGTGAGTACCGTCCAGGCCTGCGCGCGGGTGTCGAGGACCCGGATGTCGGTCGGTCCGGCGAGGCCGGCGACCGTGGGGCGCCCCTCGCGGTTGTGGAACGCGGACACGGCTCCGGCCGGCGATCCGTCCGGGTACGGGATGCGGTCCACGGTGAGCGCCCCGGCCTCGACGCGGGCGAGCAGGGCACCGTCGGCGCAGCCGATGACCGCCCCGACCCTGGTCGTGATCGTGCCGGTCGGTGCGGCGCAGTCCTTCCGGAGGCCGGTGCGCTCGCCGTCCGCCGTGTAGCCGACGACGACTCCGCCCGTCTCCCCGTCGGCCTCGGTCACCAGCGCGAACGACCCGACCGGCACCACCAGCCCCTCGTGCGGGGAACGCTCGATGCGGAACAGCTCACGGATCTCCCCCTTCGACAGGGCCTCCGTGTCGAGGAGGACGGCGTCTCCGGACCCGGAGAAGGAGATGCCGGTGCCGCCGGTGGTCGAGCTGTTCGTCGTCGCGACCGTCGCCGCGCCGTCGCCCTCCACCGCGCCGAGCAGGGCGGGATCGGCGCGGTAGTAGTGGAAGTGGTCGACGTGGTCCCACGTCCAGACGCCGCTGTCGACGACCTCGACGCCGTCGCCGGTGTCTGCGAAGAGGTACCGGCCGTCGGTCGTCATGCCCTCCGGGGCGGCCACCGTGCCGATGTCGGTGACGCTCTCGTCCAGGAGGTCGAGGTGGGTGACCCGACCCTGCGCGTCGATGGTCGTGAGTCCGAGCTGCGGTTCGGCGACCTCTTCCGCCCCGGCGATCGCGCCGTGGCCGTCTCCGGCGGAGGAGGAGGTGGCGGGGCTCTGCGCCGCGGGCCCGGCGCAGGACGCGAGGGGGAGAGTCAGGGCCGCGACGGTGATGAGGGGAAGGAGGCGGGAGTGCACGATGAGCCTTTCGGGACGAATCAGGAGGCGGAGACAGGGGCCGGAGGGGCGATCGGCCGCGGTGTTCGCACGGCGACCCGCGCCGCCCAGGACAGACCGGCGAGGGCGATCGCGGCGGCGGCGACGGACGCTCCCGCGGCGGTGGCCGCATACCAGGACGCGAGGAGACCGGCGAGGACGGCAGCCACGCCGAAGGCGCACGCGAGCGCCATCCGCGTGGGCAGGCGCGACGTCCACTGTCCGGCGGCGACCGCGGGGGCGAGGAGCAGACCGACGACGAGCAGCGAGCCGACCGCCTGGTACGACGCCACCACCGCGAGGGTCACCAGTCCGACCAGGGCCGCCTGTGCCCACCGTGGGCGGAGCCCGAGCACCGTCGCGATGCGGGCGTCGAGGGCGAGCGCGACGAACGGCCGATGGCAGAGGGTGGCGACCGTCACTCCCACGACCGCGGCCGCCGCGAGCAGGAGGAGGTCGGGGCGGGTGATCGCGAGGATGTCGCCGAAGAGGATCGCCGTCGCATCCGTGGCGAAGCTCCCGGAGTGGGAGATGATGATCACCCCCAGGGCCAGCATCGCGACGAAGAGCAGTCCGATGCTCGTGTCGTAGGAGAGCCGGGCGCGTCGCTGCAGGGCGCCGATGCCGATGCTCATCGCGACGGCGCTGACCGCCCCGCCGACGAGCACGGGCGCCCCGAGCACCGTGGCCAGCGCGACGCCGGGCAGCATCCCGTGGGCCAGGGCCTCACCGAGGAAGGCCATCCCTCGGACGACGACCCAGGTGCCGACGACCCCGCAGAGGACCGCGACGAGAGCGCCGCCGAGGAGTCCGCGCTGGAAGAACTCGAGCGTGAACGGGGTGAGCAGGGCGGCGAGCGAGGGGGTCACGGAACGCGAGCCTATTCGTAGTTGAGAATGATTATCAAATTCATAAACTGGAGTCATGACGAGAACCCTCCGCACCGCCGACGGCGCCCTGCGTCTCGACGACGTCTCCGTCCGGCTCGGCGACCGCGAGGCCCTGCGCGGCGTCACCCTGGAGGTGGAGGCGGGCGAGTTCGTCGTGGTCACGGGTCCGAACGGCGCGGGGAAGTCGACGCTCCTGGAGGTGGCCGCCGGGGTGCGCTCACCGACCAGGGGGTGGCGGAGTGTGACCGGTCCGATCGCCTTCGTGCCGCAGCGCGCCGC
Organism: Microbacterium sp. str. 'China'; assembly: GCF_002993305.1. Lineage (NCBI taxonomy): Bacteria > Bacillati > Actinomycetota > Actinomycetes > Micrococcales > Microbacteriaceae > Microbacterium > Microbacterium sp. str. 'China'. The sequence continues at coordinate 2,899,004 of NZ_CP027434.1, read as the reverse complement.
GGTGCCTCCGGGCCTTCCGCTCACCGCGCGAGACGTCGTGACGGTCGCGACGTGGCGTCGGCTCGGGGCGTTCCGGCGGCGGGATCGGCGGGCGCGTGCGGCGGTGGCGGCGGCGATGGAGCGCACCGCCGTGTCGGCTCTGCAGCGCCTGCCGTTCGCGACGCTGTCCGGCGGCCAGCAGCAGCGTGTGCTCCTGGCTCAAGGGGTCGCGGGGGAAGCAGGCGTCCTGCTCGTGGACGAGCCGACGACGGCCCTGGACGCCGCATCGGTCCGTCGCATCCGGGCAGTGCTGCGGGAGGAGGCGGATCGCGGGGCGGTCGTCCTCTGCGTCACGCACGATTCGACCCTGATCGCGGATGCCGACCGCGAGGTCGCGCTCCGAAACGGCGTGCGGCTCTCCGCGCGGCGCTGAAGGGAGCAGCCGCTGAGCCGAGCGCGATCAGAGGCCGTGGCCCATGTCGAAGTCGGAGAGCGCGGGGACCTCGATGTCGCCCGGCGACGACGAGTCGCCCCGCGGCTTCGGGAACAGGCGGTGGGCCTGCAGCTCGTCGACCTCGGCGGAGAAGTCGGGATCGGGTTCCCCGGTGTGATGGGGGCTGACGAGCACGTCGTTGCCGACGCCGACGAGGAGGTCGGCCCAGTCCTTCTCGCCCTCCAGGAGGATCGGGATCTCGACGGCTTCGGACTCGCCCTCCCTGGCGATGGCGGCGGCCAGGGTGAGCAGCGTCTCCGCGACGTCGTCAGAGGTGATGAGTTGCTGGCCGGCGTAGGAGACGAGTTTCATGCGGGCATCATCGCCTGCCCGTCGCCGTCACGCACGGGGGTTGCACTCACGCGCGGGAGAGGCTAAAACTGCCTTTCCGCTCAAGTATCTAACTAAGCTAGCGAACATGGAAAGGTCTCAACGCCTGCGCTGGGTGGGGCTGGTCTTCATCGGTATCGCCGTCAGCCTCATCATCGTCGACTCGACGATCGTCAACGTCGCCATCCCGGCGATCGTCGACGACCTGGGGATCACCTCCACCGAGGTGCAGTGGGTGCAGGAGTCGTACACCCTCGTCTTCGCCGCCCTGCTGCTCGTCTTCGGCAGCCTCGCCGACCGCTTCGGCCGGCGCCGCATCATGATCGTCGGTGTCGTCGTGTTCGCGGCCGCCTCCGTCCTCGCCGCCACCGCACCGAGCGGGGGTGTCCTGATCCTCGCCCGGCTCGTGCAGGGTGTCGGCGGTGCGATGATCCTGCCGACCACCCTGTCGATCATCAACGCGACCTTCCGCGGGCGGGAACGCGGCATCGCGTTCGCCGTCTGGGGGTCGACCATCGGTGGGATGGCCGCGGTGGGGCCCCTGCTCGGCGGGTGGCTGACCACGGCCTTCTCCTGGCGCTGGGCGTTCGGCATCAACATCCCGCTCGGCCTGCTGATCGTCATCGGTGTCCTGCTGACCGTGGCTGAATCGCGCGGCGAGCGCGCGGAGCGGATCGACGTGGTGGGGGCCGTGCTCTCCGTCCTGACCATGGGCAGCCTCGTCTTCGCGCTCATCGAGGGCCGCACGTACGGCTGGTGGTTCGTGGACGAGCGCCCGCGGATCGGCGACTGGACCTGGCCGGGGGATCTCTCGCCGATCCCGCTCGCGTTCGCCGTCGCGATCCTCGGACTCGTCGCGTTCATCGCCTGGGGTCTGCACCGCCAGCGACGAGGACGCTCCACCCTGCTGGCGCTGCGCCTGTTCGCGATCCCGTCGTTCCGCAACGGGAACATCGCCGCCGCCGTGGTCTCCCTCGGGGAGTTCGGCCTCATCCTCGCCCTCCCGCTCTGGCTCCAGTTCGTTCTGGGCTTCGATGCGCTGCAGACCGGTCTGCTGCTGCTCGCCCTGGCGGGCGGATCCTTCCTCGCCAGCGGGGTGGCCGGTGCCGCGAGCGGACGGATCGCCCCGGTCTGGGTGGTCAGGGTCGGGCTCCTCGCCGAGATCGTCGGCGTCGCCGGCGTGGGGCTCGTGATCGCCCCCGATGCATCCTGGGTGCCCCTCGTCCCCTTCCTCTTCGTGTACGGGCTCGGTGTGGGGCTCGCGACGGCGCAGCTCACCGGCGTGGTGCTCGCCGACGTGCCGGTGGCGGACAGCGGTGCCGCGTCCGGCACGCAGTCGACGTCCCGCCAGCTCGGTGCGGCGCTCGGCGTGGCCGTGCTCGGCACCGTCCTGTTCACGAGCACCGCAGCTGCGCTCGGGTCGGCGCTCGACGACCGCAGCGTACCGTCGGCAGAGCGCGACCAGGTGGTGTCCGCCGTCGTGGACAGTGCCGGCGCCGCCATCGCGGGACTGGATCGGGATCCCGAGACGGCGCCGTTCGCCGAGCTGGCCCGGAGTGCGTTCTCCGACGGCACCCGCTATGCGGCGTGGACGGCGGCGGGCTTCCTCGCCGTCGGCCTGCTCTCCACCGTCGCCCTCGGCTCTCCGCGGTCGCGGCAGGAGGAGGAGCAGCCCGCCTCGTGAAGAGCCGGCGGCGCCGTCAGCGTAAGTAGGCGTCGACCAGGAGGGCGCCGCGGATGTCGCGGAGCCGGTCGATCAGCCGGGCGATGCCGCTCGCGCCGAGGGAGGCGAGCGGGAGGTCGAACGGCCCGAGTGGTTCGAGCTTCCCCATCCGCACGCGCACCACCTCCCAGCCGGCGCCGCGTACCGCGCGGTCCTTCCGGCGATCGGCCTCCTCCCTCTTCCCGACGTGCTCGAGCCCGTGCCGGCCGACCGTGTCGTACTCGATCGCGATCCGCAGCTCCGGGAGCAGGATGTCGGGCCATACCTCCGTATGCCGGAAGTACGGCCGCGCGACCTTGATCGCGTTGACGTCGTCGGGGAACAGCAGCCGTTCGGTGAGCGCCTGCCGGAGCTTCCCCTCCGCGGCCGAGGCCGGTTTCGGAGCGCACGCGCTCAGGAACGCGGTGCCCGTCGGCAGCGCGGGAGTCTTCGTGCACAGCGCCGGCGCCCGCTTCTTCGGGCGTGCGGGGAGCGCCCGCGCCTCCCCGAGGATCACGGGCTGCGGACGCGCGAGTGCCGTGCATTCGGGGCACCAGGACGAGCGCCGTCGCACCCGCCCCGGGCGTTCGCGCTGCTCGGTCGGCGTCGCCGCGAACAGGTGACCGACGGCGCACTCCCAGCAGAGCAGCACATCGGCCGCCAACGGGATCTGCGAGAGCGCGATGCCGTGATTGAGCTCCGGGTGGTACTGGCGGATGAGCTCGGGGTAGGCCGCCCACGCCGCCCGATAGGTGCCGACCGCGTAGGGCACGTCGAGTCCGCGCGAGAACTGGCGTCTCGCCCACCACTGCTGCACGGACTCGGGCACGACTGCGACGGTAGGCGAGGCCACGGACATCGCCGCTGCGGAGTCACCAGGGTGAACATCGACGGCTGCTCTGTCATGTGTGCCGGGGGCGCGCCTAGGGTCGGTGGCGAAGACCGGTGCCTCTGCGCGCGTGGAGAGCATCTCCGATCGCAACCGAAAGCAGGAAACCATGGCTGAACTGATCGTCATCTCCTATGACACCGAGAGCGACGCGGAAGGCGCCTACAACCGCGTCCAGGCCCTGCAGGACGACCTCGTCGTCGAGCTCGCCGGCCTCGCGCTCGTGAAGGTGGACGGCGAGGGCAAGACGAAGGTGGAGTACCCGGGCGCCGGGAGCAGGATCGGCCTCGGCGTCGCCTCCGGCGCTCTGTTCGGTGCGCTGATCGGCATCCTGTTCTTCATCCCGGTCGCCGGCCTGGTGTTCGGCGGCCTCCTCGGGGCCCTGTTCTCCGGTCTCGACAAGACGGGCATCGACGCCGAGTTCCGCGACCGCGTGAAGGCCACCGTGACGGCCGGCAAGTCCGCCGTCGTCATCTACGCGCTCAAGATCACCGAGGACAAGTTCGCCGAGGCGCTGGCCCCGTACAACGGCACCGTCGTGCAGACCTCGCTGTCGAAGGAGGACGAGGCCGAGCTGGTCAAGGACCTCGGCGGCCACTGACCCCCGACCGATGCGCTCGCTGTGGATCCGTCCGCGGCGGGCGCATCGTCGTGTCGGGTGTCGGTGGGGCGTGACATGCTGCGAGCGTGGACACCGTGAGCCTCCGGCCCTGGTCGGCCGCCGATCTCCCTCTCCTGCAGGCGGCGAACGCCCCGGAGATGACGGTGCACCTCAACGGGCCGGAGAGTGCGGCGGAGGTGCAGGCGCGTCACGAGCGGTATCTGGGCCTCGTCGCGGAGGACGAGGCCCTGATGTTCGTGATCGTCGACGACGCCGGGCGGCCTCTCGGTTCCATCGGCGCGTGGCGGATCGCGTGGCAGGACGAGCCCGCGTGGGAGACCGGCTGGTTCGTGCTGCCCGCTGCGCAGGGCCGGCGAGTGGCCGCCCGGGCTCTGGCGCTGCTCATCGATGTCCTCCGCGATCGCGCAGGGGACGGGCGTTCGCTGCTCGCGTTCCCCGCGGTCGACAACCCGGCGTCGAACGCGGTGTGTCAGCGGGGCGGATTCACCCGTCAGGGAACCCTCACGGAGCAGTTCCGTGGGGCCGAGCTCACGGTCAACGCGTGGGTGCTCGACCTCGCCGCCGACTCCTCGGCGGGATGACGCCGTCGGGTCAGCGGCGCACGCGCGCCCTGGTCTTCGCGACGCCGGCGAGGGTCGCTCGCACCGGCGTTCCGAGGTAGAGGCCGAGGGAGGCGCCGGAGGCGAGCGCGATGCCGATCACGGCGGCGTCGATCAGCGATCCGCCGACGGTGAGCATCCCGGTGGAGGTTCCCGCTGCGTGCACGACCTCGAGGAGACCCTGGAACACCGCGACACCGGGCACGAGCGGGACGATCGCGGCGGTCGTCACCGCGACCGAGGGCACGTGCAGGTTGTGCGCGATGAGCATGCCGACGAAGCTCGCCAGCAGCGCTCCGACCGCGCTCGCCGCGGCCGGGTGGAGCTGGAGGGCGATGGTGCCGGCGTACCCGGCGAGGGTGACGGCGCTCAGCAGGGCGCTGACGAGGATGATGCGGATGCCCGCGCCGTTGAACACGGCCACGGCGACCGCGATGATGATGGCCCCGACGAACTGATTGAGCAGCGGGCCGAAGGGTGCGGGATCGTCCGGCAGCTCCATCGTGAAGCCGAGCACGCCGCCGAGCTCCAGGCCGACGAGGATGCCGATGACCACCCCGAGCGTCTGCATCGTCAGGTCGAGGATGCGGCCGCCGGCCGTGAGCGCGAAGCCGTCGATGGCGTCCTGCGCGGCGCCCACCACCGTGAGCCCCGCGAGCATGAGCACGATTCCCGAGGCGACGATGATCGAGGGGCGGATGCCGACGAACGGTTCGATCCCCGCGCTGCCGAGCGCCGAGACGGCGACCGCGACGACCGTGGTGACGAGGCCTCCCGCGATCTGGCTGAAGAACAGCGGTACCCGCAGCCGGGCCAGGCCCGCCTGGGTGAGCGCCGCCCCCAACGCCGCGACGAACGTGAGACCCACGATGAGCGGGGAGGCCCCGAGCATGATGCTCACTCCGACCGCGAGGAGCGCCCGTGCGACGATGACCACCGGCTGCTGATAGCGGAACGGCACGCGGCGGATGACCCGGAACGCGGTGCGCGCGGCCTCCAGGTCCAGGCCGCTGTCGATGTCGGCCACGAGCGCCTGCACGCGCTGCAGCTTCGCGTGATCGGGGGCGGCGACGCGGACCACGCGGACGAGCGTCTCCGGCCAGACCTCCCCGCTGAGGTGGAAGGACACCGTGATCGAGTTGTAGGTCACGTCGACCTGGACGCCCTTGAGGCCGTACGCCTCGCAGACGCGGGTGATCGCGAGCGTGACCTCGTGCGCAGAGGCGCCGACCGCGAACATCGACTCCCCGATGCGCGTCGCCAGATCGAGGACCCGTGGGACGGTGTGCTCGTCGATCACCGGCATCGCCTCGGTGTGGGCGACGGTGGACGGATCGGTGTGCAGCAGCCGGCGGACGGAGAGGAGCAGTCGCTGGGGGGAACGCGCGGGCATATGTCCCATTCTCCCGCGGACGAGGACCTCCCGATCGACCGCCCCGCTGTCAAGGCCCGAGACGGCTGCTGACCGCGCTTCTACAGTGGGGTCTCGCCGCGCCGCTCCCGACGCCGTGGCAGGAGGATTCGACGATGACGGATGACTCGCTTCCCACGGAGGCGCTGCTCGATGGTCGCTACCACCTCCGGGAGTGCGTCGGGCAGGGCGGGATGGCGCGCGTGTACCGCGCGGAGGACTCGCTCCTCGGGCGCACGGTCGCCATCAAGATGCTCCGCGCGGAGACCGAGCAGGGCGCCGCCTCCGAGCGCGCCCGCGGCGAGATGACCGTGCTCGCTTCCCTGAATCATCCGGCTCTGGTCACGCTGTATGACGCGCAGCTGCATCCGGGGCGGGCCGAGTACCTGGTCATGGAGTTCGTCGACGGGCCGACACTCGCAGAGCGGATCGCCCAGGGGCCGCTGCCCTCGGACGAGGTGGCGGCGCTCGCGGCCGATCTGGCAGAGGCCCTCCATGTCGTGCACGGCGCAGGGATCGTCCACCGCGACATCAAACCCTCCAACGTCCTGCTCACCGGGCGCTCTCTCACCGGGAGCCGGTCGGGTGCCAAGCTCGCCGACTTCGGGATCTCGGTGCTCGTCGACGCGGCCCGGCTGACGTCTCCCGGAACCGTGATCGGCACCGCGGCATACCTGGCGCCGGAGCAGTTGAACGGCGCCGCGCCCGCGCCGCCCGCCGACATCTACGCGCTGGGGCTGGTCCTGCGCGAAGCGCTCACCGGAGAGCGCGCCTTCGCCGAGGCGGAGGGGATCGGTGCCACCCTGGCCCGCTTGATCGAAGCGCCGGTCATCCCGGAATCCGTGGGCCCGGCGTGGTCCGCGCTGCTGCAGCGGATGACAGCGACGGATCCGGAGGACCGGCCGACCGCCGCCGGCGTCTTCGCGGCGGTGTCCGCCCTCGCGCACCACCCCTCGATTCCGCCGCGGCCCCCGCTTCCGGCTGCGATCGCCGCCGCAGCGCTCGCGGAGCGGGAGGCGGCCGGACCGTCCGCTCCGACACGGACCCTCGTGCTGCCCACTCCTCCGTCTCCCGAGGTCGGGATGCTCCGCCCCCGGACTCCTCGCCTGCAGCGGACCCGGCGACGCCGCGGACTCCTGACCGGAGCCGTGGCGGTCGCGGTCGCCCTCACGGTCGCCGGAACGCTCTGGGCGGCAGGGGCGCTCAACCCGAACCCTGTGGTGACGCCTGTCGACACCGAGCCGACCCCTCGCTCGTCTCCGACGCCGGCGGTCGTGGTGCCCGCGACCGTGCCGGAAGAGGTGGACACGCCGGTCGAGGCCCCTGCACCGGAACCGGCGCCCGCGGCACCGGACGACACGAAGGCGGAGAAGGCGCAGGAGGCCGCTCAGAAGGCCGCGCAGAAGGCCGCCGACGAGCAGCGGAAGGCCGAGGAGGACGCGCAGAAGAAGGCCGAGAAGGCTCAGGAGCGCGCCGAGAAGGAAGCGGAGACGGCCCAGGAGGAGGCGGAGAAAGCGAATACCGAGGACGCCGACCTCGAGGATTGAGTCCTCGGGCCTGCGCCCTCCGTATCGGCGGTGCCGGTGTCAGACGGCGAGATCCGCGAGCTGCCGTGAGGCGCTGCTCGTCTCCGTGGGCTCCGGCACCAGGTACAGGCCGTTCGGCGTGTTCGCGGTGAACGCCAGCGCGTCCACCCACCGCCGGTTGATGGCCGGAGGCCGGCTGCCGAAGAACTTGAACACGATGTTCGAGTGCGCGTGCACCCAGACCGTCGTCCGACCGCCCCCGACGGAGGCGTCTTCCTTCCACGAGAACGGCATCGGCTCGCCGCGCCGGAGCTTCGTCGTCATGACGAGCTGGATATGTGTGAGAGCGCGGTCCTCGATCTCGATCTTCGGACCGCCCTCATAGATGAACTTGCCCATTGGATGGATCCTTCGTTCCATCTCCACAGGAACCCGTTGCCAAGAGGCGCAACCACGCTGATCGCTGGTGGGGATGTCTCCACACTCTCACCGATCCCGACTCCGCAACACTCCACTTTCGTCCAGCAGGTCCGTGGCGGACGTCCCCGGCCTCAGATGCGGCGGGGACCGGGGCCGTTCTCGCCGAGGGCGTCCTCCGGATTCAGCAGGCGGCAGGCCTTCAGAGACAGGCAGCCGCAGCCGATGCAGCCCGCGAGCTCGCGCTGCAGGTGCTCGAGCTGGGTGCGCCGCTCCTCGAGCTCGGCGCGCCAGCGCTTGGCCACGCGGCGCCAGTCGCCGTGCGAGGGCGGGGCGTCGACGGGCAGGGTCTGGAAGAGCTCCTGGACTTCGCTGAGCGGGATGCCGATGCGCTTGGCCACGACGATGATCGAGATCCGCCGCAGCATGTGGCGGCGATAGCGCCGCTGATTGCCGGGCGTGCGCGTCGACGCGATGAGGCCCAGCTGCTCGTAGAAGTGCAGCGCGGAGGGCGCGACGCCTGTGCGTCGGGTGACCTCCCCGATCGGGAGGAGATCGTCCGGTTCCATCCGCCGCCCTTCGTAGACCTCAACAATACTTGAGGAACGGACGGAACGGTCAGCGCGAGGTCGGCGGAAGCTTGTCGACGCCGTGGCGGTTCGGCTTGTCCGGCTCGGCCGCGGTCTCCGGCGTCACGTCCTGGCTGTCGGCCGGCGCGCCCGACGTCGGATAGTGCGGCTCGTCGATCTCGACGGCCTTGTCCCGCTCGTCCGCCGGGGGCAGGTGGTCCAGGGGCTGCTTGATGTCATCGGGGTGGTGGCTCATGGCCCCAGGGTGCGCTGTGCCGCGTGCGGCACCCAAGGGGGTTGTCATCCGTCCCGCGGTGTGGTCGGTGGGTGGCGCTACGGTGGGCGGACACGACCACGGAGGGTTTTCCACATGGCATCCGTCCTCGCCGGACTCGATCACATCCAGCTTCCCGTCACCGACCTCGCGGCGTCCAGCGCGTGGTACGAGCGTCTGCTCGGCTTCCGCGTCCTCACCGACTACGGGTCGAGCGCCATGCTCCGGGCCGAGGGCGGTCCGGATCTCATGCTCTGGCAGGCGCCGGGGCACTCGCCGATGAAGCTGACGGTGTCGGGGGAGGAGCGGCCGGTCTTCTTCCTGCGCACGACCGAGATCCACGCGCTCGCCGAGCGGTTCGCGGCAGAGGGCGTCGACGTGGAGAGCTTCGACGACGGCGGCTTCGCCCTCTTCCTGAAGTTCTTCGACCCGGACGGCACCCTGCTCGGACTCATCCAGCACGCCGCCTGAGCCCGGCGTCGGGAGCGGGTCGTCGGGCTCCGCTGCCCTGTCGGTGGGTGCCGGGGCTGGGCTATCGTCGGGGCACGGCTCCGCGCGGAGGGGCTGCGAGGAGGGGCGCATGGAGCAGGTCGACACGGTGATCGTGGGCGCGGGCGTGGCGGGATTGACGGCGGCGCGGCTGCTGCAGGATGCCGGGCGGACGGTCGTGGTGCTCGAAGCGCGCGACCGGATCGGCGGCCGGGTGCACACGGATCGGACCGACGGCGTCGTCGATCTCGGCGCCTCGTGGATCCACGGCGTCGACGGCAGCCCGGTAGCGGCGGCTGCCGAGGCCTTCGGCATGCGGACCGTGGAGTTCACCGTCGGCGGTTTCCAGGTGGACAGCCGGCCGATCGCCTATCACGGCCCCGACGGGCGCCCGCTCTCCGCCGAGGAGACACGCGCCTTCGCCGCCGATGTCCACGCGGTGGACGCCGTGCTCCCGGAGGTCATCGCCGCCTCCCGCCCCACAGCCTCCTACCGCGACGTCACGGACGAGGCCCTCTCCCGCCAGGAATGGAGCGCCGAGCGTACGCAGCGGGTGCGGGAGTACCTGGAGCATCGCGCCGAGGAGCAGTACGGGACGTGGATCGAGGACCTCGCCGCGCACGGCCTCGACGACGACGCGATCGAGGGCGAGGAGGTCGTGTTCCCCGACGGGTACGGCGTGCTCCCGGAGCGCCTGGCCGCCGGCCTCGACATCCGGCTGGAACACCTCGTCACCCGTGTCGACTGGAGCGACGACGGCGTCTGGGTGCGGACCTCGCACGGCGACTTCTCCGGGGACACGACCGTCATCACGGTTCCCGTCGGCGTGCTGCAGGCCGGGACCATGGAGATCGTCCCCCCGCTGCCGCCGGTGAACGCCGAGGCGCTGGGGCGGCTGCGCATGAACGCCTTCGAGAAGGTCTTCCTGCGGTTCCCGACGCGGTTCTGGGAAGACGGGGTGTACGCCCTCCGGCAGCAGGGCCCCGAGGCGCGGTGGTGGCACTCCTGGTACGACCTCACGACGCTGCACGACGAGCCGCTCCTGCTCACCTTCGCCGCCGGGCCCGCCGCGGCGGCCACGCGGGACTGGAGTGACGAGCAGGTGCAGGCCTCGATCATGGCGCAGCTCCGCCGGCTCTACGGCGACGAGATCCCCGATCCGATCGGAATGCGCCGCACGGCCTGGCAGGACGATCCGTTCGCGCACGGCTCGTACGCGTACATGACGGTGGGATCGACCACCACGGATCACGACGACCTCGCCACCCCGGTCGGCGGCGTACTGCACCTCGCGGGCGAGGCCACGTGGACCGATGATCCGGCCACCGTGCCCGCGGCCCTGTTCTCCGGGCATCGTGCGGCCGAGCGCATCCTCGGGCGGGCGGTCCCGATCGAACGGCTCTGGGCGCAGGGGTGACGCGTCCCGGCGCCGGCAGTGTGGCCGTCGCCATTCGTCCGGTCAACCCCCTGCGTCATTCCTCGCCGCCGCGCATACGGTCGTCGGACCGAACAGAGGAGGAGAGCATGAGCGACCCCCAGAACACGCAGGGCACCCCCGGCGCCGACGAGGAAGCCGACACGGCCTCCGGCGGCGCTCCCGACGACAGCGGCGAGAGCACCGACGACGTGCTCGAGCGCGAGACGACGGACGACGAGGGCAAGCCCCTCGAGAACCCGTCCGGCGGCTGACCGCCGCACCGCCCGAGGGTCAGCCGCGCCCCAGGTGGCGCGGCTACTCTCGGGTCATGCGCCGCATCGCTCTCGTCCCTCTGCTGCTCGCCGTCGGTCTCCTCGCCGGGTGTGCGCAGGTCACCCAGGCCGCGGGAGACGCGTTCGGAGTTCCGGTCGCGGAGACGTGCGGGACCCTCGATGACGCGTACGCGCAGTATCAGGAGCTGCTGAGCCAGGGCGACGCATCCGCGGAGCAGCTCGATGCCGCACGCGACGACCTCGTCGCCACCCTCGACGGCGTCGCGGACGGGATGGACGGGCAGCTCGGCGACCTCATCCGCTCCGGCGCCGATCAGCTCGGCGGCATGACCGACCTTCAGGCCCCGGAGACGGTCGAGGCGATCGAGCGCCTCCACGACGGGCTCTCCTCCTTCTGCGGCTGAGCCGACTCGCGCGGTCGTGTCGCGACGTACCACTGCCGGAGCAGCAGCACGATGAGCAGCACGTCGACGGCGTCACCCGCGTAGAACATCAGCTCCGCTCCGATCCGCGCGTCCCCGGGGTCGACGCCCACCGGAGGGTGTGCCCACAGCCATTTGGCGAGGATCGAGTGCGCGGCGATGAAGACGATGAGGACGGACGCCCGTACGGTAACGGAGGCTCGATGCGGATCGGGATCGAGGCCGAGGATGCTCGCGGTGAACAGATACCCCGTCAGCAGGACGTGCAGGTGCACCGCAGCATGGAGCCACGGTGAGGCGTGCATGAGGGGGAACAGCGGCGTGGCGTAGAGGAGCCACAACCCGCCGATGTTGAGGGTGCCCGCGACTACCGGATGCGTGAGCACCCGGATCGGGGCGCTGCGCAGCACCCGGGAGAGCGCTCGGGCCTCGGCGACGGGAAGGGCGCGGAGGGCCAGGGAGACCGGACGCCCGAGCACCAGGAGGAGCGGGGCCAGCATGCCCACGAGGACATGGCCGGCCATGTGCACCGGGAAGCTGCTGTGGGCCAGGGCGGCGAACGGTCCGACGGTGCCGACCGCGGCGCACAGCAGACCGCTCATCCAGGCGGCCGTCCGTGGCCGCGGCCAGGGACTGCGGTCTCGGGCACGCCGCAGCGCGACGAGATACAGCACGGCGGCGCCGAGGAGGAGGACGAGGGCGAGGAAGGGGAGGACGTCGATGCCCCCGCCCGTCGCGTCCGCATCGAGGCCCGGAAGTCGGGGCGGGTCGTCGTGCCCGTCGTGCCCTTCGTGCACGGCTGTCACCCCCTCGGGGCCGGTCGGGTCCGCCACACCGTGAGGGCTCCGGCAGCGAGCAGCACGACGGCCGACACGATCCAGACGGTGTCGTAGAGCACGAGGTCGACGCCGTAGCGGATCTGGTGGATCCCGAGGAGCTTGTGGTCGACGACGCCGTCGAAGAGCTGGAAGAACCCGACCCCGGCGATCACCGCGCCCGTCCATCGCGTCCAGCGCAGGGGGCCACGGCGGCGGACGTCGGCGAGGAGGAAGGCGCCCAGGATCGTGAGGAACCAGCCGAACGCGTGGAAGAACCCGTCGGAGACGAGGGCGACGTCGGAGGTCGACAGGTCGTAGAAGTGATGCCAGTGCAGCACGAGGTGGAAGACGAAGAGGTCGATCATCGAGGCGGCGATCCCGCAGCCGAACAGTAAGCCTGACAGCAGCAGACGCCGGTCGAGGCGGGAGGGGGCTGCGCTGGTCATGGGGTCAGCGTCGTCCGGTCCCTCCACTGCGGCGATGTCCTTGACCGCATCCCGCGGGTGCGGTACGAGCCGATAGTTGCGAAACCGCAACTATCGGCGTATGGTTGATCTCGATCAACTTTCTATGCAGGAGCATTCCCCCGTGACACACACCTCATCCTCTTCCGAGACCGCGCGCTCGGCCCGCGAGGTCTTCACCGCGATCTCCGGCCTCATCGTCGGCATGTTCGTCGCCGTGCTCTCCGGCACGGTCGTCTCGACCTCGATGCCCGTCATCATCGCCGACCTCGGCGGCACCCAGTCGCAGTACACCTGGGTCATCACCGCGAGCCTTCTCGCCACCGCCGTCTCGACGCCGATCTGGGGCAAGCTCGCCGACCTCGTCGACCGCAAGGTCCTCATCCAGATCTCACTCATCCTCTTCACGGTCGGCACCGTCATCGCCGGCTTCTCCACCGACACGAACATGCTCATCGCGGTCCGCGTCGTGCAGGGCATCGGCGTCGGCGGCCTCATGTCGCTCGTCATGATCGCCGTGGCCCTCATCATCTCCCCGCGCGAGCGTGGCAAGTACATGGGCGTCGTCGGCGGCATCATGGCCCTCGGCACGATCGGCGGCCCGCTGCTCGGCGGCGTCATCACCGACGCCTGGGGCTGGCGCGCCAACTTCTTCGTCGGCGTCCCGTTCGCGATCGTCGCCCTGGTGCTGCTGCAGTTCACCCTGCACCTGCCCAAGCCGCAGCGCGGCACCAAGGTGTCCATCGACTACTTCGGCATCGTCCTGCTCGCCGTCGGCGTCTCGACCCTTCTGATCTGGGTCTCCATGGGCGGCAACCAGTTCGATTGGGACTCGGGGACCAGCATCGCGCTCGCCGTCACCGCGGGCGTCGCCATCGCCGCCTTCGTCGCCGTGGAGTTCTTCGTCAAGGAACCCATCGTCCCGATGTCGCTGTTCCGCAACCGCACCTTCACGCTGTCGGTCATCGCCTCGATCGCGATCGGCGTCTCGATGTTCGCGACCTCGGTCTTCCTCGCGCAGTACTTCCAGCTCGCCCGTGGCGCCACGCCGACCGAGTCGGGCCTGATGACCATCCCCATGATCATCGGTCAGATGGGCGCGTCGATCATCATCGGACAGCTCGTCAGCCGGTTCGGCAAGTGGAAGGGCTGGATGGTCACCGGCTCGATCCTCGCCACCATCGGCGTGAGCCTGATGGCGACCCTCCGCTACGACACTCCGTTCACCCTGGTGGCCGTGTACATGTTCGTCCTCGGCGCCGGCCTCGGCATGGTCATGCAGAACCTGACTCTCATCGTGCAGAACGACACGGCTCCGCAGCAGCTGGGCGCGGCCTCGTCGAACGTCAACTTCTTCCGCACGATCGCCGGCACCATCGGCGTGACCGTCATGGGATCGCTGCTGTCGACGAGCGTGGCCGACTTCATGAAGGACGGCCTGAAGGGCTTCGTCCCGACCACGCCCGACGAGATCAGTGCCCTGGAGCGCCTGGGCTCCGGAGACGTGCCGAAGGTGGGCGAGCTGCCCGACACGATCCGCACGATCGTCGAGAGCGCCTACGGGCACGGCATCGCGGACGCGTTCATCCTCGCCATCCCGCTGGCCGTGATCGCGATCATCGCGATCGCGTTCATCAAGAACAAGCCGCTGTCCACCAAGAACGCCGCGGAGCAGCTGCGCGAGCAGGCCGAGGAGTCCGTCATCGAGGTCTCCGAGGCCGAGGTCGGCGCCAACCTCTCGACGGGGACGATCCGCACCGGGCAGGCCGGACCAGCGACCACCACCGGGTCGGTGAGCGTGCTCGAGCGCGACGATCGGAAGCAGGAGCGCTGACATGATCGCGTCCGAGGCGGTCGGCACCCCCGACGTCGACACCGCCCTCAGCGACCTCCAGGCGCATCTCAACCTCATCTTCGCGCGGACCCGGTCGCTGTGGAAGGAATCGGCGTCCCGGGTCCACCCGGAGCTGCAGGTGGCGGGGTACAAGCTGCTCACGTTCATCGACCGGGCGGGCTCGGCCAGTGCGCACGAGCTCGCCGAGCGGTTCGAGATGGACAAGTCCGTCGTCAGTCGCCAGGTGCGGATGCTGGAGGACCTGGGTCTGATCGCCTCCGTGCCGGACGAGCGCGACGGCCGGCTCCGGGTGCTCACCGCGACGCCCGCCGCGTGCACCGCTCTCACCGAGGTCCGGCGAGAGTACGGCACCCGGCTCCGCGCCGTGATCGACGAGCTCACGCCCGCCGAGATCGACGCCGCGTCCAAGGTGTTCCGGCTCCTCGCCGAGGTCTGAGCGAAGCCCCGCGACCGCCTGCGGTCGCGGGGCTTCGCCGTACACTGGCGATATGAGCGCCTCGTCCGACGATCCTGCCGACGACGCTCCCCTCGACGATCTCGACCAGGCGGTCGCCCGCGTCGAGCATGAGCTCGGCCGTCTGTTCGCCCGCATCCGCGTCGGGTGGCGCGAGGCTGCCGCCACCGTGCATCCGGACCTCCAGCCGCTCGGGTACCAGGTCCTGACCTCGATCCTCGCCGGACGGGCGACCTCGGCGGGAGCCCTCATCGAGCGCCTGCAGACGGACAAGTCCGCCGTGAGCCGACAGGTGCGCCAGCTCGAGCAGCTCGGGCTCGTCGAGAGCATCCCGGATCCGGAAGACCGCCGCGCCCGAGTCCTGGTGGCGACCCCGCTGGCCGAGGAGCGCGTCGCTCTCGCCCGCTCCCGGTACGAGGGGCGCATCGGCGAGCGCCTGCGCGGCTGGACGGCCGCCGACCTCGACCACTTCGCGAACCTCGTCGCCGATCTGGGCGGTTGATACACCGGAACACCTGGTCGATTCACGGGAATACAGCGGCCGGCCGCGTCCTTGGTCCCTCTGTGACTCTCTACGACTCCGCCGACTTCGGCTCGCTGCACCTGTCCAACCGCGTCGTCATGGCGCCGCTCACCCGCACGCGTGCGGACGCCGACGGCGTGCCGACCGCGATCATCGAGGAGTACTACCGTCAGCGCGCGGGACAGGGGCTCATCATCTCCGAGGGCGTCTGGCCCGTCCTCGAGGGCAAGTCGTACCCCGGGCAGCCGGGAATCGTGACCTCCGCGCAGATCGACGGATGGCGTCGTGTGGCCGACGCCGTGCACGCCGAGGGCGGCACCATCGTCATGCAGCTCATGCACGGCGGTCGTGTCGGGCACCCGGACATCTCGGGCGAGCCCCGCGTCGTCGCGCCGAGCGCCCTGGCGGCACCAGGGCAGACGCGCACCCTCAAGGGCAAGGCCGACCTGCCCGTCGCGCACGCCCTCACCCTCGACGAGATCCCGGTGGTCGTCGAGCAGTTCGTCCAGGCTGCGCGCAACGCGATCGCGGCCGGCTTCGACGGCGTCGAGGTGCACGGCGCCAACGGCTACCTCGTCCACGAGTTCCTGTCTCCCGTGTCCAACGTCCGCGACGACCAGTACGGCGGCTCGCCGGAGAACCGTGCGCGCTTCGCGGTCGAGGTGACCTCGGCGGTCGCGGCAGCCGTGGGTGCCGACCGCACCGGGATCCGCCTCTCGCCGGCCCACGGCATCCAGGGCGTCATCGAGGACGACGCCGCCGACGTGCTCGCGACCTACACCGCGCTCGCCGAAGGGCTCGCGCCTCTGGGGCTGGCCTTCGTCGATGTGCTGCACCCCGAGCCCGCCGGAGAGCTCGTCCAGGCCATCCGCCGGGCGGCGGGCGCTCCGCTCATCGTCAACACCGGCTTCGGCGTCGAGACCACCCGTGCGACGGCCGAGGAGCTGGTGGCCGAGGACTGGGCGGACGCGGTCGCGGCCGGGCGTCCCGTCATCGCCAACCCCGACCTCGTGGAGCGCTGGCGGACCGGGGCCGAGCTGAACGAACCGCGCCCGGAGCTGTTCTACGGTTCGACCGCCGAGGGCTACATCGACTACCCCTCGCTGGAGGTCGCGCGCGCCGGCGAGTGATGCGGAGCGCCCGCTGTCACACGACGATGTCGTCGGCCGTGTGCAGCGGGCGCCATCCGGTCTCGCGGATCCCGCGTCGGGGGAGGACGTCGGCGTCGGGCAGCGGGCCGAGGTCGACTCCGGTGAGGGCGGTGATCTCGGAGACCGGCACCTGGAACGTGCGGAAGGCTCCGAGCGACGCGACGGCGAGGGCACCCTCCCGGGTGTCGACGAGTTCGGTCTGATCGAGGAGGAACGCGGCGGCGGCGAGTCGGCCCTCGGCATTCCAGGCCGCGATCTTCCAGTACCGGAGGGGGACACGGATGCCGCGGTACGGGGGGTCGGTGTCGTCGAGCACGGGGGCGGTGAACACCGTGAGGCGCTGCGCGGTGGTCTCCGCATACGCGAGCACGTGATCCTCCAGTCCGAGCCAGAGGTCTTTCGACTGGTTGAACACGGCGGCCTGCGGGGCGGCGTTGGGGTACGTGAAGGTCGCCTCCATGGCCGCGCGGGCGTCGGCGAGATCGCCCCAGCCCGGATCGCGGCGGCGCACGAGATGCCCGCGGTCGAGGTCGTTCCGGGCGTACACGGCGGGCCCCGCCTGCTCCTCCGCCGGTACCCGGGGATCGAGGCGCCACTCACCTGTCCGGGGGAGGTCCCGCAGGCGGGCGCCGTCGATGGTGACGGCCGTCACCGCGGCGAGCCGCCGCTCCGGGTCCAGCAGCACCGTGAACCGCGGAGCCGGCAGGGTGCGCACCGCCATCGGAGGCACGGGGAGCGGGAGCGGGATGCCGAGGAACCCGGGGTCGTAGCCGTCCGTCATGCCTCCATCGTGCCCCGGCCCGCCGACATCGGGTGGCCGTATCTCAGGCGGACCCGTTGTCCTCGGCGCGCCGTGCCGCGGCTTCCCGCACGCGGCGGCGGATGCGCAGCGCAATGAACACCAGGAGCAGCAGGATGAGCAGGCCGACCACCACGTCGGAGATCACGCCGCTCCACTGCTCGAGGATCGGCCGGATGGCGGGGCCGAAGGCGAAGCCGAGGCCGATCCAGATGCCGTTCCAGACCGCCGAGCCGACCAGGGTGTACATCGTGAACTTCCACAGGGCCATGCGCTCGATCCCTGCCGGGATCGAGATGAAGGAGCGCACGAGAGGCACGCAGCGGCCGAACAGCACCGCGCCGCCGCCCCAGCGCGCGAAGAACGCCTCCGCCTTGTCGAAGTCGTCGTGGTCGAGGAGTGGGATGCGTCCGACGATGCGCCGGGTGCGGTCCCAGCCGACCGCGGCGCCGAGCGCGTACCAGAGCCACGCACCGGCGAGCCCGCCGATGGTGGCTGCGGCCCAGGCGCCCCAGGCGTTCATCCGGCCGTCGTAGGCGAGGAAGCCCGCCGCGGGCAGGATCGCCTCGGACGGGATCGGGGGGACGAACGTCTCGATGAGCACCGCGAGACCGACACCGACCTCGCCGAGGGTCTCGATGAGGCTGAGCACCCAGCCGATGAAGCCGTCGTAGCCGGGGGCGGAAGCGGCGAGGGGCAGGGTGCCGGGGGTCATCGTGTCCTCTGTCGGGGGATCGCGGTGATCGTGCGGAGAGCGGGTCCATCGGAGCGGACGTCGCCTCTGCACGGTATCGCCCTTCCCTGGACTCCGCCTGCGTGCGCAGGGAGCGGGAGGAGCCGGCATTGTCAAGGTGCTCGCCGCCGCCGGACGGTGCGGAGATCATGGAACCCCATCGACCGAGGAGGCAGCATGACCGATCCGCGACAGGACGAGACGACCGGATTCCACGGGGAGCCCCCGACCGCGAACAACGGCGACGGCGACGCGCCGGAGGTCGACGTGACCGATCTGGAGCCGGAGGAGATCGAGGACGGCGTGGAGGTCGACGACCGTCCCTGAGCGGTAGGGGAGATTTTGACATAGGTCAAAATCTCCCCTACCGTCGAGTCATGGGCACGGCGGAGAGCAGAGACGGCGAGACCGATGCGATCAGCGGTGTCACCGCCGCGGAGATCTCCGAGAGCGTGCGCGACCTCGTCGAGCGGGGGACGCTCGTCGCCGGAGACCGTCTGCCGCCGGTCCGCACTCTCGCCGAGAGGCTGGGCGTGAATCGCAACACCGTGCTCGCCGCCTATCGCGCACTCGTCACCGCCCGCATCGCGACCACCGGCGGGCGCACCGGGACGACCGTGCTCGGCCCTGCAGCCACGCCGGATGAGGGCTTCACGCCCGGAACGGCACTCCGCGACATCGCCAACGGCAACCCGCAGGCCGCCTTGCTCCCCGACCTCGTCGCCGCTCTCGCGACCGTGCGTCCCCATCCCGTCCTTTACGGCGAATCCGTCATCGATGCCGAGCTCGCCGAGTGGGCGACACGATGGATCGCGGAGGATCAGCCTCGTCCCTTCCGGCTCTCGGTCACCGCGGGCGCGGTCGACGCGGTGGAGCGCCTGCTCGCCCAGACGCTCGTGCACGGCGACCGGGTGGGCCTGGAGGATCCGTGCTTCCTGTCCAGCATCCAGACCGCGCGGTTGGCCGGCTACACCCCGGTCGCGATACCGGTCGACGAGGAGGGGATGACGGTGGAGGGCGTCCGTGAGGCCCTGGAGAGCGGCGTGCGCGCGATCGTCTGCACGCCTCGCGCCCACAACCCCACCGGGGCCAGCATCACTCCCTCCCGCGCCGAGGAGCTCCGCGAGGTGCTCGCTCCGCACCCCCACGTGCTGGTGATCGAGGACGACCACTTCTCGCTGCTCTCCCCGACCCCGTACGCCACCATCATCGGGCCGGCCCAGGAGCGCTGGGCGCTGGTGCGGTCGGTCTCCAAGTTCCTCGGCCCTGACATGCGGTTGGCCCTCACGGCGTCCGATCCGGTCACCGCTGAGCGCCTTGCCCTTCGGCTCAGTCCCGGCACCATGTGGGTGAGCCATGTCATGCAGCAGCTCGCGGCGACGATGCTGCGCGACGAGGGAGTGCACCGGCTGGTCGCGGAGGCAGGCGCCCGGTACGCCGCGCGCAACAGGTCCTTCGCCGCGCTCGCGTCCGCTCGAGGGCTGGACGTCGCTGCGGAGAGCGGGTTGAACGTGTGGGTCGACGTCCGCGAGGATGCGGGGGTCGTCGCCGCGCGGCTCGCGCACCGCGGATGGCTCGTGCGACCAGGGTCGGAGTTCGCGCTGGAGGACGAATCCGCCAGTGGACGCCATCTGCGGCTGACCGTGCACGACCTCGATGACGCCGACCTGCGACGCCTGGCCGACGACGTGGCCGCCGCCTCCGGCCCGGCACCGGCCGAGGGGGACGGATGACGACCGGAGATGCCGGGACCGCGTTCCGGGTCGGGCGATCCTCGCGTCTCGACGGCGTGCTCTACGACCTGCGGGGCCCGGTCGCCGCGCGTGCCGCCGAGCTGGAGTCCCGCGGAGAACGGATCCTGCGCCTGAACATCGGCAACCCGGCGCCGTTCGGGTTCGAGGCGCCGCCGGTGATCGTGGAAGCTCTCCGCGAGGCGCTCCCGCATGCCCACGGATACTCGGAATCCCCGGGGCTGCCGGAGACGAGGGAGGCGATCCGCGCGCACTACGCGCGGCGGGCAGGGTTCCGGTCCCTCGGAATCGAGGCGGTGACCGTCGGCAACGGCGTGTCCGAGCTGGTGGGCCTCACGCTGCAGGCACTGCTGGAGCCGGGCGACGAAGTCCTGATCCCGAGTCCCGACTATCCGCTGTGGACCGCATCGACCGTCCTCGCCGGGGGTGAGCCCGTGCATTACCCCTGTGTGGAGGAGGCAGGGTGGATTCCGGACCTCGACGCCATGGCGGCTGCGATCGGCCCCCGGACCGTCGCTGTCGTCGTCATCAATCCGAACAACCCGACCGGCGCCGTGTACCCCAGGGAGACGCTGGAGGGCATCGCGGAGCTGGCCCGTCGCCACGGTCTGCTGCTGCTCTCGGACGAGATCTACGACCGGGTCGTGTACCCCGGATTCACGCACGTCTCCACTGCCCAGGTCGCCCCCGATGTGCCCTGCGTCACCTTCGCCGGACTGTCCAAGACCCATCGCGTCGCCGGGTACCGGGCCGCCTGGGCGGTGACGACCGGGTTCGCTGCGGACGATCCGTTCCTCTCCGGTCTGCGGCTGCTCGCGTCGATGCGGATGTGCGCGTCCGTGCCCGCGCAGCATGCGATCACGGCGGCTCTGGAGCACGACACGTCGCTCGATGCGCTCGTCTCGGCGGACGGGCGGCTGACGGCGCAACGCGACGCCGCCACGGCGGCGCTCCGCGCGATCCCCGGCGTCGACGTTCACGAGGCGGGCGGGGGGCTCTACCTCTTCCCCCGCCTCGACCCTGAGGTGTACGGCATCCGTGACGACGAGCGCCTGGTCCTCGACTTCCTCGATGCGGAACGCATCCTCCTCGTGCACGGTCGCGCCTTCAACGGCGCCGACACCGACCACGTGCGCATCGCCTTCCTGCCCGAGACGGAGACCCTGGTCGATGCGGTGCAGCGCTTCGGCCGCTTCCTGCAGGGGTACTCGCCGCCCGGCGCGTGAGGACACCTGACCCGGTGGAGTGACCGAGTGGCCAGGTCGCGGTCCGCAAGACCGTGTACGCAGGTTCGATTCCTGCCTCCACCTCCGATCCGGCTCTCGACGAGCCGTTCCCGACGAAGGGCATCTCCATGCAGAAGGACTTCATCCCGGCCGCCGCGCCGCTCATCGGCGACGACGAGGTGACAGCCGTCGAACGGGTGCTCCGCAGCGGGATGCTCGCGCAGGGCCCCGAGGTGGCGGCGTTCGAGCGCGAGTTCGCGACCCGGTTCGTGGAGGGGCGCACCACCGTCGCGGTCAATTCCGGGACGAGCGGGCAGCTCCTGGGGCTGCTCGCCGCCGGTGTGGGGCCGGGCGACGAGGTGATCGTGCCGTCCTTCACCTTCGCGGCGGTCGCGAACTCCGTGGTGCTGGCCGGAGCGACGCCGGTGTTCGTCGACATCGAACCGACGCACTTCACGCTGGATCCGACCCGGGTCCGTGCCGCGGTCACCGCCCGCACGAAGGGCGTCATGCCCGTGCATCTGTACGGGCACCCGTTCCTCGTGGACGGTATCGAGGAGGTCGCCAACGACCACGGTCTCGCCATCTACGAAGATGCTGCGCAGGCCCACGGCGCTGCGTGGCGAGGGAGGCCGGCGGGGACCATCGGCACGTTCGGCATGTTCAGCCTCTATCCGACGAAGAACATGACGGCGATCGAGGGCGGCATGGTGTCCTGTGCGGACGAGCAGGTGGCGCGCCGTATCCGTCTGCTCCGCAACCAGGGCATGGAGACGCAGTACGCGAACGAGGTCGTCGGCTACAACAACCGGATGAGCGAGGTGCATGCCGCGGTCGGTCGGGTGCAGCTCGGGCGGGTCGCCGCCTGGACCCGGCGGCGACAGGGGAACGCCGCGTTCCTCGACGCCGCGCTCGCCGGCATCGACGGGCTCACGGTGCCCGCGGTCGCGGAGGGCGCCGAGCACGTCTATCACCAGTACACGGTGCGGATCGCGGCGGGGGAGCGCGACCGGGTACGCGACGCTCTCCGCGATGAGCACGGGGTGGGTTCCGGCGTCTACTACCCGATCCCGAACCATCGGCTGCCCTCGCTGGCGCGCTTCGCTCCGACCGATGAGCTGCCGGAGACGGAACGGGCGGCGCAGGAGGTGCTCTCCCTCCCCGTGCACCCTTCGCTCACGGCCGGCGATCTCGACCGGATCGTGACAGGGGTCGCGGCGGTGATGTCGGCCGGCGGCTGACTTCAGGCGGCGAGGCCGAGCCAGGCGCGCGGCGAGCGGCCGAGACGCTGGGTGAACGCACGGGAGAAGGCAGAGGCGCTCGCATAGCCGAGGTCGGCGGCGACAGCGCTCACCGACATCCCCGCGCGGAGCTGCTCCTGAGCGATCGTGAGGCGCCACTCCGTGAGGTAGTCCCCTGGGGCGCGGCCCACGACGTCCTTGAAGCGCGCCGCGAAGGCGCTGCGCGACATCGTTGCGGTCCGCGCGAGGGAGTCGAGCGTCCACGGTTCGCCGGGCGCCTCGTGCATCGCCACGAGGGCCGGGGCGAGGCGCTCGTCGGCCAGGCCGGGCAGCAGCCCCGGCGGCAGGGCCAGATCACCGGAGTGATCGAGCATCCAGCGCAGGAGCTGGATGAGGACGACCTCGAACATGCGGTCGGCCAGGAGGGGGCGCCCGCAGCGCACGTTGTCGACCTCGGCGAACAGGAGGTCGAGTGCTGGGCCGAGGGTGGACACCTCGTCGAGCGGAAGGACGATCACGGACGGGAGGGTGCGGACGAGCGGATGCGTCGCTCCGCCGTCGAAGTCGATCGTCGCGCAGGCGAAGTCGGACTCCTCGGTCGGGGCGTTGAGGAAGGTGTGATCGATGGGGCGGGGGAAGAACAGCAGGCTGGGGCGGGTGATCGTCTCGCGCTCGATGCGGCCGTCCGGGCGCTGGTGCGTCACCTCCATCTCGCCGCGACGCAGCACGTGAAGGAAACCGTGGCCCGCACTCGCGGCGAAGACCGTGGTCCCGCACAGGGGTCCGGTGTGGAACAGGCGGCTGCGCACCCGGAAGCGGTCGAGCAGCGGGGTGAGGCGGTCAAGCGGCGGCATGCTTCCATTCTTCTGGACGATATGTCACGAACGCAAGATCAAATGATGCGTATCGTACTGTGCGGCGAGCAAGACTGAAGGGGAAGCCGAATCCGGCCCGTCCCGAAACACAAAGGAGCAACCCATGCCCAACGTCCCTCTCGTCGACCGTGAGACCGCCACCGGCGCCGTCAAGGAGCAGCTGGAGCAGATCGGCTCCGCCTTCGGCGCCGTCCCCGCCATGTTCCGCGCGGTCGCGAACTCGCCCGCCGCGCTCACCAGCATGTGGAGCGCGTTCGGCGCTTACGGTGGGGGCACGCTCGGTGCGGCCCTGGGCGAGCAGATCGCCGTCGCCGTCGCGAACCGCAACTCGTGCGGCTACTGCCTTGCCGCGCACACGGCGCTCGGCAAGAAGGCGGGCCTCACGACCGAGGCGCTCGCCGAGGCTCAGGCCGGCAACTCCGACGACCCCCGCACGGCGGCACTGCTGGCCTTCGCGCTCAAGCTCGTCGAGGAGCGGGGTCAGGTGACCTCGGCCGACGTCGACGCCCTCCGCGCGCACGGCTGGAACGACGAGCAGATCGTCGAGACCATCGGCCAGGTCGCGCTGAACCTCTTCACGAACTACGTGAACATCGCGCTCGACGTGCCGATCGACTTCCCGACGGTGCCGCTGCGTCGCGCCGCCTGAGGTCGAGGGGAGCAGAGGCCGGATTCGCTGGGGGTCCGGCCTCTTCCGCTGCCCGGGCGTTCGCGCTAGACCTCGACCGCATCCAGCCAGTCGGTGAGGACGCGGGTGGCGAGAGTCTCGAGCCGCGGGCCGAGCGTGCGTGCCTGTTCGCGGATCGATCGCGGGTCGATGCCGTGGTGATGCAGTTCGTGGGCGTGGCCGATGAGCCAGCGCTCGATGGCGCGGTGGTCGGCTTCCAGGTGGAACTGGAGGCCGAGAGTGCGCCCCACCGCGAAGGCCTGATGCGGGAAGCCGGGCGTGTGCGCCAGGGACTGCGCGCCGGCGGGAATCGTGAACTCGTCCCCATGCCAGTGGAGCACGGGCTCGCCGTCGAGAGGGGCCAGGACGGACTCCCGGCCCTCGGGGGTCAATGCGAGCGGGCCGAAGCCGATCTCGACCGCCCCGGTCGGCCGGACCTCTGCGCCCAGGGACTCGGCCAGGAGCTGCGCGCCGAGGCAGACACCGAGTGTGGCACCGCCGCTGTCGAGTCGCGCCGCGACGGCGGTCTTCGAGGAGCGCAGGAACGGGTAGCGATCGTCGTCGTACACCCCGATCGGTCCGCCGAGGACGATGAGCAGGTCGGCCCCGGCGACGGCGTCCGCGTCGAGCTCGTCGATGCCGGCATCGAGGAGGGTGGTCTCGTAGCCGCGCTCCGCCAGCAGGGGAGCGAGGATGCCGAGGTCTTCGAAGGGGACGTGGCGGACGGCGAGGGCCGTTCGGGGGGTGCGGGACGCGGACATGCACTCTCCTCGGTTAGATTTGACCTATGCCAAAAGTAGCACACGAGGTTCAGGGTGCCGAGGTGATCGTGCGCACGGCGGGGATCCTGTTCGACTGCGACGGCGTGCTGGTGGATTCCGTCCCCTCGGCGGCGATCGCGTGGGGCGCCTGGGCCCGTCGGTATGCCCCGGGATTCGATTTCCTCCGAGACGCCCCGCACGGCAGGCGACCGAGTGAGGTGGTCGCGACGCTCGTCGAGCCGGAGCGGGCGGACGAGGCGACGGCCGACCTCCTCGCGCGTGAGCTCGCCGTCGCGTCGGCGACGGCGGGGATCCCCGGGGCGGCCGCTCTGCTCGTCGCGCTGCCGGGTGACCTGTGGGCGGTCGCGACGAGCAGCAACAGGACCGTCGCGACCGCGCGGATGCGCGGAGCGGGCATCCCGGCGCCCGCCCTGCTCGTCGCCGCCGAAGACGTGGACCGCGGCAAACCCGCGCCCGACCCCTACCTCCGCGCCGCGCTCCTGCTCGGGCGGGACCCGGGGGACTGCGTGGTCTTCGAGGACTCGGCGCCGGGGATCCATGCGGCGAGGGCAGCCGGAGCAGGGCTCGTGGTCGGGGTGGGCGCAGCCTCTGCGTCGGCGCACCCCGACCTGATCGTGCGCGACCTCTCCCGGGTGCGTTGGAGCGGCGGAGCGCTGCGTCTCCCGGTGCTCAACGGAGCGCGCTGAGGGCCTCGTCGATCACGTCCACCGCGACGTCGAGCTGCTCGTCCGTCGTCGTGAGGGTCGGCAGGAAGCGGATCACGTTGCCGTCGCTGCCGGCGGTGAGCAGCAGGATCCCGCGCTGGGCGGCGAACTCCGCGACCATGGACGCGGCCCCGGCCAGCGGTCGTGTCGTGCCAGGTGTGCTCAGCTCGAAGGCCTGCATGGCGCCGATCCCGCGGACGTCGCCGATCACGGCGTGGCGGGCGCGCAGCCCCTCGAGTCGCGCGGACAGGTGGGCGCCGATCCGACGGGCGTCCGCGAAGAACGTCCCGTGCTCGAGCTCGTCGAACACCGCGAGGGCGGCGGCGATCGAGACCGGGTTTCCGCCGAACGTGCCGCCGAGGCCGCCCGGGTCGGGCGCGTCCATGATCTCGGCGCGGCCGGTCACTCCCGCCAGGGGCAGCCCGCCGGCGATGCCTTTCGCCGTGAGCACGAGGTCCGGAACGAGGCCGAAGTGCGTGCTCGCGAACCATGTCCCGGTGCGCCCGAGGCCCGTCTGGATCTCGTCGGCGATGAACACGACCCCGTTGCGGGTGCACCACTCCTGCAGGGTTGACAGGTAACCCGCGGCAGGGACGACGAAGCCGCCCTCGCCCTGGATGGGCTCGGCGATGACGGCGGCGAGGTCGTGGACGCCGATGCGCTGTTCGAGATGGGCGATCGTGCGCGCCGCGGCCTCGGTACCGTCGAGTCCGTCCCGGTAGGGGTAGGAGTTGGGGACGCGATGGATGTCGGGGGCGAACGGACCGAACCCGGTCCCGTACGGCGCCGCCTTGTGGTTCATCGCGAGCGCGAGGTTGGTGCGCCCGTGGAAGGCGTGGTCCAGGGCGGCGACGACGCGACGCCCGGTGTGCCGGCGGGCGATCTTCACCGCGTTCTCGACGGCTTCCGCGCCGGAGTTCGCGAAGGCCGTGCGGGTCTCGTGGGTGCCGGGGGCCTTCTCCGCGAGCAGCTCGGCGAGGCGCACGTACCCCTCGTAGGGGGTGACGGTGAAGAGCGTGTGCGTGACCCGGTCGAGCTGCTCCGCCGCGGCGGTGATGGCGGCGAGGTTGGTGTGGCCGATCGTCGTCACGCCGATGCCGCTGCCGAGGTCGAGGAAGCGGTTGCCGTCGACATCGATGACCCAGGGTCCGTCGGCGTGCTCGATGTAGACGGGGAGCACGCTGCCGACCCCGCGGGGGACGACGCGTTGCCGGCGCTCGTGCAGCGCGCGACTCCGCGGCCCTGGCACCTCGGTGCGCAGGCGCGGAGTCGACAGCGAGGTGTCGGAGAACAGGCCGGGTGCGGACATGGGCGGCTCCTTCGTGAGGGGGCGTCGGCGGTCGCGCGACGTGGTCCCGAAGCTATGTTAGATTTTGACCTATGTCAAAGTTCGAACCCGGGGATGACGGTGCTGACCGCTACCCGACGGCGTTCACCGTCGCCGACTTCCAGGCCAACGTCGCGGCGGTACGTGCGCGCATCGACGCCGCCGCCGAGCGGGCGGGACGCGAACCCGGTGCGGTGCATCTGCTCCCGGTGAGCAAGACCGTCCCGACCGATCGCGTGCGGGTGGCGATCGGCGCCGGCCTGCGTCGGCTCGGCGAGAACAAGGTGCAGGAGGCGGTACGCAAGAACCGGGAGACGGCTGACCTGGACGTCGACTGGGTGGTCATCGGCCACCTGCAGACGAACAAGGCGAGAGACGTCGTCTCCTTCGCCGCCGAGTTCCAGGCGCTCGACCGGCTCCGGGTCGCGGAGGCCCTCGACCGGCGTCTGCAGGCCGCGGGGCGCAGTCTCGACGTGTACGTGCAGGTGAACACCTCGGCGGAGGACTCGAAGTTCGGGATGCCGCCCGAGGAGCTCCCGGGCTTCCTGAAGGCCCTGCCGACGTATGGCGCCCTTCGCGTCCGCGGTCTGATGACCCTGGCGCTGCTCACACCGGACGACGCCCGGGTGCGCGAGTGCTTCGCGCTGCTGCGCACCCTCCGCGACAGGGCCCGCGAAGAGACTCCCGAACTCATCGGCGACGGCGCGCTGTCGATGGGAATGTCCGGCGACTACGAGATCGCCGTCGAGGAGGGGGCGACGTGCGTGCGGGTCGGGCAAGCGATCTTCGGCGCGCGATCCGTCCCCGACAGCCACTACTGGCCGGAGGGTTGACCGCCGCTCAGTCCTCGGTGCGGAACCCTGCCGCCTTGTGCGTGCCGTCGCAGAACGGCTTGAGCGCGGAGAGACCGCAGCGACAAAGGGCCACTGTGCGTCGGCGCGGGTCGATCACCGTGCCGTCGCTCGCGTGCAACTCGATCTCGCCCCGCACGAGCAGGGGGCCGTCCGGGTACGCCGTGACGGTCACCGGCTCCTCGCGACCGCTCATGCCGTCGTCCTCTCCCGCAGTGCCGAGCGGCCCTCGGTCCAGGCGTCCAGGGTGTGGGCCCCGGCCCAACCGTCGACCGTGAGGCACGCGGCCGCGCCGAACAGGATGTCCGCCAGCAGTTCCGGACGGTCCTCGGCGAGGCTGCCCGCGAGGTCACGGGCGGCGATCTGCTCGTGCACCGCGTCGGCCTCCACATGCTCCTCGAAGTACGCGGCGACCTCGTCGGCGAACCCCAGCCGGTGCAGGCCGTCGGCGTAGAACCGGCAGGGGATCGACGAGGTCATCTCGTACGCGGCGAGGTGGCCGACGATCGCGCCGACGAGCCGGCGGTTGAGCCCGAACAGGCTCATTATGTTGTGCGAGGCGAGCGTGATCGCCGGGGCGTCGTCGACATAGGCGCCGTACGTGTCGTCGAGTCCCGCGGCGCGCAGGGCCCGCGCATAGAGCTCTGCATGCACCCGCTGGGGGCGCCCACCGCCGTACTCGTCGGACTGGATCTCCACGAGCGCGGCCTTGGGACGGCCGGTCAGCCGCGGAATCGCCCAGGAGTGCGGATCGGCCTCCCGCAGGGTGTACACCGATCGCAGGATCAGCGACTCCTCCGCCTGCTCGCGGGTGGCCTTCCTCGCGATGTGCCGCGACAGGCTGGGGCCGGTGTCCGCGGCAGCGAGGGCGAACAGGGCACGACCCACGGCGTCGACCGTGGGTTCGGGAAGCTCGGGCACCGGCACGGTGTCACGCAGTGCGGCCTCGAAGGCGTCCTCGAGGACGCGGCGCGCCGTGACCACCCCGGCATCCCACTCGAGACTCGCATCGAGCTGCGGAAGCGAGCCGTAGGAGGACGCGTAGAGGACGAACAGGGCGAGCTGGATGTCGTCGTCCCTGACCGCATCGTCGCTCGCGGCGACGGCTGCGGCGGCGAGGTCGGGGAGGGTGGCGGCGTCGTCACCGCGACCCGTGAGGACGCCGAGGACGGCGCTCGACAGGGGGCCGCGCGGCGAGAAGGCGACGGCGGTGTCGGCGTCGAGGGTGGAAACGGTCATGAGGAGGGGCTCCCATCGGATCGATCACCCGCATCCTCACCCGCGCGAGCGGCGACCGCCAGGGACTTGACGCCGAGGCGCTCGCCAGGCAAGCGCCTCGGCGTCAGGGGCACCCGGCGAACACGTACCCTTCATCGTCCGGAGTGACGAGGTCGCGATCGCGGAGCACTGTCGACGCCGGGGTGTCCGGGTCGGCGCACAGCTCCGCGAACGGCCGCGGGAGCTGATCCGTGTACTCGATGTCGATCACGTGGGGCCCGTAGACCCCGGTGTACGTGCCGCACTCCGCGTACGCGGCGCATTCCTCCGTCACGGCGAAGTCGAAGCCCGCGCGCTCTTTCAGGGCGTCCGCATGCTCGGCCGCGTTCTTCTGCCCCGCAGCGAGCCCGACGCGGTGCGCCGCGTCGACGAGCAGTTCCGCGAGCGCGAGGTTGTCGTCCAGGCGCAGAGCGCCGCCCGAGCGCGAGAACGAATCGAGGTTGTCGAACTCGACCGCCTGGAAGTCGGCATCCGCACAGCCCTCGATCCACGGGACCACGATCTCGGCGATGCGGGACCGCTGCTCCGCGCTGCCGGTGTCCAGGAGGGCCTCGTCGGGCCAGTCGGGGTCGAAGACCACCTCGTCGCCGTCGTGCAGGAGCAGGTCGTCGGGCCAGGTGTCCAGCTCGCCCGGCTGGGTCTGGAAGCCGTTGACGTAGCAGACGGAGTAGAGGCCGGCGGCGGGCTCCGCGCTGCGGTCGCGGCCGACGATGCCCACACCCTCGGGCGGATCGTAGGCGCCGCCGAGCTGGTAGTCCGGAAGGGCGCCGGCCGGGGGAAGCGCGACAGTGGCCGACGACCCGGTTCCCTCAGCGGGGAGAGCGGGTGGCGCGCTGCAGGCGGAGAGGGCGAGGACCCCGACGGCGATGAGGGCCGCCGGCGCCGGGGAGTGGCGTGTCGTCCTTCGACCGCGCTGGGGACGAGGGACGCTCATCGCGGCTGAGGCGTCGGCTGCGCGGGGGCGTCGACGGGCGGGGCCGCCGCCTCCGAGGGGTTCCGGCGGATCCCGATCCACGACACGACGCCGCCGAGCACGAGGAGCGCCGCCGTGACCCAGGCCGCGTTGTGGAACCCGTCGAGGTCGAGCGTGCCCCCGACGATGGTCGACAGCATCGCGACCACGAGCAGACCCGCGACGCGGGAGACGGCGTTGTTCACGGCGGAGGCGATGCCGGAGTGGTTCTCGTCGATGGCCCCGAGGATCGCGGCCGTCAGCGGGGCGACGGTGAGCGACAGGCCGAGGCCCATCACGATCATGGCCGGGAGCACCTGCGCCCAGTAGTCGAAGGTGGCGTTCACGGTCAGCAGCATCAGCGCTCCGACGGCCATGATCAGCGGTCCGATCGTCATGAAGATGCGCGGGCCCCAGCGCCCTGCCCACCCGCCGGCACGCGAGCTCAGCAGGATCATCAGGATCGTCATCGGCAGGCTCGCGAGCCCGGCCGCCGTCGCGCTCAGTCCCGCCCCCTGCTGCAGGTAGACGCCGACGACGAAGCCGTTGAGGGAGAGCGCGGCGTACACGAAGAGCGTGGCGAGGTTGCCCCACCCGAAGTCGCGCACCCGGAACAGCCACAGCGGCATGAGCGGCGTGGCCGAGCGGCCCTGGCGCCACAGGAAGACGGCGAAGAGTGCGGCCCCGGCCACGGCGGGGATCCAGATCGCGGGGGAGGCCCACCCGAGGTTCGGCTGCTCGATGAGGGCGAAGACGACGGCGCCCAGTCCCAGCGCGCACAGTGCACCGCTCCACCAGTCCACGCGGACGCCCCTCGGGTGCTCCGGCAGATGCAGGCGGGCGAGCAGCACCAGCGTCACTCCGATGGGGAGGACGTTGATGAGGAACACGAAGCGCCAGGACAGGAAGTCGACGAAGAGCCCGCCGAGCAGGGGGCCGACCAGTTGAGCCGCCGTGGTGAAGGCCGTCCAGACGCCGATGGCCCGCGCCTGCAGGTCGCCGCGCATGGTCGCGGTGATGAGCGCGAGGGAGCTCGGGACGAGCAGGGCCCCGGCCGCCCCCTGCGCCCCGCGAGCCACGATGAGCATGAGCGGGTCGATCGCGGCGGCGACCGCGACGGACGCGATGCCGAAGGCGATGAGGCCGATCCGCATCACCAGCACCCGTCCGTAGGCGTCGGACAGGGAGCCGGCGAGCAGGATCAGCGCGCTGAGGGTGATGAGGTAGGCGTCGACGACCCACTGCTGCGTGGTGATCCCGCCGCCCAGCTCTTCACTGATGGCGGGAAGGGCGACGTTCACCACTGTTCCGTCGAGGAACGTGACGAACGAGGCCAGCACGGCGATCGCGATGACGAGCCGCTGGAGCGGGGCGAAGGATGACACAGGCCGACCCTACTCCGGGCGACGGACGCGAGGGCCCGTCAGGCGGCCGGTGTTCCGGTACCTTCCTGCAGGAGCCGTCGGAGCCCGGGGAGGCCGTCCCGTGCGTGCGCCGCACGCTGTCGCGCCGCACCGGTCCCGTCGGCCCGCAGCCGGTCGAGGCCCGCCCGCACCGCGTCCGCATCGCCGAGGTCGTCCAGCACCGGCCCGATGTCGTCGACCAGGTGCTCCGCCACGGTCCAGGCCGGGCAGACCTCTCCGGTGAGCGGATCCACGATGCGGGCCGTCATCCCGGCTCTCGACGCCATCCAGATCGACGCGTCGATCGTCTCCGTCTCGTCGGCGACGATCCGCTGCCCGGACGCCAGGGCGATCCCGCGGGTCAGCAGCGCGGAGAGGACGGCGTCCTCCGCGGTGAGCTGCGTGTCCGCGACGCGCGCCTCGACCGTCGGGTAGCGCTCGGAGAGACGCACCGCCCAGGAGAGGGATGTCGCCTCGCCGATGGTCCCGAGGGCCAGGAGCTGGTCCACGCGCGCCCGGTAGTCGTCGACGTCGGCGAACCGGGGCGGACACCACGACGAGGGGAGCCGGCGGATGAGCATGCTCCGCCAGCTCGCGAATCCCGTGTCGAGACCGTTGCCGAACGGGCTGTTCGTGCTGAGGGCGAGCAGCAGCGGCAGCCAGGCGCGGAGACGGTTCAGGGCGCGGACCCGCTCCTCCTCGTCCGGCACCTCGACGTGCACGTGCAGACCGTTCACCTCGTGCTCGCGGGTGAGGTGCGCCAGCCGCCGGGCGACGTCGTCGTAGTGCGCCGACGGCGAGAGACGCGGCGAGCGGAGAGTGGTGAACGGCGAGCCGGTCGGTGCCGCGATCGCGCGCCGGGCGCGTGCCTGCGTGCCGATGGCCGTGCGCAACGCCGACAGCTGCTGGACGGCCTCGGCGCCGGTCCGCACCGGATCGGTGAGGGCCTCGACCTGCGAGGCCAGGTACTCGGTGGTCACGCGCCCGGCGGTGACGTCATCGCCGATGCGCTCCAGGATGTCACCGCTGAGGGCGACGGGGACGAGCGAATCCTCATCGAGCAGAAGGAACTCCTCCTCGATCCCGAAGCGCGTCATCCGGGTCAGTGGTTTCGCAGTTCGGAGATGAGCTCGGCCTTGCGCTTGCCGCTGTAGCCGGTGAGGCCCAGCTCCTTGGCGCGCTTCCGCAGCTCGGGAACGGTCCAGTCCTCGTAGTCCCCGTGCTTCCCGCCGCGGCGGCCGACGGAGCTGCGGCCGTCTCGTGCGGCAGCGTTCGAGATGCGGGCGGCCTTCTCCTTCGAAGCGCCGTCGTCGCGCAGCTCTTCGTACAGTTCCGGATCCTTCAGGGAGTTGTTGCGTCGTCCTGGCATTGCTCTGCTCCTTCGCGCATCGGGAGGGTCGAAGTCAACCCCCTCCAGAGAGGGCGTGGTTCGGGTCTAGCGTGGGGTCACCGCAGTCGGGCGCCCGCGCCCCCAGAGAAGGGAAAGACCGATGAACATCCTCCTGATCATCGTCATCGTCATCGCCGTGATCCTCGCGATCACCGGAGGACTGGTGCAGTCGCTCCAGTTCCTGCTGTGGGTCGGTCTGGTGCTCCTGGCCATCGCCGTGATCGCCTGGCTGATCCGAGCGATCACCGGCAGCCGCAAGGTCTGACCCGAGTGCGGAGGGGGAGGCTCGCCATCGGCGAGCCTCCCCCTCTTCATGGGTTCAGCGGGTAGGGGATCAGCGGTTGAACGCGTCCTTGACGCTGTCGCCGGCCTTGCCCGCGGCGTCCTTCACGTTCTCGCCGGCCTGCTTCGCGTCGGCCTTCACCTGATCCGCCTGGCCTTCGGCCTCGAGCTTCTCGTTGTCGGTCAGCTTGCCGAAGCCTTCCTTGACCTTGCCACCCAGCTTCTCAGCGGAATTCTTCATGTCATCTGCGCCACTCATAAGAGGCTCCTCTCCTGGACGGATCGATTGCTCTTCGAGCGTCGCACCGCCGTCGCGGTCCGTCCACGGGATTGACATTCACCGACGGGCGTGTCAGCGTTCCGCCCCCATCGACTCCCGCCCGCACAGGGGTTAGCCTGGCGCCAGGCGGGCGTCCTGCCCGTCGTCCTGGACGAAGGGAGCGGTGTGCGATGGACGCGATGATGATGGGTGCCATGTCCAAGAACATGGAGTCGATGCCGGACATGGCGATGATGGACATGTCGGTGCTCCAGGCCTGTATGGACGCGTGTGCCGCCTGCGAGCAGGCCTGCACGGTGTGCGCGACGCAGGAGATGGACTGCGCCCCCGCGTGCATGAACTGCGCGGACATGTGCCACACGATGATGCGATCGATGCTCCGCATGCAGGGGATGACCCCTGCCACGATGATGGCGATGCTGGACGCGTGCATCGCGATGTGCCAGATGTGCATGGACGAGTGCATGCAGCACGCCGATCACAGTGACGTCTGCCGCCTGTGCGCACAGGCGTGCCAGGCCTGCATGAACGCGTGCATGGCGGTCCGCGACATGATGATGGCGAGCGCCTGACCCGGAGGGATCAGGCCCTCGTCACACGACGGCGACGTTGAAGCGGGTGCGCCCGACGGCGAGGACGGCGTAGTCGAGGTGGAGGGCGACCGGGCTGCCGATGGCGGCCTCCAGCGCGGCGCCGGAGCCGTTCCACAGCGTGTGCGTGGTGCCGTCGAGCGTGCGGACGGCAAGGTCTCCGGTGACCGGATCCGCCGCGGTCACGAACGCGTCCGCCCATCGCGCCGGGGTCGCCGCGGCGAGGCGCTCCTGGATCAGGTGCAGGGCGTGGCCGGGGGCCGAGGAGGAGCAGCGGCCGCCGTTCCGGCACATGCACGTCGCACGCTCACGCACCTCGAGGGGCGGACGGCGGTGCAGCGGCGTGGACACGGGGACTCCTTCGGATCGGCGTCCGGCCAGAGTACGTCGATGAGGTCGGGATCCCGCAGCCCTCCCGACACGCGACGAAACAAACGGGTGTAGGCTCGCCGGGTGCTGTCGTCGATGAGCGCCCTCGGGGCGCGGAGCGGAGCTGCAGGCGCGTTCAGCGCCGCAGGCAGAGGCTGAGGACCGGCCGGAGGCGGAACCCCGTCCCCGGTGCTGCGTCGTACCCCGGCATCGTCCGGGCGATCCTCCGATCCGTCTCGCCGACCCGGCGATCACACCGAAAGCTCTTCTCCCATGCGTCCCATCGACGAGCGCGCCCTGCGCGCCTCCTTCTGCAACGCCTCCCGCAAGGAGGTCTCCGACATCACTCTGCCGCCCGACCTCGCCGAGACCGACTTCGAAAGGCTCGACTACCTCGGGTGGATCGACCCGAAGCTGCCCCGGCGCGCCTATGTCGTCGTGTGGATCGACGACGAGCCCGTGGGCGTCGTGCTGCAGCGCGCCGAGCAGCGCGTGCTCGCCCGTGCGCAGTGCTCGTGGTGCGAGGACGTGACGCTCCGCAACGACGTGCAGCTCTACGTGGCCCGACGCGCCGGTGCCGCCGGTCGCAAGGGCGACACGGTCGGCGTGCTCGCGTGCGCGGAGTTCGGCTGCAACGCGGCGGTGCGCAAGCTCCCGCCGCTGGCCTATCCGGGGTACGACCGCGAGCTCGCGCGCGAGATGCGGATCCTGCGGCTGCAGGAGCACGTGACCGGATTCGTGCGCGAGGTCGCCCGGACCGACTAGGCCGTCACGGCTCGCACGTGAGCCAGGGCGGGTGCCTCCCACGCCGCCGACAGCCGGGCGAACGCCTCGAAGCTGCGTCCGCCCGGCCAGTCGGCCGGCAGCATCGCCGGGGGCAGCCCCGGATCGGTGTAGGGCAGCACCCGCCACCGGTCGATGAGGTGCACGTAGGCCGGGAAGGGCTCCTCGGGCAGGGCCGTGAGCGAGGCCTGGAAGGCTTCGTGCTCGCCGCGCAGCGCGTCGAGGTCCCACCACGTGGCGGCGGCCTCGGCCAGCGTGCCGGCCGGGGCGGGGGCCGACGCGTCGAACAGCGTCGCCCAGCGGCGGGCACCGAGTTCGTCGAGGATCTGCTCCGCCTCCGCCCTGAGGTGCCCGGGACAGATCCACAGGGCGGGGGAGACGACGCCGGCGCCGATCCAGTGCAGTCGACGGCGCAGTTGATGGCGCACGCTGCGCGCGCTCTCCGGGATCGAGAACGACACCAGGCACCACGGATCGTCGTCGGCCATCTCCTGCATCCGGAAGATCCGGCGGTCGCCGCGCTCCAGCATCGGCACGGCCGCCGGGCTCAGCCGGTAGCCGACGGCGTCGCGGCGCTCCGGCAGGAGCAGGCCCTTCTGCTTGAGACGGGCGATGCCCGTCCGGGCGGGAGCGGCGGGGATGCCGAGGTCGGCGGCCAGCGCCACGAGGTCGGCGGCCGAGATCCAGCCTCCCAGTGGGCGCAGATACAGGCCGATCAGGGTGCGCAGGAGCGAGGCGGTGCTGCCGGGGCGCGCGTCGATGTCATCGAGCACGACCGGCGCCGCGGGGTCAGGAGACACCGGACTCCAACGCATCCCTGACCGCGAGCACCCCGGCGACGGTCTCGGCGTGCGAGGTGCTCAGCGGCGACAGCCCGAGCCGGATCCCGTCCGGGAAGCGGAAGTCGGGGATGACGCCGTCGGCCCAGAGCCTCCGGGTGACCTCCCGGAAGTCGGGGTGGCCGATCGTGATGTGTCCGCCGCGTCGCGCCGGGTCGCGAGGGCTCAGCAGGCGCACGTCCAGGGGCGCGAGCAGCTCGTCGTACGCTCGGACCGCGAGCGCGGTGAGCGACTCCGACTTCGCGCGCACGCCGTCGATGCCCGACTGCTCGATGAGGTCGATCATGCCCTGCATCGCGAGCATCGAGGTCACCGGCGGCGTGCCGCTGAGGAGCTGACGGATGCCGTCGGCGGGGACGTACTCCGGGCCCATGGCGAAGATGTCGGCCGCGCTCCACCACCCCTGGATCGGCTGCCGCAGCAGGCCCTGCAGGTCGTGGCGGAGGTACGCGAACGCGGGCGATCCCGGGCCGCCGTTGAGGTACTTGTAGGTGCAGCCGACGGCCATGTCGACGCCCCAGTCGTCGAGCTGCATCGGCACGACGCCCGCCGAGTGGCAGAGGTCCCACATCATCAGGGCCCCGGCCTCGTGCACGACGGCGGTGATGCCGGGCATGTCGGCGAGGGCGCCGGAGCGGTAGTCGACGTGGCTGAGCGAGACGAGCGCCGTCCGCTCGGAGACCACGGCCGCGACGTCGTCGATCGTGACGCCGTGTACCGGATCGGGCGTGATCCAGCGCAGCGTGGCCCCCATCTCCGCCGCCACGCCCTCGGCGAGGAACCGGTCGGTGGGGAAGTTCCCCTCCTCGATCACGAGCTCCGTCCGCCCCGCGGGTCCCTGAGCCCCGCCCCTGGGTCCCTGAGTCGCGCCACTGGGTCCCTGAGCCTGTCGAAGGGCCCCCCGCATGAGCTTGTACAGCAGGACGCTCGTGGAGTCCGACACGACCGTCTGCCCCGCGCCCGCACCGAGGGCGACGGCGCCGATGCGGTCTCCGAGCTCCATCGGCAGGGCCATCCACTGCTCGTCCCAGGAGCGGATGAGGCGGGTGCCCCAGTCCTCGCGCACGAACGCGGCGAGCTTCTCCGGCACGTCGCGCAGCGGCCGCCCGAGCGAGTTGCCGTCGAGGTAGGCGGTGACGCCCGGGGCCTCGACGAACGCGTCGAGATGCGCGGCGAGCGGGTCGGCGGCATCCAGGGCGCGGGCGGCGTCGAGGAGGGCGGTGTCGGCGGAGCGGTCGGTCATGTCACACCTTCAGGTCGGCGGGGGTGAGGGGGCGGGCGGCCAGGGGATCGGCGGATCCCGGTGGCAGCAGGAGGAGGAGAGAGCGGGGATCGAGCGGGTCGACCGGCGCGAGGGCGCGGAGGAGGGCGTCGTCGTCGAGCCCGGCGGTGCGGAGGGCGGCGACCTCGGCGGGGTTCAGGTCGACGGGGGTCGGGCCGTTGCCCATGTCGGTGCCGTAGCGGACGGTGCCGCCGGCGGCATGGAAGCGGGCGACGTTGTCGATCGCGATGGCCCTCGTGGCGGGGTCGTGGATGGCGAGGGTGCTGATCCAGGAGGTGCGGGCGGTCTGCTCCGCGATCTCCTCGTCGTCCAGGCGCTCGGAGAACGGGGCGTGGGCCAGCTGCGTCGCTCCGAGGCGGACGACGCGCTGCGCTTCGCCGGTGCCCTCCGCATGGGCGACGACGGGGAGGCCGTGCGCCACGGCGAGCTCGGCGATCGCGCGGAAGAGGGCGTCGGAGAAGGTCGGGCCGGCGGTGCTGTTGCTCGCGACCTTGATGCCGGAGACACCGGCCGCCACCAGCTCCTCGATCACGGTCGCGGCCGCCGTCGAGTCGGCGATCTCGCGCACCGAACCTGCCGGCGCCCACGCGCGGTCCGAGGGGTAACCGCCGGGAGGAGTGAGGAACGCGCCGGCGAAGTCGACGGTTCGCAACTCAGGAGAATCCGGCCCAGCTGCACCCGGAACCGCCTCGGAAGCGCCTCCGCCGATCGAAACTCCTGAGTTGTGAACGGCGATCCGCGCCACCGTGGACGGATCGCCGCCGAGGTCGACCACTCGTCCGAGGCGCGATGAGGCCAGGAGCGTGTGGTCGACGAGCTGCAGGTGCACGTGGTGGTCCGTGAAGCCCCCGACGATGCGGCCGGAGAGGACCGGGGCCCCCGGCGCGGATGTCTCCGCACGGAGCCGGGGGAGCCCGTCCTCGCCGAGTCCTACGACGCCGTCCCGCCAGCGCTCGCCGTCGAAGAACGTCGCCGTGAGCATCAGGAACCGATCTCGGTGCGGACGGTGTAGAGCTCGGGGAAGAAGGTCAGGTCGAGGGCGCGCTGCAGGAAGCCGACGCCGCTCGATCCACCGGTGCCGACCTTCATCCCGATGGTCCGGGACACGGTCTTGAGGTGACGGAAGCGCCAGAACTGGAAGTTGTCCTCGAGGTCGACGAGGTCCTCGCAGGCCTCGTAGAGATCCCAGTGGGTGCGCGGGTCCTGGTAGATCGCACGGATGGCGGGCACGAGGGCCGGGGTCTCGCGGTACGGCTCCCGCACGTCCCGGTCGAGGATCTCGCGGGGGATCGGGAGGCCGCGGCGAGAGGCGTAGCGGAGGAACTCGTCGTACAGCGTGGGCTTCTCCCACTCGGCCGTGAGGAGCGCGAGGTTCGCCGGGTGGTCGCGGAAGACGCTCAGCATCTTCTCGTTCTTGTTGCCCAGCGCGAACTCGACGGCCCTGTACTGCACCGACTGGAAGCCGGACGAGTTGCCGAGGGCGCCGCGGAACTGGGCGTACTCCGTCGGGGTCAGCGTCGCCAGGACCGACCACTGCTGCGTCATCACATCCTGGATGCGCTTGACCCTGGCGATGCGCTTGAGGGCGTCGCGCAGGTCGTCGGCTGCGAGCAGCTCCCGCGCCGAGCTGAGCTCATGCAGCAGCTGCTTCAGCCAGAGTTCCGTCGTCTGGTGCTGGATGATGAACAGCATCTCGTCGTGATGCTGCGGGTCGCTCACCGGATGCTGTGCCGTGAGGAGCTGGTCGAGCGCGAGGTACGAGCCGTAGGTCATGCGGCCGGAGAGGTCCGTGACGATGCCGGACTCGAGCGCGCGTTCGTTCTCGGTGTGCATCCCGTGAACATATCACTTCCGTGCCGGTCGTCACAGACATGTTATGTCCGGGCCGGAGCGCCGGGCTCGGACGAAAGGGGCCGGGTCAGCGGGTGTGCGCGTCGAGGAAGGCGATGGTGTCCGCGAGCGCCTTCCGGGCCTCGGGGAGATCGAGGTGGAACTGGTATTCGTGCGGGAGCTCCGGCTCGTGCGGCGCGGGCCAGAACACCGGCGTCACGTCGACCCCGAGCTCCTGAAGCCGCTTCGCCATCGGGATCGACTGGAGCCAGGTGAGCCCGTCGCCGTTGCCGCCGGAGATGTAGGTCGCGGGGAAGTCGGCCGTGACCCAGTCGACGGTCGACATCGTGGCGCCTGTCGAGTCCTCCGCCCAGGTCTTCGTGCCGGAGTACGCCCACATCGCCGACTTGAAGCCCCACCCCGGGACCCCGTCGAGCTCGGCCAGCGCGGCGAGGTCGTAGACGCCGCAGTTCAGCACGGTCGCGACGAGCTGATCGGCGCGGATCGACGGGCGGATGCCGAGGATCTCGGCGTAGTCCGGATTCGTGATGAGCGTCGCCATCTGGCTGGCGAGCTGCGCCCCGGCGGAGTCTCCTGCCAGCACGATGCGTCGCGAATCGACGCCCAGCTCCGCCGCGTGCGCGTCGATGTAGGCGAGGGCCTCGTCGAGCTGGTGGACGGCCAGCGGGTACACGCCCTCGGGTCCGCGGGTGTAGTTCACGCCGATGGTCGTGTAGCCCTCCGCGGCGAGGATGCGGAGGTACGGGTCGACGTCCTCCTTCGAGCCCGAGATCCAGGCGCCTCCGTGGATCCACACCACGGTCGGCAGTGCGCCGTCGGCGGAGGCCGGGCGGAAGACGTCCATCGTCGTGTCCGTTCCGGCATCTCCGTAGGCGATGTCCTTCCGTTCGTCGAGCGCGGCGTCAGGGACGTGCTTCGTCATCTCCGCCGCGGTCTCGTCACCGCCCTTCGTGAACACGGAGCGGATGATCATCGCGGATGGCCATGGGGTGAGCGCGCCGACGATCGCGACGACGGCGGCGACCGCGGCGAGGGTGCCCACGGCGATCTTCGTGCGACGCCAGGGCCTCTGGGCGGTCTTCGCGGCCACGGTTGCGGCGGTGCTGCGGGAGTCTTCCACGGCCTCAGTGTGGCAGCATCCGCCGTCGCGGACCGGGAATGACGGGCGTCCTCACCCGGCGAGGCTCGCGAGGAGACGCCGGAGGCCGTACTCGAAGGCGCGGTCGACGTCACCCCCGAGTCGGAACGCCCCGGACAGCTCCATCTGCAGGAACCCGGTGGCCCAGGCGGTGAAGAGACGCGCGGCGTCGAGAGCGTCCGCCTCGCCGACCGCGGTGGCGCAGGCGCGGATGACGGGGGCGGCGGAGCGTTCCAGCGCCTCATGCGGGACTGCGGCGTTGAACATGAGGCGGAAGCCCTCCGGGTGCGCGTGAGCGAAGGTGCGATAGGTCCGGGCGAGAGTGGAGAGGTCGTCGCCGGCCGCCTCGAGCTCGGTCGCGAGGGCATCGACGGATGCCGTGGCGACCGCGACTCGCAAGGCCTCCCGATCGCGCACGCGCTTGTAGAGGGAGGGGGCGCGCACGCCCACGCGCTCCGCGACCGCCTGCATCGTGAGTCCCGCAGGGCCGTCGACCTCGATGATCTCCTGGCCGGCCGCGACGATGGCATCGATCGACGTGCGTTCGGGAGTAGGCATGGATCCTCCTCGATGGCTATTGA
Organism: Microbacterium sp. str. 'China'; assembly: GCF_002993305.1. Lineage (NCBI taxonomy): Bacteria > Bacillati > Actinomycetota > Actinomycetes > Micrococcales > Microbacteriaceae > Microbacterium > Microbacterium sp. str. 'China'. The sequence continues at coordinate 2,858,333 of NZ_CP027434.1, read as the reverse complement.
CAGTAGCCATGATAGCTACGTAACGTAGCCATCGCAATCGTCCGAGAGGATCATCATGAAGCTCGCCCCCCACCTCCACCGCCTCGGCAACGACATCGTCGCCTCGTACCTCATCGACCTGCCCGAGGGCATCACCCTCGTCGACGCCGGGTTGCCCGGGCACTGGCATGACCTTCAGCGGGAGCTCGCCGTGATCGGCCGCCCGCTGTCCGACATCCGCGGACTCGTGCTGACCCACGGCGACAGCGACCACATCGGATTCGCGGAACGACTGCGTCGCGAGTCCGGGGTTCCGGTGTTCATCCACGGCGCCGATGCCCACCGCGTGCGTACCGGGGAGAAGCCGAAGACCCCGATGGGCCCTGCCCGGCTCGGTCCGATGCTCGGCTTCCTCGCCTACGGCCTCCGCAAGAGTGCGCTCCGCACACGCCATGTCGCCGAGGTGTCCGAGGTCGCGGACGGTGACGTGCTCGACCTCCCAGGGGCCCCGGTCGTCGTGGGTCTTCCGGGGCACTCGCCGGGGAGCATCGCGGTGCACGTCCCGGCGGTCGGCGCGGTGTTCGTCGGCGACGCCCTGACCACGCGGCATGTGCTCACGGGGGAGGAGGGCGCGCAACCCGCCCCGTTCACCGACGAGCCCACGGAAGCCCTGGCCTCGCTCGACCGCCTCGCGGCGCTCGACGCCGAGTGGGTCCTTCCCGGCCATGGTGCTCCGTGGCGCGGAACTCCCGCCGACATCGCCGCCGCGGTCCGCGCGCACGCCTGACGCTCGCCCCTGTCGGGTCCAGTAACGCTCCTCGCCGCGTATGCCGAGGTGCACTTTCCGTCCCGCCCGAACGCCACAGCACGGTGCCGGATCGATAACGCACCCCAGTCGCGCGGTAGAGGTGCGTTTCGCGTCCCGCGACGGGGACTCCGTGCGGGATCGAAACCGTGCCCGGCGGACCCTCGCGAGGTGCGGAATGCGTCCCGCTGGCAGGGCTCGCCGGCGTGCGGGATCGAAAACGGGCGGGAGACGGCGTGCGGAGGTGCGATTTCCGTCCCGCACGGGCGCGGGCGCGGGCGCGGGGCGGGGGGAGGGGTCAGGGGGAGAGGAGGGTGGCGGTGTCGGTCACGGTGATCTGCGGGGGATACAGGGACATGACCTGCACGGCGGCGGCGTGGTTCTCGGCCGTGGAGCCGGCGCAGGCATCCGCCACGAGCGTCACGCGTGCCCCGGCGTCCGCGGCGGCGAGCGCGGTGGACACGACGCAGCAGTCGGTCGACACCCCTGCGAGCACGATCCGACCACCGTGCCCCACGATCGCCTCCAGTTCCTGGCCCCACTTGCCGAACGTCGGGAGGTCCACGGTGGGATGAGGAGACAGGCCTTCCGCCTCGGGGACGAGCGCGTACAACGGGTCGTCGGCGGGGCGGTCGGCGAACGGCCACGCGGCGAAGTACTCGCCCCAGGAGGTCGAGCGGTCAGCCGTCGGCAGCCACCGGGTCACGAGCACGCGCTCGCCGAAGGCCTCCGCGAGGCGCCGGATGTTCGTCATCGCGGCGGCGAAGAACGGCGAGCCCCAGGCGGAGTCGGGGGACGCGAAGATCACCTGCGGATCGACCACCACGAGCCAGCTCTCGTCCGCGGAGCCTGCCGCCCCCTCGGCCCCTGAGCCTGCCGCCTCCTGGGTCCGTGAGCCTGCCGCCTCCTGGGTCCCTGAGCCTGTCGAAGGGCTCACGACTCCTGCCGCCGGATCTTCCCCGCCCGGGCGAACCAGGTCACGAGGAACGACAGCACCAGCGCCACGAACACCCCGAGGTTCGCATACGCCCAGTCCCCGTCCGTCCCGCCGACGAGGAACAGGAGGTATCCCTGCCAGTTGTTCCACGGCGCGGCGTCCGCGAAGCCGTTGAGGACGAGACCCCAGCCGATCACGCTCGCGACGACCATGGTGCCGATCGACGTCCAGTCCCAGGCGCCGTAGCGTCCGCGGCTGTCGAACAGGGCCGCCTCGTCGTAGTCCTTGCGACGGCGCAGGATGTCGGCGATGAGGATGCCGGCCCAGGAGGCCAGCGGTACGCCGAGGGTGATGAGGAAGCTCTGGAACGGGCCGAGGAAGTCGGTCGCGAAGAACACCACGAAGATGGTGCCCGCCGTGAGGATCGCGCCGTCGATCGCCGCCGCCGACGGCCGCGGGATGCGGATGCCGAGGCTGAGCAGCGTCAGGCCGGAGGAGTAGATGCCGAGCACCGCGCCGGAGACGAGCGCGAGCACGGCCGTGAACAGGAACGGCACGAGGACCCACACCGGCAGGATGCTCGCGAGCGCGCCGATCGGGTCCGCGGCGATCGCGTCCATGAGCTCGGCGTCCGATCCCGCGAGGAGCAGACCGAAGACGACGAGGATGACCGGCGCCACCGAGCCGCCGATGGTGTTCCAGGCGACGATCGCCCCGTCGGACGCGGTGCGCTTCTGGTAGCGCGACCAGTCCGCGGCGATGTTGATCCAGCCCAGCCCGAACCCGGTCATCACCATGACGAGCGCGCCGACGACCTGGCCGATGCCGCCGTCAGGCCGGGCCAGCACCGCGGCGAGGTCGATGCTCGGCGCCGCGAGGATGATGTACACCACCGTCACGACGCCCGTGATCCAGGTCAGCACCGACTGGAGCCGCATGATCGTGTGGTAGCCGAGCACCGAGGCGGCGACGATGAGTGCCGCGACGATCACGGTGGCGAGGATCTTCAGCCAGAGGCTGTCCCCGTCGCCGCCGAGCTGCGTGATGACCGTCGCCGTCGCCAGTACCGCCATGATCGCGAGGAAGGTCTCCCAGCCGATCGACGTGAGCCAGGACACGATCCCTGGCACCTTCTGCCCCTGCACGCCGAACGCGGCCCGGGAGAGCACCATAGTCGGCGCCGACCCCCGCTTGCCCGCGATCGCGATGAGGCCGCACAGCAGGAACGACACGACGATGCCGACGACCGAGACCAGGGTCGCCTGCCAGAACGAGATGCCGAAGCCGAGCACGAACGAGCCGTACGACATCCCGAACACCGAGACGTTCGCCGCGAACCACGGCCAGAACAGGTCGCGGGGCTGGGCGGTCCGCTCGGACTCGGGGATGATCTCGATGCCTGCACGCTCGATGAGAGCCGGCCTGATGTCGGTCATCCTCACATCCTGGCACTCCGGGGGCGCACTCCGCGCGGCCCGATTCAGCCGGCGAAGAAGGCCCCGGCCACGCGCGTCAGGTCGTGCAGGTCCGAGACCCCGGCGAGCTCACGCGCGGAGTGCATCGAGAGGATCGGGATGCCGACGTCGACCGTGCGGATGCCGAGCCGGGTCGCGGTGATCGGGCCGATCGTCGACCCGCACGGCACGCTGTTGTTCGAGACGAACTCCTGCGTCACTACCTCGGCCCGATCGCACCAGTTCCGCCAGGACGCGGCGCCGACCGCATCGGTCGCGTAGCGCTGGTTGGCGTTGAGCTTGAGGATGGGTCCGGAGCCGAGCACGGGCTGCACGACGGGGTCATGCCGGCCGATGTAGTTCGGGTGGACGGAGTGCCCCACGTCGCTGGACAGGCACCACGACGACGCGTACGCCTGGCGGCGGGCGGAGCCGTCGGCGCCGAGCCCCGCGTAGAGCCGCTCCAGCACGTCCTCGAGGAAGGGGCCTGCGGCGCCGGAGCGCGACTCGGAACCGAGCTCTTCGTGGTCGAACGCGGCGAGGATCGCGACGGGCGCGCCCGCGGCGGGTTCGTGTGCCGCAAGGGCCACGACGCCCGCGTGCACCGAGGCGAGGTCGTCGAGCCGGCCGGAGGCGAAGAACGCGTCGTCCTTGCCGAACACGGCGCCCCGTGCGGCGTCGGCGACGACGACGTCGTAGCCGCGGATCTCCGCGACGGCCACTCCGGCGGAAGCGGCGAGCTCGCCCAGCACATCGGCCTCGGTCGGATCCCCCAGACCCCACACCGGCTGCGTCTCGGTCTGCTTGTCGAGCGCGAGGCCGTTGTTGACGCCGCGATCGAGGTGGATGGCGAGCTGGGGGAGGCGCAGCAGCGGGCCGGTGTCGGCGAGGACGACCCGGCCGTCGGCGAGGGCGAGCCGGCCGGCGAGGCGCAGCTCCCGGTCGAGCCAGGAGTTCAGCAGCGGACCGCCGTACACCTCGACGGCGGCCTGCAGCCAGCCGCGGGCTCCGGTGGTCGGCTGCGGCTTGAGCTTGAAGCCGGGGGAGTCGGTGTGCGCCCCGAACACGTGCACGGGCGTCGTGGCGGTCGCATCCTCGGGCACCACCCATGCGATCGTCGCGCCGTCGCGGACCACGAGGTACCGGCCTCCGGGCTGCGCGGGCCAGGCGTCCTCCTCCTGCAGCCGCGTGAAGCCGGCCTCCTCCAGGCGGCGGGCCGTCTCGGCGGCTGCGTGGTAGCTCGACGGGGAAGCGGCGACGAAGTCGGCGAGGTCCTCGGCGTGGGCGAGGGCGTCCGGGGTGACGGGCATGGCATGACCTTCCTGCGCGGGGTGTGCTTCGAGCGTAGTCGCGCCCGGTCACCGCACCCTTCCCGGTCGGGGATAGGGTGGTGGCGATAGCGCCTAGGGTTCCGGGGTCTGCACCCGTCTGGTCCGAGCGGCGCCACGGTCCTCCTCCGCAGGAGGGCCGTCATCTGACAGGACAAAAGCCCGGAGGACCCGATTCGTCGCGCCCGCGGCGGAGGGAAGGGTCTGCCGTGTCCGCTGTCGCTCTCGTCCTCGTCCTCGCCGCTGCGATCGCCCACGCGTCGTGGAACGTCATCGCGCACGGCATCAGCCGCGCCGGCTCGCCGTTCCTGTGGTGGGGTGCGGTCGCCAGCACCGCCGTCTGGATCGGCGCCGTGCCGTTCACGGGCGGACTCGGTGCGGCCGACCTCGGCTCGTTCGCGCTCGGGGTCTCCGTCTCCGCGGTCCTGCACGTCGCCTACATGGCCGTGCTGCAGCGCGGCTACCGGGAGGGCAGCCTGTCGACCGTCTACGCGACGGCGCGGGGCACCGGGCCGTTCCTCTCCGTGATCGTCGCCGTGCTCCTGCTCGGCGAACGCCCCTCGGCCCTGGCGCTCATCGGCGTCGCGGCGGTGATCGTCGGCGTGGTGGCGATCGGGTTCGTCGACCGCCGTCCGGCGGGGAGCGGGCGCCGCGTCGACCCCGGGCTGTTGTTCGGGGCCCTCACCGGCGTGGCGATCGCGGTCTACACGATCTGGGACGCCCACGCGGTGCGGGAGTGGGAGTTGTCACCGGTGGCGTTCATGGTGGGGACGACGCTGCTGCAGGTGCCGTTCTACTCCGTGGCGGTGCGCGGACGATGGGGTGCGGTCCTGGCGCTGGGGCGCACGCAATGGCGCCGCATCCTGGCCTTCGGCATCCTGTCGCCGCTGTCCTACATCCTCGTGCTGACCGCCATCCAGATCGCTCCGGTGGCGCTCGTGGCGCCGCTCCGCGAGGTCAGCGTCGTGCTCGTGAGCCTGTTCGGTGCCTTCGTCCTGCGGGAGTCCCGGCCGGGATGGCGGATCGGCGCCTCGCTGGTCGTCCTCGTCGGGATCGTGCTGCTCGCGCTCTGAGTCCCCGGCTCAGCGGAAGGTGACGAGTCCGGCGTGGGCGGCCGTGACGAGGATCTGCACGCGGTCGCGCAGGTGCCACTTCGACATCATGCGACCGAGGTGGGCCTTCACGGTCCCCTCCGAGACGATGAGCGCCTTGGCGATCTCGGCATTGGACATGCCCTTCGCGAGGCACTGCAGCACCTCCTCCTCGCGCTCGGTGAGCGGTTCGAGGGTCTCCGCGGCCGCGGTGGGGGTGGAGTCGCGCACGTGGCGGATAAGCATCGACGCGATGCGGGGCGACAGCGAGCTCGCTCCCGCGAACACCTCGCGCACACCCGTGACGATCTCCTCCGCACTGGAGTCCTTAAGCAGGTAGCCGGAGGCGCCGGCGCTCAGCATGGGCAGCACGGTGTCGCTGCCATCGAGCGTGGTCACGGCGAGGATGCGCACGTCGGGCCACCGCTCGGCGATCGCCGCGGTCGCCTCGATGCCGTTCATCTCCGGCATCTGGACGTCCATCATCACGACGTCCGGCTTCTCGCGCTCGACCGTCGTGAGGGCCTCCCGGCCGTCCTCTGCCTGCGCCACGACCGTGATCTCGGGCGCGCGCGACACGAAGTGCGACAGCGCGGAGCGGACCAGAGGATCGTCATCGACGATCACGACGCGGATTTCCTGCATGGAGGAAGCCTAACGGCGTGAAGCGGGCGCTCTGAGGATGTAGACCTTTGGCTATCGAGGTCTGGACGAAGGCCAGATGTGCGCTCCGCGCGCCGCCGAGAAGATGAATACAGACATCGACAAACGGCACTAGGACGGAGGTGAATGTAATGACTTTCTGGCAGCAGGTTAGCAAGTTCTTTGGTCTCGTCCGCTAGAGTACCTGGCGAATAGGAGATAGTGAACCATGGCCTTCGACCATTCGATTCGCGGTTCTGCGGATTCGCTCCGACTGGTTCGAGGCGAGAAGCTGAGCGCCGTCGAGCGCATCGTTGTTCTGGTGATCGTCTCCATCACCATCGTTGTGGACCTCATCGGCGTCATCACCGTCCCCGGCGCCAACCCGGCAGTCGTGGTGGTGAGCGTCTCGTCCACAGCTGTGTTCGCCCTCTATCTCTGGAATCCCCTCCTTGCGACATGCGCCCTCGGCGTGGTGTTCGCGACATCCTTTCTCGTAGGCAGCGAGTACCAGGTCTTGACGGCCGCCGCAGTCGCGGCAGGTCTCGTCATGAGGCTCGGATGGACCTCGCTGATCCTCATCCTACGCCGGCGCATTTCTCGTCGCAGCAGCTCTCGTCGCCATCGGTGACGCGGACGCAGGCGTGAATGTCGCCATCTATCTCGTCTTCGCCGCGGTGGCGGGCGCCGTAGGGTTCGCCCTCAGACTGGCGTTCGCCCGCGGCAGCAGACTCGAGCGTCAGCTGGAGGCTGCGGCTGAGCAGGAACGGGAAGCCGTTCTCGCCGAGCGACGATGGATCGCCGGCGAGCTGCACGACAGCATCGCGCACCACCTCACGGTGGTGTCGCTGCACGTGCAGATGCTCGAAGACCCCGACACCAGCGATGGCTCCCGGGAGGCGATCCGTGTCGCCGCCCGCAAAGCCATGACCGACCTCCGTTTCGTGATCGACCTCGCCGACGACGGCCCCCGTGCAGCGGGCATGCCGACGGGCGACCTCGTCGCCGCGGTCGAGGAGGCGCAGGCCGAGTTCGAAGCGGCAGGGCACGACGTCATCCTCGACGGAAACCCCGGCGACGAACGGATCCCTCGTGCCGTCGAGATCGTGCTCGCGCGCATCGTGCGCGAGTCGGCCACGAATGTTCTGAAGTACGCAGGCCCCGGCACCGTCGAGATCCGTCTCGCCGTTGACGACGACAAAGCCCATCTGTCGCTGCGCAGCCCGCTGCCCACGACGCCGCGTCGTGAGCTCTCCTCCAGCCGGACCGGGCTCGGGCGCATGGCCGAACGCGTGATGGGTGCCAGCGGCGAGTTCAGCGCCGGTGAAGTGGACGGGCACTGGCTCGTGTCCGCCGTGTTGCCGGTGGTGTGAGCCCCGCGTATCCTGAGATGAAGCCCGTGATTCCGGCCCCGAGGCCGTAGACGAAAGTCTACGAGTGTCTCGACATTCGGCACTTCAGCGGCCTCGCGGCGCCGACATATCCTGAAGGCTCCCCAGATAAAGCGTCCCCAGCGCTGCGATCGCGGGCGCGATCTTTCTGGCTTCTTAGACTCCCGCGCCCGCGGTCGCGAATCTGTCTCCGGGCCTCAGGCGCCCACCGCTCTCATGAAGTGCCCGTCCGTCGATATCCCGGACGCCGCCACCGTGAAGCGCACCACCTCGCTGAGGTAGCGGTCCTCCGACGCCTCGAAGATGCGCCCCTCCGCGTCCCTGGACGTCCGGGTCAACCGCAGGATGGGCGCCCCGCGGGGCACGCGCAGGAGCGCCGAGTCCTGATCGTCGGCCGCCACGGCATCGATCACGTGCTGCAGGGTGACGATCGGATGCCCGACCGACGCGAGGTGCTCGGTGATCGAGACCGCGTCGAGGTCGACGTCGAACAGCCGACGGCCGACGTCCTCCGTGTAGGCCAGTCGCTCCAGCATGGTCGGCCGTCCGTCCAGCAGCCGCAGTCGTACCACGCTCACGATCGTGTCGTCGGGTCCGACGCCCAGTGCCGGGCCGAGATCGCCCGCGCGTCGCAGACTCAGCTCCTGCGTCTGCGCGCCCGGCGTGACGCCGAGATCCCGCGCCCAGCGGGTGAACGGGACCGAGACGTCGACCGCCTGATTCGCCTTGCGCGCCACCACGCGGGCGGGGCGCCCCCGGCCGGTCTCGATCAGCCCCTCGGCGCGGAGGGCCGCCAGGGCGTTGCGAATCGGACCCCGCGACGTGTGCCACCGCTCCGCGAGCTCCGCCTCCGTGGGGACATCGTCCCCGGGCCGGAGCGTGCCGTCGACGATCCGCGCGCGGAGGTCGTCGGCGATCTGGGTGTACACAGGTTCGGCCACATAGGTACATTACTTCGTCTGTCGTGTCCGGGCCTGTGTGTTGTGGGGCCGTTCATCCAGAAGAATCGCGGGTGAACGCCGCCTGAACTCTTCCGAGATAGGTATACATGTCGGCCCGACGGCTGGGAGAGTCGTCCCTGGATCACTCCTCCCACCCTGAAAGGTCCTCATGAAGCTCCGCGCTCTCCCCGCCCTCGCCGGCGCTGCGATCCTCGCGTTCGGCCTCGCCGCCTGCTCCGGATCGGCCGATGCCACCGACGCCCCCGGCGACGCACAGTCCGCCGGCGGTTTCGCCGTCGACGAGAACACGCTCGTCTTCGGCGTCGTCCCCGACTCGGTGGACACCGAGACGAACTACCAGCCGCTCATGGACTACATCGCCGAGGTCACCGGCAAGACCGTCGAGTACCACGAGTCCACCGACTACGCCGCGCTCATCGAGGCCGCCGTCGCCGGCAAGGTCGACGTCGCCTCGTTCTCGGGGTTCACCTACGTCACCGCGACCAACAACGGCGCGAAGCTCACCCCGATCTCGTCCATCGTCACCGAGGAGGGCCAGGAGCCCGGCTACTACTCGCAGGCGATCGTCCCGGCGGACAGCGACATCTCCAGCCTCGAGGACTTCGCGGGCAAGAAGGTCTGCTTCGTGGACCCCTCGTCCACTTCCGGCTACCTCTTCCCGTCGTACAACCTCCTCGAGGCGGGCGTCGACCCGAAGACCGACATCACGCCCGTGTTCGCGGGCAAGCACGATGTCAGCGTGCAGAAGGTCGGCGAGGGCGTCGAGTGCGAGGCCGGCTTCGCCGAGGACTCCGAGGTCGAGAAGTCCGACAAGGTGAAGGTCATCGCCGAGACGATGGTCCCGGGCGCTCCGCTCGTCTACTCCTCGTCCCTGCCGGACGACGTGGCGAAGCAGCTCGTCGACGCCCTCGGCGAGGTCACCATCGACGACATCATCGCGGCGGGCATCGACAGTGCGGACTCGGACGCGTTCCGCAGCGTGTTCTACGCCACCAAGCCGGTGGACGACGCCTACTACGACCTCATCCGCGACATCTGCGCCGAGACCGAAGCCGAGCAGTGCCAGGGCTGACGCCCCGCGCCTGACGACAGGAGAAGCCATGACCGCGGCATCCGACACCCTCATCCGCCTCGCCGGCGTCACGAAGACCTTCGGCAGCACCACCGCCCTCAAGGACGTCACGCTCGAGGTGGCGCGGGGAGAGATCGTCGTGCTGCTCGGGCTCTCCGGTTCCGGCAAGTCCACGCTGCTGCGGCATCTCGACGGCCTGGAGCTGCCCAGCTCCGGGTCCGTCGAGGTGCTCGGCGCGTCCGTGCCCGCGATGAAGGGCCGGGCGCTGCGACAGCTTCGCAGCAGCGTGGGCTTCATCTTCCAGCAGTTCGAGCTCGTGCCTTCGCTGACCGTCCTGGAGAACGTGCTGACCGGGTCGCTCTCCCGGATGCGCGGCCCGCGGCTCGGGCTGTGGAGCTACCCCCGCGCCGCCAAGCTGACCGCCCTCGAGCACCTCGACCGCGTCGGCCTCCTCGACCGTGCCTACCAGCGCAGTGACACGCTGTCCGGCGGGCAGCAGCAGCGGGTGGCCATCGCCAGGGCGCTCATGCAGAAGCCGGCGATCCTCCTGGCCGACGAGCCCGTCGCCTCCCTCGACCCGGAGTCGAGCGAGCAGGTGATGGCGCTCATCCGCGAGATCGCCGCCGACGAAGGCCTCACCGTCGTGTGCAGCCTGCACCAGGTCGACCTCGCGATCAGCTGGGCCGACCGGATCGTCGGGCTTCGGCACGGCGAAGTCGTCCTGGACACCCCGACGGACGGACTCACCAAGGCCGAGGTGATGGAGATCTACGGCCGCGTCGCGACGACCACGGCCGAGATGCGCGCCGTGCAGGTGGAACTCGTCGACGCCGTGACCACGGTGGCGGCGTCATGACAGCGGTGGGGGCCTCGACACGGGGCGCTTCGACGGGCTCAGCGCCCCAGGGCGCTTCGACAGGCTCAGCGCCCCAGGGACGGGCAAGCGTCGCGGAGCGGGCGCCGAAGCGGCCGCTCTCGGCCGAGCGCATCGCTGCCGGCCTCACGCTCGTCGTCCTCGTCGTGCTCGGCATCCTGGCGGTGCGCGACGTGGGTATCTCGATCCCCGCGATGGTGCAGAGCTGGGGCAACGCCGAGAACTTCCTCGCCAGGGTCGGCGGACTCTCCTTTCCCGCGCCGGCCGACCTCGCCTGGCTCATCGCCCTGACCGTCGGCCTCGTGCTCGTCGGCACGCTGTTGGCGGCCGTGCTCTCCGTGCCCATCGCCTACCTCGCCGCCGCCAACACCACGCCGGGCGCAGGCTGGCGCGCGGCCGCCCGATTCCTCGGCGTCCTCACCCGCGCGCTGCCGGACGTCGTGCTGGCCATGGCGTTCGTGCTCATGTTCTCGCTCGGCACGCTGCCCGGCATCCTCGCGATCGGCATCCACTCGATCGGCATGATCTCCAAGATGTTCGCGGACGCCATCGAGCAGATCGACGAAGGGCCCCGTCTCGCGATCCGTGCCGCCGGTGGCTCGAAGCTCCAGGAGTTCACCGCAGGCATCCTCCTGCAAGTGCTGCCGAGCTGGGTGGCCACCGTGCTGCATCGCAACGACATCAACCTGCGCGGGAGCGTCGTACTCGGCTACGTGGGCGTCGCCGGCCTCGGGCTCGAGATGTCGTACGCGTTCAAGGCGCTGAACTACGGCAAGGGTCTCGGGATCGCGCTCGTCATCTTCGTGCTCTGCATCGTGATGGAGATCGTCTCGAGCACCGTGCGCGGTGCGATGCTCGGCGAGCAGAAGCACACGCGGTCGTGGATGGACCGGATCGTGCACCCGCGCCTGCGTCGGCGGTCGCACGCGCCCGCCGAGGGCCGCCCGGCGTGGGCGGTGAGCCCGGAGGCCGCGGTGCGTCGTCCGTGGACCGCGCAGCGCATGCGCCACACCGCGGCGGGGATCGTCACGGTCCTCGTCGTGGTCGGCAGCGTCGTCGTGAGCCAGATCACCTGGTCGGACCTGTTCACCTTCTGGGCGAAGCTGCCCGACGTCGCCGCCCGGTTCTGGCCGCCGTCGTTCGGCAGCTACGACACGGTCGCGATGCTGCAGGCCATGCGGGAGACCGTCGCCATCGCACTCGCCGCCACCGTCCTCACCCTCCTTCCCTCGCTGCTGCTCGGCTCGTTCGCCGCGCGCAACGTCGCTCCGCACGCGGCAGGGCGCGGCACCGCCCGTCTGCTGCTCGTCGGCATCCGCGGCATCCCCGAGCTGATCCTCGCCATCGTCCTCGTCGTCATCACGGGTCTCGGCGCGCAGGCCGGTGTCATCGCGCTCGCGATCGGCGGGATCGGACTGCTCGGCAAGCTCATCGCCGACTCCTTCGAGGAGGTCGACCGCGGGCCCGAGCGCGCGCTGCGGGCGGTGGGCGCCACACGGATGCAGACGTACACGGCGGCCACGCTGACCCAGGGCACCCGAGCGCTCATCGGGCACAGCTTCTACATGCTCGACACCAACATCCGCGCGGCCACGATCCTCGGCATCGTCGGCGGCGGCGGTGTCGGCTACTACCTGCTGAACGCCAGCCAGGGTTCGCGCTACGAGACCGTGACCGCGATCGTCCTGATGATCCTCGTGACCGTGCTCGCCGTCGAGGGTCTCGCGATGTGGATGAGGAAGGTGTTCCGATGACCGGGGCGAAGCAGAATCCCGACCTCGTCGTGGTGGGGTCCGGCATCGTCGGCCTCGGCGCCGCCTTCGCCGCCGTGCGCCGCGGGCTCCGGGTCGTCGTCGTCGAGCGCGGCGCCGCCCCGACCGGCGCCACGATCCGCAACTTCGGCCACCTCTGCATCGGCGCGCAGGGCGGAGAGGCGCAGCGGTACGCGGATGCGTCCCGTGAACTCTGGCTGCAGCTCGCCAGGGACGCGGGGTTCTGGCTCCGCGAGTCGGGCACGCTCGTGGCCGCCCGCCACGAGGACGAGCTCGCCGTGCTCTCCGCGGCGGCACAGGACGGGGGCATCCGGATGCTGGAGGCTGACGAGCTCCTGCGTCGTGCCCCGCTGCGCCGCGACGGGCTCGTCGGCGGTGCCCTCATCGAGGCCGACCTGCAGACGAACCCGCGCACCGCGGCGACCACGATCGTGCGCTACCTGACCGCACGGGGCGTCGAGTTCCGCTTCCGCACCGCGGTCACGGCCCTCGGCGCCGGCCGGGTGGAGACCACGCGCGGGGCGATCGACACCGGGGCGGTGGTCGTAGCCGTCAACCACGACATCGACCAGCTCCTGCCCGAGGTCGCGGAGCGTCACGGGGTGGTGCGCTGTGCGCTGGACATGATGCGGGCGGCCGTCTCCTTCCCTCGTCCGCTGACCGCGCCCCTGCTGACCGGCTGGTCCCTCATCCGATACGGGAGGTTCGCCGAAGGGCCAGAGGCCCGGGTCCTCCGTGAGCGCCTGCATGCCGAGCGCCCCGATCTCGCGGCCCTCGATCTCAATCAGATGTACACGCAGCTGCCCGACGGCACGCTCATCCTCGGCGACTCGCACGTCACCGATGCCGCCCCCTCTCCGTTCCAGCCGGAGGCCGCCTTCACCGCGTTCCTGAGCGAGGCCGAGGCCCTGTTCGAGGGGGCGGCGCCGCGGGTGATCGAGCGGTGGCAGGGCGTGTACGCGAAAGCCCCCGGCGAGTTCCTTGTCGACCGCGGAGACGACGGCGCCCTCGTGCTCGCTGCGACCACCGGCATCGGCATGACCTGCGGCCTCGGGTTCGCCGACCTCAATCTCACCGCCGCCCTCGGCGGCACCCCTGCTCTGGAAGGAACACCATGACCACTCCGATCGAACTCGTCGTCCTCGACATGGCCGGCACCACCGTCGTGGACGACGGCGTGGTGGAGCAGGCGTTCCAGCGCGCCGCCGAGCGCACCGGCGTCGCCGCGCGGCTGCCCTGGGAGGATGCCCTCGAGCACGTCAGGGAGACGATGGGGCAGTCCAAGTTCGACGTCTTCCTCCATCTCGCGGGCGGCGATGCGAGCGCGGCGCGGCAGGCCACCGCGGCGTTCGAGACCGCGTACGCCGAGATCGTCGCCGAGGACGGCGTCGCGGAGATCCCCGGAGCGGCGGACGCGATCCAGGGGTTGAAGGACGCGGGGCTCACCGTCGTCCTCACCACCGGGTTCGCTCCGGTCACGCGACAGGCGCTCATCGATGGCCTCGGATGGGGAGGACTCGTGGACCTCGCCCTGTCTCCGGTCGATGCCGGCCGCGGACGCCCCGCGCCCGATCTCGTCCTCACCGCCCTTCTGCGCACGGGAGCGTCCGCGGTGCAGGCGGTGGCCGTCGCCGGCGACACCGTGAGCGACGTCGAGTCCGGCCGTCGTGCGGGGGCCGGCTTCGTCGCGGGGATCCTCACCGGGGCGCACGATCGCGCGGCGCTGAGCGGAGCGGGGGCTGACGCCGTGCTGTCCGACGTCACGGCGCTGCGAGCAGCGCTGGCGCAGCGCGAGCTCCTTCCTGCCGTCGCCTCCGTCTGAGGTTCGAACCATGGGAACGGTGCTGATCCGCCCACCCGGTCACCGGAGGGACGTCGCGCTGCGCCCCGCTGCCACCGCGATGGTCTGGATCGGCGAAGGCCACCCGCACGAGACCATCGCCGTCCCCGGGGTCGCGCTCGGTGACCGGGACGTGCTCGTCGCCGTGGAGATGTCGACGATCTGCGGATCGGACGTGCACACCGTGCAGGGGCGCCGGTCCGCGCCCGCGCCTCTCGTCCTCGGGCATGAGAGCGTCGGTCGGGTCATCGCGCTGGGCGACGACGGTGCGACGGCGGTGGACGGCACCCCGCTGCGCATCGGCGACCGCGTGGTGTGGTCGGTCACGGTGTCGTGCGGCACCTGCGACCGCTGTCGGCGGGGCCTCACGCAGAAGTGCCGGGATCTCGGCAAGTACGGCCACGACCGCGTCGGCGCCCACGGCGACCTGACCGGGGCGTTCGCCAGTCACGTGCAGCTGCGGGCAGGTACCGCGATCGTGCGCGTGCCGGAGGCGCTGCCGGCCGCGGTGCTGGCTCCCGCAGGCTGTGCGACGGCGACCGCATGGGCCGCCGTGGCGAGGGCCGCCCGCGACATCGATCTGGACGGCGCCGCGGTGCGCATCCACGGCGCGGGATTGGTGGGGATCAGCGCCGCGGCGATCGCGGCCGAGCACGGCGCCGTCGTCGAGGTCCGGGACCCGGACGACGACCGCCGAGCCGTCGCCTCCCGTTTCGGAGCCACCGCGCTCGACCGTGACCCGGACGTGGTCATCGAGGCATCTGGGCATGCGGTGGGGGAGGCCCTCGCCGGCGTCGCCGTCGGCGGCACGGTCGTCCTCGTCGGGAGCGTGTTCCCGGCGGCGCCCGTCTCGCTGGACGCGGAGGATCTCGTCCGCCGGCTGGTCACGGTGACCGGCGTCCACAACTACGGCGCCGACGACCTCGCGGCAGCGGTGTCGTTCCTCGCGGGTCGCGGGCGCGCGTATCCGTTCGCCGAGGCCGTGGGCGCCGTGCGACCGCTGCTCGACATCGACGCCGCTCTCACGGAGGCTGCGGCGCCGGGAGCCCCGCTGCGGGTGGGGCTGGTGCCAGGCCGCTGAGGCCTCAGTCGGACCCGGTGCGCCGTGGCCCTGCGGGGTGCAGCCCCTCGGCGTGGAAGGCGAGCAGTCGCACCGCGGCGTCGACGCTCGCCGCCAGGATCTCGTCCGGGTCACCGGTCAGGGCCAGCCTCCGGTGCCCGGCGTCGTCGGCGGTCGCCCAGCCGAGGTAGACCGTGCCCGCGGGATGACCACCCTCCGGACCGGGCCCGCCCACGCCGGTCGTCGAGACGCAGATGTCGGCGTCGAAGAGCTCCCGTGCGCCCCGGGCGAGCTGCTCCGCGCAGGCTGCGGAGGTCGGGTCGGTGCCCGGGGTGAGCCCCAGCACCCTCTCCTTGACCTCCGTGAAGTACGCGACGATGCCGCCGGCGAACCAGCCCGAAGCGCCCTCGCCGGCACCGATCGTGTTCGCGAGGCGTCCGGAGGTGAGCGACTCCGCCACGCTCACGCGCAGACCTCGACTGCGGGCGAGCTCGCCCAGGTGTTCGAGGTCAGGGGTCTCGTTCGGTGCGGTCATCGGGGCGCTCCTCTCGTCGGGTCCCCTACGCTACAAACCCCGCGGCGCCCTGTCGCAGGGGATTGACAACGGCGTCCGCGTCAAGCCCCTGGAGGGCCGTCCTCCTTGGCGCCATCGTCGAGGCGAGTCACACCGACGAAGGAGGCGGACATGACGGAGGATGCGCGGGACACCGCGGGTATGCGGGCGGTCTTCTGGATCTGGGCGGGGATCATCGGCGTCGGTCTCGCCGTGATGATCGGCCTGCCGCTGGGAGGGCGATGACGATGGGCTCGCGCATCAAGGACCACGCCCTCAGCCTCTTCTTCCTCGCCCTCTTCGTGCTGGCTCTGGCAGGCCAGGCCGTCGCCGGCTACCTCCGCAACAACGACGAGCTCCTCGATCATGGGCAGCCGACGATCGGCTTCGGAGACTTCCTCTGGTCGTCCGACTTCGCGGTCGACGTCGCCGAGAACTGGCAGTCGGAGTTCCTGCAGTTCTTCCTCTTCATCGCCGCGACGATCTGGTTCGTGCAGAAGGGCTCGCCGGAGTCGAAGAAGCCCGGCGACGAGGGACCGGGCAGCGACGCGGATCAGCTCGTCGGCGCGCACGCCCACCCGGACTCTCCGCGGTGGGCCCGGGCGGGCGGGTGGCGATCGGCGGTGTTCGGCAACTCGCTGCTGCTCGTGATGGGGGCGGTGTTCGTGCTGTCCTGGCTCGCGCAGTCGCTCGCCGGGACAGTGGTGATGAACGAGGAGAACGCGATGCATGGCCTCGCCGCGATCACCTGGGGCGACTACGTCACCAGCTCGGACTTCTGGGACCGCACGTTGCAGAACTGGCAGTCCGAGTTCCTCGCGGTGGGGACGATGGTCGCGTTCGCGATCTACCTCCGTCAGCGAGGGTCAGCGGAGTCGAAGCCCGTCGGCACCCCGCACCATCAGTCGGCCTTGGAATCCGACTGAGACCGCTCGTCGTTGACGTCGGCCTGCGACAGCCGCTCGTCGTCGGCGTCGTAGCCCGCACGCGCCTCCTGCAGCGGCTGGTCGGAGTACTCGCCGCCCTGGCGTCCGCCGAAGGGACGGCCGTGGTCGGCGAACTCGTCGCGGGCGAAGACCAGCTCCCACGGGCCCACCGTGAAGCGCGATCCGGTGCGCAGCGTCTCGGTGCGCTCGCCGGGGTGGGTCGCGTCGGCGTCGGGGTTGGAGTTCATCTCGCCGTCGGCGTGCAGGGTCACGACGTACTCGTCGCGGTCGTCATGCACGACCGTCGCGTGCACCGGCTCGGTGTCGGCGAGGCGCAGCTCGTTCCCGGCGGCCGATCCGATGCGGACCTCCTCCATGTCGAGCGCGAACTCGGTGCGCTCGTCGTCGCGCCGTACGCGCAGTCGCGGGTTGCCCGCGCCGCGCTCGGCGTGGGTGGTGCCGGGCGTGTAGCCCTCCTCGGGACGGTCGTCGATGTGGCGGTCAGTCATGGCGGTGCCCTCCTCGGGTGTCGATGATTCGAGGTTAATCGTCGCGCGGATCGCGCGCAGGGCCTTGACTTCCACGCGCGCATCGCCCTCCGAGGCTGATTTGCCGTGCGCCCCGTCCGAGGGCTTACCCTCTACCCATAGGCCGATCCCGGCAGTGTCCGCCGGGCTGAGGACCACCCGACCGAGGAGCATCACCCGATGGGCAAGTTCATCTACGAAGGCAGCGTGAAGACCGAGATCGAGGATCGGGCGCTCACGCACCTGCAGCTCGTCATCACGGCCAAGCTGCGTCGCGGCGAGCCGTTCCCGTTCAGCTGGCGCGAGGACGCCAGCGTCGGCGGTGGCCGGACCACCGTCTGGATCCAGCCGGGCAGCTCGCTCGTCTTCAAGTACTTCGGCAGCCGCCAGCCCGCCGTCAACCGGGCGTGGGTCGAAGCGCTCGCCTTCACCGCGAACTCCCCGAGCGGGCTCTACCTCGTCCCCGAGCCCGCAGAGGGTGCCGAGCCCCCGCACGGCGAGGTCCCCTCCGCCGGCTGACACCCGCTTTCGCGGAGACCGCCCCGGGCTGTCAACCCCCTGCCGTCCGCCCTCCGAAGCCGCGAGGCTCGATCACGACCCGATCGACAGCCCCATGACAGGAGGAGCGGATATGACCGACACCACCCGCGACGGCGGCCTCACCGACCCCCGACACGCCCACCACGAGGACGGATTCCCGGCGCAGAGCCAGGACCAGCCGGGCCTGACCGAGAAGACGACCCCGGAGCCGGACCACGGCGAGCAGTCCTACGTCGGCCACGGCCGGCTCGAGGGACGGCGCGCTCTCATCACCGGCGGTGATTCCGGCATCGGACGGGCGGTCGCGATCGCCTTCGCCCGCGAGGGTGCCGACGTGGCCATCGTGCACATGCCCGAGGAGCAGGCGGACGCGGAGGAGACGCTCGCGCTCGTCCGCGAAGCCGGTCGCACCGGCGTCAGCATCCCGGGCGACGTCCGCGAAGAGGCCTTCGCGACCGACGCCGTGCACCGTGCGCGTCGCGAGCTCGGCGGCCTCGACGTGCTCGTGCTCAACGCGGCCTATCAGCACGACATCGAAGGCTTCGAGAACCTCGATACCGAGAAGATGCGCCGCGTGTTCGACACGAACCTCGCCGGCCTCGTCTTCTCGGCCCGGGCTGCGTTCCCCGACCTCGAGCCGGGATCCAGCATCATCGTGACCTCGTCGGTGCAATCGGCGCAGCCGTCGCCGGGACTCATCGACTACGCCATGACGAAGGCGGCCCAGGTCGCGTTCGTCAAGGCGCTCGCGGAGGAGGCCGGTCCGCGCGGCGTGCGCGTCAACGCCGTCGCGCCGGGGCCGATCTGGACGCCGCTGATCCCCGCGACCGGATGGGGGCCGGAGCGCCTGGAGACGTTCGGTCAGGACACCCCGCTCGGACGCGCGGGGCAGCCCGCAGAACTCGCCGGTGCGTACGTGTACCTCGCCTCGGCGGAGTCGTCGTACGTATCCGGCGCGGTGCTCGCGGTGACGGGTGGCAAGCCGCTCTGATCCGCGCGAGGACGGCGCAGGCGGCGGGGAGGCAGGGCCCCGCCGCCTAAGCTTGTCTGGTGCAGAGACCCGCGGCATCCGGACCCCTCGTGGGCGTCGCGCTCGTCATCGGATCCTGCCTCTCGCTGCCGTTCGGCGCCGCCGTGGCCGCACAGCTCTTCCCCGTCCTCGGGCCGTGGGGCGTGACGTCGCTCCGCGTCGCGATCGCCGCGCTGCTGCTGGTCGTCATCGTGCGCCCCCGGCCCCGCGCCTGGACCCGGTCGCAGTGGCTCGCCGCCGTGCTGTTCGGGGTGTCGCTGGCCGCGATGAACGGGTTCTTCTATGCGGCCATCGACCGCATCCCCCTGGGGCCGGCCGTGGCCATCGAGTTCCTCGGGCCGCTCGTGCTCGCCGCCGTGCTGACCCGTCGTCTCGCCGACGCGGTCTGGGTGGGCGTGGCCCTGCTGGGCATGGCGCTGCTCGGGGTCGACGGCCTCGCCGGCGCCGAACCCCTCGATCCGCTCGGCGTGGTCTTCATCCTCGTCGCGGCCGGCTTCTGGGTCATGTACATCCGGATGAGCGCGCGCGTCGGCGCCCTCATCCCCGGCAGCAGCGGGCTCGCGATGGGGCTCGTCGTCGCGGCCGTGCTCCTCATCCCCGTGGGCGTGCCGGCGGCGGCGACGGTGGCGCTGGACCCGCAGCTCCTCCTCCTCGCGGCGGTCACCGCGGTGCTGTCGTCGGTCATCCCGTACAGCTTCGAGCTCGCGGCGCTCCGCCGGCTCCCGCAGCGGGTGTTCGGCGTGCTGCTGAGCCTGGAGCCCGCGTTCGCGACCCTCGCCGGGTGGCTCATCCTCGGACAGGACGCCACGCCGCTGCGGCTGCTCGCGGTGGCGCTCGTGATCGCCGCGAGCGTCGGGACGACGCTGGGCGTGCGCCGCGACCGGAGGGGCGACGGCCCCGCGGGACCGTTCACCGCGCCGATCCCGCTTCCCGACTGACATCCCTCCGA
This sequence comes from Microbacterium sp. str. 'China', assembly GCF_002993305.1. Taxonomy (NCBI): domain Bacteria; kingdom Bacillati; phylum Actinomycetota; class Actinomycetes; order Micrococcales; family Microbacteriaceae; genus Microbacterium; species Microbacterium sp. str. 'China'. The sequence goes on along the minus strand of NZ_CP027434.1, from coordinate 2,838,601 downwards.
TCGGGCGGCTCTCACGCCCGGACGGCCACCGGCTCCGGCAGCGGGTACCGGCGGCGCAGGACCACCCGCTGCACGAGGGTCCACACCACCGTGACCGTGAGGTAGAGCGCGGCGGCCAGGGGCACGAAGGCCGCGAAGACCGCGGTGAGGTAGTGCAGCGCCGACATCATCCGGAGCACGCCGGGGGAGCTGAGCGGGGAGTCGTCGCCCTCGACGGGGACCGGTCGGAACACCCGCCGGGTGACCTCGGCGACGGCGATCATCACGGCCAGCAGCACGCCGAAGACCGCGAACGTCGCCGCGGTCGCGGTGCCGCCGAACAGCGCCGACACCAGGCTCGTGCCGAGCGGGGCGCCGAAGAGGTCGTGGGTGAGCAGCTCGTTCGGGTGCCCGGCGATCTCCGGTCGCAGGAACAGTGTGTAGAGCAGGCCGACGACCGGTGCCTGTGCCAGCACGGGCAGCATCCCGGCGAAGGGCGAGGTGTTCTCGGCGCGGTAGAGCGCCATCATCTCCTGCTGCAGGCGCTCCGGGTTCTTCCGGTGGCGCTGCTGCAGCGCGCGCAGCTTCGGGGCGAGGCGGGCCCTGGTCTGCTCGGCTCGGGCCTGGGAGATGCCGACGGGGATGAGGAGGGCGCGCACGAGGAGGGTCACGAGGACCACGGCGAGGGCGGCGGCGGAGGGTCCGGCGAGGGGTTCGAGAAGGGTCGAGAGGCCGTTCAGGGCACCGTAGGCGGCGTCCAGGAGCGCGGCGAGGGGAGGGAAGGCGAAGATGTCCACGGGAAGGTCCGTTCGATGAGGTCGGGAGGGGTCGGCGAAGGCCGCGCGGTCCCGGTCGGACGGGCTACGCGGCGGTCGCGACTCCCGGCGCTCGCGGACGAGGGTGTCCCGCGGCATCCGGATCGCTCTGCGGGAGGAGCGTTCCGACATCGATCGCCCGCAGCGGGTGCGGGGCATCGGCGGAGGTCTGGTGGCGCACGCTCAGCGCGAGCGAGAGCGTGAGGACCGTGACGGCGAGCAGCGCGATCGCGAGGCCGAGCGCGGCGGCATCCGGCATCGTCACGAGGCCGATCGCGGCCGCGACGAAGCCGAGCATCTGCCCGAACCACTCGCTCATGCCGCGAGCTTACCCCGTTCGAATCGCCCGAATTGCTGTATCCGGGCCGCCGATGGAGCCATTCAGGCGATTCGAAGGGCGTACGGTCGGGGTATGGCGACAGAACTTCTGGGAGTCGAGCATCCGATCGTGCTGGGACCGTTCGGGGGGAGCTCGTCGGTGGCGCTGACGGCGGCGGTGAGCGCGGCCGGCGGGCTGGGATCGTACGGGCTGTACGGCTACGACGGCGACCGGATCCGCGCTGTCGGAGCCGAACTGCACCGCGCCACCGACCGTCCGTTCGCCTTGAACATCTGGCTGCCCGTGGGGGACGAGGTCGCGCCGAACCCGCAGCACGCGGTCTTCGCCCAGGCGCTGGAGCCGTTCTACGAGGCCGTCGGGGTTCCGGTGCCGGCCCGGCCCGAGCGCTACGTCCCCGAGCTCGACGAACAGCTCGACGCGATCTGGGAGGTCGCCCCGGCCGTGCTGAGCGTGGTGTTCGGAGTGCCGTCCGCCGCTCTCGTCGCCGAGGCCCGCGACCGCGGCATCCGCATCGTCGGCACCGCCACCACCGTCGCGGAAGCCGTCGCGCTCGCCGAGGCCGGAGTCGATGCGGTCGTCGCCTCGGGAGCCGAGGCGGCCGGGCACCGGGTGTCGTTCCTCCGCCCCGCGGCCGAGTCGCTCGTGGGCACCGTCGCGCTCGTGCCGCAGGTCGTGGACGCCGTCGACGTGCCGGTCATCGCCGCGGGCGGGATCGCGGACCGCCGCGGGGTCGCTGCGGCCTTCGCCCTCGGTGCCTCCGGCGTGCAGGTGGGGACGGCGTTCCTCGCGACCGCCGAGTCCGCCGCGACGGCAGCGCACCGCGACGCCATCCGGACCACCGCCGCCGACCAGACCGTGCTGACCAGGGCGATGAGCGGACGCCTCGCCCGCGGAGCCCGCAACCGCGCGGTGCGGGCGATCGAGGCCAGCGGCACGATCGCCCCGTTCCCGATGCAGAACTGGCTCACCGGGCGCTTCCGCGCGGCGGCAGGGGAGCAGAACCTGGGCGAGCTGCAGTCGCTGTGGATGGGGCAGGCCGCCCCGCTCGCGCGCGGGACCACCGCTGCCGACGTCTTCGCGGAGCTCGCCGCCGGAGTCCCCGGCCGGTGAGGAACGCCAGGTTCCTGGCTAGAATGGCGTCATGTCCACGCAGAACGTCTTGGAAGCGCGAAACAACCTCTCGCGCCTGATCGCCGAGTCTCAGGCGGGTGAGGACGTGGTCATCACGAAGCGGGGCACTCCGGTCGCCCGTCTGGTCCCCATCGGTCCGGTCGACGTGGTGCGGAGCGGCCGCCTCCTCGTCGAGTGGATCGAACAGCATCCGCTTCCGCCCCGGCTCGCTCGGACCGCCGAGGAGCTGGACGCACAGGTCGCCGAGAACCGGGACGCCTGGGAATGATCTATCTCGACTCGTGCATCCTCATCTACGCCATCGAGGACCCCGGTCCGAGGGGCGATGCCGTGCGTCGGGCACTCCGCGACGTCGATGACGAGGTGGCGTCGAGTCCGCTGGCGCTGCACGAATGCCTCGTGCTCCCCGCCCGCGAGCGCAATCCGGAGCTCCGTGACCGGTACCTGGCTCTCTTCGAGCGGATGGAGATCGTGGCGCTCGATACGGCCGCGTTCGTCCGGTCGGCCGAGCTCCGGGCCGACTTCGGCCTGAAGACCCCGGACGCGCTGCACCTCGCCGCCGCCCAGCTGTCGGGGTGCACGGAGCTGTGGACGAACGACAAGCGCCTCGCCGCCGCGTCGCATGGGCTCGCCGTGGACATCCTCGACCGCTGAGCGGCCGGGCGCTAGAGGATGACGGTCGAGCGGCCGTGCACGATCACCCGGTCCTCGGCGTGCCACTGCACGGCACGGGCCAGCACCAGACGCTCGACGTCGGCGCCCCGGCTCTGCAGCTCGGCCGCGGACTCGGAGTGTGTGACCCGCGTGACGTCCTGCTCGATGATCGGTCCCTCGTCGAGGTCGGCCGTCGCGTAGTGCGCCGTGGCCCCGATCAGCTTCACGCCGCGCTCCTTCGCCCTGGCGTAGGGATTCGCGCCGATGAACGCGGGCAGGAACGAGTGGTGGATGTTGATGACGGGAACTTCGAGGCGCGTGATGAAGTCGTCGCTGAGGATCTGCATGTACCGGGCGAGCACGACGAGATCGACGTTGCCGCGGAGAAGGTTGAGCTGACGCTCCTCCATCGCCTGCTTGTCCGTCGAGGGGATGTGCACGAACGGCACGCCGAAGGAGCGGACGGCCTCGGCGAGGTCGGGGTGGTTCGAGACGACCATGGTGATGTCGATGTCGAGCTGACCCCGCTGCGTGCGCCACAGCAGCTCCATCAGGCAGTGGTCGTACTTCGACACGAAGATCGCCACGCGCTTGCGACGCGCGACGTCGTGCAGCGACCATTCCATGCCGAAGCGCTCGGCGACCGCCGCGATGTCGGCCTCCAGCGCGGGGCGCGCGGCGGCGAGCCCGTCGAGGTGGATGACGGTCCGCTGGAAGAACCGGCCACCCTCGGAGTCGGTCGAGTGCTGGTCGAGCGAGATGATGTTCGCCCCGTGCTGGGCGAGCACGCCGGCGACCGCGGCGACGATGCCGGGCTGGTCGTCGCAGGCGATCAGCAGGCGGGCGGTATCGGGCTGGGTCATGGCTGCTCCTCGGGGTGTGCATCGATTCTGCCGTGCCGCGCGGGTGGGGAGCGAATCGCCCGCGGCGTCGCTACCCTGAGACCGTGGATGCGAGCGACATCGGACTGGTGCTGATCCCCCTGCTGGCGGTGGCCGCGCCGTTGCTCGCCCGCGGGGTGCGTCCGCTCGTCCGGGTGCCGATCGTGGTGTTCGAGCTCGTCCTCGGCATCCTCGTCGGGCCGGCTGTGCTCGGCTGGGTCGAGCCCGGTCCGCTGCTGGAGAAGCTCAGCGACTTCGGGCTCGCTGTGCTGTTCTTCGTCGCCGGCTCCGAGATCGACTTCCGCCAGGTGGCCGGCAAGCCCCTCGCCCGGGCGTCGCTGGGCTGGCTGCTCAGCGTCGTGCTCGGCATCGGGCTCGGGTTCTTCTTCGCCCCTGGCGAGGGCATGGTCGTCATCGGGATCGCGCTGAGCTCGACCGCCCTCGGAACGCTGATGCCGATCCTGCGCGACGCGAAGGAGCTGGACACCCCGTTCGGCCGCGCCATCAGCACCATCGGCGCCGTGGGGGAGTTCCTGCCGCTGATCGCGATCTCGATCTTCCTCAGCACTCGGACGACGCCCCTGGCCACCGCGGTGCTGCTGACCTTCGTCGTGCTGGCGGGACTCGCCGTCCTCGTCGCGCACCGGGTGCCGCACGGGCGCCTGCACGGCATCGTGCGCGCGACCCTCCACACCTCCGACCAGTTCGGGGTGCGCTTCGTGATCCTCCTCATCGCGGCCCTCGTCGGCCTCAGCGTCATGCTCGACCTCGACATGCTCCTGGGAGCGTTCGTCGCCGGTGCGATCTGGCGCATCATCATGGCCAGGGCCCCGGAGAAGGATGCCGAAGAGGTCGAGAGCAAGATCGAGGGCCTGGCTTTCGGCTTCCTCGTGCCGGTGTTCTTCCTCTACACGGGGGTGACCTTCGACCTGCAGGCGCTGCTGACGTCTCCTTCGGCGATGTCCATGGTGCCGGTGTTCCTGCTGGCGCTCCTGGTGATCCGCGGGTCGGCCGCCCAGCTCTCCGCCCCGGCGGGCGCGAGCGGACGTGACCGCGCCGCGCTCGGCCTGCTCGCGGCCACCGGGCTGCCGATCATCGTCGCGGTCACCGCGATCGGCGTGGACCAGGACATGCTCGACTCCGGGACCGCGGCCGCGCTCGTCGGGGCGGGCATGCTGTCGGTGCTCCTGTACCCGCTGATCGGGATGACGCTACGTGGCGATCGCGCTCAGGTCGCCGGCCCGCGCCTCGCCGACCAGACAACGCTGGGGGAGCTGTGACCACCGCCTCCGCCCTGCTGACCCAGGCCGTGCAGGAGCTCGCCGGTGCACCCCGCGAGGGGCTCGGAGAGGAGAAGGACTCGCGCTGGCGCGGGCGGCGGATCGTCCGTGTCGGCGAGGCCTGGCACCTCGGCGTCATCCTGCTCACCGACACGCATACCTTGGCGACGGCGGAGGTGCTCCGCGCGGCGGACCCGGGGCGTCGGGGATACACCGCCGAGTCGGCACGCGCACGGGCCGAGCGCCGGGCCCTCGCCCTCCGCGGCGGCTTCCGCGAAGGGGATGTCGTGCACGTCGGCTGGAGCGTGATCGACGTCGACGCGGTGGACGCCGGAGGCTCCTCCGGTCCGCTCGCGCTCATCGACGGCGTGCCGTCGGTGCGCTGGAGTCAGGCGGGCGGTTTCATGCCGCTTGACGCCTACCTGCGCGAGCGCGTCCCGCTGCTCCGCGGCGACGCGCCGTCCTGATCTCAGCCGAACAGCTCGGCGAAGCGGCGGAGCAGGGCGGCGCCCTCGGTGACCGAGGCTGCGAGGACCTCCTGCTGCACCGCGTCGAACTGCGCCGGATCGAAGTACCCCGTCGTGCGGTAGAACGTCATCCGATCGGCGAAGTCGCGCGGCGTCGGCTCGGGATGGAACTGCGCGGCGTACAGGTGGGTGCCCACCCGGTAGGCCTGCACGGGGCAGGTCGCGTTGGTGGCGAGCAGGACGGCCCCGGGCGGGGTCGTCGCGGCGCTCTCCTTGTGCGCGGTGAAGACGGTGAGTGCCGGACCGGACGGGCCGAACACGGGATCGACGGCGCCCTCCGGTGTCGTCTCGATGACCGTCGCGCTCGCCGCCTCCGGCATGGTCGTCACGACCTCGCCGCCGAGGAGCCGGGTGAGCACCCCGATGCTGAAGCACGTGAAGAAGGCGGCGATCCGCTGTTCCCGTGCGGCGTGGGCGAGCGTCTCCAGATCGGCCTCCACCCGCCGCTGCACCGGGGTCTTCTCGACGTCGGTGACATTGAACGGCGAACCGCCGACGACGACGCCGCGGTAGCGGTCGAGGTGGGCTTCGGTCAGCGGCTCGTGCAGCAGATCGAGACGATCGACCACGTCGACTCCGAGCGCCCGCCGGAACGAGGCGTGCTCGGCATCCGCCGCCCCGATCTCGGGTCGCACGCAGACGTAGAGAAGCGAGGCCATCAGGCGATTCTAACGAGGGGGAGGGTCCGGTCCTGACGGCTCAGCGGGACGAGTTCGCGGTGCGTCCTCGGACGATGCCGACGAACGTCTCGACGTCGGGCGTGGTCCGGTCGCGCGGCCAGGCGAGGGCCACGGTCGAGACCGGGCCGTCGGCGAGGACGCGGTAGTCGGCGTCCTTCCGGTGGTGCAGGCGGGCCAGTGACATCGGCACGAGGACGATGCCGACACCCGTCGCCGCCGTGGCGATCGCGTCGGCGGTCGGCAGGGGTCCGACGCGTGCGGGGATGGTGCCCGGCACCTGCACCGGCCCGAGCACGTCGTCGGACAGGGAGTGCAGCACCTCGCCGTCGAGGTCGGCGGTCGTCAGCTCGTCCGCCGCGAGCAGGTGCGAATCGGTCGAGGCCACGACGACCGGGACCTCGTCGTACAGCGGGATGACGTGCAGGGCGTCATCGTCCAGCGGGAGGCGCACGAGGGCGGCGTCGAGATCGTCGAGCGCCTCTCGCTGCCCGGCTACCTCGATCGGGACGAGTTCGAGGGCCACGTGGGGCAGTCGCCGCTTCCACGTGTCGATCCACTTGCCCGGCGTCGCTCCGGGCACGGCACCGAGGCGGAACGTCCGCGGCTCCTCGGGTGCGGCGGTCGGAGCGTCGAACACGACCTTCTCGGCGCGGGGTGAGCGGCGCGGAGCCGGCTTCCCCTGCCGTGAGCCGCCGCCCGCGGCACGGCCCCGGTGGGCGGGTGAGCCCTTGCCGGAGCCCTTCGCGGGTCGTCGTCCCTGGTGCGCCATGGGATCCAGGCTACTCGGCGTCCTCCGAGACCTCGGCGGGGGAGTTCCGCTGGGTCCGCCGGACCAGTCCGGCGACACCGCCTACGAGGAACAGGGCCCCGGCCGTGAGGAGCACGATCGTGAGCAGGGTGGCGGGAGTCATCGTCCCCACGCCATCGGCCAGCGCGGCGCGGCGCTCCGCATCGGTGAGGAACCACAGCGCCCCCGCGGCGATCGCGGCGAAGGTCGTGCCCCAGATGATGGATGCCCAGCGCACCCGGGGTGCGGTGATGGTCTCGGTGCTCATTCCTGGCCCTCCTCGGGCTCTTGCAGGGTCACGACGATGACGCCGCTCGCCTGGTCGATGGTCACGGGCTGGATCGTGGAGGGACTGCCCTCCTCGGCGGAGATGTTCGCGGCGAGGACGTTCTCGTCACCCCGCGGCGTGGCGGCGATGACGCCGGTGTCCATGACCATCGGGTCTTCCGGATCGACGCGGAGCCAGCTCACCTCCACCCCGTCGCCCACAGTGCCGCAGAGCTGCAGCTGCACGCCGGCATCGACGAAGATCTCGGTCCGCCCCGACCCCTTCTCGATCTCGATGGGGCGGGGGCCGCCGTCGTGCCGGTGGAGCTGCAGGTACAGGTCGCCGAACGGCTGTCGGACGTGCGCCTCCTGGTTGTTCGTGAGCGAGGCGTACCCGAGGGTGAGACCGGGCATCGTGGACAGGAAGCCCGTGAGGAGACCCGCGGCCAGCGTCAGCACGGTGAGGAAGGCCAGGGCGCCACTGCGGCGACGGAGGGCTCCTGCCGTGATCATCGCCAGGGCCAGGACCAGCGCGCCGGACAACAGCCCCAGCGCGCCGCCGAGGGCTTCACCGACGGCGAGTCCCACGCCGGCGCCGACGACGATCGCGAGTCCGAGGGCGGTCATGACGAAGGGGAAGCCGGCGCGCGGATTCGACGCGCGGCGGACGCGTCGGCGCTCTGCGGCTGCGGCGGCGAACACGGCCGCCTCGGCCTGACGCTCCCGGCGGAGCTGGTCGCGTGCGGCGCGCTCGGCATCCTGCTGCTGCCGGCGCCAGGCCTGATCCTGCTCCTTCCAGGCGGCGTGCTGGGCGCGCCAGGTCTCCAGCGCGGCGGGGTCCTGGGTGCCCGGAGGCAGGGGTGCCGGAGGTGCGGGGATGGCGAGGACGTCGTGCCCGATGGTGTCGGCGAGCGGTACCGAGACCGCAGCGTCCGTCGCCGTGGAGGGAGTGGCGTCCGCCCCCGTGGCGGGACCCGAACCCGCGTCGGGGGCGGACGCAGCCGGGGCCGCCGGATCGGCGGAAGCCTCCGCCGGATCCGGCGCGGAAGCGCCCGGAGTGCGGCGCGCGGCACGCACGATGAGGAAGAGCAAGGCGGCGGCGAGCACGAGCCCGACCACCCAGGTGAGGGTCGACAGTGCCGACCAGCCGTCGTAGCCGAGGCCGAACAGGCGCCCGGCGAGCGGTGCAGTCGGGAAGAGCCCGATCACGGCGAGGGCGAGGATGCCGAGTTGCACGGGGTCGTACCGGCGCTGCAGCAGATCACGCAGATGCACGCGGCCGTCGACGTCCGGCAGCACCGCCCAGGCGAGGGCGTACAGGAACAGGGCCGGAAGGCCGAAGAGGGCCGCGACGACGAGGACCCCGCGCACGATCAGCGGATCGATGCGGAGGCGGATCGCGATGCCCGCCGCGACACCGCCGAGCCAGCCGTCGGTGCGCACCACGCCGAGGCCGGCGACCCACAGCAGGAACCGGTCGGCACCGCGCGGCCGGCGGGGGGCTTCCGGTGCCGATGCCTCGTGGTCGGCGGGCGGTGGCGGAGCGGTCGGAATCGTCATGAGTCGATCCTCGCGGTCCGCAGCGCCGCGGGGCCATGGGGGGATCCCCTGAGCGCACCCTGATTCCGCGCCGGGGAGGTCCCGGAGAGGGGAGGCGGATGATTGGATGACGGTATGCCCTCCGCCGTCTCCACGCTCCCCGGCTCCGCGCCGGCGACCGTGCGTCCGGCGCTGACCCGCGACCGCGACGCCCTCGTGACCGGGGTGAGCGCCGGACTCGCACGCCACCTCGGTGTGCGCGTCGGGCTGGTGCGGGCGCTGTTCGTCGCTCTGACGCTCTGCGGCGGTGCGGGCGTGCTCCTGTACGCCTGGTGCTGGACCTTCATGCCGTGGACGGACGGGACGACCGCGCCGACGCGTCGCCTCCCGGTCGCCTGGCTCCTGCTGGTCCCCGCGGCCGTCGGCGCCCTCGTCGTCGTGGTGTGGCGCGGGGGCAGCGACTGGCTGAACGGATCGATCCCTCCGGGCACGGCGGCCGTGGTCGTCGGCGGCACCACGCTGTGCGCGACCGCCTCCGGGCTGTGGGCGACGCTCATCGATCGCACCGACACGGCCCGCGGCCCTCGGCACACCACCACCGTCCGCATCCTCGCGGTGCTCGTCCTCGGCCTCGTGGTCCTCCTGCTCCTCTCGTGGCCGATCGCGCGCTCGGGTGTCGTGCTCGTTCTGCTCCCGCTGGCCGGGCTGGTGACGGTGGTGGCCTCGGCCCTCATCCCGCGCTGGCGGGAACTGGCGGGGGAGCGGGTGCGCCGCATCCGGGAGGAGCAGCGCAGCGTCATGGCCGCCCACCTGCACGACTCGGTGCTGCAGACGCTCGCCCTCATCCAGAACCGGGCCGGGGCATCGAGCGAGGCGGCACGGCTGGCCCGCGCGCAGGAGCGGGAGCTGCGTGCCTGGCTGTACGACGGCGATGCTCCGGCGGACAGCGACCTGCCGACCGACCTGCGCGACTACGCCGGAGCGCTCGAGATCGACCACCCGGTCCGGATCGAGGTGGTCTCCGCGGGGCTGTCGGCGGAGCGGGCGAGCGGGGAACTGGCAGCTGCGGCCCGGGAGGCGATGCTGAACGCCGCCCGGCACGCGGGCGGCGAGATCTCCGTCTACATCGAGGGTCGTGTCGACGGGGTCGACGTGTTCGTGCGCGACCGCGGTCCCGGATTCCGGCTCGACGAGGTGCCCGGCGATCGGCTCGGCGTGCGGGAGTCGATCATCGGGCGGTTGCGTCGCGCGGGCGGCACGGGGTCGGTGCGCAGCGACGACGCCGGTACCGAGGTGCATCTGCGCCTGCCCACCATCTCGTCCCCGGAGCGGGGACCGATCCGACAGGAGCCCCGTGGCTGACCCGCTTCGCGTCGTGATCGTCGACGACCACTCCATCTTCCGCTCGGGCCTGCGGGCCGATCTCGATGCGAGCGTGCAGGTCGTGGGCGAGGCGGCGGACGTGCCCTCGGCGATCGCCGTGATCGTGGAGACGGACCCGGACGTGGTGCTCCTCGATGTGCACCTCCCCGGCGGTGAGGGCGACGACGCGACGGGTGGGGAAGCCGTGATCCGAGGGACGCGGCCGACCACGACGCGGTTCCTCGCGCTGAGCGTCTCCGATGCGGCGGCCGACGTCGTCCGGGTCATCCGGGCCGGGGCGCGCGGCTACATCACGAAGGGGTCATCGGGCCGCGAGGTGAGCGAGGCCGTGCGCGCCGTCGCCGAGGGGGACGCGGTGTTCTCGCCGCGGCTCGCGGGATTCGTGCTCGACGCGTTCGGCGCCGTCGCCGGCGAGACCGCCACCGCGACGGACGAGCTCGACCGCCTCTCCTCGCGCGAGCAGGAGGTGATGCGACTGATCGCCCGCGGCTACGCCTACAAGGAAGTCGCCGCCGCGCTGTTCATCTCGATCAAGACCGTCGAGACGCACGTGTCGTCGGTGCTGCGCAAGCTGCAGCTCTCCTCCCGCCACGAGCTCACCGCCTGGGCGTCGGAGCGGCGCCTGCTCTGAGAGCGGTCAGGCCGCCAGCCAGAGACCCTTCTGATCGGTGGCGACGGTGAGCCCCGCCGCGACCGTCTCGTCGTCGCCGATGCGGGCGCCTCGCACGATGCGGGCGCCGGCGCCGATGTCGGTGCGGACCCCCACGTGCGCGTGATCGCCGACCGCCGCGCCCTGGCCGACGTGCGCGTGGGCGTCGATGTACGCGCCCTCGCCGATCACGGCGTCCTCGTCCACCCACGCGCCGCGGGCGACGATAGCCCCCGCTCCGACGCGTGCTCCCGGTTCGATGTAGGCTCCCGCCTCGATGTGCGCCTTCGGATGCACCTTGGCGCCATGCGCGACGAGACCGCGACCGTTGGCGTGCTTGCGGTACCGCAGCGTCGCTCCGTGGTCGTTCTCGATGTCGACGTAGTTCTTGCCCACGATTCCTCCCGTGCTCCGGAGTTCTCCGGATATATCAACAACCACGGGAGGGGGAGATTCATTCCCGCGGATGGATACGGCTCAGCGCTGGCACCGGGGGCACCAGAACGTGATCCGCTCTCGGGTCGGATCGGCCCCCAGCTCCCCGCGACGGATGAGCGTTCCGCAGCGTCGGCAGGGGCGTCCGGCGCGTCCGTAGACCCACGTGGCCTGGCCCGGACGATCGATGCCGGTGAAGGTGCGGTTGCGGCGGTCGCGGTTCGCGCGGATGGTCCGCACACCCAGGTCGAGGAGGGCGGCGACGTCGACCTCCGGGGTCGGGGTGGTCGGCAGGATTCCGCGGAGGAACAGGAGTTCTGCCGCGTACTCGTTGCCGAACCCCGCGACGTTGCGCTGATCGAGCAGGGCGACGTGGATGGCCCGGGTGTCGGCGCCGAGCCGGCGCGCGGCCTCGATCGCGTCCCAGTCGGCGGCGAGCGGATCGGGGCCGAGGTAGCCGACGAGGTCGTCTTCATCGCGGGTGGGGACGACTTCGACTTCGGCGATGTCCACGCCCACCGCCTCGCGCTCCGCCGTGCCGACGATCGCCCGCACCTTGAACGCGGGATGCCGCCACTTCTCGCCGGGCCGGTACACGAACCAGGCGCCGTCCATGCGCAGATGCGAATGCAGCGTGCTCTCGCCGATCCGCAGCAAGAGGTGCTTGCCGCGGGGGATGGCGCCGTGCACCCGCTGTCCGGTCAGATCGAGGGTCGCGAAGCGCGGCACGCGGAGGTCGAAGCGCGTGACCTCCCCGCCCGCGAGGGCCTCGTCCAGGCGGCGGGCCGTGCGGAAGACGGTATCTCCCTCGGGCATCAGGCGATCCCGGGAGTGCGGTCGTGCCGTCCCGGGGCCGGTGCAGGGGTGGCGACGGCGAGCGGGGTGCGGGCCTGCATGTCGCGCGCCAGCATCGTGCTTCCCGCGACCGCGGCCGGCATCACGGCGACGGCGCCGCCCGGGATGAGGAAGCAGAGCTGGGTGGCGACGCCGAAGCCGAGCACGCGGGCGCGACTGCCCGAGAACAGCGCGGCGCGGGCGGCGGGGCTGAGATCGCGCGCATCGAAGGCGCGACCGGTCAGCTCCCGCGCGAGCAGGCGGCCCGTGAGGACCACGCCGGACACCGCGCCGAGGACGCCGCCGACACCGGGTACGAGGCCGATGAGGAGAACGAGGACGGCGATCACGAGGCCGAGCACGACCAGTCGGAGACCTTCACCGACGGTGGTCCAGAAACTGCCGCCGTCGGCGGGAGGCGGGTCGCCGAGGTCCTTCTCCACGGCATGCCAGATGCGCTGATAGAACGGGTCGCCGATCGTGAGGGTGAGGGCGCTGAACACCGAACTGGCCAGCGCGAGCGCGGCGGCGACCACCACGAGGCTGACCGCGGTCCGCAGGAACCGGCGCCAGGGCTCGACCCAGCCGTCGGCGAAGGGGGTGAGCCACGCGGACAGCGACGGCATCGACAGGATCAGGGGCACGAGGACGGCCACGAGGAGCACGAGCGCGATGACCGCGGGGACGAGCCCGAGCGCCATCAGGCCCGGACGGGTGCGCCACACGCCAAAGCCGCGGAACAGGGTGCGGACGCCGGCGGCGAACTCTCGGATCATGGCTCCAGGGTAGGGGGGTCAGTAGTGATAGCGGGCCTGCAGGATGGTCACGTGGCGATCGGTCGCCGTGTAGACGAGGCGATGAGCCTCATCGATGCGCCGAGACCAGGCGCCGGCGAGCGCGTGCTTGAGGGGCTCGGGCTTGCCGATCCCCTGGAAGGGGTCGTCGCGGAGGGTGTCGGCGATCAGGAGGTTGATTCGCTTGAGAGCACGACGGTCCTCCGTCTGCCAGTACACGTAGTCCTCCCACCCTTCGGGTGTCCAGACGAGGAGCCGGGTCGTCATGCCTCGTCGAGGTCGTGCTCCGAGACGTCGCCGTCGCGGGCAGCGGCCAGGGCGCTGAGGAGTCGCTGAGCGTTCGCGGGCGAGCGCAGCAGGTAGCTCGTCTCCACCAGGGAGTCGTACTCCGCCTTGGACATGAGGACGGCACTTCCTCGGCGCGAGGTGATCTCCACTTCGCTGTGATCGAGGTTCACGCGCTCGATCAGGCCGAACAGATCGCGCCGCGCTTCACTCGTCGTGATGGCCATGTCGTCCCCCTTCTGGTACGGAATATGGTACCACTCGTGAGACCGAGTCAGACGGCCTTGCGAAGCGTGAAGCCGCGCGGCGTCTGGACGAAGCCCGCCTCCTGCAGGGCCCGCCCGAGGATCGTGCCGTACACGCCCTCTCCGTTCACCTTCTCGACGGTGAGGGTGTCGAGGCGGCGGTCCCTGGCCGTCGTCGCGAGGTCGGCGGCGGCGGCCTGCAGCACCTCCTCGTCGTCCGTGAAGCACAGCACGGTCCGTCCGCCGCGCTCGAGCGACAGGACGAGGGCGCCGTCGACGAGCACCACGAGCCCGCCGGCCTTGCGCCCCGGGCGATGCGAGACGCCCTCGAGCTTCGGCCACCCGAGCGCCGCACCGTAGGGGTTCGCGGGGTCGGTGGCCGCCAGGGTGACGGCCCTCCGCGGCGGCGGATCGGCGAGGCCGGCGTACGTGCGGAGACGGTCGACCGTGGCGGAGGCGGCGAATTGCGCGGCGCCGAGCTTCTCGATCACGTAGCCGCGACGGCAGTGCCCCGCCTCCTCGAATCCGGCCAGCACGCGGTACGCCTGCGCGAAACCTCCGGGGACGCCCTCGGACTGCACGGCCCCGCGGGTGACCACCCCGTAGCGGTCGAGGAGCAGTCCGGCGGTGACGGTCGCGCGCCTCGCCGGATCGGTCTCGACCTCGGGGAGCAGCGACCAGCGACCGCCGATGGAGGTCGGGCGCGGAGCCGTGCGCGTGAGCGACATGCCGCGATAGGTGCGCGCACGCGGAGCGCGGCGCTTGACCTTGTGGGCCTGGGAGCCCCCGGTCAGCAGCGAGCGGATCGGCGCGAACGTGTCGTTGGTCACATGCCCCGACCAGGTCAGAGACCACAGCGCCTCCAGCACGGACTGTTCGTTCTCGGCGCCGGTCATCTCCTTGAGCTGCGCGGCGAAGTAGGCGCCGCCCGCCGCGAGGGCCGCGAGGAGGCGCGCCTCCAGAGACTCCGCGGCGATCTCCGCGTCCGGATCGGGCAGGGTGAACGGGGCGAGATCGGCCGGGTGCAGCGAGACCCACCCGTCGCGGCCGGGGAGCGTGCCGTGTCCCGACCAGATCACCTCGCCCGCGGCCGTGAGTTCGTCGAGCATCGCCGGGGTGTAGTCGCGCACCCGCGACGGCAGGACGAGCGACTCCCAGGCGCTGGCGGGGATGGGGACGCCGGCGAACTGCTCGATCACGGTGAGCACGCCGTCGATGCCCTCCAGGGGTCGACCGAGATGCTGCCAGTCCGGCAGGAACCGGGCGTAGGCCTCCGGGGAGACCGGCTCGACGGACCCGCGGATCGCCGCGAGCGACCGCATGCGCAGCCGCCGCAGCACCTCGGTGTCGCACCACTCGATGTCGTCGCCGCTGCCGGCCGCGGTGGGGAGGAAGTACCCGCTCGTGAGGCGGCCGTTCGTCTCCAGGCGTTGCAGGGTGTGCCGGGCGACCGCGGTGCCGAGACCGAAGCGCTCAGCGACGGACGCGGTGGTGAAGGGGCCGTGGGTGCGGGCGTGACGGGCCACGAGGTCGCCGAGGGGATCCGCCAGCGGCTCGAGGAAGGCCACGGGGATGCCGGTCGGCAGGGCTGCGCCGAGAGCGTCGCGCAGGCGTCCGGCGTCCTCGATCGCGGCGACCCTGGCCACCCCGGCGATCGTGACGGGGATGGCCCGCCGCGCGGTCACGAGGTCGTCGAGCAGCGTCGCCGCGGTCGCTCCGCCGGTGGACTCCGGATCGAGGCGTCTCGCCACCTCGTCGGCGTCGAGCGGGCCGAGCAGCCGGAGCAGGTCGGCGACGCCCTCCAGGCCGCGCGCCCGACGCTCCGGGTCGAGGCGCTGGGCCTCGCGCTCGAACTGCGCGATGACGTCGGGGTCGAGGAGCTCGCGCAGCTCGACCGTGCCCAGCAGCTCGCCCAGCAGTGCGGGATCGACGGACAGGGCGGCCGCTCGGCGCTCGGCCAGCGGCGAGTCGCCCTCGTACATGAACGCGCCGACGTAGCCGAAGAGGAGGTCGCGCGCGAACGGCGACGGCTGCCCCGGCTGGGTCTCGACGAGGCGGATGCGGCGGTCGGCGATGCTGGTCGCGAGCTTCCGGAGCGACGGCAGGTCGTAGACGTCCTGAAGCACCTCGCGCAGGGTCTCCAGGATCACGGGGAAGGTGGGATGCCGGCGGGCGACCTCGAGGAGCTGGGCCGAGCGCTGGCGCTGCTGCCAGAGCGGCGTGCGGCGGTTGGGGTTCGTGCGGGGCATGAGCAGCGCCCGCGCGGCGCACTCGCGGAACCGCGAGGCGAACAGCGCCGAGCCGCCGACCTCCTGCGTGACGAGCTGCTCCAGCTCGTCCGGATCGAACACGAAGAGCTCCGCACCGGGCGGCTCCGACTCGGCGTCGGGGATGCGCACGATGATGCCGTCGTCGCTCGCCACCGCGGAGCCCTCGACGCCGAGACGCTCCCGCACGCGCGCATTGATCGCGAGCGCCCAGGGCGCATGCACCTTCATGCCGTACGGGGAATGCAGGATGACCCGCCAGTCGCCGACCTCGTCGTGTCCGCGCTCCACGGTGAGCGTGCGGTCCGTCGGCAGCGTGCCCGTGGCCTCCCGCTGCTCGGAGAGATGCGCGAGGAGGTTGGCGCGCGCCTGCTCGTCGAGCCCGGCTGCGATGAGACGCTGCTCCGCCTTCTCCGGCTTCGCGGCGGACACCTCGCGGGAGAACGCCCCGAGCGCCTCGCCCAGCTCGAACGGGCGGCCGATGCCGTCGCCGTGCCAGAACGGCACCTTGCCTGGCTGGCCGTAGGCGGGGATGACGTTGACGCGGTCGTGGGTGATCTCGGCGATGCGCCAGCTCGTGGTGCCCAGGGTGAACACGTCGCCGACGCGGGACTCGTAGACCATCTCCTCGTCGAGCTCGCCCACGCGGGCACCCGTGGACTCGCCCGCCACGAAGACGCCGAAGAGACCGCGGTCGGGGATGGTGCCGCCGCTCGTGACCGCGATCCGCTGTGCCCCCGGGCGGCCCGTGAGCGTGCCGGCATCGCGATCCCAGACGAGGCGCGGCCGCAGCTCGGCGAACTCGTCGGAGGGGAAGCGGCCGGCCAGCAGGTCGAGGGTGGCCTCATACGCGGAGCGGGGGAGGGACTGGAACGGGGCGGACCGGCGGACGGTCTCGAACCACTCCTCGACGCTGATGGCGCCGAGGGCGCTGGCCGCGACGGTCTGCTGGGCGAGGATGTCGAGCGGGTTCCGCGGCACCTGGATGGCCTCGATCTTCCCCGCCAGCATCCGCTCGGTCACGATCGCGGTGTGCAGCACGTCGCCGCGGTGCTTGGGGAACAGGGCCGCGCGGCTGATCTCGCCGACCTGATGTCCGGCGCGACCCACGCGCTGGAGCCCGGAGGCCGCGGACGGCGGCGCCTCGACCTGGATCACGAGGTCGACGGCACCCATGTCGATGCCGAGCTCCAGGCTGCTCGTGGCGACGACGCACCGGAGCACCCCCGACTTCAGCTCCTCCTCGACCTGCGCGCGCTGTTCTTTCGACACCGAGCCGTGGTGGGCCTTGGCGAGCACCGGATCGGCGCCCGCGGTGGTTCCCGCCTGCGCCATCATCGCGGCGGGCACGGCCGGCTCCGGAAGCGCGACCCCGATCCGCTCCGCATAGATCTCGTTCAGCCGTCCGGTCAGCCGTTCGGCGAGGCGGCGGGAGTTCGCGAAGACGATGGTGGAGTTGTTCTGGAGGATGCGGTCGACGATCGCCTCCTCGACGTGCGGCCACACCGAGCCGGTGACCTCGGTGTACTCCGCATCGATCCCCGGGGCCTCCGGCGGCGCCCCGGGCGGGGGTGGCGGGTTGGTCATGTCGTCCATCGGCACGACGACGCCGAGCTCGAAGGTCTTCGATGCCGGGGGAGCGACGATCTCGACCGGGTCGGCGCCGCCGAGGAACCGCGCGACCTCGTCGATCGGGCGGACGGTGGCCGAGAGGCCGATGCGCTGCGCTGCGGTCTCCGCGCCGTGGGAGCGGCGGAGGGCGTCGAGGCGCTCCAGGCTCACCGCGAGGTGCGCGCCGCGCTTGGTGGCGGCGACCGCGTGCACCTCGTCGATGATGACCGTGTGCACGTCGCGCAGGGTGTCGCCGGCCCGGCTCGTGAGCATGAGGTACAGCGACTCGGGGGTCGTGATGAGGATGTCGGGCGGATCGGATACGAGTTTGCGGCGATCGCTCGACGTGGTGTCTCCCGAGCGGACGCCCACGGTGATGCCGGGGGCGGTGAGACCGAGCCGCCGCGCGGACTGCCCGATGCCGATGAGGGGCGAGCGCAGGTTGCGCTCCACGTCCACGCCGAGGGCCTTGAGCGGGGAGATGTAGAGGATCCGCGTGCGGGACCCGTCCTTCTTCGGCTCCTCCGGGAGGGCGGCGCGCTCGCGGAACACGCTGTCGATGGCCCAGAGGAACGCCGACAGCGTCTTGCCGGAACCGGTCGGAGCGACGACGAGGGCGTGCTTGCCGGCGGAGATCGCCTCCCACGCGCCCGCCTGCGCCGGCGTGGGTGCGGTGAAGGCACCCCGGAACCAGTCCTGTGTGGCCGGGGTGAAGCGGTCGAGCACGTCGCTCATGCCTCCATCATTCCCGACCCCACCGACATCCGGCCCGGACCTTGACAGCCCCCTCTCCCGCCCGCACGACCCGGTCCCGTCCGCACGACCGAACCGAGGTTCCGGTCGTGCGGGCGGACAAGGTTCGTGCAGGCGGAATGGGTGACGAGGTCACACGACCTCCCGCAGCACGCCGTCCGCGTCGATCTCGAGCGTGAGGTCGAGGTCGAGTCGGGAGAGGAAGGCGTCGTCGTGACTCACCACGAGCACCGCCCCGCGGTAGGCCCGCAGCGCCTCGACGAGCTGGTCGACCGTGTCGAGATCGAGGTTGTTCGTCGGCTCGTCGAGGACGACGAGGTGCGGAGCCGGATCCGTGAGGAGCAGCCGGGCCAGAGCGACCCGGAACCTCTCCCCGCCGGACAGCGCGGACACCGGACGGTCGGCCGTCCCGCCCCGGATGAGGAACCGCGCGAGCCGGTTGCGGAGCTCCTTCTCCGGGACCTGCGGTGCCGCGACGGCCACGTTCGCGAAGACGGACAGGCTCTCGTCGAGACCGTCGACGCGCTGCGGGAGGTAGCCGATCCGGTCAGTGAGCGCCTCCGCCCGGAGCTCCGGCCGTTCATAACTCAGGAGATCGCGCCCGATCTCCGCCTCCAGCGTCGGATTCGGACGTTCCGGCGCCTCTTGTCCTGAGTTGTGAACGGCCCCGTCGACCAGCCGCTCCAGCAGGGTCGTCTTGCCGGCGCCGTTGCGTCCGACGAGGGCCACGCGCTCCGGGCCCTGGATCACCCATGACCGCTCCGGTCCGCCGAGCTCGGCGATCCGGCGGCTCCGCGACACGTCGGGGTCCGGCAGCTCGATCTTCATCGAGGCGTCGGACCGCACCCGTCGTCCCGCGGCATCGTGTGCCGCGCGGGCCGCGTCCTCCTTCGCGCCCACCTCGGTGCGCAGCCTCCCCGCGGACACCTCGGCGGCCATCTTTCGACCGTGCGCGATGATCTTCGGGACGCGCTTCTCGACCTCGGCCTTCTTGGCGGTCCGGGCCCGGTGAGCGAGCTTGACCTCGGCCTCGATCCGCTGGCGCTTCTCCTTGCGGAGCACCTGGGCGGCGGCGACCTCGGCCTGCTTCGCCGCGTCCTGCTCCGCGTCCAGCCAGGCGCGCCACTCGGAGTAGGGGCCGCCGAACACGGAGAGGTTCCGTCCGTACAGCTCGGCGGTGTCGTCCATGAGCTCGAGCAGAGCGAGGTCATGGCTCACGACGATGAGCGTGCCCTTCCACGACTGCACCATCGCGGCGAGGGCCGCCCTGGCGTCACGGTCGAGATTGTTCGTCGGCTCGTCGAGGAGGGTGAGGGGAGCCCGCCGCAGCCGGATGCCGGCGATCGCGACGAGCACGGCCTCCCCTCCGGACAGCTCGCCGACCGTGCGGTCGAGGAAAGCGGGGGCGAGCCCGGCCTCCGCGAGGGAGGCCTCCGCCCGCGCCTCGATGTCCCAGTCGTCGCCGACCGCGTCGAAGTGCGCGGGGTCGACGTCACCGGCGGTGATGGCCCGCACGGCATCGAGGGCGGCCGTCACCCCGAGGAGGTCGGATACCCGGCGGTCCACGTCGAGCGTGAGCTGCTGGGGGAGGAAGGCGACCTCGCCCGAGGTGCTGAGCGTTCCGGAGGTGGGGGAGAGTTCCCCGGCGATCAGCCGGAGCAGCGTGGACTTGCCGGCGCCGTTGCGGCCGACCAGTCCCGTGCGCCCGGCGCCGAAGGCTCCGGACACGCCGTCGAGGGCGACCGTGCCGTCGGGCCAGGTGAGGGAGAGGCGGTCGAGGACGACGGCGGCGTGCGAGGAAGAGGGCTGTGACATGGGGTGTCTCCTGTCGAGTGCGAGGGTGCACTGACACCGAGCCCTTCGGACCGTGGAGTCACGGAAGCGGAGGAGGGCGTCTGCCGGGGAGTCGGCGATCGTCGGGTCAGCGCGCGAGAAGAGGGGCGCGGAGGCGACGATTCAGATCAAAGGACTTCCAGACACGGCGGACAGGACGCCACGACGATACCCGGGCGTGTCGCGCCGCGCAACTCCCGGGCGTGTCGCCGCTCCGTCGCGCGGGGGATGCGGGGCCCGCGCGACGGCTCGTACCGTGGAGGCATGGCAGACGATCGGAACCCCAGTCCCGAGGAGATGCGCGCCAGGACCGGCCTCGGCATCGGTCTCGCGCTCGGCGTGGCCATCGGTGTCTCCATGGGCGTCGCGTTGCAGAACTGGGCGCTCGGCCTGGTCTTCGGCGTCTCGATCGGCATCGCGCTGTCCGTGGCCTTCCGCGGATCGGGAGGCAGCGCCGAGAAAGGGCCGGAGGACGACGACGCCGGATCGGACACCGCCGACGGCGCTCAGGACGGCCGGGACCCCTCCGCCTGATCCGCGCCGATCCCCTCGACCCAGGTCGTGAGGAACCGGTGCACGTCGCGGAGCTCCTCCTCCGAGATGCTGTGGGTCAGTCCGCTGTAGACGCGACCGGAGAGGGACGTGTGCGCGGGGAGCCATTGCGCCGTGTGGGCGATCAGCGGCGCGGGGATGACGTCGTCGTGGGAACCGCGGCCCCAGAACACCGGGGGGCTGACCTCCGCGAGGTGCGCATCGCCGGGAAGGGCGTCCGGGGCGGCGTAGCCGCTCAGCGCGACGACCGCGCCGAACCGTTCGGGGGCCAGCCGCAGGGCCTGCAGCGACACCGCGGCGCCCTGGGAGAACCCGAGCAGCGCCACCGACGGCGCGTCCGCCGCGGCATCGTCGAGCCAGCGCAGGAACGCCTCCGCCGCGAGGGTGACGGCGGCGGAGCTGCGTCCGTCGAGCCCCTCGATCGGGTACCAGGAGCGACCGGGGGCCGGCCACGGCGGAGTCAGCGGTGCGGCGACGGAGGCCACCGCGACGTCGGCGGGGAGATACGGGACGAGGCCGAAGAGGTCGTGCTCGTCGGCGCCGTACCCGTGCAGCAGCACGAGCAGCGGGAGCCCGGCGCGGTCGGTGCGCGACCAGCGCGTCGCCGCATCGTCGATCGTCAGGTTCTCGGTCACACCGTCATCCTGCCAGGGCTCGCGCCGGTGCTGCCATCGACGAGGACGGCTGGTAGAAAGGAGGCATGGCGGTGCGCACACCCGATCCGGAGCCGGAGCCCGAAGACGAGGGCCTCGGTTCGTTCCGCGATGCGAACCCGCCGGTGCCGGATGCGAACCCCGGCTGGCTGAGCGACGTCGAGCTGGAAGAGGCGCGGCGCCACCTTCCGATGCTCTACGTCGAGGCGATCCCCGTGCGCACGGACGGCTCCGGTCAGGTCACCGAGATCGGCGTGCTGCTGCGGTCCACGCCGCTCGGCGAGATCACACGCACCATCGTGTCGGGCCGCGTGCGCTTCGGCGAGACGATCCGCGACGCGCTGTTCCGCCACGTCGAGAACGACCTCGGGCCGATGGCCTTCCCGCTCCTGCCGCCGCAGCCGCTGCCGTTCACGGTGGCCGAGTACTTCCCCATCCCGGGGGTGAGCGCGTATCACGACGACCGTCAGCACGCCGTCTCCCTCGCCTTCGTGGTGCCCGTGACCGGGACGTGCGAGCCGCGCCAGGACGCCCTCGAGGTGACGTGGTTCTCGCCCGAGGCCGCCGCCTCCGACGCCGTCGCCGCCGAGATGGAGGGCGGCCGCGGCACCCTCATCCGCCACGCGCTCGCCAGCCTCGGCCTCCTTCGCTGAAGCTCGTCCTTCTCCCTCCTACTTCTCCCTGAGACCCCGGGTTCGAGTCGAGACCCCGGCTACGGCGCGCGCATAGTGCGGGGTCTGGGCGAGAACCCGGGGTCTCGGCGCGCGGTCAAGGCTTGTCTTCCGAGCCAGGGACCCTGTATTCATGACGAAGGTGATCTGCTCAGAACGCCCTGATCCTCGCGGTCGTCGACCGCGTCCGTCCCGAAGGATGCCCATGGCGTTCGCCGCTCCTCTCCGCACCCTCCGCGCTCTGGCCGTCACGGTCGCCGTTGCGCTCCTCGCCTCCGGGCTCGTCTTCGTCGCGGCGCCCGCCACTGCGACGGCTGCGGCCGACCCCGCCTTCCCCGGGGTCGCTGAAGCGCTTCCCGCTGCGGTGGAAGCGGCCGCGGGGGTCGCTGCCGCCGATCCCGGTGAGGCGGATCCGGCGGGCATCGCCACCGTCACCGGACGGGTCACGTTCCCGGACGGCACCGATCTGAGTATGGGGCGGACTTTCGTCGCGGCCTATGCGCCGGGGGCGGACGTCGGTTCCCCGCTCGCGGCCGCCGCCGTGACCGACGGGTCTTACTCCCTGCGCGTCCCGCAGGGCGACGTCGTCCTCGGCGTGGTGTCGGAAGGGCGCGCCGTCTTCGATCAGGGTGGTCCGCAGAGCGGCGAGATCGTGTCCGTGGGACCCGACGGGGTCGTGCGTGACGTGGTGCTCGAGCGCTCCGCCCTCGTCTCCGGGCGCGTCACCGCGCCGACGGGCGTGGACATCACCGGGCAGCGGGTCGTCGTCGCCGTCTACCCGGTGGCCGGAGCCGGGGCCGCGGTCTCCGCTGCCAACGTCGTGACGGACGCCGGTACCTTCGCGGTCGGCGGGCTGCCGGCGGGCGAGTATCGCGTCGCCTTCGTTTCCTCGGTCGCGGGCGCGGTCTCGGAGTGGTGGCAGGACGCGCCTCGATTCGAGAAGGCTCGACCGCTCGTGCTGGCTGCAGGGGAGGCGCGGCCGGGGATCGATGCCGCACTCGAGGCGTTGCACCGCATGGAGACCTCGGTGCCCACGATCAGCGGTACGCCTGTCGTCGGGCAGACCCTTCGAGCGCTCCCGGGGGCCTGGACCGCGGGGGCCGCGCTCAGCTACCAGTGGTACGCGAACGGAAAGGCGATCGCCAAGGCGACAGCCTCCTCCCTCGCGCTGACGACAGCGCACGCGGGGACGCGCATCACCGTTCAGGTCACCGGGAAGAAGGCGACCTTCGCGTCGGCGACGGTCGCCTCAGCGGCAACGGTCGCCGTGCTCCGCCCGCTCGTCGCGCCGACGCCGTCGATCACCGGTACGCCGACCGTCGGGCAGACCCTCAAGGTCCGGACCGGAACCTGGACGGCGGGAACACGGCTGACGTATCAGTGGTACATCAACGGCGCCCCTGTCGCACGTGCCACCGCAGCCTCGTTCACGCTCCCGTCGTCGGCCGCCGTGAAGACGGTGACCGTCGTCGTCTCCGGGACCAAAGCCGGGTACGCCGCCGCATCGCGGCGCTCGAAGCCGACAGCCGCGGTGAAGGGGATCCTGTCCGCACCGACGCCTCGGGTCACCGGATCAGCGATCGTTGGCTCTCGCCTCACCGCCGTGCCGTACACCTGGACCAGCGGCACCCGGCTGACCTACCAGTGGTACCTCAATGGCCGGGCCATCTCCCGTGCGACCGGCTCGACGCTCGTCGTCACCCCGGCGATGGTGAAGGCGAGGATCACGGTTCGCGTCACCGGCACGAAGAGCGGCTACATCTCCGCCGCGCGCACATCGGCTCGGACGGCCGCCGTCGTCTATCCGGGGCGCACCAAGCCGATCTCGACCTGGAACTGCCCCGCGTGGGCTCCCATCAAGGGCAACGCGCAGTCGATGATCTATCACGTGCGGAGCGGGGCGTACTACGCGAAGACGAAGCCCGAGGCGTGCTTCTCCACCGAGAGCGCCGCCGTCAAGGCGGGCTACCGCAAGTCGAAGCGGTAGGCCTCTGTCAGCCGAGACCCCGGGTTCCCGCCCATACCCCGGCGTACACCCGCGAGCGCCCCGGGGTCTCGGCGCGAACCCGGGGTCTCGGCGCGTCAGGGGCGGGTGAGGCGGGCGAGCGCGTCGACGAAGGCGTCGACGTCGGACTCCTCGGTGTCGAAGCCGCACATCCAGCGCACCTCGCGGCGGGCGGCGTCCCAGTCGTAGAAGCGGAACACGTCGCGGAGCTGATCGGCGACGCCCTCGGGCAGGGTCGCGAACACGCCGTTCGCCTGCGTCGGCTGCGTGAACTCCACCCCGACGATCGATCCGTCGGCGAGACCGTCCTCGATCCGCGCGCGGAGCCGGGCCGCCATGGCGTTGGCGTGCCGGGCGTTGCGCAGCCAGAGGTCGCCGTCGAGCAGTGCGATGAGCTGCGCCGAGACGAAGCGCATCTTCGACGAGAGCTGCATGTTGAACTTGCGTGCGTAGTTGAGGCCCACGGCGGCGTCCGGGTTCAGCACGACGATGGCCTCGCCGAGCATGGCGCCGTTCTTCGTGCCGCCGAAGGTGAGTACGTCCACCCCGGCGTCGGTCGTGAATGCCCGCAGCGGCAGATCGAGGGCGGCAGCCGCGTTCGACAGGCGCGCGCCGTCGACGTGCAGCTTCATGCCGCGCGCGTGGACGTGATCCGCGATCGTGCGGATCTCCTCCGCCGTGTACAGCGTGCCGAGCTCGGTCGACTGCGTGATCGAGACCACGAGCGGCTGCGCGCGGTGCTCGTCGCCCCAGCCCCAGGCCTCGCGGTCGATGAGCTCGGGGGTGAGCTTGCCGTCGTCGGTGGGGACGGTGAGGAGCTTGAAGCCCCCGATCTTCTCCGGTGCTCCGCCCTCGTCGACGTTGATGTGCGCGGTCGAGGCCGCGATCACGGCACCCCAGCGCGGCAGCATCGACTGCAGGCCGGTGACGTTCGCCCCGGTGCCGTTGAACACCGGGTACGCGGCGGCGGTGTCACCGAAGTGTGCCTGGAACACCTCCTGCAGGCGCGCGGTGTAGGCATCCTCGCCGTAGGCCACCTGATGGCCCCCGTTCGCGGCCGCGAGGGCCGCCAGGACCTCGGGGTGGATGCCGGAGTAGTTGTCACTGGCGAAGCCCCGGATGGCGGGGTCGTGCGGGATGCTCACCGGACAAGCCTAATCGCCTTGCCCTACCGGATGTCCGAGGCCCGCTCTACCCTCGAACCCATGGAACGCAGCGCGGCGAAGACCGCTTTCGCGAACGTCCTCGTCAACACGTTGATCGCCAACGTCACGACGAGCTTCCTGTGGTTCGCCCTCACCTTCTGGGTCTACATCGAGACCCGGTCGGTGCTGGCCACGGGCATCATCGGCGGTGCCTACATGCTGTTCGTCGCGTTCTTCGCGATGGTGTTCGGCACCATCGTCGACCGTCATCGCAAGCACCGCGTCATGCTCCTGTCGAGCGTCATCTCGGCGGCGGCGTTCCTCGTCGCGGGCGTTCTCTACCTCTGGCAGCCCGAGGCCTCCCTGCTCGACCTCGGCGGACCGTGGTTCTGGCTGTTCTCCGGCGTCATCCTGTTCGGCGGGGTGATCGAGCAGCTCCGCAACATCGCGCTGTCCACCACGGTGACGCTGCTGGTGCCGGAGGAGAAGCGCGCCAACGCCAACGGTCTCGTCGGCACGGTGCAGGGGCTCGCCTTCCTCGTCACGAGCGTCTTCTCCGGCCTCTCCATCGGCTTCCTCGGCATGGGGTGGACCCTGGGGATCGCGATCGTGGCGATGGCCCTCACCTTCGCGCACCTGCTGTTCATCCGGATCCCGGAGTCCGCGCCAGAGGTCGACCCGGAGGCGAAGAGCGCCGTCGACTTCCGCGGCAGCGTCCAGGCCATCCGCCAGGCGCCCGGACTGTTCGCGCTCATCGTCTTCTCGACCTTCAACAACCTCATCGGCGGCGTCTACATGGCGCTCATGGATCCGTACGGGCTCACGCTCTTCGACGCGCAGATGTGGGGGTTCGCCCTGGCCTTCGCGTCGACCGGATTCCTGATCGGCGGGGGACTGGTGGCCAAGTTCGGCCTCGGCAGGAAGCCCGTGCGCACGATGCTGCTCATCGTGATCGCGATGGGACTCCTCGGGGCGATCTTCATGCTGCGCGAATGGTGGCCGCTGTACGTCCTCGGCATGTGGGTGTACATGGCGCTCGTGCCGCCCGTCGAGGCCGCGGAGCAGACCGTCATCCAGAAGGTCGTCCCGTTCGCGCGCCAGGGACGGGTGTTCGGCACCGCGGCCGCGATGGAGGCGGCGGCAGCCCCGATCACCGCGTTCCTCATCGCCCCGATCGCCGAGTTCCTCGTGATCCCGTACATGGACAGCGCGCAGGGGCAGCGGCAGTGGGGGTGGCTCCTCGGCGACGGTGAGGCGCGCGGTATCGCGCTGATCTGCCTCTTCGCGGGTCTCATCATGGTGGTCGCCGCGACGCTGGCCTTCTTCACCCGGTCGTATCGCACCCTCACCGAGCTCTATGCGACCGCCCCGGATTCGGCTCCGGAAGAGGCTCCCGAACCGGCAGTCGACGCCGTGGATGAAGCGGGCGACGGCCCGCACGCGATCCGTGACGCCCCACCGATCGTCCCCGGCATACCGCCCGAGCCCCGGTGACCGCCCGAGGGGCGGGATTCAGCCCAGGTCGAGCACCCGGTCGTTGAGGTCGGCGGCGTCGGTGTCCCAGAGTCCGACGAGACGCGCGGCGAGGGCATCGGGATCGAGCGCCTTGGCGCGGAACACGACGGCAGCGGCGCGCAGCGGTTCGTCGGCCTCGCGCGCCGCCTTGGCGTACCCCTGGGCGACGGCACGGGTCCAGGCCTCGCTCGCTGCCTTGACCGCCGCGTAGTTCGCTCCGCCGGCGAGGGGGCGTGCGACGGAGGTCGACGACACGATCGCGAATCGTCCGGCGGCGGAGGCGCGGAGGGGGCCATCGAACGCGCGGCTCGTCGCGCGCACCGCCTCCAGCGCCGGCAGCAGCGCCGCGAAGTCGTCGTCGGTCTGCCCGGCGAGTCCGCCGCCGCCCCGCCAGCCGCCCACGAGGGGCACGACCGCATCGACCGTCTCGAGCCGCCCGGCGAGCGCCGTCATGTCGGCGAGGGAGGTCGCGTCGGCGACCGCCGTCTCGGCGCCCGCCTCGGCCAGGGCGCGTAGTCGCTCGGACGTGCGTCCGGTGGCGATCACCCGGGCTCCGGCATCGCGCAAGGCCCGCGTCGCCGCGAGGCCCGCTGCACTCGTCGCGCCCGCCAGCACGACCACCCGGCCCTGCGCTTCCCGGCTCGTCGGCGTCGTCATGCGGTGTCCTCTCGGTCGGAGATGCCTCTGCGGCCGGACCCGGGATCCGGGTCTCCGGCCGCAGAGGGGGTGCGCCCCAGCGTCACAACGGAGCGATGCGGATCAGTCGTCCGTACCGCGGATGCCGACCGTCGACTCGATGACCGGCTTCATCTTCTTGTCGAGCGTCTCGAAGAACATCGACAGCGGGAACTCGTCGTCCAGGACCGCGTCGGTGTAGCCCTTCGGTGCTCCGGCGAGGATCTCGTCGGACAGCCCGCGCGCCCACTGCGATGCGGGGTGCGGGGTCAGCGTGCCGCGGACCAGCTCGTACGCGGCGAGCCAGTGCGCGACCTTGGGGCGGTCGATCGAGTGCCAGTACAGGTCGTCGATCGCGTCACCGAGGGCCACGACGGCGTCCGGCACGTTCTCCCAGTCGAACGCGAGCGCCGTGTCGGTCCAGTGCAGCACGCCGCGCTGGTGCAGCCACGCGAACAGGAGCTGGCCACCCACCGCGTCATAGTTGCGGACGCGCGTGCCGGTGATGGCGAAGCGGAAGATGCGGTCGAAGATCACGGCGTACTGCACGAGGTGCGCGTACTCGTGCATCTCCCGCTCGGTCTCCGTGAGCTCCTCACCCGCGGCGACCCGGGCATCCAGCGCCCGCTCGATCTTCACCGACTCGCGGAACGCCGTCATGTCGCAGCGCATCTCCTCCAGCGAGTACAGGAAGAACGGCATCCGCTGCTTGATCATGAACGGGTCGAAGGGCAGGTCTCCGCGCATGTGGGTGCGGTCGTGGATGATGTCCCACATCACGAAGGTCTTCTCGGCGACCTCCTGATCCTCCAGCATCGCCGCCGCGCGCTCGGGAAGGTCGAGGTTGGTGATCTCCGAGGCTGCACGGACCACGCGGCGGTAACGGGCGGCCTCACGGTCCTGGAAGATCGCGCCCCACGTGAAGGTCGGGATCTCGCGCATGGCGACGGTCTCCGGGAAGAGCACCGCGGAGTTCGTGTCGTAACCGGGCGTGAAGTCGACGAGTCGCAGCGAGACGAAGAGCTTGTTGCCATAGTCGCCGGCCTCGAGCGCGGCGATGAACTCCGGCCAGATGGTCTCGACGATGAGCGCCTCGACCAGGCGGTCGCTGGAGCCGTTCTGCGTGTACATCGGGAAGACCACGAGGTGGCGGATCCCGTCGATGCGGTGCTGCTGCGGCTGGAACGCCACGAGCGAGTCGAGGAAGTCGGGCACGCCGAAGCCCTCGGACGCCCAGCGCTCGAAGTCGGCGACGGAGGCCGCGAGGTAGTCCGCGTCGTGCGGGAAGGCGGGGGCGAGTGCCCGGATCGCGGCGGTGATCTGCCCGACGAGCGCGGTCGCCTGGTCCTGGGTCACTGAACTCGTCGAAGCGCCAGGGATCGAGCCGTCCTTGATCTGGAGCTCACGGAGGGCGATCGCGGCCTGCTTGAGCTGCGCCCAGGCGGCGGAGTTCTCCGCGATCGACGCATCCTCGACGACCTCGGGTTCGCCGACGACGGCCTGAACAGCGGAACTGTTGGCGGAAACGAGGGACATCGGAACCTCCGATCGCAGTGAAAAACGGAAAGATTCCGGTGATAACGGAATCCTGACGATAATCTTACAGCCATGGATGATTCTGTCGACCGTGCGATCCTGGCGACCATCTCCCGCGACGGGCGGGCGACGCTGTCACAGCTCTCCGACGCCGTCGGGCTCTCGGTGTCGGCGGTGCAGTCCCGGCTGCGGCGGCTCGAGACCCGCGGCGTCATCACCGGCTACCGGGCGATCCTGGACCCGGAGCAGGCGGGCACTCCGTTGTCCGCCTTCATCGAGATCACCCCGCTCGATCCGGCCCAGCCGGACAACGCCCCCGAGCTCCTGGAGCACCTCGATGCGATCGAGGCCTGCCACTCCATCGCCGGCGACGCGAGCTACATGCTCTTCGTCCGCGTGCCGACGCCGCGCGACCTGGAGCAGCTCGTCCGCGACGTCCGGCTCGCGGCGAACGTGAGCACGCGCACGACCGTGGTCCTGCAGACCTATTACGAGCACCGGCCGATCATCCCGGTCTCGACCGCCGGGTAGGGCGGCGTCAGAGCAGCGCGCCGACGAGCGCCTCGCCCAAGGGCGTGCGCACGTGCTGCATGCGGGAGCCGTCCCGTTCGCTCACCACGAGCCCGGCGTCCCGCAGCACGGTGAGATGGTGTGATGCGGTCGACAGCGCGAGCCCCGCATCAGCGGCCACCTCCGATGTCGTGCGCGGTGTCCCGGCGGTGAGGAGGATGCCGGCGCGCGCCGGTCCGAGCAGGGCGCCCAGGGCGGCCACGGTCTCGGTGGTGTCCCGTGCCCACCCCGCGGTCACGCCACGGGCGGGATAGAACAGCGTCGGCTGTGCGGGCGGCTCGGTGAGCACCAGGCAGCCCCAGGACGAGAGGACGGAGGGCACCAGCACGAGGCCGCTGCCGCGACAATCCACCTCCTCGCTGTGCCGGCGGAGCGAGACCCGCACCGCACCCGCACCCCACGAGACCTGGGGATGGAGGGCGCCGGCCATCCCGGCGATGCCGGTCGTCGCGATCACTCGGGCACGAACGGCGATGTCGGCCCGGAGGAGGCGCTCCAGCTGAGGCCAGGTCGGTGCCAACGCGGCCTCCCAGACCTCCTCCCAGGCATCCGCGATCATCGCACGGGCGCGCTGCGGCCGGGCGGACAGATCGCGCAGGGCCTGACGCTGTGCACCCGTCGAGCGCTGGATCCGCTTGCCGAGGTCGACGCGCAGCGGGTCGAGCGCCGCCTCCCGCAGGGCGGCGAGTTCGTCCTCGGGGGTCAGATCGCCGCGCGGCGTGCTGGTGAGGAAGTCCGGGAGGTAGCCGTCGTCGCCGATCACCGTCGCCAGGAGCGCGAAGGCGTCGCGCGGCAGCCCCTCCCTCGCGGTGCGGAGCCACCCCCACTGCAGGGGGTGCGCCGCCGGGCGGAGGAGCACGCGCACCGCATGCGCCAGTTCGTGCCCGGGGGAGATGCCGAACCGCACCGCCTGGATGTCGCCGGGACTCAGGTGGAACTCGACCCGGTGATCCGGGTGGTCGACGCCCTCGACCGGCGCAGAGTTTCGATCCACATCGAAACTCTAGGAGGTGCGACGTGTGCTGTCGACACTGGGGTCATGACCGAGATCCACCTTCCCACCCTCGTCCCCAGTGGTGCGATCCGCATCGGCACAGGGAGCAGCCGCCGATTCGTCGGCGCCGACCACGGAGCCGCCGTCTCCTACTTCTTCGTCGAGAACCAGCCAGGAGAGGGGCCGGGGCTGCACTGGCACCCCTACCCTGAGACCTGGATCGTGCTCGAGGGCATGGTGCGGATCCGGATCGGCGACGACGTCCTCGTCGCGAGAGCCGGAGACACCGCCACCGCGCCCGCCTTCACGCCACACGGCTTCACCAACGCGGGGACCGGGCTCCTCCGGATCCTCTGCATCCACGCGTCCGACACGATCATCCAGACGTTCCTCGACGAGGACTGAGAGCGGAGACCACCATGTCCTTCCAGGCATACCTCGACAAGGTCGAGACCCAGACCGGCCTCACGCCACGGCAGTTCATCGCCCTCGCGCACGAGCAGGGGTTCGACGAGAGCACGAAGTCCACCGTCGTCCTGAACTGGCTCAAGCAGGAGTACGGCCTCGGCCACGGCCACGCGCAGGCGATGGTCCACGTCATCCTCAAGGGGCCGAAGATCAGCGACAAGCACGTCGGCACGACCGGGACGCACGCCGACAAGACCGACGAGCTCTGGCTCGACGGCAAGGACAGCAACCCGCACCGCTGAGTTCGCCGCCTCGCCGCGACGACTAGGATTCCGTGGGTGGCAGCATCCTCCCAGCGCAAGAAGAAATCCGGTCGGCGCACCCCGCCGCGCACCAGCGGCAACCCGGCCAAGCGGCCGGTCGTCGAGGCGGGTCCCGTGACGATCGGCGACTGGATCGGTGCGGCGCGTGTGCGCACGCTGCCCCTCGCGATCGCCCCCGTCATCATCGGTACGGGAGCCGCGCGCAGCACCGGGCCGGAGTTCCACTGGGTGATCGCGCTCGCGTGCCTCGCCGTCGCGGTCCTGCTGCAGATCGGCGTGAACTTCACCAACGACTACAGCGACGGGATCCGCGGCACCGACGCCCATCGGGTCGGCCCGGCGCGGCTCACGGCCTCCGGACGGGTGAAGCCGCGCACGGTGCTCGTCATCGGCCTGGTCTTCTTCGCGCTCGCCGCGGTGGTCGGTATCGCGATCGTCGTGCGGACCGGGCAGTGGTGGATGCTCGCCGTGGGTGCGGCCTGCATCGTCGCCGCGTGGTTCTACACCGGCGGGAAGCGGCCCTACGGGTACTACGGCCTCGGTGAGGTCTTCGTCTTCGTGTTCTTCGGGCTCGTCGCGACTCTCGGCACCACCTGGGTGCAGGTCTTCATGCTCCCGCAGCAGGCCTGGCTGGGGGCGATCGCCGCCGGACTGTTCGCGTGCGCGGTGCTGCTGGCCAACAACCTCCGCGACATCGATCAGGACCGCGAGGTCGGCAAGCGCACGCTGACGGTCCTCATCGGCCGCCGCGCCACGCAGGTCCTCTTCACGCTCTTCGTGCTCGTGCCGTTCGGCATCGCCGTGTTCCTCGCGTTGCTGTTCCCGATCGCCTGGATCTCGCTGCTCGCGCTCCTGGCCGGTCTTCCCGCGATCGCGATCGTCTGGACCTACCGGCAGCCGCGGGAGCTGGTCATCGCCCTCGCCCTGACGTCGCTGACCTCCCTGCTCTACGCGGGCGCCCTGTTCTGGGCCTTCGTCGGCTGAGCTGCTCCCCGTCTCCTGCGCCTCTCCGGGCACAGCTTCGGAGCTCGCGACCGACACGCCGTCATCTCGGACCTGTCCTCGGTGCGTCGTGCGGTCGCTCCGAAGTCGTGCCCGGCGACCCGGGCGCAGGGACCGAGATGCCGGTCGAACCTATGGGTCAGCCGAGAGTTTTGAGACGCGGTCCAACAATCGGACCTGCCTCAGAGGTCCGAAGCTGTGTACGGCGGACCTGCGTCAGGGGCGGTCGTCGGGGGCGCCGTCGACGAGTTCGTCCTCGGCCGCGGCGTCGGCCTGCTGCCCGGAGACCCTTCCCTGCCGGCGCTCGTGCAGGCGCGCGGAGGCGTCGGAGAGCGGGGTGCGCAGGAACAGCATCGAGATGCTCGCGCCGATGAGGGCCGCGAAGATCGCCGCCAGCCACCAGAACTCGCGGAAGATCGGGAAGAAGAACCACAGGATGGCCAGCGGGACGAGGAACGCCAGCAGGCGCAGCACGGTGTAGACGAGGAGGGGGGCGGGCTTCTTCACCCGTTCAGTCTACGTTCGCCGCTCCGTGCTCCCGCTGTGACGCCGGAGTCCGACGCGCGCGAATGGGATGCCCCGCACGATGCGTCGCCACGGATGCTCGCCCAGGGTCCACAGCAGCTCGTCATCCGGGTCCAGGGCCAGATCCTCGCAGCCGACCGGCAGGGCGACCGGGTGGCGGGTGAGGGCTTGGCGAGGTCCCGACCACAGCACTCCGGGGCGCAGGTGATCCGACTGTGACACGAGATAGTGGTCGCCCCACCGCACGGCTCCCTGCATATGCCGGATGCCGGGGATGAAGCGCTCGAGTTCGACGAAGCCGTCGGCGGAGTCTTCGGGGATCGCGAACTCGCCGACCACCCCGGTCTCCTGACCCCGGTACTCGCCGATGAGCACGCGGGGGAGCGGTGTCCCGTCCGCGTCGAACACCCGACCGACGAAGGAGCACCGGAGGGCGACGGGATGACGGCGGGTCCGCACCGCCACCACGGCCGTGCGTCGGTCCCGACGGCGTGCTCCTCCGCGCACCCGCTGGGCGTCGGCGCCGTGCACCCGTCGAAGCGCGCCCAGGTCGAACTCCCAGATGCCCTGCCCTGTCGCGGCGGCGAACAGCCGGTCGCCGACCCAGGCGAGACCGCCGGCGTGGATCGGGGCAGGCTGAAGGACGTCGTTCTCGTCGGTGATGGCCAGCACGATGTCGATGCGGCGGGCGCGTTCGCGATCCACGAGGGTCACCCGCGAGGCGAGGTGGCGCCCCGAGGCATCCTGGCGGAACCAGCTCACCGCGAGCGCTCGGCGTCCCCGGCGCTCTCCGACGTCGATGCCCTGGGGGTACCACCGCTGGGTCCACG
Organism: Microbacterium sp. str. 'China'; assembly: GCF_002993305.1. Taxonomy (NCBI): domain Bacteria; kingdom Bacillati; phylum Actinomycetota; class Actinomycetes; order Micrococcales; family Microbacteriaceae; genus Microbacterium; species Microbacterium sp. str. 'China'. Next base: position 2,805,228 of record NZ_CP027434.1, on the reverse strand, counting down.
AACGCGCGGTCAGCCAGCGCACCTCGACGCCGCCGCTCCGCCGCCGCCGCAGCACCGGTCGCGAGATCGTGTTCCAGGGCCACCGCATGCCTCCATCGTCCCCGATCCGACGGTGGTGTGCGAATTTTCACGGATTGACCTAGGTCGATCCGCGCGATCGAACGGACAGTTGTATCGTGTTACGTGTTGAGTGCTGATCTTCATGGAGTCGCTCTCGACGACGCCTCGCGGTTCGCTGGTGGGGGCCAGTACCGCCGCGGGGTGGCCGTCGCCTCACGGTGGCGGTTCACCGGGTGTTCGCATCCGGCAGTGCAACGCACTGGGGGTGTGGCTCGTTCGGGTGCGGGCCACACCTCAGCGCGCATCTCGCGCCGTCACCGGGCGTTCACCACGCGGTCGCCCTCCGGACACCGTCGCCTGTCAGGATGACGAGCCCATCGTCCATCCCGGGAGCTCCGTGCGCACGCCCCTCGTCACCGTCATCCTGCCTGCCAAGGACGCCGGGCCGTACATCGGCACCACGCTGGAGACGCTCACCCGGCAGTTCGATGATCCGGCCGCCCTCAAGCTCGTGGCGATAGACGACGGCTCGCGAGATGACACCGGCGCGCTTCTGGAGCACTACGCGGATCGGTTCCCGCGCGCTGAGGTGCTCCGCAATCCGGAACCGCGCGGGCTCGCCTCGGCACGCAACCAAGGGCTCGCGCATGTGGAAGGAGAGGCGTTCTGCTTCGTCGACGGCGACGACTGGATGCAGCCGCAGCGCCTCGCGGTCCTCGCCGCGCGCCTGCGAGAGCTCCGATGCGACTTCCTCCGGACGGATCATGTGACCGTCTCCGGGATGCGACGCGCGCTCGTCCGTGCTCCGTATCCGTGGCGGGAACGGGTCGTGCCGCCCCGGGAGGCGATCCTCCCCGTCGATGAGCCGAGCATGGTGGACTACCCGTTCGCCTGGGCGGGACTGCTGCACCGCCGCGTGCTCGACCGCGGGCTGGCCGCGTTCCCCTCCGGCCTCTTCACGGCCGAGGATCGTCCGTGGGTCTGGCGCCTGCACCTTGAGGCCGCCTCATTCGCCGTGGTGGACGCCCCGGCGCTGCTCTACCGTCGTGGCGTCGAGAGCTCGCTCACCCAGGTGCACGACCGCCGCCAGCTCGACTTCGCCCCGGCGCTGACCCAGGTGCTCGACCTCGTCCGGGCGGACCGCGAGGCCGACCGCTTCTTTCCGAAGGCCGTCTGGACCGCGCTCGCCCTCAGCGCGCATCACCTGGTGCGCTCACGGCGCATGACGCCGCCCGTGCGGAGGGAGATGCGCCGGCGGATCCGGCTGCTGTTGCAGGACCTCCCCGCCGCGGAGGTCGCCGGGGTGCTCGCCCGGCTCGACGGACCACGTCGGCGGGTGCTGGCGCGCAGCCTGCGCCGCGGAGGTCACGCCTGATGAGTCGCCTCTTCGCCCTGCACAGCGCCTACGGACTCGCCACCGCGGCCGCCGCGATCGACGCCGGGCTGCTCGACGCGGGCGCCGACGGCGGCGGTCGGATGGCGGAGCGGGTGCTCGTGCCGTTCACCTCGTCGCGCGTCCCGGAGACGGTCGTGGGCATCGCCGAGGATCCTGCGCTGCGCTCCCTCCGCGGCCGTTTCCATCGAGTGGAGGCGCTGGCCGACGTGCTCGGTCCCCTGCATCCGAGTGCGTGGGAGCCGACGGATGCCGACCTCCCCGTCTTGGGCCGGCTTCTCGCGCGAGCGTGGCGGCTCGACCCGCGGGAGATCGAGCTCTTCGTGCAGAGCCCCCAGGTCGCACCCGCTCGCACGCTCCTCTCCCTGTTCCCGGAGGCCCGGGTGACCATCGTCGGCGACGGCCTCATGACCTACGCGCCGATGCGGGTCCGGCTGCCGCATGCGGTTGCGGCACGCATCGAGCGCGTCGTGTACGCCGACGTGGTGCCCGGCGTCCGTCCGCTGGTGGGGTCTCCGCACGCGGTGCCTGTCCCGGTGCCTCCCGAGTCCTTCGCCGCTGCTCTGCGCGAGACGGGCGAATCCTCAGAGGGGCCCCCTGCTGCAGGGCCGGCGACCGTGCTCGTACTGGGACAGTACGTCGCGGCCCTCGGCCTGATGACTGCGGCCGAGGAGGTCGCGCTCCAACGGCGCCTGGTCGACCGGGCGGCGGAAGAGCGCCCGGAGCGGATCGTCTTCAAGCCCCATCCCGCGGCACCGCCGCAGCTCGCCCACGCCGTGCGCGCGCATGCGGAGAGTCGCGGTCTCACGTTCGTGGAGGATCGCGGTCGCCTGCCTGCCGAACTCCTGGCGGAGCGCCTCGACGCACGCGCCGTCGTGGCGACCTTCTCGACGGCTCTGCCCACGGTCCGTACCCTGTTCGGGCGGACGATCGGTGCCGCAGGGACGACGGAACTGCTCCGCACCCTCGCCCCGGTGGAGAACAGCAACCGCATCCCGCTGACGATCGTCGATGCGCTCACCCGGACGCCCTCGCCCTACGCCGACTCGGATCGGCTGCAGCTCCTCGTCGACGCGGTGGGCTACATGATGCAGCCGGAGATCGCAGGACACCTCCGCGTCCGGGCCGAGCAGTTGCTCGACGGCCTCGACGAGGAGGAACGCCGCCGCTACTTCGCCCCCGACCGGTTGGCTGCGCTCGCCCTTCCCGGGGGCTCGGCACCGCGCGGCGCGCGCGGCCTGCTGCGTCCACGCGGAGGCGTGGGTCGGGTCGAGGAATGGCGGCTCACGGCTGTCGGCGCCCGCCGCCGTGCGGGCCGAGCCTGGCGGGAGATCCGGGGACGATGAGGAGACACGACATGGACGAACGCGTGCGGCCGGCGGTGGCGATCATCCCCGCGCGGGGCGGGTCGAAGCAGATCCCGAGGAAGAACCTCGAGCGTGTGGGAGGGGTTCCGCTGGTGGCCAGAGCCGTGCACGCCGCGCGGGCGGCGGCGTGCTTCGATCTCGTGGTCGTCTCGACCGACGACGACGAGATCGCCGCGGTGGCCGAGGAGGCGGGTGCACGGGTGGTCCGGCGTCCGGCCGAGCTCTCCGGAGACACCGCGGCCTCGGAGGCGGCGATCCTCCATGCGCTCGATGAGCTGGAGCGCGACGGCGAGCGCTTCGAGATCGTCGCCTTCCTGCAGGCCACCTCGCCCTTCCTCCCGAGCGCGGCGCTGGCCGGTGCCGTCGGCGACGTGCGGCGGGGAGAGTCGGACAGCGCCTTCTCCGCCGTCGAGACCTACGGCTTCCTCTGGCACCGGGGGACCGACGGCACGGCGGAGGCGATCAATCACGAGGCCGGCCAGCGCCCTCGCCGCCAGGACCGAGAGCCGCACTACCTGGAGACCGGAGCCTTCTACGTCTTCCGGGCCGACGGGTTCCGCGCCCATCGACACCGCTTCTTCGGTCGTATCGGGATCGCCCCCGTGCCTGAGGAGACCGCGATCGAGATCGACGACGACGCACAGCTACAGGCCGCTCGGGCCCTCGCCGTTCTGCACGAACGGCCCGGGCGCGTCCCCGCCCGCGCCGTGGTCACGGATTTCGACGGCGTGCACACGGACGACACCGCGATCATCGACGCCTCGGGCGGGGAGCGGGTGCGGGTCAGCCGGGAGGACGGGATGGGCGTCGCGCTCCTGCGGCGGGCGGGGGTGCCGATGCTGATCCTCTCCACCGAGGTGAACCCGGTGGTGCGAGCCCGAGCCGACAAGCTCCGTGTCCCCGTCCTGCACGGGATCGACGACAAGGAGGCTGCGCTCCGACAGTGGGCCCGGGAGCAGGATGTGGCGCTCGCCGACGTCGCCTACCTCGGCAATGACGTCAACGATCTCCCCGCGATGCGGATCGTGGGCTGGCCGGTCGCCGTCGCGGACGCGTACCCGCTTGTGCGGGCGGAGGCACGCGTCGTGCTGCGGCGGCGCGGCGGCGATGGAGCCGTGCGTGAGCTCGTCGAGCGGGTGTTGTCGAGCTGACGGTCCCCGGTAACCGTCCCGTCGGCCGGTGTTCACCCGTGGCCCGTAGTCAGGAAGGACGGGGTGAAAACCGCTCGACGACCGGAGGAATCATGACTGTCAGCATCGGATCGCACGTGATCGGCGGCGGCCGTCCCGCCTATGTCATCGCGGAGATCGGCCTCAACCACAACGGCGACGTCGACATCGCGAAGCGCCTCATCGACGTCGCGGCCCGAGCCGGCGCGGACGCGGTGAAGTTCCAGAAGCGCACGCCCGAGATCTCCACGCCGGAGCACATGCGCGACGTGCCGCGGGAGACGCCGTGGGGAACGATGACGTACCTCGACTATCGCCGTCGGGTGGAGTTCGGCCGTGACGAGTACGTCGAGATCGGCGACCACGCCACGATGCAGGGCCTGGACTGGTTCGCCTCGCCGTGGGACGTGCCGAGCGTCGCGTTCCTCGAAGACCTCCACGTCGTGGCGCACAAGGTCGCGTCGGCGAGCTTGACCGACACGGAACTGCTCGTCGCGCTGCGGGAGACCGGGAAGCCGGTCATCCTCTCGACGGGCATGTCCACGATGGAGCAGATCGATCGTGCGCTGGACACGCTCGGCACCGACCGCGTCGTCCTCATGCACGCGACCTCGACCTACCCCCTCGAGCCCGAGGAGGCGAACCTGCGGGTGATCGCGACCCTGCGAGACCGCTACCCCGGGATCCCCGTCGGGTACTCGGGACACGAGCGGGGCCTGCAGATCTCGCTCGCCGCGGTCGCGATGGGGGCGGTCGCCGTGGAGCGCCACATCACGCTGGACCGGACGATGTGGGGCTCCGACCATGCCGCATCCCTGGAGCCGGGAGGGCTGGAGCACCTGGTCCGCGACATCCGGGTCATCGAGAGCGCGGTGGGCGACGGCGTCAAGCGCGTGTTCGACAGCGAGCGCGCGCCGATGGCGAAGCTCCGCCGCGTGCCCGCATGACCGCCGATGCCGGGATGCGTGTGGTCGCCATCGCGGACGCCGACTCGTTCGTGAAGTGGGCGGCATCGCTGCTGGGGGCCGTGCCTGGTCTGCGGTCGCAGCTCCTGCTGGTGCGCACGCCGCTGACGGTGAGTGGCGCGCAGCAGGATGCGGCACTGGCGGGCACCGGCTTCGGCGCCGCTGACGTCACTCGGCTAGACCTCGATCGCGTGGTCGGATGGCTCGAGGCCGAGCGCCCTGACGTCGTGCTGCTCGCCGGGCGGGGACCGTTCGTCCGGCTCCTCGGCGGAATCGTCGATGCGCTGCCGCATCGCCCCGTGACCGTCTCCGGGCTTCCCGGCATGGCGATCCCCGCGCAGCGTGGGGCGCTCGACTATCGACGACACACCGACCTGCTGATCGTGCACTCGCACCGCGAGCGCCGGGCGTTCGCCGAGCTCGGCGAGCGCATCGGGGTGCAGATGCCGCTCGCGCTGGCGACCCTCCCCTTCGCGCGGGGACGCGAGCGGTGGGGCGGCAGCCGTCTCCGGGAATCCAGGGCGGCCGGATCCCTCTCCGCGGGTACGGGCGGAGTCGCTCTCGCGGAGCGTCGTGTCGCCGCGACGCCATCGGCGCTCCGCCGGCCCGGGGCGACGGACGTCGTCTTCGCCGGGCAGGCCCTCGTCCCTGCCCGCCCCGAGCAGCGAGCGGCGATCGCCGCCCTGCTCGTGCGCGCCGCGGAGGCCGAACCGTCGCGCCGGGTGGTCGTGAAGCTGCGGTCCCGTCCGGGGGAGGCTGAGACCCACCTCGACCGTGATCCGTACACCCGGCTCTTCATCCATGGCCGCCCGGCGAACCTCGTCTTCTCGCACGCGCCGATGGCGACCGCTCTCGAGTCCGCCGCCGGCCTGGTCACGGTGAGCTCGACGGCGGCGGTCGAGGCGCTGGCCCACGGGGTTCCCGTGATCGCGCTCGACCGCTTCGGGGTGCACAAGAGCCTGCTCAACACGGTCTTCATCGGAAGCGGTCTGCTGGGCGGCGCCGGCGAGGTCGTCGCCGGCCGATTCCGCCACCCGCACCCGTCCTGGCTCCGCGACAACTACTTCCACCCGGAGGCGGAGTCGGACTGGTGGGACCGGGTACAGGAGCTCGTCGCGCTGCGGCGGGCCGGCGCCCTGCCGCATCGCCGGGTGCCCCCGGCCCGGGGTGGGGCCTGGCATGAAGCCTGGCGTCGCGCGAGCGTGCTCGGCCGCACGGACCGCTCCCTCACCGGACGCCTCGCGCTCGCCGCCGGCGTGCCCGCGACGCGTGCGCTCTCGGTGCTGCGTTCGGGCCGCCGTCGGACCGGTCAGGACACCTGGGCCGACCCGACCACGGACTACACGCTCGAACCGAACCCGTTCCAGGACTCGATCCGCCGCTGAGTCACGGCCGGTCCGCGCTCAGACCGTGCGCCAGTCGTGGCTCTCGATCGCCGCGCCCGCCTGGGGTCCCATCTGCAGCATCCCGCCGTCGATCACGACGGAGGCGCCGGAGATGTAGGCGGCCTCGGGCGAGGCGAGGAACGCGATCAGGGCGGCGACCTCGCGGGCGTCGCCGGGGCGTCCGAGCGGGATGCCGGGGCGGTCCTCGGTGTGCGGGTCGGTGTCGGTCTGCCCGGTCATCGGGGTCGCGATCTCACCCGGAGCGACGCTCACGGCGCTGATCCCATACCGGCCGAGCTCCAGTGCGAGGTTCTTCATGAGTCCGCCGAGGCCATGCTTGGCGGTGTCATACGCGCTCGCCCCCACCATCGGCTGGTGCTCGTGCACGCTGGTCACGGAGATCAGCCGCCCACCGCGCCCCGCGGTGACCATCGACCGGGCCGCCCGCTGCAGGCAGACGAAGGCTCCGGTGAGGTCGGTGTCGAGCACCCGGTTCCACTCCTCGAGCGTCACGTCGAGGAACGGGGTCTGGAGCCCGGCCCCCGCGTTGTTGACGAACACGTCGACGCCGCCGAGTTCCGCGATCAGCCCGTCGACCACGTCGCCGCACGCGGGGATGTCGGAGACGTCGAGCTGTGTCACCACCGCGCGGGCGCCGTGGCTGCGCACCTCGTCCGCGGTCTCCTGGGCGCCGGCCTCGTCGCTGTGCCAGGTGATGCCGACGTCGATACCCGCCGCGGCGAGGGCGACGGCGGTGGCGCGGCCGATCCCGGAGTCGGCGCCGGTCACGATCGCGCGGCGGGCCTCGGCCTCCAGCCGCGCCTGCGGCTCTCCGGCCTCCGCCATCGGCGTAGGGGTCTTGTCGTTGTGCTGAGATTCGGACATGTCGGCCTCCTGCTCGGGCGTCATCGGTGCGAGCGACGGTACGGCGGCGGCGCGGCGCGGTCGAACCGGTTGACGGCGAGCGACGGCGACGCTAGCCGTCTCCGTCATCCGGCGACTCATGGTGTTATCCCAGGCAACGGTTCTGGCGGGGATGATCACGGCCGGGTAACGTCATCCCCATCGCGGCGATCCGGGCGGTCCCGGGCCCCGGCTAATATCCGGAGGCGTTGCGGGTTCGACTCCCGCCGTCGCGTCCACTCCGTCCTCGGCTCGTCCGTTCATCCCGGATGATGGAGGTATGCCTTCCGCCCCTCGCCCCGGACTCCGGGTGTCCGCGGGGCTGACGATCCCGGAGGCCGAACTGTCGTGGCGGTTCTCGCGATCGTCGGGGCCCGGCGGTCAGGGCGTGAACACCACGGACTCCCGGGTGGAGCTGGTCTGGGATGCGGCGAACTCCGCGGCCCTGTCGCCGACGCAGCGCGACCGGATCCTGGAGAGGCTCGGCGGACGGCTGGTCGACGGCGTGCTGACGATCGCCGCGTCCGAGCACCGCGCGCAGCTGCGCAATCGGGAAGCTGCGCGGGATCGGCTTTCCGCCCTCGTCGCGGAGGCGGTGCGTCCGCCGGCGCCCGCCCGGCGGGCGACGAAGCCGAGTCGGGGGTCGAAGGAGCGGCGGCTGACGGCCAAGCACCGCCGCACCGACGTCAAGAGCCTGCGGCGGCGCCCCCGCGAGGACTGACGTCCGGACCCGTCTGTGCGCTCCGCGAGCCGGTGAGCCGCTCCTCGATCGGGGCCCAGCCGTTTTCGAGGAGAGCGGAGCCGGCGTCGAGCACCGCCTGCTGGTCGTCGCTCTCGGTGACGAGGATCTGCATCTGCAGGACGAACCGCGCGTACACCCGGACCTCGGGGGTGGGGGTCGGGATGCCGAGCTCCTCGGCGATGGCCGCGGCGAGCGCATCCTCATGGCGCAGCCACATCTTCGACGCGTAGTCGCGGAGCGCCGGCGTGTCGTTGAGGAAGCGCAGGAAGACGCGGGCCACGTCGTCACCGTGCTCGTCGAGGTTGGCGCCGACCTCGGCCGCATAGAAGTCGTGGATGGCCCGGTTGATCGTCACGCCGGTCGGCCGGTCGCGCACCGCCGAGACGAGGCGATCGCGCTGCTCGTCGTCCTCGTCGAAGACGAGCGCCTCCTTCTGCGGGAAGTGGGCGAACACGGTGGTGGGGGAGACATCGGCGGCGTCGGCGACCTCGCGGATGCTCACGTTGTCGAATCCGCGCTCCAGGAACATCCGGGTGGCCACGTCGGAGATGTTCTTGCGGGTCGCGGCCTTCTTGCGCTCGCGGCGGCCCGGGGGTGGGGGCGTCGTCATGCGGCCACCTTATCGCGCATCCGAACCAAAACTGTATTGACACCAAAACTGGTATCGCTACACTTTCGGTATGACTTCACCTCATCTCCCCGTTCGCGGCGCCGGCCGCGCCTGGGTCATGCTCGTCGTCCTGACGATGCTCACGGTCATCGGCATGACCGTCGTCCTTCCTGTCCTGCCGTTCGTCGTGCTGCAGTACGTCGCGCACGAAGACGACCTCGCCCTCTGGGTCGGGGTGCTGGAAGCGGTCAACGGACTGTGCGCCTTCCTCGCCGCACCGCTCCTCGGGCGGCTCTCCGACCGATTCGGACGACGACCCGTCATCATCGTCGCGGCGTTCGGAGCGGCCTTCTCGATGGCCCTGTTCGGCCTGGGTGGGGCGATCTGGGTGCTCGTGCTCGCGCGTGTCATCCAGGGGCTGACGGCGGGAGACCTTCCCGCCCTGTTCGCCTACCTGGCCGACATCACGCCACCCGAGAAGCGCGCGCAGCGCTTCGGGCTCCTCGGCGCGCTGACCGGGATCGGCACCATGATCGGCCCCGCCATCGGCGGTCTGCTCGCCGCGATCGACCTGCGCCTGCCCGTGTTCCTCACCGCGGCGGTCGGTCTCACGATCGCGGTCCTCAGCATCTTCCTGCTGCCGGAGAGCCTGCGGCCGGAGAACCGCATCGCCCGGATCGCTCTCCGCGACGTCCAGCCGTTCGGCGTGTTCCGTACCGCGTTCGGTCGGCCCGAGCTCCGCGGGCTGATGATCGCGTTCGCACTGCTCGCGCTGCCGTTCGGGTTCTTCGTGAACAACTTCAGCGTGCTCGCCCTCGACGCCATCCAGTGGGGACCGACGCAGATCGGCCTGCTCACGGCGGGGGTCGGCATCATCGACATCCTCATCCAGGGCGTGCTGCTCGGCATCCTGCTGCCGCGGATGGGGGAGCGCGGCGTGATCGTCAGCGCCATCACCGCGCAGGCGGTCGGTCTCGCCGGTCTCGCGGTCGTGGCTTCCCTGCTCGCCCAGCCGTGGCTCTTCATCGTCGGGGCGCTCCTGCTCGCCGCCGGTCAGGGCGCGTCGCAGGCCGCGATGGACGGGGCGATGTCCAACGCCGTCGGCGACGACGAGCAGGGCTGGCTCGGAGGCGCCACGCAGTCCCTCAACGCCGCGATGGGCACGATCGCCCCGTTGATCGCGGCCGCCCTCTACACCGCGGTCAGCCATGCCGCGCCGTACTGGCTGGGCGTCGGGATCATGGTCGTCGCCGCATTCGTCGTCGCGCGAGCGCATATCGCGAACACCGCGAAGCGTCCCGTCTCGGAGACGCAGGACGCCGTCGGCGTCGCCGAAGCGCGGGTCTGAGCAGAAGGACCCGGCGCGGCGTCCAGGGTCCGCGGGGGTCAGCGCTCCCCGCGGACGAGCTCCACCCCCGCCCCGGCGAACTGCCGCAGCGTGGCATCGGGGAGGAAGGCCCGGGTGAGGGCGCCGCCGATGCGGGTGAGGTCGCTCTCGTCGCGGAAGAGCAGGTACATGGTCTCGTAGCGGGGGTGGAACTTCTCCTTGAACCGGTGCAGCGAGCGGAAGCCGTAGACGGGCTCGAGCGCGTCGGCGAGGCGCTCGCTCAACGCGGCGATCACCCCCGCGTCCGGCGGGTAGTCGTGTGCGAGCGGAGCGCCGGAGAGGGACATGATCTCGGCGCCCTCCTCCGAGAACTGCTGGGCGGAGGCGCCGATCAGGTACTCCATCACCGGTCCGAAGCCGCCCTCGCGGCGTCGCATGAGGTCGAGGGTCCAGCCGCGCACCACCCCGCCCTCCCCGTACACGGGCAGCCAGGACAGGAAGCCGTCGACGTCGCCGTTCGGAGCGATAGCGAGCGCGAGGCGGACCTCGGGGTCCTCCGCCTCCTCCAGGGTCCCGAGCGTGAACCGCATCTCCGGTAGGTCCTTGTCGCCGACCCATGCCTCGGAGATCGCGCGGAGCTGCTGCCGCAGTCCCCAGGTCTCCGCGGCGAGGTGGGTGAGCCGGAAGGTCATCTGCTCCCGCCCCGCCCGGTTGAGGGAGGAGCGCACCGGTTGCCAGCGCTTGCCGGTGAAGGTGAGGCCGGGGAGGTCGACGATCGTGTCGTCCGCCACCACGAGGCTGCGCCAGGTCTCCGGGACGGCCTCCCTCGTCGCCTCGTCCGCGCTGAAGAAGCACGGCACGAGGCCGGCGTCCTCGGCCGTGCGGATGAAGCCGCGCACTGCCGTCGCACGGGACTCCGCCGGCCCGATCGGGTCGGCGAGCGCCAGCGCGACGCCGTTGCGACGCTGATACGCGACGATCCCGCCGTCCACGCGGGCATAGCCGTTGCCCTCCCACGTCGTCATCCAGGAGAGCGTGCCGCCGCCATGTGCCCGCAGTTCGCGGCGGAGCTCGTCCGGCGTCGGGGCGGGCTGCCGGCCGACTCCGGTCGAGCGGCGAGCGCGGAACGCCCGCCGCACCGCGACGAGGTAGACCAGCACCAGTGCCCAGAGCACGCCCGTGGCGAGCGTGAGCTCGGTCTCCGCGTCGATCACCGTCTCGAGCTGCGCTTCGCTCGTGAGGATGATGAGGACCAGGACGAGGGTGGCGGCCAGCACGTTGAGAGGTCCGAGGATGACGGCGACGACCCACGCCCAGCGGCGACCGCGCCGCAGGCCGTTCGCGATGAACAGGATCACAGCGACGTCGATCGCCGTGTCGATGAACCCGCCGGACGCCGGGTCCGTGGGGCCGAACGGGCCATCGGTCGGCACGAGGACCGTGATGATCTCGATGGCCACGAGCGTGAGCACGGCCATCACGGCGATCAGCCGCTGCTCCCGGACCGTCGTGCGCCGCACGCGCAGGCTCCGGTCGACGAAGAGGATGAGCAGCACCGCGAACAGATGCTCGAGGTCGGCGAGCTTTCCCCAGAACATCATCGCGACGAACACGAATCCGAGCAGCACCAGCCACGCGCGCACCCGCCACGGCGGACGGAACAGCCCGACGGCGGCGGCGATGCAGGCCATGGTGCCCCCGGATGCGCCGACGTCGAGGGCCTGCGCCTGGGTCTGCGCCCACGCCCATGGCAGCTGCGACACGAGCAGCAGGAACAGGGCGGTGGCGAAGACGGCGAAGAGCTGTCCGACCGCGAAGTAGGCGACGGCGACCCGCGTGCCGCGACGGTGCTCCAGGAAGCCCATGCCCCAGAACCCGGCGATGGTGAAGAGGTAGACCCAGGGTTCATTGACGAAGAACGTCCCCGTGACCGGCGTCCACCACTTGCCCTCGGCCAGGCTCGGCAGCCCGTAGGCGACGGCGGGGAAGAGGGCCGAGTCCTCGAACGGCCGCCACAGCCCCTGCCAGATCACGCCGGTGAGCAGCACGAGACCGATCATCGTCAGCGTCGCCGGCGTGGTCCGCAGGGCCCCGAACAGGAGGCGGGCCGACGAGGGGCGCTCCGAGGTCATGCGCTCAGCGTAGAGGTGGGGCCGCCGCACGGCGACCCCACCCACCGGATCACTCGGCGACGGCCTTCGCGATCGCCTCCTCCAGGTCGTTCCACTCGACGAGCTCGACCTTCTCGCCGTCGACGAAGAAGGTCGGCGTGCTGCTCACGCCCAGCCGCTCGCCGTCGCGCTTGTCCTGCTGCACACGGGCGAGGGTCGCCGGATCGGCGACCGCGGCATCGTACGCGGCCAGGTCGAGGCCGAGGTCCTCGGCGAACGCGCGGAACACCTCGGGTGTCTCCGCCGACTGCTCGCCCCACTGCGCCTGCGTCTCGAACAACATGTGGAACATCTCCTCGAAACGGCCCTGCTGCGCGGCGGCCTCGGCGGCGAGAGCGGCCTGCGTCGAGTTCACGTGCCCGGGCAGGGGGAAGTACCGGGTGACGTACCGGATGTCGCCGTCGTAGGTGGCGCGCAACTCCTCCACGATCGGGTAGAACGCGCCGCAGGCCTCGCACTCGAAGTCGAGGAACTCGACGACCGTGACGGCGTCGGGGCCGCCCTCGTCGAGCACGTGGGAGTCGGTGCGGACGGTGGGCAGCTTCTCGCCGGCCTCGGGGTCGGGCTGCGCGGGCTGCTGGCTGAGGGCATAGACGATGCCGACGACGAGCAGCACGACGGCGACGGCGACGGCGATCAGGGTCGCCTTGACGGGGGTCTTCATGGGGTCTCCAAACACGGGTGATACGACGAGAGGTGCCGCGGAGGCGGCTGGAACCGGCGTCGGATCAGGTGCGGGAGATGGAGAGCTGGATGAGCGAGACCGCGGGCACGAACGGGCGGGGGCCGGCGCGGAACCGTGTGGTCGCCCGGGGGAGGAGATCGCGGAACCGCAGGCCGCTTCTGGTGCGCAGGTGCCGGAAGAGAAGGACGAGGGCGACGCAGCAGAGAGCTGCCGCCGCGCACGCCGCCGCGGCGGCCGGATCCGCCGGTGCGACCTCGGTGACCGGTCCCGCAGCCGAGGTGTCGACCGGCTGCGAGACGCCCGGGGCGAGGCACAGGGTCGCGTGCGCATCCGCCGTCCCGTGCGAGGCCGACCACGCGCCGACGACGAGCAGGAGCGCAAGGCCGACGGCGATGACGATCCGGCTCTGCAGGATCCGCTCGGCGCGCGCTCGCGGCGTCGGGACGGGGGCGAGGGGCGGCATGTCCCGCGCAGTCTAGCAACGGACGCTTTGCCCGCCCCGGGCCCGTCCGACCCCGACATGCCTACACTGGAGGGGTGGCGAGACTACTGATCGTCGGCGGCTTCCTCGCCGCCGTGTTCTGGGTGTACAGCATCGTCGACTGTGCCGTGCAGCCGGCGACGCGGCACCGGGGCGTGCCCAAGGCCGCCTGGGTCGCCATCGTCGTCCTCATCCCCGTCATCGGCGGGATCCTCTGGTTCGTCATCGGCCGTCGCCGGGCCAACGACCAGGGCGTGCCGCGCACCGTCGCCCCCGACGACGACCCCGCGTTCCTCCGCAGCATCAGCAAGGCGGAGCAGGACGCCCGCATCCGTCGTCTCGAGGAGGAGCTCGCGCGGCTCGACGAGGAGACCGACGAGCCGCCCGCCGCGGATCCGCGCCCGTGACGTCGTCGCCGGCGATGGAGGCCGCGGCCTCCCTGTTCGCCGACCTCGTGTCCCACGGCGTCCGTGATGTCGTGGTGTCTCCCGGCTCGCGGTCGCAGGCTCTCGCGCTCGCCGCGGCGGCCTTCGCCGACGAGGGCGCGCTGCGCGTGCACGTGCGGATCGACGAGCGGGTCGCCGGATTCACCGCCCTCGGCATCGCACGGGAGACCCGGGTCCCCGTCGCGCTCGTATGCACCAGCGGCACGGCTGTCGCGAACCTCCTCCCGGCCACGATGGAGGCCTTCCACTCCGGGGTGCCGCTGCTGCTGCTCACCGCGGACCGGCCTCCCGAGCTGCGGGGAGTCGGGGCGAATCAGGCGACCGTCCAGGAGGGGCTGTTCCACCCCTGGGTCCGTGCGCAGCTCGACGCGCCCGTCCCCGGAGACGGCACGTGGGACGGCCTCGCCGCGCGCGTGGTCGGCCTCGCGCTCGGAGCGGCGGAGCCCGAGTCCGGCCTTCCCGGCGTCGCCGGCCCCGTGCACCTGAACCTTCCGTCCCGCGAGCCGCTGTCGGGTGCGATGCCGACACGGACGCTGACGCCGGGGGAGGCGCCGCGCCTGCCGGAGCCGGAGGCGTTCGCGCTGGAGCGCGGGCCGCGCACCGTGGTCCTCGCGGGCGCCGATGCGGGTGCCGCGGCGGAGGAGATCGCCCATGCCGGTGGGTGGCCGCTCATCGCGGAGATCGTCAGCGGCGCGCGCTTCGGACGCCAGGTGGTGCACGGGTATCGTCGGCTGCTGTCCCGGGACGACCTCGGCGGACGCGTCGAACGGGTGGTCGTGCTCGGACACCCGACGCTCAGCCGCGAGGCCGCACGGCTGCTCTCCCGCGCGGACGTGGACGTGATCGCGGTCCGCAAGGGCGGCGAGGAGCTGAATCTGAATCACCGCACGCGCGCCGTCGCGGCCGTCACGGTCGCCCAGGGGGAGACCGACCGGGAGTGGCTCGGCGCGTGGATGCGGGCCGCCGCCGATGAGGCCGTTGATCTCAGCGAGAACGCCCCGGACACCGAGGGGCTCTCCTCCACCGACTTCGCCGCCCGTCGTGAAGCCGTGCGCGCGGAACTCGACGCGGTGCGACGCCCGCTCGACCGGGAGCGCCTCGTGGATGCGGTGTGGCGGGCCACCTGGCCGCATGACCGTCTGGTCTTCGGATCGTCGCGCCTCGTCCGCGTCGCCGACGAGGTGCTCGGCGGCAAGAAGGTCCCCGTGCACGCCAACCGCGGACTCGCCGGGATCGACGGCACGATCGCCACCGCCACGGGTATCGCCGTCGCCAGTCAGGCCGCCGGGGCCCCCGGCGTGACCCGCGTGCTGCTCGGCGACCTCGCGTTCCTCCACGACGTCGGTGCGCTGCTGTTCCCGAGCGACGAGAGGGAGCCGCGCCTCCAGGTCATCGTCGGCAACGACGGCGGCGGGACGATCTTCGACGGCCTGGAGGTGGCGGGCACCGCGCCGGCCGCACATCTCGATCGCGTGTTCTACACCCCGCACGGGGTGCGCCTGGAGCACCTCGCGCTCGCCTACGGCTGGGAGTATCAGCGGGTCACCACGCGCACCGCTCTCGACCAGGCGCTGACGACGCCGCGCGGCGGTCGCCAGATCATCGAGGTGCCGCTGCCGCGGTGACTGGCATCATGTGCGTATGAACGCGCACACCTGGACGCAGAACCTGCGGGTGCGGCCCGGCTTCCGCCTCGCCGACGTCGACCCCGACAGCAAGCCCGGCTATGACCACGGCAAGTCCCGCGGCACGGCCGACCTCGACGCGGGTCTCGAGCGCCTGAACGACCTGCAGGAACGGCTGTTCGCCGAGAGCCGGGTGGGCACGGCGCAGGACGCGGTGCTGCTCGTCCTGCAGGCGATGGACTCCGCAGGCAAGGGCGGCATCGTCCGGCACGTGGTCGGGGGCGTCGATCCGCAGGGCGTCGCGCTCGCCGCGTTCAAGGCGCCGACGGCGGAGGAGCGGCAGCACGACTTCCTGTGGCGCGTCGAGAAGAGACTGCCGGAGCCCGGGTTCATCGGGGTGTTCGACCGCTCGCACTACGAGGACGTGCTCATCGGACGAGTACGGCAGCTCGCCGACGCCGCCGAGATCGAGCGGCGCTACGACGCGATCAACGCGTTCGAGGAGCGCGTCGCGGCCTCCGGCGTCCGCATCGTCAAAGTCATGCTGCACATCTCCCCGGAGGAGCAGAAGGCGCGGCTGATGGAGCGCCTGGAGCGCCCGGACAAGCACTGGAAGTACAACCCGGGCGACGTCGACGAGCGGATGCTGTGGCCGCAGTACATGGAGGCGTACCAGACCGTCTTCGATCGCACTTCCACCGAGGCTGCGCCCTGGTACGTCGTGCCGGCGAACGCGAAGTGGTACGCGCGGCTGGCCGTGCAGGAGCTGCTGCTCGCAGCCCTCGAGGACATCGATCCACAGTGGCCGGTCGCCGACTTCGATGTCGAGGCCGAGAAGAAGCGCCTCGCCGCGAGCTGACCGCGGCGGACGTCAGGCCAGCGCGTCGACGAGGGGACGGAATTTCACCCGCGTCTCGAGAAGTTCGCTCTCCGGATCCGATCCGGCGACGATCCCGGCCCCGGCGTAGGCGGTGACCGTGATCGCGTCCTCCGTCGTCGTGAACTGCGCGCACCGCAGGGCGATGGCCCACTCGCCGTTGCCGTCCGCGTCGACCCAGCCGACCGGTCCGGCGTAGCGCCCGCGGTCGAACGGCTCGAGCTCCCGGATGGCGGCGATGGCCGTCGGTGTCGGGGTGCCGGCGACGGCTGCGGTCGGATGGAGTGCGCGCACGAGGTCGAGGGCGGAACGACCGTCCTCCAGCTCGCCCTCCACATCGGTCGCGAGGTGGAAGAGGTTGGGCAGCTTGAGGAGGAAGGGCTGCTCGCTCGCCGCGAGGGCCCTGGTGTACGGGCGGAGGGATGCGAGCACGCTCTGCACGGCGTACTGGTGCTCGTCGAGGTCCTTGGTGCTGGAGGCGAGGTGCGCGGACGCGGCGGTGTCCGCGTCGGCGTCGGCCCCGCGTCCGATCGTCCCGGCGAGCACGCGCGCGGTCACCGTCCGGTCCTGCACCGTGACGAGGGTCTCCGGGCTCGCGCCGATGAGTCCGTCCACGGCGAAGACCCAGGTGTCCGGGTACCCGGTGGCGAGCGCGCGGACGAGCCGCCGCAGGTCGGAGCCCGCGGGGATGGTGCCCTGGAGGTCGCGGGCGAGGACGACCTTGCTGAGCTCGCCGTCCGCGATGCGGTCCAGCGCGCCCCGCACGGCGTCCTGGTAGCCCTGGGGGCTCTGCGCTCCGGGGCCCACGGTCCCCGCCCAGTGCGGTCCGTACTCCGCGGGCTCGACGGCACCCGGCGCACGCTCGTCGTCGGACCGGCGGATGCGGGTCTCCCAGAAGCGGTCGCCGTGGCGGCCGAGGATCCGCGACGGGATGACGAGCACGCTGTCGGCGCGCGAGTCCTCGTCGAAGGTGAAGGCCCCGAACGCGACGAGTCCGGTTCCGGGGAGTCGCAGCGGGTCGGAGACCGCGGCCGCCGCCGCGAGACCCTGCCAGTGCGCCGCGAGGGTCTCGGTGCGGGTGCGCCCCTCCTCGGCCGACGGGCGGAGCTCGGCGAACGGCTCGCCCACCGCCACGATCCCGTCGCCGCGGCGGAACCAGGCGAGCGGGCGGGCGGGGTCCGCGAAGGAGAGGAGGTCTTCGACCGGGTCGATCTCTCGGGTCTCCACGACCAGGGGGGTGTGCTGCACGACTCCAGCCTATTCCGCGGACGTAGGGTGGGCGGATGAGCGATGCGCGTCCCGCAGCCGGTGCCGAGATGATCTTCCAGTGGCGCAAGTGGGACGGGTCGCCGCACTGGCGCCACGAGTGCGTGTACCTCGGTGCCGATCGATGGGGAGACTGGGTGGGGCAGCCCGCCGGCTGGCACAGCGCCCGCCCGGGAGCCGAGTTCCACGCCGCCACGCCGAACGTCACCCTCGTCCCGCCGAGCGCCGACTTCGCGCTCACCGTCAATCGCCGCCACCCCCGGGGGATGCGCATCTACATCGACCTCGGGTGGGATGTCCGGTGGTCGGACGACCCGCTGCTCGCGACCGGGATCGACATGGACCTCGACGTCGTCCGCGTGGAGGGGGAGCGCGGCACCTGGGTGGACGACCGCGACGAATGGGCGGAGCACAGCGCCCGCTACGGCTACCCGGCCCCCGTCATGCGGCATCTGGAGGAGCTGGCGCTCGACCTCGAGACGAGGGTCAGGGAACGCACGGCGCCGTTCGACGACGCCACGGCCGATCCCTGGCTGGACCGGCTCGAAGCGCTGGACCTCGCGCCTAGACTGGACGCGTGACCGCGAACGACAAGAACCGCGCCGATCTCGGCAAGGACCCCGCCCGCGTCAGCGGCATGTTCGACCAGGTCGCCGCCGGGTACGACCGCACGAACACCGCGATGACGTTCGGCAACGACGCGCTCTGGCGGGCCGCGACCACCCGCGCCGTCGCCCCGAAGCCGGGGGAGCGCATCCTCGACCTCGGCGCGGGCACGGCGTCCTCCTCCGCCTCCCTCGCCCGCAGCGGCGCGCAGGTCGTCGCAGCGGACTTCTCGCCCGGCATGCTCGCCGAGGGCCAGCGCCGCCACGGAGCGATGCGCAACCTCTCGTTCGTGCAGGCGGATGCCACCGCCCTGCCGTTCGCGGACGACGAGTTCGACGCGGTGACGATGTCGTACGCCCTGCGCAACGTGAACGACCCGAAGAAGGCGCTGCGTGAGCTCTACCGGGTGACCAAGCCGGGCGGCCGCCTCGTCATCAACGAGTTCTCCACCCCTCCGGGGAAGCTCTTCCGCGGGGCCTACCGGTTCTACAACGCGCAGGTGCTCCCGCGCGTGGCCCGGGTCGCCGGAACGAACGGCGACGCCTACGACTATCTGAACGAGTCGATCCGCGACTGGCCCGACCAGAAGCGGCTGTCCGCATGGATCAGGGAGGCCGGCTGGCAGGACGTCGCCTACCGCAACCTCACCTTCGGCATCGTGGCCCTGCACCGGGCGCGCAAGCCCGCGTGAGCACGGCGCGAACGGCGGCACCCGACGCAGGTAGGCTGGGAGCGTGACTTCGAGCCCCAGCGCCCCGGGTTCGCGACTCGCGAGCCGTCTCGGCTTCAGCGATCGCGTCTTCGTCGGTCCCGCCGCGCGTCGCATCGCCCGCACCATCGAGGACGGACTGGAGCTGGTCGAGACCGGGCTCGCGGACGACGTGCGTGTCGCCGACCCCCTCGCCGACGCCGCCAGCCGCTATCTGTACGAGGCCGGGGGCAAGCGCATCCGCCCCGTACTGACGCTGCTCGCGGCGCAGCTCGGCGACGGCAACACCCGAGAGGTGATCGACGTCGCGAAGGCACTGGAGATCACGCACCTCGGCTCGCTCTACCACGACGACGTCATGGACGGCGCCGACCGCCGCCGCGGTGTCCCCGCCGCGCAGACGGTGTGGGGCAACAACATCGCCATCCTCACCGGCGACATCCTCTTCTCGCGCGCCAGCCAGCTCATGTCGCGGCTCGGCGAGCGGGCCATCCGGCTCCAGGCCGACACGTTCGAACGCCTGGTCCTCGGGCAGATGCACGAGACCCTCGGTCCGCAGCCGGACGACGACCCGATCGCGTTCTACATCCAGGTGCTCGCGGACAAGACCGGTTCGCTGATCGCCGCGGCCACCCAGGGCGGCGTGATCTTCTCGAACGCCCCCGCGGAGTACGAGGAGCCGCTGCGCGTCTACGGCGAGAAGATCGGCGTCGCCTTCCAGCTCCTCGACGACGTGATCGACCTGTCGGCCAAGCCCGAGGAGACGGGCAAGGTCCCGGGCACCGACCTGCGCGCGGGTGTCCCGACCATGCCGTACCTCCTGCTCAAGGCGGAGGGCGACGACGCCGCGGCCGACCTCGCCGCCCGCATCGACGACGGCGTGGCCCTCATCGCCGACGGCGCCGACCCGGCGATCCTCGACGGACCGCTGGACGAGCTCCGCGACCACGTCGTCACCCAGAAGACCCTCGAGCTCGCCCACGCGTGGACGCAGGAGGCGATCGACGCCCTCACCGCACTTCCGCGCGGCACCGTGCGCGAAGCGCTCACCCGATTCGCCGAGACCCTCGCCGAGCGCTCCAGCTGACACCGCGCACGGGCCCCGGGCCCGGGTGTCTGCCGCGACGGCACACGAAAGGACCTCCATGACCAAGCTGAGACTGGCCATCGTCGGCGCAGGCCCCGCGGGCATCTACGCCGCGGACATCCTGCTGAAGGCCGAGCGCAAGTTCGACGTGTCCATCGACCTGTTCGAGCAGCTTCCGGCCCCGTACGGGCTCGTCCGGTACGGCGTCGCCCCCGACCACCCCCGCATCAAGGGCATCATCACCGCCCTGCGCGACGTGCTCGACCGTGGCGACATCCGCCTCTTCGGCAACGTCCGGTTCGGCGAGGACATCACGCTCGACGACCTCAAGAAGCACTACAACGCGGTCATCTTCGCCACCGGAGCGATCCGTGACACGTCGCTGGACATCCCCGGCATCGACGCGGTGGGCTCCTACGGCGCCGCCGACTACGTGAGCTGGTTCGACGGCCACCCCGACGTGCCGCGGGAATGGCCGCTGGACGCCGCCTCGGTGGCGGTCCTCGGCAACGGCAACGTCGCCCTCGACGTCTCCCGCATGCTCGCGAAGCATGCGGAGGACCTTCTCGTCACCGAGGTCCCCGAGAACGTGTACGAGGGACTCAAGGCGAGCGCCGTCACGGACGTGCACGTGTTCGGCCGCCGCGGCCCGGCCCAGGTGAAGTTCACGCCGCTGGAGCTCCGCGAGCTGGGGGAGCTGCGCGACGTCGACATGGTCGTCTACGACGAGGACTTCGACTACGACGAGGCCTCGAAGGACGCGGTCGCGAGCAACAAGCAGGTCATGGTCATCGACCGCATCCTGCAGTCATGGCGCAAGCGCGACTCCGTCAACAACGCCGGCGGCACCGCCTCGCGCCGCCTGCACCTGCACTTCTGGGCGCGCCCGGTCGAGGTGCGCACCGACGAGAACGGCCGTGTCGCCGCTCTCGTGTACGAGCGCACCCAGCCGGACGGCCAGGGTGGCGCGGTCGGCACCGGAGAGCTGCGCGAGGTGCCCGTGCAGGCGCTGTATCGCGCGATCGGCTACTTCGGCTCGCCGCTGCCCGGCGTCCCCTTCGACAAGAAGCACGGCGTCATCCCGAACCACGAGGGCCAGGTGCTCGCGAAGGACTCCAACGACCGCGTCCCCGGCGTGTACGCCACGGGGTGGATCAAGCGCGGCCCGGTCGGCCTCATCGGCCACACGAAGTCCGACGCCATGGAGACCGTCCGTCACCTCATCAACGACCAGGGCTCGTGGTGGCACCCGGAGGACCCGTCCGAGGAGGCCATCCCGGCACTGCTCGCCGAGCGTGGCGTCGCCTGGACCGACCTGGACGGCTGGCACCGCCTCGACGAGCACGAGATCAGCCTCGGCGCGCCCCAGGAGCGTGCACGTGTGAAGGTCGTCCCGCGCGACGAGATGGTGCGCGTCTCCCGCGGCGAGTGAGTCGTCTCGGCGCCGGGGCGTGCTCCCGGCGCCGGGTCCCCGCAGCCCTAGGCTGAGGCCATGCGACCTCGTGCACTCCTGGCCCTCGGCGCCGTGGCCGTGCTCCTGCTGTCCGGCTGTGCGCCCGAACCCGAGGTGAAGCCCACCGGCACGCCGACGGCCGCCGCCACGGTCGCGCCCACTCCCGCGTCGGCGGAAGCGCCCACTCCGGCCTTCGATGTGGACTGCGCCGACGTCGCCGAAGCGATGTCGGGCTCCGCCGGCGAGGTCGAGGGTGAGGTGGCGGAGGTGCTGGGCGTGTGGTCGTCACCGAGCTGGTACCCCGGTCCCGCGCAGCACATGTTCCAGCGGGCGGGCGGCATCGCCTGCTCGGCGGGGACGGCTGAGCGCAACTGGGAGGTCACGATCCTCCCCGGGGCCGAGGAGACGATCACGGGCGCGGAGTCCCGCGGCGGGTACTACGGTGAGGAGTCCCGCTGCGAGAGCGGCGGATACTGCTTCTTCCAGCTGGTCGACGGCGACGTCCTGGTCTCGGCGACCGTCGTGGATCCGGAGAAGGGGCCTGACGATACCGCGACGCTCGAGGAGGCCCTGCGCGGACTCGGCGCCGCAGCCGTGGCGTCGCTGCGTGAGGTGGATGTGCTGGAGAGTGCGGTCGAGGGTGTGGACTGCACGCGGTTCCTCACCGCGACGGAGCTCGCAGAGCAGGTCGACGCCGAGGTGCACGTGATCGACGCGTTCGGCGGATGGTCCATCCCGGCCGAGGTCTACCAGGAGCGCAACGGTGCGCGGATCTGCTACTACGCCTCCGGGGACGACGAGTACGCGGCCCAGGGGTACATCATGCTCACCACGCTGCCCGGTGGCGCGTGGGCGTTCGACGAGCTCGAGGACGGGGAGGAGATCGCGATCGAGGGCGTGGATGCCGCCCGCACCGGCGTCGACGAACTCCGCCGTCCGGTGCTCGATCTTCGCGTGGGTGCGGACTGGCTGCGTCTCACGACGTTCGACGGGTCGGGGATCGACGACCTCGCGCCGATCGCGGCCACCATCGCGGACGACTTCGCCGTCGCCCGTCCGGGCGGCGAGTGACGCCGTGGGCTAGCCTGGGCGCGAGGGGGAGGACGCATGGCCGAGTGGGTTCCGGATGTTCTCGGCGATGAGTTCGCCCAGCTCACCCTCGACCTCGGCAGCGACGAGCAGGGTCCGGTGGTCGCCACCCTCGTGCGGGCTCTGCCGGCTCCGGTTCCGTGGTGGGAGCGCGCCCGGCGCCGTCGCCCGTTGCTCGAGGGCGTGGACGTGCTCTACATCCACGGGTGGTCGGACTACTTCTTCCAGAAGCGGTTGGCCCGATTCTGGACGGCTCGCGGTGCCCGCTTCTTCGCCCTCGACCTGCGCAAGTACGGGCGCAGCCTGCGCGAGGGCCAGACCCCGGGCTACATCACCGACCTGTCCACCTACGACGAGGACATCGCCGCGGCCCTGGACGCGATGGGGCACGGCGAGGACGGCGAGGAGAGCGGGCGACGCCTGATCCTGTTCGGACACTCGACCGGCGGCCTGACGCTGAGCCTGTGGGCGGCCCGGCATCCCGGCGCGGCCGATGCCCTCATCCTGAACAGTCCCTGGCTCGAGTTCCAGTTCGCCCCCGTGCGCGCCGCGATCGCCCCGATGGTCGAGTTCCAGGCACGGATCCGGCCGCTCGACGTCGCGCCGCAGGTCGACCTCGGCTACTACACCCGGGCGCAGCAGGAGGTGGCCGACCCCGACGACCCGATGGAGGTCAACACCGCCTGGCGTCCCGTGCAGACGATGGCCGTGTACGCCGGGTGGCTCAACGCGATCCTCACCGGGCACAAGGCCGTCGCCGCGGGTCTCGACATCGCGGCGCCGGTCTGCGTCCTGCTGTCGAAGCGGTTCGTGCCGCCGACCCGGTGGTCGGAGGAGCTGACCTCCGCCGACTCCGTGCTCGTCGTCGACGACATCGCCCGCGCGGCCCTGCGGCTGGGTTCCACGGTGACCGTCGAACGGATCGACGGCGCCCTGCACGACGTGTTCCTGTCCCGACATGAAGCCCGGGAGGACGCGTACCGCCGCCTGCACCGCTGGGTCGTCGGCTGGCGCGCCGTTCAGACGTAGTACATCGCGCGTGCGAGGCGCTCCGCCTCATCGCCGTCGCCGGAGCGCACCGCGTCGGCGAACCCCGCATAGACCTGTCGCATCCGCTCGCGATCGCCGGGACGCACGACCCACCCGCGCAGGTTCCGGGTCACGGCGACGGCGACATCGTCGATGAGCATCCGGTGCTGGCGGTTTCCGCTGTGGTCGGCGAGGTAGGCGAAGACGGCCCATCGCGCCCGTGCCGTCGATGCGCCGTCGGCGAGCGAGTCCTGCATCCGCGCGATGAGCTCCAGGACCCGCTCGCGTTGGACGGCGCTGAGTCTCGGCACCGCCATCCGCGCCGTGATGCCGCCCTGGTAGCCGGCGAACTCCAGCGATTCGGCCACCACCTGCGGCGTGACCATCGTCACCTCCGTGTACCGGCTCGGGTACATCGTCACCAGTCCCAGTCGCTCCAAGCGCTGGAGCGCTTCGCGCACCGGCGTCCGCGAGACGTGGAGCTCGTCCGCCACGTCGACGTCCCGGATCCGGTCGCCTTCGGCGAACTCTCCCTCCGTGATCAGCCGCCCGATGTGGTGGAACACCTCATCCGCCAGCAGCTGCTTGTTCTCTCCGATGCTCTTCGACTCGATCTGCCCCATGGCCCAGCCCCCGGTCGTTCTTGGTCTGCGACCGACGTCCACTCCCGGGCGGTGAGGGAGCGACGGTCGCAGGATTGCCGTCATGCCTCCACGGGGGGGGCCGATCCGCGTGGGGGCGCGCAGCGGGCGGGGAGGCTTGTCATGAACCCGGGACCGGTCGGCGTGCGACGTCGGCAGACCCCAGGCCGACGCGAGCTTCGGGGGCCCGCGCCGCTCCCTCCCCTGAGCCGGCGTGGCATCCTCGAAGCGCATCCACCGCGGCGATCGGGTGTCGGACGGGGATGGCGTCGGAGTCGTGACGAATCACGACCGCTTCCAGTCTCGACGAAGAACACCGATATCTCGGTATGCGTTGACCGGGGAAAAGAAAGGGCCCGGGATGACTCCCGAGCCCTCGCCTCCGACGCGAATGGCGTCAGCGGTAGTTGATGAACTGCAGATCGATGTCGAGGTCGCTGCCCTTGAGGAGCGCGATCACGGCCTGGAGGTCGTCGCGGCTCTTGGACTGCACGCGGAGCTCGTCGCCCTGGATCTGGCTCTTCACGCCCTTGGGACCCTCGTCGCGGATGATCTTGCCGATCTTCTTCGCGTTCTCCGAGGAGATGCCGTCCTTCAGGCTCGACAGGATGCGGAACTCCTTGCCGCTGGCGAAGGGCTCTCCCGAGTCGAGGCTCTTCAGGGAGATGCCGCGCTTGATGAGCTTGGACTGGAACACGTCGAGGACGGCGTTCGCGCGCTCCTCGGTGTTCGCGGTGATGAGGATCTGCTCGCCGCTCCAGGCGATCGAAGCGCCGGTCCCCTTGAAGTCGTAGCGCTGCTCCACCTCTTTGCGCGCCTGGTTCAGGGCGTTCTCGGCCTCCTGGCGATCCACTTTCGAGACGATGTCAAAGGAACTGTCAGCCATGACTCAACTGTATCCGCGGGGGTGCGGAAAGTCCCGTGAGCGGGCTCACGGGGCGCGCGCCGCCCCGGCGCCTAGACTTCGTCGATGCCGATGTCGCCCTACGTCGAGGCGATCCGTGCGCGGATCGGACACGACTTCCTCCTGCTGCCCGGTGTCACCGCCGTCATCCGCGACGGCGAACGGTTCCTGCTGGCCCGGCACGCGCACTCCGGCGTGTGGAGTCTGCTCGGGGGCGGCATCGAGCCCGGTGAAGAGCCCACGGACGCGGTCGCCCGGGAAGTCCTCGAAGAGACGGGAGCGCGTCTGCGGATCACAGGACTCATCGGCGCGTACGGTGGCGACCCGATGGCGGTGACCTATCCGAACGGCGACCAGGTCGGCTACGTCACGGTCGCCTACGAGTGCGAGCTGCTCAGCGACCCGGCACCGGACATGGACGAGATCGTCGAACTGCGCTGGTTCCCGCGAGAGGCCATCGCCGCCTTGCCGCGGCGTGACTGGATCGACCGCGTCATCCGCGATGCGCCGCATCGTGCTGGCGGTGACGCCGCGCGCTGATGCCCTCACCATCGGCTGATATGGAAGCGTTTTCATATCAGGAGAGTCTCGTCGTGCCGATCACGGGTTGATATCAACGCGCTCGCGGATTGTGATCGCCTTTCGAAACGATGCATACTGTAAGCGCTTGCAGTCTTGCAGGCGCTCAGCACTGAGAGAGGCACACACCAATGAAGGTGAACAAGAGGGGCATGGTCGCCGCGGGCGCCATCGCCATCGTTTCGGCTCTGACGCTCGCCGGCTGCTCGACCGGCTCCGGCGGCGACGACTCTTCCTCCGGTGGAGACGGCGGCGGCACGCTGACCGTCTGGGTCGACGCCGAGCGGGTCGACGCGCTGCAGGGCGCGGCGGACGCGTACCAGGAGAAGACCGGTGTCACGGTCAAGCTGGTGGGGAAGTCCGTCGACGACATGAAGGACGACTTCATCCAGCAGGTCCCGACCGGCAAGGGCCCCGACGTGGTCATGGGCGCTCACGACTGGCTCGGCGAGCTCTCGACCAACGGCGTCGTCGCGCCGATCGAGCTCGGTGACAGCTCTGAGGACTACCTCCCCGTCGCGCTCCAGGCGGCGACCTACGAGGGCACCGTCTACATGCTCCCGTACGCGGTCGAGAACATCGCCGTCCTGCGCAACGCCGACCTCGTCCCCGAGCCCGCGACGAGCTTCGACGACATGGTCGCGAAGGGCACCTTCGTGGTGGAGCAGGGCGCCGAGGGCAACCCGTACCACCTGTACCCGTTCCAGACCGCGTTCGGCGCTCCGGTCTTCGGCACCGACGACAGCGGCAGCTACGACCCGACCGACCTGCAGCTCGGCAGCGAGGGCGGCTTCGCCTTCGCCGACTGGCTGGGAGCGCAGGGCGCGGCCGGCACGCTGAACACCGATATCGACGGTGAGATCGCCAAGCAGCAGTTCCTCGACGGCACCGCCGCCTTCTGGCTGACCGGCCCGTGGAACGTGGGCGCGGCCACCGAGGCGGGCATCAACGTCGAGATCGACCCGATCCCGAGCCCGACGGGGGAGACGGCCTCGCCGTTCGCCGGCGTCAAGGGCTTCTTCGTGAGCGCCGAGTCGAAGAACAAGGTCGCGGCCAACGACTTCCTCGTCAACTACCTCGGCACGGAGGACGTGCAGCTGGAGCTGTTCAAGGCCGGCAACGTGCTCCCGGCCCTCACGGCTGCCGCCGACACCGCGGCGTCCGACCCGATCATCGCCGGTTTCCAGGCCGTCGGCGCCGACGCGGTCCCCATGCCGGCGATCCCCGCCATGGGCGCTGTCTGGCAGTTCTGGGGCGTGGCCGAGGCCGCCATCATCAACGGCGAGGACCCGCAGGCGACGTGGCAGAAGCTCGTCGACGACGTGACCGCCGCGATCGAGTAACGGCCGACAAGATGACGACCCTGCCGGGGCGGGCCGACCAGCCCGCCCCGGCAGGACCATGACGAGGACGACATGACAGACACCGAAGAGCGCACCGCGCCCCCCACTCCTCGGCAGCGCCAGGCGGCGAAGATCGCCGAGGCGGCCTCCCGACCGATCGGGTGGATGCTGCTCAAGATCCTGTTGCTGGCGATCGTGGACGCGATCGCCGTCTACGCCGTGTTCGTGCTGCTCGTGCAGCACGAGTGGCTGGTCCTCGGCCTCGTCGTCGCGGTGACGGTCCTCGTCAACTACATCTACTTCTCCCGCAAGCGCATCGCGGCGAAGTACCTCACTCCCGGCATCATCTTCCTGGTCCTGTTCCAGGTCTTCACGCTCCTCTACACGGGCTACATCGGCTTCACGAACTACGGCACCGGTCACAACGGGAGCAAGGAGCAGGCGATCTCGTCGCTGCTCGCCTCCGCGCAGGAGCGCGTCGAGGACTCTCCGACGTACCCCGTCACGGTGGTCGAGCAGTTCGGCACCTACGGCCTCCTCGTCACGGATCCGGAGGACGGCGATGCGCTCCTCGGCACGGCGGAGCAGCCTCTCGCCGAGGTCGACGCAGAGTTCGAAGGCGGCAAGGCCGTCGCCGTGGACGGGTGGACCACTCTTCCGCTCGCCACCGTCTTCACCCTGTCGGAGGAGCTGGAGCAGCTCTCCGTCCCGTTCAGTGACGACCCCAACGACGGCAGCCTCCGTGCACCCGACGGTCAGAACGGCTACCTTTACGTCTCGACGCTGACCTACGACGCCGCTGCGGACACGATCACGGACACCGCGACCGGCACGGTCTACAGCGACACCGGCGACGGTGCGTTCACGGCGGAGGACGGCGAGCAGCTGCTGCCCGGCTGGCAGACCACGGTCGGCTTCGACAACTTCGTCCGCGCGGTGACCGACGAGTCCATCCGCGGTCCGCTCATCTCCGTCACCGTCTGGACCTTCGTCTTCGCGCTGGTGTCCGTCGCGACGACCTTCTTCCTCGGCCTGCTGCTCGCGCTCGTCTTCAACAACACGCGCATGCGCTTCCGCAACGGCTACCGGATCATCCTCATCCTCCCGTACGCCTTCCCCGCGTTCCTCTCCGCGCTCGTCTGGGCCGGGATGATGAACGAGAGCTTCGGGTTCATCAACCAGGTGCTGTTCGGCGGCGCGGCCATCCCGTGGCTCACCGACCCGGTGCTGGCGAAGGTGTCCGTGCTGCTGGTGAACCTCTGGCTCGGCTTCCCGTACATGTTCCTCGTCTGCATGGGCGCGCTGCAGGGCATCCCGGACGACGTGAACGAGGCCGCCGTCATGGACGGCGCGAACGCGTGGCAGATCTTCCGCCGCATCAAGCTGCCGCTGCTGCTGGTGACCGTGGCGCCGCTGCTGATCTCGTCGTTCGCGTTCAACTTCAACAACTTCAACCTGATCTACATGCTGACCAAGGGCGGCCCGCGCTTCAGCGACGTGTCGATCCCCGTCGGCCACACCGACATCCTCATCTCGATGGTCTACAAGGTGGCCTTCACCGGACAGACCCGCGACTACGGACTCGCCTCCGCCTTCACGATCCTGATCTTCGTCGTGGTCGCGACGATCTCGATCATCAGCTTCCGCAAGACCAAGGCCCTCGAGGAGCTGAACTGACATGAGCACCGTCCCCAGCACCGCCACCGCCACCGCCCACCGCACCGCTCCGCGGCGTCGTTCGTTCGGCGCCTGGTTCGCCGACACCGGCTGGCGTCATCTCGTCGCCATCGTGGTGAGCGCCTTCGCCCTCTTCCCGTTGCTGTACGTGGTGTCGGCCTCGCTCAACCCGAAGGGCACGCTCACCGGGTCGAACCAGCTCTTCTCGGCCATCGGGATCGACAGCTACGTGCGCATCCTCAGCGACCCGCAGAACCCGTACGGGACGTGGTTCCTGAACACGCTGCTCATCGCGGTCGTGACGGGCGCGGTCACCGTCTTCATCGGAGCCTGTGCGGCATATGCCTTCTCCCGCATGCGCTTCGCGGGCCGCCGCGTGGGGCTCGTCACCATCGTCGTCGTGCAGATGTTCCCGCAGCTCCTCGCGGTCGTCGCGATCTTCCTGCTGATGTCGACGCTGGGGGACTGGTTCCCGGCGATCGGCCTCAACACGCACACGGGCCTGATCCTCGTCTATCTCGGCGGCGCGCTGGGCGTGAACACCTACCTGATGTACGGCTTCTTCAACACGATCCCGAAGGAGATCGACGAGGCCGCCCGCATCGACGGCGCCGGGCACGCGCGGATCTTCTTCACGATCATCCTGCGCCTGGTCGCGCCGATCCTCGCGGTCGTCGGTCTGCTCTCCTTCATCGGCACGGTGAACGAGTACGTGATCGCCAGCGTCATGCTCGTCGACGTGGATCAGCAGACCCTTGTCGTCGGTCTGACCAAGCTCGTCGCGAACCCCCGCTATGCCGACTGGTCGGCCTTCTCCGCCGGCGCGGTCATGGCCGCGATCCCGGTCATGGTGCTGTTCCTCTTCCTGCAGAAGTACATCGTCGGCGGTCTGACCGCCGGAGCCACAAAGGGCTGATCGAAGAACCGCTGCCGCTATCCTGCGTCACATGCTACCTTGTGAGGCATGACAGCAGACGTCGGTGCGCAGATGCGCAAGGGAGTGGTCGAGTACTGCGTACTCGGTCTGCTCTCGCGCGAGCCCATGTACGGCTGGCAGCTGTCGGATGCACTCACCGGCGCCGGGCTGATCGCCAGCATCGGCACGCTGTATCCGCTCCTCGGGCGGCTGCGCGACAACGGCTGGGTGACGACGTTCGACCGGCCGTCGGAGAGCGGTCCGGTGCGCAAGTACTACCGGCTCACGGATGCCGGTATCGATCAGCTCGCGCGCTTCCGGGCGC
This sequence comes from Microbacterium sp. str. 'China', assembly GCF_002993305.1. Classification (NCBI taxonomy): domain Bacteria; kingdom Bacillati; phylum Actinomycetota; class Actinomycetes; order Micrococcales; family Microbacteriaceae; genus Microbacterium; species Microbacterium sp. str. 'China'. Next base: position 2,775,398 of record NZ_CP027434.1, on the reverse strand, counting down.
AGTGGGCGCCGTTCGCCCGTGCCGTCACGGGCATGGTGGGGGAAGGATGACAATGACCGAGAAGACCGCAGCCGAGCTGCGTGACGACTACCTGGCTCGGCTGGACGAGGCGATGCGCGGGCTACCGCACGGTGTCGCGTCGGACATCCGCGGCGGGATCGCGGAGGAACTCGACGGGCTCGATGCGGAGGCGACCGCGGAGCGGATCGACCGGCTGGGGGACCCCCGAGGGATCGCCCGCGAGGCGGAGGACGAGGTTCCGACCGCGCCGCCCGTCGTGCTCCCTGCGCCCACGCCCGCACCCTCGGCTCCGCGCACGCCGACGACCGCGACGCGGGGCTTCGCGATCGCAGCCGCGCTCACCCTCAGCTTCGGCGGGATCGTGGTGCCGGTCGTCGGCTGGTTCGTGGGTGCGGTGCTCGTGAGCCTGAGTGCGATGTGGCGGACGTGGGAGAAAGCGGTTGCGATCCTGGTGCCCTTCGTCGCCACCGGGCTGACCGTCCTGATCGCATCGACGATGACCGGCTTCTCCACCGGATCGGCGTCCGGCAGCTCGACCGGCGGCGAAACCATGCCGGAGGTGGTGAACCCACTCGTCCCCTCCTTCGGGGAGTGGCACCTGCTCCTGCTTCTGGGGTTCCTACTGGTCCCGGCTTCCGGGCTCTGGCTGCTCTGGCGGATGCGCGGTCGTAGCGCCCGTTGAGCGACACCACCTCGACGCGGCGTTGCTCACGACCCTCGCGACGGCTCGGGCCTACGGTGAGACCATGGCACGGGTGGGTGGACGCAACCTCGGGATGAGCTGGTTCGCCGGCATCGTGTGCGCAGGGATCGTCGCCGGACTCGTCTGGCTCTCGCTGCCGATGGTGCCGATCCTCGCGCAGTTCGCCGGGGATGCGCTTCGCAGTACCTTTCCCTGAGCGGCGAAACCGCGGGACCACGCGTATGGCGACACGACGGCACGCCTGCGGAAGCGCCGGGACAGGCGGCGGTAATCTCGCACTGCACATCCCCGATGAGAGGCGCACCCCATGAGTGATCCCGAGGCTCGTCAGCCCGAGAAGTCGAACGACGTCGACGACGTCGTCGGCAGCGCGAACGCCGGTCTCGACGCCGCGGCGGCGGCCCGCGGAGATGTCCCCGGCCACGCCGACGACGCCCGTGCGGATGATTCCCGCGCCGCAGACGTCACCGCGGCCTCCTCCGAGCCAGTGGCCGACCAGGCCGCGACCCGGCAGGAGTCCGCCGTCGACCCCGATCTCGCCGCCTTCGAGGCCGCCGAGCGGGACCACCCCGGTACTTTCAGCTCCGCCGCCCCGATGCCCTCGCGCACCGACGGCGACCGCCGTGACGCGGACCTCCGCGACGCCGACCGCCGCGATGCGTCCCCCGAGACCTCGCTGTACGCGACGCCGGAGACCTCGCTGTACTCCACGCCGAGCAGCCACGCGCACGAGGAGTCGGCCATGGCCGGTGCGGCCTACGCATCGCACGCCGACGACACCGACACCCGCATCGTGCCGTCCGAACCGCTCACGAACGGCGCGGCCGCCGCGCCGCAGCAGCCGCAGCCGATCTTCGTGCAGGCGCCCGAGCCACCGCGCGAGCGTGGCAACCGCGGCACCGCCGGGGCCATCGGCCTGCTCGCCACCGTCGCCTTCGCGCTGCTCTACCTTGCCACCACACTCGGCCTCGGCGCCCTGGCCGGCGATGTGAACGGGGAGAACATCGGCGAGGCGCTCGTCGCCCCGCTGCTCACCTGGGGGTTCTGGACCCCGGTGGTCGTGTTCTTCCTCGGCTTCTGGCTCCTGGGAGCCATCATCAACCGCGGCCGCTGGGGCCTGTGGGTGGTGTTCGGCATCGTGGTCGGGCTGATCGCCTACGCCGGACACATCCTGGGCCAGCTCTTCGAGGCGCCCTTCTGGAAGCTCACGGCGTCGCAGGGTCTCGAACTCGCGGGTGACCAGTTGCTCGCCCCGCTGGCCATCGCGGCCTTCGTCTTCGCCCGCGAACTCACCATCTGGTTCGGCGCCTGGGTGGCCCGCAGCGGTGCCCGCAAGACCGAGCTGAACGAGGAGGCGCAGCGCGAGTACGAGCGCACCCTCGAGGCCGGTCCCACCCTGTCGAGGTAATCACGAACACCACCACGCCGAACCCCCGCGGGCCCGAGTCCGCGGGGGTTTCGGCTGTCCTGGCGGCGGTCATGGCCACCATCGCCTTCTTCGCCCTCGCGGTCTTCGGCCTCGGCGCCCTCAGCGTCGCCACCGACCGCGACATCATCGACGTCCCGGGCCTGGGGCAGGTCCCCGGGGTGTCCGGCATGGTCGCGGCCGTCGTCGTGTTCGCACTCACGCTGTGGGCGACGGTGCGGAGAGGACACGCCTCCTTCGGGTCTGCTCCCGTGATCGCGCTGCTCACGGCACTCGTGCACCTGGCCGCGGTCTGGATCGCCGTGCTCGTCGCGACGAGCGATGTGGTCGTGGCCACGGCCGTCGCCGGAGATCTCGTCCGCGGCGGCGCGAGCCTCGTGCTCCTCGCCGCCGCAGCGGTGGCCGCCTGGGGTGGGATAGCCCTCCGCCGGACGAGGTCCGCACAGCCGCGATGGCCGTGGGAGCGTGACGAGGGGGAGTGACACCCCGTAAATCCGCGCCGTGAGCGGCGACGCGCCGTACGCTGGTGGGGTGGAGCGCTCATTGGAGACGCAGGTCGACCAGGCCGTCGAGGCCTGGTTGCGCTGGGTGCCGCGCTGGGAGCCGGCGACCCACCGCGGAAGGACTGCGCCGTGCCGGCGCTGTCTCGGCTCGCCCGTCCTCGCCGCCGCAGGCATTGCGGGCACCACGCCGCACGGTGTCCAGCATGGGCTGTCGACGCGCATCAAGACGATCGTCGACCACGCGGTCGCGGAGTACACGGCGCGGAACCTCCCGACCCTGCAGCGCGAGCTCGATCAGCAGGCAGCGCGCAACCGCGCCCGCAGCTACCGGCCGACGGAGGACCTCGACCCCGAGTTCGAGGGCATGCCGCTGGATCCGGAGCCGGTACCCGGCGCCCCCTTCCTCTTCACGATCGCCGGTCTCGCTGACGATTCCGCTGCGGAGTTGCCGCCGCTGCCCCCGCTGTCGGACGAGGCGAAGACCGCTCTCCGGCAGGAGGTCGCCCTGGCCGACGAGTACGCGAACCTCGTCGGGCGCGAGATCTGCGGGATCCTGCTCCGACACCGGATCACGATCCAGGCTGCAGTGTCGCGACATGTCGAGCCGCAGATCGAGGCGCTTCTCGCCGAGCTCACGGAGTCGCTGGACTCGCCGTTCGACCCCGACATCCCCTGACTTCGGGTGGCGCGGGGGGGTGCGGCCATCATTTGACCGTCAGGTTACGCGGCATTACACTTGATCAGGTGTGTGCACGTCCTGACGTGCGCGCTGGGCGTCGGCACCTCGCCGGTCCGCCCCCACGGCATACCCACCACACCAAAAGCTCGTCGGTTCCGGCGTGCCGGTGGGTCATGATGTGAAACCCATCACGCTGTCACCGTGCAGCACTATGAGGAGAGAACGTGCCAACCATTCAGCAGTTGGTTCGCAAGGGTCGCTCGCCCAAGGTCACCAAGACCAAGGCGCCCGCGCTCAAGGCGAACCCGCAGCAGGCCGGGGTCTGCACCCGCGTCTACACCACCACCCCGAAGAAGCCGAACTCGGCGATGCGCAAGGTCGCTCGTGTGAAGCTCCGCAACGGGACCGAGGTCACCGCGTACATCCCCGGTGAGGGCCACAACCTGCAGGAGCACTCCCTGGTGCTCGTCCGCGGCGGTCGTGTGAAGGACCTCCCCGGTGTGCGTTACAAGATCGTCCGTGGCGCTCTGGACACCCAGGCCGTCAAGAACCGTAAGCAGGCTCGTTCCCGCTACGGCGCGAAGAAGGGTTGAGTTAGATGCCTCGTAAGGGTCCCGCCCCCAAGCGCCCCGTCGTCAACGACCCGGTCTACGGCGCTCCGATCGTCACCTCGCTGGTGAACAAGATCCTCGTCGACGGCAAGAAGTCGCTGGCCGAGTCGATCGTCTACGGCGCCCTCCGCGGTGTCGAGGCGAAGAACGGCCAGGACGCCGTCGCCACCCTGAAGAAGGCGCTCGACAACGTGCGCCCCACGCTCGAGGTCCGCAGCCGCCGCGTCGGTGGCTCGACCTACCAGGTTCCGGTCGAGGTCAAGCCGCACCGTGCGAACACCCTCGCGCTGCGCTGGCTCGTGAGCTACGCCAAGGGTCGTCGTGAGAAGACGATGACCGAGCGTCTCCAGAACGAGATCCTGGACGCGTCGAACGGCCTGGGTGCCGCGGTCAAGCGCCGCGAGGACACCCACAAGATGGCCGAGTCGAACCGCGCGTTCGCTCACTACCGCTGGTAACCCCTTCGACGGGCTCAGGGACCCTTCCGCGTTCCTGGGCCCGTCGCACCCCCTCTTCGCAGTACACCTGCTGCTCCAAAAGATAAGGACACTCCTGTGGCACAAGACGTGCTCACGGACCTGAGTAAGGTCCGCAACATCGGCATCATGGCGCACATCGATGCCGGCAAGACCACGACGACCGAGCGCATCCTGTTCTACACGGGCGTCAACCACAAGCTCGGCGAAACGCACGACGGTGCGTCGACCACCGACTGGATGGAGCAGGAGAAGGAGCGCGGCATCACGATCACGTCTGCCGCCGTGACCTGCTTCTGGAACAAGAACCAGATCAACATCATCGACACCCCCGGTCACGTGGACTTCACGGTCGAGGTGGAGCGTTCGCTCCGCGTCCTCGACGGTGCGGTCGCCGTGTTCGACGGCAAGGAGGGCGTCGAGCCCCAGTCCGAGACCGTGTGGCGTCAGGCCGACAAGTACAACGTGCCCCGCATCTGCTTCGTCAACAAGATGGACAAGCTCGGCGCGGACTTCTACTTCACGGTCGACACGATCATCAACCGCCTCGGCGCCAAGCCGCTGGTGCTGCAGCTCCCGATCGGTGCCGAGAACGACTTCGTCGGCGTCATCGACCTCGTCGAGATGCGTGCTCTGGTGTGGCCCGGCGATGCCAAGGGTGACGTGACCATGGGCGCCTCCTACGAGGTGCAGGAGATCCCGGCCGACCTCAAGGACAAGGCCGAGGACTACCGCCAGCAGCTGCTGGAGACGGTCGCCGAGACCGATGAGGAGCTTCTCGAGAAGTTCTTCGGCGGCGAGGAGCTCACCGTCGCGGAGATCAAGGGCGCCATCCGCAAGATGGTCGTCGCCAGCGAGATCTACCCGGTCCTCTGCGGCTCCGCCTTCAAGAACCGCGGTGTGCAGCCGATGCTGGACGCCGTCGTCGACTACCTCCCGTCCCCGCTGGACGTGCCCGCCATCGAGGCGCACGACCCGAAGGACGAGGAGAAGATCATCGAGCGTCACCCCGACGCGAAGGACCCGTTCGCGGCCCTGGCCTTCAAGGTCGCCGTGCACCCGTTCTTCGGTCGTCTGACGTACGTGCGCGTCTACTCGGGCGAGCTCGAGTCGGGCGCCCAGGTCATCAACTCGACCAAGGGCAAGAAGGAGCGCATCGGGAAGATCTTCCAGATGCACGCCAACAAGGAGAACCCGGTCGACAAGCTGACCGCCGGCAACATCTACGCCGTCATCGGCCTGAAGGACACCACCACCGGTGACACCCTCGCCGACATCGCGCAGCCGGTCGTCCTCGAGTCGATGACGTTCCCGGAGCCGGTGATCGAGGTCGCGATCGAGCCGAAGACCAAGGCCGACCAGGAGAAGCTGGGTCTCGCGATCCAGAAGCTCGCTGAGGAGGACCCGACCTTCCGCACGGAGCTCAACCCGGAGACCGGTCAGACGACCATCAAGGGCATGGGCGAGCTGCACCTCGACATCCTCGTGGACCGCATGAAGCGCGAGTTCCGCGTCGAGGCGAACGTCGGCAAGCCGCAGGTCGCGTACCGCGAGACGATCCGCAAGGCCGTCGAGAAGCACGACTATACGCACAAGAAGCAGACCGGTGGATCGGGCCAGTTCGCCAAGATCCAGTTCAACATCGAGCCGCTCGAGCTCGACGGCGAGAAGACGTACGAGTTCGTGAACGCGGTCACCGGTGGCCGCATCCCGCGCGAGTACATCGGCTCGATCGACGCCGGTTTCCAGGACGCCATGAATGTCGGTGTCCTCGCGGGCTACCCGATGGTGGGCGTCAAGGCGACCATCGTCGATGGTGCGGCGCACGACGTCGACTCCTCGGAGATGGCGTTCAAGATCGCGGGCTCCATGGGCTTCAAGGAGGCCGCGCGTCGTGCCAACCCCGTGCTGCTCGAGCCGCTGATGGCCGTCGAGGTCCGTACTCCGGAGGAGTACATGGGCGACGTCATCGGCGACCTGAACTCGCGTCGTGGCCAGATCCAGTCGATGGAGGACGCCGCCGGCGTCAAGGTCGTGCGCGCCGCGGTGCCGCTGTCCGAGATGTTCGGCTACATCGGCGACCTGCGCTCGAAGACCTCGGGCCGTGCCGTCTACTCCATGGAGTTCGACAGCTACGCCGAGGTCCCGCGCGCGGTGGCCGACGAGATCGTCCAGAAGGCCAAGGGCGAGTAATCGCTCTTCTGGGAGCCCTGGGTGCTGAGCAAGTCAAAGCACCCGGGGTTCCCAGGTCACCTACAACTTCACATTCCCTCTCTACTAAACTGAGAACCTAACCCGTAGAGAACCGGTCGCAAACCAGTGCCCGGCACCTCTACAACGACGTCCTGAGGAGGACCCAGTGGCTAAGGCCAAGTTCGAGCGGACCAAGCCGCACGTCAACATCGGAACGATCGGTCACGTCGACCACGGCAAGACCACGCTCTCCGCAGCGATCTCGAAGGTGCTTGCTGACAAGTACCCGTCCGACACGAACGTGCAGCGCGACTTCGCTTCCATCGACTCGGCGCCGGAAGAGCGCCAGCGCGGTATCACGATCAACATCTCGCACATCGAGTACGAGACCCCGAAGCGCCACTACGCCCACGTTGACGCCCCCGGCCACGCCGACTACGTCAAGAACATGATCACGGGTGCGGCGCAGATGGACGGCGCGATCCTCGTCGTCGCGGCCACCGACGGCCCGATGGCGCAGACGCGCGAGCACGTTCTGCTCGCCAAGCAGGTCGGCGTCCCCTACCTGCTCGTCGCGCTGAACAAGTCCGACGCGGTCGACGACGAGGAGATCCTGGAGCTCGTCGAGCTCGAGGTTCGCGAGCTGCTCTCGAGCCAGGGCTTCGACGGCGACAACGCTCCCGTCGTCCGTGTCTCCGCTCTCAAGGCCCTCGAGGGCGACGAGAAGTGGGTCGACGCGATCCTCGAGCTCATGCAGGCTGTCGACGACAGCGTTCCGGACCCGGAGCGTGACCGTGACAAGCCGTTCCTCATGCCCGTCGAGGACGTCTTCACGATCACCGGTCGTGGCACCGTCGTCACGGGTCGTGCCGAGCGTGGCACCCTGGCCATCAACTCCGAGGTCGAGATCGTGGGTCTGCGCCCGACGCAGAAGACGACCGTCACCGGTATCGAGATGTTCCACAAGCAGCTCGACGAGGCATGGGCCGGCGAGAACTGTGGTCTGCTCCTCCGCGGCACCAAGCGCGAGGACGTGGAGCGCGGCCAGGTCATCGTGAAGCCGGGTTCGGTCACGCCGCACACCAACTTCGAGGGCACGGCCTACATCCTGTCCAAGGACGAGGGTGGCCGCCACAACCCCTTCTACACGAACTACCGTCCGCAGTTCTACTTCCGCACCACGGACGTCACCGGCGTCATCTCGCTGCCCGAGGGCACCGAGATGGTCATGCCCGGCGACACCACCGACATGACGGTCGAGCTGATCCAGCCGATCGCCATGGAGGAGGGCCTCGGCTTCGCCATCCGTGAGGGTGGTCGTACGGTCGGCGCCGGTACGGTGACTAAGATCATCAAGTAAGCAACCGCTTCCTCGCAGAGGGGTCGAGCCTTCGGGCTCGACCCCTCTGTCGTTTCCGGGTCGAGGGTTCCGTCGCCCGGTTCCGCCCGGCACAATGAGGTGTCCGGCGCGATCGTCGGAAGCACACACCTCCGAAGGGGATTCACATGGGTATCGAGGACGCCGTCAACAAGGGCAAGGACCTGTACGAGCAGAACAAGGACAAGCTGGCCGAAGCGGTCAAGAGCGAGCAGGCCGAGGACATCAGCGACAAGGTGCTCGACGGCGTCGCCGACTTCGCGAAGAAGATCGCACCCGGTGCCGCCGAGAAGATCGATGAGATCCGCGAGAGCGCTGACAAGAGCGTGGGCAACGAGTAGATCCCGACATCTCCGCGGAGAGCGGCGGTCCCGAGAGGGGGCCGCCGCTCTTCCGTGTCGAGGGGACGCATGGCGCCCTCGGATGTGGCGGATTCTCGAAGACATCGAGTAGGATCGTGTCGACCGCCTGGGGATCTTGCGGTCGGGGTGCCGAAGGGGTTCGGCTCCCGAATCACGCGGGTTCATCCGCGTTCACACTGGGGAAAGCGATCTTGGGGATCATCGTGCGACGCGCGCACTCTCTGCGCCTGAGCGTCTCCCCGCCCGCGCGGCGGGTCTTCCGCCGCGCCCTCGGTCGAGGCATCCGGCGTCCCTTCACGCTGGATTCCTCGCGTTCGGTGTGCCCCCTCGCACCGGACGCCCTCCCCAAGCGGGGCGAGGCATGGGGATGCCTCGCCCCGCGCTCCTCCGCGGGCTGAGGCGCCCGGGAAGAGGCGTTCACTGGGAGTCCGGTGAGCGCGACACGCCCGGGTTTGCAGAAGTGAAATCCGTCGTGGCAGAATAGACAGGTTCGATATTCCGTCGCCGCTGTGCGTGCGCCGGATCACTGCCAGGGCAGTGCATAGACGGCGCCTCCTCCGGGAGGCTGCAGGGTTCTAGGCCGCGGGCAGCAGAACACAATCCCGACACCTTCATCATCGAGGGCACTGCCGTGCGCGGCGGGCGTCGGGCATCCGTCACCTTCGGGTGTGCGGCTGACAGCAGAACAGTGGTGCAGCCTCTTCGACAAGCTCCCTGACCGCGAGGTCGAGAGCCGGAGAAGACGAGTGCCGAGGCGCGAACAGCGCCGACGTGCGTCCAATGCCCCAAGGCCACCCGGTCTCGGACGGTAAGACGCTTAAAGAGAGAGAGCAGACAATGGCGGGACAGAAGATCCGCATTCGCCTGAAGTCGTATGACCACGAGGTCATCGACACGTCCGCACGCAAGATCGTCGACACCGTGACCCGTGCGGGCGCGACCGTCGTCGGACCCGTGCCCCTTCCGACCGAGAAGAACGTCGTGTGCGTCATCCGGTCGCCCCACAAGTACAAGGACAGCCGCGAGCACTTCGAGATGCGCACCCACAAGCGCCTGATCGACATCGTCGACCCGACGCCCAAGGCTGTCGACTCGCTGATGCGTCTCGACCTTCCGGCCGACGTCAACATCGAGATCAAGCTCTGAGGTCCGCCATGGTTGACATCAACTCCAAGGTTTCCAAGGGCATGCTCGGCACCAAGCTCGGCATGACCCAGGTCTGGAACGAGAACGGCAAGCTCGTTCCCGTCACCGTCATCGAGCTCGCGCCGAACGTGGTCACCCAGATCCGTACCCCCGAGAAGGACGGCTACAACGCCGTGCAGATCGCGTACGGCCAGATCGACCCCCGCAAGGTGAACAAGCCCCTCTCGGCTCACTTCGAGGCTGCCGGCGTCACGCCGCGTCGTCACGTGACCGAGGTCCGCACGGCCGACGCCGCCGACTACACCCTGGGCCAGGAGCTCACGGTGGACGGCACGTTCGAGGCCGGCCAGCTCGTCGACGTCGTCGGCACGAGCAAGGGCAAGGGCACCGCCGGTGTCATGAAGCGCCACAACTTCAAGGGCGTCTCGGCATCGCACGGTGCACACCGCAACCACCGCAAGCCCGGCTCCATCGGCGCATCGTCGACCCCGAGCCGCGTCTTCAAGGGCATGCGCATGGCCGGCCGTATGGGTGGCGAGCGCGTGACCGTCCTCAACCTCACGGTGCACGCCATCGACATCGAGAAGGGACTCATGCTCGTCAAGGGCGCCGTCCCCGGTGCTCGCGGCCGCATCGTCTACGTCCGCAACGCAGTGAAGGGTGCCTGATCATGGCTGACTCCACTCTCGCGCTCGACGTCCTCAAGGCAGACGGCAAGAAGGCAGGCTCCGTCGAGCTTCCCGCCGCGCTGTTCGACGTCAAGACGAACATCCCGCTCATCCACCAGGTCGTCGTCGCGCAGCTCGCGGCGGCTCGCCAGGGCACGCACTCGACCAAGCGTCGTGGCGAGGTCTCGGGCGCCGGCCGCAAGCCCTTCAAGCAGAAGGGCACGGGTAACGCCCGTCAGGGCTCGATCCGCGCGCCGCACATGACCGGCGGTGGCATCGTGCACGGCCCGAAGCCGCGCGACTACTCGCAGCGCACCCCCAAGAAGATGATCGCTGCCGCCCTCCTGGGTGCGCTCAGCGACCGCTTCCGCGGTGACCGTCTGCACGCGATCGACACCTTCGGCACCGACGGCGCGCCGTCGACCAAGGCCGCCGCGGGCTTCCTCGCCCAGGTCGCCACGTCGAAGAACGTCCTCGTGGTCATCGAGCGCGGCGACGAGCTCGCGCTCAAGAGCATCCGCAACCTCGGCCACGTCCACGTGCTGACGTTCGACCAGCTCAACGCCTACGACGTTCTCGTCTCCGACGACATCGTCTTCACCCAGGCCGCGCTCGAGGGCTTCATCGCCTCCAAGTCCGGCGCCAACCAGGAGGTCTCCGCATGAGCGAGCAGGCATCTGTTCTCCAGACGGCCCTGAACAAGGACCCGCGCGACATCATCCTGAAGCCGGTCGTGTCCGAGAAGAGCTACGGCCTGATCGACGAGGGCAAGTACACCTTCCTCGTCGACCCGCGCGCTTCGAAGACCGAGATCAAGCTCGCCATCGAGAAGATCTTCGGCGTCAAGGTCGCGTCCGTCAACACGATCAACCGCGTCGGCAAGGCCCGTCGCACCCGCTTCGGCACCGGTAAGCGCAAGGACACCAAGCGCGCAATCGTGAGCCTGAAGTCGGGCACCATCGACATCTTCACGGCAATCGGCTGATCCGGGGGATAAGGACAATCATGGCTATTCGCAAGTACAAGCCCACGACCCCGGGCCGTCGCGGCTCGTCGGTGGCTGACTTCGCCGAGATCACCCGATCGACGCCGGAGAAGTCGCTGCTGCGCCCGATCTCGAAGACCGGTGGTCGCAACAACCAGGGCCGCATCACGACCCGTCACATCGGTGGTGGCCACAAGCGCCAGTACCGCGTCATCGACTTCCGTCGCAATGACAAGGACGGCGTGAACGCCAAGGTCGCTCACATCGAGTACGACCCCAACCGCACCGCGCGCATCGCGCTGCTGCACTACTTCGACGGCGAGAAGCGCTACATCCTCGCGCCGGCGAAGCTGAAGCAGGGCGACATCGTCGAGTCGGGCCCCGCGGCGGACATCAAGCCGGGAAACAACCTCCCGCTGAAGAACATCCCCACGGGTACCGTCATCCACGCCATCGAGCTCCGCCCCGGCGGCGGCGCGAAGATGGCGCGCTCGGCCGGTGCGTCGGTCCGCCTCGTCGCCAAGGACGGCCCCTACGCCCAGCTGCGTCTGCCCTCCGGTGAGATCCGCAACGTCGATGCGCGCTGCCGCGCGACCATCGGCGAGGTCGGCAACGCCGAGCAGTCGAACATCAACTGGGGCAAGGCCGGCCGCATGCGTTGGAAGGGCGTCCGCCCGACCGTCCGCGGTGTCGCGATGAACCCGGTCGACCACCCGCACGGTGGTGGTGAGGGCAAGACGTCCGGTGGACGTCACCCCGTCTCCCCGTGGGGTCAGGCCGAGGGCCGCACCCGCCACGCCAACAAGGAAAGCGACAAGTACATCGTGCGTCGTCGCAACGCCGGCAAGAAGCGCAAGTAGGAGTAAGAGAAGATGCCTCGCAGTCTCAAGAAGGGCCCCTTCGTCGACGAGCACCTGCTTCGCAAGGTGGTCGTGCAGAACGAAGCCGGCACGAAGAACGTCATCAAGACCTGGTCCCGCCGGTCCATGATCATCCCGGCCATGCTGGGTCACACGATCGCGGTCCACGACGGTCGCAAGCACATCCCCGTGTTTGTCTCCGAGACCATGGTCGGTCACAAGCTGGGCGAGTTCGCGCCCACCCGCACCTTCCGCGGCCACGAGAAGGACGACAAGAAGGGCCGCCGCCGCTGACGCGGTGGCGATAGAGGAGAGAGAAATGGTGGAGTCCATCGCACGCGTGCGACACATCCGCGTGACCCCTCAGAAGGCTCGTCGTGTCGTCGCGCTCATCAAGGGCAAGCAGGCCCAGGAGGCTCTGGCGATCCTGAAGTTCGCTCAGCAGTCCGCCAGTGAGCCGATCTACAAGCTTGTCGCGTCGGCCATGGCCAACGCGCAGGTCAAGGCGGATCGTGACGGCGAGTACCTCGACGAGCAGGACCTGTACGTGAAGAACGCGTACGTGGACGAGGGCACGACGCTCAAGCGTTTCCAGCCCCGTGCACAGGGTCGCGCTTTCCAGATCAAGAAGCGCACGAGCCACATCACGGTCGTGCTCTCGACGCCGGAGGCGGCTCCTGCTGCGGCCGGCGACAGCAACAAGAAGGCGAGCAAGTAATGGGACAGAAGGTCAACCCGTACGGCTTCCGCCTCGGCATCACCACGGACCACGTGTCGCGCTGGTTCTCCGACTCGACGAAGCCGGGTCAGCGTTACGCCGACTACGTGGCCGAGGACATCAAGATCCGTCGCCTGCTGCAGACGCAGCTCGACCGTGCCGGCGTCTCGAACATCGAGATCGAGCGCACCCGTGACCGCGTCCGCGTCGACATCCACACCGCCCGCCCGGGCATCGTGATCGGTCGTCGTGGTGCAGAGGCCGAGCGCATCCGCGGCGACCTCGAGAAGCTCACGGGCAAGCAGATCCAGCTGAACATCCTCGAGGTCAAGAACCCCGAGGCCGACGCTCAGCTGGTCGCCCAGGGCATCGCCGAGCAGCTCTCGGCTCGTGTGGCGTTCCGCCGCGCGATGCGCAAGGGTCTGCAGGGCGCGCAGCGCGCCGGCGCCAAGGGCATCCGCATCCAGGTCTCGGGCCGTCTCGGCGGCGCCGAGATGAGCCGGTCGGAGTTCTACCGCGAGGGTCGTGTGCCGCTGCACACGCTGCGCGCGAACATCGACTACGGCTTCTACGAGGCCAAGACCACCTTCGGCCGCATCGGCGTGAAGGTGTGGATCTACAAGGGCGACCTCACCGCCAAGGAGCTCGCGCGCGAGCAGGCCAACGCGCCGAAGTCGCGCCGTGACGACCGTGGTGACCGCCGCCGTGCCCCGCGCAACGAGGCACCTGTTGCAGAAGGAGCTTCGGCATAATGCTCATCCCCCGTAAGGTCAAGTACCGCAAGCAGCACCACCCGGGGCGCTCGGGTCAGGCCACCGGCGGCACGAAGGTCTCCTTCGGCGAGTTCGGCATCCAGGCCCTCACCCCCGCGTACGTGACGAACCGTCAGATCGAGTCCGCTCGTATCGCGATGACCCGTCACATCAAGCGTGGCGGCAAGGTGTGGATCAACATCTACCCGGACCGTCCGCTCACGAAGAAGCCTGCCGAGACCCGCATGGGTTCCGGTAAGGGTTCCCCCGAGTGGTGGGTCGCCAACGTCAAGCCGGGCCGCGTCCTCTTCGAGGTCGCGGGTGTCGACGAGCAGCTCGCTCGCGAGGCACTGACCCGTGCAATCCACAAGCTGCCGCTCAAGGCACGCATCATCAAGCGCGAGGAGGGCGACGCGTAATGGCGATCGGCACCAAGGAGCTCGCTCCGGCAGAGCTCGACACGTTCGAAGACCAGCGCCTCGTTGAGGAGCTGCGCAAGGCCAAGGAGGAGCTGTTCAACCTCCGTTTCCAGTCGGCCACCGGCCAGCTGGAGAGCCACGGCCGCATCCGCGCCGTCAAGCGCGACATCGCGCGCCTCTACACGGTGATCCGCGAGCGCGAGCTGGGCATCCGTGCGACGCCCGCTCCGGTCGAGGCTCCCGCGAAGAAGGCGACCAAGTCGAAGGCGAAGAAGGCGGACGCCGCCGAGGACGCCCCGAAGGAAGAGGCTGAGTGATGGCCACCAAGAAGGAAGCCGCCGTCGAGGCTGAGCACGCCGCTCACGACGTGCGCGACGCCGACGCCCGCGGGTACCGCAAGGCCCGTCGTGGCTATGTCGTCAGCGACAAGATGGACAAGACGATCGTCGTCGAGGTCGAGGACCGCGTGAAGCACCCGCTTTACGGCAAGGTCATCCGCCGCACGTCGAAGGTCAAGGCGCACGATGAGGCGAACTCCGCCGGCATCGGCGACCTGGTCCTGATCAACGAGACCCGCCCGCTGAGCGCCACCAAGCGCTGGCGTCTGGTGGAGATTCTGGAGAAGGCCAAGTGATTCAGCAGGAGTCCCGTCTCAAGGTCGCCGACAACACCGGCGCCAAGGAGCTGCTCACGATCCGCGTCCTCGGTGGCTCGCGCCGCCGGTACGCCGGTCTGGGCGACACCATCGTCGCGACCGTCAAGGACGCGATCCCCGGTGGCAACGTCAAGAAGGGCGACGTCGTCAAGGCGGTCATCGTCCGCACCAAGAAGGAGACCCGTCGTCCCGACGGCTCCTACATCAAGTTCGACGAGAACGCCGCCGTCATCCTGAAGAACGACGGGGAGCCCCGCGGCACCCGTATCTTCGGGCCGGTCGGCCGTGAGCTTCGCGACAAGAAGTTCATGAAGATCGTCTCGCTGGCACCGGAGGTCATCTGATCATGGCGAAGATCAAGAAGGGCGACCTGGTTCAGGTCATCTCGGGCGCCAAGCCCGAGCGTGGTGGCGACCGCGGCAAGCAGGGCAAGGTCCTCGACGTCCTCGTCGAGCAGAACCGTGTCGTCGTCGAAGGCGTCAACTACGTCACCAAGCACACGCGCGTCGGTCAGACGCAGCGTGGCACGAAGACGGGTGGCCTCGAGACCGTCGAGGCCCCCATCCACATCTCGAACGTCGCACTCGTCGACCCCTCGACCAAGAAGCCGACCAAGGTCGGCCACCGGGTCGAGGAGCAGACCAAGGACGGCGTGAAGCGCACCGTCCGCGTGCGCTTCGCGAAGAAGAGCGGTAAGGACCTCTGATGGCAACGACCGACGCTGCGGTGGCTGGCAAGATCCAGCCCCGCCTGAAGGCGAAGTACAACGCCGAGATCAAGAAGGCTCTGCAGGACGAGTTCGGCTACGAGAACGTCATGCAGATCCCCGGCCTGGTCAAGGTCGTCGTGAACACCGGTGTCGGCGAGGCTGCTCGCGACAGCAAGGTGATCGATGGTGCGGTCGACGACCTCACCAAGATCACCGGCCAGAAGCCGATCGTCACCAAGGCCCGCAAGTCCATCGCGCAGTTCAAGCTGCGTGAGGGCCAGGCCATCGGTGCGCACGTCACCCTCCGTGGCGACCGTGCGTGGGAGTTCGTGGACCGCCTGGTCTCGCTCGCGCTGCCCCGCATCCGCGACTTCCGCGGTCTGTCGGCCAAGCAGTTCGACGGCAACGGCAACTACACCTTCGGTCTCCAGGAGCAGAGCGTGTTCCACGAGATCGATCAGGACAAGATCGACCGCGTCCGTGGTTTCGACATCACCGTCGTGACCTCGGCGAAGACGGACGACGAGGGCCGGGCACTGCTCCGTCACCTCGGCTTCCCGTTCCGCGCGGACGACGCCCAGGCGTGACCCTTCGACGGGCTCAGTGGTCTCGTGTCACTGAGCCCGTCGATGTGCACGTACAATTGAAGATTGCGTGCTCATCGCAGGCCGTCTGTCGTGTAACGGCAGCCGGAACCTCATGAACGAAAGTAGACAACAATGACAATGACAGACCCGGTCGCAGACATGCTGACCCGTCTGCGCAACGCGAACTCGGCGCACCACGACACCGTGACGCTGCCGTCGAGCAAGCTCAAGACGCACATCGCAGAGATCCTCCAGCAGGAGGGCTACATCGCCGGTTGGGAGACCTCCGACGCGCGCGTGGGCAAGAACCTCACGCTGACGCTGAAGTACGGCCCGAACCGCGAGCGCTCGATCGCGGGCATCAAGCGCGTGTCGAAGCCCGGCCTCCGCGTGTACGCGAAGTCGACCGAGATCCCCACGGTCCTCGGCGGCCTCGGCGTGGCCATCCTGTCCACCTCCTCCGGTCTCCTCACGGACCGCCAGGCTGAGCAGAAGGGCGTGGGCGGAGAAGTTCTCGCCTACGTGTGGTAATCCGAAATGTCGCGTATTGGACGACTTCCCATCGACGTTCCCGCGGGCGTGACCGTTTCGGTCGACGGCCGTGAGGTCGCGGTGAAGGGCCCCAAGGGTGAGCTCACCCTCACGGTGGCCAGCCCCATCGAGGTGTCGGTCGAGGAGAACCAGGTTCTCGTCACCCGCCCCGACGACGAGCGCGAGTCCCGGTCGCTTCACGGCCTGACCCGCACGCTCATCAACAACAACATCATCGGCGTGACCCAGGGCTACACCAAGGGTCTCGAGGTCGTCGGCACCGGTTACCGCGTGCAGCAGAAGGGCAACTCGGTCGAGTTCGCCCTCGGCTTCTCGCACCCGGTCCTGGTCGACCCGCCCGCCGGCATCACGCTCACGGTCGAGGGCACGAACAAGCTCACCGTCAGCGGGATCGACAAGCAGGCCGTCGGTGAGGCGGCTGCGAACATCCGCAAGATCCGCAAGCCCGAGCCGTACAAGGGCAAGGGTGTGCGCTACGCCGGCGAGGTCGTGCGTCGCAAGGCCGGAAAGGCTGGTAAGTAACCATGGCTGTGAAGTCGAAGTCCGACGCCCGCGCGCGTCGTCACGCCCGTCTTCGCAAGAAGATCGTGGGCACCGAGGTGCGTCCGCGCCTCGTCGTCAACCGTTCGGCGCGTCACGTCTTCGTGCAGCTCGTCGACGACAGCAAGGGCCACACGGTCGCCTCGGCCTCGACGCTCGAGACCGACCTGCGTTCGCTGGATGGCGACAAGACCGCCAAGGCCCGCAAGGTCGGCGAGCTCCTCGCCGAGCGTGCGAAGGCCGCAGGCGTTTCCGAGGCAGTGTTCGACCGTGGCGGCAACCGCTACGCGGGTCGTGTCGCCGCCATCGCCGACGGCGCCCGTGAAGGGGGTCTGGCACTGTGAGTGACAACAAGGAGAACGAAGTGACCGAAGCGGCTGCTGCCACTTCCGAGACGGCCGCCGGCACCGCGCAGGCTGAGCCCACTCGCGACCAGCGGGACGGCCGCCGCGGCGGACGTGACCGCAACCAGGGCGGCCGCGACCGCAACTCGCGCGACCGCGGCGACAACCAGTTCCTGGAGCGCGTCGTCACCATCAACCGCGTCTCGAAGGTCGTGAAGGGTGGTCGTCGCTTCAGCTTCACCGCTCTCGTGGTCGTCGGCGACGGCAACGGTCTGGTGGGCGTCGGCTACGGCAAGGCCCGTGAGGTCCCCCTGGCGATCTCGAAGGGTGTCGAAGAGGCGAAGCGCAACTTCTTCCGCGTCCCGCGCGTCGGCAGCACCATCCCGCACCCCGTGCAGGGTGAGTCGGCCGCCGGTGTGGTGCTCCTGCGCCCCGCCGCCGCCGGTACCGGTGTCATCGCCGGTGGTCCGGTCCGCGCCGTGCTCGAGTGCGCCGGCATCCACGACGTGCTGTCCAAGTCGCTCGGCTCGTCGAACACGATCAACATCGTGCACGCGACGGTCACCGCCCTGAAGGAGCTCGAGGAGCCCCGCGCCGTCGCCGCACGTCGTGGTCTCGAGTTCGACCAGGTCGCCCCGGCCCGGCTCGTCCGCGCCGAGGCCGAGGCCATCGCCGCACAGAAGGTAGGTGCCTGATGGCCGCGCGACTCAAGGTCACGCAGATCAAGTCCAAGGTGAGCGAGAAGCAGAACCAGCGCGACACGCTGCGCAGCCTCGGTCTCAAGCGGATCGGTGACACCACCGTCCGCCCCGACGACGCGCAGACGCGCGGCTACGTCAAGACCGTCGCCCACCTCGTCAAGGTTGAGGAGATCGACTAATGGCTGAGAAGAACGAGGCCGTCGAGGCCGAGAAGGCCACCAAGAAGGCGGCGGCTCCCAAGGCCGACGCCGCCAAGAAGCCCGCCGCGAAGAAGGCACCGGCCAAGACCGCTGCCGCCGACGCCAAGGCCGATGGCTCCGCCAAGGCTGCGCCGAAGAAGGACGCCCCGGCGTCCCGCCCCGGTGTGCTGAAGGTCCACCACCTGCGTCCCGTCCCCGGCTCCAACACCGCGAAGACCCGTGTCGGTCGCGGTGAGGGCTCGAAGGGCAAGACGGCCGGTCGCGGCACGAAGGGCACCAAGGCCCGCAACACCGTGCGCGTCGGCTTCGAGGGTGGCCAGATGCCGCTGCACATGCGCACGCCGAAGCTGCGCGGCTTCAAGAACCCGTTCCGCGTCGAGTACCAGGTCGTGAACCTGGAGAAGCTCGCGGAGCTCTACCCCCAGGGTGGCGACGTCACCGTGAGCGACCTGGTCGCCAAGGGTGCGGTTCGCAAGAACGAGAAGGTCAAGGTTCTCGGAGGCGGCGACATCGCCGTGAAGCTCACCGTCGCGGTCGACAAGGTCTCGGGTTCTGCCGAGCAGAAGATCGTGGCTGCGGGCGGATCCGTCAAGTAACCACTGCGGAAGAGGGGTCGGAGATTCTCCGGCCCCTCTTCTGGTTCGGCGGGGGAGAAGCCGACCGCTCGCATTCCCCGGACCTCGGAGTGGGTTACCCTGGTGTTTCAGCCGCCCCTCGAGGGTTCGGCCACCTTTTCAGGAGGAACGTTCTTGTTTAGCGCCATCGCGCGGATCTTCCGCACGCCCGACCTGCGTCGGAAGATCGGTTTCACTCTCGCGATCATCGCGATCTACCGTCTGGGCTCGAACGTCCCTGCGCCGTTCGTCAACTTCCCGAACGTCGAGCAGTGTCTCGCTGCCAACGCCGGCACCGAGGGCCTGCTCGGACTCGTCAACCTCTTCTCCGGCGGCGCTCTGCTGCAGCTGTCGATCTTCGCGCTCGGCGTCATGCCGTACATCACCGCGACGATCATCACGCAGCTCCTGCGCGTCGTCATCCCGCACTTCGAGGCCCTGCACAAGGAAGGCCAGGCCGGACAGGCCAAGCTGACCCAGTACACGCGGTACCTCACGATCGCCCTCGCGCTCCTGCAGTCGACGACACTCGTCACTGTGGCTCGTACAGGCCAGCTCTTCGGCACGACCGACATCGGGGCGTGCACGCAGCTCCTCACGAACGACGTGTGGTGGGCGCAGGTGCTCATCATCATGGCGATGACGGCCGGCACCGGTCTGATCATGTGGTTCGCCGAGCTCGTCACGGAGCGGGGCATCGGCAACGGCATGTCTCTGCTGATCTTCACCTCGATCGCTGCGACCTTCCCCGGCGCGATGTCGATCATCTGGCAGACCCGCGGCTTCGAGGTGTTCCTCCTCGTGCTGCTCGTCGGCATCATCGTGATGGGGCTCGTGGTCTTCGTCGAGCAGTCGCAGCGGCGCATTCCCGTGCAGTACGCGAAGCGCATGGTGGGCCGCCGCACGTACGGTGGGACGAACACGTACATCCCGATCAAGGTCAACATGGCGGGCGTGATCCCGGTCATCTTCGCCTCGTCGCTGCTGTACATCCCGGCGCTCATCGCGCAGTTCAACACCCCGCAGGACGGCTCCACGCCGCCCGCGTGGGTCAGCTGGATCAGCGCGAACTTCACCACCGGCAACAGCCCGATCTACATGGCGGCGTACTTCCTGCTGATCATCGGGTTCACCTACTTCTACGTCGCGATCACGTTCAACCCGGTCGAGGTCGCCGACAACATGAAGAAGTACGGCGGCTTCATCCCCGGGATCCGGGCCGGCCGTCCGACCGCGGAGTACCTGGACTACGTGCTCACCCGCATCACGCTCCCCGGTTCCCTCTACCTGGGTCTGATCGCCCTCATCCCGTTGATCGCCCTCGCCACGGTCGGCGCCAACCAGAACTTCCCGTTCGGTGGCGCGTCGATCCTCATCATCGTCGGCGTGGGTCTCGAGACGGTCAAGCAGATCGATGCCCAGCTGCAGCAGCGACACTACGAAGGACTTCTCCGATGACGGTTCGACAGGCTCACCGACCCACTGCCCGTTTGCTCATCGTCGGCCCCCAGGGTTCCGGCAAGGGCACGCAGGGTGTGCGCATCGCCGAGTCCTACGGGATCCCCGTCGTCTCGACCGGCGACATCTTCCGCGCGAACATCAAGGAGGGGACGGCTCTCGGCCAGCAGGTCACGGCGATCCTCGACAAGGGCGACCTCGTGCCGGACGAGTTGACGAGCGAGATCGTGCGCGACCGGCTGAGCCAGGACGACGCGCAGAACGGCTTCCTCCTCGACGGCTACCCCCGCAACACCGCCCAGGTCGCGCACCTGGACGCGTTCCTCGAAGGACGCGGCGAGGCGCTGGACGCGGTGATCCTCCTCGACGTCCCGCGCGAGGAGAGCATCGCCCGCCTCGCGCTCCGGGCCGCCGAGCAGGGGCGTTCCGACGACACGGACGAGGCCATCGCGCACCGACTCGACATCTACGAGAAGGAGACGGCGCCGATCATCGAGGTCTACAGCAGCCGCGGCATCGTCGACCGCATCGACGGTGTGGGCTCCCTCGAGGAGATCACGGAGCGCATCTCCGCCGCCCTGGCCGCTCGTGGGCTGCGTTCCACCACGTCCGCCGTCTGAGATGTTCCGCCGCTCGATCTACAAGACCCCGGCTCAGCTGCGAGCCATGGTCGAACCCGGCCTCATCACCGCCGAAGCCCTCGATGCCGTCCGGGCCCTCATCAAGCCGGGGGTGAAGACGATCGAGCTCGACGCCGCCGCGAACCGCGCCATCCTGCAGCGGGGGGCGGAGTCGAACTTCCAGCTCGTCAAGGGGTACCACCACACGATCTGCGTCTCGGTCAACGAGCAGGTCGTGCACGGCATCCCGGGGGAGCGGGTCCTCCAGCCCGGCGACATCGTCTCGGTGGACTGCGGCGCCCAGTTCGAGGGCTGGAACGGTGACAGTGCGATCACGGTCGTCGTCCCCGATCCCGAGCGCCCCGAGCTCGTCGCGCGCCGCGAGGAGCTCTCCCGCGTGACCGAGGGGTCCATGTGGGCGGGGATCGCCGCGATGGCCACGGCCTCGTCGATCGACGAGATCGGCGCCGCCATCCAGGACTACATCGAAGCGCAGGGGCCGTCCGCCGTGAGCGGTGAGCCCTACGGGATCCTCCGCGAGTACGTCGGACACGGCATCGGGCGGAAGATGCACGAGGCCCCCAGCGTCTTCAACTACCGGACGCCCGACCGCGGCGCGGACGTGAAGCCCGGGCTCGTGCTCGCCATCGAGCCCATGGTCACCGCCGGCGGCGAGGCGACGTTCGTGGAGGATGACGACTGGACCGTCACGACGGTCGACGGCACTGACGGCTCACATTGGGAACATAGCGTCGCCCTGCATGATGGGGGCATCTGGGTGCTCACCGCGCCCGATGGTGGAAGAGCCGGACTCGCCCCGTTCGGGGTCGAGCCTCGAGAGATCGGAAAGTAATGGCAGCGGCGAAGAGCAACACCAACTGGTTCGCGATCGGCGTCTCCATCGCCGTCGTCGTGGTCCTGGTGGCCCTCGGCGGACTCGTGGTGTTCCTCAACAACCAGGCGACCTCTCCCGGCGCCACCCCGACCGCTAACGACAACTTCGACGCCGAGGCCGGCTCCATCTCCATGGGTGACGGCGACACGACGGTGTCGGTCTTCCTCGACTTCCAGTGCCCGGTCTGCAAGTCCTTCGAGGACCAGTTCGGCGCCGCCCTCGAGGCCAAGGCGCAGAGCGGCGAGATCACCCTCGAGCAGCACCCCATCGCGATCCTGGACCGCTTCTCGCAGGGCACCGAGTTCTCCTCCCGTTCGGCCGGTGCCGCGTTCTGCGTCGCCGAGTCGGACTCCGACCTCTACTTCGACTACGCGAAGGTCCTGTTCGAGAACCAGCCGGCGGAGAACACCCCCGGCCTCACGAACGAACAGCTCGCCGAGTTCGCCACCCAGATCGGCGCGGGCGACGACGTCGTGTCCTGCATCACGGACGAGACGTACCGCAAGTTCGGTGCCGCGCAGGCGAAGGCCAACGACATCCAGGGCACGCCGACCGTCGAGATCGACGGCGAGCGGCTCGACCTCCAGAACCAGGAAGACATGAAGCGGTTCACCGACCTGCTCGGCTGAGACCCGCTCACCCGCTCGACGCCCCATTCGGCCAAGTTGCCGGATGGGGCGTCGTCGGATAACATAGATCTTTGGTGCCTTGTGCCATGCGTTCGGCGTGTCCGATCCGGCCCGGTACCGCACACCACCCACCCACCGCAGATCGACCGATCTGCAGAAGCGTCAGCGAGGCTATGGCTAAGAAAGACGGTGTCATCGAGATCGAGGGCGTGATCTCCGAGGCTCTTCCCAACGCGATGTTCCGCGTTGAGCTCAGCAACGGACACAAGGTCCTGGCAACGATCTCCGGAAAGATGCGGCAGAACTACATCCGTATCATCCCCGAGGACCGTGTGGTCGTGGAGCTCAGCCCCTACGACCTGACCCGCGGCCGCATCGTCTACCGCTACCGCTGATCGGTCGAGAAGTAACGGCTGCCCTTCGACGGGCTCAGGGACCCCGGTCTCGGAGGTCGGACATCGGGCAGCACGAAGACAGCGAACAGGAAACATCATGAAGGTCAACCCCAGCGTCAAGCCGATCTGCGACCACTGCAAGGTGATCCGCCGCCACGGCCGCGTGATGGTGATCTGCAAGAGCAACCCGCGCCACAAGCAGCGCCAGGGCTGAGCCCCCGCTGCGTGAGCGCCGCTCTCGCAATCTCATAACTCAATACGAAACGGCAGGATCAGAACCCGCGGAAGCGGGGGACACCTCGGGGCGGAGGCCCGGGCACCGATCCTGCTCCACACCTCCACAACACCCAGGAGAACCGC
The DNA here is from genome assembly GCF_002993305.1 of Microbacterium sp. str. 'China'. NCBI lineage: Bacteria > Bacillati > Actinomycetota > Actinomycetes > Micrococcales > Microbacteriaceae > Microbacterium > Microbacterium sp. str. 'China'. Next base: position 2,752,239 of record NZ_CP027434.1, on the reverse strand, counting down.
ATGGCACGTCTTGCCGGCGTTGACATCCCGCGCGACAAGCGCGTGGTGATCGCCCTTACCTACATCTACGGCGTCGGCCGTACCCGCTCGGTCGAGATCCTCAAGGCGACCGACATCGACGAGAGCATCCGCGTCAAGGACCTCAGCGATGACCAGCTCATCGCCCTCCGCGACTACATCGAAGGCAACTACAAGGTGGAGGGTGACCTGCGCCGCGAGGTCGCCGCAGACATCCGCCGCAAGGTCGAGATCGGCTCCTACGAGGGCCTCCGCCACCGTCGTGGCCTTCCGGTCCGCGGTCAGCGCACCAAGACCAACGCCCGTACCCGCAAGGGCCCGAAGCGCACCGTCGCCGGCAAGAAGAAGGCCCGCTAAGCAGCGGCCAGGGACTAGGAGAACACTTTCATGGCTGCACCCAAGGCCGCCGCGCGCAAGCCGCGCCGCAAGGAGAAGAAGAACATCGCGCTGGGCCAGGCCCACATCAAGTCGACGTTCAACAACACCATCGTTTCGATCACCGACCCGTCCGGCGCCGTCATCGCCTGGGCTTCGTCGGGTGGCGTGGGCTTCAAGGGCTCCCGCAAGTCGACCCCCTACGCCGCAGGCATGGCAGCGGAGTCCGCTGCCCGCCAGGCCGCTGAGCATGGCGTGAAGAAGGTCGACGTCCTCGTGAAGGGTCCGGGCTCCGGCCGCGAGACCGCGATCCGCTCGCTGCAGGCCGCCGGCCTCGAGGTGGGTTCGATCCAGGACGTCACCCCGCAGGCGCACAACGGCTGCCGTCCGCCGAAGCGCCGCCGCGTCTGATGCGTGTGCCGAGCCGCTCGTCCTTCGGGTCGAGCGGCTCGGCGCCCCGCGTGGGGCATCGACTTCCACAACTCAAGACCTCACCCCACCACATGTCATATAGCGGGCATGTGATCGAAAGGAACACAGAGTGCTTATTGCACAGCGTCCCACACTGACCGAGGAAAAGATCGTCGAGAACCGGAGCCGGTTCATCATCGAGCCTCTGGAGCCCGGCTTCGGCTACACGATCGGCAACGCGCTGCGTCGCAGCCTGCTGTCGTCGATCCCCGGCGCCGCTGTCACCAGCGTCCGCATCGACGGTGTGCTGCACGAGTTCAGCACGATCCCCGGCGTGAAGGAGGATGTCACCGAGATCATCCTCAACATCAAGCAGCTGGTCGTCTCCAGCGAGCGCGACGAGCCCATCACCGCGTACCTCCGCAAGACCGGTGCCGGTGAAGTGACCGCCGCCGACATCTCGGCTCCGGCCGGTGTCGAGGTGCACAACCCCGAGCTCGTCATCGCGACGCTCAACGACACCGCCAAGTTCGAGCTCGAGCTCACCATCGAGCGCGGCCGTGGCTACGTCTCCGCGACGCAGAACCGCAACGAGTACGCCGAGGCCGGTCAGATCCCGATCGACTCGATCTACTCGCCCGTGCTCAAGGTCAGCTACCGCGTCGACGCCACCCGTGCCGGTGAGCGTACCGACTTCGACAAGCTCATCCTCGACGTCGAGACCAAGTCGGCGATCAGCCCGCGCGACGCCGTCGCCTCGGCCGCCAAGACGCTCACCGAGCTGTTCGGTCTCGCCCGCGAGCTGAACGTCGAGGCCGAGGGCATCGAGATCGGCCCGGCGCCGGTGGAGGCTGTGAACTCCAGCGAGCTGTCGATGCCGATCGAGGACCTCGACCTGTCGGTCCGCTCGTACAACTGCCTGAAGCGTGAGGGCATCAACACCGTTTCTGAGCTCGTCGCCCTGTCGGAGACGCAGCTCATGAACATCCGCAATTTCGGCCAGAAGTCGGTCGACGAGGTGCGCGACAAGCTCATCTCGCTCGGTCTGTCGCTCAAGGATTCGGTGCCCGGTTTCGACGGCGCCCACTTCTACGGCGGCAGCGAAGACGAGTCCTTCTGATACCCGACCCTTTCTGACCAGGAGTTAGACGATTATGCCCAAGCCCACCAAGGGTCCCCGCCTCGGAGGCGGCCCCGCCCACGAGCGCCTGCTGCTTGCCAACCTCGCGGCTGCGCTGTACACCCACAAGTCGATCAAGACGACCGAGACGAAGGCCAAGCGCCTGCGTCCGCTCGCCGAGCGCCTCATCACCTTCGCCAAGCGCGGGGACCTGCACGCCCGCCGTCGCGTGCTGTCGGTCATCGGTGACAAGGAAGTCGTGCACGTCCTGTTCAACGAGATCGCTCCGCTCGTCGCGGACCGCGAGGGTGGCTACACCCGCATCACCAAGGTCGGCAACCGCAAGGGCGACAACGCTCCCATGGCCGTGATCGAGCTCGTCCTCGAGCCCGTCACCCCGAAGGCGAAGTCGACCAAGAAGGCCGCCGCGGCTCCGAAGGACGAGAAGCCCGCTGCCGAGGAGGCTCCCGCTGAGGAGGCCGTCGAGGCTCCCGCGGACGAGACCGCTGCCGACGACACGGCTGCCGAGGCCGGCGCCGAGTCGCAGGCCGAGGGCGAGGCCGCTGAGGCCGCCGCCGAGGACGCTGTCGAGAAGAAGTCCGAGTAAGGACCGCTCTCCCACGAAGCCCGCCGCCCCTCTTGGGGGTGGCGGGCTTCGTCGTTCAGCGGGGATCGGTGACCCGATAGCGCGCTCCGGGGCGCCCCTTGGTCGAGTAGTCCAGGGACCGCACGGCCTGGCCCGTGGCGGCGAGGTGCTCGAGATAGCGACGGGCGCTGACGCGGGAGATGGCGAGGTCGTCCCCGATCTCGGTCGCCGAGGCATCCGGTCGGGCGGCGAGGGCGGCGGAGACCCGTTCCAGGGTCTCCGCACTCAAGCCCTTCGGCAACCCGTACCGCTCCCGGAAGGCGATGATGGCGTCGGCCGCCTCGACTCGGCGGACGACGTCGTGCAGCTCGGTGTGGTCGCGGAGCAGGAGCGTCGCCCCCACGTCGGCGGATCCGTTTTCGGAGGCGGTGCTGCGGGCGACGAGCACATGCGAGCCGACGATGACGGGGCGGCCCGCGGCCTCGCCTTCCCGGAGCACGGTGGCGAGGTCGGCGCCGAGCACCTCGTCGGCGGGAGCACCGTCGAGATCGGCGGCATCGCGGCCGAGGAACCTCGCAGCCGCGTCGTTGACCAGGGTGATCCGACCGGCGCCGTCCACGGTGACGACGCCTTCGCTGAGCCCGTGCAGGGTCGTCTCCTGGTTCTTGACCAGCGCCGCGATCTGGTGCGGCTCGAGCCGGTAGATGCGTCGCCGGATGAACGACGTCACCCACGCGGCCCCGAAGACCCCGAGGACCGCTGCCACGAGCATGGCGGAGATGAGACCCACGAGGTTGCTGGTGAACTCCTCGTTCAGCTCGGACTCCAGGATGCCGACGGAGGCCGTGCCGATGACGGCACCGTCCTCGTCGCGGATGGGCACCTTCACCCGCCACGAGGTCCCGAGCGTGCCGGTCTGCGTGCCGACGAAGATCTCGCCGCCGAGCGGGATCGACGGGTCGGTGGACACCCGCTCGCCGATGCGGTCGGTGTTCGGATGCGAGTACCGGATGCCCTCGTCGTTGGCGACCACGACGTACGCGAGGTCGGAGGCCTCGCGGATGACCTCGGCGACCGGCTGGATGGCAGCGGCCGGGTCCTCGTCGTCGAACGCATCGAGGACGACGGGGAGAGCGGCGACGGACTGGGCGACCGCCTGCATGCGGTCCTTGTAGGCCTCGCGAAGCGCGTTCTCCTGGAACGCTCCGGCGGCGATGCCGGTGCCGAGGGTCACCAGGAACACGATCAGCGCCTGCAGCGCGAGCAGCTGCACACGGAGCGTCATCTTCGAGGCCACGGATCCATTCTCCCGGGTGGGTGGACGGGCCGCGAGCCGGCGCCGGAGCTGTTCGCGACCAATAGTTACGGAACGCGACCAATGGTTTCCGAAGCTTGAGCGGGCGCATCGGCGCCTCGACAGTGGACGGATTGCACTCGAACGCTCAAGGAGGAGCGCCATGAATCACGCCCGCATCGGGACCCTCGCCGCGGCAGTCGCCGCGACCGCCCTCGTCCTCACCTCGTGCTCGACCGCCGACGGCGGAACGGCCGGCTCCGACGGCGGCGACGACGCGGCCGCCATCACCGACGTCAACATCGTCGTCCCCGCCGACCCGGGCGGCGGCTGGGACCAGACCGGCCGCGCCCTCTCGCAGCTGCTCACGCAGGAGGACATCGTCGGTTCGGCGCCCGTCACCAACGTCGGCGGCGCGGGAGGCACGGTGGGTCTCGCGCAGCTCGCCAACGAGAAGGATCCGGCGACCCTCATGGTCATGGGCCTCGTGATGGTGGGCGCGGTGGAGACCAACGCCTCCGCCGTCCGCATCGAGGACATGACCCCGATCGCCCGACTCACGGACGAGCCCCTCGTCGTGGTCGTCCCCGCGGACTCGGAGTACGACACGCTGGAGGACCTCGTCGAGGATGTCGTGGACAAGGGCCAGGAGGTCACGATCACGGGCGGCTCCGCCGGGGGAGCCGATCACATCCTCGCCGGGCTGCTGCTCGAGGAGGCGGGACTCGACGGCGCCGAGATCGCCGAGAAGCTGAACTACACGCCCAACTCGGGCGGCGGCGAGGCCACCTCGCTGATCCTCGGAGGCAAGGTCTCGGCCGGCATCTCCGGCGTGGGCGAGTTCCTGCAGCATATCGAGGCCGGCACCATGAAGGCCCTCGCCGTCTCGTCGGAGGAGCCGGTCACGCAGCTGCCGGACGTCGACACGATCACCGAGTCCGGGTACGACGTCGTGCTCACCAACTGGCGCGGCGTGATCGCTCCGGGTGGGATCAGCGACGCCGAGCGCTCGGAACTCGAGCGCCTCGTCACCGAGCTGGAGGCGTCCGACGCGTGGAAGGACGAGCTGGAGACGCGAGGGTGGGCGGACGCGTTCCTCACCGGCGCGGAGTTCGACGAATTCCTCGACGGCAACATCGCCGAGGTCACCACGACGCTGCAGAACATCGGGCTGGTCGGCTGAGATGACGACCGGGTCTTCCGGACCCGGCGAGGAGGTGCGGACCGACGCCCGTCGGTCCGCACGTCTCGTCGCGTCCCTGCCGCGGGGGGAGCTCGTCTTCGCCCTGCTCATGGTGGCCCTCGGCGTGTTCGCGTTCGCCGGTGTGTTCACCATCCATGTGCCCGCGGGCGGCCAGGTCGGGCCGACGGTCTTCCCGCTGTTCGTCTCGGTGCTGCTTCTGGGCTCGTCTCTCGCCGTCGTGGTGAGCATCCTCCGCGGCCACCGCGGTGTGCCGGAGGAGGGGGAGGACGTCGATCAGAGCCTGCCGACCGACTGGCGCACGCTCGTGAAGATCGTGGCGCTCGTGGTCGCTCATCTGCTCCTCATCGAGCCGCTCGGCTGGGCCCCGGCGGCGGCTCTGCTGTTCGGCGGCGTCGCGTGGGCGCTCGGCGCCCGCCGCTGGTGGATGGCGCTCCTCATCGGCAGCATCCTCGCGCTGGTCGTCCAGGTCGTGTTCGGCGGTCTGCTCGGGCTGTCGCTCCCCTGGGGACCGGCGCTCGGCTGGCTGGGAAGGATGTTCTGATGGACAGCTGGAGTCTGCTCCTCGAGGGGTTCGCGACCGCGCTGCAGCCCCAGTACCTCGTGTTCGCCTTCTTCGGCGTGCTGATCGGCACCGCCGTTGGAGTGCTCCCCGGGATCGGGCCGGCGATGACCGTCGCCCTGCTCCTTCCCCTCACCTACACGTTGGAACCGGCCGCAGCGCTCATCACGTTCGCGGGGATCTACTACGGCGGCATGTACGGCGGGTCGACCACGAGCATCCTGCTGAACACCCCGGGGGAGTCGTCGTCGATCGTGACGGCGATCGAGGGCAACAAGATGGCCAAGCTCGGGCGGGGCGCGGCGGCGCTGGCCACCGCGGCGCTCGGGTCGTTCGTCGCGGGGACCCTCGCCACCGTAGGCCTGACGCTGCTCGCACCGGTGCTCGCGCAGTTCGCCGTGAACCTCGGGCCCGCCGACTACGTGGCTCTCATCGTCGTAGCCTTCGTCACCGTCGGTGCGCTGATGGGGTCCTCCGTGCCGCGCGGCCTGCTGTCGCTCGGCGTCGGCTTGTTCCTCGGCCTGGTCGGCACGGACTGGCTCTCGGGCCAGCAGCGGTACACGCTCGGCCTGCTGCCCCTGGCGGACGGCATCGACGTGGTGCTCGTGGCGGTGGGGCTCTTCGCGGTCGGCGAGACGCTGTACGTCGCGGCCCGGCTGCGGCACGGCGCGATCGACGTGATCCCCGTGTCGCGCGGGTGGCGCAGCTGGATGACGAAGGACGACTGGCGCCGCTCATGGAAGCCGTGGCTCCGCGGCACCGCCATCGGCTTCCCGATCGGCACGATCCCGGCCGGCGGTGCGGACGTGGCGACCTTCCTGTCCTACGCCACCGAGCGCAAGCTCTCGCGCCGCAAGGACGAGTTCGGCCGCGGGGCCATCGAAGGCGTCGCGGGCCCGGAGTCGGCGAACAACGCGGCGGCCGCGGGCGTGCTCGTGCCGCTGCTGACGCTGGGACTTCCGACGACGGCGACGGCCGCGATCATCCTCACCGCGTTCCAGACGTACGGTCTGCAGCCCGGGCCGCAGCTGTTCACCGGACAGGCGGACCTCGTCTGGGCACTGGTGGCGAGCCTCTACATCGGCAACGTGATCCTGCTCGTGCTGAACCTGCCGCTCGTGGGCATGTGGGTGAAGCTCCTGCAGATCCCGCGGCCGTATCTGTACGCGGGCATCCTCCTGTTCGCCGCCTTCGGCGCGTACGCGCTGAACTTCGCGGTCGTCGACATCCTGATCCTGCTGATCATCGGCGTCCTCGGCTACTTCCTGCGGCGGTACGGGTTCCCGGTGGCGCCGCTGGTGGTGGGCATGATCCTCGGGCCGATGGGCGAGGAGCAGCTGCGGCGCGCGCTGCAGCTCAGCCAGGGCGACCTGACGACGCTCATCGCGCAGCCGTTCTCCGCAGTCGCCTACGTCATCCTCGCGCTGCTCATCGTCGGCGGGCTGTGGCTGCGGCGCCGACAGCGCCGGTACGAGCAGGCGCTCACGGAGTCCATCGCGGTGCCCGTCAAAGCGGACTCGGAGGTCTGACCCGGCACGATTCGGGCGGGGGAGAGGCCGGGAGTAGGCTGGTCCGGTGAGCGATGCGACGGTCCTGAAGCGCGGGCCTCGCGCCTACGCCACGTTCATCGGCATCGGCCTCCTCGCCGGCCTCCTCTCCGGTCTCTTCGGCGTCGGCGGCGGCACGGTCATCGTCCCCCTGCTGGTGCTGCTGCTCGCGTTCGACCAGCGGCTCGCGGCCGGGACCTCGCTGGCGGCGATCGTCCCGACGGCGACCGTCGGGGTCATCTCCTACGCCGCGTCGGGCTCCGTCGCCTGGATCCCGGCGCTGATCCTCGCCGCCGGAGCCGTGGTCGGAGCGCAGATCGGCACCCGCCTGCTCCCGCGGATCTCGCAGACCGCCCTCCGCTGGGGGTTCGTCGGCTTCCTCGTCGTCGTGATCGTGAGCCTCTTCCTCGTCATCCCCTCGCGCGACGCCGTCTTCGAGCTCACCTGGCTCACCGGGATCGCCCTGGTGGTCGTGGGGATCGGAACCGGCATCCTGGCCGGGCTCATCGGCGTGGGCGGCGGTGTGATCGTCGTCCCGGTGCTCATGCTCGCGTTCGGCACGAGCGACCTCGTCGCGAAGGGCACCTCGCTGCTCATGATGATCCCGACCGCGCTCTCCGGCACGGTCGGCAATCTCCGCAACCGCAACGTCGATCTCCTCGCCGCGCTGCTGATCGGCGTCTCGGCGTGCACCACGACGGCCCTCGGCGCCTGGCTGGCGACCATCGTCGACCCGACCGTCGGCAACCTCCTCTTCGCCGCGTATCTCGTCGTGATCGCGGTGCAGATGGCCCTCAAGGCCGTCCGCGGGCGTCGGCGCGGCTGACGCCGCGGCCGCCGTTCCTGCGGCGCGAGCCGACCGCTGAAGCGCGCCGGACCCGTCCCTTTCCCTGACTCCCGCGAACGATTTTCGCCGCGCCTCTTTACAGGCCGTGCTGCGCTCGCTATCGTCAGTCATCACATGACGTCATATAACGAGTCATGATGTTTGATCGAAGGTCATCAGAAGGGACCATCTTGTCTGCCACCGCTCTGTTCGTCGACTCCGCCGCTATCGAGAACCAGCTCGCTGCGGCCCGCCAGGCGATCGCGACCCGAGACACCATCTCGCGCGTCGTGCTCACCGCCTGCGGCGGCTCCTTTGCCGTCATGCAGCCCATCGAGTACCTGTTCGGCACCAAGGCGGTGTCGCTCGAGGCGACCGCACTCAATGCTGCCGAGTTCACCAGCCGCGCCTCGTCGCGCGTCGACGCCGACACCCTCGTCGTGCTCTGCTCGCACTCCGGCACCACGCCGGAGACGGTCGCCGCAGCGAAGCACGCACGCGAGCGCGGTGCGCTCACGGTCGCCTTCACGTTCGACCCGACGTCGCCGCTCGCCGAGGCATCGGAGCACGTGGTGGCGTATCAGCACGGCGAGGGGAAGAGCGAGGCCCACGTCGGCCCCGCGCTGCTGCTGCGCCTGGCGGCCGGCATCCTGGACGACCGTGAACAGGCCGGCATCGCCGGTGTGGTCGACGAGGCCGTCGCCCAGTTGCCGACCCTCGTGCCGGCAGCGCGCGAAGCGCACTCCGCAGCCGCCGATGCCTGGGGATACCGCCACCGTCGCGAGTCCCTCATCTACACGATGGCGGCAGGCTCCAACTACGGCTCCGCGTACTCGTTCGCCATCTGCCTGCTGCAGGAGATGCAGTGGGTGCACTCCGCCGCCATCCACGCCGGCGAGTACTTCCACGGCCCCTTCGAGATCACCGAGGAGGATGTGCCGTTCATCGCGCTGCTCGGACTCGATGAGACTCGGTCCGTCGAGCAGCGCGCGGTGGACTTCGTCACGAAGCACTCGGATCGGGTGCTCGTCATCGACGCCCAGGAGTTCGGCCTCGATGTCGTCGCTCCGGAGGTGCGCGGCATCGTCGCCCACCTCCTCTTCAACGTCGTGCTCCGCGCGTACGCGGATGCACTCGCCGACCACCGAGGACACCCCCTCAGCGTGCGCCGCTACATGTGGCGCATGGAGTACTAGGAACGAAAGGATCGCAACGATGCGAACATCAGCCCGGATCGGCGTGGCGGCTGCGGCCGCCGCCGCCCTCGTCCTGCCCCTGGCCTCGTGCGCCGGCGGCGAGAGCGAGGCCTCGGACGGCCAGGTGGAGATCAGCTTCTTCCACCGCTGGCCCAACGAGCCGAAGAACTCGTACTACACCGACATGGTGGCGGAGTTCGAGAAGGAGAACCCCGACATCAAGGTCTCCGTCGAGAGCGTGCTCAACGACGCCTACAAGGACAAGGTGAAGGTCGTCGCGGGCTCCGCCAACGCTCCGGACGTCCTGTTCACCTGGAGCGGCTCGTTCGTGGACGAGCTCGTCTCCAACGACGCCCTGCTCGATCTCGGGCCGTGGCTCGAGGAGGACACGGACTTCCGGGACAGCTTCTACCCGAGCCAGCTGGAAGCCTTCGAGGTGGACGGCACCTCCTACGGTCTGCCAGTGGGGATGCAGTCGAAGCTGTTCTTCTACAACAAAGACGTGTTCGAGGAGCTGGGTCTCGAGCCGCCGGCGACGTGGGACGAGTTCATCGACGTCCTGGAGACGATCCAGGACGCCGGCATGACCCCGATCGAGTACGGCGCGCAGGAGCAGTGGACGATCGCGCACTACGTCGGCACGCTGAATCAGCGTGTCGTCGATCCGGAGGTGTTCGCAGCGGATCAGGATCCGGCGACCGGCGCGTTCACGGACGAGGGGTATGTCCGGGCGCTGGAGCGCTTCCAGGAACTCGCCGAGTACATGAACGACGACCTCACGGCCGTCGGGCATGAGATCGCGCGTAACGCCTGGATCGCGGGGGAGGCGCCGATCATGTACATGCAGAGCGCCGAGGTGGGGTACTTCGGCGACGCGCAGTTCGAGTACGGCACGTTCAACTTCCCTGCGGTCGAGGGCGGCAAGGGCGATCCGGCGGAGCTGACCGGAGCTCCGGAGGGCTTCGCGATCTCGAAGACCACGAAGCACCCCGAGGAGGCGCAGCGGTTCCTCGAGTTCCTGCTCAGCAAGCAGAGCGGCATCGCCTATGCGGAGCGCGCGGGCGAGCTGAGCCCGGTCAAGGGTGCGGTCGAGGAGGCGGACGTGCCCGAGATCTCACGGGAGCTCGCCCAGGGGATCGTCGACGCCTCGGCGATGACGACCTGGCTCGACAACGCCTACGATCCGCAGATCGTGCAGGCGTACCTGTCCGAGACTCAGCTGATGCTCAGCGGCCAGCAGACCCCCGAGGGGGTCATGGCCGCCGTGCAGGAAGCCGCGAAGCGCGTGCGCGACGCCTCCTGATCCGCACCGGGGCCGCCGGCATCCTCGGCCGGCGGCCCCTCCCACCTTTCGGAAGAGACACCGTGATGAGAACACGCTCTCGAGCCTGGTCGAACCTGCTCTACGTGCTTCCCGCGATCATCCTGATCGGGGTGTTCGTGTACTACCCGCTGGTCGCCAATGCGGCCTTCGGCTTCTTCTCCTTCAGCGCCGGCAGCGGTGAGATGCGCTTCGTCGGCCTCGACAACTTCGCGCGGCTCCTCAGCGATCCGATCATCGCGACGGCCCTGGGCAACAACATCCTGTACGCGATCGTCTCGATCGTGTGCCAGGTGGGTGGTGCCCTCGTGATCGCCGCCTGGCTGACCCGGCTGCTCGGTCCGCGCATGGGCGCATTCCTGCGCAGCGTGTACTTCTTGCCCGCCGTGATCTCGATGACCGTGATCGCGCTGCTGTTCACGTTCGTGTACAACGCCCGCGGCGGACTCCTCAACGCTCTGCTGGAGGCGATCGGACTCGGCAGCCTGCAGACGGCGTGGCTCGCCGATGTCGACACGGCGATGGGAGCGGTCATCGGCGTCTCCCAGTGGCAGAGCATCGGCTACGTCTGCATGCTCTACGTCGTCGCACTGCAGCAGATCCCGGAGGAATACTACGAAGCCGCGTCGCTGGACGGCGCCGGACGGATTCGCCAGTTCTTCAGCATCACCGTCCCGCAGGCCAAGGAGATGATCTTCGTCGCGATGATCCTCACCGTCTCCGGCGCTTTCACGGTGTTCAACGAGCCTTACATCCTGACCAAGGGCGGTCCGGGAAACACCACCCAGGTCCTCGCGACCTACATGTACAACCAGGGTTTCTTCCAGAACGAGATGGGCTACGCCTCGGCCATCGCGAGCCTGATCTTCGTGATCACGCTCGTGCTGTCCGTCGTGCAGATGGTCTCGTTCCGAAGCGGGAGGCAATGACATGAGCAGTACCCGGCTTCGTCCGGCGGAGCGTATCCGCCGTGCCCCGGTCCAGGTGATCCTGGCCGTCTACGCTGTCGTGATCGCCTACCCCCTGCTCTGGATGGCGATCTCTTCGTTCAAGTCCTCATCCGAGATCTTCGCCGATCCGTGGGGGCTGCCGTCGGTCTGGCTCGTCCAGAACTATGCCGCCGCCTGGGATCGCGGGATCTCCGACTACTTCCTCAACTCCGTCATCGTCACGGTCATCTCCACCGCCGCGACCGTCGCACTCGCGGCACTGTGCGCCTACGGCATGGTGAGGCTGTCGAGCCGCGTGGCGACCATCGTGCTGATCGTGGCGATGGGCGGGCTGGTGGTGGCACCGCAGGTGAGCCTCATCCCGCTCTACCGCCTTCTCGACACGATGGGACTGCTGAACACGTACTGGGCGATGATCCTCCCTTATGTGGCGTTCCGTCTGCCGATGGCGATCCTGCTCATCCGTTCGGTCTTCCTCGGCATCCCCCGCGAGCTCGAGGACGCCGCGACCATCGACGGCTGCCGCTCGTTCGGCGTCTTCCGGCACGTCTACCTGCCGCTGAGCGCGTCCGTGCTGACGACCGCCGCCGTCCTCACCGGTTACTTCGCCTGGAATGAGTTCCTCTTCGCGATCGTCTACATCGACGCTGATGCGCTCCGCACCATCCCCGCGGGACTCATGTCGTTCCGCGATTCCCTCTCCACGGAGTGGGGTGTGCTCCTGGCAGGATTGACCATCGCGGCCCTGCCCATCGTGGTGGTGTTCCTCGCGCTGCAGCGGTACTTCGTCGCCGGCGTCGCGGCGGGGAGTGTGAAGGGATGACGATGGATACGGATCAGCTCCGGGATGCGCTCGCCGCGGTCCCACCGCCCTCGCTGGTCGGCGTCGGGGACAACGTCCTCGACTGCTATCTGCATGAGGACCTGGCCTACCCCGGGGGCAACGCCCTGAACGTCGCCGCGTACAGCCGGCTCTTCTTCGGCGGCACAGCCGGATTCGTCGGGATCATGGGAGACGACCGTTTCGCGGACCACGTGTGGGGCGTCCTCGACGAGGTCGGAGTGGACGGCGCCCGCATCAGACGCGTGCGCGGCGCGAACGGCATGGCTTTCGTCGCGTTGGACGAGGACGGCGACCGGCGCTTCGTCGCCTCGAACCGCGGGGGAGTCCAGGCCGAGCTGCGGCTGCGTCTGAGCGAGGCCGATCACGAGTACCTCTCCGGCTTCGACCGCGTGCACACCTCGGTCTACTCGTCGTTGGAGCCGGAGCTTCCGGCCATCGCGGAGCGGGGGAGCCGCGTGTCGTACGACTATTCCGACGACGCGTCGCCGGACGTGATCCGGGCGACAGCTCCGCACGTCGACGTGGGGTTCTTCTCCGGAGGAAACCGCAGTGATTCCGAGATCGACGCCCTCGGCCGCTTCGCCGTGGCCTGCGGTATGGGGTCGGCCGTGGTGACGCGGGGTGCCCGCGGCTCTGTGGGCTTCGAGGCCACTTCCGTGCGGCGCACCGGTATCCGCGAGGTCGACGCCGTCGATGCGCTCGGTGCCGGGGACGCCTTCCTCACCGGGTTCCTCGCGGCGCGGGCGGGCGGGGCCGATCTCGCCGGATGTCTCGATATCGCCGCCGTCAGCGGAGCGCTCGCCTGCACGTTGCGCGGGGCGTTCGGATACCCTGTGCATGCGGGGGACGACGCACGCGCGCAGATGCTGCGACGATACCCGGCGCCGTAGAGGAGGACTCCGACGTGACTCAGCTGTCGTCAGCCGTCGGTTCGACCCCGCTGCACGAACAGGTGCGAAGCCTGCTGATGCGGGAGATCGACGCCGGGACCTATGCCGAAGGCGAGCGGCTTCCGTCCGAACCCGAGCTGTGCGAGCGCTTCGGTGTCAGCCGGATCACCGTGCGGCGGGCGGTGGCCGACCTCGAGGGCCTCGGCATCGTGCGTCGACAGCAGGGCCGTGGGACCTTCGTCGCTCCGCGACGCGAGGTGATCGGCGCCATGACCCTCGGTGGCTTCGCGGACACCGTGGTGGCAGACGGGGTCAAGTCCCGACGGATCATGCGCGCCGAGACGACCCCCGCCGACGAGAAGCGCGCGCGCCGCCTCGGCGTCCCCGTCGGCGACCCGGTGTTCCGGTTGGTGCGGGTCTTCGCTCTCGACGGCATCCCGCTCTCCATCGACGACAGCCGGTATTCTCTGACGCGCTTCCCGGATTTCGATCGGCACATCGACCACGACACCTCCACGTATCAGGTGCTCCGCGACGTGTACGGCGTCGAGTTCTCGGAGATGTACCGCGAGATCGACGTCGGCTTCACGACCGCGCAGACCGCGGAGTGGCTGGCCCGTCCGGAGCACGATCCGCTCATCGTCGTCCGGAAGCGCGCACTCGACCGGGCTGGTGAGGTCGTTCACACGTCACGGGTGAAGGTCGTTCCGAGTCGGATGACGCTGAACATGGTGGTTCGCTCCCAGGGGTGAGGCCCGCCGGGTCTCGCGATGCCGCATATCGTCCGGGTTTCCGCCGGCCCCGCCCGGACCGGACTGTCGGCGTGCCTCGGTAGGATCGACGGGTGGCAGTGAACCAAGAACTCGTCGGCCGGGAGTTCCCGCCGACCGCCCCCTACCTCGTCGGGCGGGAGAAGGTGCGCGAGTTCGCGCGCGCCGTCTTCGCCGACGCCCCGCAGCACGCCGACGTCGAGGCGGCCCGTGCGGCGGGCTTCGCCGACGTCGTCGCGCCGCCGACCTTCGCGATGGTCCTGCAGGACCTCACGCTGCAGCAGCTGCTGGCCGAACCGGATTCCGGCATCGTCCTGGCGCGGACCATCCACGCCGAGCAGCGGTTCCGCTACACCAGGCCGATCGTCGCGGGAGACGAGCTGACGGCGCAGCTGCGCGTCACCGGCATCCGCATGATGGGCGGCAACGCCATGATCACGAGCGAGGCCGAGATCACCGACGACGGAGGCGCGCACGTCGTCACCGCCACGAGCGTGCTCCTCGTCGGCGCCGAGGAGGAGACCGCATGAGCGCGTTCACCGTGGGAGACGTGCTCGCCGAGCGCACCGTGCACCTGACGAGGGAGTCGCTCGTCCGCTACGCCGGGGCTTCTGGAGACTTCAACCCGATCCACTACCGCGACGACGTCGCCGCCGCGGTGGGCCTTCCCGGCGTGCTCGCGCACGGCATGCTGACCATGGGGATCGCCTCGTCGGTGGTCGTCGCCGCGCTCGACCCGCAGACCCGGATCCTCGACTACGGCGTGCGCTTCACGAAGCCCGTGGTGGTCGATCCCGAGACCGGCGCCGACGTGCACGTCGTCGCGACGGTCGGCGCGGTGGACGACGAGTCCGCGCGCATCGACCTCAAGGTCACGACGGGCGACACCACCGTGCTCGTCAAGGCGCAGCTGCGCGTCGCCGTCCGATGAGCGACGTCGAGCCGATCCGGCTGGCCGAGCTCACGACGCTCCGCACCGGCGCCGCCCCCGCGCGCATGCGCGAGGCGACGACGACGGCGGAGCTCGTCGAGGTTCTCCGGGAGACCTGGGCGGAGGGCGACCCCTGGCTGGTGCTCGGCGGGGGCTCGAACCTCTTCGTCGGCGACGAGCCGTTCGAGGGCACCGTCATCCGCATCCGCACGAGCGGCATCGAAGAGCTCCCGTCGCCGCACGCCGGCCGCATCCGCCTGCGTGCGCAGGCCGGGCACGGCTGGGACGACCTGGTGTCGTACGCGGTCGAGCGGGGCTACGCCGGGCTCGAAGCCATGAGCGGCATCCCCGGCACGGTCGGCGCCGCGCCCGTGCAGAACATCGGCGCCTACGGGCAGGAGATCCAGGAGACCCTGGTCGAGGTCGAGCTGATCGATGAGGATTCCGGCGAGATCTCCACTGTTCCGGCGACCGAGCTCGGGCTCGGTTTCCGCACCTCGGTGCTCAAGCACCATCACGGGAGCGAGCCGCAGCGCCGGGCCGTGATCCTGTCCCTCACGGTCGATCTCCTCGTCGCCCGCGAACGCGTGGTCCGCGGTGAGCAGCTGCGACGCGCTCTCGGCCTGACCGACGACACCCCGGTGCCGCTGGTATGGGTCCGGGAGCGCATCCTCGCCACGCGCGCATCGAAGGGCATGCTGCTCGACGCCGACGACCCGGACACGCACGGGGTCGGCTCCTTCTTCCAGAACGCGATCGTCACGGCCGCCCAGGCCCGGTCCCTTCCGCCGGAGTGCCCGCGCTGGCCGGTCGCCCCCGACCTCGACGCCGTGACCGTCATCCCCCTCGCCTCCTACGACGGACACGTGCCGCCGACGAAGACCGAGGCCCCGGACGTGAAGGTGAGCGCCGCCTGGCTGATCGAGCAGGCCGGCATCCGCAAGGGGTTCAAGCTGCCCCGCTCGCGGGCGTCCGTCTCGACCAAGCACGCGCTGGCCCTGACCAACCGGGGCGGCGCCACGGCGGCCGAGGTCGCCGAGCTCGCCCGTTTCATCCAGCACCGCGTGCACGCCGAGTTCGGTCTGGTGCTGCAGCCGGAACCCGTTCTGGTGGGCGTCGACCTGTGACGAAGCTCGAGCGGGTGTCGCGGACGCAGGCCGTCGTGGACGGACTGCTCGACGCCATCATCACGGGTCGGCTCGAAGCCGGACAGCCGCTGCCGCCCGAGGGGGAGCTCGCGGAGCAGTTCGGGGTCTCCCGCCTCACGATGCGCGAGGGCGTCCGCCTCCTGCAGGCGCAGGGCGTGATCGTCGCGGTGCCCGGCACCCGACACCGCATCGCGCCGACCGACGAGTGGACGGGCCTCGACGCGGTCGTCCGGCACGCCCAGAGCGCAGGCGCCCGAGAGCGCTCGTCGCTGGAGATGCTCGAGATGCGCATGATGTTCGAGACCGGGGCGGCGGAGTTCGCGGCGGGGCGCCGCACCGAGGAGCACCTCGCCGAGATGGCCGCGCTCCTCGAGGAGATGCAGGCGGCGCACGAGCGGGCCGACGTGGACGCCTTCGTGGCCGCCGACCTCGCCTTCCACGACGTGATCATCCGCGCGGCGGAGAACCGCATCCTCGTGGCCTCGATGCGTCCGCTGACGACGATGCTGCAGGCCACCCGCAGCGAGACGAGTGCCATCCCGGACATCCGGGAGCACGCGCTGGCGGAGCACGCGGCGGTGCTGGAGGCGATGCGGACCGGGTCCGGCGCGGCTGCCCGCCAGGCCATGCGCAGCCACATGCGCCAGACCCGCGACGACCTGCTGCGCTACGTACACGGGCGCTGAGCAGCACGCACTCCGTCGGTTTGGAAGGACGGTGATCGTGAGGTACGCTCGTCGTTATCTGATATCGGATAGCGATGCAGATTCCCCTGGCCCGTGGCCCCCACCACGGGCCATCTTCCGGAACGAAGGAGTTCGTGTGCACATCGACGACCTGCTGGCCCCCCTGCCTGCACCCGTCGCCGTCACCGCGGCCGACGTCCGCACCGAGGTCGACCCCGCCGCCGTGCTCCTCGTCCTCGACGACGACCCGACCGGCACGCAGTCGGTCGCGAACCTCCCGGTCCTCACCCGATGGGAGCGCGCCGACCTGGACGAGGCGCTCGCGACCGGCGCCGCCGCCGTCTATGTGCTCACGAACACCCGGTCCCTCGACGAGGAGGCCGCGGCCGCCCGCAACCGCGAGATCGTCGACGTGGCCCTCGCCGCCGCCGAGGCCCAGGGGCGGCGCGTGACGTTCGTGTCCCGGGGCGACTCGACGCTGCGCGGCCACTTCCCGCTCGAGACCGACGTCCTCTCCGCGGAGATCGGCTCCCGCTCCGGTCGCACCCCCGCACTGACCCTGCTCGTCCCCGCGTTCCCCGACGCCGGGCGCATCACGGTCGACTCCGTGCACTACTGGGTGACCGACGGCGAGGCCACCCCGGTCGGCGAGACGCCTTTCGCGGCGGACGCGACCTTCGGCTACGGCTCTTCCGACCTGCGCGAGTGGGTCGCCGAGAAGACCGGCGGACGCATCCCGGCGTCCGCGGTCGCGGGTCTCGACATCCGCACCATCCGCGCCGGGGTGGACGCCGTGGCCGGCTTCCTCGAGGGACTGACCGACGGCACGGTCGTGGTGGTCGACGTGGTCGAGGAATCGGACATGCGCGTCGTCGCGCTCGCGCTGCACCGGTTGCGGGACCGCGACGTGCTCCTCCGAGTCGGCCCGCCCTACGTGCGCGCGCACATCGGACAGGAGATCGCCGAGCCGGTGCGCGCGGAGGACATCCCCTTCGCGCATGACCGCGGTGGCCTCGTGGTCGTCGGCAGCCACGTGCCGCTCACCACCGCTCAGCTCGAAGCTCTCACAGCGGCCCGGCCGAACACCCGCACGATCGAACTCGACGTGCGTGCCCTCATCGGCTCCGAGCGCGAGACCCACCTCGAGACGCAGGCGCACGCCGTCGCCGAAGCGCTCGCCACGGGGACCGTGATCGTGCACACCACCCGCGAACTCGTCACGGGTGCCGACGGCGACGAGAGCCTCGCGATCGCCCGCCGCATCTCCAGCGGCGTGGTCGAGCTCGTGCGTCGGGTCCTCGCCATCGCTCCGCCCCGCTTCGTCATCGCGAAGGGCGGGATCACCTCCAGCGATGTCGCGAGCGAGGCCCTCGAGATCCGCCGGGCCACCGTGCTCGGTCCCATGCTGCCCGGCCTCGTGTCGCTGTGGCAGCCGGAGACCGGCCCTGCCGTCGGTATCCCCTACGTCGTGTTCGCCGGCAACGTCGGCGACGCGGACTCCCTCGTCACGGTCGTCACCACGCTCGCAGGCGACGATGGAAACAACCCGGAAGGACACTCATGACATCCACCGTCGCTGTCATCGGACTCGGCGCCATGGGGCTGCCGATGGCCACCCGCCTCGCCGAGCGCTTCGCGGTGCGTGGCTTCGACATCGCTGCCGAACGCGTCGCCCTCGCCGCAGAGGCGGGTGTCACGCCGGCGGCGTCCGCAGCCGACGCCGTGGACGGTGCCGACGCGGTGCTGGTCGCCGTCCGGACCGGCGCGCAGCTCGAGGCGCTGCTCTTCGGCGAGGACGGGCTCGCCCCGCACCTCGCGGACGGCGCGGTCGTGATCCTCACCAGCACGGTGGGCACGGACGGCATCGATGCCATCGCCGCCCAGCTCGCCGCGCACGGTGCGCAGCTCGTCGACGCTCCGCTGTCCGGAGGGCCGGTCCGTGCCGGGGAGGGCGACCTCCTCATCGTCGTCGGCGCCACCCCGACCGCTCTGGAGACCGCGCGGCCCGTGCTCGACCAGCTCGCCTCGACGCTGTCCATCGTCGGCGACAAGCCCGGGGACGGCCAGGCGCTGAAGACCGTCAATCAGCTCCTCTGCGGCGTGCACATCGCCGCGGCCGCGGAGGCGCTCGCGCTCGCCGACGCCCTCGGACTGGATCGCGCCCGCACACTGGACGCGCTGACGGCCGGTGCCGCGAACTCCTTCATGCTCGGCAACCGCGGTCCGCGCGCCCTGCAGGCCTACGACGAGGACGGCGCCGAGGTGCTCAGCCGCCTCGACATCTTCGTCAAGGACCTCGGCATCGTCGGCGACGCCGCCCGCCGTGCGCACCTGTCCACGCCGGTCGCTGCCGCGGCCGAGCAGCTGTTCCTCCTCGGCGAAGCGCAGGGCCTCGGGGCCCTGGACGACTCCGCCGTCATCCGCGTCGTCGCACCCGAACGACTGTCCTGAGCGCGACGTCGCGCCCTCACTGAAAGAAGAGATCCAGAGATGCTTCCTCTTCCGATCCTCATCCTGATCGGCCTGGCAGGCCTCGGCCTGCTGCTCCTGCTCATCATCCGGTTCAAGATGCAGGCGTTCTACGCCCTCATCCTCGTGTCCATCATCGTCGGCATCGCGGCAGGTCTGCCGCTGACCACGATCCCCGCCGACGGTGACACCCCCGAGCAGCTCGGTGTCATCCAGGCGATCATCGCCGGTGTCGGCGGCACCCTCGGCTCGGTGGCCGTGCTCGTCGCCCTCGGCTCGATGCTCGGCAAGATCATCGAGCTGTCCGGCGGCGCCGAGTCGCTCGCCGGACGCTTCACCAGCTGGCTGGGCCCGAAGCGCGTGGGCATCGCGCTCGTCATCGCCGCCGGCATCCTGGCGATCCCGGTGTTCTTCGATGCCGGCTTCATCATCCTCATCCCCATCGTGTTCGCCTTCTCGAAGGTGGCCGGTCTCAACCCGATCAAGTTCGGCCTGCCGGTCGCGGGCATCATGCTCGCGGTGCACGTCGCGGTGCCCCCGCACCCGGGCATCGTCGGCGGTTCCGCGATCCTCGGTGCCGACATCGGCTGGGTGACGATCTTCTCCCTCGCGATCTCCGTGCCGCTCGGCGTGCTGTCCTACCTGGTGGCGAAGTGGATCAACACTCGCGAGTTCGCGATGCTCGCGGCCACGAAGGAGATGTACGACAACTTCGGCACGGAGAAGTCGACGCTCACCGGCGGACTCGGCGAGGGCGAGAAGGCGCCGGGCGCCGGCACCGTCCTCGGCCTCATCCTCCTGCCGCTCGTGCTCATCATGCTCGGCACCGCCGTGGCGCCGCTGTTCGAGGCCGGGACGTTCTGGAACGGATTCCTCAGCATGGTCGGCCAGCCGATCTTCGCGCTCATGGTCGCGATCGCCGCCGCGATGTACCTGCTCGGCGTGCGCCGCGGCTGGTCGGCCTCCCACCTCGGCGAGGTCATGGAGTCGGCGCTGCCGGCCGCCGCCGTCATCATCCTCGTCACCGGTGCCGGTGGTGCCTTCGGGCGTATCCTCACGGAGACCGGGATCGGTGGAGCGGTCGCCGAGGTGCTCGCCTCCAGCGGCATGCCCCTGCTGCTCGCGGCCTTCCTCATCTCCCTCATCATGCGTGCCGCCCAGGGATCCGCGACCGTCGCGATCGCCACCACCGCGGGGCTCCTGCTGCCGTCGGTCTCCGCGATGGGGCTCGACACCGTGCACACCGCGCTGCTCGCGGTCGCGATCGGCTACGGCGGCCTCGGCCTCAGCCACGTGAACGACTCGGGCTTCTGGGTGGTCACGCGGTACCTCGGCCTGTCGGTGAAGGACGGTCTGCGCACCTGGACGCCGCTCACGACGGTGCTCGGCGTGACCGGCTTCGCGTTGACCTGGATCCTCTACGCGGTGATCCCCGTCTCCTGACCCGTCCGCACGAACGGCCGTCGCCTCCGGGTGGCGGCCGTTCGGCGTCTCCGGCGGGTGGTGACCGGGGCCACGGCGGACTACGCTCGCGGGATGAGCGGACTGATCCCGTACCTGCTGTTCCCCGGCAATGCCGCAGAAGCGCTCGGCCACTACCGCGACGTCTTCGGCGGCGAGCTCCAGCTGATGGACTACGCGAGCGCCGGTCGTCACGACGGCCCGGGCGATGCGGTCGCGCACGGACAGCTCAGCGGGCCGGTCGAGCTCGCCGGGGCCGACGCGGGCGCCGATGACGACGCGGTGCAGATGAGCGGGATGTTCCTCTCGCTCCTCGGCACCGCCGCCCCGGGGACGCTCACCCGCTGGTACGACCGCCTCGCCTCCGGCGGCCGCGTGATCGACCCGCTGCTGCAGCGCCCGTGGGGAGACGTCGACGGCACCCTCGTCGATCGCTACGGCGTCCGCTGGCTGATCGGCTTCCACCCCGAGGACTGACTGACCCGAGACCCCGCGTTCACGCCGAGACCCCCTCGTACCTGCGCAGGTACGAGGGGGTCTCGGCGCTAAAGCGGGGTCTCGGGTCAGGAGGAGAACAGACGCTGCAGGCGCTGCACGCCCTCGAGGAGCTGGTCGTCGCCGAGCGCGTACGACATGCGGATGTAGCCCGACGGACCGAACGCTTCACCGGGGACGACGGCGACCTCGGCCTGGTCGAGGATGAGGTCGGCGAGCTCCAGCGAGGTGGTCGGGGTCACGCCGCCCCAGGTGCGACCGAGCAGGCCCTGAACGTCGGGGTAGACGTAGAACGCGCCGAGCGGGTTCGGGACCACGAGTCCGTCGATCTTGGACAGTTCCGACACGATGAGCTGGCGGCGGCGGTCGAAGGCCTCGCGCATCTTCTCGGCCTCGTCCTGCGGACCGTTGAGCGCCGCGATCGCCGCCTTCTGCGCGACGTTGTTCACGTTGCTCGTGAGGTGCGACTGCAGGTTCCCGGCGATCTTGATGGCGTCGGCCGGACCCACCATCCAGCCCACACGCCAGCCGGTCATCGCGTAGGTCTTGGCGACCCCGTTGACGAGGATCGTCTGGTTCGCAGCCTCCGGCACGGCCTCCACGATCGAGGTCGCCTTCACGCCCTCGTAGGTGAGGTTCTGGTAGATCTCGTCGCTGATGATCCAGATGCCGTGCTCCACCGCCCACTCGCCGATGGCCTTCGTCTCCTCGGCGGTGTACACGGAGCCGGTGGGGTTCGACGGCGACACGAACACGAGGACCGTCGTACGATCGGTGCGCGCCGCCTCGAGCTGCTCGACGGTCACCTTGTACTCCTGGTCGGCGCCGGCGAAGACCTCGACCGGGGTGCCGTCGGCGAGACGGATCGCCTCCGGGTAGGTCGTCCAGTACGGAGCCGGCAGCAGCACCTCGTCGCCGGGGTTCACGACCGCCTGGAACGCCTGGTACACCGACTGCTTCCCGCCGTTGGTGACGATGACCTGACCGGGGGAGACCTCGAGGCCGGAGTCGCGGAGCGTCTTGGCGGCGACCGCCTCGCGCAGCGCCGGCAGTCCGGGAGCGGGGGTGTACCGGTAGCTCGCGGGGTCGGCCAGCGCCTCGGCCGCCGCATCGACGATGAACTGCGGCGTGGCGAAGTCGGGCTCGCCCGCGGCATACGAGATGACGGGCTTGCCCTCGGCCTTGAGGGCCTTGGCCTTGGCATCGACCTTGAGGGTCGCGGACTCGGCGATGGCGGACAGCTTGCGGGAGAGAGGAGCGCGTTCGGTCACGGTTACGAGCGTACTCGGGTCGATACGGCGGGGGAGGTGTGGGATGCCGCCAAGATCCGAGGTTCTTTCGGGTTCGACAGGTCAGTCGGTGGAGAGGCCGTGCGCCTGGGCGACGGCGTCCAGCGTGATGCGTCCCCCCTGCACGTTGAGGCCCTTCGCGAGGGCAGCGTCGTCGGAGGCCGCCCGCTCCCAGCCCTTGGCCGCGATCGCCGAGACGTAGGGGAGGGTGGCGTTCGTGAGCGCCCGGGTCGCGGTCGTCGGCACGGCTCCCGGCATGTTCGCGACGCAGTAGTAGATCGAGTCGTGCACCGCGAAGGTCGGGTCGTCGTGCGTGGTCGGACGGGAGCCCTCGAAGCAGCCGCCCTGGTCGATCGCGATGTCGACGAGCACGGACCCCGGCTTCATGGCCGCGACCATGTCGTCGGTCACCAGCTTGGGAGCCGCGGCGCCGGGGATCAGGACGGATCCGATGACGAGATCCGCCGTCGTCAGCTCCTCGGCGATGTCGTACCGGCTGGAAGCGCGCGTCTCCAGAGCGCCGCCGTAGCGGTGCTCGAGTTCGCGCAGCCGGGGGAGCGCCACGTCGACGACGGTGACCTTCGAGCCGAGTCCGAGCGCGTTCGCCGCGGCGTGCTCACCTGCGACGCCGCCGCCGATCACCACGGTCTTCGCCCGCGGGGTGCCGGCGATGCCACCCAGCAGCATGCCGCGACCGCCCTGCGAGCGCAGCAGCGAGTGGGACCCCATGATGACGGAGAGGCGGCCGGCGATCTCGCTCATCGGCACGAGCAGCGGCAGGGTGCGATCCGGCAGCTGCACGGTCTCGTAGGCGACGGCGGTCGTGCCGGCCGCCACGAGCGCCTCGGTCAGCGGGCGGTCGGCCGCAAGGTGGAGGTAGGTGAAGAGCGTGAGGTCGGGACGCAGGAAGCCGTACTCCTCGGCGACGGGCTCCTTGACCTTGATGAGCAGGTCGGCCTCTCCCCACGCGTCGGCGGCGGTCGCCACGATCTCGGCACCGGCCGCGCGGTACGCGTCGTCGTCGATGCTCGACCCGACGCCGGCACCGGACTGCACGAGCACGCGGTGCCCTTCCCGCACGAGCCGATCGGCGCCGGCCGGGGTGAGGGCGACGCGGTTCTCGTTGTTCTTGACTTCGGTCGGGACGCCGATCTTCATCGATCCTCCAGGTGTCGGGGCGCAGGGTGCAGCCAAGGATCGCAGAAACGTCGAGACATCGACAGATTCGATGAAGACTCTTCGGCCAAGGCTCGAATCCTGAATAATGCTTCGTATGACCACCGCCGCCGCGTCATCCGAGCCGAACAGCGTTCGGGCGCCCGCGCTCGACCCCACCGACGCGCGCATCGTGCAGCTCCTCACCGCCGACGGGAGGATGACGAACGCCGAGCTGGCCGGACGGCTGGGAGTCGCCCCGTCGACGGCGCACGCACGGCTGCGCGGGCTGATCGAGCGCGGGGTCATCACCGGGTTCCATGCGAGCGTCGACGAACGCGAGCTCGGCGCCGGACTCCAGGCGATCATCGGCGTCAGCCTGCGCCCGGCCGCCCGACGGGAGAGCATCGTGGAGTTCGCGGATCGTGTGCGCGCGCTGCCGCAGGTGATCCAGGTGTTCTTCCTCGGCGGAGACGACGACTTCCTCCTGCACATCGCGGTCGCCGACTCGTCGGAGATGCGCGAGTTCGTGCTCGAGCACCTGTCCGCTCAGAGCAGCGTGGCATCGACCCGCACGAGCATCGTGTTCGACTACCACCGCAACTCGGTCGCCGCGTCGTTCCACTGAGTCGCCGCGCGGCGACTCAGGTCTCGAACGAGGAGGGGACGGCGCAGTAGTCGGCGAAACGCCGGGTGGGATGGGCCGGATCGGTCACGTCGACCAGGGCGTTCGCCGCGGTGTGCGGGGGCTCGTCTCCGGCGAGCTGCCAGAGGACGTAGTTCCACATCCCGCGTGCGCTCGGCGACACGATCGCGCCCGGTCCGGACACGAGGAGCACGGCGTCGCTGTCGGTGGCGCGGAACGGCGCCACAATGTCGGCGCGGAGGGCGGCTTCCTCCCCGTCCGCGGTGTGTGCGCGCTCGACGGTCTGGCCGGCAGCGGTGAGCGCGGCGGCCAGGCCATCCGCGGCCACGCGCGAACGCTCGGCGTCGGCCCCGGCGACCGCGACCAGCCGTCGCCCCCGCGGATAGAGGTGCAGGAACTCCTCGGCGATGCTGTCCCATACGGCGATCATGGCTCCAGGCTACGCCCGGCAGGGCGCGTGCGGGCCGGGTGGGACGTGAGGATGCCGCGGACCTCGCGGCCCGCGGCATCCCGGCGTCGTCAGTCCTCGTCGACCAGGAACCGGCTGTAGGCGCCCAGGGTGAGGAAGGTCGGGAACTCCTCGCGGAGGGCGACCTCGCGGAAGATCTCGGCGGCGTCGTCGAAGCGGTCGCCCTCGCGTCGCTCGACCTCGTCCAGCACCTCGCCGATCAGCCCTTCGACGTACTCGACCGTGATGGGGGTGCCGTCCTGCGTGGTGCGGTCCTGGTGGATCCACTGCCACACCTGGGAGCGGCTGATCTCCGCGGTCGCGGCATCCTCCATGAGGTTGTCGATCGCGACGGCGCCGAGCCCGCGCAGCCAGGCCTCCAGGTAGCGGATGGCGACCGAGACGTTGTCCCGCACGCCCTGCGCCGTGATCGGGCGACCGATGTGCAGGTCGAGCAGGTCGCGTGCCTCTACGTGCACGTCGTCGCGCTGGCGGTCGATCTGGTTCGGGCGGTCTCCGAGCACGGCGTCGAACTCGGCCTGCGCCGTCGGGATCAGGTCCGGGTGGGCGACCCAGGTGCCGTCGAAGCCGTCGCCGGCCTCGCGCTTCTTGTCAGCCGACACCTTCTCGACCGCGCGTGCCGTCACCTCGGGGTCGCGGCGATTGGGGATGAACGCGCTCATGCCGCCGATCGCGAAGGCGCCGCGCTTGTGGCATGTCTGCACCAGCAGCTCGGTGTAGGCCCGCATGAACGGCACCGTCATCGTGACCTCGCTGCGGTCGGGGAGCACGAAGCGGGCGCCGCGGCCGCGGTAGTTCTTGATGATGGAGAAGATGTAGTCCCAGCGCCCGGCGTTGAGGCCCGCGCAGTGGTCGCGCAGCTCGTACAGGATCTCGTCCATCTCGAACGCGGCAGGCAGCGTCTCGATCAGCACGGTCGCGCGGATGGTGCCGTGCGGGATGCCGATGTACTCCTCGCTGAAGGAGAACACGTCGTCCCACAGCTTGGCCTCTTCGCTCGACTCCAGCTTCGCGATGTAGAAGTACGGTCCGCGTCCGCCCTCGATCAGCGCCTGCGCGTTGTGCAGGAAATAGAGGCCGAAGTCGACCAGGGAGCCGGACGCCGAGGTGCGGCGGCCGGAGCGGTCGATGAAGGCGAGGTGCTTCTCCGGCAGATGCCACCCGCGCGGGCGCATCACGATCGTGGGGGTGCGCTCGGCGGTGACGCGGTACTCCTTGCCCTCGGGGGAGGTGAAGGAGAGCTCGCCCCGGATCGCGTCGCGGAGGGACAGCTGCCCTTCGATGACGTTCTTCCAGGTCGGGCTCGTGGCGTCCTCCTGGTCGGCGAGCCAGACGCGAGCCCCGGAGTTCAGGGCGTTGATGGTCATCTTCGGGTCGGTGGGGCCGGTGATCTCGACGCGGCGGTCCTCGAGCCCGGGGCCGGCGCCGGCGACGCGCCAGGTGGTGTCCTGACGGATGTGCGCGGTGTCCTCGCGGAACTGCGGGTCGTGCCCGTTGCCGATCTCGAAGCGGCGGCGCATCCGGTCGGCCAGCCGGTCATGGCGGCGGGAGGCGAATCGGTGGTGGAGCTCGGTGAGGAAGGCGATCGCCTCCGGGGTGAGGATCTCGTCGTAGCGATCGCGCATCGGCCCGGCGATCTCGATCGCGGGCCCCTGCCGGGTCGTCTGAATCGGTGCGGTGGTCATGATGGTGTCCTTTGCCTTATGCCGAGCCCCCGGGGTGTCGTCGAGACCCCGCGCTCCCGGTGTGTGCGGGGCGGGGTCTCGACGAGAACCGGGGGTCTCGGGGGAGAATCAGTGGAACTGGGCGGTCTCGGTGGAGCCGGCCAGGGCGAGGGTCGCGCTGTCGGGGTTGAGCGCGGTGGAGATGACGTCGAAGTAGCCGGTGCCCGCCTCGCGCTGGTGCTTGGTGGCGGTGTAGCCGTCGGCCTCGGCGGCGAACTCGGCTTCCTGCAGCTCGACGTAGGCGCTCATGGCGTGCTCGGCGTAACCGCGGGCGAGATCGAACATGGAGTGGTTCAGGGCGTGGAACCCGGCCAGGGTGATGAACTGGAACTTGTAGCCCAGGTCTGCCAGCTCCTGCTGGAACGTCGCGATCTCGGCGTCCGACAGGTGGCGCTTCCAGTTGAAGCTCGGCGAGCAGTTGTAGGCCAGGAGCTTACCGGGGAACTGTGCGTGGATCGCGGTGGCGAACTCCCGTGCCAGCGCGATGTCCGGCTCCCCGGTCTCGACCCAGAGCAGGTCGGCGTAGGGGGCGAACGCGAGGCCGCGGCTGATGACCGACTCGATGCCCGGGCGGATCCGGTAGAAGCCCTCGGACGTGCGCTCGCCGGTGGTGAACTCCCGGTCGCGCTCGTCGACGTCGCTCGTGAGCAGATCGGCGGCGAGGGCATCGGTGCGGGCGATGATGACGGTCGGAACGCCGGCGACGTCCGCCGCGAGTCGTGCCGCGTTCAGCGTGCGGATGTGCTGCTGCGTGGGCACGAGCACCTTGCCGCCGAGGTGGCCGCACTTCTTCTCGCTCGCGAGCTGGTCCTCCCAGTGGATGCCGGCGGCACCGGACTGGATGAGGGACTGCGCGAGCTCGTAGGCGTTGAGCGGACCGCCGAAACCCGCCTCGGCGTCGGCGACGATCGGCGCGAGCCAGTCCTGCGTGATCTCGCCCTCGGCGTGCTCGAGCTGGTCCTGCCGGAGCAGGGCGTTGTTGATGCGGCGCACGACCGCCGGGACCGAGTTCGCGGGGTAGAGCGACTGATCGGGGTAGGTCTGTCCGGCGAGGTTGCCGTCCGCGGCGACCTGCCAGCCGGAGAGGTAGATGGCCTTCAACCCGGCGCGCACCTGCTGCACGGCCTGGCCTCCGGTGTAGGCGCCGAGGGCCCGGACGTAGTCCTCCGTGTGCAGGAGGTTCCAGAGGTTCTCGGCCCCGCGGTGGGCGAGGGTGGCGTCCTCGCGGACCGAGCCGCGGATGCGGATGACGTCTTCGGCGGAGTAGCTGCGCTCGACGCCGTCCCACCGGGGGTCGGTGTCCCAGATCTCCTGAAGCTCCGCGGCCGTCTGGACCTGGTCGCCGGCGCGCAGGCCGGCGGGGCGCGGGGTGGGGGTCGCTGCGGTGTTCGTCATGGTGTCTCCTCGGATGGGAATCGGCGTCGGTGCCGATGGCGTGCCTCCACTCTTCGTGAAGTTCCCCTGCTCGCCCGCGCCGGATCGAGGAGAAGTTTGCGCGAATTTCTGTTTTTGTGACAGACTCGGCCCTCACGCCCCGCTCACCCGGCGTGCCGGGATCAGAAAAGACCCCGGCGCGGTCTCGCGCGGAGCGTTCCCGATCCCGCACCGACGCGGACGGTGGGCCGAGAGGATCCGACATGGACGACACCACGGAAGACGCCGACGCCCTCACCGTCGGCCGACGCATCCGCCAACTGCGCACAGCACGGGGCCTGACGCTCGAGGAGCTCGCCGCCGCGGTCGATCGCGCGCCGAGCCAGATGTCGATGATCGAGACGGGCAAGCGCGAGCCCAAGCTCACGCAGCTGCAGGCCATCGCCCGCGCGCTCGGGGTGACCATCGACGCGCTGCTTTCCGGGGAGCCGCTCGACGAGCGCAGCGCGATCGAGATCGCCCTGGAACGCGCGATGAAGGGGCAGACGTTCCAGGCGCTGGGCATCGCGCCGTTCCGCATCGCCAAGAGCGTGCCGACGGAGGCGCTCAAGGCGCTGCTCGCCCTGCAGGGCGAGATCGACCGCCTCAAGGACGAGCGCGCCGCGACGCCCGAGGAGGCGCGGCGCGCCAATGTGGACCTCCGGCACTTGATGCGGCGACAGGACAACCACTTCGCCGACCTCGAGGCGAAGGCGGCCGAGATCCTCGCAGCCGTCGGTCATCCCGGGGGGCCGCTGACCCAGCGCACCGCATCCGAGATCGCGGCGTACCTCGGCTTCACCCTCCACTACGCCGCCGACCTGCCGCAGACCACCCGCAGCGTCGCCGACCTCGCCAACGGCCGGCTGTACCTGTCGAGCAGCGTGCCGGCCAAGGGGGATGCCCGCACCGCGGTCCTGCAGGCGCTGTCGAGTCGCATCCTGGGGCACGCCGAGCCGCGCAGCTACGCCGAGTTCCTCCGCCAGCGCGTCGAGACGAACTACCTCACCGGCGCCCTGCTGATGCCGGAGGCCGACGTCGTCCCTGCCCTGCAGGACGCGAAGCAGCGGCGCGCGATCTCCATCGAAGACCTCCGTGACGCGTACTCGGTGTCGTACGAGACGGCGGCGCACCGCTTCACGAACCTCGCCACCCGGCACCTCGACATCCCCGTGCACTTCCTCAAGGTGCACGAGTCGGGCACGATCACCAAGGCGTACGAGAACGACGACGTGAACTTCCCGACCGACCGGCTCGGCGCCATCGAGGGGCAGATGTGCTGCCGCCGGTGGACCTCCCGGGTGGTCTTCGACGAGGACGACCGCTTCAATCCGTACTACCAGTACACCGACACCGGCAACGGCACCTACTGGTGCACCGCCCGCGTGGAGGCGTCGAGCGAGGGCCTGCACTCGGTCAGCGTGGGCGTGCGGTTCGACGACACGAGGTGGTTCGTGGGCAGGGACACCCCGCACCGCGGCGTCTCGAAGCACTCGGTCGAGGTGTGTTGTCGTCGGGCCCCCGCCGAGCTGGAGGAGCGGTGGCGCGAGAACTCCTGGCCCAACGTGAAGACCCCGCGCACGCTGCTGGCGACTCTGCCCACGGGAGCCTTCCCCGGGGTGGACACCACCGACGTGTACGAGTTCCTGGAGTCTCACGCGCCCCGGTGATCCCGCTCGGTACGCTCGGTCGATGAGCAGCGGTGTCTTCCCCGGTCCCTTCGGTCCGATGCCCGAGGCGGGTGCCGCCGCGATCCTGTGGATGCCCCCGCAGCCGGACGCTCCGGGGCCGGTCCGGTTCGTCGACGGCTTCGAGCCCTTCGTCGAGTTCGCGCGGGGCCAGGGGAACGACCCTGCAGCGCTCGCCGTCGATCTCGGGGCGACGTGGGACTTCATCGCCGGTCATCCGGAGGTCCTCGAGAGCGACAGGCTGGCCACGGCGGCGGCGCGGTTCGTGGGGAACGTCATCGCGGTCGTGCATCCGGCCGCGACATGGCGGATGACGGGCGAGCCGGAGATCGGGACCAACACCCTCTCGATCCCGGTCGCGGGCCTCGTGCAGGGGATGGTGCAGCAGCCCGAGCAGCGGGACGCGCTTCTGCAGATGCTCGCGTCGTGGGAGCAGGACGACCTCGACGACGAGGAGATGAGGGCGCTGTCCGCGGAGGATTCCGCTCCCGCGGTCGTGGTCGTCCCGGCGCGCGCGTATGTCCGGCCTGCTCTCCCGCTCCTGGACTTCCATGACGAGAGCGGCGAGGTCATCCGTTACGGACGCCGCTGGCCCGATGGCATCGCGCCGGAGGAGTCGTACTCTCGGGAGAGCCACCCGGAGCGCTTCGCGCCGCTGCTTCTCGTGGTCGATGCGCTCGTCGAGCACCTCTCCCGCGAGTACGAGGTCGAGGCGCGGCGAGAGTCGGGGGAGGACGGGACGGAACGCATCGTGCTCGCACCGGCGTGCGGTGCGCGAGTCATCCTCACGCCGACCGTTCCCTCCGTCAGCATCGAGGCGGGCGCCCACTTCCACGCGATCGTGCCGTCGTGCATCTGCGATGCCTGCGACGAGACCGCCGAGACCGCGGCGGACGAGCTGGAGCGGATCGTGCTGTCGATCGCCGCTGGCGGCTTCCGGGAGAAGTACCCCGTCGGTCGCCGTGCGTGGCTGTACACCGAGATCCGGTCGCCGGACGGCGAGCGGCGGGAGAGCAGTTCCGGCCCCGCCCCGGACCACTCCGCCGAGGATCACGAGCGCGCGGCGGCCCTGCTGAGCGGACTCGACGACGGCTGGTGGCCTGCCTGGCCGCTCCGCTCGACCGCACAAACTTAGTTTGATCTTGCTTAGTCAAGATTGACTATGTTACTTTCATCGAGCCATCAATGACGAACGGCCGAGAAGGGACCCTCATGGCTACTTCCTCTGCGGAAACCCGATTCCGCACCACTGCCACCCTGACGTGCGTTCTCGCCGCCACGCTGACGCTCGGAGCATGCTCCTCGCCGGCGCCCGGCGGCGATACCGCCCCCACGAGCGCGGGCGGCAGCGACGCCTGCCAGCGCAACCAGGATGCCGGCACCATCACCTACATCTCCGGCTACGGCTACTCCGCTAGCGCCGGGCAGCTCGACGTGTTCCTGGCGAAGGAGCTGGGCTACTTCGACGACCTCTGCCTCGATGTGGAGATCAACGCCTCCGGCGCGAACGGGCAGCAGCTCGTCGCCTCGGGGCAGGCGCAGTTCACCGCGCTCGGCTCCGCCTCCGACGTGATGCTCGCCGCGGCGAACAGCAAGAACCTCACCGCGGTCGCGACCTACGGCACGACCCCGCCGTTCTCGATCTTCGGCAATGAGAAGCTCACCGACCTCACCGACCTCGAAGGCGGTTCGCTCGGGTACTTCATCAACCTCACGCCCATCGCCTCGGCCATGCTCGACGAGGCCGGCGTCGACGTCTCGAAGGTCGAGATGGTGAAGATGACCAACTACGACCCGACCGTCGTCGTGCGCGAGCAGGTCGATGCGATCGTCGGCTACGCCTCCAACCAGCCGCAGACACTCAAGGCACAGGACCTCCCGTTCAGCGAGTTCCTGCCCTCCGACCTCGGCGTCGAGGGCACGTACAACGTCATGGAGGTGAACTCGCGCTTCCTCGACGAGCACCGCGAGGTCGCGGCCGACTTCATGCGCGCGAGCCTCAAGGCCCTGCAGTTCTGTCTCGACGAGGCGGACGAGTGCATCGACATGCTGGCGGCCCTCGCGGAGGAGAACGGCCAGGGTGCGGCATTCCCGCGCGATCAGCTCGCCCGCACGTGGGAGGTCGAGTCGGCCTGGGTGCGCGAGAGCGCGGGCGGCAACCCCGGCGTGCAGACGGCGGACATGTGGCAGCCGGAGTACGAGATCGTGCAGGAGTACGGCGACGTGAAGGACCTCCCCGCCATCGCCGACATGATGGACCCGGATCTCGTGGCCGACCTGTACGACGGCGACACCCTCATCTGGGCGGAGAAGTGATGACCGCGGCACAGGGGGCGGGCGTCGAGGTCAGGAACGTCTCGAAGGCCTTCGGCGTCGACGGAGCCCAGGTGACCGTGCTCGACGACGTGAGCCTCACGATCGGCATGGGCGAGTTCGTGTCGGTGATCGGCCCCAGCGGCTGCGGCAAGTCCACGCTGCTCAAGGTGGTCGCCGGACTCCTCGACGCCGACTCCGGCACCGTCACGATCGACGGCGAGAGCGTCACGGCGGCCTCCCGCGACAAGAAGATCGGTCTCGTCCCGCAGTCTCCGGCGCTGCTGCCGTGGAAGACGGTGCGCGAGAACGTCGAGCTCCCCGTGCGGATCAACCGCGGGGCCAACGGCGACCGCGCCCTCCGCGACCCGGCCGAGCTGCTGTCGACGTTCGGGCTCGGCCATGCGCTGAAGAAGTACCCCGGGCAGCTCTCCGGCGGTATGCAGCAGCGCGCCGCGATCGCCAGGGCCTTCGTGTTCGATCCGGCGATCATGCTGATGGACGAGCCGTTCTCGGCCCTCGACGAGATGAACCGGGACCTGCAGCGCATCGCCCTGCTGGACTTCTGGCAGTCGAACCGCAAGGCCGTGATGTTCGTCACGCACTCGGTGCCGGAGGCGATCATGCTGTCCGACCGCATCGTGGTCATGGCGGCCCACCCCGGACGCATCGCCGAGGTGATCGATGTGAACCTCCCGCGGCCGCGGACCGAGGAGGCGTACGCGACAGACGAGTTCCGCGACCTGGAGGCAGTCGTGCGCGGTGCGCTGCGCGCGCAGACGGAGAAGGCCCATGTCTGAGCTGACGATGAGAGACACCACCGCCACCCTTGCGACCGCTCGCCTGAAGGCGCAGCCCCGCCGCGGGGTCCCCGGCTGGCTCCGCTGGGGATCGTGGGGACCGACCCTGATCACGTTCGTGATCGCGGCTCTGCTCTGGCAGATCGTGGCGTGGACCAACCCCTACGTCCTGCCGACGCTGGAGGCCATCGGCGCCAGCCTCGTCGAGGACGCGGGCATGTACTGGTCGAACTTCCTCGTGACGCTGCTCGAGGTCGTCGTCGGGGCCTCCGCCGGCATCCTCGCGGGCTTCCTGCTGGCCGTCGTGATGGCCGAGTTCCAGATCATCGAGCGGGCCGTCATGCCGCTGGTCATCATCGTGATGGTGACGCCGATCGTCGCGATCGCCCCGGCGCTGGTCGTCGCCTTCGGGTTCGGCATGGTGCCGAAGTTCATCGTCACCGGCCTCGTGGTCTTCTTCCCGATGCTCGTGAACTCGCTCGCCGGCCTCCGCGACGTGGACCAGAAGGCGCTCGACGTGTTCACGACGCTGCATGCCTCGCGGTGGGAGATCTTCCGCGAGCTGCGGTTCCCCGGCAGCATGCCGTACGTGTTCGCCGGTCTGCGCATCGCGCTGCCCCTCGCCGTGGTCGGCGCGGCCGTGGCCGAGTTCGTCGCGGCAGGGCAGCAGGCCGGTCTCGGCTCCCTCGTCACCACGTCGGCTGCACAGGCGAACCTGCCCGTGACCTGGGCGAGCATCGCCCTGCTCTGTCTGCTCGGGGTGCTGCTCATCGTGCTTCTCGCGGTCGTGCGCCGGCGCGTCCTGTGGTGGAGCGACGGCGAGGTCACCGCGAAGGGCTGAGCTCACGACCCCCGGTCCCGGGGGCGCGACCCCTGCGCCCCCGGGTTCCCCCGGCGTGCCCGGAAACTCCGAACGACACCATCCCCCACTCCCAGGAAGGCATCCGCCATGACCGCTCAGCACCCCGTGAAGACCCTGCGGCTCGGACTCTTCGAGAACGCCCAGGCGAACGATTCCGGCACCGCGACCTGGCGCCACCCCGACAACCGGCGCTACCTCTTCGACAAGCTCGACTACTGGCGCGACACCGCGCGCCTGGTCGAGGACGCGGGCTTCGACTTCCTCTTCCTCGCCGACGCGTGGGGCTGGGCGGACGTCGCCGGCGAGCGCCCGGACATCTGCTCGGTCGAGGGCCTGGACCTGCCGCGGCTCGACCCGGCGATCATCCTCGCCGCGCTCATCCCGGAGACCACCCGCCTCGGCCTCGTCGCCACAGGGTCGACCCTGCTCGAGCCGCCGTACTCCTTCGCCCGGCGCCTGGCCACCCTCGACATCCTGTCCGGCGGCCGGATCGGATGGAACGTCGTCACCACGGGCACCGCCGACACCGCGGTGCAGGGCTTCGGTGTGCCGATGGTCGGGCACGACGAGCGCTACCTGATGGCGGACGACTTCATGCAGGTCGTCTACAAGCTGTGGGAGGAGGCCTGGGAGGAGGGCGCGCTGGAGCGCGACAAGGCGGGCCGTTTCGCCGACCCGGCCAAGGTGCACCGCATCGCGCACGACGGGCCCTACTTCCGCTCGCACGGCTACGGCAACACGCAGCGCTCGCCGCAGGGCACGCCGGTGCTGTTCCAGGCCGGGGCGTCGCCCGCGGGCCGCGAGTTCGGCGGCAAGCACGGCGAGGCGATCTTCGTGGGGAGCGGCTCTGTCGAGCAGCTCCGTGCGCATTCCTCGGCCATCCGCGAGGAGGCGGTGAAGAACGGCCGTGGCGCGCACGAGGTGAAGATCATGTCGGCGTTCGCCGCGGTCGTCGGCAGCACCGAGGAAGAGGCGCGCCGCACGTATGCGGAGGTCGCCGACGCGCAGAACCCCGAGGTCACCGTGGCGTCCTACGCCTGGTTCACCGGCCTCGATCTGTCGTCGTACGACCCGAGCACGCCGATGTCGGAGCTCAGCACCGAACTCTCGCAGACGCAGGTCGCCCGCTTCGCCGACAAGACGGTCGGCGATGTGCTGGGCGACTGGCACGCGCACGGGGTAGGCGCCCGGCCGATCGTGGGTACGCCGGAGCAGGTGGCGGACCGGATGATGGAGCTCGCCGACGGCGCGGACCTCGACGGCTTCCTCTTCGCCCCGGTGATCCCCCCGGCGTCGACCGCCGACTTCATCGAGCACGTGCTGCCTATTCTCAAGGAACGCGGGGCGATCACCGACCCCGCCGCCGAGCCGCAGTCGCTGCGGGAACGGCTGATGGGCACCCCGACGCCCGCACTCGCCGAGTCCCACGTGGGCTCGTCGTTCCGGCGGACGATGGCCCGTGTCTGAGACCCTCGCCGGCGTGGCCGTCGTGGGGAGCGCGAACCTCGATCTCGTGGTCGAGGTCTCGCGCCCACCCCGCGTCGGCGAGACGCTGCTCGGTCGGGCCGGGGGACGCTTCCCCGGTGGCAAGGGCCTCAATCAGGCCGTCGCGGCGGCGCGCACCGGAGCCTCGACGCGGTTCTGCGGTGTCGTCGGAGCGGACGAGGCGGGGGCCGTGCTGGAGGCGGCGCTCACGGAAGCGGGCGTGGACGCCGCGCTCCGCCGCTCCGCGTCCGCGCCGACCGGGGTCGCGCATGTGCTGGCCTTCGACGACGGCGACAACAGCATCCTCGTGGCGGCGGGGGCGAACGGCGAGCTCACTCCGGAGGACGCCGTGGCCGGGATCGCCGGGGCGGCTGTGGTGCTCGCCCAGCTCGAGGTGCCGTTCGCCGCGGTCGCCGCGGCCCTCGTGGCCGCCCGGGGTGCGGGGGCGCGCACGATCCTCAACGCCGCCCCCGCGCACGAGGCGGCGGTCGAGCTGCTCCCGGAAGTGGACGTGCTGGTCGTGAACGAGACGGAGTGCGCGGAGCTCGGCGGCGTCGAGCGGCTCCTCGGCGCCGGTGCCGGAGCGGTCGTGCTCACGGAGGGGGCCGCGGGTGTGACGCTGCATCGGCCGGGACGGCCCGGGGCGCACGTGGCGGCCTTCCGCATAGACGCCGTCGACACGACGGGAGCCGGGGACGCCTTCTGCGGCGCCCTCGCCGCCGGGCTCGCCCAGGGTCGAGACACCGAGCACGCTCTCGTGCGCGCCTGTGCCGCGGGGGCGATCGTCGCCCGACACCGCGGGGCGACCACCCCGGCGCTCACCGCCGATGCCCTCGACGCCCTGGTGGCCGGGCGCTGAGTCGCGTGCGCCCTGCGGGTCACCGCGGGGGAGCGGGTTCCGCCTCCGTCGTCTCCGCCGTCTCGCCGGCGAACGTGTACGCTCCGGCGCGCAGCCGCTCCAGCAGCGTCAGGAGCCACTCCTTCTCGGCGGTGAGTCGGGCGGTGGAGAGGTCGAAGATCTCGCGGACGTACTCCGGGGTCGTCTCCGAGCGCAGGGTGTCCTGCACGTCGAAGCCGTTCTGCGTGATGATCGCGTCGCTCTTGATGAGCCGATGCTCGAGCCCGGCGATGACCTCCTGCCGGCTGAGGACGAACATGAACGAGGCCACGGTCATGATCGCCTGGGTGTCGAAAGCCGCGACGTTCCACAGGTTCTCACGCAGCATGCGCTGCAGCTCCACCTCGCCGGCCGGGGTGATGCGGTAGGTGGTGCGCGCCGGGCGCTTGCCCTCGGTCTCGGTGCCGCTCTCCGCCACGTAGCCGTCGACCTCGAGCGCGCGGAGGGCGTTGTAGATCGAACCGGGCTGGATGTGCGCCCATTCGTCGACGTGCCACGTCATGAGCTCGCGGCGGAGGAAGTAGCCGTGAACGGGCTGGAACTGCTTGACGGCGCCGAGGACGACGAGGCGGGTGGTCGACATGCGCTTCATGCTAATGGCTCGGTGTCGTGAAATCTGTTGTTTGCATGGTCAAAAATGCATATGATTCGAACTAGTCAAAGTTGACTAACGAAAGGACTTTGTGATGACCACTGCCGTGACCGACGCCCTGCCGCGGGACCGCGCTCTCCGTCGCGCCTTCTCCGTCTACCCGACCGGTGTGGTCGCGCTGGCCGCCCACGTCGAGGACCGTGCCGTCGGCATGGCGGTCAACTCCTTCACCTCGATCTCGCTGGAGCCCGCGCTCGTCGCCGTCAGCGCCGCCCGCACCTCGAAGACGTGGCCCGTGCTCCGAGCCGTCCCCGAACTGGGGATGAGCGTCCTCGCCGCGCACCACGAGCCGCTCAGCCGCTCGCTGTCCGCGCGCGAAGGAGACCGATTCGGCGGCCATGCCTGGCATCGCTCGGAGGGTGGGGCCGTGCTGATCGACGACGCCGCACTCTGGCTCACCTGCCGCTTGCACAGCACCTTCGACGGCGGCGACCACGAGATCGCGCTCTACGAGATCCAGGACGTGACGCTCTTCGACGACGTCGAGCCGCTCGTGTTCCACCAGAGCCGCTACTGCGCGATCTCGCCCGCCGCAGACGTGTGACCGGACCGGCGCTCCCGGTGCTCTCCGGCCTGGTCGTCCCCGGCGACGGTCGCGGGCGGCTGCTCGGCTTCCCGACCGCGAACCTCGCCCTGCCCGAGCGCCTGCTGCCCGACGATGGGATCTATGCGGCGTGGGTGCGGCTGCCCGGCGACGACCGACGGTGGGAGGCGACGGCGAGCGTCGGTGTCAATCCGACGTTCTGCGGCGACCGGGCGCGGCGTCTCGAGGTGCACCTGCACGACGTCGACCGCGACCTCTACGGACAGCGGCTGTCGGTCGAGCTCGTGGCGCTGCTCCGGCCGACGCTCCGTTTCGACGCGGTGGAGGAGCTCGTCGCCCGGACCGCCGCGGACGTCGCCGCTTCCCGGCGGCTCCTCGCCGGCTGAGCCCCCGTCGACGCGGGTTCGGGGCCGGGTCAGTCGCGCGCGGTCTGCAGCAGCGCCCACACCTCGGCCCGGGCGGGGAAGGTCGTCAGGTCGACCCCGAGGAGGGCTCCGGCGTGGGAGACCCGGGAGCGGAGGGTGTGCCGGTGGATGCCCAAGGCGGCGGCGGCCTGCTCGGCCCGCGCGTCGTGGTCGAGCCAGGTGCGCAGCGCGTGTTCGAGCGCGGTGCCGTGGGCGGCGTCGTGCTCCCGGAGCGGGGCGAGTCGCGACTCGGCGACGAGCCGGGCCTCATCCGTGGCCAGAGCGGTGAGCAGGCTCGACCCGACCGTGTCGGCGTACCGGACGGCACCGCTCGTGCCGGGCTGACGGAGCGCGACGAGCGCCTGCGCGTGGGCCCGGGAGAAGGCGTCGTACCCCTCCGGAGCGGAGACGCCGACGCGGGCGGTGAAGCGGGCGGCCACATCGTCGAGAAGCGGCTCGTCGGTCGCGGAGATGCAGATGACGACGCCGTCCTCGGAATCGGCGAGGAACGCGGGAGTGCCGTGGTCGAGGCGCCGGCGCTCCCACCAGTCCAGGAGCGGTTCCGCCGGGGCGTCTCCCGTCACGGCGACCACCACGGGGGCGGGCGGGAGGCTCCCGAGCACCCGGCGCGCGAGGCCGGGGTCGTCGCCCAGGAGCGAGCGCAGCAGCTGCGTGTGCAGGCGGCGACGGCCGCGCGCGAGCTGCTCGCTCTGCTCCCGCGCGAGTCCGGCCATCGCGATGACCGACGTGACGACGGCTCTGGCCTCCTGGTCGAGGGCGTCGGCCTCCACGGCGAGCACGCCGCGCAGGTGCCCGCCCCGCCCCACCGTGAAGAGCATGAAGGTGTGTGCCTCGAGGGTGAGGGACTGCCCTGCCTCGAGTCCGCGGTCGAGGATCTCCTGGACCCGCGTCCCGAGCTCCTCCCGGACGCCTGCGGAGAGGGCGTCCCGGGGGTGGGTGACGAGCAGGTCCCCCGTCGCATCGAACATGCCCGCCCAGGCGTCGAGCCGACGGCCGAGTTCGGTGACGATGGCGTCCAGCCCGCGCGGTCGGAGCGCGGCGAGGGCCAGGGCGCGCTGGGTGTCGAGCGCCCAGGTGCGCCGGGCGTAGGCCTGCGCCGCGATCGCTTCGGAGTGGGCGCGGGCCACGGCGATGAACGGCGTGCGGTACGGCACCTCGAACAGCGGGATGCCCTGGTCGGCGCACGCCGCGATCAACTCTTCCGGCGTGCCCGAGCGATGCACGTCGGTGCCGAACCCGAGCCCCAGCACCCCGCGCTCGGCGAGGCGCACGACGTAGGGCGGGATGGCGTCCGCGTCGTCGAACTGGGCGCCGGTGGTGAGGAGCACCAGGTCTTCCGCGAGGAAGGGTGTCGGATCCGCGAGATCCGAGCTGTGCACCCAGCGCAGCGGACGGTCGAGTGCGCCGTCCGGCAGGTCCGCGGCGGCGGAGACGAGGCGCAAATCCAGATCACGGCGCCGCAGCAGGGCGGACAGCGTTGGTGGATCGGTGGGGGCCATGCGATCTCCGGTTGTACGAGACGGCGAAATCAGTTCTCCGATTGTACGACCCGGCGAATGCGGGTGTCTCCGATGCCGCCGTACGCTCGCGACATGGCTCTCCTCGACACCGCAGCACCCGCAGTCCCCCTCGGCGGCCCCGACCTCCCGCAGGAGCGTCGCCTCGTCACGGAACTCCCCGGCCCGCGGTCGGCCGAGGTCCTCGCCCGCAAGGCGGACGCCGTCGCCGCCGGTGTCGGACACACCGTGCCCGTCGCCGCCGTCGCCGCCGGGGGAGGGGTGGTCGTCGACGCCGACGGCAACTCGCTCATCGACCTCGGCTCCGGCATCGCGGTGACCACGGTCGGCAACGCGCACCCGAAGGTCGCCGCGGCCGTCGCCGCGCAGGCCGCGCAGTTCACCCACACCTGCTTCATGATCTCGCCGTACGAGTCGTACGTCGGCGTCGCCGAGGCGCTCAACCGCGTCACCCCCGGTGACTTCGCCAAGAAGAGCGCCCTGTTCAACTCCGGCGCCGAGGCCGTCGAGAACGCGATCAAGATCGCCCGCAAGCACACCGGACGCCAGGCCGTCGTCGCGTTCGACCACGGCTACCACGGCCGCACGAACCTCACCATGGCGCTGACCGCGAAGTCGATGCCCTACAAGAGCGGCTTCGGCCCGTTCGCCCCCGAGGTCTACCGCGCGCCGATGTCCTACCCGTTCCGCGACGGACTCGAGGGCGCAGAGGCCGCGGCCCGCGTGATCCTCCAGCTCGAGAAGCAGATCGGCGCCGACAACCTCGCGGCCGTCATCATCGAGCCCATCCAGGGCGAGGGCGGCTTCATCGTCCCCGCCGACGGCTTCCTCCCCGCGATCGTCGACTGGTGCCGCGCGAACGGCGTCGTCTTCATCGCCGACGAGGTGCAGACCGGGTTCGCCCGCACCGGGCACATGTTCGCCAGCGAGATCTTCGGCATCGAGCCCGACCTCATCACCACCGCCAAGGGCATCGCGGGCGGGCTGCCCCTCGCGGCCGTGACCGGTCGCGCCGAGATCATGGACGCCTCGCACTCCGGCGGCCTCGGCGGCACCTACGGCGGCAACCCGATCGCCTGCGCGGCGGCGCTCGCGGCCATCGACGTGTTCGAGAACGACGGCGTCATCGAGCGGGCCCGCGAGATCGGCGAGATCCTCATCGGCCGCCTCACCGCCCTCCAGTCCGAGGACGCCCGCATCGGCGACGTCCGCGGTCACGGTGCGATGGTCGCGGCCGAGTTCGTGGACCCGGAGACCAAGGCTCCGGACGCCGCGCTCACGGCCGCCGTGGCCAAGGCGTGCATCGCTCAGGGCGTCATCGTCCTCACCTGCGGCACGTACGGCAACGTCATCCGCTTCCTCCCGCCGCTGTCCATCGGCGACGAGCTGCTGAACGAGGGCCTCGACGTCGTGGCCGAGGCGCTCGCCGGCGCCTGACACTGTCCGGTCGCGTCCCCGGATCGGGGGATTTCGGGACGCGACCGGTACTTCTTCCCCCGCATCCCCCGACGACGAAGGAGTTGCAGATGGCTGAGATCACCCGCGACGTGCTGATCGTGGGCGCCGGAGCCGCAGGGCTCACGGCGGCCAACGACCTGCGGAAGGCCGGACTGTCGGTCGCCGTGCTGGAGGCCCGCGACCGCGTGGGTGGCCGGCTGTGGACCGACGTGATCGACGGCGCCATGCTGGAGATCGGCGGCCAGTGGGTCTCGCCCGACCAGGACGCCCTCAAGGACACGATCGAGGAGCTGGGGCTCGAGACCTACAGCCGCTACCGCGAGGGTGACAGCGTCTACGTCGGCCCGGATGGTCAGGCCCACCGCTTCACGGGCGAGATGTTCCCGGTGTCGGCGGAGACCGAGGCCGTGATCGCCCGCATCACCGGCATCCTCGATGCCCTCGTCGCCGAGATCGACCCGGACAAGCCGTGGGAGCACCCGAACGCGGCCGAGTGGGACTCCATCTCGTGGGACGCCTGGCTGCGGTCGCAGACCGACGACGACGAGGCCGTGCGCAACCTCGCCTTCGCGACCGGCTCGGCGATGCTGACCAAGCCGACCCATGCCTTCTCGCTCCTGCAGTCGCTGCTGATGGCGGCGTCCGCCGGCTCGTACTCGAATCTCGTCGACGCCGATTTCATCCTCGACAAGCGCGTCGTGGGAGGGCTCCAGCAGGTGCCGCTGCGCCTCGCCGAGCGCCTGGGTGACGACGTGCTGCTGAACCAGCCCGTCCGCAGCCTGGAGTGGTCGGAGGACGGGGTCGTGGCGACCACCGACGACCTCACGGTCCGGGCACGGTACGCGATCCTCGCGCACGCCCCCATCCTCTACAACCGCATCTCCTTCGTCCCGCCGCTGCCCCGTCGTCAGCACCAGCTGCACCAGCACCTGTCGATGGGCTTCGTCATCAAGGTGCACGCCGTCTACGACCGCCCGTTCTGGCGCGAGCAGGGCCTGAGCGGTACGGCGTTCAGCCCGTACGAGCTCTCGCACGAGGCGTACGACAACACCAACCACGGGGACGAGCGCGGCACCCTGGTCGGTTTCGTGTCCGACGCCAACGCCGACGGCGTGTTCGAGCTGTCGGCCGAGGAGCGCAAGGAGCGCATCCTCGAGTCGCTCTCGCACTACTACGGTCCCGAGGCCAAGAACCCGGTCGTCTACTACGAGAGCGACTGGGGCAGCGAGGAGTGGACCCGCGGCGCGTACGCCGCGAGCTTCGACCTCGGGGGTCTGCACCGCTACGGCGCCGACCTGCGCACGCCGGTCGGACCGATCCACTTCGCCTGCAGCGACATGGCCGGAGCGGGTTACCAGCACGTCGACGGGGCGATCCGCATGGGCCACCTCGTCGCGGCGAACATCGTCGACGCCCGCCGCGAGGCCGGCGCTCCCGAGAGCATCGGCTGATGACCGGCTCGGTCGTCGTCGGCTACACGGCGACGGATGCGGGGGCCGACGCGGCGGCGCTGGGCGCACGACTGGCGCGCAGCATCGGCGCGACCCTGCACCTCGTGATCGTGCTGCCGACCGAGGGGACCCGGAGCGCCGCCGTGCCACCGGAGCGCGCCTACGAGGACGTCATCCGGAAGCAGGCGCGGAGCTGGCTGCAGGACGCGGTGGTGCGTCTGCCGCAGGAGCTCGTGCGCAGCGGCCACGTGCGCTTCTCGGAGTCGTTCGCCGAGGGCCTCATCGCCGCCGGTGAGGAGTTCGACGCCAGCGTCATCGTGATCGGCACGGCCGGTGGAGGCCTCTTCGGCCGGCACCGCCTGGGCAGCGTCGCGTCGGAGCTGCTGCATTCCTCGCCGATCCCGGTGGCCCTCGCGCCGTCCGGTCTCGCGCAGCAGGACGACCACGTGCTCCCGCGCGTCACCGTCGCCGTGGGCACCCGGCCCGGCGCGGAGGGCGTGCTCGACCAGGCCGTCGCCCTCGCCGGCGCCGCCGAGGTGAGCCTGCGGCTGGTGTCGCTCGTGCCGTTCGACGTGCCCCCGGGACTCGACACCGGGGCGATCCGCCTCGCCGGCAGCGAGCACGCGCACCAGGTGCTGGCCGTCGCCGCCGAGCGGCTGCCGGACGGTCTCGGCGCCGTCGTCGAGGAGGCCCCCGGCGAGACGGTGGAGGACGCCGTCGCCGGGCTCTCCTGGCTCCCCGGCGAGGTCGTGCTCGTCGGCTCCAGCCGGCTGGCGCAGCCACGCCGACTCTTCCTGGGCTCCACGGCGGCGAAGATGCTGCACGAGCTGCCCGTCCCCATGATCGTCGTCCCGCGTACCCGCGATGAAGCAGGAGACCGCTGATGAGCAGCACCAACCGGGCGACGGAGCCCGCATCCGGCGTCACGACCGGAATCTCGACGAAGGGCCTGAGCGCCGGCACCGTCGGCCTGATCGGCGCCGTCGTGATCGGCATCTCGTGCATCGCCCCCGCCTACACCTTCACGGCCGCCGTCGGCCCCACCGCGTCCGAGGTCGGCGCGCAGATCCCGGCGATCATCCTCGTCGGCTTCATCCCGATGCTCCTCGTGGCCTTCGGCTACCGCGAGCTCAACAACCGCATGCCCGACTCCGGTACGTCCTTCACCTGGGCCGCCAGGGCGTTCGGGCCGTGGGTGGGCTGGATGGCCGGCTGGGGCCTCGTGGTCGCCACGATCCTCGTGCTCTCCAACCTCGCCGGCGTCGCGGTCGACTTCCTGTTCCTGCTGCTGTCGCAGATCACGGGCAACGCGGAGATCGCCGATCTCGCCGGCGTGACCTGGATCAACATCGGCGTCTGCCTGCTCTTCATGCTGGGCGCGACGTGGGTGTCGTACCGCGACATGCAGACCACGCAGAAGCTGCAGTACTGGCTCGTCGGATTCCAGATCCTCGTGCTCGTGTTCTTCGCGGTCGCCGCGATCGTGCAGGCCGTGGGCGGCAACGG
Organism: Microbacterium sp. str. 'China'; assembly: GCF_002993305.1. Lineage (NCBI taxonomy): Bacteria > Bacillati > Actinomycetota > Actinomycetes > Micrococcales > Microbacteriaceae > Microbacterium > Microbacterium sp. str. 'China'. The sequence continues at coordinate 2,708,843 of NZ_CP027434.1, read as the reverse complement.
CTTCGACTACCAGCCGTTCGACCTCAACTGGTTCAACCCGTTCGCAATCTCGTCGTTCAGCGCGGTCGCCGCCGGTCTGTCGCTGTCGATCTTCATCTTCTGGGGCTGGGACGTCACCCTCACGATGAACGAGGAGACGAAGGACCCGGAGAAGACCCCTGGGCGGGCGGCCACCGTCACCGTGCTCACGATCGTCTCGCTCTACCTGCTCCTCGCCGTCGCGATGATCATGTTCGCGGGCGTCGGCACGGGGGAGCTCGGCCTCGGCAACGGCGACATCCAGGAGAACGTGTTCTTCCACCTCTCCGGACCGATCCTCGGGCCGCTCGCGTTCCTCGTCTCCCTCGCGGTGCTCACGAGCTCGGCGTCGTCGCTGCAGTCGACGTTCGTCGGTCCGGCCCGCACCCTGCTCGCGATGGGCCACTACGGCGCGCTCCCGAAGTCGTTCGCGAAGGTGAGCCCGCGGTTCTTCACCCCGGGCTACGCCACGATCGTGTCGGCCATCGTGGCCTCCGCGTTCTACGCGGTGATGCGCGTGGTCAGCGAGGACACGCTGTGGGACACGATCCTCACGCTCGGCATGATGATCTGCTTCTACTACGGGATCACCGCGTTCGCCTGCGTCTGGTACTTCCGCAAGCAGTGGTTCGACTCGGCGCGGAACGTCTTCTTCACCTTCCTGTTCCCGCTTGTGGGCGGCATCATCCTGGCGATCCTGTTCTTCACCACGCTGATCGACTCCATGGACCCGGCCTACGGCTCCGGGTCGGAGATCGGCGGCATCGGGATCGTCTTCATCCTCGGCATCCTCATCATCGTCGTCGGCATCGCCGTGATGATCTGGAACGCCATCCGCCGCCCCGCCTTCTTCCGCGGCGAGACGCTGGGTATGGACGCTCCGCCCAGCCGTCGTCGTCGTCCCACGTCCGTCTGAAAGAGAGAGAATCCATGAGCACTCAGAACGAGCAGGCGCTGCTCGACAGCATCCCCACCGGCCTCTTCATCGGCGGGGAATGGATCGAGGGGGAGACCGGCGCGACCTTCGACGTCAAGGACCCCTCGACGAACCAGGTGATCCGCACGATCGCCGACGCCACCCCCGCGGACGGCATCCGGGCGCTCGACGCCGCCGTCGCCGCGCAGGAGGAGTGGGCCGCGACGGCACCGCGCGTGCGCGGCGAGATCCTCCGCCGGGCGTTCGATCTCGTGCAGGAGCGCAAGGAGGACCTCGCGCTGCTGATGACGCTCGAGATGGGCAAGCCCCTCGCCGAGGCCCGCGGCGAGGTCGCCTACGGCGGCGAATTCCTCCGCTGGTTCAGCGAGGAGGCCGTGCGCATCAGCGGCCGCTACGGCCTGAACCCCGAGGGCACCGGTCACATGATCGTGTCGCAGCGCCCCGTCGGTCCGTCGTTCTTCGTCACGCCGTGGAACTTCCCGTTCGCCATGGCCACGCGCAAGATCGCCCCCGCCCTCGCCGCCGGCTGCACCGTGGTGATCAAGCCCCCGGCACTCACGCCGCTCACGACCATCTTCTTCACGACCCTGCTCGAAGAGGCCGGTCTGCCCAAGGGCGTCGTCAACGTCGTGCAGACCTCGAAGTCGAGCGCCCTGTCGGCGCCGATCATCGCCGACCCGCGTCTGCGCAAGCTGTCCTTCACCGGGTCGACCGAGGTCGGCCGCAAGCTCATCGCGCAGGCCGCCGAGGGCGTGCTCCGGGTGTCGATGGAGCTCGGCGGCAACGCGCCGTTCGTCGTGTTCGACGACGCGGACCTCGACAAGGCCGTGGACGGCGCTCTCGCCGCGAAGTTCCGCAACATCGGTCAGGCCTGCACGGCGGCGAACCGCTTCATCGTGCACAAGGACGTCGCGGGCGAGTTCGCCAAGCGCGTCACCGAGCGTGTCAACGGCATGAAGATCGGCCGCGGCACGGAGGAGGGCGTGGCGATCGGCCCGCTCATCGACGAGAACGCCGTGGCCAAGGCCGGCGAGCTCGTGGACGACGCCGTCGAGCGCGGCGCGACCCTGCTCGCGGGCGGCAAGGCGCTCGAGGGCACCGGCACGTTCTACGAGCCCACGGTCCTCACCGACGTCGTCCCCGGTTCCGCGATCCTCCGCGAGGAGATCTTCGGCCCGGTGCTCGCCATCGCGACCTTCGAGACCGAGGACGAGGCCGTGCGCCTCGCCAACGACACCGAGTACGGCCTGGTCTCCTACGTCTTCACCGAGAACCTGCAGCGCGGTCAGCGGATGATCGACGCGCTGGAGACGGGCATGATGGGTCTCAACGTGGGTGTCGTCTCCAACGCGGCGGCTCCCTTCGGCGGCGTCAAGCAGTCCGGCGTCGGCCGCGAGGGCGGCTTCGAGGGCATCCACGAGTACCTGTCCACCAAGTACACGCTGATCCCGGTCTCCTGACCTTCCCCCTGAACGGCCTGGGTCCCTGAGCCTGTCGAAGGGCCCCAGCACACGAGAGGACAACTCATGACCGACTACGCCGTCGTCAACCCCGCCACCGGCGAGACCCTGGCGTCGTACGACACGTTCACCGACGCGCAGATCGAGGAGGCCGTCGCCGCCGCGGACGAGGCCCACCGCGAGTGGTCGCGCTCCACCACGGTCGCCGACCGTGCCGCGCTGCTGCGCCGTGCAGCCGAGCTGCACCGCGAGCGCCGCGAGGAGCTGGCCGACATCTTCGTGCGCGAGATGGGCAAGCCGCGGGAAGCCGCACTCGGCGAGGTCGACTTCGCCGCCGACATCGCGGAGTACTACGCGGACCAGGCCGAGGACATCATGGCCGACCAGCCCATCAAGATCCTCGGGGAGGGGTCGGCGATCATCCGCCGCTCCTCGCTGGGACCGCTCGTGGGCATCATGCCGTGGAACTTCCCGGCGTACCAGATCGTGCGCTTCGCCGCGCCGAACCTGATCGTCGGCAACACGATCCTCCTGAAGCCCGCGCCGCAGTGCCCGGAGTCGTCGAGCGCGATCGAGGCGATCTATCACGACGCCGGCTTCCCGAAGGGCGCGTACCAGAACGTGCTCGCCACGAACGACCAGATCGCGGCGATGATCGCGGACTGGCGGGTGCAGGGCGTGTCGCTGACCGGCTCCGAGCGTGCCGGCGCCGCGGTCGCCGAGGTCGCGGGCCGCAACCTCAAGAAGGTCGCACTGGAGCTCGGCGGGTCCGACCCGTTCATCGTGCTCTCCACCGACGACCTCGACGCCACCGTGCAGGCGGGCGTGGACGCACGCCTCGACAACAACGGGCAGGCCTGCAACGGCGCCAAGCGCTTCATCATCGTCGACGACCTCTACGACGCGTTCGTGGAGAAGTTCACGGCGGCGATGGCGGCCGTCGAGGCGACCGATCCCACGCTCGACGACACGGTCCTCGGCCCGGTCTCGTCGGAGGCGGCGGCGGAGAACCTGCAGAAGCAGATCGACACCGCCGTGGCCCAAGGTGCGACCCTGCTCACGGGCGGCACGCGCGACGGGGCGTTCTTCGCACCGACCGTGCTCGCCGACGTGACCCCGGAGATGGACGTCTACCGCGAGGAGCTGTTCGGCCCCGCGGCCGTCGTCTACCGTGTCGCGGACGAGGAGGCGGCGGTCGCGCTGGCCAACGACACCACGTTCGGTCTCGGCTCCTACGTCTTCACGACGGACGAGGCGCAGGCGGAGCGGGTGGCCGACAGGATCGAGGCCGGCATGGTCTACGTGAACCTCGTGCTCGCCGACAGCCCCGAGCTCCCGTTCGGCGGCATCAAGCGCAGCGGCACGGCTCGGGAGCTCGGCCACCTGGCCGCCGACGAGTTCGTCAACAAGAAGCTGATCCGCATCGGCTGACCGTCGACCCACCCCGTTGCGGCCGAGCGGCCCCCTTGCGTGCGCACGCAAGGGGGCCGCTCGCACGAGAGGGGCCGGGTCGACGGGGGTGCGCGTCGAGGACAGACGAGGCACAATGGCGGCATGAGTGCGCACACGGATCCGGTCCAGTCCCTCACCGCGGAGCAGAGCTGGGAGCACCTGCGCAGCCAGGAGCTCGGGCGGCTCGTGACCCGGGTCGGCGAGACCATCGACATCTTCCCCGTGAACTATGCCGTGGACGGCGAAGGACTCCTGTTCCGCACGGCCCCCGGGAGCAAGCTGTTCGAGCTGACGGTCAACGCCGACGTGCTCTTCGAGGTCGACGACCACACGGACACCGCCGCCTGGAGCGTCATCGTGCGCGGGCGTGCGGAGGCTCTGGAGACCGACGCCGACATCGAGCGGGCGGAGGCGGCGGGTCTGCGTCCGTGGATCCCGACCGACAAGCGCGTGTACGTGCGCATCGCCCCGGCGTCGGTGTCCGGCCGCGCGTTCCGGCGCGATCCCGAGCCCGACCGGGACGGCCCGCAGGAGTACTGAGCCCGGCCCGGGGAGGCCTCGGCGGGCGTAGGGTCGGGGTATGGCCAACGTCGCTGAGAACATCGTCAAGACTCTGAACGCCAACGGAGTCGACCGGGTCTACGGCATCCCGGGCGACTCCCTGAACGGACTCACGGACGCCCTCCGCAAGGACGGCCGGATCCGCTGGGTGCACGTACGCCACGAGGAGTCCGCCGCCTTCGCCGCCGCGGCCGACGCCGGCACCACCGGAGACCTCGCCGTCGTGGCGGGCTCGTGCGGCCCCGGCAACCTGCACCTCATCAACGGCCTGTACGACGCGCAGCGCTCCCGCGTGCCGGTGCTGGCCATCGCCGCGCACATCCCGACCGTCGAGATCGGCACCGGGTACTTCCAGGAGACCCACCCGCAGGAGCTGTTCCGCGAGTGCAGCGTGTACGTCGAGTACGTTGCTGACCCGTCGCAGATGCCGCGGCTGATGGAGATCGCGATGCGCGCGGCCATCGAGCAGCGCGGCGTCGCCGTCCTCGTGATCCCGGGTGACGTGGCGCTGTCCGAGATCGCGGACGACCGCGCCGTGGTGATCGAGCGCACCCGCCCGCTGATCCAGCCCAGCGGCCCGGAGCTGGAGAAGGCCGCGACCATGCTGAACGCGGCGAAGAAGGTCACCATCCTCGCCGGGGCCGGCGTGGAGGGCGCGCACGACGAGGTGATCGCGCTCGCCGACGCGCTCGGAGCCCCCATCGTCCACGCGCTGCGGGGCAAGGAGTTCATCGAGTACGACAACCCGTTCGACGTCGGGATGACCGGGCTGCTCGGCTTCGCGTCCGGCTACCGGGCCATGGAGGCCGCCGACACGCTCCTCGTCCTCGGCAGCGACTTCCCGTACGAGCAGTTCTACCCGGAGCACGCGACCACCATCCAGGTCGACATCCGCGGGTCCCAGCTCGGCAAGCGCCACCCGCTCGACCTCGGCCTCGTCGGTGACGTGAAGGCGACCGCCGAAGCCCTGCTGCCCCGTCTCGCGCGGAAGGACGACCGCGGCCACCTCGACGACGCCGTGGCCCACTACCGGAAGACGCGGAAGAAGCTCGACGAGCTCGCGGTGCCGGCCAAGGGAAAGCGGCCCATCCATCCGCAGTACCTCGCCCGACTGCTGGACGAGTACGCCGCCGACGACGCGATCTTCACCGCCGACGTGGGCTCGCCCACCGTCTGGGCCGCGCGCTACCTGTCCATGACCGAGGGGCGCCGGCTGATCGGATCGTTCACGCACGGCTCGATGGCGAACGCCCTGATGCACGGCATCGGCGCGCAGGTCGCGCATCCGGATCGTCAGGTCGTGGCGCTCGCCGGCGACGGCGGCCTCGCGATGATGCTCGGCGAGCTGCTCACGCTCACCCAGAACGGTCTCCCGGTCAAGACGATCGTGGTGAACAACTCGTCGCTGAACTTCGTGGAGCTGGAGATGAAGGCCGCCGGCTTCGTCACCTATGGCACCGGGTTGGACAACCCCAGCTTCGCGGCGATCGCCGAGGCCATGGGCATCTTCGCCCGTCGGGTGGAGCGCAGCGAGGATCTGCCGGAGGCCGTCCGCGAGGTCCTCGCGCACGACGGTCCCGCGCTCCTCGACGTCGTGACCGAGCGCCAGGAGCTGTCCATGCCGCCCGCGATCGAGGCCGCGCAGGTCAAGGGCTTCGCGCTCTACGCCATCCGCACGGTCATGTCGGGTCGCGGCGACGAGCTGCTCGACCTCGCACGGGCGAACTGGCGTCAGCTCTTCTGACGCGGCCCTCCGCCACGTGACGCCGGCTCGGGACCCCCTCCGGATCCCGAGCCGGTGTCGTGTCAGCTCTCGACGAGTGCCCTGACCTCTGCGGCCTCGGCGTGCCGCCCCAGTGCCTCCAGCATGTCGCCGAGCTCCAGCGCCGCCACCTGACGCAGCGGTGGGAAGCCCTCGGCATGCTCCAGGGCGCTCCGGTACACCGGCACGGCATCGGCCGGGCGGTCGTTCCCCGCGAGCACCCGGCCCGCGAAGAGTTCCGAGCTTCCGGCGGCGCCCTGGTCGCCGAGCGCCGCGAAACCGTCGGCGGCGGTGAGAGCCGCGGCGACGGCCTCATCGGTCCGGCCCAGCTGAGCGAGCGCGCGGCCGCGAGAGTCGGTCACGTCAGCGAGCAGCCAGCCGGCTTCATGCTCCTGGGCGAGCTCGGCGACCTCGTCGAAGAGCGGGAAGGCGCGCTCGTCACCCCGGCCTGCGTAGGCCTGGCCGAGGCTGTGCAGCACCTCGGACAGCGCGCCGACGGCCTCGGGGGCACGCCGCACGATGTCCGCAGCGCCCTCCAGCAGCCGGACGGCGTCGTCGTGCTCCTCGAACCGGGCGAGGATCTTCGCCTGCTCCGTCATGGCCATGGCCTGGTCGGCGTGGGACTCCGCCTGCCCGAACAGCTCGGCCGCGTAGCCGTGTGCGCCGACCGCCTGACCGAACTCGCCGGACTCGGCGAGCGACCGGGCCAGGAGCGAGGCGGTCATGGCGCGCGAACCCGCAGGAGTCTCGGCGTTCTCCTCGCGTTGGAGCACGTCGCCGAAGAGCTCGGCTGCCTCCTCCGCGTCTCCCGCGCGGAGCATCGCCCTGGCCAGCCGGAAGTCGACGCCGGTGCGATCGCCGTCGTCCTGCAGGCGAGCGGCCAGACGGTAGCGGGCGACGGCCTTCTCGGGCTCCTCGGCGTCCTCCCAGAGCGCGCCCGCGAGCACATGGGCCTCGGCGAGAGCGCGGGTGGCGCCGAGTTCGGCGAGCAGCCGGCACACCTCGTCGGCGTCGACGGCCCCGTCCTGGTACGCACCCGTGCCGCCGCGTACGCGGGCCCGGGTCTGCAGCGCGTGGGCCCGGTGTCCGGCGGACAGGTCCTCCTGGGAGAGGAAGCGGTCGAGGAGCGTGCGACCGGCGTCGAGGTCGCCCTTGCTCAGCACGGCGCCGATCGCCACGAGGGTCGTGGTGTTGGACAGCCGGGTGTCCTCGGCCTCCGCGAACGAGCGCGCGGCGAGCTCGGCGAGGTCGAGCGCCGCATCCGGCTCCTCCGCCCGGAGGTGCAGCGACGCGCGGCTGATCGCCAGATCGCCGCGCGACCACGCGGGAAGACGGTCGGCCTCGGCCAGTTCCTCTTCGAGCGCCGCCATGGTCTCGTCGGTGTGCAGGCCGAAGGTCGCCAGGCCGAGCCGCTCCTCGAGGTCGGCCTGCGCGTCGTTCCCGGCGGCCCGAAGCGCGGCGATCCGTTCGGGGAGAAGGCGCTCGGCCTCGTCCACGCGATCGAGTGCGACGAGGATGCCGAGGTGCATCGACAGGAGCTGCGCGCGCTTGGCGGCGTCGTCGATCTCCAGGGCGTGCGGGAGGGCGGCGAGGGTCTCCTGCTCGGCGCCGAACTGCGCGAGCTGCATCGCCCGCTCGAACCAGCCGTCCGGGTCGGTCGGGGTCGTGGCCGGCGCGGGGGCGACGAACGCGTCGGAGCGGATCGGGACGTCGTAGCTCTCGTCGGCGAGAGCGCGCATCCGGGCGAGGCTGCGGGCGTGGCCGTCAGTGCCGTCCCGCTCGTCGAACTGTGCGCCGATGCGCTCGGCCGTCGACCAGGCGGTCGCGGCGAGCTCGGCGGCGCTCCACGGGCCGTCGTGCGCGCCCAGCAGCGGCACGAGCGCCGGGGCGTCGGCGCCGCGGACCGGGGTGTCGCCGTGTCCGGCGGCGGTGACGCGGTCGAGAGCGACCGCGAAGGCGGTGAGGGCGGCGAAGTGCGCGTCGACGTTGAGGCCGTCGTGGGCCAGCCACGCGATGTGCTTCTCGATCAGGGCCAGCGCCCGCGCCTCGTTGCCGGTGATCGCGGCGAACACGATGTTGTTGGCCACGATGCGCAGGTTGTCCGGGTTGTCCTTCGCCAGGCGGTAGCTGCGCAGGTGCGCGGTCTTCGCGTCCTCCGCGCGACCGGCACGCAGATACGGCAGCAGCACGCGGGACAGGGCGTGCTCCGGCTCTTCGCCGCACGAGAACCCGCCCTCGAGCATCTCCTCGACGAGGCGGATCGCGTCGGCGTCCCGGTCGGTCTCCGCGAAGAATCCCGCGAACTGGCTGCGGCTGCACGCATCGCAGTGGCTGTGCTCGTCGCGCGGCGTGGCCTCGAGCTGCACCCGGAGGGCCTCGGCGGCGTCGAACCGACCGGCATCCCAGGCGTCCTCGAAGCGGGCGGTCAGCACGCCGCTGAGGCCGAGCCCTGCGGCGCGGTAGTGCGCCTCCATGTCGTCGAGCACCGCCGCGATCTGCTCCTGCGAGAAGGCGGGGGAGGAGCGCAGGGACGACGCCATCCACTTGAACTGCCACATGAGGTCGGCCCCGCCGTTGTCGAGGTCGGCGGGGAACCGCTGCGGGTCGGCGTCGTGATGCGCCAGGCACCAGGCGAAGGAGTTGAGCATGACGTCGGTGGCCCCGACCATGTTCGCCGAGGCGGTCTGGCGCATCCGGGCCTCGTACTCCAGCCGTTCATCGCCGATCTCGATGGCCAGCGCGACGGCCTCCGCCACGAGGGCCTGCTCGGCCGGGCCCCACGGGGTGCGATCGATCTCCTCGATGAGCTGCTGGAAGCGCTTCTTCGGACGTGCCATGGAGGGCCCTTTCGGGTAGTCGGGGGTGTCAGCGCGCGTCGAAGGGGAGCGTGTCCCCCTCGATCCCGGCGGAGAGCGAGACGAGGTCGGAGAGGGCGCTGGTCATGAGCGCCCGATCGGCGTCCGAGAGCGGGTGGTGACCTGCGAGGAGCGCCTGGATGTAGAGGAGTTGGACCGTGCGCGCGAACACGGCGTCGTCCTCGACGCGGACGAGGGCGCGGACGACGCGGTTGGACCAGTTCAGGCACAGCCGCGCCGTGAGGTCGTCGTCTCGCGCGGACGAGAGCGTCTGGTCGATGCGGTCGAGCACCCCGCCCCAGAGCGTGCTCGCGATGCCCTTGGTGCGTCCGCGATCGATCGTCCGCAGCACCTCGGGATCCGCGACGTAGAGCCCGGTCAGCTCGGGGCGATCGATCGCCCTGACCACGACGGCACAGTCGGAGGCGGCGAGCACGGCGCCGGCGCGGGACTCCAACGCCATCGCGATGTCCCGGTCGTCGAGCGGCGGCGGGTCGAGGCGATCGAGCTCCCCGGTCACATCGACCTGCTCGACCGTGACCTGCGGGTAGAGGTCGGGGAGCAGGCGGATCAGATCGGCGTCATAGAGGTAGCCGCCGTTGACGAGCACCTCGTCCGAGGGGGAGATGCCCGCCACCTGGCGGAACTCGTCGACGGTCTGGGCGTAGCGCACGTGAGGGTAACGCTCCACGAGCTCGCCGATCCGCATCGTGCCGTGCGTCGTCTCCACGGTGAGCCAGCGGGTGATGAAGCGCGCGAGCTCCTCATCGTGGCGCACCAGGGACTTGAGTCCGACCTCGTGCACGGCGACGAACTGCGCGAGACGATGCGGTTCGCGCAGCCCGAGTTCGAGCACCCAGCGGCGGATCCCGGCGCCGAGCTGCTCCCGGACGCGCTCCAGGGCCGTGTCCTCGACGAGGGATTCGCGGCTCGCGGTCGGCGCGAGGCCGGTGGAGTCGACGACGGCGCGCACGAAGAAGGCCCAGTCGGGCAGGACGTCGTCGACGCGCTCGGACAGCAGCATGCGCCCCAGGTACATACGGGTCGCCTGGCGGGCGCCGGGCGGGGGTGCGAAGGGCAGCACGTACGCCAGGCCCTGCGTCCCGGTCGCCGGCTCGCTCAGCGGGATCACGTCCAGCGGGGCGGCCCCGAGCAGGTCGCGACCGTACTGCACGGCCGCCTCGATGTCGGCGGCGGGGTCGAGGAAGGGCGGCTCGCGCGTCACGTCGATGTCCCCGCCCGGCGCGTCGATGGTCACCCGCACCGGCAGGAACTCCCCGAACGTGGTCGCGAGCTCGTGCACGGCCGCCGGCCGCAGCAGCTCGTCGGCGTCGAAGCGCGGCACGAGGTGCACGCTGGTGCCGATCGGCAGGTCGTCGTCGATCTCCGCGACGCGGAACGTGCCGTCGGCGCTGCCCGTCCACTCCACCGCGGGTCCGCCTCTGGCGCTGCGGGAGCGGATGACGATGGTGTCGGCGACCATGAAGCAGCTCAGCAGCCCGATGCCGAACTGGCCGAGGAAGTCGCTCCGGGGGAGGTCGAAGATGTCCCGCTTGGAGCTGCGTCCGACGGTCGCGAGCAGATCGGCGACCTCGGCTGCGGTCAGGCCCACCCCGTCGTCGCGGAGCACGAACTCACCGGTCTGCGCGGTGAGCGGCGTGATGCGGATGCGGCTCCCGCCCCCGTCGACCTCACGGCGCGCCGCGATCGCGTCCCTCGCGTTCTGGAGCAGCTCCCGCAGATAGACCCGGGGACTGGAGTAGATGTGCCGGCTGAGCAGATCGACGACTCCGCGCAGATCCACCTGGAACTGCTGCACATCCCCACTCACATGCGTCCCTTCCTGCTTCGTCCGCCCGCCGAGCCTAGCAACAACGCGGGTTCCGCTTCCTGTTCGGCACCACCGGATCGATGCCGTATGCTTGGTGAGCAGTTGTTCTCTGCATTCTTTCGCCGTGCCTGGCGTCTACGACATCGGCCGGTGGCAGGGTGGGGAGGGCATCCCCGAGACCTCCGGGTCTCTAGGGCGGTAGCTCAATTGGCAGAGCAGCGGTCTCCAAAACCGCAGGTTGCAGGTTCGATTCCTGTCCGCCCTGCGCGTCAGCGCACGCTGACACACGAAAGGTACATTCAGGATGGATCAGGACGAACCGCGCGGCGACGTCGTCGCGGCCGGCGCCACGCGCCAGAAGAAGGGCAACCCCTTCTCCCGGTTCTTCGGGGGCATCGCCCTGTTCATCCGCCAGGTCATCGCCGAACTGCGCAAGGTCGTCACCCCGACCCGCAAGGAGCTTTTCAAGTTCACGGGTGTGGTGCTCGTCTTCGTCCTGATCGTCATGGGCATCGTCTACGGTCTCGACTACGTCTTCGGGCTCCTGACGCACTACGTGTTCGGAATCCCTGGCTGATGACCCCCGCGGCGACAGCCGCAGCTATGGAGAAGAAGCAACGTGTCTGAACGATATTCCGACGACGCCGACTGGGCGACCGCCGCAGAGCAGTCCAGCGAGGAGGACGAGGCCCAGGAGGGCAACGTGCTCGCCGCCGAGGAGCTCTCGGTCACCTCTGCCGAGCACGTCGCCGTCCACGTCGAGGACGAGGACGGCGAGCAGGAGACGGAAGACATCGACATCGACATCGACGACCCGGAGGCGGACGCCATCGTGAACGACGCTCTGAACCTGGACGAAGCCGCGGAGTCCGAAGCCGCCGCCGAGGTCCTCAACGATTCCGTGGCCGAGGAGGTCGCGGAGCAGGAGGCCGAGGCGGCCGACGAGGTCACCCCGTACGAGGGACCTGACGTGAACGGCGAGGACGACCGTCCCGCCGCCGAGTCCGACGACGACGAGTCGGCTTCCGAGGAAGACCCGTACGAGGCCTTCCGCATGGACCTGCGCATGCTCCCCGGCAAGTGGTACGTCATCCACTCGTACGCCGGCTTCGAGCGCAAGGTCAAGGCGAACATCGAGCAGCGCAAGTCGACGCTCGAGGTCGAGGACGAGATCTACCAGGTCGAGGTCCCGATGGAGGACGTCGTCGAGATCAAGAACGGCCAGCGCAAGATGGTCACCCGTGTACGCATCCCCGGCTACGTGCTGGTGCGCATGGAGCTCACGGAAGACACCTGGTCGGTCGTGCGGCACACCCCCGGCGTCACCGGCTTCGTGGGCAACGCCCACAACCCGACGCCGCTGCGCTTCGAAGAGGCCTTCAACATGCTGAAGTCCCTCGTCGAGGTCAAGGACGTCCCGACCGCCAAGAACATCGCGGCCAAGGGCGGCGTCGCCGTCGCCCGCCCGCTTCCCGCCGAGGTCGACTTCGAGATCGGCGAGACCATCACGATCAAGGAGGGCTCGTTCGCGGGTCTTCCCGGTTCGATCAGCGAGATCAAGCCGGAGAGCGGCAAGCTCACGGTCCTCGTCTCCCTCTTCGAGCGCGAGACCCCGGTCGAGCTGTCGTTCGACCAGGTCACCAAGATGATCTGACACTGTCTCGAGAACGGCCGCCTCTTCAGGGGCGGCCGTTTTCTTTCCCCCGACCCACCCCCTTTCGTGTCTCCCGGCCCTTTGCGGACGCACGCATAGGGCCGGCTCGTACGGAAGGGGCCGGCTCGCCAGCGGGGGAGAGATCAGGTAGACTTACGTGGTTTGTGCGATAGCCCGCATGGGTCCCTGAGCTTGTCGAAGGGCGCGCAGACGACCACGGGCCGGAGAGGCCGGAGCCGTGGGAGAAGCGGATGCTCGCATCCGCCTCGAGGAAAGGAAAGAGAATGGCACCGAAGAAGAAGGTGACCGGCCTGATCAAGCTTCAGATCAACGCCGGTGCCGCCAACCCGGCGCCGCCGATCGGCCCCGCGCTCGGTCAGCATGGCGTCAACATCATGGAGTTCTGCAAGGCGTACAACGCCGCGACCGAGTCGCAGCGCGGCAACGTCATCCCCGTCGAGATCACCGTCTACGAGGACCGCAGCTTCACCTTCGTCCTGAAGACCCCGCCCGCGGCGGAGCTCATCAAGAAGGCCGCCGGCGTGCAGAAGGCTTCGGCCACCCCGCACACCGTCAAGGTCGGCAAGATCACCAAGGACCAGGTCCGTCAGATCGCCGAGCAGAAGCAGGCCGACCTGAACGCGAACGACATCGAGGCCGCCTCGAAGATCATCGCCGGAACCGCCCGTTCCATGGGCATCACGGTCGAGGGCTGAGGAGAATAATCATGGCTACCAAGTCCAAGGCTTACAAGGCTGCCGCCGAGAAGATCGAGGCAGACCGTTTCTACACGCCGTCCGAGGCCGTCGCGCTCGCGAAGGAGACCGGTTCGGCGAAGTTCGACTCGACCGTCGAGGTCGCGCTGAAGCTCGCCGTCGACCCGCGCAAGGCGGACCAGATGGTGCGCGGCACCGTCATCCTGCCCCACGGCACCGGTAAGACCGCCCGCGTCATCGTGTTCGCCACCGGCCCCGCGGCCGAGGCTGCGATCGCCGCCGGCGCCGATGAGGTCGGCGGCGCCGAGCTCATCCAGAAGGTCGCCGACGGCTGGACCAACTTTGACTCCGCGGTCTCGACCCCGGAGCTCATGGGCCAGGTCGGTCGTCTCGGCAAGGTGCTCGGTCCCCGTGGCCTGATGCCGAACCCGAAGACCGGCACCGTGACTCCGAACCCGGCCAAGGCCGTCGAGGAGATCAAGGGCGGAAAGATCGAGTTCCGCGTCGACAAGCACGCCAACGTGCACTTCGTCATCGGCAAGGCCTCGTTCTCGGCCGAGCAGCTGAACGAGAACATCGACGCCGCTCTCGAGGAGATCGTCCGCCTCAAGCCGTCCAGCGCCAAGGGCCGTTACATCCAGAAGGGTGCGGTGTCGACCACGTTCGGCCCCGGCATCCCGCTGGACGTCAACGCCATCTGACGCGTCGACGGGTCTCGCACCCGTCGCACCGAACGCCCCCGGGTCCTCCTCGGGGGCGTTCTGCGTTCCCGGAGGCCTCGCCGCCCCGACATCCGGCGTCATCCGATGCGGGCAAGGTCGGAGGCGCCGCGTACTGTGGGGGAGTTCCCGCGGTCGTCGCGTAAACTCGCATCCGCGCTTTCTCGCCCCAGGAGGGTCCATGTCCCGTCGTCTCATCGCCGTCACCGCACTCGTCGTCGCCGCCGCGGCCCTGACCGCCTGCAGCGGCTCGAGCACGCCCGCGAGCACCGACGGGGAGAGTGCCGCCGGCTCCGACTTCGGCCTGGTCAAGGACGGCACGCTGACGGTCGCGACCGAGGGCACCTACCGCCCGTTCAGCTTCCACGCCGACGGCGGCTCCGGCGATCTCACCGGCTACGACGTCGAGATCATCCAGGCCGTCGCCGACGAGCTCGGCCTGAAGGTCGAGTTCCAGGAGACCCAGTGGGACGCGATCTTCGCGGGCCTCGATGCCGGCCGCTTCGACGTGATCGCGAACCAGGTGTCGATCAACGACGAGCGCGAGGCGAAGTACCTCTTCAGCACCCCGTACACGGTGTCGCCCGGCGTGATCGTGGTCAAGGAGGACGACGACTCCATCTCCTCCTTCGACGACCTCGAGGGCAAGACGACGGCCCAGTCCCTCACGAGCAACTGGTACGAGCTGGCCACCGAGTCCGGTGCCAAGGTCGAGGGCGTCGAGGGCTGGGCGCAGGCCGTGGAGCTCCTCCGCCAGGGGCGGGTGGACGCGACCGTCAACGACAAGCTGACCTTCCTCGACTACGAGACGACCAACAGCCCGACGGGCCTGAAGATCGCCGCGGAGACCGACGACGCCGGGGAGCAGGCCTTCGTGTTCACGAAGGACAAGGAGGCGCTCGTCGATGCGGTCGACGAGGCGCTCGACAAGCTCCGTGCCGACGGCACCCTGGCCGAGATCAGCGAGAAGTACTTCGGCGAAGACGTCTCGCAGTAGGCGATGCAGAATCCCTGGGAGCTCTTCCTCTCCTCGCTCGGGCCGATCGCCTGGGCGGGGCTGACGGCGACGATCCCGCTCGCCCTGGTGTCGTTCGTCCTGGGGCTCGTGATCGCGATCGGCATGGCGCTGATGCGGATCTCGGTGCATCCAGTCGTGTCCGGCATCGCGCGGTTCTACATCTCGGTGATCCGCGGCACGCCGATGCTCGTGCAGCTCTTCGTGATCTTCTTCGGCCTGCCGTCCGTCGGGGTGACCCTCGATCCGTGGCCGAGCGCCATCATCGCACTCTCGCTCAACGTCGGCGGCTACGGCGCCGAGGTCGTGCGGGCGGCGATCCTCTCGGTCCCGAAGGGGCAGTGGGAGGCCGCGTACACGGTGGGGATGAACCGCACCCGCACGTTGACCCGCATCATCCTGCCGCAGGCCGCCCGGGTGTCGGTGCCGCCGCTGTCCAACACGTTCATCTCGCTCGTGAAGGACACCTCCCTCACCTCGCTGATCCTCGTGACGGAGCTGTTCAAGGTGGCGCAGCAGATCGCCTCCGCCACGCTCGAGTTCATGGTGCTGTACCTGGCTGCGGCGCTGGTCTACTGGGTGATCTGCCTGGTGCTCTCCTTCGGGCAGAGCGCCCTGGAGAGGAGGCTCGACGGTCGTGTCGCGCACTGACCCCACGGCCGAACCGCTGCTCACCGCACGGGGCCTGCACAAGAGCTTCGGCACCACCGAGGTGCTGCGCGGCTTCGACCTCACCCTGCACCGCGGCGAGGTCGTGGTGCTCATCGGGCCCAGCGGCTCGGGGAAGACGACCGTCCTGCGCGCCCTGAACGGCCTGGAGACCCCGGACGCCGGCACCATCGCGATGGCCGGGGGCCCGGAGATCGACTTCGCACCGGAGATCCGCCCGAAGCCCCGCGTCGCGAAGCAGCAGCGGCTCGCGTTGCGTGACCGGTCGGCGATGGTGTTCCAGCATCACAACCTCTTCCCGCACCTGACCGTGCTGGAGAACGTGATCGAAGGGCCGTGGCGGGTGCAGGGCCGTCCGAAGGCCGAGGTCGTCGCCGAGGCGCAGGCGCTGCTCGCCCGGGTCGGTCTCGCCGACAAGGCGGACGCGCGGCCGCATCAGCTCTCCGGCGGGCAGCAGCAGCGGGTGGGCATCGTGCGGGCACTGGCCCTGCAGCCGGACCTGCTGCTGTTCGACGAGCCGACGAGCGCGCTCGACCCGGAGCTCGTGGGAGAGGTGCTGCTCGTCATCAAGGAGCTCGCCGATGAGGGATGGACGATGGCCGTCGTCACCCACGAGCTGAGCTTCGCCCGCGAGGCCGCAGACCATGTGCTCTTCCTGGACGACGGCGTCGTCGTCGAGCAGGGGCCGCCCGCCGAGCTGTTCAGCGCTCCGCAGCACGAGCGCACGCAGCGGTTCCTCACCCGCATCCTCCGGCCCCTCGACGGCGCGTGAGTCCTCGACCCCGCGGGCGATCGGTGGCAGGATGCGGTGCGTGGGCACCATCGACGACTACCTGACCGATCTCGACGCCGCAGACCGTGCGGTGATCGATGGCGTGTACGCGATCGCCACGGAGGAGGTGCCGGAGGCGGAACAGGGCACCGGCTACGGCATGCCGGCGCTCGTGTACGACGGCAAGCCGCTGCTCTCGGTGATGCGTGCGAAGAAGCACATCGGCGTCTACCCGTTCAGCCCCGAGGCGGTCGCCGCCGTGGCGGGCCTCCTCGACGGTCACCCCGGGGTCAGCCTCGACAAGGGGACGATCCGGTTCCAGCCGGAGCACCCCCTGCCGGTGGAGGCGGTCCGCGCGCTCATCCGGGCGCGGGTGACGCAGATCGAGGCCGGGTGAACGCCTAGGCGCCCAGCACCGGGAGCACGAGGCTCACCGCGAGCGTGATCATCACGACCGCGATCACCGCGTCGAGGAGGCGCCAGGAGCGCGGGGTGCGCAGCCACCGTCCGAGGTAGCGGGCGCCGAAGCCGAGGGCGGTGAACCAGAGGATGCTCGCCGCGACCGCCCCCGCCGCGAACAGCCACCGCTCCTCGCCGTGCGTCGCCGCGATCGACCCGAGCATCAGCACCGTGTCGAGGTACACGTGCGGGTTCAGCCACGTCAACGCCAGCGTCGTGAGGATCACCGGGGCGAGGCGGGTGCGGGTGAGCGTGCCGGTGCCCCCGGACGCCTCGAGGACCGGGGCGTCGCCCCCGTCGACCACCAGCTCCTCGCCGCCACGCCAGGCCCGCCGCGCCGCGAGCAGGCCGTACCCGAGCAGGAACAGCGCCCCTGCCCAGCGAGCCACGACGACGAGCCAGGGGGCGGCTGACAGCACGAACCCGAGCCCGGCGACGCCGGCGATGATCAGCACGGCGTCGGAGAGCGCGCACACGATCACGACGGCGAGGACGTGCTCGCGCCGGATGCCCTGACGCAGCACGAAGACGTTCTGCGCGCCGATCGCGACGATGAGGGAGAGACCGAGGCCGAGACCGGCGAGGACGGTGAGCATGTGTCGAGCCTAGGAGGGCTGAGCATGAGGTGCAGCGAAGATTCCTTCCGCACCATTAGCATCGCTGATGTGAGGATCGACCCGGAGCTCGCCGCCACGCTGGCCACCGTCGCCGACGAGGGCACCCTCGATGCCGCGTCGCGTCGACTGCAGGTCACCCCATCCGCGGTCAGTCAGCGTCTCAAGGCGCTGGAGCAGCAACTCGGGCGGATCCTCCTCGTGCGCAGCAAGCCGGTCCGTCTCACCGAGGCGGGGGAATCCGTCGTGCGGCTCGCGCGGCAGATCGCCCTCCTCGAGCAGGATGCGCTTGCCGGGGTCGGGATCGAGGAAGGCGGTGGAGGGCGCCGCATCACGGTGCCCCTGGCCGTCAATGCGGACTCCCTGGCGACCTGGTTCCTCCCTCCGATGGCCCGGCTCTCGGCTGTGCACGACATCGATCTGGATCTTCATCGCGACGATCAGAACTTCACCGCGCGCCTGCTCGAATCGGGGACCGTCATGGCGGCGGTCACGAGCGAGGCCACGGCGGTCGCGGGGTGCACGGTCACGCCCCTCGGCGTGCTCGAGTACCGCGCCATGGCCGAAGCCGCCTACGCCCGTCGATGGTTCCCGGACGGCGTGACCCCCGGTGCTCTGGCGCACGCGCCGTTCGTCGACTTCGACCGCCGGGACACCCTCCAGCACGAGTGGCTGGCCGCGCGGGGAGTGCCGGCGGCCGGGGTTCCCCGGCACTACGTCCCGGCGTCGCACGACTATGCGCTGGCCGTCGGCCTCGGGCTGGGGTGGGGGATGGTGCCGCGGCTGCAGGAGGTGCCGGGACTCGTGGCGCTGGGCGGTCCGATCCTGCGCGTGGCGCTGTACTGGCAGCAGTGGAACCTGCGCTCCGCGCTGCTCGACACGATCGCGTCCGAGGTCGCGGGGGAGGCGCGCCGGGTGCTCGCTCGCGAACCCTGACGGGGCCGGGACGGCGTCGGCGCGTGGGCGAGGCTGACGACGGCTGCCGCGAAGAGGGGCTTGTCCTCGCCCCCGGGGTCCGGCAATATACCAGCACGCGGGAGGCCTGAGCTCTACTCGTCGGGCATCGCGCAGACCGGATTCCTGAGGGGGGAAAAGATGGCGACGAAGACGACGCAACGAAAAGTCCTTGCGGTGCTCGCGGGTGGTCTCGTCCTGGGTGTGGGGGTGGCGGGAGTTCTCGCCGCCTGGAACGACTCCGAGTTCGCGACCGGGACGTTCACGGCCGGGGCCTTCGACCTGGAGGGCTCCACGGATGGCACGACTTTCAGTGACCACAACGTGGATGACGGCGACACGGCAGCGGCACTGGCCTTCACTCTGCCGGCGGGGGTGGTCGGCAATATGTCGCCGTCCGACACCGTTTACGCCGGCCTCTGGGTGCGGCTCGCCGCCGGGACGACGACGGGAGCCGATCTGGTCGCCGACGGGACGACCGCGGACCCGGCGGCGAGTTCGAACACGGACCATCTGTCCTACGCGGTCTATCAACTCGCGCCCGGGGCGACATGCGACGCGGCCTCGGCGGTCGGCACCCCCATCGCGACCGGGGCCACGCTCGACGCGCAGACCGGTGTGACGACCGTACCTCTCACCGAGGGCGCGACCGCCGACACGGCCGGCACCGCGGTGCAGCTCTGCTTCGCCGTGACGGCGGATGCCGCGCTGGAGCCGGGGTTGGTGACGGACGCCACGTGGAAGTTCACGGCCACGTCCACGAGCTGAGTCTTCATGGACACCCGCAGAGTGAGGCGGGAGAAGGGACGGATGCGCTCCCGCCGGATCCGGGCGATACTCGCCGGGGGTCTCGTGCTGGGCGTCGGCGCGACCGCGACCCTCGCCGCCTGGAACGACTCCGAACACGGCGCCGCGACCTTCACGGCGGGCCGCTTCGACATCGTCGGGGCCACCGACGGGACGACCTTCTCCAGTCACGCGACGGCGGGAACGGCGGCCGCGCTGAACTTCCAGCTGCCGCCCACCGCCATGGCACCGGGAACGACGACGTACGCGCTGTTCAGCGTGCGGACCGCGAACCCCTCGGTGGCCGGGGTGCTGCAGCTCACGCCGGGAACACCGGGTGGAACGGGATTGGCGACGTATCTCACCTATGGGGTGCGGACGATAACCGGAACCTCCTGCACGGCGGCGACGTATCCGGCGGGGACCGCTGTCGTTCCTGACGGGTCCACCCTCACGACGGCGGGGACGACGACGCAGGCGGTCGCGGCGAACGGGGCGGCGCAGGTGAACTACTGCTTCGCGGTGACCCTGCCCACGGCGGCGGGGAACGGCGCGCAAGGGCTCACGATGACCCAGACCTGGCAGATCCAGGGAACGTCGTCATGACCAGGACCCGTCGGGAAGGGCGAGCACGGACCGGCGAGGCGGTCGGGGCTCGCGGACGCGGGCGGAGGATGCTGGGCGATCTCCTCCTGTGGTGCGCCGCTGCGGCCGGCACCATCTGCATCGTCCTCGTGATCCTCGCCGCGACGTCGCAGATCACGCTCATCCTGTTCCGGACGGGATCGATGGCGCCGACGATCCCCGCCGGCTCCGTGGCGGTCGTGCAGCGCGTGCCCGCGGAGGAGGTCGAGGTCGGGGACGTCGTGACGGTCGACCGGCCCGGTGAGCTCCCGGTGACCCATCGCGTCACGGCCGTCGAACCGGGAGCCGCCGAGGACGAGCGGATGCTCACCCTGCGCGGCGACGCCAACGCGGCGGAGGATCCCGTCGCGTACCCGGTGTCCTCCGTCCGCACGGTGCTCTTCGCGGTGCCAGGGGCGGCCGCCGTGGTGGTGGCGCTGGGTGACCCGGTGGTCCTCGCCGTGCTGACGATCGCGGCGACGGCGCTCGTGGTCTGGGCCTTCTGGCCGCGGACGCCGCGGCGGGCCCCGGTGCGCACGGAGGGGTCGTGAGACGGCGCGGGGTGGCGGCCCTCTTCGCGGCGCCTCTCCTGCTCGCCGTGGCGGTTCCGGGCGTCGCCCGGGCGGAGCCGACATCGGAGGTGATCCAGGGCGACGTGCTGCGGCTCGTCTCGATCGCGGACTGGGACTCCGCCGGAGGCATGCTTCCCGGCCAGCCCGTGCAGTGGGATGTCGAGGTCAGCGCCGACGCCGAGGAGCCCGGACGGATCCGCATCGGCGTGCGGGCGACGGGGGACGCCCGCCTCCGGGTGGACATCGCGCTGTGTTCCGAACCCTGGGGTGCCTCGGGGTGCGCGTCCGGTTCGACGGTCGTCCGCGATGACTGGAGCATCCCCCGGGACGGTGCCGAGGTGCCGGTGACCGAGATCGCACATTCTGAGACCGCCCACCTCCGTCTCGCGATCGCGCTGGATCCTGCGGATGGTGCCGGGACGACCGAGGTGCAGGTCGTCGCGCATGGGGCGGGGGAGACGGTGCTCGCCGGCCCGGGCGGCGGGCTCGCGACGACGGGGCCCTCGCCGGGGATCGCGCCCCTGATCGTGGCGGCGGGGCTGGTCGTGGTCGGCGGCGCCGCCCTCGGCGCCGGTCGGCGCCGTTCTGGCGGTGGGGAGGTGCCGCGATGAAGCGCGATCGACGGAGGGGCGCCGGGGTCGTCGCGGTCGCCCTGCTCTGTGCCGCCTTCTCCGCGTCGTCCGTCGAGTCCACGGCGGCGCGCTTCACGGATGTCGAACACGCCGCGGGATCCTTCACCGCATCGCGGCTGGTCGCGCCGTCCATCACCTCCTGCACGGTGTCGAGCCTGCTCGGTACCTTCACCGGCTTCACGATCACCTGGACCTCGCCGTACCTGAAGGCGCAGCAGCGGCTGTCGATCAACACCGTCGTCGTCGACAATGGCTCGGTCAGCCAGAGCGGGAGCGGGCCCTACGCGTACTCGACCACGATCAGCTCGGGCCTGCTGAGCACCTTGCTCGGAAGCCTGCTCGGCTCGTCCAACACGGTGCGGGTCGAGGCCGTTCTCCCCGGAACGTCCTGGGTCTCGCCCGCCGCGACGCGAACGCTGTCGGTGGGCGGACTGCTCGGTCTGGGCGGGAACAACACGTGCACGTGAGCACGCGCCGTCCGCTCAGTCGGCGAGGGCGAGGGCGCGGAAGGCGTCGCGCTCGCGGAGCTGCTCGCGACGGCTGTCCAGGGGAGTGGCGGAGCGGGCCGGGACCGTGCGTCCCGTCGTGCGGCGGTACAGCTCGTCGATGAGGTCGGTGGCGAGCCCCACGAGCTTCGCGATCTCGCGCTCGTCGCGGTCGATCCAGACGCAGCGGGGCTCGTCGTGGACGGGGGAGAAGTCGACGTGCTCCTCCCAGACGAACAGGGTGCGCTCGGCGCCCAGCACGTGCTGCTGCCACCACACCTGGCGCAAGTAGGTGCGGGGGATCCCCCGGAAGGCCTTGTTGGTGGTCTTGATCTCCGCGAGGCTGACACGACCGTCTGCGTCCACCGAGATGCCATCGGGCGTCGCCAGGTGGCGGTGCTCGACCTCGGCGCGGAACAGCGCGGAGGAGGGGAAGATGCCGTGCGTGGCCGCGACCCAGGCGGCGATCTCCGGCTCGCGGCGTCGGCCGTGGTCGGTGTAGGCGTTGCCGCCGAACCGCGGCCCGCCGCCGAGCTTGGCGTCGGCAGCACGGGCGATCGAGCGCTCGCTCGTGAGTCCGGCGACGTCAGTGGCCGTGATGCCGCGGGAGCGTGCCCTCATCCATGCCACGCGGTCGCGCGAGTCCGCGACGATGCGAGCTTGGAGTTCCGGGGTCACCAGAAGACTCTAACTCTCCCCCACCCCCGTACCCGTCGTACACGCCGCCCCCTCCCGCCGACCCACCCCCTTGCGTGCGTCCCGGCCCCCTACGCACGCGCGCAAGGGGGTGGCTCGAACGCAAGGGGGTGGGTCGGCGGGCGAGGACGGTTACTGCACAGGGGGCGGGAGGGGAGAGAAGGGTGTGGAGAACGGTGGGAAGGCGGGGGAGTGGCGAGAGGAGAGGGAAGGGTCGGGGGGATGAGACAGGTGAGTGTGGAGGAGATCAGGGGGATGCTCCTCGGTCGTCGACGGCTGGAGGAGGAGGGCTGGGGGTCTCGGACGCTCCACGCCGCGGTGGAAGGGCGGCAGCTGCATCATGTGCGCCGTGGGTGGTACCTCGCGCTGCGGACCTGGAGCGAGCTGGCCCCGGAGTCCCGGCATCGTGCGGAGGTGGTGGCCGCCGATCTCGCGGCCTCGGGGACGCAGCCTGTGTTCTCGCATGCCTCGGCCGCGGTGTTGTGGGGACTGCCGCTGTACCGGGTGCGTCCGGCCAGGGTCCATGTGACGGCCCCGCCCGACCGTCGCCACAGCACGTCCGGGATCCTGCGGCACGAGGGCACTGTCTCCCCCGGCGACATCGTGGAGCGCGACGGCATCCGCTGCACCTCCCTCGCCCGGACGGTCGTCGACCTCGCCCGCACGGTCTCTCCCGAGGCGGCCCTCGCGGGCGCGGATGCCGCCCTCGCTCTGGTCGGCGGTGACCCGTGGGAGTTCGACGACACCGCGGAGCAGGCTCTCCTGGCCGACCTGGCGGATCGGGTGCGCCGTCCGCGGCTCCGCGGCATCGTGCAGGCGCGCCGGATCGTGGGTCTGGCCGACGGTCGCGCGCAACTGCCTCTGGAGAGCGTGACGCGGTACCGGCTCCATCAGCTCGGCTTCGGCAGGCCGCGTCTACAGGTACCGGTGGACGGACCGCGCGGCGGCCGGTTCTGGATGGACATCGCCGTCGACGAGTGCCGCACCTTCGTGGAGTGCGACGGCCGGGACAAGTACCTGGATGACGAGCTCCGCGGGGACCGCACCGCGGAGAGGGTCGTGTTGGACGAGAAGATCCGCGAGGACTGGGTGCGCGGAACCACCGGCTGGCGGGTGGCCCGGGTGACCAGCGCGGACGTCGCTTCCCTCGCCGCGGCCGACGCGCACTTCCGTGCCTTCGGCCTCTTCGCCCGTTGAGCCCTCGACCCACCCCTTTCCGTGCACCCCGGCCCCCTACGTGCAGGCGTAAGGGGCCGGGGTGCACGGAAAGGGGTGGGTCGACGGGAAGAGGAGGGGGGATTTGGGGGAGAGGTGGGGGTGGGGTACAGTGGTCATAACCGAAGACCGCTGGTCATCGTGTGCGCGTGAGCGCACAGGATCGAAGCTCTGCATCGCAGGGGCCCGCGCAGGTGTCACGAACTTCCGAGCTCCGTGCGCTTGCGCCGGAGCTCTTCTCTTTTGCAGGGGGTCGGAGGCCGGCGCCCCACCACCGTGCGGCGCCTCGTACACACCAAGGAGTGACCATGGCGCAGAAGGATGCATCGGTCAACGAGCTCACGAAGTCATTCGAGAACTCGAACGCCGTCCTGCTGACCGAGTACCGCGGTCTGACGGTTGCCCAGCTCAAGCAGCTGCGCAACAGCATCCGTCAGGACGCTGAGTACGCCGTGGTGAAGAACACGCTGACCAAGATCGCCGCCAACAAGGCCGGCATCTCCGCGCTGGACGACGACCTCAAGGGGCCGTCGGCTGTCGCGTTCGTGCACGGTGACTTCGTCGCCACCGCCAAGGCTCTGCGTGACTTCGCCAAGGCCAACCCGCTTCTCGTGATCAAGTCGGGCATCTTCGAGGGCAAGGCCCTCACCGCCGACGAGGTCAACACGTACGCCTCGCTCGAGAGCCGCGAGGTTCTGCTGGCGAAGGCCGCGGGCATGATGAAGGCGACGATGGGCAAGGCTGCGGCCACCATCGACGCGCTTCGCGAAAAGCTGGAGACCGCCGAGGCCGCGTAAGCGACCGGCGATCTCGTCTACAAACCCCATCTATCTAGGAGATACATCATGGCGAAGCTTTCCACCGAGGAGCTGCTCGAGCAGTTCGCCGGCCTGACCCTCATCGAGCTCAACGAGTTCGTGAAGGCGTTCGAGGAGAAGTTCGAGGTCACCGCTGCTGCTCCCGTCGCCGTCGCCGGTGCCGCTGGTGGCGCAGGCGAGGCCGCGGCCGAGGAGGAGAAGGACTCCTTCGACGTCATCCTCGAGGCTGCTGGCGACAAGAAGATCCAGGTCATCAAGGCTGTCCGCGAGCTCACCTCGCTCGGCCTCGGCGAGGCCAAGGCCGTCGTCGACGGTGCTCCGAAGGCCGTCCTCGAGGGCGCCAACAAGGAGACGGCCGAGAAGGCCAAGGCTGCTCTGGAAGAGGCCGGCGCGACCGTCACCCTCAAGTAATTCCAGCGCACCAGCGCTTCTGCGAAGGCCCCGGGTTCCGCCCGGGGCCTTCGTGCGTCTGCGGGGTCAGCGCGGCGCCGCGGTCGAGCTGCGGACGACGAGGGCCGAGGCGGCCTCGACGCGCTCGACCGGAGCGTCCGGCTCACTCATCCGCCGCATGAGCAGGCGCACGGCCTCCCGGCCCTGATCCCGCGGCGACTGCCCGATGGTCGTGAGGGCGAACATCTCCGCATGCTCATGGTCGTCGATCCCGACGACGCTGAGTTCGGTGGGCACCGCGATCCCCAGGCGGCGGGCGGCGATCACGGCGCCGATGGCCGCCTCGTCGCACACGCCGACGATGGCGGTCGGTCGGTGCCGGCGGTCGCCCAGGAGTCCCGCCGCCGCGGCATAGCCCCCGGGCATCGTCGGGGCCGCCCCGGCGATGCGCGCCCGCGGAGTCAGTCCCGCCGCGTGCAGCGCCTCCCGGTAGCCGGCCAGGCGTCGCGCGTCGCCGTAGCTGAGGTCGGTGTCGTCGGTGGCGCCGCCCACGAAGGCGATGTCGGTGTGGCCGAGCTCGATCAGGTGCTCGGTGGCGATCCGCGCGGCGGCCGCGTCGTCGATCGACACGGCGCTCGATCCGGCGCTGTAGGGGCCCACGCTGACGAGCGGGCGCCCGGTGCGGTGCAGGCGCTCCAGCTCGCGGGCGCTGGGCTGGATGCCGACGGCGATGATGCCGTCGAATCTCCGGCCGGGCAGCACGCTCTCGAACAGCCGCTCCCTGGTCTCCGAGCGCTCGGGGACGCCGTAGAGCGACAGGTCGTGGTCGCGCGCGAGCAGCGCCTCCTGCACGCCCGCCAGCAGCTCGGAGAAGAACCACCGGTCGACCGGAGGCATCACCAGGCCGATGGTGCCGGTGCGCCCGGTCGCCAGGCTGGTGGCGGAGGAGTGCGCGACGTACGCGAGGTCGTGCGCCGCCTCCTCCACGCGCTGTCTCGTCTCCTCCGAGACGTAGCCGCGGCCGCTCAGGGCGCGACTCGCGGTCGCCTTGGACACACCGGCGCGCGTCGCGACGTCGGCGATCGTGCTCATCGTGTCCTCCTCGACGCGGTTCCACGACGGCGAGCCATCGGGCGCTCGCCGGGAGCCATCGTAGCCGTTCCACACGCGGGGAGGAACCGGTTCCAGACCCGCGGAACTGGGAGCGCTCCCACTGCGCGGGGGGCACCGACCTCAAACGGTTGTGATCTTGTAACCTTCCCCAGTTGTACGGCGCGAAGGAACCCGAGTAGGTTGGCCTGGAATCGGTTCCCCAATGGATGTGGCGATTGCTCTCCTTGGGCGGACTGAAGATCCACCTGAAGAGGAGAAGTACATGGCTTTGTCACAGCGATACCGCCTGCTCGCCCCCATCGCACTCGTCGGCGTCGCGTCTCTCGCGCTCGCCGGCTGCGCCGAGGGCGGGGGCGATGAGGGCGGAGAGACCAAGGACACGGTCCGGATCTCCGGCGGCATCACGGGCGTCGAGGCCGATGACCTGAACGCCTCCTTCGAGCAGTTCACGAAGGACACCGGGATCAAGGTCGAGTACACCGGCGACAAGGGCTTCGAGGGCAACATCGTCACCAAGGTGACCGGTGGCGACGCACCCGACATCGCGATCGTCCCGCAGCCCGGTCTGCTCAAGACCCTCGTCGACACCGGCAAGGTCATGCCGGCCCCGGAGGCCGTGGAGACCGCCGTCGACGAGAACTGGTCCGAGGACTGGAAGAAGTACGGCACGTTCGACGACACCTTCTACGCGGCGCCGATGCTCGCGAACCTCAAGGGCTACGTCTGGTACTCGCCGAAGCAGTTCGCCGAGTGGGGCGTCGAGGTCCCGGAGACCTGGGACGACATGATCGCCCTGACCGACACCATCGTCGAGAAGACCGGCGGTCCCGCCTGGTGCGCCGGCTTCGCCTCCGAGGCGGCGTCGGGCTGGCCGGGCACGGACTGGATCGAGGACCTCGTCCTGCGCCAGTCGGGCCCCGACGTGTACGACGACTGGGTGGCCGGCGACGTGAAGTTCACCGACCCCGAGATCAAGCAGGCCTTCGACGCCGTCGGTGAGATCCTGCTCAACCCGGAGTACGTCAACGCGGGCTACGGCGACGTCAAGAGCATCAACTCGACCGCCTTCGGCGACGTCGCCAACGCGGTGGCCAAGGGCGACTGCGCGCTGACCCACCAGGCGTCGTTCCTGTCGGCGAACTTCCTCGACACGGAGACCGCCGATGGCAACGTCCCCGAGGTCGCGCCGGAC
Source organism: Microbacterium sp. str. 'China' (assembly GCF_002993305.1). Lineage (NCBI taxonomy): Bacteria > Bacillati > Actinomycetota > Actinomycetes > Micrococcales > Microbacteriaceae > Microbacterium > Microbacterium sp. str. 'China'. The sequence goes on along the minus strand of NZ_CP027434.1, from coordinate 2,681,872 downwards.
GGCGACGTCTACGCGTTCATCATGCCGGGCGAGACTGCCGGTGAGCTCCAGGTCGAGGGTGGCGGCGAGTTCGTCGCGGCCTTCTCCGACGACGAGGCCACCCAGAAGGTGCTCGAGTTCATGGCATCGCCGGAGTTCGCCGACGCCCGTGTCGAGCTCGGTGGCGTCATCTCCGCCAACAAGAACGCCGACCCGAGCCTCGCTTCGAGCGAGTTCCTCCAGGAGGCGATGACCATCATGCAGGACGACGCGACGACCTTCCGGTTCGACGCTTCCGACCTGATGCCGTCGACCGTCGGCTCGGGCTCGTTCTGGAAGGGGATGGTCGACTGGATCGACGGCAAGGACACCGACACGGTGCTCTCCGACATCCAGGCCGGCTACGAGAACTGATCGCCTCGACACGATCTTCTCAGGCTGAGCGGGGCCGGGCTGCACAAGCCCGGCCCCGCTCCACCCATCCATACTGCGCGGGAACCCAGCACGATCCAGAAGGGGACGTTCATGTCGCACGCGACCATCGAGAAACCCGTCGAGGCTGACGCGCCGCCGACGACGCACGGCACCGACGAGAAGGGGAGGAAGACCACACGCACGATCCTCGCGATCGGATTCGTGGTCGTCGTCGCGCTGGCTCTCCTCCTCGTCTTCACCGCTCCGACCGAGGAGTCCTCGCGGATCACGATCGGGTTCTCGCTCAACAGCTTCTTCCTGTGGCTCGGTGGTCTGAATCCGCTGGTGCAGATCCCGGCCGTGCTGCTCGTGTTCGGCGTGGTCGTGGCGATCATCCTCGTGCTGATCGAGTTCGCGCCCCGCCCTGGTCGCGGCTACTTCATCATGCGGCTGGTCGCGTGCCTCGTCATCCCGGTGCTCGCGCTGTTGCTGCTCCGTCCCTACGCGAACGCCGTCGTGTACGTCGTCGCGATCGCGCTCCTCGTCGGGGCGCTCCTCTTCTTCGCGGACTTCCGCGCGCGGCAGGGAGCGGGCTATCTCTTCCAGCTCGTGCTGTTCATGGCCCCGGCGGCCATCATGCTGCTGCTCGGCCTCATCTACCCCGCGATCTCGACGATCTTCAAGTCCTTCTTCGACAAGACCGGCGACGAGTTCGTCGGGCTCGAGAACTACATCTGGGTCTTCACCAACCCGGTCGGCACGTCGTCGGTGATCAACACGATCATCTGGGCGCTGCTCGCTCCGGTGATCTCCGTGGTCATCGGCCTCGCCTACGCCGTCTTCATCGACAGGGCTCGCGGCGAGAAGTTCCTCAAGGTGCTGGTCTTCATGCCGGTGGCGATCTCGTTCGTCGGCGCCGGGATCATCTGGAAGTTCATGTACGACGCCCGGCAGGGTGACCAGATCGGTCTCCTCAACGCGATCGTGACCGCTTTCGGCGGCGACCCCGTGCAGTGGCTGGCGATCAAGCCGATCCTCAACACGCTCATGCTGCTCATCGTGTTCATCTGGACCCAGACCGGCTTCGCCATGGTCATCCTCTCGGCCGCGATCAAGGCCGTGCCGGTCGAGCAGATGGAGGCGGCCGAGCTCGACGGCACGAACGCCTGGCAGCGCTTCCGCAACGTGACCGTGCCCGGCATCCGGTCGTCGCTGATCGTCGTGCTCACGACCATCACGATCGCCTCGCTCAAGGTGTACGACATCGTCGCCGTGATGACCGGCGGACGGGACGAGACCAGCGTCCTCGGCTTCGAGATGGTCAACCAGCAGCAGCGGTTCCAGAGCTACGGGCACTCGTCGGCGCTCGCCGTCGTGCTGTTCCTGTTCGTGTTGCCGCTGATCATCTACAACGCCCGATCGATGGCCAAGCAGAGGGAGATCCGCTGATGAGTGCAACGCAGGCCACCGTCGTGGACAACCGCACCAAGCGCCAGGTGGCGCGGGACACGCGCCGCAACGAGGCGACCGCCCACAAGAAGCTGACCTCGAAGGGGGCGACGATCGCGGCCGCGGTCATCGCGCTCTTCTGGACGATCCCGACCTTCGGTCTCTTCGTGACGTCGTTCCGCCCGGGCGCCGACACGCAGAACAGCGGCTGGTGGACGGTCTTCTCCAACCCGGAGTTCACGTTCGACAACTACGTGCAGGCGTGGAACTCGGGCGGCACCTCGACGACCCTCGCGACGGCGTTCATCAACTCGCTGGCGATCACGATCCCCGCGACCGTGTTCCCGATCGTGATGGCGTCGCTCGCCGCGTACGCGTTCGCATGGATCGACTTCAAGGGTCGGAACATGCTCTTCATCTTCGTGTTCGCGCTGCAGATCGTGCCGCTGCAGATGGCCCTCGTGCCGTTGCTCAGCCTGTTCTCTGACGGACTGACGATCAACGACGTGCCGATCTTCCCCGGGTTCGGGCTGAACGAGGTGCAGTACAGCTTCGCCCGCGTCTGGATCGCGCACGCGATCTTCGCGCTGCCGCTCGCGACGTTCATGCTCCACAACTTCATCTCCGAGATCCCCGGCGAGATCATCGAGGCGGCCCGCGTGGACGGCGCCGGACACGGTCAGGTGTTCTTCCGGATCATCCTGCCGCTGGCGGCTCCGGCGATCGCGTCCTTCGCGATCTTCCAGTTCCTCTGGGTGTGGAACGACCTGCTGGTCGCGACGATCTTCGCCTCGCCCGGCGCCCTGCCGATCACCCAGGCGCTGAACTCGCTCTCCGGGACCTGGGGGAACAAGTGGTTCCTGCAGTCGGCCGGAACGTTCATCTCGATCATCGTCCCGCTGATCGTGTTCTTCGCCCTGCAGCGCTTCTTCGTGCGCGGCCTGCTGGCCGGCGCGACGAAGGGCTGACCCTTCGACAGGCTCAGGGACCCAGGCCCGTCGACAGGCTCAGGCCCTTCGACAGGCTCAGGGACCCAGGGCCCTTCGACGGGCTCAGGGACCCAGCGCCCTTCGACAGGCTCAGGGACCCAGGTTTCTGGGTCGCTGAGCCTGTCGAAGCGGCGCTGAAACACAGCCCCGCAGGCGAGGGCCCGCGCCGTACCCTGAACAGATGAAGTACGCAGACTCGATCGTCGACCTCGTCGGCGACACGCCCCTGGTGAAGCTCCAGCACGTCACCGAGGGCATCGCGTGCACGGTGCTCGTGAAGCTCGAGTACCTGAACCCGGGCGGGTCGGCGAAGGATCGGATCGCCGCGCGGATCATCGATGCCGCCGAGGCCGCGGGCGATCTGCAGCCGGGGGGCACGATCGTCGAGCCCACGAGCGGCAACACCGGCGTCGGGCTCGCCCTTGTGGCGCAGCAGCGCGGCTACCGGTGCGTCTTCGTGCTCCCGGACAAGGTGGGCGAGGACAAGATCGACGTGCTCCGCGCGTACGGTGCGGAGGTCGTCGTGACCCCGACCTCCGTCCCGGCGGACAGCCCGGAGTCGTACTACAGCGTGAGCGACCGGCTGGCACGGGAGATCCCCGGGGCCTTCAAGCCGAACCAGTACGAGAACCCGAACGGGCCGCGCAGCCACTACGAGACGACCGGGCCGGAGATCTGGCGCGACACCGACGGGCGCGTCACGCACTTCGTCGCCGGCGTGGGGACGGGCGGCACGATCACCGGCACGGGACGCTATCTGCGCGAGGTGTCCGACGACGCGGTGCGCATCATCGGGGTCGATCCGGAGGGCAGCGTCTACAGCGGCGGCACCGGCCGGCCCTATCTCGTCGAGGGCGTGGGCGAGGACATCTGGCCCGGTGCCTACGATCCCGCCGTCCCGCACGAGATCGTCGCGGTCGGCGATGCGGAGTCGTTCGCGATGACGCGGCGCCTGGCCCGCGAGGAGGGCATCCTCGTCGGCGGCTCCAGCGGCATGGCCGTCGTCGGGGCGCTGCGGGTGGCGAAGGACCTGCCGGCGGATGCGGTCATGGTCGTGCTCCTCCCGGATGGCGGACGCGGCTACCTGGGCAAGATCTTCAACGACGGCTGGATGCGCTCCTACGGGTTCAGCGAGGTGGAGGAGGGGGAGACGGTCGCCGACGTGCTCGCCGCCCGGGCCTCCCGCCACGGCCTCCCCGACCTCGTGCACGCGCACCCCACCGACACGGTGCTCGAGGCGATCGGCATGATGACGGAGTACGAGGTCTCGCAGCTCGTCGTCCTCAGCGCGGAGCCGCCCGTGATGATGGGCGAGGTCGTGGGCACCGTCGACGAGAAGGGCCTTCTCGACCTGCTCTTCCGGGGCGACGCCGAACCGAGCGACGCCGTCGGCGCACACGTGGGGGAGCGGCTGCCACTCATCGGCATCCACGCGCCGGTCGCGCAGGCACGGGCCGCGCTCGCCGACGCCGACGCCCTCCTCGTCACCGAGGACGGCAAGCCGCATACCGTGCTGACCCGACAGGACCTGCTCGGCTACCTCTCCCGGTGACGCGGGACGTAACAGGCCGGCACCCGTCGAAGGGCCCGGACGTAGGCTGAGAGCATGTCCGACCACGACCACGCCTTCGCTACCCGAGCCATCCACGCCGGTCAGGCGCCCGACCCGATCACCGGGGCGATCATCCCGCCGATCTACCAGTCGTCTACGCACGTGCAGGACGGCATCGGCGGCTTCCGGGACGGCTACGAGTACAACCGTGCGGGCAACCCGACGCGCTCCTCGCTGGAGACGCAGCTCGCCGCTCTCGAGGGCGGGGTCGGGGCGCTGTCGTTCGCGTCCGGTCTCGCCGCCGAGGACGCGTTGCTGCGCGGCATCCTCAAGCCCGGCGACCACGTGCTCCTCGGGAACGACGTCTACGGCGGCACCTACCGCCTGCTCACGAAGGTGCTCGCGCCGTGGGGGATCGACACGACCACGGTCGAGCTCTCCGACGTCGACGTGATCCGCGCGGCGATCCGACCCGAGACGCGCATCGTGTGGCTGGAGACGCCGAGCAACCCGCTGCTGAAGGTCGTCGACATCGCGCTCATCGTCGAGGTGGCGCATGCGGCCGGTGCCCTCGTCGTGGTGGACAACACGTTCGCCTCGCCGGCTCTGCAGCAGCCGCTCGCGCTCGGCGCCGATCTCGTCGTGCACTCGACGACGAAATACCTGGGCGGGCACTCCGACGTGCTGGGCGGCGCCGTCGTCTTCGGCGACGACCGCTTCGTCGAGGCCGTGAAGTTCCAGCAGTTCGCGGTGGGGGCGGTCTCGGCGCCGCTGGACGCCTGGCTGACGACCCGCGGCATCAAGACCCTCGCGGTGCGGGTGCGCCAGCACTCCGAGAACGCGCAGGCCATCGCCGAATGGGCCCAGGCGCGGCCGGAGTTCGCGCAGGTGTTCTATCCCGGCCTCCCGTCGCACCCCGGTCACGGGATCGCGGCGCGGCAGATGAGCGGCTTCGGCGGCATGCTGTCGCTCGGTCTCGCCGCGGGGGCGGACGCCGCCCGGGCCTTCGCCGAGAGCACGCACGTGTTCCAGCTCGCCGAGTCGCTCGGCGGCGTGGAGTCGCTCATCGGGTACCCGCCGGAGATGACCCACGCGTCGGTCCGCGGCACGGAGCTCGCGGTGCCGGAGAACGTCGTGCGGCTCTCGGTCGGCATCGAGGACGTGGCTGACCTCATCGCGGATCTCGAGGAGGGTCTCGCCCGCATCGCCCGCTGACCGGCACGGCGACCCGCGATCGCGGGGGCGTCCGTCACAATGGGACGATGAATCGACGGATGCTGCTGTGGTGGGGCGTCGCCTGCCTCCTCCTGGCCACTGCCCTCGGCGCTCTCGTCGTCTTCGTGTATCCGCAGACGCCCGGCCTCGACCAGTGGTGGAACGACACGATCGCCGCGGTCCGCGCGGACTGGATGCTGAGCTTCGCCCTCGCGCTGAACTGGATCGGCGGTGGCTGGGTCGCCATCCTCGCCGTGCCGCTGGCGACCATCGCCGTCCTGCTGTTGCTGCGCCGATGGCGGGGGGCGCTGTTCGCCGCGTTGTGCTTCCTCGTCAGCGCCGGAGCCGTCCAGCTCCTGAAGAACGTCTTCGGCCGTGCCCGGCCGCACGACATGCTCGTGGTGAGCGACTACGGCTCGTTCCCGTCCGGTCATACCGCGAATGCGGCGACCATCGCCCTGGTGCTCTGGGTGCTCTTCCCGCGGGTGTGGGTGGCGATCGTGGGGGCGGCCTGGATCGTGCTCATGGCGCTGTCGCGCACCTTCCTGTCGGTGCACTGGGCGACGGACACCCTCGGCGGGGCGTTCGTCGGTGCCGGTGTCGTGCTCGTGCTCGCCGCCTGGCTGGTGCCGTGGGTGCGACGCGACGTCGAGGCGACTGCCCGCGCCGATAGGCTGAGCGGAACCTGACCCGTCCGAGGAGCCCCCGTGTCGCGCATCCGTCCCTACCGTCCGACCGATCGCCCGGCGATGTTCGAGATCTGCCTGCGGACGGCCGACGCCGGGGGAGACGCCACCGGGGTGCTGCCCGATGACGAGCTGTGGGGGAACCTCTTCGCGGTGGCGTACGTCGAACGGCACCCGGACCTCGCCTGGGTCGTGGAGGCGGAGGACGGGCGCACCATCGGCTACATCGTCGCCACCGACGACACCGACGCCTTCTACGCCTGGTTCCGCGACGAGTGGTGGCCCGGCCTGCACGCGCGCTATCCGCGATCGGCGGACCCGCAGACGCGCGAGGAGAAGCTGATCGAGTACGGCTACACCAGGGAGCCGGGGGTCGAGCCGCATGCCGCCGAGTACCCGGCGCATCTGCACATCGACCTGCTCCCGGAGACCCAGGGGCAGGGACTCGGTCGCGGTCTCATCGAGACGCTCTTCGCCGAGCTGCGCCGGCGCGGTGTCCCGGCGCTGCACCTCGGCATGGATCCCGCGAACTCCGGCGCGGCCGCGTTCTACGAGCGGCTCGGCATGACCGTGCTCCCGTCCGCACCCGGTGGTCTGACGTACGGGGTGCGCTTCGACGGCTGACGCCGCCCGAAACGAGAGAAGACCTCCGCGATGCGGAGGTCTTCTTCGTCTGTGGCGGTGACGGCGGGATTCGAACCCGCGGTTGCTTGCACAACACACGCTTTCCAAGCGTGCTCCTTCGGCCGCTCGGACACGTCACCAGGGAACAACCTGTCCATCCTATCCGATGTCCCGGGGGCCTCGTGACATACCGGCGATGCCGGCCCGCGACCACGAAACCTGTTATATTGCGCGTCAGCAGAGGTCTGTATATCTTCATATGAAGACGCAATGGCGTCAGACGGATCCGGTTCTCTGGGGGGATCATGGGGACGAGTGCGACGACGGCACGGCAGGACGACGGGTCGACGGGCGAAGATCCGCTCCTCGGGCCGCACGCCCTGCGGGCGTGGGTCACCGGCGGGCACGCGGCACGCGGTCGCGTGTTCCTGCGCGAGGCGGAGACCGGGGCTGAGGCCCTCGCGGCTGCGGCCGACCCCGAGGACGTGATCCTCGAGCCCGCAGGATCGGCGCCTCGGCCGGCGGCGGCGCGGGTCGTCGGCTACGGAGGACGGCTCGCCGACCTCGGTGACGAGCTGTTCCTGGGGGAGCGTGGCGTCGAGCTCCAGGACTACATCGCGGCCTCCTTCGTCCAGATCGTCGGACCGACGGCCATGCGCTTCTTCGACGAGGCGAGCTGGCGTGCCTTCCTCGACGACGCCGACCTCGCTCGCGGCACCGGAGTCTTCGCCGCCGCGATGCTCGACCCGCGGGTGCTGCTGGCGGACCGCTCCGCTCTCGCGCGGCCGCAGGAGGTGGAGACTCCGCGCGCCGTCCGCATCGACGGGGACGGCGGTGTGCATCTCGGGCTGCAGGGGGAGGCGATCGGCCACGTGGACGACCTCCCCGACGCCCTCGGATGGGCTCTCCCGCGGGCGTCGATGCTGGGCGGCGTGCCCGGCTCGGCCGACCTCGTCGCCGAACTCGACACCCGGCCGTGGCTCCGTCGATACCTGGACGCCGCCGATCTCCGGAAGATGCTCCGCCTGCCGAACGGCACCGCCCGGATCGCGGGCTACGGGTGGGCGCTCCTCGATGACGACCTCGCGGAGGCGGAGGCCCTGGCCGACGACCCGTTCCTGCTCGACACCGCCGAGGGGTTCCTGCTCGCCGACGTCCGGACGCTCCGTCGGCATCTCCTGTCGCCGCTGACCGCGGCGGTGGTCGACGCGATCCAGACCTCGAGCACACGCGGGCGGGCGGCGGCGCGCGTGGCGCGCGCTTGCGGAGTGCCCGATGCCCACGCACGGCACCTGTGCCTGGAGGCGCTCGCCGCGCTCGGCGTCCACCTCGGTGCGCGGACCGAGGACGCCTCGGGGGACGGTGCGAGATGAGCGTGCCGCACGCGCTGTGGACGTCGATGCTCCCCGCCGACACCGCGTTCCCTCCGGATCGGGTGGCGATCGGGGCCGCCGGTCATCGCCTCTTCTACGCCGACGGCTCCGACCGCCTCTGCGCGACCAGCGGCCTGTGGAACGTGCCCCTCGGCTTCGGCAATCCCGCGGTGACCGAGGCCGTGAGCAGGGCGACCCGCGACGCGTCGTACCTCTCGCTGTTCCGCGCCCCGCACCGGTACGCCGAAGACGCCGCCGACGCCCTCATCGCCCTCGCGGGCTCCGACCGCTACCGGCGGGTGATCTTCTCCACCTCCGGCGGGGCGGCCAACGACGCCGCCATGAAGCTCGCCCGGCAGTACTGGGCGCAGCAGGGCGCGGGCTCGCGGTCGCTCGTCGTCGGCCTGCGCGGCAGCTATCACGGCACGATGTACGGCAGTCATGTGCTGAGCGGCGACGACCTGCTGCAGTCGGTCTACGGCGTCGACAGGCGCACGGTGCGGCACGTGTCGCACACTGACGAGGGGGCGGAGCTCGAAGCGCTGCTGGAGCGTGAAGGCTCCCGCGTCGCCTCCGTCGTGGTGGAGCCCGTCCTCGGCAGCGGCGCCCATGCCTTGTCCGCCGCCTTCGTCCGTCGTCTCCTGGAGCTGAGGGAGCGGCACGGGTTCCTGCTGGTGGCAGACGAGGTGGCGACCGGTTTCGGGCGCACCGGCGCGATGTTCGCCACCGACCGCTGGGCAGCCGCCCCGGACGTCCTCCTCGTGTCGAAGGCGTTGACGAACGGGGCGATGGGAGCGGCGGCGCTCCTCGTCGGCGACCGCATCGCGACGGCATTCGCCCGCGGCGGATGGACGTTCGTGCACGGGGAGACGCAGGCGGGCACGCCTGCCTGCGCGGCCGCGGTCCTCGCCGTGATCGACGAGCTCCGCCGTATCGACGTCGAGGCCACCACGCAGGCCCTCGCGTCGACGCTGCATCGCCTCGCGCGGACCTGGCAGGAGGACGGGATCGTCACCGACGTCACCGGCAGCGGCTGCTTCGTCGGGGTGGGGCTCCGCCGCCCGGACGGGTCCCCGCTCTCCGGGACCGACGTCCTGGAGGTGGTGTCCGCCATCGCCGACAGCGGTGTCGTGGTGCACCCCGGTCCGAGCTCCTTCCAGCTCATCCCCGGCTACGGCTTCACCCCGGCGGAGGTGGCCGAGACCGACCGGGCCGTGCGAGGCGGCCTGGCTCGGGCGCGGGAGGCGGTGGCATGACCGTGCCGTTCACCGCACGCGTCCCCACGCTGTGGCACGGGTCGCGCGCACGAGAGACGATGGTGGGTCTGACAGCGGGACGCGACACGCTGGTGCTCGCCGACGCGGCCGTCGCGCACCCCCTCCCCACCCCGCAGTCGGGCCGGACGATGACGGTGGACGCTGCCGCGGTGGATGAGCTGGGGATCCTCCTGATCGCCGAGGAGCTCGTCCGGCGACCGCCCGAGGTCATCGTGGCCGTCGGCGGCGGAAGCGTCCTCGATGCGAGCAAGATCGCGGCCCTCGCGCTCAGCCCCGGACGCCTCCTGGACTTCGCCCTGCGGCACGCGGCGACCTCGGCACTCACGATCCTGCCCGACGCGCCTCCGCCGGTCGACATCGTCGCGATGTCGACGACGCTCGGCACGTCGTCGGAGACGAACAGCGTCGCCATCCTCCGGAACCGCTGCGGAGCCCGGCTCCTCGTCGGTCGCCCGCTGCGTCCGCGCCACGCCGTCCTCGATCCCGACCAGCTCGCCACGCTCACCCCTGCTGCCGTGCGAGAGGGAGCGCTGGAGGCGTTCCTCCGGGTGGCCGGCGCCTCGACGAGTCCACGGACGGCGCGGGCCGACCGCGACGCGCGGATCCTCGGTCGGGCGTTGCTCGAGGCGGCCGCGCGGGACGTGATGTCGACGACGGGACGCCTGCGCCTCGCGCGGCTCAGCGCCGCGACCCAGCGCACGGCCGCCCTTCGCGGCCCCGATCCGTACAGCGCCCGGCACTGGTACCTCGCGAACGAGGTCGCCTTCCATCTCGGCGTCCGCAAGATGACGGCCACGGCGGCGGTCATCGCCGCCGTCTGGCAGCGGATCGGTGCGGGCGATCCGCGCTGGGGCGACCGCGCCAGCCTCGACGCCTTCTGGGCCGGCGTCGCGGCGGGGACAGCACTGCCTCGCGACCCGGCCGCCGGCATCGCCGTCGTCGTCGATCAGGGCGGCCTCCCGTCACCGCCGCGCCCGAGCGCACGGGAGATCGATCGGATCGCCGCCGCCGTGGAGAGGGCGTGGGGTGATCACCGCCCCATGCTGCGCGGAATCCGCGCCGCGGACGTCCGCGCTGTGCTTCACGACTCCCGGTGGAGCCCGTCCCCGGTCGGCGATCGCCGGCCCCGAGTGGCGGAGAGGAGGTGACGGGAATGAACGAAAGCACGGAGATGAGCATCCGGTTCCAGGAGCTCGACCCGATGGAGGCCCCCAGTTGGGACAGCTTCTACCAGGGCGTGATCGGCGCGCTGGTCCTCATCGGGATCGGTGCGGCAGCCGCCACGTGATGCCGTCCGGCAGCACTCGATCGGAGAAAGGAAGGAGGGACGCATGACCGCAGCACTGCCGGCGCTCGAGTTCACCGAACTCGAGGCCATGGACGCGCCGGGCGATGCCGATGACTACATCCGCGGCTTCGCCGTGGGCGTGATCATCGGAATTCTCGCTCTGACCTAGGAGGTGCACTGTGCAGTCCACGTCGCTGGAGTTCCTGGAACTCGAACAGATCGACACCCCGCTCGAGTGGTGGGAGCACGCGAGCTACATCATCGCGATCATCGGCGGAGCCGCCGCCATCGCGACCTGACAGCGGGTGCGGGCGGGATCGTCCGCCCGCACCCCCCCGACCATCCAGCCGAGGAGAGGCGATGCACGGATGACGTCCCTGATCACCGAGACCGTGGCGGCACGGCTCGACCTCGTCGGCGCGACCGCCAGGGCACAGGACCTGTACGCCGGAGCCGGCACCGACTTCTACGACCGGCTCGTCGGCCCGGACCGGGCGGAGATCCGCGAGGTCCTGGGGCTCGCGCACACGGCCCCCGGACCCGTCCTGGACCTCGCCGCGGGCAGCGGACGGCTGACGATCCCGCTCGCACGCTCCGGGCACCGCGTCACGGCGGTCGATCTCTCCGCGGACATGCTCGCGCGCCTCCGCGGCGCCGTGCCGCACGGAGCGACCGTCGAGTGCGTCGTGGCGGACATGCGCGACCTCGCACTCGGCGGGCACTTCGGCCTCGTCGTCCTCGGGGCGACCTCCATCACGCTGCTCGATCGCGAAGACCGGGCGCGTCTCTACGCGGGCGTTCGACGTCATCTGGCCTCCGCCGGCGTCTTCGCCCTCACCATCGCGGACGGGGTGTCGGCGGACACTCTCGCAATCCCGACCGACCGCGAGATCACGGTCCCCGGCAGCGCCGGAGACGAGCCCTACCTCTTCGCACAGCAGATCGAGGACGACGGCGCCGCACGGCTGGTCAACTGGGTCCGCCTCGCGGACATCGCCCCGCGCGCGGAGGTGCCGGTCCTCACGAGTCGCCTGCACGTGCTGACCCCCGAGGTCCTCGCGGGTGAGCTCGTCGCCGCGGGGTTCACGGCGCCGGAGAGGTCTCCCGTGCGGACGCCCGCGGGCGTGGAGATCCTGCTCCTCACGACCTCCCGCGCCGGGGATGGAAGGGGCCGGCGATGACGACGGCAGGACCTCGACCCGATCGGCGTCGCCGCGGGGACGGCCGCGCCTCCCTCACGGCGGACTCGTGCCCGTCTCTCGCCGCCGGCGTCGCGTTCGAGCCGACGGCGGAGGGGTCCGGGTGGCTCGCCACCGTCCAGGGCGTGCCGACCGCCCGACTGTCCCGAGCGGTGGTCGACCTGCTGACGGCGATGGACGGCCGGACTCCCGTCTCGGCGTTGCAGACGCGCTTCGCCCCGGGGGAGACCGACGAGAGCGTGCTGCGACTGATGGAGCGCTTCCGCGACAACGGGCTCCTGGACGGGGGCGCGTCCCGGCTGCCCGGCCGTGTCACGTATCGGCCGCCGTTCACCGTGCAGTTCGCGACCCTCCGCGCTTCCGCGCTCTTCGCGCGTCTCGACCGTGTGGTCGTGCCCGTACCGCGTCGTGCGGTCCTCGCGGTCGTCGCCGCGGTGGTCGGGGCCGGGATCGTCGGCGCGGCCCTGCACCCCGGCGAGCTGGGTGCCGTGCTCGCTCGTCCTGTGCCGCTCGCCGGCTTCGCCCTCGTCGTCGTGGCGCTCGGTCTCGCGACGCTGGTCCACGAGACCGCGCACGGGCTCACCCTCACCCGGCTGGGAGGCCGGCCGCGGCGCGCGGGGTTCATGCTCCTGTACCTCACGCCCGCCTTCTTCGTCGATGTCACGGACGGCTGGCGGCTCCCCGACCGCCGGCATCGTGTGGCGATCGCCCTGGCCGGCCCCGCCGTCCACGCCACGGTGGCGGCGGTGGCCATGCTCGCCGCTCTCGCCCTGCCGTCGGCGGCGGCCCGCGAGACACTGCTGCTCCTCGCGATCTCCTGCACGGTCGTCGTACTCGTGAACCTGATCCCCTTCGTGCGCTTCGACGGGTACCTCGCCCTGATGAGCGCCCTGGACGAGCCGAATCTCCGGAGGAGGTCGATCCGCGACGGCGCGGGCTTCCTCGCCCGCCTCGTGTTCGGGGCGCCGCGGCAGCCGCGGGCGCTGGAGCGGTGGTGGAGCGTGCCGTTCGGTCTCTGCTGCCTGGCGGCCCCGGTCGTCATGGTGCTGTTCGCAGTCGTCCGGACCGCGCAGCTGCTCGACGGAGGCGGCCTGGCGGCGAGCCTCTTCGTGCTCGCTCTGGAGGCCGTCGTGGTCGTGGCGGGTGTCGTCCTCCTGGTGCGCGCTCTGCTCCGGGTGTGGCGATCGGGTGCCTCGCGGTTCCGCCTCGTCGGCGTGACCGCCGCGCTCGCGGCCGGAATCGTGGCCGCCGGCATCCTCGTCCCGGTCCCGACGGCCGCGGTGCTGGGGTTCTCCGTGGACGACGACCGGGTGGTCCTGGTGCAGGGCGGACGGGATCCCGGCGCCCGCATCCCGGACGGCGCTCCGGTGGTCCTGTCGACGCGGGGCATCCTCGCCAGCGAGTACCTCGGCGAGGGGACGATCCGGACCCGACCTGCGACGGAGACCGAGGTGCCGATCGAGGCGCTCTTCCCGGTCAGGATGCCCGAGGCATCGGTCCCGGCGACGGCCGTGGCGGAGGTGGAGGTGACGGGGGAGCGGGGTGCCCTGCCGGCGGCCGGACAGGCGCGCGTCGACCTCGGCACGACCCCGCTCTGGCAGGCGCTCTGGGCGACGGTCGCGTCCCCGCTGACAGCTCTCACGAGCGAGGAGGAGAGAGGATGAACATGAATCAGCACGCCATCGAGGCACGCGGCCTCACGAAGAGGTTCGGACGCCGCACCGCCGTCGAAGACCTGTCGTTCGCGGTGCCCCGCGGGGCGATCGTCGGGCTTCTCGGCCCGAACGGCGCGGGGAAGTCGACGACGCTGCGGGCGATCGTCGGACTCGTGCGGCCGACCAGCGGCGAGGCCGTCATCGACGGGGCGCCGTTCGGGACGCTGGACAACCCGGCGGCGCACGTCGGCGTCCACATGGACGGGTTCGGCTTCGAGCCCGGCATCTCGGGGCGACGGCACCTGGAGATCTGCCGGCTCGCCGCCGGGATGCCCCGCGACCGCGTCGACGAGGTGCTGGACGAGGTGGGCCTCGCCGCCGATGCGCGCCGTCGTGTGAAGACCTACTCGACGGGCATGGCGCAGCGGCTGGGCCTGGCCGCGGCGTTGATCGGTGCGCCGCGGACGCTCATCCTCGACGAGCCTGCCAACGGTCTGGACCCCGACGGCATCCGGTGGCTGCGCCGGTTCCTCCGCGGCTTCGCCGAACGCGGCGGCACGGTGCTCGTCTCCAGTCATCAGCTCTCCGAGCTCGAGCAGGTCGTGGACGAGGTGGTCGTCATCAAACGGCGCGCGCTCTTCGCCGGGAGGCTGGACGACCTCGTCACGGGCGGGGCCGACTCGCTCGAGAGCCGGTACTTCGACCTCGTCGAAGGAGCCCCCGCATGAGCGGCGTGATCCGCGGCGAACTGCTGCGCGCGGTGAGCGGGTTGTCGATCCTGGCCGTGTACCTCGTCGCGGTCCTCATGCCGGCCTTCGTGCTCTTCTCCGACGGCTCCCGTCTCGCGGTGGACGGCCTCGACGCGGGCACGGCGACGGCCCGGCTGCTGGAGCCGCTCGCGTGGTCGGTCATCTCGGCGGCGTTCGTCGGCGCGTACCCGGTGACGCGGGAGTACTACTACGGCTCCATGGACCGGACGCTCACGGCGGTCGGGTTCCGCCGCGCCTTCCCGGGGAAGCTGGTCGCGGGCGTCTTCATCGCCCTCACGCTGGCCGTGGTCGTCATCCTGCTGTGGACGCTCGGCATCTCCGTCTTCCTCGCCCGGCACGGGCTCAGCCTCGTGTTCACGGCGGAGGCAGGGCGCATCGTCGTGGGGGCTCTGGGCGGTGTGGTCCTCGGTGCCCTCATCGGCGGCGCGATCGGCTGGATCACCCGGAACTACTACGCAACGGCGATCATCGTCCTCGTCTTCCCGATGGCGCTGGAGTTCGCGATGCTGCGGACCGCGCCCGAGATCGCGCGGTTCTCTCCCGGCATGGCCATCGCGGCGCTGAGCGTGCCGGAGTACCAGGGCCGACTGCTCGCCTTCGCGCCCGCCCTCGCCATCGGGACGGCATGGGCGGTCGGCCTCGTCGCGCTCGCCGCCGTCCGGGGACGGCGGAGCGTCGCGTGATCGGTCGAGCGCTGCGGGCACAGGCGCGGGGCGCGGCCGGGGACGTCGTCCTCCTCGGAGTCGCGCTGGCGGCCTTCCTGCTGTCCCTCTCCCTGGCGATGAGCATCCCGGCGGAGCTCGCCGAGGCCCCGTCGGCGGCCCGGGAGGAGCTTGTCGCCCCCTTCGACGCCGTGCTCGCGACCTACGCCGGCATCCTCGCGGCCGTCTACGGCTCCTTCCGCTACACGATCGACCGGCGGGACGGCGTCGTCGCGCAGCGGCTGATGCTGGAGTCCCGATGGGCGCTGCTCGTCGCCCGGGTGCCCGCCGCGGCGCTGGGCGGCGCGGTCGTCGCGGGCGCCGCGGTGGTCGGCGGTCGCACGGCGCTGCTCGTCACCATGGGCGGCGTGCCCGTGAACGCGTCGGCCGTCGCGTCGGCTGTCGCCCTCGGTGCGGCCGCGGCGCTGTGGGGGCTGGGCGTCGGCATCGTCGTGCAGGCGCATCTCGCGGCGCTCTTCGCCGCCGCGCTCACGATGGGGTTCGGGATGCTCGTCGCGCTGTTCTGGAGCGCAGGCGCCGCATACCTGCCTCTCCCGGCCCTGCTCGGCGCCTTCCAGTTCGACGTGTCCGTCATCGGCATCCCGGCGGATCGACGCCTCGGGCCCGCGGCCGTGCCCTTCGCGGCAGGATGGGTCCTGCTCGCGGTCGGCGCAGGGGCGATCGTCTTCCTGCGGAGGGACGTGTCGTAGCGCTTCAGGAGGCGACGTAGGATTCCTGGGTGGCCACCCCCAAGATCGTCCTCTTCTACGCGTTCACCCCGCTCGCCGACCCGGAGGCCATCCGCGTCTGGCAGCGTGACCTCGGCGAGGCGCTGGGGCTGCGCGGACGGCTGCTGATCTCGGCGCACGGCGTCAACGGCACTCTGGGCGGGGACCTCCCGGCTCTGAAGAAGTGGGCGCGTTCGTTCCGCTCCTACGCCCCCTTCCGGGACACCGACATCAAATGGAGCGAGGGCACCGGACTCGACGAGGCGGGCCGCAGCCTCGATTTCCCGAAGCTGAGCGTGAAGGTGCGCGACGAGATCGTGTCGTTCGGCGCCCCGGACGAGCTCCGCGTCGACGCGGACGGCGTCGTCGGCGGAGGCGCGCGGCTCACCCCCGACCAGCTGCACGCCCTGGTCGCCGAGCGCGGGGACGAGGTCGTGTTCTTCGACGGCCGGAACGCGCTGGAGGCTGAGATCGGACGCTTCCGCGGCGCCGTCGTGCCGGACACCGAGACCACCAGGGACTTCGTGCGTCTGCTCGACTCCGGCGTGTACGACGACCTGAAGGGCAAGCCCGTCGTCACCTACTGCACCGGGGGCATCCGCTGCGAGGTGCTGTCGAGCCTCATGGTGTCCCGCGGCTTCGGCGAGGTCTACCAGCTCGAGGGCGGCATCGTCCGCTACGGCGAGACGTACGGCGACGACGGCCTCTGGGACGGATCGCTCTACGTCTTCGACGGGCGCGGGTCCGTCGACTTCTCGGATCACGCGCGCGTCATCGGCGTGTGTGCAGGGTGTGGTGCGGCGACCAAACGCACCGCGAACTGCCCCGACCTCTCCTGCCGGATGCAGTTCGTGGTCTGCGCGGACTGCGAGGCCGTCACGTGCCCGGCGCATGTGACGGCTGCTCCGTCGCAGACCTGAGCGTCCGGCGGCCGAGCGTCAGATCAGGAGCCGCGAGTCGGACCCCCGCGGGGCGTAGAGCGACCGCGGCAGCAGCACGGCTCGGGCTCGCGTCGTGCCGTCGACATGCGCGCGGAGGCTGACGAGCACGGACCGCAGGGGCGCCGCGAGATCGTCCTCCACCGCGGACGAGCGAGCGTAGTTGGCCCGCTCCACGGCCGTGATGAGCCGCCCCAGCGCCTCCTCGTCCGCCCCCGCCTCCCGGACGAGCCCGGCGGCCCGCATCCGAGGACTGTCCGCATCCGAGACCGCGATCCGGAGGTCGAGGAGGGTGTCCCGCAGTTCCGCCCAGGCGGCGGCCGCGTCGCCTCGCGCCGCACGGCCCATGCGGACGCGCCGCTCGACGATCCGGACGGCCGCCGGAAGCAGAAGGAGGGCCACGACTCCGAGCGCGGCGAGGAGCACGGGCGTCGGGTCGAGCCGTCTCAGCTCCCCGGAGTCCGTCGAGCCGGCATCCGCGTCCCTCCGGTCGACCTCCGGGCCCGACGTCTCCTCGGTCTGAGGTGCCGTGGTCGGTGCCGGGGTGGTCGGGCTGCCGCCGGTCCCCCCTCCGGTGATCCCTGCACGGAAGGCCGTGGGCACGCCGAGGGAGGCGGTCGGCTCGAACGGTACCCAGCCGATCCCCGGGAACAGCACCTCGGGCCAGGAATGCAGCTGATCGCTCGACACCGAGAAGATCGACTCGTCTCCGCGCTTCTCATCGGTAGGCGACCCGGGGAGGTACCCCACCACGATGCGCACCTGCATGCCCAGGCTTTCGGCCATGAGGGCGAAGGAGCCTGCGAAGTGCACGCAGTACCCGGACCGCTCTTCGAGGAAACGGGCCACCGCGTCAGCGCCGGTTCCGTCGAACCCCTCGTCGACGGGCGTCTCCAGCGAGTACTCGAACTCCGACCGGAACCAGTTCTGCAGCGCGACCAGACGGTCGTAGTCGGACTCCTCGTCCGCGGTGACCTCTGACGCCAACTCGGAGATGATTCCCGGCAGCTCGACGTCCTCGCGCTCCGCGTCCTCGACAGGCGGGGCGGCCTCCGCCGCGCGGATCTGCTCCAGCGTCGGTGTCACTCGGAGCGAGGTCACGGTGTAATCGTTGCCGACCGCATCGGCACGGCGGGAGAACAGGGTGCGGTTCTCGGGCGAGACGCGCCATGCTGCGCTGAGTCCCTGCACGTCGGTGGCGGGATACGGCAGCGGCAGCCAGGAACTCGACATGCGCAGCACTCGGATCGAGGTCGTCTGCTCGGCGGTGGTGATGTCGTCTCCCCACTCCGGTTCGCCGAAGCCGTCGACCTGAGACTGCAGGTCGCCGCGATCGGGCTGCCACACGCGGCCGTCGAACCGGGAGAGCGTCGTGAGACGGAGGTACGGGGCGGCGTCCGCCTTCGCGGCCACGGTCAGCACTTCGACGGGGCTCGGCTGCCGCAGATCGTCGCCCAGCCGCAGCGAGGCATCGACCGTCACGCCGACCCCGGTGCCCGTGATGGTCGAGCCGACCGGGAGCAGCGGCGTCACGACGAAGGTGGTCGCGAGGGCGGCGGCGCCCACGGCGACCGCGACCCCTGGCGACGATCGGCGCGGCGACTCCGGATGGCGGCGGGCGGTGAAGCGGAACACGAGGAGGCCCACGACAGCCGCCGCGGCGAACCACCCCAGGTTCGGGGCACCCAGGGTGATGATCATGGGCACCGCGCCGGTGACGCCCATCAGCACGGTCGCGAGCACGGCGGATCGGTTCACGATGAGGAGATCGAGCAGGATCGCGACGACCGCGAAGCCCGCGCCGAGGGCCGCTGCGAGCCCCGGAGTGGCCTCCAGCGGGGCGGAGCCGAAGACGATCTCCTCCGCTGCCGCCGCAGCCAGGACCTGGAACCGGCTCAGGGTCGCGGCCGTCGGGACGACCCCGACGGCCGCGGTGTCCCCCGCGAGGAGCAGCGTGAGCACGCCGACCGCCACGATGATCTGCCCCAGGAGGGCGAGCAGCCCGGCGATGCCCTCCGAGCGCCTGCGCAGGAGGTGACGCACGAGCGCGCCGACCCCCACGACCGCGATGATGACCACGGTCGCGACGAAGGACCAGGTCCCCGGGACGATGACGGCGGTGAACGGCCACAGCGCCGTGAGTGCGGCGAGCCCGGCGAGGGCCGCCGGCGCGAGCACACCGGGCGGCGGCTCCTCCCTGTCGCGGTGCCAGCGTGCGCTCGTGCCGGCGGGGACAGGAGCGGGCTGCGGGCGCTCAGCGCGGAACATCGGTGGCTCCCGTCCGTGCCGACAGCGCGTCGTCCCAGGCGTCCGCCACGTCGATGCCGAGCCGCGTCACCGTCCAGCCGTGGTGGCGGGCGGCGTCCTCCGCTCCCGGAAGCGGATCCGTGCTGAACAGCAGCGGCGCCGCAGCCCCGGCCGGGCGCAGCAGCGCGGCGTCCTCCTCGTCCAGCCGTCCGGTCACGTAGACGAGCGGGCCCGGCGGAGTCCCTCCCAGGAGGGCGACGAGATCGCGTCTCTCACCGCGCGGCGTCACCATCGCCAGGGCGACGAGGAGTCCGTCCCGGTCGTCCTCGTGTCCGCGGAGCGCGCCGAGGAGCGTGCCGGCGCTGTCCAGGACGTCGACGCTGTACCCCTCCGCTGCGAGGTGGACGGCGGCGGATGCGCACAGGGAGACGGCGGCCTCGAACGCCGGGTCGACGACATCGGTGCCCGGCGCCCAGCCGCCGGCGGCGCGGTCGAGCACGACGACCGCGTCCGGGCTCGATTCCTCTTCCTCCTGCCGGACCATGAGCTCGCCGCGGTGTGCCGTGGCCCTCCAGTGGATGCGACGCATCGAGTCGCCGGGGGCGTACCCACGGGGCGAGAGGTTGTCGCTGCCCTGGCCGAGGCGGGTGGACGAGGTGTGCGCGGTCCCGCCCGCGGCGCCGATCCGCACGGCGAGCGGGGTGAGCGCGAAGACCTCCGGGACGACCGTGACGGTGCGCGTGTCGCCGAACGCCTGCTCGCGCTGGGCGAGACCGAACGGATCGACCGTCCGCAGCACGAGGGGCCCCAGGGGCCAGACGCCGCGGCGCACGCCGGTGACGAGGTAGCTGAGCTGGGGTGTGTCCGCGGGGTATTCGCCGCTCGAGTCTCCGGTGACCGCGGTGGGAAGGACGTCGTGCCACAGCCCGTGCGGGACCCGGAGGGCGCGCAACGTGAAGCGGACCGTGACCCGCGAGGTCTCGGACACCGTCAGCAGGTCGGTCGAGATCTGCCGACTGACCGTCCCGGAGCGCCGCGGGAGGCGTACCGCGAGGGCGGCGAACAGCGTGAGCGCGGCCAGCAGCACCCCGAGGTACAGCAGGATCCGCGCGCCGAGGACGTTGGCCGCGATCATGCATGCGAGGGCGGCGATGAGCGCACCGGTGCCGCGCGGCGTGAGCAGTCGACGACGGCGCATGGCAGTGTCCTCAGGAACGGGTCGCGACGGGCACGCGCACGCGCTCCGCGATCTGGGTGAGCGCCGCCTCGACCGGCTGGGCGCCCGCCCGATGCGCGCCGCGGGCCGGGAGCAGCCGATGGGCGAACACGGGGATCAGCAGGTCCGTGATGTCATCCGGGATGACGTAGTCGCGGCCGTCCAGTGCGGCCCAGACCTTCGCGGCGCGGACGAGCTGCAACGTGGCCCGCGGGCTGGCGCCGAGGTGCAGGCTGGGGTCGTTCCGCGTCGCCTGGGCGAGGGCGACGGCGTACTCCTCGAGCGCGGGCGCCACATGCACGGCCCGGGCCCAGGCGATGAGCTGCGAGATCGCGGTGGCGTCCGCGACCGGGGTCACGGTCGCCAGCGGGTTCACGACGTCACGCTGCCGCAGCATGAGGGCCTCGGCCGCGGGGTCGGGGTAACCCATCGAGATGCGCATCATGAACCGGTCGCGCTGCGCCTCGGGGAGCGCGTAGGTGCCCTCCATCTCCAGCGGGTTCTGTGTGGCGACGACGAGGAACGGGTCGGGCAGCCGATGCGTGGAGCCGTCGACCGTGACCTGTCCCTCCTCCATGGCCTCCAGGAGCGCGGACTGGGTCTTGGGGGAGGAACGGTTGATCTCGTCGGCGATGACGATGTGGGCGAAGACGGCGCCGCGCTTGAACTCGAACTCGCGATCGACGGGGTTGTAGACCGAGACCCCCGTGACGTCGCCGGGCAGGAGGTCAGGGGTGAACTGGATGCGCCGGACGGTGGCGTCGACGGTCGCGGCGAGGGCGCGCGCCAGCATCGTCTTCCCGACGCCGGGCACGTCCTCGATGAGCAGATGGCCTTCGGCGAGAAGGCAGACGAGGGCGCTGCGCACGGCCTCGGGCTTCCCGTCGATCACCTGGCTGATCGAGCCGAGGATGGCCGCGGTCTGGGCGGCGAATCCGTCGGCGTCGATCGCGACCGGGCTCAGGGGGGCGTTCTCTGGCATGCGTTCCCTCTCGTCCGGCGCAACGATGCGCGTGCATCGATCGTACGCTCCGCACGGCCCACGGGACCATGCCGGGCTGCCCGGTATCCCGCAGACAGCGGGCCGGCGGTCAGCCCCAGATTCGGTACCGCGGCGTCGAGCAAGGTGGTATGCATTGAGTGCTCGGATGGTGAACAGTCGCTCGGGGTCGGGTCAAACAGGGACAGGTGTGCTGCAGTGGTGAGGAGGACGCGGGCGGCTCAGGCGTGCATGGTTCTCTCGATGGCCGTGATGCTCACCGCATGTGGACCCGATACAGGCGGAATCGCCGAAGCGCGCCTCGGAAACGATGTGAGGGCCGCAGTGGCTGCGATGAGCTCGGCGGTGGAGTCGACCCCCACCGGCAGCGATCCCGCCCCCGAACACTACGCGGAGGTTTCCACGTTCGAACTCTTGTCCGGGCTCGAGGAACTGCCAGATGCTCGGGCAGCGAACACCATGTACTGCTTGCAGCGTGCCGGCGACACGATCACAGCCTGTGTGTTCTTCCCCATCAACGTCTCGATCCCGTCCGGCCTGGCCGGATATTCGGCAAGCATCTATGGGTGCGCCGAGTTGTCGGGCGTGCCGGGGAGCTTCGATGTCCAGGTCGCGGACGTCGAGTGCCCGTCGGAGTTGGTCGACTGGTTCTCCGAGCGAGCAGATGAGGAACCGTCCGTCGTCTCCGTCCGCGCATCGATGGATCCCTGACCTGCACAGTCTCTCGACGAGCGGGGTGTGTCATCGCGACGGTCGGCGTCGGGTAGAGTGGACGACGGCTCTCCGCGTGGCGGCATCCAGGCCAATTCCCCCAGGGCGGAAACGCAGCAAGGGTAACCGGGCTCTGCTGGGTGCGCGGAGGGTCTTTTCTTTTGCCCGCGTCCAGCCGGCCCCAGGGTGCTCCTGCGAGAATCGAGCGGTGACCGTTCCTCCGCCGGCCAGGCCCGAGCATCCGCTGCGGCGATTCGCCTCGCCCGTGCTCCTGCTCGCGGCGATGTGGGCGGTGCAGTTCGCGGACGCCGTGCTGCCAGGCTCCTTCAGCGGCCTCGGCATCCGCTCGTGGGACCCTGCGGGACTGCTGGGGATCGTCTTCGCCCCGCTGCTGCACGCGAGCTGGGCGCATCTGATCGCGAACTCCGTGCCGTTCCTCGTGCTCGGCTGCCTGGTCGCGGTCGAGGGCACGCGCCGGTTCTGGGCCGTCACCGTGATCGTCGCGGTCGTCGGCGGGCTCGGGACCTGGCTCGTGAACGCCCCCGGAACGCTGACCGTGGGCGCCTCCGGGCTCGTGTTCGGGTACTTCGGCTACGTGGTGATGCGGGTGTTCGCCCCCGGGCGCGTGTCGCACCGCATCCTCTACGCGGTGATCGCGGTCGTCGTGGTCGGCCTGTACGGCGGCACCATGCTGGCCGGGGTGTTCGGCGTCGCGGACGGCGTGTCCTGGCAGGGCCATCTGTTCGGTGCCATCGGGGGCGGTGCAGCCGCGCTCGCCGGACGGCGTCCCGACCAGCGCCGCGCCGTCGGACGATGACGGCTCCGCGCACGAGCAGGACGACGGGGACGCGGACCCCGTCGACTCGGCGGCCCGCCGCGTCGCGCGAGGCCGCCAACCGCCGACGCCGCGAGGCCCGCCGTCGGGCCGCCCGGCGCGCACAGCGGAAGCGGATCCTGCGGCGCGTCGCCGTGTCCGCCGCGGTGGTGGCCGCGGGGGCGGTGCTGCTCGTGCTCATCCCGCTGGGGCTGGCGAGGGATCCGGCGCCGGTCTGCCTCGACCGGCCGTCGACCTTCCCCCAGGCGGGCGTCGCCGGGTGGAGCGGCGAACAGCTCGAGAACGCCGCGACCATCATCCGCACCGCCGACGAGCTCGGGTTCGCGCGGGACGGCCAGATCCTCGGCGTCATGACCGCGATGGGGGAGAGCAGCCTGCGCAACATCGACTACGGGGACTGGGAGACGCGCGGCTGGACCAATCCGGATGGATCGCGCACGACGAGCATCGGCCTCTTCCAGCAGCAGGACTGGTGGGGGAGCGCGGAGCAGCGGATGGATCCCGCCACCGCGGCCCGGTTGTTCTTCGAGCGCCTGGCGCGGGTCCCCGACTGGCGGTCGATGGCGCCGTCGCACGCCATCCACCGGGTGCAGGTGAACACGGACCGGGACTACTACACGCGGTACCAGGAGGATGCGGCCGCCGTCGTCGACGTGCTGTCCGGCCCGTGCGAGTGACGCGCGCGTTTGTCACGGCAGCGGCGGGGTGCGGTGTCGGGGTGCCCGCCTAAGCTGGAGCCGTGTCGCGGAGCATCTACATCACCTCGGCTGAAGGCCACACCGGGAAGTCGACGATCGCCCTCGGGGTGCTCGATGCGCTGATGCGCGTGTCGCCGCGCGTGGGCGTGTTCCGCCCGATCGCCCGCGCGGTCGCCGAGCGCGACGAGATCCTCGAGCTGCTGCTCGCCCACGACGGCGTCCAGCTCGAGTACGAGGACTGCATCGGCGTCACCTACGACGACGTGCGCGCCGATCCCGAGGGCGCGCTGTCGACCATCGTCGCGCGCTTCAAGGCCGTCGAGGCGCAGTGCGACGCCGTCGTCATCGTCGGCAGCGACTACACCGACGTCGCGAGCCCCGCCGAGCTCGGCTTCAACGCCCGGATCGCGGCGAACCTCGGCGCCCCCGTCCTGCTCGTGCTGAGCGGACGCGACCAGCAGCGGCAGGCCGAGCAGCTCGGCACGACCACGGCGCGGGAGGCCGCCGCCGTCGGCCAGATCGCCGCCCTGGCGCTGCCGGAACTGGCCGAGGAGCGCGCGGAGCTGTTCGCGGTGGCCGTGAACAGGGCCGACCCCGACGGGCTCGACGCCATCGTCGACGCGGTGCGGGCGGTCCTCCCCGAGGGCACGCCGGTCTGGGCGCTCCCCGAGGACCGCGCGCTCGTCGCGCCGTCCATCCGCGGCATCGTCTCCGCGGTCGACGGGACGCTGCTCAAGGGCGACGAGGATCGTCTGACCGCGGTCGCGCTGTCGATCGTCGTGGCCGGCATGTCGATGGTGAACGTCCTGCCGCGCCTCACCGACGAGGCCGTGGTCGTGATCCCCGCAGACCGCACCGAGGTGCTGCTCGCCGCCCTTCTCGCCGACTCCTCCGGCACGTTCCCGCGGATCGCCGGGATCATCCTCAACGGGCCGTTCCCGCTGCCGGACCCGATCCTCCAGCTGCTCGACGGGTTCGCCTCCTCGGTGCCGATCATCACCACCGACCTCGGCACCTACGACACGGCGGTGCGGGTGATGGGCACCCGCGGACGCATCTCCGCCGACTCGCGCGGTCGCTACGACCGGGCGCTCGGACTCTTCCAGGCGCACATCGACGTGGCCGAGCTCACCGAGCAGCTCGGGCTCGCGGAGGCGCACGTCGTCACGCCGCTCATGTTCCAGTACGGCCTGATGGAACGCGCGCGGTCCGACCGCCGCCACATCGTCCTCCCCGAGGGCGACGACGACCGCATCCTCCGGGCGGCGGCGGCGCTGCTGTCCCGCGAGGTGGCGGAGCTGACGATCCTCGGCGACGACGGCGCGATCCGCGCGCGGGCGACGGAACTCGGCCTCGACATCGCCGGCGCGCAGGTGCTGAGTCCCACCGACCCGGCCCTCGTTGAGCGCTTCGCCGCCGAGTACGCGCGGCTGCGCGCCCACAAGGGGATCACGCTCGCGCAGGCCGCCGACACCGTCACCGACGTCTCCTACTTCGGGACGATGATGGTGCATCTCGGGCTCGCCGACGGCATGGTCTCCGGTGCCGCGCACACCACGGCGCACACGATCCGGCCGTCCTTCGAGATCATCAAGACGAAGCCGGGGGTGAACGTCGTCTCCAGCGTGTTCCTCATGGCCCTCGCCGACCGCGTGCTCGTGTACGGCGACTGCGCGGTCATCCCCGATCCCACGGCCGAGCAGCTCGCCGACATCGCGATCTCGTCCGCCACCACCGCCCGGCAGTTCGGCATCGACCCCCGCGTGGCGATGCTGTCGTACTCCACCGGCGAGTCCGGGTCCGGGGCCGACGTCGACAAGGTCAGGGCAGCGACGGCGCTCGTGCGCGAGCGCGCTCCCGAACTCCTCGTGGAGGGTCCGATCCAGTACGACGCCGCCGCCGACGCGGCGGTCGCCAAGGCCAAGCTGCCGGACTCGGCCGTGGCGGGGCGCGCGACCGTGTTCGTCTTCCCGGATCTCAACACCGGCAACAACACCTACAAGGCGGTGCAGCGCTCCGCCGGCGCCGTGGCCATCGGTCCGGTGCTGCAGGGGCTCAACAAACCGATCAACGACCTGTCCCGCGGCGCGCTCGTCGACGACATCGTGAACACGGTGGCCATCACGGCGATCCAGGCCCAGGGCGCCGAACGAGCGGGGGAGAAGGCGTGAGCGCGATCCTCGTCATCAACAGCGGGTCGTCCTCGCTGAAGTACAGCCTCATCGACACGGCGCACGAGGACGAGCTCGCCAGTGGGCTCATCGAGCGCATCGGCCAGGACTCCAGCCCCGTCGCCCACACCGTGCGCCCGGAGCCGGGTGACGGACCGTCGGCGACGATGCTCGACGCCACGTACCGCGACGAACAGGCCATCCCCGACCACGCCGCGGCCTTCGAGGTCATGCGCGCGCAGTTCGCCGCGCACGGCCCCTCCCTCGACGCGCATCCGCCGGTCGCGGTCGGGCATCGGGTCGTGCACGGCGGTGCGCGCTTCTACGCGCCGACCCTGATCGACGCCGACGTCGAGCGGCAGATCGACGAGCTCGCCGTGCTCGCGCCGCTGCACAATCCGGCGAACCTCGCCGGCATCCGGGCGGCCCGTGCCGTGTTCTCCGACGTCCCGCATGTCGCGGTCTTCGACACCGCGTTCCATCAGACGCTCCCGCCGGCGGCCTACACCTACGCGATCGATGCGGCGCTCGCCGCCGAGCACCGTGTCCGTCGGTACGGATTCCACGGCACGAGCCACCAGTACGTCAGCGAGACCGCCGCACGCTTCCTCGGGCGCGACCTCGGGACCCTCCGACAGCTCGTGTTCCACCTCGGCAACGGCGCCTCGGTCACCGCGATCGACGGGGGTCGCTCGGTCGAGACCTCGATGGGCCTCACGCCGCTCGAGGGCCTCGTCATGGGCACGCGGTCGGGTGACATCGACCCGGCCGCTCTCGTGCATCTGTCCCGTCGCGCCGGCTACACCATCGACGACCTCGACGCGCTGCTGAACACCCGCAGCGGGCTGGCGGGACTCGCCGGACGCAGCGACATGCGCGACATCCTCGCCGGCGTCGCCGCGGGGGAGGAGGCCGCCACGCTCGCCTTCGACGTGTACGTCCACCGTCTGCGGGCCTATGCCGGCGCCTACATCGCCCAGCTCGGCGGGGTCGACGTCGTGTCCTTCACCGCCGGCGTCGGTGAGAATGCGGCGCCCGTGCGGGCGGCGGCGATGGCGACGCTCGGCTTCGCGGGGATCGAGATCGATCCCGCCCGCAACGAGGCGAAGGAGCGCGGCCTCCGCGTCATCTCGACGGACGCCTCGGCCGTGACGGTCCTCGTCGTCCCCACCGACGAGGAGCTCCAGATCGCCAGGCAGACGGCCGAACTGCTCTGATCGCGGTCCGGGGTTACCCCGCGCGCGCCACCGCCATTACGCTTGCACAGTGGCACGGAGAGGTGCCGACCCGACCCTCGTCCTTCTCCTGGAGGCTCTGTGCCAGACGCGCTGCCCGACCTGTTCCACGCCGACGGTGTGCTGTTCGACCTCGACGGCGTCCTCACGCCGACCGCCGAGGTGCACATGCGCGCCTGGAAGGCGGTCTTCGATGACGTCTTCGCCCGCTGGGACATCACGCCGCCGTACACCGACGAGGACTACTTCGCCTACGTCGACGGCAAGAAGCGCTACGACGGCGTCGCGAGCCTGCTGCGCAGCCGCAACGTCGAGGTGCCCTGGGGTTCGGTGGACGACGACCCGTCCGCCGAGACCATCTGCGGGATCGGCAACCGCAAGAACGCCGCGTTCGCGGCGTCCCTCCGCAGCCAGGGCATCGCTCCGTTCCCCGGCTCCCTCGCCGTCGTCGAGGCGCTGCACGCCGCGGGGATCCCGCTCGGCGTCGTCTCCAGCTCCAAGAACGCCGAAGAGGTGCTGGCGGCCGCCGGCATCCGGTCCTTCTTCCGCGTCGTGATCGACGGCGTCGTCGCCGAGCGCGAGCACCTCGCCTCCAAGCCCGCGGCCGACATGTTCGCCGCCGGCGCCACGGCCCTCGGCGTCGACCCGGCCCGCAGCATCGCCGTCGAGGACGCCACCTCCGGTGCCGCATCGGCCGCCGCCGCCGGCTACGCCGTCGTCATCGGCGTCGACCGCGGCGCCGGCGCCGACGCACTCCGCGCCGCCGGCGCGACCCACGTCGTCGACGACCTCGGCGTCCTGCTTCCCGCCGCCCGCACCGACACCCCGGAGACCGCATGATCGACCGCGACCGCTTCCCCGTCGACCCGTGGCGTCTCATCGAGACGCGCTACTCGGAGGAGGGTGTCGGCGAGACGCTGTTCTCGGTCGGCAACGGCTACCTCGGGCTCCGGGGCAACCACATCGAGGGGCGCGGCGCGCAGGAGCACGGCACCTTCATCAACGGCCTGCACGAGACGTGGCCGATCCGGCACGCCGAGCAGGCCTACGGCTTCGCCGAGGTCGGCCAGACGATCGTCAACGCCCCCGACGCCAAGGTGATGCGCCTCTACGTCGACGACGAGCCGATCTCCCTCGACGACGCGGACGTGCGCGAGTACGCCCGCACGCTCGACATGCGCACGGGCGTGCTGGAACGGCGCGTGGTCTGGGAGACCCCGTCCGGCAAGCGGGTGCGCATGCGGGATCAGCGTCTCGTGAGCTTCGAGGAGCGCCACCTCGCCGTGCTGCGGCTCGAGGTCGTCGTCGAGAACGCCAACGCCCCGGTCACGATCAGCTGCCAGCTGCTCAACCGTCAGGACGGGGCGGGCGTCTACGCCGGCTCCCCGATGACGACCAAGGGCGCCGCCTTCGACCCGCGCAAGGCCGAGCGCATCGCGGACCGCGTGCTG
This sequence comes from Microbacterium sp. str. 'China', assembly GCF_002993305.1. Lineage (NCBI taxonomy): Bacteria > Bacillati > Actinomycetota > Actinomycetes > Micrococcales > Microbacteriaceae > Microbacterium > Microbacterium sp. str. 'China'. The sequence continues at coordinate 2,653,471 of NZ_CP027434.1, read as the reverse complement.
GAGCCGGCGGAGCACTGGCAGGACGGGCTGCGCTCCGCGCTGTCGTATCGGGTCGCCGCCTCCGGGATGACCGTCGCCGTCGTCGCCGATCACATCATCGAGACGGAGAACGACTACAACGTCCGCACGCTCATCGAGCCGGACATCGCCAAGAACGTCTTCCGCGTCCAGGCGAAGGCCGGCGTCCCCATCACGATCACCAAGCTCGTCAGCTACCACTCGTCCCGCGGGGTGCCCCCGCGGGAGCTCGTCGACCGCTGCCGTCGCTCGCTCGACCGGGCAGCGGACGAGGGCGTGGAGACGGTGTTCCGTCGTCAGCGCGAGTGGCTCGACGCGTTCTGGGAGCGCAGCGACGTGCAGATCGGCGGGCGCGACGACCTGCAGCAGGCCACCCGGTGGTGCCTGTTCCAGCTCGCGCAGGCCTCGGCCAGGGCGGACGGCGCCGGTGTCCCCGCGAAGGGGCTGACCGGCTCCGGCTACAGCGGCCACTACTTCTGGGACACCGAGATCTACGTGCTCCCGTTCCTCACCTACACGACGCCGCGGTGGGCCTACAACGCGCTGCGAGCCAGGGTGAAGATGCTCCCCGCGGCGCGCCGCCGGGCCGCCCAGCTCAACGAGGCCGGAGCGCTGTTCCCGTGGCGCACGATCAACGGCGAGGAGGCGTCGGCGTACTACGCCGCCGGCACCGCGCAGTACCACATCAACGCGGACATCAGCTTCGCGCTGGGCAAGTACGTGCGGGCGACCGGGGACGAGGCCTTCCTGCGCCGCGAGGGTGCAGACGTTGCGATCGAGACCGCGCGGCTCTGGGCCACCCTCGGTTTCTGGCGGGGGTCGCGGCTCGTCGAGCAGTCCGGCGCCGGTGACGGCCTCCAGACGTTCCACATCCACGGCGTCACCGGCCCGGACGAGTACACGACCGTCGTGAACGACAACCTGTACACGAACGTCATGGCGCGATACAACCTCCGGTACGCGGCCAAGGTCGTGCGGGAGATCCGCGACAGCTACCCCGAGGACTACGCGGCCCTCGTCGAGCGCACGGGCCTCGGCTCCGGTGAGGCGGAGTCCTGGGAGCGGGCCGCGGAGGCGATGTACATCCCGTACAGCGAGAGCCTCGGCATCCACCCGCAGGATTCGCTGTTCCTGGAGCGGGAGGTCTGGGACCTCGCGAACACCCCTGCCGACCAGCGCCCGCTGCTGCTGCACTTCCACCCGCTCGTGATCTACCGCTTCCAGGTGCTCAAGCAGGCCGACGTCGTGCTGGCGCTGTTCCTCCAGGGCAACCACTTCTCGCCCGAGGAGAAGAAGGCCGACTTCGACTACTACGACCCGCTGACGACGGGCGACTCGACCCTCTCGGCGGTCGTGCAGTCGATCCTCGCGGCCGAGGTGGGCTATCAGGACCTCGCGCAGAAGTACTTCGAGCAGTCGCTGTTCGTCGATCTGCACGACCTGCACCACAACGCGGCCGACGGCGTGCACGTCGCCTCGGCCGGCGGTGTGTGGACGGCCCTCGTCTGCGGCTTCGGCGGCATGCGCGACTACGGCGGCGACCTCAGCTTCGACCCGCGGCTCCCCGAGTCCTGGCCGTCGCTGTCGTTCCCGCTGCAGTGGCAGGGGACCGCGATGCAGGTGACCGTCACGCGGCACGAGCTGCGCGTCGAGGTGCGCAGCGGACCTCCGGTGCCGTTCAGCGTGCGGGACAACGCGTACATCGCGACCCTGGAGGACGAGGTGATCGTCCCGCTCGCGAACCAGGGACCCGTGATCCCCGGACGCCCGACCCTGCAGGAGTTCGCCGACGCCCGCCGCGACGACGGTACGCGGCTCTCCGCCTCGGTTCCGGTGATCACGAGCGCGATCCCCGTCATCGAGACGATCGACTGACCGCCGACCCACCCCTTTGCGTGTGCCCCACCCCTTTGCGGACGTCCGCAAGGGGGTGGCTCGCGTGAAAGGGGCCGGGTCGAGTGAGAGGGGAGCAACGTCGGTGGCACGCCGTAGGCTGGAGGGGTGACCACAGCCCTCTACCGCCGCTACCGACCCGAGACGTTCGGCGAGATGATCGGGCAGTCTCAGGTGACCGATCCGCTCATGACCGCGCTGCGCGGCGACCGTGTGGGTCACGCCTATCTGTTCTCCGGTCCTCGCGGCTGCGGCAAGACCACCTCGGCGCGCATCCTCGCGCGGTGCCTCAACTGCGCGGAGGGGCCGACCGACACCCCCTGCGGGACGTGCCCGAGCTGCGTCGAGCTGTCCCGGGCGGGCGGGGGATCGCTCGACGTCGTCGAGATCGACGCGGCGAGCCACAACGGCGTCGACGACGCCCGCGACCTCCGCGAGCGGGCGACCTTCGCCCCGAGCCGTGACCGCTTCAAGATCTTCATCCTCGACGAGGCACACATGGTCACCCCGCAGGGCTTCAACGCGCTGCTGAAGCTGGTGGAGGAGCCCCCGCCGCACGTCAAGTTCATCTTCGCCACGACGGAGCCCGAGAAGGTGCTGGGCACGATCCGCTCGCGCACCCACCACTATCCGTTCCGACTGGTCCCGCCCGCCGCGATGCTCGAGTACGTCGAGAAGCTGTGTGCGGAAGAGGGCGTCATCGTCGAACAGGGTGTCCTGCCGCTGGTCGTCCGCGCCGGGGGAGGCTCTCCCCGCGACACGCTGTCGCTGCTGGATCAGCTGATCGCGGGATCGGATGCCCCGGCCGGCTCCGAGACCGTCACGGTCGGCTACGCGCGGGCGGTGGCGCTGCTCGGGTACACCCACGGGGCGCTCCTCGACGAGATCGTCGATGCGCTGGCCGCGGGCGACGCCGCGACCGCCTTCCCGGCCATCGACCGCGTGGTGCAGACCGGACAGGACCCGCGGCGCTTCGTCGACGACCTCCTGGAGCGCCTGCGCGACCTCATCGTCATCGCCGCCGTCGGCTCCGGCGCCTCCGCCGTGCTCCGCGGCATCGCCGAGGACGAGCTCGACCGGATGCGCCGCCAGGCCGAGTCCTTCGGCGCCGCGCGGCTCTCCCGCACGGCCGACGTGGTCAGCGCGGCGCTCGACGACATGTCCGGCGCCACGTCACCGCGACTCCACCTCGAGCTCATGGTCGCCCGTGTGCTCGCTGCTGCTCCTGGTGGCTCGGCCCTGTCCGGCTCCTCGGCGACGGGCGCGCTGCACCCGCCGGCGACGACGCATCCGCCGGTGATCCCGCCGGTGTCCGCCCCGCCCTCGGCGGCTGTCCCGCGCGAGCCCGAGACGGCGACGCCCACGGCATCGGCAGCGACCTCGTCCGCACCGGCCCCGTCCGCTCCCGCACCGGCCCCGTCCGCTCCCGCACCGGCCCCGTCCGCTCCTGCGCCGGCCGCAGAGCCCGAGCCCTCCCCGGAACCTGCGCCCGCGCCGGCCCCAAAGTCGTCTGCCGCGCCGTCCGCCCCCGTCACGTTCGACCGTGTCAGCGACGCCTGGCCCGCCGTGCTGAAGCGCCTCGAAGGCATCAGCCGCACGTCCTGGCTGCTCGCCACCGCCGTGCAGCCGCTGGCCTACGACGGCGAGTCCGAGGTGCTGACCCTCGGATTCACGAGTCAGCACGACGTCGCGAAGTTCAAGGGGACCACGCCGGGCTCCGGACCGTCCGACCACCTCCGCACGGCCATCGAGCAGGAGGTCGGGGTGCGGGTCAAGTACCTGCCGGCCCCGATGCCGTCCGGCGGTGCGCCGCGGCAGCCCGCCTCCTCGGCGTCCGGCGCCCCGGCCGACACCCCTTCCGCATCGGAGCCTGCGTCAGCGCGTCCCTCCCGCCCGCAGACCCGCGCCGCCGCCGCCCCCGTGACGGAGTGGGCGGTCGCACCCATCCCGACGACAGCGGCCGCCGCGCCCGCCGCGCCCCTCGCCGTCGACGAGGAGCCGGAGGAGGTCGAGGCCGCCTCCGCCGCCCCGACCCCGCCGACCGACGGCAGGATCGATCGCGATGAGCCGCCGCTGCCCGGCGACGACGACGCTCCCGCGTTCGACGAGGAGCCGCCGTACGATCCGGCCTACGAGCCCCCGGCTCCGTACGACCGCCCTCCCTCCCCACGTGCGACTCCGGCGGCGGCCCCGCAGGCGGCCGCCCATACGACCCCCGCGGCCGCTCCACCGGTCGTCGTCGAGCGCACCCCCGCCGCCGGCGGCGTGCAGCGCTACGGAGAGGCCGTGATCCGCCAGGTGCTCGGCGCGACGTTCCTTCGCGAAGAGCCCTACGAGCCCCCCACGAGGTTCTCCTGATGTACGACGGCATCGTCCAAGAGCTGATCGACGAGTTCGGCCGCCTTCCCGGCATCGGCCCGAAGTCGGCGCAGCGCATCGCGTTCCACATCCTGCAGACGCCGACGTTCGACGTCGCCCGTCTCGCCGAGCTGCTGACCGAGATCCGCATCCGGGTGCGCTTCTGCGAGATCTGCGGCAACGTCGCGGAGCAGGAACGCTGCGCGATCTGTCGCGACCCCCGCCGCAACCAGGCGCTGATCTGCGTGGTCGAGGACGCGAAGGACGTCGCGGCGATCGAGCGCACGCGGGAGTTCCGCGGCCTGTACCACGTGCTCGGCGGCGCGATCAGCCCCATCGCGGGCATCGGGCCGGACGACCTCCGGATCGCCCAGCTCATGACGCGGCTCGCCGACGGCACCGTGCAGGAGGTCATCATCGCCACGAACCCCAACCTGGAGGGGGAGGCGACGGCGAGCTACCTGAGCCGGCTCCTGACGACGATGCAGATCACGGTCTCGCGGCTCGCCTCGGGCCTCCCGGTCGGCGGCGACCTCGAGTACGCGGACGAGGTGACGCTCGGCCGGGCCTTCGAGGGCCGGCGCGTGCTGTGACCCCGCAGTCCGGCTTCTCCCGCCGGGGCTGGCTGCTCTTCGGGGTCATGGCCCTGCTCTGGGGCGTGCCCTACCTCTTCATCAGCGTGGCGGTGGATTCGATCTCCCCGCCGGCGATCGTCGCCGGACGGACGCTGATCGCCGCGCTCCTCCTGCTGCCGTTCGCCCTGCGCAGCGGCGCCCTCCGTGCGGCGCTGCGGCACTGGCCGTGGGTGCTGGCCTTCGGGGCTGTGGAGATGGCCGGACCGTTCCTCCTCCTCGGGCATGCCGAGATGACGCTGCCCTCCGGCATGACCGGACTCCTCGTGGCCACGGTGCCGCTGTTCGCCGCCCTCATCGCGCTGGGCGGCGGCGACCGGGGCGTGCTGCGTCCCGCCCGCGGCATCGGTCTTCTGGTCGGCTTCATCGGTGTGGCCATCGTCGTGGCGGGGCCGGGGCTCTTCGGGGGAGAGGTGAGCCTGCTCGCGGCCGGGGAGGTGCTGCTCGTCGCGGTGCTGTACGCGATCGCGCCGTTCATCGTGGCGCGCAAGCTGAACGACGTGCCCTCGCTCGGCACGATCACGCTGTCCCTGCTGATGATCGGCATCTTCTATCTCCCGATCGGTCTGCTCACACAGCACGAAGTGCCGACGCTCCCGTCGATCGGGGCGCTGCTCGCTCTCGCCGTCATCTGCACGGCATTGGCGTTCCTGGCCTTCTTCGCGCTGATCCGCGAGGTCGGACCGGTCAGGGCACCGCTGTTCACCTACGTGAACCCGGTCGTGGCGATCGTCCTGGGCGCGATCGTGCTCGCCGAACCCCTCACCCCTGGTCTCCTCCTGGGATTCCCGCTGATCATCATCGGGTGCTGGTTCGCCGCCACCGGAGGGCGGCTGCGCCCGATGACGCCCGTCCCGCCCGCCCCCGCCTGAGTCGTCACATGCGCGGGGCGGCATGCGCGCCGATCGTAGAATGACCGTGGGCGGATCCGCCCGACATCCCAGGGAGTGAACGTGGCCCTCATCGTGCAGAAGTACGGCGGCTCGTCCGTCGCCGACGCAGAGAGCATCAAGCGCGTCGCCAAGCGCATCGTCGACACCCGTCGCGCCGGTCACGACGTCGTCGTCGCCGTGAGCGCCATGGGCGACACGACCGATGAGCTGCTGGACCTCGCGAACGAGGTCGCGCCGATCCCCGCCCCGCGCGAGCTCGACATGCTCCTCTCCAGCGGCGAGCGGATCTCGATGGCGCTGCTGGCGATGGCGATCCACTCCATGGGCTTCGAGGCGCGGTCGTTCACCGGCAGCCAGGCCGGCATGATCACCGACTCGCAGCACGGGGCGGCGCGCATCGTCGACGTCACACCCGTGCGGCTCCGCGAAGCGCTCGACGAGGGCGCGATCGTCATCGTCGCCGGCTTCCAGGGGTTCAACCGCGACACCCGCGACATCACCACGCTCGGCCGGGGCGGGTCGGACACGACGGCCGTCGCGCTGGCGGCCGCGCTATCGGCCGACGTCTGCGAGATCTACAGCGATGTGGACGGCATCTTCACCGCCGACCCGCGCGTGATCCCGAAGGCGCAGAAGCTCGACCACGTCTCCAGCGAGGAGATGCTGGAGCTCGCCGCCAACGGCGCCAAGGTCCTGTACATCCGTGCCGTGGAGTACGCCCGCCGGCACGGCGTCCTCATCCACGCCCGGTCGACGTTCTCGTCGGCCGAGGGTACATACGTTCTGGGCGAGGGCATGAAGAACCCTCGCGAAGCCGAGGGAGCAGTCATGGAAGAACCGATCGTCGCCGGCGTCGCCACCGACTTCAGCCAGGCCAAGATCACCGTCGCCGGGGTGCCCGACGTCCCGGGCAAGGCCGCCGAGATCTTCAAGATCGTCGCGAAGTCCGGCGCCAACGTCGACATGATCGTGCAGAACGTCTCGGCCACCGGGCGCACGGACATCTCCTTCACGGTCCCGAAGGCCGACGCCGCTGCCGCGCTCAAGGCGCTCGCCGGCGAGCAGACCGAGGTCGGCTTCCAGAACCTCATCCACGACGACCAGATCGGCAAGCTGTCCGTGGTCGGCGCGGGGATGCGCACGCATTCCGGTGTCTCGGCGACCCTGTTCGAGGCGCTGTCCGCCGGCGGCATCAACATCGAGATGATCTCCACGTCGGAGATCCGCATCTCGGTCGTGCTCCGCGACACCGACCTCACCGAGGCCGCCCGCACCGTGCACACCGCCTATGGTCTCGACGGCGACGCGGAGGCCACGGTCCACGCCGGCACCGGTCGCTGACCCCCACGCCAGCGCGCTACGCCAGCACAGGCGTTCGCGCGGGTTCAAGCCGCCCTGTGCACGCGTGCCTGTTGTCCCGCGTTCGCCTGATTCGCCGGGGGCGCCTGCCTTCGTGAAACCGACGGGCTTCGGGGTGGTCGCAGCGCGATAGACTCGCGGAAACCCTGACACCGGCGCCAGGCGCAGCATCAGCATCCCGACGCCGCGCCCGAAGCCTCGTACGCCGTACCGCACGAAGCCAAGGAACATCATGACCCGCATCTCCGAATCAGGACTCTCCGTCGCCATCGTCGGCGCCACCGGCCAGGTGGGCACCGTGATGCGCGAGATTCTCGCGGAGCGTTCGTTCCCGATCCGCGAGCTGCGGCTGTTCTCCTCGGCGCGTTCCGCGGGAACGTCGATCGAGTTCGGCGGACAGACGGTCATCGTCGAGGATGTCGAGGCCGCCGACCCGTCCGGTATCGACATCGCCCTGTTCTCCGCCGGTGCCACTGCCAGCCGCGCCTACGCCCCCCGCTTCGCCGAGGCCGGCGCCGTGGTCGTGGACAACTCGAGCGCCTGGCGCATGGATCCCGAGGTCCCCCTCGTGGTCAGCGAGGTCAACCCGCACGCGATCGACGACCGGCCCAAGGGCATCATCGCGAACCCGAACTGCACCACGATGGCGGCGATGCCGGTGCTGAAGGTCCTCGACGCCGAGGCCGGCCTGGAGCGCCTGATCGTGTCGACCTACCAGGCGGTGTCCGGCTCCGGACTCGCGGGCGCGCAGGAGCTGCTCGGCCAGGTCGAGGGCGTGCTCGCGCAGGGCGACACCCTTCGCCTCGTGCACGACGGCTCCGCGGTCGACTTCCCCGAGCCCGAGAAGTACGTCGCGCCGATCGCCTTCGACGTGATCCCGCTCGCGGGCAACCTCGTGGACGACGGAGACAACGAGACCGACGAGGAGAAGAAGCTCCGCAACGAGAGCCGGAAGATCCTGGAGCTGCCCGACCTGCGCGTCGCCGGCACCTGCGTCCGCGTGCCGGTGTTCACGGGTCACTCGCTGTCGATCCACGCCGAGTTCTCCCGCGACCTGACTCCGGAGCGCGCCACGGAGGTGCTGAGCGCGGCGCCCGGCGTCGTGCTCGACGAGGTGCCGACCCCACTGCAGGCCGCGGGCAAGGACCCGAGCTTCGTGGGTCGCATCCGTGCCGACCAGTCGGCTCCGGAGGGCAAGGGGCTCGTGCTCTTCATCAGCAACGACAACCTCCGCAAGGGAGCGGCGCTGAACGCGGTGCAGATCGCCGAGGTCCTCGCGGAGCGACTCGCTCCGGTCTCCTGAGGGCCGCATGGTCTGCGGTGTCCTGGCCGCGAACTAGACTGTTCGGGTGACTGAAAACGTCGATGTCGTCCTGATCGGCGGTGGCATCATGAGCGCCACCCTGGGTACCCTGCTGCACGAGCTGCAGCCGGACTGGAAGATCGTCGCCTTCGAGCGGCTGTCGGACGTAGCGCAGGAGAGCTCCAACCCCTGGAACAACGCCGGGACCGGGCACGCCGCGCTGTGTGAGCTGAACTACATGCCGCAGCAGGGCGACGCTCCGCTCGACCCCGCCAAGGCGATCTCGATCAACGAGCAGTTCCAGCAGAGCCGCCAGTTCTGGTCCTCTCTCGTCGAGAAGGGCGTGCTGGACGAGCCGTCGACCTTCATCAACGCGACGCCGCACATGACGTTCGTGCGGGGCGAGAAGGATGTGGCGTACCTCAAGAAGCGTTACGAGGTGCTCAAGGAGCAGCCGCTGTTCGCCGGCATCGAGTACAGCGAAGACTCCCGCGTCATCAATCAGTGGGCGCCGCTCCTCATGCAGAAGCGGCGGAAGGGCGAGCCGTTCGCGGCGACCCGGGTGCCCGCCGGCACCGACGTCGACTTCGGTGCCCTCACGCACCAGCTGTTCGATCACCTGCGTGAGTCGGGCGTCGCCGTGCGCACCAACCACGAGGTCAAGTCGCTCAAGCGTCAGAAGGACGGCACCTGGCTCATCAAGTACCGCACGACGGTCGGCCGCACCCCGAACGAGATCAAGGCCAAGTTCGTGTTCGTCGGCGCCGGTGGCTGGGCGCTGAAGCTCCTGCAGAATTCCGGCATCCCTGAGATCAAGGGCTACGGCGTCTTCCCGATCGGTGGCCAGTTCCTCAAGACGACGAACCCGAAGATCGTCGCGCAGCACAAGGCGAAGGTCTACTCGCAGGCCTCGGTCGGCGCGCCGCCGATGTCGGTCCCGCACCTCGACACGCGTGTCGTCGACGGCGAGGCGTCGCTGATGTTCGGGCCGTTCGCGACGTTCAGCCCGAAGTTCCTCAAGAACGGCTCGATGCTCGACATCGTCACGCAGGTCCGGCCGCACAACCTCTGGCCGATGCTGCGGGTCGCCTTCGCCAACCCCGACCTCATCACGTACCTCATCAGCGAGCTGATGAAGAACCACCGCAAGAAGGTCGACAGCCTCCGCACGTTCATGCCGACGGCCAAGGACGAGGACTGGACGCTCATCGACGCCGGTCAGCGCGCCCAGGTCATGAAGAAGGACCCGAAGAAGGGTGGCGTGCTGCAGTTCGGCACCGAGGTGGTCGCCTCGGGCGACGGCTCGATCGCCGGTCTCCTCGGAGCATCCCCCGGGGCTTCGACGGCGGTGCCGATCATGCTCGACCTGCTGAAGAAGTGCTTCCCCGGCGAGTACCCGGGCTGGGAGTCGCAGCTGCGCGACCTCATCCCCACCTTCGGCCGGAAGCTCAACGGCGACGCGGAGCTCGCGGAGGAGTCGACCACCGCGACCGCCGCCGTCCTCGGCATCAACGCCTGACCCCGGACCGTGGCGAAGCTCTACTTCCGCTACGGCGCGATGAACTCGGGCAAGTCGACTGCCCTGCTTCAGGCTGCGTACAACTACGAGGAACGCGGCCAGCATGTGCTGCTCGCCAAGCCCGCGATCGACACCAAGGGCGCCGGCGAGATCGAGAGTCGCCTCGGGGTGACGCGCCCCGTCGACTTCCTCATCGGTCCGGACGACGACGCCCGCGCGCTCTTCGCGGTCCACCGCGAGCGCATGCGGCGGTCCACGGAGGAGGAGCTCCTCCCGACGGGCCCGGTCGACGTGGCCTGTCTCCTCATCGACGAGGCGCAGTTCCTCACGCCGACACAGATCGACGACCTTTTCCGTATCGCGGTGGAGGACGGCATCCCGGTGATGGCCTACGGCATCCGCAACGACTTCCGCACCCACGCGTTCCCCGGCTCCGCCCGTCTTCTGGCCATCGCGCACTCCCTGGAAGAGCTCAAGACGATCTGCCGCTGCGGGCGCAAGGCGGTGTTCAACGGCCGCGTGGTCGGCGGCCGCTTCGTGTTCGACGGCGACCAGGTCGCGATCGACGAGGGCGCCGACGGCTCCGCCTCGCCCGAGCTCACGACCTACGAGTCGCTGTGCGGCACCTGCTACCTGGAGGAGTCCGGCGGCCGCCTCGGCTGACCCGCTGACCCACCCCCTTCCGGTCGCCCCACCCCTCTGCGTGCGTACGCACCGGGCCGGGACGCGCGAAAAGGGGTGGCTCATGCGCGCAGCATCGCCGCGTTGCGTGGTCTGACCACACACGCTAACCTGTGGTCTGACCACAGGAGGCGAGATGACGGAGCAGCCGGCGCGCGCATGGCGACTCGTGCTCGAGCACATCGAGCGTGACCTGCTCGACGGTCGTCTCGGCCCGGGGGACCGGCTGCCGTCCGAACGGGACCTCGCGAGCGACCTCGGCGTCGGACGATCGAGCGTCCGGGAGGCGTTCCGCGTGCTCGAGGTGCTCGGACTCATCCGCACCGCCACCGGCTCGGGCCCCCAGGCGGGCGCCATCGTGATCGCCACCCCCACTGGCGGGATGTCCGCGCTCCTGAGGCTCCAGGTGGCCGCGCAGGGCTTCCCCCTCGACGACGTCGTCCGCACGCGACTGGTCCTGGAGGATGCGGTCGTGGAGGCGATGGCAGGCGCCGCCCAGCGGGACACCGTGCGGGCGCACGAGCTGCTCACCGCGATGGACGACGGCGCCCTCACTCCGGCCGAGTTCCTGGCCCTCGACGCGCAGCTGCACCTCTCCCTCGCGGAGGGCAGCGGCAACACGGTCATCGCGGCGATGATGGCGGGACTCCGCTCCGCCATCGAGTCGTACGTGCTCGCGGGCGCGGCGACCGTCGATGACTGGGACCGCATGGCCGACCGCCTGCGGTCCGAGCACCGTGCCCTCGTCGCAGCGATCGACGCGGGCGAGATCGACACCGCCCGGCGCCTGGTGCGCGCCCACATCACCGGCTACTACACCGCCGCGGGCCTCACCCGCGCCATCACCCCGCAGAACTGAGAGGCAGAACATGGTCCAGCGCCAGCTCCCCAACCCCGCCGAGCTGTTGGAGCTCATGAAGTTCAAGAAGCCCGAGCTCGACGGGCGCAAGCGCCGCCTCGACGCCGCGCTCACCATCGACGATCTGCGCACGATCGCCAAGCGCCGCACACCCAAGGCCGCCTTCGACTACACCGACGGCGCCGCTGAGGGCGAGCTGTCGCTGAGCCGGGCACGCCAGGCGTTCCAGGACGTGGAGTTCCACCCCGGCATCCTCAAGCCGGCGCCGGACGTCGACACGGCCGTCGACATCCTCGGCGGTCCGTCTGCGCTCCCGTTCGGCATCGCGCCGACCGGCTTCACCCGGCTCATGCAGACCGAGGGTGAGGTCGCGGGCGCCGGAGCCGCGGCCGCATCAGGTATCCCGTTCACGCTGTCCACCCTCGGGACCACCTCGATCGAGGACGTCAAGGCGGCGACGGTCCGGGAGCCGCAGGGCCCCGTGCCCGGTCGGAACTGGTTCCAGCTCTACGTCATGCGCGACCGCGAGATCTCGTACGAGCTCGCCCGTCGCGCCGCCGCCGCCGGCTTCGACACCCTGCAGTTCACGGTCGACACCCCGGTCGCCGGCGCCCGTCTCCGCGACAAGCGCAACGGCTTCAGCATCCCCCCGCAGCTCACCCTCGGCACGATCATCAACGCCATCCCGCGGCCCTGGTGGTGGTTCGACTTCCTGACCACCCCGAAGCTCGAGTTCGCTTCGCTGAGCACGACCGGCGGCACCGTCGGCGAGCTCCTCGACGCGGCGATGGATCCGACGATCAGCTACGACGACCTCGCGGTCATCCGCGACATCTGGCCCGGCAAGATCGTCATCAAGGGCGTGCAGAACGTCGAGGACTCCGTGCGCCTGCGCGACGCGGGCGTGGACGGCATCGTGCTGTCGAACCACGGTGGCCGCCAGCTCGACCGCGCCCCGATCCCGTTCCACCTCCTGCCCGAAGTCCGTCGGGCGGTCGGCGACGACTTCACGGTCATGATCGACACCGGCATCATGAACGGCGCCGATATCGTGGCGGCCGTCGCGCTCGGTGCCGACTTCACGCTGATCGGGCGCGCGTACCTGTACGGCCTGATGGCGGGAGGTCGCCAGGGCGTCGACCGCACCATCGCCATCCTGCGCGGCGAGATCGAGCGCACGATGCGGCTGCTGGGCGTCGCGTCCCTGGCGGAGCTCGAGCCCGGGCACGTGACTCAGCTCACTCGTCTGGTGCCCGTCTCCCGCGCGGCCGGCGTCGAGGTGCACTGACCCACCTGCACGACCAGACCACGCCTGCACGACGGATTCGCTCCTCCCGTCGTGCAGGCGGACCGAGGTCGTGCGGCTGTGCCCGTCAGACCCGGGTGGAGAGGGCCGGCAGCAGCTCCCGCAGACGCGCGGCCGTGTCCTCCCAACCCTCGACGGCCACCGACGGCACACCCAGGGCCAGGACGGGGTAGTCGTTGCCGCCCTCGTCGAGACGGTCGCCGTAGAACAGCATCGCGGTCAGATCGATGCCGGTGTGGGTGGCGAGCTGCTGCATGCCGAACGCCTTGTCGATCCCGGCGCGGGTGATGTCGATCGAGGTCGAGCCGCCCGAGCGCACCTCGAGGCCCGGGAGCCGCGCGGCGACGGCATCGCGCAGCGCGCCGCGCTTCGAACCCGTCGGATCCCACGCATGCTTCGCGTCGCGTGGGGCCTGCTGGCCGAGCGCGGAGAACGTGATCTGCGAGCCGCGGTCCTCGAGGATCTCGCCCCAGGGCTCGGCCTCCCAGAGCCCGAGACGCTCCGCCTCCTCGCGCAGCGCGGTGAGGGCGGCGGTCTTCTCCTCGTCGCTCAGGTCATGGGCGTACACCGCGACGAAATCGCTGCCGTCATGCCGCAGGTATCGCGTGCCGCACGTCGGGAGCAGATGCAGTCGGGCGAGGGCCGCCGGGTCGGCGTCGGCGAGCTGCGCCACCACCTGCGTGCGGAACTGCGCCTCGTTGCCCCCGGAGATGATCGCGACATCGACGGAACGCAGCAGCTCACCCAGGAGCGCGGCGATCTGCGGGTCGATCGTGCCCTTGGAAGGGGCAAGGGTGTCATCGAGGTCGAAGGCGATGAGAGAGGGCGATGTCATTATGCCTCCACTGTAGGTGTTCGCGGCCGGGAGGACGGTGTGGCGGCGAGCAGCGTGCAGAATATCGCGAGGACGACGCCGATGCTCGCCCCGGTGGCGTTGGCCAGCACGTCGCTCACGGTCGCGGCGCGGTGGGGGAGGGCCAGGTACTGCGCCGTCTCGATCCCCAGCGAAAGGGCCGGACCCACGAGCAGCGATAGCAGCCACGCGCGCCGGGGCACGAGCAGGAACGCGAGCACCCCGACCGGGATGAAGACGGCGACGTTCGCCAGAACCTCGAGTCGCGTGAAGTCCAGGCTCGTCCAGCCGAGCCGCTGAATCGCGCGAAGGAGGAGGTCGAGCAGGTTGGGCATCGTCTGCTCCACGCGCGCGGGCGTGAGCGTGAGGAGGGCGACGCCGAAGAGGAAGGGGAGCCCGAGGGCGACGGCCCACACGCGCGTCGAACGCCGCGGCGGTGGCAGGAGCCTCCCCATGCGTTCCCCTCTCGCACGACATCCCGATACAGAGAAGGCCGCCCCTGCGGGCGGCCTTCTCGTGTCACTGGTCGGGGTGACAGGATTTGAACCTGCGACCTCTTCGTCCCGAACGAAGCGCGCTACCAAGCTGCGCCACACCCCGTTTTGCAACCCTCCGAGTCTACAGCGAAATGCCTCCAGCACCGAATCGAGCACTCCACCCGCGTGGCGGAACCGTTCGCGGGGTCAAGCGTGGGGGGTCAGCGTGAGCAGTGTCGCCTCGGGGCGGCACGCGAAGCGGACGGGCGCGTAGATGGAGTGCCCGCAGCCTGCGCTGACGTTCAGAGGCACCGAACGGTCGCCATGCGTCCAGGTACTGAGTCCCTTGGCCTGCTTCAGGGGGATGTCGCAGTTGGCCACGATGGCGCCGAAACCGGGGAGACAGACCTGTCCGCCGTGAGTGTGGCCGCCGAGGATGGCGTCCGCGCCGAGGTCGACGAAGCCGTTGAGCACGCGTTGATACGGCGCATGCGTGACGCCGAGCACGGGAGTGGCGTCCGACCGCGACCCGAGTTGTTCGAGCGCCGCGGGCAGCACGTCGAGGCGCTCCCAGTCGCGATGGGCGTCGTCGACGCCGAACAGGTCGACCGCCTCGCCGCGCACCGTGAGTCGCGTCGCGGTGTTGTTCAGGTCGGCCCAGCCGAGCTCGTCCGTGAAGTAGCGGTCCATCGCGGCGGTGTCGAGCAGAGTGGGCTCGCGGTGCTTCTGCGATGGTCCGGCGAAATACCGCAGCGGATTCCGGGGGGAGGGGCCGTTGACGTCGTTGGAGCCGTGCACGAACACCCCGGGAACTCCGGCGAAGGGGGCGAACGCTCGGCGGATGCCCTGCAAGCCCTCCTCGTGCCCGAGGTTGTCGCCCGTGTTGACGATGAGGTCGGGCTTCAGATCGGCCAGGGACGCGAGCCAGTCCTGCTTCCGGTGCTGCCAGGGCGCCATATGCGCGTCAGAGAGGTGCAGGATGCGCAGCGGCGCCGCGCCCGCCGGAAGTGCCTCCGCCGAGACCTCCCGCACCGTGAACAGGTACCGCTCGATGCCGATACCCCAGATCGCGGTGGCTGCACCGACGGCCCCCACCGCGCCGAGCGCGATGAGGGCCGGGTGCGCCGCGCGGGACGTGCCTACTTGCACGACACTCGGATCGGCGTGGCCTTCGTCGCCGCAGAGTTCGCGGCCGGGGTCGTCGCCGTCACCGTCGCGTCTTCCGCGTTACAGGAGCCTTCTCGTTCGACCGTCGTGAAGCCGGCGGCGACGAGCGCGGCGTTGGCCTCGGTCGGACTCTGCCCTGTCACATCGGGGACGGTCGCGCCGTTGCCGTTGCTGGGCGAGATCGTGATGGTGGCCCCGGCAGCGGCCTGACCGGACGGGCTCTGTTCGACGACGATGTTCGTCGCCTTGTCGCTGTCCACCGGATCGCCCACGGAGACCTGGAAACCGGCCCGCTCGAGAGTCGCAGTCGCTTCCTCGACGGTCTGCCCGACGACATCCGGCACGTCGACACGGATCTGTCGGATGAGGTTGCCGTCCGGCTCCGGGAACCGATCGCCACCGTAGGCCTGGTTCGCGGCGTGCTGCGCGGCGCGGGCCAGCGGGTACCGCACCTCGTTGAGGAGGTGGCTGCCGGTCCAGACGTTGAACACGTTGTCGTGGTTGCCGTTCGAGCGGCCGGCCCAGACCGCGGTCGCGACCTTGGTGCTGGACTCGATCATCATGGTCGACCACAGGTCGTGCGTACCGGTCTTGCCGATCAGCGGGGTGCCGTCGAAGGGGTTGGCTCGCGCGCCGGTGCCACCGCCGGCCATGACGCCCTGCAGTGCATAGGCCGCGGTCGCCGCGACCTCCTTCGAGAGCACGCCCTCGGTGCAGGAGGCCTTGGGGAGCGGACGCTCCTTGCCCTCGGGGTCGATCACCTTGTCGATCGCCCGGGGCGTGCAGTACGTGCCGCCGCTGGCGACCGTCGCATAGGCGTTGGCCATCGCGATGGGGGAGATGTTCTTCGGCCCGAGCACGTCGTACGGCACGTTCTCCTCGGTGACCTTCTCGCCGCTGGCGAGCGTGACGCCCATCTTGTCGGCGACCTTGTTGATGTCGCAGACGTCGAGCTTGGCGGCCATCGCGAAGTAGCCGCTGTTGAGCGACTGCGCCGTGAAGGTCATCGGCGTCCCCGGATAGCCGCGGCTGCGGCCGAAGTTGCCGATCTTTGCAGTGTCGGTGGGCTGGGGGCTGCCGCAGACCGGGATCTGCAGGTTCGTCTGCACGGTCCCGTTCAGGTTCTCCCGCACGGAGTGGCCCTTCTCGAGCCAGTCGATGAGGGTGAAGAGCTTGTAGGTCGAGCCCACCTGGAAGCCGCCGGAGTTGCCGTACTTCTGGTCACCGGCGAAGACGAGCGATGAGTACTGCTGGTCGCTGGTCGGAGTCTCCGAGAACTTCGTGTTCTGCGTGATCGAGAGAATGCGGCCCGTGCCGACCTCGATCGAGACACCGGCAGCACCGAAGTACTTGTTGTCGAAGTTCGCCGGGACGACGTTGGCCATCTCCTCGGCCGCCGGGTCCTGCACGCGGAAGTCGAGGGTGGTGTAGATCTTCAGACCACCGCGGCGCAGCAGGTCGCGACGCTCCTGGATGTCCGCACCGAACGCCTCGTCGTTCTCGACGATCGACTTCACGTACTGGCAGAAGTAGGCGTTGCGTCCGGCGGCGGCACAGCCCTGGGTCGGGACCTTGATGGCGGGAGTGATCGCGGCGGCCTTCGCCTCGTCGTGCTGCGCCTGGGTGATCTTGCCGTCCGTGAGCATACGGCCGAGAACGTAGTCGCGGCGGTCCTTGGCGTCCTTGTACCCGTCCTCGGCGGAGTTGTGCGCGACGCCGTCGTCGGTCGTGTAGGTGCCGCCGGGCTTGTCGATGCGGTATGTGTTCGGGTTCTGCACGATGCCGGCGAGCGTCGCCGCCTGGCCGACGGTGAGCTTCGCGGCGGTCGTGGAGAAGTAGTACCGCGCGGCGGCCTCGATGCCGTAGACCGTGCCGCCGAAGTTCGCGATGTTGAGGTATCCGAGGAGGATGTCGTTCTTCGAGTAGTCCTTCTCGATCTGGATGGCGTAGCGCATCTCCTGGAGCTTGCGCTCGATGCCGTCGACGCCGGAGGCGTTGGTGGCGTCCTGCCAGCACTGCTGCAGCTCGTCCGCGTAGGTCTCGGAGGCCGTGTTGACGTTCTGCTCGCACTGCTGGATGCGGACGTTCTTCACGAACTGCTGGCTGATCGTCGAAGCGCCGCGGCTGGACGTGCCCCGCACGTTGTCGACGAGGGCCTTCACGGTCGCGCCGAGGTTGACGCCGCCGTGGGTGTAGAAGTTCTTGTCCTCACTGGAGAGGATCGCGTCGTAGAGGACGGGGGCGACCTGCTCGTAGGTGACCGGGACCCGGTTCTGCTCGTAGAACGACGCCAGCACGACCGGCTTGCCCTCGGGGTTGGTCGCGTAGATGGTCGACTGCTCCATCGGGGTGTCGACCTTGAGGACCTCGGGCAGCTCATCGAAGATGGTCAGCGCCGTGGAGCCGGCGACGCCGGTCATCGCGAGGACGGGGGTGACGCTGGCGGTGACCAGCAGACCGGCGATGGCGCTCAATCCGACGAGCCCGACGAGACCGCCGAGCACGCCCTTCACCGTGCGGTTCTTTTGGGGCATACGCTTGATCGTAGGGGAGTTCCCTGAATACCCGCTTTGACGAGCGCGGCCCGGTCTGCCCTGGACGCGCCCTGATCGACAGGAGTGCCATGACCACGTGGGAGTACCTCACCACGCCGCTGCTGATCCACAACACCGCGGCCATCCTCAACAACTGGGGCAAGCAGGGCTGGGAGCTCGTGCAGGTGGTGCAGGGCCCCGAAGGCGGTCTGGTCGCCTACTTCAAGCGCCCGGTGACCACGGACGGCTCGGCCAACGCCGGGCTCGCCGCCGCCGCCGAAGCCTCCCGCCAGTTCGAAGGGGGCCAGGCATGAGTGTCGCCGCCCGACTCTCCGAGCTCGGTATCGAGCTTCCCGCCGTCGCCGCTCCGGTCGCCGCCTACGTGCCGGCCGTCGTGCACGGTGGCCTCGTCTACACGTCTGGCCAGCTCCCGTTCGTCGACGGTGCCCTCCCGGCGACCGGCAAGGTCGGTGCGGAGGTCTCTGCGGAGGACGCCAAGGCGTTCGCCCGGACCTGCGCCCTGAACGCGCTCGCTGCGGCTGCCGATGTCGCAGGCGGTGTCGATCGGATCGCCGGTGTGGTCCGCGTCGGCGGGTTCGTCGGCTCGGCGGAGGGCTTCACAGGACAGCCCGCCGTCATCAACGGCGCGAGCGAGGTGCTCGGCGAGATCTTCGGCGAGGAGGGCCGGCACGCCCGCGCCGCGGTCGGCGTCGCGGAGCTCCCGCTCGGCAGCCCCGTCGAGGTCGAGGTCACGTTCCGCCTCGCATAGTTCCCGTGCCCCGGCTCGCCGAGACCCCGGGTACGCGCCGAGACCCCCTGTTGCAGACGCCTGCAGCAGGGGGTCTCGACGTGAACCCGGGGTCTCGCGTTACTTGACCTGGGCGGAGATGATGCTCATCACGGCGGTGTCGGCGAGCGTCGTCGTGTCGCCGACCTCGCGACCCTCGGCCACGTCGCGGAGCAGACGCCGCATGATCTTGCCGGAACGGGTCTTCGGCAGCTCGCCGACGATGTAGACGTCGCGCGGACGGGCGATCGCGCCGATCTGCTCGCCCACCCAGAGCCGCAGCTGCTGGGCGAGTCCCGCCGGGTCGTGCGCCGAGAGGTAGCTCTCCTTGATGATCACGAACGCGACGACCGCCTGACCAGTCGTCTCGTCCGAGGCGCCGACGACGGCGGCTTCCGCCGTGGCCTCGTGCGCGACGAGGGAGGATTCAATCTCCGCGGTCGACAGCCGGTGGCCGGAGACGTTCATGACGTCGTCGACCCGGCCGAGCAGCCACAGGTCGCCGTCCTCGTCGAGGCGGGCCCCGTCGCCGGCGAAGTAGTAGCCCTGCTTCTCGAACTTCTCCCAGTACGTCTCGCGGAAACGCTCCGGGTCGCCCCAGATGCCACGCAGCATGCTCGGCCAGGGTTCGGTGATCACGAGGAGGCCGCCGTTGCCGTTGCCGACCTCGACGCCCTGTTCATCGACCACATCGATCGAGATGCCGGGCAGGGGCACCTGCGCCGAGCCGGGCTTCGTGGCGGTGATGCCGGGGAGCGCCGACACCATGATCGCCCCGGTCTCGGTCTGCCACCAGGTGTCGACGATCGGGGTCTTGCCGGCGCCGATCACCTCGCGGTACCACATCCAGGCCTCCGGGTTGATGGGCTCGCCCACCGATCCGAGCACCCGCAGCGACGACAGGTCGAACTTCTGCGGGACGCTCCGACCGATCTTCATGAAGGAGCGGATCGCGGTCGGGGCCGTGTAGAAGATCGAGACCTTGTACTTCTCGATGAGCTCCCACCAGCGGCCGGGGTGCGGAGTGTCGGGGGTGCCCTCGTACAGCACCTGGGTGGCGCCGTTCGCCAGCGGTCCGTAGGTGACGTAGCTGTGTCCGGTGATCCAGCCGATGTCGGCGGTGCACCAGTAGACGTCGGTCTCCGGCTTCAGGTCGAAGACGTTCTTGTGCGAGTACGCCGCCTGGGTGAGGTAGCCGCCGGAGGTGTGCAGGATGCCCTTCGGCTTCCCCGTCGTGCCCGAGGTGTACAGGATGAAGAGGGGGTTCTCGGCGGGGAACGCCTGGGCGGTGTGGTCGGAGGAGGCGGCGGGGACGACGTCGTGCCACCACAGGTCACGGCCCTCGGTCCACTCCACCTCGTTCTCGCCGCGCTTGACGACGAGCACGTGCTCGACGGTCTGCTGCTCGCCCTCGCCGCGGTCGGCCAGCGCCTGGTCGACGGCGGGCTTCAGCGCGGAGACACGGCCCTTGCGGTACCCGCCGTCCGCCGTGATGACGAGCTTGGCGCCGGCGTCGTCGATCCGGGAGCGGAGGCTGTCCGCGCTGAAACCACCGAAGACGACCGAGTGGATGGCGCCGACGCGCGCCACGGCGAGCATCGCGGCGATCGCCTCGGGGATCATCGGCAGGTAGATCGCGACGCGGTCGCCCTGACCGATGCCGAGCTCGTCGAGCACGTTCGCGACGCGCTTGACCTCGTCCGTCAGCTCGGCATAGGTGATGCGGCGGCTGTCGCCGGGCTCACCCTCCCAGAAGAGTGCGACGCGGTCGCCGTTGCCGGCCTCGACGTGCCGGTCGAGGCAGTTGTACGCCACGTTGAGCTCTCCGTCGTCGAACCACTTGGCGAAGGGCGGATTGCTCCAGTCGAGGACCTGCGTGAAGGGCTTGTGCCAGTGGACGAGCTCGCGCGACTGGTCGGCCCAGAAGCCCTCGCGGTCCGCGGCGGCGCGCTCGTAGAGCTCCTGCGAGGCGACGGATTGGGCGGCGAACTCCTCCGACGGCGCGAAGCGCCGGGTCTCGTCGAGAAGGTGATCGATCTGACTGCTCATCGGCAGGCGCTCCTTTGCGGCGTTCGGGTCGTGCAGGCATGGCCGCAGGGGGAGTGCGACCAGGTCAGGGTGAATCTATCCCCGCCCCTGACCCTCGAATACTGCCGAAAGTCGGTAGTCGAGTGGGTTTTGTCAGGACGGTCGCCTTGCGTACACTCGACGACAGCCGAAATCTCATTCCGGCCTTGGCGTGCCCGATTCCCCCGGATCGAGAGCCGCCGTGGGCGGCATCTCATTCCCCCCGTGAGGTGCCGCCCTTTCTCATGGGAGCGCTCCCGCCTCCTCGTCCGCCGCGGCCGGCTCCTGCACCGCCGCGGGTGGCGTCTGGTTGTGCACAGGGTCCGACGGAACATGTGCCCCGCGCGGTCGTCGCGCACAGCCGCGGCCTACCTTCGCCGTATGCCTGATCGATTCGTCATCCGCCCTCGCCCTTCCGGGACTCGTGCCGCATCGCGCGCTCCGCAGGAGGCGCTCCGGAGTGAGCCGGCGTTCGCCCCGCTCGCGCCGTTCGTCGACGACGAGGTGACGGACGTGTTCCTGAACGGCGCGGACGCGCTGTTCGTGGATAGAGGGAGCGGGGCGGAACGCGTGCCGGACTGGCGGGCCACGGAACGCGAGGTCCGCGAGCTCGCCGTGGCGCTCGTCGCGATCGGAGGGCGACACCTCGACGATCAGACGCCGTGCGTCGATGTGCGGCTCGGCTCCGGCGTCAGGGTGCACGCCGCCTTGGCTCCGGTGTCGGCATTGGGCACAGCCGTGTCGATCCGCGTCCCTCGCGTGCACGCGGCCGACCTCGATGCGCTCGCGGCGCGCGGGGCCTTCGATGCGCGGCAGAGGCGCTGGCTCGGCTCGCTCGTCCGCGACCGGGCGAACCTCCTGCTCACCGGGGGAACGGGCTCCGGCAAGACGACGCTGCTGTCGGCTCTGCTGTCGGAGGTCGCGCCCGATGAGCGCATCGTCACCATCGAAGACGTCGCGGAGCTGAGGCCCCGGCACCCGCACCATGTGGCTCTGGAGGCTCGCCAGGCCAATCTCGAAGGCGCCGGGGAGATCGATCTGGCGCGATTGGTGCGGGAGTCCCTGCGCATGCGGCCCGACCGTCTGGTGGTGGGCGAGTGCCGAGGGGAGGAGGTGCGCGAGCTGCTCACCGCGCTCAACACCGGGCACGACGGCGGTGCGGGCACCCTGCACGCCAGCGGTCTGGCGGACGTGCCCGCGCGCTTGGAGGCCCTGGGCGCGCTCGCCGGCATGGATGCGGTGGCCCTCGCGCGTCAGGCGGTGAGCGCCTTCACCATCGTGCTGCACCTGGAGCGCACCTCGGCCGGGGCGCGACGCATCGCGAAGGCCGGTCGTCTCGTGCTCGCAGGCGACCGTCTGGCGATCGAGGAGGTCGAGCCGTGGTGACGCTCCGTGTGCCGCGTCCGGCGTCGGCGGCCGGTCCGCATGTCGCCGATTCCGTCCAGACGCTCGCGGTGCTCCTGCAGGCCGGGGCGATCCCCCTCGTCGCCTGGCGGCATCTCGCGGGCACAGGAGACCCGTCCGCGACGGCGGTGCTGGAACGAACGGATGAGGGGGTGCCCCTGGTCGCGGCGATCGAGGCGCAGGGTGGCATGTGGACGGAGCTGGCGGCGGCGTGGGAGGTCGCCACGACGGTGGGAGCGCCGCTGGCCGACGTGCTCCGCACCATCGCCGAGGCGCTGCGCGATGCCGCGTCGGCGGCGGACGACGTCCGGGTGGCCCTGGCCGAGCCGGCGGGCACGGCGCGACTGCTGCTCTGGATGCCGCTGGCCGGCCTGCTGCTCGGCGTGGCGCTGGGCTTCGACACCCTGGGCGCGATCATCGGTAACCCCCTCGGGGGTGCGTGCGTCGTCGCCGGCCTCCTGCTGGTCGTGATCGCCCGACTGTGGACGAGACGACTACTGCGCCGTGCGCGTCCCGAGTCGGGGACGCCGGGCATGACGGCGGAGCTCGTCGCGGTCGCGCTCACGGGTGGTGCACCGATCGACCGCGCCGTCGCGCTCGTCACCGAGACCGGAGTCGTCGATCCCGCCGAGCGCGACCGCGTCGGCCAGGTGCTCGAGCTCTCCCGTGCAGCCGGCGTCCCCGCCGTGGAGCTGCTGCGCGCGGCGGCGGCACAGGACCGGCATCGTGCGAGGGTCCAGGGGCGTCTTCGCGCCGCGCGCCTCTCCACGCGGCTGCTGCTTCCGCTCGGCGTCTGCACGCTGCCTGCGTTCCTCCTGCTCGGTGTGGCGCCCCTCCTGCTCAGTGTGCTCGCCTCCACGCCCCTGCCGACTTGACCCTTCCGTGATCACCCAAAGAAAAGAGGTATGAAGATGAACGACACCCTGCCCACCCTGGACCGGCGCCGCGCCCGGGCTCTCTTCGGAGACGACACCGGCGCAGCGACCGCCGAGTACGCCATCACCACCATGGCCGCGGTCGCCTTCGCCGGTCTGCTCGTGGCGATCATGCGCTCGGACGAGGTGCGGGGAATCCTCACCGGCCTCGTGCGTCGAGCTCTGACCGTCTCATGACGGGCGGCGTACCCGATGCCGATGCGACCCCGGCACACCGGCGGTGGCGGGGTGACCGTGGCGCCGTCGCGGCGGAGCTCGCCCTGGCGCTACCGGCCATCGTGCTGGTGCTGCTGCTCGGGGCGGGTGCTCTCGTGGCGGCGTCGAGGCAGGTTGCGCTGCAGGATGCGGCCGCCGACGCCGCACGGCTGCTCGGCCGCGGCGAGGACCCGGCGGCGGCAGCCCGGGTCGTCCACGAGGCGATCCCGGGCGCCGGTGCCTCGTTCGCCCCTGCGGGCGACCTCGTGTGCGCCACGGCGACGCTCCGGGTCGCCTTCGGAGCGGTCATCAGCGTCCCGCTGCGCGCCTCGAGCTGTGCGCTGGACGGGGGCCGATGATGGCGGGCTCGGCGCTGGCGGCCGCGCTCCTCGTGGTGAGCGCCACGCTGTCCGTCGGTCTTGCGGCGGTGGGCGGTGCGGCGGTCACAGCACAGCGTGCGGCGGGCGCCGCCGACGCCGCCGCGCTCGCCGCCGCGGATGCCGCGAGCGGCGCGGTGCCGACGGCCGACGAGCCTTGTGCGTTGGCCGCCAGGGTCGCCGCGGCGGGCGGGGCGGCCCTGATGAGCTGTTCGCTGGAAGGGTATGTGGCGACCGTGTCCGTGGAGGCGGCGTACGCTGGACTCGCTGCCGTCTCCCGCGCTCGTGCCGGGCCACCCGAGGAACCATGACGGCGGCTCTACCCCTCGCCCGCTGTGAACGACCCCTGATAGCGGTGTGTATGGTGTGCTTCGAAGAAAGGACGCCCCTTGGCTGAAGGCAAGAAGCTCGTCATCGTCGAGTCCCCGACGAAGATGCGGTCTATTCAGGGATACCTCGGCGACGGCTACGAGGTGCTCAGCTCCGTCGGGCACATCCGCGATCTCGCCGACAAGAAGGACATCCCGGCCGAGGACAAGAAGGCGTACGGCAAGTACTCCATCGACATCGACAACGGTTTCGACCCCTACTACGTGGTCTCGGACCGCAAGACCAAGACGGTCGCCGAGCTCAAGCGCGCGCTCAAGCACGCCGATGAGGTCCTGCTCGCCACTGATGAGGACCGCGAGGGCGAGGCGATCGCCTGGCACCTGCTGGAGACGCTCAAGCCCAAGGTGCCGGTCAAGCGCATGGTCTTCCACGAGATCACCAAGGACGCGATCCAGGCCGCCGTCGGCAACACCCGTGAACTCGACCACGCCCTCGTCGACGCGCAGGAGACCCGGCGCATCCTCGACCGCCTCTACGGGTGGGATGTCTCGCCCGTGCTCTGGTACAAGGTCAAGACCGGGATCTCGGCCGGCCGGGTGCAGTCCGCCGCGACCCGCCTGATCGTCGACCGCGAGCGTGAGCGCATGGCGTTCGTCTCTGCGGAGTACTGGGACGTCGATGCCGACGCGGCCGCGACCGGCACGTCCTTCCGCATCCGCCTGGTGCGCGTGGACGGCGGCCAGCTCGCCCGAGGCTCCGACTTCGACGACACCGGGAAGCTCAAGAAGGCGGTCGTGGTCCTCGACGAGGCGAAGGCGGCAGCCCTTGCGCGCGCCGTCGACGCCGCAGGGGCGGGAACCGTCACCAAGGTCGAGGCCAAGCCGGGAACCCGCAGCCCCTACGCGCCCTTCACGACCTCCACCATGCAGCAGGAGGCGGGCCGCAAACTCTCGATGAGCGCGAAGCAGGCGATGAGCGTCGCCCAGCGCCTCTACGAGAAGGGGTACATCACCTATATGCGTACCGACTCCACGGCGCTGAGCACCCAGGCGGTGCAGGCGGCCCGGAGTCAGGCCGTGGCTCTCTACGGCGACGACGCGGTGCCCCTCAAGCCGCGCGTCTACAAGTCGAAGAGCAAGAACGCGCAGGAGGCGCACGAGGCGATCCGCCCCTCGGGGGAGAACTTCCGCACGCCGTCCTCGCTGTCCGGCGAGCTCGACCGCGAGGAGCAGCGGCTGTACGACCTGATCTGGAAGCGCACCGTCGCGAGCCAGATGTCGGACGCCAAGTACGAGACGACGACCGTCACCATCGCGGTCGAGGCGGACGGCCAGACGGCGGAGTTCACCGCCTCCGGTACGGTCTACACGTTCAAGGGCTTCCTCGAGGCCTACGAAGAGGGCCGCGACGAGAAGCGCAGCGATGCCGACGCCGCGGAGAACCAGTCCCTGCCCGCAGTCTCCGTCGGCGATGAGCTGGCGGTGTCCGCCGCGGAGGCGAAGGGGCACCGCACCACGCCGAAGCCGCGCTACACCGAGGCCTCGCTGGTGAAGGTGCTCGAGGAGAAGGGCATCGGCCGTCCGTCGACCTTCGCCACGATCCCGGAGACCATCCTCGATCGCGGGTACGCGGTCAAGCGCGGACAGGCCCTCGTTCCGACGTGGCTCGCGTTCAGCGTGGTGCGTCTGCTCGAAGAGCACTTCGCCGAGCTCGTCGACTACGACTTCACCGCGGCGCTCGAGGACGACCTCGACACCATCGCACGCGGCGAGCAGAACCGCGTGGAATGGCTGAAGTCGTTCTACTTCGGCTCCGACTCGCACGTGGGTCTTCGCCAGGTCGTCGACAACCTCGGGGAGATCGACGCCCGGGCGCTGAACTCGACGCGGATCACCGACACCGCGACCCTCCGGTTCGGCAAGTACGGCCCCTACCTCGAGGTGACGGACCCGAAGGATCCGGAGGCCAAGCCGCGGATCGTCAACGTCCCCGAAGATCTCGCGCCTGACGAGCTCACGGCGGAGAAGGCCCAGGAGCTGATCGATGCGCCGGTCGCCGGCGACCGCGTCCTCGGGGTGAACCCGGAGAACGGCAAGGTCGTCGTCGTCAAGGACGGACGCTTCGGTCCCTACGTGCAGGAGAACGATCCGGTCTCCGACGATGCCGTCGTCGACGAGGCCACCGGTGAGGTCGTCGACCTTCGGCAGGCTCAGGCACCCAGCGCGAAGGGGAAGCGCGGCGCGAAGAAGGAAGCGGCGCCCAAGCCCCGCACCGCCTCGCTGTTCCGCTCGATGTCGGTGGACACGATCGATCTCGACACCGCGCTGCAGCTGCTGAGCCTGCCGCGCGTGGTCGGCGTCGACCCGGAGACGGGGGACGAGATCACCGCGCAGAACGGCCGCTTCGGTCCCTACCTGAAGAAGGGCGCCGACTCCCGGTCGCTGGAGAGCGAGTCGCAGATCTTCGACGTCACGCTGGAACAGGCGCTGGAGATCTACCAGCAGCCCAAGTACGGCGCCCGGCGGGCGTCGAGCGCGCTGGCCGAGTTCGAGGCCGACCCGGTGAGCGGTAAGCCCATCCGCGTGCGCGACGGCCGCTTCGGACCGTACGTCACCGACGGCGAGACGAACGTCACCATCCCGCGCGGACAGACCCCGGACGACATCACGTTCGAGATCGCCGTGCAGATGCTCGCGGACAAGCGCGCGAAGGGTCCGGCGCCCAAGCGCGGAGCGGCGAAGAAGGCTCCGGCCAAGAAGGCTCCCGCCAAGAAGGCTCCCGCCAAGAAGGCACCGGCGAAGAAGGCCCCGGCGAAGGCCTCCACCGCGAAGAAGTCCACGGCGGCGAAGACGTCGACCACCTCGGCGGCCCGCTCGGCGGCGGCCAAGAAGGCGGCGGCGACCCGGGCCGCGAACGCGGCGGCGAAGGCCGCAGAGAAGGCGGACTCGTGACCGCAGGCCCGGGCCTCTGGATCACGCTGGAGGGCGGGGACGGGTCCGGGAAGACCACCCAGTCGAACCTCCTGGCCACGTGGCTGGAGCAGAGCGGTCGGACGGTCGTGCGCACCCGGGAGCCGGGTGGTTCCGAGGTCGGGCAGCTCATCCGCGACATCGTGCTCCACCATCGCGGCGACATCGCCCCGCGTGCGGAGGCGCTGCTCTACGCCGCTGACCGTGCACACCACGTCGCCACGGTCGTCCGACCCGCGCTCGCTCGCGGCGAGATCGTGCTGCAGGACCGCTACCTCGACTCCTCGGTGGCATATCAAGGCGCCGGACGCGTCCTCGACGCCACGGAGATCCGCGATCTGTCGCTGTGGGCCGCGGAAGGGGCTCTTCCGGACCTCACCGTGCTCCTCGATCTCGATCCGGCCACGGCGCGCACGCGCCTCGACTCGGCCGACAAGCCGTTCGACCGGCTGGAGGCCGAGAAGGAGGCCTTCCACGCCCGTGTGCGCGACGCCTATCTCGAACTGGCCCGCGCGGAGCCCGCTCGGTTCCTCGTGATCGACGCTGCGGCGTCGCCCGAGCACATCGCTGATCGCATCCGCGCCCGCGTCTCCGCACTGTTCGACTGATCCTCCACAGAGAAGGCCTCGTCCGACGGGATGCCCGGTCCACCGGCGGGTGGTGGGAGCGTCGGCGGTCGCGATTAGGCTGAGTGCATGCCCTCGACCCTCGCCCCGCCTTTTCCCTGGGCCGACGTCTGGGGGCAGGAGGCCGCCGTCGAGACGCTGCGCGCCGCCGCGTCCGATCCCGCCGCGCTCTCGCACGCCTGGCTGATCACGGGCCCTCCGGGCTCCGGACGCTCGACCCTCGCCTACGCCTTCGCCGCCGCGCTCATCGCCGAGGGGCCGGACGACGAGGCCACGATGCGGCAGGTCCTCGCCGGTACCCACCCCGACGTGACCGCGCTCCGCACCGACAAGGTGATCATCACCATCGCCGAAGCGCGCGCCCTCGTCGAGCGCTCCTACTTCGCCCCGTCCGCCGGCCGCTATCGGGTCATCGTCGTCGAAGATGCCGACCGGATGGTGGAGCGCACCTCGAACGTGCTGCTCAAGGCGCTGGAGGAGCCGCCGGAGCAGACCGTCTGGATCCTCTGTGCGCCCAGCGAGGCCGACCTCCTCCCCACGATCCGGTCGCGCGTGCGGTCGCTCCGGCTTCGCGAACCCGACGTGGCGGACGTGTCCCGCCTCATCAGTCTCCGCACGGGAGTGGACGAGGCGGTCGCCGAGCAGGCCGCCCGACACGCGCAGCGTCACATCGGCATGGCCCAGCGTCTCGCCACCGACGATTCCGCACGTCGCCGCCGCGACGAGACACTCCGCGCCGTGATCGGGGTGCGCGGAGTCAATGACGCCGTCGAGGTCGCCGGCCGCATCATCCAGGCGGCGACGGAGGACGCCAAGGCGCTCACCGCCGAGCGGGACGCAGCGGAACGTGCCGCTCTCCTGCGCACCGTCGGGGTCGCCGAGGGGCAGGCGGTGCCTCCGGCGCTGCGAGCCCAGGTGTCCGCGCTGGAGGACGACCAGAAGAAGCGGGCGACGCGGAGTCTGCGGGACGGCATCGACCGGGTCCTCACCGACCTGCAGTCGCTCTTCCGCGATGTGGCGATGCTGCAGTACGGTCGCGGCGACGACCTCATCAACCGCGAACTGCGCCCCGAGCTGGCCGGCCTCGCCGGCGCCTGGAGCGTGGAGCGTACGCTCGTCGTGCTCGACCACCTGGCCGAGACCCGTGAGGCGCTGGAGCGCAACGTCGCCCCGCTGCTCGCACTCGAGAGTTTGCTCGTGACCGTCACGAGCGGGAGGAAACCGTGAAGACTCGATCCCTGTCCCGCCTCCGTCGCACCGCGGCCATCGTCGCCGGCCTGGCTGCCGCCTCGGTCGCGCTCTCCGGATGCCTCTACGCCATGATCCCGGAGCAGTCCTCGAAGCCGGCCGTGGAGAAGACCCCGGACACCGAGGGTGTCGCGGAAGATCTGCTGCCGTTCTACTCCCAGGGGCTGGACTGGACCGACTGCGGGCCAGGCTTCGACTGCACGACCGTCACCGCGCCGCTCGACTGGGAAGACCCCGGAGCGGGAGAGATCGAGCTCGCCGTCGTGCGGCATCGCGCCGAGGGCGAGGCGATCGGCTCGCTGCTCACGAACCCCGGTGGCCCCGGTTCCAGCGGCGTCGACCTCATCCAGAGCAGCCTCGACTACGCGGTGGGTCCGGCGCTCATCGAGAACTACGACGTCATCGGCTTCGACCCGCGCGGGGTCGGCGCCTCCACCGCCGTCACCTGCTACGACGCGAAGGAGATGGACGAGTATCTCTACGGCATCCCCTCGGCGTCGCGGGGCACCCCGGAGTGGGAGGCCGAACTGCTCGACTCAGCCCGCGCCTTCGGCGAGGCGTGCGACGCCAACAGCGGGGGCATCCTCCCGTACATCACGACGGTGAACGCCGCCCGCGACATGGACCTCCTCCGTGCCGTCCTGGGCGACAAGGAGCTCAACTACCTCGGGTACTCGTACGGCACGTTCCTGGGCGCGACCTACGCCAAGCTCTACCCGGAGAAGGCCGGGCGGCTCGTGCTCGACGGGGCGATCGATCCCTCCGTCCCCGGCCTCGAGGTCGGTGCCACGCAGGCACTCGGCTTCGAGTCGGCGCTGCGGGCGTACATGCAGAACTGCCTCGACTCCGGCTCGTGCCCCTTCAACGGCACGGTCGATGAGGCGATGGCCGATCTCGGCGCGCTCCTGGCGAGCGCGGACCGCACGCCGTTGAAGAACGGGGACGGCCGCCTCATGGGCGCCGACGCCCTGATGACGGCGATCATCGCGGCGCTGTACTCGGAGGACAGCTGGGAGATCCTCACCCAGGCCCTGGACGAGGCGCTGCAGGGCGACCCGTCGACGGCCTTCCGCCTCGCCGACTTCTACAACGGTCGGGAGAACGGCACCTACATCGACAACTCGACCGAGGCGTTCCGCGCGTACAACTGCATGGACTACCCGGTCGAGGACGACCCTGCCGCCGAGGCGGCCACCGAGAAGAAGATCGCGGAGGGGGCGCCGACCATCGCCCCGTACTGGTCCGGACCGGACCCGTGCGAGGTGTGGCCGTATCCGCCCACCGGGACCCGCGAGAAGATCACCGCGGAAGGCGCGGGGCCCATCGTCGTCGTCGGCACGACCAACGATCCCGCGACCCCGTACGAGTGGTCGGAGTCGCTCGCCGATCAGCTCTCCGAGGGCGTCCTCATCACCCGCGTGGGCGAGGGCCACACCGGTTACAACAAGGGCAACGTCTGCGTGGACGAGGCGGTGGAGGCCTTCCTCCTCGAAGGCGTGGTGCCGGAAGACGGCCTGCGCTGCGAGTGATCGCGCCTCGATTCGCGAGTGAGCGCGAGACAGGGTAATATCGGTGATCGCGCCGCTCACGCGTCGCACGCCGCTTTAGCTCAGTCGGCAGAGCATTTCACTCGTAATGAAAAGGTCGTCAGTTCGATTCTGACAAGCGGCTCAGGAAAACCCCCGGAACCCTCGTGGTCCCGGGGGTTTCCTCGTCTCCGGGCCCGGCCGCGGGGCGTACTCTCAGAGCATGAGCAGAGCGCTTCTCATCGTCGATGTGCAGAACGACTTCACCGAGGGTGGTGCCCTCGCGGTTCCGGGCGGTGACGCGGTGGCCGCCGCCGTCTCCGCCTACCTCTCCTCCCACGCCGACGACTACGAGGTGATCGTGGCCTCCCGGGACTGGCACGATGCCGACGGCGACAACGGCGGCCACTTCTCCACGACCCCGGACTACACCGACTCCTGGCCCGTGCATTGCGTCGCCGGCATGGCCGGAGCCGAGTATGATCCGTTGCTCGTGACCGACCGCGTCACCCACCACGTGCGCAAGGGCCAGGGCCGCCCGGCCTACTCGATGTTCGAGGGGGTGACCGACGACGGTGCGACGGTCGCCGCGGTGCTGAGTGCGGCCGGCGTCGTGACGGCCGATGTCGTCGGCATCGCCACGGACCACTGCGTCCGGGCTTCTGCGCTCGACGCGATCGCCCACGGCGTCCACGTCCGTGTGCTCACCGACCTGATCGCCGGGGTCGCCCCCGAACCCAGTGCCGCTGCTCTCGCCGAGCTTGCACACGCCGGTGCCGAACTGCTGGAGAGCGCGGAGACGTGAGTCGCAGCGTCCTCCTCCTCCGCGCGGTCAACGTCAGCGGACGCAACAGTGTGCCGATGATGCGGCTGCGCGAGCTGCTCGCCGCCGAGACCGACCTGGGGGACGTCTCCACCTACATCGCGAGCGGCAACATCCTCTGCGCGACGCCGCGAGAACCCGCGGCGGCCTGCGCGACGGTCCGGGCGCTCATCGCGGCGGAGTTCGGTGTCGACACTCCGGTCATCCATCGCACGCACGCCGAGCTCGCCGAGTCCGAAGCGGCCCAGCCCTTCCCGGAGGGGGAGCTGAAGCTCGTGCACGCGATGTTCCTCGAGGGTGAGCCCGCCCCCGGGGCTCTCGAGGCTCTGCACGAGCGCCTGATGCCGGGGGAGCGCCTCGCCCTGGTCGGACACGATCTGTGGATCGACTACGCCCCCGGCGGGGTGCACACGACGAAGCTCTCGAAAGCCGTGCTCGACCGGGCGCTCGGGGTTCCCGGCACGGCGCGCAACCTGCGCACGGTGCGGAAGCTCATCGCGCTGACGGCGTGACCACGGCCCGGCTCAGCGCGGTCGGCGGCATCTGGGCATGCGGGGCGAGGTCCACCCGACGAGAATCGCAGTCCGGGCACCGGACGTACAGCACGACGCCCTCGCTCGTGGGATGGCGCGACTCCACGAGCCAGGCGTGCTCGTGGGTGTCGTCGGGGGAGGTGAGACGGGGGATCGGGAGGGTGTCGGAGGAGGCCATGGGACCAGCGTGATGTAATGGTCTTATGCATCTCAACCCTTACGGGGAGTATGCGGTGCTCCTCGCCGCCTCCCTCGCGAACGACTGGCCGGAGGACCGCGCGGGGATCGAGGAACGCGCGCTCGCGCTGGGGATGACGCAGACGTTTCCGCCGGCCCCCGACGACCACGCGCAGGTGCGCGCCGTGATCGACGACTGGCTGGCCATCGTGGATGAACCGGACCCCGATGCGCGGGCCGCCCTGCTCAACGATCAGCTCGCCACCGCGGGCGCCTATCCGCGGCTCACCAATCACGATGACGAGGGCTGGCACCTGCACTACCGGGACGACGTGCGCTCGCTGCCCTTCGTGCTGCGCGCGATCATCAACCTCGGCACGGCGCTGCACCTCGTGACCCGGGGGATGAACCGACTCGGGCGCTGCGACGCGCCGCCGTGCACCAACGTCGTCGCGGACGTGACGCGCAACGGCCGCCAGCGGTTCTGCTCCGTGAGGTGCGCGAACCGGGCGGCCGTGCGGCGCCATCGGGCGCGCGTGAGCTGATGGTCAGGCGGTCTGTCCCGCGTGCTTGCCCTCGCCGATCTCCTCGACCAGCTTGGCGTTGAACGCCGGGAGGTCATCGGGGGTGCGGCTCGACACGAGCCCCTCGTCGACCACGACCTCCTCGTCCACCCAGCTCGCGCCGGCATTGCGGAGATCGGTCTTCAGGCTCGGGTAGCTCGTGATCGTCCGGCCGTCGACGACGCCGGCCTCGATGAGGATCCAGGCGCCGTGGCAGATGACGCCCACCGGCTTGTGCTGCTCGAAGAACGCACGTGCCAGGTCGATGGAGGCGTGATCCATCCGGAGGTGATCCGCGTTCACCACGCCGCCGGGCAGCACGAGCGCGTCGAACTGGTCGGCGCTGGCGTCCGCGGCCTTCAGGTCGACGGCCTGTTCGTGGCCGTTCTTCCCGGTGATCGCTGCTCCGTCCGGGGCGATGAGTGTGGCGCTCGCGCCCTCCGTCGTCACCGCCTCCCAGGGGCTCGTGAGCTCGCTGTCCTCGAAGCCGTCCGTCGCCAGGAATGCCACGCGGTTTCCGGTGAGAGTCATGGTCCGTCCTTTCGGTAGGAAGTCGCCCTGTTCCGGGGACTCCTCGACCCTCTCGCAGGGCTCCGGGCGTCGCCAGGGGGTGGCCAGCCGCGGACGACGGTGATACAGAGCGGCCGCGCTGGCGGGAATGGCATCGGCGACTCGATACGATCCAGACATGCGCCTCCGCCCTGCTCTCCTCCTCCTGCCGGTGCTGGTCGTCCTCGCCGGCTGCACGCCGGCTCCGGAGCCGACACCGACCGTGACCTCCACCCCCTCGGAGACGCCGTCGTCCTCGCCCGTCCCGACCACGGCGCCGACGCCCACGGAGACGTCCGCGCCGCCGGCTGCCGGCGCCTTCGCGAAGGGGCAGCTCGTCTCTCTCTGCACCGAGAAGATCCGCTCGATCTCGCCGGATGCGACGTTCTTCGCCGACATGGCGACCACGGAGTGGCTGGGAGAGTCGGCGGTGTGGTTCGTGGCCGTCCCGGAGACGATCGACGGTCAGGACAACGTCGCCGTCTGCGGCATCGGGGGGAGCCCCGAGGCCCCGGACTTCGTGATGCACGGCGAGACGCTGCCGGACGGCGTCGCCGGGATCCGCGACGACCTGCTCGCCGGGAACGCCGGCGGCGACGACTGAGGATGCGGTGGGCCCCGTGGGGCTCGAACCCACGACCCGCGGATTAAAAGTCCGATGCTCTGCCAACTGAGCTAGAGGCCCGTGCTCCCAGTCTAGGGGGCGCACGACGAGGGGCCGTCGGCGCCACAGCCGCCGACGGCCCCTTCACCTGCCCCGTGTCCCTCCTGACAACAGGGGAGGCCGTGTGCCGGTCGGGTCGCCGGCACCATCCCTGGCTTACTCAGCCGGGGGCATCAGGACCGAGTCGATGAGGTACACGGTCGCGTTCGCGGTCTGCACGCCGCCGCAGATGACGTTGGCGTCGTTGACCATCCACTCGTCACCGCTGCCGGTCACCTCGAGGTCGGCGCCCTGGACGGTGGTGTGCATGCCCTCGATGTCGGACGGCTCGATCTGGCCGGGGACCACGTGGTACGTGAGGATCGAGGTCAGCAGGTCGCTGTCGGTCTTCAGCGTCTCGATGGTCGCGGCGTCGATCTTCGCGAAGGCGTCGTCGACCGGGGCGAACACGGTGAACTCGTCGCCGTTGAGCGTGTCGACGAGGTTCACGTCGGGGTTCAGCTCACCGCTGACCGCCGACACGAGCGTCGTCAGCATGGGGTTGTTCGAGGCGGCGACCGCCACCGGGTCCTGGGACATGCCCTGGATGGAACCGGCGCCGTCCGGGACCTCTTCCGCGTAGGCCTCGCAGCCGGGGCCGACGAGGTTCGCGGCGGGATCCATCTCCATCGGCGTCGACTCCGACGACTCCGGGGTCGTCGGCTCCGACGACTCCTCCGTGCTCGTTCCGCTGCCCATGGAACATGCCGAGAGCAGGAATGCGCTCGCCAGACCCAGGGTGACTGCTGCGGTGACCTTCTTCTTGGTGCTGAACATGTCGAGCTCCTTCGAAACTCCGGCCACGGCCTCTCCGTGGCGTCGAGGGCTGTTCGGAAGCCTCCCCGGATCGGATGGGAGGAATTTCGAGATTCTCCGAAATCGGATCCGATCCAATCCGCTGCGGGGGGTCGGCGCGAACAGCACCCGACAGAGACGAGGACCTCATGGACCTGATCATCATCGGCCTGCTCGGCGGGCTCATCACCGGCATCTCGCCGTGCATCCTGCCCGTGCTCCCGGTGATCTTCCTCACCGGCGGTGCCCAGTCGGCGTCCTACGAGGGGGAGGCGGTGCCGGCGAAGCGCAGCCGCCCCTACTTCGTCATCGCCGGCCTCGTGCTGAGCTTCACGCTCGTGACGCTCGCCGGCTCGCTCCTGCTGGGCCTGCTGAACCTGCCGCAGGACATCATCCGCTGGGTCGGCATCGCGGTACTGGTCGTCATTGGGGTGGGACTCATCGTGCCGCGGTTCCAGCACATCCTGGAGCGGCCGTTCCAGCGCTTCGGACAGCGCGAGGTGAAGAACCGCGGCAACGGCTTCGGCGTCGGCCTCGCCCTCGGGGCCGTGTTCGTCCCGTGCGCGGGCCCGGTCCTCGCGGCCATCATCGTCGCCGGCTCCACGGGGCAGATCGGCGTGGGCACCGTGCTCCTCACCGTCTCCTTCGCGATCGGCGTCGCGGTGCCCCTGCTGGTATTCGCGCTCGCGGGGCGCAGTGTCATCGAGCGCATCCGGGCCTTCCGGACGAAGGAGCGGGCGCTCCGGATCGCCGCCGGCGTGGCGATGATCGGCCTCGCCGTTGGTCTCGTGTTCAACGTGCCGCAGGCGCTGCAGCGTCTGCTCCCGGACTACACCGCGCCCCTGCAGGAGCAGATCGCCGACTCCGAGCAGGTGCAGGACGCCCTCGACCTCGGCGGCCTGGTGAACGAGGAGAACAAGGACCTCGACAAGTGCACGAACGGCGCGACCGAGCTGGAGTCCTGCGGGACGGCGCCCTCCATCAAGGGGATCCAGCAGTGGCTCAACACCCCGGACGGGGAGGCGATCGACCTGAAGGACCTGCGCGGCCAGGTGGTCCTCATCGACTTCTGGGCGTACTCCTGCATCAACTGCCAGCGCTCCATCCCGCACGTCGTGGCCTGGGACGAGGCCTACCGGGACGCGGGACTGCAGGTGATCGGCATCCACTCGCCCGAGTACGCGTTCGAGAAGGATCCGGGGAACGTCTCGGCGGGCGCGCGTGACTTCGGCATCGAGTACCCCGTCGCTCTCGACAACACCCTCTCCACCTGGACCAACTACCGCAACCGCTACTGGCCCGCGCACTACCTCATCGACGCGGAGGGGACCGTGCGCCACATCTCCTTCGGCGAGGGCAACTACGCCGCGACGGAGGCGATGATCCGGGAGCTGCTGCAGGACGCCGACCCCGACGTCGATCTCCCCGCCGCCACGGACGTGAAGGACGAGACCCCGGACGTGGGAGCCACGACCCGGGAGACCTTCCTCGGCTCCTCGAAGGACGTCAACTACGGCGGCGGCGACGAGTACCGTCGCGGAGACGGCAGCTTCCGCTTCCCGGACGACCAGCCCGACGACAGCTTCGCCCTGGACGGCGACTGGACGGTGGAGACCCAGTATGTGACGCCGACCGCTGACGACGCGCGGATCCGGTTGCAGTATCGGGCGGCTGAGGTGCGCATGGTCGTCGCGGGGTCGGGGGAGGTGGTGGTCACCGACGCCGACGGGAACGCGCAGACGATCCGGATCGACGGGACGCCACGCTCCTACGGGCTGCTCGAGCAGGACGACATCGCGAAGGGCACGTTCACGCTCGAGGTCCCCACCGGCGTCGAGGTGTATTCGTTCACATTCGGGTGACGTCTGCACGGGAAGAGGGAGGAGATACGGCATGCTTATGGAGATGGTCATCGATGGGATGGACGTCCCCGAGGACGGGACGGCGCCGCAGGATGCTGTCGCCGACCTCCTCGTCCGCGTCGCCTCCGGTGATCAGGCTGCCTTCGC
The DNA here is from genome assembly GCF_002993305.1 of Microbacterium sp. str. 'China'. Lineage (NCBI taxonomy): Bacteria > Bacillati > Actinomycetota > Actinomycetes > Micrococcales > Microbacteriaceae > Microbacterium > Microbacterium sp. str. 'China'. The sequence goes on along the minus strand of NZ_CP027434.1, from coordinate 2,617,004 downwards.
GGCTCTGTACGACTCCCTCTCCTCCCGCGTCTTCGGTCTCATCCTCCGCGTGCTCGTGAACCGCGCGCAGAGCGAGGAAGTGCTGCAGGAGGTCTTCCTCGAGATCTGGCAATCCGCTTCCCGGTTCGCTCCGAACAAGGGACAGGGACGAACCTGGGTGATGACAATCGCGCATCGCCGGGCCGTGGATCGGGTGCGGGCTTCGCAGTCGAGTGCGGACCGGGACGTGCGCGCGGGATTCAAGGACCTCGGCGTCGCGCACGACAGCGTGGCGGAACGGGTCGAGCTGGGGATCGAAGGAGAGCGGGTCGTCGCGGCGCTGACCGGGCTTCCGGAGGCGCAGCGGGAGGCGCTCGTCCTCGCCTACTACGGCGGTTACAGTCAGAACGAGATCGCGGCGCTCGTGGGAGCACCGCTGGGCACGATCAAGACACGGATGAGAGACGGGCTGACCCGGCTCCGCACGGCGATGGGGGTGACGGCATGAACGAGAAGGACTTCACGGAGCTCGCGGCAGGTGCCGCACTCCACGCGCTCTCGGCGGACGACGAGCGTCGGTACCGCCGTGCCCTCGCCGAGCACCCGGAGTGGGCGGCGCAGGACGACGCCGACGCCGATACGGCCGCTCTTCTCGCGGACGGCGTGGCCCCGGTCGCCCCACCCGCCGGCATCCGTGCGGCCCTGCTCGCGCAGATCGCCCAGACTCCGCAGGGCTCCGCATCCGCATCCGCCTCCGAGCCCGACGGCTCCGCGGACGAGAGCCCCGCCTCCGGCGCCGCCTCTCCCGGCCCGGCTCGCCGCTGGACCCGGCTCGCGTTCGCGCTCGCCGCGTGTCTCGCGCTCCTGGTGGGCGTCGGCATCGGTGCGGTCGCGCTGAACGACCAGTTGAACCGCCCGGCGAGTGTCGTCGCGCTGCAGGAGATCGAATCCGCGGGCGACGCGCAGAAGGCGACGGTCGAGCTCGACGACGGCGCGACGGCCACCGCGCACTGGTCGGGCTCGGTCGGCAAGGCCGTGCTCGTCACGGACGGGCTGCCCGAGGTCGCGGACGGCAAGACGTACGAGCTGTGGTTCGTGCGCGGGGAGGACCCGATCGCCGCCGGCGTGTTCGATGTCGACGGCGGGGAGGCCACCGCGCTCCTCGAGGGCGAGATGCAGGCCGGCGACGCCATCGCGGTGACGGTCGAGCAGGAGGGCGGATCGCCGTCCGGGCTGCCCACGACCGACCCGGTGATCGTCATCCCGACGGCCTGAGCGTGGGAGGCGGGGCGTACCCTGGAGGGATGCCCGAGCAGCACCATCGCCCCGTGCGTCGTCCGACGAGCGCCTTCGACAACATCGTCGGCGCCCATGATCCCGCCGAGGAGACACGCGTCGCGCACGCCACCGCCTCCGCGTTGCTGACCCGCGTCCGTGAGGACGAGAGCGGGGCGAGCGTCGAGCGGCTGATCGCCTTCACGAGCGAGCACGGCATCGACGAGATCGCGGAACTGTGGTCGAAGGCGCCGTCGCGCACCCTCCCGGGGTCGCTGTGGCGGCTGTACGTCCTCCAGCTCGCGATCCACGGCGATCCGCGCACCGCGGCCCTGCTCTACGACCGGGGCCGGGTCGAGCTGCCGTCGGCCGACGCCGTGGTCGCCGGGGCGCCGGTGCCGGCGAGCCCGGACGAGCTCGTCGCGCTCATCGACACGATCCTGCGCGGCGCCTTCCGCGGCGACTTCGCCGTGGCGCTGGAGCGCGCGGCGGCGTTCTGCCGCGTCCAGGCCTCGGGGGCGACGCACACCGCCGACGACTACGAGCCCACGGAGCCCGCGCGTGCCAGCGAACTCACCACGCGGGCGCTGCGACTGAGCAGCTATGCCCAGGACCTCGCGGCGTCGGCGGCCCTGTGGCGCACGGGCGCCCTGGCCTGAGTCCGAGCGGGCGGGACATCATCCGGACAGAGAAAGACCGGGCCGCAAGAACGCCTCTCGGCGGAAGGCCGCTCGCAGCGGCGAAAATTGGAGCCCGGGGTTATGCGGCCCGGCCACTCCAGTGTAACGCGAGGACGCGGTGGGTATTCCCGGCGGCCTAGGCTCGGTGACATGACCCGTCGCTTCGCCCTCATGATCGATCCCGTCGCCGCCGACGAGCAGCGTGCCGACTACGCCGACACGTTCACGCAGGTGGACGCCGCGGCCCCCGCCCTCAGCGTCGGCGAGCTGAGCACGCAACGGGGCGATGGCGTGTTCGAGTCCATCGGCGTGATCGACGGACATGCGCAGGAGGTCGTCCCGCATCTGGAACGTCTTGCGCACTCGGCGCGACTCTGCGACCTCCCGGTGCCGAACCAGGAGCAGTGGCGGCAGGCGATCCAGCAGGCCGCAGCAGAGCTCGGCGCGGGGGAGTCGGTCATCAAGCTGATCCTCAGCCGCGGCGTCGAGCACGGGCCGACGCCGACCGCGTGGGTCACGGCGGCTCCGGCGGCGGACTTCGCCGCGGTACGGCGGAACGGCGTCAAGGTCGTCACCCTCGACCGCGGATACGACCTCGGCGCCGCGGAACGGGCGCCCTGGCTGCTGCTCGGAGCCAAGACGCTGTCCTACGCGGTGAACATGGCGGCCCTGCGCGAGGCCAAGCGCCGCGGAGCCGACGACGCGATCTTCCTGTCGAGCGACGGCTTCGTGCTGGAGGCTCCGACGGCCTCCCTCATCCTGCGCTTCGGCGACCGCTTCACGACGCCGGCCCCGAACGGCGGGATCCTGCACGGCACCACGCAGCTCAGCGTCTACGACCACCTTCTCGCGCGGGGCTTCGAGGTCGGGTACGACCGCATCCCCGCCACCGATCTGACGCAGGCTGACGCCGCATGGCTCGTGTCGAGCGTGCGTCTCGCGACCGCCATCACCGGGATCGACGGCACGCCGGTCCCCGTCGACACCGCCCTCACGGACGACCTCAACGCCTACCTCCTCTCCCCGCGAGACTGAGCCCTCCGGCGGGACGGACGGAGACGAGAACGGGCCCGGACGCGAGGCGTCCGGGCCCGAAGGTCGAAAGGGTGCGGGTCAGCCGAAGCGGCCGGAGACGTAGTCCTCGGTGGCCTGCACCGACGGGGTCGTGAAGATGCTCGTGGTGTCGTCGTACTCGATGAGCTTGCCGGGCTTGCCGGTGCCGGCGATGTTGAAGAACGCGGTCTTGTCGGAGACCCGGCTCGCCTGCTGCATGTTGTGCGTCACGATCACGATGGTGAACTCGTTCTTGAGCTCGCCGATCAGCTCCTCGATCGCGTAGGTCGAGATGGGGTCGAGGGCGGAGCACGGCTCGTCCATCAGCAGCACCTCCGGGGAGACGGCGATCGCGCGGGCGATGCAGAGACGCTGCTGCTGGCCGCCCGAGAGCCCGGAACCCGGGCGGTCGAGGCGGTCCTTGACCTCGTTCCACAGGTTCGCGCCGGTGAGGGACTTCTCGACGAGGTCGTCCTGCTCGCTCTTCGACATGCGCTTGTTGTTGAGCTTCACACCGGCGAGCACGTTCTCCTTGATCGACATCGTGGGGAACGGGTTCGGCCGCTGGAACACCATGCCGACCTGGCGACGCACGAGCACCGGGTCCACGCCGGCACCGTAGAGGTCCTTGCCGTCGAGCAGCACCTCACCCTCCACGCGGGCGCCGGGGATCACCTCGTGCATGCGGTTGAGGGTGCGGAGGAAGGTGGACTTGCCGCAGCCCGACGGGCCGATGAAGGCCGTGACGCTGCGCGGCTGGATGTCGAGGGAGACGCCTTCGACCGCGAGGAAGTTGCCGTAGTAGACGTTGAGGTCGTTGACTTCGATGCTCTTGGACACGTGGATTCCTATTCTGAGTGGTCGGGCGCTCAGCGGCCGTTGACCTTCGGGGCGAACAGCTTCGCGATCAGGCGGGCGAGCAGGTTCAGCACCATGACGATGAGGATGAGGGTGAGGGCGGCGGCCCAGGCGCGCGCGACGGCGGCGTCCGGGCTCGTGCCCTGGTTCATGTACTGGTTGTAGGCGAACACCGGGAGGGTCATCATCTGACCGTCGAAGATGTTCGTGTTGAGGCTCTGCGTGAAGCCGGCGGTGAGCAGCAGCGGGGCGGTCTCGCCGATCACGCGGGAGATGGCGAGCATGACCGAGGTCATGATGCCGGCGATCGAGGTGGGCAGGACGACCTTGAGGATCGTGAGCCACTTCGGCACGCCCAGGGCGTAGGAGGCCTCGCGCAGCTCGTTCGGGACGATCCGGAGCAGCTCCTCGCTGCCGCGCACGACGACAGGGGTCATCAGCACGGCGAGGGCGAGCGCGCCCATGAAGCCCATCGAGATCCCGGGACGGATCAGGAGGGCGAACACCGCGTAGATGAACAGACCCGCGACGATCGAGGGGATGCCCGTCATCACGTCGACGAAGAACGTGATGGCCTTGGCGATCTTGCCGCGGCCGTACTCGACGAGGTAGATCGAGGTCATCAGACCGACCGGCACCGAGATGATCGTGGCCGTGAGCGTGATGAGGACGGTGCCCCAGATCGCGTGCACGATGCCGCCGCCGTCACCGACGACGTTGCGCATCGAGTAGGTGAAGAACTCGGCGTCGAAGCGCTCGAGGCCGTTCGCCACCACGGTCCACAGCAGCGATATCAGCGGCAGCAGGGCGATGAGGAAGGCCGTGGCGACGAGGGCCGTCATCAGGCGGTCGACGGCCTTGCGGCGACTCTCGGCGATGGAGGAGATCACCGTGATGATCACCATGTAGAGCAGGATGCCGACGATGACGGTGCCCGCGATGTTGAAGTCCGCGAGCGGGGTGTCGGAGCCGGCGGCGGCGACACCGAAGACGGCGGCGGACACGACGAACGAGACGCCGAGGAGGGCCCACGGAGCCCACTTCGGCAGGCGGCCGGAGGTGAGGGCGGTGGTGCTCGCGGCGGGCGGAGCGCTGGTGAGGGCGGTCATGTCAGTTCGCTCCCGAGAACTCGGCGCGGCGGGCGACGATCCAGCGCGCCAGCGCGTTGACCGCGAAGGTCACGACGAAGAGGATGAGGCCGGTCGCGATCAGCGTGTTCACGCCGGTGCCGTGCGCCTCCGGGAAGGCGAGCGCGATGTTCGCGGGGATCGGCGTGGGGTTGGTGGCGGTGAGCACGAGGAAGCTGACGACCGCCGAGGGGGAGAGCACCATCGTCACGGCCATCGTCTCGCCGAGCGCGCGGCCGAGGGCGAGCATCGCCGCCGACACCATGCCGCCGCGGGCGAAGGGGAGGACGGCCATGCGGACCATCTCCCAGCGCGTGGAGCCGAGGGCGAGGGCCGCCTCCTCGTGGAGCTTGGGGGTCTGCAGGAAGACCTCGCGGCAGATGGCGGTCATGATCGGGATGCACATCACGGCGAGGACGAGGGCGGCGGTGAGGATGGTCTTGCCCGTCGCGGAGACCTGACCGCCGAAGAACGGCACCCACGAGGCGTTCTCGTTGAGCCACACGTAGATCGGCTGGAGCATGGGGGCGAGCACGAGGCCGCCCCAGAGGCCGAACACCACGGAGGGCACCGCGGCGAGCAGGTCGATGATGTAGCCGAGGAACGACGCCAGCCGCCGGTGGGCGTAGTGCGAGATGAAGAGCGCGATGCCGATGGCGATGGGGGCGGCGATCAGCAGGGCGATGAACGAGGCCCAGAGGGTGCCGAAGACGAGCGGCCAGACGTACACCCAGAACGACTCGCCCCGGAGGATGTGGTTGTCGGTGGTGTCGAGCTGGAACGCCGGCAGGCTCTGGATGATGAGGAAGGCAGCGACGAGCGCCAGCACGATCAGGATGATGATGCCGGCCGCCAGCGCGGTGCCGGAGAAGACCCGGTCGCCGAGGCGCTGCTTGGCCTTGATCGGTGTGGGCGGCGCCGGTGTCGGTGCCGGTGCCGTTGTCGGCTCCTGCGCGGTCGTGCTCATGATCTCCCTGTTTCGGGCCGGGTGGAGATGGATCGGGTGCTGACCTGGCGGAGCCCCCGCGCCCGCTCGGGGACGCGGGGGCACCGTCGTCAGTGGATCGGCAGGATCAGCCGACCTGGATGAGGTCGATCGCGGCCTGGACCTGCTCGCGCAGGCCGTCCGAGATCGGGGCGCTGCCGGCGTTCTCCGCAGCGGCGTCCTGGCCCTCGGCGCTCGCGACATACGTGAAGTACTCCTTCACGAGCTCCGCGACGTTGCTGTCCTCGTACTGCTCGCAGCCGATGAGGTAGCTCACCAGGGCGATCGGGTAGGCGCCGTCCGCAGCAGCGGCCGGGTCGACGTCGAAGACGAGGTCGCCCTCACCACGGCCCTCGGCGAGCGGCGAGCCCTCGACGAGCTTCGCGGCGGCCTCGGCCGAGTAGGAGACGAAGTCCTCGCCGACGCCCACGGCGACCTGGCCGAGGCCGTCCGCCTGCGAGGCGTCGAGGAAGCCGATCGCACCGTTGCCGGCGGTGAGCGCCTGCTTCACGCCCGAGGTGCCCTGAGCGGCCTCGCCACCCTGGATCGGCCACTCGTCGGAGACCTCGTAGGTCCAGACGTCGGGGGCCGTCGCGCTGAGGTACTTGGCGAAGGTCTCCTGCGTGCCCGAGGGGTCGGAGCGGTGCACCGGCGAGATCGCCAGGTCGGGGAGCTCGACGCCGTCGTTCAGGGCGGCGATGGCCTCGTCGTTCCAGTTGGTGATCGTGCCGGCGAAGATGCCCGCGATCGTGGCGGCGTCGAGGTTCAGCGTGTCGATGCCCTCGAGGTTGAAGGCGACGGCGACGGGGGAGATGTAGAGGGGGACCTCGACGATGTCGTCGGTGGTGCAGGCGCCGAAGCCGCCGGCGGCGATCTCCTCGTCGTTGAACGCGCGGTCGGAGCCGATGAAGTTGCTGCCGCCCTCGAGGAAGTTCTCGCGGCCGGTGCCCGAGCCGGTGGGCTCGTAGTTGACCGTCACATCGGGGTTGGCCGTCTGGAAGGCGGCGACCCAGGCCTCCTGGGCTGCGGTCTGCGACGACGCGCCGGTCGCGTCGATCGTGCCGGAGAGCGTGGACTCCGAGGGCTCTTCGCTGGAGCCGCCGGCTCCGCCTTCGTTCGCGGCACAGCCGGCGAGGGCGAGAGCGGCGACGGCGCCGATGGCGCCGATTCGTGCGATTCGGGAGATCTTCACTGTGGATCCTTCGATCTTGGAGGGGTGGGGCCCGGTGCAGGGCACACAGTGACGCTAGGGGCGACGGTTAACGAGACTCTCCCGCGCAGGTGAACGGCAGGTGAACGGCCGGCGACTCTCTGTCACCGATCCCCGTCACGGCGCGGCCCCGCCGTTTCGAATCGCCCACTTTGCGGCATCCCCGGCCCAGATGCAGCGAAGTGCGCGATTCGAACGGGGGGAGGGGTCAGACCTTCGGGGCGTGGGTCTCGATCGAGATGATGCCGGAGCCGGGATTGGTCGCAGAGACGTGCACCACGGAGAACGCGCCGGTCTCCAGATCGGCGGCGCTGCCGACGTACGAGCCGTGCACCGTGCCGGTCGCGAGGGCGATCTCCGAGAGGAGCGCAGGCAGCACCGGGCCGTGGCTGCAGAGCACGGCGGGCTTGCCGGCGCGGATGCGGCGGCCGACGACGGAGCGGAGATCGGCGACGCCGTCCTCCCAGGCGTCCTGGCTGATCTTCTCGGTGAGGACCGGCTTGCGGTCCAGGGCCTTGGCGAGCGGCGTGACGGTCTGCACGCAGCGCACCGCGTCGCTGGTGACGATCTTGCGCACGCCGAAAGCGCGGAGCGGTCCGACGATGGCCTTGGCCTGGCGCTTCCCGCGGTCGGTGAGCGGCCGGGCCGCGTCCGCCTTGTCCCACTCCGAACGGGGCAGGGCCTTCGCGTGCCGGAGGGCGATCACCGGGAAGGTCCGCAGCACGCCGTCGTCGACGAGGGCCGCGAACGCATCGAGGATCTCGAGGTCGACGGGGTAGCTCAGCGCGGCACGGGCCTTCTTCACGCTGACCCACTCGAGGGCGGCGATCTCGCGGTTGGGCACGAAGGTCGACGCGCGGATCGCGGCGTCCGTCGCCTCGGCAGCCCAGTAGTGCACGACCTTCTGCTTGCGGGACGCGAGGTGATAGCGGCTGATCCCGACCGGCGCGCCGAGGGCCACGCGGATGCCGGTCTCCTCGTGCACCTCACGGACGGCGGTCTCCGCGAGCATCTCGCCCGGGTCGACCTTGCCCTTCGGGAGGGTGACGTCGCGGTACTTCGTGCGGTGGATGAGCAGGATCCGCAGCTTGCCGTCGACCAGACGCCACACGACGGCGCCGGCCGCGTACACGGCCTTGTCCGCCCACTTCGCGTCGGCCGCGGACGGCGGGAGCTGGACCTGCCGCGCCGTCATCGAACCGCCCGCGCCCGACGACGTCGCTGGATCATCCCCATGGTCTTATCCTGCAGGTCGGTGAGCGGCTTGCCGTCGGCATCCACGGCGTGGCGCTCCCACACGCCGTCGCGGCCGAGGTGCCACGACGAGGTCCGGTCGTCCATCGCCAGGTCGAAGAAGGCGGTGAGCTCCTTGAGATGCGCGGGGTCGGTGACCCGCACCAGGGCCTCGACGCGCCGATCGAGGTTGCGGTGCATCATGTCGGCGCTGCCGATGTACACCTGCGGGTCGCCATCGTTCTCGAACGTGAAGATGCGCGAGTGCTCGAGGTAGCGGCCGAGGATGCTGCGCACGGTGATGTTGTCGCTGATCCCGTCGAGGTCGGGCCGCAGGCTGCAGATTCCACGCACCCACACGTCGACCTTCACCCCCGCGGCGCTGGCGCGGTAGAGCGCGTCGATGATCTCCTCGTCGACCATCGAGTTGACCTTGATGCGGATGTGCGCGGGCTTGCCCGACTCGGCGATCCGGCGCTCGGCGTCGATCAGCCGCACGAGGCCCTTGCGGAGGTGGAGCGGGGCGACGAGCAGACGCTTGAACTTCTTCTCGATCGCGTAGCCGCTGAGCTCGTTGAACAGCCGGGTGAGGTCCTTGCCGACCTGGGCATCGGCGGTGAACAGACCGAAGTCCTCGTAGATGCGGCTCGTCTTCGGGTTGTAGTTGCCGGTGCCGACGTGCGAGTAGTGCTGGAGTCTGCCCTCTTCCTCGCGGATCACGAGGGCGAGCTTGCAGTGGGTCTTGAGCCCGACGAGGCCGTACACCACGTGCACGCCGGCCTTCTCGAGCTTGCGCGCCCACACGATGTTGTTGGCCTCGTCGAAGCGGGCCTTCACCTCGACGAGCGCGAGCACCTGCTTGCCGGCCTCGGCCGCATCGATGAGGGCCTGCACGACGGGGCTGTCCCCGGACGTCCGGTACAGCGTCTGCTTGATGGCGAGCACGTGCGGATCGCGGGCGGCCTGCTCGAGGAACGCCTGGACGCTCGTGGTGAAGGACTCGTACGGGTGGTGCACGAGCACGTCGGACTTCCGGATCGCCTTGAAGATGTCGGCACGGGTGTTGGAGCCCGTCGGCTGGAAGGCCACCGCGGTCGTGGGGAGGTGCGGCGGGTACCGCAGATCGGGGCGATCGATGCGCGACAGGTCGAAGAGGCCCCGCAGATCGAGCGGCCCGGGGAGGCGGTAGACCTCCTGGTCGGTGATGTCGAGCTCGCGCACGAGGAGGTCCATCGTGACCTCGTCCATGTCGTCGGTGATCTCGAGCCGGATCGGCGGCCCGAACCGGCGGCGCAGCAGCTCGGCCTCCAGCGCCTGGATGAGGTTCTCGCTCTCGTCCTCCTCGATCTCCACGTCCTCGTTGCGGGTGAGGCGGAACGCGTGGTGGTCGAGCACCTCCATGCCGGGGAAGAGATCGCCGAGGTGGTTGGCGATGAGCTCCTCGAGACGGAGGAAGCGCTTGATCTCGCCCGTGGACGGCACCTCGACGAAGCGCGGCAGCATGGGCGGCACCTTGAGGCGCGCGAACTCCTGGCGGCCGGTCCGTGCATTGCGGATGCGGATGGCGAGGTTCAGGGAGAGTCCGGAGATGTAGGGGAACGGGTGCGCCGGGTCGACCGCCAGCGGCATCAGCACCGGGAAGACCTGCGCGCCGAAGTAGTCGGACAGCGCGCTGCGCTCGTCGTCGGTGAGATCCGACCACTCCGTGATCTCGATGCCGGAGTCGGCGAGGGCGGGGCGGACGAGCTTCGTCCAGGCGTCCGCGTGGCGGAGCTGGAGGGCGTGCGCTTCCCGAGAGATGTCGGCGAGGGCATCGACGGGGGAGCGTCCGATGTTGGTCGGCACGGCGAGACCGGTCATGATGCGCCGCTTGAGACCGGCCACGCGCACCATGAAGAACTCGTCGAGGTTGCTCGCGAAGATGGCCAGGAAGTTCGCCCGCTCCAGCTCGGGCAGCGACGGATCCTCCGCGAGTTCGAGCACGCGCTGGTTGAACGCGAGCCAGCTCAGCTCGCGGTCCAGATAGCGGTGGTCGGGGAGCTGCGAGTCCGGCGCCTCGACGGCGTCGTCGAAGTCGTCGTCTTCGGCGTCACCGAGTCCGGCGTCGGCGAGTGCGGGATCGATCATGGGGTACATCTAAGCACCGGCAGGTGTCGGGCGTGTGAACGGCGGTCAGCGCGAGCCGACCAGGCTGTCGTCCTCGTAGACGTTGAAGCGGTACCCGACGTTGCGCACGGTGCCGATGATCTGCTCCTGATCGCCGAGCTTGGCGCGGAGCCGTCGCACGTGCACGTCGACGGTCCTGGTGCCGCCGAAGTAGTCGTACCCCCACACCTCGCTGAGCAGCTGCTCGCGGGTGAACACCCGGGACGGGTGGGTGGCGAGGAAGTGCAGGAGCTGGAACTCCTTGTAGGTGAGGTCCAGCGGCCGCCCGTGGAGCTTGGCCGAGTAGGACTGCTCGTCGATCGTGACGCCGGAGGCCTGCACGCGCGCCGGTTCGGCGACCTCGTCCCGTCGCGCGAGCGCCAGACGCACGCGCGCGTCGATCTCCGCGGGGCCGGCGGTGGACAGGAGCACGTCGTCGATGCCCCATTCGCCGGACAGGGCGCTCATGCCGCCCTCGGTCACCACGAGCAGCAGCGGCGCATCCTGGCCGGTGGCCCGCAGCAGACGGCACAGCGATTTCGCCCCGACCAGGTCGTGACGGCCGTCGACGATGACGATGTCGTACTCCGGGGCATTGATCAGCTGCGCCGGCTCCGCCGGGATCTGCCGCGTGCGATGGCTCAGCAGCTCGAGGGCGGGCAGCACCTGCTCCGAGAGCGGAGCATTGGTCAGAACCAGCACCAGGGCCACGCGCACTCCTCACCGGCGGGGGGATCGACGCCGTGCCGCCATGATAGCGGCCACCGATGCGCAAGAATGGAGACATGTCAGAACCGGCACTCGCGCCCCGCAACGCCTTCACCGGCGTCATCGCGGTCTGGGCGACCGCGTTCGTCGGCAGCATCGTCATCGGGATCTTCGCTCCGGAGGAGTGGCGCATCCCCTGGATGCTGGTCGGCTTCGGCGCGGTGGTGCTGCTCTCCTTCGCCGTGCAGCTCTGGTACGGGCGCACGCAGGGCTTCATCTTCCGCGTCGCGAGCAGCGTGACCGGTGCGCTGCTGCTGATGGGGATTATCTCGGTCGGCTTCGGCCTGGCCGCCCTCATCCCCTCCTGACCCGGATCGCCGGGGGTAAGGTGGAGGTCATGGACATCATGGCGCTCGAAATCTTCTTCATCGGCCTGCTCGGCCTGGCGAGCCTCGCGATCGTTTTCGTGTCGGCCGTGGTGCTGCGCAACCTCTTCCGCGGCCAGCGCTGACGACATGATCGAACTCCCCACGGACCTTCCCGCCGACCTCGCCCCGCTGGCGTGGCTGATCGGCGTGTGGGAGGGGTCCGGGGTGATCGACTACCCGGTCGGCGAGGAGCGTCTGCAGGGCGAGTTCACCCATCGCGTCAGCTTCAGCCACGACGGGGGACCGTTCCTCAACTACGCGGCCACGGCGACCTTCGTCGGTGACGAGGGTGCGCCCGCCGTCCCGCTGACCGCCGAGTCCGGTTTCTGGCGCCTGGCGCGTCCGGCCGCGGCGACCGACGCGGGACCGGCGCTGCTGCCGCCGACGGCGACACCCGTCACCCGCACGGTCGACGACGTGGAGGCGCTGCGGTCCGACAACGGCGCGTTCCCGCTCGAGGTGTCGCTGGCGCGCTCGGACGGCATGCTCGAGTACTACCTCGGCGAGATCAACGGACCGCGGGTCGACCTCGCGTCGGACGCGATCGTGCGCGGCGCCGGTGCCAAGGACTACGGCTCCGCCTCGCGGATGTACGGGCTCGTCGACGGGCACCTGCTGTGGGCGTGGGACATCGCCGCCCTCGGCACACCTCTGCGGGCGCACGCCTCGGCACGTCTCGCTCGCGTCTGAACGGAGCACACCGTGAGCACCAGCGTCTTCGACGGCGTCCCCGGCGCGACAGCAGGGGAGCGCGGGATCGCCCACTTCGGCGATCCGTTCCGGGAGCAGCGCCGCCTCGCGGCCGGAACGGCGATCGCGCCCCTCGACGACCGGGCGGTCATCGAGGTGTCCGGCCCCGAACGCCTCCCCTGGCTCGACTCCATCACGTCGCAGGCGGTGGGTCATCTGCGCGCGGGGGAGAGCACCGAGCTCCTCGTCCTCGATCCGCAGGGACGGGTGGAGCACGCGGCCGGGGTCCTCGACGACGGCACCTCGACCTGGCTCCTGGCGGACGCCGGCGATGCCGAGGGTCTGGCGACCTGGCTGGCGCGGATGAAGTTCCGCACCCAAGCCACGGTCGAGCTGCGCCCCGACCTCGCGCTGCTCGGCTTCGTCGACGGCGGTCCCGCGGCCGAGCGCGTGCGCGGCCTCGACGACGCGCCGATCTGGGTCGACCCGTGGCAGCAGGTCGCCGTCGGCGGCCATCAGTATGCCGACGTGGCCGCGCACCCCGGGGCCGACCTCGCCTGGCGGGTCGGCATCGTGCCCGAGGCGGCGGCGCGGGCGCTCGCCGCGGAGCTCGATCGGGAGGACGCCGCCGGTCTCCTCGCCGCCGAGGCTCTGCGCATCGCCGCCTGGCGCCCGCGGTGGGCGGCCGAGGTGGACGAGCGATCGCTGCCGCACGAGTCGGACTGGCTCCGCAGCGCTGTGCACCTGAACAAGGGCTGCTATCGCGGCCAGGAGACGGTCGCGAAGGTGCACAACCTCGGCCATCCGCCGCGGCGGCTCGCTCTGCTCCAGCTCGACGGCAGCGACGCCGTGCTTCCGGAACCCGGAGCCCCCGTGTTCGCGGGCGACGACGAGGTCGGGCACATCACCTCCTCCGCGCGGCATCATGAAGACGGGCCGATCGCCCTCGCCCTCCTGTCCCGTCGCGCGCCGATCGGTGATCTCGTCGTCCGGGCCGAAGGGATCGACATCGCCGCGTCCCAGCAGATCATCGTCCCGGCCGATGCCGGCGCCACCGCGGACGTCCCGCGCCTGACCCGGCTGTCCCGCCGCCCGACGGCGCCCGATCCCCGCGACGGCGGCGTTTGAGCGGGACGTCCGTCAGATCTCGACTCCCGGTCCGGCCGTCGAGCGCTGCGCGGCGAGTTCCCGGATCCGTGCTCGGGCCAGGAACCAGCCGCCGATGAGCGCGGGGATCAGCACGTCGAGGCTGGCGACCGTCCAGGTGCCCGTCGGATAGTCGAAGGCCATGAGCACGACGACGGACGCGAGGAACGCCAGCGTCAGATACGAGGTGTACGGTGCACCGAAGAGGCGGAACGACGGGCGCTCGACGAGGCCGCGCCGCGACAGCCGGTACAGCCGGAGCTGGCAGAGGATGATGGTCGCCCAGGCCGCGATGATCCCCAGCGCGGACATGTTGAGCACGATCTCGAAGGCCTGTCCCGGCACCACCGCGTTCAGCAGGACACCAGCGAGGGCGAACACGGCGGTGACGAGGATCCCCACGACGGGCACGCCGCGACGGCTCATCCGCCCGGTCGCGCGGGGTGCGGCGCCCGAACTCGCGAGCGAGCGGAAGACCCGGCCCGTCGAGTAGAGCCCGGCGTTCAGCCCGGAGACCGCGGCGGTGATCACGATGAAGTCCATGGCGCTGCCGGCCACCGCCCCCACGTCCGGCCCTCCCACGTGCGAGAAGAACGTCACGAACGGGCTCTCCCCGGCGCGGTACACCGTGTACGGGAGCAGCAGGGCGAGGAGCAGCACCGATCCGACATAGAACACCGCGATGCGCAGGATCACCGAGTTGACGGCCCGGGGCATCACCTTCTCCGGGTCCGCGGTCTCGCCGGCGGCGGTGCCGACCAGCTCGATGGAGGCGTACGCGAAGACGACCCCTTGCATCACGATCACGGCGGGGAGCACCCCCTCCGGTGCGAAGCCTCCGTGCGCTGCGAGCATGGGGATCCCCGTCGGTCCCTCGTCGGTCTGCCAGCCGGCCGCGAGGAACACCACGCCGATCACGAGGAACAGCGCCAGCGCGGCGACCTTCACGAGCGCGAACCAGAACTCCATCTCGCCGAACAGCCGGACCGAGACGAGGTTGAGGCCGACGACGACGACCAGGGCGATCAGCGCGAGCAGCCACTGCGGCACGACGCGGAACGCCGACCAGTAGTGGGCGTAGAGCGCCACGGCCGTGGAGTCGACGATCGCCGTCATGCCCCAGTTCAGCAGATACAGCCAGCCCGCGGCGAAGGCCAGTCTCTCGCCGAAGAACTCCCGCGCGTACGAGATGAACGATCCGGAGGAGGGGCGGTGGATGACGAGCTCTCCGAGGGCGCGGAGGATGAAGAAGGCGAACACCCCGCACACCAGATAGGAGACGGCCAGCAGGGGTCCTGCCGCGTTCAGGCGTCCGCCCGCCCCCATGAACAGTCCAGTCCCGATCGCGCCGCCGAGGGCGATCATCTGCAGGTGCCGCGCCTTCAACGCGGTGCGGTAGCCGGACTGCTCGTGGGCGAAGTCCTGCGCCGACGTCAGGACGTCGCCGAGTCGCTCGCGGTCGTTCTCCTGTGCCTCCGCGGATCCTTCCGCCTTCGCGTTCTCGGTCGCCATCGCCTCTCCTGCCCTGGGAACGCATGGCGATCGAGTCGGCGCACGCGTCGGTACGGCCCGCCGCGTACGACGCTAGCGGTGCGCAGGCCCGCGAGGAGGTGCGCACCGGAATACAGCAGGGGTGTGTCCTCGCGGGGCGCCGTCAGGCCGGTTCGACGGCGCCCCACGGCAGGGTGAGCTCTCCCAGCCGCCACCGGCTCCGCCCGCCCTGCACAGGCCAGCCCTGCGCGCGCAGCGCCGTCACCGCGGCGAGGAAGCGCTGCGTGGCGCCGAAGGTCGACAGGGGAGCGGCGCGCTCCCACTCCCGGTCCAGCTCGACGAGCAGCGCGTGGATGCGCTCGCCGGGGACGTTGCGATGGATGAGGGCCTTGGGCAGCCGCTCCGCCACGATGCTCGGGACCTCGAGCCCGCGGAGGCGGAGGGAGACGGTGAAGCGGAGCGGCGTGCCGCCGGGATCGACGTCGACCCAGCTCGCCACGCGCCCGATCTCGTCGCAGGTGCCCTCCACCAGGAGCCCATCCGGCGCGAGGCGGTGCGCCATCGTCCGCCAGGCGGCGGCCACCTCGGCCTCGTCATACTGCCGCAGGACGTTCATCGCCCGGATGACGGCGGGGCGCCGACCGCCGGGGAGCGGTACCTCGAACCCGCCGCGGGCGAAGGAGACGCGGAGATCGGCGGGAAAGGGGGTCCGGCCGGCCCGGACCTCGGCGAGCTGCTGCTCCGCGGTGGCCACCCGGTCCGGGTCGAGCTCCAGGCCGCGCACCTCCGCATCCGGCCGCACGCGTCGCAGCCGGGCGGCCAGCTCGAACGCGGTCACCCCGCTCGCCCCGAACCCGAGGTCGACGACGAGGGGGTCGGCCGCGCGTCGGAAGGCGGGGGAGGCGGCGATCCACCGGTCGTTCCGTCGCAGCCGGTTCGTCCCTGTCGTGCCGCGGGTCGGCCGACCGAGGGGAGATGACGCCATGCGTCCATCCTCCCTCCTCCGCCGCTGTGCCCGCTCCGCGCCCCGGATAAACTGGCGACATGACTGCGAAGCGCACCCTGATCCTGCTCCGCCACGGCCAGAGCGAGTGGAACGAACTGAACCTCTTCACCGGCTGGGTGGACGTCCGCCTGACCGCGCAGGGCAAGGGCGAGGCCCGTCGCGGCGGTGAGCTGCTCGCCGAGTCCGGCATCCTGCCCGACGTGCTGCACACGTCGCTGCTGAGCCGGGCGATCCAGACTGCCGACATCGCGCTGGATGCGGCCGACCGGCTGTGGATCCCGGTGAAGCGCTCCTGGCGGCTCAACGAGCGCCACTACGGGGCGCTGCAGGGCAAGGACAAGGCGCAGACGCTCGAGGAGTTCGGTCCGGAGCAGTTCCAGCTGTGGCGCCGCTCGTTCGACGTGCCGCCGCCCCCGCTGGACGACGCGAGCGAGTTCAGCCAGGTGGGTGACGCCCGCTACGAGGGCATCGACGGCGAGGTGCCGCGCACGGAGTCGCTCAAGCTCGTCATCGACCGTCTCCTGCCGTACTGGGACGCGGAGATCGTCCCCGACCTGGAAGCCGGTAAGACCGTCCTCGTGACGGCGCACGGCAATTCGCTGCGCGGCCTCGTCAAGCACCTCGAGGGCATCAGCGACGACGACATCGCCGGCCTCAACATCCCCACCGGCATCCCGCTCGTGTACGAGCTCGACGAGCACAACGCGCCGACGGGCCCCGGCCGCTACCTCGACCCGGAGGCCGCCGCCGCCGGTGCCGCGGCCGTCGCCGCTCAGGGCAAGAAGTAACCGAGACCCCGGTTTCACGCCGAGACCCCCTGCTGCAGGCGACTGCAGCAGGGGGTCTCGGCGATAAGGCGGGGGCTCGGTCAGGCGTGGCCGAGCTGCTCCTGCTGCTCCACCGCGAGGGCGATGTCCTCCTCTTCGACGTGCCAGTCGCCCGTCGCGAGGTAGACGACCTTCTTGGCGACGGCGACCGCGTGGTCCGCGAAGCGCTCGTGGTACCGGCTCGCGAGCGTCGCATCGACCGTGGCGACGGCCTCGCCCTTCCAGTTGTCGCTGAGCACCTTCTCGAAGACGCTGGCGTGCAGCTCATCGACGTCGTCATCGGCGTTGCGGATGGCATCCGCGAACTTCAGGTCCTGGGTACGGAGGAGCTCCGTGAGCGTGCGGGAGATCTCCACGTCGAGCTCGCCCATCTTCACGAACGTGCCCTTGAGGCCCTTCGGGATCGCGCGCTCCGGGAAGCGCAGGCGGGCGAGCTGGGCGATGTGCTCGGACATGTCGCCCATCCGCTCCAGGGACGCGCTGACGCGGAGCGCCGTGACGACGATCCGGAGGTCGCGCGCGACCGGCTGCTGTCGGGCGAGGATCTCGATGGCCTGCTCGTCCAGCGCGACCGCGAGCTCGTCGATCTTGGCGTCGTCGGCGATGACCTCCTCGGCCAGGGCGACGTCGCTCGTGGCGAACGCGCGGGTGGCCTTGTCAATGGAGACGGTGACGAGCTCGGCGATCTCGACGAGGCGGGACTGCAGGTCCTCGAGGGACTGGTGGAAGACTTCGCGCATGGTGGGCGCAACCTTTCGTTCGGATCCGGCTGACGGTCCAGCGCGGGGCGGCGGGGCGTCCGCAGGGGTGAGGACTGCGCGCGCGCAGGCCTGAAGCGATTGTCTGCTCCGAAGGTTAACGAACGGTGCCCGGCGAGTGAATAGTACGTCTCCGCTCCCCGGGATGGCGCGGAAACCCGCCGGATCAACGGTGAACGCGCTCTACGCTGGAGTCATGACCCTGCCGCAGCTCGCGCTGTCCTCCCTCGCCATCGGGTTGGCGATCGGGGTGGGCCTCTCCCTCCTCGTCGTCTGGGCCTATCGGGCGCGGGCGCGGGCGGAGGAGGAGACGTCGATGACGATCCCGCCCGGGATCACCGACGTGCTGCGCAGCATGGACGACGCCGCGTGCGTCGTCGACGTCTCCGGCCTCGTGCTCGCCACGTCGAAAGCCGCCGCACGGTTCGGGATCGAGGTCGGATCGACGCTCGAGAACCCGGAGCTCCGGCAGCTCGTGCGGGGCGTCCGCTCGACGGGGGAGACGGCGACCGAGTCGCTGCGCATCACCCGCGGCGGTCTCAGCCTCGACCCGCGCCTCGTGTCGGCCAGGGCGAGCGCGATCGGAACGCGCCTCGTGCTCCTCATCATCCGCGACGTGACCGAGCAGGAGCGCCTCGACCAGATGCGCCGTGACTTCGTGGCCAACACGAGCCACGAGCTCAAGACGCCCGTCGGGGCCGTGAGCCTGCTCGCCGAGGCCATCGAGTCCGCCGCCGACGATCCCGCCCAGGTGCGGGCGTTCGCGTCCCGGATCTCGGCGGAGGCGGGCCGCCTCGGTCAGCTCACCGGACGCATCATGAGCCTGTCCCGGCTGCAGGCGGAGGACGGGCTGACCGAGGTCGCCCCCGTCTCGATCGACGAGGTCATCGCCTCCTCGATCGAAGCCCACGTCGTGCAGGCCGACTCCGCCGGTGTGGAGCTCGCCCGCGGTGGAGACCGCGGCGTCTGGGTCCGCGGCGACGCGCAGATCCTCATCGAGGCCGTCGGCAACCTCATCGCCAACGCGATCGTCTACTCGCCCCGCGGCTCCCGGGTGGGCGTCGGGGTGAAGGCCGACGACGAGGTCGTGGAGATCGCCGTGTCCGACCAGGGCATCGGGATCGCCGAGGCCGATCGCGAGCGCATCTTCGAGCGGTTCTACCGTGCCGACGAAGCCCGCTCGCGGCGCACCGGCGGCACCGGCCTCGGGCTGTCCATCGTCAAGCATGCCACTCAGCGGCACGGGGGAGAGGTGCGGCTGTGGTCGCGCCCCGGCCGAGGATCGACGTTCACCATCCGCCTGCCTCGCATCGACGCCCCCGCGAACAGCGGGCAGGGCAAGAAGAGCAAGAAGAAGCGCGCACGCAAGGGCGCCCCCGCGACCGGGGCGACGCGCGTCCGAAACGGAGAGACCGCATGACCCGCATCCTTCTCGTCGAAGACGAGCCCGACCTCGCCGACCCCCTCGCGTACCTGCTGCGCCGCGAGGGCTACGAGGTCGAGATCGCCGAGGACGGTCCCGGTGCGCTGACGGCGTTCCGGGAGCGCGGCGCCGACATCGTGCTCCTCGACCTCATGCTGCCGGGGATGCCGGGGACCGAGGTGTGCCGTCAGATCCGCTCGACGTCCGCCGTGCCGATCATCATGCTGACCGCCAAGGACTCCGAGGTCGACATCGTCGTGGGACTCGAACTCGGAGCGGACGACTACATCACCAAGCCCTACTCGTCGCGGGAGCTCCTCGCCCGGATGCGGGCGGTGCTGCGACGCGTCGTGCAGGCCGAGGGCGAGTTGGACGAACGGGTGCTGGAGGGCGGGCGCGTCTCGCTCGACATCGATCGGCACACGGTGTCGGTCGCCGGCGAGCAGATCAACATGCCCTTGAAGGAGTTCGAGCTCCTGGAGGTGCTGATGCGCAACTCCGGCCGGGTGCTCACGCGGGGCCAGCTCATCGACCGGGTGTGGGGGAGCGACTACTTCGGCGACACCAAGACGCTCGACGTGCACATCAAGCGCATCCGCTCGCGGATCGAGGAGAACCCCAGCGAGCCGGTGATGCTCGTGACCGTCCGCGGCCTGGGGTATCGCTTCGAGGGCTGATGACAGACAGGAGAGGCCGGCACCCACGGGTGCCGGCCTCTCCTCGTCTCTGGGGACTCAGTCCTGGGGAGCGAGGTCCGAGTAGTACGGCAGGGTGCCGTCGAGGACCGGGATCTCGGTCGTCACACCGGCGGAGTCGCCGGACTGGAAGTGCATCGCGACGGTCGCGCCGGGCATGGTGTCGAGTCCCGTGATCTCCACGGGCTCCTCGTCGGCGCCGAAGCTGATCCTTCCGCCGGCGGGCACCGTGATCTTGAAGGGATCGCCGCCCTCCAGCGACACCGTCAGGGTGGCGCGGTCCTGCGACGGGTTGACCACGGCGCCGACGAAGTTGCCGACCGTGCCGTCCTCGTTCGCGATGATCAGGGCGTTACGCACGGCGATGGGGCCGTCCTGATCGGAGACGTTCACGCCGTCGGAGGCCGCGTACTCGATCTTCGTCGACTGCGGCGTGATGAACGTGCACCCGGTCGCGCCGAGCAGAACGAGGGCGCTGATGGCGGCAGACGCGACAAGGCGCGATTTCACGGGTCCTCCTGAGGTCCGACGGGATATCCCTCCCATTCTATGGGTAAGTCGGGAGCGCGCAGGGAACAGGGAGCGCGAACCTTAGCGCATATCCCCTGTGGTATCCTTGAGGTTGCCGAAAGGACATGTTTTTATGCTTTTTGAGGTTGGCGAGACCGTCGTCTATCCGCACCATGGCGCTGCGACCATCATCGAGGTCAAGGAGCGCATCATCAAGGGCGAGGCGAAGAAGTACCTGAAGCTCAACGTCACGCAGGGTGATCTCATCATCGAGGTTCCGGCCGAGAACGTCGACCTCGTCGGCGTTCGGGACGTGATCGGCAAGGAGGGCCTCGATCACGTGTTCGAGGTGCTGCGTGCGCCGTTCACCGAGGAGCCCACCAACTGGTCGCGCCGGTACAAGGCGAACCTGGAGAAGCTCGCGTCCGGCGACGTCATCAAGGTGAGCGAGGTCGTGCGCGACCTCTGGCGTCGCGACCAGGACCGCGGCCTGTCCGCGGGCGAGAAGCGAATGCTGGCCAAGGCCCGGCAGATCCTCATCTCGGAGCTGGCACTGGCCGAGAAGATCGACGAGGACAAGGCGGGCGCGCTGCTCGACGAGGTCCTCGCGTCCTGAGACGTCCTTCACGGAAGGCGGGTGCTTCGGCACCCGCCTTTCGTCGTTCCCGCGGGTAACGTGAAGCTGTGAGCATCCTCCCCGTCCCGCACACCGCGATCATCGTCGTCGCCGCCGGTTCCGGCACCCGTCTCGAGGCGGGGGCGCCCAAGGCCTTCGTCGGCATCGACGGACGGACCATCCTGCGGCACGCCCTCGACGGCGTATTCGCTGCGGCTCCCATGCAGGTCATCGTCGTCGCCCCCGCGGGATACGAGGGCGACGCGCAGACCGAGCTGCTCGCGGCTGCCGGCGATCGTGCCGACCTGGGCCGCGTGGTCACCGGAGGGGCGACACGGCAGGAATCCGTCGCGGCGGGACTCGCGGCGCTGTGGGGGGACGTGAGCACGGTGCTCGTGCACGACGCCGCGCGCGCGCTGACCCCGCCCGAGGTGATCGACGCCGTGGCGGCGGCCGTGATCGGCGACGCCGGTGCCGTACCGAGCCTGCCGGTCGTGGACACGCTCAAGCGGGTCGCGGACGGTCTCGTCGTAGGCACCGTGGATCGTGCGGAACTCGCAGCCGCGCAGACGCCGCAGGGTTTCCCGCGTGGCCCGCTGGAAGCGGCTTACGCGGAGGCGACGGCCCAGGGTGTCGAGTACACGGATGACGCGGCGCTCTTCGCCGCGGCGGGGCACGCGGTGCGGCTGGTGCCCGGCTCCGAGCGTTCGTTCAAGATCACCACCCCTGCCGATCTGGAGCGCGCCCGCCTCCTCGTCGCGACCGCGCCCGACTCGTCTCCCGCGCCTCGCGCGTCGGCTGTCGCCGAGCTCGGGCCGCGCGTGGGCATCGGCACGGACGTGCATGGGTTCGGCGGCGACGGGGCGCTGTGGCTGGCCGGGCTGGAATGGCCGGGGGAGCCCGCGCTCTCCGGGCATTCGGACGGGGACGCGGTCGCCCACGCGATCGTCGACGCCCTGCTCGGCGCCGCCGGGCTCGGTGACATCGGCGAGCACTTCGGTACAGCTCACCCGGAGTATGCGGGTGCGCACGCCGACGTCTTCCTCTCCCGCACCGCGGAGCTCCTGGCGGCGGCGGGGTTCATGATCGGCAACGTTTCCGTCCAGTTCCAGGGCAATCGTCCGCGGTTCAGCGGACGACGCGGGGAGGCCGAGGCGGTGCTGTCGGCGGCGCTCGGGGGTGCTCCGGTGGCCGTGACGGCCACGACGACCGACGGCCTCGGCTTCCCCGGACGGGGCGAGGGGATCGCGGTCACGGCCGTCGCGATCGTCATCCCGCGAGCGGATCAGGGTCTCTCAGCGCCCGCCGAGTAGGCTTGAGCGGTGACTCTCCGCCTCTACGACACCCGCGCACAGCTGCTGCGCGACTTCGTGCCTCTCGATCCCGAGAACATCACGATGTACGTGTGCGGACCCACCGTGCAGTCCGGCCCGCACATCGGCCATGTCCGGGCGGCCCTGAGCTTCGATCTCCTGCGCCGCTGGCTGACGCACCGCCACGGCCGAGTGACCTTCGTGCGCAACGTCACCGACATCGACGACAAGGTGCTCGCCAACGCCACGGACGCCGAGCCGTGGTGGGCGCTCGCCTACCGGATGGAGCAGGAGTTCGCCGCGGCCTACGCCGGCATCGGCATCCTGCCGCCCACGTACGAGCCGCGGGCGACGGCCTCCGTCCCGCAGATGCAGGAGCTCATCGCGCTGCTCATCGACCGGGGCCATGCGTATCCCGCTCCCGACGGGTCGGGCGACGTGTACTTCGATGTGCGCTCCTGGCCGTCCTACGGCGATCTCACCCATCAGTCGGTGGACGCGATGGAGGCGGCGCAGGACGCCGACCCGCGGGGCAAGCGCAACCCCCAGGACTTCGCCCTGTGGAAGGGAGCCAAGCCCGACGAGCCCGCCGATGCGACCTGGGCGTCGCCGTGGGGTCCGGGGCGTCCTGGCTGGCACATCGAGTGCTCGGCCATGGCGAAGCGGTACCTCGGTGCGGAGTTCGACATCCACGGCGGCGGCCTCGACCTGCGGTTCCCTCATCACGAGAACGAGCTCGCGCAGTCGACGGCCGCGGGTGACGGCTTCGCCCGCTACTGGGTGCACAACGGTCTCGTGACCGTCGACGGCCAGAAGATGTCGAAATCCCTCGGCAACTTCACCCTCGCGCGGGACGTTCTCGCGGAGCGGGACCCGCTGGTCGTGCGCTATGCCCTCGCCGCCGCGCACTACCGATCGAGCCTCGACCTCTCGGAATCGTCCTGGGCGGAGGCGGACGCGGCGCTCGGCCGTATCCGCTCCTTCCTCGATCGCGCAGTCCGCGCGGCCGGCGAGGAGATCGGTGCCGAGGACGCGCGGAGCATGCCCGACGCCTTCGTCGAGGCGATGGACGACGACCTCGGCGTGCCGCAGGCGCTGGCCGTCGTGCACGAGAGCGTGCGGGCCGGGAACTCGGCGCTGGACGCGGGCGACACCGACACGGCCCTGGACGCGGCGCGGGCGGTGCTCGCCATGACCGGGATCCTCGGTCTGAACCCGCGCACGGGATCCGGCGCCGCCGGGGATGCGCAGGCAGCGGCGCTGGACGCGCTGGTGCAGGAGATGATCGCGCAGCGCGCCACCGCGCGCGCGGAGAAGGACTGGGCGGCGGCGGATCGCATCCGAGACGCGATCACCGCCGCAGGAATCACGCTGGAGGACACTCCGGCCGGAACTCATTGGAGTATCGATGGCTAAGCCAGGGCGCCCCGGCGCGAGCAAGGGAAACAAGAAGGGCCCGACCAAGGGCACGGGCGGTCTCGGGCGCAAGGCGCTCGAAGGGCGTGGCCCCACGCCGAAGGCGGAGGACCGCGCGTGGCACCCCGCCGGCAAGCGCAAGGCTGCGGCTGAGCGCTACGCGGCTGCGGGCGGCAAGGGCAAGCCCGGAGGGCGTCCCGCCTCCGGGGGCAACCCGAACCGCAACGCCAGGTCGAAGGACAACACCAACGACACCGAGACGGTCACCGGCCGCAACTCGGTGCTCGAGGCGCTGCGGGCAAAGATCCCGGCGACCGCGATGTACATCGCGCAGCGCGTCGAGATGGACGACCGCGTCAAGGAGATGCTGTCGATCGCGACCCACCGCGACATCCCCGTGCTCGAGGTCACCCGCCAGGAGCTCGACCGCATGGCCGGCTTCGACGGCGTGCATCAGGGAGTCGCCCTCAAGGTGCCGCCGTACGAGTACGCCCACCCGCAGGACCTCCTGGAAGAGGTCATCGATCGCGGCGAGACGCCCCTGTTCGTCGCCCTCGACGGGATCACCGACCCTCGCAACCTCGGAGCGATCATCCGCTCGACGGCGGCGTTCGGCGGCCACGGCATCATCCTGCCGCAGCGTCGTTCCGCCGGTGTGAACTCCGCGGCGTGGAAGACCAGTGCGGGCGCGGCCGCCCGCATCCCGGTGGCGCTGGCGTCGAACCTCACCACGCAGCTCAAGGAGTTCAAGAAGCAGGGCGTGTTCGTGCTCGGGCTCGACGGCGACGGCGACGTCTCGCTGCCCGCGCTGGAGCTGGCGGACCGTCCCGTCGTCATCGTCGTGGGCTCGGAGGGCAAGGGCCTGTCCCGCCTCGTGACCGAGACCTGCGACCAGATCGTCTCCATCCCCATCTCCGCGGCGACCGAGTCGCTGAACGCCGGCATCGCGGCCTCGGTCGCGCTGTACCAGGTCGCGACCGTCCGCGCCGCGGACTGACCGAGAGGAACACGCATGGCCCGCATCATCGTCCTGGGAGGAACCGGCTACGCCGGACGCCACATCGTCGCGGAGGCGGTGAGCCGCGATCACGCGGTCGTCGCCATCTCGCGCTCGACCCCCGCGGATCCGGTCGCGGGTGCGGCGTACGTGCAGGGGTCCGCGCTCGACCCCGCGACGCTGACCGAGGCGTTCGCGGGTGCCGATGCCGTGGTCTCCGCGCTCTCGCCGCGTGGCGACATGGAGGACCGTGTCCTCGAGGCGCTGACGAACGTGGTCGCGCTGCTCGACGGCACCGAGACCCGGCTCGGGGTCGTGGGCGGCGCGGGCGGCAGCCTCGTCGCGCCCGGTGGCCCCCGACTGTTCGATCAGGGGTTCCCCGAGGAGTACAAGCACGAGGCGCAGGTCGGCATCGACTCTCTCGCGCTCCTGGAGCGCACGGCCGAGAGCCTGGACTGGTTCTTCGTGCACCCGGCCGAGGTCTTCGGGCCGTGGGCCGAGGGGGAGCGCACCGGACACTACCGGGACGGCGGTGACGTGCTCGTCCGCGACGAGGACGGGAAGTCGTACATCTCCGGGGCGGACTTCGCCGTCGCGATCGTCGACGAGATCGAGCAGGGCAACCACCACCGCGAGCGGTTCACCGTCGGCTACTGACGCCGTCCGGCGCGGCGCCGACGGGCGGGCACGGTCTCAGACGAGGTCGCGCCAGTCCACCTCGTCGTCGTCGCCGAGCGCCAGCGTACCGGTGACGACGGGGAGGCCCATCGTCTCGGTCGGCGGCCCCATGATGGTGGCCTCGTCGCGCCGGTGGCGGAGCACGTCGTTGATGTAGCTCGTCAGCACCTCCGCGAGGGCGACCGAGCGGCCCTGTGCCTGGGACAGGTACCAGCGGTGCTCCAGCACCTGGTGGAACACCTCGGCCGGCTCCAGCTTGGCGCGCAGGTCGTAGGGGATCGCGCGGACGACGGGCTCGAAGACGCGGGTGAGCCACTCGTGCGCGTACATCTCCTCGTCCGCCCACTGCTTGGTGGAGCGGGCACGGAACTCGTCGAGGTCGTTGAGGAGCCGCCGGGCCTGGTTCTCCTCGACGTCGAGACCGGTGAGGCGGATGAGCCGGCGCTGGTGGTGCCCGGCATCGACGACCTTGGGCTGGATCTCCACGACCGTGCCGTCGGCGGTCGTCGACATCGACATCTCGTCGATGTCGAAGCCGAGGGCGTTGAGCCGCTCGACGCGTTCCGTGATGCGCCACGTCTCGGCGGCGGAGAAGGACTCCTGCGCGGTGAGCTCGGCCCAGAGGGAGCGGTAGGACGACACGATGCCGTCCGCGATGGCGACGGCGTCGACCCCGTGCTCCAGGCGGCCGCCCGCGGCGAGGTCCATGATCTCGCCGGCGATGTTCGTGCGCGCGAGGTCCAGGTCGTAGGCGCGCTGACCGTCGGTGAGGCCCTCTTCGTGCAGCTCGCCGGTCTCCGCGTCCACGAGGTACGCCGCGAAGGCTCCGGCATCCCGGCGGAAGAGCGTGTTCGAGAGGGAGACGTCGCCCCAGTAGAAGCCGACGTTGTGCAGGCGCACGAGCAGGAGCGCCAGCGCGTCGACGAGGCGCGTGGCCGTGTCCGGACGGAGCACCCGGGTGAAGAGCGCCCGGTACGGCATCGAGAAGCGCAGATGCGAGGTGACAAGTGCCGCGGGGAGCGGCGCCCCCGCCGCGTCGGTGCGCCCCGCGATGACCGCGACGCGTTCCACGCACGGCACGTCGAGTCGCGACAGGTTTCCGAGCATCTCGTACTCCCGGCGCGCCATCTCCGTCGTCGTCTCCTTGACCGCCACCACCCGCCCGGAGAGGTCCGCGAAGCGCACGAGGTGGCGGGAGAGGCCCTTGGGCAGCGAGACGATGTGCTCGGACGGCCACTTCTCCAGAGGCGTCGACCAGGGCAGAGCGAGCAGACCGGGGTCGACCGTCTTGGCGGTGATCCGGAGGGATTCCTGCATGGGGGCTCCTGAGGGTGCCGGGGAAACGACGCGGCGCGGGCGACCGAAGTCAGCCCGCGCCGCGGTGGAGTGTCCGATCAGGCCGAGACGACCGGCTTGTCGTTCAGGCGGTCGCCCGACTCGAGGTCGAACGCGTGTACGTGACCCGGGTTCGCGGCGAGGGTGACGGTCTCGCCGGCGTTCGGGTGGTTGCGGCCGTCGACGCGGGCGACGAGGTCGGTGCGCTTGCCGTTGATCTCCGTGTGGCCGTAGAGGTAGCCGTCGGCGCCGAGCTCCTCGACGAGGTCGACGACGACCGACAGGCCCTGGCCGTCGGCCGGGCCGACGGTGATGTCCTCGGGGCGGACGCCCACCGTGACCTGCGAGCCGTTGGCGCGGCCCACGGTGTCGCGGTCGAGCGGGACGATCTCGGTGCCGAAGCGCACGCCGCCGTCGGCCAGGTCGGCCGAGAACAGGTTCATCGCGGGGGAGCCGATGAAGCCGGCGACGAAGACGTTCTCCGGCTTCTCGTACAGGTCGCGCGGCGAGCCGACCTGCTGGAGCAGGCCGTCCTTCAGCACGGCGATGCGGTCACCCATGGTGAGTGCCTCGGTCTGGTCGTGCGTGACGTAGACCGTGGTGACGCCGAGACGACGCTGCAGCGACGCGATCTGCGTACGGGTCTGGACACGGAGCTTGGCGTCGAGGTTCGACAGCGGCTCGTCCATGAGGAAGACCTGGGGCTGACGGACGATCGCGCGACCCATGGCGACACGCTGACGCTGACCACCGGAGAGGGCCTTCGGCTTGCGGGTGAGGTACTGCTCCAGGTCGAGGAGCTTCGCGGCCTCGAGCACGCGCGCGGCGCGCTCCTCCTTGCCGACGCCGGCGATCTTGAGCGCGAAGCCCATGTTCTCGGCGACGGTCATGTGCGGGTACAGCGCGTAGTTCTGGAACACCATCGCGATGTCGCGGTCCTTCGGCGGCACGTCGGTGACGTCGCGGTCACCGATGAGGATGCGGCCGGAGTTGACCTCTTCGAGGCCGGCGAGCAT
Organism: Microbacterium sp. str. 'China'; assembly: GCF_002993305.1. Classification (NCBI taxonomy): domain Bacteria; kingdom Bacillati; phylum Actinomycetota; class Actinomycetes; order Micrococcales; family Microbacteriaceae; genus Microbacterium; species Microbacterium sp. str. 'China'. The sequence continues at coordinate 2,589,406 of NZ_CP027434.1, read as the reverse complement.
GCGGAGGGAGGTGGACTTACCGCAACCGGAGGGACCGACCAGGACGAGGAACTCGCCGTCTCCCACCTCGAGGTTGAGCTTGTCGACAGCCGGACGGGTGCCGCCGGGGTACAGGCGGGTGGCCTCGTCGAAAGTCACAGATGCCATCGTGTTTCTCCTTCACCGGCAGGTACGTGCCGGACGATCCGTAGTGAATGAAGCGGCGGAGCGACCCGCCGTGACCCTTCATCGGGTCGGGATCAGTATGGCACGAACGCCCGCACCTGGGTATTTCTCAGCCTCACTGGTTAGCATCGAACCCGGCCGTGCGCAGCGGCGATCACCGCCCGACGGTGGTCGGGGCCAACCCGGACCCCCTGAGACTCAAGAGGAACGATGTCGAGCGACGAAACGCCGAACGTCCCCGCCCCTCGCAATTCGCGCGAGGCCGTGCGGGAGAAGGCACAGAAGGTGCACGCCCAGCAGTCGCGGGCGCGTCTCATGCGACGGATCATCATCGGTGCGGTCGCGATCATCGCGGTCGGTGCGATCGGGACCGCCGTGACGCTCGCCGTGACCTCGCAGACGTCCAAGCCGCAGCTCAGCCCGAGCGGCATGGAGGCGGATGGCGTCGTGGTGACGGACATCGCCTCCGCCGCGATCGCCGGTACTCCTTCCGCCACGCCGGAGCCCGAGCCCAGCGATGCCGGCGCCAGCGAGACGCCGTCGCCCGAGCCGTCCGCGGCGGGTGCTGTCGAGGTGCACATCTACGTCGACTACCTCTCGCCCGACGCGGGCAAGTTCGAGCGCGCCAACGCCCGGCTGCTCGCGCAGTGGATCGAGGACGGCGCCGCGACCGTCAGCTACCACCCGGTCGCTCTGCTCACCGCCAGCTCCAACGGCACCAAGTACTCGCTGCGTTCCGCCGCCGCGGCCGCCTGTGTGGCGACGCACTCGCCGGACCAGTTCTACGCGTTCAACCACGACCTGCTCGATGACCAGCCCGATGTGGGCAGCGACGGGATGTCGGACGAAGAGCTCGCCAACCTCGCGGGGGCTGTCGGCGTGGACAACGGCAAGACCGTGCGCTCCTGCATCCAGGACGGCGACTACGTCAGCTGGGCGAAGGAGGCGACGACCCGCGCGCTCGAGGGGCCGCTCCCCGGCTCCGACGACCTCGTGCTCACGGCCGCACCGATGATCGTCGTGAACGGCGAGGCCTACGTCGGCGCGCTGGACGACCCGCAGGAGCTGTCGACGTTCGTCATGTCGGTCGCCAGCGAGGCCTACTACGAGTCGGCGACTCCGACGCCGAGCCCCACGGCCACGTCGGCGCCGGCGAAGTAGTCCGCCGCGCGTCCGCGCCATCGCTAAGCTGTGATGGCATCCGCCGACTTGGCGCAATTGGTAGCGCACCGTACTTGTAATACGGGGGTTACGGGTTCGAGTCCCGTAGTCGGCTCCATACGGGAAGGCCCGCATCCCCCGGGAGACACGGGGATGCGGGCCTTTCGCGCATCTCGGCGAGGAGTGCTGCCCACTTCACCGGCACCCACGGCCCCAGCGCTAGGCTCTGCGCATGAGCGAACCCGCGGACGAGCCCGGCCCGTCGCTGATCCCGCAGCGGCTCGCACTGCAGCGACGGAGAACGTGGGCGATCGTGCTCGCCGTGTTCTGGACGGTGAGCGCCGCCTGGTGGCTGAGCTCTGGTCTTCTGACAGGTGCGCCGTGATGTCAGGGCGCCCGCATATCGCGTAGCACGTCGGAGGGTGTTATGTTACTGGGGTGCAGGTGGTCGGCACCCCGCCCCGGCCACCTGCGCATCTTTCCGCCCCGCCACGGGAATGTTCGTGCCGCTCACAGCGGTTGTCTCGGACATGACCCGCATCGGCTCCAGTGACCTCGACGTCTTCCCCCTCGCCCTCGGCGGCAACGTGTTCGGCTGGACCGCCGACCGTGACGCCGCCTTCGCCGTCCTCGACGCCTTCGTCGACGGGGGTGGCGACTTCATCGACACGGCGGACTCCTACAGTGCCTGGGTTCCCGGCAACGAGGGCGGCGAGAGCGAGACGATCATCGGGGCATGGCTCGCGTCGCGGCGGCCCCAGGGCGTCGTCGTCGCGACCAAGGTCAGCCAGCATCCCGCCTTCCGCGGTCTGTCGGCCGGGAACGTCCGCCGCGCGGCGGAGGCGTCTCTCGCTCGCCTCGGCGTGGACGAGATCGACCTCTACTACGCGCACTTCGACGACGAGTCCGTGCCGCTGGAGGAGACCGTCGAGGCGTTCGGCGCCCTCGTCACGGACGGGCTCGTGCGGCACGTGGCGGTGTCGAACTACACGGCCGACCGCATCCGGCAGTGGATCGACATCGCGGACCGCCTCGGCGTCGCGCGACCGGTCGCCGTCCAGCCGCACTACAACCTCGTGCACCGCAACGACGTCGAGGACACCATCATCCCCGTCGCTGAGGAGTTCGGGCTGAGCCTCGTGCCGTACTACGCGCTGGCGAGCGGCTTCCTCACCGGCAAGTACCGTTCGACGGATGCCGGGGGAGAGGGGTCTCCGCGGGCCGCCGGCGCCGCGAAGTACGCCACCGCGGCTGGACTTCGGATCATCGACGCGCTGGATGAGATCGGCGCCGCGCACGACGCATCCGTCGCCGCGACGGCCCTGGCCTGGCTGCGGGCGCAGCCGACCGTGGTGGCGCCCATCGCGAGTGCCCGGACGGTGGATCAGGTTCCGGATCTGCTCGCCGGAGCGCGGCTGGAGCTGTCGACAGCGGAGGTCGAGCGCCTGAACCGCGTGTCGGCCTGGACGCCGCCACAGGACTGACCCGCTCTCACCGCCCGACGAGGCCGAGCCGGTGGGCGAGGATCACAGCATGGATCCGATCCCGCGCCCCGAGCTTCGCCAGGATCCGCCCGACATGCGTCTTGACGGTGGACTCGCCGACGTAGAGGGACGCCGCGATCTCGGCGTTGGTGAGCCCGCGGCCGATCGCGACGAACACCTCGCGCTCGCGCTCGGTCAGGGAGCGGTACCCGGCGTCGTCGACCTCGTCGAGGGCGCTGGTTCCGAGCTGCGAGCCGACGTGCTCCAGCAGCACGCGGGTCACCCGCGGCGCCAGCGCGGCGTCTCCGCGATGGACGGCACGGACGGCGGAGAGCATCTCGTGGCGCTGGGCGTCTTTCAGGAGGAACCCGCTGGCACCGGCCCGGATCGCGCCGAAGGCGTACTCGTCGAGGTCGAAGGTGGTGAGGACGAGCACCTTCGTCTCGGGGTGGGCGCCGACGATGGCCGTCGTCGCCGCGATCCCGTCGAGCTCGGGCATACGGATGTCCATCAGCACGAGGTCCGGGGCGAGCGCGGCGCTCTGCGCGATCGCCGCCTTCCCGTCGGCGGCTTCGCCGATCACGACGATGTCGGGCTCCGCCTCCAGGACCATGCGGAACCCCAGGCGGATCAGCTCCTGGTCGTCGACCAGGAGCACACGGATGGGCGATGTCATGTCTTCCCCTCTGTCGGCAGCACGGCGCGAAGGATCCATCGGCCCGCACCGTCCGGCCGCGACTCCAGTGTGCCGTGCACGTGGGCAGCGCGTTCTTGGAGACCTCGGAGACCGAAGCCTCCCTCGCCCGGAGAGCCCGCGACGCCGTCGTTGACGATCTCGACGACCACGGTAGCGGGCGCGTACTCCAGACGCACGGCCGCGGCCGTCGCGGTCGGTGCGTGCCGCATCGCGTTCGTCACCCCCTCCTGCACGATCCGTCCGAGCGCATGGGCGACGTCGGACGAGACATCCGCCTGCCCCGTCGTGGCGAGGGTGACCGGATAACCGGTCCGCTGCGCCGCCGCGACGGTCTCCTGTGGAGAGGCGGGCGAGACCGGCGCGAGGAGGAGCGGGGCGTCGTCGTCCCGGAGCACGCCGAGCATCGCCCGCATCTGCGTGAGCGCGCTGCGGGCGGTGTCCGCCGCAGAGGTGGCCGCCGCCCGCGCCTGTTCGCGGTCCGGGGTGGCGGCCGCACCCTCGGACAGCGCCACGACCACGGTCAGGGAGTGCGACACGATGTCGTGCATCTCGCGTGCGATCCGCGCCCGCTCCGCCGCTGCGGCGAGCTGCGCCTGCTGGTCGCGCTCCACGAGGAGCTGCCGGGAGCGGTCGATGACGGCGTCCAGGTAGCGCTTCCGGTTGCCGACGTTCGCGCCGATCAGAGTGCCGATGAGGCCGAGCACGACCGTGCCGAGCAGGGCGTTGACCGCCTCTTGGAGTGTGAAGACGCCGGCCCAGAGGAGAAGCCCGGCTCCCGAGGCGCTGGCTGCGACGCCGATGCCGAAAGCGGTCCACGCGGCACGGGTGGAGCGGTAGACGGCGAGGGAGTAGCCGGCGAAAAGCAGCAGCGGGCTGCTTCCCGGCAGCGCGGTGAAAAGCAGGAAGACCTCGAGCAGGATCGCGGCGATCGCGGGGAGCCACGGCTTCCGTCGGCGCCAGAGCAGGGTGGCGGAGGCGGCGACCACGCAGAGCGGCAGCAGGGCGGCGAGCACGAGCCCGACGGGGCCGCGGTCGGCATCGTCGAGGCGCGCGGCGGGTGTGATCGTGAGGACGATGCAGAGCAGGGTGAGCAGGACGTCGGCGAGGACGGGATGGCGCGCCCAGAAACGCCGGAACACGCCGGGAGGACGAGGGAGCCGCAGCCCCTCGTCCTCCCGGACGGTGTCCGTTCCGCGTCGCTTCGCCGGCACCCGGTCTCCTACGCGTCGCGCGTGCGGAGGACGGCCCACGCGGCCAGCAGACCGCCGACCACCCAGCAGCCGAGGGTGAAGAAGGCGACCGGCGCATCCAGTGTCGCCGCGTCACCGGGCAGGATCGCGCTCTGCGCGGCGGCGACCGGCAGGTAGGCGGAGGCGTCGATCACCCAGGCCCAGGCCTCTCCCGCCATCGCGAAGAAGCTCGCGACGATCGGCAGGACGAACAGCAGACCGACCGTCGCCGCGATCGCTCCGGCACCCGAGCGCAGGATGAAGCCGAACGCCACGCCGATCAGCGCGAAGACGGCCATGGCGAGGGAGGCGACCACGATCGGCAGGACGGAGGTCGCGGGGTCCGACCAGTCGATGCCCTGCTCCCGTCCCGCGACCACGGCGGACACGGCGACCGCGGCGACGCCGAAGATGACCAGCGACGACAGGAAGAGGAAGCCCGCGAGCACGAGCGACTTCGCCAGCAGCACGGACCCGCGGATCGGGTCGGCGGTCAGCGTCGAGCGGATCATGCCCGTGGAGTACTCGCCGGTCACCGAGATCGCTCCGATGATGCCGGCGAGCAGCATCGTGAACTGGATCGGCATGACGACGGCCTGGATCGGGTCGAACCCGGGGGTATCGATCGCCTGGGCGATGAGGACGGCGATGCCGATCGTGAGCACGGCGGCGATCGCGATGGACCACCACGTCGACCGGAGGGTGATGAGCTTGATCGCCTCGCCGCGCACGGCTCGTGCGAAGGTGAGGCGGCGACCCGAGTCGACGGCGGGCGGCGCGACGGCCGGGGTCGTCACGGCGGGGGCGGCGGTCATGAGAGCTCCTTCGTGCGGTACTCGACGGCGTCGCCGGTGAGGGCGAGGTAGGCCTCTTCGAGGGATCCGGTGGTCGGGGTGAGTTCGTGCAGCGGGATCCCGCGCTCCGCGGCGAGGTCGCCGATGCGCGCTGCCGGGAGCCCCGCGATGTCGAGCAGATCGGGAGCGGCGCTGACGATCTCCACGTCCGGACCGCCCACCGCGGCCACGAGGTCGGTGGGGCGGGGTGTCCGCACGCGCACGCGGTTGGTCGTCCAGGAGCGCACCAGCTCGGCCAGCGGAGCGTCGGCGAGGACCTTACCCCGTCCCATCACGATGACGTGGTCCGCGGTCTGCGCCATCTCGCTCATGAGGTGACTGGAGAGCAGGACCGTCCGGCCCTCGGAGGCGGCATGCCGGACGAACTGCCGCACCCAGCGGACGCCCTCCGGGTCGAGGCCGTTGACCGGCTCGTCGAGGATGAGGGTGTGCGGGTCGCCGAGCAGTGCGGAGGCGATCCCGAGGCGCTGCCCCATGCCGAGGGAGAACTTCCCGGCGCGCTTGCGGGCGACCGCGCCGATGCCGGCGAGCTCGATGACCTCGTCGACGCGCGACGTCGGGATGCCGTGCGTGGCGGCCATGGCCCGGAGGTGGTCGCGCGCGGTCCGACCGGTGTGCACGGCCTTGGCATCGAGGAGCACGCCGACCTCGGTGAGGGGTGCCCGGAGCTTGCGATACTCCTGGCCGGCGACGGTCGCCCGGCCCGCCGACGGACGGTCCAGCCCGACGATCATGCGCATGGTCGTCGACTTCCCTGCGCCGTTCGGTCCGAGGAAGCCGGTGACGGTCCCGGGCTGCACGGTGAAGGACACGCCGTCGACGGCGGTCTTGTCCCCGAATCTCTTGGTGAGGCCTTCTGCGGTGATCATGGTCCCCACGCTACGGACCGCCGCGCCGCGGCGCGTCCTCCTGCAGGACGATTCCCTGGTGCGGTGCGCTCGTCCTCCGGGAGGACGGTGCCGTGGAGGACAGGTGCGCGCGGAGGCTCCGATAGTGTCGAGAGGTGACCCCCGCACGCCGCCTCCCCGCCCCTCTGGCGCTCGGGGGAGCCGTCGCGATCGGAGTCATGACCGCGATCCAGGCGCGCATCAACGGGGTCCTGGGCGTGCGCGTCGACAACGGCATCGTCGCCGGCTTCCTGTCCTTCGCGGTGGGATTGGTGGCACTCGCCGTGGTCATCTCCTTCCTGCCTTCGGCGCGCCGTGGTGCCATGCGCCTCGGCCGCGGCATCCGCGATCGGAGCATCCCGTTCTGGATGCTCCTCGGGGGCGCCTGCGGCGCTCTCACCGTCTCCACCCAGGGGCTGACGGCGGGCATCCTCGGCGTCTCCCTCTTCACGGTGGGTGTCGTGGCAGGGCAGACGCTGCACGGCCTCGTCCTCGACCGCATCGGCTTCGGGCCGGCCGGCGTCGTGGCCGTGACCCCCGGTCGGGTGATGGGCGGGGTGCTCGCGCTCGCCGCGGTGGGGATCTCCCTCTCGGGCGACGTGCTGGCGACCGCCCCGCTGTGGATGCTGCTGCTGCCCTTCGCCGCCGGCGTCGGTATCGCCTGGCAGGCGGCGACCAACGGGCGGCTGGCACAGCGCGTGCAGTCGCCGATCGCCGCGACACTCATGAGCTTCATCGCCGGGACGCTGGTGCTCGCGGTCGCCGCCGGCACCAGCGTCGCCGTGCGGGGATGGCCGGCCGCGCTGCCGACCGAGCCCTGGCTCTACCTCGGCGGCTTCCTCGGTGCGGGCTACATCCTGCTCGGCGCGTTCATCGTCGCGCACACGGGCGTGCTGCTCATGGGGCTGGGATCGGTGCTCGGGCAGCTCGTGACGTCGGTCGTGATCGACCTGCTCTGGCCGGCGCAGGCGGGACCGGCGCTGTGGCAGGTGGTCGCGATGGTGGTCGTCGCGGTCGGCTCGGTCCTCGTCGCGGTGCCCTGGCGTCGCCGCCGGCTCTAGGAGCCGCTCTTCTTGGCGGCCTTCTTGGCTTTCTTCTTTTCCCTCTTCTTCGCCTTCTTGCGCGCCTTCTTCTCGGCCTTCTCGGCCTTCTGCTTCTCGGCCTCCTGTGCGGCCGCCTCAGCAGCCGCCCGCGCCTCCGGAGAGAGTTTCGGCGGTCGGGTCAGGAGCGCGCGGGCGTCGACGGTCTTGCGGCGGCCCGGGCTCTTGCCCTCGGGTTTCGCCCCGACATAGAGCCAACCGAGGAGCTCCTCGTGCGGCCCCAGCCCGTGCATGCGCGCGACCGGCTCCGAGCGCGTGTAGTGTCCGGTGCGCCAGATGACGCCCCACCCCGCCTCATCGAGCAGCAGGCTCAGCACATGCGCGACCCCGGAGGCCACCGCCTCCTGCTCCCAGCGCGGGACCTTCTCGCTCGGACGGTAGCTCGCGACCACCGCGATGAGGAGCGGAGCCCGCAGCGGCTTGGTCGACGGCTCCGCGTCCCCCTGAGCCTCGGCGATCGCGGCACCGAGCGCCTCGCGGTCCGCGCCGCGGAGCTCGATCAGACGCCAGGGACGCAGCGAGGAATGGTCGGCGACGCGGCCGGCGGCGCCGACGAGCGTCACCAGCTCCTCGCGCCCCGGAGCGGTGTCGCCGACCTTCGACCAGGACTGCCGTGCGCGGACGGCGTCGAGGGCGCTCACGACTCGTCGGGCGTGAAGTTCAGCGCGATCGAGTTCATGCAGTAGCGGTCACCGGTGGGGGTGCCGAAGCCGTCCGGGAAGACGTGGCCGAGGTGCGAACCGCAGGTCGCGCAGCGGACCTCCGTGCGCACCATGCCGAGACTGTCGTCCTCGAGCAGCTCGACCGCATCCGGCCGGACCGACTCGTAGAAGCTCGGCCAGCCGCAGCCGGAATCGAACTTCGTGCCGCTCTTGAACAGCTCGGCTCCGCAGGCGCCGCAGGTGTAGAGGCCGGCGCGCTCCTCATCGAGCAGCTCACCGGTCCACGCCCGCTCGGTCGCCGCCTGGCGCAGCACGGCGTACTGCTCTTCGCCGAGCTCGTCGCGCCATTCGTCTTCGGTCTTGTTCACGCTGTAGGGCATCGTGTCCTCCTGAGTCCCCTCCATTCTCCCTCGTGCGGGGGCGTCGATGGCGCTTCGCGTCAGAATGGACGCATGACCGACGCCGTGCAGGAGCGCTATGCCCGATTCGCGGCGACGGAGGCTCCTGGGCGCAGCGCGCTGTACGCGGAGTGGGCGGCCGGGGTCGCCGCCGACGACGAGATCAGCGAGGTGCTGCTGCGGATCCCCGCGACCCGTCGCCAGCCTCCGCTCGTGTTCGCCGTGTCCCGCCTGCTCGGCGCCGGTCACGGTCCGTACCGGGAGTGGCGTCGTTTCGTCCTGACCAATGCCACTCGACTCGTCGAGGAATGCACGAGGCGGGCTCTGCAGACCAACGAGCCCCTCCGCACCGCGGCACTGCTTCCGGTGCTCTCCGAGATCGAGGGCCCGATCGCGCTGCTGGAGGTCGGCGCCTCCGCCGGCCTCTGCCTCTATCCCGATCGCTACTCGTACCGTTTCATCGACGACGGCGGGTCCGTTCGTCGCGCGCTCGACCCCCTCGACGGTCCCTCCCCCGTGGTGCTGGAGAGCACCGTCACCGGCGACCTCCCCCCTCTGCGCATGCCAGAGGTGGTGTGGCGCGCCGGGATCGACCTCGCCCCGCTGGACGCCGCCGACGAAGAGGATCGGCGCTGGCTGCGGGCCCTCGTGTGGCCGGGAGAGGTGGGGAGGGAGCAGCGCATCACCGCCGCCCTCGACATCGCGGCCGCCGAGCCGCCGCTTCTCGTCGCCGGAGACGCAGCCGCCCATCTGGAGGAGCTGGCAGGAGCCGCTCCGGCGGATGCCACGCTGGTGATCACGACCCCCGGGGTTCTCGTGCACATCCCCCGGGAGCAGCGGGAGGCGCTGATCGAGACGATCGCGGCGCTGCCCGCGCGCTGGGTCACGATCGACCCGCCCGCTCTCCTCGGGGTCTGGGACCCACCCATCGTCGCGGAGGCCTGGCCCGGCTTCGTCGTCGCGCTCGACGGGCGGGTGCGGGCCGCTGCCGACCCGCTCGGCGCTCGGTGGGAGTGGCGCGCGGGCGATCCGTCGACCACGACCTAATCTGAGGGCATGTCCGCTGACCACCTCACGGAGCGCGATCGCGCGATCCTCGCCCTGGAGGCCGCCTGGCCGCGCCACGGCGGTATGAAGGAGGAGGCGATCCGTGCGCGACTGGGCATGAGCGCGGCGCGCTACTATCAGCTGCTCGCCCGTCTCATCGACTCCGAGGCGGCCCTCGCCTTCGATCCGATCCTCGTCCGCCGACTGCGTCGACTGCGGGACGCCAGAAGCGCCCGGCGCACGTCCCGGATCCCCGGGTTCACCGGATGACCTGATCCTGCGGGGTCGGGCTCGTCGTGGAACGGTTTGCCAGCGACGTGCCGCTAGCATCGAGGGGTGTCCAAGCCCCCCCGTGACCGTTTCGACGAGGTTCCCCGTTCCACCGGACGTGTGGGAGCACACCGCGCCGAAGCTCCGGGGATGAACGGCTGGGTCGTGCTCCTGTGGTCGTTCGTCGCCGCTCTCGTGCTCATCATCGCCGGTATCTTCGGCGCTCTGGTCGTCATGGGACGGATCGACCTCTTTCCGGAGCCGACGTCGTCCGCGGCTCCCACGCCTGAGCAGACCGGGGTGATCGACCCGACCTACTCGGTGCTCATCCTCAACGCGACCCCCGACAGCGGGCTGGACGAACAGATGCGCGACACCCTCATCAACGCCGGGTGGGCGGCGGCGACCGTGCTCGCCAGCGACAGCGCCAGCGACGACTTCGAGACCACGACCGTCTACTACGTCAGCGCCGAGGACGAGGAGGCGGCGAAGGGCCTCGCCGGCGTCATCGGCGGCGCCGAGGTACAGCAGAGCGACTACTACGCCGGCCAGACGGAGGACGGGCAGAAGCAGCTCACCATCGTGATCGGCGTCGACCGGGCGGCATCGGTGCCCGAGACTCCCGCGCCCTGACCGTCGCCCGACTCCCGGACGACGCGGCTTGCACTCGATGGTGTCGAGTGCCAGAATGGCGTTAGCACTCTCTCACTCTGAGTGCTAAACCCACCGTCTACGTCCAGGAGGGACGACAAAACTCATGGCAAAGATCATCGCCTTCGATGAGGAGGCCCGCCGCGGCCTCGAGCGTGGCCTCAACATCCTCGCCGACGCGGTCAAGGTGACCCTCGGCCCGCGTGGTCGCAACGTCGTGCTCGAGAAGAAGTGGGGCGCCCCCACGATCACGAACGACGGTGTCTCCATCGCCAAGGAGATCGAGCTGGACGACCCGTACGAGAAGATCGGCGCGGAGCTCGTCAAGGAGGTCGCCAAGAAGACCGACGACGTCGCCGGTGACGGCACGACGACCGCCACGGTCCTCGCCCAGGCCCTGGTCCGCGAAGGCCTGCGCAACGTCGCGGCCGGTGCCGACCCCATCTCCCTCAAGCGCGGCATCGAGAAGGCCGTCGCCGCCATCACCGAGGAGCTGCTGAGCACGGCGAAGGAGATCGACTCCAAGGAGCAGATCGCCGCGACCGCCTCCATCTCCGCCGCCGACCCCGCGATCGGCGAGCTCATCGCCGAGGCCATCGACAAGGTCGGCAAGGAGGGTGTCGTCACCGTCGAGGAGTCGCAGACCTTCGGCACCGAGCTCGAGCTCACCGAGGGCATGCGCTTCGACAAGGGCTACCTGAACCCGTACTTCGTCACGGACCCGGAGCGCCAGGAAGCCGTCTTCGAAGACCCGTACATCCTCATCGCGAACCAGAAGGTCTCCAACATCAAGGACCTCCTGCCGATCGTCGACAAGGTGATCCAGGACGGCAAGGAACTCGTCATCATCGCCGAGGACGTCGAGGGTGAGGCCCTCGCTACCCTCGTGCTGAACAAGCTCAAGGGCATCTTCAAGTCGGTCGCCGTCAAGGCTCCCGGCTTCGGCGACCGTCGCAAGGCGCAGCTGCAGGACATCGCGATCCTCACGGGTGGCCAGGTCATCACCGAAGAGGTGGGCCTGAAGCTCGAGAACGCCACGCTCGACCTGCTGGGTCGTGCGCGCAAGGTCATCGTCACCAAGGACGAGACCACGATCGTCGAGGGTGCCGGTGAGGCCGACCAGATCGAGGGTCGCGTCACGCAGATCCGTCGCGAGATCGAGAACACCGACAGCGACTACGACCGCGAGAAGCTGCAGGAGCGTCTGGCGAAGCTCGCCGGTGGCGTGGCCGTCATCAAGGCGGGCGCTGCGACCGAGGTCGAGCTCAAGGAGCGCAAGCACCGCATCGAGGACGCCGTCCGCAACGCGAAGGCCGCCGTCGAGGAGGGCATCGTCCCCGGTGGTGGCGTCGCGCTCATCCAGTCCGGCACGAAGGCGCTCGACGCGCTCTCGCTCGAGGGCGACGAGGCGACCGGTGCGAACATCGTGCGCGTCGCGATCGAGGCTCCGCTGAAGCAGATCGCGCTGAACGCCGGTCTCGAGCCGGGTGTCGTCGCCAACAAGGTCTCCGAGCTCCCCGCGGGCCAGGGCCTGAACGCCGCCAGCGGCGAGTACGGCGACATGTTCGCACAGGGCATCATCGACCCGGCGAAGGTCACGCGTTCCGCGCTGCAGAACGCCGCGTCGATCGCCGGCCTGTTCCTCACGACCGAGGCCGTCGTCGCTGACAAGCCCGAGAAGGCTGCTGCTCCCGCGGGTGACCCCACGGGCGGCATGGACTTCTGATCCTCTGAGAGGTTCAGAGACCCCGTCTCACACAGAAAGCCCCCGGCTCCGGCCGGGGGCTTTCTGCGTCCCTCAGCGGAAGAGGCTCGCCGAGTACTGATCCGCTTCGGCGTACTGGGTGGCCACGGCGCCGAGCGACGTCCCGATCCCGTCCAGGACGAGCTCGACGTGCTGCTGAGCGCCCTGCCACTCTTCGGCGCAGCCTTGGAACGCCGTCGCGGCGGTGCCGACCCATGCGGTCTGCAGCTGCCTGAGCTGAGACATGAGGGTGGCGGATTCGGTGCGCAGGCGCTCGATGGTGGCGCGGGTCGCGGCTTCCGCCGCGTGGACCGCGTCGGTGTCGACGGTGAAGACGGTCATGGGAACTCCCTTCGAAGAAGCTCCGACGCTACGGGGGCTGCAGCGTCGTCGAAGAGGCGAGCCCGCATCCGCTCCGGAAGCCGGGAGAAGCCCGCCTCGCCCGTGGATGGTGCAGGAGCGAGTGCCTACGGGAGGTCGTCGAGCCGCTCCAGCGGCTGCGTGTCCTCGAGGAGATGCTCCGGGGTCGAGCGCGCGGGGGCGAGCGGGAGCGTGACGGTGAAGGTGGCGCCGCCTCCCGGGCTCTCCGACACCGCGATGTCACCATTGAGCGCCTTGAGGATCGAGGCGACGATGGCGAGCCCCAGACCGGACCCGCCGGTCTCGCGCGCCCGCGACGTGTCGGCGCGCCAGAACCGCTCGAAGATCTGCTCGCGGATCTGCGGTGGCACGCCCTCGCCATGGTCGACGATCGAGATGCTCGCGGTGCCCGCCGTGCGGTCGGAGTCCACGACGATCTCGATCGGGCTGTCCTCGGGGGAGAAGCGGCGGGCGTTGCCCAGGAGGTTCGTGACGACCTGTCGGACCTTGTTCTCCTCGCCGAGCACGATCGGCGGCGTCCGGACCGGGATGTCCGCCACCTCGGTGAAATCGATGGCCGGAGGCTGCGCCGGCGTCCGCGGACGACGGCGCAGCCGTGACAGGGTGGCCCGGGGGCGCGTCTTGGGGGCGGGCTCCGGGGTGATGGGCACCACAGGCGTGCGGATGGGGGCCGTGGGCACGTTCTCGACCGTGCGGTCGATCACGGAGATCACCCGGCCGGGGGCGGCGGCGCGCACGTCCAAGGCGGCGTCGCGGGCGATGGGACGCAGGTCGAGAGGAACGATCTGCGGCTCCCGCTCCTCATCCAGACGAGCGAGCGCCAGCAGGTCCTCCACGAGGACGCCCATGCGGATCGCCTCCTTCTCGATGCGCTCCATCGCCCGGGCGGTGTCCTCCTCGCCCTTGATCGCGCCCATGCGGTACAGCTCCGCGTACCCGCGGACGCTGACGAGCGGAGTGCGCAGCTCGTGGCTGGCGTCGCCGATGAAGCGTCGCATGTGCTGCACGGTGCGATCGCGCTGAGCCAGGGAGCGATCCACCCGGTCGAGCATCGTGTTGATGGCCGCGTTCAGGCGCCCGACCTCGGTGGTCGGCTCCAGATCCGTGAGCCGCTGTCGGAAGTCGCCGGCGGCGATCGACATGGCGGTCTGCTCGACCTGACCGAGCCGGCGGAACGTCAGCGTCACGAGGCCACGGGTGAGCAGCGCCGCGACGAGGATCGTGATGAGGGCGATGGTGATGTAGATCCCGAAGTACTGGCTGATGATGCGGTCGGCTTCGGCGAGGGGGAGCGCCACCATCTGGATGCTCAGCGGGTCGCCCTCCTGCTGCACGACGGCCGCGGCGGCGTGGTAGACCCGGCCGTCCGTGTCCTCGAGGGCGAGCACCTGGTCCTCGTTCGCCTGGGCGTCGGACAGGGAGTACTCCGCGGGGAAGACCGGAGCCCGGCCGGAGGCACTGGGTGCGGTCGCGCGTAGAGCGCCCTCCGCATCGTAGATCGCGAAGGAGAAGTCACGGGGCTTCTCGTCTCTCGGCGTATAGGTGGTGACGCCGTCGATCGTCGTCGTGTCGAAATAGCGGTCGACGAGGTCGCTGGTCACCAGTGCAGGGAGCTGCGCATTGATGTTCTCCACGAGGGCGTTGCGCAGCAGCGGCACCGTGCCGATCCCCGCGACGAGGAGACCGAGGGCGAGCACGGCGACCGTGACGCCGGTGACCTTGGCGCGGAGGCTGATCCGCCGCCACCACGCGGTGACCGCATCCGGCTTGTGCGCCATGCGGTCCTCCCTCGTGCGGCGGCGATGCCGTCCGGGGACGGCGGGTGCGGGCTCGACGGTCTCAGACCGTCTTGCCCACCTTGAGCATGTACCCGAAGCCGCGCTTCGTCTGGATCAGCGACTCCTCCGTGTGCGGATCGATCTTGCGACGCAGGTACGAGATGTAGCTCTCGACGATGCCGGCGTCGCCGTTGAAGTCGTACTCCCAGACGTGGTCGAGGATCTGCGCCTTCGACAGCACCCGGTTCGGGTTCAGCATGAGGTAGCGGAGGAGCTTGAACTCGGTCGGGCTCAGGTCGATCGGCTCCTTGCCGACGTGCACGTCGTGCGTGTCCTGGTCCATGGAGAGCTCGCCGGCGCGGATGATCGACTCCTCGTCGGCCTGCATCGTGCGGCGGAGGATGGCCTGGGCCCTGGCGACGATCTCGTCCAGGCTGAACGGCTTGGTGACGTAGTCGTCGCCGCCGGCGTTCAGGCCCTCGATCTTGTCCTCCGTGCCGTCCTTGGCCGTGAGGAAGAGGATGGGGGCGGTGAATCCGGCGCCGCGGAGGCGCTTGGTCACGCTGAACCCGTTCATGTCGGGGAGCATGACGTCGAGGATGATGAGGTCCGGCTCCTCCTCGAGGACGGCGGAGATCGTGGCGGCGCCGTTGGCCACCGTCTTCACCTGGAACCCGGCGAAGCTGAGACCCGTGGAAAGCAGGTCGCGGATGTTGGGCTCGTCGTCGACGACCAGGATGCGCGCAGCAGTCATGACCCCATTATGGTGACTTCGGCCATGCGCGGGCTGATTATCCTGCGGAACGGCGTGGATGCGGTCCATCCGTCGGAGGGTGGATGTGCTGCACAGCCGTCCGGGGGAGGATCGAGGCATGAGTTCGATCGAGGACGCCACCGTCGCCCCCGTCTCCCCGTCCGCCCTCTCGTCGGAGGTGCCCGCTCGCGGGGTCGAGTACCACCGTCTGGCGCTCCTCCGTCCGCGTCCCCGCTGGTGGAAGCCGCTGCTCACCGGACTCCTGGGCATCGCGTTCTACCTCGCGATCCTCGTCCTGGTGATCGTGCCGCTCGTGATCGTGGCGGCCCTCGTCCCGGAATGGGGAGCGGAGCTGCAGATGCTCTTCCGCACCACCGCCTACTTCCAGCTCGATCGTCCATGGCTCCTGGTGGCGCTCGTGCTGCCGCTCATCCTCATGATCCCGGCTCTGCTGCTGGCCTCGCGGGTCGTCCAGGGACGAGGCGTCGGCCTGCTGTCCTCGGTCGCCGGGCGGCTGCGGATGGACTGGCTCGGTCGGACCCTCGGGCTGGCGTTCGCGGTGTTCGTCGTCTACTTCGCCGTGGTGCTCGGCTGGTCGGCGGCCCTCGGCGATGCGGTGACGCCGGACTTCTCGCACCCGGGGCTCCTGCTCATGGTGGTGCTGCTGCTCGTGCTGATCCCGTTCCAGGCCGCCGCGGAGGAGTACGTCTTCCGCGGCTATCTCATGCAGCTCGTCGGGACCTGGCTCCGGCACCCCGCCTTCGCGATCCTGCTGCCGGTGCCGCTGTTCGTGCTGGGGCACGGCTACGACATCTGGGGTGCGGCGAGCGTCGGCCTCTTCGCCGTCGTCGCCGCCTGGCTCACGTGGCGGACGGGCGGGCTGGAGGCGGCGATCGCGCTGCACATCGTGAACAACCTGATGATCTTCCTGCTCGGCTCCGTCGCCGTGGTCGACGCGAACGCCACTTCGGGGACGCCGGTGGATCTCCTGGGCTCGGCCGCGGCGATGCTCGTCTTCGCCGTCGTCGCAGACCGCTGGGCGCGCCGGAGAGGGATCACCCGGACCGCGTCAGCCGTCGCCCGCGGGACGCACCTCCTGCCGCCGAGGATGCACGGCTGAGCGCCGCGACCCTGTTCAGGCGGCGATCGCCTCGGCGTCCATGATCGTGTAGCTGTACCCCTGCTCCGCGAGGAACCGCTGCCGGTTCTGCGCGTAGTCCTGGTCGATCGTGTCGCGGGCCACGAGCGTGTAGAAGCTCGCGGTGTGGCCGGACTGCTTGGGGCGGAGCAGCCGCCCGAGTCGCTGGGCCTCCTCCTGCCGCGAGCCGAACGAGCCGGACACCTGGATGGCCACCGATGCCTCGGGGAGGTCGATGGAGAAGTTCGCGACCTTCGAGACCACGAGCAGCGAGATGTCGCCCTCGCGGAACGCCCGGTACAGCTCCTCGCGCTCCTCGACCGGGGTGGACCCGGTGATCTGCGGGGCGTCGAGCGCCTGCGAGAGCGCGTCGAGCTGGTCGAGATACTGGCCGATGACGAGGATCTGCTCGCCCTGGTGGGCCGCGATCAACTCGCGCACCGCATCGATCTTCGCCGGGGCGGAGGCCGCGAGCCGGTAGCGCTCATCGTCTGTCGCCGCCGCGTACTCCAGGCGGTCCGCCGGGGGGAGGTCGACCCGCACCTCGAAGCAGGCAGCGGGGGAGATGAACCCCTGCGCCTCGATCTGCTTCCAGGGGGCGTCGAAGCGCTTGGGGCCGATGAGACTGAACACGTCACCCTCGCGGCCGTCCTCGCGGACCAGGGTCGCGGTGAGGCCGATCCGGCGCCGCGCCTGCAGGTCGGCGGTGAGCTTGAACACCGGGGCGGGCAGCAGGTGCACCTCGTCGTACACGATGAGGCCCCAGTCCAGGGCGTCGAGGAGTGCGAGGTGCGCGTACTCGCCCTTCCGCTTCGCCGTGAGGATCTGGTACGTCGCGATCGTGACGGGCTTGACCTCCTTGGCCTGCCCGGAGTACTCGCCGATCTCCTCGGGTGTGAGGCTGGTGCGCTTGAGCAGCTCGTCCCGCCACTGCCGTGCGGACACCGTGTTCGTCACGAGGATGAGCGTCGTCGTCTTGGTCGCCGCCATGGCCCCGGCGCCCACGATCGTCTTGCCTGCGCCACAGGGGAGCACGACCACACCCGAGCCGTCCTTCGAGAAGGCGTCGACGGCGTCCTGCTGGTACGGGCGGATGGTCCAGCCGTCCTCGGCCAGCTCGATCTCGTGTGGCGTGCCGGGGGTGTAGCCGGCCAGGTCTTCGGCCGGCCAGCCGATCTTCAGCAGCTCCTGCTTGATCTGTCCGCGGGCCCACGCGTCGACGACGAAGGTCTCCGGCGTGGGGTGCCCGATGAGCAGCGGCTGGATGCGCTTGTTGTTCGCGACCTGGGCCAGCACGGCGGGATCGGTCGAACGCAGGATGAGCACGCCCTCGTCGTCGCGCTCGATGACCAGGCGCCCGTACCGGTTGACCGTCTCGCGCAGGTCGACCGCGACCGAGGGCGGCACGGGGAAGCGCGACCAGCGGTCGAGCGTCTCCAGCATGTCCTCAGCGGTGTGCCCGGCCGCGCGGGCGTTCCACAGACCGAGCCGCGTGATCCGGTACGTGTGGATGTGCTCGGGCGCGCGCTCCAGCTCGGCGAAGATCGCGAGCTCGTGGCGGGCGCTCTCGGCGTCGGCGTGGGCGACCTCGAGGAGCACGGTGCGGTCGCTCTGGACGATCAGGGGGCCATCAGACATAGCTGACCAGTCTACCGGCCCCTGGCTGCCCGGGGCCTAGGTCGGGACGACGGTGGCGGCACGGATGCTCGACACGGGCAGGGTGCGCTCGACGTCAGCTGCCCTGTCCCTCCCCCGCAGTCGCCCACCGCCGATCCCGGTGGCTTCGAGGAGGAGGTCCCTGGTGGAACCGTCCGGCATGCCGACCGTCACCCGCAGCACGGCCTTCGCGCGCACGGCCGCCTCCAGTTCCCTGTCCAGCCACGCGGCGTCCGCGTCAGGACCCTGGCGTTCGCGCAGTCGGGCGATCAGCGGTCCGTAGTCGGGGTCGGAGGGGGGATCCGGCACGGCGGCCGGATGGCGTGTGCGCACCGCGACGGTCCCGTCGCGATCGACGAGCGTCGCCGGATACCGGGCGTCGGTCAGCGCCCAGTAGACGGTGTCCTGCCCGACTTTGGTCGTCAGCGATCCCCCGTGCACGGCGAGCCCGAGAGGGCGCAGCGACTGGTCGACCGCCATGGCCTCGAGGAGGTGCGCATCAGCGCTCTCCACCCGTGTGCGTCCGGTCTCGTCGTCCACCGAGACCCGTACGAGCCCGTGACGCTGCGCGGTCTGCGCGACGAGGTAGCCCAGGGGTTGCGGGATGCCCGTGAGCGAGATCCCCCCGAGGAACTCCAGGATCGAAGCCTCGTCCTCTCCCGCGGCGAAGGCGTGCGCGACGGACTCCGCCGTGAACCGGTACGACGAGGCCTGGGAGGCGGACTCCCGACGGGCCATGGTGCGTAGGCGCACGTCCAGTGCGGGTTGCAGCGGACCGGGGGCGATCGCCGTGAGGTCGTTCTGCAGGAAGATCCGATCGACCTCCGCGGGCAGGAGTATCGACAAGGGCGAAGGGTCCGCAGCCGCACCGCTTCGCAACGGCGCAGACCACGGGGGCTCGGAGCCGTCCTCGGCGATGAGGCCGAGCAGACGAGCGGCCTCGAGCTGCCGCGCTGCCTCTTCCGGCCAGGCCGGGTCCCACGGGTGGGCCAGAGGCCATTGGCCGGGTGGCAGCCAGCCGCCCGTCGCGGTGCGGATCCCATGAGGGAGGGTGTCGCGGAAGGTCGTGGCCAGGAGGCCCCAGCGGGCGGGAGCGGGGGAGCGGAGCCATTCCTCTGCTGCGGGTGTGGTGCGCAGCAGTCGCTCGACCGGGGTGGCCAGGCCGGCTCGCACGGCGAGAGCAACCAGCGGGTCCACGCTCTCGACGGCGAGACCCGCCTCGGCGAGCTGGCGCTTCTGACCTGCGCTCACCGCCCCGCCCATGAGAAGCGCGAACGGCTGCTCTCTGGCGAGCAGGAGGATGTCGGCGAGCACGCCGACAGTGGTGAACGCCCGCTCGGCGGCGTGCGCGGCCGCGGATTCCTCCGCGGCCGGTGCGGGCGTCTCATCGAGCGGAGCAGGTCGTGGTCTTCCGGCGACGGCGTCGGCGACCGGCGGATGCGGCGTGCCGTCGGGGCGGAGCAGGGCGAGTGCGGTCAGGCGCTCACGCCCGGCGCCGGCGTCGCCTCCCTTCGCAGCATCGACGAGCGCGGCGGCCTCCGCGGCGGTGAGGGTCGGGAGCACGCGGCCGATCGACGAGGGCTCCAGCAGGGCCTCCGCGGCGTCGAAGAGATCCTGCCAGGTGGCGTCGGGACGCACGCCGCGCGCGGACAGCAGCGCCGTCAGCTCGTCATCGCTCGCCGCAGCCAGGTCGTCGGCCAACGGGCGTGCGTGCGTGCTCATCGATGCGGCCTCAACGACGCGACTCGGCGCGGCCCTTCCGCACGAAGCTCATCACCAGCAGCACGATGATCATGATGAAGGCGAGAGGCAGGCCCCAGTACGGGATCGCCGCGATCACCGGCCAGAGGCCTTCGCCGAACGCGGCCCGATCCATGCCGAGCGCCGTGCCGATGATGATGACGAAGAAGCAGATCACCGAGGCGGCCGCGATGCCGAGCGCGGTGAACGCCAGGATGCGGTCGATCCGACGGATGGGGACCTCCGGTCCGGGACTCTGCGTACTCATCGGCCCCAGCCTACTCGCACGCGCGGGAGCGGTTCCGTTCCGCGCGTGACCGGTAGGCTGGGGGCACGCGCACGAGCGCGCTCCGTCAGCATTCGATCCAGCGAGGTTCTCCCATGCCCACCGGCAAGGTCAGGTTCTACGACGAAGACAAGGGTTTCGGCTTCATCGCCAGCGATGACGGCCAGGACGTCTTCCTGCACGCCTCCGCGATGCCGGCAGGCACCGCCGTGAAGGCCGGTGCACGCGTGGAGTTCGGCGTGGCCGACGGCAAGCGCGGCCTCCAGGCACTGTCGGTGCGCGTGCTCGAAGCGCCGCCCAGCCTGGCGAAGGCGAAGCGCAAGCCCGCCGACGACATGGCGATCATCATCGAGGACCTCGTGAAGCTCCTCGATGGCATCGGCGGCGATCTGCGCCGCGGCCGCTACCCTTCCTCCAGCCATGGTCGCAAGATCGCGGCCGTCCTGCGCAAGGTCGCCGATGACCTCGAAGCCTGACGCCGACGCGCGTCTCATCGAGGCGCATGACCTTGCGCTCTCCGCACTGCGTGAGATCACTCCCGCCGCCACGATCGGGCCGGCTGCGGGTTTCACGCCGGAGGACGACGGATCCGTCTCGCTGCGGTTCGAGAACCGTCTCCCCGGCTACCCGGGCTGGTACTGGACCGTGACGGTCGCTCGGGTCGACGACGAGGAGCCGACCGTCCTCGAGGTCGAGCTGCTCCCCGGCGACGGAGCGCTCCTGGCCCCGGAATGGGTCCCGTGGGCGGAGCGCCTCGCCGAGTACCGTGCGCACCAGGCCGAGCTGGCCGAGGCCGCAGCAGCCGGCGGCGAGGACGAGGACGAGGACGCCGACGGGGACGACGAGGACGGCGACCTCGACGACGGCATCGACGATCACGAGCTCGATGAGGATGGCTCGGACATCCTCCACGCCGGCGATCTCGACGGCGTGGACATCGACGAGCTCGACGACTCCGACGAGGAGGACGCGTCCGGCGACGAGGACGACGAGGACGACGAGGCAGAGCACTCCGAAGACGACGACGCCGACGCCCGCGATGCGGACGCCGGCGACGAAGAGGAGTGAGCCGGGCGGTCAGCCGCCCATGTTCTCCTGCACGAAGTCGATGGCCCGGATGAGCTGACGCACGTCGTCCGGCTCGATCGAGACGAAGGTCGCCACCCGCAGCTGGTTGCGGCCGAGCTTGCGGTACGGCTCGGTGTCGACGATGCCGTTGGCGCGCAGCGTTTTCGCGATCGCTGCGGCGTCGACGCTCTCGTCGAAGTCGATGGTCGCCACCACGGGCGAGCGGTGCGCCGGGTCGCTGACGAAGGGCGTCGCCACGGCGGACGCCTCCGCCCAGTCGTAGAGCACCGACGACGACTCCGCCGTCCGTGCCGCAGCCCGCGAGAGCCCGCCGTTGTCGAGGATCCACCGCAACTGGTCGTCGAGGAGCAGCAGCGTCGTCAGAGCGGGTGTGTTGAGCGTCTGGTTGAGCCGCGAGTTGTCCACCGCATGCTTCAGGCTCAGGAACTCCGGGATGTACCGCCCCGAGGCGGCGATCCGCTCGATGCGGTCGATCGCGGCGGGGGAGACCGCGGCGAACCAGAGTCCGCCGTCGGAGCCGAGGTTCTTCTGCGGGGCGAAGTAGTAGACGTCGGCCTGCGCCATGTCGAGGTCGATGCCGCCCGCGGCGCTCGTCGCGTCGATCACGGTGAGCGCTCCTTCCGCGTGGACGCGCTGGATCGGCGCGGCCACGCCGGTGGAGGTCTCGTTGTGCGGCCAGGCGTACACGTCCACACCCTCGACGAGCTCGGCGGCGCTGCGCGACCCGGGCTCGGCGGAGCGGACGTCGGGAGCCTCCAGCCAGGGAGCGGCGGCGGCCTTGGCGAACTTGCCTCCGAACTCGCCGAACACGAGGTTCTGGCTGCGACGCTCGATGAGACCGAAGGCCGCGGCGTCCCAGAACGCCGTCGAGCCGCCGTTGCCGAGGATGATCTCGTACCCCTCCGGGAGGCGGAAGAGAGCGGCCAGCTGCTCGCGCACGCTGCCGACGAGGTTCTTCACGGGCGCTTGGCGATGCGATGTGCCCAGGATCGAGGCTCCCGTCGTGACGAGCGCCTCGAGCTGCGCGCCGCGCACCTTCGAGGGTCCGCAGCCGAAGCGGCCGTCGGTGGGCAGGAGGTCACGGGGAATCTCGATCGCCATGGCTAGATTCTAGGGGGATCGCGCCGCCGTCCCTCCCGCCCCCGCCCCGTCCGATGTCGCCGGAGGAATGTAGGCTTGCCTAAGAACTTTCGGAGGGCCACATGACGGATCTGATCGACACCACGGAGATGTATCTCCGCACCATCCTCGAGCTCGAGGAGGAGAACATCGTGCCGCTGCGGGCGCGCATCTCGGAGCGCCTCGGCCACTCCGGTCCCACCGTCTCGCAGACCGTCGGACGCATGGAACGGGACGGCCTCGTCGTGGTGTCCGAAGACCGCACGCTCGAGCTCACCGACGCCGGACGTCGCAAGGCCGTCGACGTCATGCGCAAGCACCGCCTCGCCGAGCGCCTGCTGTCCGACGTGATCGGGCTGGACTGGGCGTTCGTCCACGAGGAGGCCTGTCGCTGGGAGCACGTCATGAGCGAGCAGGTCGAGCGCCGTCTCGTCGAGCTGCTCGGTCACCCCACCGAGTCGCCGTACGGCAACCCGATCCCGGGCCTCGACCAGCTCGGCGACCTTCCCGCCCGCACCTTCGACGAGGGTGTCATCGGCCTCGTGCAGCGGCTGAATGCCGCGGGCGAGCCGGTCGAGGGGACCGTCCGCCGTCTCGCCGAGCCGGCCCAGGTCGACCCCGAGCTCCTGGAGCAGCTGCGTGACGCGGGCGTCGTCCCGGGTGCGCACGGAGACTTCCGCTTCAACGAGGGCTACGTGCTCATCCAGATGGACGGCAAGGAGGAGGGCCTGGAGCTTCCGGTGGAGCTGGCCTCGCACATCTTCCTCGTCGGCGAACCGGCCTGAGAACCCTCACCGAGGATTGTCAGTTTCCCAGGGTGACATGATCGTTATCTTCCGGTAACCTCGGTCAGGTCCTCAGCGAAGAAGCCCGCTGGGGGCGAACCGCGAAGATCCGCCTTCCGGCTCGTCGTCTTCCCGAGAGGGATGCGCTCGAACCCGAGCAGTGCATCTCTGCCCTCGGGCAGAGGCCGACGAGCCAGCGCCACCCGAGGTGCGAAGGCTCAGGAGGACCACGTTTTGGCCGCAGACATCGAACCGACCGCGAAGACATCTGAAGATCGAGTACCCGCCCGGCGCACCGGTGCCAGGGTCAGTGCTCGGAAGATCGCAGCCCCTCTCCGGTCGGTGGCGATCTTCGGTGCCGTCGGTGCTCTCGTCGCCGCCGTCGCGCTCCCCGCCTACGCGGCCTCGAAGCCGACGGACGCCACGGCGCAGACCGTGCAGCAGCTCGCCGCGGTCGACGCTCAGTCGCTCGTCGTCGCATCGGAGGCCACGGCGGCTCCGCTCGTCCGTGGCGCCTTCAGCGCGACCACGCCGGAGGAGATCGAGAAGAAGAAGGCAGAAGAAGCGGCCGCCGCCGCGGCCCGTGCCGCTGCTGCCACCGCGTCCGCCTCAGCGTCCGCGCCGTCCTCAGGCACCTTCAACACGTCCGGCTACGCGCTCGTCGCCCCCGGCTCCGGCCAGGTCCGCTACCCCTTGCCGCTCGGCTCGTGGAACGTCAGCCGTACCGTCGGCGGCGGCCACAACGGCGCCGACATGCTCGCGCCGGCCGGTACGCCGATCTATGCCGCCGCCGCAGGCGTCGTGCGCGCCTCGGCCGAGAGCATCGGCGGCTACGGCGTCGCCGTCATGCTGGACAGCGTCGTGGGCGGACAGCAGGTCCAGACCACGTACGGCCACATGCTCTACGGGTCGCGCCAGGTGCAGGCCGGCCAGACCGTCGCCGCCGGGCAGCTGATCGGCTACGTCGGCAGCACGGGCCGGTCGACCGCGAACCACCTCCACTTCGAGGTCTGGATCAACGGCGGTCTGGTCGAGCCGATGTCCTGGCTCTCCGTCAACGCCGGCTGAGCGGGACACGTTCTCGAGCATTCATCTCCCGTTTCGCCTCGGTCCTCGCGGGATGGGTTAGCCTGAACCCGTCGTCATACAGACGGGAGAGGCTGATGGAGCGAACACCGAGCATCCGAACCATGGACGCTCTCGGTCGTCACGTCCTTCGGCATTGCCCGCAGGGATGCCGCGGTGCTGCCGCGCGCGAGAGGCGCCGTCTGTAGACGGCGCTTTTTTTCGTCCCTGCGAACACTCTTCCTCCTGCACGACGTCGTGTGAGTCGAGAGTGCCGGGAAGCCGTCCCGGCGGATCGAGAGGATGACGAATGCGCACACTGGTCCTGAACGCCGGATACGAGCCGCTGGCGATCGTGTCCTTCAAGAGAGCCCTCGTCCTGGTGATGAACGACAAGGCGACGGTCATCGAGAGAGTCGAGGACGACCCTGTCTGGGGTACCCACGGCGTCTACGATCGCCCGGCGGTGATCATCCTCTCCCGCTACGTGCGCGTCCCCCTCAGCCGTCGCGTGCCGGTCACGCGACGTGGCGTGCTGCGGCGTGACGGGCATCGCTGCGGATACTGCGGCAAGGCCGCTGCGACCATCGACCACGTCCTGCCACGGTCGCGTGGCGGCGCGGACTCCTGGGAGAACCTCGTCGCGTGCTGCCTGCGCTGCAACAACCTCAAGAGCAACCGCACCCCGCAGGAGATGCGGTGGCAGCTGCGGTTCACGCCGCGACCGCCGCACGGAACGGCATGGACGGTACGCGGGGTGGAGCGCAGCGATCCTCGGTGGGAACCCTACCTCGCCCTCGCCGCGTGACGGACGGCGCGAGGGCGCGCAACCCTGGTCCCGTAGACTGGGTTGCGCGCCCTCGTAGCTCAGCAGGATAGAGCAGCCCTCTCCTAAAGGGCAGGTCGCAGGTTCGAATCCTGTCGAGGGCACTCCCGCTTCCGCACGCGTCAGGGGCGCCCGCGCCGCCAGAGCTTCGACGGCCACCAGATGGCCTTGCCGATGTCGTACGCGAGCGCCGGCACGAGCAGCGAGCGCACCACGAAGGTGTCCAGCAGCACTCCGAACGCGACGATGAACGCGAGCTGCACGAGGAAGAGGATCGGGATCACCGACAGCGCCGCGAAGGTCGCCGCCAGCACCAGGCCCGCGGAGGTGATGACGCCTCCGGTGATCGAGAGCCCGCGCAGGATGCCCTCCCTCGTCCCGTGCTGCTTCGACTCCTCCCGCACCCGCGTCATGAGGAAGATGTTGTAGTCGATGCCCAGGGCGACGAGGAACACGAACCCGTAGAGCGGGACGGCGGGATCGGCGCCGGGGAAGTCGAAGATGCCGTTGAACACGAGTGCCGAGACCCCCATGGCCGTACCGAAGGACAGCACCGTCGTAAGGATCAGCAGCACCGGCGCGAGGATCGAGCGCAGCAGCAGCATGAGGATGATCATGATCACGACGAGGATCACCGGGATGATGAGGTTGCGGTCGTGGATGGACGCGTCGTTCGTATCGATCGAGGTGGCCGTCACCCCGCCCACCACGGCGCCGAGGTCATCGAGCTCTCCCCGCAGCTCGCGCACGGTGGAGGCCGCGGCCGCAGAGTCAGCGGCGTCCGTCAGCGTCGCCTGCAGGAGCACCTGACCGTCGACCGTCGTGGGCTCGGGAGCCGGGGTCCCGGGAGGGCCGACGGCTGTGATCCCGTCTGCCGTCACCGGCGCGGATCCGCTCGGCGAGTCGGCCGCGGTGACGGTCACCCCGTCGATCCCGTCGTTCGCGAGGAGCACGTCGGCGGCATCCTGCAGGTTGTCCTCGTCGACGATCACGGAGACCGGGCTCCCCGAGCCGCCGGGGAAGTGCTCGCCGAGCGCGACCTGGCCGTCGCGCGCCTCGGAGGCCCCGAGCACGAGGTCGGACTGCGGCACCCCCTGAGCGTCCAGCTGGGTGACCCCGGCCGCGCCCGCGAGGAGGACGAGCGTGGTCGCGATCCAGATCACGCGCGGGCGCTTCTTGATGAGGCCGGACAGTCGTGCCCAGAGGCCGGTGGTGCGCATGCCGTGCTCCTCGGCAACGACCGCGGGTTCGAAGCGGGGACGCCGCGGCCAGAAGACCGCGCGCCCGAACAGCAGCAGCAGCGAGGGCAGGAGCGTGAGCGCGGACAGCATCGCGAACACGATGCCGATCGCCGCGACCGGGCCGAGGGTGCTGTTCGACTTCAGATCGCTGAGCAGCAGGCACAGGAGTCCCGCGATCACGGTGCCCCCGGAGGCGACGATCGGCTCGACGGACCCCTTCCACGCGGCGAGGAGCGCGACGCCCTTGTCCTGCGAGACCCGCAGCTCCTCCCGGAACCGCGCGACGAAGAGCAGCGCGTAGTCGGTGGCGGCGCCGATCACGAGGATGAAGAGGATGCCCTGGGTCTGCCCGCTGAGCAGCAGGATCTCCCACTTGGCCAGCCACCAGACGACGAGGAGCGCGACGCACAGGGCGAACAGGCTCGTGGAGAGCACGACGAGCGGCAGCAGGAACGAGCGGTAGACGAGCACGAGGATCACGAGCACGGCGAGCAGGGCGACGCCGAGGAGGAGGCCGTCGATGCCGGCGAACCCCGCGGCGAGGTCGGCCGTGAAGCCCGCAGGACCGGTGATGTAGACCGTGATGCCGTCCGGCACCGCGGCGCGCAGCTCATCGCCGAGAGCGGTGGTGGCATCGCTGAGCTCGGCGTCGCCGTCGATCGGGATGAAGGCCTGCACGGCGCGGCCGTCCTCGGACGGCAGCGCCGGGGAGACGTCGTCCGCGACGCCCTCCACGTCCGGCGCGTCGGCCACCGCGTCGGAGATCGCTTCGAGCTCGGACGGCGTCAGCTCCTCCTCCGAGGTGAACACCGCGATCGCCGGGATGGCGTCGCTGTCGGTGAACTCGCCGAGGAGCTGCTGCACGGTCGTGGCGTCCGCGGACTCCGGGAGGTAGGTGGTCTGGTCGTTCGACGACACCTCGTCGACCTTCCCGAACAGCGGACCGCCGAAGGACGCACCCGCGAGCCACACCAGGATGAGGGCGACGGGCAGGAACACCCGCAGCCAGGAATGGCGGCGGGTGCGCTCGCGGGTCGGCGGCGTCGGTGCGGGGGCGGGGCGGGACATCGGGGTCCTTTCAGGCGGGCGGTCGGGGAGGGTGCGACGGGTCAGGAGACCCAGGCGAGGATGAGGATCATCGTGGCGAGGAAGCCGGCGATGTAGTTGAGCGCGATGAACCGGCGCCAGGCGCGGTTCGTGCCGGCCGAGGTCTCGTCGGTGACGTTCCACCACGGCGCGGCGTTGACGATGTAGGGCAGCGCCAGCACGGCGGCGAGCGGTCCGGGCCAGGGGGTCAGCAGCATCGCGGCGCCGGCGATCGTCCAGAGCACGAGGGAGAGCCGGACGGTGGCCCTGGCTCCGATCACGGTCGCGATGGACGAGATGCCGCCCTCGCGATCGGGTCCGATGTCCTGCACGGCGCCGAAGGCGTGGGCCGCCATGCCCCAGAGGAAGAAGGCGACGAGGACGAGGACGGCGGTCGTCGTGACGGGGGCTCCGGCGAGGGAGAGGCCGACGAGGGCGGGGCTGACGAAGTGGGTGCTCGAGGTCACGGAGTCCAGGAAGGGACGCTCTTTGAAGCGCAGCGCCGGTGCCGAGTAGGCGAGGACGGCGAAGACGCTGACGGCGAGCCACAGCCAGGATGCCGGGGTACCGACCGCGAACAGGTACACGAGGAACGGCACGTTCGTGACCGCCGCCGCCCACAGCGTCGCGCGGTGGATCCGCGGGGACAGCAGGGCGCCCTCGATCCCGCCCTTGCGGGGGTTGGCCAGATCGGAGGCGTAGTCGAAGACGTCGTTGATGCCGTACATGGCGAGGTTGTACGGGACGAGGAAGTACAGCGTGCCGATCACGAACGTCGCGTCGATCTCCCTGGTGCTCAGCAGGTAGGCGGCGGCGAAGGGGAAGGCGGTGTTGATCCAGCTGATCGGTCGGGAGGAGAGCACGATCTGGGCGATGTCGCGGCCGAGGTCCCCGGTGCGGGACGTCTGATCGGTCATGCCTGCTCCTCCATCCGGGCGGCGGCGCGCGTCCGGGAGCGGCGCCCGCGGAGGGCGGTCCACAGCGCGGGGAGCAGCAGCACCCCGGCCAGCGGGTAGGCGAAGTCCTCGATCGGGGCGAGCCCGATGTGCAGGCCGGCGAGCGGGCCGGGCGCGTAGTGGAAGAGGCCGGTGGCGATCATGACGGTGTCGAACACGGCGGTCAGCACGAGGAGGGCGAGGGCTGTCAGCGCGAGCGCGCCGAGGTGCGGGGTACGGCGTGCGGCGACGCCGAGGGCGACCGCGGCGAGGGCGGCGACGGCGAGGAACACGGCGGACAGCTGCAGGTAGGTCATCGCGCCGCTCCTTGCGCCTGGGAAGTGCCATGGCGGCGCTCCAGGAGGCGCACCGCGCCGCCGTAGAGCACCATCGTGCACACGACGAGGAAGACGAGGAAGATCGGCTCTTCGAGAGGGAGTTCGGGAGCCAGGACGATGCCCGTGGCGATCGCCGCCTCGCCGCGGAAGAAGATCCCCGCCGCGATACCGGCCACATCCCAGACGAGGAAGAAGGCGAGGCCGACGGCGGTGACGACGGCCGCCGCCACGGCGTCGCGCCAGAAGAACAGGCGGAACCGCCAGTCCAGCAGGAGCATGCAGCCGAGGGAGACGAGCAGGGCGGCCAGATAGATCGCGCCCATCATGCCCGCTCCGCGCTCGTCGGCCGTGGGGCGGGCTCCGGCAGCGGACCGGGGGAGTGGTCGCCCCGGATGCGCTTGAGCACGATCTCGGCGCTGATGAGGCACATCGGCACGCCCACACCGGGGGCAGTGGTCGCTCCGGCGTAGTACAGCCCCTGCACGCGGCGGGAGGCGTTCTGCGCGCGGAACATGGCACTCTGCGAGAGGATGTGCGCGGGCCCGAGCATCCCGCCCCGCCAGGAGTGGTAGTCGTCGCGGAAGTCGGCAGGCCCCACGGTCTCCCGGACGACGATCCGCTCCCGAAGGTCGGGGATCCCCGCCCACGTCTCGATCATGTCGATCGCGGCGTCCGCGGCCTTCTCGACAGCCGCGGAGCCGGCGCCGTCGCTTCCCCCGTGCCCGAGATCGACGTCGGCCGGCACCGGCACCAGCACGAAGAGGTTCTCGTATCCGTCCGGCGCAACCTCGGCATCGGTGGCGCTGGGGCGGCAGACGTAGGTGGACGCCGGGCTGGGGACGGCAGGGGTGCGACCGAAGATCGCGTCGAAGTTCGCATCCCAGTCGTCGGTGAAGAAGAGCGAGTGATGGGGGAGCTCGGGCAGGGCGCCGCGGACGCCGAGCATCACGAGCACGCCGCCGGGCCCGCTCGTGCGCCGCGCCCACCAGGACTCCGGGTAGGACTGCAGCGTCGGGGGCAGCAGCGCCGTCTCCGTGTGGTGCAGATCGGCGCCGGAGACGACGATGTCCGCGTCCTCCACATGGTGGTGGCCGTCGCGGTCCGTCCAGCCGACCCCGGTCGCATGGGTCGCGCCGTCGGCATCCTGGGTGCGGATCCCGGTGACCTCCGCGCCGGTGACGATCCGGGCGCCGGCATCTTGGGCCAGCGCCGCCAACCGTTCGACGACGCGCCAGAAGCCGCCCTGCGGATACAGCACGCCCTGGTCGAGGTCGAGCGCGCTCATCAGGTGGTACATCGCCGGGGCCGTCCGGGGATCGGTGCCGAGGAAGACCGCGGGGTAGCCCAGGATCTGGCGCAGCACCGGGTTCCGGAAGCGGCGGGCGGCGAAGGCCTGGAGGCGCGTGCCGAGCAGCGAGAAGAGCCGAGGGAGCGCGCGCACCACCTCGGGCGCGGCCAGCGTCCTGGTCCTGGTGAACGGGTTGTAGAGGAAGTACCTCCTCGCCATCGCCCCGGCATCGTGGGCGGAGGCGAGGTAGGTGCCGAGCGCGGCAGCGGAGCCGGGTTCCATCGACTCGAAGAGCGCCGAGACGGCGTCCCGTCCGGCGGGCACCGTGACCGGAGCGTCGCCGGACTCGGGGGAGCGGAAGACGCGGTACCCCGGGTCGAGCAGGGTCAGATCGAGCTGCTCCTCGGTGCTCGTGCCCATCATCGCGAAGTAGTGGTCGAACACCTCGGGCATGAGGTACCACGAGGGGCCGGAGTCGAATCGGAAGCCATCGCGCTCGATGGTGCCCGCCCGTCCGCCGACGCGGTCGTTCTTCTCCAGCACCACGACGTCGTGGCCGTCGCGTGCGAGCAGCCCGGCCGTGGCCAGGCCGGCCACCCCCGCGCCGATGATGACGACGCGGCTCATCGGTCCCGCTCCAGGCTCGTGACGACGACGGCACGCGCGGCGAGCAGCGCCTTGATCGGATCCGGCACGCGGACCCGCCGGCGGTACAGCTCCGCGGACGGCGTCCGCGCGACCTTCCGGGTCAGGGCGGCGAAGAGGGCGAGGGCGCTGCGCACCGCGGCACGCGCGTCCTTCGGGAGCAGCGGGATCGCTGCTCTCGCGTCGGCGAGCTGACGGTGGACCGTGTCGACCCAGGCGTCGCGGTCGGCATCGGTGAGACGAGCTGAGCCGCCGAGGTAGCCGCGCTGCAGGCGGTCGGTGTCGTCGGCCAGATCGCGGAGGAAGTTCACGTTCTGGAAGGCGGCTCCCAGCCGCCGAGCCCCGCGCTCGAGGATGTCGAGCTCGGCCGGCGTCCGCGTGGCGTCGCGGAGGAAGACCCGCAGGCACATGAGGCCCACGACCTCCGCCGACCCGTAGACGTAGGCGGCGTGCGCGTCGGCGTCGTAGGCCGTGAAGCCGGAGTCACCGGCGATGTCGGCGCGCATCGAGTCGAAGAACGGCCGCGTGAGCTCCTCGCCGATCCCGCACGCGCGCGCCGTCCGCGCGAACGCGTGCAGGATGAGGTCGCTGCTGTAGCCGGTCCGCATCGCCCGATGGGTCTCCGCGATGTACGAGTCCAGGGCGGTCGCCTGGGCGCCCGCGTCGAGCCCGGCCTCCGCGGCGACACCGTCGACGATCTCGTCGGCGATGCGCACCATGGCGTAGATGTTGCGGACGTGCTGACGGTGGCGTCGACCGAGGAGGCGAGTGGCCAGGCCGAATGATGTCGAATAGGTGCGGATCACGTCGGAGGTCGCGATCTCGGCGGTGCGGCTGAAGCGGCGCAGCGCCGCGTCGTCGCGATGCTCGGCGGGGGTCGCGGTCATCGGCTGCGGCCCTCGATCCGGTCGGCGAGCGCGAGGACGACGCGCCCCGCGTCGGCGGAGAGCGTGCCCGCCTCCTCGGCTTCCGCGAGGACTGTCGAGACGGCGGTCAGCTGCTCCTCCACGAGTCCGCGGACGAAGCCCTCCGCACCGCACTCGCGGAGGCGGTCGCGCATCTCCGCCGCGTCGTCGATGCTGAGGTCGGTGGCCCCGAATCGCAGTTCGATGCCGGGCCAGTGGCTGGTCATCCGCGCGTAGGCGATGATCGCGGTCTCCTTGCCCTCGCGGAGGTCGGAGTAGGGGTCCTTGCCGTGCGTGTCCGGGTCTCCGAACACGGACAGCAGGTCGTCCTGGAGCTGGTAGGCGAGCCCGAGGTGGCCGCCGATCTCGGTCAGCTGCTCCTCGGCTGCCGTCGACGCCCCCGACAGGATGGCCGCCGCGCGGAGGGGGAGGACGAACGAATAGGCGGCCGTCTTCGACGCGCTCGTGGAGAGGATGGTGCGGAGGTCGGCCGCGATGATGCCGTCGCTGAGGGCCACGTCCGAGTACTCGCCCGCGACGGTCTCGAACACCGTCGTCTCGAGGAGGGCGAGGAGCCGCTCCCGTCGCGCGGCGGGGATGTCGGCGCGGGCGAACCCGAGCACGGCACTGGACAGGAGGAGGTCTCCGAGGAGGATGGCGCTCGACCGGCCCCAGTGCAGGGCCGCCTCGCCACCGGCGTCGGGGCGACGGGAGACGAGGGAGCCGATGAGGTTGGGGCGGCGGCGGCGCGTGAGGTCGCCGTCGATCACGTCGTCGTGCAGGAGGAACGCGAAGTGCAGGAGCTCGACATGAGCGGCCACGTCGATCGCCCGCGCGGTGTCCTTCGCCGTGAGGGGAGCCGCGGTGAGTGCGGACAGCAGGTCCATGAGCATGCGCGGACGCAGGAGCTTCCCGCCGAGGGCGTGCTCTGCCGCCGTGTGCCACAGCGCGGCGAACTCCGCCCCGTAGTGCTCGGCGGCGACCGTGCGCTCAGCGAAGCGTCGTCGCAGCACCGCCTCGATGCGGGTGCCGAGGTCTTCCTCTGTCACGGTGACGGCCATGGCTCAGACCTCTCCGTGTCGTCGGAGGAGCGGGAGCTGCTCCGCGAGCCAGGGGCTGAAGGCGAAGGGGGTGCGGATGACCGCGGCGAGCAGGTCGTCCACATCGACCCATTCCCATTCCGCCACCTCGTCGGGATTCGCGGCGGGCTGCCCGTCGATCACGGCGACGTGCACCGGGCAGATCTCGTTCTCCACGATGCCGCTCGCGTCCACGGCGCGGTAGCGGTAGTCGGGGAGCGCGAGCCGGACGTCGCTGACCTGGACCCCCAGCTCCTCGGAGCCGCGTCGGCGCACCGCCTCGATCATGTCCTCGCCGGGCTGCGGGTGACCGCAGAAGCTGTTGGTCCAGACACCCGGCCACGTGCGCTTGCCGAGGGCGCGACGGGTGACGAGCAGGCGTCCCTCCCGATCCTGCACGTAGCAGGAGAAGGCGAGGTGGAGGGGCGTGTCGGTCGTGTGGACTTCGCTCTTCGGCAGGATGCCGACGGCAGTCCCGTCTTCGGCGAGGAGTGTGACGTTGTCCATGGCGCCCTCTCGTCTTTTAGCTAACCTGGCGAAATATCAACTTAGCATGAAGCTGTTGGTGTGTAACATGATCGCATGCACTCCGAGCCCCGCACCACCCCGGTCGCCGAGGCGCCGGCGACCGCGGGGCCGGACGACCTGACCCATGGCGCGATCTACGACGTCGAGGCCAGCGATCCGCGCAGCACGCTCATCGACCGCTCTGGCGTCGCGCCGGAGGATCTGCGGCAGATCGCTCGCGTCATGGAGGCGCTCGGCGGATTGCGCGACGCCGAGCAGCGGCTGTCGCAGGCGTCGCGCCGGTACATGCAGCTGAACGAGACCGACATGCGGGCGCTGCACTATCTGATCGTGTGCGCGAATCGGTCGCTGGTGGCGACCCCCAGCGGGATCGCCCATCACCTCGGGGTCTCGACCGCGGCGACGACGAAGCTGCTCGACCGGCTCGAGAAGGGCGGGCACATCCGGCGCTCGCCGCATCCCACCGACCGACGAGCCCTCGCGATCACGATCACTCCGGAGACCAGGCACGCCGCGATGGAGACGGTCGGGCGGCAGCAGGCCAAGCGCTTCTACGCGGCCGCGCGGTTGTCGGCGGCGGAGCGCGATGTGGTGATCCGGTTCCTCCAGGACATGACGGAGGAGATCACCCTGCGTGACGAGCCGTGGGCCACGCAGGGCGTACACGAAGATCCCGCCCGACCGTGAGGTGGGGCGGGACCGGATCAATGAGCGGCGCGGTACGCGTCCAGGATGGGGGCCGGAACTCGTCCCCGCTCCGAGAGCGTGTACCCGTTCTCCTTCGCCCAGGCGCGGATCGCCGCGACCTCGGGGTTGCGTGAGGGCCGCTTCCGCGACGAGGAGGAGGACGAGGAGCGCCCTCCGCCGGTGGACGCACCGGATCCCGCCCGACGCCCGGCCGTGATGTACGGCTCGAGGGCCTGACGCAATTCCTCGGCGTGCGCGGAATTCAGATCGATCTCGTAGGAGGTGCCGTTCAGCGAGAAATGCACGGTCTCGCCTTCTCCGACCTCCAGGACGGTGCCGTCGATATCGTCGACCAGCTGGTGCACAATTCGTCTCGCCATGACGGCGACTTTATCGCGGCGGCGGGAATGCGCACAACAAAGGCCGCTCCTTCATGGCCCCGTATGACGCGGTCGTGGAGAATTCCGATTCAGGGAAGCAGGCCCGCGCGACGTGCTTTGGTCACGGCGGCATGCCGCGTCGACGCGTCCAATTTCGACATCGCGGTGCCGAGATAGGCCTTGACGGTGCCTTCCCGCAGACCGAGGTGCGCGGCGATCTCCGCATTCGTCGATCCCAGGGCGGCGCACGCGAGGACGTCGGTCTCGCGCGGGGAGAGGTGGATGACGGGGACGGGACCGGTCGTCGTCGGGAGGTCGTCACCGGCGAGGGTCAGCAGTCGGCGCTCGACCTGCGCCAGCCGCGCGCGGATGCCGGCGTCGTCCACGGTGGCGGCGATGCTGCGCAGCTCGGCGAAGCTCTCCCGCAACTCCTCGCGCTGGGCCGGCGCGACCGTTGCGGGCGACGGGGACGCGGCCCGCAGACGGCGCTGCACCTCGTCCCGGATGCGCAGCTCATCGGCGACGGATTGGGCGACCTGCATCGCCGGTGCCGTCGTCACGCCGCCGATCCTCTCCTCGGCCCAGGCGCCGGCATAGAGCACGCCGCGCGGGCGCCCCTGGACGACGATCGGCAGGGCGAGCAGCGTCCGCAGGCCTTCGCCGAGCACGAAGACGTCGTAGTCGTGGGTGATCTGGCGGGAGGAGCCGTAGTCGCTCGTCATCCGCGGGCGCAGCTCCATCATCGCCCGCCCGCCGAGGCCGCGCTCGGGGCGCACGCGGAGCCCGTCGAGAGCACGCGTGCGGGCACCGACGATGCTCGTGACGCTCACGACGCCCTCTTCGATCAGCCCGCCGAACGCGACGGGGAAGCGCGTGCGCCGCGCGAGCTCGCGCACCGCGTTGGCGACGAGCTCCGCCTCGGATTCGACGGTGATCGGAGAGCTCACGAATACCTACTTTCGGGGGTGACGGCACCGTTCCCCGTTTCGTAGCGTCGACCCTACCACTCGGGCGGCGACAGCCGCGCGTGCAGCGGACATGTGGCAAGGAGGCCCCATGAGCGAACAGGTTCCGACCCCTCAGAACGGTGCGATCGATTACGTCGCCGTCGAGCAATCCCCTCGATTCCTGCGATTGAAACGGACGCAGCGCTCTTTCATCTTCCCCCTCGCCGCGTTCTTCCTCGTGTGGTATTTCGTCTACGTGCTGCTGGCGGCATTCGCCCGCGATTTCATGGCGCAGCGCGTCTGGGGGGATATCACCGTGGGGCTGCTGTTCGGGCTCGGACAGTTCGTGACGACATTCGCCATCACGATGGCGTATGTCGCCTTCGCGAATAGGAAGCTCGACCCGCTGGCATCGGAGATCCGCGAAGAACTCGAGAAGGCGCAGGCGGACGCATGACCATCATCCGCACGGCCACCGAGGATGTGGCACTCGACATCAATCCGGTATTCAACATCTCGATCTTCCTCGCTTTCGTCGCGGTGACGTTGTTCATCGTCATCCGCGCCAGTCGGAACAACAAGACGGCCGCTGACTACTACGCAGCCGGTCGTTCCTTCACCGGGCCCCAGAACGGATTCGCGATCGCCGGCGACTATCTCTCCGCCGCGTCGTTCCTCGGCATCTGCGGCGCCATCGCGATCAACGGGTACGACGGATTCCTCTACTCCATCGGATTCCTCGTCGCCTGGCTGGTGGCGCTGCTGCTCGTGGCGGAGCTCATGCGCAACACGGGCAAGTTCACGATGGCGGACGTGCTCTCGTTCCGCTTGAAGCAGCGCCCGGTGCGGATGGCTGCGGCGATCACCACGCTCGCGGTCTGCTTCTTCTATCTCCTCGCGCAGATGGCGGGGGCGGGCGGCCTCGTGTCCCTGCTGCTCGGGATCGACGGGCGCGTCGGGCAGTCGGTCGTCATCGCCGTCGTCGGCATCCTCATGATCGTCTACGTGCTCATCGGCGGCATGAAGGGCACCACCTGGGTGCAGATCGTCAAGGCGGTGCTCCTCATCGGCGGTGCCCTGGCGATGACCATCTGGGTCCTCGCGATCAACGGCTTCAGCCTGAACACCCTCCTGGAGGCCGCGGTGGCCAACTCCGACAAGGGTGAGGCGGTCCTGGCGCCCGGTCTGCAGTACGGCGCCAACCCGTGGGACTTCCTGTCGCTGGGCATGGCCCTCGTGCTCGGCACTGCGGGTCTGCCGCACGTGCTCATGCGTTTCTACACCGTGCCGACGGCCAAGGAGGCACGGCGTTCGGTGGTGTGGGCGATCTGGCTGATCGGCGGGTTCTACCTGCTCACGCTGGTGCTCGGTTACGGAGCCGGTGCGCTCGTCGGGGCCGATGTGATCGCCGCGGCACCCGGGGGAGTGAACTCCGCTGCGCCGCTGCTGGCGTTGAAGCTCGGCGGTCCGGTGCTCCTCGGGTTCATCTCCGCGGTGGCGTTCGCCACGATCCTCGCGGTCGTCGCCGGACTCACCATCACCGCGGCGGCGTCGTTCGCCCACGACATCTACGCGAACGTCATCCAGAAGGGGCGCAAGGACGCCTCGGGGAAGCCGGTCGAGGCTGATCCCAACGGCGAGGTGCGGGTCGCTCGCCGGACCGTGATCGTCATCGGCATCCTCGCGATCGTCGGCGGCATCGGGGCGCAGGGGCAGAACATCGCGTTCCTCGTCGCGCTCGCCTTCGCGGTCGCGGCATCGGCCAATCTGCCGACGATCCTCTACTCGCTGTTCTGGCGCCGGTTCACGACGCGGGGCGCGGTGTGGAGCATGTACGGCGGGCTCGGTTCGGCGATCATCCTCATCATCCTGTCGCCCGTGTTCTCCGGCACGCCGACGTCGATGATCCCGGGGATCGACATCGCCGTCTGGCCCTTGAACAACCCGGGCATCGTGTCCATACCGCTCGGGTTCGCGCTCGGCTGGCTCGGGACCGTCACCAGCACGCGGCGCGAGTCTCCCGAGCTGGCGGCCGAGATGGAGGTGCGCTCGCTCACCGGCTTCGGCGCGGAGAAGGCCGTCGACCACTGACGCGACCTCCTCGGGTGCGGGCCCGGCGGCCTACTCGCCGGGCCCGCGCCCCAGGAGCGGGATTCATCGGGACTCGAGGTCCAGAAGGAAGCGCTTCCGTTCCGGATGGCCGCCGTAGTGCCCCGCGGAGCCGTCGGATCGCACGACCCGGTGCACGGGCACGATGATCGAGAACGGCGTGAGGCGGCACGCCGTCCCGACGGCGCGCGCGGCCCCCGGGCGGCCGGCGAGCACCGCGACCTCCCCGTAGCTCAGGGTCTGGCCCCAGGGGATGTCGCACACGGTGTGCAGCGCCGCCCGGTGGAAACCGTCCACGAGGCGCCAGTCGAGGCGGACGCGCTCGTCGAAGCGCACGGGCTCGCCGTCGAAGTAGGCATCGAGGAGCGGGACGAGCTCGTCGGCGGCGCCGGGCTCGGGCTCCGGGACGGCACCGAGCTGCCGCGACACGCTCTCGAGCAGCCACGGCACCTGCGGGTCTGCGGACTCGGAGAGGTCGAAGCGCACGATGCCCTCGTCGGAGAAGACCGCGAGGGCATCGCCGAAGGGCGTCGGAGCGAAGTCATAGCGGAAAGTCATGTCCCCATCCTGACCGGCCCGCTCGACACGAGAGAACCGGTCGCCGGCCCGGTCGCGCGTTCCGTGGACAACGTGAGCGCACGACCGTCCGGGGAGGAGCAGTCCGAGCGGGCGTCGTACCGGCTGTTTTTCACCGGAAACCCGCCGTGGATACCGATCTCCGGCGGTGTCGCGCCTAGGGTGTGAGTGTGTGGCGACGGGAAAGCAGGTCTGCGAACAGCACAGCGGTGGACAACGCTGTGTCCCTCGGCGACCTGCACGACTCGTCCACCGGAGTCGGCATCGCGCACGCCGCCGAGGCCGAGCGCACGCGCCTGCGGGCCGAAGCCGCCGATCTGGGCGGTCCTTCGCCGCTGAGCAGCTTCCGCGACGGGCCGGAATCCGGCATCGACATCTCCAAGGCGCACCCGGGTAGCCTCCCGCAGTTCATCACCGGCAAGTCGACGCTCCTGTCCAACCTCTTCCGCGACGAGGTGGGCCTGCGTACCGCGCGGCTGGCCGCCGAGCGGATCACGGCCAAGAACACCGAGCTGCGCACGGTCCGGGGGATCGAAGCCGTGCACCTCGCCGTCGGTGTCGCGCGGTGGCGCATCGGCGGGGCGACCTTCGCCGCCCCTGTCCTGCTGCGACCCCTCGCGATCCGCCGCCATCACACCGACTTCGAACTCAAGCTGCAGGGCGCCTTCGAGGTGAATCCGGAGCTCGTCCGGGTCGCCCGCGAGCACTTCGGGCTGTCGCTCGACGCCACAGCCCTCGCGGCGCTCGCTTACGACGGCGGCATCTTCAAGCCGCAGCCGGTGATCGACAGCCTTCGCGGTCTCACCCGATCGATCGAGACGTTCTCCGTCGAGCCTCGACTCGTCGTCTCCACCTTCGCCGACGTCGCGGGTGCCATGGCCCAGGACGGCGGCACCCTCGACCACCCGGTCCTCAACGCCCTCGGCGGCCACGTCGGCGATCGGGAGCAGGTCACGGCACCCCGGGCAGTTCCTCACCACATCGGCCCCGACGACCGCGCGCCCGCCTCGGACACGCTCCTCCTCGACGCCGATGCCGAACAGGAGGCGGTGCTGGCCCGCATCACCGCCGGTCACTCCCTCACCGTGGCGACGCTGCCGGGCACCGGCGGCACGCAGACCGTCATCAACGCGCTGGGCGAGCTCGTCCGTGCCGGCAAGAAGGTGCTCGTCGTCTCGGCGCGCCGGTCGACGCTCGACGGCGTGCGCCACCGCCTCGCCGGCATCGGCCTCGACAGCCTCGCGGTGTCCCCGGCGAGCCTGCGCCGCGACCTCGTCCGGGCGATCGGCAGGAACGAGAAGGCGACCGCGCCCAAGGTGAGCGAGGTCGACGACGCGCTCGTGCGGCTGCGCACGGTGCTCCGCGACTACCGCGACGCTCTGACCGTCCCGATCCCCGGCCTCGACGCCTCCGTCCTGGACGCGACCAGGCACCTCACCCGCCTCGCGTCGCTGCCGGTCCCGCCGTCGACCACGGCCCGCCTGAGTGTGGACGCCCTGCGCCGGCTCGCGAAGGACCGCAGGGACGCGGCCGCCGCCCTGGCGCACGCCGCGCGGCTCGGCGAGTTCCGCGTCGGCCCGAACGATTCGCCCTGGTACGGCGTGACCTTCGGCAGCACCGAAGCCGCCCGCGCCGCCCACGAGCTCGCCGGGCGCCTCCATGCCGTCAGCGTGCCCGCCCTGCTGGAGCGCGGCTACGAGCTCATCGCGCAGACGCACATGCGACCGTTCTCGACGATCGACGAGCTCGGCGACTACCTCGAGCTGCTGCAGGGCATCCGCGACACCCTGGACCGGTTCAGCCCGACGGTGTTCGAGCGTCCGCTCGGGGAGCTCATCCAGGCGCACGGCTCGCGCCGGGACGCGCCCGGGATGTCCGGAGCCAACCGTCGCCGCCTCCGCCGTCTCGCCAAGGAGTACGTCCGCCCCGGCGTGCACGTGACGGAGATGCACGAGGCGCTGCTGCGCATCCAGACCCAGCGCACGCAGTGGCAGCGCTACGTCGACGCGGGCGTCGCGCCGGAGATCCCGCTCGGCCTCGCCGACGTGTTCGCCTCCTGGCAGCGGGTGGAGGCCGAGCTGGCCGAGCTGGATGCCGCTCTCGGCCGCCGCGAGCCGCTGTCCTCGCTGCCGGTCGCGCGACTCGTGCGCATGCTCGCGGGCCTCGCGGCGAAGTCCGACGTCTTCGAGAACCTCGTCGAGCGCGCGCAGCTGCGTGACAAGCTCGCCCTCCTCGGCCTGGAGCCGCTGCTGACCGAGCTCTCGGTGCGCCACGTCTCCGAAGCCCGGGTGGGGGACGAGCTCGAGTTCGCCTGGTGGCAGTCCCTTCTCGAGCGCGCGCTGCAGGACAACCGGGCGCTGCTCGGAGCGAACACGGCCGTGGTCGACCGCCTCGAGCGCGACTTCCGGCTGGTGGACGAGGCGCACGCGGCGATGGCGGGACCGCTGCTCGCCTGGCAACTCGCGAACCAGTGGCGCATCGCCATCGTCGACGAGCCCGAGCAGTCGCAGAACCTGCGCCGGGCCCTGACCCAGTCCGCGACGACGGCCGCCGAGGTCGTCAGCGCCGCACCGACGCTCGTCGACGTCCTGGCTCCGGTCTGGATCTCGTCGCCCTACCTCGTCCCGGAGATCCCGGACGCGGTGGAGTTCGACACCGTGCTCCTCGTCGACGCCGCGGCCATCAACCTCGCCGAGGCGGCCCCGGCGATCCGCCGTGCCCGGCAGGTCGTCGCCTTCGGAGACCCGGTCACGCAGCGGCCCTCTCCCTTCCGCATCGCGGTCGACCCCGCGGAGGACTGGGAGGAGGAGGTCCCGTTCGACGAGGTCTCCGTCTTCGAGCGGCTGTCCGAGCTGTTCCCCGTGATGACGCTGACCCGGAGCTACCGTGCCGGCGGCGAGGATCTCGCGGAGCTCATCAACGACGCGTTCTACGGCGGCGAGATCGTCTCCCTTCCGTGGGCGGGGTCGTACCTCGGCCGCGGCAGCCTCACCGTCGACTACGTCGAAGGCGGCACCGGGACGCCCGATCCCGTGTCCGGCGCCGTCGAGAGCCCGGACGCCGAGGTCGCCCGCGTCGTCACGCTCGTCGTCGAGCACGCCGTGCACCGCCCGACGGAGTCGCTCATGGTGGTCACCGCCAGCACGCGTCACGCGGAGCGCGTGCGGGCCGCCGTGACCGCCGCCTTCGCCGGCCGTTCCGACGTCGCCGACTTCGTCGCCCGCGACACCGCGGAGCCGTTCGCCGTGCTCACGCTCGAGGAGTCCGTCGCCGAGAGCCGCGACCGTGTCATCTTCTCGCTCGGCTTCGGGCTCACCAAGCACGGCCGCGTCCTCAGCGACTTCGGCGACCTGTCCACGCCGGACGGCGAGCGGCTGCTGACCGTCGGGATGACCCGGGCGCGGCGTTCCATGGTGATCGTCTCGTCCATCCGCCCCTCGGCCTTCGACGACGGGCGTCTCGAGCACGGCGCGGCTACGCTCATGTCGATCCTCGGCGGTCTCGCGGCCCGCGCCCGCGACGCGCGCCTGGAGGATCTGGCCGACCCGCTCACGCTCGCGCTGGCCAGGGAGCTCCGGCGTCTCGGGGCCTCCGTCGACGTCGACTACCGAGGGCTCCTGCCGCTCGTGGCGCAGCACAATGGCAAGGCCGTCGTGATCGAGTCCGATCCGGAGTCCCGGGGGGAGTCCCTGCGCGAGACGCTCCGGCTGCGCCCGCATGTGCTCCGCCGCCTCGGCTGGCACTACGTCCGCGTCCACGCGTTCGACCTCTACAGCGACCCGCGCACCGTGGCGTCCCGGATCGCGACGGTGCTCGGCATCTCGGAGTCGGCCCCGCGCGCGGAGAACGACACGCAGCCCCTCGACCTCGGCGACCACCGGAATGACTGACGGCCGTGACGAGCCGCGTCAGCGGGTCGTCCGGGTGCCGGGCTCCCGGCGGGCGCGCCTGACGCCGGTCGAGGGCAGCGACCCGGCGCCGGAGGTCCCGGAGGGCCAGGCGCCGCGCCGGTCGGCCCCGGGTGACCCGAAGGGGCCCAATGACGACCAGCTCCTCCGCGACGTGCCTCCGCACTACTGAGGCGGCCGCACCCGGAACGAGAAAGACCCACGGCCCTCCGAGGAGAGCCGTGGGTCGTGAGCGCGGTGCGGTCAGACGCCGCGCGGACCCTGCTGGGTCTTGAGCAGATCGCGGATCTCGACGAGCAGCTCCGCCTCGGTCGCGGCGGCCGGCTCTTCCTCCGGCTCCTCGGCGGGCGTGCCCTTGCGTGCCTCGACGTGCGCCTTGAAGGTGTTCATCGGCAGCACGAAGACGAAATAGACGACCGCGGCGACCGCGAGGAAGCTGATGATCGCCGAGATCAGGTCGCCGATCGGGAAGACGACCTCTTCGCCGTAGATGTTGGTGACAGGGATGCCGAAGTTCCCGGCCGCATCGGCCTTGAGGAAGAGCGCGATGAGCGGGTTGATGATGCTGTTCACCACGGCCGTCACGACGGCCGTGAAGGCGGTGCCGATGACGACCGCGACGGCCAGATCGATGACGTTCCCGCGGAGCAGGAAGTCCTTGAATCCTTTGAGCATGGAAACCCCCAAGTCGACTGGGCCTCAGTTCGAGGCGGGAGTCGACGCAGCAGCCGGTTTGGCGCTCGTCGTCGAATCCGACTTCGATGATGCCGAAGCATCCTTCGAACCCCCG
Source organism: Microbacterium sp. str. 'China' (assembly GCF_002993305.1). NCBI lineage: Bacteria > Bacillati > Actinomycetota > Actinomycetes > Micrococcales > Microbacteriaceae > Microbacterium > Microbacterium sp. str. 'China'. Next base: position 2,546,998 of record NZ_CP027434.1, on the reverse strand, counting down.
GATTTGGCGCGCGAGTCCGTGCGATAGAAGCCGGAGCCGTTGAAGGTCACGCCGATCGAGCCGTACTGCTTGCGCAGCGCGCCACCGCACTCGGGGCAGACCGTGAGCGCGTCGTCGGAGAAGCTCTGGACGGCGTCGAACTGGTGCCCGCACGCGGTGCAGGCATAGGCGTAGGTGGGCATGGCGGTCCTTGCGGGTCAGCGTCGCCGAGGCGACAGATGCAGCGTCTGCGACGGGGTCACGATGCCGTCGACCGGTTGGTCGTGCACCTCGCGCGGCAGTTCGTCGAGTACCTCGGAATCATAGATCACCGCGTACACCGGAGGGCATTTCTCCATGGAGCCGATGGTCTTGTCGAAGTAGCCGCGGCCCCAGCCCATGCGCATCCCCGAAAGGTCGACGGCGGCGGCGGGGACGATCATCAGATCGACGTCGTTCACCGCGATCGGCCCGAGCACCTCGCCGGTGGGCTCGGGCAGCCCGTGGAGGCCTTCCGCGATCTCGTCGGTGTCGTCGGCGACCGCCCAGTCCAGCAGTCCGTCGGAGCGGGTGACCGGGAGGAGGACCCGGATCCCGCGGCGGACCGCGCGGGTGACGAACTCCCTGGTGCCCGGCTCCGTGGTGGTGGAGAGGAAGCAGGAGACGGAGCGGGCGCCGAGCTCGTCGACGAGGGCGTCCAGCCGTTCGCCGATCGCCGTGGCAGCGGCTTCGCGCTGCGGATCGGACAGAAGCTGACGCCGCTCGCGCAGCTCCGCGCGGAGGGCTCGCTTGGCGTGCTCGACGTCGTTAGCCATGGTCCGAGTCTAGGGCGGCCCCCACCGGTAGGCTGTGGGAATGGCTCACGAGAAGATCAAGGCTGTCATTCCCGCTGCCGGGTTGGGGACACGATTCCTGCCCGCGACGAAGGCGATGCCGAAGGAGATGCTCCCCGTCGTCGACAAGCCGGCGATCCAGTACGTCGTCGAGGAGGCGGCGAACGCCGGGATCGAGGACATCCTCGTGATCATCGGGCGCAACAAGAACGCGATCTCCAACCACTTCGACTCCGTGCCGGAGCTCGAGGTGAAGCTCATGGAGAAGGGCGACACGGGTCGCCTGGAGCGCGTGATGAAGTCGAGCGACCTCGCCGACATCCACTTCGTCCGCCAGGGCGAGCCCAAGGGTCTCGGCCACGCCGTGCTCCGCGCTCGGACGCACGTCGGCGACAGCTCGTTCGCGGTGCTGCTCGGCGACGACCTCATCGATGAGCGCGACCCGCTGCTCACGGAGATGATCGCGGAGCACGAGCGCACGGGCGCCGCCGTCATCGCCCTCATGGAGGTCGACCCGGACAGCATCCACATGTACGGGGCCGCCGCCGTCGAGCCGATCGAGGGGTCGGACGCCGTTCGTGTCACGGGCCTCGTCGAGAAGCCCGCGAAGGAGGACGCCCCGTCCAACCTCGCGATCATCGGACGCTACGTGCTCCCCGCATCGGTCTTCGAGATCCTCGAGCGGACCGAGCCCGGCAAGGGCGGAGAGATCCAGCTCACCGACGCGCTGCAGGAGCTCGCGACGGCGGACGGCGGTCCCGGCGTGGTCGGCGTCGTCTTCGGAGGCCGCCGCTACGACACCGGCGACCGCGTGGACTACATCAAGGCGATCGTGCAGCTCGCGGCCGACCGCGACGACCTGGGCTCGGAGCTGCGCCCCTGGCTCAAGGACTTCGCGGAGCGCCTCTAGGCGCCTCGCGGTCGTCGGAGGTGCGGCGTGGAGCTGTCGACGGGGATGCGGCACGGACCGGTCGAGCTGCGTCTGATCCGGACGAAGGACGCGCGGCCTCTGCAGCAGGAGCTGCTCGCGAACCGCGCGTGGCTGCAGCCGTGGGAGGCGACGATCCCGCACGGGGCGGTCTCCTTCGACATGCGGGTCAGCATCCGTCGGCTGCTCCAGCAGTACCGGGACGGCGGCGGCTACCCGTTCGTCATGGAGTACGACGGTGAGGTCGCCGGGCAGCTGAACGTCTGGGGTGTCGCCCGGGGCTCGCTGTGCTCGGCGACGATCGGGTACTGGGTGAGTGAGCGCTTCGCGGGGCGGGGGATCACCCCGACCGCGGTCGCGCTCGCCACGGACGCCTGCTTCACGGAGTACGGGCTGCATCGGATGGAGATCTGCATCCGGCCCGAGAACGCCGCGAGCCTTCGCGTGGTCCAGAAGCTCGGCTTCCGGTACGAGGGGCTGCGCCGGCGATACATCCACATCGACGGGGACTGGCGCGACCACTATGCCTTCGCCCTCACGCAGGAGGAGGTCCCTCAGGGCGTACTCGCCCGGTGGATCCACGGACAGGTGCCGCCGCACGCGGCGACGATCCCGCCGGCGGACCGCATCAGCCTCTGACATCGCCCGTTGCGGAAGGACACGCCGCGACACGCGCCCCTACTGCACGGCGCGGCCGGTCCGCCGCCGTTACCGTTGTCCTATGGACGGGCCGGTGCTGAGCGGGGGAGTGATCGTGCTCGTCGCCGTGCTCCTGTGGATGCTGTACCTGCTGCCCTCTTGGCGCGGGCGCTTCCAGTACAACGCGGCCGAGCGGAACGCCGTGCGGCTCAATCAGGCGCTGCGGATCCTCGCCGAGACGAGCGAGACGCCCAGCGAGGTGCACATGGAGCTCAACGCCCGTACCGTCGTGGCCCAGCAGAAGCTCGCGAAGCGGCTGCAGGCCCAGCGGGAAGCCGCGGAACTCGAGGCCCTCCGCCAGGAACTCGCCGCCACGCGCGCCGATCCCGTGATCCGTCGCGCCCGTGCCCGCCGACGCGTGCGGCTGACGGCGACCGGCGCGCTCGTCATCGGCCTCGCCGCCGTCGGGCTCGGCATCTGGCAGCTCCTGGCCACCGGGGGAGCCGTGCTCCTCTGGAGCGGTGGGGTGGCAGCCCTCATCGCCACCATCGTCCTGCAGCGGATGGCCGCGGTCGCTGTGCGCGCTGCCCGACGTCCGCAGCCCGCGGCCGTCGAGACCGTCGCGGAGAGGGTCGCTCCGACCCTGCATGACCAGGGGCCCGCCACCTGGACCCCGCGTCCGCTCCCGGAGCCGATGGTGTCGGTGTCGGGATCGCGCGCCCAGGCGGCTCGCGCCGAGATCGATGCACAGGAGGAGCGCCGCAAGGCCGCTCGGGTCGCCGCGCTCCGTGCCCGCGCCGAGGAGATGGCGCCGGCAGCGCCCGTCAGCCTCCCGGCAGCTCCGGCGGCATCGGCGGAATCCCCGTACGCCCGCATGGGCTTCGTCGACGACGCGGAGATCGAGGCGCATGTCCGCCAGCTCCTCCAGCGTCGGGCCGCGGGTTGACGGCAGCGGTGAGCGCGGTTCTCCACCGCTGACACCAGACGCGCGCGAGTGTCGCTCCTCGCGTCCCGCCCGCTCGGGGCCGTAGAGTCGTGGGATGGGAACCATGCAGTACGGCTCCGGCAGCGAGATCCAGATCGAGGACCGCGCCCTGGCCCATCTGAAGGTCGCGATCGCGACCAAGCTCCGCCGGAACGAGAGCTTCACACTGTCCTGGAAGCACCCCGACGGCGACGTGCCGGGACGTTCGACGATCTGGCTGCATCCGTCGATCCCGCTGCGCTTCACCTTCTCGGAGCCGGAGACGCCGGAGCTGAACGTGAAGTGGATCCAGGCCCTCATGGTCGAGGCGAGCTCGTCGGGAGGCATCAGCCTCGTGGACGAGGTCGTCGACGGTCCCGCCGACTGAGCGCCTCCGCTACTCGGCGGGGTACGCCTGCGCAGTGAGCTGCCGGGCGAGGTGCGCGGCGTTGCGGGTCGCGGTCGCGATCGCGGAGCTCACGGCCTCCGGGGTCTCGTCGAGGTCCTTGTAGTCCACGGTCTGCATGGCCTCGCCGTTCCAGTACACCGACGTCTGGGCCGGGATCGTGTAGCCGATGTCGTTCAGCGCCTGGAAGAGGATCGCGGAGATGTGGTGCGCGCCGTCCTCGTTCCCGAGGACACCGGCGATCGCGACCTTGTCGAAGAGGATCGGGCGGCCCTGCTCGTCCGTCTCGCCGAGCTCGGCGTCCAGGCGCTCCAGCACGCGCTGGGCGACGCTCGAGTGCTGTCCCATCCACGTCGGCGTGACGAAGACGAGGATGTCGGCATCGAGGACGCGCTGACGCAGGCCCGGCCACTGGTCGCCGTCGCCCATGTCCTTCTCGACGCCGGGACGGATGTCGAGGTCGACGGCACGGACGAGCTCACCCGTCACCCCGTGCTCGGCAAGGGCATCGAGCAGCTGACGCGCGAGCAGATCGGAGCTCGACGACGCGGGGGAGGGCTTGAGGGTGCAGGAGATCGCGAGGGCGGTGAGGGAGGTGTCCATGCTCCGACTCCACCAGAGATCCGGGCGGCGGCACAGGGCCTTCCCGGGGCCGGGCTATCCTGGTAGAGCACCGACGACAGGAGATCCCGTGATCCTCAGCTTCCTCTTCTTCATGATCATGTTCCTCGGAGGCTTCTGGCTGCTGGGGATCGCCCACGAGATGCCGGACACGCTCGCCGCGCTCACCTTCGTCGGCGGCATCCTGCTCGTCTCGCTGGCTCTCGGGTTCGCGATGCGTCAGCGCGGTTCTGCCACGCGTCGCTCCAAGAACTGGACCGGCAGCCCGACCGAGTGACCAGCGCGGGGCGGCGCCCCACGCTCACCGTCGCCGGGCGAGCCTCGCTTCGAGGTTCGCCCGCACCGCGGGCCATTCCGGCTCGATGATGGAGTACTCCACGCTGTCGCGGAGTGCGCCGTTGCGGTAGCGGCTCATGGCCCGCATCACGCCGTCCTGCTTCGCTCCCAGCCGTTCGATCGCGGCGCGGGACTGGAAGTTCACCCACTGGGTCGTCAGCCCGACCCGGAACACCCCCAGCGTCTCGAAGGCGTGGCGGAGGAGCAGCAGCTTCGATTCCGCATTGGTGCCCGTGCCGTGCGCGGACGGGCGATTCCAGGTGTATCCGATGTGCAGCCGGGGGACGTCGGCGACGATGTCGTAGTACGACGTGAGGCCCAGCACACGGCCGGCGGTGTCGAAGGCCGTGAAGGGCACCATCTCGCCGGTGGCGACGAGCCCCAGGCGGCGGTCGACCTCAGCCACGACGCCGTCGGGCGCCGGAACCGAGGTGTACCAGGCCGTCTTCCACAGGTCGCCCTCGGTGACCGCTTCGACGAGTCCGTCGACGTGCGACCGGTCGAGAGGGCGGAGCTCGACGAGCTCGCCGGTGAGAGTGACGGGGGCGGGGGCGACGAGGAAGGCCATGAGGTCATTCAACCAGCGTCCCCCGCCGTCCCCGGTCATCAGGCGGCGGACTCGGACGGGTTCTTCCGGAGGAGCACACGCTGGAACGCGAGGACGATCTCGATCGTCACGTCGAGTTCGAACGCCAGGCTGGCCAGGTGGGTGCCGCGGAGCTGCTCCGCCGTTGCGTACGCCGCGGGCGTGATCAGACATCGCGCGGCCCACTCATCGGCCTGCCGCTCCTGTCGCGCGCGGAAGGTGGCTTGCCGTGTGGGCTGATGGCCGAGGTGGGCGTGGCCGAGTTCGTGGGCGAGCACGCTGCGCGCGGTACGCCGGCTCATCCCCGGAGCGAGCCGGATGGTCCGGGTGACGGGTTGGAAGCCTCCGGGGGTGGGACCTGTGCGTTCGATCACGCGGAGACCGAGCTCGTCGGCCAGACGGAGGAGATGCTGCATGGGCCTCCGTCCGGTCGGTGTCGTCTACTCGTAGAGGTCGTCGGTGTCCGTCTCGCGGGCGGATCCGGATTCGAAGGCGACCTCGCGGGTATTGTCGCGCGGGGCGGCGACATCCGTGCGGCGCCGGAAGGGTGTGATGATCGCCGACATGCCGTCGGCGGCCAGGCGCTCCTCGGCCCGGGCGACGAGGACGTGCGGCTCGATCCCGAGCGTGGCGCACACCGCGTAGACCACGGGGACGGGAATGGCGCGCTTGCCCGTCACGTAGTTGTCCAGCGCGCTCCGGGCGATGCCCACGTCGCGCGCCATGGCGGCGATGCTGCTGCGTGCCGCCGCGATCTCCGCCCGCATCTGACGACCGATCGCCTCGTTGAACTGCTCGGCTGGTGTCTTCATCCGGCTCACCTTAGCAGCGGGCCGACAGCAGGATGCCGTCATATTGGTGGGTTATGCGAGTGTGGGTGTCCGTGCGTGGCGGTACCGTAGGCGTATGGGGACAGAATTGCGTCATCTGATGGCATCAGCGGTGGAGGCGGCGCGATTGCACGCCGGAGTGTCATTCATGGACCTCTCGGAGCAGGCGGGGATCGCACCTCCCGCCCTGGCAGACCTCCTCGAGGAGCGCGCGGACTTCACGATGGAGGATGTCGCGGGGATCGCGATGGTCCTCGGCGTCCCCGTCACGTGCCTGCTTCCCGGCGCGCCCTGAGGCGGGGCCCGCTCGTGCCACGGGCGGGCGGGACGCGATGAAGTAGCGTGGGCGCATGAAGACCGTTTCCTTCGGATCGACGACCGCTCCGGCCCTGATCGCCGGGATGATGCGCATCGACAGCCTCGACGACGAGCAGATCCGCGCGCTGTACACGACCGCACGCGACGCCGGGATCGACTTCTTCGACCACGCGGACATCTACGGCGGCCAGATGCATCACTGCGAGGAACGATTCGCGGATGCCCTCCAGCTCGGCGGCGCGGAGCGCGACGAGATCGTGCTGCAGACCAAGTGCGGCATCGTGCCGGCGCAGGGCATGTTCGATTTCTCCTACGACCACATCGTCGGGCAGGTGGAGGGCTCGCTCGCGGCCCTCCGTACCGACCGCATCGATGTGCTCCTGCTGCACCGGCCGGACGCTCTGGTCGAGCCGGAAGAGGTGGCCCGCGCCTTCGACCACCTCGAGTCCTCGGGCAAGGTCCGGGCGTTCGGGGTGTCCAACCACACGCCCTCGCAGATCGAGCTGCTGAAGACCGCAGTGCGGCAGCCCCTGGTCGCGAACCAGCTGCAGCTGTCCCTCACGCACGCGCCGATCATCGCGCAGCCGGTGGCCGCGAACATGGCCGGGCACGATCAGAGCATCGGGCGCGACGGCGGCGGCGTCGTGGACTACTGCCGGATCCATGGCATCACCGTGCAGGCCTGGTCGCCCTACCAGAGCGGTTTCGGCGGCGGCGTCTTCCTCGGGCACCCGGACTACCCCGAACTCAACGCGGTGATCGAGCGTCTGGCCGGCGTCCATGGAGTGACACCGACCGCGATCGCCACCGCCTGGATCACCCGGCACCCCGCCGGGATGCAGGTCGTGCTCGGGACGACGACACCGCACCGCGTGCAGGAGGCGGCGGCGGGGGTGGACGTCGTGCTCACCCGCTCGGAGTGGTACGAGCTCTTCCGCGCCGCCGGACACCTGCTGCCGTGAACCCTCGGCTCCGGTCCGTGCGTCGTCTACCCTGAACCCATGCCGTTCCTGTTCTCGCTCCTGGTCATCGCGCTGATGATCGGTGCCCTGATCGACATCATCACGCGCGACGACTCGCAGGTGAAGTACCTGCCGAAGATGGTCTGGATCATCATCGTGATCCTCCTGCCGCTGATCGGCAGCGCGCTGTGGTTCGCGATCGGCCGCGAGTACGGGGAGGCCGGGGTCCCGCTCCCGCGGATGCGACGCGCCGAGCGCCCGACCTCCCCGACGACCACGGTCGCACGCCCCGCGCCGCCGGTCGACGTCCGCTCCACCGAGCAGCAGATCGCGGACCTCGACCGCGAGATCGAGGAGTGGCGGCTCCGCGAGGAGATCGAGAAGCGGCGTCGGGAGCGGGGAGACGACGCTCTTCCTTCGTCCTAGCCGTCGAGCGGTCCAGCCTGCCAGGATGCCGTCATGAGCATCCTCGTGAACGTCGACAACTTCGCCCTCGCCGAGACCCACCGCATGATGCGCGACCTCCAGAAGGAGGCCGGGGGTGTGGATCGGTTCCTGCACAACAGGGCTCCGGCCGCGATCGACCGGCAGACCGTGATCCGGCTGAACCGGGACACCCTGTACAGCTTCGCGGTCCTCGACATCAGCGAGGGCGCGACGTTCACCATCCCGGAGCACGGCGACCGCTACCTCTCGGCGATGGTCGTCAACGAGCACCACTACGTCGATGCGATCTTCCACGAGGCGGGCGAGCACACGCTGACGGTGGCGCAGTTCGGGACTCCGTACGTCGTGCTGGCCGTCCGCATCCTCGTGGACCCCGCGGACCCGGCGGATGTGGCGGAGGTGGGGGCGCTGCAGGACCGCATCGCGCTGCACAGCGGGTCGGCTACGCCGTTCACGATGCCGGACTACGACACCGTCAGCTTCGACGAGACCCGCCAGGCGCTGCTCGCGCTGGCGCGGAACCTGCGAGGCTTCGACCGCATGTTCGGCAGCGAGGGCGAGGTCGACCCGGTGCGGCACCTCATCGGCACGGCGGCGGGCTGGGGCGGGCTGCCGTCATCCGAAGCGAGCTACATCGGCGTCGACCCCCGTCTGCCGGTGGGCCGGTACGAGCTCACGGTCGGCGAGGTGCCGGTCGACGGCTTCTGGTCGATCTCGGTGTACAACGCGGACGGCTTCTTCGAGCCGAACGATCGCGACGCCTACACGATCAACGACATCACCGGCGTCCGCAACGACGACGGCACGATCACCGTCCGCTTCGGCGACCATCCGGAGGGCGTGCCGAACGTGCTGCCGATCACGGAGGGCTGGAACTACCTCGTCCGCCTCTACCGCCCCCGCCCCGAGGTGCTCGACGGCAGCTGGACGTTCCCGGCGCTCCCGGAGTCGGCATGACGGGCTCTTCGCGCGACCGCGGTCAGGCCACGTGCGTCCGGGCGTTCGCGTCCGCCGCGGCGAACGAGGCACAGACGGCCTCCTCGAGGTCCGGGTAGCGGAAGGTGAAGCCGGCGGCGGTGAGCTTCTCGGGGAGGACCCAGCGGCTCTTGAGGACGAGCTCGGTCTCGGTGCGGATGCCGATGGCGCCGAGCTCGAGCATCCAGCGCGGCATCGGCGGGCCGATCTTCGTTCCCAGCACGCTGCGCACGGTGGCCATGAAGGTGACGTTGTCGACAGGGTGCGGTGAGGCGGCGTTGACCGGCCCGTCCAGGGCCGGGGTCTGCTCGAGGAACTCGATGATGCGCGCCACATCCTCGATGTGGATCCAGCTGAAGCGCTGTCGCCCACGACGGGCGCCGGGAAGGTGCGCGGTGCCGGCGGCGCGGCGCGCGGGACCGACCGGCCAGAACCCGTCGTACTGCGGGCCGCCGAGCCCCCGCCGCGCGAGCGTGCGCAGCGGTTCCAGCACACCGCCGTCGCTGAGGACGATGGCGGTGCGGAGGGCCACGCGGCGGGTGCCGGGGAGCGCGTCGGCGAAGAGGGCACGCTCCCACGCCTTGGCGACCTCGACCGAGAAGCCCGTGCCGATCTCGCCGGAGGACTCCGTCATCGGCCGGTCTTCCGCGTGCCGGTAGATCGTGGCCGTCGAGGAGTTGATCCACAGCGGCGGCGGGGTGGCCGCGCGGGAGATGGCGCGGCTCAGGGCCGCGGTCGTGTCCAGGCGGGAGCGGAAGATCTCGGCACGGTTGCGTGGCGTGTAGCGGCAGTTCACGCTCTTTCCCGCGAGGCCGACCACGAGCGAGGCCCCGTCGACAGCGGCGTCGATGCCGTCCTGATCGCTCCAGGTGAGGTCGCTTCCCGAGCGGGAGATCGTGACGACCTCGCGCCCGGCATCCCGGAGTCGTGCCGTGAGGAATCGCCCCATGAACCCTGTGGCCCCGCCGATGACCGCCCGGTCCGTGCTCATGCGCTGTCGTCCTTCCGATCGGGTTCGAGGGCGTAGTCGAAGTCGCCCCGGTACTCGTAGAGGCGGCCGAGGAGCGGTGCGTCGACCGTCAGGCGCACCCGCTGGCGACCGGCCTCGTCGTCCCAGCGCTCGACGAGCCGGACCACGGGAGCCACGATCCGCGGGATGCGGAGCCGGAAGCGCCCGAGGCGGATGCCCACCGCGCGACTGGTCAGGTGCAGAGCGCCCGCGCGGGGCTCGACATCGAAGCAGGCCGCGATGAGGCCGGGCTCGCCGATTTCGTCGACGATGCGGCCGTGCCGCGTCGGGGCGACGGCGTCGCGCATGACCCACGGCCCGGTCGCGAACCGGAAGGTGCGCTCGGCGATCGCCCGGGAGGCGATGGTGCGGTTCTCGATGCGGAAGGGCACGTCGCGCTCCCAGCGGGCGGCGATCACCCCGCGCCGTTCGAGGCGGCGGAGGAGCGGCCAGAGCGCGCGGCGCGGCGTGCCGACGCGCTGGAACGTGCCTTCGCCGACGCCGACCATCCCGTCCGGGACCGCCTGGAAGTAGGTCCGGAGCCGGGGGTGCAGCTCGGCGAGGCGCTCGCCGAGGGCCCTCGCGTACGGGGACTGCGGCACGGGCGTCACGGTTCGAGCCTAGCCCTCGGGGACGTCGCCCCGGCCCGCGTCGTCCGCCGGGCGGAGCAGACGGTCGAGGAGGGCGAGGGCCTCGTGCTGCGGAGCCGCGTCGTCCAGCAGCCACTGCGTCTGCAGGCCGTCCGAGGCCGCGACGACGAGGGCGGCGACCGCGAGAGGATCGACGTCCGCCCGGATGCGCCCGTCCGTCTGCTGCTCCCGGACCGTCTCGGCGATGTCGGCCCGCAGGCGGGCGAAGCGCTCGGTCGCGAAGGCGCGGGCGGCGGGATGGCCCTCCTCGAGCGCGCTGGCGACGAGCGTGGAGTACAGCTGCACCAGACCGGGGACCTCGCGGTTGGCCCTGGCCGACCGGATCATCCCCTCGACGGGGTTCGCGGGTTCCGGCTCGGTCTTGCGTCCCGGGGCGTTGCTCTCGACGTAGACCGCGACGAGCAGCTCCTCCAGCGACCCGAAGTAGTGGGTGAGGGCGGCATGCGTCACCCCCACCTCCTTCGCGATCGCCCGCAGACTCGTGCGGTCGGCGCCGCGGGCCGCGAACACCTCGATCGCGCGGTCCAGGATCTCCTGGCGGCGGGCGATGCCCTTGGCATACGTCCCGCGGGGACGCGGGCGTTCGGAGTCGTCGGAGGGTGCGGCGGGCATGTCGCGAGTCTATCGACAGAAAACTTCCATGTGGAGGTATTCGGTGCTAGCGTGCCTCCGGGGCGCGATGCCCACCTGTCACCGACGACCGAGGAGCACGACCGATGACGATCCAGACCTCTCTCCAGCTGTTCACGATCCGCGAGCAGCTGGAGGCCGACCTCGAGGGCACGCTCGCCGCGGTGGCGGCGCGCGGGTTCACCGCGGTCGAGCCCTACGACTTCGTGCGCCGGGCGGACGCCATGGCCGCCGCCGTGTCGGCCGCGGGACTGACCGCCCCCTCCGGGCACGCTTTCCTGGCCACGCCGACCTTCGTACGCCCTGACGGCTCCGGCACCACGACCCCCGTGCCTTCGCCCGCGGAGGTCTTCGCGGCCGCGAAGGCGCTCGGCATGGGCACGGTGATCGATCCCTACACCGAGCCGGCGCGCTGGGAACGCATCGATCAGATCGTCGAGACGGCCCGGCTGCTCAACGAGGCGGCGGAGATCGGCGCCGAGGCCGGCGTCCGGGTCGGCTACCACAACCACGCGCATGAGCTGGAGGCGGTGTTCGACGGGGTGACCGGGCTGGAGGTCCTCGCGGAGCACCTCGATGAGCGCGTCGTGCTGGAGGTCGACCTCTACTGGGTCGCTCGGGGCGGCGTCGATCCGGTGGCCCTCGTGGAGCGTCTCGGCGAGCGCGTGATCGCGGTGCACGCGAAGGACGGCACCCTCGACCCCGCGCTGCTGGATGCGTACCCGCCGGCCGATCAGGTGCCCGCGGGCGACGGGACGGTGCCGCTCCGGGAGGCCATCGCCGCCGCGCCCGCGCTCGAACTCGCCATCGTGGAGTTCGACCACTACGACGGCGACCTGTTCGACGCCATCGAGCGCAGCCGGGTCTTCCTGGACGCCGAGGTGGCGCGCTGATGGTGCGCGGGGGTGGTGTCGTCGGCGTCGGCCTCATCGGCGCCGGGAACATCAGCGACCAGTATCTGCAGAACCTCACGCACTTCCCGGACGTGGAGGTGCGCGCGGTCGGCGACCTCGTCGAGGAGCGGGCGCGCGCGCAGGCCGCGGCGTACGGGGTGCCGCGGGGCGGGGGTGTCGAGGTCGTGCTCGACGATCCCGACATCGACATCGTCGTGAATCTCACGATCCCCGCCGCGCACGTCGCCGTCTCGGAGGCCATCGTCGCCGCCGGGAAGCACGTGTGGACCGAGAAGCCGCTCGGCGTGGACCGCGAGGAGGCACGACGCCTTCTCGAGACGGCCGCAGCGGCCGGACTCCGTGTCGGCGTCGCGCCCGACACCGTCCTCGGTCCCGGTGTGCAGACCGCGAAGCGCGCGATCGCCCGCGGCGACATCGGCCGTCCGCTGTTCGGCCAGACGACCTTCCAGTGGCAGGGACCGGAGATCTTCCACCCGAACCCCGCGTTCCTCTATGCGAAGGGGGCGGGGCCGCTCCTCGACATGGGGCCGTACTACGTCTCGACCCTGGTCCACGTCTTCGGGCCGGTGGCCGCCGTGGCCGCCCTCGGGCTGCAGGGGTCGCCGACCCGCCGCGTGCAGGTCGGCGACCGTGCCGGGGAGGAGTTCCCGGTCGAGATCCCGTCCACGCTCAGCGTCCTGATGGACTTCGAAGGCGGCGGTCAGGCCCAGAGCCTCTACAGCACGGACTCGCCGCTGGTTCGGCAGGGCATCGTGGAGATCACGGGAACCGAGGGCACCCTCGTCATCCCCGACCCGAACACGTTCGGCGGGCCGATCACGATCACCCGGCCGCTGTCCCGGCACTTCGTGCCACCGGAGCCGGTGGTGCAGGAGGTCGTCGATGTCGCGCCCGAGGGGGTGCTCGCGGGGCGCGGGCTCGGGCTGCTCGACATGGTGCGCGCGATCGCGGAGGACCGACCGCACGTCGCCACCGGCGAGTTCGGGTACCACGTGCTCGACACGCTCCTCTCGATCGAGGAGGCTGCAGCGCGGCGCACGTTCGTGGAGGTCGCGAGCACGCTGGATCAGGTGGGCGCGCTGCCCGCCGACTTCGATCCCTTCGCGGCGACGTAGCGGTCCACGTTCGCGGGGGAGAGCACCTCGCGAGCGACCATGATCGCCGCCCCCAGCACCGCCGCGCGGTCGCCCGCCTGCGACTGCACGATCGCGAGGTGCTGGGTGGCGAGCGGGATCGAGCGGCGGTAGACGACCTCGCGGACACCGGCGAGCAGGTGCTCTCCCGCGCGGGCGATGCTGCCCCCGAGCACGATGATCGACGGGTTGAGCAGGTTCACGACCGTCGCGAGCACCTCGCCGACATCGCGACCCGCCTGGCGGGTGGCCTCGATGGCCGCGGCGTTGCCGGCGCGGACGAGGTCGACGACGTCGGAGGCGCTGTGCACGTCGTGACCTTCGGCGCGCAGCGCGACGGCGAGGGCCGAACCGCTCGCGAGGGCCTCGAGATCCCGTTCGTCGCCCGGCTCCCGCCCCGAGCCGGCGCTCATCGGCACCTGGACGTGACCCATGTCGCCCGCCGATCCTTGCGCCCCGCGCTGCAGCTGACCGCCGGCGATGATGCCGGCGCCGATGCCGGTCGAGACCTTCACGAACACCAGGTCGTCCACCCGCGGCCAGCTCGTGGCCTGCTCGCCGAGGGCGAGGATGTTCACATCGTTGTCGACGAGGACCGGGACGTCGAACGTGCGCTGCACGTAGCCGGGGACGTCGAAGCGGTCCCACCCCGGCATGATCGGCGGGTTGGTCGGGCGCCCCGTGGAGTGCTCGACAGGGCCGGGGACGCCGATGCCGACGCCCACGAGGGGCAGGCCGTCGGCGGTCGCGGCGAGCAGGGCCGTCCCCTCCGCGAGGATCGCGTCGAGGAGGGCCTCCGGTCCGTCGCCGATGTCGATCGCGCGGGTGTGCGCGTCGAGGATCACGCCGGCGAGGTCGGCCACGGCGACGGTCGCGTGCGTGGCTCCGAGGTCGACGGCGAGGACGAGGCCGGCGCGCGGGTTGAAGGCGACGCGGGCCGGAGGGCGGCCGCCCGTCGAGACCGCTTCACCGGCGGGGCGGAGGAGATCGGCGGCGAGCAGTGCGTCGACCCGGGAGGCGACGGTGGAGCGGGCGAGGCCGGTGAGGGCGGCGAGCTCCGCCTTGGTGCGCGCGTGCCCGTCGCGGAGGATCTGGAAGATCTCGCCGGTCCCGGGGGAGGGCGTCGCGAGCGGCCTCAGCACGTCAACCATGGCGTCAGTAAAGCACAGCACTTCTCGCAGTCGGCTGTGCGACTTCGGATTCGTTACAAACAACTTTTGACGAAGGACTAGCAAAAGTCCTCGTCGCTGTGTCAGACTCGCCGCCATGACAACGGATGTCACTGACACCGGTCTCGGGACGATCCGAACCGGGATCCTCGGCGGGGGCTTCATGGCCCGCGTGCACCGCACGGCCGCCCGAGACGCGGGCGGCGCCCTGCGCGCCGTCGCCACCCGTTCCGCGCAGGGCGCCAGGGAGGCCGCGCAGCTGCTCGGCGCCGCACGGGCCGACGACGTGGCGGCCCTGCTGGACGCCGACGACATCGACGTCGTCCACATCTGCACCCCCAATGCCACACATGCCGACCTCGCTCTCCGCGCGCTGCGGGCGGGCAAGCATGTCGTGTGCGAGAAGCCGCTCGCGACGACCGCCGCCGATGCGGCCGCCCTCGCCGAGGCCGCCGCCGAGGCGGGGCTCGTCGCGGCCGTCCCCTTCGTGTACCGCTACCACCCCATGGTGCGCGAGGCCAGGGCACGCATCGCCCGTGGTGAGGCCGGGGAGCTGCTCACGCTGGACTGCTCGTACCTGCAGGACTGGATGCTGCGGCCCACCGACGACGACTGGCGGGTGCGCTCCTCGTCCGGCGGCGCCTCCCGCGCCTTCGCCGACATCGGCTCGCATCTGTGCGACCTCCTCGAGTTCGTCACGGGCGACCGGATCCGCACCCTGAGCGCCCGTACCCGCCGCGTCTTCGCCGAGCGGGCAGGGCAAGCCGTCGACACGGAGGACATCGTCGCCGTGCTCGTCGAGACCTCGGCGGGGGCGCTCGGCACGCTGCTCATCTCGCAGATGGCGGCGGGCCGGAAGAACGCCCTCACCCTGGAGCTGCACGGGACGCGGCAGAGTATGCGGTTCGAGCAGGAACGGCCGGAGGAGCTCTGGGTCGGCATGCGGGAGGAGTCGCGGCTGCTGCTGCGCGACCCCGTCGCGGCCGACCCGGAGTCCGCCCGGCTGCAGCGTGTCCCGGCCGGGCACGCCATGGGATATCAGGACGCCTTCAACGGCTTCGTCGCCGACGTCTACGCCGCGATCGCGGGCGACGTCCCCGACGGACTGCCGACGTTCGCCGACGGCCACCGCGCGGCCGTGCTGACCGAGGCCGTGCTCGATTCCGCCGCCCACGAGGGCCGCTGGACGGAGGTGCGGGCATGACCGCGACGACGACGCAGCCGGTGCTGCGGGTGGCCGGGATCCGCAAGGCGTTCTTCGGCGTGGAGGTGCTGAAGGGCATCGACTTCGACGTGCGGCCGGGGGAGGTGCACGGCCTCGTCGGCGAGAACGGCGCAGGCAAGTCCACGCTCATGAAGATCATCGCGGGCGTGCAGCCGGCCGACGAGGGGACGATCACGTACCGGGGCGCGGAGGTACGCCACGCGCACCCGCGGCAGGCGATGGACGCCGGCATCGTCACGGTGTTCCAGGAGTTCACCCTGCTCCCGGAGCGCACGGTCGCGCAGAACGTCTACCTCGGCCGGGAGCCGCGGCGCGCGGGGCTCGTCGACGTCCGGGCCATGAACGTGCGTACCGGGGAGCTGCTGAGCGACCTCGGCGTCTCCTTCATCGATCCGCAGTCCCGGGTGGGCTCGCTGACGGTGGCCGAGCAGCAGATCGTCGAGATCGTGAAGGCGCTGTCGTTCGACGCGCAGGTGATCTCGATGGACGAGCCGACTGCCGCCCTCAGCGACCGCGAGGTGGAGCTGCTGTACGCGATCATCCGCCGGCTCACGTCGCGAGGGGTCGCCGTCATCTACGTCTCGCACCGGCTGAAGGAGATCTTCGACCTCTGCGACCGGATCACGATCCTCAAGGACGGCGCCCTCGTCTCCACGGACGAGACCGCGGCGCTGACCACCGACGAGCTCGTGCGCCGGATGGTGGGGCGGTCGATCCAGTCGTACTTCCCCGACCCGGTGGCCGGCACCGCGGTCGGCGCGCCCCGACTCGAGCTCGACGGCTGCGGGAACGCCTACGTGGACGGGGTGTCGCTGACGCTCCGTGCGGGGGAGATCGTCGGGGTGGCCGGGCTCCAGGGGTCGGGGCGCACCGAGCTGGTGGAGGGCGTGTTCGGCATCCAGGCCTTCACCCGCGGCGCCGTGCGGATCGACGGGAAGCCGGTGCGGATCGGCGGCCCACGCGCGGCTGTGCGCGCCGGACTCGCCCTCGTCTCCGAGGACCGCAAGGCGCAGGGGCTCGCGCTGGGGCAGTCGATCCTCGACAACGCCCTGCTCGTGGTGCGGAACGTGTTCGCGGGACGCACCGCGGCGTCGCGCCGGGAGGTGCCGGGGGTGCTCCGCACGCTGGAGGTGTCCTCGCGCGGCCTCGATCAGGAGGTGCGCTTCCTGTCCGGCGGCAACCAGCAGAAGGTGGTGCTGGCGAAATGGCTGCTCACCCAGCCGCAGATCGTGCTCTTCGACGAGCCGACGCGGGGCATCGACGTGGGCGCCAAGTACGCCGTCTACCAGCTCATGCGCGAGCTGGCGGCACAGGGGAAGGCCGTGCTCATGGTCTCGAGCGAGCTGCCGGAGGTCATCGGCATGAGCGACCGCATCCTCGTCATGCACGACGGCGAACTCGTCGCCGAGCTGCCGGCCGGTGCGGCCGAGCACGAGATCCTCGCGGCGGCCACCGGCGCCGACCGCGGTCCTTCGACGAACGGGGGTGCGCGATGAGCCGCCGCTCCGGAGCCCGTCTCCGCATCGACTCGACCGTGATCGTGCTCGGCATCCTGCTGCTCGCGCTCGTCGTCGGCGCGATCCTCGTCGCCACGGTCGGTCGCAACTTCCTCAGCCCGGGGAACATCCGCGACATCCTGACCGGGATGAGCGTGCTCGGCCTCGTGGCCATCGGGCAGACGCTCGTGGTGCTCGGCGCCTCGCTCGACCTGTCGGTCACCTACGTCATCAGCCTGTCGAGCCTGCTCGCGGCGACGATGATGGCCGGGAGCGCCGGCAACATCCCGCTCGCGGTGATCGTGACGCTCCTCGTGTGCGCAGGGATCGGGCTCGTGAACGGGCTCATCGTGACGGTGCTCAAGGTCAACGGCTTCATCGCGACGCTCGGCGTCGGGCTGATCCTCCAGGGCATCCTCAACACGAACTTCGAAGGCTCGGCAGGCGAGGTCCCGTGGGCGTTCCAGCTCATCGGCGCGACCGGGGTCGGACCGATCCCGGTGTCCACGCTCATCATGATCGCGCTCGCCGTGCTGGTCTGGGTGCTGCTCAACCGCACCCGCACCGGCGCCCATCTCTACGCCGTCGGCGGCGACCCCGAGATCGCGCGGCTCAGCGGCGTGCGCACCCGCCTCCCGCTGATCTGGGCGCACGTGCTGTGCTCCGTGTTCGCAGGCCTCGCCGGACTCCTGCTCGCCAGCCGTCTCGGCGTGGGCAGCCCGACGGTCGGGCAGCAGGGCGGCTACGCGCTGCTCTCCATCGCCGCGGTCGTGCTCGGCGGCACCCTGCTCCTCGGCGGGCGCGGCTCGATCTGGGGCACCATCGGCGGCGTCGCCATCCTCGCCGTCGTCGACAACGTCATGAGCGTGCTGCAGGTGAACCCCTTCCTCAAGGACGTGGTGCGCGGCATCGTCATCGTCGCCGCGGTCGCCGTCTACAGCCGGCGTGCCATCGTGCGGCGCCGTCCTCGCTTCGGCGCCGGCGGCACGCGCACCGGGGGAGATGATGCCGCGAAGGCGGCCGAAGCCGACATGGCGGTCGCGGCCGCCGAGCTCGCCGACCCGACCACCGAGGTCGCCGCCGTCGACAGCGCCGCGGATACCGCCTCCGTGCGGGAAGGAGGGCGCTCATGAACGCGCTGCGCACGCTCGTCAGCCCCCGCGGGGCGGTCTTCCTGCTGCTCGTGATCCTGCTCGTCGCGGTCGCCGTGCTCAACCCGAGCTTCGCCGAGCCCGGGCAGTTCATGCGGTACCTGCAGCGCGTCGCCCCCATCGCGATCGTCGCGATCGGGCAGTACTTCGTGATCATCGCGGGGGAGTTCGACCTCTCCCAGGGGTCGCTCATCACGGCGCAGGTCATCATCGCCGGCAACCTCGTCGGCCAGGACGACGCGCGCACCCTCCCTGTCCTGCTGCTCATGATCGTGTTCGGCGTCGTGGTGGGGCTCGTGAACGGCGTCCTCACGACGCTGCTCAAGGTGCCGTCGTTCATCGTGACGCTGGGCATGATGCTCGCCCTGCTCGGCGGCGTGATGTGGTGGACGGGCGGCGCGGCCACGGGGAACCCGGCCGACAGCTTCCGGGAGATCGGTCGCGGCGGGATCCGCGACCTCCCCGTGCTGGAGTTCCTGCCCTGGGCCGTGCTGCTGCTCGCCGCCTGGCTCGCCCTCGGCATCGTCATCACCAAGCGCCCGCTGGGCAAGACCCTCATCGCGATCGGCGACAACGCCCGCGCGGTGGACTACGCCGGTGCCCGCCGGGCCTGGGTCACGACCCGCGCGTTCGTGCTGTCCTCCCTCTCGGCCACTCTCTCCGCCGTCCTGCTCGTCGGGTACGCGGGGGTGCACCCGTCCGTCGGCCGCGGCTACGAGTTCACCGCGATCACCGCGGTGGTGCTCGGCGGCGTCGTGCTCGGCGGAGGCCGAGGGTGGATCGTGGGCGCCGTGGCCGGAGCCTTCGCGCTGGAGGCGCTGTTCCTGCTCCTGAACATCGCGGGCGTCCCCTCCACGCTCCGCGACGCCGTGCAGGGCGTCATCATCATCGCGGCCGTCGCCTATGCGGGGGTCGCCTTCCGAGCCCGCCGCCGGCGCGGTCCCCAGCCGACGGACGTCCCGACCGCGGGGACCGAGAACCCCCAGAACCGCACCACCGCATCAAGCCCTACAACCAGAGGAGATTAGCAATGCGACGATCGATGAAGATCGCCACCGCAGGGGTGGCCCTCTTCGGCCTCATCGCGCTCGCCGGGTGCACGACCGACCCGTCCGTGGCGCCGGCGGAGTCGGAGAACCCCGAGGAGTCGGCCGAGACCACCGAGTGGTTCGACCAGGAGCTCTTCGACAAGCAGGACGAGGAGCGCGGCGTCGACCCCCAGGGCCCCGCCGACCAGCCCTACCTGCAGCACATCAACGCCGAGATGGTCGACACGTCGGAGTTCGCCAGCACCGGCGCCAAGAAGGCCTGCTTCGCGAACGCCTCGATCTCGAACCCGTGGCGGCAGACGGGCTGGATCACGATGAACGAGCAGCTGAAGGTGCTGCAGGAGTCGGGCGCGATCAGCGAGATGGAGACCCGCGACGCGCAGGACTCCGACGACACCCAGATCGCCGACATCGACTACTTCATCTCCGAGGGGAACTGCGACGTCTTCCTCATCTCGCCGAACAGCACGGCGGCGATGACCCCCGCGGTCGAGCGGGCGTGCGAGACGGGCAAGCCGGTGGTCGTGTTCGACCGCGGCGTGAACACCGACTGCCCTGTCACGTTCATCCACCCGATCGGCGGCTTCGCCTGGGGCATCGACACCGCGGAGTTCCTCATCGACAACCTCGACGAGGGCGACAAGGTCGTGGCTCTCCGGATCCTCCCCGGCGTCGACGTGCTGGAGCACCGCTGGGCCGGAGCCGAGAAGCTGTTCGAGGAGGCCGGGATCGAGGCCGTCGACCACTTCACCGGAGCGGACCCCGCCGAGATCAAGAGCATCATCAGCGACGAGCTCGCCAAGGGCGACGTGCAGGGCATCTGGATGGACGCCGGTGACGGTGCCGTCGCCGCCATCGAGGCCTTCGAGGACGCCGGAGCCGACTACCCGGTGATGACCGGCGAGGACGAGATGAGCTTCCTGCGGAAGTGGAAGGACACGGGTCTCACCGGCCTCGCTCCGGTGTACTCGAACTTCCAGTGGCGCACCCCGCTGCTCGCGGCGCAGATGATCTTCGCGGGTGAAGAGGTGCCGAAGGAGTGGGTGCTCCCGCAGAAGCCGATCACCGAGGCCGAGCTGGACGACTATCTCGCGGCGAACGAGGGGATGCCCGACGGCCACTACGCCAAGTTCGGCGGCGAGGACCTCCCCGGTTACCCGACGGTCTGGCAGGAGCGTCAGATCCCGTAACCCCGTGTGCTCCCGCCCTTCCGCTCGGCCCGCGCCGAGTGGGAGGGTGGGAGCACCCGCACGATCACAAGGACAACGATGCCCCGCACGATCGCCGTCAACACCTGGGTCTGGACGTCTCCGCTGACGGACGACACCCTGGAGCCGCTCGCCCGCACGGCAGCGCGGATGGGCTACGACGCCCTGGAGCTGCCGCTGGAGAGCGTCGGCGACTGGGACCCGCTGCGGGCCCGCGCCGTGTTGGACGGCCTCGGCATGGGCGCGGTCGTGGTCGGCGCGATGGGTCCCGGCCGCTCGCTGCTCGCACGCGCCGGAGACGTCGCCGCGACGCAGGACTACCTCCGCGCGTGCCTGGACGCCGCGGCCGTGCTCGGGGCCTCGGTCGTCGCCGGACCGTTCTACGCGCCGACCGGCGTCACCTGGCGCATGGACGAGAGGGAGCGGGCGGAGGTCGTCGGCGAGCTCCGGGAGAACCTCGCTCCGCTCGCCAGGGAGGCCGCGGCGATCGGCGTGACGCTGGCCGTCGAGCCGCTCAACCGCTACGAGACCAGCGTGCTGAACACCGTGGCGCAGAGTCTGGACGCGCTGGCGCCGCTGCTCGGTGCCGGGGTGGGGCTGGCCCTCGACACCTACCACCTCAACATCGAGGAGAAGCGGCCGGCCGATGCGGTCCGCGCGGCCGGCGCCGCCATCGCGCACGTGCAGGTGTGCGGCAGCGACCGCGGTGCCGTGGGCGACGACCACACCGACTGGCCGGAGATGCTCCGCGCGCTCGACGACGCCGGCTACCGCGGCGCCCTGGGACTGGAGAGCTTCACGGGGGAGAACGCGACGATCGCCGTCGCCGCCTCCGTCTGGAGACCGCTCGCCGCGAGCCAGGACGACCTCGCCGCCCGCAGCATCGCCCACCTGCGCGCCCTCGGTGCCTGAACCCGCCCGCGACACGAAGCCCCCGCGATACGAAGGAGTATCCATGAGCAGTCACCCGGTCACCCTGTTCACCGGCCAGTGGGCCGACCTCCCGTTCGAGGAGGTGGCCCGGCTCGCGGCGGAGTGGGGCTACGACGGGCTGGAGATCGCCGCGTCCGGCGACCACCTCGACCTCCGTCGGGCGGACGAGGACGACGCCTACGTCGCGTCCCGCCGCGAGATCCTCGACCGGCACGGGCTGCAGGTGTTCGCGATCTCCAACCACCTGGCCGGGCAGGCGGTGTGCGACGACCCGATCGACTTCCGGCACCAGGGCATCCTGCGCCCGTACGTCTGGGGCGACGGCGAGGCCGAGGGTGTGCGGCAGCGGGCGGCGGAGGACATGAAGCGGGCGGCAAGGGTGGCCGGGAAGCTCGGCGTCGACACCGTCGTCGGCTTCACCGGTTCGTCGATCTGGCCCTATGTCGCGATGTTCCCGCCGGTGCCGGAGGCGGTGATCGCCCAGGGCTTCCAGGACTTCGCTGACCGGTGGAATCCGATCCTCGACGTGTTCGACGGGGAGGGCGTGCGCTTCGCCCACGAGGTCCACCCGGGGGAGATCGCGTACGACTACTGGTCGAGCGTCCGCACCCTCGACGCGATCGACCACCGCGACGCGTTCGGCTTCAACTGGGACCCCTCGCACATGATGTGGCAGAACATCGACCCCGTCGGCTTCATCGTCGACTTCGCCGACCGGATCTACCACGTCGACTGCAAGGACACCCGTCTGCGCCCGCGGAACGGGCGGGCCGGGGTGCTCGGCTCGCACCTGCCGTGGGGCGACCCCCGGCGCGGCTGGGACTTCGTCTCCACCGGCCACGGCGACGTGCCGTGGGAGGACGCCTTCCGTGCGCTGGACGCGGTCGGCTACGACGGACCGATCTCGATCGAGTGGGAGGACGCCGGTATGGACCGCCTGCACGGAGCCCCTGAGGCTCTGGCTTTCGTGCGCTCCCTGCTGTGGCCGCAGCCCGAAGCCGCCTTCGACGCCGCGTTCCGCCATCAGTGACGGCAGGGCGGACGACCGGCCGTGCTCAGGGCTCCCGCAGGCGGACCAGGCGCTCGTGCCCGGTCTCCTCGAGCTCGGCGATGTCGTCGCGCGACTTGAGGAAGTCGGAGAACGACCGGTAGCCGAGGGCCTTCTCGCTGAAGGACGGGTCCATGCGGCGCATGTGCGTCTTGACCGCGGAGCTGTGCAGCCATTCGTCGGCGTCCGCCTTGTCGTGGCCCAGACGCAGCGCCCGCTCCAGGAGGCGTGTGGCCTCGCCCTGGTCGTCGATCTTCTCCTCGACCTTGGGCTCCTCGGCGGTGGGCTTGCTCTTGGCCTTCGTGCGCGACTTCGACGCCGTCTTGGGCTTCGGGGCACCCGTGTCCGCGGTGGCCGGGGCGGACGGCTCCGCCGGAACCTCGACCGCGGGGGCGGCGGCCGGTGCCGCCTTCGTCGGACGCGCCACGCCGGGGAGCGAGTCGTACGACTCGAACTCGTCGCACGCGGCCGCGAGGGATTTCGCCGTGGACCCGGCCACGCCCACCCCGATCACGTACCGGCCGAGGCGCTTGCAGCGCTGGGCGAGCGGCACATAGTCGCTGTCGCCCGCCACGATGACGACGTGGGTCAGGTCCGGCAGGCGGAACATGTCCTCGACTGCGTCGACCGCCAGCCGGATGTCCGCGCCGTTCTTCGCGTACGCCGCGGCGGGGAAGAGCTGCACGAGGTCCACCGCGCGCGCCACGAGCTGCGAGCGGTACTCGGCGTTGACCGGCGACGACCAGTCCGCATACGCCCTCGTCAGCACGAGCGTGCCGAAGGACGCCGCGTAGTCGATGATGGCGCCGACCTCGATCATCGCCCGGTTCAGCCGCTCGGCGACCTCGGGGTCGTTCGGGTGCTCCGTGATGCGCTGGCGATCCTTGCCGTAGGAGTTGCGGCCGTGGACGCGGTCGTACCAGGAGATGACGATGTTGTCGAAGTCCAGGTACACCGCCACGCGGGCGTCGGTCGTCTCAGCCACGGTCGTCCTCCTCACCGGGGTACCGGACGCCGATCTGCGCGCGGATCTCGTCGAGGGCGCCCATGATGGCGACGCTCTCCGCGATGGGGAGGATGTCGCCCTCGAGGAGACCGTCGCGGACCAGACGCTCGGCCGCGAGCGCCTGGTACTGCATGCCGCGGCCCTCGACCTCCGAGACGTACTCCTCCTGCACGGTGCCGTCCGGCCGCACGACGCGGAAGGAGGTGGGGGTGTACCAGACCCGATCGATGTCGATGCGGGCCTCGGTGCCGACGATGCTCGCGGCGTTGGGGCCGGCACCGCGCGAGGAGGAGAGACTCGTGGAGACCGCCCCGCTCTCGTGGATCATGACGGTGGCGACCTCGGAATCGGCCCCGGTCTCGACCAGACGCCCCACGGCGCGGATGGTGGTCGGTGCCCCGAGGATGTCCCAGATGAAGGAGATCGGGTAGATGCCGAGGTCGAGCAGCGCGCCGCCGCCGAGCTCGAGCGCATTCAGACGGTGTGCGGGGTCGGTGGGCAGCTGCTGCGTGTGGTCGGCGCTCACGGCGCGGATCTCCCCCAGGGCGCCGTCGGCGAGGAGCTCGCGGATGCGGACCATGTGCGGCAGGTAGCGCGTCCACATCGCCTCCATCACGAGCAGCCCGCGCTCGGCGGCGAGCCGCTGGAGGTCTTCGGCCTGGGCGCGGTTGAGGGTGAACGCCTTCTCCACGAGCACGTGCTTGCCGTGCTCCAGGGCGAGCCGGGCGTTCTCGTGGTGCATCGGGTGCGGCGTGGAGACGTAGACGATGTCGACGTCGGGATCGGAGACCAGCGCCTCGTACGACGGATGCGCGTGCGCGATGTCGAAGCGTGCGGCGAAGGCGTCGGCCGACTCCTGCGAGCGCGAGCCCACCGCGACGAGGTCGAGGCCGGCCGTGCGCAGATCGGATGCGAAGGCGCCGGCGATGCCGCCGGTCGCGAGGATTCCCCAACGAAGTCCAGTCATCCTCTCAGCGTAGAGGGTGGCGCATGTGACCGTCTGTGACGTCCGGTGACCTCCGGCATCGCCGTCGTGGCCGGGGCCGCCGTCGCGCTCCTACCGTGTCGGCATGACGGAACCCCTCGTGATCGGCGCCATGGTGCGCACCCTCGGCGCCTACCCCTCCGGATGGCGGTATCCCGGCGCCCACCGTGACCCCGCAGGCGACGCCGACATCCTCCGCCGTATCGCGCGGGCGGGGGAGGACGCCGGCCTGGACTACCTCTTCTTCGGCGACTGGCTCGCGACCGGGCCCGACCTGGAGTTCCGCGATCCGTACCTCCTGGCCCGTATCGACCCGCTGAGCGCGGTGCTGTTCCTCGCCGGGGTGACCTCGCGGATCGGGCTCATCGCGACGGTGAACACCACCTATGCCGACCCCTACGCCACGGCGCGGGCGCTGGCATCGCTCGACGTCCTCACGCACGGGCGCGCCGGGATCAACCTCGTGACCGGCGCGGAGCCGCGGGCCGCCGGCAACCACGGTCGGGACGCGCACGCCGACACCGAGACGCGCTACGACCGTGCGGAGGAGTTCGTCGTCGCCCTGCGCCGACTCTGGGACTCCTGGGCCGAGGACGCCTGGATCGCCGACGCCGAGCGCGGTGTGCTCATCGACCCCCGGGGGCTGCGCGCCGCCGACGTCCAGGGTGCACACGTGCGGGTCGCCGGCCCGCTCAACGTCGCCCGCCCGCCGCAGGGGCGCATCCCGATCGTGCACGCGGGGACCTCGCCGCGGTCGCGGGCGCTCGCGGCGACCGCCGCCGACCTCGCCCTGATCGCCGCCCCCACCCTCGCCGACGCCGTGGCCACGCGGCGTCTGCTGCGGGAGATCGCGGCGGAGGCGGGCCGTCCCGCGGAGGAGCTGAAGGTCATCGCCCCGGTGCTCCCCGTCGTCGCGGAGTCCGACGCAGCCGCCCACCGGATCGTCCGGCGGCTGCTGGAACTCGTCCCGCTCGCGGAGGGCGGGCAGCGGGAGCGCGTCGGGTTCCCGGCGAACCGCACGGTGGAGGCTCTGGCCGACGCGCTGGAGGTGGCCGCCGACGACCCGCTGCGGGCCGCAGCCTTCGACACCCCGGTGACGGTCGCCGAGGCCGCACGCCTGGGGGAGCGGGGCGCCGCGCTCGTCGAACGGCTCGCGGGGATCGCCGGACTCCGGGTCGGGACGCCGGACGCCCCGACCTGGCGGCATCTCGTCGCCGCGCACGCCGTCCCTGCGGCCTTCGTCGTCGGCGACGCCGGCACGATCGCCGACCACTTCGCGCACTGGCGCGACGAGGGCGCCGCCGACGGCTTCAACGTCCTCTCGGCGTTCCAGCCCGGGCAGTTCGAGGCCTTCACCCGCCTCGCAGCCCCCGAGCTCCGTCGTCGCGGTCTCCTCCGCGCCCCGGACGAGACCGGCCAGGGGTCCCGCGCGGAGACGCTGCGCGACCGCCTCCGTGTGACGTCGCGTGTCGGCGCGTGACCACGCGTGTCGTCTCGCGACACCCGGAGTCCGCGGCCTCGCCGCTGCACCCCGCCGCTTCCTACCGTGAACACCACTCGCACCCCTTCCGCACACACCCTGCCTTCCGAACTCGAGGAGCCCTCCGCATGAACCGCCGCCTCATCCGCACCGCCGCCGTCGCGGTCCCGCTCGTCCTGATCGGCAGCCTCGCCGCCTGCGCCACCTCGCCCGCGCCGGGGAACACCCCGGCCGCGGCGGGAGACCCCGTCACCGGCGGCACGCTCACCTACCTCGAGCACCAGGCCTACACGAACCTGTATCCGCCGCAGGCCGGCTTCTACCCGAACGGCGGCATCGTCAACAACATCGCCGCCCGGCTCACCTGGCAGAACCCGGAGACGCTCGAGATCGAGCCGTGGATCGCCGCGGAGTGGACCGTGAACGACGACGCCACGGAGTACACCTTCGACCTCAACCCGGACGTGACGTTCTCGGACGGCACGCCCGTGGACGCCGCTGCCGTGGCGAAGAATTTCGACACCTACGGGCTGGGCGACGCCGAGCGCGGGCTCACCGTCTCCGAGGCCATCAACAACTACGCCGGCAGCGAGGTGGTGGACGAGGACACCGTGACGTTCCGCTTCAGCGCGCCGTCGCCCGGCTTCCTGCAGGCGACGTCGACCATCAACTCGGGACTGCTGTCCCCGGAGACCCTGGACGGCACGATCGAGGACTTCGGCGCGGGCAATGCGGAGGAGATCATCGGCTCCGGGCCCTTCACCGTCACCGACGAGAAGCTCGGTACCGAGTACACCCTCACCGCCCGCGACGACTACGCCTGGGGCCCGGACAGCGCCGAGAACGACGGTCGGCCCTACCTCGACGCTGTGCACGTGCTGGTCACGCCCGAGGACTCCGTGCGCATCGGGTCGCTGCTCGCGGGCCAGGCCGACTATGTCCGCTACGTGCAGGCGTTCGACGAGGACCGCGTCGAGGGCGCCGGATTCACGCTGTACGCCCCGCAGACCCGCGGCGTGAACAACTCGATCGCCCTCCGCCCGGAGAACCCGCTGCTGTCCGACATCCGCGTGCGCCAGGCGATCATCGCCGCGGTCGACGCGCAGGAGGTCGTCGACACCCTGTTCACCGAGAACTACCCGGTGGCCACGTCGGTGCTGTCCTCCCAGGCCGCGGGATACAAGGACGAGTCCGCGCACTACGCCCACGATCCGGAGAAAGCGGAGGCGCTGCTCGACGAGGCCGGCTGGGAGCCCGGCGCCGACGGCATCAGGGAGAAGGACGGCGAGCGGCTGTCGATCACGGTCTACGAGGCCAAGCCGCAGCCCCTGTCGAAGCAGACCCTGGAGCTCGTGGCGCAGCAGCTCGCGGCGGTCGGGGTGGAGCTCACCGTCAAGCCCGGCGACGCGGGCAGCTACGCGGAGGACACCCGTGATCCGCTGAAGACGGGGTTCTACCACTCGATGGTCGGCCGTGCGGACCTCGACGTGATCAAGAGCCAGTACTTCACGAAGAACCGCGACGTGCTCATCTCCCAGGACGCGACGCTGGACGAGCTGCTGCTCGCCGTGGCCTCCGAGCCGGACGCCGAGAAGCGGGTGGCCGCCTCGCAGGCCGTGCAGGACTACATCGCGGAGCAGGCGTACGTGATCCCGCTCTTCGAGGAGCCGCAGGTCTACGGTGCGGCCACCTATGTGCACGGCGTCGCCTTCGAGTCGGTCGGCCGCCCCACGTTCTCCGGCGTGTGGCTCGCGGAGCACTGAGGACCACGGTGACCCCATGACCTTCGTCCTCCGACGGGCCGGGCAGGCCGCGATCGTGCTGATCGCGGCCTTCACGGCCACGTTCTTCCTGCTGCAGCTGCTGCCGGGAGACGCCATCCTCATCAAGTTCTCCGACCCGAGCCTGGGGCTCTCGCCGGAGCAGCTCGACGACATCCGCGCGACCTACGGTGCCGACGTGCCGTGGGGGGAGCAGTACCTGCACGCCGGTCTCGGCTTCCTCGCCGGCGACTTCGGCTACTCGACCCAGTACGGCACGCCGGTGCGGACGATGCTCGCCGAAGCGCTGCCCGCCACGCTGCTGCTCGCGGCGCTCGGACTGGTGGTCGCCGTCCTCATCGCGGTCCTCATCGCGGCGCTCTCCGCGCTCGCGCCCTTCGCCTGGCTGCGGGACGGTCTGCGGCAGGTGCCGGGGCTGTTCGTCGCGGTGCCGGTGTTCTGGCTCGGCATCCTCCTCATCCAGGTGTTCTCGTTCGGGCTCGGCTGGGTGCCGATCGTGGGAGCCGATCCCGTCAGCGGCCTGATCCTCCCCGTCCTCACGCTCGCCGTGCCGATCTCGGCGCCCCTCGCCCAGGTGCTGGTCCGGTCGATCGACCGGGTGCAGGCACAGCCGTTCGTGACCGTGGTCCGGGCGAAGGGCGCGCCGCCGGCCTGGGTGCTCACCCGCGCGGTCGCACGCAACGCCGCCGTCCCGACGCTCACCATCGCGGGGGTGCTGTTCGGAGAGCTCGTCGGGGGTGCGGTGGTCACCGAGACGGTCTTCGGCCGCACCGGCATCGGACGCCTCACGGAGCAGGCGGTCGCGAACCAGGACATCCCGGTGCTGCAGGGGGTGGTGCTGCTGTCGGCCCTGGGGTTCGTGGTGATCAGCTTCGCCGTCGACCTCGCCACGCCCCTGATCGACCCGCGGCAGCGGCGATCGGCGCGCGCGGCCCGTTCCCGCCCCGTCCGTCCCGCCGCCCAGGAGGTGCCCGCATGACCGCTCCCGTCATCGCCGAGACGTCGGTCGAGACGTCGGATGCCCCGCCCGCGCCGTCCGCCCCGGCGCCCGTCTCCGCATCCCATCCGCGACGGCGGTCGCGCGCCTGGGGGCTGTACCTCGCGTTCGCGGTCGTCGCCGTGGCGGTGCTGTGGGCGGTGATCCCGGGGGTCTTCGCGCCGGGCGATCCGCTGACCGGCGTGCCCGCCGACAAGCTCCTGCCCCCGAGCGCCGCGCACTGGTTCGGGACCGATGCGCTGGGCCGCGACCTGTTCGGCCGGGTCGTCCACGGCGCGGTGCACTCGCTGTCGGGTGCGCTCATCGCCGTGACGGTCGGCCTCGCGCTCGGCACGCTCCTCGGGGCCGTCGCCGGTGCGACCGGCGGCATCGTGGACGACGTGCTGATGCGGATCGTCGACGTGCTGCTGGCCATCCCGGGGCTGCTGCTGTCGCTCTCCGTCATCATCCTGCTCGGCTTCGGCACCGTCAACGCGGCGATCGCCGTGGGACTCGGCAGCGTCGCCGCCTTCGCCCGGCTCATGCGCGCCGAGGTGGCACGGGTGCGCCGCACCGAGTACGTCGAGGCGGCCTTCGGCAGCGGCGGCACCTTCGTCGCCGTGCTGCGCCGGCATGTGCTCCCGAACGCCCTCACCCCGATCGTCGCGCTCGCCGCCTTGCAGTTCGGCACGGCCATCCTCGCCATCTCCACCCTCGGCTTCCTCGGCTACGGCGCTCCGCCGCCCACCCCCGAGTGGGGGCTGCTGATCGCCGAGGGACGCAACTACATCGCGACCGCCTGGTGGCTCACGGCGTTGCCCGGCCTCGTGGTGGTCGCCGTCGTGCTCAGCGCCAACCGCATCAGCCACCGGCTCGGAAGGAGCGCCCGATGAGCGCGCCAACCCCCGTCCTCACGGCGACGGACCTGCGGGTCTCGTACGCCGGCCGCGAGGTCGTGCACGGCCTCTCGTTCGCCATCGCCGAGGGGGAGACGCTCGCCCTGGTCGGCGAGTCGGGCTCCGGCAAGTCCACCACGGCGCACGCCCTCCTCGGCCTGCTGCCGGAGGGTGGACGGGTCGAGGGCGGCCGCGTCCGGCTCGGCGACCTCGACATCTCCGGATGGTCGGATCGGGCGTTCCGCGGCATCCGCGGGTCGGAGATCGGGCTGGTGCCGCAGGATCCGACGACGTCGCTCGACCCGGTGCGCCCCGTGGGCGTGCAGGTCGCCGAGGTGCTGCGCCTGCACGGGCATCGCGACCGTCGCTCCCGGAACGCCCGCGTGCTCGAGCTGCTCGAGCGCGTCGGGCTGGACGACCCCGAGCTGCGGGCGCGCCAGTATCCGCACGAGCTCTCCGGCGGCATGCGGCAGCGCGTGCTCATCGCGGCCGCGATCGCCCTCCGCCCTCGGCTGCTCATCGCGGACGAGCCCACCAGCGCCCTCGACGCCACGGTCCAGCGCCGCGTGCTGGACCTGCTGGACGAACTGCAGCGCGAGGACGGCACGAGCATCCTGCTCGTGACGCACGACCTCGGCGTCGCCGCGGACCGGGCGGCGCGGATCGCGGTGCTGAAGGACGGCCGGATCGTGGAGCAGGGGCCGAGTGCGCAGGTGCTCGCCGATCCGGAAGACCCGTACACGCGGCAGCTGCTCACCGACGCGCCGGCCTTCACGACCGGCTTCCGGCGTCCGGACGCGCCGCCGTTCCTCCGGGATGCCGCGGCGGTGGCGGCCGAGAAGCCCTACGAGATCGTGGCCGCGGGCCTCGTGAAGGAGTTCCGGGTCGCGGGTCGTGAGCGCTTCCGGGCGGTCGACGACGTCTCCTTCCGGGTACGGCGCGGGACGACCCATGCCCTGGTCGGCGAGTCCGGATCGGGCAAGTCCACGACCGCGCGCCTGGTCACGCGCTTCCTCCGTCCGGACGCCGGGACCGTGGAGCTCGCGGGGGAGGACGCGACGGCCGTCGAGGGGGCGCGACTGCGTGCGCTGCGCCGGCGGATCCAGCTCGTGTACCAGAACCCGTTCGCCTCCCTCGACCCGCGGCAGCAGATCGCCGACATCGTGGCCGAGCCGCTGCACAACTTCCGCGTCGGCACCCGCTCCGAGCGTCGGGATCGGGCGGTCGCGCTGCTCGAACGCGTGGCGCTGCCGGCGGATGCGGCACGCCGCACCCCGAGCGAGCTGTCCGGCGGGCAGCGCCAGCGGGTCGCGATCGCGCGGGCGCTCGCCGTCGACCCGGAGATCCTCGTGCTCGACGAGGCGGTGTCGGCGCTCGACGTGACGGTGCAGGCACGCATCCTCGAACTGCTCTCCGCGCTCCAGGCCGAGCTCGGACTCACCTACCTCTTCATCTCGCACGACCTCGCCGTGGTGCGCCGCATCAGCCACACCGTCTCCGTCATGCACCGCGGGCGCGTGGTGGAGGACGGGCCGACCGAAGAGCTGTTCCACGACCCGCAGCACGAGAACACCCGGGAGCTGCTGGCCGCGGTCCCCGGACGAACGGAGATCCTCGCATGAGCACCACCCCTCGTCCCACCGTCGCGTTCTTCACGCGGCTCCTCGACGACGCGTCCCCGGCCGACCGCTACCGCCTCGCCCTGACGCAGATCCAGCACGCCGAGGAGCACGGCGTGGGGAGGGCGTGGGTGGCGCAGCACCACTTCCGGGCTGCGGAAGGCGGGCTGCCCTCGCCGCTCGTCTTCCTCGCGCACGCGGCGGCACGCACCTCGCGGATCCGCCTCGGCACCGGGATCATCACCCTGCCCCTCGAAGACCCGGTCCGCGTGGCCGAGGACGCCGTGGTGGCCGACCTGCTCGCCGACGGGCGGATCGACCTCGGGCTCGGCAGCGGCGGTACCCCGTCATCCTTCGCGCCCTTCGGGGAGGACGTGCGCGACAAGGGGCCCACCTACGACCGCAAGCTCAGTCTCCTGCTCGACGCTCTCGCCGGCCGGGACATCGGTGCGGGGAACACGCTGTATCCGGACGCAGGGTCGCTGGCCGCGCGCATCTGGCAGGCGACGTTCTCGGCCCCCGGCGGTCATCGGGCGGGCGTCCACGGTCACGGACTGCTCCTGTCCCGCACACAGCCCCGCCCCCACGACCGGCTGCACGCGCCGCTGTCCGCGCTGCAGGACCCCATCATCGACGCGTACCTCGACGCGCTCCCCGCCGAGGCGACCCCGCGCATCACCGCCTCCCGCACCGTGTTCGTGGCGGACGACCGCGCCGAGGCGCTCCGGTTCGCCGAGGTCGGGTTGCGGCGCGCGGCCGAGGGCTTCCGTCGGCAGGGCCAGACGATCCCCGGAGACGACCTCGACGACCTCATCGCCGCTCTCGACACGCATCTCGGCACGCCCGAGGAGGTCGCCGCCTCGCTCGCCGCCGACGCCACGTTGCACCGCGCGACCGAGGTGGCGTTCCAGGTGCACTCGGTCGACGCGCCGCACGCCCACGTCCTGCGCTCGATCGAGCTGTTCGCGACGGAGGTCGCCCCGGCCCTCGGCTACGCGCTGAGTCCGCCGGATCCCGAGAGCACCCGCACGACCGAGAACACCCCCACCGTGAAGGAGAACGCATGACCGCCGACATCGTCGACCAGCTGACGGGGGTGACGCCGGAGCTGGATGCGCTGCGTCGTCGCCGTCCCGTGACCAGGGAGCAGCTCCAGGCGAGCTTCGACGCGCTGTTCCACCCGGTCTCCGCGGAGCACGTGTCGCTCGCGGAGCGCGCGCTCATCGCGGCGTTCGCGACCGCGCTCGCCGGTGCCGACGACCACACGGCGGAGTTCTACGCCGAGAGGGCCCGCGAGATCGACCCGGAGCGCGCCGCGATCGTCGCCCGAGTGGCCGACGCCGCCGCGACCACGGGACCGTTCGGCGCCTACACCGAACGCGGGCTGGAGGCCGAGAGCACCGACGGCGCGCGGTACGTGCCGGACGAGGCGGCGTCGGCCGCCCTGGGGGAGCGCCTCGCGGCGGCTCTCGCGCACACGCACCTGCTGGTGTTCCGTCCCCGCGAGGCATCGGGCGCCGATCTCGGCCGCCTGCACGACGCCGGCTGGTCGACGGACGGCATCGTGACACTGTCGCAGCTCGTGTCGTTCCTCGCCTTCCAGCAGCGGGTCGTCACCGGCCTGCGGGTGCTCCAGGACGCCGGACTCACCGCCACCGCCACAGATGCCTCCACCGACCCCGACACGGACACGGACACCGACACCGACACCGTCACCGACACCGACACCGACGAGGAGGCCGCATGACCGCCGCCGACACCGTGCTCCGCCACGACGACGCCCCGTATCCCGACGCCTTCACCCGCGCCGAGGTCGGCTGGACGCCGCACCTCGCGCCGCTGGCGGAGGAGGATCTCACCCCGCGACACCTCGACGGCCTCGTCGACGCCGCCCGCGCGAAGAACGAGTACTTCCGGCTGCTCGCGCGCGACCCCGAGGTGCTCCGCGCGCGCACCCTCGTCGACAAGGACATCTTCTACAACACCGCGGAGGGGCTTCCCCGCGCCGAGCGGGAGCTCGCCGCGACGGCCGCCTCCCGTCGGAACGGCTGCGTGTTCTGCGTCTCCGTGCACTCCCGGTTCGCGGCGCATCACGGCAAGCGGCCGGGGGACGTCGACGCGCTCCTCGCCGAGGGCGTGGACACGGATCTGGGGGAGCGCTGGAACGCGATCGTCGCCGCCGCGGTCGCGCTGACCGACACGCCCCGCGCGTTCGGTCCCGCGCACATCGCGCGCCTCCGTGCGGCCGGACTGGACGACCTCGAGATCGCCGACGTCGTGCACGGCGCGGCCTTCTTCAACTGGGCGAACCGGCTGATGCTCTCGCTCGGCCGCCCCGTCGCTCCCGCCTGACCGCGGGTCATGGGACCAAGATGATCTTCCCCGAGGCGGCGCCGGTCTCCATGAGCTCATGGACCTGGGCCGCCTCGGCGAGGGGCAGGTCTGGTGCTCCGAGCAGGAGCACTACGATCCGAACATGACGTCTCAGAACCAGCTCGACACCAGTGTGCCTGGTTCACCACACCAGGGGGCCGCGGCCGAGACCGAACGGGATCGGCTCCTGGTGGCGGCGCAAGTCTTCCTCACCGGCTTGACCACGTATGTCGCGATAGCGATCTGGTCGACCACCGCGGCCGGGTACACGGAGGGCTTGCAGATCATCGGATTCGCGGTCTTCTCCACTCCGCTCACGATCCTGGCGTTCCTGGCCGGGCTGCCTCTGCGTATCGTGCCGCGGGCACGTCGGTGGTGGTTTCGACACGCAGGGTGGTTCTTCGCCTTGTTCGGAGTCGCTGCGGGCGGTCTGCTTCTGTCCTACGTCGTCGGCGAAGCGGGACCGGTTCGCTATGCCCAGAGTGGATGGCCTGTGAGTGACGGTTATGTACCGGACGCGCGACTCTTCGTGCCATCCCTTGCTGTGCTGGCGTTCGCGACCATGCATCTTCGCCTTCCACCGCGCCGGAAGCCGAAAGCCGCCTGACCGATCAGTGTCTCCTGGGCGCGGCAGGACCCGCCCAACGCCGCGTGCGGGGTGCCGCCCGACGCTCTGTCAGGGTCGAGTTCAGGGGACGAGGATGATCTTCCCCGAGGCAGCGCCGGTCTCCATGAGCTCATGGGCCCGTGCCGCCTGGTCGAGGGGCAGCTCCGGGCCGAGTTCAATGGTGAAGTCGCCCGCGGCCAGCAGGTCGACCGTCTTCTGCAGCGCCTCGGCGCGCCACTCCAGCTCCTGCGGCGTGAGCGGCTCGGGCGAGCCGCCGGAGAACGCCCGGATACCGAAGTCGGCCGCGTCGGGGCCGCGGACGATGGTCGCGATGCGGTCGCGGTCGGCGACCAGGGCGAGGGAGGTCTCGATCGCCTCGTCGGTGCCCGCACAGTCCAGGACGACGGTCACGGGGGAGGGGGCCGCCGCGCGGACGCGGTCGAGCAGCCCGTCTCCGTAGGCCACGGGGATCGCGCCGAGCTCGCGGAGCTGGTCGTGCCGGGCGGGGCTCGCGGTGGCGATCACGGTCGCGCCCCAGGCGACCGCGAACTGCACGGCGGCCTGGCCGACCGAGCCGGAGCCCGCGTGTATGAGGAGCACATCGTCAGCCGTCACGGCGAGCGAGCGGAGGGACTGGTAGGCGGTGCCGGCCGGGATGCCGATCGCCGCCCCCTCGGCCGCGGTGACGGCGTCCGGGAGCTTCACGAGCTTGTCGGCCTCGACCGCGAGGGCGGAGGCGTAGGTCCCGAGCGTGTCGCGGATCGCGACGCGGTCGCCGACCTCGAACCCGTCCACGCCCTCGCCCAGCACCTCGATCACCCCGGCGCCGTCGAACCCGACCGGACGCGGCTCGGTGATCGGCGCGGAGGGGCGCTTGCCGCCGCGGAGCTTGGCGTCGATGGGGTTGGCGCCGGCCGCCTCGATGCGCACCAGCGCCTCGCCGCGGACGGGCACGGGGTCAGGCACCTCCATCAGGTGGAGGACAGCGGGGGATCCGAACTCGGTGTAGACGATCGCGCGGGCCATGCCCTCAGGCTACCCGGCGGGGGTCACTTCCCCGCGAGCGCCTTGGTGATCCGCTGCGGCGACACCGGCTGCGCGGTGCCGAGACGCTGGGCGAAGACGCTGACCCGGTACTCCTCCAGCAGCCAGCGCACCTCGACGATCGCGGGCGGAGCGTCGGGCGCGAGGGGGATCGTGCCCCCGGCGTCCGCGAACAGCACGGCCATCCGCTCGAACTCCGTCATCCGCGCGCGGTCCTTGCCCGGCTCGTTCGCGAGGGTCTTCAGCCGGTCGATCATGCCGTCGAGGTACCGGGGGAAGTGGGCGAGCCGGTCGACCCCGGTCGCCGCGACGAAGCCGGAGTGGAGCAGTCCGGAGAGCTGGCTGCGGATGTCGTTCAGCGGGCCGAGCAGCGCCAGCGCGTTCTGGGACTTGATGCTGCGCTCCACCTCCCGCGCCTTCGTCAGGATGCGCGCGACGAGGGAGACGCAGGCGAAGAGCTCGTCGACGAGCACGGCGGACACGGCGTCGCGCACCCGCGCGAACTCGGCCTCGGTGCGCACGACGCCGCGGTCCCGGCCGTCGGCGCCGCCGGTCGACGCGTCGATCACGCGACGGGCGACGGCGGCCCGGCAGTCCTCGATGAGCGCGGCCGCCGACGGATACGGCGAGGCGGCGAGTGCGAGCTTCTCCTGGCTGGTGAGGTGCTGCTGCACGTACGAGGACGGCGACGGCACCGCGAGCAGGACGAGACGGAGCACGCCGTCGCGCGTGGCGGCGGCCGCGGCGTCGGGAGTCGCCTCGACCCGCACCGACACGCTCGTGCCGGCATCGACGATCGCCGGATACCCCCGGACGACTCCGCCCGCGACCTTGGTGTCGATGACCGCCGGGAGGTCGCCGAACGTCCACGCCGTCAGCCCGGTCTGTTCGACCGGAGCGGCGGCCACGCGCTCCGCCCCGCGCGGTCCCGGTGTCTCCGCACGCCCGGGGCGCGCGATGGAGCGGGCGACGCTGCTGCGCGCGCGGTCGGAGAGCTGAGCCTGCAGCGATCGGAGATCGCGGCCGGACCCGACCACGCGTCCCCGCTCGTCCACGGCGCGGAAGTTCATGCGCAGATGCGCCGGCACCCGTTCGTCGTCGAAGTCGGCGGCCGTGACCACCTGGTTCGCGAGCGGCTGCACGAGCCGCGCGAGCGCCTCCTTGAGAGTGCGCGGGGGGAGGCCGCCGTGCACCTCAGGACCCTCGTCGGCCAGCGCCGCCCCGAACTTCTCCGCCCAGTCGGCGGCAGGGACGACGTGGCGCCGGATGGCCTTGGGCAGCGCACGCAGCAGTCCGGTGACGAGCTCGGCGCGCAGCCCTGGCACCTGCCAGTCGAAGCCGCGGTCCTCGATCTGGGCGAGCAGCGGCAGAGGCAGCACGACGCTCACGCCGTCGTCAGGCGCGCCCGGCTCGAACCGGTACGCGAGGCCGAGCACCTGGTCGCCCTGCGTCCACCGGGTCGGGAACTCGCGCTGGTCGGCGCGGTCCTCGTCGTCGATGAGGTCGCTCTCGCGCATCACGAGCAGCTTCGGCGTCGTCGTCAGCGCCTCGCGCCACCACTTCTCGAACGACCGCACGTCGAACACGTCGGCGGGGATGCGCTCGTCGTAGAAGCGGAAGACGGCCTCATCGCCGGCCAGGATGTCGCGGCGCCGCTCGCGCTCCTCGAGCTTCTCCAGGCGGCGACGGAGCTCGGCGTTGCTGCGCCAGAACGCACTGACCCGCTTGTCGATGCGGGACGGGTCCCATTCGCCCTCGACGAGCGCATGACGGACGAAGAGCTCGCGCGAGGCGGCCCGGTCGATGCGGGCGAACTGCACCCGCCGGCGCGGGATGATCTCGACCCCGAACAGGGTGACCTTCTCGAAAGCCACGGCGGCTCCGGCGTCCTTGGACCAGTGCGGCTCGGTGACCTGGCGTTTCGCGAGGTCGCCGGCGAGGGGCTCGGCCCAGGCGGGGTCGATGGCGGCGACGGTGCGGGCGAAGGTGCGGGAGGTCTCCACGATCTCGGCCGCCATGACCGCCCGGGGGCTCTTCTTGCGCAGCCCTGAGCCCGGGAAGATCGAGAACCGGATGCCCCGCGCGCCCCGGTACTCCGTGATCCGGCGGCGCGCGTCCTTCGCAGGGGAGTGAGCCTTCCCCGCGGGGGCGGTGCGCTCGTCGAGGATGCCGATCTGCGACAGCAGGCCGGACAGCAGCGCGCGGTGGATGGCGTCCGGATCGCCCGCGCCGCCCGGCTCCGCCCCGCGGTCGGGGTTCTTCACGAGCGTGCGGAGCTGGCGGTGCACGTCGAACCACTCGCGGACCCGCACGTAGTTGAGGTGCTCGCTGCGGCACAGCCGGCGGAATGCGCTGGAGCCGAGCTCGCGCTGCTGTTCGCGCAGGTGGTTCCAGAGGTTCAGGAGAGTGAGGAAGTCGCTCGTCGGATCCACGAAGCGCGCGTGCAGGCGGTCCGCTTCCTCGCGGCGCTCCTCGGGTCGCTCCCGGACGTCCTGGATGGACAGCCCCGCCACGATCGCGAGCACGTCCCGCAGCACCGACGGGGTCCCTGAGCCTGTCGAAGGGCCTGAGCCCCGCTGGGTCCCTGAGCCTGTCGAAGGGCTTGCCCCCCTCTGGGTCCCTGAGCCTGTCGAAGGGCCTGCCCCCCTCTGGGTCCCTGAGCCTGTCGAAGGGCTTGCCTCGATGAGCATGCGCGCGAACCGCGGGTCCATCGGCATCCGGGCGATGTCGCGTCCGATCCGGGTGAGCCGGGGGCCGTCGTCCGGCCCCCGCGCCGGGCGGAGGGCGCCGAGCTCGGTGAGCAGGTCGAACGCCGCCTTCACGCCCCGGGAGTCGGGCGGGGTGAGGAAGGGGAACGCGGTGATGTCGCCGAAGCCGAGCGCGAGCATCTGCAGGATGACGGAGGCGAGGGAGGTGCGCAGGATCTCGGGTTCGGTGAACTCGGGACGCCGCGCGTAGTCCTCCTCGGAGTACAGGCGGATGGCGATGCCGTCGCTCGTGCGGCCGGCGCGGCCGGAGCGCTGGTTCGCCGAGGCCTGCGAGATGGCCTCGATGGGCAGCCGCTGCACCTTCGAGCGGTTGCTGTACCGGGAGATGCGTGCGGTGCCGGTGTCGATGACGTACTTGATGCCGGGGACCGTGAGGCTCGTCTCGGCGACATTGGTCGCGAGCACCACGCGGCGACGGACGCCGGCCACGGTGCTGCGCTCGAACACCCGGTGCTGCTCGGCGGCGGAGAGCCGGCCGAACAGGGGGAGCACCTCGGTGGGCGAACGGTCCTTCGCGTAGGCGGCGCGCACGGCGTCGGCCGCGTCCCGGATCTCCGCCTCGCCCGGCAGGAACACGAGCACGTCGCCGGGCGCCTCCCGGTCGAGCTCGCGGAGTGCCGCGACGATCGCGCTCACCTCGTCCTCCGGCTCGCCGACGGCGTCCTGCTCCGCGTCCTCGTCGACGAGCGGGCGATAGCGGATCTCGACGGGATACGTGCGCCCCGACACCTCGATGACGGGCGCGGGGGTGCCGTCGGCGGCGGCGAAGTGCCGGGCGAAGCTCTCCGGATCGATCGTGGCGGAGGTGATGATCACCTTCAGGTCAGGACGCTCCGGAAGGATGCGGGCGAGGTAGCCCAGCAGGAAGTCGACGTTGAGGGATCGTTCGTGCGCCTCGTCGATGATGATCGTGTCGTAGCGCGTCAGCAGCCGGTCGCGGTGGATCTCGTTGAGGAGGATCCCGTCGGTCATCAGCGCGATCCGCGTCTCATCGGAGACCTTGTCGGTGAAGCGCACCTTGTAGCCGACGAGGGTGCCGAGCTCGACCCGCAGCTCCTCGGCCACGCGCTCCGCGATCGTGCGGGCGGCCAGGCGGCGGGGCTGGGTGTGGGCGATGCGCTCGCGGCCCAGTTCCAGCGCGATCTTCGGGAGCTGGGTGGTCTTCCCCGATCCGGTCGCACCGGCGACGATGACGACCTGGTGGTCGCGGATGGCGTCGGTGATCTCGTCCCTGGCCGCGCTGACGGGCAGCTCCGGAGGGTAGGAGATCACGGGGGAGGACATAGCCCTCCATCGTATGCCGGGATGCGCACCGGGGTCGCCGCGATCGCCGCATACGATCATCGGGTGATGACTGCTCTCCGCCCCGTGCGCTGGTTCCGTGATTTCGGGCGGCCGCCGCGCATCCTCGGTCTCGACGTCGCGCGGGGTCTGGCGATCCTCGGCATGGCCGGTGCCCACGTCGGGGTGACGGAGGCGTTCGAGTGGGGCGACCCGACCACCTGGACCGACCTCGTGCACGGCCGCTCCTCGATCCTCTTCGCGCTGCTCGCCGGCGTCTCCATCGCCCTCATGACCGGGCGCGACGTGCTGCCGGAGCGGGAGCGCCTGCCGAGCATCCGCCTCAACCTCGTGGGCCGCGGCGCGGTGATCTTCGTGATCGGTCTCGCCCTGGAGCTCCTCAACACGCCGATCGCCGTGATCCTCACCCTGTACGGCCTGCTCTACGTCGCCGTCATCCCCGTGCTGCGGTGGCGACCGCGGCAGCTGCTCCTCGGCGCCGCCGTCCTCGCCCTCGCCGGTCCGGCGCTGCTCGCTCTGCTCAGTGCGGTGGCGCTGCAGCCGTTCGGCGCGGGCATCGGGTTCGTGCTCTACGGCACCTATCCGATCACCGTGTGGCTGGCGCTCGTGCTCGGCGGCATGGCTCTGGGGCGGCTCCGGGTGCAGGAGGTGCGCACGGCCGTCGTCGCCCTCGTCGTCGGCGTGGTCCTCGCCGCGATCGGCTACGGCCTGGGCGCCCTCGGCGCGGGCGCGGGGCTGGGGGGAGAGACGGGATCGATCGTCTCCTCGACCAGCGCCTCCTCCGGGAGCGAGAGCATCGAGATCCTTCCCGACGAGAGCCTGTCGTCGTCGTTCATCCCCGACGATGTGATGCCGCCGTCCGGCTGGGAGAGCTATCCCGAGGCGCTCGCCGCGACGGATCCGCTCGGCTCCATGGTCCGCGCGGTCTTCGCTGTCGACCCGCACAGCGGTGGCACCGCCGAGATCCTGGGCTCCGGTGGCTTCGCCCTCGCGGTGGTCGCGCTGTGCCTGCTGCTGAGCCGTCCGCTGCGCTGGCCGCTGCTGCCCCTCGGTGCGCTGGGGTCCATGCCGCTCACGGCATACAGCCTGCACGTCGTCTCCGTCGTCCTCGTCGCGGGTCCCGGCGGCTTCATCGCGGACAACGCCTTCTGGGCGCTCACCGCCGTAGGACTCCTGCTGGTCACGACGCTGTGGGCGATGTTCGTCGGACGTGGTCCCCTGGAACGCCTCGTCGGAAAGGGCGCCGCCGCGATGGCGGCCGTCCCTCGCCGCTGACGCTTTTCGTCATCCACACGGGCGCACCTGTCATCACAGGTCCTAGGCTGGGGGGATGACCATTCCTGCACTCGAACTGAACGACGGCAACTCCATCCCCCAGCTGGGCTACGGCGTCTTCAAGGTGCCGCCGGCAGAGACCGAGAAGGCGGTGAGCGAGGCCCTCGAGATCGGGTACCGCCACATCGACACCGCCGCGATCTACGGCAACGAGGAGGGCGTCGGCGCGGCCATCGCGTCCTCCGGCATCCCCCGCGAGGAGCTCTTCGTCACCACGAAGCTGTGGAACGACCGCCACCACGACGACGAGCCCCGCGCCGCCATCGGCGAGAGCCTCGAGAAGCTCGGCCTGGAGCAGGTGGACCTCTACCTCGTGCACTGGCCCACCCCGGCGAAGGACGACTACGTCCACGCGTTCGCGAAGCTCGTCGAGCTGCGCGACGCGGGCCTGACCCGCAGCATCGGCGTCTCGAATTTCCTCGTGCCGCACCTGGAGCGCACGGTGAAGGAGACCGGCGTCGTCCCGGCTGTGAACCAGATCGAGCTGCACCCGGCCTACCAGCGCCGCGAGGAGGTCGCGTGGGCCGAGGCCAACGGCGTCCGCATCGAGGCCTGGGGTCCGCTCGGCCAGGGCAAGTACGACCTCTTCGGCACCCCGGCGATCGCGGAGGCGGCCGCCGCCCACGGCGTGACCCCCGCACAGGCCGTCCTGCGCTGGCACCTGCAGAAG
The DNA here is from genome assembly GCF_002993305.1 of Microbacterium sp. str. 'China'. Taxonomy (NCBI): domain Bacteria; kingdom Bacillati; phylum Actinomycetota; class Actinomycetes; order Micrococcales; family Microbacteriaceae; genus Microbacterium; species Microbacterium sp. str. 'China'. The sequence goes on along the minus strand of NZ_CP027434.1, from coordinate 2,505,717 downwards.
GGCATCATCGTCTTCCCGAAGTCGGTGCGTCCCGAGCGCCTGCGCGAGAACCTCGACGTGTTCGGCTTCGAGCTGACCGACGCCGAGATCGCCGCGATCGACGCGCTCGACCCGCTCGACGGCTCCGGCCGCGTGGGCTCGCACCCCGACGAGGTCAACTGATCCCGCCCTCATACCGGCCGCGGGCTCGGCACTGACGCCGTCACCGAGCCAGCACTGACCGGAGCCTTGCTCCCGAGCCCGCGGCCCGCGGCTCGTCTCCGTTCCACATGACGCCCCGTGTCGCTTCGCGCGACACGGGGCGTCCGCGTGGGTACCGTCGAGCCCATGACAGCTCCGCTCCGCGTCGTCGCCGTCTCGGGCTCCCTCCACGAGCCGAGCAAGACCACCGCCCTCCTCCGTGCGATCACCGCCGCGGTCGCCGAGCGCGCCCCGGTCGAGGCGCAGCTGATCGAGCTCACGCAGGTCGGCCCCTCCCTCGCGGGTGCTCTCACCCGTGACCAGCTCCCGCCGGAGGTGGAGGCGAACCTGCGGGCGATCGAGACCGCCGACCTCCTCATCGTGGGCAGCCCGGTGTACCGCGCCTCGTTCACGGGGCTGTTCAAGCACCTGTTCGACTTCGTAGACCAGTACGCCCTGGTCGGCACGCCGGTGCTCCTCGCCGCGACCGGCGGGGGCGAGCGGCACGCCCTCATGATCGAGCACCAGCTGCGCCCCCTGTTCGCGTTCTTCCAGGCCCTGACGCTGCCGCTCGGCGTGTACGCGAGCACGACCGACTTCGACGGCTACGAGGTGGCGACCGACGTGCTGCGTGCGCGGATCGCGCTCGCGGCCGAGCGGGCCCTCCCGCTCGTCGGCTACACCCTGTCCCGCCCCGCGGAGCTGCTCGTCGGCTGACCCGGGTCCGGAGCCGGTGACCCCGGCGTAGCGTGGAAGCATGACGAACCGTCTCGCCGACACCCTCAGCCCTTACCTGCGGGCCCACGCCGACAATCCCGTCGACTGGTACCCCTGGGGGGAGGAGGCCTTCGCCGAGGCCCGCCGCCGGGATGTGCCGATGCTGATCTCGATCGGCTACTCCACCTGCCACTGGTGCCATGTGATGGCGCGCGAGTCGTTCGCCGACCCGGAGACCGCCGCCCGCATCAACGAGGGGTTCGTCGCGGTGAAGGTCGACCGCGAGGAGCATCCGCACGTCGACGGGGCCTACATGGCCGCCGCGTCGGCGTTCACGCAGAATCTCGGCTGGCCGCTCACGGTGTTCACCACGCCCGCCGGTCGCGCCTTCTACGCGGGGACGTACTGGCCGCCGGAGGCGCGACCGCCGATGCCCGCGTTCCGCGATGTGCTGGTGGCCGTCCGCGAGGCGTGGACGACGCGACGGGCGCAGGCCGAGGAATCCGCGGACGCAGTGACCGCGGCGCTCGCCGAGGCCTCGCAGGCCACGGCATCGACCCTGCCGGACACCGCCGCCCTCGCGGAAGCCGCCCGCGGCCTCGCTGCCAGGGAGGACGCGGAGTTCGGCGGCTTCGGCGGAGCTCCGAAGTTCCCGGTGGCCACGACCCTGCGGTTCCTCCAGGAGCCCCTCATCCGCGCGGCCGTACCGGAGGCGGCGGCTGCGGCCGAACGCGCCCTCGCGGCGATGGCGAACTCGGACCTGCGTGACGCCGACGGCGGGTTCTTCCGCTACGCGACCCGGCGTGACTGGACGGTGCCGCACTACGAGCGCATGCTGACCGACAACGCCCAGCTGCTCGAGGTCGCGCTCGACGCCGGCGACGAGGAGACCGCCCGCGGCATCGCCCGCTTCCTGCTCGGCACTCTGCGGCGCGCGGACGGGGGCTTCGGGGCCGCACAGGACTCCGAGTCGTGGATCGACGGCGTTCGCAACGAGGGTGGGTACTACCTCCGTCCGGTTGCGGAGCGCACCGCCTTGGAGCCGCCGGCGGTGGACGGCAAGGTCATCACGGGATGGAACGGCCTCGCGATCGCGGCACTCGCCCGCGCGGGCGCGGCACTCGGCGAGGACGCGTGGATCGCCGCCGCTGCGGAGGCCGCCGCCGCCGTGCTCGGCACCAATCGCGGGGCCGACGGCGCGCTCGTGCGGGCATCGCTGGACGGCCGGGCCTCCGCCGCGGTCGCCACGGCCGCCGACGTCGCGCTGCTCGCCGAGGGGCTGTTCGCCCTCGCGGCGGCCGCCGGCGACGTCGCTCCGGCGGTCACGGCCCTGGGCCTCCTCGACGAGGTGCTGGACGGCGCCGCGGGGGACGACCCGTTGCTCCGCGCGCAGGGCATCGCCGCCTCGCCCGACCACACCGACGGCGACCTTCCCTCGGACACGGCCGCGGTCGCGCAGGCTGCGCTCACCGCCTGGCGGCTCGGGGCGGGGGACCGCTATCGCGCGGCGGCGGCCGAGCGGGTGGAGGCCCTCGCCTCCCGGGCCCTCGCCCAGCCCTTCGCCCACGGCAGTCTGCTGCGGGTCGCCGCCGGACTCGCCGCGGCACCGCGGCAGCTCGTCGTGGTGACGGAGGAGCCGGGTGGGGCGCTCGCCGCCGCCGCCCGCGGGTCCGATGCCGATGTCGTCGCGATCGTCACGCCGGCGCAGGCCGCGGGGTTCGCCGCCGCGGGGTTCGAACTGTTCGACGGCAAGGAGGCGACCGCCGAGCGCGCCTACGACTGCCGCGCCTTCGTGTGCCGCCTGCCGGTGAGCGATCCGGCCGCGGTCTCGCGCGCACGGTGAGCGCCCTTCCCCGGCGCAGCGCTGTGCATTCTGCCTACCGCGCGGCCTCCGTCTGCCCGTCGAGTGCGCGCGATGCGCAGCTTCGAGTGCACGGTTTGCCCAGCGCCCGCGATCCGTTCTAGGGTGACGCGACCCCTCTCGGATCACAGCAAGGATGCTCTGACGATGACCCTCTCCGCCCGCACCGGTCTCGACGCCGTGCCCGCCTACCGACAGGGGCGCTCCGCCCCGGCCGGTGCCTCCAAGCTCTCCTCGAACGAGTCGCCGCATCCACCGCTGCCCTCCGTCGTGCGCGCCGTGCAGGACCGGGTGGCCGGTATCCACCGCTACCCCGACATGAGCGCCTCCGCGGTCCGGGAGGCGCTCGCCGCCCGATACGCCGTGGACCCGGCGCAGGTGACCGTCGGGGCGGGGTCGGTGGAGATCGCCGCCCAGCTCATCCACGCGGTGGCCGGCGAGGGGGACGAGGTCGTCTTCGCCTGGCGGTCCTTCGAGGCCTACCCCTCGCTCGTCAGGATCGCGGGCGCGACGCCCGTCGCCGTGCCGCTGGACGCCGATCACGGCCACGACCTCGACGCGATGCGTGCCGCGATCACCCCGCGCACCCGTCTCGTCTTCGTGTGCAACCCCAACAACCCGACCGGCACCGTCGTCGACGCCGAGGCCCTGGAGCGGTTCGTCGCCGCGGTGCCGCACGACGTCCTCGTCGTCATCGACGAGGCCTACGTGCACTTCGACCGCACGGACAGTCGCGGCGCCGGCATCGAGCTGTTCCGTCGCCACCCGCACGTCGCGGTGCTGCACACGTTCTCCAAGGCCTACGGCCTGGCCGGGCTCCGCATCGGCTACGCGATCGCCCCCACCGTGATCGCCGAGGCGCAGCGCAAGGTGGCCGTGCCGTTCGGGGTCACCGACCTCGCCCAGGCCGCGGCCCTCGCCTCGCTCGCCGCGGAGGACGAGCTCGCCGTCCGCATCGACGAGGTCGTGGCACAGCGCGATCGGCTGTACACCGTGCTCACCGCCGCCGGCTGGCCCGCCGTGCGCTCGCAGGCCAACTTCGTCTGGGTACCCGCGGGGGAGCGCACCGCCGAACTCGACGCCCTCCTGCACGCCGGCGGCGTGGTCGCCCGCGCCTTCCCCGGCGAGGGCATCCGCATCTCGTCCGGCTCCGCCGCCGACATCGACCGGGTGGAAGCCGCCCTCGAGACCGAGCTCGCCGAGGTGAACGCATGACCAATGGACGCATGACCAACGATCCCGTGACCGAGGTCCCCGTCACCACGACGACCACGAAGGGCCTGCACCCGGGCCTCACCCGTCGCCAGATCTCCATGATGGGGCTCGGCGGCGCGATCGGCGCGGGGCTGTTCGTCGGCTCCGGGCAGGCGATCAGCATCGCCGGACCAGCCGTGCTCATCTCCTACCTCGTCGCGGGCGGCATCGTCGTGCTCGTGATGGCGATGCTCGCCGAGATGGTCGCGGCCCGCCCGAGCTCCGGCGCCTTCAGCTCCTACGCCCAGAAGGCCATGGGGCGCAGCGCCGGCAGCGCGGTGGGCTGGTTGTACTGGATCCAGCTCGTCGTCGTGATCGCCGCCGAGGCGACCGGCGCGGCCGGGATCGTGGCGAACTGGGTACCCGGGATCCCGGCGTGGGTCTGGGTGCTCGTGTTCGTCGTGGCCCTCACCGCGGTGAACCTCTTCGGCGTGCGCAACTACGGCCGCTTCGAGTTCTGGTTCGCGGCGATCAAGGTCGCCGCGATCATCGCCTTCCTCGTCGTCGGCGTGTGCGCGATCGTCGGACTCATCCCCGGCGTGCCGGCGACCGGCATCTCGAACCTCGTGGACCAGGGCGGCTTCGCGCCGCACGGCATCACCGGCATCGCCGCGGCGCTCCTCATCGTGGTCTTCGCGTTCGGAGGCACCGAGGTCGTCGCGATCGCGGCCGCCGAGTCGGACGATCCGTCCCGCAACATCCGCCGGATCGTGCGCGAGGTGCTCGTGCGCATCCTCATCTTCTACGTCGGCTCGATCTTCGTCATCGTCGCGGTACTCCCGTGGGACGACCCCGCTGTCCAGGCCGGTCCGTTCTCGGCCGTGCTGGACACGCTGAACATCCCGGGCGTCGGCCTCGTGATGGACCTCATCGTGGTGATCGCGCTGCTCTCGGCCATGAACGCCAACATCTACGGCGCCTCCCGGATGGCGTACTCGCTGGGGGAGCGGGGGCTGGCGCCGCTGTCCGTCACCCGGACGAGCCTCAAGGGCGTGCCGTTCGTCGCCGTCCTCGCCTCGGTCGCCTTCGGCTTCGTCACCGTCGGGCTGAACTGGGCGTTCCCCGACGTCGTGCTTCCGGCGCTGCTGAACGTCGTGGGATCCACCCTGCTGGTGATCTGGACGGCGACGGCGATCTCGCAGATCGTGCTGCGCCGGCGGGCCGACCGCGCCGGCGAGGCGATGCCGATGCGGCTCTGGGGCTTCCCCTGGGTCTCGTGGCTCTGCCTGGCGCTGCTCGCAGCGGTGATCGCGCTGGCGATGATCGACCCGGCCGCGCGCATCCAGCTGCTGCTCACGCTCGGGCTCACCGCCGTGCTGCTCGTCGTCGCCCGCCTGACGCGGGGTGTGTCCCGCCCCGGGATCGTTAAGGAGTGACGTGCGGATCGATCGCCTCGACGCCGCGTTGATCCGGCTGCTGACGGAATCGCCGCAGCTGCCCCTGCTGGAGTGCGCACGCCGGCTGGGCATCGCGCGGGGGACGGCCACCAGCCGTCTCGCGCGCCTGCACGAGGGCGGGGTGATCGAGGCGATCGTGCCGCGCATCGACCCCGCCGGCTTCGGGTACGGCGTCGTGGCGTTCTGCCTCGTCGAGATCGATCAGAAGGTCGGACACGACGACGTCGCCACCGCCCTCGCGGACGCGGTGCCGGAGATCGTCGACATGCACACCGTCACGGGCGCGAGCGACATGCAGCTCCGGCTCGTCGCCCGCGATGCGACGCGGCTCCAGGAGGTGCTGGACCGGGTGGCCCTCGTGCCGGGCGTCGCGCGGACCGCGTCCTCCATCGCGATGCGCACGCACCTCTCCGGTCGCGTGCTCCCGCTCGTGGAGCACGTGGCCGACGAGACCCCCTGACAGGGCGCGGGGCCGCCAGCCCGTCCGTCAGACCCAGCCGGGCAGCCAGTTGTGCAGGCGCCAGAAGTCGTAGGGAACGCTCATCCCCGTCCACAGCGGCAGGAAGAACGCCGAGACCAGGACGACGACGCCGAGGTAGATCAGGACGGTGCGCTCTCCCGACTGGCGGCGCGGGAGCGGATCCTCCTGGCGCCCGGCGATGATCCGCAGCGTGACGGTGAGCGCGAGCACGAGGAACGGCATCATCACGACCGTGTAGAACTGGAAGATCGTCCGGTCGGGGAACATCAGCCAGGGCAGATACGTCACCGCGAGCCCCACGAGCGGCAGGCTGAGCGCCGGGCCGACCGGCTGCCGCGTGATCCAGCCGCGGATGAGGCGGTAGAGCAGGTACACGCTGGCCGCGACGCCGCCGTACCAGATGAGCGGGTTGGGGATCGCCGAGATCACGCCGATGCAGCGGTCGACGCCGCAGCCGGTCGGATCGCTGTCCACCCACACCGCGGTCGGGCGGAGCAGGAACGGCCACTCCCAGGCCGGGCTCGCGTAGGGGTGCCCGCGGGTGAGGCCCACGTGGAAGCCGAGCATCGCCTCGTGGTAGTTCCACAGGGCGACGAGCGGGTTCGGGTCGCTGCCGCGGTCGTAGCCGTTCGCCGTCACCAGCCACCCGGTCCAGCTCGCGAGGTACACCGCGAGAGCGGGGAAGACGAGGAGGACGAACGACACCGGCCCCTGGCGGAAGACCGCGGACGCCGGCCACACGACGACCCCGCCGCGGCGCCGGGCGAGGGCATCGGTGATGACGACGTAGAGTCCGAAGCCCGCGAGCACGTACAGCCCCGACCACTTCACCGCCGAGGCGGCGCCGAGCGCGAGGCCCGCGGCGACGAGCCAGGGACGGCGCCAGAGGATCGGTCCCCACAGCGGGTGCTCGTCGTCGGGGTTCCGGCGTTCGAGCAGCGGGATCGTGCGCTGGCGGTCGATGAGCACGAACAGCACGCCCAGCAGCACGAAGAAGGTGAGGATGCCGTCGAGCAGCGCGATCCGGCTCATCACGATGCTGAGGCCGTCGATCGCGAGGAGGGTGCCGGCCACGGTCGCCGCCACGAGCGAGCCGGTCAGGCGCCGGGCGATGAGGAACACCAGCAGCACCGATCCCGCACCGAGGAGGGCGGTCGCCAGACGCCAGCCGGCGCTGTTGTCCGGGCCGCCGATGGCCATGCCGAGCGCGATGAGCCACTTCCCGAGCGGCGGGTGCACGATGAACGCGCCCTTGTTCGTCAGCGGGAGCTCCTGCAGGGTGACGAAGGCGTCGTTCGCGTTCTCGCCCCACACCCCCTCGTAGCCGAGACTCCACAGCGACCAGGCGTCCTTGACGTAGTAGGTCTCGTCGAAGGCGAGCTGGTGCGGGTGGCCGACGTTCGCCAGGCGCAGGACCGCCGCGAGAGCGGTGACCAGCAGCGGGGCCAGCCAGCCGATCGCCCGGCCCCAGTCCGGCGCGTGCAGCACACGGTCGCGGAGCCGCTCGTAACGCGTGAGGCGCTCCTCGGGGAGGGGCAGGAGGGGCTCGGGCGCGGTCACCGGTCCAGCCTAGACACACTCCGCTCTGTGCTCCCGGTCTGCCGGCTCCGGTCCCGTCTCGAGGGTCCACCAAGGGGCCGCGCCTAAGCTGGGCGGGTGATCATCCTCGCCGCGACCCCGATCGGAAACCTGGGCGATGCGTCGCGGCGCCTCGTGGAGGTGCTGGAGAACGCGGAGATCGTCGTCGCGGAGGACACCCGCACGACGCAGCGGCTTTTGCAGGCCCTCAAGATCGACAACCGGCCCCGGCTGATCGCGCTGCACGACCACAACGAGAAGCAGAAGGCCGCGGAGCTGGCCGCGCTCGCCGCGGAGACCGACCTCGTGGTGCTGAGCGATGCGGGCATGCCGACCGTGAGCGATCCGGGATACGGCCTCGTCGCCGAGGCGGTGGCGCAGGGGGTCACGGTGACCGCGATCCCGGGGCCGAGCGCAGTGCTCATGGCCCTGGCGATCTCGGGGCTGCCGACGGATCGCTTCACCTTCGAGGGGTTCCTGCCGCGGAAGCCGGGGGAGCGCCGGGCGACCCTCTCCGCCCTCGCCGCCGAGCCGCGAACGATGGTGTTCTTCGAGTCGCCCTCGCGCCTGGCGACGACCCTCACCGACATGGGGGCCGCCTTCGGCGCGGACCGCCGGATCGCCGTGTGCCGGGAGCTGACGAAGCTATACGAGGAGGTCCGTCGTGGCACCGCGTCCGAGCTCGCCGCCTGGGCCGCCGACGGGGTGAAGGGCGAGATCGTGGTGGTCGTCGAGGGGGCGCCGCGGCGGGACGCCTCCCCGGAGGACGCCCTCGCCCAGGTGCAGGCCCTGGTCGCGGACGGCACCCGCCTGAAGGAGGCGGCCTCCGAGGTCGCGGCCCTGACGGGCTTGTCCTCCCGGGATCTGTATCAGGCGGCCCTCGCCGCCCGGTCGCGGTGACCCCCGTCGCAGATTCGCACCGGGGTCGCAGTGACCCGCGGGACGGCTGCGACATAAGCCCGGATCTGCGACCTCCCGCGGGAGCGGACTCGGTCGCAGATTCGCACTCCGGTCGCAGGGATGCGGGGGACGGCTGCGACATGAGCCCGGATCTGCGACCTCCCGCGGGAGCGGACTCGGTCGCGCGCGCCTACGACGCGAGGGCTGAGGAGTACCGGGAGGTCGCGGGAGACCTGGGGCTGATGGATCCCCGTGACCGAGAGCTCATCCGGAAGTGGCGCGACGAGACCCCGGGACGGCTGCTCGACGCGGGGTGCGGCCCCGGCCACTGGACGGCCTTCCTGCACGGGGATGACGGCGCAGAGTTCGGAACCGGGCGGGACGTCGAGGGGATCGATCTCTCCACGGCCTTCATCCGCGGGGCGAGGGTGCAGTATCCGCACCTCTCGTTCCATCACGGGTCGTTCCGGACGCTGCCGCAGGCATCGGGCACCGTCGGCGGCGTCCTCGCGTGGTATTCCGTGATCCACACCCCTCCGGCCGAGCTCCCGGACGCATTCGCCGAGTTCGCTCGGGTGCTCGCCTCCGGCGGAGGACTGCTCCTCGGCTACTTCGTCGGCGAACCCCGGGCGGTCTTCCCTCATGCCGTCGCACCCGCGTTCTTCTGGACCGCCGAGGCCCTGGCCCCGCTGCTCGCCGCGGCCGGTCTCGAGCTGCAGTGGTCCGAGACCCGCGAGCGCGAACCCGGCGAGATCAGCTCTCGCCCCCACGGAGCCCTCCGCGCCCTCCGCTCGTGACCCGCCGCGTCCAGGCACACTCTCGCAGATCCGCACCCCGTCGCAGGTCTGCACTGTGTCGGACATTTGCATTGTGTCGGACATTTGCACTGTGTCGGACATACGCATCGTGTCGCAGGTTCTGGCCCCATCCCTGCGACACCGACGGGAATCTGCGCCCGCGCGCGGGAGGGGGCACCGGGGGAGACTGTCCTACGCTGACAGGACCAGGACCAGGACCGCGACGAGAGGAGTCCGCGTGAGCAAGGCCGCGACGGTGTACGACGTCGCCGATCGCGCCGGAGTGTCGATCGCGACCGTGTCGCGGGTGTTGCGCTCGCCGGAGGCCGTCCGTCCGGTGACCCGGGAGCGGGTGCTCGACGCGGTCGCCGCGCTGGGGTACGTCCCCAGTGGGAGCGCGCGGGGACTCGCGGAACGCCGGACCGGGGTGCTGGGGCTGTACTTCCCCGGATTCGACGCCGCCGAGGACGCCCCGCCCCTCGACGTGCTGTCCGCCGCCGCCCGCCCGCCGTTCACGGTCGTGTCGGACGAACAGGACCCGCCGCACTCCTCGATGCTGTTCCTCGACGAGGTCCTCCGCGGCGCCGAGCTGGAGGCGTGGAAGCAGGGGTTCGTGCTCATGGTGGGCGTCGGCCGCGATGATCCCGACCGCTCCACCGTCCGCGACATGGCCGGCCGCGTGGACGGGCTCATGGTGCTCGCCCGCAGTGTGCCGGACGACGTGCTCGCCCGACTGGCCCGTCGTATCCCGGTGGTCGTGCTGTCCGGCCCGCCGCGCGGCGATGCCTACGACCACGTCACGGTGAGCAACGTCGAGGCGATGGGGGAGCTGACCCGCCACGTGCTGTCCCAGGTCGGGGAGGGGGAGATCGCGTTCCTCGCCGGCCCGGCCGACTCGCCCGACGCCGAGCAGCGGTGGGAGGGCGTGTCGACCGCGCTCGCCGCGGCGGGGCGCGACCCGGCAGCGGTGCGCGTGCTCCGGGGCGATTTCACCCGGGCCTCCGGTCGCAGGGCCGGGGAGGACCTCCTGCGTGATGGCGTGCCCGCCGCTCTCATCGCCGCCAACGACCAGATGGCCCTCGGGGCGATGGACGTGTTCCGAACCGCGGGCGTGCGGGTGCCGGACGACGTCCTCGTCACGGGGTTCGATGGCATCGAGGCGGCGACCCTGGTGTCGCCGCCACTGACCACGATTCGGCAGCCGATGATCGAGCTCGGGCGTGCGGCGGTGCAGGTGCTCGCGCGACGGCTGGAGCAGCCGGACGCCCCGCCGCTCACGACGCGTCTGCCCCTCCAGATCCTCCTCCGCGAGAGCTCCACGCGCCCGGCCTGAGTCGCCGCGACCGCGCCGCCCCGGAGGACCCCCTGGCTCACCACGGGGTTGCCGATTCAAAATGTATGCGCTTACAATCTGGTGTACGGCTTCGGCCGGCAGGACTCCCCACCCCCCGGGGCGCCCTTCATGACAGAGACGACATGAGGTCATCCAGTGGCAGAGACGCACACCTTCCGACGCTGGCGCCGCGCCGCCGTCGTGGGGCTCGCGGCCGCAGCGGTCGCGCTCAGCGGCTGCAGCATCCAGATCAGCTCGCAGCCCGACCCCTCGATCGGCGACGACACGATGCTCATCAACGCCGACAAGGGCAACCCGTTCTTCACGCAGAACTTCAACCCCTACCTCACGAACACCCGGACGGCGTCGCGGTGGATCTACGAGCCGCTCATCCTCGTGAACCCGCTCGACGGCGAGCTCACCCCGTGGCTCGCGTCCGAGTGGACCCAGCCCGACGCCCGCACGATCGTGATGACGGTCCGCGACGGCGTGGAGTGGAGCGACGGCGAGCCCCTCACCCCGGAGGATGTGGCCTTCACGTTCCAGCTCATCAAGGACGAGCCTTCGCTCGACATCAAGGGCGCATGGCAGCACATCGACCGCATCGAGGTCGACGGCGACGACGTGGTGTTCCACCTCCAGGGCGAGGACGCGCCGTCGCTCTCGATCCTCGGGCAGACCATGATCGTGCCCGAGCACCTGTGGGCCGACGTGGAGGACCCGGCCACCTGGCGCAACGAGGAGCCGGTCGGCACCGGCCCGTTCGTGCTCGGCAACTACAACGACCAGCAGTACTCGATGGACCGCAACCCGGACTACTGGCAGGCGGACAAGATCGAGATCGAGCACATCATCCTGCCGGCCACGAACACCCAGCTCGACACCGTGACCCGCGGCTACGACTGGGCCTACTCCTTCATCTCCGATGTCGAGGGCACCTGGGGAGCGGCGAGTCCCGACAACACCTGGTGGTTCCCGCCGGGCGGCGTCATCTCGCTCGTGCCCAACCTCGAGGTCGCCCCGTTCGACGACGTGAACGTCCGTCGCGGCATCGCGCTGGCGCTCGACCGGGAGGAGATCGCCGAGACCGCCTCCGAGGGCTACATGCAGCCCGCCGGACAGACCGGCCTCATCCTGCCCAACCAGGAGAAGTACCTCGACCCGGAGATCCCGGACCAGGGCATGCTCGCCCAGGACCGCGACGCCGCGCTGGCGGCGTTCGCCGAGTCCGGGTACACCCTCCAGGGCGATCAGCTCGTCGGCCCGGACGGCGAGCAGCTCGCGTTCTCGCTGACCACCGCCAACGGATTCTCCGACTGGACGCGCGCCGCCCAGACCGTGCAGCGCCAGCTCGCGGACGTCGGCGTCAAGGTCTCGCTCAAGCTCCCGCAGCCCGCCGGGTATCAGAGCGCGATCGGCACCGGCGATTTCGAGATGGCGATCGGCGGCATGGGTAACGGCGACGTGTACCAGGCCTACAACAGCCTGCTCTCCAGCGACTTCTACGTGCCGGCCGGCGAGGTCACGACCAACAACTTCGAGCGCTACCGTTCGCCGGAGGCCGACGCCCTGCTGGAGGAGTACCGCGCCACGATCGACCCCGACCGCCAGACCGAGATCGTGCACGAGCTGCAGAGCATCGTGTACGAGCAGGTCCCCGTGATCGGCCTGTACTACGGCGGGATCTGGGGCCTGTTCAACGACGCGAAGTTCACCGGCTGGCCCTCCGCGGACGATCCGTACATGATCCCGCAGAACTACGATTCGGCGCCGCTGGGCATCTTCACCCACCTGAAGCGCACGGACGGAGGGGACCAGTGAAGTACGTCCTCCAGAAGATCGGCCTGTTCCTGCTCACCCTGTGGGCCGCGATCACCCTGAACTTCTTCCTCCCGCGACTCATGCCCGGCTCTCCCGCCGACGCCGCGATCGCGAAGCTCTCCCAGAACGGTCCGGTCTCGGACGCCACGCGCGCCGCGATCGAGGCGCAGCTCGGAGTGCCGACCGGTTCGATGTGGGACCAGTACGTGGCCTACCTCGGCCAGGTCGTCCGGCTCGACTTCGGCGTCTCGTACACGTTCTACCCGCAGACCGTGTCGAGCATGGTCTCCACCGCGCTGCCCTACACGCTCGGCCTCGTCGGCATCGTCACGATCCTCGCCTTCGTGATCGGCACCCTCATCGGCGTGATGGCCGCCTGGCGGCGCGGCACCTGGCTGGACTCCCTGCCGACGCTGACCGGGTCGTTCCTCAGCACGTTCCCGTACTTCTGGACGGCGCTGCTGCTGCTGTTCTTCCTCGGCTACGTGCTGCACTGGTTCCCGACCACCGGCGCCTACTCGGCGACGACCACCCCGGGATTCACCTGGGACTTCATCGTCGACCTCGTCCGGCACGCGTTCCTTCCGGCGCTGACGATCCTGCTCACGTCGCTCGGCGGCTGGATCATCGGCATGCGCAACGCGATGATCAACACGCTCGGCGAGGACTACATCACCTTCGGCGAGGCGAACGGCCTCCGCGGCCGCACGATCGCCCTCCGGTACGCGGCCCGCAACGCGATCCTGCCGAACCTCACCGGCTTCGGGCTCACGCTCGGCGGCGTGGTGGGCGGCTCGATCCTCGTCGAGCAGGTGTTCGGCTACCCGGGCATCGGCTACCTGCTCTTCAACGCCGTGATCGGGCAGGACTACCCGCTCATGCAGGCGCTCTTCCTGATGATCACCGTGAGCGTGCTCATCGCCAACTTCCTCGTGGACATCCTCTACGGGGTTCTCGACCCGAGGACTCGCCGATGACGACCCCGAACCCCACCCCCAGCACCGTGACCGTCAAGGTCCCCACCGCCCGCATCGCGGCGCCCAGCCCCTGGCGCGCCTTCGGCCGCATGGTCGGCACCCTGTGGTCCAACGGCAAGGCGCGTATCGGACTCTGCCTCCTCGCGTTCTTCGTGCTCGTCGCCGTGTTCGCCCCGCTCCTGGCTCCCTACGGGCCGAAGGAGAACGGGTTCCCGCGCAATGCGGATGCCTCGTGGGAGCACTGGCTCGGCACGACCGCGGCCGGGGAGGACGTGCTCAGCCAGCTCATCTACGGCGCCCAGGTCAGCCTCCTCGTGGGCTTCGCGGCCGGGCTCCTCTCCACGATCGTGGCCGTGCTGATCGGTCTGAGCTGGGGCTACATGCGCGGCTTCGCGGGCGAGGTCGTCGGGTTCATCGTGAACCTCTTCCTCGTGATCCCGGGCCTGCCGCTGATGATCGTGATCGCGGCCTACCTGCAGAACGGCGGCATCCTCATGATCATCGCCGTGATCGTCGTGACCGGCTGGGCCTGGGGCGCCCGTGTACTGCGCAGCCAGACCCAGTCCCTCCGCGGCAACGACTTCGTCACCTCGGCGCAGTTCTCCGGCGACAGCAGGGCGCGGATCGTCTTCCGCGAGATCCTGCCGAACATGACGTCGATCATCGCCGGCACCCTCTTCGGAGCGGCGACGGCGGCGATCCTCGCGGAGGCGGGGCTAGAGTTCCTCGGCCTGGGCGACTCCAGCATCGTCAGCTGGGGCACGATGCTCTACTGGGCGCAGAACTCGAACTCCCTGCTCACCGGCCAGTGGCTGCTGCTGTTCGCGCCCGGTCTGTGCATCGCACTGCTCGCCCTCAGTCTCACACTCATCAACTTCGGCGTGGACGGCATCTCCAATCCGCGCCTCCGCGAAGGGAAGGGCCGATGAGCGCCATGGAGCACGACGACATCCTCCTCGACGTCCAGTCGCTGTCCGTGGAGTACGCCTCCCCGGGGCAGGAGCCGGTGCCTGCCGTGCGCGACGTGTCGTTCGCGCTCCGGCGCGGCGAGTTCGTGGGGCTCGTCGGCGAGTCGGGGTCGGGCAAGTCCACGCTCGGCTTCGCGCTCACGCGGCTGCAGAAGCCGCCGGCGCGCATCAGCGGCGGACGCATCCTGTTCGACGGCCGCGACATCCGCGAGCTCGACGCCGAAGAACTGCGGCGTCAGCGGCAGGGCGGCTTCGCGATGGTGCTGCAGTCCGGCATGAACGCGCTGAACCCCGTGCGGACCGTGGGCAACCACTTCCGCGACATCTTCGCCGCGCACGGTCATGTGCCCGCCGAGCAGCGCCAGGCCAGGGCGCGGGAGCTCGTCGGCAAGGTGGGGCTCAAGCCGGAGGTGCTCGACCGGTATCCCGGGGAGCTCTCCGGCGGCATGCGGCAGCGCGCCTCGATCGCCCTCGCCCTCTCGCTCGAACCCCAGCTGATGGTGTTCGACGAGCCCACCACGGCACTCGACGTGCTCGTCCAGCACGCGGTCATGGACACGATCCAGGAGCTGCAGCGGTCCGAGCGCTTCACGGCGATCCTCATCAGCCACGACCTCGGCATCGTCCTCGAGGCGACCGACCGGGTGATGGTCATGCACGAGGGCCGCATCGTGGAGGACGCCCGCAGCCAGGACATCCTGCACCGCCCGCAGGACGAGTACACCCGGATGCTGCTGAGCCACTACGCCGACCCGCGCGCCGAGAAGATCGAGATCCCCGGGTTCGTCGATCTCGGCACCCGTCGCCGGGAGGGACGCAGCCGTACGGACGTCACCGAGACCCTGCCGACCGTGTCGCCGCGGGACGCCCGGCGGGCCGATGCCGCGATCGTCGTGGAGGGCGTGACCAAGCGCTATCCGGCACCGCGCCGCGGCCAGGATCCGGTCGTCGCGGTCGACGACGTGTCCTTCCGGCTGGAGCCGGGGGAGGCGCTGGCCTTGGTCGGTGCCTCCGGCTCCGGCAAGTCGACGATCGCGAAGATGCTCACCGGGGTCGAGAAGCCGACCTCCGGCCGCATCCGCTTCGGCGACACCGATGTCGCGTCCCTGAAGCGCCGCGGACTCCGCGACCTCCGCAAGGACGTGCAGATGGTGTTCCAGGATCCGTACGCGGCCCTGAACCCGCTGCACACCGTCGAGTACGCCCTGACCCGCCCGGTCCTGAACTACACGAGGCTGCGCGGGGCGGAGGCCAGGCTCCGTGTGCTCGAACTGCTGGAGACGGTGGGCCTGACGCCCGTCGAGCAGTTCGCCGCCAAGCTGCCGCACCAGCTCTCCGGCGGGCAGCGGCAGCGCGTGGTGATCGCCAGGGCGCTCGCGAGCGACCCGCAGGTGCTCATCGCGGACGAGCCGGTGTCGATGCTCGACGTGTCGCTCCGCGCCGGCGTGCTCGCGCTGCTGGAGGACCTCCGTGAACGGTGGGGCATCAGCATGCTCTACATCACCCACGATCTGCTGAGCGCGCGGCTCGTCACCGAGAACATCCTCGTGCTCAACAGCGGCCGCGTCGTCGAGCGGGGCGAGACCTCGCAGGTGCTGCAGCACCCGGAGGACCCGTACACGGTCGAACTGCTCGACGCCGTGCCGAACCCCGCCCGCGCCCGCTGACGCGCGCCGGACGACTGCAAGAAAGAGAGAGGAGCGCATCCGTGCTCGCATTCCCCGACGGCTTCCTCTGGGGCGCCGCGACCGCCGCCCATCAGGTGGAGGGCAACAACACCACGAGCAACTGGTGGGCGATGGAACACGCCCCCGACTCGCCCATGGTCGAGCCCTCCGGTGACGCCGCCGACCATTTCCACCGCTACCCGGAGGACATGCGGCTGCTCGCCGAGGCCGGGCTGAACTCCTACCGGTTCTCGGTCGAGTGGGCGCGGATCGAGCCGGAGCGCGGGTTCGTCTCGCGGGCGATGCTCGACCACTACCGCCGCATGATCGACACCGCCAGGGAGAACGGGCTGGACCCGACGGTCACCCTCATGCACTTCACGGTGCCGCAGTGGTTCCAGAAGGACGGCTTCTGGCGTGCCGACGACGCGGTGGACCTGTTCTCCCGCTACGTGGAGACCGTGCTGCCGATCCTCGACGGCGTGCGCTACGTGTGCACCATCAACGAGCCGAATATCGCGGCGATGCTGGCCGGAGGCGAGGATGCGGCGAACCTCGTCGCCTACGGCCTGCCGAATCCCGACCTCGGCGTCGCGGACACGCTGCTGACGGCCCACCGGCGCGCGTCCGAGATCCTGCACACGGTTCCCGGGGTGCAGGCGGGCTGGACGATCGCCACCCAGGCCTTCCACTCCACCGGTGAGCCCGGCGCCGACGAGATGCTCGCGACGTACGGCGACCCGCGCGACCACTGGTACCTGGAGCAGTCCGCCGGAGACGACTTCGTGGGCGTGCAGGCCTACACCCGCACGTTCATCGGTCCGGAGGGGCCACTGCCGGTGTCGCCGGACGTGGAGACGACGCTCACGGGCTGGGAGTTCTTCCCCGAAGCCCTCGAGCTGGGCGTGCGCAGCGCGTGGGAGCGCAGCGGCGGTGTCCCCGTGCTCGTCACGGAGAACGGCATCGCGACGGCCGACGACACCCGCCGCATCGCCTACACGCAGGGCGCGCTGGAGGGGCTGCACCGTGCCATCAGCGACGGCATCGAGGTCCGCGCCTACCAGCACTGGAGCGCGCTGGACAACTACGAATGGGCGAGCGGATTCCGGCCGACGTTCGGTCTCATCGGCTTCGACCACGAGACCTTCGAGCGGTTCCCGAAGCCCTCGCTGGCCTGGCTCGGCGAGGTCGCCCGCCGCAATGGGCTCTGACGAGCCGCACGGCGTAACCACGGGCATGGGGGCACCTAGAATTGTCCCCATGCCCGCTGGCGACTCCTTCTACATCACCACGCCCATCTACTACCCCTCCGATGTGCCGCACATCGGTCACGGGTACACGACGGTGGCCGTCGACACGCTCGCACGGTGGCACCGTCAGGCGGGCGACGACACCTGGATGCTGACGGGCACCGACGAGCACGGTCAGAAGATGCTGCGGGCCGCAGCCGCCAACGGCGTCACCCCGCAGGAGTGGGTCGACAAGCTCGTCAGCGAGAGCTGGTTCCCGCTGCTGAAGACCCTCGACGTCGCGAACGACGACTTCATCCGCACCACGCAGGAGCGGCACGAGACCAACGTGCAGACGTTCTTCCAGCGGCTCTACGACCGCGGGTACATCTATGCGGGCGAGTACGAGGCGCTCTACTGTGTGGGTTGCGAGGAGTTCAAGCCGGAGTCGGAGATCGTCGACGGCACCGGTCCCTTCGAGGGGCTGAAGGTCTGCGCCATCCACTCCAAGCCGCTGGAGCTGCTGCAGGAGAAGAACTACTTCTTCAAGCTCAGCGAGTTCCAGGACCGCCTGCTCGAGCTCTACAAGACCGAGCCCGACTTCGTGCGGCCCGATTCGGCGCGCAACGAGGTCGTTTCGTTCGTGAGCCAGGGCCTCAAGGACCTCTCGATCTCCCGCTCGACCTTCGACTGGGGCATCCCGCTGCCGTGGGACGAGTCGCACGTCATCTACGTGTGGGTCGATGCGCTGCTCAACTACGCCACGGCCGTCGGCTACGGCTCCGACGAGGAGACCTTCGCGCGCCGCTGGCCCGCCTACCACGTGGTCGGCAAGGACATCCTGCGCTTCCACGCCGTGATCTGGCCGGCGCTGCTGATGGCGGCGGGGCTCGACGTGCCGAAGGGCGTGTTCGCGCACGGCTGGCTGCTCGTCGGCGGCGAGAAGATGTCGAAGTCGAAGCTCACCGGCATCGCGCCGACCGAGATCACCGACGTCTTCGGCTCCGACGCCTACCGCTTCTACTTCCTGTCGGCCATCGCGTTCGGGCAGGACGGCTCGTTCTCCTGGGAGGACCTCTCCGCCCGGTACCAGGCCGAGCTCGCGAACGGCTTCGGCAACCTCGCCTCGCGCACGACCGCGATGATCGAGAAGTACTTCGAAGGCATCGTGCCGCCGGCGGCCGAGTACACCGAGGCGGATCTCGCGATCCAGAAGATCGTGGCGGACGCCGCGACGAAGGCGGACGCCGCGATCGGCCAGTTCCGCATCGACGAGGCGATCTCCGCGATCTGGACCATCGTCGACGCGCTCAACGGGTACATCACCGAGAACGAGCCGTGGGCGCTCGCCCGCGACGAGGACCAGCGGGAGCGTCTGGGCACCGTGCTCTACACCTGCGCCGAGGGGCTGCGGGCGCTCGCCGTGCTGCTGTCGCCGGTGATGCCGCAGTCGACCGAGAAGCTGTGGATCGCGCTCGGCGCCGCGGAGACCCTGGGCCGGTTGCAGGACCAGCCGATCCGCGAGGCGGGCTCCTGGGGCGTGCTGAAGCCGGGCACGAGCGTCAACGGCCTCGCGCCGCTCTTCCCGCGCGTGGAGTCCACGGCCTGACGACCGGGCAGGACACCATGGCGGAGACCTACGTGCGCGAGCGCTCGGGAGACGGGCGCAAGGACCGGACCTATCCGGCGGCCCCGGAACCCCTCGCGGTGCCCGTGTACGACAACCACGCGCACCTCGAGATCGCCGATGGCCCTTCGACAGGCTCAGGGACCCAGGCTTCGACAGGCTCAGGGACCCAGGGGCTGTCTCTCTCCGAGCAGCTCGACCGGGCGGAGGCGGTCGGCGTCATCGGCGTCGTGCAGGCATCCGGAGACATCGAGTCGTCCCGCTGGGCGGTCGAGGCCGCCGCGTCCGATCCGCGGGTCCTCGCCGCGGTCGCCATCCACCCGAACGACGCCCCGACGTACGCGGAGGAGGGTCGCCTCGACGAGGCGCTCGCCGTGATCGACGAGCTCGCTGCGCATCCGCGCACGCGCGCGATCGGCGAGACCGGGCTCGACTTCTTCCGCACCGAACCGGAGCGCCGTGCGCCGCAGTTCGCCTCCTTCGAGGCGCACATCGCGCTCGCGAAGAAGCACGGCATCGCGATGCAGATCCACGACCGGGATGCGCACGAGGCCGTGCTGGAGACGCTGACGCGGGTCGGGGCCCCCGAGCGCACCGTGTTCCACTGCTTCTCCGGGGACGAGGCGATGGCCCGCGTGTGCGCCGACGCGGGCTACTACCTGTCGTTCGCCGGGAACGTGACGTTCAAGAACGCGCAGAACCTGCGCGACGCGCTGAAGGTCACCTGGCGGGACCGCCTCCTCGTCGAGACGGACGCGCCGTTCCTCACGCCGGTCCCGCTGCGGGGCCGCCCGAACGCGCCGTACCTCGTGCCGCTCACGGTGCGCTTCCTGGCCGCGGAGCTCGACCTGGATGTGGACGAGCTCGCCGCGCAGCTCGCCGAGAACACCCTCCGCGTCTACGGCTCGTTCGCCGACTGACCCTCCGGCTCGACGTCCTCCGGCCCCGTCTCGGCGACCGGCTTCGCACTGACGATGTGCGAGATGGGCTTCCACACCAGCACCAGGGTGATCGCCGCCCCGCCGAAGGCGAACCACCAGGGCGCGGTCAGGCCCCAGGTCTGCGCGATGACGCCGCCGAGGGCCTGGCCGACGATCATGCCGCCGAAGACGCCGACCATGTTGACCGAGGCGACGCGCCCCTGCAGGGAAGCGGGGACGAGCCGCTGCCGGACGGTCGTGGAGATCGTGCCCCACACGAAGGCGTACGCCCCGAAGAAGAACATGATGACGAGGGCCACCATGCCCGTGGTGGTGAGGGCGAACGCGAGGTGCATGAGCACCTCGAGCGACAGGACGATACGCATCAGGCTCGCGAACGACACGTGCCGCTCCAGCCAGCCGAAGCTCAGCGTCGCGAGGATGCCGCCCGCCGCGGACGCCGTGGTGAGCGCGCCGTAGCCCACGGGGCCCATCTGCAGGTGCTCGGTGGCGTAGAGCACGAGCACGCCCCAGGGCGCGGCCCAGGTCACGTTGAAGACGAGGATGATGAGCACGAGCATCCGCACCGGCGGGTTGTGCCACAGCCAGCGCAGTCCCTCCGCGATGTCGGTGTGCACCGGCGGGTGGGTCTCGGTCTCCCGGGGTGGGACGGGCGTGCGCGCCATGCGGGAGATGAGGACGATCGCGAGCGTCACGCACAGCACCTCGACGAGGAACGGCCACGCGCTCCCGGCAGCGAAGAGGAACGCGCCCAGCGGCGGTCCGGCGAACTGGTTGGCGACGAGATACCCGGCCTGCAGGCGGGCGTTCCCGATGCCGAGATCGGCCGGCTTCACGAGCATCGGCAGCAATGTGCTCCCCGCGGTGTCGACGAAGACCTCGGCGGTGCCGTAGAGGAACGCGACGGCGAGGACGATCCCGATGTTCGCGGTTCCCGTCACGAGGAACACGCAGAGCGCCGCGAGCACGACGGCGCGCACGGCGTTGGCGGTCATCACCAGGCGGCGCCGATCGAAGCGGTCGGCGATGGCCCCCGCGTGCAGGCCGAAGAGCAGCCACGGCAGGAACTGCAGGATGGCGCCGGAGGCCACGAGGATCGGCGACGACGTCATCGACGCGATGAGCAGGGGAGCGGCGGCCAGCGCCACGCCGTCTCCGATGTTGCTCGTCCACGACGATGCGAGCAGCCAGCGGAAGTCCCTGCCCAGGCGCCGCGGAGCGATCAGTTCACCGAGGGAGGGCACCCCCGAAGGATACGGGAGAATGGGTGCATGACCGTCACGTTGCTCGGGGCCACCGAGATCCGCCGTCTGGCCGCCGAGCTCGATGTCACCCCCACGAAGAAGCTCGGACAGAACTTCGTCGTCGACGCGAACACCGTCCGCAAGATCGTCCAGGCCGCCCGCGTGCAGCCGGGGGAGCGGGTGGTCGAGGTCGGACCGGGACTCGGATCCCTGACCCTCGCGATCCTGGAGGCGGGGGCCGCGGTCACCGCCGTGGAGATCGACCACCGCCTGGCCGCCCGCCTGCCGCAGACCGCGGCCGAGCACGGCGTGCCGGAGGGGATGCTGACGGTGGTCGACGCGGACGCGCTCCGCGTGACGGAACTGCCGGGGGAGCCGACCGTCCTCGTCGCGAACCTGCCGTACAACGTGTCGGTGCCCGTCCTGCTGCACTTCCTGGAGACGTTCCCGTACCTGCAGCGGGGCGTCGTGATGGTGCAGGCGGAGGTGGCCGAGCGGCTCGCTGCGAAGCCGGGGTCGAAGATCTACGGCTCGCCCAGCGTCAAGGCCGCCTGGTACGGCGAGTGGAAGCTCACCGGGAACGTCTCCCGCCAGGTGTTCTGGCCGGTGCCGAACGTCGACAGCCTCCTCGTCGGCTTCGACCGCTCCGAGGGCGAGCGCGGCTCGGTGGAGGAGCGCCGGCGCACCTTCGCCATCGTCGACGCGGCCTTCAACCAGCGGCGCAAGATGCTCCGGCAGGCCCTCTCCGGCCTCTTCGGCAGCTCGGCCGCGGCGACCGAGGTGCTCACCGCCGCCGGCGTCGCCCCGACCGCCCGCGGGGAGGACCTCACGGTCGACGACTACCAGCGGATCGCCCAGCACGCAACGGCGATCGAGGGTTCCGGCGTCAGCGGCTAATCTGGCACGGTGACCGACTCCCCCCGCTTCCGCCCCGACGTCCCCGAACTGCACCGTCCGTACGCCGCCGACGAGGGCCGCTACGGACGGTTCGCCTACCGTCAGGTGGGCGCCTCCGGCCTCTACCTGCCCCCGATCTCGCTGGGCCTCTGGTGGAACTTCGGCGACAACATCCCCCTCGACAACCAGCGGGCGCTCCTGCGTCACGCGTTCGACAACGGGATCACGCACTTCGACCTGGCGAACAACTACGGCCCGCCGTACGGCTCGGCCGAGAAGAACCTCGGCCGCATCTTCGCGGAGGACCTGCGTCCCTACCGCGACGAGCTGATCATCTCATCGAAGGCCGGCTGGGACATGTGGCCCGGACCGTACGGCGACTACGCGAGCCGGAAGTACATCCTCGCGAGCGCAGAGCAGTCGCTCACCCGCATGGGGCTGGACTACGTCGACATCTTCTACTCGCACCGTGTCGACCCGGTCACCCCGATCGCCGAGACCGTCGGGGCGCTGGACACCCTGGTCCGCCAGGGCAAGGCCCTCTACGTCGGCATCTCCTCGTACAGCGCGGAGCGCACGGCCGAGGCCGTCGCCGTGGCGAAGGAGCTGGGCACGCCGCTCGTCATCCACCAGCCCGCGTACTCGATCCTCAACCGCTGGATCGAGGACGGCCTCACGCAGACCCTGGAGGAGTCGGGCCTCGGCGCCATCGCCTTCACCCCGCTCGCCCAGGGCCTCCTCACCGACAAGTACCTCGGCGACGGCACGGCCGAGCGCGCGCAGCAGCGGGGTTCGCTGCCGAAGGGCAAGCTGACCGACGAGGCCGTCGAGACGCTCCGGGCGCTGAACGAGGTCGCGCAGGGCCGGGGGCAGTCGCTCGCGCAGCTCGCGCTGCAGTGGACGCTGCGCACTCCGGTGGTCGCCTCGGCGCTCATCGGCGCCTCCCGGACGGAGCAGCTCGACGAGAACCTCGCCGCCCTCGACGGTCCTGCGTTCACCGACGAGGAGCTCCGCCGCATCGACGAGCTCGCCGGCGCCATCGACGTCAACCTGTGGGCGACCTCGTCGGACCTGTGACCCGCTCATGAGCCTCGCCGCGTCCTCCGGGTCCGTGCACGTGCGCGCGCCGGGGAAGATCAACGTCTACCTCGGCGTCGGCGGGCGCCACGACGACGGCTATCACGCCCTCGCGACGGTCTTCCAGGCGGTGTCGCTGTACGAGGACGTGATCGCCAGGGCCGCCGACGACTTCTCGATCACGGTGACCGGGGTGGAGGACGACGGCTCGGTTCCGCTCGACGACCGGAACCTCGCGATGCGGGCCGCCAAGCTGCTGGCGATGGCGACGGATCATCCGGGCGGGGTGGCGTTGCAGATCCGGAAGAGCGTCCCGGTCGCCGGTGGCATGGGCGGGGGCTCCGCGGATGCCGCGGCCGCTCTGGTCGCCTGCGACGCTCTGTGGGGCACGGGACTCTCCGCTGCGCGGCTGCACGACCTCGCCGCGCGGCTCGGTGCCGATGTCCCCTTCGCGTTGCATGGCGGCACTGCCGTCGGCACCGGTCGCGGCGAATCAGCTGAACCGGCGCTCGCCCGCGGGCGCTTCGACTGGCTGCTCGTGACCAGTGACGACGGGCTGTCCACCCCCGCCGTGTACACCCGGCTCGACGAGCTGCGCGAGGAGGAGGGGGCTCTCGCCGACGATCCGCCGCTCTCGCTCGACGTGCCGATCCCGGTGCTGCAGGCGCTGCGGACCGGAGACGCCTGGCAGCTCGCCGACGCACTCCACAACGATCTCCAGGCGGCCGCGCTCGACCTGCGACCGGATCTGGCGCGGACCATCGAACGCGGGGTCGCGGCCGGTGCGCTGCACGGTCTCGTGTCTGGCTCGGGGCCGACCGTGGCCCTCCTCTGCGCCGATCCCGAGTCCGCGCAGGCGGTCCAGACGGCTCTCCGCGAGGGCGGTCTCGATCCGCTGCATGTGCACGGCGCCGTGCCGGGAGCCCGCATCGTCGGCTGAACCTGCCCCATTCCCGCGCGTCCGAGCCGCGAGGAGCGTATCGCGGTCGAGGTGCACCCGGCGGGTCATCACAGACATAATGAAGTAGTCATGTGACCGTGCACACGCGAGGAGGCTGGATGTCCACCTCCTCCGAGCGTGCCCGCATGCCGAGCATCCGCGACGTCGCCCGCCTCGCCGGCGTCTCGCATCAGACCGTCTCCCGGGTGCTCAACGACCATCCCAGCATCCGCCCGGAAACCAAGGCGAAGGTGCTCGACGCGATCGCCGTGCTCGACTACCGTCCCAATCTCGCGGCGCGCGCGCTGGTGACGAGCAAGTCGAACATGCTCGGCATCCTCTCCGCGACGATCGGCGAGTTCGGGCCGACGTCGTCCATCGCCGGCATCGAGGACGCGGCGCGCGAGGAGGGCTACTCGGTCTCCACGCTCAACCTTCCCGCGACCACGCCGGAGGCGATCGGCAACGCGGTCCGCCAGCTCGAACGTGAGCAGGTCGACGGCATCGTGGTGCTCGCGCCGCAGGTGCGGGTCTTCCATGTCCTGCGCGGCATGAACGTCACCATGCCCTTCGTGACCCTGCAGACCGCCTCGGGGTCGGACGGCGTCAGCCTCTCCGCCGACCAGGTGGCGGGGGCGAAGGCGGCGACCGAGCACCTGATCGCGCTGGGCCACAGCGACATCCTCCATCTCGCCGGGCCGCAGGACTGGATCGAGGCGGAGTCCCGGATGCGCGGGTATCTGGATGCGCTCCGGGACGCCGACCTGCCCACGTTCCCGCCGATCCGCGGGGACTGGACGGCCGACTTCGGGTACTTCGCCGGCAAGGAGCTCTCGCTGCGGCGCGACTTCACGGCGGTGTTCGCGGCCAACGACCTCATGGCCATCGGGCTGCTGCACGGGTTCCGCGACGCCGGGGTGCGCGTGCCGCACGACGTGAGCGTGATCGGGTTCGACGACATCCCCGTCGCCGCGCACGTGGCGCCGACGCTGAGCACGGTGCACCAGGACTTCCCCGAGCTCGGGCGGCGTGCCGTGCGTATCCTCCTCGCCGAGATCCGGGGCGAGAAGGCCCCCGCGTTCGGCCCGCTGCAGACCCTCTTGCGGGCGCGCGAATCCGCTGCATCACGGTAGCGACACGAAAACACGCCGCGGACTTGACACCGCTCCCGCGGAAGACGACGATATACCGATGTGAACGGTCACATCGAAGGTGACCGCACGTCGCGAGGAAGATCCGTGAGCACCACAGCAACGTTGCCGACCGTGTCAGGCCCGATCCTGGAGATGCGCCGCATCACCAAGGAGTTCCCGGGAGTCAAGGCGCTCGCCGACGTCTCGATCACCGTCCGCGCCGGCGAGATCCATGCGATCTGCGGCGAGAACGGCGCCGGGAAGTCGACGCTGATGAAGGTCCTCTCGGGGGTGTACCCGTACGGCACGTACGACGGCGAGATCCTCCTGTACGGCCAGGAGCAGCGCTTCAAGGACATCGCGGCCAGCGAGCAGGCCGGCATCGTCATCATCCACCAGGAGCTCGCGCTCATCCCGGAGCTCTCGGTCACCGAGAACATCTTCCTCGGCAACGAGATCCGTCGCTTCGGCCGCATCGACTGGCAGGCACAGAAGGAGCGCACCATCGAGCTCCTCGCCCGCGTCGGTCTGGACGAGGACCCGGACGTGCCGATCAAGACCCTCGGCGTCGGCAAGCAGCAGCTCATCGAGATCGCCAAGGCGCTGAACAAGGACGTCAAGCTGCTCATCCTCGACGAGCCCACCGCCGCTCTCAACGAGAACGACTCGCAGCACCTCCTCGACCTGATCCTCGGGCTCAAGGCCAAGGGCATCGCGTCGATCATGATCAGCCACAAGCTCAACGAGATCGAGCAGATCGCCGACGAGATCACGATCATCCGCGACGGCCGCACGGTGGAGACGCTGGACATCTCCCGCGGCGAGATCAACGAGGACCGCATCATCCGCGGCATGGTCGGCCGATCGCTGGAGAGCCGCTACCCGGACCGCACGCCGGAGATCGGCGAGGTGTTCTTCGAGGTCAAGGACTGGTGGGTCCAGCACCCCACCGTGCCCGAGCGCATGGTCGTGAAGGGGTCGAGCATCAATGTCCGTCGCGGCGAGGTCGTCGGCATCGCCGGCCTCATGGGCGCCGGCCGCACCGAGCTGGCGATGAGCATCTTCGGCCGCTCCTACGGCACGTTCCTCTCCGGCACGCTCGTCAAGGACGGCCAGGAGATCGAGCTCCCCGACGTCGCCCCCGCGATCAAGCACGGCCTCGCCTACGTGAGCGAGGACCGCAAGGTGCTCGGGCTCAACCTGCTCGACACCATCAAGCGGTCGATCGTCGCGGCGAAGCTCTCCAAGATCGCGCACAACGGCGTCGTCGACTCCCGCGAGGAGTTCGCGGTGGCGGAGCGCTACCGCAAGACGCTGCGCATCAAGACCCCGTCGGTGGAGGAGGGCGTCGGCAAGCTCTCCGGCGGCAATCAGCAGAAGGTCGTGCTGGCGAAGTGGATGTTCACTGACCCCGACCTGCTGATCCTCGACGAGCCCACCCGTGGCATCGACGTCGGAGCCAAGTACGAGATCTACGCGATCATCAACGAGCTCGCCGCCCAGGGCAAGGGCGTGATCGTGATCTCCAGCGAGCTGCCCGAGCTGCTCGGCATCTCCGACCGCATCTACACCGTGTTCGAAGGCCGGGTCACCGACTGCATCCCGGCCGACCAGGCGACCCCCGAAGACCTCATGCGCAGCATGACGTCCGCGACCCAGAAAGCATCCGCATGACCACCGACTCGACCACCGCGAAGCGCGGCTTCCACTTCAAGGACATCACGAAGATGTTCGGGGGAGGGCAGTCGACCCTCCGTCAGTTCGGCATCCTCGGCAGCCTCGTCGTCATCCTCGTCGTCTTCCAGGTGCTGACGTGGATCTTCAAGGGCACCGGCCTCACGCTGTCCTCCGGCAACCTCATCAACGTCGTCAACCAGTACTCGTACATCCTGATCCTGGCGATCGGCATGGTGATGGTCATCATCATGGGGCACATCGACCTCTCGGTCGGCTCGGTGGCGGCGTTCACCGGAATCGTCGTGGCGAAGGCCATGCAGGACTGGAACCTCCCCTGGCCGCTGGGCATCCTCCTCGGTCTCGGTGTCGGCGTGCTCGTCGGCGCCTGGCAGGGGTTCTGGGTCGCCTACGTCGGGGTGCCGGCGTTCATCGTGACGCTGGCCGGCATGCTGTTCTTCCGCGGCGCGAACCAGGCGGTGGGCGACTCGCAGTCGGTACCCGTGCCGGAGGGCTTCAAGATCATCGGCGCCGGCTATCTGCCGGAGATCGCCCTGCCGCTGCCGTTCAACATCCCGACCATGCTGCTGGCGCTCGCCGGCGTCGCATGGATCGTGTTCTGGGAGATCCGCACCCGGCGCATCCAGCGCAAGATGGGCTCCGACATGGCGCCGCTCTGGGTGAGCGTGACGAAGGTCGTCCTCATCTCGGCCGTCATCCTCGTCGCCGGCTGGCTGTTCGCCACGGGGCGCGAGGGCACGAGCTTCCCGATCTCGGGCGTCATCCTCCTCGCTCTCGTCATCCTCTACTCGTTCATCACGAACAACACCGTCTTCGGCCGCCACATCTACGCGGTCGGCGGCAACCGGCAGGCCGCGCGCCTCTCGGGCGTGAAGGACCGCTGGGTCGACTTCTTCGTGATGATGAACATGTCGGTCCTGGCCTCGCTCGCCGGCATGATCTACGTCGCCAGGGCGACCGCCTCGGGCCCGCAGGACGGCAACGGGTGGGAGCTCGACGCGATCGCCTCCGTCTTCATCGGCGGCGCGGCCGTCTCCGGTGGCATCGGCACGGTGATCGGCTCGATCATCGGTGGTCTGGTGATGGCGTTCCTGAACAACGGCCTCGCGCTGCTCGGCGCCGGTGCCGACGTCGTCTCCATGATCAAGGGCCTCGTGCTCCTCTTCGCCGTCGGCGTCGACGTGTGGAACAAGCAGCAGGGCCGTCCGTCGATCATCGGCTTCCTCACGCGCCGTCTCGGCCGCAAGCAGGATCCGGCCACCGACACGTTCGATCCCACGAAGACGAACTACCCCACCAGTCAGAAGTACGAAGCCCCCGCCGTCGAGGAGACGCGCGGAAAGTAAGGGCCGCGTCGCGCAACGCAGGCGCGACGGGACCTGCACACACCAGAGAAAGAGATCACATGAAGAAGATCCTTCTGTCGGCGACAGCGCTTGTCGTCGCGGGCGCATTCGCCCTCACCGGCTGCTCCTCGGAGCGCGGCGGTGACTCGGGTTCGGGGTCGGGCGAGGAGACCGCCTCGGGCTTCGACGCCGGCTCCACGATCGGTGTCGCTCTGCCGGACAAGACCTCGGAGAACTGGGTCCTGGCCGGTCAGCTGTTCACCGACGGCCTCGAAAAGGCCGGCTTCAAGGCGGACGTGCAGTACGCGCCCGCCAGCAACACGGTCGCCGAGCAGCAGAACCAGATCCAGGCGATGGTCACCGGTGGCGCCAAGGTCATCATCATCGGCGCCAAGGACGGCAAGCAGCTCACCACGCAGGTGGAGGCCGCGCGCGACGCCGGTGTCGCGGTCATCGCCTACGACCGTCTCATCGAGAACACCGACGCCGTGGACTACTACGTCGCCTTCGACAACTTCGAGGTCGGCAAGCTCCAGGGCCAGGCGTTGCTCGACGGGCTCGCCGAGCGCGCGGATCACGAGGCGCCGTACAACATCGAGCTGTTCTCGGGCTCGCCGGACGACGCCAACTCGGCGGTGTTCTTCAACGGGGCGATGGAGGTGCTGCAGCCGAAGATCGACGACGGCACGCTGAACGTCGTCTCCGGGCAGACCGAGATCTCCCAGACGGCGACCGAGGGCTGGAAGCCGGAGAACGCCCAGCGCCGCATGGACTCGATCCTCACGTCGAGCTACGGCTCGGAGACGCTCGACGGCGTCCTGTCCCCGAACGACACCCTCGCCCGCGCCATCATCACCTCGGCGCAGCAGGCCGGCAAGCCCGTCCCGGTCGTCACCGGTCAGGACTCCGAGGTCGAGTCGGTGAAGTCGATCATGGAGGGCGTGCAGTACTCCACGATCAACAAGGACACCGCGCTGCTCGTGGAGCAGGCCATCAAGATGGTCGGTCAGCTCCAGAAGGGCGACGAGGTCGACGTCAACGACACCGACCAGTACGACAACGGCAAGAAGGTCGTCCCGGCCTACCTGCTCCCGCCGGTCATCGTCACCAAGGAGAACGCGGCCGAGGCCTACGCCAACGTCCCGAGCCTCCTCGAGATCGTGAAGTCGTACGAGTAAGCCGTAGCGCGAACATCCGGGTTCCCAGAGAACACCGGACACGACGAGCCGTCCGGACCCTCGGGTCCGGGCGGCTCGTCGCCGTTGCGGCGCGTCACCGTCTGCCCTCAGCCGACGGGCCGCCATCGCCGCGTCGCCAGGGCGAGGAGGAGCGCCGCCATCGTCAGCGTGGCCGCGAGAGTGACGGGGGAGAGCGGACCCGCCCCGCTCGCGAGGGTCCACGCTCCCGACGCCGGTCCGATCACGGCGCCGAGGTTCAAGGCCGCCGTGGCGTAGGACCCACCCATGGTCGGGGCGCCGGAGGCGGCGTACAGCACCCGGGTGATCAGTGTGCTTCCGACGCCGAACGAGGCCATCCCCTGCACGAAGACGAGGAACAGCAGCGGTATCGGCTGCGTCGCGACCGCCGCCAGGACGATCCAGCCGCCGAGGAGCAGCGGGCCACCGACCGTGAGGAGCGCGCCGGCGTGTCGATCGGCGAACCGACCCGCGATGGTCACCCCGAGGAACGAGCCGATGCCGAACAGGACCAGCGCGAGGGGGACCGCAGCGTCGGGCAGGCCCGCGACCTCGGTGACGATCGGCGCGAGGAACGTGAAGACCGCGAAGGTCCCCGCGTTCACCAGGGCCGCCACGGTCATCGCGAGGGCCAGGCGCGGTGTCCGCAGGAGCGCGAGCTCCGCACGGAGGGCCGGTTCCTTCCGGGGGAGCGGTGCCGGAGCAGGGTCGGACTCCGTGCCCCGGATCGTCGTCGGCACGCCGTGGAGGATTCCGAGCAGTGCGGGGAGGCAGAGGAGCGCGACAGCGGCGAAGGTGGCGCGCCAGCTCAGCCCGGTGCCGAGGATGGCGCCGACAGGGACGCCGACGATGGTGGCGACGGTCGTCCCGGAGAGTAGCACCGCGAGCGCTCGTCCCGTGCGTTCGCGGGGGACGAGGAGAGCCACCGTACGCAGCGCGACGGCGAGGAAGCCCGCGTTCGCGAGGGCGCTGAGTACGCGCGTGACGAGCAGAAGCTCGAACAGGGACGTCACCGCGCCGACGGCATGGCACGCGGCGAAGAGCGCGAGGCAGGCGACGAGCGTGCGGCGTGGGGTCCAGCCGCGCGCGAACGCGGCCATGGCGGGTGCGCCGATGACCATGCCGACCGCGAAGGCGGAGGTGAGGAGGCCCGCCGTGCCGACCGGGACGTCGAGCTCGTGCGCGATCGCGGGGAGGAGTCCCGCGAGCATGAATTCGGAGGTGCCCATGACGAAGACCGCCAGGGCAAGGGCATAGAGGGGGAAAGGCATCGAGTGCTCCGAGGTGAGAGGGAAGGGGTAGCTTCTCGTCACCACGGTCAGCGCCCGGGTCACCGGCGCGCGCCCGCTGAGAGGGCGGACGAAGGGATCAGCGGTTCACGGGGCTGACGGTGTGACCGGCAGCCCCCGACCTGTCTGATTCGGGACTCGACATGCCCTCCACCATAGGGCTGATCGGTGTGCAGGCGTGATCGGTGTGCAGGCGTGATCGGTGTACCTGCGTGATCGGTGTGCAGGCGTGATCGGTGTACCTGCGTGATCAGTGTGCAGGCGTGATCGGTGCGCTCGCGTGTTCAGCCGGTGGTGGTCCTGGCGTCGGGCGAAGACCACGGGGTTCCTCGGCGAAGGTCACGGTGTGCGGAGGCGGCGGTCGGTCGATGTAGGTCCGGCCGGTGGGGCTCGTCCACTCCAGAACACCGCCCGGCCCCTGCTCGACGTGCCACGGAGAGTGGTGTTTGAGCATGTGATGTCGTCGGCAGAAGGTCGCGAGGTTGTCGTGCACGGTCTCGCCGCCGAGCGCCGCATCGTGATTGTGATCGAGGTCGCACTTCCGCGGCGCGAGGCCGCAGCCGGGGAAGCGGCAGCGTTGATCGCGGGCCCGCAGGTGCCGGCGGAGGTCTTCGCTCGGGCGATACCGGTCGACGGCCAGCAGCGCCCCGCTGATCGGGTGGGTCAGCACCCGGTCCCAGCCGCTCGCCGCGCCGGCCAGTCGGCGGGCCGTGGCTGGATCGATCGGAACGACCCCGTCCAGCTCGGCGGCGAGGATCGGAGTACCGTCCGTCGTCCGTTCCTGCTCGCCGTGCATCAGCGTCAGCACCGGCACGGTGACCTCGACGCGAGCTCGAAGCTCCGAGAGCAGCCCCTCTTCCGAGTCATGGCCCGCCGGAGCGCCGGTCAGGACGAGGTCGGCGAGCAGATCCGCGCGCAGCTGATCCACGGTCCTGTCGTCGAGGATGCTCTCTTCCGACTCTCGACGCCGTGCCTGTGCGTTCTCCTCCCGCACGGCATGCGCCATCTGGGAGAGCCGGTCGTACATCCCGTGCACGAGGGCCGCGGGGCCGCGGGCGCCGAGCTCGGCCATGCCGTCTTCGAGGTCTGTCACCCAGACGCGGCGCAGCTCCCGGGCGTCACGATGTCGCTCGACGAGCGTCCGCTCCTGGAACCGGTCGGCCAGTCGGCGCACGAGTCGGCGTATCCGGTTCGGAGACTCTGCAGCGGCCACCTCGATCGCCTCCGTCGCGAAACGCGAACGGTCGTCCGGGTCATCGAGGTGAGCCCCCGCCTCCACGATCACGCGTGCATGCGCGGCGCTGATCCGGCCGGCGCCCTGAGCCTCCCAGACGGCGGGGAACCGTTCGACCAGCCAGGACGCATCGGACATCCGCCGCTCGATCGTGCGGTCGCTGACGCGCTGTGCGGCCCCGATCTCCGCGGCGACCGTGCGGATCGCCATGTCTGCGCCGTCTGGGTGACGCGCCTGTCGGGCGATGTCGACCGCCAGTCGGCCGGCCATCGCGAGCAGTCCGTCGCGGGCCGCCTGCATGCTGCTCAGCGTCTTCTCCGCCGCTTCCAGCCCCTCCACCAGATCGGCGAGAATCGCCATCTGGGAGTCGGTCGCGTCGAGCAGTGCGGGCATGGCGTCAGTCCATCATCGACCACCGACATTCGAACGAAGATTCGAAGGAATCTGGCCGAAAGTCGTATCACGAAAGGATAACGACCGTGGTTGACTGGCTCCGTGCTCCTGAACGTCATCGAAGCCGGGGAGGGCGACCGTGTCGCCGTGCTGCTGCACGGCATGATGGGGTCCGCCGAGAGCTGGCACCGCGTGGTCCCGCTGCTCGTGGAACGCGGCTTCCGCGTGCTTGCGCTCGATCTGCCGGGCCACGGCCTCTCTCCGCGTGACCCGGAGCTCACGATAGAGACGGCGGCCGATGCCGTCGTCGAGACTCTGGCGCATACGGCTCTCCTTCCGGGGGCAGGGTCCGCCGCGGGGGACAGGGCCACCGCCCCGCCCGCCGTCGCCGTCGGGCACTCCTTCGGCGCTACTGTGCTCGCCGCCGCCGCGCCGCGCCTCGAACCGGGCCTCGCTGTCTACGTCGACGCGCCGCTCGCCCTTCAGGGCGGGCAGGACCGCGCCTCTCTCATCTCGCAGTACGAGCACGACCGCCGCGCGCGTATGTCGCCCGCCGAGCTCCGCAAGCTCCGGCCCTTCTACTCCGTGGACGACGCCTCGGTCGAGGCGCGGGCGGCCGAGCGCTTCGATCCGCCGACCGCGGCCTCCGTCTCCTGCGGGGAGGACGGCCATTGGACCGCCGCGCCCGGCTCCATCGTCGTCCGCGCAGAACCCAGTGCCTGGGTCACCGACGAGGACGCGCGGCGGTTCGAGCACGGTGGGGTGACGGTGCGCAGCATCCCCGGGGCCGCCCACACGGTCTGGTACAGCCACTTCGAGGTCTTCACCGCCGCGCTGCCGGAGCTCTTTGCCCCGTCGCTGGTCTGACCGGGAGACCGTCCGACGCGGCGCGACTACCCTGGAGAGGACATGGCACATCTTCTCGGGGCCGAAGCCCTGCACCTCGAATACCCGACCCGCGTCGTCTTCGACGCCGTGACCCTCGGCATCGAGGAGGGCGACCGCATCGGCATCGTCGGCCGGAACGGCGACGGCAAGTCGAGCCTTCTCGGCATGCTCGCCGGCACGAAGGAGCCGGACTCCGGCCGGGTGACCGTCCGCGGCGGCACCCGCATCGGCGTGCTGGACCAGGCCGACACCCTCCCCGACGACATCACGATCGGCGCCGCCGTCGTCGGCGACATGGCCGAGCACGAATGGGCCGGAGACGCCCGCGTCCGCGACGTGATCGAGGGGCTGCTGACCGACCTTCCCTGGGACGCGCAGATCGGCTCCCTCTCCGGCGGTCAGCGCCGCCGCGTGTCGCTCGCGAAGCTGCTCACCGGAGACTGGGACGTCATCGCTCTCGACGAGCCGACGAACCACCTCGACGTCGAGGCGATCACCTGGCTCGCCGGTCACCTCAAGAAGCGCTGGCCCGCGAACGCCGGAGCCCTCCTCGTCGTGACCCACGACCGGTGGTTCCTCGACGAGATCTGTACCGAGACGTGGGAGGTGCACGATCGCATCGTCGAGCCCTTCGAGGGCGGCTATGCGGCGTACATCCTGCAGCGGGTCGAGCGCGACCGCATGGCGGCGGCGACCGAGGCGAAGCGGCAGAATCTCGCCCGCAAGGAGCTCGCCTGGCTGCGTCGCGGTGCCCCGGCCCGCACCAGCAAGCCCAAGTTCCGCATCGATGCGGCCAACGAGCTCATCGCCGACGTGCCCGAGATCCGTGACAAGGTCTCGCTGCAGTCGCTCGCCGTCTCGCGGCTGGGCAAGGACGTCGTCGACCTGCTCGATGTGGGGGTGACCTACCCTTCGACAGGCTCAGGGACCCAGACTTCGACAGGCTCAGGGACCCAGACTTCGACAGGCTCAGGGACCCAGACTTCGACAGGCTCAGGGACCCAGACTTCGACAGGCTCAGGGACCCAGGCGGGCTCAGGGACCCAGGCGGGATCAGGGACCGGCGGGAAGACCGTGCTCAAGGACGTCGAGTGGCGGATCGCCCCGGGCGAGCGCACGGGCATCCTCGGCGTGAACGGCGCCGGGAAGTCCACACTCCTGGGGCTCATCTCCGGCACGGTCGAGCCCACCGAGGGGCGGATCAAGCGGGGGAAGACCGTACAGGTCCGTACGCTCACGCAGCGCCTCGACGAACTCCTGCCGCACTGGAACGACCCCGTGCGCGTGGTCATCTCGGGTCTGCGCACCTCGTACACGCTCGGCGCCGGGTCGAAGGCGCAGGACCTCACGCCAGGACAGCTCCTGGAGCGACTCGGGTTCTCCTCCGCCCAGCTCTCGACGCCGGTGAAGGATCTCTCCGGTGGCCAGCAGCGTCGGTTGCAGCTGCTGCTGGTGCTGCTCGACCAGCCGAACGTGCTCATCCTCGACGAGCCCACGAACGACATGGACACCGACATGCTCGCCGCGATCGAGGACCTCCTCGACTCTTGGTCGGGCACGCTCCTCGTCGTGAGCCACGACCGGTACTTCCTGGAGCGGGTGACGGATCAGCAGTACGCGATCCTTCCCGGTCCGGACGGCGCAGGGCGCCTGCGGCATCTCCCGGGCGGCGTCGACGAGTACCTGCGCCTGCGGCAGCGCGTCGAGAGCGCCCCGGCGACCTCGACGGCGGCGTCGGCCCCCGCAGCGAGCGGTCTCGACGGCGCGGCTCTCCGGGCGGCGCAGAAGGAAGCGGCCGCCCTCGAGCGTCGCATCCAGAAGCTCACGCAGCAGGTCGACGCGGCCAAGCACGCCCTCGCCGACCATGACCAGTCCGACTACGCGGGCCTCGGCGAGCGGATGAAGGCGATCACCGCGCAGGAGGCCGAGATCGAAGAGCTGGAGCTGCGCTGGTTCGAACTCACGGAGCAGATCGGCTGACGGAGGAATATCCTTCTCCCACGACTGTTGGGAGTAGCGATGGAAGGCCTCGAAGTAACCGTCCTGCTCGGACTCACGATCCTCGTCGGAACCCTGATCGCCCCGCGCGTGCGTCTCGCGCTGCCGCTCGTCCTCGTCATCCTCGGTCTGGCGCTGGGATTCATCCCGCCGCTGCGTGAGGTCCAGCTGCCGCCGGAGACCGTGCTGCTGCTGTTCCTGCCGGTGATGCTGTTCTGGGAGAGCCTCACGACATCGCTGCGGTCGATCCGCCGCGACTTCCGCTACATCGTGCCGATGAGCACCCTCCTCGTCGTCGCCTCTGCGTTCGCGGTGGCCGGCATCGGCGTGCTGTTCGGCATGCCCTGGGAGATCGCCCTCATCCTCGGGGCCGCGGTCGCGCCGCCCGACGCCACGGCCGTCGCCGCGCTCGGCCGGCTGCTGCCGCGTCGGATGTTCATGAAGCTCAAGGCCGAGAGCCTGACCAACGACGGCACCGCGCTCGTGCTCTACGCCATCGCCGTGTCCCTAGCGCTGGGCGGCCAGGTCACGCCGCTCTCGGTCACCTGGGACGTGCTGGTGTCGTACGTGGGTGGAATCGCCGCGGGGATCGCGGTCGCGGCCCTGGCCACGCTGCTGCTGCGCCGCATCTCGTCCACCATCGTCATCAACGTCACGCTGCTGCTCGTGCCGTTCTCCGCGTTCCTGCTCGCCGAGCTCGTCCACGCGTCCGGGGTGCTCGCCGTGGTCGTCGCCGGACTCATCGTCGCCTGGGTGTCGCCGCGCGTGACGACCGCGGCTTCGCGACGGCAGGCCGACGCCGCGTGGCCGTTCGGCGTCTTCCTCCTCAACGGGGCGCTGTTCGTCCTCATCGGCCTCGAGGTGCAGTTCGTCGCGCACGAGATCTCCGCCGCCGCCATCGGCCGTCTGGTGCTCGTGACGCTCGCCGTGTGGGTGACGCTGTTCGCCGTCCGGTACGTGTTCCAGCTCCTCAACGCCCTGTTCCAGCGGCGGCCGTCCGAACGACCGCCCCGCGGAGCCCGCTCCCGTGCCCGGCTCGTGTCCACGGTCGCCGGCATGCGCGGCGCGGTGTCGCTGGCGATCGCGCTGTCGGTGCCGACCGGTGTCCCAGAAGGGAGCATGGTGGGCGGGCGTGACGAGATCGTCTTCGTGACAGCCGGGGTGATCCTGCTCAGCCTCCTCGTGCAGGCGCCGCTGCTTCCCGCGCTCGTGCGGTGGGCGCGGTTCCCGGTCGACCATGCCGAGGACGAGGAGTACGAGCTCGCCGAGCGGGCGATCTCCGGAGCAGCCCTCGCCGCGCTCGACGACCTCGCCGCGGAGCACGGCATCGGCCAGGAGGTGCGCGACCGGGTGCGTGCTGAGGGGTACCAGGCGCTGGAGTTCGCGAACGCCCGAACACTCGCGCGCGAGCAGGCGCTCATCGATGCCGAGGCCGACGCGCTGGACGAGATGCTCGGCCAGCCCGATCCCTACGGCACCGGGGGAGAGGCGCGCCCGGCGGAGGAGGAAGCAGGCGACGTCGCGGTCTCGGCCGGGACCGCCCCCGACCCCGAGGCCACGGACGGCACGACGCTGCAGATGATCGCGACCTCCGCCGACGTCGACCTCGCCCAGCGCTCGCCGCTCGTGCGGCACGAGGAACACACCCGGCTCAAGCTCGCGCTGCTCGACCGCAAGCGCGAGGTCCTGCTCGGGCTCCGCGGCGCCGGCACCGTGGACGACATGGTGGTCCGCCGGATCTCCGCCCGTCTCGACCTGGAGCAGGTGCGTCTGCAGGGCATCGAAGAGTTCGACTGACCCGATCCCGCACGGCTGTGACGCCGTGTGACATACCGATTCCGCGACAGCGCGCCCTCCTGCCTAACGTTGTCGAGTCCCGCCAGGAAGGAACCCCTCATCATGTCCCGCCGCACCACCTCCGCCCTCGCCGCGCTCGCCGTGGTCCCGCTGTTCGTCGCCCTCGCCGGGTGCGCCACCTCGTCCGACGCGGGCTCCGGCGACGGCGGCTCCGAGAACGAGACCGTCAAGATCGGTGTCGTCGGGAAGGGCGACGCGCAGTGGGCGCCCTTCGTCGAGGCCGCCGCCGACGAGGGCATCACGGTCGAGCTCGTCGACTTCGGGTCCTACGAGCAGCCGAACCCGGCGCTGACCGAGGGGGAGATCGACCTCAACCAGTTCCAGCACATCGTGTACCTCGCGGAGTACAACAACGCCTCGGGCTCCGATCTCACGCCCATCGGCTCGACCGCCATCTACCCGCTCGGCTTGTACTCGACGAAGTACGACGACGTCGACGACATCAAGAAGGGCGACACGGTCGCGGTTCCCGACGACGCGTCGAACCAGGCACGGGCGCTCAACGTCCTGCAGCAGGCGGGTCTGCTCGAGCTCAAGAGCGGCGGCACGCCGTACTCCGACCTCGCCGACATCGACGCGGACAAGTCGAAGGTGAAGGTGACGGCCCTCGAGGGTGCGCTCATCCCGACCTCGCTCCCGGATGTCGCCGCCGCGATCATCAACAACGACTTCGTCGAGGACGCCGGACTGACGTTCGACGACGCGATCGCGCAGGACGACCCGGAGGACCCGAACGCCCTCCCGTACGTCAACATCTTCGCCGCGCGTGCGGAGGACGCGGACAACGAGACGTACCAGAAGCTCGTGGAGATCTTCCAGACGAACGAGGAAGTGCAGGCGGGGCTGCTCGAGTCCTCCGGCGACACCGCGGTGGCGCTGCGTACTCCGGTCGAGGACCTCGTGGCCTCGCTGGAGAAGGTTCAGAAGGACGCCGAAGAGAAGTAACCGGACGCCGGGGTGTGATCCGCCCCCTGTTCGATGAGGGAGAATCGGGTGGCGCTTCGTGCGCTGCCCGATTCTCCGTTTCCCGAGAACCAGACCGGAGCACCACATGCCGATCGTCACCCTGACGAACGTCTCCAAGACATACCCCTCCCGCAGCCAGGGCGATCGCGAGATCGTCGCCGTCGACGACGTCACCCTCTCCATCGACAAGGGCGACGTCTTCGGCATCATCGGATACTCCGGTGCGGGGAAGTCGACGCTCGTCCGTCTCATCAACGCGCTCGAGCCGGCCACCCGCGGCACCATCACGGTCGACGGCGTCGACATCACGGCGCTCAAGGAGAGCGAGCTGCGCGCCGTGCGCGGCGGCATCGGGATGATCTTCCAGCAGTTCAACCTGTTCTCGTCGCGCAGCGTCAAGGCCAACATCGCGTATCCGCTCAAGCTCGCCGGCTGGTCGAAGCCGGATATCGAAGAGCGCGTCGCCGAGCTGCTGTCGTTCGTGGGGCTCTCCGACAAGGCGAAGGCGTACCCCGAGCAGCTCTCCGGTGGACAGAAGCAGCGCGTCGGGATCGCCCGCGCGCTCGCCACCAAGCCCGCCATCCTCCTCGCTGACGAAGCGACGAGCGCGCTCGATCCGCAGACCACGCACGAGGTCCTCGACCTGCTCAAGCGCGTCAACGAGGAGCAGGGCGTCACGATCGTCGTCATCACCCACGAGATGGATGTGATCCAGACCATCGCCACCCGCGTCGCCGTCATGGAGAACGGACGGGTCATCGAGCAGGGCGACGTCTTCGATGTCTTCTCCGCCCCGCGGAATCCGGCGTCCCAGCGGTTCGTCGGCACGGTGGTGAAGGGGGTGCCCTCGCCGTCGGAACTCGCGGTGCTGCGGGACCGGCACACCGGACGCCTGGTGACCCTGTCGTTCCGCGACGGCGACTCGTCGCAGGCTCAGGTGTTCCTCGACCTCGCTTCGGCGGGTCTCGACTTCGAGCTCGTCTACGGCGGGATCAACGACATCCGGGGTCGTGCGTTCGGCCACCTCACGCTCGCCATCCGGGGTGACCGCGCGGCGATCGACACGGCACTGGCGCGTATCGCGGAGCGGGTCGAAGTCACCGTCATCGCCGGAGAGGAGGGACGCTGATGGACCGTCTGAACGAACTGTGGCCGGAGTTCTGGCAGGCCGCGCTCGAGACCCTGTACATGACGTCGTTCGCGCTCGTGCTCGGCGGGATCCTCGGCCTTGCCGTGGGCGTCCTGCTGTACGTGACGCGCCCCGGCGGACTGATGCCGAACCGCGTCGTCTCCGGGCTCATCAACTTCGTGGTGAACTTCTTCCGACCGATCCCGTTCGTCATCTTCATGGCGGTGGCGCAGCCGTTCGCGCGGCTGGTCGTCGGCAGCGGCATCGGCACCACCGCCGGAGCGTTCATCATCGGTCTCGCGGCGGCGTTCGCGATCGGCCGTATCGTCGAGCAGCATCTCGTCTCCGTATCGCCGGGCGTGATCGAGGCGGCGCGGGCGATGGGGGCCGGGCCGTGGCGGATCCTCTTCACCGTCGCGATCCCCGAGTCGCTCGGCCCGCTCATCCTCGGTTACACCTTCATCGTCGTCGCGCTCATCGACATGACCGCGATGGCCGGACTCATCGGCGGCGGCGGGCTCGGGGCCTTCGCGCAGATCTACGGCTTCCGGCAGTTCGAGCCGCTCGTGATGTGGGCGGCGATCATCCTCATCGTGGTGTTCGTGCACCTCGTGCAGCTTCTCGGCACCCGGCTCGCGCGGAAGGTCATGCGCCGCTGAGGTCGATCAGCGTGCCGGGGCCTCCTGCAGGCTCCGGCGCGTGGTGAACGTGCGCTCCTGCCCGCTCAGCGGATCGGTGAACCGGAGCTCGCGTGCGAGGAGCTGGAGCGGGCGGGTGAAGTCGTCCGGACGCTCCGGCTGCAGCACGGGGTAGAAGCCGTCGTGGAGGATACCGAGCTCGAGGGCGGCGAGGTGCACACGGAGCTGGTGCATCTTCCCGCTGTGCGGACGGAGAAGCGTGTGCACGACGCGATCGTCGGCGGCGATGACCTCGATGAGCGTCTCGGAGTTCGGCTCGCCGTCCTCATCCACCTGCACGCACACCTGACCGCGGAGCTTCTCGATCCGGTTGCGGTAGACGAGGGGGAACCGCGACGGATCCCAGTCCGCCGGGCGTGCCGAGACCGCCTCGTACACCTTCTCCACACGGCGGTCCTCGAACAGCAGCTGGTAGGCGCCGCGGGTGGCTGGACGGGCGGAGAACATCAGCAGCCCCGCCGTGGCCCGGTCGAGGCGGTGGATGGGCGTGAGATCCGGGTTGCCGAGGCGATTGCGCAGCCGGACGAGGGCGGAGTTCTGCAGGTACTTGCCGCCCGGCGTGGTGGGGAGGAAGTGCGGCTTGTCCACCACCACCAGATTCTCGTCCTGGTGCAGGATCTCCTCGGTGAACGGGATCTGCTTCTCGACCGGAGGCTCCCGGTAGTACCAGACGAACTCCTCGGCGCCGAGAGGCGTGTCCCGGGAGAGCGGCCGGCCGTCGCGCGCGACGATCTCCCCGCGGTCGAAGCGCACGAGCAGCCGCTCCGGATCGAGGTGGAAGAATCGCTCGACCATGTAGGCGGCGACGGTGGGCCACGCACCCGTCATCGGCACGTGCAGCCGGGTCGCGCCGACCCCGTCGCGCACGGGAAGCGGGGAGGGCATGCCCATGTCTCGGCCTTCGGAGCAGGGGTCGCGGGGCTGCGACCGGGTGCTCCCAGCCTAGGCGACCGGCCAGGCCTGCCCGGGGCCCCGCGCCCCGGAACCGGTCGGGGTGTCAGCGGGTTTCGGCAGCTAGCCAGTCGTCGAAGGTCGTCGCCGCCGTTCGGGCGTGGCCCCCGGGAAGCAGCACCTCGCCCGCGAACTCGACGCCGAGCGCGGCACCCTTCCACGCGGCGCGCAGCGGAAGGTCGCGGCCCCACGCCGCGAGAGTGCGGCGCGCCATGTCGACGGCGTCCTCCGTGCGGGGTCCGGCGATGTCGAAGGAACCACCGAGCG
This sequence comes from Microbacterium sp. str. 'China', assembly GCF_002993305.1. Taxonomy (NCBI): domain Bacteria; kingdom Bacillati; phylum Actinomycetota; class Actinomycetes; order Micrococcales; family Microbacteriaceae; genus Microbacterium; species Microbacterium sp. str. 'China'. The sequence goes on along the minus strand of NZ_CP027434.1, from coordinate 2,464,791 downwards.
CCGGCGACTCCGCCGCGTCGACGAGGGCGGCGGCCACGTCCGCGGGCGCGATGGGCTGCAGGAGCAGCGGGGGCACGACGCCCTCACCGTCCTCGATGCTCCACTCGGCGATCATCGCGGGGAAGTCGTGGAACTGCGTCGCCCGCACGATGGTGAACGGGACGGGGCCACGAGTGACCTCTCGCTCCTGGGCGCGTTTGCCTGCGTAGTGGGGGTTGCCGCGCACGCGATCGAGCGCCGCGATCGAGAGGGCCACGTGGTGGCCGACCCCGGCTTCGCCCTCGGCGGTGAGCAGCGTGCGGCTGAGCGTGGTGAACACCCGCTCGGCCTCGGCGACGTCGGATACCGGGGGATTCGTCGCATCGACGACCGCATCCACCCCGCGCAGCAGGGCGGGGAGGCCTTCGCCCGTGGTCAGATCGACGCCCTCGCTGCGGCTGAGCGACAGCGGATCGTGCCCCCGACGCCGGGCCTCCTCGACGACCAGCCGCCCGATCCGTCCCGTGCCTCCTGCGACCGCTATGCGCATGCCCGCTCCTTGAATCATGGATATTGTGTGTCCACAATAGGGCGGTCCCGGTACGATGGGCAAGTGAAACTCCCCGAGACCTCCGAATGGGTGCTGCACACCGTCGCGGTGATCGCCCAGCTCCCCGGCGGGTCGACGGTGTCGGGTGCGCAGCTCGCCGAGCACTTCGGCGTGCCGGGGCCGTACCTCTCGAAGCAGCTCGCGAAGCTCGTCCGCGCCGGCATCCTCACCGGAAGCACGGGGCCCCGCGGCGGCTTCCGCCTGGCCAGGGAGCCCGAGAACATCAGCGTCCTCGATCTCGTCACCGCGGTCGACGGCGCCGCCGACCCCTACGTCTGCCGTGAGCTCCGTCAGCAGGGGAGAGGAGCCGCCCGTCCGGAGGACTGCACCGCGCCGTGCGCACTCGCCGTCGTGATGCGCCGTGCCCACGAGGCCTGGCGAGGGACTCTGGAGGCGGTGTCGATCGCCGAGGTCGTCGCCACGCTCCCGGACACCGTCCCGGCCAAGAACCGGCGCCTCCTCCTCGGACCCTGACCTGCCTGAACAGGACGGACCGTACCGAAGAGGACCGAGCCCGGGTCAGGTGTCGAAGCTGAGACTCAGCTTCCGCAGCAGGGCGGCCAGCCGGTCGCGGTCGGCGCGCGAGAGGGCGCGCAGGAGGTCGGCCTCGGCGTCGACGAGCCGGGTGATCGCGGCGTCCACGCGGACCCGGCCGTCGTCGGTCAGGGTCACGAGCACGCTGCGGCCGTCCGCGGGGTCGGCTTCACGGCGCACGAAGCGACGGCCGACCAGACGGTCGATGCGGTTGGTCATGGTGCCGCTCGACACGAGGGTCTGCTGCAGGAGCTGCTTGGGCGAGAGCTGGAACGGCGACCCCGCCCGGCGCAGCGCCGACAGCACGTCCCACTCCCAGGGCTCGAGGTCGCTCCTGCGGAACACCTCGCGGCGCGCGCGGTCGAGGTGCCGGGAGAGGCGGTCCATGCGGGACAGCACCTCGAGCGGGGAGAAGTCGAGGTCGGGCCGCTGCGTGTTCCACGCGCCGACGATCCGATCGACCTCATCCGCCTCGCTCATCCGTTCATTATCGCTCCCGGCGGCATCGCGACCGCGGAGGACGCGGGGAGCAGCATCGTGAGGAACGCGCTGTGCGGGTCGGGGAGGTAGGAGCCGAACGGCGGACCCTCCCGGAAGCCGGCGGCGGCGTACATCGCCCGGGCCGGATCGAAGAAGGGGTCCCGGCCGGTTTCGAGCGACACGCGACCGATGCCGCGCGCGCCGGCGTCGTCGAGCAGATGACCGAGCATCGTCCGCCCGAACCCGCGTCCGCGGAAGGCGGGATCGGTGCGCATCGACTTCAGCTCCTCATGTCCGTCCTCGACGACCGCGAGGGCGCCCGTCGCGGCGATCCGTCCGTCGACCCGTCCCGTGAAAAACCGGACGCGTGGAGTCAGCAGCCGGTCGAGCGGAAGCGCATGCTGGCTCTCGGGCGGAGCAGTGCCGTCCATCTCCGCGTGGTGTGCGGCGATGAAGGCCGCGATCTCGGGGGTGGCGACGGTGACACGGTCGATCACGAGGCTCATCGTCCCAGCATCGCAGAGCCGTGTTTCGAGCGGATGACGAGCCCACTCGGCGTGCGCCTCACGCACAGGAAGACGGGCGAGGACGTGGCAGACTTATCGGGCGGTGCCCCGGGGGCAGCGCGGTCCGCCGTGGTGTAATGGCAGCACGACAGCCTTTGGAGCTGTGAGGTCTAGGTTCGAGTCCTGGCGGCGGAGCATGACTGAGAACAACCTCGCCGTCGTCGTCCTCGCCGCGGGCCAAGGCACGCGCATGAAGTCGCGCCTGCCGAAGGTGCTGCACCGGATCAGCGGGCGGCCTCTGGTCGGACACGTGCTGACGACGGCGACTCGGCTGCACCCGTCGCACATCGAGGTCGTCGTGCGGCACGAGCGCGATCAGGTCGTCTCCGCGCTGCGTGAGGACTACCCGGACGCCGTCTTCATCGACCAGGACGAGGTTCCGGGCACGGGCCGCGCCGTCCAGGTCGCCGTCGACGCGCTCCCCGCAGACTTCGACGGCGACGTGCTCGTGCTCTCCGGCGACTGCCCGCTGGCCGATGCCGAGACGCTCTCGACGTTCCTCGCCGAGCACCGCGCCTCCGGAGCGCCGGCGACCCTCATGACCGCCCTCGTCGACGACCCCACCGGCTACGGGCGGGTCATCCGCGATGCCGACGGCACCGTGGACCGCATCGTCGAGCAGAAGGACGCGACGGCGGAGGAGGCGGCGGTCAGCGAGATCAACGCCGGCATGTACGTCTTCCGTGCTGCCACACTGCGCACCTACCTGCCCCGGATCGGCGTGGACAACGCCCAGGGGGAGATGTACCTGACCGACGTGCCCGGCCTCGTGCGCCGGGACGGCGACCGGGTCGCGGCGTCGATCGTGTCGGACGTCGAGGTCACGTTCGGGGTCAACGACCGCGCCCAGCTCGCCGAGGTCGGCCGTCGTCTGAATGCCCGCATCGTCCGTCGCTGGCAGCTCGAGGGCGTCACCATCGTCGACCCGGCCACGACGTGGATCGACGACGACGCCACGCTCGCCCCCGACGTCACGATCCTGCCGAACACGCAGATCCTGCGCGCGACGACGATCGCCGCGGGCGCGACGATCGGACCGGACACGACTCTCGTCGACTGCGAAGTGGGAGAGGATGCGGTCGTCCGTCGCACCGACGCCACTCTGGCCGTGATCGGCGCCGAGGCGACCGTGGGCCCGTTCTCCTACCTCCGCGCCGGCACCGTGCTCGGCCCGAAGGGCAAGATCGGCGCCTACGTCGAGACGAAGAACGCCGAGATCGGCGAGGGGAGCAAGGTGCCGCACCTGTCGTACGTGGGCGATGCGACGATCGGCCGTGGCGTCAACCTCGGCGCGAGCACCATCACGGCGAACTACGACGACGTCAACAAGCACCGCACGGAGATCGGCGACGAGGTGCACACCGGCTCGCACACGGTGCTGGTCGCGCCCGTTAGGCTTGGTCCTGGTGCGAAGACCGGCGCCGGCGCCGTCGTCCGCAAGGACGTCCCGGCCGGTGCCCTGGCCATGAGCGTGGCCCCCCAGCGCAACATCGAGGGGTGGGTCGAGAAGAACAGAGCAGGGACGGGCGCGGCGGATGCCGCGGCCCGGGAGAATTCGGCGGAATAGGCGGAGCATGGCCCGGAAGAAGAAGACGGTCGACCTGGATCGCGACAACGGCGTGGCCCCCGGCCTCGTCGCCAAGACGAAGAAGCGTCTGGTCATCGCTGGTGGTCGATCGCATCCCGAGCTGACGGCGGCCGTCGCCGCTTCGCTCGGCACCGAGATCGCTCCGGTCGAGCACCGTACCTTCGCCTCCGGCGAGATCTACGCGCGCTTCGAGGTCTCGATCCGCGGCTGCGACCTCTTCCTCGTGCAGACCTTCGGGGAGCCGGTCAACGAGTGGCTCATGGAGACGCTCATCATGATCGACGCCGCCAAGCGCGCCTCGGCCAAGCGCATCACCGTCGTCGCGCCGTACTATCCGTATTCGCGTCAGGACAAGAAGGGCCGTGGCCGTGAGCCCATCAGCGCCCGCCTCGTCGCCGATCTGCTGAAGACGGCAGGCGCCGACCGCGTGATGAGCGTCGACCTGCACGCCGCCCAGATCCAGGGCTTCTTCGACGGCCCCGTCGACCACCTGTTCGCCAAGCCGGTGCTCCTGGACCACTTCGAGCGCACGCTCACGCCGGAGGACCGCGAGATCCTCACGGTCGTCTCCCCGGATATGGGGCGCGTTCGCGTCGCCGACACCTGGTCGGACAGCCTCGGCGCGCCGCTCGCGATCATCCACAAGCGCCGCGACCCGAAGGTCGCCAACCAGGTCTCCGTGCACGAGATCGTCGGCACCGTGGAGGGACGCACCTGTCTCCTCGTCGACGACATGATCGACACCGGCGGCACGATCGTCAAGGCGGCGCAGGCGCTCAAGGCGAACGGCGCGCACCGCGTGATCGTCGCGGCGACCCACGCGATCTTCAGCGACCCGGCCTCCGAGCGGCTGCAGGATGCGGCGATCGACGAGGTCGTCGTCACGGACACCATCCCGCTCTCCGCGTCGCGTCGTTGGGAGAACCTCACGGTGCTGCCGATCGCGCCGCTGCTCGCGCGGGCGATCCATGAGGTCTTCGAAGACGGCTCCGTCACGAGCATGTTCGGCGGAGACGCGTAACTCATCGGGACGGCACAGCCCGTGCATAGCCGGGCTGCTTACGGTCGAGTCATCGACGGAAGAGTCGACCGACGACGACCACGGAGGACCCCATGATCCGCACGACCGTTCCGACCTCTGTCCGCACCGGCACTGCCCTCCTCGGGGTCGCAGGGCTGTTCGTCCTCGCGGGATGCTCGTCGACCGGCGACGCCGCAGACACCTCGACCGGCACCGACGAGACCGCGGGGTCGAGCTCCTCGTCCTCGTCGAGCGGGGGTGACGCCTCCGGCACCTACACCGACGGCACGTACACCGCCGACGGCTCGTACCAGACCCCGGAGACGGTGGAGGAGATCACCGTCACGCTCACCCTCGCCGACGGCGTCGTGACGGAGGTCGAGGTGACCGGCGACCCGAAGGCTCCGGAGACCGAGCGGTACCAGGGCGAGTTCATCGACGGGATCGCCGACGAGGTCGTGGGGAAGCCGATCGACGAGCTGAACGTCAGCCGCGTCGCCGGGTCCTCGCTCACGAGCGGCGGCTTCAACGACGCCGTGGCCTCCATCAAGGAGCAGGCCGCCGCCTAGGCGCGAGGCGTCCTCATGGGGGAGTGGCGATTCGAGGCGATCGGCACCGGGTGGGAGATCGAGACCGGTGCCCCGCTCACGGATGACGTCCGCGCGGCCGTGACCGCCGAGATCGAGCGCTTCGATCGCCTCTGGTCCCGCTTCCGCGACGACTCCGACGTGGTGCGTCTCGGCCGGTCGGGCGGCTCGCTGACCGCTCCGGACGCGGGGCCGATGCTCGATGCCTATCGCGAGCTCGATGCCGCGACGGCCGGTGCGGTGAACCCCCTGGTCGCCGACAGCCTGGAGGCCCTGGGCTATGACGCCGCCTACTCGCTGCGGGCGGGGCAGCCCCGCCCCGCTCCCGCCTCCTGGACGTCCCGGCTGACCTGGGCGGCGGACACGGCCGAGGCGCACGAGCCCGCCCTCCTCGACGTGGGCGCCCTCGGCAAGGGGCGTCTCGTCGATCGCGTGATGGCGGTGCTGGCCGACGTTCCCGGGGACGTGGTCGTGGATGCCGGCGGAGACATCCGGGTGCGCGGCGCCGGCGTGCGCGTCGCTCTCGAGCACCCGTTCGATGCGCGGAAGGCGATCGGCGTGGTCGAGATCACAGACGGCGCGCTGTGCGCCTCGGCCGTCAATCGACGGGCCTGGGGCGAGGGCCTCCACCACGTGCTCGATGCGCGGACGGGACGGCCCGTCCGCACCTGGGCCGCGACGTGGGCTCTCGCCCCGGAGGCGATGACGGCGGATGCCGTGGCCACCGCGCTGTTCTTCGACGGCGGCCCGGAGCTGGCCGCCCGCTGGGGCGTCGAGTGGGTGCGCATGACCACCGACGGCCGTGCGCAGCGCTCGCCCGGTTGCCACGCCGAGCTCTTCACCGCGGCACCCGCCGCTGCTGCCGGAACCCGGGGAGACAGGAACCCATGACCACCGCCTTCGCCGCCGCCCGCCAGCGCGTCCTCGCCGTCCTCGGCGCGCTGTCGATGTACCGCCTCGTGCTGTTCGCGCTGACGGCACTGGCCATCATCGCCCTCGTGCTGTCCCTGTTCGGGGTGATCGTGTCTCCGACGCCGGGGGAGCTGGTGGCGTCCTTCCTCGTGCTCGCGGTCGTGATCTCGGCCGTGGACGCGGTCGCGCAGCGCCTGCTCCGCCTGCCCTGGCGCGTGGAGTCCTCCCTCGTCACTGCCCTCATCCTGCTGTTCGTGCTGCGTCCCGGCATCGAGCCGTCGGCGCTGCTCGGTCTCGGGATCGCCGGTGCGGTGGCCAGCGCGTCCAAGTACCTCATCGCCTGGCGAGGACGCCACATCTTCAACCCGGCGGCGTTCGGTGCGGCGGTCGTATCGATCCTGGGGGTGTTCGACGCCTTCAGCTGGCTCGGCACCTCGTCGTCGTGGTGGGTCGGCACGCCGGTTCTCGTGATCCCCGTCGTCCTCCTCGGGCTGGCCGTGCTGTGGCGTACGGAGAAGGTCGGGGTCGTCCTGCTCTTCCTCGTCGTCGCCGTCGCCACCTCGATCGTGCGGCAGGCGGTGCAGGCCGTGCAGTTCGACGTCTCCTTCGACGTCGTGACGGCGCTGTCGTTCGCGGTGCTCCAGTCGCCGTTCCTCTTCCTCGGCGCGTTCATGCTGTCGGAGCCCTTGACGCTCCCGCCGCGTCGTCGGCAGCAGCTCGTCGTCGCCGTCGTGGTGGGCGTGCTCGCGGGGTGGCCGATCTCCGTGGCCGGTCTGTTCACGCTCGGACAGGAGCGCGCTCTGCTCATCGGGAACCTCGTGGCCTTCGCGTTCGCGCTCCGCGGGTCCGTGCGTCTCGTCCTGGAGAGCCGCGCCTCCGTGACGCCGACTGCCCAGGAGCTCACCTTCCGGGCGAAGGGCCGCGTGCGGTTCCTCCCCGGGCAGTATCTCGAGCTCGACGTGCCGCACCGACGGCCGGACGCGCGGGGGACCCGCCGCGAGTTCAGCATCGTGTCCGCTCCGGCCGACCTGCCGATCCTCCGCATCGCGTACAAGAACGGCGACCAGCAGCACCCGTCGAGCTACAAGCGGGCTCTCGCGGCAGCCGAGCCCGGTGCGACGTTCGCGGTGACCGGAACCTGGGGCGACTTCATCCTCCCGCGCGGTGAGCAGCCGGTGCTTATGGTCGCGGCCGGCATCGGCGTGACCCCGTTCGTGTCGCAGCTCCGGCAGCTCCAGGCGACGGGGGAGCGGCGCGACATCGTCCTCGTCTACGTGGCGTCCTCGGCGGAGGAGCTCGCCTTCCGCGACGAGCTCGCCGCGACGGGTGTGCGCACGGTCGTGTTCACCCGCGACGAGCCGGACGACCTCCCCGCGCACTGGACCTGGGCGCAGGGGGCCCGTCTGGACACGGAGACCCTGGAGCACGCGGTGGGGGACCTCTCGGCGCGGCACGCCTTCATCTCCGGGCCGCCGCGGCTCATCGCCGACCTCGCGCCCGCGCTGCAGAAGGCCCGTTCGCTCACCACCGACGCCTTCGCCGGCTACTGACCTGACCCTCTTCCTCCCTTTCGGGGCCCCGGGTCAGGCGTCGGGCGGAGTCTCGCCGGGAGGAGTCATCGGGATCCGGACCGTGAAGGTCGTGTCGCCGGGCTCGCTGTCGACCGCGATGCGGCCGTGGTGGCCCTCCACGATGGCCTTGACGATCGCGAGACCGAGTCCGGTCCCTCCGGTCTGCCGGGCGCGGGAGCTGTCTCCGCGGGCGAACCGGGCGAAGAGCTCGTCGCGGAGGGCGGGATCGATCCCCGGGCCGTCGTCGTGCACGCGGAGCACGGCCTCGTCGCCCTCCCGGGCCACGCTCAGCGTCACCGTGGTCCCCGCGGGGGTGTGGGTCCTGGCATTGGCCAGCAGGTTCGCGACGACCTGATGCAGCCGCCCTGCATCACCGACGACGGTGACCGGCTCATCCGGCACCTCGATGTTCCAGTGATGATCGACCGCCGTCGGCCGCGCATCCGAGAGGCCCTCGAGGGCGAGCTGGGCGAGGTCGACCGTGCCGTACACGAGTTCGCGTCCCTCGTCGAGACGGGCGAGGAGCAGGAGGTCCTCCACGAGCCGTGTCATGCGCAGCGACTGCGCCTGGATGCGCTCCAAGGAGGAGGTCGTGCCCTCGATGACCGCGTCTTCCTTCGTCGCCTCCGGTGCCTGACGCAGCGCTCGCAACGAGAGCTCCGAGTAGCCGCGGATCGAGGCCAGCGGCGTGCGCAGCTCATGGCTCGCGTCGGCGACGAACCGGCGCATCTGCTCCTCGTTCTTCTGGCGCGCCGCGAGGGACGTGTCCACGTGGTCGAGGAGCTTGTTGAGCGCGGCGCCGACGAGCCCGGTCTCCGTCCGCGGATCGGCCTCGCTCGCCGGTACGCGCTCGGTGATGCTGACCTCGCCGCGGTCGAGCTGCTGATTGGCGACTCTCGTCGCGGTCGCTGCGACCGCCCGCAGCGGCCGAAGCCCGACCCGGATCGTGACCGCCGTCGTCAGGGCGAGGAGGATCAGGCCGCCCGCCGTCGCGAGCAGGATCACGGTGAGGAGCTGCGTGAGCTGATTCTGGACGTCGTCGCGGGGGAGCCCCGTGACGACGACGACGCCGTTGCTCGCGGTGGTCGCGACGACCCGATACGAGCCGAGGCCGTCGAACGAGACCGTGGCAGGGGTGCCGAGCGCGACCGTGCCGTACAACCTCTGCAACTGCTCGGGAGTGAGCGACTGCGGCGTGCTGTTCAACGCCCCACGGCTCTCCTGGAACGTGACGCCGCTCGGTCCGGCCACGGGGCTCCCGAGCGAGAGCAGCAGCCCGGGGACGCGGGTGTTGAGGAGGGGGAGGATGTTGTCGACGGTCGCCTCGGAGGGCGCGACCCGCTCCACGATCCCGTCCCGGATCGTCGCAGCGTAGGTCTTCACCTTGTTGTCGAGCTGGTCCTCGAGCGTGCTGCCCAGGGTGGCGCTGGTGATGACGGCGACGATGACGAGGATCAGCGACACGAACCCGATCACCGCGGTCATCAGCCGCGTCTGCAGGCTCATGGGCCGCCGCGTCACCGTCGCTCCGCTCACTGCGGGGCCTTGATCATGTAGCCGACGCCGCGCACGGTGTGCAGGAGGGGCGTGCGGCCGGCGTCGATCTTCTTCCGGAGGTACGAGATGTAGAGCTCCACGACCGACGACTTGCCACCGAAGTCGTAGCTCCAGACGCGGTCCAGGATCTGCGCCTTGGACAGCACCCGGCGCTCGTTGCGCATGAGGTAGCGCAGCAACTCGAACTCGGTCGCGGTCAGCTCGATCTCCACGCCGTCCCGGACGACCTCGTGGCTGTCCTCGTTGAGCGTGAGATCGGCGACGCGGAGGATCGACTGCCCGTCGTCGGCGCTGGCGTGTCCGGTGCGCCGGATGATCGCGCGGAGCCGGGCGATCACCTCTTCCAGGCTGAACGGCTTGGTCACGTAATCGTCGCCCCCGGCGGTGAGCCCGGCGACGCGGTCGCCCACGGCATCCTTCGCCGTGAGGAAGAGGACCGGGACGAGGTTGCCTGCTTCGCGGAGGCGCTTCAGCACGGCCATCCCGTCGAGGTCGGGCATCATGATGTCGAGCACGAGGGCGTCCGGTTCGAACTCCTTCGCGACCTGGATCGCCTCGAGGCCGGAGGAGGCGGTGCGCACCTCCCAGCCCTCCATGCGCAGGGCCATGGCGAGCAGATCGGTGAGCATCTGCTCGTCGTCCACGGCGAGGATGCGCAGAGGGGAGCCGTCGGGGCGGCGCAGTTCGGGCAGGTCGCTGGTCATGCCTCTATTCTGCGGAATTTCCTATGTGATTTCTATGGAGCGGGCTATGGGTTCTCTGGGAGATGTCCGCCTCATAGAACCCTCATCATCCGTCCCTCGAATCCGCATAACGGTTGTCCCTAGCGTCGGTTCCGCGCCGCGATCGTCGCGGCGGGAGGAGAGACATGTACGGACGATATCTGCGGCGCGAACTCGCGGGCCGCAAGAAGCAGACGGCGATCGTGGCCATCGGGCTCGCGATCGCGATCGGACTCGTGATCGTGGTGAACGCCCTGACGACCGGTGTGCGCGACGCCCAGGCGCAGTCGTTGGCAGCGGTCTACGGAGTGGGGACGGATCTGACCGTCACGGGTGCCGCCGCGGAACCGGGCGACGGGACAGGACCGCGGTTCGAGTTCGACGAGGACGCGGGGGAGAGCGACGGCGAGACCACGACCCTGGAGCAGTCGACCCTGCGCACGGACTTCGGCCGGACGACGCTCGACGCCGCGGTGCTGGACACGGTGGCCGGTACCGATGGCGTCGCCGCCGCGACCGGTGCGCTGAGCCTGACGAACTCGACCTTCTCCGGTGAGCTGCCGAGTGGCGGCTTCGGCGGGCAGGACGGTGCGGAGGGCGGCGAGGCGCCTGCGGAGGGCCAGGCGCCTCCGCAGGGTGGCGGCGGGGGCGGAGGCGGTGCGTTCGGCATCGACTCGTTCACCGTCCTCGGCATCGACCCGTCCGCGTCGGAGGTCGGCCCGCTGGCCTCCGCCGAGATCGGCGAGGGGCGTGGGCTGGACGCCGACGACAGCGGAGCCCTCGTCGCGCTGGTGGACAGCACGTACGCGGCGACGGAGGACATCGCCGTCGGCGACACCCTGGACGTCGCGGGCTCCGACGTCGAGGTCGTCGGCCTCCTCACGTCGGCGTCCGATGCCGCAGACACCGCGGCGGACGTCTACCTCCCGCTCGACACCGCACAGGAGCTGGCCGGCGTCGAGGACGAGATCTCCACGGTGTACGTGCAGGCGGATTCGGCGTCGTCCATCGACGAGGTGCAGACGGCCCTGGCGGAGGAGCTTCCCGACGCCACCGTCTCCTCGCAGTCCGAGCTCGCTGCGACCGTGTCCGGCTCGCTATCGAACGCGACGGCGCTCGTCACGAATCTCGGCACCTGGCTGTCGATCATCGTCCTCGCCGTCGCCGTGCTGCTCTCGGTGCTCCTCACCCTCTCCGGCGTCGGCCGCCGCACCCGCGAGTTCGGCACCCTGAAGGCGATGGGGTGGTCGAACGGCCGCGTCGTGCGCCAGGTCGCCGGGGAGTCGATGGTGCAGGGACTCCTCGGAGGCGCAGCTGGTCTCGTGCTCGGCCTCGCCGGGATCCTGATCATCACCGTCATGCAGCCGACCGTGGCCGCCGGATCCACGGCCGTCGGCGGAGGCCCGGACGGAGGAGGAGGCTTCGGCGGCCCCGGCGGCATGGCCCCGGGCGCGGAGACCGCCGACATCGTGCTGCAGGCACCGCTGACCCCCTGGGTGCTCGTCGCCGCCGTGGGTCTCGCGGTGCTGGGCGGACTCGTCGCCGGCGCCTTCGGAGGCTGGCGGGCGGCGCGACTGAGCCCGGCCGAGGCCCTGCGGTCCGTCGCATGAGCGACGTCGCGAACCACACAGGAGAGAAGGAGACCGAGATGACCACGATGACGGATTCCGAGGCCCGCGTTCCGGCCTCGTCGGCGGCGACCCCGCTGTACCGGGCGACGGGCGTCACCCGCACCTATACGCGGAGGGGACGGACGGTGACGGCGCTCACGGGCGTCGACCTGGAGATCATGCCCGGCGCCTTCGTCACGATCCAGGGGCCGACCGGAGGGGGCAAGTCGACACTGCTGCAGCTGCTGGGGGCGCTCGACACCCCGACCTCCGGGACGCTGCAGCTGGACGGCCGTGAACTGTCGTCGGCCTCGCCGTCGGAGCTGGGACGGATCCGCGCGCAGGAGATCGGATTCGTCTTCCAGGGGTTCAACCTGATCCCGACGCTGACGGCGGCGGAGAACGTCGACATGGCCCTGGAGCCGCTCGGCATCGACCCGGCGGAACGACGCACGCGGGTCGCCGCCGCCCTCGCCCACGTCGGCCTGGCGGACCGCGGAGACCATCGTCCCGCAGAGTTGTCCGGTGGACAGCAGCAGCGTGTCGCGATCGCGCGGGCGATCGTCAAGCGCCCGCGGGTGCTGCTCGCGGACGAGCCGACGGGCAACCTCGACGAGAGGATGCGCGACGAGATCCTCGACCTCCTCGAGCGGCTGTGCGCGGAGGGCATCACCATGGTCGTGGTCACGCACGACTCCGCGGTGGCGCGACGCGCGACGAAGCGGCTGCGTCTGACGCAGGGGACGGTGAAAGACATCACCCGATAGCCGGCGGCGCGGGGGAGGGGCGGACGGCGAGCCGCCCCTCTTCCGCGATGTCCGACCCCGGGTCTACCGTGTGCTCATGGTCGACCACGTCGAATCCGCACAGCCCACCGTCCACCGTCCCTCCACCGTCTCCGAGGTCGCCGCGCTCGTCCGCGCCGCCGCGCAGGAGGCGGTCCCCCTGACCGTCGTCTCCGGCGGCCACGGGCCCTGGTCCCACGCCTCCGCCCGCGGTCTGCGGCTCGAACTCGGGGAGCTCTCCTCGATCGAGGTCGACGGCACCGCCGTACGCATCGGTGGCGGTGCTGTCTGGGGCGATGTCGCGACAGCCCTCGCCGCCCACGGCCTCGCCCTGAGCTCCGGCGACACGGCCAGCGTCGGTGTCGGCGGCCTCACGCTCGGCGGCGGCATCGGCTGGATGGTGCGCGCCTGGGGCCTCGCCGTCGATCAGCTCGTCGGCGCCCAGGTCGTCACCGCGAGCGGAGACGTGGTGGAGGTGTCGGCCACGCAGCATCCCGACCTGTTCTGGGCGCTGCGCGGCGGTGGCGGCAACTTCGGCATCGTCACCCGTTTCGATTTCGAGGCGCATCGTCTGCCGGGGATCGCGCTGGCCGAGTCCGTCGTCGAAGGTGACGCGACGGCCGTGCTCCGGGCCGCGCGCGAACTCCTCCGCGACGCCCCGCGCGAACTGACCGTCACGTACATGGACGTGCCGCCCATGGACCCGAGTGCTCCGGCCGGTGCCCGGCTGACCGCCGTGTGGGCAGGGCCCGACCCGGAGGCGCTGCGTGTGGAGCTCGCGCCGATCACCGCCCTCGACGGTGTCACGACGGAGATCACCGAGCCCGCCTACCGGGACATCCTGATGGAGATGCCGCAGCCCGAGGGCGGCGAGGCTCCCGCCCCTCCCGGGTTCCTCGGCGGGAACGGGCTCGTCGCCGACCTCGACGATGAGACGATCGATCGGCTGGTGGCCTATCGGCGGGAGTACCCCGCCTCGGTCGTCTTCCTCCGGTCCCTCGGCGGGGCGTTCGGCGACGTGCCGCAGGAGGAGACGGCCTTCCCGGCGCGCAGCGCGACCTGGTTCGTCATGGCCGGTGCCTTCGACGTCCCCGGACTGCTCGACGAGCAGGGGCGTGAGAAAGCCGCCGCCGACGCGCAGCGGATCGTCGAGGGCCGCCTCGCCGAGTACAGCAACTTCGTCGACCGCGAGCGACCGGACGCGGTGTCCGGGATGTACGGCCGTGACGGCTACGCGCGTCTGCGGGCGGTGAAGGCGCAGTGGGACCCGCAGAACGTGTTCCGCCGCAACCACAACATCCTCGTCTGACGCACGAAGGGCCGGGCACCGTACGGTGCCCGGCCCTTCGCAGACCCGAGGTCAGTGCGTGTCTTCGGCCTCGATCTCGGAGCGGTCGCCCGACCACAGCGTGTGGAAGGTGCCCTCCTTGTCGATGCGCTTGTAGGTGTGCGCGCCGAAGAAGTCGCGCTGGCCCTGCACGAGAGCAGCCGGAAGGCGGTCGGCGCGGATGCCGTCGTAGTACGACAACGACGACGAGAACGCCGGAGCCGGGATGCCGGACTGCGCCGCCGTGACCACCACGCGGCGCCATGCCGCCTGGCCGCGGGTGAGCGCCTCGGCGAAGTACGGAGCCGTCATCAGCACGGGCAGGTCGGGCGTCTCGGCGTAGGCGTCCGCGATCCGGTTCAGGAACTGGGCACGGATGATGCAGCCGCCGCGCCAGATCTTGGAGATCGCACCGAGATCGATGTTCCAGCCGTACTCGGCGGCACCGGCGCGGATCTCGTCGAAGCCCTGCGAGTAGGCGACGATCTTGGAGGCGTAGAGCGCCAGGCGGACGTCCTCGACGAAGGCGTCGACCTCGTCGGCCGGGACCGTGAACTCCTCGTCCGGGCCGGGAAGCGCCGCGGCGACCGCGCGCTGCTCGGGGTGCGAGGAGAGGGAGCGGGCGAACGTCGCCTCGGCAATACCCGAGACCGGAACGCCGAGCGAGAGCGCGGTCTGCACGGTCCAGGCACCGGTGCCCTTCGCGCCGGCCTGGTCCAGGATGACGTCGACGAGCGGCTTGCCGGTGGACGCGTCGATCTGCCGCAGCACCTCGGCGGTGATCTCGATGAGGTACGACTCCAGCTCGCCGCGGTTCCACTCGGCGAAGATCTCGGCGATCTCCGCGGGCGTCTTGCCGGTGCCACGACGGATGAGGTCGTAGGCCTCGGCGATGAGCTGCATGTCGGCGTACTCGATGCCGTTGTGCACCATCTTGACGAAGTGGCCGGCGCCGTCGTGGCCGACGTGCGTCACGCAGGGCTCGCCCTCGGCGATCGCGGCGATGGACTTCAGGATGGGTCCGAGCGTGACCCAGGACTCGTCGGAGCCGCCCGGCATGATCGAGGGACCGGTGAGGGCCCCCTCCTCGCCGCCGGAGATGCCGGCGCCGACGAAGTTGATGCCGGTCTCGCGGACGGCCTTCTCGCGGCGGATGGTGTCCGGGAAGTAGGCGTTGCCGCCGTCGACGATGATGTCGCCCGGCTCGAAGACCTCGACGAGGGAGTCGATCACGGCGTCGGTCGGAGCTCCGGCCTTGACCATGATGATCGCGGTACGCGGCTTCTGCAGCGAATCGGCGAACTCCTGGTAGGTCTTCGCCGGGATGAAGCCCGCCTCGGGATGCTCGTCGAGGAGGGTCTGCGTCTTCTCGTAGCTGCGGTTGAAGATCGCCACGGTGTTGCCCTCGCGGCTCGCGAGGTTGCGGGCGAGGTTCGACCCCATGACGGCGAGTCCGACGACTCCGATGTTCGCTGATGCTTCGGGCACGGAAGGCTCCTCGGTCGTGAAGAAGGGTTGAGTTCAGCGTATCGCTGTAGGGCGGATCGAGGCGCACCCGTGACGCGGCCCTGTCATCGTCCGCGGTGCCGGGCGGCCGGACGCTCGGGACCTCTACGCTGAGGAGAGCACAGGAGCTGGAGGGAGTCGGTCGTGACGGAGTCCGAGAAGAAGGTCCGCGCTGTCGTCGCGGTGCCGTTGGCGGAGGAGCTGTGCGGGCTCATCGAGGAGCTCGAGCCGCGGCTCGAGGTCGCCCACAATGCGGCGCTCGTGCCTCCTATGCGCGGCCCTGCAGACTGGTCGGGCGATCCTGACTTCACTCGCACGCCGGAGCAGCAGCGGGCGTTCGACGACCTCGTCGACTCGGCCGACGTCCTCTTCGGCATCCCCGACGTCGACCCCGACGCGCTGGCGCGAACGGTGTCCGCGAACCCGCGGCTGCGGTGGGTCATGACCACGGCGGCCGGCGGCGGGAGCACCGTGAAGGCCGCGGGGCTCGACCGGGCGGATCTCGACCGCATCGTCTTCACCACCAGCGCGGGCGTCCACGGCGGCACGCTCGCCGAGTTCGCCGTCTTCGCGGTGCTCGCCGGCGCGAAGGACCTTCCACGCCTGCGGACGGATCAGGATCGCCGCGTCTGGCCCGACCGCTGGGAGATGCGTCAGGTCGACGAGATGACCGTGCTGGTGGTGGGGCTCGGCGGCATCGGCGCGGAGTGCGCCCGCCGGTTCCACGCGCTCGGCGCGCGGGTGTGGGGGACCAGTCGCTCCGGCCGTGCGGTCGAGGGTGTCGACCGTCTCATCGCGCCCGACGAGCTCGTGGGCGCGGTGGGCGAGGTCGACGCGATCGTCGTCACGCTGCCGGGCACCGAGCAGACCAGGCATCTCATCGGCGAGGAGGTCCTGCAGGCGGTGAAGCCCGGGGTCATCCTCACCAACGTCGGACGCGGCAGCGTCGTCGATGAGACGGCGCTTCTCGCCGCGCTCGACGACGGCCGCGTCGGCTTCGCCGGGCTGGACGTCTTCGAGCAGGAGCCGCTGCCCGCCGAGTCCCCGCTGTGGGCGCACCCCCGCGTCCTCGTCAGTCCGCACACCGCGGCGCTCAGCTCGAAGGAAGAGGAGCGCATCGCGCGGCGATTCGCCGAGAACGCCACCCGGCTGCTCGACGGACGCGAGCTGCGTGCAGTGGTCGACACGGTCGAGTTCTACTGAGGATCGACGGCAGGCCGGCATGAGCGTGCGCATCGTCGTGATGGGGCCCAGCGGCTCCGGCAAGTCGACGGTGGGTGCGGCGCTGGCCGAGGATCTCGGGGCGCGCTTCGTGGACGGGGACGACCTGCATCCGCTCACCAACGTCGAGAAGATGGCGGCGGGTATCGCCCTCGACGACGAGGACCGGATGCCGTGGCTGCGGGTGGTCGGACGGACGCTCGCCGCGGAGGCGCACATCGTGGTCGCGTGCTCCGCGCTGCGGCGGCGCTACCGGGATGCCATCAGGGCGGAAGCGCCGGACGCCGTTTTCGTCGAGCTCGGCGTGGCACGGGAGACGCTCGCACGGCGGGTCGGCGGTCGCTCCGACCACTTCATGCCGGCCTCGCTGCTCGATTCTCAGCTCGACGCGTGGGAACCGCTGACGGACGACGAGTCGGGGCTCCGGGTCGATGCCGCGCTTCCGCTGAGGCGCGAGGTGGCGGCGATCCGGAAGGCGCTCACCGCGGTGACGGGAGCGCCAGGGGGCGCTCAGTCCTTGCGGTAGCCCGAGCGGCCGAGGGAGAACAGGGCGGCGCCCGTTGCGACGGCGGCGCACAGCGACATGGCGCCGATCACCCAGAGGAGGACGTGAGAGAGGAACGCGGCGTCGAGCATGGAGGTACTCCGAATTTCTGCAGAGGGGACCGGTGTCCTCAGCCTATCGGGTCATCCGGTACCATGGAGTCGTACCTCGGCGAGGGACGCTTCTGCGCGTGCGCGGACGTCCGTGATCGACGCGGCGAAGCAAGCCCGGTGGCTTTCCTCACGCGTCCGCGTTCGAGTCCACAATTCCAAGACCACCGCGCGGCGCCTTCGCTGCGTGCCCGAAGGAGAACCTCATGTCTGAAGACACCACGGTCCACGCCGAGCTGCGCAGCAGCTTCGGCAAGGGCTTCGCCCGTCGTCTGCGCGCCGCCGGCAAGATCCCCGCGGTCATCTACGGCCACGGCACCGAGCCTGTGCACGTCGCCCTGCCGGGTCACCAGGTCTCCCTGATCATCCGTCGCGCCAACGCGCTGCTCGACCTCGACATCGAGGGCACCTCGCAGCTCGCGCTCGTCAAGGACGTGCAGAAGGACCCGGTGCACCAGATCATCGAGCACATCGACCTCCTGGTCGTGAAGAAGGGCGAGAAGGTCGCCATCGACGTCCCCGTCGTCGTGACCGGCGAGCCGGCTCCCGGCACCATCGTCAACCTCGACGCCACGACCATCCAGGTCGAGGCCGAGGCCACGCACATCCCCGAGAACATCGAGGTCTCGGTCGAGGGTCTCGAGGAGGGCGCGCACATCACCGCCGCCGACGTCACCCTCCCGAAGGGCTCGACGCTCCTCACCGACGCCGAGGTCCTCGTGGTCGCCATCTCCGTCCCGGCCGCTCCGGTCGAGGACGAGGAGACCGAGGGCGAGTCCGCCGAGGGCGCCGCCGAGGCGTCCGAGGAGGCCGCCGCGGAGTGATCTCCGCCTGCTTCATCACGGAGGGGACGCGATCGGATCGCGTCCCCTCCGTCGTATCCTGACCGGGGTGACGGCTCCGGCGAGAGAGGACGAGGAATGGCAGCGACCTGGCTCGTGGTCGGTCTCGGCAACCCCGGACCCCGCTATGAGGCGACCCGCCACAACATCGGCCAGATGGTCGTCGACGAGCTCGCGGCCCGGCGCGGCGAGAGCTTCCGGGAGCACAAGGGCGGCGCGCGCGTCGTGGAGACCTGGCTCCGCCCCGGCGCCGACAAGCTCGTGCTCGCGAAGCCGAACACGTTCATGAACGTCTCGGGTACGCCCGTCGCGGCGCTCGCCCGGTTCTACTCCGTCCCCCTCGATCACGTGGTCGTCGTGCATGATGAGCTCGACATCCCGTTCGACACGGTCAAGCTCAAGACCGGGGGAGGCCACGGCGGGCACAACGGCGTCCGCGACATCGCGCGAGCGCTCACGAGCCCGGACTTCCCCCGGGTGCGCGTGGGCATCGGCCGGCCGGTGGGGCGTCAGGACCCCGCCGACTGGGTGCTCTCCCCGTTCGGCAAGGACGAGCGCGCGAACCTGCCCCTCCTCGTGGGCGACGCGGCCGACGCCGTCGAGCTCCTCGTCGACGAGGGGCTGCTCGCCGCGCAGCAGAAGCACCACGCCCCTCGCTGAGGACGCGGCGCGCCGCGTGTCAGGTGGTGAAGGTGGCGTACCCCGCCGCCCCGCCGACGGCGAAAGCGGTGAAGACGGCGACGAAGAAGATGATCGCGCCGAGGACGGCGACGATGAGCGCGGCAATGCCCGCTCCGCGCCCCTGCTTCCGGCGGATCGCGATGATCCCCAGCACGATCGCGGCGATGCCGAGCACCGTCCCGGCCCAGAAGGACAGCTCCGTCCACAGCACCTGGTCGCGCGCGGGGAACAGGAACCCGAGATTGCCCGTGGAGCCGCTGAAGCCCTGCGGGATGCGGCGGCCGACCTCGAACGCGCTGACGCCGCCGATGATCGGCATGACGACGGCCGCGAGGATCGAGAGGCCGAGAGCGAGCAGGCCGAGGAATCCCGAGGGCTTCGGCGCGGCGTCCGGCGCGGTGTACGTGCCGGACGGTGCCGCGTAGCCGCCCACGGGCACCTGATACGCCCCGGGAGGCGCGGCAGGGGGTGCCGGCTGGCCGTATCCGCCGGCGGGCGGGTACGTTGCCGGAGGAGCAGGCGGCGCCGACGGATACGCGGGCGGCGGGACCGCACCGGATGCCGGCTCCTGCGGGACCGAGGTCGCCGGGGGCAGGGGTGGCACGGCGCCGGGCGGAGGGGGCAGCTGCGGATCGGTCACGATGTCATCCTAGGGTCGGCTGCGGCTCACACCCGGCGCAGCAGTCCGACGCGGTCGTACACGTCGGACAGCGTGCGGTCGGCGACGGCGTCGGCACGGGCGGCGTTCTCGGCGAGGATCCGGTCGAGCTCCGCCGGGTCGTCGAGGAGCTCGAGGGCACGGTCGCGCACCGGGGCGAACTCCTCCACGACGATCTCGGCGAGGCCCTTCTTGAAGTCGCCGTAGCCGCGGCCCGCGTACTCGTCCTCGATCGCCGGGATCTGACGGCCGGTCAGGGCGGCGTAGATGGTCAGCAGGTTCGAGACGCCGGGCTTGGCCTCCCGATCGAACCGCACGGTGCCCTCGTTGTCGGTCACCGCGCGCATGATCTTCTTCGCCGACTTCGCCGGGTCGTCGAGCATCCACAGCACACCGGCGTCGCTCTCGGCCGACTTCGACATCTTCGCCGTCGGGTTCTGCAGGTCGTAGATCCTCGCCGTCTCCTTCTGGATGACCGGGACCGGCACCGTGAAGGTCTCGCCGAACCGCGAGTTGAAGCGCTCCGCGAGGTCGCGGGTGAGCTCTACGTGCTGCTTCTGGTCGTCGCCGACCGGCACGACGTCGGTCTGGTAGAGCAGGATGTCGGCGGCCATGAGCACCGGATAGGTGAAGAGGCCGACGCTGGTCGCATCGGCGCCGTAGCGGGCCGACTTGTCCTTGAACTGGGTCATGCGTCCGGCCTCGCCGAAGCCGGTGATCGTGCTGAGGATCCAGGCGAGCTCGGCGTGCGCACGGACGTGCGACTGCACGTACAGCGTCGACTGCGACGGCTCGATGCCCGCGGCGATGTACTGCGCGGCGGTACGGCGGGTCTTCTCGCGCAGCTCGGCCGGGTTCTGGGCGACCGTGAGGGCGTGCAGGTCGACGACGGAGAAGAACGCGTCGTACGAGGTCTGGAGCTCCCGCCACTGCAGGAGCGCGCCGATGTAGTTGCCGATCTGGAGGGAGTCGGCGGAGGGCTGCATTCCGGAGTAGAGACGAGGCTTGTTCACCCGTCAATCCTATGCGTCCGCGCGGCGAAGCCCGGCGTCGCCGCATCCTCTACGCTGACGTCATGACGGACGGCATGCCGCTGAGGCGCGGACAGGTGTTCCTCGATGCGCTGGGCGCGGAAGCGGAGCGTCTCCATCCGGAGATCCTCGCGCAGTACCGCGCTCCGGCACCGGCGGGGCATGCGGAGGGGATGTTCGCGGTCGCGGGGAGCCGGTTCGGCCGCTGGGCGGCTCTCGCGCGTCCGATCGTCGGACCGGGGCTGCTGGTGCCGACATCGGGACGAGACGTCCGGTTCGTCCTCCGCACGACGACCGGACGCGCGGAGACGGGCCGCGCGACACTGGACTCCACCCGCGAGTTCCTCTTCCCCGGGCGGACCGCACGGATCGTGGACCGGCTGACGGTGAGCGTGCGGCCGGGACTGGTCCGGAATCTCCTCGGCGCCCGCGGCCGCGTGGAGCTCATCGAGGAGTGCAGTGTGACGGCGGAGGGCTTCCTGCGGATGCGCACCGTCCGGGTCGCCCTGCGGCTGTTCGGTCGGCGGTTCGCTCTGCCCGGTCCGCTCGGGGTGCACGTGGACCTCGTCGACGGCTGGGACGCCGAGCACCGCCGTCGCACCATCGACATGCGCGCCGTGAACCCCCTGCTCGGCACCGTTCTGGAGTACCGCGGATGGTATCGCGAGTCGCCGCCGTCGCCCTCCGAGCGGCCGGAACCGGGTCAGTAGGTGTAGTCGACGACGACCGGCGCGTGGTCGCTCCAGCGCTGGTCGTACGCGGCCGCACGGGCCACGTGATACGCCTGGACGCGCCCGGCGAGAGCGGGCGTGGCCAGGTGGTAGTCGATGCGCCATCCCGAGTCGTTGTCGAAGGCCTTCCCGCGCATGGACCACCAGGTGTACGGCCCGTCCACCTCGCCATGGAAGCGGCGGCCGACGTCCACCCAGCCCAGACCGGTGCCGACCGAGCCGTCGACGCCGGTGACCGAGGCCCCGGCCTCACCGAGGAAGCGATCGAAGTAGGCGCGTTCGCGCGGCAGGAAGCCGGCCTTGGTGCGGTTGCCGCGCCAGTTCTTGATGTCGAGCTCGCGGTGCCCCACATTGAGGTCTCCGGTGACGAGCGCGAGGGCGCCGTCGGTGTTCAGACTCGCCAGTCGAGCCTCGAACGCATCGAGGAACTTCCACTTCTCGTCCTGCTTCGGGGTGTCGGCCTCGCCGGAGTGCACGTAGGCGCTGACGACGGTGAGCGGACGGTCGCCGATCAGGAAGTCGGCCTCGATCCAGCGGCCCTTGGAGTCGAAGTCCTCCGGGCCGAAGTCCACCCGGGAGGCGAGCGCGGGGAGGCGGCTGGCGATCGCGACGCCCGCTCGCCCCTTGGCCGTGGCCTCATCGTGAACGAAGGTCCAGCCGGGGAGGGCGGCCTCGATGTGCTCGTCCTGCCCGCGCACCTCCTGAAGGGTGAGGATGTCGATGTCCGCGGCGTCCAGCCACGTGCTCATCCCGTTGCGGGCGGCCGCCCGGATCCCGTTGACATTGACCGAGGCGATACGCAGGTGAGGCATTCCTCCAGCCTAACGAGCACCGCCGACATCGCGGTTCTGACGGTGGTCGAGCTCGGAGAGCAGGCGCTGCGCGAGAGGGGAGGTCGGGGGTGCGGGCGGGGGAGCGGAGGCCTCCAGTCGCGCGACCTCGTCCTCCGCCGCGCGGACGGCGTGCCCGGCGGCCCAGCTCCGGTACCACGGGGCCTCGTCGCGCGCGGCCCGGGCGTCGCGCAAGCGGATCCGTGCCGCGGAGAGCAGCGTGGCGTGTTCGGCCACCCGCCGCTCGGCCTCCGTCGGCAGCAGGAGCGGGAGGTCGCGGTCCTGGGCGGCGACGGCGATCCACGAGGCGGCGACGAGCATGACCACCCCGTTCACCCGGAACCACAGCAGCAGTCCGACGAAGATCGCGAAGGTCGCCAGCAGCGGGTTCGACGGCGTGTAGCTCAACAGGAACCCGACCCCGAACTGCAGCACCGTCATGGCCGCGCCGCCGAGGAGGGCGCCGGGCCAGATGGTGCCCCAGTGCAGCGAGGTGCCGGTGAGGAAGCGCACCATCGCCGCCAGCGCTCCCGTCAGCAGGACGAACGACACCAGGACGGTGCCGATCCGGATGCTGATGTTGAGGCCGTCGGAGCCGGCATCCCAGCCCAGCAGCGACAGCACCCAGCTGAGGACCGCGGCGCTGGCCGAGCTCAGTGCGGAGCCGACGATGAGAGCGACTCCGAAGATGAGAGCGGCGAGCAGGTCGCGCGCCTTGAGGAGGAGGTAGCTGCGCCGGTCGGGCTCGAGGCCGAAGATGTCTCGCACGGCCCGCCGGGAGAAGGTCACCCACCCGATCGCGGTCCAGATCACCGTGCCGAGGGCGATGAGACCGGTGATGCCGAGGAACCCGCTGGTGTTCGACGCGATCTCCTGCACCTGCGCGGGGGTGAAGACGCCGCCCTCGTCGAGGATGAGGTTCGGGATGTAGTTGTTGATGATGTCGATGAGGCCGTTCACCGCCTCCTCGCTGCCGCCGAGCCAGAGGCCCGCGATGGCGAACGCGAGGTAGATCGCGGCGAAGATGGCGAACAGCGCCTGGTAGCTCACCCCGGCGGCGAGCAGGAAGCCGTTGTGCTGCAGGAAGTGCCGCCACACCCGCACCGGGAAGAGGCCGAGCGTACGCCGGGTCAGCGCGGTCGCGCGCTCGACCGCGGCATCGAGGCGACCGTCGGTCGCCGAACCGGGCTCGGACACGCCCCCACCCTACCCAAGCGCGGGCCCCGCCTTCGCGCGCCCTGCCTGCCTCCGCGAGAACAGGCGCAGACACGAGAACAGGCGGCCCCGTCCGGGACCGCCTGTTCTCGCGTGAATGCCTGTGTCGGCGTCAGGGACGGCCGCGGAGGACCGCCTGCTTGACCTCGGCGATGGCCTTGGTGACCTCGATGCCACGGGGGCAGGCCTCGGAGCAGTTGAAGGTCGTGCGGCAGCGCCAGACGCCCTCCTTGTCGTTGAGGATGTCGAGACGCACCGCGGCGTTGTCGTCGCGCGAGTCGAAGATGAAGCGGTGCGCGTTGACGATCGCGGCCGGGCCGAAGTACTGCCCGTCGGTCCAGAACACGGGGCACGACGAGGTGCACGCGGCGCAGAGGATGCACTTGGTGGTGTCGTCGAAGATCTCGCGGTCGGCGATGGACTGCGTGCGCTCCTTGCCCTTCTCCGGCACGGAGTTCGCGACGAGGAACGGCTGCACCTCGCGGTACGACGCGAAGAACGGCTCCATGTCGACGACGAGGTCCTTCTCCAGCGGCAGGCCCTTGATGGCCTCGACGTAGATCGGCTTCGAGATGTCGAGGTCCTTGATCAGCGTCTTGCAGGCCAGGCGGTTGCGGCCGTTGATGCGCATGGCGTCGGAGCCGCAGATGCCGTGCGCGCAGGAGCGGCGGAAGGTCAGCGAGCCGTCGACCTCCCACTTGATCTTGTGCAGGGCGTCGAGGACGCGCTCGGTGGAGTAGAGCTCCACGTCGTAGTCGACCCAGTGCGGCTCGGCGTCGACCTCGGGGTCGAACCGACGGATGTTGAAGGTGACGATGAAGGACTGGATCCCGGTGTCTTCGGTCGTCTCGGCCGGCGCTTCGGCGATGGCGTTCGACATGCTCAGTACTTCCTCTCCATCGGCGGGTAGTTCAACTCGCCCTTGTCGTTCTTGGTGAAGACGACCGGCTTCCAGTCGAGCTTGATGTGGTCGCTCGGGTCGGAGGAGTGCGGGTCGCCCGTGAGGTACGCCATGGTGTGCTTCATGTAGTTCTCGTCGTCGCGCTTCGGGAAGTCGTCGCGCATGTGGCCGCCGCGGCTCTCCTCGCGGTTCTGCGCGGCGTAGACGACGACCTCGGCGATGTCGAGCAGGAAGCCCAGTTCGACGGCCTCGAGCAGGTCGGTGTTGAACCGGTGGCCCTTGTCGTCGACGTGCACGTTCTTGTAGCGCTCGCGGAGCTCCGCGATCACGCCGAGGACGTGCTGCAGCGACTCGTGCGTGCGGAACACCTGCGCGCCCTTGTCCATCTCGTCCTGCAGCGTCTTGCGGAGGACCGCGATCCGCTCGGTGCCCTGGTTGTTGCGCAGGCCCTCGAGCATGTCGGAGACGAAGGCGGCGGGGTTCTCCGGCAGCGGGACGAACTCGGCCGTCTTGACGTACTCGACGGCGTTGCGGCCGGACCGCTTGCCGAACACGTTGATGTCGAGCAGCGAGTTCGTGCCGAGGCGGTTGGCGCCGTGCACCGAGACGCAGGCGCACTCGCCGGCGGCGTAGAGGCCGGGGACGACGGTGTCGTTGTCCGCGAGCACCTCTCCGTTGTTGTTCGTGGGGATGCCGCCCATGGCGTAGTGCGCGGTCGGCATGACGGGCACCGGCTCGACGACCGGGTCGACGCCCAGGTAGGTGCGGGCGAACTCGGTGATGTCGGGGAGCTTGGTCTCCAGCACCTCGGCGCCGAGGTGCGTGCAGTCCAGCAGCACGTAGTCCTTGTGGGGACCGGCGCCGCGGCCCTCCGCGACCTCCTGGACCATGCAGCGCGCGACGATGTCTCGGGGCGCCAGGTCCTTGATGGTGGGGGCGTACCGCTCCATGAAGCGCTCACCCGAGGCGTTGCGCAGGATCGCACCCTCGCCGCGGGCGCCCTCGGTGAGGAGGATTCCGAGGCCGGCGAGGCCGGTCGGGTGGAACTGGAAGAACTCGAGGTCCTCGAGGGGGAGGCCCTTGCGCCAGACGATGCCGACGCCGTCGCCCGTGAGGGTGTGCGCGTTGGAGGTCGTCTTGAAGATCTTGCCGAAACCGCCGGTCGCGAAGATCACGGCCTTGGACTGGAAGACGTGCAGCTCGCCCGTGGCGAGGTCGTAGGCCACCACGCCGGCGATCTGGGTCGCGCCCGCCGCGTCCTTCACGGTGATGAGGTCGAGCACGTAGAACTCGTTGAAGAAGTTGATGCCGAGCTTGACGCAGTTCTGGAACAGCGTCTGCAGGATCATGTGACCGGTGCGGTCGGCGGCGTAGCAGGCGCGGCGGACCGGGGTCTTGCCGTGCTCGGCCGTGTGACCGCCGAAGCGACGCTGGTCGATCTTGCCCTCGGGGGTGCGGTTGAAGGGGAGACCCATGTTCTCGAGGTCGATGACCGCGTCGATGGCCTCCTTCGCGAGGATCTCCGCCGCGTCCTGGTCGACGAGGTAGTCGCCGCCCTTCACGGTGTCGAAGGTGTGCCACTCCCAGGAGTCCTCCTCGACGTTCGCGAGGGCCGCCGCCATACCGCCCTGCGCGGCACCGGTGTGCGAGCGCGTCGGGTACAGCTTGGAGATCACGGCCGTCTTCGCGCCGGGGCCGGCCTCGATGGCCGCCCGCATGCCGGCGCCGCCGGCGCCCACGATGACGATGTCGAACTGGTGGTAGTGCACGCCGTCACGGACGACGGAATCCTGCGTCTGGGTAGTCACTTCTCGTTTGCCTCTTCTTCTAGCCCTGCGCCTGGCAGGTCTCCCACAGCGTGCTCGACTCGGTCACACCCAGGCACGGGTCGAACGTGAAGACGACCAGGGTGCCGAGGAGGATGAGCAGGCCCGCGGCCAGGCCGAGGGCCCAGACGAGCGCCTTGCGCGCGGTCGGGTTGGTCACGTAGTCGTTCACGATCGTCCGCATGCCGTTGGCACCGTGGATGAGCGCGAGCCAGAGCATCAGCACGTCCCACCACTGCCAGAACGGCGTGGCGAACTTGCCGGCGATGAAGGCGAAGTCGAGGGCGTGGATGCCTTCGCCGACCATGAGGTTGACGAAGAGGTGGCCGAAGATCAGCACGACGAGCACGACGCCCGAGACGCGCATGAAGACCCAGCCCCACTTCTCGAGGTTGATCCCGCGCTGGCGGCGGGCGGGGGCGGCGACGGTCTGGGCGGTCATCAGTGTCCTCCTCCGAAGCCGGCGAACGCGAGCATCAGGTGGCGCGGCACGAAGCCGGCCATGATGATGCCCCACACGAGCAGCACGCCCCAGAAGAGCTGGCGCTGGTACTTGGCGCCCTTCGACCAGAAGTCGACGGCGATGATGCGCAGGCCGTTCATGGCGTGGAACACGATGCCCGCCACGAGCACGACCTCACCGATCGCCATGACCGGGTTCTTGTATGTGCCGATGACCGCGTCGTACGCCTCCGGCGACACCCTGATCAGCGCCGTGTCGAGCACGTGCACCAACAGGAAGAAGAAGATGGCGACTCCGGTGATGCGGTGAAGCACCCACGACCACATGCCTTCGCGACCCCGGTAGAGGGTGCCGCGGGGGGTCTTGGACGTGGTTTCCGAAATCGACGGTGTCAAGCGAGCGCTTGTGGACACGGTCGTCCTCCCTGGATCGATGTGTTTCGGTCGCGTGCGCTGCTTCGTCCACATCTGGCCTGGAGGAGGGTCAGGCACGCCCGATCGGTGTCCATCCTATTCCCGCGCGGACGCCCCGGGCGACGAAGGGGAGCCTAAGTCGGACCCGCCGCTACGCTGGCCTGCATGAGCGAGCCGATCGAAGACTTCTACGCGGTCATCCCTGCCGGCGGCATCGGCAGTCGGCTGTGGCCGCTGTCCCGTGCGGACGCCCCGAAGTTCCTGCACGACCTCACCGGGTCCGGGCATTCGCTGCTTCGCGACACGTGGGACCGTCTGGAGCCGCTCGCCGGTCCGGACCGGATCGCCGTGGTCACCGGGCGTGCGCACCGGGCGGCGGTGGAGGCGGAGCTGCCGGGCATCGCCGACCTCAACGTCTTCCTGGAATCCGAGCCCCGCGAGTCCGCGGCGGCGATCGGGTTGGCGGCGGCCGTGCTGCACCGGCGCAACCCGGACGTGATCATCGGCTCGTTCAGTGCCGACCACGTCATCCGGGGCACGCGGGTCTTCGAGTTCGCCGTCCGCGACGCGGTCGAGGTGGCGAGGGAGGGCTACATCTGCACGATCGGCATCGCGCCGACCGAGCCGGCGGTCGGCTTCGGCTACATCAAGAAGGGGCCGGAGCTGGTCGTCGAGCGCGCCAGGGAGGCGGCCCTCGTCGAGAGCTTCGTCGAGAAGCCGGATCTGGAGACGGCCAAGGCCTACCTCGCCGAGCGCACCTACCTGTGGAACGCGGGCATGTTCATCGCGAAGGCGAGCGTCCTGCTGGACGAGCTCGCCGCCAACGAGCCCGCGCTGCACGCCGGTCTGCTCGAGCTCGCCGAGGCCTGGGACGACCGCGAGCTCCGCGGGCCCGCCGTCGACCGCATCTGGCCGCGGCTGAAGAAGATCGCGATCGACTACGCCGTCGCGGAGCCGGCGGCGCGGCGGGGGCGCCTCGCCGTGGTCCCCGGGCACTTCGACTGGGACGACGTGGGGGACTTCGCGTCGCTGACGAAGCTCATCACGAACGGCCGCAAGAACGACCTCGCCGTCCTCGGGCCCCGTGCCCGGGTACTCACCGACGCGGCCAGCGGCATCCTCGTCAGCCAGACCACCCGCGTGATCAGCCTCGTCGGCGTGCAGGACATCGTCGTGGTCGACACCCCCGACGCGCTCCTGGTCACGACGGTCGAGAACGCGCAGCGGGTGAAGGGCGTGGTGGAGTCGTTGAAACTCAACGGACAGGGCGACGTGCTCTGATGAGCATCAGCGCGTGCTCATCGGCAGGGTTGATTTCAGCTTTGTAACCATTGGCCCGGCCGCCCGGGGCCGACGTGCACGAACGTCGAAACACTAGGTAACTTTGATCGATCCGCGATGGCCGCGGGTTCGTTGAGGGAGGCATCCGTGACCATCTCCACCACCAAGAAGCTGCTCGGCGCGACGGTCGCCGCCGGTGTCGTCTTCGCTCTTGCCGGCTGCGGTCAGGCGCCGACCGACGAGTCCGAGGGCGGATCCGCCCCCGTCGACTCCGACTTCAAGCCCTGCCTCATCTCCGACGCCGGCGGCTGGAACGACAAGTCGTTCAACCAGTCGGCCAAGGAGGGCATGGACAGCGCCGCCGACGAGCTCGGCATCAAGCCGCTGGAGTTCGAGTCCGCGAACGACAACGACTACGCGCCGAACCTCGAGACCGCCGTCTCCGAGGGCTGCTCGCTCATCGTCTCCGTCGGCTTCAAGCTGTCCGCCGCCACGGTCGAGTCCGCGCTCGCGAACCCCGACATCGACTACGCGATCATCGACGACTGGGCCGACAACGACTTCGACGGCACCACCGACGCGCCGAACATCAAGCCCCTCGTCTTCGACACCGCCCAGGCCGCCTACCTCGGCGGCTACGCCGCGGCGGCCTGGTCCGCAGAGGCCGGCGTGAACAAGGTCGGCACCTTCGGTGGCATGCAGATCCCGTCGGTCGCGGTCTTCATGGACGGCTACCAGCTCGGTGTCGAGAAGTACAACGAGGACAAGTCGGCCGACGTCCAGGTCTTCGGTTGGGACGCCGCCACCCAGAAGGGCTCCTTCACGGGCGGCTTCGACGCCAACGACACCGCCAAGCAGACCGCCCAAGGCGTGCTCGACCAGGGTGTCGACGTCATCCTCCCCGTCGGCGGCCCGGTCTACCAGAGCGCCGCAGCGGCGATCAACGACAGCGGCAAGGACACGCTGATGCTCGGTGTCGACAGCGACCTCGCCGTCGCCGACCCCAGCGTCGCCGACATCACGCTCGTCTCCATCATGAAGGCCATCGACGTGGCCGTCCGCGACGCGACGCTCGCGGCCGCCGCCGGCGAGTTCGACCCGGAGCCCTACATCGGCACGCTCGAGAACGAGGGCGTCAAGCTCTCCGGCTTCGGCGACTTCGAGGCGGACCTGCCCGAGGGCCTGACGGACGAGCTGGCCGCTCTGCAGGAGCAGATCATCTCCGGTGACATCACGGTGGAGTCCGAGAACTCTCCCACCCGCTGAGTCGGAGCCGTACCCAGCACGGGGCGAGTGGCGCAGGCTGCCACTCGCCCCGCACTGTGGGCGGCGACGATTCTCCTCGGTGACTCTTCTGGATAAGGTGCAGATATGAAGCTCGAACTTCGCGGCATCACCAAGCGATTCGGCAGCCTCGTGGCGAACGACCACATCGATCTCGTGGTCGAACCCGGTCAGATCCACGCTCTCCTCGGCGAGAACGGCGCAGGCAAGTCGACGCTGATGAACGTGCTCTACGGCCTGTATCAGGCCGACGAGGGCGAGATCCTCCTCGACGACGTCGTGCAGCACTTCCGCGGCCCGGGCGACGCGATGGCCGCCGGCATCGGCATGGTGCACCAGCACTTCATGCTCGTGCCGGTGTTCACGGTGGCCGAGAACGTCATGCTCGGTCACGAGCAGACCAAGGGCCTCGGCACGCTGGACATCGCGAAGGCCCGCGAGCACGTGCGCGCGGTCGCCGCACGGTTCGGGTTCGACATCGATCCGGACGCCGTCGTCGGCGACCTGCCGGTGGGTGTGCAGCAGCGCGTCGAGATCATCAAGGCGCTGTCCCGCGACGCCAAGGTCCTCGTCTTCGACGAGCCGACCGCCGTGCTGACGCCGCAGGAGACCGACGAGCTCATGGCGATCATGCGCCAGCTCCGGGACGAGGGCACCGCGATCGTCTTCATCACGCACAAGCTGCGCGAGGTGCGCGAGGTCGCCGACCGCATCACGATCGTCCGGCTCGGTCGGGTGGTGGGGGAGGCCTCGCCGACCGCCACCAACGCCGAACTGGCATCGCTGATGGTCGGCCGCGCGGTCGAGCTGACCGTGCACAAGGAGGCTCCGCGGCTGGGCGAGGGCGGCCTGGAGGTCCGCAACCTCCGCGTGCTCACCGCCACCGGAGCCATCGTCGTCGACGACGTCGACTTCACCGTGCGACCCGGCGAGGTCCTCGCCGTCGCCGGTGTGCAGGGCAACGGCCAGACCGAGCTCGTCGAGGCCATCGTCGGCCTCGCCGCACGCGTCGAGGGGAACATCATCCTCGACGGCACCGAGCTCGTGGGCAAGAGCGTCCGCGGCATCCTCGACGCCGGTGTCGGGTTCGTCCCGGAGGACCGCACCGAGGACGGCCTCGTCGCCGGATTCTCGGTCGCCGAGAACCTCATCCTCGACCGCTCAGACGATCCCGCGTTCAGCCGGGCCGGGACGCTGCGCCGCGGCGCCCTGGAGGACTTCGCCAAGGAGCGCATCGCGGAGTACGACATCCGCACGCAGGGCCCAGACACCCCCGCGGGCACCCTCTCCGGAGGCAACCAGCAGAAGGTCGTGATCGCGCGCGAGATGAGCCGCGAACTGCGGCTCTTCGTCGCCGCGCAGCCGACCCGCGGGGTGGACGTGGGCTCGATCGAGTTCATCCACAAGCGCATCATCGAGACGCGGGACGCGGGCATCCCCGTGATCGTCGTCTCGACCGAGCTCGACGAGGTCGCCGCCCTCGCCGACCGGATCGCGGTCATGTACCGCGGCACCATCGTCGGCATCGTCCCCGGTGACACGCCCCGGGAGACACTCGGACTCATGATGGCCGGAGCGGCCGATGCGGAGGTGACCGCGTGAGCGGCGCGACACCCGGTGCAGGAGACGTCACGAAGGGTCTGCCTCCCGAGCAGCTCCCGCCCAGCACGGGCCTCGCGGAGGAGGTGCCCCCGCCCCCGCGCGGCAACGTCGTCCTCAAGGAGATCCTCCGCGGCAGCGCCGTCACGACGATCCTGGCGATCGTCCTCGCGCTCATCGTCGGCGGCATCCTCATCGCGTTCACCAACGAAGACGTGCAGAAGGCCTCCGGGTACTTCTTCGCCAAGCCGAGCGACACGTTCGTCGCGGCCTGGAACGCGGTCTACAACGGCTACGAGGCGCTGTTCCGCGGAGCGATCTTCAACGCCCGCGGCGCCGACTTCGCCGCGCAGATCCGTCCGCTGACGAACACGCTGGGCTTCGCGGCTCCGCTGATCGCCGCCGGTCTGGGCGTCGCGCTCGCCTTCCGCGTCGGTCTGTTCAACATCGGCGCCCGGGGTCAGATGCTCGTCGGTGTCGCGGTCGCGGCCCTGCTGACCTTCAACCTCGACCTGCCGATCTGGTTCCACCTCCCCGTCACGCTGCTGGCCGGTATCGCCGGCGGGGCGCTCTGGGGCGGCATCGCGGGTCTCATCAAGGCACGCACGGGCGCGCACGAGGTGATCCTCACGATCATGCTCAACTACATCGCGTACTACCTGCTGCTGTGGATGATCCGCACGCC
Source organism: Microbacterium sp. str. 'China' (assembly GCF_002993305.1). Lineage (NCBI taxonomy): Bacteria > Bacillati > Actinomycetota > Actinomycetes > Micrococcales > Microbacteriaceae > Microbacterium > Microbacterium sp. str. 'China'. Next base: position 2,433,121 of record NZ_CP027434.1, on the reverse strand, counting down.
CGGGCTCCTGCAGAAGCCGGGGACCAACCAGGCGCTCGGCTCGGCCACGCCGGAGAGCGCGCAGTTCCCGACCCTGCTCGGCTCGCAGTTCCCGCTGCTCGACCTCGGCTTCGTCATCGTGGTCATCGCGACGGTGTTCGTATGGTGGCTCATCGAGCGCTCCTCGCTGGGTATGCGCATGCGCGCGGTGGGGGAGAACCCGCACGCCGCTCGCGCCGCGGGCATCAGCGTCAAGCGCGTCTACGTCTACGCGATGCTCTTCGCGGGTGCCCTCGCCGGCCTCGCCGGGATGAACCAGCTCCAGGGCGCCGTCACCACCGGCGTCACCGAGACCATCGACGCCGGCATCGGCTTCGACGCCATCACGGTCGCCCTCCTCGGGCGCAGCCGCGCGTGGGGGACCTTCGCAGCCGGAATCCTGTTCGGTGCCCTCAAGGCGGGCTCGTTCTCCATGCAGGCGCAGGACATCCCCGTCGACATCGTGCTCGTCGTGCAGTCGCTCGTCGTGCTGTTCATCGCCGCGCCGCCGCTGCTGCGCACGGTGTTCTTCCTCCCCAAGTCCGACGCAGAGAAGGCGGCCAAGGCGAGAGCCAAGGCCGCGAAGAAGGCGGTGACGGCATGATGTCGCTCGTGCAGACCGAAGCCGCCGACGGCACGGTGCAGCTCGCCACCGTCCGGGAGCGCCACCTCAAGGCGCCGATCAGCCTCGCGGTCGTCACCGCGCTGCTGGCGGTGCTCTTCCTCGCCGTGCCGCGCAGCGGTATCAGCACCTTCCGGCTCGGCGACCGCACGTCGGCCTTCGAGCTCCCCGACGTGGAGCTTCCCACCGCGCCGACCTTCTGGTTGGTCTTCGCCGTGCTCGTCGTCCTCACGGTCGGGGCGTTCCTCCGGGCATGGACGTACCGTGCGCCGTCGATCTGGCTCATCGTGGCGTACGGCGTACTCGCGGTGTTCGCGTTCCTCGTCTGGGCCGCGGCCGGGGGCCTCGTCCCCGTCACGAGCCTCCTCTTCGGTGCCGTGTCGCTGTCGGTGCCGCTCGTGTTCGGCGCGCTCGGCGGTGTCATCGGCGAGCGGGCCGGTGTCGTCAATGTGGCCATCGAGGGACAGCTGCTCCTCGGCGCCTTCTCGGCGGCGCTGCTGTCCAGCATCACCGGCAACGCCTTCGTGGGCCTCATCGGCGCCATGATCGGCGGCGTTCTCGTCGCGAGCGTGCTGGCGGCGTTCGCGATCAAGTACCTCGTCGAGCAGGTCATCGTCGGTGTCGTGCTCAACGTCCTCGTCACCGGCCTCACCGGCTTCCTCTACGGCGCGCTCCTCGCCCCGAACGAGGCCGAGCTGAACACCCCGGTGCGCTTCTCCCGCATCGAGATCCCGGTGCTGAGCGACATCCCGATCATCGGTCCGGTGCTGTTCAACCAGACCTTCATCGTGTACCTCATGTTCATCACTGTGGCCGTCGTCGCGTGGGGCCTGTACCGCACCAAGTGGGGCCTGCGCCTCCGCGCAGTGGGCGAGCACCCGCAGGCGGCCGACACGGTCGGCATCCGGGTGAACCCGACGCGGTTCTGGAACGTGCTGCTCGCGGGCGCGATCGCCGGCATCGGCGGCGCGTACTTCACCCTCGTCTCGGTCCCGCAGTTCGGCAAGGAGATGACGGCCGGGCTCGGCTTCATCGCCCTCGCCGCGGTGATCTTCGGACGCTGGGACCCGATCCGCGCGACGCTCGCGGCCCTGCTCTTCGGCTTCGCGACGAACCTGCAGAACCTGCTCTCGATCCTGAAGACGCCCATCCCCGGCGAGTTCATGCTCATGCTGCCGTACGTGGTCACGCTCCTCGCGGTCGCCGGGTTCGCCGGACAGATCCGGGGTCCTGCCGCCAGCGGCAAGCCGTACATCAAGTCGTAGAACCCGCAGGGAAGAAGGAACCATCACCATGACGGACATCGACTGGGACGAGCTGCGCCAGGTCGCCGCGGAAGCCATGGCCAAGGCGTACGCGCCGTACTCGCGTTACCGCGTGGGGGCGGCGGCTCTCGTCAGCGACGGGCGGATCGTCGCCGGCTGCAATGTCGAGAACGCCTCGTACGGCGTCACGCTGTGCGCGGAGTGTGCGCTCGTGGGCGACCTGTTCATGTCCGGCGGCGGGCAGCTCGTCGCCTTCGTGTGCGTGAACAACGACGGCGAGACGATCATGCCCTGCGGCCGGTGCCGGCAGCTGCTGTTCGAGCACGCCGTACCCGGCATGCTGCTGGAGACGGTCTCCGGCATCCGCACGATCGACGAGGTGCTGCCCGATGCGTTCGGGCCGCGCGACCTGGAGGAAGCACGATGACCGCTGGACAGGCTCAGGGAGCCATCGAGCAGTTCGACGCGATCGACGTGATCCGCGCCAAGCGGGACGGCGGGGCGGTGCCGGAGCCGGCGCTGCGCTGGATGGTGGACGCCTACACGCGCGGCTACGTGTCCGACGCGCAGATGGCGTCCTTCGCGATGGCGATCTTCCAGCGCGGCATGGAGCGCGACGAGATCCGCGTGCTCACCGACGCGATGATCGCCTCCGGCGAGCGGATGAGCTTCGCGACGCTCGGCAAGAAGACCGTGGACAAGCACTCCACCGGCGGCGTCGGCGACAAGATCACCCTGCCGCTGGCCCCGCTGGTCGCCTCGTTCGGCGTGGCGGTCCCGCAGCTCAGCGGTCGCGGCCTCGGCCACACCGGTGGCACGCTCGACAAGCTGGAGTCGATCCCCGGCTGGCGCGCGGCGCTCAGCAACGAGGAGATGTTCGCGCAGATGCAGGGCGACGTCGGGGCCGTGATCTGCGCCGCGGGCTCCGGTCTCGCTCCCGCCGACAAGAAGCTCTACGCGCTCCGCGACGTGACCGGCACCGTGGAGGCCATCCCGCTGATCGCCTCCAGCATCATGTCGAAGAAGATCGCCGAGGGGACCGACGCTCTCGTCCTGGACGTGAAGTTCGGCTCCGGCGCCTTCATGCAGGACATCGACCGCGCCCGCGAGCTCGCCCGCACGATGGTCGCGCTCGGCACCGACTCCGGCGTCGCCACCACTGCACTTCTGACCGACATGAACGTCCCTCTGGGACGCGCGATCGGCAACGCGAACGAGGTCCGCGAGTCGGTCGAGATCCTCGCCGGCGGAGGACCCGCCGACGTCCGGGAGCTGACCGTCGCGCTCGCCAGGGAGATGCTCGCCCTCGCCGGGCAGCCCGACGCGGACGTGGAGGCAGCGCTGGACGACGGCCGCGCCATGGACGCCTGGAAGGCGATGATCCGCGCCCAGGACGGCGACCCCGATGCGGCCCTCCCGGTCGCGCGGGAGACGCACGTCGTCACGGCGCCCGCGGACGGCATCGTCACCCGGATGGACGCGCTCCCCTTCGGCATCGCCGCCTGGCGTCTCGGCGCGGGCCGTGCGCGGGCCGAGGACCCGGTGATCTTCGAGGCGGGCATCGACCTGCATGCGAAGCCCGGTGACCGGGTGGCCGCCGGGCAGCCGCTGTTCACGCTGTCGGCGGCGGACGAGGCGCGCTTCCCGCGAGCCATCGAGGCGCTCGAAGGGGCCTGGGAGCTCGGCGACGAAGCGCCGACCGTGGGGCCGATCGTCCGCGAGCGCATCACGGCGTGAGGCCCGGGCGCTAGCCTGGACGAACACCCCGCGACCGAGAGGATCCCCATGTCGATCGATGCGAGCGGCGACGTCGCCATCCAGGGCGTCTCCTTGCGGAGCCTGCCGAAGGTGTCGCTGCACGACCACCTGGACGGCGCCGTGCGCCCGGCCACGATCATCGAGCTCGCCGACGCGATCGGTCTCGACCTCCCCGCCTCCGACCCGGCGGCGCTCGGCTCCTGGTTCGCGAAGAAGAGCGACTCCGGATCGCTGGTGGAGTACCTGAAGACCTTCGAGCTCACCACCGCGGTCATGCAGACCCGGGAGGGGCTGACCCGTGTCGCGCGCGAGTTCGTCCAGGACCTCGCGGCCGACGGCGTCATCTACGGCGAGGTGCGCTGGGCACCGGAACAGCACCAGGCCGGCGGTCTCTCGCTGGAGGATGCCGTCGAGGCCGTGCAGCAGGGGATCGAGGAGGGCGAGGACGCGGCGGACCGGGACGGTCGCAGCATCCGCGTCGGACAGCTCCTCACCGCCATGCGGCACACCGACCGTGCCAGGGAGATCGCCGAGCTCGCGGTGGACTTCCGCGGACGCGGCGCCGTCGGCTTCGACATCGCCGGTCCCGAGGACGGCTTCCCGCCGTCGGACCACCGCGCGGCTTTCGACTACCTCGCCGAGAACTTCTTCCCGGTGACCGTGCATGCGGGGGAGGCGGCCGGGCTCGCCTCGATCCGCTCGGCCCTGCTGGACGGTCGTGCGCTCCGCCTCGGACACGGCGTCCGGATCGCCGAGGACCTCGAGGTCGTCACGCAGGAGGGCGACGAGGTGCAGGTGCGCTTCGGCGACCTCGCGCGCTGGGTGCGCGACCGGGAGATCCCGCTGGAGCTCTCCCCGTCGTCGAACCTGCAGACGGGTGCCGTCGCCGCGTGGGGCAAGACGCTCGCCGATCACCCGTTCGACCTGCTCTACCAGCTCGGCTTCGCGGTGACCGTGAACGTGGACAACCGCACCATGAGCGCCACCTCGCTCACCAGGGAACTTGCCCTGCTCGTGCAGACCTTCGAGTACGACCTCGACGACCTCGAGGCCTTCCAGTTCAACGCCGCCGCAGCCGCCTTCCTCCCCGTCGAGGAGAGGGAAGAGCTCGTCGAGATGATCGCCGAGGGCTTCGACGCCTGAGCCGGGGCGACACGACCGATCCGCGCGCCGGAACGGGAGGCGGCGCGCGAGGATGGACACATGCCCGCCTCCGTCTTCCTCGCCGGTCCCGCGTCCTGGAACCGCATGGTCCTTCTCGACCGGCTCCCCGAGCCGGTGCCGCACATGCAGTTCGCGCAGGCGAGCTGGGAGACGATCGGCGGCACGAGTGCGGGCAAGGCGCTGAGCCTGACGGCGCTCGGCCGATCCGTCGTGCTGCATGCCATCGCCGGGGAGGACGAGGATGGGCTCCGGGTGCGTGCGGCGCTGGAGGAGGCCGGGGTGGTCGCGCAGTGGACGGACGGAACCACGGAGCGGCACCTCAACCTGATGACTTCGCAGGGTGACCGGGTGTCGCTGTACCTCTCCACACCGGCGGAGACGACGGGGACGGAGGACGCCGCGTACGCCACGGCGATGACCGCCGCCGACGCCGTCGTGCTCGATCTGGCCGCGGAGCCACGGCGGTTGCTCCCGCTCGCGGCGGCCAGCGGCACGCCGCTCTGGGTCGACGTGCACGACTACGACGGCATCGACGCGTACCACCGGCCGTTCCTGGAGGCGGCCGCGGCGGTGTTCTGCAACGCGGATCGGCTGGCCGCGCCGGTGGAGTTCCTCCGTGCCGCCGTCGCGGACGGAGCGGAGTTCGCCGTGTGCACCCTTGGCGCCGAGGGAGCGGTCGCGGTGGGGGAGGACGGGGCCGAGCTGCGGGTGCCCGCGCTGCCGACCACCGTCGTCGACACCAACGGCGCGGGCGACGCGTTCCTGGCCGGAGTCCTCGACGCGCGGCTGGCCGGTGCGGACCTGGCGTCGGCGCTCTCGGCAGGTGCGCGCTCGGCCGCCGGCGTGCTGACCACCCGGCACCTGCATCCGCTGCTCGATCCCATCCTCGGGGATCCGCGGGCGGCTTAGGGCGCGACCTGCTCCAGGAAGCCGCCGACGACCTCGGTGATCTCGGCGTGCATCTCGTCGCCGTCGATGGTCGGGGTGCCGTCACCGGACTGGGGTCCGTAGTCGCCGAAGGAGGCGTGGGAGGCGCCGTCGATCTCGACGAACTCGGCGTCAGCGGGGAGTTCGGAGCGCGCGTCCGCGATCTTCTCCGGCGTGGAGAGGCCGTCCTCGCTGCCGGAGACGCTCAGTACAGGGAGGTCGGTTCCGGCGAGGTCGGTCGCGCAGTAGGAGGCGAAGAGGACGAGGGCGTCGGCGTCCGTCGCGAGCTGACAGGCGCGCACCCCGCCGAGGGAGTGGCCGCCCACGGCCCAGGTGTCCACGTCGGGCGCGGCGCTCGTGAACGAGTCGAGGCCACGCGGATCGAAGAAGGCCAGATTGAGCCAGGGCCGGGTGATGACGACCGTGGTGCCCTCCTCCGCGAGTCCCTGCAGGATCGACGCATAGGCCCAGGGGTCGACCTTCGCTCCCGGGATGAAGACCAGTCCGCGGTCTGACGCGCCGTCCGCGGGCTCCAGGACGATCCCCTCCTCGGCATCGGTCACCGTGATCGCGGGGTTCTCACGGACGGCGGCGAGCGGTTCGGGCTCCGCGGCCATGACGCCGACCTGGCTCCAGACGAGGATGCCGCCGACGGCGAGGAGGAGGACGATCGCCACACCCCACAGGATTCTCTTCAGGACGCGGCGCCCGGGCTTGTTGTGCACAGCAGCAACGCTACTCCCGCCCGGACGCCGCGTCCTCTCAGCCGGCGAGGGCCGCCTGCCGGAGCGCCACCGCGTCGCGGACGCCGGGGAAGAGCGGGTGCTCCGGATCGAGGCCCGTGGTGCGGACGGTGAATCCGCCGGCATCCTCGGTGCGCAGCAGGGTCTGCAGCTCGACCGCCTGCTCGTCGGCGGGGTCGTCGAACTCCAGTGCGGCGGCGACGGCCGCCACCAGGGCGTCCGTCGACAGTCCGTGCTCGGCCGCCATCGCGGCGGGACCGATGAAGCGCTCGTGCCGGGAGATCTTCCGCAGCGGCTGACGGCCGACGCGCTGCACGGTGTCCACGAGCGCGGGATTGCGGAACCGCTCGAGGATGGTGGCGCGGTACTGCGCCAGCTCCGCGGGGTCGAGACCGTGTTCGACGACCAGCACCGCCGAGGTCTCCTCCAGCGCGGCGGAGACCTGCGCGGCGATCGCCTCGTCCGCGAGGGCGTCCGAGATCCGCTCGATGCCCGCCCGCGCACCGAAGTACGCGGTGGCGGCATGACCGGTGTTCACCGTGAAGAGCTTGCGCTCGATGTACGGCGCGAGGTCGTCGACGAAATGGGCGCCGGGAATGCGCGGCGGGGTGTCGCCGAACGGCCGGGCCTCGATCGCCCACTCGAAGTACGGCTCCACCGTGACGTCGATGCCGCCGCCCTCCGGCTGCGCGGGCACGATCCGGTCGACGGCGGTGTTCGCGAACACGGCGCGGCCGAGCAGCGTATCGGCGTCCGGCCCTGCCGCGGCGACGATCTCCTGCCGCAGCTGATCGGTGGCGCCGATGGCGTTCTCACAGGCCATCACCTGCAGCGGCGCGGCCTCGGGGGAGCGCAGCGCGAGCCCGGCGACGATCGACGGGGCGACGAACCGCAGCACCGTGGGGCCGACGGCGGTCGTGACGACGTCGGCCGTCGCCACCTCCTCCGCCACCACGGCGGGGTCCGTGCGGCTGTTCACCGCACGGAACCCGGAGACGACGTGGTCGGTCCCTCCGGGGCCGGCTTCGTGCACGGTGTACGAGTCCGCCCGGTCGATCGCCTCCACGAGCGCGTCGGCGACGTCGCTGAACACGACCTCGTAGCCGCCCTCGTGCAGGAGCAGGCCGACGAAACCACGCCCGATGTTGCCCGCCCCGAAGTGGACCGCCTTCATCCCTCGTTCACCTCCGAGAGGAGAGCGAACAGCTCGTCCGGCGTCGCCGCCGCTTCCAGCCGCGCGACGTCGTCCTCCTCGGAGAAGAGGATCGCGATGCGCGACAGGATGTCGAGGTGCTCGTCGCCGACGCCGGCGATGCCGATCACGAACCGCGCCTGCTCGCCGTCCCAGTCGACGCCGCCGTCGTAGCGGACGACGGAGAGGGCGGAGGCGAGGATGGCGTCCTTCGCCTCGTTCGTGCCGTGCGGGATGGCCAGCCCGTTGCCCATGTACGTCGACACGGTCTCCTCGCGCTGGCGCATCGCGTCGACGTACGCCGGGGTCACCGCGCCAGCGGCGACGAGGATGTCCGTCGCCTCCTGGAGCGCGTCGTCGCGCGACGCGCCTCCCGGGTGGATGCGGACCTGCTCGGCAGTGAGAACGCTCATTCTTCGTCCTTTCGCTGTTCCTTGACCATCTCGACGACCTCGTCGTACTTCGGCGAGTTCATGAAGTTGTCCACCGAGACGTGCAGGGAGTCGGGCGACTTCGCCGTGGCCCGGTCGGTGAGCTGCTGCTGCGTGATGACCACGTCGGCGGCGCCGTCGAGGTTGGCGATGGCGGCGTTCGTGACGGTGACGCCCTCGATGCCGGCCTTCTTCAGCTTGTTGCGGAGCACGCTGGCACCCATGGCGGACGAGCCCATGCCGGCATCGCACGCGAACACGATGGTCTCGATGGGGGCCGCCGAGACCGCGGTGGTGGCGGGAGCCGGCGTGGTCTCCGGAGCCGTCGTCGCGGTCGAGGTGCGCAGGGCGTCCATCGCCGCGGACGACTTGCCCTTGTTCGCCTCGGTCTGCGCGATGGCCGCGCCGAACGCGTCGCCCTCGGCAGCGAGGTCGCGCTTGCGCGAGGCCCGCAGGATGACGCCGGTGATGAGGAACGTCACGGTCGCCGCGATGATGACCGACAGGTAGACGACGAGGAGGTTGGCGACGCCGGGGCCGATGGCCGCGGCGGTCACGGCGATGATGCTGCCCGGGGCCGCCGGGAAGGCGAGTCCGCCGCCGAGGACCATGTTGGTCGTCACACCGGCCGCTCCACCCGCGATGAGCGCGAGGATCGTGGTCGGCTTGCTGAGCGCGTACGGGAAGTAGATCTCGTGGATGCCGCCGAAGAACTGGATGATGGCGGCACCGGGAGCGGAGGCCTTCGCCGCGCCGACCCCGAAGAAGGTGAACGCGAGCAGCAGACCGAGGCCGGGGCCGGGGTTCGCCTCGATGAGGAAGAGGATCGACTTGCCCGTCTCGGCGGCCTGCTCGATCCCCAGCGGCGTGAACACGCCGTGGTTGATGGCGTTGTTGAGGAACAGCACCTTGGCCGGCTCGACGATGATCGACACGAGCGGCAGCAGGTTGAGCGAGACGAGCCAGTCGACGGCAGCCCCCAGCGCGGCGCTGATGCCGAGCATGACCGGGCCGAAGGCGAAGAACCCGACGATGGCGAGGATCATGCCCAGGATGCCGGCGGAGAAGTTGTTGACGAGCATCTCGAAGCCGGGGCGGATCTTGCCGTCCCACAGCTTGTCGACCTGCTTCATGATCCACGCGGCGATCGGGCCCATGATCATGGCGCCGAGGAACATCGGGATGTTCGTCCCGACGATCACCCCGACGGTCGCGATCGTGGCGACCACGCCACCGCGCTCGCCGTAGACCATGCGTCCGGCCGTGTTCGCGATCAGGAGGGGCAGCAGGTAGGTGACCATCGGCCCGACCAGGCCGACGTAGGCCAGGATGTTGCCGTCCGCGCCCTCAGCGACCGCGGTCATCGCGCCCTGCCAGCCGAGGACGGCGGAGTCGCCGCCGCCGCCGATGATCTCGGCGACGCCGGCCCAGTGCCAGCCGAACGGGCTCTCGGCCCCGAAGAAGCCCTTCGGGATGAAGAGCATCGTGATGAAGCCCCAGGCGATGAAGGCCGCGATGTTCGGCATGATCATGCCGGAGAGGAACGTGCCGAAACGCTGCACGCCCACGCGGAGGCCACCGGGGGCGGTGGCGGCGGGTGACGTCGTCGTCATGATGTGGTCTCTTTCTGATGAGGGGGGAGTGCCACGGCGAGGGTCGCCGCAGCGGTGCGGGCGGAGGGGGCGTCGTCCGCGCCGAGCGCGGCTTCCGCGAGGCGGACGGCGTCCTCGCGAGTCCGGGCGGCGAGCGCCTGGCGGACGTCGGCGAGGGCGGACGGCGCCATGGAGAGGCTCGTCGCGCCGAGGCCCACGAGGACGACGGCGAGCAGCGGATCGGCCGCGGCCTCGCCGCAGATGCCGACCGGCTTGCCGAGACGGGCGCCGGCCGCGCCGACCTCGCGCACCAGGCGCAGCACCGCGGGGTGCCAGGGATCCTGGAACGACGCGACGGAACCGAGCAGCCGGTCCGCGGCCATCGTGTACTGGGTGAGGTCGTTGGTGCCGATCGACGCGAAGTCCGCGTGCCCGAGCACCCGGTCGGCGAGCAGGGCGCTGGAGGGCACCTCGACCATGACGCCGGCCGTCTTCAGCCCGTACTCGCGGGCGAGGCCGGTGAAGTACACGGTCTCCTCGACGGTGGCCACCATGGGTGCCATGACCCACAGGTCGGCGTCGGTCACCGCGTCGGCCTCGGCCAGCGCGGTCAGCTGCTCGCGGAGGATGTCCTCGCTCGCGCGGAGTGCCCGCAGGCCGCGCAGTCCCAGGGCCGGATTCTCCTCGTGTGCGTCGTTGAGGAAGGCCAGCGGCTTGTCGGCCCCCGCGTCGAGCATCCGCACGACGACCTTCTTGCCGGGGAACGCCTCCAGCAGCTCGCGATAGGCGTCCCGCTGCTGGGCGACCGTCGGCGCCTGCGACGCCGAGAGGAACAGGAACTCCGTCCGGAACAGGCCGACGCCCTCGGCCCCCCGAGCGACCGCGTCGGCGGCATCGGCAGGCTTCCCCAGGTTCGCGAGCAGCGCGACCGGTGTGCCGTCGGCGAGCGCACCGGGGGTGAGCGGGGCGTCGTCGGCGGCGCGGCGGGCGGCGGCGCGCTCGGCGGCTCGGGCGCGCTCGTCGTCGGTCGGCTCGCGGGTGATGACACCCGCGGCCGCGTCGACGATCACGGTCTCCCCGGTCGTCAGGGCGTGCCCGTCGCCGACGCCGACCACGGCCACGATGCCCTTCTCCCTGGCGAGGATCGCCGTGTGGGAGGTCGGGCCGCCGTCGGTGGTGACGAGGGCGAGCACCTGGTCGAGGTTCAGCAGCGCAGTGTCGGCGGGCGCGAGGTCACGCGCCACGAGGACGAACGGGTGCCCAGGATCGGGGACGCCGGGGGCCTCCACGCCGCGCAGCCGGGCGAGCACCCGCTGGGCGATGTCGTCGAGATCAGCGGCGCGCTCGCCGAGGTAGCCGCCGACGGCTTCGAGCGTGGCCCGGAAGCCGGCGAAGGCGTCGTGCACGGCCCATTCCGCGGTGGCGCCGGCGTCGATCCTGCTGTCGACCTCGTCCTGCAGGGTGGGGTCCTCGGCGATCATCGCCTGCGCCTCGAGCACCTCCTGCGCCGCACCACCGGCGGCCTCGCCGCGCTGGGTCAGCTCCTGCGCCACGACGGCGACGGCCTCGCGGACCCGCGCGCGCTCGGCATCCGCCCCCGCGGTGCTCGGTGTGTTCTCGGGCGCGGGCAGCGCCTCGGTCATGCGGACGACCGGTCCCTGCGCGACGCCGAGACCGATCCCCACCCCTCGCAGCGCGCTCATCCGGCGGCGTCCTGGTCGTGGTCGGTGGTCAGCAGCTCGGTGAGCGTGTCCAGGACGCCCTCCGCGCCGTCGCCCTCGGCCGTGAGCGTCACGTAGTCGCCGTGCTCGATGGCCAGGGCGATCACCCCGAGGATGCTCGCGGCGTTGACCGGCTTGCCGGAATCCTTGGCGATCGTGACCGCGAGGCCGGAGTCCTTCGCGGCCTGGGCGAAGATCTTGGCGGGCCGGGCGTGCAGTCCGTGCGAAGAGCCGATGCGGACGGTGCGGGTGGCGGTCATGGTGTTCCTTTCGGGGCCCCGCCGGCGGCGGCGAGGGTCGACTGGGCGAGGAGAAGCGTGCGGCCGCCGTCGCGATCGGCGAACACGTCGTCCGGCAGGACCGCGACGGGCGCGCGGGTCAGGTCGCGGATGGCGCCGAGGCGCTCACGAAGGTGCGGACCCACGAGGACGAGGTCGTGTCCGCCGACGGGGACGGTGCTCTCGACACCGGCGTCCGCGTCCCAGTCCAGTCCCGCCGCGGCGGCGGCGGTGCGCAGGCGCTGTGCGACGAATGTGCTCGACGCGCCGGCGCCGCAGACCACGAGAATCCTCATCGATGTCACCTTCCTGAGAACAGTCTGGGAAATCAGGCCGCGGTGGCACCAACACGTTCTCTTCCGCCCCTGCGGAACCCTGCTCGCCGCGCCCGTGTCGCCGGAGGCTGTCATCATGGAGAGCAGTCGGACAGTGCCGTCAGCACGGGAACTCGGAGGGATCATGTCGCGCCAGCGTCAGGACCAGCTCCTCGCCGCCCTGCTGCGCGAGGAGGGCTGGGCGACCGCGGGCACGCTGGCCGACCTCCTCGGTGTGACGCCCCGGAGCATCCGTTCCTACGTCGCGGCCCTGAACGCCCGCACGCCCGGCGCCGCTGTCGTCGAGTCCGGCCCGGCGGGCTATCGGGCGGGCCCCGGCGCCCGCGGTGCGCTCCGGGTGCGGCAGGGCGGCGACTCCGCGCCCCGCGAACGGCTGCACGCCCTGGTCCGGCTGCTGCTGGACGAGGAGGAGGGGATCGACGTCTTCGACACGGCGGACGCCCTGCACGTGAGCGAGGCGACGCTGGAGGCGGACCTCGTGCGCGTCCGCGGGCTCCTCGACGGCACCGACCTGACGCTCGAACGTGCACGGGAGCGGGTGCGGCTCCGCGGAGACGAGGCTGCCCAGCGCCGGCTGCTCAGCCGCCTCGCGCACGACGAGATGGACGACGCCTCGTTCCACCCCGAGATCTTCCGGCGAGCCCTCTCCGGGACCGCAGTCGATGCGCAGGCAGTCGGACCCTTCAAGTCCGCCCTGGTGGGCGAGCTCGGCGAGCTCGGCTACTACGTCAACGAGCTCGCGATCGCCGACGTCCTGCTGCATATCGCGATCGCCGCCGAGCGAGTGGCCGCCGGGCGCGCCCTCGACGCGCCGCCGGTGGGAGCCCGACCGGAGATCCCGCGGGTGGGAGCGGTGATCGCCCGCCTCGCGGCCGAGCACTTCGCCGTGGTCCTTGGCGAGGGGGACAGCGGTCACCTCGCCTCCCTGGTCCTCACCCGGATCGTCGCCCCCGGTGGCGAGGCGGCGCAGGAGCTCGCCCGCAGCGGCGTGGCCCCGGACGTGGAGGCGGCGGTCCGAGCGGAGATCGCGCGGGCCGCGGAGGACTACCGCGTCGACCTCGTCGACGAGACCTTCGTGCTCCGTCTCGCGCTGCACGTGCAGAACCTCCTGCGTCGTGCCGAGGAGAGTGCGCTCACCCGGAATCCGCTCACCCGCTCGCTGAAGACGACGTACCCGATGATCTTCGAGGTCGCGGTGTCGATCGCGAGCGGTCTGCACGACCGGCTTGGCACGCCCATCCACGATGACGAGATCGCCTACATCGCCATGCACGTCGGTGGCCGGCTGGAACGGAGCCGCAAGGCGGAGTCCATCCTCACCGCGACCATCGTCTGCCCGGGCTACTACGAGCTCCACGAACTCCTGCGCTCGAGTGTGGACCGCTCGCTGGGCTCCGCGATCGAGGTCACCAGCGTCGTCACGAACGTCGACCCGGACTGGGCGTCGTTCGACACCGACCTCGTGCTGAGCACGATCGAGCCCGGGGCCGCGGGCGACCGCTTCGTGCGCATCCAGCCGTTCCTCACCGACGCGGACGTCGACCGCATCCAGCAGGCCGCAGGGCGCCTGCGCCGGGGGCGGCGGCTCGCCCGGCTCCGGGAGGAGCTCGCGCGCTACTTCCACCCCGACGCCTTCGTGCATCCCCTCCCGGACGAAGGGGAGGAGGCCATCATCCGGCGGCTCGGCGCGCCCCTCGTGCGGGCCGGCCTGATCGGTGACGACTACGTGGAGAACACGATCGTCCGGGAGCGCATGTCCTCCACGGCGTTCACCGACGCGCTGGCCGTGCCGCACGCGCTGCAGATGACCGCGGCTCGCACGGCGATCGCGCTCGGCGTGGCGGAGGGGTCGGCGGCCTGGGGCGACGGAAGGGTGCAGGTCGTCGCGCTGGCCGCCTTCAGCGAGAGCGACCGCGCCGCCTTCCAGACCGTCTTCGAGCAGCTCGTGGAGGTGTTCAGCGAGCGCGAGAGCGTGCAGCGGATCGTCCGGCGCAGCGCGACCTTCGAGGGTTTCCTCGACGAACTCGTCGCCGTGATCGACGGCTGAGGCTCAGGCGTCGGGGGCGAGCACGAGGGCGAGCTGGTCGAGGACGCTCTCCGAGGCCGGGCCGGCCGGCGTCTCCAGGGTCACGGCGTCGCCGGATGCGAGGGCGAGGTCCATCACCGCGAGGACGCTGCGCAGATCCACGGACGTGCCGTCCGCGGTGCGCAGCGTGACGGGGAGCTCGTGCGCCTGCGCGAGGCGCACGAGCTCCGCGACCGGTCGTGCGTGCACGCCGTTGTGAGCGCTGACGACGACATGGCGGACGGGCATGGTCAGGAGCGCTCGTCCAGGAGGACCCGGACGCCCGCCTCCAGCTCGGCGACGGCCGCCGCGGCCGCCTCGGCGGAATCACCCGTGGCGTCGATGTACACCTTGAGCTTTGGCTCCGTGCCGCTCGGCCGGACGATCACCCGGGATCCGTCCGAGAGCCGGTACCGCAGCACGTCGCCGGAGGGCTGCCCGGGAGCGCTCTGCAGCAGGTCCTCGGCCGACGCGATCGAACGCCCCGCGATCTGCGTGGGCGGAAGCGAGCGCAGCGACAGCATCACCGTGCCGATGAGCGACAGGTCCGCCACCCGCACCGACACCTGCGCGCTCGCGAAGTGCCCGTACGTGTCGCCGACCTCGCGGACGAGATCGGCGAGGGTGACCCCGCGCTCCTGGGCTTCGGCGGCCAGCCCGAGCACGGCGACCGCGGCGGAGATGCCGTCCTTGTCGCGCACGGTCTCGGGGTTGACGAGGTAGCCCAGGGCCTCCTCGAAGCCGAAGACGATGCCAGGGGCCCGGGAGATCCACTTGAACCCGGTGAGCGTCTCGTGGAAGTCCAGCCCGTGCTGCGCGGCGATGGCGCCGAGCCCGGGGGAGGAGACGAGCGAGCAGGCGAGCGAGGCGCCCGGGGTGCCGTCCGCGGCGCGCGCGGCGCGGGCACCGAGCAGCAGGCCGACCTCGTTCCCCGTGAGACGGCGCCAGCCGTCCGCGGCGGTCTCGTCCGGGATGGCCACGGCGAGGCGGTCGGCGTCCGGGTCATTGGCGAGGATGAAGTCCGCCTTCGCCCTCCTGGCCGTGGCGAACGCGAGATCCATGGCCCCCGGCTCCTCCGGGTTCGGGAAGGACACCGTGCGGAACGTCGCGTCCGGATGCAGCTGCTCGTCGACCACGACGGGCCGCGGGTAGCCGGCGGCGTCGAGGATGCGGGCGACCGTCTCCCAGCCGACGCCGTGCATCGCGGTGTAGACCCAGCGCAGGCGGCGGGCCCCCGCGGGCGCCGGGGCGACGGCGGCGGTGGCGGCGACGTAGGCCTCGATGAGGTCCTCGCCCGCGGTCTCGTAGGCGGTGGACCGCGGTAGAGCCCGCACGTCGCCGCTGTCCGCGACCCGCTGGATGTGGGCGGCGATCTCGGCGTCGGCGGGAGCGACGATCTGCGAGCCGGCATCCGCCCCGCCGAGGTACACCTTGTAGCCGTTGTCGTCGGGCGGGTTGTGGCTTGCGGTCACCATCACGCCGGCATCGGCGCCGAGGTGACGCACGGCGAAGGCCAGCACGGGTGTCGGCAGCAGGCGGGGGAGCAGGATCGCGCGCAGGCCGGCCCCGGCGAACAGCTCCGCGGAGTCCTGGGCGAACACCCGGGAGTTCCGGCGTCCGTCGTAGCCGATCACGACCGTCGGCGTCGCCCCGGCGGCCCGCTCGCGCAGGTACGCCGCGAAGCCCGCGGCGGCCTGGGAGACGAGCACCCGGTTCATCCGGTTGCTTCCCGCTCCGAGCGCGCCGCGGAGCCCCGCCGTGCCGAACGCGAGACGACTGCCGAAGCGGTCGTCGAGCTCCGCCGCGGCGGCCTCGTCCCCGGAGGCGGCCCGTGTGACGATGCCGGCGAGCTCGTCGCGGGTCTGCGGGTCGGGGTCCTGGCGCAACCAGGCGCGGGCCTGGGCGAGCCGCTCCTCGCTCACAGGGCCTCGACCACCCGGGCCAGCAGGGCGGAGATCACCGGCTCCGCCTCGCGACCGGCTTCGATGACCTCGGCGTGGCTGAGCGGCGTCTGCTGGATGCCGGCGGCGAGGTTCGTGATGAGTGAGAACCCGAGGATCTCCATGCCGGCCTCGCGCGCGGCGATCGCCTCGAGCGCGGTGGACATGCCGACGATGTGGCCGCCGATGTGCTTCGCCATCTGCACCTCAGCCGGGGTCTCGTAGTGCGGGCCGCGGAACTGCGTGTAGACGCCCTCGTCGAGCGTGGGGTCGACCGTCCGGGCGATGTCGCGCAGGCGCTTCGCGTACAGGTCGGTGAGGTCGATGAACGTCGCGCCCTCCAGGGGCGAGTCGGCGGTGAGGTTGATGTGGTCGCTGATCAGCACCGGCTGACCGGGCTTCCACGTCTCGCGGATGCCACCCGCGCCGTTGGTGAGGACCATGATCTTCGCGCCGGCAGCTGCGGCGGTACGGACGCTGTGCACGACCCGGCGCACGCCGTGGTTCTCGTAGTAGTGCGTGCGGGCGCCGATGACGAGGACGTTCTTCCCGCCCGGGGTCCGGATGCTGCGCAGCGTGCCGACGTGGCCCTCGAGAGCGGGCTTCGAGAATCCGGTGACCTCGGTCGCGGGGATCGTCGCCACGGTCTCGCCGATGAGGTCGGCCGCCTTGCCCCAGCCGCTGCCGAGCGTGAGGGCGATGTCGTGCTTCTCGACGCCGGTCAGCCGCGCGATGTCGGCGGCGGCTTCGGCTGCGACCTCGAACGGGTTCGCAGCGGGGTCATCGAGGGGGTTGCTGTGGGTTTCAGGCATGGATCCACTCTAGGAAGTGGCAGGCTCCGGTGCCAGGATTGCGGAAGAATGGAGAGCATGTCTTCCACCACTTTCGAGCGCACTCAGCGCGTCGCCGTCCTCGGCGGCGGACCCGGCGGTTACGAGGCGGCCCTGGCAGCCGCCCAGCTCGGAGCGGAGGTCACCCTCGTCGAGCGCGTCGGTGTCGGCGGTTCGGCCGTGCTCACCGACGTCGTGCCGTCGAAGAGCCTCATCGCCACGGCGGACGCCGCGGTCGCCATCTCCGAGGCCAGCGACCTCGGCGTGAACTTCTACGCCAAGGGCGAGAACGGCAAGCCGCTCAAGCCGGAGATCGCCATCAACCTCGCCGCCGTGAACAAGCGCCTCGTGGCGCTGGCCGGTCAGCAGTCCGAGGACATGCGCACCACCCTCCTCGATGCGGGCGTGCGGATCCTCTCCGGTCACGGCCGGCTGGAGGGTCCGAACGCCATCGTCGTCTCCACCGGCGAGCGCGGCACGGACTTCGACCGCGTCGAGGCCGACACCATCGTCGTCGCGGTCGGCGCCTCGCCGCGCGAGCTCGACTCCGCCAAGCCCGACGGCAAGCGCATCCTCACGTGGACTCAGCTCTACGACATGAAGGCGCTGCCCGAGCACCTCATCGTCGTCGGCTCCGGCGTGACCGGTGCGGAGTTCGCCTCCGCCTACATGAACCTCGGTGCGAAGGTCACGCTCGTCTCCAGCCGCGAGCAGGTGCTCCCCGGCGAGGACCAGGATGCGGCGCGCGTGCTGGAGAAGGTGTTCAAGCGCGGCGGCATGCAGGTGCTGTCCAAGTCGCGGGCCGAGAAGGTCGAGGTCGTCGGGGACGGCGTCACCGTGACCCTGTCGGACGGCCGCACGGTCGAGGGCAGCCACTGCCTCATGGCGGTCGGCTCCATCCCGAACACTGCGGGCATCGGCCTGGAGGAGGCCGGCGTCGAGCTCGACGACTCCGGTCACGTCCGGGTGAACCGCGTCGCGCGCACCTCGGTGCCGAACGTGTACGCGGTGGGGGACTGCACGAACTTCTTCCCGCTGGCCTCGGTGGCCTCGATGCAGGGGCGGACGGCGGTGTTCCACGCGCTGGGCGACATCGTCATCCCGCTCGAGCTCATCAAGATCACCTCCAACATCTTCACGGCGCCGGAGATCGCGACCGTCGGCTACGGCGTCAAGGACGTGGAGGACGGCCTCGCCGACGGCATGGTCTACAAGCTCCCGCTCGCCGCCAACCCGCGCGCGAAGATGATGGGCATCAAGGACGGCTTCGTCAAGCTCATCGCCCGCAAGGGGTCCGGCACCGTCATCGGCGGCGTGATCGTGGCCCCGAAGGCGTCGGAGCTCATCTACCCCATCGCGATCGCGGTCGAGCGCCGTCTCACCGTCGACCAGGTCTCGCGGGTCTTCGCCGCGTACCCCTCGCTCTCGAGCAGCATCACCGACGCGAGCCGCGCGATGCACCTCGTGAACATCTCCTGACCCGAGACCCCCCGCAATCGCCGAGACCCCGGGCTGCAGACATCTGCAGCCCGGGGTCTCGGCGTGAAAGCGGGGTCTCGGGTCAGGAGATCGTGAGGAGCTGGTGACCGGCGGAGACCGTGGTGCCCGCGGCGGCGTCGATGTTGCCGACGACGCCGTCCTTGTGCGCCTGCAGCGGCTGCTCCATCTTCATCGCCTCGAGGACGACGACGAGGTCGCCCTTGACGACCTGCTGCCCCTCCTCGACCGCGACCTTGACGACCGTGGCCTGCATCGGCGACTTCACCGCATCGCCGGAGGCCCCGGCGTTGGCGACCGTGGCGTGGCTGCGGCGCGACGGCGGGACGGCCGCCGGGCGGCCGGTGGTGCCGGGCGCGACCGCGACGCGATCGGGCAGGCTGACCTCCAGGCGCTTGCCGCCGACCTCGACGACCACGGTGTGCCGGGCGTTCGTCGGAGCCGGAGCCTCCAGCTCGCCGTCCCACGCGGGGATGTCGTTGTCGAACTCGGTCTCGATCCAGCGCGTATACACCCCGAACGTCCCGTCCTCCGCCGTGAAGGCGGGATCGCGGACGACCTTGCGGTGGAACGGGATGACGGTGGGCAGACCCGCGACCTCGAACTCGTCCAGAGCCCGCCGCGCGCGCTCCAGGGCCTCGGCGCGGTCCTTGCCGGTGACGATGATCTTGGCGAGCAGCGAGTCGAACGCGCCGGACACCGCGTCCCCGGCGGTGACGCCGGAGTCGAGGCGGATGCCGGGGCCGCCGAAGGTCTTGAAGACGTGGATGGGGCCGGGTTGGGGGAGGAATCCGCGACCCGGGTCCTCGCCGTTTATGCGGAACTCGATGGAGTGACCCTGCGGCTGGGGGTCGTCGTAGTCGATCGTGCCGCCGGCGGCGATGCGGAACTGCTCGCGGACGAGGTCGATCCCGGTGACCTCCTCGGACACGGGGTGCTCGACCTGGAGGCGGGTGTTCACCTCGAGGAAGGAGACCGTGCCGTCGGCGCCGATGAGGAACTCGCACGTGCCCGCGCCGACGTAGCCGACCTCCTTGAGGATGGCCTTGGACGCCGAGTAGAGCTTCTCGTTCTGCTCGGGCGTGAGGAACGGGGCCGGCGCCTCCTCCACGAGCTTCTGGTGCCGGCGCTGCAGCGAGCAGTCGCGGGTCGAGATGATGACGACGTTGCCCTCGGCGTCGGCGAGGCACTGGGTCTCGACGTGGCGGGGCTTGTCGAGGTACTTCTCCACGAAGCACTCGCCGCGGCCGAACGCGGCGACGGCCTCGCGGGTGGCGGATTCGAACAGCTCCTCGACCTCGTCGAGCTCGCGGGCGACCTTGAGCCCGCGTCCGCCGCCGCCGTAGGCCGCCTTGATGGCGATCGGCAGACCGTACTCCTGCGCGAAGGCGACGACCTCGTCGGCACCGGAGACGGGGCCGGGGGTGCCGGGCGCGAGGGGCGCGCCGACCTTCTCGGCCACGTGGCGGGCGGTGACCTTGTCGCCGAGCGCCTCGATCGCCTCCGGGGAGGGGCCGATCCAGATCATCCCGGCGTCGATCACCGCGCGCGCGAACTCGGCGTTCTCCGCGAGGAAGCCGTAGCCGGGGTGCACGGCGTCGGCACCGGCGCGGCGGGCGACGGAGAGGATCTTCTCGATCTGGAGGTACGTCTCGGCGCTGGTCGCGCCACCGAGCGCGTACGCCTCGTCGGCCAGGCGCACATGCAGTGCGTCCCTGTCCTGGTCGGCGTAGACGGCGACCGAGGCGATCCCGGAGTCACGAGCGGCACGGACGATGCGGACGGCGATCTCGCCGCGGTTGGCGACGAGCACCTTCGCGATTTCAGGCATGGTTGCCAGCCTAGCGAGTAGCATCCCGATACTTTTGACGACTCTCGACAAGAAAGAGGGAAAAACGTGGAGGGGAGTCTACGACCACAGATCCGTCCACCGGACCCCGAGGTCGGCAGCGAGGGCGCGCACGGTGGACAGCGACATGCCCACCACGGTGGAGGGATCGCCCTCGACCCGGGTGATGAAGGCGCCGCCGAGGCTGTCCACGGTGAAGGCTCCCGCGACGTGCAGCGGCTCCCCTGATGCCACGTACGCGGCGATCTCCTCATCGCTGATGTCATCGGCGAACGTCACGGCGGCCTCCGCGACGGCCGTCGCCTCGACGAGAGCCGCGCCGGGGGAGACGCGGAACACGGAGTGCCCGGAGTGCAGCACTCCGGTCGCGCCGCGCATCTCCTGCCACCGGCGCGTGGCCTCCTCCGGCGTGTAGGGCTTGCCGTACACCCGGTCCCCGAGGGCGAACATCGAGTCCCCGCCGATGACGATGCCGTCGAACACGCCCTCGGCGGCCAGCCGTTCGGCGACGGCGGCGGCCTTGGCGCGGGCGAGCAGCAGCACGAGGTCGGCGGGTGCGAGGGGACCCATGCGCTCCTCTGCGGCGGCGGCCAGGGCGTCCTCGTCCACCTCCGGCGACAGCGTGAGCGGTTCGACGCCGGCCTGACGCAGCAGCATGAGCCGGGCGGGGGAGGTGGAGGCGAGGCAGACGCGCATGGAGACCACCGTATCCTCGAAGGATGACTTCCTCCGCAGCCGACGTGCTCGATCTCGACATCACCGGCATCGCCCACGGAGGCACCTTCATCGCCCGTCACGAGGGACGCGTGGTCTTCGTCTCGGACGCGATCCCGGGCGAGCGCGTCCGTGCCCGCCTGCTGGATCCGTCCCCCGCCGCCGGGGAGCCGGACACACGGAGCTTCTGGCGCGCCGAGACGCTCGAGGTCCTCGACGCCTCCCCGCATCGCCGGCCGCACATCTGGCCGGAGGCGGACGTCGCGCACGACCCCGCCCAGCGACCCGGCGGCGCGGACCTCGGGCACATCGAGCTCGACCACCAGCGCGCGCTCAAGCGACAGGTGCTGGCAGAGGCGTTCGACCGCTTCGCCGGTCCCGGGCTCGAGGCCCCGGAGATCGAGGCCGTGGAGTCCGGCGACGGGACGGGGTGGCGCACGCGGGTGACCCTGCACGTCGACGATGCCGGGAGGATCGGTCCCTTCGCCGCCCGCAGCCACCGCGTCGTGCCTGTCTCGACCTACCCGCTCGCCCGCCCCGCGATCGCCGAGGCTGCCCTGGCCCTGCGGGGCGAGAAGCCCGGGCGCATCGAGCTCGTGGAGCCCGCGGACGGCCGCGTGCGCATCCTCCGGCACCCCGAGGCCGAGCGCCGGGATCCCAGGGACCGCCGCCCCCGGCCGAAGCCCGAGGTGGTGCAGGAGCGCGTCGGCGACCGCACGTTCGACGTCGACGCCGGCGGATTCTGGCAGGTGCACCCCCGCGCCGCCTCCGTCCTCGACGGCGCCGTGTACGGGCTGCTCGACGGACACGTGGAGCCGGACGCGACGCACTACGACCTGTACGGCGGTGTGGGTCTGTTCGCGCGGACTCTCGCGGATCTCGGCGGCACCGACGTCGTGACCGTCGAATCCAGCCGCCGCGCGACGCAGCACGCCGCCGCGAACCTGGCCCCGCTCGAGGTGACCGCCGTCACGGCCCGGGTCGACCGCTTCCTGCAGCAGCCGCGACGCGGGGGCTCGACGGGGGCGGTGGTGCTCGACCCGCCCCGGTCCGGCGCCGGACGCGCGGTCGTGGAGGGCGTGCATGCGCTTGCTCCGTCCGCGATCGCCTACGTCGCCTGCGACCCCGTCGCCCTCGCGCGCGACCTCGGTACCTTCCGGGGCCTGGGGTGGCGGATCGACGCGCTCCGCGGGTTCGACCTGTTCCCGCACTCGCACCACTTCGAGGTCGTCGCCCTGCTCACCCGGTGAGCGCATTCCCGGTCCCCGGTCCGCGACTCACTAGGCTGTGGGCATGAGCACCGTCGCCCTCATCGACGACCACGAGTCCGTCCGCCTCGGCCTCGAGGCCGCGTGCGCCAGGGACGGGCAGACCGTCGTGTTCACCGGGAGAACGGTCGGCTCCTACCTCGTGTGGCGGTCCTCCACGGGCGCCCCGCCGGCCGACGTCGTCGTGCTCGACCTGACGCTGGGGGACGGGACGACGGTGACGGAGAACGTCGTGTCCCTCGTCGCCGACGGCGCCAGCGTCGTGATCCACAGTGTCGCCGACCGGCCCGCAGCAGTGCGAGAGGCCCTGGCGGCGGGGGCGGCCGGTGTCGTCAGCAAGTCGTCGGCCCTCGACGACGTGCTGGACGCGATCCGCACCGTGGCGCAGGGCGAGGCGCTGAACAACGTCGAATGGGCGAGTGCGGTCGACGGCGACCGCGCGTTCGCCGACGCGCAGCTGTCCAGCCGCGAGCGGGAGGTGCTGCGTCTGTACGCGACGGGCCTGCCGCTGAAGGCCGTGGCCGAACGTCTCGGCGTCGCATACTCCACGGCGAAGGAGAACATCACCCGGATCCGGGTGAAGTACGTCGAGGTCGGTCGGCCGGCGCCCACCAAGGTCGATCTGCTGCGGCGCGCGATGGAGGACGGCATCGTGACGGCCGACGGGGCGCCGAGTGCCCGCTGAGCCGCTGAGCGTCCGCGACGCCTGGAGCAAGATCCCTTCTCCCGGCAGCGCGGAGAACGGCTTCGAGCGGTTCACCGGCAAGCGGATGGAACGCATCCTCGCGATCGTCGTCGCCCTGGGGTCGGCCGTGCTCGGGGCGCAGGCCCTGATCGCGGCCGTGCAGACGATGTCCCGCGCAGACGCGCCGCACATCTCGATGCTCGTTGGCGTCTTCGTACCGCTGACGGCGATGCTCGTCGCCTGTCTGATCGGACGCGGCGTGCGCCTGGCCGCGGGGGTGTTCGCCGTCGTGTATCTGCTCGCGCTCGCAGCGTGGCCCATCGTCGTCGACCCCACGGACAAGGTGGCGGGCGACCAGCCGTGGATCTTCTTCCTCGTGAACGTGGGCGTGGTGGCGGCGATGCTCGCCTTCCCCGTGCGGCTGCAGTTCGCGTGGGCCGTCGGCGTGCCCTTCGTGTACGGATACGTGCGTCTGGTGCAGGGGGAGTTCTCCCGGGAGTTCTGGGTGACGACGGCGTTCGACGTCTCCTTCACCCTGATCCTCGGTGTCGTGATCGTCTCGCTCGGCTGGATGTTCCGCTCGGTCGCCGCGGGCGTCGACGAGGCGCGGGGGACCGCCGTGGCCTCGTACGCGACGGCGGCCGCGACCGCGGCTGCGGAGGAGGAGAGGGTCGCCATGTCGGCGCTCATGCACGACAGCGTCCTGGCCGCTCTCATCGCCGCCGAGCGCGCGGAGGGCGAGCGCGCACGGGAGCTCGCCGTGGCGATGGCCAGGGAGGCCCTCACGCGGCTCGCGAACACCGAGGCCGCGGTCGCGGAGGAGGGCAGCGACGAGCCGGTGGGGGCCGCGCAGATCGTCGTGGAGCTGCGACGAGCGCTCTCCGAACTGGGCGCGGACGCCATCGTGGAGGAGCGCGGCGGCAGCGGCCTCATCCCGGGGCGTGCCGCGCGAGCGCTCGTGCTCGCCGCCCGCCAGGCGATCGGGAACGCGGTCGCGCACGCCCACGGTCGAGGTCTGCACATCCTCGTCGTCGGTCACGGTGACGAGGGCATCGCCGTGACGATCTCGGACACGGGCGGCGGCTTCGACGTCGACGCCATCGGTCCCGACCGGCTCGGCATCCGCGCCTCGATCCTCGCCCGCATGGCCGGTGTGGCCGGGACCGCGCACATCTCCTCGGATGCGGAAGGCACCGTCGTGACCCTGGGGTGGGAGCGCTCATGAACCGGACCGTCCGCAGCGTCGCCACCACGCTCGCCGTCGGCTTCGCGCTGTACTTCGTCGCACGCGGGATCTGGTGGATCGAGCAGCCGACGGCTCCGCTGCTCATGGTCCTCGCCATCGCCGTGTACCTCGTGGTGGTGAACATCGCGATCCTCGGGAGTCCGGCCACGGTACGCATGCCGCTGTGGTCGGCGCTCCTCGCCCTCGGAGCGAGCACGATCATCCCGGTGCTGGTCACCCTCTCGTTGGACCCCGACGATCGGACGGCGCCCTTCGCCACCTGGTACATCGGCGCCCTCGGTCTGCTCGGCATCGTCTGCGTGGTCCGTCGCCGCGCGTGGGCGGGCTGGGCGGCGCTCGCTGTGCTCGTGGTCGCGGCATCCCTCGCCCTGGGCCTGGGGGTGGCGATGAATCTCGGAGTGGTGGGGTCGATCATGTGGGTCGCGGTCGCCCAGCTCCTGGTGATGTTCTGGGACCGCGCCGTGAGCGACACGGAGCGCCTGTCGGAGATCCAGCAGGCGGTCTCGGCCTGGCACGCGACGCAACGGGTGCGCCAGCGCGAGCGTCGCCTCCGCACCCAGTTCGCCCTCGCCGTCGCGGGCCCCGTGCTCAGCCGGGTGGTGGCGTCACGCGGCCAGCTCGACGACGATGAGCGGCTGGAGGCCCGGCTCGCGGAGGGGCGTCTACGCGACGAGCTGCGTGGTGCGGACCTCCTGAACGACGACGTCCGTAACGCGATCGACGCCGCGCGCCGCCACGGCGCCTCCGTGACGGTGTTCGACGAGGGGGGGTCTCGACGGCGTCGACGAGGGCCGACGCATGGAGATCCGCGACGAGCTCGCGTCGGTGCTCCGTAGCGCCGGGACCGGGCGCATCATCATCCGCTCCGCACGAGACCCGCTCGTCGCCGTCACCGTCGTCGGTCGCGCGGGTCTGCGGGCATCGGACGACGATTCCGTGGACCTGTGGCACGAGATCACGAGGGAGCGGCGCGGGACGACGTCCGACGCGCGGAGCTGAGAGTGGGCGAGGGGCGGCGAATCCGCCTGCCCCTCGCCGTGCGGACAGTTACCCGAAAACCGTCCGCTGGTGGCCGATCAGCGTCTGTCTACCCTGGGACAGAGAGACCAGCCGAACGCGAAGCGTCTCCTCTAGTCTGCGGTCCCGTGCAACGGTTGTCTGTAGGTATTTTGGGGGACAAAGTCCGCCACCGGCCTCAGCCGGCGAAACGTCCCCAGGGGATGTCCCGGCGCAGCGGCCGACGCAGCGGACGCTGCGTGCGGGTCCACGCGGAGACCCGCGGCTCCTCGACCGTCGCCTCCGCCTGCTCGTTCGCATAGGCGTCCCCCAGAACCGCGATGAGGGCAGCGAGCTCCTCCTCGGTCGCGGTGCCGCGGGTGACCTCCAGCATCACGGGCGCGGGCGCCGCCCCGTCGACGGCAGGTTCCTGGCCGCTCACAGCGGGATGTTCCCGTGCTTCTTCGGGGGCAGTTCGGCACGCTTGCCCCGCAACGCCCGCAGGGCCTTCGCGATGGCCACCCGCGTGTTCGCCGGCTCGATGATCCCGTCGAGCTCGCCGCGCTCGGCCGCGAGGAAGGGCGAGGCCACGTTGTAGGTGTACTCGTTCGCGAGGCGCGTGCGGACCGCCGCCACGTCTTCGCCCGCTTCCTCCGCCTTGCGGATCTCCCCGCGGTAGAGGATGTTGACGGCGCCCTGGCCGCCCATCACGGCGATCTCCGCGGTGGGCCAGGCGAGGTTCACGTCGGCGCCGAGCTGCTTCGAGCCCATGACGATGTACGCGCCGCCGTAGGCCTTGCGCAGGATCACCGTCACGAGCGGCACGGTGGCCTCGGCATAGGCGTACAGGAGTTTGGCACCGCGGCGGATGACGCCGGTCCACTCCTGGTCGGTTCCCGGCAGGTAGCCGGGGACGTCGACGAGGGTCACGATCGGCAGCGAGAACGCGTCGCAGAAGCGCACGAACCGACTCGCCTTCTCGCCCGCCTCGATGTTGAGCGTGCCCGCCATCTGCGAGGGCTGGTTGGCGATGATGCCGACCGAGCGGCCCTCGATGCGTCCGAAGCCGATGACGATGTTCGGCGCGAACAGCGGCTGCACCTCGAGGAAGTCGCCGTCGTCCACGACGTGCTCGATCACGGTGTGGATGTCGTACGGCTGGTTCGGGGAGTCCGGGATGAGCGTGTTGAGCGTGCGGTCCGCGTCCGTGGTCTCGAACTCGAACGCGCTCTCGTAGGAGGGCAGCTCCGCCATGTTGTTGTCGGGCAGGAAGCCGAGGAGCGTGCGCGCGTAGTCGATCGCGTCGTCCTCGTCCTCGGCGAGGTAGTGCGCGACGCCGGAGCGGGTGTTGTGCGTGTAGGCGCCGCCGAGCTCCTCCATGCCGACGTCCTCGCCGGTGACGGTCTTGATCACGTCGGGTCCGGTGACGAACATCTGGCTGGTCTTGTCGACCATGATGACGAAGTCGGTGAGGGCGGGGGAGTACACCGCGCCACCGGCCGCCGGGCCCATGATGATCGAGATCTGCGGGATCACGCCGGAGGCACGGGTGTTCAGGCGGAAGATCTCGCCGTACTTGCCGAGCGCGACGACACCCTCCTGGATGCGGGCGCCGCCGGAGTCGAGGATGCCGATGCACGGCATCCCGCCGGCCAGGGCGAACTCCATGATCTTCACGATCTTCTCGCCGGCGACCTCGCCCAGCGACCCGCCGAAGGTGGAGAAGTCCTGCGAGTACACGGCGACGGTGCGGCCGTGGATGGTGCCGACGCCGGTCACCACGGAGTCGCCGTACGGACGCGAGCGGTCCATGCCGAACGCGGTGGTGCGGTGGCGCACGTACTCGTCGAACTCGACGAAGCTGCCGGGGTCGACGAGGAGCTCGATGCGCTCGCGGGCGGTCATCTTGCCCTTGGCGTGCTGCTTCTCCTTCGCCTTCGCCTCGGCGTCGACGACGGCCTCGGTGTAGCGAGCGCGCAGGTCCGCGATCTTTCCGGCGGTGGTAAAGGGGTCGGGCTTGTCCGTCACGGATTCCACCCTAGCGTCGGCTTCGCGCCGTCCGTTGGATGATCGGCACAACGGGGCGGCGGATCCTTTGGCGAGGTGCGCGCTCGCTCACCCCGCGGTCGTGTCCGAACCCGGTCGCGGCGGCAACCCATGATCGCCATCGGCGGGACCGGCGTCGAGTTCCTCCGCTGGGTGCTCGCGTCGGCGACCGGCGATCTCGCCGACGCGGTGCCCGACCCAGCCTGCGCCGCGTGCCACGGTGCCCGCGGCTCCCGCGACCGCGTTGCCGGCGTAGCGCGCTCCGCGCAGCATCCGCAGCTCCACCTTCTCGGCGCCCGGCACGGGTTCCAGCTCCGCGGGGAGGGTGAGCGGTGCGGCTCCGAAGGCCCGGTGGGAAGTGGTGAGCACGCGGCGTCCGAGGATGTGGTTGCCCGCGCCGCCGATCGCCGCGCCGATCCCGAACGGCATCGCCTTGCCGATGAAGGAAGCCCCGCCCTTGGCCGCGAACTGCTTCACGAACATCCCCTTGAGCTGGTCCACGAGCGGCCCCACGGCGGCGCGCGGCAGCGACTTCGTCACCAGCTCGCCCCAGTACGCGGACCGGCTGCTGCCGCGACCGGTGACCTGCCGCGCGAGCTGCCCGACGAGGTCGACGCCCTCCTTGCCGAGCATGAGGGTCATGACCAGTGCGCGAGCGCGGTCGGGGTTTCCCACCGCGATGCCGTGCACCTCGGCGACCGACTGCGCGAAGAGGGCCGTGGATTCCACGAATCCCACCGTCTCGACCCCGGAGAGGGCGAGCGTGATGCCTGTGCCGATACCGGGGACCACCGCGGTCGCCCCCACCGCGGCCCCGCCCGTCGTGACGGCTGCGAGATAGCGGCGCTCCAGGA
Source organism: Microbacterium sp. str. 'China' (assembly GCF_002993305.1). NCBI lineage: Bacteria > Bacillati > Actinomycetota > Actinomycetes > Micrococcales > Microbacteriaceae > Microbacterium > Microbacterium sp. str. 'China'. Next base: position 2,405,085 of record NZ_CP027434.1, on the reverse strand, counting down.
TCCGGATGATCTCGTCGGGGGTCGCGTGCGGGTTGCGGAGCCGGATGCTGCGGATGTGGGCGAGCACCAGCGGGCGCTGGATCGACAGCACCCGATCGAGCCCGCGGACCATCATCGGGTGTTCGGGGGAGCCGACCGGCGGCACGCCCTTGTCCCACGGGGCGTCGTCCGGCAGGGAGTGGATCTTGTGCACCTTGGGGGCCATGTGCCGATCCTATGAAGCGCGACCGCGAAAACACCGAGAGCCCCGGTCCGTGGCGGAACGGGGCTCTCGGAGGGGATCGTCACACGAAGAGGTTCGCGCGCTCCAGGTCTTCCGCGAAGTCGACTTCGACCGCGTACAGGTCGGAGACATCCATCGGCTCGAGCAGCAGGCCGTCCTCGGCGATCGCCAGCTCGAGACCCCGCTCGAAGTAGTCCTGATCCTCAACCCGCTGCAGCTGGCGCATGAACGCCTTCTTGAAGCCGGAGGAGATGTAGTTGATGCCGACGGCCTCGCCGAGACCGCCCTTGACGGACTTCGACAGCTCCTTGATGAAGCCTTCCGCGGTGACGGTGTACTTCACCTCTTCGTCGCTGACCTTGGCGGTGTTGACGGTGACGAACGACTGGTCACGCTCGATGTACGCGGCGGCGCGACCGAGGATCATCGGGTCGAAGACGACGTCGCCGTTCATCCACAGCACGCCGCTCTTGCCGGTGGCGCTCAGGGCGCGCAGCAGGCTCTTCGAGGTGTTGGTCTCGTCGTAGCGGTCGTTGTGGACGTAGTTCACGGAGGGGAAGGCCTCGATGATGGTCTCCGCGCGGTAGCCCACGACCGTCGTGATGCGCGCGTCGGATCCGAAAGCGGCCCGGATGTTGTCGTGCTGCTGGCCCATGATCGTGCGGCCGTCGTTGAGCTCGGTGAGCGGCTTGGGCAGCGCACGGCCGAGGCGGGAGCCCATTCCGGCTGCGAGGATGACGGTCTGAAGAGTCACGAATACTCCTAAGGAAGTTGTGTTCACGGTCGGTTCACCGACCAGACACTTCGTCGTGCCGGGAATCATGCTAGCGATTCCCCCAGGGAACCCCGGGGCCAGGCAGGCCCCGTTGCCATTTCGTGACCGAGTACACACGCAACGCACAGGCACGACAACCCCCTTGCAAATTCCGCGGAGAAGGGGTTCTGATGTCGGAATGTCGCGTGGGGCCTTGGCTCTCAGCTACCCGTTGATACCGTAGGACGGTGACTTCCTCCCCTGATGACCCCACCCCCCAGGCAGAGGGAGCCGAGACTCCGACCGAGGCCTCCGCGCCCGCTCGGAAACCGGCCGCCAAGAAAACTGCCTCGTCCTCCGCCGGCGCGAAGAAAGCGACCGGAGCGAAGTCCTCCGCGACGAAGGCGGCGGCGGCGAAGACCGCAGCCTCGAAGACCACCACTGCGAAGTCCACGTCGGCGAAGACTGCCGGCACGAAGTCCACGAGCCAGAAGACCACGGCGGCGAAGGCCGCGGGCGCGAAGGCCGCTCCGGCGAAGTCCACCGCAGCGAAGTCCTCGACGGCGACGAAGGCGGCCACGGCGAAGACTCCCGCGGCGAAGAGGCCCGCGGCGAAGACTCCCGCGGTGAAGAAGCCGACCGCTGCGCGGCCCGCACCGACCAAGGCCGCAGCCGAGAAGGCGGCCCCCACCTCCGAGGTCGTGGTCGAGCCCACGCCCGCAGCGAGTGTGGATCCCGCGGCCGCTCGCACCGCGTCGGCCGCCCGAGCGGCCGCGGTGAAGAACACCGCCGCGCGGACCACGAGCCCGAAACGCCCGTCCGCGACGACCACGAAGCCGAGCACTGCTGCCGCCAAGACGACGGCTGCCAAGACGGCTGCGGCCAAGGCCGCCGCGGCGAAGACGGCCGCCGCGAAGGCATCGGCGGCCAGGACGACGGCCAAGACCACCGCCGCCAAGACCGCTGCGGCGAAGGCGGCTGCGGCCAAGGCGGCTGCCGCGAAGGCCGCGGAAGCCGAGGCCGCGGAGGCGCAGGCGGCGGAAGCCGCGGCCGCGGACGCACAGGCCGCGGAAGCACTGGCCGCTGCGGAGACGCAGCCCGAGGAGTCCGCCGCGGTGGTGGCGTCGGACGACGGCACCTCCGAGTCGGCGACGCGCGTCGCCGACGCGGCCGCCATCGAGGAGTCCGCCGCGGAGCCCGCGGTCGAGGTGTCGGACACCGCTCTGCCGGTGACGAAGGAGCCCGCGCTCGAGGAAAGCCGCGTCGCGGACGTCGAGGTCGTCGAAGTGGTCGAAGCCGTGATCGCCGCGGAGCCGCCGGCCGAGGTCGACGAGGAGGAGGCGGCGGAGCCCGCCACCGAAGCCATCCGGATCCGCGGTCTCGTGAAGCAGTTCGGCGAGAACCGCGCTGTCGACGGCATCGATCTCACCGTGCCCGCCGCCTCGTTCTATGGCATCGTCGGCCCCAACGGTGCCGGCAAGACGACGACCCTGTCGATCGTCGCCGGCCTCCTGCGTGCGGACGAGGGCAGTGTCCTCATCTGCGGCATCGACCAGGCGAGCGAGCCGCTCGCGGCGAAGCGCGTGATGGGCGTCCTGCCGGACCGCCTGCGCACGTTCGACCGCCTCACCGGCCGGCAGCTGCTGTATTACTACGGGCTGCTCCGCGGCCTCGCCGCCGACGTCATCGAGAAGCGCACCGGCGACCTCGCCCGGGCGTTCGATCTCGGCGACGCCCTGAACCGGGTGGTGTCCGACTATTCGGCGGGTATGACCAAGAAGATCATGCTCGCGGGCGCGATGATCCACTCGCCGCGCGTCCTGGTGCTCGACGAGCCGTTCGAGTCCGTCGACCCGGTCTCTTCCGCCGTGATCCTCGACATCCTGCGCGCCTACGTCTCGCACGGCGGCACCGTGATCCTGTCGAGCCACGGAATGGACCTCGTCGAGCGCGTGTGCTCCCGGGTGGCCATCATCGTCAACGGCGAGGTGCTCGCCGAGGGCACGATCGACGAGGTACGCGCGGGCCAGACGCTCGAGTCCCGATTCGTGGAGCTCGCTGGCTCCAGCGGCGAGGTGGAGGGGCTCGAGTGGCTGCACACGTTCTCCGACTGAGGTTCGCGCTCCTCCTGGGCGCCCTGCGCGGAGAACACCGGGTGCGCACCCTGCTCTCCTTCGGCGCGGTGATCGCGGTCACGGTGGTCGTCTGCGTGGCGGTGTTCAGTCTCGGCGACGCGCCCGTTCCGGTCTCCCAGGCGGTGACAGTGCTCGGCGGTGCGGCCGTCCTGCTCGGCTTCCTCGTGGGGCCCCTGCTCGTGGGGGCCGTCGATCAGCTCGATCCCCGGCGTTTCGCGGTGTTCGGCGTCGACGAGCGGAAGATGCCCGGAGTCCTTGCGATCGCCTCACTGGTCAGCGTGCCGAGTCTCGCGCTCCTCGCGGTCTACGTCAGCGTGACGATCGTCGCCGTCCGCGCCGGTGCGCCGTGGGTGCCGGCCGTCCTCCTGGCGCTGACGGGGCTGCTGTCGACGATCCTCCTCTCCCGGGTCGGGATGGCGCTCAACGCGCTGCTGCTGCCGGAGCGTCGATCCCGCGAGCTGACCGCGCTGTTCGCCCTCGCTTTGATCGTCATCGCCTTCCCTGTCGCGGTGTTCCTCGGCTCGCTCCGCTGGGATGGCGAGGTTCCGGCATCGTTGGCGACCCTGACCTCGGTGATCGGTTTCACCCCGCTCGCCGCTTCGCCGGCGGCGATGTTCGCGGCGGCCGCCGGTGAGACGGCTGTGGCCTGGGTCAGCGGACTGATCGCCGTGGCCACCCTGGCGTTGCTGTGGCTCGCCTGGACCTGGTTCGTGCGCCGCCTGCTGACGACGACGGAGCGTCCGGTGGCGGCACGCGAGCGCACCGGACTCGGCTGGTTCGCCCTGCTGCCCTCGAACGCCTTCGGCGCCATCGCCTCGCGAAGCCTCGTGTACTGGCTCCGCGACCGTCGGTACATCATGAACATCATCGTGGTGCCCGTGGCGGGCGTGCTGACCGTGTTCCCACTGATCGTCGCGGGCGTGCCGGTCGAGATCGCCGCGCTCGTCCCCGTGCCCGTCATGGCCCTGTTCTTCGGCTGGCTGCCCCACAACGACGTCGCCTACGATTCCACGGCCCTGTGGACCCACGTCGCGAGCGGCGTCCGCGGTCTCCCCGACCGTCTCGGGCGCCTCGTGCCCGTGCTGCTCGTCGCCGTCCCCGTGCTCGCGATCGCGGTGCCGCTCTCGCTGCTCCTCGCCGGTCGGTGGAGCCTGCTCCTGCCGCTCGTCGGTGTCGGAGCGAGCCTGCTGTTCAGCGCCCTCGGGATCTCCAGCGTGGTGTCGGTGGTGGCGCCGTACGCGGTCTCCCGCCCCGGGGACAGCCCGTTCCAGCAGCCGCAGCGACCGACCTCCAGGGGGATCTACGGCCCGGCGGCGGCATTCCTCGGTGCGATCCTCCTGAGCGTGCCGACCATGTGGCTGTTCGGCGCGAGCATCGTCGCCGATCCCGGATTCGCACCTGCGGCGTTCTGGGTCGGCATCGTCACCGGGGCGGCCGCGTTCATCGGAGGAGCCGTGATCGGCGGACGCATCTTCGAGCACAGCGGCGAGCGTCTGATGGAGTTCGTCGAGACGGCCTGAGACCCGCCCCGCCGAGGCTCGGACGCGGCTAGAATCACGGGATGAGTACTCCGCTGGACAGCCCCGATCAGGGCGGCGTGGCAACGCTTGATCGCGAACTGGAAGAGCTCCTCCGCGAGGAGAACATCGAACCGGGCGACCACGAGCGCTTCTCGCACTACGTCAAGAAGGACAAGATCCTCGAGTCGGCGATCACGGGCAAGCCCGTCCGCGCGCTCTGCGGCAAGAAATGGACGCCCGGTCGTGATCCGGAGAAGTTCCCGATCTGCCCGACCTGCAAGGAGATCTACGAGTCGATGGTCGGCTGACCGCCGACCGCGCGTCAGTCCGCCTCGACGTAGACCGTCGGGATCGCCGGATCCGACTTGCTGAGTGCGAGCGCGCGCACCGGCAGCTCTTCGCGCACACGCAGGTGATGCGCGCGGGCGGCAGCCGTCCCCGTCGCGCCCTCGGCTGCGGTGTCGATCTCGCCGGCCTCGACGAGGGTGACCTGGAGCGGGCGTCCGTCCGGGTGCTCGGCAGGCGTGTCCAGCGCTTCGAAGCCGTCGGAGACGACGACCGTCTCTGCTGCGGCGACGCCGTCGTCGAGGGTGCGGAACGCCGCCTTGCGCCCGCCGAAAGACGCCTTGTCGGCCGAGGCCTTGGCGACGCCGATCCACGCCCCGTCGGCGTCCTGCCGGGCGACGAGCTTGTAGACCATGCTCGCGGTCGGATATCCGGAGCCGGTGACGACCGAGGTGCCGACCCCGTAGGCGTCCACGGGGGAGGCGGCGAGGGCTGCGATCGCGTATTCGTCCAGGTCGCTGGTGACCGTGATGCGGGTATCGGTGGCGCCGAGCTCGTCGAGTTGTGCGCGGACCTCCGCCGCGACGATCGGGAGGTCGCCGGAGTCGATGCGGACGCCGCCCAGCCCGGTCCCGGCCACGCGGATCGCGGTCTCGACGCCGGTGCGGATGTCGTAGGTGTCCACGAGGAGCGTGGTGTCCACGCCCATGCTCTCGACCTGCGCGCGGAAGGCGTCCTCCTCGCTGTCGTGCAGCAGCGTCCAGGAATGGGCGGCAGTGCCCATGGTCGGGATGCCCCAGGCGCGCCCGGCCTCGAGGTTGCTCGTGGCGCCGAAGCCGGCGATGTAGGCGGCTCGCGCGGCAGCGACCGCCGAGCGCTCCGCCGCGCGGCGGGAGCCCATCTCGGCGAGGGGCCGCTCTCCGGCGGCGATGCTCATGCGCGCGGCGGCCGTCGCGACGGCGGAGTCGTGGTTGAGCACGCTCAGCGCCAAGGTCTCCAGGACCACCGCGTCCGCGAACGAGCCCTCCACCGTGAGGATGGGCGACCCGGGGAAGTAGAGCTCACCCTCGCGGTATCCGCGGATGGTCCCGGTGAAGCGGTAGTGCTCGAGGTAGGCGAGGGTCTCGGCGTCGACGACGCGCTCGTCGCGGAGGAAGCGCAACTCGTCGTCACCGAAGCGGAAATCGCGCAGCAGCTCGAGCAATCGCCCGGTGCCGGCCACGACGCCGAAGCGACGTCCGCCGGACAGCCGACGGGAGAACAGCTCGAAGACACTCGGACGGGAGGCGGTGCCGTCCCGGAGCGAGGCGGCGAGCATCGTGAGCTCGTAACGGTCGGTGAGCAGCGCCGTCGACGTGGTCATGCGCTCAGCTTAGTGAGGCCAGGATGCACGAGGCGCCGCGCACGCGGGTAGGCTGGGGAGTCATGAACGACGCGCCCATCGGGATCTTCGACTCCGGTGTCGGCGGGCTCACGGTGGCCAGGGCCATCCGGGCCCAGCTGCCCCGCGAATCGTTCGTCTACATCGGCGACACCGCCCACTCGCCGTACGGCCCCAAGCCCATCGCCGACGTGCGCCGCTACGCGCTCGAAGTGCTCGACACGCTCGTGGACCAGGGCGTGAAGATGCTCGTGATCGCCTGCAACACGGCCTCCGCGGCCATGCTGCGCGATGCGCGCGAGCGCTACGATGTGCCCGTCGTCGAGGTGATCGGTCCGGCCGTGCGACGCGCGGTGTCCACGACGAGGAACGGCCGAGTCGGTGTGATCGGCACGGTCGGCACCATCGGCTCCCGGGCGTACCAGGACATGCTCGAGGTGAACGAGCGCCTGCAGGTGTTCACGGCGGCCTGCCCCCGGTTCGTCGAGTTCGTCGAGGCCGGGGTGACCGGAACTCCCGAGGTGCTCGCCGTGGCCGAGGAGTACCTCGCGCCGCTGCGGGAGGCCGACGTGGACACGCTCGTCCTCGGCTGCACGCACTACCCGTTCCTCCGTGGTGCCATCAGCTACGTCATGGGGGAGGGCGTGACTCTGGTCTCCAGCGACGACGAGACCGCGGGCGACGTGTACCGCCAGCTCGTGCGCGGCGATCTGCTGGCGCCGCCCGACGCCACCGCGACCTATGTCTACGAGGCCACGGGCGACTCCGCCGATGACTTCACGGCGCTCGCGAACCGGCTCATGGGCCGCGAGGTGCGCGACGTGCAGCTCGTCCAGACCGGCGTCATCACGCTTCCCGATTCCGCCCTCGACGCGCGCTGAGCCCGTCGCTCCATCCCCGACCGAGAGAAGCACATGACCGACATCGTCCGCGCCGACGGCCGTTCCACCTCGCAGCTCCGCGAGATCACCATCGAGCGCGGCTGGAGCGCGCAGGCCGAGGGCTCGGCTCTCATCAGCTTCGGCGGGACGAAGGTGCTGTGCACCGCCTCGTTCACGAACGGTGTGCCGCGCTGGCTCACCGGCAAGGGCAAAGGCTGGGTCACGGCGGAGTACGCGATGCTCCCGCGCGCGACGAACAGCCGCAACGACCGGGAGAGCGTGAAGGGGCGCATCGGCGGCCGGACGCACGAGATCTCCCGGCTCATCGGACGCGCTCTCCGCGCCGTCGTCGACACCAAGGCGCTGGGCGAGAACACCATCGTCATCGACTGCGACGTCCTCCAGGCTGACGGTGGCACCCGCACGGCGGCGATCACCGGCGCCTACGTCGCCCTGGCCGACGCGATCGAGTGGGGGCGGGACAAGAAGTTCATCGGCAAGAACTCGACGCCGCTGCTCGACTCCGTCTCCGCGGTGTCGGTCGGCATCGTCGACGGGGAGCCGATGCTCGACCTCGCCTACGTCGAGGACGTGCGGGCCGAGACCGACATGAACGTCGTGGTGACCGGCCGCGGCCTGTTCGTCGAGGTGCAGGGCACGGCCGAGGGGGCGCCGTTCGACAAGCGCGAGCTCGACGCGCTCCTCGACCTCGGCGTCGCCGGCTGCGCGGAGCTGAAGGACCGGCAGCTCGCCGCCCTGGCGGGAGCCTGAGCATGCGCGTCGTCCTCGCGACCCACAACCCGCACAAGGTGGCGGAGTTCCAGCAGATCGTGCAGCAGACGCGGCCCGACCTGGAGGTCGTCGGCTACGACGGTCCCGAGCCGGTCGAGGACGGCGTGACGTTCGCCGAGAACGCGCTCCTCAAGGCGCGTGCGGCTGCCGCGCACACCGGCCTCGCGGCGCTCGCCGACGACTCCGGCATCTGCGTGGACGTGCTCGGCGGTTCACCCGGGGTGTTCTCGGCGTACTGGGCAGGGCAGAAGAAGGACGCCACGGCGAACCTGCAGCTGCTGCTCGACCAGCTGCGCGACATCGCCGACCCGCACCGCGCCGCGCACTTCACGTCGACCATCGCGCTCGTCCTCCCGGACGGTCGCGAGCACGTCGTGGAGGGGATCTGGCCCGGACGCCTCGCCCACGAAGCCTCCGGGAGCGGCGGCTTCGGCTACGACCCGATCTTCATCCCGGACGGTCAGCCGGACGGTGCGGAGCGCACCGTGGGGGAGCTCACGGCGGAGGAGAAGCAGTCGCAGTCGCATCGCGCCCGCGCCTTCACGGCGCTCGTGCCGCTGCTCGCCGCGCTCTGAGCGTCGAAGAGAAGAACCCCTGCTGACGGTGAGAATCGTTACTGTTCCCGACTAGGGGGAAACGGCCTCGGGGCACCCGCCCCCGGGCTAGCCTGGGGGCATGCACGATCACGCGCCCGCGCCCGGCGGTCTCCGTTCGGCGAGCAGCCGTCGCCTGCTCGCGATCTCCCTGACCCTCACGGCCACCGTGATGATCGTGCAGGTCGTCGGAGCCCTCCTCACGGGCTCGCTGGCGCTGCTCGCGGACGCCGCGCACATGTTCACGGACGCCTCGGCGCTCGTGATCGCCCTCATCGCCGCGACCGTGGCGGCGCATCCTGCGGACGACCGGCGGACGTTCGGTTATCAGCGCGCGGAGGTCTTCGGCGCGCTCATCAACGCGGTCATCCTCATCGCCCTCGCCACGGTCGTCGCCGTGCAGGGGGTGCAGCGGCTGCTGAACCCCTCCGAGATCGAGGTCGCCGGTGGGCTCATGCTCGTCGTCGCGGTCGTCGGCCTGCTCGCGAACGCGGTGTCGATGTGGCTGCTCAGCCGTGCCCAGCGCACGAACCTGAACGTGCGGGGCGCCTACCTCGAAGTGATGGGCGACCTGCTCGGCTCGCTCATGGTCATCATCGCGGCGGGCGTGATCCTCGTGACGGGCTGGATGCCGGCCGACGCCCTCGCCTCGCTGTTCATCGCGGCGATGATCATCCCGCGGGCGTTCGTCCTCCTCAAGGAGGTGTTCTCCGTGCTCGCCGAGTCGGCGCCGAAGGGCATGGCGGTCGGCGAGATCCGCACCCACCTGCTCGGCTACGACGGCGTCGTCGGGGTCCATGACGTGCACGTGTGGCAGCTCACCCGCGGTGCTCCGGTCTTCACCGCCCACGTCAGCGTCCGGCCGGATCTGCTGGCGGACGGCCGCTCGGCGGCGCTGCTCTCGGAGATGCAGGCGTGCCTCGCGGACCACTTCGACGTCGCGCACTCCACGTTCCAGATCGAGCCGGCCGAGCAGAGCGACTGCGAACCGCACCACGCCTGAGCGGCGTGTGCGTCACGCCTCGACGGTGATCTCGTCGACGGTCTTGTCGGGACGCAGACCACGCCAGCGGGCGTGACGGAGGATGCCGTCCGGCGTCCAGTTCGCGAACTCCACCTCGCCCACGAGTTCTGGACGCACCCACAGGGCGTCGGAGGCATCGGGTCGGGGGACGCCGTCGAGCGGTGCGCGCGGCACCCGCAGCGGCTCCAGGCGGGCGAGGAGGTCGCGGAGGATCCGGTCGGTGAATCCGGTGCCCACGCGGCCGATGTAGCGGAGGTCGCCGCCCTCCGGGACCGCGAGGAGGAGAGAGCCGAGAGTGCCCTCCCGCTCGCCCTTCCCCGGGCGGATGCCGACGATCACCGCCTCCTGCATGCGGGTGTTCTTGAGCTTGAGCCAGGAGGGCGAGCGCTGGCCGGCGCGATACCGTGACGCCGGATCCTTGACGACGACGCCTTCCAGCCCGAACTCCTCGCTCGCGGCCAGCGCCGCGTCCACGTCGTCGAAGACGGGTGGGACCTGGATGGGCGCGTCGACCCCCGCCACGATGTCGTCCAGGAGCGTGCGGCGCTCGCGGAGCGGCATCCCGGTGAGATCATGCCCGTCGAGGCGGAGCAGGTCGAACAGCATGTACACGACCGGTGTGCGCACCACCTCGCGCTCGATCTCCCGGGGCCGGGTGAGGCGCATGCGATTCTGCAGCAGGGAGAAGCTCGGCCGGGCTGCGCTGTCGAAGGCGACGATCTCCCCGTCGACGATCGCCTCGTCGACCGGGAGGAACGGGGCGCCGTCGGCCGTCAGCTCGGGATAGCGCGCGGTGATGTCGGTGCCGCGACGGGCGTGCAGCGACATGTGCCCGTCGCGCCAGGTGCCGATCGCACGGATGCCGTCCCACTTCACCTCCACCCAGGACGGGGTGCTGAGGTTTCGAGCGATCGCGGGGGTGCCGTTCTCGGCGAGCATCGGGGAGAGGGAGGGGAGGGTGGTCGCGGCGGGGGACGGTGCGGGTGCGGCGAGCGGCCGTCCGCGGCGGGCGGGGGCGACGGCCGCCGCCCGGATCGCGGGAGCCGGGGTCGAGGCGGGCGCGTTCGCGGCCAGTGCCGGAGCGTCGGGGCGGAGCGACGAGAGGGGGTCGAATCCGGCAGCCGCGCGTGCGAGCACGTCGTCCAGCTCGAGGTGTGCGAGCCCCGGGTCGTCGAGCTCCTCCCACGTGCGCGGCGCCGCGACGCCGGGGCGGGCGCGCCCCCGCAGGGAGTACGGGGAGATCGTCGTCTTCTTGCCGTTGTTCTGGCTCCAGTCGAGGAACACCTTGCCTCCGCGCACGGCCTTGGACATGACGCTCGTCGCGAGGTCCGGGTGGTCGTTCTCGATGATGCGCGCCAGCTCTTTGACGACGGCGGAGACCTCGGCGCTGGTCTGCTCGCCGGGCAGGGACGCGTAGAGATGGATGCCCTTGCTGCCGCTCGTCACGGGCAGGGGGTCGAGGCCCATGCCGGTGAGGAGCGTCCTGGCGATCCGGGCGACCTCGGCGCACTGCGCGAGGTCGGCGCCGGGTCCGGGGTCCAGGTCGAGCACGAGACGGTCGGGGCGACCGGGCAGACCCTCCGGGGTGAACCGCCACTGCGGCACGTGCAGCTCGATCGCCGCGACCTGCGCGAGCCAGACCAATGTGGGCACGTCCTCCACCAGCGGATACGCCTTGGGGCCGTCGGAGTGCTGGATGTCCTGCCGCGGGATCCAGTCCGGAGCCCCGGGCTCGAGCTGCTTCGTGAAGAAGGAGTCCTCGGGAGCCGCGGCGGTGCCGACGCCCTCGACCCAGCGCTTGCGGGTGACCGGGCGGCCGTCGAGGAGTGGCAGGAGCAGGGGCGCGATGGCGGTGTAGTAGGCGATGACCTCGCCCTTGGTCGTGCCCGTCTCCGGATAGACGACCTTGTCGAGGTTGGTCACGCGCAGTCGTCGGCCGTCGACCTGTACGACCTGCGCCTCTCCCACCATGGAGCCAGCGTAGTCAAGGGGTGGTCGTGACGGGTGGGGCTGGTGTCTACTGGTGTGATGAGGACGATCTGGAAGGGCGCCCTGACGTTCGGGCTGGTGAACGTGCCGGTCAAGGTGTACTCCGCGACCGAGGATCACGACGTGCCGCTGCATCAGGTGCACGACAAGGACGGCGGCCGCATCCGCTACCAGCGGACGTGCGAGGTGTGCGGCGAGACGGTCGCGTACTCTGACATCGACCGCGCCTACGTCGACGACGGCCAGACGGTCGTGCTCACCAAGGACGACCTCGCCGCGCTGCCGGCGGAGAAGAGCCGCGAGATCGACGTCGTGGAGTTCGTGCCCTCCGACCAGGTCGATCCGCTCACCCTCGACAAGCCGTACTACCTGGAGCCCGACTCGAAGTCGCCCAAGGCGTACGTGCTGCTGCGCAAGACCCTGGAGCAGACCGATCGCACCGCGATCGTGCGGTTCACGCTGCGCCAGAAGACCCGGCTCGCCGCGCTGCGTGTGCGGGGCAAGGTGCTCGTGCTCCAGACGCTGCTGTGGTCGGACGAGGTCCGGGAGGCGGAGTTCCCGTCCCTCGACGAGGACGTGCGGATCTCGAAGAAGGAGCTGGAGCTGTCGTCCTCCCTCGTGGACAGCTACTCGGCCGACTTCGATCCCGAGGAGTTCGTCGACGAGTACCAGAAGGAGCTCCGCACCCTCATCGACGCGAAGATCGAGGCCGGCGAGACCTTCGATGTGGCCGAGACGTTCGGTGGCGACGCCGAGAAGGCGGCCGACGGCGGCGAGGTCATCGACCTGATGGAGGCGCTGCGCGCGAGCGTGGCCCGCTCCAAGGAGAAGCGCTCGAAGAACGCGGGCTGATCCGCGACGAGGTCAGTGCTTTCCGTCGCCGTCGAGGTCGGGGGCCCGGTCGAACACGTCGGCGTCGAGGACGAGCTCCTCCGCCTCCGCATGGTCGGTCACGACGTCTTCGCCCGCGGCCGCGGCCTTCTTCGCCTTGTGACGCTCGGTGAGGTAGTGCCACAGGGTGACGATCGCCGTACCGCCGACGGCGATGAGCAGGATGATGTCGATGTACTCGACGACGAGGTGCCGGATCCAGGGGATGTAGGCGATGAGGTACCCGACCATCGTGAGCCCGAAGCCCCAGATCATCGCTCCGATGAAGTTGTAGAGCGAGTAGCGCCGCCACGGCATGTGGCCCACCCCGGCCGCGACCGGAGCGAACGTGCGCACGATCGGCACGAAGCGGGCCAGGATCACGGTGAGGCCGCCGAAGCGCTCGAAGAACGCGTTGGTGCGCTCGACGTTCTTCTTGCTGAACAGGCCGGATTCCTTGCGTTCGAACACCGCGGGACCGCCCTTGTGTCCGATGACGTAGCCGACCTCGCCGCCGATGAACGCCGAGAGCGCGATGAGCAGCGAGACGACCCAGATGTTCACGCCGAAGACGTTGCTCGTGTGGGTCAGCAGGCCCGCGATGATGAGCAGCGTGTCACCGGGCAGGAGGAAGCCGACCAGCAGACCGGTCTCGGCGAAGATGATGAAGCAGACCACGAGGAGCGCCCACGGACCCGCCGCCCCGATGATCGTCTGCGGATCGAGCCACGGGATGAGCGCGGTGGGGGCGTGCAGCATGCTTTCGAGCACTGGCGGGATTCCCGTCGGTCGTGAGGTGTCGGCGGTGGAGCGATGCGGGCGCCGAAGCACCCGTCGTGCGGAAGGTGGGACTTGAACCCACACGCCCTGGGGCACAGGAACCTAAATCCTGCGTGTCTGCCAATTCCACCACTCCCGCGCGGTGGCTTCAGTCTACTGACCCGCGCGCTGTTCGACCCTGGGGATCGTCCCGCAGTTCCGCGCCGTCACGCGGGGCGATGACGCTCCAGCCGGACGACGGCGACGAGGATTCCCGCCGCGAGCGCACCGAGGCCGCCCATCGCCATGTCGCCGATCGTGTCCTCGTAGGTGACGAAGATCTCGTCGGTGACGAAGGTGCGTCCCGCCCACTCGATCATCTCCCACACGGCGCTGGCAGCGAGCCCGATCACGGTGCAGAGGATGATCGGGATGCGGGGGCGGAACGCCGGCGACTCCTGCGCGGTGACGATGCCGAGGCGGGAGAGCACGAGGTAGCCGGTGGCGGCGAGGGCGCCTGTGCAGACGAAGTGCACGACGAGGTCCCACCCGGTGAGCGTGCGGTACACGTCGAACACGTTGCTCGCGGCGGCGATGAGTACGATCAGGCCGATCGCGAGGTCGATGCCGCCGCGCATCCCGAGGACACGGGGGAGCATGAGGGCGGGGAGGGCGAGCGCGAGGATGCCGGCGTCGGTCGGGGTGGACCAGATCGCCGCGACGAGGACGCTGAGGATGCCGATCACGCGGACGGCGTCGGCGCCGTACTCCGCCACGGACTGCGGTGGGCGGAGGAAGTCCTCCTTCATGCGGGCTCCTCGGGTGCGACGGCGGGGGCGAGATCGAACAGGGCGTGCACGGGGAGATGATCGGACGGCCAGCCCCCTCCATACTGGCGGGCGTCGATGCCCACCCGGCGCACGGGTAGCGCGGGGGAGGCGAGGACGCCGTCGATGCGGCGTCCGCGGCGCGGCGACCGGTAGCCGGCGAACGTGCTCCAGGCGGGTGTGCGGCGGGTCACAGCGGCCGTCCACGAATCGCGGAGGACGTCGTCGGTCTCCAGGGCACGCCACGGTGCCGAGCCCGCGGCGGCGTTGAAGTCGCCGAGGAGGATGACGGGTGTCAACGCTGCGGCAGCGACGTCGTGCACTGCCTGCGCCTGGCGGAGCCGCGCCCAGGGTGAGAACGCGTCGAGGTGGGTGTTGAGCACGGTGACCGTGGCCCCCGTGCGGTGATCGCGGAAGGACGCCTCCACCGCCACCCGCGGCACGACACTCGACCAGGAGCGCGAACCGGGGCGATCGGGGGTGCGGGAGAGCGCGACCTGTCGCCAGGTGCGCAGCTCCAGCCGGTCGGCGTCGTAGAAGAGCGGACAGCCCTCGCCGCGGGGTCCCGGGAGGCGGCCGTGGCCGATACGGCGGAACGACGGGCCGAGCGCGGCGGAGACGGCGGCAGCCTGCTCGGGGAGGGCTTCCTGCACACCGAGGACGTCCGGCCGCTCCGTGCGCAGGAGCGCGGTGAGCCGGGGACGTCGAACCGACCAGCGGTCGGCGGGTGGCCAGGCGAGCGCGCCGAGATCGCGGCGGATGTTGAGGGTCATGACGTGCAGCTCGGTGGCAGACGCTGTTCCGAGGAGCGGGGCGGTCATCGGCGGGCTCCGGGCGCGGGGACGCCGAGCCGGTGCAGTACCCGGCGCAGGGTGAGCCGCACCCAGCGCACGGGCGGGAAGTCCTCCGGCCAGTGCACGAGGACGGTGCGGGCGCCGATCCAGGCCCGGCGCGCGAACGAGCGGCCGCTGCCGAACGGGCGCATGGAGATGCCCATGTCGGTGTGCACGAGCCAGCGGATGCGGTGGCGCTCGCCGACGTGGAAGGCGAGGTCGAGGTCGTCGTGGAGGTCGGCGTCGTCGCGGTGCACGCGGTCTCGGACCGCAAACCAGGCCGAGCGGCGGAGGGCGAGATTCGACCCGAACAGCGGCGCGTGGCCCAGGGCGGAGCCGCACACGATGACGTAGGACAACAGGTAGGCCACCGCGAGGGGCCGCCGCAGGAACCGGGGGCCGTCGACGAAATGCGCACCGCCGGTCCAGGCGCCGACCCGCGGATCCCGCGTACACGCGGTCGCCATCGTCTCGATCCACCGCGGCCCCGGCACGCCGTCCGCGTCGAGTCGCAGGATCACGTCGCCCGTCGCCGCGTCGTACCCGGTCGCGCTCGCCGCGGGTATGCCCGGGGTGTCGCACCGCACGACCCGTGCACCGTGCCGGACGGCCACGGCGGCCGACTCATCGGTCGAGGCGTTGTCCACGACGATGATCTCGTCCGGCGGAAGCGTCTGTCGGGCGAGGGCGCGAAGACACCGCTGCAGTTCCGTCGCGTCGTCCTTGACCGGGATGACCACGCTCAGGGTCGGTTCGGGGGCGGCTGGTGTGGCGCGGTGCACGTCGTCTCCTCGCAGGTCTGCTCCTCAGCCTAGGGAGCGCGACGACGGGGGACGTACCGGTTGACACCGGGGCGGGCGGGTCGATACGGAGGCGTCAGGAGGAGCCTTGGATGCAGACGGCCTGCCCCTCGACGAACGTATCGATCGCGGTCCGGCGGAGTTCCTGTTCGCGGTCGGGGTCCGCGTCGTCGCCGTTCTGGACGCCGACGCGGTAGTCGTGGAGCGCGCGCAGATCGTCGCTCACTGCGGTCGCAGCCTCCTGCACCTCGCCGTCGACGTCGAGATCGGCGTACTCGTCCGCGAGCTCCTTCAGGCGCTCGGTCTGCTCCGGGCTCGGCGTGCCGCCGACCGTGTCCTGGGCGAAGAAGGCCTCGAGCTCCGTGTCGACGGCGGCCACACTCTGGCACTGCAGGAGATCGGCGCCACTGGTGCAGCCGGACAGGAGGAGAACCCCGAGGAGGCCGCACGAGACAGTGAACCGCTTCATGCCTGCACGCTACCCGGTGCCAGAGCGTTCCCGTTCGGAGGCCGCGCACGGGGTGTGGATAACTCCGCGGGCCGGGAGCGGATCGTTGCGAGGATGCAGGGATGGAGCAGCCCGCGTCGATCATCGCCGACCTTGTGCGGCGTCGGCTGCGGTCCGAGGGGGTGGATCCGGCGACCGACCCGGAGCGGGCGCGGGAGGTCGCCCGGGCGGAGGTGCGGCGTCACGATGATCGGGCGCTCGCGCGGGGCGGCGTGCTGGTCGAGGACGAGGCGGCGTGCGTGCGGGACGTGCTGGCGGCGGTGAGCGGCTTCGGTGCTCTGCAGCCGCTGCTCGACGACCCCGGCATCGAGGAGGTGTGGGTCAACGGCGACGGGGCCGTGCACACGGCGCGGGGTGGGGTGGCGGAGCGGACGGCGCTGTGGTTGGACGAGGCGACGGTGCGGGACCTGGTGGAGAGGATGCTGCAGGCGACGGGACGGCGCGTGGACATCGGGCAGCCCTTCGTCGATGCCTCGCTGCCGGACGGCTCGCGGCTGCATGTCGCGATCGCCGATGTCGTGCGCGGGTCGTGGGCGGTCAACATCCGCAAGTTCCTTCCCGGGTACCGCTCGCTCGATGCGCTCGTGATGCAGGGCGCGCTGACCCCCGAGGCCGCGCGGGCTCTCGGTGAGGCGATGCGGACGGGCGCGTCCGTGATCGTGTCGGGGGCGACCCACGCGGGGAAGACGACGATGCTCCGGGCGCTGCTCGCCGCCTGCGCGGCGGACCAGCGGATCATCACGGTGGAGGAGACTTTCGAGCTCGCGGTGGACGGCCCGGATGTGGTCGCGCTGCAGGGGCGTCAGCCGAGCCTCGAGGGCACCGGCGAGATCACGCTGAGGCGATTGGTGAAGGAGGCCTTGCGAATGCGACCGGACCGGCTCGTGGTGGGGGAGGTGCGCGACGCGGAGGCCCTTGACCTCGTGCTCGCGCTGAACACGGGCGTGCCCGGGGCCTGCACGGTGCACGCCAACTCCGCCGCGGAGGCGCTCGACAAGCTGTGCCTGCTGCCCCTCCTCGCCGGCCGGAACATCGACCGCGACTTCGTCGCTCCGGCGCTCGCGTCGTCCGTCGATCTCGTCGTGCACTGCGCGCGCGATGCGGCCGGGCGTCGATACGTCGAGGAGATCGTCGCCTTGACGGGTGAGGTGATCCAGGGGCGGGTGCTCAGCACGCCGGTATTCGGAGCCGCGCGCCCCCGCGGCCGATCGGCACCGGTCGGGACGGGGGTTCTCGCATGACGATCCTCCTCGGCGCGACGCTCGCGGCCGGCGTGCTCCTGATCCTGGCACCGTGGCTGTGGCCGGCCGGGGAGCGCTCCGCGACTGCTCCGCATCGCGGTCGTCTGGCTCGTCTCGCGGGCGAGGCGGGGTTCCCGGCGGTGCAGACCCGCTCTCTCGTGATCGGCATCGCCGGTGCCGCGCTCGGCGCCGCCTCCCTCGCCTGGCTCGTCACGGGAAGCGCCGCGCTCGCGATTCTCGCCGGGCTGGCCGGGGGCGCGGCGCCGATCGCCTACCTGCGTGGCCGACGTCTGCGGCTGCGGCGTCTGCGGCGCCAGCTCTGGCCCGACGTCTGCGACCTGCTGATCGCCGCGATCCGCGTCGGCCTGTCGCTTCCCGATGCGGTAGCCACCCTCGCGGAATCGGCTCCACCGCCGCTCCGGCCCGCGTTCGAGGTATTCGCCCGAGACCTGCGGAGCAGCGGACGGTTCGACTCCAGTCTGGACCGGCTGAAGGCCGTCCTCGCCGATCCACTCGGCGACCGGATCATCGAGACCCTGCGGATGGCGCGGCAGGTCGGTGGCACCGAGCTCATCGGCGTGCTGCGGGCGCTCTCCTCGTCCGTGCGTGCCGACGCGGCGCTGCGTGGCGAGGTCGAGGCGCGGCAGTCGTGGATCCGCGGAGCGGCCGTCCTCGGAGCCGTGGCGCCGTGGGTGATCCTCACCCTCCTGATCCTGCGCCCGGAGGGGGCCAAGGCCTATGGCACGCCGGAAGGGATCGTCGTGATCGTCGTGGGCGCGGTCGTGTCCGTCGTGGCATTCCGCCTCATGATCCGGATCGGTCGGCTGCCCGAGCCGCGTCGGTGGTTCGGGTGAGCGGGCTCTCCGCGCTCGCCGTGGCCGTGCTGCTCGGCGGGGGATTCGCCACGGGTGTCCTCTCGCTTCTAGCGGGCCTCCCGCGGTGGCGGGCGGCGTCGCTCGCGTCGCGGATCGCGCCGTACGTGCGGGACGTCGTGGACGACGAGGTGTTGCCGCGCGACGCCTTCACCCGGCCCGGCACCCTGCCTGCCGGAGGGTTCCGCCTCGGTGCGCGCGGTGCGAAGACGCTCGACCGTCTGCTCGGCGGGACGGAAGCTCTCCGACGGCGGCTCGCTCAGGCGGGGTCGGCATTCGATCCCGTCGCCTTCCGCGGTCGTCAGCTCGCGGTGATCGTGGGCGGAATCGCTGCCGGAGCGCTCGCCGTCATCGTTCTCGTCGTGATCGGTCGGTGGTCGCTTCCGGTCGGGTCGATCCCGCTCCTCGCGGGAGCGGCGGCCGGTGTGGGGTACGACATGCGGCTGTCGGCGCGGGTGCGTGCGCGAAAGGTGCGTCTGACCGAGGAGCTGCCGACGACGCTGGAGTTCCTGGCGCTCTGTCTCTCGGCGGGCGAGGGGTTCCTCGATGCCGTGAAGCGCGTGGCCGGTGTGGGGTCAGGGGAGCTCACGGTCGAGCTGCGCCGCGCGGTACTGGAGGTCGGGACGGGGTCGCCGCTGGCGGACGCACTGACGGCGATGGCAGCGCGGCTGGAGCTGCCGGGGCTCACGCGGGCCGTGGACCAGATCGTCGCCGCGCTCGAACATGGAGCGCCGCTCGCCGCCGTCCTGCGCGCGCAGGCCGACGACACGAGGGAGGAGGCCAAGCGCACGCTCATCGAGCAGGCCGGACGGAAGGAGATCTTCATGCTCCTGCCGCTGGTGTTCCTCATCCTGCCGCTGTCCGTCGTGTTCGCGATCTACCCTGGTCTGTTCATCCTGCGCCTCGGCATCGGGTGAGTGGTCGGCCGAGGGCGTCCCGGGGGCTTACCTTTTGACTATGGGAAGTCTTGAGTACAACAGCTCTCGTCCACCGATCGACGTCGAGGACACCCTGCTGGCGCATCTGAAGATCGTGATCTCCACCAAGCTCCGTCGCCAGGAGAGCTTCATGATGACGTGGCCCTCGGGGAAGAAGAGCCCGGGCCGGCTCTCGGCGTGGATGCACCCGGCCATCCCGCTGGTCCTCGAGTTCGATGCCGAGCCGACGCCGGCGATCGACCCGGCTCGGGTCAGCCACATGATGGAGCGGCTGAACGCCCGAGGTGAGCTCGTCATCGACGAGTTCACCTCCTGACGCTGCGGCGGCTTCCCGCGGCGCTCAGACGTCCCAGTCCGGCAGCCCCCCGAGGTCTGCAGCAAGGCTCCCGTCGTTCGACGCCTTGACCTGGAAGAGGAACACCCGCGACGTCGGGTGGACGAGGACGCTCGCGAGGCCGTCCGACGTGGCGAACGAGACGAATGTGGGCTCGGCGCGCGCGGCGGCTTCGATCCGCTCCCGGAGGGCGACGACATCCGTGCCGCGAGGCAGGGGATAGGTGAGCCCGTCGATCTCGACCCGCGCCCGCATCTCATCGTCAGGTCCGGGGCGCATGCGTGACAGGCTATCCCTCGTCGTGGTGTCCGGACCCGGGGTTGTGCGATTCGCGCGACGGGGGTACAGAACCGCGCCGCTTCGCTCTCCGGGCACCGACGACGATGACGATGACGGAGACGAGGATCACCACGCCGCCGACGATCGCGATCAGCACCGGAATCGACGGCAGCAGAGGGTTGGGTTCCATGAGGCAGGAGCCTATTGCGCCCGGGTCGGCTCCGGGGAGACCCGCGGACCTCCTTGACGGTGCTCCCGCGCGGAACGTCGCCAGCACACGAACGCGACGGCGGCCGCCGCCAGCATGGTGAAGGCGGCGGGAAGCCCACCCTCGGTCCCGAAATCGCCACCGGTGAGCAACGGTGCCGAGGAATCGGAAGGGGCGAGGAACAGGAGCGACGTGGAGTGCGGGTCCAACCCGCTCACCGGGATGCCGTAGACGTTGCCCATGCCGAAGTTCCAGCCGGCATGAATACCGCAGATGAGCCACAGCGACCGCTGCCAGAGTGTGACGAAGGTGGCGAAGATCGCGTACAGGAAGATGGTGGCGAAGGCCACCGGATGGCCGCCGACGCCATGCACCACCGTGAACAGCAGCGAGGGGACGAGGACTGCGAGCCACGTCGGGAATCGTTGCCCCACGCTCTGGAGGAGGAACCCGCGTGTCACGACTTCCTCGTTGCCGCCCTGGACGATCACGGTGACGGCGAGAGCCAGGATCAGAGGTAGGGCGGGAAACCCGGAGGTGCCGCCCGCGGGGCCGGCGACCGCCTCGTACTGGCCCGTCAGCAGAAGGAACAGTATGGGTACGGAGATCAAGACGAGCCCGACGACGACGCCGAGCAGGAGAGCGAGCACGCCGCGCCCGGGTTGCCGGAAGCCGAGAGTGCGCACGTGTCGCCGCTCATAGAGGCCGACCCAGGCGAAGACGAGGCCGATGACGACGAGGTTGGCGAACGCCTCCTGGAACTGCGACGCGACGGAGCCCGCAGGAACGGGGGCCGCGATCGTGAGAGCCGCGAGCAGGCCGATCTGGACGATCCAGAGCGCGAGGAAGAGGATGATCGCCAGCCACCAGCTCGTGACCCTGGCACCTGACCGCGCGTCCGCGATGAAGGGGGACTCGTGAAGGGAGGCTCGTGCGGGGGAACTCGTGGAGGTCATGGGGTCCTGTCACGTCGCAAGGGGGCTTAGTTCGTCGAACGTAGCAACGGTGTCGACGCGGCGTCCATCGTTCTCACCCGGATGAACCGTCGGGAGGATCCGGCGATGCCCGGAACACCGAGCTCCTGTGGATAACGTCCGCGCCGTGGCAGGTCTCCCATGCACACTGGCGGCATGATCTCTCGTGCGCGCTCGATGCTCTGTGCCTTCTACGACGACGAACGGGGAGACGTGCCCGGTTGGGTGCTCGTCACCCTGATGACCGCGGGGCTCGTCGTACTCATCTGGGCGGTCGCCGGGCCCGCACTCACCTCCCTGTTCGAGCAGGCCATTCAGCGGGTCTCGGGGCTCTGACATGCGCGCGCCTGCGGGGGTGACCGACGACCGCGGATCGAACCCGGTGGAGTTCGTGCTCGTCGGCACCCTGCTCACCGCACTCACCCTCGCGGTGCTGCAGTTCGCGTTCGCGATCTACGTGCGCAACGTCGTCCACGACGCCGCTGTGGAGGGAGCGTACTACGCGGCTCTCGCCGACACGACGGCCGCGGAGGGGGAAGAGCGGGCGCGTGAGGTCATCCGTCGGGCGGTCGGCCCCTCCTATGCAGACGACATCACGGTGGCCTCAGCATGGCGGGAGGGACAGGAGACCGTCGAGGTCCGGATCCGGACGACGCTCCCGGTGTTCGGCCTGGTCGGCGTCCCTGCGGCCTTGCAGGTGGAGGCCCATGCACCGGCGGAGTCATTCGATGCGCGATGACGCGGGGTCGAGCTCGCTGGAGTTCATCGCTGTCGGCGTGATCATGCTCGTGCCGCTGCTGTACCTCGTGATCGCCGTGGGCTCGGTGCAGGAGCAGACGCTGGGCGTCGAGGCCGCGGCGCGGCAGGCCGCACGTGCCGTCGCCTCGGCACCCGACATCGCGGCGGCGGCCGACCGAGGGGAGGAGGTGCTGGACGGGGTCGTCGCGGAGTACGGCATCGATCCCGGTGCGGTCGACGTCGCGGTGTCGTGCCGCCCCCGGGCATCGGCCTGTCCGGCGGCGGGAGCGACGGTGGTCGTCACGGTCTCGACGCGGGTGCCGCTGCCGCTCGTGCCGGGCGTGCTCGGACTCGACCAGGCGACGTCCGTCCCCGTGGAGGCCGTGTCGGTGCAGAAGGTGTCGCGGCGATGGGGCGCGGGATGAGGGGACGCGTGCGGGCCATGAAGCAGCACGGAGAGGACGACGACGAGGGGAGCGTGCTGCTGCTCGTGCTCGGCTACCTCCTCCTCGCGCTCGCGGTGCTGTTCGTGTGCATCTGCGCCACCGACCTCTACATCTCCCAGAAGCGGCTGGACGGGCTTGCGGATGCGGCGGCGCTCGCCGGAGCGGACGGCTTCACGCTGCAGGTGGAGGGGGAGGTGCCGCGCGCGACGCTCACCGACGCGGGGGTGGCCGAGCAGGCGGTGCCGCTCGTCCTCGGAGCGGGGTTCGAGGCGACCGTCGTCGACGCGGGCACCCCGGACGGCGTGAGCGCGCGCGTCACCGTTGCAGCGACCTGGCACCCGCCGCTGCTCTCGCCGTTCGTGCCGGACGGGGTGCCGCTGCAGGCGACGGCCACGAGCCGGACGGCGCTGCGCTGAGCGACCGGGCGCTCAGTCGTCATCCGGGTCCGGCGTGGGCGGGGGCGTCCGGGGGACGAACCGCGGGATCCAGCGCAGGAACCCCGCGGCGCCGACGAGTCCGATCAGGCCCATGGCTCCCGCCGCGAACGACAGGGACGCGACCGCGGTGATGCCCGAGACGAGGAGCGGAGCGACCGCGCCGCCGGCATCGGTCAGCGTGCGCCACGACCCGAGGAACGCGGCGGGGTCGTGCTTCGGGGCGACGTCCGCGCCGAGAGTGAGGAGGATGCCGCTCGACAGGCCGTTGCCGACGCCGAGGACCGCGGCGAACATGCCGAACCAGAGCACCGCGGAGTCGAGGTCGTGCGTGACCGACAGGGCGAGGAACCCGGCGCCCATCAGCACCATCGCGGGCATCGCCGCCCAGAGCCGGCCGAAGCGGTCCATCACCTGACCGCTGGCGTAGAAGAGGGCGAAGTCGATGGCGCCGGAGACCCCGACGACGAGCGCGATGGTCGATGCGTCGAGGCCCAGGGAGAGCCCCCACAGCGGGAGGACGACCTGCCGTGCCGACCGCACCGCGGACAGCGAGGCCGCAGCGAGTCCGAGCCGACCGAGCACTCCGCGCTGCCGCCACATGGTCTGGAAGATCCCGGCCCGCTCGACGGTGGGGATCGACCCGGTCACCGCCTCTCCGCTGTCCTCCGCGAACCGGATCGTCGTCCGCAGCGGGGCGACGGTCTTCTCCGGATCCGGTCCGAAGAGCACGAGCGCGACCATGACCACGAGGCAGGCGAGGAAGAACCAGATCGCCGCGGCCTCGGTACCGAAGAGCTGCAGCAGACCGGCGGAGACGAACGGGCCGATGAAGATGCCCAGACGGAAGCTGCCGCCGAGCAGGGAGAGCGAGCGGGCGCGGAACGCCAGCGGCACCCGCGTGGTCATGAACGCGTGCCGGGCGAGCCCGAACGCCGCGGCGCACAGGCCGAGAAGGAACACCGATGCCGCGAGGACCCCGAGCGACGGCGCGAACACCATGCCGACGGCGGCGAGGATGGCGATGACGCCCGCGATCACCATCGTGAAGCGCTCGCCGATGCGGCCCACGGCCCAGCCGGCCGGGAGGTTGCCGCACAGCTGACCGACCACGAGCGCCGAGGCGACGAGGGCCGCGAAGGCGACGTCGGCCCCCATGGACGCGGCGATGACCGGGATGAGCGGGATGACCGCGCCCTCGCCGAGGGAGAAGAGGACGGTCGGCAAGTACACCATCGGCCCGAACTGGCGGAGGACCGTGGATGCACTGCTCACGCCCTTCACGCTACTCCCGTCGGCGCGGACGACCGGACACCACCGTTCCCGCGCGCGCGGGCGGCACGTTAGGCTGAGGTGTCATGCTCGAACTAGATCTCTCCGCCGAAATCCAGGCGCTCAGGCACACCTTCGGCGACATCAGCGAGGTCGTCGATGTCAACCGTCTCCGCGAGGACATCGCGCGTCTCAGCGAGGAGGCCGGCGCGCCCGACCTCTGGGACGACACCGAGAACGCCCAGAAGGTCACCAGTGCCCTGAGCCACCGCCAGTCGGAGCTCGCCCGCATCACCGGCATCGCCCAGCGCCTCGACGACCTCGAGGTCCTCGTCGACCTCGCGAACGAGATGGGAGACGAGGAGTCGGCGATCGAGGCGCGCAAGGAGCTGCAGACGCTCACCGACCTCATCAACCAGCTCGAGGTGCAGACGCTGCTCGATGGCGAGTACGACGAGCGCAGCGCCATCGTCACCATCCGCTCCGGCGCCGGCGGCGACGACGCCACCGACTTCGCCGAGATGCTCATGCGCATGTACCTGCGCTGGGCGGAGCGTCACAAGTACCCCGTGAAGGTCATGGACACCTCATACGCGGAGGGCGCGGGCATCAAGTCGGCGACCTTCGAGATCGACGCGCCCTACGCCTTCGGCACGATCTCCGTCGAGGCCGGCACGCACCGCCTCGCCCGCATCAGCCCGTTCGGCTCCGCGGACAAGCGCCAGACGTCGTTCGCCGCCGTCGAGGTCATCCCGCTCATGGAGGAGGCGACCGAGGTCGACATCCCCGAGAGCGACATCCGGGTCGACGTGTTCCGCTCCTCCGGCCCCGGTGGGCAGTCCGTCAACACGACCGACTCCGCCGTGCGCATCACGCACCTCCCGACCGGCATCGTCGTGTCGATGCAGAACGAGAAGTCGCAGATCCAGAACCGCGCTGCGGCCATGCGGGTGCTGCAGAACCGCCTCCTCCTGCTGCAGAAGGAGCAGGAGGCCGCCAAGAAGAAGGAACTCGCCGGCAACATCACCGCGAGCTGGGGCGATCAGATGCGCTCCTACTTCCTCTACGGTCAGCAGCTCGTGAAAGACCTCCGTACGGGCCAGGAGTCCGGCAACCCCGCCGCCGTGTTCGACGGCGATCTCGACGACTTCATCTCGGCGGGCATCCGCTGGCGCAAGCGCAAAGACGAGGACTGACCCCTACGACGAAGGCCCCGGGAGATCCCGGGGCCTTCGTTGTGCGGTGCGGACGGGTCAGCGAGCCGACGGCTCGACGGTCACGCGCGCGACCTCCTGCAGCATCTCGTCCGTGATGACGATCACGTAGGACGAGCTCTCGGCGACGTCGAACGAGACCGTGCCCTCCGCCGTGGAACCGGCGTCCTGCTCGCTGGACTCCAGCGTCGCCTCGCCGAAGATGTCGTAGTCACCCTCGGTGCCGTCTGCGGTCTCGACGGAGAAGTAGAGCGGGTTGACGTAGGTCGTCCCGTCGAGCGTCTCCCAGGCGACGTCGATCAACAGATATCCGCCGTTCGCGGGCTCGAAGTCCGTGCCGTTGGTCGGGCCGAACGTGGCGGAACGGATGGTGACCTCGGCCGTGCCCTCGAGCTGCGGCACGGTGACCGGCTCTCCCAGCGTGCCCTCGGCGACCTCACCCGTACCCGCGTCGCCTGTGTCGTCGGTCTCCGGCGCCGGGCTCTGAGTCGTGCCCTCGTCGTAGTCGGGAAGCGTGACCGGACGCACGGTGTTCGCGACGGCCAGCACGAAGAAGATGCTCACGACGATCGCGACGATACCGCCGAGCACCGACACCCCGAGCCCGGTGATCCCCGGCCACTTGGTGCCCTTCAGGAACAGGGAGATGAGCGAGACGATGAATCCGGCCGCCAGGAGGAACCAGGCGAACGGCAGCGTCACGGGGATGAACGCGAGGAGGAGGCCGAGCGCGGCGAGCCCGAGGCCGACGAGTCCGAGCACCGAGACCTTCTTCGGCGCCGCGGGAGCCGGCGCCTGACCGGGGTACGCCCCCTGACCGGGGTACGCGCCCTGACCGGGGTACGCGCCCTGGCCGGGATACGCGCCCTGACCACCCGGCGCCTGGCCCGGGTATCCGCCCGCGTCCTGCGCCCCCGGGTACGCGCCCGGTGTCGGGTATCCGCCCTGGCCCTGGTATGCGTTCTGATCGGGAGTGGCCGGTGGGACGATCGGCGCCGCACCGGGGAGGTCGTGCGCGCCGCTGGTCGGTGCGGTCCAGTCCTGTGCCGGCTCTGGCGCGACGATGAACTCGGTCGCGGGCTCGTCCGGAGCGATCTCGCGCTCAGCGGCGACGGGCTCGGGAGCGACGGTCTCCGCCGTCGCCGTCGGCTCCTGTCCCAGGGGAGCGCCGTCGTCGGTCGCCGCGGGGGTGCTGTCCGCGCCCCCGTCGTCGGTCGCCGTCGCGGTGGTGTCGTCGGTCGTCGCTGTCGTCTCCGGCGCGAAGTGCTCCGTCCACTGCTGGCCGTCCCACCAGCGCAGGCGCCCGGAACCGTCGTCGTACCAGCCGGCAGGTGTCGTCATGGGGGTCCCCTCCGTGTGTGCGCTCGCGCGCGGTGGACGCGAATCGACACTCCATGTATAGCAGCGGGCGACGACCTCGGTGGGCCTGCGAGCACAGCCGAGAAGCGGAGCGGCGTCCTGCGCGGCGGGGTGTCGTGCCGGGGCCGGGCCCGTGGCGCGCTTAGGCTCGAATCGCCATGATTCGGTTCGAGAACGTCACGAAACGCTACCGCGGGACGTCGAAGCCCGCCCTGTCCGGTGTCGACTTCGAGGTGCAGCGCGGGGAGTTCGTCTTCCTGGTCGGTGCCTCCGGCTCCGGCAAATCCTCCTGTCTGCGCCTCATCCTGCGCGAGGATGTGCCCACGACGGGTCGCGTCGCCGTCCTCGGCCGCGATCTGCGGGCTCTGGCGAACCGGAAGGTGCCGTACTTCCGCCGCCACATCGGCTCGGTGTTCCAGGACTTCCGGCTGCTGCCGTCCAAGACGGTCTACCAGAACGTCGCCTTCACGCTGCAGGTCACCGGATCGTCCCGCGGCTTCATCCAGCAGGCCGTTCCCGAGGCGCTCGCGCTCGTCGGGCTCGACGGCAAGGAGAAGCGCATGCCGCACGAGCTCTCCGGCGGGGAGCAGCAGCGCGTCGCGATCGCCAGGGCGCTCGTCAACCGTCCGCAGGTGCTGCTCGCCGACGAGCCCACCGGAAACCTCGACCCCGCGACCTCCGTCGACATCATGCAGCTGCTCGCCCGGATCAACGCGGGCGGCACGACGGTGCTCATGGCCACGCACGAGGCCGGCTTCGTCGACCAGATGCGCCGCCGCGTGATCGAGCTCCGCGACGGCGAGATGGTCCGCGACGAGGTGCACGGCGGATACGGCGACACCTCGAACATCCCGCGTCTGGTGCCGGAGGAGGTCCGCGGTGCCGCGGCCGCCGCCGCTCTCACCGCCGTCCAGGAGGTGCAGCGCCAGACCGCCGACCTTTCCGTGGTCCGTGCCGCACTGGCCGAGGAGCTGGACGCCCAGCGCCGGGCCGCGGCCGCGTCTCCCGCGGTCACCAAGCCCGCCGCCGACCCGGCCCCGCAGGTGGTCGAGCCGCCGGAGCCGGCACGGGAGCCGGGCGTGGTCGAACCGCCGGATGTCGTGCCGCCGCAGCCCGCCGCCGAGCGCCCCGCGCCCGCGGGTCCGCGCACGCACCCGATCGTGATCCCGGAGGTGGACGTCGCCGAGCTCGGCGTCGCGGACCGCCTCGGGCTGTCCGACCAGGACGATGAGGAAGTGGGCCCGACCTCATGAGAATCGGCCTGATCCTGACCGAGGCCCTCGTCGGCCTGCGGCGCAACATCTCGATGGTGATCTCCGTCGTGCTCGTCACCTTCGTGTCGCTGACGTTCGTCGGCGCGGCGATCCTCATGCAGTCGCAGATCGGCGTGATGCGCGGCTACTGGGCCGAGCGCGCCCAGGTGGCGGTCTACATGTGCTCCGCGGTGTCGGAGTCGGACACCTGCGTGGACGGCGCGGCGAGCGAGGAGCAGGTCGCCGCCGTGCGCGCCCAGCTCGAGGGCGACGCGCTGTCGCCGCTCATCAGCTCCATGACCTTCGACACGAAGGAGGAGACGTACGCCAAGCTCGTCGAGCAGGTGGGGGAGGAGCAGGCCAGCGTGCTCTCGCCCGACCAGGCGTTCGAGGTCTTCTTCGTCACGATGAAGGACCCGGGCCAGTCGCAGGTGCTCGCCGAGGCGTTCAGCGGCCAGGCCGGAGTGGAACAGGTGCAGGACCAGCTCCAATACCTCGAACCGCTCTTCTCCGCGCTGACGGTGGCGACGTACATCGCCGTCGGCATCGCCGTCCTCATGCTCATCGCCGCGACTCTGCTGATCGCCACGACCATCCGCCTGTCCGCCTATGCGCGACGCAAGGAGATCGGCATCATGCGCCTCGTCGGCGCCTCGAACCGCTTCATCCAGACGCCGTTCGTCCTGGAGGGCGTGTTCGCCGCGCTCCTGGGTTCGGCCCTCGCGAGCGCGGCGGTCGTCGCCGGCATGCACTTCGGTGTGAACGGCTACCTGCGCGGGCGCGTACCGTTCATCACGACGTGGGTGACCATGCAGGACGCGATCCTCGTGGTCCCGGTCCTCGTCGGGCTCGGTGTCGTGCTCGCGGCGCTGTCGGCCGGCTTCGCGATCCGACGATGGTTGCGCACCTGATACCCTGAAAGGCTGCTCGGCCGATCCGCTGCCGAGCCGTCCACGGCACTACAGCACAGGAGATCATCATGCCCAGGGAACGCGGGGAGAAGGTCATCGCGACCAATCGTCGCGCGCGTCACGACTACAACATCGAGAAGTCGTACGAGGCGGGCATGGTGCTCACGGGCACTGAGGTGAAGTCGCTCCGTCAGGGACGCGCGAACCTCAGCGACGGGTACGCGTTCGTGAAGGGCAACGAGGTCTTCCTCGACGCCGTGCACATCCCGGAGTACTCGCAGGGGCACTGGACGAACCACTCGGCCAAGCGCATCCGCAAGCTCCTCCTGCACCGGGAGGAGATCGCGAAGCTCGCCCACGCCGTCTCCGCAGGCGGATACACGCTGATCCCGCTCAAGCTGTACTTCTCGGACGGCCGCGCCAAGGTCGAGATCGCCCTCGCGAAGGGCAAGCGCGAGTACGACAAGCGCCAGACCCTCCGCGAACGCCAGGACACCCGCGAGGCCGAGCGCGCGATGCGGCTGCGCAACCGGGTGGGGGAGTAGCCCGCCGAGGTCAGAGGCTCGGCGTGAAGCCGAACACCCGGCCGAGGAACGCGAGTTCGCGTTCCAGCGCGTCGACGATCGTCTCCGCACTGCGGAATCCATGCCCCTCGCCCGGGTACAGCACATACTCGTGGTCGATGCCGTTCGCCGCCAGGGCGTCGCGGATGGCCTCGGACTGGGACGGCGGCACGACGCGGTCCTCCCCGCCCTGCAGCAGCAGCACCGGCACGTCGATGCGGTCGGCGTGCGTCAGCGGTGAGCGCTCGATGTACACGTGCTCGGCAGCGGGGAGCGGACCGACGAGGCCGTCGAGGTACGACGCCTCGAAGTCATGGGTCTCGGCGGCGAGCATCCGCAGATCCGCGACGCCGTAGCGGCTGATGCCGGCGGCGAACGTCCCGCCGCGCACGAGCGCCGAGAGCACCGTCCAGCCGCCGGCCGAGCCGCCGCGGATGGCGATGCGCGCGGGGTCGGCGAGCCCGGCGTCCGCGAGCCCGCGGGCGGCCGCGATCACGTCGTCCACGTCGACGACGCCCCACTGCCCCTGCAGGCGGTCGCGGTACGCCCGGCCGTAACCGGTGGACCCGCCGTAGTTCACGTCGAGCACCCCGATTCCCCGGCTCGTGAAGAACGCGACCGAGGCGGAGGCCGCTCCCGTGACGTGGGCGGTCGGCCCGCCGTGCACGAGCACGATGTAGGGCGGGAGCTCGCCGTCGGCGCCGCGGGGCTCTCCGGGCGCGGCGGGCGGATACGCGAAAGCGTGCACGGGGCCGTGCGCACCTTCCACGACGAGCTGCTGGGCCGCCGGCATCCACTCCTCATCGACCGGAGCGCCGCCGGTGACGGTCTCGACGGCCCCGCTGTCCACGTCGACGCACCAGATGCCGGAGGTCACGCGTGAGCCGTCGCCGCTGAGCAGGACGCGGGAGCCCGAGACGTCATCCACGCTGAGATGCCCGTCGCCCGGGACCGTGATCGCGCGCGTCTCGCCGTCCGGGGACACGAGCTGCACCTCGTCGCGGCCGTCGGTGCGCACGGCCACGACGCGGCCGTCCGCCAGCGGCTGGAACCAGCGGTTGCCGAGCACCCACAGGCCGTAGCCGGTGTCCGCGTCGGACGAGGTCAGGGGGTGGGAGGCGCCGGGCTGCAGGCCGTCGAGCGCGAGATGCTGGAGCTGCCAGCGTCCCGAGGCGTCATCGGCGAACACGAGGGCGTCGTCGCCGGTCCATTCCGGCTGCAGGGCGGCGGAGGTGGGCACCCGGGTGATCGTCCCGCCGGCCGCCGATCCGATCGCGAGCGTGGCGCTCTCCCAGGGCATGCTGTCCGCCTGCCACTCGACCCAGGCGACGCGGCTGCCGTCGGGCGAGAGCGCGGGGTGGGCGAAGAAGCCGGGACCCTCGACGACCACCCGGATCGCGGAGGCGTCCTCGGCGGCTGAGCCGTCCACGGGGAGCTCCACGATCGCGCGGCGGTGCGGGTCGGTCGAGAGGTCTTCCCTGACCGCCAACAGCCGGCCGCTCTGCACGCGCAGTCCGCCGTACGAAGGGCCGGCGGCGGTGAGGGGACTCGGCTCGGCATCTCGATCCATCCGGTGCACGCGCTGGTCGGCGCCGGAGACGAAGTACAGGGTGTCGCCATCGACGGTCCAGGCGCCGCCCCCGTACTCGTGCACGCGGGAGCGGGCGTTCCAGGGGGCCGGGAGGATCTCCGTGCCCGTCGAGCTGCGTATCGTCACCCTTCCGCCTTCCGCGGGCACGGACTCGGCCCACCACACCTCGTCGCCGACGAAGCGGGCCCCGTCGATGCGCGGCGCCGCTCCTGCGACGGCTGCGGCGGTGAAGGGGGAGGACCAGGAACCGAACGGTGAGGACATGCCTCGAGCCTATGGGCGGTGACACACGACGTCACACTCGTGCGGCGGGCCGAGGCCGTGTTCTAGGTTTCTGGAAACGCCCGGTCCATCCCGGGCGTGGAGCGACAGCCGAGCCCGGCACCCGCCCGCGAACGACGTGCTCTTCGTCGTGCGCGGACCCCGGCCCCTGTCCCCTGGAGAGAAGATGTCTTCCACGTTCGACACCGCTCGCGCCTCCCGCGTGCCGTTCTCGTTCGAGCTCTACCCGCCGCGCTCGGAGTCGAGCCAGGAGGCCCTGCACGAGACGGTCCGTCGCCTCGCCGCAGCCGGCCCGGAGTTCCTGTCGGTGACCTACGGCGCCGGCGGCTCGACCGGTGGCCGGTCGCTCGATGTGCTGCGCTTCATCCGCGAGCACACCGACGTCGAACCCCTCGCTCATCTCACGTGCGTCGGCAACACCTACGCCGGAGCCACCGCGCTCATCCGGGAGTTCCTCGACGCCGGGATCCTCCGCTTCCTCGCCCTGCGCGGAGACCCGCCCGCGGGACAGAGCGAGCCCTTCCTGGGCGACCTGGAGAGCGCCGCCCAGCTCGTGCAGCTCATCGATCGCGTCCAGGCCGAACGCGCGCCGTATCAGGAGTCTCCGGTCCCCGGTCTCCCCGGAGCCGCGCTCGTGGCCCCCCGGCAGAAGGTCGACATCGCGGTCGCCGCCTTCCCGAAGGGGCACCCCCGGGCCACGCACCGCACGCAGGATGTCGAGGCGCTGCTCGCCAAGCAGGCCGCGGGCGCGACCTTCGCCATCACGCAGCTCTTCTTCCACCCCGATGACTACCTCGCCTTCGTGGAGCGCGCCCGCGCCGGAGGTGTCACCATCCCGATCCTCCCCGGCATCATGCCGATCACGTCGCCGACCCGGCTGGCCCGGGTGCTGGAGCTGACCGGGGAGGACCTGCCCAGCGAGCTCTCGATCGCCCTCGATGTCGAGCCGACCGCCGAAGGGCGCCGGGAGATCGGGATCTCCTGGGCCGCGCGCCTCGCCGCCGACGTCGTCGCGGGCGGGGCCCCCGGCGTGCATCTGTACGCGTTCAACCAGCACGAGACCGTCCTGACCGTCCTCGCCGAAGCCGGCATCGTCCCGGCGCTCCGGCATTAGTCCCCGCCGAAAGGAAACACCATGACCGCATTCCCCGAGGGCACCATCCTCGGCTACCCCCGCATCGGCCGTCGCCGCGAGCTCAAGAAGGCCGTCGAGGCGTTCTGGGCCGGGCGCATCGACGAGCAGGAGCTGGAGCGGACGGCCGCGGAGTTGCGCGCGACGACCCGCGAGCGCCTGGCGGGGCTCGGCCTCGGCCGCGCGGACTCGTCCATCCCCGAGTCCTTCTCCTTCTACGACCAGGTCCTCGACGCCGCCGTCACGGTCGGCGCGATCCCCGCCCGCTTCGACGACCTCCGCGAGGCCGACGGGTCGATCGGCCTCTCTGCCCTGTTCACCGTCGCCCGCGGTGAGGGCGAGCGGGCGCCGCTGGAGATGACGAAGTGGTTCGACTCGAACTACCACTACCTCGTTCCGGAGATCGGTCCGGAGACGGTGTTCTCCCTCGCCAGCGACCGCCTGGTGCGCGAGGTCGCCGAGGCGGTCGCCGCCGGCTTCGTCACGCGTCCCGTGGTCGTCGGGCCGGTCACGCTGCTGGCGCTCGCGAAGGCCTCGGACGACGCGCCGGAGGGCTTCGAGCCGCTCTCGCGGCTGGATGACGTCCTGCCGGTCTATGTCGACCTGCTCGCCCGTCTGCGCGCCGCGGGCGCCGAGTGGGTGCAGCTCGACGAGCCCGCCCTCGTGAGCGAGTCCCTGCCGGCCACCACCGCACAGCTCGCCTCCGCCGCGGAGCGCGCGCTCGCGGTGCTCGGGAACGCCGAAGAGCGTCCCTCGATCCTCGTCGCGGCCCCGTACGCGAGCCTCGGCGCGACGTTCGCGACCGTGGCCGCCGCCCCCGTCGAGGCCATCGCCGTGGATCTCGTGCGCGGCACCGTGCCCGACGCGGTGCCGGGCCTCGAGGGCAAGACCCTCGTCGGCGGTGTGATCGACGGTCACAACATCTGGCGCGGCGACCTCTCCGCAGCGTTCGACTCTCTGGAGGCGCTCCGCGCGCTCGGGGTCCCGGTGTCGGCCTCGACTTCGACCTCGCTGCTGCACGTGCCGCACGACGTGGAGGACGAGACGGCGCTGGACGCGCGCCTGGTGTCCTGGCTCGCCTTCGCGGATCAGAAGGTGCAGCAGGTCGTGACCCTCGCCCGCGGCCTGTCCGAAGGGCGCACGGCGATCGCGGCCGAGCTGGACGCGGCGACCGCTGCGCTGCAGGACCGCCTGACCGCTCCCGGTGTGCGCGACGGTGCGGTGCGTTCTCGCGCGCTCAGCGACGCCGACTTCGCCCGGGCCCCGTACCAGGAGCGGGAGGAGGCGCAGAACGCCCTCGGTCTGCCGGCGCTGCCCCTGACGACGATCGGCTCCTTCCCGCAGACCGGCGACATCCGCCGCGCCCGCGCGCAGTTCCTCCGCGGCGAGATCCCCGAGGACGACTACGAGGAGTTCCTGCGCCGTGAGGTCGCCGCGGTCGTCTCCCTGCAGGAGGACCTCGGTCTCGACGTCCTCGTGCACGGCGAGCCGGAGCGCAACGACATGGTGCAGTACTTCGCTGAGCACCTCGACGGCTTCGCGGTCACGCAGCACGGCTGGGTGCAGTCGTACGGCTCGCGAGCGACGCGTCCATCGATCCTCTGGGGCGATGTCTCGCGTCCCGCGCCCATCACGGTCGCTTGGTCGGCGTACGCCCGGTCGCTCACGGCGAAGCACATGAAGGGGATGCTCACGGGCCCCGTCACGATCCTCGCGTGGTCCTTCGTCCGCGACGACCAGCCGCTGGAGCAGACGGCGAACCAGGTGGCGCTGGCGCTGCGCGATGAGATCGCCGATCTGGAGGCCGCGGGCATCCAGGTGATCCAGGTCGACGAGCCGGCGCTCCGGGAGCTGCTCCCGTTGAAGCAGGCCGACCAGCCGGCGTACCTCGACTGGTCTGTCGCCTCGTTCCGTCTGGCCACGGGCGGGGCTGCGGCGGCGACCCAGGTGCACACCCACCTCTGTTACTCGGAGTTCGGCGTGGTGATCGACGCGATCCGTGCGCTCGACGCGGACGTCACGTCCATCGAGGCGGCCCGGAGCCGCATGGAGGTCGTCGCGGACATCGCCGAGGTGGGCTTCGACCACGGCATCGGCCCCGGCGTGTACGACATCCACTCGCCGCGCGTGCCCACCGTGGAGGAGGTCGAGTCCCTGCTGCGGCGTGCGGTGGAGGAGATCCCCCTCCGTCAGCTCTGGGTGAACCCGGACTGCGGTCTGAAGACCCGCGGCTACGCCGAGACCACGGCGTCGCTGCGGAACATCGTCGAGGCCACGCGGCGCGTGCGCGAAGACGTGGTGGTCACCGCCTGACGCGGTCGTCCCCGGACACACGAAGGCCCTCCCGGTGCGACCGGGAGGGCCTTCGTTCTCGTCTCACCGACGATGCGGTGCCTCAGACGGCGCGCATGACCGCGACGACCTTGCCGAGCACGACCGCCTCGTCGCCCAGGATCGGCTCGAACGCGGAGTTGCGGGGGAGCAGCCACGTGTGGCCGTCGCGACGTCGGAGCACCTTGACGGTCGCCTCGCCGTCGAGCATCGCGGCCACGATCTCGCCGTTCTCCGCCGTGTTCTGCGAGCGCACGACGACCCAGTCGCCGTCGCAGATGGCGGCGTCGATCATCGACTCCCCGGACACCTTGAGCATGAAGAGGTCGCCCTTGCCGACGAGCTGCCGGGGGAGCGGGAAGATCTCTTCGACCTGCTGGTCCGCCGTGATCGGCACGCCCGCGGCGATCCGCCCGACCAGCGGCACGAGTGCAGCATCGCCGACAGGAGTCACCACATCCGCCGGGTTCTCCGCGCCGGTACCGGGGAGGTCGATGAGGACCTCCATCGCGCGAGTCTTGCCCGGGTCGCGCCGCAGGTAGCCGCTGAGCTCGAGCTGGCCGAGCTGGTGGGTGACGCTGGACAGCGACTTGAGCCCGACGGCGTCGCCGATCTCACGCATGCTCGGCGGATAGCCGTTCTGTGCGATCGAGGCCTGGATGACCTCGAGGATCGCCATCTGCTTCGGGCTGAGGTTCTTGCGACGACGGGTGCGCGGCGCCTCGGACTCGAGGGCTGAGGTGTCGCTCATGGTGCTCCTTCACTGCGTGATCCGACGTGCCGCTTCGAATGTCGGTGGCCCGTGGTGGGGTGTCCTTGTCGAAACCGTATCCGAGAAACGTGCCGATCTGGAAGATCTGTTCGAGCGTGTCGGGCGATTCGCGGGGCATGGTTTCGAAGACAGCTTGACAGATGTTCGAACTCGAAGATATCTTCGGAACGTAGCTTCGCATCCACGGCTCCCGGCCGAGGCGCGGATGCGAAAGCTACGCCAACCTCCCCGGGCTCCGGCGCCGGGACAGTAAGGAGCAGACATGAGCAGCATGAGCCTCAGTACCGCGACCGCCCTTCCGGCATCGGCCCGTCCGGCCACCCGGCTGCGGATCACGGCCCGCGGCCGCCGCACCCTGCTCGCGCTCGCCTCCGTCCCGCTCGCTGCGGGTATCGCCTTCGCCGCCATCGGTGGGGGCAGCGCGATCGCCTCCGGTGTAGACGCACCGGCCGTCTCCGTCGAGACCGTCACGGTCATGCCCGGTGACACGCTCTGGTCGATCGCGAGCAGCATCGCTCCCGCCGCCGACCCGCGGGATGTCATCGGCGAGATCAGCCGGATGAACCTCCTGCGCGGCGGTGAGCTCCAGGTCGGCCAGGAGCTCGCGCTCCCGGCACGGTACACCGACTGACGCGGAGTCCGAGGTCCTGCGTCCGGTCCCTGACGATCCGATCGTCACGATGACCTCGGCCCTCCGTGCTCCTCTTAAGATGGGAAGGGTGACCTTCTCCCTCAACGATCTCCCGCTCCGCGACGATCTGCGCGGACTCACCCCGTACGGCGCACCTCAGGCCCCGCTGCCGGTCGCCCTCAACGTCAACGAGAACACGCATCCTGTTCCCGACGAGGTCGCCAGCGACATCCTCGACGACATCGCGGTGGCGATCCGAGACGTGAACCGGTACCCGGACCGTGAGTTCACCACGCTGCGGGAGGCGTTCGCCGACTATCTGGGGCACGGCCTCACGTCGGAGCAGATCTGGGCGGGCAACGGATCCAACGAGGTGCTGCAGCACATCTTCCAGGCCTTCGGCGGACCGGGGCGCACGGCCTTCGGCTTCGGCCCCACGTACTCGATGTACCCGCTCATCGCGAAGGGGACCGGTGCGTCCTGGATCGCCGGCACCCGTCAGCCCGACTACACGGTCACCCCGGAGGAGGCGGCGGAGCAGGTGCGCGCGGCCGACCCCGACATCGTGATCCTCTGCTCGCCGAACAACCCGACCGGCACCCCGCTGGGGCTCGACGTGGTGGAGGCCGTCTACGAGGCGGCCCGCGGCGTCGTGATCGTCGACGAGGCCTACCAGGAGTTCGCGCCACGGGATGCGGCGTCGGCCCTCACCCTCCTGGAAGGACGGCCGCGGCTCGCCGTCTCCCGCACCATGAGCAAGGCCTTTGCCTTCGCCGGTGCCCGCGTCGGCTACCTCGCGGCCGATCCGGCGTTCATCGACGCGCTCCGGCTCGTGCGACTGCCGTACCACCTGAGCGCTCTGACGCAGGCCGCCGCGGTCGCCGCCCTCCGCAACGCCGACGTCATGCTCGGCATGGTGCAGGAGATCGTGGAGCAGCGTGACCGCATCACGGCGACGCTCGAAGCCCTCGGATACACCCCGCACCTCTCGTGGTCCAACTTCGTGCTGTTCGGCGGCGTCGCGGATCCGCAGGCGACGTGGCAGCAGCTGTACGACCGCGGCGTGCTCGTCCGCGACGTCGGCATCCCCGGCCACCTGCGCGTCAGCGCCGGCACCGAGGCGGAGACGACGGCGTTCCTGGATGCCCTGGCCTCGATAGGATCGGCATCATGACCATCCCCGCGCCCACCGCACGCACCGCGAGCCGCGTGCGCAGCACGTCGGAGTCCACCGTCGAGGTCGAGCTGAACCTCGACGGCACCGGTGCGAGCCGCATCGACACCTCGGTGCCGTTCTTCGACCACATGCTCACGGCGTTCGCCAAGCACTCGCTGACGGATCTCACCGTGCGGGCCTCCGGGGACACCCACATCGACGCCCACCACACCGTGGAGGACGTCTCGATCGTGCTCGGCCAGGCGATCCTGGCAGCCCTCGGAGACAAGTCCGGCATCTCCCGGTACGGCGACGCCCTCGTCCCGCTGGACGAGGCCCTGGCGCAGGCCGTCGTCGACATCTCCGGTCGCCCCTACCTCGTGCACGAGGGGGAGCCGGCCGGCTTCGAGCACCACCTGATCGGCGGGCACTTCACGGGATCACTCGTGCGGCACGTCTTCGAGGCCATCACCTTCAACGCCGCGCTGACCGTGCACGTCCGGGTGCTGGGCGGGCGCGACCCGCACCACATCGCCGAGGCCGAGTTCAAGGCGTTCGCGCGGGCGTTCCGTCAGGCGAAGGCGCTGGATCCCCTCGTCGACGGCATCCCATCCACCAAGGGAGCCTTGTGAGCGCCGCGCCCCGGGTCGCCGTCTTCGACTACGAGTCCGGCAACGTCCACTCCGCGGTCAAGGCCCTCGTCGCCGCGGGAGCCGACGCCGTCCTCACGCGCGACCGCGCCGAGGCGCTCGAGGCGGACGGGTTCGTCGTGCCCGGTGTCGGGGCCTTCCAGGCGGTGCGGGACGCTCTGCACGCCCACGGCGGCGACGAGATCATCGGCCGTCGTCTCGCGGGCGGCCGACCGGTCCTCGGCATCTGCGTCGGCATGCAGGTGCTCTTCGAGCACGGCGTCGAGCGGGGGCACGACACCGCGGGCCTCGGCGAGTGGCCGGGCGCAGTGACGGAACTCAACGCGCCCGTGCTGCCGCACATGGGCTGGAACACCGTCGAGCCGGGGAAGGACACCGTCCTGTTCCGCGGGATCGAGCAGGAGCGCTTCTACTTCGTGCACTCCTATGCGGCGCAGTCCTGGGAGCTCGACGTGATCCCGCCGTTCCCGCAGCCCGTGCTGACCTGGGCGGAGTACGGCGGCCCCTTCCTCGCGGCCGTCGAGAACGGCCCGCTCTCGGCGACGCAGTTCCACCCGGAGAAGTCCGGGGACGCCGGCATCCGGCTGCTCCGGAACTGGGTGCAGAGCCTCTGACCCCGAGCCGCGTCGGCGCCCGGCGTCACGCGGTTTGTCCCGCGCCCCGCGGCGGACTACCCTCGTCTCTCGTGCCCGCTCGGGCCGCAGACCCACCCGAACCAAGGACCCCATGAACGACTTCGCGCAGTCCCCCTCGCTCACGCTCCTTCCCGCGGTCGACGTCGCCGGCGGGAAGGCGGTCCGTCTCACCCAGGGGGAGGCCGGGACCGAGACGAGCTACGGCGACCCGCTCGACGCGGCAGGGGAGTGGGTCTCGCAGGGAGCCTCCTGGATCCACCTCGTCGATCTGGACGCGGCGTTCGGTCGCGGGAGCAACGCGCCGATCCTGCGCAAGGTCATCAAGCAGTTCAAGAACGTCAACGTCGAGCTCTCCGGCGGCATCCGGGACGACGCGAGCCTGGAAGCCGCGCTGGAGAGCGGTGCCGCGCGCATCAACCTCGGCACCGCCGCGCTGGAGAACCCCGAGTGGGCGGCCGACGTGATCAGCCGGTTCGGGGAGGCGATCGCCGTCGGCCTCGACGTCCGTGGCACGACGCTCGCCGCGCGGGGCTGGACGAAGGAGGGCGGCGACCTCTGGGAGGTGCTCGAGCGCCTCGAGGACGCCGGCTGCAGCCGCTACGTCGTCACCGACGTGACCAAGGACGGCACGCTGCGCGGTCCGAACCTCGAGCTCCTGCGCGAGGTGACCTCGCGCACGCCGAAGCCGGTCGTCGCGTCCGGTGGCATCTCGAACCTCGACGACATCGCCGCGCTGCGCGACCTCGTGCCCCTGGGCGTCGAGGGGGCCATCGTCGGCAAGGCTCTGTACGCGGGCGCCTTCACGCTCGCGGAGGCCCTGGATGTCGCCGGAGACTGACCCTCACGCCTGCGGCCCCGAGTCGCACAACCGGGCCGATTCCGCCGGCGTCCCCTGGGAGGGCCGCAGCTTCGAGTCGAACCCGCATGCGGCGGACGACGGCTCGGCGGACCCGGCTCTCCTCGCGGCGCTGCACCGTTTCCGTGCGGGCGAGGGGAGCCAGGCCGAGGTCGTCGACGCGTTCCGCTCCGCCCGGGTCCTCGTGCCCCTGATCGCGGAGAAGGGCGAGGAGGGGGTGGCGCCCAGCGGTCTCGCGGTGGACAAGACGCAGGAGCTCTCGATCGTCACCGTGGCCGCCCCGGACGGGCGCCGCGTCCAGCCGGTGTTCTCGTCGGTCGAGACGATGCAGCGCTGGGATCCGTCGGCACGCCCCATCCCGGTCGAGGCCGTCCGCGCGGCCCTGGCCGCGTCGTCGGAGGACACCGATCTCATCGTGCTGGACCCCACGTCCGACACCGAGTTCGTGATCCGCCGCCCCGCCGTCTGGGCCGTGGCGCAGGGACACGCGTGGGAGCCGAGCTTCCTCTCTCCCGAGGTCGTCACCGCCCTTCGGGAGAGCATCGCCCACGAGCTCGCCGTGATCGACGTCGCGGTCGCGCCGGGAGACCCGGACGCCCGGCTCCGCGGACCCGAGCTCATCGTCGTGCTGGAGCTCGTCGACGGCTTGGAGCGCGAGGTCCTGGATGCCGTGCTCGGACGGCTCGCCCAGCGCTGGGCCGCGGACGACCGCATCGCCGTCCTCGCCGACTCGCTGACGGTCAAGCTCCGCCGCAGCATCTGAGGCGGAGCTTCGGCCGGATCAGGTGACGGGACCGGTCCACTTCTCGCCCGGGCCCTTGCCGATCGGATCGGGGATGGTCGAGGCCTCGCGGAAGGCGAGCTGCAGCGACCGGAGGCCGTCGCGCAGCGAGCGGGCGTGCATGTCGCTGATCTCCGGGGCGCCGGCGGTGATGAGCCCTGCCAAGGCGTTGATGAGCTTCCGTGCCTCATCGAGGTCGAGCTGGGCCGCGGCTTCGGGGTCGTCCGCCAGGCCGAGCTTCACGGCCGCGGCGCTCATGAGGTGCACGGCGGCGGTCGTGATCACCTCGACGGCGGGGACGTCGGCGATGTCACGGACGGCCGAGGAGGCTGCCTCCTCCTGCCGAGCCCATCGCTCCTCGCGCTCGCGGGCCGCCTCGTCCGATGCCTGGTTCGTCACTTCGCCTTGCTTTCTGTTAGACTTTGGCGGGCTCCGGAGCGTCATGCTCCGGAACGAAAGAGGATTCACTTCCCACCCGCGCTTGCCGTTCCAGGCTACCGGGTCTTGCGCTCCGCCGGCTCCGCTCGTCACGAGAGGGCCGGTAGACAGGGTGCGAAGCCGGTATCTGAACGCCGGCGGGTGGGGGACGACTCCGATTTCGCCCGGGATGCAGACCGCATCACGGTGGCCGAATCACATCGTCTAAGGAGCTCCGCATCAGCGATCCCCGTACCAATGAGCGCATCCGCGTCCCCGAGGTCCGCCTCGTCGGCCCCGCGGGTGAGCAGATCGGCGTTGTCCGCATCGAGGCAGCGCTGCGTCTCGCCCAGGAAGCCGATCTCGACCTCGTCGAGGTCGCCCCGAACTCGAAGCCGCCCGTCGTCAAGATCATGGACTACGGCAAGTTCAAGTACGAGGCCGCGCAGAAGGAAAAGGAAGCGCGTCGCAACCAGGCGAACACGATCCTCAAGGAAGTCCGCTTCCGTCTGAAGATCGAGGCGCACGACTACACGACGAAGCTCAAGCGCGCCGAGGGCTTCCTCAAGGCCGGCGACAAGGTCAAGGCCATGATCCTCTTCCGCGGTCGCGAGCAGTCGCGCCCGGAGCAGGGTGTCCGTCTGCTGCGCAAATTCGCCGAGGACGTCGCCGAGTTCGGCACGGTCGAGTCCAACCCGACCATCGACGGCCGCAACATGGTGATGGTCGTCGCGCCGCACAAGAGCAAGTCCGAGGCGAAGCAGGAGCAGAACGCCGTGCGCGCCGCGAACAAGCAGGCCGCGCGCGAGGCGAAGAACGACGCGGACGCCTCCGCGGACGCCAAGGCGGAGTAGGTCCGCCCCCAGAACTCCCGCACCGCGGGTTGACACCGTCGCCTGAGAAGGCGCCATACGAAGGAAGAGAAGATGCCGAAGCAGAAGACCCACTCGGGTGCTAAGAAGCGCTTCAAGATCACCGGCAGCGGCAAGCTGAAGAAGCAGCAGGCCGGGATGCGCCACAACCTCGAGCACAAGTCGAGCCGTCGCACCCGTCGTCTGAACCAGGACCAGGTGCTCGCGAAGGCGGACTTCAAGGTCGCGAAGAAGCTTCTCGGTCGCTGACGCGCCCGATCGCAGGATAGGAACACAGGAAAATGGCAAGAGTCAAGCGGGCGGTCAACGCCCACAAGAAGCGTCGGGTCATCCTCGAGCGCGCCTCCGGCTACCGCGGTCAGCGTTCGCGCCTCTACCGGAAGGCCAAGGAGCAGGTCATCCACTCCCTGGTCTACTCGTACCGGGACCGTCGCAAGCGCAAGGGCGACTTCCGTCGTCTGTGGATCCAGCGCATTAACGCTGCGGCCCGCCAGAACGGCATGACGTACAACCGCTTCATCCAGGGTCTGGGCCTCGCGGGTGTCACGGTCGACCGTCGCATGCTCGCCGACCTCGCGGTGAACGACGCCGCGACGTTCACGACGCTGGTCGAGACGGCGAAGAAGGCTCTGCCCTCCGACGTCAACGCGCCGAAGTCCGCGGCGTAAGCATCTCGCTTCCGAACGGGCGTCTTCCTCCGGGAAGGCGCCCGTTCCGCGTATCCGGGCGGTGTCGGGCTGACCGTAGACTGAGTTCGTGCTGGAGAACCCCCGTTCCCCCCGAGTCCGTGCCGTCGCCAAGCTGACCAAGCGCAGCGCCCGCACCGAGACCGGTCTTTTCCTGCTGGAAGGTCCGCAGTCCGTCCGCGAGGCCCTGACGTACCGCCCCGAAGCGATCGTCGAGCTCTTCGCGACCCCGCACGGCTGGGAGAAGCACGCGGACATCCGCGCCGCCGCCGCGGAGGCGGACGTCGACGTCGAGTACGTGAGCGAGGACGTCCTCCACGCGATGGCCGACACGGTGACCCCGCAGGGGCTCGTCGCGGTCGTCCGTCAGACGCCGACCTCGGTGCGGGACATCTTCGATGCGGCACCGCGTCTCGTCGCGATCTGCGAGGAGGTGCGCGACCCTGGCAACCTCGGCACCATCATCCGGGCCGCCGACGCCGCCGGCGCCGATGCC
The DNA here is from genome assembly GCF_002993305.1 of Microbacterium sp. str. 'China'. Taxonomy (NCBI): domain Bacteria; kingdom Bacillati; phylum Actinomycetota; class Actinomycetes; order Micrococcales; family Microbacteriaceae; genus Microbacterium; species Microbacterium sp. str. 'China'. The sequence goes on along the minus strand of NZ_CP027434.1, from coordinate 2,362,587 downwards.
GTCGTGCTCACCGGTCGCACGGTCGATCCGTACAACCCCAAGGTGGTGCGGGCGACGACCGGCTCGCTCTTCCACCTTCCGGTCTCGGTGGGCGGTGAGCTCGACGAGGTCGTCCGACGGGCACACGATGCGGGCCTGCAGATCCTCGCGGCGGACGTGAAGGGGGACGACCTCCTCGCGGCACGCGCCGACGGCGTGCTGGGCGAGCCGACCGCCTGGCTGTTCGGCAACGAGGCGCGCGGGCTCGAGGATGAGGCGCTGACGCAGGCCGACCGTGTCCTCCGGTTGCCGATCTTCGGGCGCGCCGAATCGCTCAACCTGGCCACCGCGGCGAGTGTCTGCCTGTATGAGAGCGCGTTCGCCCAACGCGCGGCCTCCACCGGCTGACCCGGCGAAGAACGGGACGCGGGATGCGGATACTGATCGTCGAGGACGACGAGCGGGTGGCGGGGGCCTTGCAGGCCTTCCTCGCGCGCTCGGGCTATGCCACCGTGCATGCGGCCGACGGGGCCGCGGCGCTGGAGCACCTCGATGCCGACACCGAGGTGGTGCTGCTCGACCTCGGGCTGCCGGATGTCGACGGCATCGACCTCTGCCGCCGCATCCGCGGGCGCTCCGACGTGCCGATCGTCATCGTCACCGCGCGTAACCAGGTCGCCGAGCGCATCAAGGGACTGCGCGCCGGTGCCGACGACTTCGTGGTGAAGCCCTACGACGTGCACGAGCTCCTGGCGCGGATCGAGGCGGTCACCCGGCGATCGCGGCCGCTGCGGACGGAGCCGGACACCCGCGTGCTGCTGCATGGCGGCGCGGTGCAGATCGACCTCGTCGCGCGGGAGGTGCAGGTCGGCGGGGTGCCGCTGGCGCTCACCCGCAAGGAGTTCGACATCGTGGGCGTGCTCGCGCGGTATCCGGGTGTCGCGGTGCCGAAGGAGCGCCTCATCCGCGAGGTCTGGAACACCGATTGGCGTGGCTTCGGCCACTCCCTCGAGGTGCACGTGGCGGCCATCCGGAAGAAGAGCGGCGATCGCGCGTTCATCGAGACCGTGCGCGGCGTCGGCTACCGGCTCGCGGGGTCCTGACGCGTGCGCCGCCGCCTGACCGTCGTCTTCCTCGTGCCGTTGATCATCGTGCTCGTCGCACTCGGCGGCGTGACCGGGTGGAGCGCGGCACGCAGCGTCCAGCAGTCGTTCTATGCCGAGCAGCTCGGCGACCTCGGGTACTTCGCGACGAGCGCCCGACAGGCGCTGCGCTCCGGGAGTCCGGCGGTGATGGACGCCGAGGTCCGTCGCTTCCAGGAGGTCTACGGAATCGAGGTGACCGTGTTCGATCTCACCGGCAGCCCCTGGGCGGCCGGTGACCACGGAGACGCGGTGCTGTCGGAGGAGGATGCGCAGCGGGTGCGGCTGGCGCTCTCCGGTCGCCGCGCCGAGCAACCGACGTCCTCCCCGTGGGTCGTGTCCGATGCGGCGCTGGTGGAACCCGTGTTCGACGACGGCGATGTGATCGGTGCGGTGCTCGTCAGGGGCGGCACGGACACCCCGCAGACCGTCATCCTGCGGCAGACGCTCGTGCTCGCACTCATCGTCGTGCTGCTCAGCGCGCTCGGCATCCTCTTGGTCGCGGGGCTCGCGCGCTGGGTGCTCTCGCCGGTGCGCCGTCTCGACGAGGCGATGGCGGCGATCGAGCGGGGGGAGATGGACGCCCGGGTGGCCGAAGGCACCGGCCCGCCCGAGCTGCGGCGCATGACGCGGGTGTTCAACGGCATGGCCGATGAGATCGAGCGCGTCATGACGAGACAGCAGGAGTTCGCGCTGAACGCCTCGCACGAGCTGCGGAATCCGCTCAACGCGCTGTTGCTGCGCGTCGAGCACCTCGCGACGGGGCTGGGACGCGAGTGGGACCACGACGTGGAGGAGACCAGGGAAGAGGGCCGGCGGATGACCCGCATCCTGGAGACCCTCCTCGGACTCGCCCGCGGCGGTCGCACCGACTCCACGATGTCGGCGGTCGATCTCGCCGCCGTCGCCGGCCGCCGGGTCGAGGCCTGGCAGGAGGTGGCGGCGCAGCGGGCCATCGTGCTGCGCCGGACGGGGGAGTCGTCGGTCATAACGATCACCGACCGCACCATCGTGGAGAGCGCGCTCGATGCCGCGATCGACAACGCGGTGAAGTACTCGCCGGAGGGCTCGTCCATCGAGGTCGGTGCGCAGCGCGCGGGCGACGAATGCCAGCTCACCGTGCGCGACCACGGTCCCGGGCTGTCACCGGAGGATGCGTCGTCGGCGGCGGACCGCTTCTGGCGGAGCGCGGACAGCGGCGACATGCCGGGAACCGGTCTGGGGCTGGCGATCGCGACCGACCTCCTCGCGACGGTCGGGGGCGAGCTGCGGGTGCGCGGCGCCGACGGCGGCGGGCTCCTCGTAGCCCTCGTCCTCCCCGCGGAGGCGGCAGCGTGAGCGGGCGGGGCCGGCGTGTCGTCGCCGGGATGCTCGCGCTCGTGGCGGCGGTCGCGTTGAGCGCGTGCAGTCCGCGTTCCGAGGACTGGACGCAGACCGTCGCCGTGCTCGCCGCGGGCAGCCCCACCGGTGTGTACCACGACTACGGCAGCCACCTCGCGACAGAGCTGTCGCGTGAGCTCGACGTCGACCTCACGGCGGAGGTGACGGCGGGATCGGTGGACAACCTGTTGCGCGTGAGCGCGGGGGAGGCGCTCCTCGGCTTCGCGCAGGGCGATGCGGCCGCCGATGCCGTGGCGGGGACGGGCGCCTTCGCCGAGCCGCTGGATGTGCAGGCGGTCGCCCGCCTCTACGACGAGTACCTGCAGATCGTCGTGCGGGACGACTCGGCCGTCGAAGACCTCGCGGACCTCGCCGGACGGACGATCTCCCTCGGCGCGGAGAACTCGGGCGTGAACGTGATCGCCACGCGCGTGCTCCACGCGGCCGGCGTCGCGGCCGAGGCGGTCGACGACCCGCAGCTCGACCTCGGCGGGTCGATCGCCGCGATGGAGCGGGGCGAGATCGACGGCTTCTTCTGGGTGGGCGGGCTGCCGACACCTGGCATCGCGGACCTCGCGGAGACCATCGACGTGCGCCTGCTCCCGGTCGAGCAGGACTGGGTGAACGCGGTCAACGAGCGGTACTCCCACGCGTATCGGCCCGCCGACGTGCCTGCAGGCACCTACGGCCTCGATGCCTCTGTGACGACGTTGGCGGTGCCGAACTACCTCGTCACCGCCGGCAGCACCCCGCCCGGCGTGGTGCACGATCTCGTCGCGGGCCTGTTCGCGGCGCGTACCTCGCTCGCGGCCGACGTACCGGCGGCGGCGCTGCTGGACCGCCGGTCGGCGATCTTCACCGGGCCGGTGCCCCTGCACCCCGGCGCGGAGCAGTACTACCGCGATCTGCGCCGGTGACCGGCGCCCCCTCAAGAAATCCTCAAGATCCCTGACAGCCGTACGCCGGCTCTGCCAGGGTGAGGTCGATCGCACACGATCGGACACCTGCTGCCTGCTGTCGCTGGGAGCGTGGCAGCAGGGCGATCCCGCGGCCCGAGGGGGCGGGCCGTGGGGTGCCCCTGCGAGGATGCATTGGCGCCGCGATCAGGTGATTACGAACGTGTAAACCTCACCGTGGTGCCTGGAACCGCGCGCATCGCGTGGCTAGTTTGGAGAAATGATGACCTCTGAAACCCCGCTCGTCGTCGTCGAGAACGTCCAGAAGCACTACGGCGAGTTCCAGGCGCTCAGCGACATCGACCTCACCGTCAACGCGGGGGAGGTCGTCGTCGTGATCGGCCCCTCCGGCTCGGGCAAGTCGACGCTCTGCCGCACGATCAACCGCCTGGAGACCATCACCAGCGGCTCGATCCGCATCGACGGCAAGGAGCTGCCCGCGGAAGGCAAGGCTCTCGCGCACCTGCGGGCCGACGTCGGCATGGTCTTCCAGTCCTTCAACCTCTTCGCGCACCTCACGATCCTCGAGAACGTGACGCTCGGCCCGATCAAGGTCCGCGGACTCAAGAAGTCCGACGCCGAGGCGGAGGCCATGATGCTCCTCAAGCGCGTCGGCGTCGCGCAGCAGGCGAACAAGCTCCCCGCGCAGCTCTCCGGCGGCCAGCAGCAGCGCGTCGCGATCGCGCGGGCCCTGGCCATGCAGCCGAAGGTCATGCTCTTCGACGAGCCGACCAGCGCGCTCGACCCCGAGATGATCAACGAGGTCCTCGACGTCATGGTCGAGCTCGCCCAGGAGGGCATGACGATGATCGTCGTCACCCACGAGATGGGCTTCGCCCGCAAGGCGGCCGACCGGGTCGTCTTCATGGCGGACGGCCGGATCGTCGAGGAGGCCAAGCCCGAGGAGTTCTTCACGAACCCGAAGAGCGACCGCGCCAAGGACTTCCTCTCGAAGCTCCTCACGCACTGACTTCCCCAGACCCCGCACCCACAGCACAGCACATGAAGGAGACGCACATGCGACGTACACGGACACTGGCCGGATTCGGGATCGCCACGGTGGCGCTGCTCGCGCTCACGGCCTGCAACAGCGGCACGCCGTCGAGCACCGGCACCTCGGGCAGCGACGAGGGCGACGCCTCGAGCAGCACGCCCTGGACCGTCGAGGAGGACGTCACGATCGAGGGGAGCCCCACGTTCGACCGCATCTCCTCGTCGGGCACCGTCAAGGTGGGCGTCAAGGAGGACCAGCCCGGTCTCGGCTACCTCGACCCCGTGACGAACGAGCGCACCGGCTTCGACGTCGACATCGCCCGCTGGATGGCGGCATCCCTCGGTGTCGACCCCGAGAAGATCGAGTTCCAGGCGATCGCCTCCGCGAACCGCGAGCAGGCCATCGTCAACGGTGACATCGACTACTACGTCGGCACCTACTCGATCACGGACAAGCGCAAGGAGCAGATCGCCTTCGCCGGTCCCTACTTCGTCACCGGCCAGGGCCTCCTCGTCGCCGCCGACAGTGACATCGCGAGCGTCGACGACCTGGACTCCTCGACGACGGTCTGCTCGGCGACGGGTTCGACGCCGATTCAGAACATCAAGGAGAACTACCCCGAGGTGAAGACGAAGGAGTACGACACGTACTCCAAGTGCGTCGAGGACCTCAAGAACGGTCAGGTCGACGCGGTCACCACTGACGAGGCCTTCCTCATCGGCTACGCGGCGCAGGACCCCGACAACCTCAAGGTCGTCGGCGAGCCGTTCAGCGAGGAGCGCTACGGCATCGGTGTGGCGAAGGGCGACGACGCACTCGTCGAGTACTTCAACACGCAGCTCACCGACGGCGGCGACATCTGGCAGCAGATCTTCGACAACAACCTCGGCGCCTCCGGTGTGAAGGCCGAGCAGCCCGAGGTCGACCCGGTCGGTTGATCTCTCCGGGGGCGGTCGGTCCGACCGGCCGCCCCCGTCCTCCTCGGCGTCGATCTGACGCGGAAACGAACCGAAAGGCACAGCAGTGGGAGTGATCTCGGACCACCTCGACCTCTGGGGTGAAGCGCTGTGGGGAACCATCGCGCTGTTCCTCGGCGGTGGCCTCATCGCCGTGGTGCTCGGACTCATCGTCGGAGCGGCCCGCGTGTCCCCGGTCCCGATCGCGCGCGGCGTGGGCGCCGTGTACGTGAACTGGATCCGGAACACCCCGCTCACGCTGGTGATGTTCTTCTTCGCGTTCTGCCTTCCGATCCTGCTGGGGGAGCGGGTCAACTCCCTGCTGCTGGCCACGATCGCGCTCGGCATCTACACCGCCACGTACGTCGCGGAGGCGATCCGCGCCGGCATCAACACGGTGCCGGTCGGACAGGCGGAGGCGGCACGCGCCATCGGCCTCAACTTCGGCCAGGTCATGCGCTTCGTCGTGCTGCCCCAGGCCACGCGGTCCGTGGTCCCGCCGCTCATGAGCGTGCTGATCGCCCTCATGAAGAACACCACGGTGGCCGCCGGCTTCTCGGTGGTCAACCTCGGCACGATCCGGGCGGCACTCAGCGAGCGGGGCGAGAACGCCCTCGTCGTGCTGCTCTGGGTGATGGTCATCTTCGTCGTGCTCGTGCTGCTCCTGAGCTGGGTGCAGCGCGTGCTCGAGAACAAGTGGAGGATCGCGCGATGAGTTCCGTCCTGTTTGACGTCCCGGGCCCCCGCGCGGTCGCCCGCAACCGGATCATCGGTGCCGTCACGATCCTCGTCGTCCTCGCCGTGCTCGGCTGGGTGGTCTGGCGCCTGTACGCCACCGGCCAGTTCTCCGCGGAGAAGTGGAACATCTTCACCTACTCGGCGGTCTGGGTGCGGTTCGGGGAGGGCCTGCTCAGCACGCTCTCCGCCTTCGCCGTCGCCGGTGTCGGCTCGCTGGTCCTCGGTTTCGTCCTCGGCATCGGCCGCCTCTCCGAGCACGCCTGGGTGCGCGAACCGGTGCGGTGGATCATCGAGATCATGCGGGCGATCCCCGTCCTGATCCTCATGATGCTGCTGTACTACGGCCTCCCGGTCATCGGCATCCGGATGCCCCCGTACTACGCGGTGGTCATCGCGCTCATCGTCTACAACGGCTCCGTGCTCGCGGAGGTACTCCGTGCCGGGATCGAGTCGCTGCCGCGCGGACAGAAGGAGGCTGGCTACGCGATCGGCCTGCGCAAGACCGGGGTCATGTACTTCATCCTCATCCCGCAGGCCGTCCGGGCGATGATGCCCGTGATCATCGCGCAGCTCGTGGTGGCCCTGAAGGACACCGCGCTCGGCTTCATCATCACGTACCAGGAGCTGCTGTACGTCATCAACCAGATCGGCAACCAGGCGCCCTACGGGTCGCCGCTGATCCCCGCCGCGATCGTCGGCGGCTCGATGTACGTCGCGGTCTGTCTGGTGCTCTCCTACATCGCCTACCGCCTGCAGCGCCGGGCCAAGCGCTCGGCCAAGGCCGGACCGGACGAGGCGGACCCTCGTCAGCACGATGGCGAGACGAACACGTCGCTCATCGTGGCGCAGCGAGGGCTGGGCAAGTTCGACGCCAACAGCTCTGGCGCTCACGGCCTCTGAGCCGCTACCGGCGCGGGACGCCCGTCCCGCGCCGGTAGACTCGACTCCCGTGTCAGAGTCTCCGGAAATCACCCCCGAAGCGGTCGAAGCCGCTGTCGCCGACGCCCTCGCGGCGATCGAGGCGGCCGCCGACACCGCCGCGCTGAAAGCCGCCCGTGCGGCGCACGTCGCGGAGGGATCGCCGCTCGCGGTCCTGAACGCCTCGATGCGCCAGGTCGCCCCCGAGAACAAGGCCGCGTTCGGCAAGCTCGTCGGTCAGGGCCGCGGTCGCGTCAACCAGGCGCTCGCGGCGAAGGAGGCCGAGCTGGCCGCCGCCGAGGTCGCCGCGCGGCTCGAGGCCGAGCGCGTCGACATCACCGCCGTCCCGTCGCGGACGCGCGTGGGCGCCCGGCACCCGCTCGCTCTCCTGCAGGACCACGTCGAGGACATCTTCGTCGGCATGGGGTGGGAGATCGCGGAGGGGCCGGAGCTCGAGCACGAGTGGTTCAACTTCGACGCCCTGAACTTCGACGTCGATCACCCCGCCCGTCAGGAGCAGGACACCTTCTACGTCGACCCGACCTCGCGCCACCTCGTCATGCGTACGCACACGAGCCCGGTGCAGGTGCGGTCGATGCTGAACCGCGAGGTCCCCATCTACGTGCTGTGCCCGGGCCGCGTGTACCGCACCGACGAGTTCGACGCGACGCACCTCCCGGTCTTCACACAGTTCGAGGGCCTGGTCGTCGACAAGGGCATCACGATGGCGCACCTCAAGGGCACGCTCGACCACTTCGCGAAGCAGCTCTTCGGCCCGGAGGCCAAGACGCGCTTCCGCACGAACTACTTCCCCTTCACCGAGCCCTCCGCCGAGCTCGACCTGTGGCACCCGACCTTCAAGGGCGGCGCGCGCTGGATCGAGTGGGGCGGCTGCGGCATGGTCAACCCGAACGTGCTGCGCGCGGCCGGGATCGACCCGGAGGTGTACAGCGGCTTCGCGTTCGGCATGGGCATCGAGCGGGGCCTGATGTTCCGCAGCGATGTGCAGGACATGCGCGACATGGCCGAGGGCGATGTCCGTTTCAGCGAGCAGTACGGGATGGTGGTGTGATGCGCGTCCCGCTTTCGTGGCTGCGTGAGTACGTCGATCTGGCAGCGGATGCCACGCCCGAGGACGTCCTCGCGGCGCTGGTGACCGTCGGCTTCGAAGAGGAGGACGTGCACCGCTTCGACATCACGGGTCCCGTGGTCGTCGGCGAGGTCGTCTCGCTCGAGCCGGAGCCCCAGTCCAACGGCAAGACCATCAACTGGTGCCAGGTCGACGTCGGTCCCGAGCACGGCGGCGTCCGTGGGATCGTCTGCGGCGCGCACAACTTCGGCGTCGGAGACAAGGTCGTCGTGACCCTGCCCGGCGCCGTCCTTCCCGGGCCGTTCCCCATCGCCGCCCGCAAGACCTACGGTCACGTGTCGGACGGCATGATCGCCTCCGCGCGCGAGCTGGGTCTCGGCGACGAGCACAACGGCATCGTCGTGCTGAGCGACCTCGGGATCGATGCGCCGGTGGGCACCGACGCGATCGCGCTCCTCGGCCTCGACGACGTCGCGGTGGAGATCAACGTCACGCCGGACCGCGGCTACGCGTTCTCGGTGCGCGGCGTCGCCCGTGAGTACGCCCACGCCACGGGGGCGGCCTTCCGCGACCCCGCCGAGCGCGACTTCGCCGAGCTGCAGCCCGGTTCCGGACACACGGCCGTGGTGGACGACCAGGCGCCGGTGCGCGGCAAGGTCGGCGTGAGCGAGTTCGTCACCCGGGTCGTGCGCGACGTCGATCCGTCGCGGCCCACCCCGCCGTGGATGATCGCGCGCCTGAGCCTCGCCGGCATGCGGTCGCTGGGTGTGCTCATCGACATCACGAACTACGTCATGCTCGAGCTCGGCCAGCCGCTGCACGGCTACGACCTCGACAAGCTCACGGGCGGCATCACCGTCCGGCGCGCGACGCCGGGGGAGAAGATGACGACGCTCGACGGCGTGGAGCGGAAGCTGCACGTCGAAGACCTCCTCATCACCGACGATTCCGGTCCGATCGGCCTCGCCGGTGTCATGGGCGGCGGCACCACCGAGATGAGCGACACCACGCGGAACGTGCTCATCGAGGCGGCGACCTTCGACGCGACGACCATCGCCCGCACGGCCCGCCGGCACAAGCTCCCGAGCGAGGCGTCCAAGCGCTTCGAGCGCGGCGTCGACCCGCTGATCCCCTTCGTCGCAGCCCGACGCGCGGCCGACCTCATGGTCGAGCTCGCCGGTGGCACGCTCACGGAGGAGGGTGGCGCGCTCTTCGCCGAGGTCTTCGTCGCCGAGATCGAGCTCCCGCGCGGTTTCGTGCAGGGACTGATCGGCGTCGACTACACCGACGACGAGATCACCGGGGCGCTCACGACGATCGGGGCGGAGGTCAGCCCTTCGACAGGCTCAGGGACCCAGGCGGACGGCGAAGGGACCCAGGGTGACTCCGGGTGGACGGTCATCCCGCCGACCTGGCGCCCCGACCTCACCGACAAGTGGACGCTCGCCGAGGAGGTCGCCCGCATCCACGGGCTCGACCGCATCCCCGCGGTGCTGCCGACGCCGCCGTCCGGCCGCGGCCTCACGGCCCACCAGCAGGGGCGTCGCCGCGTGGTGAACGCTCTCGCCGCCGCAGGATTCGTCGAGACCCCGGCGTTCCCGTTCACGACCGAGGCGCAGAACGATCTGCACGGCTCCGCGTCCGGTGAGCACCTGCCCGGCATCCGCCTCGCGAACCCGCTCGACGGGCAGGTGCCGTTCCTGCGGCGCTCGCTCATCCCCGGTCTGCTGCAGACCGCGCACCGCAACATCTCGCGCGGGCTCACCGATCTGGCGCTGTTCGAGACGGGCGCCGTGTTCGTCCCTGAGCCCGGCGTGCAGTACGGCACCGCCGAGGTCCCGCCGCTGGGTGTCCGGCCGTCTGATGAGGTGCTCGCCGCGCTCGACGCCTCCATCCCCCCGCAGGAGCGCCACGTCGCGGTGCTGCTGACCGGCAACGTGTCGCCGCGTCAGCCGGGGCGTGCGGCCGAGGCCGCCGGACTCGTCGAGGCGCTCGACGCGGTCCGCGTGATCGGGGCCGCCGCGGGCATCGAGATCGACGTCGTGCAGACGCAGCGCGCCGCGCTCCACCCCGGACGTACCGGTGCGCTGGTCGCCGGCGGCGAGGAGATCGGCTACGTCGGCGAGCTGCATCCCGCCGTCGCCGAGGAGGCCGACCTGCCGGGTCGCGCCACCGTGCTGGAGCTGGACCTCGACCGGCTGCTCACGCTCGCCGGAGGACGCATCGTGGCGGCATCGCTCTCCACGTTCCCGGCCGCGACGCAGGACGTCTCGCTCACGCTCCCGGCCGAGGTACCGGCAGGCGAGGTCCGCGCTGCTCTCGCCGAGGGCGCGGGTGCCCTGCTGGAGTCCGTCCGGCTGGTGGACGACTACCGCGGCGAGGGTGTGCCCGAGGGATCGAAGTCGCTGACGTTCGCGCTACGCTTCCGCGCCGACGACCGCACGCTCACGGCCGCGGAGGCCTCCGAGGCGAAGATGGCGGGCGTCGCCGTCGCCGCGGACCGCTTCGGCGCCGCCCTCCGCGACTGATCACGATGCCGCGCGGCTTCCTGGAGGCCGCGCGGCATCAGGCGCTCGCGCGGCATCAGGCGACAGCAGTGCCGGTGGCCTGTACTCGCGTGATGGCCTGGGTTCGCGTGGTCGGCTGCGCTCGCGTGAGGGCCTGTGATCGCGTGAGGGCCTGTGATCGCGTGAGGGCCTGTGATCGCGTGAGGGCCTGTCCTGCTCCGCTCTGAGCGGAGGCCCTTCCCCCGAGTCGTCGATCCTGATGACATGGGCACATGACGGATGTGCTGATCCTCGGGGGAACCGGATGGCTGTCGGGGCGCATCGCCGCGCACGCGTTGGGAGCGGGAGCGTCCGTGACCTGCCTCGCCCGCGGCGGACGCCCGGCGCCGCCGGGAGCGACCCTCGTGCTGGCGGACCGGGATGAGGAGGCCGCCTACGACGTCGTCTCGCGCACCGATTGGGATCACGTCGTCGACGTCTCCTCCCGCGCCGCTCATGTCTCCGGGGCGGTTCGTGCGCTCGGCGACCGGGCCGCCCGGTGGACGTACATCTCGTCGATGTCGGTCTACCGCGACGACGAGACGGTCGGGACGGACGAGTCGGCCCCGCGGCACCCAGCCGCGCAGGCCGGTGAAGATGACGACTACGCGCGGCAGAAGGTCGCGGCGGAGGACGCCGTGCAGGCGAGCCTCGGCGACCGCGCGCTCCTCGTCCGTCCCGGCCTCATCGTCGGCGCCGGCGACCCCAGCGATCGCTTCGGCTACTGGGCGGCGGCGTTCCTCCGGGCGCTGGACGAGCCGGTGCTGCTCCCGCCCCTCGACGGGCGCACGGCGCAGGTCATCGACGTCGAGGATGTCGCCGCCTTCGTCGTGTCGGCCACCGTCACCGGTACCGTGAACGCGATCGGCGACGTGCGCGAGCTGGACGACGTGCTGCGGACCGTGCGCGCGGCCACCGGACACACCGGGCCGCTCGTCGTCGGCACGGAGGAGCGTCTCGTCGCGGAGGGTGTCGCGTACTGGGCGGGGCCGCGCTCGCTGCCGCTGTGGCTGCCACCCGAGATGAGCGGATTCATGACCCGCTCGAACGCGCGGTATCGCCGCAGCGGAGGCACCCTCCGCCCCCTCGACGAGACGGCGGAAAGCGTCGTGGCGGACGAGCGCGATCGGGGCGTGGACAGGGAGCGCCGCGCCGGACTCACGCGGACGGAGGAGCGGGCGCTGCTCGACGCCTTCGCTCGCTAGACTGCGAGGCAGTGACACGGGGTGCCGCATCCGCGGCTGAGATCACACCCGTCGAACCTGATCTAGTTCGTACTAGCGAAGGGATGTCGCAATGAGCGATCCTGTGCGTCCGCAATCCGTCCTCGACCTCGCCGCCACGGCGGGAAGGCTGCGGGAGGAGGTCCGGGCTGCGCCGCCGTTGACGCACTGCGTCACGAACGCCGTCGTGACGGGCTTCACCGCCAACGTGCTGCTGGCGCTCGGGGCGGCGCCGGCCATGGTCGACATCGTCGGCGAGACCGAGCCGTTCGCCGCTGCCGCCTCGGGGCTCCTCGTCAATCTCGGGACGCCGACCCCGGAGCAGCGGGAGGCGAGCAGGGAGGCCGTGGCCGGAGCGCGCGCCGCCGGCACGCCGTGGGTGCTCGACCCCGTCGCGATCGGCACCCTCCCGGTGCGGACGGCGCTGGCCCACGAGCTGGTCGCGCGGCGCCCGACAGCCATCCGCGGCAACGCGTCGGAGATCCTCGCGCTGGCCGGACACAGCAGCGGCGGCCGCGGTGTCGACGCGACGGACGGGACCGAGGCGGCGGCAGCGGCGGCGCGGGAGCTCGCCGTCCGGCACGGTTCCGTGGTCGCCGTCTCCGGCCCGGTCGACCTCCTCACCGACGGGGAGCGCGTGATCCGCATCGCGAATGGGCACGAGCTGCTCACGCGGGTGACCGGCGGCGGCTGCGCGCTGGGCGCGGTGATGGCGGCCTTCCTCGGAGCGGCCCGCGGTACCGAGACCGACGCGCTGACGGCGGTGGCCGCGGCGACCCTCGTCTACACGGTCGCGGCCGAGCAGGCGGCGGAGACCTCCCGCGGACCGGGCAGCTTCGCCGTCGGACTGCTCGACGCCCTGTCCGCCGTGACCCCGGCGGATCTCCAGGCCCGCGCCCGCGTCGAGGAGGAGGCCCGATGACCGTCGACCTGTCCCTCTACCTCGTCACCGATCGGTCGCTGTGCGGTGCTCGTGGGGTGGTCGAGACCGTCCGCGAGGCCGTGGCGGGTGGGGTCCGCATCGTGCAGCTCCGCGACAAGGAGGCGACGGACGAGGAGACGGTCGACCAGCTCCTTGCCCTGTCCGTGGCCATCGACGGCCGCGCCCTGCTCGTCGTGAACGATCGCCTCGATGCGGCCGTCGAGGCCCGTCGTCGCGGCGCCAGGGTCGACGGCGTACACCTCGGCCAGGCGGACGCCTCGGTGCTCCGCGCGCGCGAACTTCTCGGCCCCGAGGCGCTGATCGGGCTCACGGCGAACACCGCTGCCCATCTCGATGCCGTGAACGCGCTGCCGCCGGGGACGGTCGACTACCTCGGCGTCGGCGTGATCCGGCCCACGCGCACGAAGCCCGACCATCCGGACCCGCTCGGCATCGACGGCTTCGCCGCGTTCGCCGCGCGCAGTGCGCTGCCGTGCGTCGCCATCGGCGGGGTGGACCTCGACGACACGGCGGCGCTGCGCGCGGCCGGTGCGGCCGGGATCGCGGTGGTCTCGGCGCTGTGCGCGGCAGAGGATCCCCGGGCCGCCGCCGCGGCCTTCCGTCGGCGGTGGCTCGGGCGGGCGGTGCCGCACGTGCTCAGCATCGCCGGCAGCGATCCGTCCGGCGGCGCGGGCATCCAGGCCGACCTCAAGGCGATCGCCGCGCACGGGGGCTACGGCATGGCCGCCCTCACGGCCCTGACCGCCCAGAACACGCAGGGCGTCCGCGCCGTGCACGTTCCGCCCGCGGACTTCCTGCGGGCGCAGCTCGACGCCGTCGGCGACGACATCCGCATCGACGCCGTGAAGATCGGCATGCTCGCGGACGTCGAGGTGATCCGGACGGTCGCCGCGTGGCTCCGGGCGACGCAGCCCCCGATCGTCGTGCTCGACCCGGTCATGATCGCCACCTCGGGGGACCGGCTGCTCCAGCCCGACGCGGAGCGGGAGCTCCGGGATCTGCTGTCCCTGGCGACCGTGGTCACCCCGAACCTCGCGGAGCTGGCGGTGCTCGTCGGTCGCGAGGTGGCGGACTGGGCGGACGCGCTCGCCGCGGCGCGAGAGCTGTCGGCCGATACGGGGACCGCGGTGCTGGTGAAGGGCGGGCATCTGCCCGGGGACGAGGCGCCGGACGCCCTGATCGACACGGCAGCCGGTACGCACGCGGAGTTCTCCGGGCCGCGCATCCGGACGGAGAACACCCACGGCACCGGCTGCTCGCTGTCCGCGGCTCTGGCCACACGACTGGCGAGGGGCGACGATCCGGCGACGGCGGTCCGCGCCGCGCGCGCCTGGTTGCGGGAGTCCCTCCGCGCGGCGGACGACCTGGACGTCGGGCGAGGACACGGCCCGATCCATCATCTGGCGGGACTCTGGGCCCGCGGCGGAGCCGAGACCCGGCCGACACCGGAGGAGGTCGCCGCGGCCTGGTGGGACGAGACCGCCGCGATCCGCCGCGACATCGACGCGCTGCCCTTCGTGCGCGCGCTCGCCGAGGGGACTCTCGACCGTGACGCCTTCGTCTTCTACCTCGCGCAGGATGCCCTCTACCTCCGCGAGTACGCGCGTGTGCTCGCGGAGGCGTCGCGTCTCGCTCCGACCCCCGACGAGCAGGCGTTCTGGGCGGAGGCCGCGCACGGCGCGATCCGCGGCGAGCTGGAGCTGCACGCGGCATGGCTGACCCCGGAGACCGGGGTGAGCGCCGCGACCTTCGCCACCGAACCCGCCCCGGCCACGGTCGCCTACCTCGACCACCTGCGCGCCGTCGCCTTCGGCGGGGACTACGCCACGGTGATCGCGGCCGTGCTGCCGTGCTTCTGGCTCTACACCGACCTGGGCGAGCGGCTCCATGCCGGAGCGTTCGGCGCGGCGCCCCGTGACCCCCGGCATCCCTACGCATCGTGGCTGGCGACCTACGCGGATCCGGCTTTCGCGGCGGCCACCCGGCAGGCCGTCGCGCATGTCGCCGCCGCGGCCGCGAGGGCCGACCACACCGGCCGAGAGCGGATGCGGCGCGCCTTCCTCGCATCGAGCGCGCACGAACGGGCCTTCTTCGCCGCACCGGTCGCGCACGCTGTCGTGTGACGCCCCGGATTTGCGGTGCCGAACACGCCCGCGCTATCGTCGCCGCATGCCTTCGGTCGCCACCGCTCCTTCGACGCTCGTCCCGAGCGTCATCGCCGTGCGCCGACGTCGCGGCCGCCGATTCTAGGCGACCCCGCCCTTCTGCCTGCGTCCGCGCGGCGGTCGAGTGCCGGTGTCGCCGCCTCCGGCCCCGCCCCCGGTCCCGAGATCGTCGAGGACCCGACCGTTAAGGTAGAAGCATGACGTATTCCGTCGCCGTCTCCGGCGCCTCCGGCTACGCAGGCGGCGAGATCCTGCGCCTCCTGGCCGCTCACCCCGACGTCGAGATCCGCACCGTCACGGCGCACTCGAACGCGGGACAGCCCCTCGTCGCCCATCAGCCGCACCTCCGTTCACTCGCCCACCTGACGCTGCAGGACACCACACCCGAGGTCCTCGCCGGACACGACATCGTGTTCCTGGCACTCCCGCACGGCCAGTCCGGGCAGTACACGGACGCCCTCGGCGACACCGCGCTGGTGATCGACGCGGGAGCCGACCACCGGCTCACCTCGTCGGCGGAGTGGGACGCGTTCTACGGCGGGTCCTTCCATGAGCCGTGGACGTACGGCGTGCCCGAGCTCCTCGTCGGAGGGGGCAAGCAGCGGGACGCGCTCCGCAGCGCGACCCGGATCGCCGCACCGGGCTGCAACGCCTCCACGGTGAGCCTCAGCCTCGCCCCCGGTGTCGCGACCGGCGTGATCGACCCGGGCGACATCGTCTCCGTCCTGGCCGTCGGCCCGTCCGGGGCGGGCAAGAGCCTGAAGACGAACCTCCTCGCCAGCGAGATCCTCGGCTCCGCGAACCCCTATGCCGTCGGCGGCACGCACCGCCACATCCCGGAGATCCGACAGGCGCTCGCTGCCGCCCGCCCTTCGACAGGCTCAGGGACCCAGGGAGCACGGACCCAGGGAGCAGGGACCCAGGGAGCAGGGACCCAGGGAGCAGGGACCCAGGACATCCGGATCTCGTTCACTCCGGTGCTCGTGCCGATGTCGCGCGGCATCCTCGCCACGTCCACGGCGCCGATCGCCGAGGGTGTGAGCGACGCCGAGATCCGTCAGGCGTGGGAGAGCGCCTACGGCGACGAGACCTTCGTCCAGCTGCTGCCGGAGGGAACCTTCCCGCGCACCGCCGACGTGCTCGGCGCGAACACGGCCCTCCTCGGCCTCGCGATCGACCGCGCCGCGAACCGCGTGACCGTGGTCACCGCCGTCGACAACCTCGTCAAGGGCACCGCCGGAGCTGCCGTCCAGTCCATGAACATCGCGCTGGGGCTTCCCGAGACCCGCGCCCTCTCAGTGAACGGAGTCGCCCCGTGAGCGTCACCGCCCCCGCAGGATTCGAGGCGGCCGGGGTCGCCGCCGGACTCAAGTCCACCGGCAAGCCCGATGTCGCCGTCGTGGTCAACCGCGGCCCCCGCAAGGTCGGCGCCGCCGTCTTCACGAGCAACCGCGCCAAGGCCAACCCCATCATCTGGTCGCAGCAGGCCGTCGCGGACCGCGTGGTCGAGGCCGTCGTCCTCAACTCCGGCGGTGCGAACTGCTTCACCGGCAGCTTCGGGTTCCAGACCACGCATCAGACCGCCGAGAAGGCGGCCGAGCTGCTCGGCATCAGTGCGGGTGACGTGCTCGTCTGCTCCACGGGACTCATCGGGACGGGGGATGCGGTCTTCCGCGAGAAGGTCCTCGCGGGCACCGCGCAGGCGATCACCGAGCTGACCGCGGACGGAGGGGAGAGCGCCGCGCACGCCATCATGACCACGGACACCGTCGCGAAGACCGCTGTGGTGACCCGCGACGGCTGGACGATCGGCGGCATGGCGAAGGGCGCGGGCATGCTCGCCCCTGGTCTGGCGACGATGCTCGTGGTGCTCACCACCGACGCCGTGCTCGAACCGCTCCAGGCCGACGAGGCGCTGCGTCGGGCGACGGGACGCACGTTCGACCGCCTCGACTCCGACGGCTGCATGTCGACCAACGACCAGGTGACGCTGCTCGCCAACGGCGCCTCCGAGGTCGTCCCCGACCTCGACGACTTCGCCGAGGCGCTCACCGCGCTCTGCCAGGAGCTCGCGGTCAAGCTGCAGGGCGACGCGGAGGGCGCGAGCCACGACATCACGATCGAGGTGCAGCACGCCGTCTCCGAGCAGGACGCCGTCGAGGTCGGCCGCTCGGTCGCCCGCAACAACCTGTTCAAGGCCGCCATCTTCGGCAACGACCCGAACTGGGGCCGCGTCCTCGCGGCGATCGGCACGACGGCCGCGCAGTTCGACCCCTACGACGTCGACGTGTGGATGAACGGCGTCCGCGTCTGCACCGCCGGCGGGCCGGACCGCCCCCGCGAGGAGGTCGACCTGACCCCGCGGGCCACGCACCTGATGATCGACCTCAAGGTCGGAGAGGCCACCGCCACGGTGCTGACGAACGACCTCACCCACGACTACGTGCACGAGAACAGCGCCTACGCCTCATGACCGACATCCAGGACACCACGCCGGACATCGCGGCGCAGAAGGCGACCACCCTCATCGAGTCGCTGCCGTGGCTGAAGAAGTTCCGCGACCAGATCGTCGTCGTCAAGTACGGCGGGAACGCCATGGTCTCGGACGAGCTGCAGGAGGCCTTCGCCCAGGACATCGCGTACCTCCGCTACGTCGGTGTGCAGCCCGTGGTCGTGCACGGCGGCGGGCCGCAGATCTCCGACATGCTGCAGCGGCTGGAGATCCCCAGCGAGTTCAAGGGCGGGTACCGCGTCACCAACACCGAGGCCATCGGCGTCGTGCGGATGGTCCTCACCGGCCAGGTGAACCCGCAGCTCGTCTCGAAGATCAACTCGCACGGCCCCATCGCCACCGGGCTCAGCGGCGAGGACGCCGGGCTCTTCGGCGGCCGCCGTCGCGGTGTGATGATCGACGGCGAGGAGGTGGACCTCGGCCGCGTGGGCGACGTGGTCCAGGTCGACCCGACGCCGGTGCTCGACCATCTCGCCGCAGGGCGGATCCCGGTCGTGTCGAGCATCGCGCCCGACCTCGACCACCCGGGGCAGTCGCTCAACGTCAACGCGGATGCCGCGGCCGCCGCGCTCGCCGTGGCCCTCGGCGCGCGCAAGCTCGTCATCCTCACCGACGTGCCGGGGCTGTACGCCGACTGGCCCAACCGGGACTCGCTCGTGTCGCACCTGACGTCGGACGCGCTCGTCGAGATGCTTCCGCGCCTCGAGTCGGGGATGATCCCGAAGATGCGCGCATGCCTCGATGCGGTCGAGGGCGGCGTCGACGCGGCGGCGATCATCGACGGACGGGTGCCGCACTCGGTGCTCGTCGAACTGTTCACCAGCAAGGGAATCGGGACCGAAGTGGTCCTGGGAGAGAAAGGGGCGACGGCATGACCGTCTGGCAGGACGACGCGGCACGTGATCTCGTGCTCAACGCGGGGGAGCGCCTCGCGCTGCTGACCCGCGGTGAGGGCTCGTACCTGTGGGACGCCGAAGACCGACGCTACCTCGACTTCCTCGCCGGCATCGCGGTGACCTCCCTCGGGCACGCGCACCCGGTATTCGTCGAGGCGGTGTCCCGGCAGGCCGCCACCCTCGCGCACGTCTCCAACTACTTCGCGACTCCGCCGCAGCTCGCGCTCGCCGCCCGGCTCAAGCGCCTCGCCGGCGCGGGGATCGACGGTCGCGTGTTCTTCTCGAACTCCGGAGCCGAGGCCAACGAGGCCGCGTTCAAGCTCGCCCGGCTGCACGGCGGCGCGGAGCGTCCGCGCATCCTCGCACTGGAGAACGGCTTCCACGGCCGGACGATGGGCTCGCTCGCGCTCACGGCCAAGGAGTCGATGCGCGCGCCGTTCGCTCCGATGCCCGGAGGCGTGGAGCACATCCCGGCCACGATCGAAGCGCTGGAGGCCGCGATGGACGACCGGGTCGCCGCCGTCATCGTGGAGCCGATCCAGGGTGAAGCCGGCGTCGTCGAGCTGCCCGAGGGCTACCTCGCCGCGGCACGCTCGCTGACCCTCGCGCACGGCGCCCTGCTCATCGTCGACGAGATCCAGACGGGCGCGGGCCGGACCGGCGCCTGGTTCGGATTCAGCCACGAGGGCATCACGCCCGACGCCATCACGCTCGCGAAGGGCATCGGCGGCGGATTCCCGATCGGCGCCCTCGTCACCTACGGGCCCGCGAGCGCCCTGTTCACACCCGGTTCGCACGGCTCCACGTTCGGCGGCAACCCGCTCGCGACGGCCGTGGCGGACGCGGTGCTGGCCGAGATCGAGCGCGCCGACCTCGTCGACAACGCTGCGCGCCGTGGCGCCGAGCTGCGGGACATCATCCTCGGCATCGACTCCCCGCTGGTCGGCGGCGTCCGCGGCCGTGGACTCCTCGTGGGCGTCGCGCTCACGCAGCCCGTGGCGGGCGCGGTGGTCGCCGCCGCACAGGACCGCGGTCTCATCGTCAACGCCGCCAACCCCGAGACCGTGCGCGTCGCGCCGGCTCTCACCATCGGCGACACGGAGCTGGCGGAGTTCCGCGAGCTGTTCGCCGCCGCTCTCTCCGACGTCCACACCTCCGCCACCGGAAAGGTCCCCGCATGACCCGCCACCTGCTGCGCGACGACGATCTGACGCCCGCCGAGCAGGCGGAGATCCTCGATCTCGCGCTCGAGCTCAAGAAGGATCGCTGGGCCGACAAGAGCCTCGCCGGCCCGCAGACCGTCGCCGTGATCTTCGACAAGTCGTCCACCCGGACGCGCGTCTCGTTCGCCGTCGGTATCGCCGACCTCGGCGGCACGCCGCTCATCATCTCCACGGCGAGCAGCCAGCTCGGCGGGAAGGAGACGCCGTCCGACACGGCCCGCGTGCTCGAGCGCCAGGTCGCCGCGATCGTGTGGCGGACCTACGCGCAGTCGGGCCTGGAGGAGATGGCCGCCGGCACCCGGGTCCCCGTGATCAATGCGCTGTCCGACGACTTCCACCCCTGCCAGCTCCTCGCCGACCTGCTGACGATCCGTGAGCACAAGGGCGACCTCA
The DNA here is from genome assembly GCF_002993305.1 of Microbacterium sp. str. 'China'. Classification (NCBI taxonomy): domain Bacteria; kingdom Bacillati; phylum Actinomycetota; class Actinomycetes; order Micrococcales; family Microbacteriaceae; genus Microbacterium; species Microbacterium sp. str. 'China'. Next base: position 2,342,533 of record NZ_CP027434.1, on the reverse strand, counting down.
AGGGCCTCACGCTGACGTTCTTCGGCGACGGCCAGAGCAACATGGCGCACTCCTACGCGCTCGCGGGCGTCACGGCCGGCATGCACGTGCGCATCGCCTCGCCGGAGGACTACGCGCCGCGCGCCGACGTGATCGAAGCGGCCGACCGCCGCGCCGGGGAGACCGGCGGATCGATCACGCTCTTCACCGACCCGGTCGAGGCGGCCGCCGGTGCCGACGTCGTCGTCACCGACACCTGGGTGTCGATGGGCAAGGAGGAGGAGAAGCTCGCGCGGATCCGCGACCTCGGCGGCTACAAGGTCACACCGGAGACGATGGAGCTCGCGCACGACGACGCGATCTTCATCCACTGTCTCCCCGCCGACCGCGGCTACGAGGTGGACTCCGCGGTCATCGACGGTCCGCAGAGCGTGGTCTGGGACGAGGCGGAGAACCGCCTGCACGCCCAGAAGGCCCTGCTGGTCTGGCTCCTCGGGAAGAAGTACGCGTGATGGCCGGCTCGCACGAAGGCACCAACGAGGGCGCGCTCTGGGGCGCGCGGTTCGCCACCGGTCCGTCGCCGGAGCTCGTCGAGCTGAGCCGGTCGACACACTTCGACTGGATCCTGGCGCCGTACGACATCGCGGGTTCCCACGCCCATGCCACGGCGCTGGCCGCCGCGGGGTACCTGGAGCCGGATGAGGCCGCCCGGATGCACGAGGGCCTCGACGCCGTCGCGCGCAAGGTCGCCGACGGCTCCCTGCAGCCGCTGCCCACCGACGAGGACGTGCACGGCGCGCTCGAGCAGGCGCTGATCGCCGAGCTGGGTCCGGAGCTGGGCGGACGCCTCCGCGCCGGCCGCAGCCGGAACGACCAGATCGCCACGCTCGTGCGGATGTACCTGATCGACCACGCCCGGGTGATCGCGCGCGACCTGCTGCGCGTGATCGATGCGCTCGTGGCGCAGGCGGAGGCGCATCCCGACGCGATTCTGCCCGGCCGCACGCACCTGCAGCACGCACAGCCGGTGCTGCTCGCCCATCACCTCCAGGCCCACGCCTGGCCGCTGGTGCGCGAGCTCGAACGCCTCGTCGACTGGCGTCGTCGCGCTGGTGTCTCGCCGTACGGCGGGGGAGCGCTCGCGGGGTCGACCCTGGGCCTGGATCCCGCGCTCGTCGCGACCGAACTGGGTCTCGACCGCCCCGCGGAGAACTCCCTCGACGGCACCGCCGCGCGGGACGTCGTGGCGGAGTTCGCGTTCATCGCGGCGATGACGGGGGTCGACCTCTCCCGCCTGTCCGAGGAGATCATCCTCTGGAACACGCGGGAGTTCGGCTTCGTCACCCTCGACGACGGCTACTCCACGGGATCCAGCATCATGCCGCAGAAGAAGAACCCGGACATCGCCGAGCTCGCGCGCGGCAAGTCCGGGCGTCTCATCGGCAACTTGTCCGGTCTCCTGGCAACGCTCAAGGGCCTGCCCCTCGCGTACAACCGCGATCTGCAGGAGGACAAGGAGCCGGTGTTCGACTCGGTGCAGACGCTCGAGGTCGTGCTGCCGGCGTTCGCCGGGATGATTGCGACGCTGCGTTTCCACACGGAGCGGATGGCCGAGCTCGCTCCCCAGGGGTTCTCCCTGGCGACGGATGTCGCCGAGTGGCTGGTGAAGCGGCGCGTGCCGTTCCGCGATGCCCATGAGATCTCCGGCGCGCTCGTCCGTGCCTGCGAGGAGCAGGGGATCGGGCTGGAGGACGCTTCCGACGAGCTGCTGCTGTCGGTGTCTCCGCACCTCGTCCCCGAGGTCCGGGAGGTGCTCACGATCGAGGGCTCCGTCGCGTCGCGCACGGGCGTCGGCGGCACCGCTCCGGAGCGGGTGGCCGAGCAGCGCGCGGAGCTCGTCGCGCGCGCGCAGGCAGCCGCGCACGCGCTCGGCCTGTAGCCGGTCCGGCGGCGGCCGCGCCTCAGTGCAGGTCGCCGTCGGCGGCGGACCGCTCCCACCGGGTGAACCGGACGGTCAGACCCGACCGGGTCGGGGCGGCGAGGAACGGTCCGGCGGAGACGGCCGCGTCGCCGGCGAAGGGGGCCACCCTCACCAATCGCCACGGCCCGTCGTCCGCGCGGGCGCGAACGATCATCGCGTCCTCCCAACGACTGACCCGGACTGTGATCTCGCTCTCGCGCCAGTCGTCGACGTAGCCGACCGACCAGTCCGACCGCCCGGCGGTCACGACAGCGCCGAGACCGAGGTGGCCGTCCGCGAACTCGACTCCCGCTTTGATCCAGTGCTCGTCGTCAGCACGCACGAAGAGACCCGCTTGATCGAACTGGCCCTCCCAGGGGGCTGTGAAGGCGACCTCGATCGCCTCCCCGACGGCGAGCGGGGCGAGCAGCGCGTGTTCTGAGTCATGGACGAATCCGTATGCGGTGTGACGCCAGGCGTCGCTGCCCTCGATCGCGGTGGCGTCGAGATGCCCGTCGATCCGGGTCAGCGCGGGGGAGTGCGTCCAGGAGCCATCGCTCCATTCGATGATGCGTGAATCAGGCATATTTCCCATCTATAGCCCTATAAGGCATAAACTCTGAATATTCGTGTTACGGTTATGGCATGGTCATCGCCGTGATCGCCGACATCGTGGGTTCCCGAGAACTCGGAGACCGGAGCGCCGCACAGCGCGCGCTGGACGAGACCATCGCTCAGGTCGAGCGGGACCGCCCGCTGGCGGTCCAGCCGCTCACGCCCACGGTAGGGGACGAGCAGCAAGGCGTCTACCGTGCACTGCCCGACGCGCTCCTGTCCCTTCTCATGATCCAGCTCCGGCTTCCGGAGGGGCTCGCCTTCCGCTTCGGGATCGGCGTCGGCGAGGTCCGATCCGTCGCCTCGGTGCATCGCGACCTGGCCGACGGCCCCGGCTGGTATGCCGCGCGCGCCGCGATCGAGATCGTGCATGCCCGCGAGCAGCGCGCCGTGCCGAGGACGCGCACCTGGATTGTCGGCGCCCCGGGTCAGGATGAGGTCATGGAGAACGTGATCGCCGCGTCCAACGCCTACGTCCTCGCGCGCGACGAGCTCGTGGGGGCGATGAGCGAGCGCGAGCGTCACCTCACATACGGGCGTCTGGTCGGCCGGTCCCAGCAGGAGCTTGCCGCGCAGGAGGGCATCTCGCAGCCCAGCGTGTCCAAGTCGCTGCGGAGTGCGGGAGCCGCCGCTCTCATCGAAGGAGTGGCCGCGCTCCGGGGGGAGTCCGCGTGATCCTCGCGGGCTTCGTCCTCCTCGCCGTCGGCGCGACCGACCTCGTCCGGCAGTTCGTGCCGCGACGGTGGGTCGGGTACGTCGTCGCCGCGGCCGTGATCCTCCTCCTCGGCATCGGCGGAGACGCGCTGCTGCCCGCGCTCCTGGGGCTCGGCGCCGGAGCGCTGTGGATCTGGAGCATGCCGGACGCGGGGTCCACGCGCGCCGGGTTCTGGCCCGCGGTCGCGCTGGCCGCGCTCAGCATCGGCGCCGTGGTCTGGGGCGGAGCCCGGGACACCGCGGGCCTCATCGGCGAGATGTGGACTCTCCGCTCACCCTTCGGCGAGGTCCCGTTCGACCTCGTCGTGCTCGCGCTCGGGGCCGGGGTCTTCCTGCTCGAATCCGCCAACCTCGTCGTCCGCGCTGCTCTCGACGGCGAGCACACCTGGCGCCCGGCCGAGGTCTCGGTTCCGGTGCCTCCGTCCGACGCGTCGTCGGCCCCCGTCTCCGCCGCGGCGCACGTCGGCGAGACCCCCGCGGTGTCCGCTGTCATCCCGGCCGATCCCCGCCACGGTTTCAAGGGCGGACGACTCATCGGCCCGCTGGAGCGTGTGCTCGTGATGATCCTCACGCTCGCCGCGGCGTACCCGGTGCTCGCGGCCATGCTCGCCGCCAAGGGCATCGTGCGCTTCCCGGAGATCTCCCGCGACGGGGAGACCGGCGCGCGTGCCGAGTACTTCCTCGTCGGCAGCCTCGTGAGCTGGGTCATCGGCCTCGGCGCCGCGTTCCTCGTCTGGTGGGCGGCGCACAGCTGACACCCCCGCCGGCGACGCAGCGGGACGGTCGCGCGCTGCTAGCCTGGAGCGCGTGTCAACTCCCGCTCTGACGACCGCGCCGCAGGCGATCGACCCCACGTTCGAGAACGTGTGGGACGAGATCGTGTGGCGTGGCCTCGTCCACGTGTCCACCGACCAGGAGGCGCTGCGCGCCCTGCTCGCGGGAGCCCCCGTCACGTATTACTGCGGCTTCGACCCGACGGCGCCCAGCCTGCACCTCGGCCACCTCGTCCAGCTGCTCCTGCTCCGCCGTCTTCAGCTCGCCGGGCACAAGCCGCTCGGCCTCGTCGGCGGCTCCACCGGCCTGATCGGCGACCCGCGACCCACCGCGGAGCGCACGCTCAACACCCGGGAGACGGTGGCGGAATGGGTCGATCGTCTGCGCGGACAGGTCGAGCGATACCTCAGCTTCGAGGGCGACAACGCCGCCCGCATGGTGAACAACCTCGACTGGACCGCACCGCTCTCCGCGATCGACTTCCTCCGCGAGATCGGCAAGCACTACCGCGTCGGCACGATGCTGAAGAAGGACGCGGTGGCTGCGCGCCTGAACTCCGACGCCGGGATCAGCTACACCGAGTTCAGCTACCAGATCCTCCAGGGCCTGGACTTCCTCGAGCTCTACCGCCAGTACGACTGTGTCCTGCAGACGGGTGGGTCCGATCAGTGGGGCAACCTCACCAGCGGCACCGACCTCATCCACCGGGTCGAAGGGGTGTCCGTCCACGCGATCGGCACGCCGCTGATCACCAACAGCGACGGCACGAAGTTCGGCAAGAGCGAGGGCAACGCGATCTGGATCGACGCGGACCTCACGAGCCCCTACGCGTTCTACCAGTTCTGGCTCAGCACGGCCGATGCCGATGTGATCGAACGCCTCAAGGTGTTCACGTTCCTGACCAGGGCCGAGATCGAGGAGTACGCCGAGCTCGTCGCCACGGAGCCGTTCCGCCGCGCCGCCCAGAAGCGCCTCGCGCTCGAGGTCGTCGCGACGGTGCACGGCGTGGAGGCGACGGCGGCCGTGATCGCGGCGTCCGAGGCGCTGTTCGGTCAGGGCGACCTGACCACTCTCGACGCGGCGACCCTGCGCACGGCCTTGGACGAGCTCCCGCACGCGACGGTCGCCGCCGGTACCCCGGTCGTCGACGCGCTCGTCGCGACCGGGCTGGTGTCGAGTCTGTCGGAGGCGCGTCGCGCCATCGCGCAGGGTGGCGTCTCCCTCGACGGCGAGCGGGTGGAGGACGACACCGCGATCGTGCAGGGCACACTTCCCGGCGGCGTCTCGGTGCTCCGTCGCGGGAAGAAGACGCTCGCCGGCGTCTTCCTCGGCTGACCCCGGCCGCGTATGCCGTTCACTCCGAGTCACGCGATCGTCGCGCTGCCGTTCGTGCGCACGCCGCTCGTCCCCGCGGCGATCGCGATCGGGGCGATGACACCCGACATCTCGCTGTTCCTGCGCAACGTCGGCCTCAACTACGGCTTCCTGCACGATCCCGTCAACGTCGTGTGGACGTCGTTGCTCGCGCTGGTGCTGTTCCTGCTGTGGCGAGTCCTGCTGCGCCCGGCGACCCTCGAACTGCTTCCGGGATGGGTGACCGTGCGGTTGCCCGCCGGGTGGGGCGCGAGCGGACTCCGGGCGGCGGTCGAAGCCCTGAGCCGTGACGACCGCTCGCGGTACCGCGCCGCGCGACCGCTGTATCCGTTCCTGCTCGTGGTCTCGGCGATGCTGGGGGTGCTCTCGCACATCCTCTGGGATGCGTTCACGCACGAGTCGCGGTGGGGTGTCGATCTGGTTCCCGCGCTCGCGAACTCCTGGGGTCCGTTCGACGGCTACAAGTGGCTGCAGTACGCCTCGAGCGTCCTCGGTCTGCTCGGTCTCGCGATCTGGGCCGCGCTGTGGCTGCGGCGTGCGACCCCGCGAGCGGATGCGCCGCGGGTACTTCCGCCGTTCGTGCGGATCGCGTGGTGGCTCTCGCTTCCGGTGATCCTCGTGGTCGCGTGGGTCGGTGGACTGCTGGCGTTCGGTCCGCTCTCCGCCGACTTCACCGTGCAGCATCTCGCGTATCGGGTGCTGCCGCCCGCCTGTGCGGTGTGGGGCCTGCTCACCCTGGTCCTCTGCGTGGTCCTCGCCGTGCGACGGCCGCGCCGCACCGTCTGATCCCGCTTCCCGGAGGCCTCCCGCACCAGGGAGTCCCCCTCACCAGCGCGGTGCGTCCGAATCCCAGGCATGCGGGGCGGCGAAGGTCAGCCCAGGGAGCGCCGGTGCCGCCGTCACGACCGGCGTCCCGTCCACGTCGAATCGCGAGAGATGCGCCGAGGCATCGATCTCCGGCGCGCGCACGACGTCGGTCGTGCGCGGCATCCCCAGCAGTTCGGCGGCGACGCGGCGCAGCGAGGTGCGCACGATGCGCGAGCGCCCGTCGCGCGAACGGAGCAGCCGGGTGAGTGCGGCGGCGAGGAGATACCCGGTGCTGTGATCCAGCGCCTGGGCGGGGAGGGCGCCCGGCCGTCCGTCCTCGCCCTCGATCATCGCGATGCCGCTCTCCGCCTGGACGAGGCTGTCGAAACCGGCGCGCTCGGGGTGATCAGTGCCCCAGGCGCTCAGTTGCGCGACGAGGAGACCCGGGTGCTGCTCGACCAGAGCGTCGGGGGAGAGGCCGAGCCGGTCCAGCGAGGCGGGCCGATATCCGAGCACGACCGCATCCGCCGACTGCAGGAGGCCGTGCAGCTCGGAGGATCGGGCGTCGAGACGAGCCGTGCGCTTGCCATGGCCGGTGTCGAGGTGCTGCCACGGGAGCTCGGGGAGGTGCGGTGGGTCGAGACGCAGCACATCGGCGCCGAGGAGAGCGAGCGTCCGTGTGCACACCGGCCCCGCGATCACTCGCGTGAGGTCCAGGACACGGAGGCCGGCGAGGGGCAGGTGCGCCGAGGGGCCGGGGGACGGGCTCCGTCGCTCACTCCGCCGTCCGTCCGCCGCGTCGATGGATGCTACGTCGAGGAGGGGAGTGCTCCGCAGGGCATGATCGACGTCCGGGTCCTCACGGCGCACGGCGACGGCGAGACCACCGGCTTCGGAGATCCGGTCGACGGCCGCGTCGCTCGACAGAGCCGCCACCCTGCGGGCGACCGCCTTCGGACCCGCCGCGTCGGTCAGGCCGAGCGCGCGGCGAAGCGCGCGCGCATGGTGCGGGTAGTTGCCGTGCGTTCGGATCCAGCCGTCTGCGCTCTCCCAGAATCCGGAGAGGGGCGCCCACACCGGCGGCGGAGCACCGTCGACCAGCAGATACCGATCGCTCCGATAGGCGACGGCGACTCGACGGGGATCGATGGCCGCCGGGTCGAGTCCTGCGGCGAGCACGACCGACGCCACGCTGGCGAGAGCGAGCTCCGCGGTCGCGGTGCGGGACGGGAGCGGCACGGCATCCAGGGCGCTGACCGCGGCGAGCAGATGCGCAGGCAGGGAGTCTGCGCCCAGCTCCCGCTGGACACGGCCCAGCAGGTCGGCAGCGTGAGGAGAAGCGTGCGGGGGCATGGGCGCGATGCTACTCCCCACCGATGCGGTCGGAAACGACGGCTGACCCGGGCGAATCCGCTCGAGCAGCAGACGCGACACGCCCGGGGTGGTGCGCCCGATTTGCCAGACCCCCGGAATCCACGTAACTTATTACTTGTTCGCCCCACAGGGAAGCGGAGAAGCCCAGAGCTTCACCCCCCTCAAGCGGAGAACCACTCCCGATCCACTCTCACTTGAGAGATCCGGCGCTTGCGCCTAGGATGGGAGATCCACCCCTTCTGCGGCTGTCACCGGCTGCGCAGCGGATCCAAGATCCGCGCGGCGCGCCGATTTGACAAGCGGGTCGGGATGGCTAAGATAGAGAAGTTGCCCTGCGGGCCTGGTCGTGATGGCTGGGTCGTGGGAGCATCCGATCCTTGAGAACTCAACAGCGTGCACTTGTCAAATGCCAAATTATCCTCGTCTAGCTTCGGCTGGGTGAGAATTCCTTTGGATCAAAGACCAACCTCCTTGTGGGGTTGGCAACGGATGAAGTCAGCAATGAATTCGTCTCTTTGGTCAGCATCAAACTCGCTGCGTTCCGGTTTTTCCCCGGTTCGTATGCAATTTCTTTTTACGGAGAGTTTGATCCTGGCTCAGGATGAACGCTGGCGGCGTGCTTAACACATGCAAGTCGAACGGTGAACACGGAGCTTGCTCTGTGGGATCAGTGGCGAACGGGTGAGTAACACGTGAGCAACCTGCCCCTGACTCTGGGATAAGCGCTGGAAACGGCGTCTAATACTGGATATGTGACGTGACCGCATGGTCTGCGTTTGGAAAGATTTTTCGGTTGGGGATGGGCTCGCGGCCTATCAGCTTGTTGGTGAGGTAATGGCTCACCAAGGCGTCGACGGGTAGCCGGCCTGAGAGGGTGACCGGCCACACTGGGACTGAGACACGGCCCAGACTCCTACGGGAGGCAGCAGTGGGGAATATTGCACAATGGGCGAAAGCCTGATGCAGCAACGCCGCGTGAGGGATGACGGCCTTCGGGTTGTAAACCTCTTTTAGCAGGGAAGAAGCGAAAGTGACGGTACCTGCAGAAAAAGCGCCGGCTAACTACGTGCCAGCAGCCGCGGTAATACGTAGGGCGCAAGCGTTATCCGGAATTATTGGGCGTAAAGAGCTCGTAGGCGGTTTGTCGCGTCTGCTGTGAAATCCCGAGGCTCAACCTCGGGCCTGCAGTGGGTACGGGCAGACTAGAGTGCGGTAGGGGAGATTGGAATTCCTGGTGTAGCGGTGGAATGCGCAGATATCAGGAGGAACACCGATGGCGAAGGCAGATCTCTGGGCCGTAACTGACGCTGAGGAGCGAAAGGGTGGGGAGCAAACAGGCTTAGATACCCTGGTAGTCCACCCCGTAAACGTTGGGAACTAGTTGTGGGGTCCATTCCACGGATTCCGTGACGCAGCTAACGCATTAAGTTCCCCGCCTGGGGAGTACGGCCGCAAGGCTAAAACTCAAAGGAATTGACGGGGACCCGCACAAGCGGCGGAGCATGCGGATTAATTCGATGCAACGCGAAGAACCTTACCAAGGCTTGACATATACGAGAACGGGCCAGAAATGGTCAACTCTTTGGACACTCGTAAACAGGTGGTGCATGGTTGTCGTCAGCTCGTGTCGTGAGATGTTGGGTTAAGTCCCGCAACGAGCGCAACCCTCGTTCTATGTTGCCAGCACGTAATGGTGGGAACTCATGGGATACTGCCGGGGTCAACTCGGAGGAAGGTGGGGATGACGTCAAATCATCATGCCCCTTATGTCTTGGGCTTCACGCATGCTACAATGGCCGGTACAAAGGGCTGCAATACCGTGAGGTGGAGCGAATCCCAAAAAGCCGGTCCCAGTTCGGATTGAGGTCTGCAACTCGACCTCATGAAGTCGGAGTCGCTAGTAATCGCAGATCAGCAACGCTGCGGTGAATACGTTCCCGGGTCTTGTACACACCGCCCGTCAAGTCATGAAAGTCGGTAACACCTGAAGCCGGTGGCCTAACCCTTGTGGAGGGAGCTGTCGAAGGTGGGATCGGTAATTAGGACTAAGTCGTAACAAGGTAGCCGTACCGGAAGGTGCGGCTGGATCACCTCCTTTCTAAGGAGCATCTGACGCTTCGGCGTCCAGAACCCGGTTCGAAGGCATACGTTCTTCGCTGGGAGCTCATGGGTGGAACATTTGACATGGCATCGAGATCTGATCTCGGGACTAGTACGCCGCTTCGGTGGTTGGAAGGTTCTGGGTGAGGGGACCGGTGCCTGCACGCTGTTGGGTCCTGAGGGACCGGATGCGGATCTTTCGGGATCTGGTCTGAACCTCTGGACCTCTTTCTGTTTGTCCCTGTGGGGGCAGGTGGATGGGGGTTCCGCCCGTACTTTGAGAACTACACAGTGGACGCGAGCATCTTGCAACTGGTCTTTGATCAGTTGCGCAAGATGATCTTAAAGATCATTAGTCAATTTCTGATTCAGTCTTCGGACTGGTCGGGTTTTTGATTCAAACTCATGTGATTTCAAGTCTTTAAGAGCAAACGGTGGATGCCTTGGCATCTGGAGCCGAAGAAGGACGTAGCAATCTGCGATAAGCCTCGGGGAACTGATAAGCAAGTTTTGATCCGAGGGTGTCCGAATGGGGAAACCCCGCTGGGCGGCGTGCCGACCTAGTGACTCCCGCCTGAATATATAGGGCGGGTAGAGGGAACGTGGGGAAGTGAAACATCTCAGTACCCACAGGAAGAGAAAGCAACCGCGATTCCGTTAGTAGTGGCGAGCGAAACCGGATCAGGCTAAACCGAGTGTGTGTGATATCCGGCAGGAGTTGCATATTCGGGGTTGTGGGACTCACCAGTCAGTTCTGCCGAGCTGGCGACGTTACAGAAGCGTATAGACGAACGGTCTTGAAAGGCCGGTCATAGAGGGTGCCAACCCCGTAGTCGAAATGCGTGTTCTGGCGTGGAGAGTATCCCAAGTAGCACGGGGCCCGTGAAATCCCGTGTGAATCTGTCAGGACCACCTGATAAGCCTAAATACTCCCAGATGACCGATAGCGGACAAGTACCGTGAGGGAAAGGTGAAAAGTACCCCGGGAGGGGAGTGAAATAGTACCTGAAACCGTTTGCTTACAAACCGTTGGAGCACCCCTGGTAGGTGTGACAGCGTGCCTTTTGAAGAATGAGCCTGCGAGTTAGCGATATGTGGCGAGGTTAACCCGTGTGGGGTAGCCGTAGCGAAAGCGAGTCTGAATAGGGCGATTCAGTCGCATGTCCTAGACCCGAAGCGAAGTGATCTATCCATGGCCAGGTTGAAGCGACGGTAAGACGTCGTGGAGGACCGAACCCACTTAGGTTGAAAACTGAGGGGATGAGCTGTGGATAGGGGTGAAAGGCCAATCAAACTTCGTGATAGCTGGTTCTCTCCGAAATGCATTTAGGTGCAGCGTTGCGTGTTTCTTGCCGGAGGTAGAGCTACTGGATGGCCGATGGGCCCTACAAGGTTACTGACGTCAGCCAAACTCCGAATGCCGGTAAGTGAGAGCGCAGCAGTGAGACTGTGGGGGATAAGCTTCATAGTCGAGAGGGAAACAACCCAGACCACCAACTAAGGTCCCAAAGCGCGTGCTAAGTGGGAAAGGATGTGGAGTTGCTCTGACAACCAGGAGGTTGGCTTAGAAGCAGCCACCCTTGAAAGAGTGCGTAATAGCTCACTGGTCAAGTGATTCCGCGCCGACAATGTAACGGGGCTCAAGCACGCCACCGAAGTTGTGGCATTGACATTATTGGTAGGCCTTCGTGGTCCAGCCGTGTTGATGGGTAGGAGAGCGTCGTGTGGCCAGCGAAGCGGCGGTGGAAACCAGCCGTGGAGGCTACACGAGTGAGAATGCAGGCATGAGTAGCGAATGACGTGTGAGAAACACGTCCTCCGAAAGACCAAGGGTTCCAGGGTCAAGCTAATCTTCCCTGGGTAAGTCGGGACCTAAGGCGAGGCCGACAGGCGTAGTCGATGGACAACGGGTTGATATTCCCGTACCGGCGAAGAACCGCCCAAGCTAATCCAGTGGTGCTAAACGTCCGAGCCTTCACATCGTCGCCTTCGGGTGACACCGTGGAGGGGAGCACGTGACCCCATGCTGGTGCGGTTAGCGTATTAACAGGTGTGACGCAGGAAGGTAGTCCAAGCCAGGCGATGGTTGTCCTGGTGCAAGTGCGTAGGCCGAGTCGTAGGCAAATCCGCGACTCATACAGGCTGAGACACGATGCGGATAAAAAGTGGATGATCCTATGCTGCCGAGAAAAGCATCGACGCGAGGTTCTAGCCGCCCGTACCCCAAACCGACTCAGGTGGTCAGGTAGAGAATACCAAGGAGATCGAGAGAATCGTGGTTAAGGAACTCGGCAAAATGCCCCCGTAACTTCGGGAGAAGGGGGCCTTCGACGTATTAGGACTTGCTCCGAAAGCGTTTGGAGGCCGCAGAGACTAGTGGGTAGCGACTGTTTACTAAAAACACAGGTCCGTGCCAAGTCGCAAGACGATGTATACGGACTGACGCCTGCCCGGTGCTGGAAGGTTAAGAGGACCGGTTAGCCGCAAGGCGAAGCTGAGAATTTAAGCCCCAGTAAACGGCGGTGGTAACTATAACCATCCTAAGGTAGCGAAATTCCTTGTCGGGTAAGTTCCGACCTGCACGAATGGCGTAACGACTTCCCAACTGTCTCAACCGCGAACTCGGCGAAATTGCATTACGAGTAAAGATGCTCGTTACGCGCAGCAGGACGGAAAGACCCCGTGACCTTTACTACAGCTTGGTATTGGTGTTCGGTGTGGCTTGTGTAGGATAGGTGGGAGACTTTGAAGCGGTGACGCCAGTTACCGTGGAGTCATTGTTGAAATACCACTCTGGTCACTCTGGATATCTAACTTCGAACCGTAATCCGGTTCAGGGACAGTGCCTGGTGGGTAGTTTAACTGGGGCGGTTGCCTCCCAAAAAGTAACGGAGGCGCCCAAAGGTTCTCTCAACCTGGTTGGCAATCAGGTGGCGAGTGTAAGTGCACAAGGGAGCTTGACTGTGAGACTGACAGGTCGAGCAGGGACGAAAGTCGGGACTAGTGATCCGGCAGTGGCTTGTGGAAGCGCTGTCGCTCAACGGATAAAAGGTACCTCGGGGATAACAGGCTGATCTTGCCCAAGAGTCCATATCGACGGCATGGTTTGGCACCTCGATGTCGGCTCGTCGCATCCTGGGGCTGGAGTAGGTCCCAAGGGTTGGGCTGTTCGCCCATTAAAGCGGTACGCGAGCTGGGTTTAGAACGTCGTGAGACAGTTCGGTCCCTATCCGCTGCGCGCGTAGGAAGTTTGAGAGGATCTGACCCTAGTACGAGAGGACCGGGTTGGACGAACCTCTGGTGTGTCAGTTGTTCCGCCAGGAGCACCGCTGATTAGCTACGTTCGGGATGGATAACCGCTGAAAGAGCTCGCGGGGAAGGCCGGCCTCAAGATGAGAACTTCCATACCTTCGGGTGAGAGGCTCTCCAGCCAGACTACTGGGTTGATAGGCCAGATGTGGAAAGCACGGTAACGTGTGCAGGCTGACTGGTACTAATAAGTACCGATGACTTGATACACCGTTTGTTGGTGGCTTGCGGTCCAACTGAGTGGTTCTCAGATTGACGGTCGAGAACTACCTTCAACAATGATTCATCATTGCTTTATGTTTGATTGAAACATCAATAGTGTTTCGGCGGCCATAGCGTGAGGGAAACGCCCGGTCACATTCCGAACCCGGAAGCTAAGCCTCACAGCGCCGATGGTACTGCAGGGGGGACCCTGTGGGAGAGTAGGACACCGCCGGACTCCTTTTAGTCGAAATGGCCACCCATCGTTGGGTGGCCATTTTGCGTTTACAGCACGAAGAGAACAGGGAGCACCATGCCGGAAGAGGAAGAGCGCCGTCCGCGTCGCAACGACGACAGGAACCAGCGCAACGAACGTCCTTCCGGAGGTCGCCCCGTATACCGTGACGGCGCATCTCGTGCCGGCTCGGGTGACCGCGCCCCGCGTCGCGAGGGCGGCTACAGCCGTGATGGTGCCCCGCGTCGTGAGGGTGGCTACAACCGTGATGGTGGTGCCCCTCGTCGTGAGGGTGGCTACAACCGCGACGGTGGTGCTCCCCGACGCGAGGGCGGCTACAACAACCGCGATGGTGCCCCCCGTCGCGAGGGTGGTTACAAGCGTGACGGTGGTGCCCCTCGTCGTGAGGGTGGCTACAACAACCGCGACAGCGCTCCGCGTCGCGAGGGTGGTTACAACCGTGACTCCGGCCCGCGTCGTGAGGGCGGCTACAACCGCGATGGTGGTGCCCCCCGTCGCGACGGTGGCTACAACAACCGTGATGATGCCCCTCGTCGTGAGGGTGGCTATAACCGCGACGGTGGTGCCCCGCGTCGTGAGGGCGGCTACAACCGCGATGGTGGTGCCCCTCGTCGTGAGGGTGGCTATAACCGCGACGGTGGTGCCCCGCGTCGTGAGGGCGGCTACAACCGCGATGGTGGTGCCCCTCGTCGTGAGGGTGGCTACAACAACCGCGACAGCGCTCCGCGTCGCGAGGGTGGTTACAACCGCGACAGCGCTCCGCGTCGTGAGGGTGGTTACAACCGTGACTCCGGCCCTCGTCGTGAGGGGGGCTACAACCGTGATGGTGGTGCCCCGCGTCGTGAGGGTGGTTACAACCGCGACTCCGGCCCGCGTCGCGAAGGTGGTTACAACCGCGACTCCGGCCCGCGTCGTGAGGGTGGTCACAACCGCGACAGCGCTCCGCGTCGCGAAGGCGGCTACAACCGGGACTCCGGCCCCCGCCGTGAGGGTGGTTACAACCGTGACTCCGCTCCGCGTCGCGAGGGCGGGTTCGAGCGTGAGCGGGGGAGTGACCGGTCGCGGTCCTTCCCGCAGCGCGGCGGGGCTGGGCGGGAGCGTCCGGCCAACGCAGCGAACGAGCGTCCGCGCTTCGACGAGCCCCGCGTCCCGGACGAGGTCACCGCGCGCGACCTGCATCCGTCCGCGCGCAACGAGCTGAAGACGCTGAGCAAGGAGAACGCCGAGTTCGTCGCTCGTCACCTGGCGATGGCCTCCCGGCTGATCGACGAGGACCCCGCTCTGGCGCACGAGCATGCGCTGGCGGCGTCGCGTCGTGCCGGCCGGATCGCGATCGTCCGCGAGACCCTGGGCATCACCGCCTATGCGACGGGCGACTTCGCCTTGGCGCTGCGCGAGCTGCGTACCTACCGCCGGATCTCCGGCAAGGATGACCAGATCGCCCTCATGGTCGACAGCGAGCGCGGTATCGGTCGTCCCGACCGCGCCCTCGAGACGGGTCGGGCCGTGGATCGGTCAGCTCTGACCACGCCCGTGCGAGTCGCGCTGGCGATCGCGATGTCGGGTGCCCGGCTCGACCAGGGCGATCTGGAGCTCGCCCTCGGAGAGCTCGAGATCCCGGAGCTGGACCCGGACCGCGCGTTCGAGTGGAGCCCCGCGCTCTTCGCCGCACGGGCCGCCGTGCTGGAGGACCTCGGGCGCACCGACGAAGCGGAGTTCTGGGCGCATCGCGCCGA
Source organism: Microbacterium sp. str. 'China' (assembly GCF_002993305.1). Classification (NCBI taxonomy): domain Bacteria; kingdom Bacillati; phylum Actinomycetota; class Actinomycetes; order Micrococcales; family Microbacteriaceae; genus Microbacterium; species Microbacterium sp. str. 'China'. The sequence goes on along the minus strand of NZ_CP027434.1, from coordinate 2,327,334 downwards.
GGTCGCTGCGGAAGCTCTCGGTGTGGATGAGGCCGGCGACGAGGAACTCTACGTCGAGGACGGCCTCGTCGAGGACGAGTTCTCCGACGACGAGCTCTCCGTCGAGGACGTTGCTTCTGTCGAGGACGTCGCCGGCGACGCAACGGAAGCCGACGTCGCTACGGACGCCACCGACGCGGTCGACACCCCCGAGCCGTCGATCGAGGACGAGGTGCGCGAGCTGCTCGGCGAGGACGACGAGACGGATGACGACGAGACGGAGGACGACTCGCCCTCCGCGCCTGAAAAGCCGGAGGCGTAGGTGGGACTCTTCACACCGAAGGCGCGGAAGCAACCCGCGGGACACACACCCCTCGAGGGCGTCGACGCCGTCCTCGCTGATCTCGACGGCGTGGTCTACGCGGGTCCCGGCGCTCTGCCGCATGCGGTGGAGAGCCTGAACGCGGCGGCGCACACGGTGCGTCTCGGCTACATCACCAACAACGCCTCGCGCACCGACGCCTCCGTGGCGGCGCACCTCACGAGTCTCGGACTCGACGTCGCTCCGCAGGACGTCGTGACGAGCCCGCAGGCGGCGATGCGTCTGCTGTCCGGGATCGTGCCGGCGCCGGCGACCATCCTCGTGGTGGGCGGCGACGGCCTCGTCGACGAGGTGCAGAAGGCCGGGTACACGGTCACGCGCAGCGCCGAGGACGCGCCGCAGGCCGTGGTCCAGGGCTTCGCGCCCGAGGTGGCCTGGACGGATCTCGCCGAGGCGGCGTTCGCTCTCAAGGTCCCCGAGGACGAGGGCGGCATCCCGTGGATCGCCACGAACACCGACTGGACGATCCCGCGCGAGCGGGGTGTCGCCCCGGGGAACGGCACTCTTGTCTCCGCCGTGCACACCGCGATCGGTCGTCTGGCGACGGTGGCGGGCAAGCCGGAGACCCCGATCTTCGAGGAGGCGCTCGCCCGTTTCGGCGCGGCGAAGGCGCTCTTCATCGGGGACCGCCTCGACACCGACATCATGGGTGCCAGCCGTGCGGGCATCGAGTCCGCCCTGGTGCTGACCGGTATCGACCGTCCCAAGCACGTCCTCGCCGCGCCCGAAGGATCGCGCCCGACCTACATCCTCGGCGACCTGCGCGGTCTGCACGAGCCGTACCCCGAGCCCACCGTGACCGACGGCGTGTTCGACGTGAACGGCGCCGCCGTCCGCGTCCGAGGCGCAGACGTCGAGATCGTCGCCGAGTCCGGCGACCAGCTCGACCTGCTCCGTGCGGGTGCCGCCGCGATCTGGGCGTCCGGGACACCGGTGTTCGTCCTCCGGGTTCCGGAGCGGCTGTACGCGGACCCGTTCCACCGCCCCTGAGCCACGCGTGGCGCCGCCGCCCGTCGGTGGCGCCGCGTACAGTGGAAGCGTGAGCGATGAGACGACGACCAGCGCGCCGACGGACGGCCTGTGGAGTCGTCTGCGCCTGATCGAAGGGCAGCCGCTCGCCGCACGCGCCGACGCGTACTCGGCCCTGCACGACGAACTCTCGCGACGACTCGAGAGCGGATCCCGACACGACCTGCGGGAGACCCCGGGACCACGATGACGCGACTCGACGCCGCCCTCGCCGCCCGAGGACTCGCCCGTTCGCGCACGCATGCCGCCACCCTCATCGCCGACGGCCTCGTGAGCGTCGACGGCCGCCCGGTCGTGAAGGCCTCGACCCCGGTCAGCGACGACGACACCATCACGGTCGCCGGCGCCGACCACTACGTCAGCCGCGCGGCGCACAAGCTCGTCGCCGGGCTCGACGGCTTCGGTATCCCGGTTCAGGGGCGCTTGGCCCTCGACATGGGGGCCTCGACCGGCGGATTCACGCAGGTGCTGCGGGAACGCGGCGCGCGCTGTGTCCTCGCCGTGGACGTCGGGCATGGCCAGCTCGCCCCCGCGGTCGCTGCCGACCCCGGCGTCATCGCCGTCGAGGGCTTCAACGTGCGGCACATGACGCGTGACAGCCTCGCCGCGGCGACGGGGGAGTCTGCGTCCCCCGATCTGGTGGTGGGCGACCTCTCCTTCATCTCGCTCGAGCTCGTGCTTCCCGCGGTGGTCTCCGTCGCCGCACCGGGCGCCGACGTGCTGTTGCTGGTCAAACCCCAGTTCGAGGTCGGGCGGACGGCCGTGCGCGGCGGCCTCGTCACCGACCCCGCCACCCGTGCGGACGCCGTCGCCCGCGTGGTGTGGAGCGCGTGGGACGCGGGGCTGGGGATGGCGGGGATCGTCTCCTCCCCGATCCTCGGGACTCACGGCAATGCGGAGTATCTCGTGCACCTCGTGCCGGGCGGCGGCAGCAATCCGACAGAATGGATGGACACCATCAACCGGCTGGCAGGGGGACGATGAACGAGCGCAGGATCCTGGTCGTCGCCCATGCGGGCCGCGTCGACACCGTCGCGGCCGCCCGTCGGGTGATCGGCGCCCTCCGCGGTGCGGGGGTCCGTCCCGTCCTGGCAGCTGACGACCATGCCGAGCTCGCCGCGGTCGATGCGTTCTTCGCGGACGTCGAGGTGCTGGACGCCTCCGGGCCGTCGACCCTCGAACTCGCGATCGTCCTCGGCGGCGACGGCACCATCCTCCGCGCGGCGGAGCTCGTCCGCGACAGCGGCGCCCCGGTGCTCGGCATCAACATGGGACACGTCGGCTTCCTCGCGGAGATCGACCGGGACGACATGGACGACGCGATGCGCCGCGTCATCGCCCGCGACTACGAGGTCGAGGAGCGCCTGGCGTTGTCGGTGCGCGTCAAGGACCGGTCCGGCGACGTCGTCTTCGAGACCTGGGCCCTGAACGAGGCGACCGTCGAGAAGGCGAGCCGCGAGCGCATGATCGAGGTGGTGCTCGAGATCGATGGGCGCCCCCTGTCGAGCTTCGGCTGCGACGGCATGGTCATCTCCACCCCGACCGGCTCGACCGCCTACAACTTCTCCGCCGGCGGACCCGTCATCTGGCCGACGGTCGAGGCCATCGCGGTGGTCCCGCTGTCGGCACACGCCCTGTTCGCGAAGCCGCTCGTGGTGAGCCCCGATGCGGCCGTGGCCATCGAGATGCTGGAGCGGACGGACGGCTCCGGCATCCTCTGGTGCGACGGCCGTCGTTCCCACGACCTCCCGCCGGGCGCTCGCGTCGTGGTGCGCCGCTCGTCGCGCCCGGTCCGTCTCGCGCGCCTGCACCCGACCGCGTTCACGAACCGTCTCGTCCGCAAGTTCCAGCTGCCCGTCGAAGGGTGGCGCGGACAGGAGCGGAGGAGCGACGCATGATCGAGGAGATGCGCATGCAGGGGCTCGGCGTGATCGCCGACGCCGTCCTGCCGCTCGGCCCGGGCTTCACGGCGATCACCGGAGAGACGGGCGCGGGCAAGACCATGGTCGTCACCGGCCTCGGGTTGCTCCTCGGCCAGCGCGCCGACTCGGGGGCCGTGCGCAAGGGCGCGGCCCAGGCGTCGGTGGCCGGGGTGTGGATCGTGCCCGAGAAGGGCGAGGTCGCCGACATCGTGGCCGAGGCCGGGGGAGAGCTGGAGCCGGCCGATGCCGGCACCGCCGAGCTGTATGTGTCGCGCACCCTCAGCGCCGAGGGCCGCAGCCGTGCGAGCGTCGGCGGCCGCGCCGCTCCGGCGGGGGTGCTCTCCTCGCTCGCAGACGAGCTCATCGTCGTGCACGGACAGTCCGAGCAGCTCCGGCTGCGGTCGGCCGCCGCGCAGCGCGACGCCCTCGACCGCTTCGGCGGCGAACCGATCGCCCGGGCGCTGGAGGACTACCAGGCCGCGTTCGAGCGCTGGCGGACCCTCGACGCCGAGATCATCGACATCACCGCGAATCGCGACCGGCGTGCCGAGGAGGCCGCTCGGCTGCGGGAGGACCTCGCCCTGATCGAGGCGACCGCCCCCGAGGAGGGCGAGGACGAGGAGCTGGCGGCTCGTGCCGAGCGCCTCGCGAACGCGGAGGAACTCCGCGTCGCCGCCGCCCTGGCCCACGGGGCCCTCTCGAACGAGGAGGGCGAGCCCGATGCGTCGGCGCTGGTCGCGGAAGCACGCCGAGCGATCGAGCGCGTGTCGGACCCGAAGCTCGCGGAGGTCGCGGAGACCCTGGCCGACATCGGCTACCGGATCGCCGACGCCGCCGGTGTGCTCTCCGGCTTCCTCGCCGACCTCGACGAATCCGGACCCCATGAGCTCGCCGCCGTCGAGGAGCGCCGGGCCGCACTCGGCGTCCTCATCCGTCAGCACGGCTCGCTGGCGGAGGCGCTGGCGCTGTGGCAGACCGGATCCGCGCGGCTGGCCGAACTCGACGACGACGGAGAGCGCCTGGAACGCCTCACCGCCGAGCGCGACGCGGCCAGGGCGGAGCTCGACGCCCGGGCCGACGCTCTCACCGCGGCCCGGAACGAGGCGGCCGGCCGACTCGGCGAGGCCGTGACGGCCGAGCTGCACGCGCTGGCGATGCCGGACGCGCGCCTGGAGGTCTCTGTGACCCCGGGGTCTGAGAGCACCCACGGCCGCGACGACGTCGCCATCCTGCTCGCGCCGCATCCCGGCGCCGAACCCCGCTCGGTCGCCAAGGGCGCCTCCGGCGGCGAGCTGTCGCGGGTGATGCTCGCGATCGAGGTCGTCATCGCGGCGACCGACCCGGTGCCCACCTTCGTGTTCGACGAGGTCGACGCGGGCATCGGCGGCGCGGCGGCCATCGAGGTGGGTCGGCGACTCGCCCGACTCGCCGAGAAGTCGCAGGTGATCGCCGTCACCCATCTCGCTCAGGTCGCCGCCTTCGCGAACAACCACCTCACCGTCGTGAAATCGCACGACGGCGCCGTCACCGCCTCCAGCGTGCGGCGGCTCGACGGGGAGGAGCGCGAGGCCGAGATGGCCCGGCTGCTCTCCGGACTCGCGGATTCCGATGCCGCACTCACCCACGCCCGCGAGCTTCTCAGCCTCGGCGTCTGAATGAACTGTTAGGATAGAAGCCCGTGATGAACTCTTCTTCTGCGGGGCCCAAGAACGACACGACCAAGCACATCTTCGTGACCGGTGGTGTCGTTTCGTCTTTGGGCAAGGGGCTCACCGCGGCCAGCCTGGGCAACCTCCTGACCGCTCGCGGACTCCGCGTGGTCATGCAGAAGCTCGACCCGTATCTCAACGTCGATCCGGGCACCATGAACCCGTTCCAGCACGGCGAGGTGTTCGTCACCGACGACGGTGCGGAGACCGACCTCGACATCGGCCACTACGAGCGCTTCCTCGACATCAACCTGTCCGAGGCGGCCAACGTCACGACCGGTCAGATCTACTCGCAGGTGATCGCCCGCGAGCGTCGCGGCGAGTACCTCGGCGACACCGTGCAGGTCATCCCGCACATCACCGACGAGATCAAGCGCCGCATGCGGCTGCAGGCCACCGAGGACCCGCGTCCCGACGTGATCATCACCGAGGTCGGCGGTACGGTCGGCGACATCGAGTCGCAGCCCTTCCTCGAGTCGGCGCGCCAGCTGCGTCACGAGCTCGGCCGCGACAGCGTGTTCTTCGTGCACGTCTCGCTCGTGCCGTTCATGGGCGCGTCCGGCGAGCAGAAGACCAAGCCGACCCAGCACTCCGTCGCAGCCCTCCGCCAGGTCGGCATCCAGCCCGATGCCCTCGTGCTCCGCAGCGACCGCCCGGTGAGCGCGAGCAACCGCAACAAGATCGCCCTGATGTGCGACGTCGACGCCGAAGGCGTCATCAACACCGTCGACCTGCCGAGCATCTACGACATCCCGTCGACCCTCAACGAGCAGGGCCTCGACTCCTACATCGTGCGCCGCCTCGGCCTCGACCAGAAGGCGGACGACGTCGACTGGACGCGCTGGAACAAGGTGCTGCACGCGGTGCACAACCCGAAGCACGAGGTCACGATCGGCCTCGTCGGCAAGTACATCGACCTTCCGGACGCCTACCTGTCCGTGACGGAGGCCCTCAAGGCGGGCGGCTTCGCGCAGGAGACCAAGGTCAACATCCGCTGGATCCCGTCCGACCTCTGCGAGACGCCGGAGGGCGCGCAGGAGCAGCTGGCGGAGCTGGACGGCATCTGCGTGCCCGGAGGCTTCGGCATCCGCGGCATCGAGGGCAAGCTGGGTGCGCTGAAGTTCGCCCGCGAGCAGGGCATCCCGACCCTCGGCCTCTGCCTGGGGCTGCAGTGCATGGTCATCGAGTACGCCCGCGACGTCGCCGGAATCGCCGGAGCCTCGTCCAGCGAGTTCGATCCGGACACCGCGGAGCCCGTCATCGCGACCATGGCCGAGCAGATCGAGATCCTCGACGGCGGCGACCTGGGCGGCACCATGCGCCTGGGCCTGTACAAGGCGGCTCTCGCGGAGGGTTCGCTGGCGCGTGAGGTCTACGGCGCCGCCGAGGTGTCCGAGCGTCACCGCCACCGCTACGAGGTCAACAACGCCTACCGCGATCGCCTGTCGGAGGCCGGTCTGGTGTTCTCGGGTCTGAACCCCGAGCTGGACCTCGTCGAGTACGTCGAGCTGCCGCGCGACGTGCACCCGTACTACATCGCCACGCAGGCCCACCCGGAGCTCCGCTCGCGTCCGACCGACCCGCACCCGCTGTTCCGCGGTCTCGTCGGTGCCGCCATCGCGCGTCACCGTGCGAGCGAGCTGTTCGACGTGCCCGTCGATGAGTGAGTCGAAGGCGGGCGTGCCGGAACCGCTGCGGGACGAGCCCTTCGAGCCGGAGGTCCTGAGCAGCGACCTCGTCTACGAGGGGTACGTCTGGGACGTCCGCTCCGACCGGGTCCGCTACGGCGACGGCGAGATCGTGCGACAGTACGTCGCCCACCCCGGGGCCGTCGCGATCCTCGCGCTGGACGACGAGGAGCGGGTCCTGCTCATCCAGCAGTACCGTCACCCGATCCGTCACCGCGACTGGGAGTTGCCAGCCGGCCTCCTCGACATCGCGGGGGAGGAGCCGCTGGCGGCCGCCCGTCGCGAGCTCGCGGAGGAAGCCGACCTCGTCGCCGCCCACTGGGAGCCCCTGGTGTCGTCGTGGACGACGCCCGGCGGTAACGACGAGCTCATCCGGGTGTTCCTCGCGACCGGACTCTCAACCGCCGAGACCGCGCATGACCGCGAGGACGAGGAGGCCGACATCCGCGTCGCGTGGGTGCCGCTGCACGAGGCCGTCGCCGGAGTCCTGGAGGGACGCCTGCACAACGGCATCCTCTCCATCGGCGTCCTGGCCGCCGCGCAGAGGCTGCGCGACCGGAGCTGAGCATGCTGCTCGATCGCGCCCTCGACGCGTACCTGCGTCATGTGACGATCGAGCGCGGGCTCAGCAGCCACACCGTCGGCGCCTACCGGCGGGACCTCGAGGGCTACCGGGACTGGATCACGGCGGAAGGGATCGAGGACACCGCGGACATCACGCCTGCCGTCATCGACCGCTTCATCGCCGACCGCGCCTCGGCGGAGCCGCCCCCGGCCGCGACGAGTCTGGCGCGCCTGCAGTCCTCGGTGCGCGGCTGGCACCGGTTCCTCGCCCGTGAGGGCATCGAGGCGGACGATCCGACCGGACGGCTCCGCCCGCCGAAGACCCCGCGCCGGCTGCCGAAAGCCCTCACGATCGACCAGGTGGAGCGGCTGCTCGCCGCGCCGTCGGCCGAGGAGCCGCTCGGCATCCGCGACCGGGCGCTGCTGGAGCTCCTCTACGCCACGGGCGCCCGGGTGTCGGAGGCGGTCGGTCTCGACGTCGACGACATGGCGCACGGCGAGGTGCTGCGCCTGCGGGGCAAGGGCTCGAAGGAGCGCATCGTCCCGGTGGGGTCGTACGCCCGTGCCGCCGTCGACGCCTACCTCACCCGGGTCCGCCCGGAGCTCGCCGCGAAGGGCCGCGCATCGGCCCGGCTCTTCCTCGGCGCACGCGGTGCCCCGCTCTCGCGACAGAGCGCGTGGCTGGTGATCCGTTCCGCCGCGGAGCGCGCACAGCTCACGACCGAGGTCTCCCCGCACACGCTGCGCCACTCGTTCGCGACGCACCTCCTGCAGGGCGGCGCCGACGTGCGGGTGGTGCAGGAGCTGCTGGGGCACTCCTCGGTCGCGACGACGCAGATCTACACGCATGTGTCGGTGGATGCTCTCCGTGACATCTACGCGACCTCTCATCCCCGGGCGCGCTGACCGCGCAGGCCGCGGCCGGTACCGGGACCGCCGCGCGCCGAGCCGGCTGAGGAACGCTGGGCGGCTACAATCGAGCAAGCACGAAGGAGCAGGAGAACCGGTGGCTGAGAAAGTGGCGAAGTCCAGGGCGAAGGCGCAGAAGGCCGACGACACCCCCATGGGACCCACCGGCCGTCCGTACCAGGGCTTCCCGATCCCGGCGCCTCTGAAGTCGCACGGCCCGGCCCGCATCATCGCGCTCTGCAACCAGAAGGGCGGCGTCGGCAAGACGACCACCTCCATCAACCTCGCCGCCGCGCTCGCGGAGTACGGCCGCAAGGTGCTCGCCGTGGACTTCGACCCGCAGGGCGCGCTGTCCGCCGGTCTCGGCATCCAGACGCACGACGTCCCGACGGTCTACGACCTCCTGCTCGACACGAAGCGCGATGCGCACGACGCGATCGTGCACTCGAACGTGCCCGGTCTCGACGTCCTTCCCGCGAACATCGACCTCTCCGCCGCGGAGGTGCACCTCGTCAACGAGGTCGCCCGCGAGACGATCCTCGCCCGCGTGCTGCGCCAGGTGGCGGGGGAGTACGACGTCATCCTCATCGACTGCCAGCCGTCGCTCGGTCTGCTGACCGTGAACGCGCTGACGGCGGCGCACGGCGTCATCATCCCGCTCGAGTGCGAGTTCTTCGCGCTCCGCGGTGTCGCGCTCCTCATCGAGACCATCGACAAGGTCCGCGACCGGCTGAACCCCTCCATCGAGATGGACGGGCTGCTGGCGACCATGTACGACCCTCGCACGCTGCACTCGCGCGAGGTGCTCGAGCGGGTCGTGGAGGCGTTCGGCGACGACGTGCTGGAGACCGTGATCGGCCGCACCGTGAAGTTCCCGGATGCGTCGGTCTCGGGGGTCCCGATCACCGAGTTCGCTCCGGAGCACGCGGCCGCACAGGCATACCTGCGGCTGGCCAGGGAGCTGGTCGCCCGTGGCGCCGTCGCCTGACGAGCTCGGAACGGCTGAGGTCACGGCATCCGCCGACGCCGTCGACGCGGCGGAGTCTTCGTCAGCCGACGACGCCGCGGGGTTCCGCGTCTCGCTGTCGAACTTCGACGGCCCCTTCGACCTCCTGCTGAACCTCATCTCGAAGCACGAGATGGACATCACCGAGGTGTCGCTGAGCGCCGTCACCAACGAGTTCATCGCGTACCTCGCCGACCTGGAGGACGAGGAGGAGCTGGATCAGGCCTCGGAGTTCCTCGTCGTCGCCGCGACCCTGCTGGATATGAAGGTCGCGGGACTGCTGCCGCAGGGCGAGCTCGTCGACGCCGAGGCCGTCGCCCTGCTCGAAGCGCGCGACCTGCTCTTCGCCCGCCTCCTGCAATACCGCGCGTTCAAAGAGGTCTCCGCCTGGTTCTCGCGGTGCCTGCAGCGGGAGGACCGCCGTCATGTGCGTGCGGTGCCTCTGGAGGAGAAGCACCGGAAGCAGACGCCCGAGCTCGTCTGGTCGCTCACCCCCGACGACTTCGCGGCGCTGGCGCTTCTGGCCTTCGCGCCGAAGGAGATCCCGCACGTCGGCCTCGACCATCTGCATGCACCCCTGGTCAGCATCCGCGAGCAGGCCGCCATCGTCGTCACGCTGCTGCGCGGCACCGAATCGCTGAGCTTCCGCGAGCTCGTCGCCGGCGTCACCGAGCCGGGTATCGTCGTGGCCCGCTTCATCTCGGTGCTGGAGCTGTACCGGCACGCTGCGCTCTCCTTCGAACAATTGGAACCGCTCGGGGAGCTCACGCTCCGCTGGGCCGCCGACTCCTGGTCGGACGAGACACTCGCGACCCTGGGGGCCGACTATGACCGATGACGTGACCGAGGCAGAGACCGGGCTCCGGGACGAGCCCGACGCCGTGACGGGGTCCGAGCTCCCGCTCAGCGAGCGTGTGGAGGCGATCCTCTTCATCGTCGACGAGCCGATCGGCCTGGTGGCTCTCGCCGCAGCGGTCGGCGCGCCGGTGCCCGCCGTCCGGCAGACGGTCGAGTCGCTGGTCGAGGACTACGACGGTCGAGGCGCGGGTCCGCGGCGCGGCTTCGAGCTGCGGGAGGTCGGCGGTGGATGGCGGCTCTACGTCCGCGAAGACCTCGATCCGGTCGTGGCGGAGTTCGTCGGTGGTCAGGCGCCGGCCCGGCTCTCCCAGGCGGCGCTGGAGACACTCGCGGTGATCGCGTACAAACAGCCGGTGACCCGGAGCCAGGTGGCCTCGATCCGCGCGGTCAACGTCGACTCCGTGGTCCGCACCCTGCTCGCGCGGGGGCTGATCACGGAACTGTTCGCCGATTCCGAGACCGGCGCGATCAACTACGGCACGACCGATGCGCTCCTCCAGCATCTCGGCATCAACTCTCTGGATGAGCTTCCGCCGATCTCGCCGCTCCTCGACGACGGCGCCGACGGCTTCGACGAAGGGACGGTCCGATGACCACCGACGCCCACGATTCCGCCGCTCCCGAAGGCGTGCGACTGCAGAAGGTGCTGGCGGCCGCCGGTGTGGCGTCCCGTCGGGTCGTCGAGCAGTACATCGTCGAGGGGCGCATCCGCGTGAACGGCCAGGTGGTCACCGAGCTCGGCCGCCGCATCGACCCGGAGCGGGACCTCGTGGACGTGGACGGCACCGCAGTGCAGCTCGACGTGTCCAAGCGCTACGTGATGCTGAACAAGCCGACGGGTGTGGTCAGCAGCATGCGTGACGAGAGCGGACGCCCTGATCTCCGGCGCTTCACGAAGGACTACGAGGAGCGGCTGTACAACGTCGGGCGTCTGGACGCCGAGACCAGCGGACTGCTACTGCTCACCAACGACGGCGAGCTCGCGCACGTGCTCGCGCACCCTTCCTTCGGTGTCACCAAGGTCTACATCGCGAAGGTCGAGGGGGCGGTCACGGCGCAGACCATCTCGAAGCTCACGAAGGGCATCGAGCTGGAGGACGGCCCCATCGCCGCCGACAAGGCCCGGCTGCTGGACACGTCGCGCGGCTCGAGCCTCGTGGAGCTCACGCTGCACTCCGGCCGCAATCGGATCGTGCGCCGGATGATGGCCGCGGTCGGCCATCCGGTCACGGAACTCGTGCGGAGGCAGTTCGGTCCGCTGCACCTGGGAACCCTCCCGGCCGGTCGGACGCGGGAACTGAGTAAAATCGAACTCGGCGCGCTGCTGACTCTCGCGCGCCGGGAATCCGGTGTCGCCGAGGCGCCAGGCGAGCAGGAGAGCGAATGACCCAGACGACGAGTGCGCCCGCGGCGCGGAAGACCGGTGCCGTGGCGCCGCGTCTGTCCGGCACCGTGCGCATCGTCGGCGCCGGGCTGCTCGGTGCCAGCGTCGGCCACGCCCTCCGAGCGAAGGGCATCGACGTCGTCCTCACCGACGCGTCCCCTGCGCAGCTGCGCCTCGCCGTCGACTACGGTGCCGGGCGGCTTCCGCAGGACGACGACGCGCCGGTGCTCATCGTCGTGGCCGTGCCGCCGGACGTGACCGCCGACGTGATCCAGGCCGAGCTCGAGCGGTACCCCGACGCCGTCGTGACCGATGTCGCGAGTGTCAAGCTGGAGCCGTTCCGCACGCTGCGGGAGCGCGGCGTCAACCTCGCCCGCTACATCGGCTCGCACCCGCTCGCCGGTCGGGAGCGCGGCGGGGCGATCTCGGCGAGAGCCGATCTCTTCATCGGGCGGCCGTGGGTCGTGTGCCGCGACGAGGACACCACCGCGCCGGACCTCGCGCTGGTCGAGGCACTGGCCCTCGACGTCGGCGCGATGCCGCTGGAGATGACCCCGGAGGAGCACGACCGCTCCGTCGCCCTCACGTCGCATGTGCCGCAGGTCGTCGCGAGTCTCCTCGCCGGTCGGCTGGCCGGGGCCGAGGAGGGCGCCCTCCGTCTGGCCGGGCAGGGCGTGCGGGACACCACGCGCATCGCCGCGTCCGCTCCCGAACTGTGGGTGCAGATCCTCGGCGCCAACGCCGGTCCCGTCGTCGAGATCCTCGACGCGCTCGCGACCGACCTGAGCGAGGTCGCCGATGCGCTGCGCGCTCCCGCGGCCCCCGGTGCCCGACGCGTGCTCGCGGAGACCATCCGCCAGGGCAACGACGGCGTCGAGCGCCTCCCCGGCAAGCACGGACAGAACCGACGCTTCGAGACACTGGTCGTCATGGTCGACGACACCGCCGGTCAGCTGGGGCGCCTGTTCGGCGAGCTCGGAGAGCTGGGCGTCAACGTCGAGGACCTGCGCCTGGAGCACTCTCCGGGCGCGCAGTTCGGCCTCGCCGAGATCAGTGTCGACCCCGCGGCGCTGCACGGCGCGATCACCGGGCTCCAGGAACGCGGCTGGCGCATCGCAGGGAACACCAATGACTGACACCTCCACCATCTCCGCCACGAAGTTCATCGCCATCGACGGCCCCGCCGGGTCCGGCAAGTCGAGCGTCTCCAAGGCGATCGCGCGTCGCGAGGGCTTCGGCTACCTCGACACCGGGTCGGCCTACCGGGCTCTCGCCTGGCATGTGCTCGATCGCGGTGCAGACACCGACGACGCCGAGGCCGTGCGCGCCGCGGCCGCCGACTTCCCCGTCCGTCTCGGTCTCGACCCCGACGACCGCACGGTGCGCGTCGGCGACGTCGACGTGACGGAGGCGATCCGCGAACCGCGTGTGTCCGGTGCCGTGAGCGGCGTCGCCCGCGTGCCGGAGGTGCGCACCCAGGTCAACGAGCTCTTCCGGGCGCTGGTCGCCGAGGCGCCGTACCCGGCCGTCGTCGTCGAAGGACGCGACATCACGACCGTCGTGGCACCGGATGCGCCCGTGCGCATCCTGCTGACCGCGGCGCCCGAGGTGCGGGCCGCACGCCGCGCGGGCGAGCTCGCCGGCGAGAACGCCGCCGCCGTCGCGGACGCGCTGCACAAGCGCGACGCCTCCGACAGTGCCGTCGTCGACTTCCTCAACGCCGCGGAAGGCGTGGAGGTCGTCGACTCGACCGCACTCGATTTCCCCCAGACCATCGACGCCGTCCTCTCGGTGATCGAACGACTCCGAGGAGCAGACCGTGGCTGACGACGAATACGAAGGCGGTCCCGACCAGCTCGCCGAGAAGCTCGAGCAGATCGATGACCAGCTGGCCGAGCAGCGCGCGGAGACCCTGCGCGCCGGCCTGGCCGACTACGAGCTCGACGACGAGGACGCCGCGCTCCTCGCCGGCGTGGCGCTGGGCGAGGACGGCATCGAGTTCCTTCCTGCGCTGCCCGTGGTGGCGATCGTCGGGCGGCCGAACGTGGGCAAGTCCGCGCTCGTGAACCGGATCCTGGGCCGTCGCGAGGCCGTCGTGGAGGACACCCCCGGCGTCACCCGCGACCGCGTCACGTACAAGGCCGAGTGGAACGACCGCCGCTTCACGGTCGTCGACACCGGCGGCTGGGAGCCCGACGCCCGCGGCATCGACCGTTCGGTCGCGGCTCAGGCCGAGGTCGCGATCGACCTCTCCGATGTCGTGCTGTTCGTCGTGGACGCCATGGTGGGCGCCACGTCGACCGACGAGCACGTCGTGAAGCTGCTGCGCAAGAGCGGCAAGCCGGTATTCCTCGTCGCCAACAAGATCGACGACGCTCGTCAGGAGCCGGAGGCCGCCGCCCTGTGGAACCTGGGTCTCGGGGAGCCGCACCCGGTCTCCGCGATCCACGGTCGTGGTGTCGCCGACCTCCTCGACGCTGTGCTGAAGAAGCTGCCGGAGATCTCCGCGGTGGCGAAGCAGGAGATCGGCGGTCCGCGCCGCGTCGCGATCCTGGGGCGCCCGAACGTCGGCAAGTCCTCGCTGCTGAACAAGGCCGCGGGCGAGGAGCGCGTCGTCGTCAACGACCTCGCCGGCACCACTCGCGACCCCGTGGACGAGGTCGTGGAGCTGGGCGGCAAGATGTGGCGCCTCGTCGACACGGCCGGTATCCGTCGCCGTGTGCATATGGCGCAGGGCGCCGACTTCTACGCGTCGCTGCGCACGTCCGCCGCGCTGGAGAAGGCAGAGGTCGCGATCGTCGTCCTCGACGTGTCGGAGTCGATCAGCGAGCAGGACGTACGGATCATCGACCTCGTGCTCGAGTCGGGTCGCGCGCTCGTCCTGGCGTTCAACAAGTGGGATCGCCTCAACGACGACGACCTGGAGAACGCCGACCGCCGCCGTTACCTGGAGCGCGAGATCGAGCAGGACCTCGCCCACGTGGCCTGGGCCCCGCGGGTGAACATCTCGGCGAAGACCGGTCGTCACCTCGACAAGCTCGTCCCCGCGCTCGAGATGGCGCTGGAGAACTGGGACCGCCGCATCCCGACAGGCAAGTTCAACGCGTTCCTCGCCGAACTCGTCGCCGAGCACCCGCATCCGGTGCGCGGCGGGAAGCAGCCGCGCATCCTCTTCGGGACGCAGGCCTCGACCCGTCCGCCGACGTTCGTGCTGTTCACGACCGGCTTCCTCGACCCGGGCTACCGCCGGTTCATCCAGCGCCGCCTGCGCGAGCTCTACCCGTTCGAGGGCACGCCGATCGTCATCAACATGCGCGTGCGGGAGCGTCGCCAGCGCTGACTCGTTGCCGCGCATGTCGCGGCGGTCGCGCCGGAGCCCCGATGCTGTGAAAAGCTGAGGGGGTGACTGTCGTACCTCCCGCCGCCGGTGAACCGCGTCGCCCCGAGGGGCCTCGCGATCCCGGCGATGCCTGGGTGGTCGCCGACACCGGTGAGCGGTACTGGGGGCGCTTCGGTGCAGCCGGCCTCCTCGCCGTCGACCCGGAGCGCGGCATCCTGCTGCAGCATCGGGTCGCGTGGAGCCACTTCGGCGGCACCTGGGGCCTTCCCGGCGGCGCGCTGCACGAGGGAGAAGCGGCCATCGTGGGCGCCGTGCGGGAGGCGCAGGAGGAGGCGGGAGTGCCGGATGGTGCGGTGCGGCCGCGCTTCACGAGCGTGCTCGACCTCGGCATCTGGTCGTACACCACCGTCGTCGCCGATGTGCGCACGCCGTTCGACCCCGTGATCAGCGATCCGGAGAGCGTCGCGCTGTCGTGGGTACCCGTCGAGGACGTGGACGCGCTGCCCCTGCATCCCGGCTTCGGTGCGGCGTGGCCGATGCTGCGGGCTCAGCTCTCGGCGCACCCAGTGGTCGTGGTGGACGCCGCCAACGTCGTGGGCTCGGTCCCGGACGGCTGGTGGAAGGATCGCGCCGGAGCCGCCGCACGACTGCGCGACCGTCTGACCGGGCTGTCGGTGCCCGCGGACGACCTCGGGCTCGCGGGGGACGCCTGGTTCCCGGAGGTCTCGCTCGTCGTGGAAGGTCGCGCGCGGGACATCGCGGAGGCCGCTGCGGCGGGATCACCCGCGGACGCCGCGGCCGCAGAAGCCGGAGTCGCGAGCTCGGCCCTGGACGTCGTGCGCGCCGAAGGCGCCGGTGACGATGCGATCGTCGCCGAGGTCGAACGCCGGGTCGCGAGCGCGTCGCCGGTTCTCGCGGTGACCAGTGACCGCGAGCTGCAGTCCCGCGTCGAGGCCGCCGGGGCGCAGGTGCGCTCGAGTGGCTGGCTCCTCCGTCTTCTCGACGCCTAGCGCGAGACGCGGGCGCTTCGCTCGCAGGCCCCAGGGGGCACGTGTTTCAGACGAAGGCGACCCGACGTGGGGCGTGATCGGTATGGACGGCGCCGAGGGGACTTCGCCATTCGAGAACCCCACCGGGTCGCTGTCGTACCGTCCAGCGCTGAGGCTCCGGGATATCGGGGTGTTTCAGCACGTGGTGTCCGCGGCAGAGATGCGCGAGGTTGTCGACGCGGGTCGGGCCGCCCTTCGCGTGATCCCAGGTGTGGTCGATGTCGCAGCGGTGTACCGGCTGTCGGCACCCGGGGAACCGGCAGTGCTGATCCCGGGCCCGGAGCAACCGGCGCATGCTCTCGGTCGGGCTGTAGGCGTCCGTTTCGATGACCTGCCCGTGCGGATCGAGGAACAAGCGCGTCCAGCCCCCGTCGCGACCGGCCAGAGCTCGCGCGATGTCCGGGTGCAGAGCGCCGTGTCCGTCCAGTTCGGCTGGACGGTCGTCGAGCCCCGCGAGGGTCGTCGCCGCCACGGTCACCTGCAGGCGGCCGCGCACGCCGGTGAGGCCCTCGCCCTCGACGGCGCTCGGATCGGCGGTGAGGAGGAGGTCGGTCAGAAGGTCGGCCTGCACCTGGCTCCAGGTGCGGGTGTCTGCAGGGAGCGATTCCGCCTCGGGGTCGAGTGCGTAGGTGTCGCCGTCGACGCTGGAGATCGTCGGGTCCGACCGAGTCTCGCCGCACGGGCGATCCGTCGCGAAGCGGTCGGCGGTCAGCACTTCGTGATGCGCAGGTGCCAGACGCGGCGTCGCTTCGTCCGACCCCGACGCCGCATCACGCGCAGTCCCCGCATCACGCGCAGTCCCCGAATCACGCGTGGGAGCCGCACCACGGGCCCGGATGACGGTGCGGGTGAGCTGGCTCAGTCGGTCGGCGATCGCCACCGCCGCCCATTCCGGGAGGACCGCCGTCAGGACCGCGAGGCCGTCGTCGACCGATCGCACCGTGACGCAGCGCTCGTCCGCGGCGCGGCGGTGTCGTTCCGTGATCGTCTCGCCGACAAGCGCGGAGGCGACGCGGCGGGCATGCACCCGCGTGCGCGCCGCGGTCTCGGCTTCGGCGACGACGAGCACCGCCGTCTCGAACAGCGCCATCGTCTCGGGCGCGACGACGCGGTTGCGGATGGCCTCGGCCACGACGGCGCTCGCCCGCGCGATCTCACGCACGTGCCCGGAGCTCAGAGACCCCGTGCGGAAGGCCTCTCGCACGCGGGGGAGAGCGGTGCTCAGGGCGAGAGCGTCGGCGAACGCGAACTCCATGGTGCCGGTGGAAAGATGCGCCGCTGTCGCGAACTCGGCGACCATCGAGCGGTGGATGGCATCACGGTGGTGCGGGGCCGCGGCCACGTCTTCGTCATGGAAAGCGATCTGCGCCACCAGGAGCTCCGCAGCCTCTGCCTCCAGTGCTGCGATGCGTCGACGGGTCTCCGTCCAGGCGTCTCGCACGCGCCTCCGCTCCTCGAGGTCGAGGGGTGCGGTCGGCGAGTTCGTCATACCTCGATTTTAGAACGTATGTTCGAATCCAGGAAGGGCTCAGTCGTGTTGTATATCGCCTCTTCCGCGGAGGCGGTCGATGTCCCGACGCTCCCGCTTCGTCGGTCGTCCGGCGCCGCGGTCTCGGACGCCGAGGGCTGCCTGCGGCTCGCGTTCCGGCGTTCGATCTTCGTAGGCGAGGGCGGCCAGCGGCGCTCCGACGCGCTTGACCAGGATCTGGCGCACGATCAGGATCCGGTCGAAACCCGCGATGCGGATCCGGAGCTCATCGCCCACGCGAACCGCCTGTGCAGCCTTCGCCTTGTCGTCGTTGACGCGCACATGCCCCGCACGGCATGCGGTGGTCGCCGCCGACCGGGTCTTGTAGACGCGCACCGCCCAGAGCCAGCTATCCACCCGCGCACTGTCGACCATCAGGCGGCCCTCCGCTGCAGGGAGACGAGGGCGCCGGCGATGATCAGGCCCTGGCCGAGCGTGTAGGTGAGCATCACGGCGGGGCTGCTCCAGGCCGGGAGCGCGTCGGGCAGGAAGAGCCGGAAAGCGAGGATCGTGTCACTCGCCAGGAAGAACGCCCCGCCCGTCGCGACGAGAGGATGGCATCGTGCGGCGAATGCTGCGGTGCCCGCGAGGAGCAGGCCATACAGGGCGACGCCGATGAGGAGCGGGCCCGTGTGCGGGCCGAGGACGAGGATCATCGCGAGCCACCAGACGGCGTAGATCGCGGTCCACCACGGTAGGCGGCGGCGCGCCAGGTGGCGGGCGAAGAGGACGATGTAGGCGATGTGCGCGAGGCCGAAGAAGGCGAGCATGAGCGGAAGCTCGGGTGCCGCGGGGAACAGCGCGCCCGCGCCGTCGCCGAGCCAGGAGAAGAGCAGGGCAACGAGGAGCAGGGCCACCGTCACGGGTGGGTGGATTCGCCGCGCCGCCACGAGGACCGGTACCGCGAGCAGCGGCATGAGCAGCAGCTTCGTCGGAGCCGCGAGATCGTGGTCCAGTGCGAGAAGCACGACGTGCAGGGCGGAGACCGCGGCGTAGGGGACGAACGCCCACACGATCGCGGGAGGACGGGTGCGGCGCTGCATCCCTCCATCGTATGACCGGAGGGGCATGTCGTCCCGAAGGTGTTCGATCGGACCGGGCCGACTCAGGACTCGACGGTGACCGTGGCCACGGCGCCCTCGGCATCGAGGTGCACGGCCGGCCAGTAGCCCTCCGGGAAGTGCTCGCCGCAGGAGTCTGTGAAGTGGAGGACGACGGTGCCGTCGCCGGAGGCCTCGATGGTCTCGAGGTCCAGGTCGTCCGCCGCCTCGTCGAGGTCGCTGGGGTCGGGGTCTCCGGTGCTGAACGTTGTCACCACGGCATCCGAGGCGACGCGGCGGAGGCCCGGGAGGCAGGCGATGACCGCACGCAGCCGGGGGAGCAGTGGAGCGACATCGCCTGGCGATGCGCCCTCGAGCATCAGCTCGTAGGTGCTGCCGTCGACCTCGACGCTGCCGACGAACCAGTCGTGGGTGAGGACGGAGCCGTCGTCGAGCTCGGAGGTCGCCCGGTGGAGCGGTCCGAGGTCGGGATCGTCGAGGGAGGAGTTCGCGTCGCTCATCCCTTCACGCTATCGGTCCCGTTCGGTGCGATGTCCAGGGCGACGAGCACGCGCCCCGGCTTCATCACCGCCTTCTCCGTGAAGCCCGCGCGCAGGAACGTCCCGAGCGTGCCGTGGTACAGATCGTTCGCGCGCTGCTTCTCGCCACGGGTGTCGACCGGATAGCCCTCGATGAGGCGGGCGCCGGACTCCCGCGCGAAGGCGATCGCGGCGTCGAGCAGCTCGGCGTTGAGCCCGGTGCCCCGATGCTCCCTGCGGACGACGAAGCAGGTGACCGCCCACACGGATTCGTCGTCGAACGGCTCGGTGCTCGATGCGGCGATCATGCGGGTGCGGGGGATCCGGGCCTGACGGGTGCGCGGGCCGATGCGGATCCAGCCTGCGGCCTCGCCGTCGACGCACGCGACCAGCCCCGGAGGGGGACCCTCGTCGATCTCGGCGCGGAACATCTCGGTGCGCTGAGGCGTGGTCGTCTGATTCCAGTCCTTGTTCGGCAGCACCGGCCAGATGCACTGGCAGCTCGCCCCGTCACCGCCGCCGGTGAGCGCGTGTTGCACGTCATCCCAGCGGGCGGTCGTCGCCAGCGCGGTCGTGATCGTCGACATGCAGGCGACGGTACAAGCAGCTTCCGACACCCCGCAACGCCTCGGTTCGCGAGAGGGCCTCCGGTGCGGCTAAGATAGGGGAGTTGCCTGCGCGAGAGTGCAGAACAACGGGCTGTGGCGCAGCTTGGTAGCGCACTTGACTGGGGGTCAAGGGGTCGCAGGTTCAAATCCTGTCAGCCCGACCGATAGGGCTGTTGGCAATACTGATTGCAGAACAGCTAGAGAAAAGGGAAGGGCACCTGCTTCGAGCAGGTGCCCTTCCCTTTTCTGCGTCTGCGAGATCGGATTCGAGTTCATATGGTCGAGTCCGCACGATTCTGGGGACGAAAACACGAACGCGCCCGGTTTTCGGGCGCGTTCGATTGTCCTGGTGTAGCGGGGAGCGTGCCGGGCGTGCCGCCGGCGGGCGTCGTCAGTGTACGGAGCCGTTCAGGTGCGCATTGGTGTCAGCGCGAGCTCGCTCGGTTGGCCGGGCGGTGTGTTCGTCAGCGACGATGCTCGACCGCCTCGGGGGATACTGAGGTCGCCGTTGCCTGTGGTCTTCGTGTAGCGATTGGCCCAGACGCGGTCGCGGCGGCGGATGGTGTGGACACGTGGAGTCGTGCGCGCTCGTTCGATCTCTCGGTCGCTGAAGAAGGCTGCGATCTTCCGGATGTTGTGGGCCGCGATGAGGAGTGTGACGAGGATCTGTGCGGCGGCGATTCCGCGGACGCGGCGGCGACCGGCGGTTTCGATGTCTGCGTCGCCTGATGCCTTGAGCTGATGGTTTCCGGACTCGACGGTGTTGCGGGCGTGGTCGTGGAAGGTCTCCCACTCTTCGGTGCCGTAGGCGAAGGCCTGCTGCGGGGCCTGCATCTCAGTGAGGTCGAACGCGGCCGAGTGCTTCTTGCAGATGGTGTCGAGGAACTCTTCTTCCAGGGTCTCGGGCTCGACCTCGGGGCGGGCCTTCTTAGCCGCGCTGAGCATCATCTCGCGGAGTGGGCAGGTGACCGTCGGACTGGGGCCGAGGGCCGGGCAGCGCAGCATCACTTTTCCGTCAGGCGTCTTCGCCTTGTCTTTGACGTGCAGCTGGAAGGCCTTCCGCTCTTCGATTCGGGCTCGATGCGTTGCGACGTCGATCACGTCGCCGAGACGATCCGGAGTGGCGTTCAGGAGGGGCTTCGGCGTGCTCGGGCAGTACGCGTCGCCTTCGACGAACAAGGCGCCGTGCTGGCCACCCTTGACGCCGACGCGGTCGGATCGGTAGTCCGTGGACGGAGTGAAGCCGGTTTTCAATGCCGGCTTCAGGAGTCGGAAGGGCTTGGCGTTGGCCCAGTACTGCTTGTCAGCGTCGGCGACACCAGGGGCGAGGTCGAGCATCGCTGCGGCTTCGAGGAGGTGCGCAGCTTCTTCGGCGACCTCCATGTTCGGGATGCTGAGGGACGCGGCGACCACGAGACTCGGGAACCGCTTTGAGCTGGGCTGCTCGGCGTCGACGCGAACGGCCAGGTTCGCCACCCATCCCCAGTCGTAGTCTCCCGACTTCCCGCGTTCAGGTGCGGTCTGGTCGACCTCGCCCTTCTGGTTGTCGACGCGCTCAGCTTTGCCGCTCTTGACGTGCCACCCGGCGAAGGCGTCCACGGGGCCAGGGGAGACCTCGCCGAAATCGGCTCCCTTTTCAGCCTTGACCTTGCTCGCGAGATGCTTGCGGCTGTACCCCTTGGTGGTGGGTGTGCCGATGTAGGTCTGGTCGAAGGAGAGATCCATCTGCTTCGAAGCCCGACGCACTTCTCGCGGCTGGAGCATGAACGTCATGCGGATAAAAAGGCGGGTGTACTCGTCCAGGCGCGCCTTGTACTTCTCCGCGCGCTCTGCGTCGTGATTGCGAAGGATCTCCTGGATCTGAGTGTGGGTCTTGGCAGTGTAGAGCTCCTGCGGGTAGGGGTCCATCAGGGTCTTCATTCGGTGGAACGCGCGAATCGTGTTCGTGTACCAGCGCTTCGTTGTGGCGACATGGGTAGCAAAGCTCGTGGGCGTCTCGGGCAGGTCGAGGAGGTCGCTGGACTTCGTGGAGAGCCTGTGCTGAAGAACGTACGCGGCACGCCGGATGTGGAGCGGGGCCCCTTCCTGAGCAAGAAGAAGGAGGGCGGTGAGCAGGGCGCGGTAGGAGATCATCGCGGGTCGTCCGCCCATACCGTCGCGTTTGGCATCTTCAGCGGCCCAACGGTCGAGTTGCTCGAGGATGCCGGACTGCCGGACGCGGGTTTCCGCCAAGGCCACAGTGGAGTCGTCGAACTGCTGGAGGTCGCGGCCGCGACCGAGGACCTCGCGCTCGGTGATGCCGCAGTCGTCGTTGTCGTCGAAGGCGCGGTAGTAGTCGATGTCGACGGAGGTCATCGTGCGACCTCCGCTCCGACGAGCTGAGCAGTGAAGTCAGCGACATCCAGCACGTTCGCGTGCTCGTAGTACCGAACGAGGGTCGAGTAGTGCTCGAACCCGGCCACTTCACGGAGCACGGGCAGCGGCACGTTGTTGTTGATGTGGTGCAGCAACCACGCCGCACGAAGCGCTGCCGGGGTGGGACGGACGGGCGCGGGGTGGTCAGTGAGGAAGGACTGGATGATGCGGGGCGGGTACTCGGCGATCCGCGGTCCACGAAACAGACGCTGGTCGGCGTCGGCCCGGCCGTCGATGCTGCGAAGCAGCACCCGAGCCCAGGCGTGTCGCACAGGTACGCGTCGGGCACGCTTGCCGACGACATCGACGAAGACGACGTCGCCGTCGCGGTGGATGTCGGCGACGCGGACGTTGACGATCTCGGCCGCGGTCAGTCCAGCGCCGCCGGCCAGTCCGAGGAGCGCCTGAGCGTTCTGGCGCTTCTTCACGGTGGTGAGCGAGTTCGCCCAGCTGTGCATCGACGCGATCTGCTTCGTCGTGAACGGGGAGCGGACCTTGCCGTGCGGTGCCGTGATGGCGATGAGGTCGGCGTCGGCGAGCTCGCGACCGATCTTCACCAGCTGACGGGATACGCCCCACCGGTGACCCGCGGATCGGTTCTTATGGACCGTCTCGAGAAACCGGTCGATGTTGCTCTGCGTGTAGACCCGACGGATCGTCAGCTCTGTACCCGTCCGCGCCCACACCCACATGTGGAACGACGCGGACATCGTCATCAGCCGGCGAGCCACATCGAACGAGTGCGGCAGCATCGCGGCTGCGGTCTCGACGGTGAAGGAGCGTGTGGCCGTCCAGGCGCCAGCCAGGGCGGCGCTGTTGGGCCGGTACTTGACGATGATGGGCGCGGCCAGCTCGGGCAGCTGCGGGTGGGATGCGAGTAGTGCTGCGGTCTCGTCGAGGTTGTCGCTGAGTCGGTGGTTTGGGTTCATGACCACCGTGTACGCGGCCAGTCGCCAAAGCGTGCGTACGGCGTGTCGCACTTCCCGCAGCACAGCGCACCGGCCTAGTCCCGAGAGCGCTCGAAGTCGGACTTCGATGGCGGAAGTGGTGCCCGCGACGGAAGGAACCGTCGAATCCTATCCAGCGCCGCAAGGTGCTCGAGCCCTGCGATACGAAGGAGTTCCCCCGGAGGTGTCCGGGCCTGCAGATGGGTGAGCAACCAAGTCGTCCGCATCCGCGCCGGCCTAACATCCAGCTCTGTCTTGTGCCCCCGATGTAAAAAGTCGGTGACCTGAGCCGACCGCACCCCCGTGCGTCCAATACGGAATACCCACTGGTCGTCGCCCAGCTCTTCTATCGCTTCTCGGAGTGCGGGTTGCCATGCAGGGAGAACCGGGACGAGCCGTGGTCGCCCCGACCATACCAGGATATGAACGTCGTCCCCGCGCACGTCGATGTCCCCGGTGCGCACCGACAGAAGTTCACGGGTCGCGAGGCCTGCTCCGAACCCCATCGCGAGGAGGGCGGCCGCGTCACGACGGCGGACAGTCGACCCCTGGGCGCCGGCCCAGCTCCGGAGGGCAGCGATCTCAGCTGAGTTGTATGGCGGAGTGGGATCAGACCGAGGAATAGGGAAGGGGGCCTCTGAGGGTGGGGTCACGGTGTCGACGATGGTGAGGAGGACGGAGCGATACGTGGCCCGGCTCCCGCGCGTGAACGATTCCATCCCTCGGTGGACGTACTCTTCGACCAGTCGACGCCGGAACATCTGTGCGACGTCGAGTTCCAGGCCTTTGGTCTGCCACGCCCACAGCACGAACGCCGTCGCGACCGGATACAGCGAACGCGCCTCCCGACCCGTCCGACTCGCCGTCTTGTTCACCGCAGCCGTCACGACCGGCCCCAGCGTCGTCCAGTACCGTGCCGCCTTCTTCGGCGCGAAGGCTCCGTCGTCGGCCTCATCGTCGACCTTGGTATCGGCCATGGTCCAGCTGTTCCTACTGCGGGAGTGGTGTTCGTGACACCTGGTTGATGCTCAACACCGTGGCGGACGTGCGGCGAGTGAACAACACTCCGGGGACGTCTCGGTCGATGAGGAGCACCATCGGAACGCCGACTCGGCACGTCGCGACAGCGACCAGCGCGGCGGATTCTGGGTCGAGCACCGTACGGACCCCTGTGCGCACTTCTACCGTGCGGGTGACCTGTCGGTTGTTCATGTCGAGGCAGTACTCGACTCCATCATCTGTGGTCACGACGAAGACGCCGTCCATCTCGTCGAGCACCCGGACCTGCGGCTCGTCGTCGATCTGCACGATGACGCCTCCTTTAAATGTCAGCAACCCTACGAAGCCGTCTAGGGCGACTCCGCCGACTCAGCGACAGCGACGCGTGTGCTCGGCGCGGTCTGACGACGGGTGCACACCGCGCATAGGTCCATTGGGCGAGCCGTCTCGCCCATGAAAGGACCCTGTGCGCGCGTCGACCCCTGCAGAACTCCACCAAGAAGCTGAACAACTACGACGGGCGGAGGGGCCCGTCGATCCCGTCGCCGACCGGTTCGCCGCGGCGGTGACGTTGGTTCTTGACGACCAAGTCGTACCTCAGCGCCGCGCAGCGACCTGGATCCGTTCTCTCCATGCCTACGAAGATCACTGGCGACACCACGGTCGCGCGCCACGCGAGAACACTCGCGCGAGGACGACCCTCATGGACGAGGAACGCCATCTCGGCGAGTGGGCTCGGTATCAGCGTCGCTTCGAAGGCGGCCTGAACGCGTACCAGCGCGCTCGACTCGACGTCTCACCCGCTTTCGAGTGGGATCCCCTGGATCGCGCGTGGAACGAAAGGTTCGAAGAATGCGAACGATTCGTCGCAGCGCATCGCACCCTTCCTCGATTGCACGCGGCAGATCGGGCAGAGTTCGTGCTCGCGCGATGGCTCGGCCGTCAATTGCTGCGACTCCGAAACGGACGACTTGAACGTGCTCGTACTCAGAAGTTGCTCCGACTTATTCGAGAAGCGCGCCGAACATAACCCCGGCCGCACCCGAGCGGTCCCACATGCTGAATTTCGTGCACGCTTCGCAATCCTGGCCTGATCGCATCCAGCAGTGGTCGGGCTGCAGGATGGTTGTCTACCAGACGCGAGAACGTCAAGTGCCAGCATTATCATTCGGGTCTCGGCGTCATTGCCGTGGGCGACCCCGCACCCCGAATCGCTAGTCTGGGCGAGGCCATGTCATGCTGCCATCCGTTGCTCTGAGTGGCTGCGCCGCCGGCTGTGGCGCTTGAGAAACGCTCGCTCATGCTTTCGGCGCAGCGAAAAGATAAGAAGTGTCTTAGCTTCGGCCTTACGATTCCGCTTCAGGTCTCCCGAAAAGCTCCGAATCCGTTCTCTCGGCCATGTTCGAAGCTCGCCGGCCGGAAGACTGGGGGTATCGAAGGGGAGTAGCTCCGGGCCGTAGCGCCTGAGGGTGCATCGACATACTGACGTTCACGGAGATCGTCCGGTGCCCCGTCCCGATCCGGGATGAGCGAGACCTTCGGCCTCTCTGTGTGGCCGAAGCTCCGCTGTGTCGTCTCTTCGGTCGCGCCCGACCGAAAGGAGAGCGCGATGCCTCGCGCCCTCATCTCCCGCATCCTGTTGTGCCTGACGATTGCCGCCCCGGCCGTTGTGTTCCGCATCCTCGCATTCCACCCGAACCCCGTAGTCGACCTGTTCGTGTTCGGTGCCGCGGTGGTCGCTGCGAGCTTCCTGCTCGCCTGGGCCGCCGAAGCCGCGCAGAAGGACATCTCCGGCGCCCTCGCGATTGCGATCCTCGCCCTGATCGCCGTGCTCCCCGAGTACGCCGTCGACCTGTACTACGCGTTCCGCTCGGGTTCGGACCCCGACTACGCCCAGTACGCCGCCGCGAACATGACCGGGTCCAACCGGCTGCTGCTCGGCTTCGGCTGGCCGCTGGTCGTGATCGTCGCCCTCATCGTCGCCAATCGAGGTCTTGGCCGTGGCGACACGCGCCGGGTGTCGAGTCTGGGCCTTCCCGTGACTGCGCGCCTCGACGTCGGATTCCTCGGCATCCTCGCGGTGCTGGCATTCGCGATCCCGCTGCTGGGCAACATCCCGATCTGGTTCGGCCTCGTCCTGATCACCGGATTCGTGCTGTACCTATGGCGCGCGAGCCGGGTCGAAGACGACGGCGAAGAGGAGTTCGTCGGAGCGGCAGCCGACATCGCCGGAATGCCGACGCGTGCCCGCCGCGTCACCGTCATCTCGATGTTCGTCGTGTCGGCCGCGATCATCCTCGCCTGCGCCGAACCGTTCGCTACCGCGCTCGTGGATTCGGGGACGTCGCTCGGCATCGACAGCTACTTCCTCGTCCAGTGGCTCGCCCCACTCGCCTCCGAGGCTCCCGAGTTCATCATCGCCGTGCTCTTCGCGCTGCGCGGCATGGGCGCCGCCGCCATCGGCACCCTCATCGCCTCGAAGGTCAACCAGTGGAGCCTGCTCGTCGGATCCCTCCCCATCGCGCACTTCTTCGGAGGCGGAGGAGGCGACCTGCCACTCGACTCCCGCCAGATCGAAGAGT
Organism: Microbacterium sp. str. 'China'; assembly: GCF_002993305.1. Lineage (NCBI taxonomy): Bacteria > Bacillati > Actinomycetota > Actinomycetes > Micrococcales > Microbacteriaceae > Microbacterium > Microbacterium sp. str. 'China'. The sequence continues at coordinate 2,300,857 of NZ_CP027434.1, read as the reverse complement.
TTGTCCTCACCGGCACACAGACCCTCATGGGCGTCGCGATCATCATCGCGCTGCGCTTCCACTGGCGCTCGGCCGTCGCCCTCGCAGCGATCTTCGCTGTGCAGTTCTTCGTCACCGACACCACCGGCCGCTACATCCTCTCAGCAATCCAGGTGCTGATCGCCGTGGGGATGCTCATCGCGCACCGCGCACACATCCTGCCCACTCTCACGGCACCGTTCCGCCGCACCCCTACTCGGGAACGTCTCAGCGAGACTCCGACGGCTGCCTGGCAGTGACGTGAGCACGGCATCTGCTGTGTGAGTGAGATGCTCGATTCCGTTGTGCGCTTGTCGTGAGTCATAGCGTGATGCCCGTGGCGCGTGGCAGTATCACCTCATGGTGGGATCCTCGAAGCTCGCGTCTGTGCTGTATGTCGAGGACGATCCACTGATCGCGGCGATGACGGTCGAGGTGTTGTCGGAGACGTATCGGGTCGATCATGCGTCCGACGGCGAGGTCGCCCTGCGTTTGGCGCTGGGTACCCGGTATGACCTGATGGTGGTGGACCGGCGGCTGCCGGGGATGGACGGTGTCGATCTTGTTCGCGCGGTGCGCACGGCGCACATCACGACCCCGGTACTCATGCTGACTGCCCTGGGCGCGGTGGACGACAAGGTCACGGGGCTCGACGGTGGGGCGAACGACTATCTCGTCAAGCCGTTCGACTACGAGGAACTCCTGGCGCGGTTGCGCGCATTGCAGCGGGCTTTCCAGTCGGGTGGGGCGCGGCGCGAGCTCGGTGAGTGGAGTTTCGCCCCGACAGCACAGGCGGTCTTTGACCCGTCGGGGTACCGGATCACGCTCACGGCGACGGAGAGCGCGTTGCTGGAGGTGCTCAGCGGGAGTCCGGACCATGTGTTCAGTCGAGAGGAGATCCTCCGGGCGGTGTTCCCTGCCGGTGATTCCGCGAGCTCCGTGGACACGTATGTGCACTATGTGCGGAAGAAGACGACTCCGGAGATGATCGAGACGGTCAGAGCGCGCGGGTATCGTGCGGGGAACCCGTCATGAGTGCGCAGAGAGACCCGGATGCGGAGAAGGTGCGGCGGGCGGCTCGGGTCGTCGCGGTCTGGGTGGGCGTCTCGTCCGGGGTGATCGTCCTCGGAGGTGTGCTGATTCTTCTCGCGGTGGTGCTGTCGTCGTCGCGCCGTGAGGGCGAGAGGCACGAGGGCGGGTGGTTCCCGGGTGCGGGTGGGGACGATTTCGTCGTCGACATCAGTGTTCTCGTGCCCGCCGTGGTCCTGCTCGGTGCGGTGGGGGTGCTGTTGCTGGCCGTGGTTGCGAGTATCGCCGCGCGGCGAGCAGCACTCCCGTTGAGCGATGCTCTGCGGCGGCAACGACAGTTCGTCGCGGATGCGAGCCATGAGCTCCGTACGCCGTTGACGGCGTTGACGAGCCGTATCCAGATCCTGCAGCGCCGTCTGGACCGCGGCGAGGACGTGACCGCGACGGCGCGCGAGCTGCGAGAAGACGCGGATCGCATGCGCGACGTCCTCTCCGACATGCTCCTCGCCGCAGAAGGACAGTCGTTCGCCGGAGAATCAGCGGTCCTCGCCGACGCCGCTCGCGGCGCCACAGCCGCGATCCGCTCCCTGGCGGACGACACGGCTGTGAGGATCGACGTCGACGTCGTGGACGCTGTCGTGCCGGTGCTGCCGGTGACCCTCGTGCGGGCTCTGGTCGCACTCCTGGATAACGCGGTCGCGCACTCACCGGCAGGCGGCTCGGTCGAGCTCTCAGCACGGCGGTCGGCGAGCGGGGTGGAGATACGTGTGACCGACCACGGGGCTGGGATCTCCGGTATCGACCCCGCTCAGGTGTTCGAGAGGTTCGCTCGCTCTCCCGACAGCGGCCGTGGACGCGGATTCGGGATCGGGCTCTCGCTGGTGCGGGATGTCGCACAGCGCGCCGGAGGGAGCGTTGTCGTCGAATCGACGTCCCCGGGAAGGACAGTGTTCCTTCTTACGCTGCCCACGACGACGCCGAGGTGACCTCGACGGGCGTCGACCCGATCCACCGTGTGGTGGCTCCAGTATCCGTGACGAGCAGCCCGGTCCTCGTGCGGGAGGCGGCGATCCAGGTGGTGTCGGAGGAGCCTGCGGCGATGGCGGCCGTAGCCCAGACGTCTGCGTGAGCGAGAGTGTCGGCGACGACGGTGACGGAGGCGATGCCGTGCGCGCGGTGACCGGTGCGTGGATCAATGATGTGCCTGCCACGTTCGGCGGGACCGGACGTGGCCACAGCACCATTCGTCACCTGCATCGTCGCGACAACGCTCCCGGGGCGACACGGGTCTGCGATTCCCACGTCCCAGACCCAGTCCGAGCCCTGTGCGGTGAACAGTTGCAGGTCTCCTCCGGCGTTGATGCCGACGGCCCGTGACCATACGAGGAGAGGGGCGAGGTGTCGTCTGCTCGCGTGTTCCACCGCCCACCCCTTGACGTACCCGGTGGGGTCGAACCCGCCCCGCCAAGATGCGGAGAAGAGCCCGCCGGTCTCGTGTTCGTAGTCGGCGCACGCGGCAGCGACCTCTGCCACGCGCGGGTCAGCGTCCTGGATGCGGAGGTCACCGGCCCGGATGCGGCTGATGTCGGATTCGGCCCGGTAGGGCGAGAACACGCGGTCGATGTCGCGGAGCTCCGAGACGCACGCCCGCACCGCATCCCGGACCGCAGCGTCGTCACGCGGGTCGACGATGTGGATGCTGATGGCGGTGCCCATGATGTGCTCCACGTGCACGTGGATGTCTGGCGTGGTCATTGTTGTGCCTGATCGATAGCGCTCTGCAGCGAGCTCGTGTATCCGTCGCTGGTGTAGGTCGCGCCGGACACCATCTGGATGTGTGCGCTCTGGCCCTGGACGGTCTCGGAGACCAGCAGCGGGATCGCGTGTGCGTTGATCTGTTGGTCTCGACCGTTGCTGTCGGGATACTGGAGCGCTTGCGCGTCGGTGATCTTCCCTCCCGACACGGTGATCTGCACCTGGATGGGCCCGTAGCGCGTGTGGGTGGTGTCGCCGGTGAACGTCCCGTCCGCGAGCCCCGTCGTAGTCCCGGCGGTGGTGGTCGATGCCGACCCGCTGGTGCCCTGGGTGGTGCTGCTGGCGGGGCTGGCGATGTCGGAGGGGGGAACAGCGTCGAGGGAGGTGCGGTAGCTGAACAGGAGGACGATCCCGCTCAGTGTCGCGAGGAGTGCGTAGATGATCTTCTTCATGGCGTTGCTCCCTCGGTGCTCAGGAAGTGAAGGATTCGGAGTGGATGCGGTCGACGGTGAAGCCGGCGCCTTGGAGGTCTTCTCGTAGTGCGCGCATCCACCCGTCGGGGCCGCACAGGTAGACGTCGTACTCGTCCGGGTCAGGGGCGATGTAGCGGAGCAGATCGGGGCCATTCCAGGCGGTGTGGGTGGCCGGCAGCCACGGGGAGTTGCCGCCCGCGCGGGGGCCGGTGAGCGGGAAGTGGCGCACTCCGCGCTCACGGATCAGCGACGAGATCGGCTCCCGCAGTAGAGCGTCAGAGTCCGCACTGTCCCGGACGACCAGGGCCGCGTCACCTGGCTCGTATCGCTCCGCCTCGAGAAGCGCGACGAGCGGGGCCACTCCGGCTCCCGCACCGATCATGAGGAGCTTCCGGCCGCTGCGGCGATCTCCGGTCATCTCCCCGAACGGACCCTCCACCAACACTCGGGTGCCCGGACGCAGCGACGCGAGTCGTGTCGTGCCGTCGCCGACGAGGCGCGCCGTAAGCGCGTAGGTGTCGCCCGGAGCGGCCGAGAGGGAGAAAGGGTGCCCTCGCATCCATCCTGGCCCATCCAAGAACCGCCACACGAAGAACTGGCCCGCCCGTGCCTTCAGCGCACGGAGGTCCCGACCGGACATGCGCACGGTGACACCGGCTGCCCCATCGAGTGCGACGGTGTCGACGCGGAGAGCGTGTCGATGGGAACGGACAAGCGGTGCGACGACGCGGAACACCATGACGGCTGCCGCTGCGATAGCCCACAGCGACCACCAGTAGATCGTGGCCGGTGTTGATGCGAGGAAGTCGGCTCCCGTCCATAACTGGTGCGGCAGAGCGAGGAAGACGCCCAGGTACGCGTACAGGTGTAGCAGATGCCATGACTCGTACCGCAGGCGACGGCGGGCACGGCGGATCGAGGTGACCACGACCATCACGAGCAGACCGGTTCCCGCAGTTGCCAGCAGCATCCCCGGGTAATCCCAGACGAAACTCCACAGCTGATCCCACAGTCCCACACCCGCCGCCGCAGCGTACCCGATGACCAGCAGCAGGATGTGCAGACCCATCAACCAGAACGACCAGAAGCCGACCTGTCGATGAAACCGCGTGATCCCCTCACGCCCAAACCCCCGCTCGAACAGCGGAACCTTCGCCATCAACAACACCTGATAGAGCAACAGGTTCGCTGCGACAAGCCCGGAGAGCCGTCCCAGAGTGGTCACGCTCTCCGCAGAGAAACTGAGTACGGCGGTCACCCCGCCCCCGGCCACCCACAGTGCGACGACGAACAAGCTCGTCGCCCAGATCACGCAGAGTGCGGCGACCCGCCACCACGAAGTGGCGACCCGGGGCTTCGATACACGCAAGGTCGGCGTGAACGTTGAGGCGGTGCGGAGGGTGCTCATGACGCCATCGTCCACGCGGCCCTCTGAGAGAGCTTTAAGAAAGCTGTGCACCTGAAGCTGTCATAGGTGATTCTCAGGCAACGCCGGTCGTTCCGAGAAGCGACCCGAGTGCGAACGTCGCGGCGAGAGCGAGCGCCCCGCCGACCACGACCCTAACCGTCGGCCGGACCGCAGGGTTCCCGCCGATCCTCGCGCTCACGAACCCCGTCAGCGCCAGCGCGAGCAGGACAACGATGAACGTGATCGGGACGCGCAGGTCGACGGGCGGCAGCAAGATCGCCAGCAACGGGAGCAACCCACCGATAGTGAACGCAAGAGCCGACGCTCCAGCGGCAGCCCACGGGCTCACCACGTGGTCTTCGGTCATTCCGAGCTCTGCTTCCAGGTGCGCGGTGAGGACGTCGTGGGCGGTCAGTTCTTCCGCGACCTTGCGTGCTGTCTCGGGAGTGAGCCCCTTCGCCTGGTAGATACCGGTGAGCTCTTCGAGCTCCGCAGCGGGATCATCGACCAGCTCCTGGCGTTCTTTCGCGATCAGCGCCCGCTGGCTATCGCTCTGACTGCTGACCGAGACGTACTCGCCCAGCGCCATCGAGACCGCCCCACCGACCAGCCCTGCGATACCCGCCGTCACCAGAGGCGCGAAATCCGTCGTCGCCCCGGCGACGCCCACGACGAGCGACGCAACCGAAACGATGCCATCGTTGGCGCCAAGTACGCCTGCCCGCAGCCAGTTCAATCGCCCACCGAGATCGCCAGAGTGAGGCTCGTTGCGGTGGGCGCCCTCAGGCGCGTTGTCGTCCATGGCGTTAGCTAAGCATCCTTCGACTGGTTTCGCAGACTGATTCAAGATGATCGCGGATCCAATACAAAACCGCAACTGGGCTCGCTTTGGAACGCTGGCGTGATCTGAAGCTTCAGGTCAATGGGGAGCGTCCAGTGCCAGCCCCCGTTGTCCCGAAGCGTTGAGCCGCGGGTGGATTGTGCTGTACGACGAGCTCCCGGTCTGATCGAAGCTCCGTGGGACTGCCGAGGGTCTTGGTGACTCTTCGTGTTAGGCCGCGGATGCGGCCTGTGTGGTCATGATGGCTTCGAATTCGACGGGCGCAACTTGCCGAGGGCTCGCTGTCGACGGCGCCGGTAGTAGGTCCGTTCGCTTCAGGTTACGATGGCGAGGCGGAAGTCGTTGCCGGGGGCCCATCGGCGCGCGCAAGGAGTTCGATCATGCCCAGGCGCGGATCGGCAAGATGGAAGAGCTCGCGAAGGCCGAGTTCGAGGACAACTCGCACCTCCCGGCGACCCCTCGTCAATGGTTCTCTTCATCGGTAGGGACGAGAAGTGGGACGCGATTTGCGCCGAACATGGGCTCACACGTCCTACCTACGACAACAAAGCCTTCTTGCGGCGTACGAGTGCTCAACTCGACTCGGCGCGACTTTTTGACCGCCGCGGGCGGACTACTCATCTCGACGGCCGCGAGCGTCGGCTCGCTCTTCCTCGTCGCCTGAAGCACGGCGAACATAGCCTTCGTCCCGCGATGGGCTGCTCGTGCACTGGAGCTTTCGTCAGACCTTCACGCCCAGGCGTTCACTCGTCTCCAGAGAGACTCGTCAGGGAGGATTGCTGGTCCGTCGAATGCGTGCTCGACGCTGCTCGAACCTTGCCGCTCCCGCCCTCCCGCTGAAGCAACAGGAGATGGCCTCTCACCCAGCGGTGCCGTATAGCGGGGAGGGTGGATGCGGCGGGAGCCGTGGCGCAGGCTTATACAGTCGCGATGTATAAGCCTGACCAAAACGGTTGGCACAGCGACAGACATACTTGCGGCCGTCCGTCGAGGGAAACAGCGTCGATGCTGTTCGCGTGGCGACTGCGACTAGCTGAATGCTTGCAGCTAGCCCGCGCAGGGTCGCACCTGAAGCGAGGGGCTTCTCCTCGGTCAAGGCTCATCGTGGCGGGTTCGAGTATGGCGGCGGCGGACCTCTTCGAGTATCTCCTCGAGACTGCGGACACCGTCGACGTAGTCCTGGGCGTCACGGAGGGCACGAGGCGTCGGCTTGAGTCCGTCCAAGACACCCGAGTGCAGGGCTTCTGCGGCGCCGTTGATTCGCTGCGCACGAGTGAGGCGGGGAGCTTGGTCGTTCGCCAGTCCGCGGAGGACGGCGAGACTCGGCGTTGCCATCCGAAGGTTCTGCATGTCGAGGATCCCGAGGTTCCACTCGTGGCCGTCGCGTCCGAGGCTAGCGACCCGCCGTCCATCATCGGTCTGTCCGCCTCCTGCGATATGCATGTGCCCGTGAATGAGAAGCTCCGGGTGCACAGCGTCCCAGACTTCGCTCACGCGCGCGCGTGATGCTGCGGAAGCCTCGAGTGCCATCCTCGGAAACCGGTGCGGGTTTGTGCGCAAGACCTGGCGAACGGCGCGGACGGGGTTGTTGGCCGGCGACTCGTGGGTAAGCATCAGATCCGCCCGCCCACCGGCGACAGCTGTCGCGACGTGGTCATCGGTGATCGTCTCATCTGGCCACCAGGTCCGCCCTTCTTGGCGGGACTCGCGATCGACGGACGCGGCGCCGCCAAGCGCCAGAACAGAGCGTCCGCCGATGGTGAGGCGGGCTGGCCGTGGGAGGATCCAGGTGAGCTCGGATACCCTTACGGCTTCCCCGGGATGTCGATCGAGCAGCGGAGTGATCTGACCGTAGTCGTCGTGATTCCCGAGGACCACGTAGAAGCGGTCGATGTTCGTGTCGGCGAAGATCGCGTCGACCTCGCGCGGCGACATCTGCCAATCCCCTAGGTGCAGCAGCGTCGTCACATCGGGTGCCAGCGACGGGAGTGCCCGGGCGACCACACGAGCCCAATCTGCATTGCCGTGCCAGTCGCCGCACACCGCGACGCGCCGATCGGGCAAAGAGATCCTTTCTGTGTGTTCAGACAATCTCATCCCGACTCCGTTCAGCGGCGAGCACCACGGCCGTGCACCGGGCGATCCTGCAAGCATCTCAAGCAAACATGCGTCGAGTCTGTTCGCATGGAGTGTTGTCCTCCGTTCGGCGATTCTCGACGCGAGCTCTGTCCAACGCGGGTGTCTCAACACGCGTGCTTGACGACCTACAGCTGAGCCTTGCCGGCTCGATGTTGTCGCGCATAGGGAGGCGTCCAAACCACTCAGAGAAAGCTGCTTATGACTAACATCCACGCCTCGACTACGCCGCAGTCAGACATCGAACTGCCGGACTTCCCCCGCCCCACCACTGACGAGTACGTGCGAGACATCGACCCGTCGCCTCTTTACTCGCATCTCGCATGCACTCGCTATGTCATCGGTACCTGGGACGGCTACGGCGTTCGCGTACTTACCAACGAGACGGACGAGTACGCAACCATCCACTTCCGCATTCCCCGGGGATTGCCGGCCGACTGGGCGTCGCAGCTCGCCACCTTCTCGACGCAGCGCATCTCCTACACAGACCGAGATCGCTCCTGGGACGAAGAATCCGGGGGCTGGCCCACTTCGAACCGAGACCGCTGGAGTGCCTTCGTAGACTCGGTCCTCGCCGCCATCGACTTCGCGCGCGCCGCCTTGGAAACTGCGGTGTGGGCACACGCACGCGGCGAAGACTGGAGCTGGCCTTCATTCCCGCCCGGCAGGATCGAGACGAAGTACGAACTGTGGGGCGACGGCCACCCGAACCGGTACGACCCCGAAGAGGATTACGCACGGTACCTGGAGGAGAGCGGAAAGGGTGCCGGCGCTACCCCGGCGGGCGAAGTCGCCTTCTGACCCGGTAGTCGGCTGCTTGTCGCCCAGCTCTACGCGGCCTCGTCTCCGGCGTGTCGACCATCTCGGGCCCATTAGCCACCGCCACTAGAGCGTGTTGCTAAAGGTTGATTCGTGGTGTGCGGGTGACGCTCGGAGCGTGTACGTCTGTGAACTCCATGACCATGCCCGTGCGGCGTGCGGCGTGCGGCAGCGCCAGATTCATAAGACTGACGACGAACTTCCCGGGTTCCTCGTGCATGCACAAGTGTGCCGAGTTCCTGGTACATCAACCGGGCACCGAACATCGCCCAACTGGACGCCGGTGTCCAGACAATCCTGCGGCTGCTGGAGCTCGCGCCCAAGCTGAACGTGGTGCTGCTCCAGGGCAGCATGCGGAGCGTGCTTGGCGTGCCTGCACTGATTCTCAGTGCCGTGGCCATCGACAAAGTCAAGGAGCGGAGGAGTCCGCCGCACGTCGAACATCCGCGATGTGTTTTGTGGCTCTTGACGCCAGCAAGGATCGCCATCGTCGTCGATTTTCGGTGTAGGGCTGCGGTAACTGAGTGATAACCCGGAGGTTCTACAAGGAGCATTCAGGACAGACGCCCACCTAGTGAGCCGGATGCGGTTGGCGTGAGATCGACGACAGGGACCTACCGCGGTGATCTCCGTCCGGCGGCGACGGTGGGGAGGTTCTTCATCGCGTGAGACGTCTCCTCCTACTTGTCGTCACCAGCCAGGCGCCCCCGCCAAGGATGCCGAGACCAAGAAGCAGCGCGAGTATCGCTGTTGCCCCATCTGCTCCCGTAGAGGGGAGGGAATCCTCGAACGTGTTGGTAAAGACGATGCCGACGAAGCGCCCTTCACCACGAACCTTGAAGAGCCGGTAGACAGCCGCATCATCTTGCCTCCCACGGTCGATGAACCTGCTTACCACGAGAGCCGCTTGGTACAGTTCCGAAATGGATCACCTTTCCTCAGCGTCCCCCCACGTCCAGCCCGATGTCCGGGTGCGTGGTGCCCGGGAACACAACCTCAAGGACGTCGATCTCACGGTTCCGCGTGACGCGATGGTCGTGTTCACGGGCGTGTCCGGATCCGGGAAGTCCTCCTTGGCTTTCGGCACGTTGTACGCGGAGTCGCAGCGGCGCTACTTAGAGTCAGTTGCCCCGTACGCGCGGCGACTGATCGACCAGGCGGGTGTCCCCGACGTCGACTCCATCACTGGGATGCCGCCCGCAGTCGCCTTGCAGCAGCAGCGCGGAGGGCGCAGCGCGCGCTCCTCTGTAGGCAGCATCACCACGCTGTCGAGTGTGGTTCGGATGCTCTATTCGCGAGCAGGTGCATACCCAGATGGTCAGCCGATGCTCTACGCCGAGGACTTCTCCGCGAACACCGTGCAGGGCGCGTGCCCCGAGTGCCACGGCATTGGCAGAGTGTACGCGGTGACCGAGGAGCGGATGGTCCCCGATCCTTCACTCACCATCCGGGAACGCGCCATCGCATCGTGGCCGACCGCCTGGCACGGCCACCAGCTGCGCGATGTGCTGGTCGCGCTCGGCTATGACGTGGATGTGCCGTGGAAAGATCTGCCGAAGAAGGATCGGGACTGGATCCTCTACACCGACGAGACTCCGTTCGTCCCGGTTCACTCGCGACTCACGCTCGCTGAGGCTCGACGGGCGATCCAAGCGGGGATCGAACCGAGCTACTCAGGCACGTTCGTCGGCGCGCGACGATACGTGCTCGACACTTTCGCAAACACGAAGAGCGCGTCGATGAAGCGCCGCGTAGCCCAGTTCATGAGCGCAGCGGTGTGCCCGGTGTGCCAGGGGAAGAAGCTCAAGCCCGAAGCGCTGACGGTCACGTTCGAAGGACTGGACATCGCCGACTTCTCAGCCTTGCCACTGCGTGAATTGGCAGAACTTCTCGTGCCCGTCGTCGCCGAATCCGACCTCGAGGACGAGACCTCCGGCGCAACGATAGACGTCGAGACCAGGCGCGAGGCCGTCGCCCAACGCGTCGCTGCAGGCGGGTCTGCGCACTCCGCTGCACCCGATGTCCGTCGCACGCCGAATCGGTCCGCCGAGAAGCGCGCCGCGGCAGCCCGCCTCGGTGCCGAGCTGCTGGACCGCCTGCGCCCCATCATCGACCTCGGACTCGGCTACCTCTCGCTGAGCCGTACGACGCCGACACTGTCCGGGGGGGAACTGCAACGACTTCGACTCGCCACGCAACTCACGTCGGAACTGTTCGGTGTCGTCTACGTCCTCGACGAACCGTCAGCCGGTCTCCATCCGCACGACGTCACCGCGCTGCTGGGTATCCTCGACGGCCTCAAGCAGCGCGGCAACAGCCTCTTCGTCGTGGAACACTCCGTCGACGTCATGCGGCACGCGGACTGGCTCGTCGACATCGGCCCCGGAGCCGGGGAACGCGGCGGGCGCGTGATCTACAGCGGCCCCACGGACGGGCTCGCGGAGGTCGACGAGTCGGTGACGCGCGGATACATCTTCGGAGGCAGCGGCCTCCCACCGCACCAGCCCCGTGCCGCCCACGACTGGTTGCAGCTGGAGCACGTCACCCGCAACAACCTGCGGGACGTATCTGTGGCGCTACCGCTCGGAACGCTCACGGCTGTCACTGGCGTGTCAGGGTCGGGGAAGTCCAGCCTTGTCAGTCAAGTCCTGCCAGCCCTCATCGGCGCCAGGCAAGGAGACACCCGTCGCATCGAGGAGGACAACGCAGAGGCCGACACCCTGCTCCTCACTGACGAGTCCGATGAACTCGGAGGGTCGGTCGAGGGCGACCTCACGACGGTCCGGCGTGTGGTGAGCATCGACCAGAAACCCATCGGCCGCACGCCCCGCTCCAACGTCGCGACCTACACAGGACTCTTCGATCATGTGCGGCGCCGGTTCGCCGAGACGCCGGAAGCTCGGACACGCGGATACAAGCCCGGTCGGTTCTCCTTCAATGTCGCAGGCGGCCGTTGCCCGACCTGTGAGGGTGAAGGCTCCGTGATGGTCGAGCTGCTCTTCCTGCCCTCGGTCTACACCGTGTGTCCCGACTGCCATGGCACCCGCTATCAATCGAGCACCCTGGAGATCACCTGGCGAGGGCGCAACATCGCGGAAATCCTCGCGATGAGCGTCGAAGAGGCTCACGAGTTCTTCGCCGGCGAGTACGACGTGATGCGCTCACTCACCTCGCTGGTTGATGTCGGGCTCGGTTATCTGCGCTTGGGACAGCCGGCCACAGAGCTCTCCGGTGGGGAGGCGCAGCGTGTGAAGCTGGCCACCGAACTGCAACGAGCGCAGCGCGGCGACACTCTGTATGTGCTCGATGAGCCGACCTCCGGATTGCACTGTGCCGACGCAGACCGTCTAGTTACCCACCTTCAGACTCTCGTCGATGCGGGCAACACGGTCGTGATGGTGGAACTCGACATGCGGGTGGTCGGCGCAGCCGACTACGTCATCGATCTCGGGCCGGGAGCCGGTGACGACGGCGGCACAGTGGTCGCGTCCGGAACGCCAGCAGAGGTCGCCGCGTCGAGAAACAGCGCTTCAGCACCGTATCTCGCCGCCGCCCTCGCCGAGGCCGCGACGCTGACGTCAGGGGCATAACCGGCTCTTTGCAGATGGGGGTGTAGACGTCGAGGGTGCGTCGTTGGCCGGGTAAGGTGAATCGCTCTGGGTTTCGTTCCGTTCCGTTCTTCAAGCAAGGATGGAATTGATGAATCAGAAGTAGTCGCCCGAGATGCGGGAGAAGGCGTTGCGGATGCTGGACGAGGCGAAGCCCTCGCATCCGAATCTCATAACCGCGGTGCGCCATGTCGCTGGGCTTCTTGGTATGAGCGCGGAGACGTTGCGGGTGTGGCATCGCCGTCGCGAAGTCGACGGCGGGCAGCGTCCCGGTGTGCCCACCGATGTTGCCGAGGAAAACAAGCGCCTGCGGGGTGAGAACGCTGAGCTGCGCAAGGCGAACGAAGTCTTCAAGGCCGCGAGCGTGTTCTTCGCGAAGGAACTCGACCGCTCCTGACGGGTCTGCCCCGCGCACACCGCTTCCGCTGTCCCGATAGCCGGTCGTCCACCGGTACAGGTGCGGACCATCCGGGTGAACGACCAGAACCCAGCAACTACCTAAGCCTTCGATTCCCGTAAGACTGTCCCGCAAAAATGCCCGGTGAAGGTGCCGTAAACGGGCTCTTCCCAGATGAGGGTGTAGTTGGCGTTGGCGTGGCGGTCCCGGGATAGACGTCGAGGTCTCCCGACGATGGAGGTTCCTACGCCATCCATCCGAAAGACCTCGACGTGTCCGACGCTACCCCGCCGGCCGGCTTCGGCCGCCCTGACCTGACCGCCTTCGCGTCCTATCCCAATCGACTCTGATCGGGTCTGCTGATGCTCTCGACGAGAACGCAGCGACATCGCAGCCACCCAACTCCGACCGTCCGGGAAGCCGGGACACGTCACATGGCCTGTGCTGCGGGCGTGTCGAGTGGGTCGTTCAGGGGGCGACGCAGGAGCGTCGACGCGACGTGCTGAGAGGTGATTCCAGTCGAGCACTGGCACACCGGCTACAGGCATGGCGATAGGTCAGGAACGGTGTCGCTCCCTACGCAGGAGGGAGCGCAGAGTCTCGGCGTTCGCGTAGCCGACTCGTAGCGCGATCTCGGCGGAGGTGAGGTCCGTGGTTGCTGAGAGGTGCCGAGCTCGTTCGATGCGAAGCCGTTGGACGAAGCCGAGCGGAGTCAGGTTGAGCGCCGCACGGACTCGTCTTTCGAGGGTGCGCCGGCTGGTGCCAAGTGACTGCGCGACGAAGGCGACGTTGAACGGTTCGTCCAGGCGGGCGCGCACGAAGCGTTCGAACTCGACGACGATCGAGTCCTCGTGCCGGAGATGTTCGTAAGCGACGAAGGCCGCCTGCGACGGGCGCTCGTCGATGATGAGGAGCTTGGCGACATGTTGGGCCAGGTCGGGGCTGATCGATCGCACGAGTGAGAGCGCGAGGTCGATGTGGGCGAACGCGGCGCCGGCGGTGACGAGGTTCCCGTCGGTCACGACCATGGTGTCGAGATCGAGGGCGACGGTCGGATAGCGCTTCAGGAACTCCGGCCCCAGGAACCAGCTGGTCGTCGCCCGCCGATGATGCATCCGTCCGGTCTCGGCGACGGCGAACACGCCGGTGCACGCCGCGGCGATCCGGGTGGTCGCCTCGTCGAGGCGCCCGAGCGAGGCGATGACCGAACGAGCATCTCGGCTCTGGAGGGCGTCGTTGGTAGCGGCGGCCGTAAGGGTTCCAAGCGCAGGGACAACGACCACGTCGAACTCTCCGGACTCCGACAGCGGGTGGTCCACCGACAGGGTCATCGATGCCGTCGTGGTCACTCGCCGTTTCGGTCCGAGGATGGCGAGTTCGATCGGGTCGATCCGCGGGTCGACATCGCCGCGGGCACCCTCGGCCACCCGCACGATGTCGATGATCGACGCGATAGCCGAACCGAAGCAGCCGTCGATCGCGATCAGTCCAATACGCATGACGTAAACAATAGCAATACTGCCGTATACGCCACTCCCCACCGGCCCTCGCTCGTCATACGCTGAACTCGTCCCACGAAGAACCCCGATTTCAAGGAGAGTCCCTCATGTCCACACCCGCATCACTTCCGTATGCCTTCGTCGCCAAGATCGTCGCGGCCGATGGACAGCACGACGCGGTCGCCGATCTGCTCGCCGGCGCTGTCGCACTCGCCAACGAAGAAGTAGGAACGATTGTCTGGTTCGCGGTCAGGACCCACGCCGACACCTTCTGGATCTTCGATGCATTCCCCGACGAGGCCGCTCGCGACGCCCACGCCGACGGCGCCATCGTCGCAGCCCTGATGGCCAACCAGCACCTCCTCGGCGCAGCACCCGAGATCCTGGCGGCCGACGTCCTCGCGTCCAAGCTCCCGTAGTCCGCCAACGCACGTCCGCAACGCGAACACAACACGAGCGCTGCCGGTCACAAACTCAACAGGCAAACCAACGGGCGGCTATGGAGCGGCTCGAGCCACAAAGCGCACGCCACATTCGAAGGAGCAATTGATGCCATCTATTCCTACATTGTCGTTGGACGACGCCAAACGTGTCATCGCGGCAGCAGAAGCTGAATCCAGCACGCAGGGTCAGCCCAGTAACATCGCCGTCGTCGATGCCGGCGGCAATCTCGTCGCTCACGTACGGATGGACGGAGCGTGGCTGGGCAGCATCGACATCTCGATCAACAAAGCTTTCACGGCCCGAGCGTTCGACACAGCCACCAAAGACCTCGGCGACCTCGCCCAACCCGGTGAGCAGTTCTACGGCATCAACGCCTCCAACAACGGTCGGGTGATGATCTTCGCCGGTGGCATCCCGCTCGAGCGCGACGGCCAGGTCGTCGGCGCCGTCGGCGTCAGCGGAGGAACCGGCGTCCAAGACCAGGCCGTCGCCGAAGCCGCCGCCAGCGCCTTCTGAGACCGACCCGCACCGAACCCGGCCCCCGGCCGGCACGAGGCTGGATGCGTGCGTCGTCGACGTAGCCGGTCACGGCTCGGACCTGACGGCCAACCAGCACCTCCTCGGCGCAGCACCCGAGATCATGGCGGCCGACCTCCTCGCGTCCAAGCTCCCGTAGTCCGCCAACGCACGAGACAACCGCGCCCCTCCGAGCCGTAGCCAGGTCGCGACGCAACGTCACGCTGCGTTGCCGAGCGGTGCGAGGCCTATCGACACACGGACAGGATGCCGGCCGCGAGGGGTCCGTCGCAGAGGAGAGCGACGTCGGTGTCGGGCAGAGCCGTGAGGCCAGCGCATCGCGCGACCACCAGACCCGAACAGCCCCTGCCCTGCGTTTCCGCAGGTCAGGGGCTGTTCGCCGGAGCCCCCTGTGGGAATCGAACCGACGACCTCATCACGTCGGCTTTGCGTCTATCGCTTGATGTGCCCACTGGGCGAACGAGCCGCTGACCTGCGCAAACGCCGAGCGTGGGGGGAGCCTGACACGGTTTCCCGGACACCTGAGTTGAGGCGATGATCGTCTCGGAAGGAGCCCGTGAGATGCCTGCTGCCCACTCGCCGGAGTTCCGGCGTCGAGCCCTGGATCTGGTCGCCCAGGGAAACCCTGTCGGTCAGACCGCTCGTGATCTGGGGATCAGCGAGTCGTGCCTTCGGAACTGGATAAACCGCGACGCGATCGACTCCGGCCGCAAGGCCGGGATCACGACCGACGAGCATATGGAGCTGGTCGAGCTGCGTCGCCGCAACCGCGTGCTGGAGATGGAGAATGAGATCCTCAAGCGCGCCAGCGCCTATCTCGCTCGGGAGAACGTACTCCCAAAATAGGGTTCCGGTTGGTCCAGGAGCTTGCCGCGGATGGGGTTCCCGTCGCGGTGGCCTGCCGGTTCCTCAGGGTGTCGACCTCGGGATACTACGAGTGGGCGTCGCGTCCGCCATCGCCGCGGACGATCGCTGATAGGGCGCCCCCGGCGACGATCCGGCGGGTTCACCGCGATTCGCGCGG
This sequence comes from Microbacterium sp. str. 'China', assembly GCF_002993305.1. Lineage (NCBI taxonomy): Bacteria > Bacillati > Actinomycetota > Actinomycetes > Micrococcales > Microbacteriaceae > Microbacterium > Microbacterium sp. str. 'China'. The sequence continues at coordinate 2,284,869 of NZ_CP027434.1, read as the reverse complement.
CACCTATGGTGCCCCGCGGGTGCTGGCCGAGCTGCGGCTCGGGCTCGGTGTCCACGTGGGCAAGAAGCGCGTCGCCCGGGTGATGCGCCTGGATGGCCTGACCGGGGTGTCTCATCGACGCAAACGACGAGGCTGGAAGCCGGACACGGCGACGCACGAGGACCTCGTGAAGCGACAGTTCCGCGCGCACGAGCCGAACCGGCTCTGGTTCTGTGACATCACGCAGCATCGCGCGAAAGACGGGTGGGTTTACTGCGCCGCAGTGATCGACGCGTTCTCCCGCCGCGTCGTCGGCTGGTCGATCTCAGACAGAATCACCGCGGAGATCGTCGTTGACGCGCTCGAAATGGCTCGCTGGCGCCGCCGACCCGAGCCTGGCACCGTGGTCCACGCCGACCGAGGAGCGCAACACACGTCGTGGCTCTTCGGCCACCGACTCAGGCAAGCCGGACTGCTCGGCTCGATGGGGCGAGTCGCCTCATCGGTCGATAACGCGCTCATCGAGTCCTTCTGGTCCACGATGCAACGCGAGCTCCTCGACCGCTCAACCTGGACATCCCGGACCGAGCTGTCGTCGGCGATATTCGAGTGGATCGAGGGCTTCTACAACCCCACCCGCCCGCACACCGCGCTCGGCAACCTCAGCCCCGTGGAGTTCGAACGACTTCACAACCCCGCCGCAACCGCGGCATGATCAACACAGAGAAACCGTCCGGGAAACCGGGTCAGGCTCCACCGACCGCTCGCAACCGTTCAGGAGCAGGATGCAACCCTCGACAGTGTTCACCATCGGTCACTCCACACACCCGATCGAGGAGTTCATAGCGCTGCTCGAAAACAACGGCGTGCAACAACTCATCGATGTGCGGACGGTTCCCGGCTCCCGACATAACCCGCAATTCGGCGCGCAGGCGCTTGAGGAAAGCCTGACGCACGCAGGCCTGCACTATGCGCGGATGGAAGAACTCGGCGGTCTCCGCCACACCCCAGTGAATGTGGAGAGCATCAACGGCGCCTGGCGCAACAAAAGCTTCCGAAGCTACGCCGACTACATGCAAACCGAGCCCTTCGCGCGTGGAATAGACCGTCTGATCGATCGAGCAAAAGAGAAGATTGTGGCGATCATGTGCGCGGAAGCGGTCCCGTGGCGCTGCCACCGGTCTCTCATCGCGGATGCGCTGCTCGTTCGCCACATTTCTGTGAAGGACATCATGAGCGCCACCTCCACCAAACCCCACACACTCACGTCGTTCGCGTCGGTGGACGGGCAGCGGGTCTGGTACCCGCCCACTAACCTGGAAGGGCAACCGTAGGCATAGCGAGCCTCTCGCCGATGTGACCGAGTTGTCATTCCGAGAATGGATGTCGTCCACCATGGGCACACTGCACTACGGCGGGTCGGAAGCGCCGATCGTCAGCACCCCGGCGACGGACAAGGCGGTGGACGCGGAGGGCAAGGCCTGGCAGGTCGGCAACGCGCTCATTCAACGCCCCGGCACGGGCGAGGACATCGCGTACATGGCGCTCTACCTGGCCTCCGACGAGTCCTCTTGGGTGACCGGACAGAACTACAGCGTCGACGGCGGCGCGACCGCCGGGTGGCGGAACGACAGCGAGACGGACCGACTGGCCGCGAAGAACGGCTGACACGCGGGTCGCGGCGCGACCGGTGACGGACGGGAGGCACAACACCAACGCCCAGCTCGACACGCTGGTTCTCTCGCAGGCCGGAAGGGGCCCCGGGCGTCTACGCGAACTTCGTCAACCCGGAGGCGTTCTACGCCCTCTACGGCATGGAGTTGTGCGGCGGCGCGGGCGCCTGCAACCGCCCCCCGATCGACGGCACGGAACTCCCCATCCGGTGATCCCGTGGAAAACCAAACGACGAGCGCGCGAACGCGCGAAGGAGCCGCTGACACGGCGCAGCAGAAGCTCTGTTTCTTTGACCTTTCCGGCTGTCGAGAATACGTCGGCTCCCGCGACTCCGTTCCTACAATCTCGAACGCGCCCTACGGGCTTATATCGCTCGACATTGCGCGCGCTGCGCGCTCCGCCTCCGTTTTATCTCTGTCTGCCGGAAGGCGAAGAAAAACGGTTGATCAGGGAAGGGGATGAAGAGACGAACGAGCAGGGGATTGTGGTCTACTGGTGGAAGTGACATACCCAGGCGAGAACTGTTACCCCATAGTTCTCCGTTCCACCGGAAGAGGCTGACGCACCTTCGAAGGGATGAGGCAGGCGTGCTACGCGTGAACTAACGGGCAGGTCTGTGCGTGGACCGCAAGCTCTCGCACTGTGCCGTAGTCCAGGTTCTGCCCGCTGCGCAGCCGGATGCTTAGCACTGTGCGCACGGCGTTTACTTGCTCAGCGCTGAGTCCCTCGAACAGCTCGGGCCAGTCAGAATGTGCTCGCGCGACCTCGGGAGGCGTTAGGGCGCTGACGCTGAGCAGGGCGTGTCATCGGACGTACTTCTTTCGCCCGTCCTCGACGTTCGACCCGTACTTCTCGTCCAGCTCGGCGTATGCCTCGGCCGGGGTGGTGCTGCCGTTGAGGATGCGGCGGGCGCGGTCGAGTGCGTCGGCGTCAGGGAAGTGTCCGGCGAGCTGCTGGGCCTTCTCGATTAGGGCGAGATCGTTCTCAATTTTTGGTTCGCTCATCGCATCAAGATTCAACGACGGCAGCAGGCAATGTAAACATTCGCTCCAGCAGGGGTACAAGACGCCAGATCGCGGCGTGGTGCTGTTCTTCGGTCAGATCATCTAGCACGGGCGGTTCTTCACCTGTCCAGCCGATTGCTTCGGCCACCGCAGTGAGCTCCACGCTGTCCCATCGCAACCGTCCTTCATCCCGCATCTGAGCGCGGAACTGTGACAGTGGACCGCCCGACTGGTGCACCTTGGCGATCTCGGGGAAGCGCGCCAAGCGGACGTGGAAGATCGCGACCTCGTAGCCGTGCAGAAAGATCATCACTCGGTCGATTCGGATTGGCCGTCCAATGTACATTCCAGGCCGCTTCGCGAATGCCTCCGCCTGACTGTAGATCGGCATCTGCGTTGCCTCAGGATCTGTCATCGCTCACGCCCCGTCCCTGTGGTTGAGATTCTCGGTTACCAACGACATTGATTCGCGATCTCAGCCGGTGAGTAACGACTACGAGTGGCAGACGATCCTGCGCTCAATAGTCCACGGCGGCGCGGTCGTAGGCGAACCGCGCGTCGGATTCGTTCAGCACCTTCGCGCGCACGTCGGCGAGCTTCAAGTCGAGCACTCTGAGCTTCCCGTCTATCCGGCTGATTGCCTCAATCCTGTGGAACTGGTCCCCGTAGGCCTCGGCGAACCTCGCCATGCCGTGTAGCTTCCACGCCGCGTCCGGGAGCCAGTGGCCGTGGGGATCCACGATGCTCGCTCGCACTCCGTCTTCGCCGTTGGCGAAGAAGAGGAAGTCGGGGCGCAGTGTGCGCCATTCGCCGTGACGGTCCTGGTAGGCGATGCTCATCGAATCGCGGCCGCCTGTTGGGTTCCGATACCAGGCCAGAGCCCCGCCCCTCGACATCTCGGCGTCCAGCACCTCGATCTCGTCGGGGTTCAGCTTCCCGACCGGGAACATGCCCTCGTCGTCGGCCAACAAGTGCAGTGCCCGTCGTTCAAGGAGCTGTTCGGAGTCGCCGGTGACGCGTTTCGTCTCCTCCTGGCGGTTCTTCGGCAACGCCATTGAGATGAGCTGAGGGTCCGTGCTCATGGCGGTGATCTCTGCGTAGAGGCTCTGCCTTGACTCGGAGAGGTCTTTGATCGCGACACGGTACTTGCCGAGCCACTCGTGTGCGATGCGGTCGGCCTCGGTATCGAGCGCGGGACGGGTCTGCGGCAGCATAGCGAGGGCTGCGACTCGGACGTTCGCGTCGCGGTAGGCGTCCTCGTCCTCAGCGTCCGCGGCGAGATGTTCGACGTAGGTACGGGCGATGTCTGGCGTGATCGACCGCGCGCCTGTGCGATATGCGTCCTGGATGGCGCGGTCGTCCGCGTACTCCGTCCACGACTCGTCCTGGCGGAGCCCGTGGCGTGCTTGTCCGCGAACGGTGCCGCCAGCAACCGTCTGAACGTCTTTGAGCGCCTTCGTCAGGTCGTTTGCATACTGAGCCGAGAGTCCGTTCAGAACACCGTGGAGGCGCTCGTGGGCGAGCTTCCCCGCGTCAGCTAGCAGCCGGTCAGCCGCGAGCGCGTGTGCCAGCGAAGTGAGTCGCTTGATCGGGTTCGCATGCTTGCGAGGCAGTGTCTCGGCAGGCAAGGCTTGGAACAATTCCCAGACCTCGTCCGGGACGGCCTGGTTCGGCGTCATGACCTGTGGGTCGACGAGGACACGCTGTCCCGTCCCGCCGCCCGTGGTCAGGTCGTTGCCCATGATCCGCTCCAGCACGAGGCTGGCCGTCGCCTTGTTGAATTTCGGCAGGATGCACTCGACGCTGTTGAGCAGGTCGTCGCCCTCGATACGCCTGGCGAGCGGTGTACGGATCATCCGGCCGAGAAGCTGCGTGATGTGCGTCTCGTCCCTCGCTGGGCGGAACGAGACCATGACCTCAGCGCGCGGGCAGTCCCAGCCCGTGCTGATGGCGTCCTTGGCAAGCAGCACACGGACGTAGGAGGCGTCCTGCACGCGCTCCGGGGAGATGTAAGGCACGCTGTGCGAGCCGAACGTCTGCGCAGTGTGCTCGCCAAAGACGTGGGCGATCGCGTCCGCCTCCAGTTCAGGCCACTCGTCACGGATCACGTCGATAGCCGAGGCGACCTCCGTCGGCGACGGCTTGTTCGGCACCTGAAGCACCATGAGGGGCCTGACGGGCTCCTCGTTCTGATCGTTCGCGTACGCCGTCCAGGCCGCAGAAATTCCTTTCACCTTCCGGACGCCCCGGCGCAGCAGCACTGTATTGAAATCACCCGTCTCCGCGGGAAAGTCGAGCACGATGTCGTCCTTCAGTAGACCCGACTCCTGGATACGCACAGGGTCCACCTGCACCGTCGCGAGGTGCACACGATTCGATTGCACCTCGGCTTCGCTCATTGCAGCCTCGAACCGCTGCACAGTCGCCGAGATGCCCCAGACGATCGGCACCGGCGGCACGTCATTGTGGCCGTTGATGAGGCGCTTCACGATGGTCGGCGTCTCCGACGGGCGTTTGCCCATGCCCCGATGTGCTTCGTCAAGCACCATGTAGAGCGTGAGGTCGTTGTCCTCGATCGTGTTCCGCAGGGTGTCCCAGAACGTGAACGGCACTGTGTCTGCATGCGAGTCGAAGCCAGGCAGGGTGTTGGAGTCGTCGCGGCCCCGCACGAGCAGGCTGTTCTTCGACAGCTTCGAGGTGTTCAGAAAGTAGACGTTGCCCGACTGGAGTTTCTGGTATCTGAACGGGTGCTCGACCGTGACGAGACGGTTGCGCAGGCGGTCCGACGCTTGTTCCAGCCGATGCTTGGTCTGCTGGTTCAGCGCCGGGTCGTCGCTGAACCACAGCACGACGGCGCCGGGGTCCGGCGCGATGCTGAAGTCGTCGCTGCCCCAGAACAGCGACTCGATCACGGCCGCAGCCATGACCGTCTTACCGGCGCCCGTCGTAGCCGTCAGCGCCACCGACGAGACTCGCCTGCTCGCGCTGCGGTAGAAGTCCCGCGCAGAGGTCAGTTCGCGCAGCGTGTCACCGACCGCGTCTGCTTGGTAGTCCTTCAGCGTGAAGCGCATCAGAAGTCCCCCGTCATCTCGCAGTTGCGGAGGTAGTCTTCATATAGGCGGACGGTTTCGACGCCGCGGATCTCGTCGGCGACCTGCTGGTACCGCCCCTCGTCGTCCGTGACGACGTACACGATCCGAATGCCGCCTTTCCCGCGCAGTGCCTCGACAAACTCGGCGGCCTGGTCAAGGTCGCGAAGGATGCCGTAGCTGTCAGCGATCGCCCATCCGCCTTCGATCCAGTCGATGCGAGAGCCGACCGCACCGGCGCGTAGCCACAGCATCGGAGCAATCGCCGCGAACGCGCGGTCCACGCCGACGAGCCACTTCGACTCGTACGTCAGAGTGAAGAAGGCGGCGTTCTCCTCGAACCCCTCAGCCATCGGGAACTCGTCGACGAACTTGTAGTCGCCCTTGATCGGGGCGCCGTCGGGCGTCTCGCCCGTGATCGCGGCGCGGATGCGCGGCTTCGTGATGTAGTCGCAGATGCCCAGCTTCTCCCACTCGGGATCGCCAGGCCGCACGCCCTTCCTGCGCAGAGCGGCCTGTTCGTCGGCCGAGACTTCGTTGTTCGTCACCGAGATGCACTGACGGCGGCCGCCGTCCTGCTTGTTCAAGCGCATGACAGCGTGAGCTGTCGTCCCGGAACCAGCGAAGAAGTCGAGAATGACCGCGTTTGGTTTGTCGGATAGAAAGAACCTCAGGGCATCCTCCACTGCGTAGAGGCTCTTCGGGTATGGGAATGAACGACCCGGCAGAAGGCCCGCAACGAGCTTCGAGCCATGCCATCCCGCATTATGAGAGACCCTGTTCCAAGTTGTCTTTGCTGCACGATCACGAGACACCATCGACGTGTCTATGATGGCTGCGCCAGTCAAAGGGTTGCGGCCGGTCACACTGAGTTCGCCCTTTTCGATCTGATCCTCGGTGCCCTGGTTCACCGTCATGATCGAGTAGCCTCGTCCCCGTCGCTGGGACTTGGTGGCTCTGATCAGCCCTTTCTCGACCCGCCGTCGCGCGACCTCGACCCCTGTGCGCCAGCGAGCTTCCGCGCCCGTGGCGGTCTTCGGCCATACCGCGACCTCACCCGCTGGGACTGGCACCGTCTCGACACTCGTCCCAAGCGGAATCGGCGCCCCTACCCGAACAATGCGTCCGGTTGCTTCCTCTACAAAAATCGGGAAGAACAAGTTGGGCGAGTCTGCCCTCAAGTTCCCCTTGCCAGTCCGAACGTATTGAAACCACACCTGAGACTTGCTCTCGGATTGGCCTTCGTTCAGCATGTCGTCAGTCGTGCGGGCGGCTGCCATCTGCCCCATGAACACGAAGAAGATGTATTCGTCAGACCGACTGAACATTCCGTCACGCACTGAGCCTTGACTACTGATGACGCTCGTCACCATCTGGATACGCGCTTCGGGAAACGTCTGCTCCAGTAGCAGGCCAAGGCGCAAGTACTCCTTCTCGTCGATCGTGACTATCAACACGGAGCTCGCGGGCTTCAGGAGCCGCTTGGCGAGCTTCAGCCTCCGCTCCATGAACGCCAGCCACTTCGAATGCCGGTACAGGTCGTCGCCCTCGACGTAATCGTTGTTGTACTTCCAGTCGCGCGATCCTGTGTTGTAGGGCGGGTCGATGTAGATCGCATCCACGGACTTCTCGTGCGTGAACGTGAGCTGCTCCAGGACGTGGAAGTTCTCGCCATTGATGACCGTATGGAACGGCTTATTGCCGCCGCGCTCGATGGTCCCGTCGGGGCGCAGGCCGGGGTAGATGCGGTCACGGAATTCGGCCACGAGAACCAGGTCATCCAATGCCACCGAGGCGGCCTCGATCTTCGCGCCGTTCGGCGTCGAGATGTCGGCGGTCTCTCCGTTGATTCCATCGACAGTCCAGATGCGCTGGTCGCCGTGCCCCGTCACCCCTCTCGGAGGGAGCACTCGAACCTTGCTCATCTTGCGAATCTTGTGCGCGGGAAGCTCCACCGCCTCCGGCGCATGACGCTCGAAGTTGAGCCCGAACGGTAGACGCTTCTGGAGTGGCTGGATCTCGCTGTCGAGGTCCTTAGCGAGCTGCGGATCGAGTTGATTGACGGTGCGCAGCAGGTCCGACAAGCGCGACATGGGCGGGCTCCTTCTGGCAGGACAAGAACGAGTCCGTTCTCGCGTGTGCGCGAGTGGCACGGACTCGATCTCAGCCTACTCAACAGCATCTGAGGACACGAAGGCCGCGAGTTCCCGGCAGTGTTCTACTGGCTGGACACACCAGGACGGGAGGGATCCCGGATCGCCGGGTACACCAGATAGGTGCTACCCGATGACTTGATCCATCTGCCTGTCGCCGATAGTGATCGCCCTGTGAGATCCGCCAAGGGTCCGAGCGGGACGGTAGCGGTCAGGTTGATCATCGCAGCGCCGCGCAGCAGGATGGTCTCGCAGCCGAGGTCTCTCAGGCGTTTGGTAAGCGTCGAGGGGTCGATGTGTCGGCCAGGAAGGGCGGGTGATGGGAATAACCATCCTTCCGGGGATATAGCGCGCTGCGCCAGTTGCATGCCGAGCAGTTCGGTGACGCGTGGCGCTAGGTGGAGCGGAGCGTTCCCGAGGGAAAGCGTCGCCGTTTCGCCTCGATAGACGATGTTCTTGTCTTGGAGTTTGACGAGCCGTGTGATCGGCGCTGCGTAGAGACCGACCATCAATCCGACGAGCCTCGTTCCCTCGTTCAGCTGATCGTCTTCGAGGAAGCGAGACACCCAAGAATGATGGGTGGCCTCGCTGTAGGCGAGCGACGGGGCGGACTTGGGTCGTACCGGGGCGGAGATTCGGCGCATCGCGCCGGTCTGTTTCGCCCATCGGATGAAAGGACGGATCGCGATTGCTCTGCTGCGGCGCGAGGCAGCGAACTCGTCGAAGATCGACTGCGGGGCGGATTGCAACGACAGGTTCCGCGCTTCGAGCATCTGGAGGAATTCGAGCGCCGCGCGGCTCATCTCTCTGGCCCGGCTGAGGGTGCTATCGGTGATGCCTCGTCGTCGAATCTGCACGCGCGCGGTGGCAGGAACGATCCAACGGGTGAAGATCGTAAATTGCTCTCGGTTCGCCTTTGGGCAAATCGCGATGAGTTGATCCGCCCATTGTTCATATGACGCCCAGGGGTCGCGTTCTTCTGTCAGACATCCCGTGACTTCAAGCAGAGCCCGAACGCGCAATGCTGCATGCGGATGCTCGGGCATCTCCAACGCGCGTTGACTGATGGGGATCTCGCCATCGAGAATCCGCCGCAGGATCGCGATGCTAGTGCTGCGGCTCATCCAGCGCAGAAGCCGGTCCGCGTCGTGCTTGTAGGAAAGGAGATAGTGGCGTAGAGGTTCGAGGGCAGCACGCGCGTCGCTATCCGACGCTTCGGAGAATAGCTCCTCGACTTGTTTCACCAGATCGCAGCCCGAGCACAGCGTCCGCCGTGCCCCCCGTTCGCCTCCGCATTCATTGCAGGTGAAAAGTGGTGCGTTCCCGGCACAGTCTGCACACACCAGTCTGTCGTCCTTGTCGTGGGCGATCACACGTTTGTCACCGCACTCAGGGCACGGCTTCATAAACCCGGCGGTCGAGATGTAGCAGCTCTCACAGACTCCAGTACCGATGCGTGCGGAGTAAAGCCGCCGGACCTCGTGACAGATGAAACATACGATCCGCGGTTTCGGCACGCAGTCGTTGCAGTACGGCTTGTCGCCGACGATGGAGTGGGTCGTGCGTAGCCGCCCACACTCCGCGCATTCCCTTCGCGACCTCGGGTCGCGCCGCCAGCAGTTGGCGCAGAATTGTGACTCACCAATGCGGCGCGTGATTGGTAGAAGCCTGTCGCATATAGAGCAGGGCGCAGCGTAGCGGCGTTTCGTGCAGCGCCCGCCGAGCCGTTCTCCGGTCGGACTTGTCTGTTCCAGGAAGCGCTCTTCGCCGCACTGTCCACAGGCGGGCAGGGCGACTTTCAGGTCTGCGGTGCGAGCTTTCCGGAGGAGCCGCTGTGCCGCGCGTGGCATGGCCTGATCCCTTGACGAAGCGAGCGGGGGCGCGCTGCGGAGGTAGGCAGCGAGGCGTCCTGCTCCCATTACCGTCGGCGCGATGGCGATGACGAGTTGCTCGATCTTCGCAGTCGGAGCGTCGCTCCAAGGGCTGCCCTGCTCAAGGAGGATCGTCGTTCCTGGGTCCAGGTTCCGACGGTTGCGCGCTCGGTCCTTGCGCCGTCTCTCCTTGCCGATCGCCGCGTTGATCGCCGGTGTCGAGCTGGGCATGACACTCGTTGATACTGCCGAGATGTACGGCGACGGCGCGGCGGAAGCGCTGATCTGCGAAGCGCTAGGCGACCGGTGCGGCCGGTTGTTCCTCGTCAGCAAGGCGTATCCGCAGAACGCCTCGCGCGCACGCCTTTCACGCGCATGCGAGGCGAGCTTGAGACGTCTCGGCACCGACCGGCTCGACCTCTACCTGCTCCACTGGCGGGGATCGGTGCCGCTCGTTGAGACGATAGAAGCGATGGAGGCGCTGAAATCGGCCGGGAAGATTCGGTATTGGGGTGTCAGCAACCTCGATACTGACGACATGGACGAGCTTGTTGCTGCCGGCGGGGATGGCTGCGTGACCGATCAGGTTCTCTACAATCTCGTCCGTCGAGGCCCTGAGTTGGAATTGTTGCCGTGGCTCGTCGCTCATGAAATGCCTGTCATGGCCTATAGTCCCGTCGAGCAGGGACGACTCTCGAGCCATCCCTCCCTTGTGAAGATCGCAGCTAAGGTTGGTGCTACCCCTGCGCAGGTCGCACTTTCCTGGACGTTGCGGCACGATGGCCTCATTGCGATTCCGAAGGCGAGTTCGATCGCACATGTGCGGGAGAACCGGGCAGCCGCAGATATCGTCCTTTCCGACGCCGATCTTGCGACACTCGACGCGGCATTTCCTCGGCCACGCGACCGTCGCCCGCTCGAGATGCTCTAGCTCGAATGGCGGTCTTCTCTCTCAAGGGAACCGAACATGAGACGGATCGGCTCGAGGTGTTCAGCGACGCGGTGTTTGCGATCGCGATCACCGTCCCTGTGGTGGAACTGCGCGCACCGAGGCCTGAGGATGGCGACCTCGCCGCGGCCTACCTGAAGCTGGCACCGGACTACGCCGCCTACGTCCTCAGCGTGATCCTCATCGGCCTCTATTGGTCCCACAGTCATTTCAGCGGCAAGCTGCTGGAGAAGACCGACCACGGCTACAACCTGCTGACCATCGGCTTTTTGGCTGCGGTCAGTATCACTCCATTTCCCGCGCGCCAGTTGGTCGAACATTTCGGTGGAGATGCGGACAGCACGACCGCCGCCCTTTGGTACCTGGGCATAGCAGCGGCACCGGCGACCTGGTGGTTTCTTCGGTGGGTGTACGCCACCGCCAGAGGTTTTCCCGATCGAAGGCTAACCGAGGCTTATCTTCGCCGCCTTACCATCAAGTATGGTCTTACCGCCGCTGCCTATTGGGCGGCATTCGGCTTGGCGTTCTGGAATTGGCGTGTTGGATTGATCGCGGCGGGGATTGTAACGTTGAGCTACGTCATTTCCCCCGCAAAGCCCGTGTTCAGACCCGGTATTGAACCGGGACACGATCAGATGGCTCGTTGACTGAAGGAGCGGATAGTACCTCGGAGCTGCACGCTCCTTGCGAGTGAATAGCGACCTACCGTCGTCCGACGTTTTCGGGCTTGCTTTGCTCGCCGTCCGCCAGATCGGCTAGAACATGCGCACCAGGCCGCAATTCGGGCACCGCCAGACCGGGGAAGTCGGCGGGTTCCACGACGGTTGCAGCTGCACCAGGCAGCGCTCACAGGTAGGGGAGAAGCCCGGCCATTCGTCGTCATCCACGATGCCAGGCAACCAGGATGCTGGCGGCGCTGCAGAAACCGTCCACAGGGGACGTTCAGCGCCTTGCAGGAGAGGCCGGGGTGACAGCCGAGGCCCATACCCATGCCTTCATCTCCGTCTCGCCCACGCGGAACCTGATCGCGCAGGCATCCGCTGTCGACCGGCAGACCTCCGCGTCGACGAGCGCCGGCGTGGCGCCGAAGCGCACCCACGCTTTCGCAGGCTTCGGCCGCGGGTCGATCGTCACCGGTTCTACGTCTAAGCGCAGGTCGGCGCTCGAGAGCGACTGCAGGGGGCCGGCCTCCGCGGCGATCCGCTCGAGGATGCGCGTATCCATCCTGCGATCGGCCGCCGACGCGTATCGCTTCGATGTACCCACTGCCGATCCTCCTTGCGGACCGCCAGGTTATCGATTTTAGAACAGATGTTCTATTTCGTGTGCTCGTCCGCCAGGTCGTCCGAGGCGTCAGCCTCGGCTTGAATCTGCTCAACCTCGGCCCGCAGTCGGATCAATATCTCCTTGCTGTGATCCGCGAGTGCGGTATCCCAGGCATCGACGACGCTGGTCGGGTGTCGACTGTGGCTCTTTTGATCCGAGAACCCCATGCCCTGAGACTGGGGGAGAGGGTTCCGCGCAGCGGGACCCGGGCACCACCCCGGCTCGATCGCTACACACATCAACGCAAGGCGAGCCCCTTGACACGTGGTTCCCGAGGGTGTCCGCTACCTCGCGAAGGGCTGCATTGTCAAGGCTCTGCCAGGAGGCTATCAAGGCCAGAAGGCTACCGAGCAACACCATCAGATCGGAGTAGACATGAAAGCAGTGGTGTACGAGGGACCCCGTCAGGTCAGCACGAAGGAGGTCCCGGACGCGAAGATCGAGCGGCCCACCGATGTCCTGGTCAGGGTGACGACGACGAACATCTGCGGCTCGGACCTCCACATGTACGAGGGGAGGACCTCCTTCGAGGTGGGCCGGACGTTCGGGCACGAGAACATGGGGGAGGTCATCGAGGTCGGTAGTGGCGTGGAGAAGGTCAGGGTCGGAGACCGGGTTGTGCTCCCGTTCAACATCTCGTGCGGGTTCTGTAAGAACTGCGAACGCGGCCTGACCAACTACTGCCTCACCACTCAGCCCGACCCATCACTCGCCGGTGCGGCTTATGGGTTCGCCGACATGGGTCCCTATGGCGGTGGCCAAGCGGAGCTTCTCCGCGTGCCTTTCGGTGACCACAACGCGCTGCGCCTGGGCGAGGATGCGGAGGATAGGGAGAACGACTACGTCATGCTCTCTGACATCTTCCCCACCGGCTACCACGCCACCGAGATGGCCGGCGTGATCCCCGGCGACAGCGTTGTGATCGCTGGGGCGGGTCCGGTCGGATTGATGGCCGCCCTGTCCGCGATGATCAAGGGCGCAGCAAAGGTGATGGTGGTCGATCGCCACCCTGACCGGCTCGCGCTGGCCGAGCAGATCGGTGCGATTGCCATCGACGACTCCAAGGTCGACCCCGTGCAGGCTGTGCTGGACGAGACTATGGGGCTCGGAGCTGACCGTGGTTGCGAATGCGTGGGCTACCAGGCCCACGATCCGCAGGGCAACGAGGACACCGCCGCCACCTTGAACATGCTCATCAACGCGGTCCGCTTCACCGGAGGGATCGGCACCGTCGGCGTGTTCGTCCCCCAGGACCCGGGGGCCGAGGGCGAATTGGCCAAGCAGGGCAAGGCGGCCATCGACTTCGGCACACATTGGTTCAAGGGGCAGACCATGGGAAGCGGTCAGGCCCCGGTCAAGCGGTACAACCGCCAGCTGCGGGACTTGATCGCGGCCGGCAAGGCGACCCCTTCGTGGATCGTCTCCCACGAGATCTCGCTGGACCAGGCTGCCGATGCCTACAAGAACTTCGACGCCAGGTCCAAGGGTTGGACTAAGGTCCTCATCAAGCCCGGCATGTCAAACGGAACGAAGGAAAACTGAGATGGCAGCAGAACTTCAGGGCAAGAGGGTCGCGATCCTCGCCGCCGACGGAGTCGAACGCGTTGAGCTCGAGCAACCCCGCGAAGCACTGGAACGGGCCGGCGCTCAGACCGAGGTCCTTTCGATCCACGACGGCGAGATCAAGGCCCGTAAGAACGACCTGGATGAAGCGGGCACGTTCACCGTCGACGGGTTGGTCGCCGACGCCTCGGTGGGCGACTACGACGCCCTGCTGCTTCCCGGCGGCACGGTGAACCCCGACCGGCTCCGGGTCGACAAGGACGCCGTCTCCTTCGTCCGCGACTTCGTCGAAACTGGCAAGCCCATTGCCGCGATCTGTCACGGGCCTTGGACGTTGATCGAGGCTGGCGTGGTCGGAGGTCGCACCTTGACGTCCTTCCCGAGCATCCGCACGGATCTGCGCAACGCCGGAGCGGAGGTCGTTGACCAGGATGTCGTGGTCGACGGGAACCTGATCACCAGCCGCTCACCCGACGACCTGCCTGCGTTCTGCGATACGATCGTGGCGAAATTTGCGAGCAGTTCGACCCAGGAAGAGGTGACGTCATGAGCGTCACGAAGGGACTGCTTGTCAGGCTGGAGGCCCTGCCCGGCAAGGAAGACGAGGTCCAGGAGTTTCTCGGCATCGGGCGAGGGCTCGTCGAGGAGGAACCGGCCACCACCGCGTGGTTCGCGATCCGTCTCGGCCCGTCCTCATTCGGGATCTTCGACGTGTTCCCCGATGACGCCGGCCGCGACGCGCACCTGTCCGGCGCAGTTGCGACCGCTCTCGGCGAGCAGACGGGCAAACTGTTCAGCGAGCCGACGATCGAGAAGCTCGACGTCCTGGGCTCCAAACTCCCCGCCTGAAACCACAGACCGGGAGTACTGACCCAGAAAGGGGGGGGGTCGCGGCGCGCGGTGACTTCGGGCTTACACAGCCCGCTGACATCGTGGCAGCGGCCCCTTCCCTTTCGGCCTACCGCTGATCACCAACAGATCGGGAAACCGCGATGACAGGAACTGACGACGGCGTTGCCACGACGCGTTCACCCGAGGTAGCAGTGATCGGGGGCGGGATCGTCGGTCTCTCGACGGCGTACGCGCTGCGGGAGCAGGGCGTGCCGGTGCGCTTGTACGAGGCTGGTGTGCCCGGGACGGGTCAGTCCGCAGGCGAGTCGCGGATCTTCCGGCATGCCCACGACGACCCGCGACTCGTCGCTTTCGCGCGCGAAAGCCGCGGCGTATGGGATGAGTGGTCCGAACACTTCGACGTCGAGCTGGTCTCATCAGACGGTGTCCTGGCGATCGGAGACAGCGCCCTGGCGCGGCTGCGGGTGCTCGACCAGGTCGGCGGCGTGGTAGCGCACGAGATCGATGCGGCCGAGGTCGCCCAGCGGATGCCGCTGCTTGCTGGGTACTCGGGGCCAGCGGTGCTCGACGAGTCGGGCGGCGCGATCCGCACCCGCGCCGCGATCACGGCACTAACGGGTGCCCTCGCAGATGCGGTCACCACCGGTGAGGTCATCTCCATCGATCCCCGCGCCGACGGGACGGTCGAGGTGCGCAGCGTCACCGACCGGGCTGTTTACTCCAAGGTGATCGTGTGCGCCGGCCGCGAAACCGCCCGCCTGGCACGCAGCGTCGGCCTGTCGCTGCCGGTTCGCCTTGCCGCTCACGTCAGGCTGACCTTCGACGTGAAAGCCGCCGCCCCGGAACGAGTCGCGTGCCTGCAGGACAGCAGCGGCGTCTTCGGCGAAGTCGGCGTCTACGCGACGCCGCTACCGGGCAACAGCAGCTATTCGGTCGGACTCAGCGACACCGTCCGCGTCCGCGACGACGGAACTTTCATCGACCCGGCGGCGATTCGATCGCTGGACGAACGCGCACGCGAGTACGTGACACGGGCGCTGCCCGGTCTCCACCCGGAGCCGCGCGACTTCCTTCACTGCTGGGTGACCGATCTCCCGTGGAGTGAGGACGGCGTGGCCGTGTGGGAGGCAGGCTCTGTCCTTTTTGTGGCCGGTCACAATTTGTTCAAGCAGGCACCTGCGCTGGGTCGCGCTCTTGCCCGGGCTGCGACCGGCGGCGGTCTCCGCGCCGAGCTCACGCACGAAGCGCGCCTCGGCGAGGCCCAGAGCTAGGGCATGTCTCCCAATCGCGGGGGTGGCCCGCAACTCTGGACTCGTCGCGATGGGGTCACGTTGGTGGCTGCGTGCAGTGCGGCGGTGAGGTAGCCCGCGGAAGCACCGACACCTTTGTCCGCGACGACGCACCGCGACCTCAAGGACGGTGGGTCGCCACCCCAGCGGCTCGTGCGCGAGTCGACGGATGACCGTGTCCCGAGCAGCGCCCTCGGCGCCGCAGCGTCGGCACCACTCATCAGGGGTCAGGACCCCCGGCAGGCGAGTCAGAGCGAGTCGAGGTCGAATCTTGCGACGTTATCGGCCGCGCGCCCCGGCACTGCAGACCGCTTCGTGCACCAGGCCGGAGCCTAGACAGGCTCGCTCGGAGCCATCCTCGGCCTTGAAGACATCGAACACCATTGCGTAGCCGTCCTCGTTGGTACCCAGGTCCACGCCGCTCGCCGCGGGCGTCGAGTTCGGGGCCGAGGAGCAGGTGTTCTGGTGCTGGGTGTGGGGAAAGGCAGTGGAGAACGTGTATGCGCCCTGCCCTGATTGACGGGGTCATCGTCAGTAAGCTCATGCCATGACCCTCAAGTACATTGGTGGCACGCTGCCGAAGATCGGTGTCTACGCCATCGGGTTCGGCTCGCTCACCCGCCTCCCCTCGGGGAGCTGGGACTTGAACGCCAACACCGTCTCCTCCGTTGACATCGTCGGAACCGGCAAGGAATACAACTACGCCGCAGGAGGCGCCGGGATCGTCGCTGGCAGCATCATCGCCGGGCCCGTCGGAGCCCTGGTTGGCGGACTGGTGCCCAAGGCCTTCAAAGACGACACGGTACAGTTCCGCATCAACTTCCGCGACGGGAACATCGCGCACTTCTCAGGGTCTCCACGCGAGTACAGGAGCGCGCTGAACGCGTCGTTCAAGGGGCACACCGCGGCCCCCACGACGCTAGCTTCGCCAGTTCCCACTCCCGCCCCGGCCGGAGTGGATACTGAAGTCGTCAAGCTCCGCGCCGAAGTAGCCAAGCTCCGATCTGAGCTCGGGCTCGCCACGACCGAGGTGGAGCCCGAGGCCGTGACGGCTCCCGCACCAGCTCGCGCTCCGGTGGACCTTGAGGGTGACCGCCGAGCCGAGGACGTAGAAGCAGTAAGGCGAGGTGTCGGGATGTCGCCGGAGGAGAAGGTCGCGCGTCGCGACTTGCCGAAGCGCACCGACGGCATCGCTACCCGACTCTGGTTCGAAGGCGTCGCCGAACTCGAGTACGTGAAGGCTCCACCTACGGGGGAAGACCGGAAGGCTCGGAAGATCCGAGAGGCTCTGAACGCCGCGCACCGCGCCACCTACAAGAGTGAGCTTTCGGTCGAGAAGAAGAAGATCGAGAGCGTCATCCGTAACCTCAACCTCCCGTTCAAGGAAGGTCTGTTGCTGCTGACCGAAGTGGGCGACGAGTTCCGCAACCGCACGCTCCGCTGACAGCGAGGGCCCTCTCTGCCGCTCCAACGTTAGTGCGCATGCATGCTGACCGTTCGGGACAGCGGAGGCGTGACGTCCGCCACGGGCTCAGCTGCTCCACGACCAGGCGTCGTGTCGGGCAGCCAGTAGCGACTCCTCGAGACGCCCTTCGCAGAGCTGCGTGATGTTGCGGGATGAAGCCGCTTCGGGCAGCGCCACGTTCTACCACTGCGCCCAGGTCCAAGGGTCGTTCGCCCCGGTCTGCAAGACGCTGAGCACGTCCTGCAGGCCTGAGTCGGCCCTGCTAGCTGAGGCTCGCGGGTTAGGAGCTCACATACCAACGGCACATCCTCAGACCGATAAGATCAGGCCGTGCCTCAGGAACGCGCTCGTCCTAGTAGACCGCTGTGTCGATGACGGTGGCGGACTTCTGCACGCACGAGTGGTCGTGGGAGTGCGAAGGTGAATGTGAGCATTGGTGCTGGCACTCGCACGAGTGGGAATGCCTACAGTATGAGTGCGACTGCGAGAGCGTCGAAGGCGCCGTCGATGACTCGTCCGGAGCGGGCGAAGCGGACCTCAGGCTGAGAGACCTGGCAGCTATCGCCGCCATTGGAGGCCTCGCGTACGGCACTGTACGACTATTCCAGAAGCGGCGCGAAGGCAAAGGTGAAGCCGCGGATCAATCTTCCCAAAATGCCGACGCAGACAGCCCTGGGACAGTCGTTGACGCAACGCCGATGATGCCCTCAGCAGGCTGGTACACCGACGGCGCAAGTGTCGGGCTACGTTGGTGGAACGGCGCCGCATGGACGGAGCACCGTCAGTCGGCGCCTACGATTCCTGCAGGGTGGTACGACGACAGGGTCGGTTCCATCCGGTGGTGGGACGGAACGGGCTGGACGGGTCACGTCGCACCTATGCCCTGAGCGGTGCCCAGTGCTACGGCGCCTCCGCATTCCACATACCGGCGTACTCCTCGGCCACGGACTCCCAGGCGACTCGCGCTGCAATGGTCATGTCCGGCAGACGGGAGGAGCCTGTCGCGCGGACAACGAAGTCGTGAGAAATGGGCCGACGCGCGTGGTCTTCCCTTCCTTCCGGATCCAAGAAGCGAATCGCCAGCACATCACCAACTCGTCTCATGACCGTGCGTTGCTCAGCCACCCCATCGAACGCGTCTTCGTAGACCGGGAGGGGATCGTCGTACCCGCCATCGCGGAGGAAACGGAAGCCCCACTCTCGACCTCGCGTCGCCCAGATGTATGAACCCGGCTGAAGCATCACGTCAGGCTCCGAAGGAGAACATCATCTTCCTCCCCCTTATCCAAGTCCATCTGGAACTGCGTCAGCGTCGCAGTGACGAAATTGTGCTTGGCAAGCGCCTGCGCGTTCAGCTCACGGAGCTTGTCGCCGGCCATCTGAGCTGCTTCATCAATGACGTCTGGGCTTAGCATCGCGAGGACGGCACCGAGCTTGCCCTTATTCTGCTTGCCGAGGAGCGCGGCGGCTAGAAGCTTTGACCCGCCGCTGATGATGCTCTGAGCGACCTTGGTCGGAAGCTGCCCGAGCCTCGCCCACTTCGCATGGCGCTCAAGCGGAAGCAATGCGGCCACGGGCAGAACGAGGTCGATCCCGACGCGCTTGTCGACTTCGATCTTGTTCGGCTCGAACTTCGCTGATGACAACAAGAGGAAGTCTTCGGCGACTGACATCGCGCTTGGATTCTGAACGAAGCCAGCGAGCACCTTACGCAGCTCGTCGAGGTCGTCGGCGGCGTTCAGGTCGAGCAGGTCTCGGAACTTGAAAACGTCCATGTGAGGAAGCAGGTCCGCCTTCGACAGCGCCACGATCCAGATGCGCGGGAACTGCGCAAGTGGCGTCCCCTCCTCGAGCAGATCGTCCTTGAGCGCGAGGAGTCCGTTGGCGTAGTTGCTGAAGAGTGACTTCAAGTAGCGTTCTTCGTCGCCTGCATGATCCAGTAGGCGCTGACCATCGACGAGCAGCAACGCAACGTCTGACCCGAGGAGTGAGCGAAACGTGTCGACGCGGCGCCGTGCCTCTTCGCCACTCGCACCCTGCTCGAACCAATCACCGGGGTAGTCGTGCCAGACAAGTCGCAACGCGTGGAACGGTTGCGCCTTGGACGTCTTCTGGTTTGGCGGATCCTTCAACTTGATCGAGAAGGCGTATGACGTCGCCGCAAAGCGGGTGAGGTCGGGGGCTCTGGCTTCGTCTCGCATACCGAGATAGTTGCGGTTCAGTCGGGCGCCTTGACCGATGTCCTCGGCCACGACGCGATAGAGGCTTTGCTTCAAGAACGATGCTTCCTGCGCCGCGCCATAGAAGGACGACACCAGCACGGTCTTGCCGCTTCCGCTTTCCCCGAACACGGCGATGTGCTGTTCAAGCGCAGATTTCTTCTCTTGCATGGGTCCCAACGTAGAGCACGTCTATGACAACCGGCCGACAGTGCCGCAACGGCGCGGGAATCCGTTGTCTCTCGGACGCCTAAGGCCTCTGCCGACGAACTTCGCCAGGGCCGGCGCCGTCGCCCGCCTGGCCAGAGCGGACGCTGTCGCGCCCCGCAAGCGGCTGATCATCGATTTGCTCATACGCCGACTGCATCTCTGCGGTCACGTCGTTGCCGAGCGCGCGCACCTGGGTGAGGCTGGGCTGGCGGCCCGCGACGTGCGCGACGAACCGCACGCGCTCCTCGATCAGGGCCGCTTCGACTTCAATGGCCTCAACGATGTCGAACTCGGCACCGAAAACGAGGAACACTGCGGTGTCGTAGTCCGCGCTCCGGAACGGGCTAAAGCGCGCGCCGGGCCCGGCTGCGCGGTTGGCCATCGCCTTCACCTGGATGCGCCAGCCAGCGGCGGTGGTGATGTCGTGCGACTTGGTCGAGTTGGGTTCCAGTACTCCGCCACGGGCCAGCCAGACAACGTGCTCTGCGATATCGCCCAACGGCTTGTTGTTCGTCCGTACCAGGTCGCGCCGCCGAAGTTCATGCACGACCCTCGCCTCTAGCTGTAGCAGGTGCCGAACCGGCAGGAGAGTGATGTCAGGCAGGGTGGTCATCCGCCCAGTCTCTCGTACCGGCGGCAGCGCTGACGCTGCTTCAGCGAACGCTGCGGTACCGAGGCGCCCGCTCCCGTTCTGCCAGGATGAGCATATGGTCACGCTGGACGATGTCGCGCGCGGGCTGGCGACAGATATCGACCCCGATGATGCCGAGCCGGAATACCTGGCGTTGTATTCAGCGGAGGCCCCACCGCTCGATGGCATCTTCGCGGTCCTACACGAGAGGCTCAACGGCCACTTCCGGTTCATGAACACGAAGATGACCATTGGGCGTCACTTCAACGCGGGCGACAGTCGTGACCTCATGGACCTGATCCAGCAGATCAGCGACATGAGGAAATCGCTCAAGCGTGCCGGTGTGACCTTCGAGGTGCGCGAGGACTACAGAAAGCTCATCGAAGAGTGCAAATCGTTCCTGGTCTACTCGGGAGGAAGTCCGATCCCGGACTCAGTCGAACGAATAGAGATCGAGCGCTACGAGGCCGTGATGTTCACCTCAGCGCCAGCTCCACAACGCAGGAGCGATGCCCCGCCGGTCCTCACACTCGTCGGGGAAGGTTCCTTCGCGCTGGTACACAAGTACGACGACGCACTGTACAACGAAACGTTCGCGGTGAAGCGAGCCAAGGCCAACATCTCCGAGCGAGACCTCGCTCGCTTCCGAGCAGAATTCGAACTGCTGCGGTCAATCCGTTTCCCCTACATCGTCGAGGCCTATGACTACGATCCGAACCGCAACTCATTCACCATGGAGTACTGCGATGAGACCTTGGGCGAGTACATACGTAAGGGGAATTCCACTATCACCTGGCCAACACGCAAGCGTGTGACCCTCCAGTTCCTGTACGGGCTCAACTACCTCCACCTCCGCGGCACGCTCCATCGGGACATCAGCCGCAACAACATCCTCATCAAGAAGTACGACATGGGCGCCGTGCTCGTGAAGCTGTCAGACTTCGGACTGCACAAGCATCGGGACTCTGAGTTCACGCGGACGGAGACGGAGATGAAGGGATCGATCATCGACCCGCTCCTGGAATCCTTCAGAGACTTCAAGCCCACAAACGACATCTACGCCGCAGGGGTAATCATCTCGTTCATCTTCACTGGCAAGACCCGACTGGGTGTCGCCAGCGGCCCGGTCGGTGACATTGTGAACCGCGCGACCAGTCTCGACGAGTCCGCGCGGTTTGGCTCCATCGCCGACATGATCTCAGCCGTTGAGGCTCTGGAGGCGCCTCTCTCTGCGTCCGCCGAAGCCAGCGTCTAGCATCGCCCGTCCGCAGTGCAGTGGGCTTTCGGAAGGGATGATCTCTGCCGGTCGGCGAAAAACGGTGACATCGCATCTCGGGTTCGCTTCGACTTCGCGCAGTGGCGGGAGAAGCGCACGTAAGTACGCGTTGCTCAGGGCGCGCGTCAGGCAGGCGAACAGACTGAAAGCCCGCCACCCGGAACAACCTTGATGATCTCCCGAACCTGGAGGTATCAGCGGGTGTGACGAGTTGGAGCTCGCCCGTCGACGCCTCCGGCCCGAACACTAACCCGTGGCGGCCTCTTGGATCGCCGCCGCGAGGCCGTCGTAACCGACGACCGCGGTAGCGAGCTGTTGCGCTCGCACCCAGGTGAGAGTTGACTGCCCAGTTGCCTCTAGCGCAACGCGCGAGACCACGGCGAATCGCCAATTCCCGATGTCGAGTTGATCGAACTGCTCTCGCCCGGCGAGATTCGCGGCGAGAACGTACACGTCGGCGTTGTAGGTCGACTCGGCGGCGTATGTGTTCGTCACAGGGTCGAGGAGCTTTCCACGAAGACCTGAGAATGCGAGCGTGGACGGTTGGCGCTGCGCCCACCGCTGCACGAATGCGCTGGACTTCACCTCGATGCGGATGTCGCCCCACAGGACGTCGAACGCGTCCCACTCGACGCGCACCGGCCGCTCGACCCCGGTGGCACGCCACACAAGGTACTCGGCCAGCCACCCACGGACATTGTTCGTCGTCACGTCGGGCAACGCGAACCGCCAGAAGTCAGACACCGACGCGTCAAGTCCGAGTAACTTCTCGTCTCCGGTCAGCGGATCCAGAGGAGGCGGCTCGACCATCGTCATGCCGTGAGCCTATCCGTCGTAGAGCTCCATCGGGACTGGGGTCGGAGCGCCCTCGTCAGTGAGGTGACGGCCACGTTCGACGACGACGACGAGCGCGGCGCTGCGCTATTTGCCGGGGGCATGCATGCGTGCTGTGGGGCCGTACGCGGCACCACCATCTGCTTCACATGTGCTGGTCCGACTCGGCGATTGCTTCGCCGATCTCGCGCATGCGCTCCTCGATCCGGAGTCGCGCGACGACCGATGTGGAGTGCTCGCTGCAAAGCCACTGGCCATCGAAGTTCTCGCCCGTCCGCGTCCGACACCGGTCCCCGAGGCTGACGTGCTCACACCGCGCACTTGGTGCTGGACGGAGACGGTCGGGGGCATTCGCGGCGTACGGCGAACTCTCCCATCTGTACGGGTGCTTTGAGCAACGCCATTCGAACCAGCCGCCATTGGCGAGCCCGTCGAGGTCGGGGGCCCAGACGCTGCGTTCACGCCAGCGACGGACCACGACGATGTCCTGCGTGCTGTGGTTCCGTCCCCACTCTTCGCGGCGACAGTAGGTGCATTCGCTTGTCAGTGGATCCTTGTCATCGCCGCGGTCTTCGATGTCGAGGATCGGGTAGGGCGTGTCGATGAGCATGTCTTTGAAGAGGACCATTAGGACTCCTTACCAGCGAAGAGGCTCGTTCTCTCGATTTCGCCGCGCAATCGCGTCCACTGCTCGGCGCATGCGGGGCTGATGCGGTAGTAGACCTCGCGTCCTCGGGCCGGGCGGAGGTCTTGGCCGGTTGCCCTCGTGAACGGCGCGAGTGTTCCCTCTGGCAGGTGCGCGTTGATGTAGCGGTAGAGGTGTGTGCGGAAAGTCGAGATCACCGATGGCGTCTGTCCGGTCCACTCCGCCAGTTCAGCGATGCTGAGCCACTGGCCCGCCGCGCCGTGCTCTACGACGGCATCCATGATCTTGACGTAAACACGCGCTGTCGTCGTGGGGGCTGATGCGAACCGCTCGACTTGTTCGTCAGGCCATAGCGGATAGTCGGGAATCCCGTCGTCCGGAACGGCTGTTCGTGGGAGGCGGTTCGGCTGGTCGGTGATGAGAAAAGCCGCGAACCTTCGCACTTCGTCGGCGATTTCCGACGGTACGTCGATGGTGATGAGGTTGCTCATGTTGCAGATCCTACTTCAAGTGCTGTACTCCACCAACATACAGTGCACCATACGGTGTGAAACCTTCGTGGGGTCGCTGCTTCGACGCTTGTTGCGCGTTGTGCGTGGGTGAGCTCAGCGCCTGGAGGTGGAATCTGGCATCACACAGTGTGCGTCTGCCGGGCGACGGGGTGAGCGGAGAAGCTTCTTCTCCGGGTGAGGCGGCCGCGTCGATACGATGTGGGGAAGCATCGCGTCGGGTGAGGGTTCACCGTCGGCCGACGGCACACTGGAGGGGCGACATGGGCACTACCACCGAGACTCGTGCTGCGTTGAAGACATGGCGCGAGGGGCTCATCGGACTGGATCGACGAAGCCGTCTCCTTCGGTTCAAGGCTCCCAGGACATCCTCGCTGAGCTTCGATGCTCCCTCCGCGGACGCCATCCTCGAACTGCTCCGTTCCGGAAAGCTGCAGAGCTTCGTCGGCGACATCATCGACGCGAACAGCGGCGAAGCGCGCCCGGCACGCTCCGGGCCGCTTCTTCACGTTCCTCGCGCAGACGCGGAGATCGGTCCTGTGGTCCGCACTCTGATGCGCCGCGCGAACGAAGAGTTCCTCGACCGCGGCCTCTCCGTGCTCTACGTCGCTTTCGGCATGCTGAAGTGGCAAGACGTAGACAAGACGGACATGACCAGTCCGCTCTACCTGCTCCCCGTTGAGTTGGTCCCGGAAGGGCCTCGAGCTACCCCGAGGATCAAGGGCGGTGAGGACGACGCCGTCCTCAACCCTGCCCTTCCGCTGCGCCTCAACGAGTTCGGGATCACTCTTCCGACGTACGAAGAGGTCGAGGGGCTGACCGTCTCGGAGATCCTGTCCCGCTTCACCGCAGAACTCGGCAAGGCGAAGGATTTCAAGGACTGGAGCTTGGAGCCGGAAGTTCATCTCGCCACATTCTCCTTCGCCAAGGAGGCCATGTATAAGGACCTCCTCGACAACGAAGCGACCATCCTCGAACACCCGGTGGTCCGTGCACTGGCGAACGGCGGTCCCACGAGTCAGAGCGATGAGTTCCAGTTCGACCCTGTTGATCCCGCCGACATCGACGAGGTCGCCCCGCCGGAGCGCACACCGCTCGTGCTCGACGCGGACTCCTCTCAACGTGCCGCTGTCGCAGCCGCCTTGGCCGGACGCAGCTTCGTGATGGACGGACCGCCAGGAACGGGGAAGTCTCAAACCATCGCCAACATGATCGGCGCGCTCATGCACGCCGGCAAGTCGGTGCTCTTCGTCTCGGAGAAAATCGCCGCACTCGATGTGGTGAAGAACCGCCTCAAAGACAGCGGTCTCGAGAGTTACCTGCTCGAGCTGCACTCTCACAAGACAAACCGCAAAGACGTCGCATCCGAACTCCTTCGCACCCTCGACAACGTCGCCCAACCGCCCCACGCGATGAGCGCCCCATCTCGCTCAGCCCTTGAAGACCGTCGCCGCCGACTCAACTCCTACGCGCTGGCGATGAACGAGCTTCGCTCACCACTGCAGGCATCGCTTCACGATGTCCTTGGTGAACTCGCCGAGCTCGTCCACGTGCCCGTTGCTCCCGCTCCGGGTCGCCCACCTCTCCAACTGTCAGAAGAGGGGCGCGCAGCACTCGGCGACACTCTCAGTCGCCTTGAACGAACATGGCGCCCCGCTGCGCAAGGCTCGACTTTCCTTTGGCGCGCTGTCACGGATCCCTCCTCGCTCGAATCTCGCCTCTATTCCGCAGTCAGCGCCCTGGAAGAGCTCCAAGGCACGATTCGCCTCAATGACGATGTCGTCGATTCGTTCGGACTGCGCACGCCTCGCCAAACGACGACGTTGATGGAGTTGCTGGATCTCCAACACGTTCACCGTCCCGGCTTCGTCAACGATGCATGGCTGACCGCAGTCGACCAGACTTCCATCCACGCAGATCGTCAACGCCTAGGCGATCTGGTCACCACGTACCAGCGCGCTGCTGACCTCGTTCTCGAACTGGCGGGTGTCGGCCACGAGCAGCTGCCCATCGACTTCCCCGCGCACTCGGAGGCCATCGCCGTTCGCGGGGCAGTTGACCTCGCCGGGCTCACCGCGCAGACGCTGAGAGGCACCGCAGACTCCTTCGCAGCCAGGGCGGTATCGCTCACAGCCGCGATCAACGCCGTCGGCAACCTCGCGCACCTCGTCGGGGTGGGCACCCCTCTTTCCTTCGCTGACGCAGACCGTGTCGTGCGCATCACTGAAATACATCGCGAGTTCCCCGGCATCGAAGCCGCTTGGCTCACAGCCTCCGGTCTCCACGCAGCCCGCGAAGCCGCAAACACTCTTCGTCTCGAAGCTCTCGCGCTCGAGCGAAGCGAATCACAAGCGAGCGGACTTTTCACCCCGAGCGCTCTCACGGCACCGCTGCGGGATCTCCAGGAGCGCTTCGCCAACCTCCACACCGGACTCCGAAAACTGTCCGGCGCGTACCGTACCGACAAGAAGGCGCTCGGAGCGCTCCTCGCCGACGCGAAGGAGGTGAAGTCAGGCATCGCCCACCTTTCGGATGCCATCGCCTGGTCCGATGCCGTCGGAAAGTTCGAGGCCGCCGGCGTCGCCTCCGGGCATCTGCTCGGGCGATGGTGGCAGGGACGGTCCACCGACTGGGAAGCGGTCGACCGATACCTCGGAGCGGCCGAGGAAGCCATAACTCTCAGCGGTGACATGGTCTCTCGCTCGACGGTCGCCTACCTGGCTTCCGCGACGGTTGACCCCGCTGAGGCGGCAGTTGCGGAGTCCGTGCGTCTCGAGCTCGTCAACTGGCGAGCAACTGTTGCATCGCCTCCTGCTCTGGCCGGGCGACCGGAACTGCTCGTCGAGCAACCGGCGACTTCGGTCGCGTGGCTGTCCACGCACGTCGCCCCCATGAGGAGCGCCGCTGAGCGGATCGAGTCGGTGTCAGCCCACACCGGCAGAGATCACACTCTTGAAGATGCTGACGCGGTCATCGCTGCAGTCCAGGATGTGCGCGCTTGTACGCGAGAGCTGGACTTGGCGACGACCGACCTGAGCGCCCAGTTCGGAGACCTTTACCAAGGCGCCCGCACCGACCTCACCGTCGTGGACGTGGCCCTGGGATGGGCGGGGAGAGTTCGCGAGCTTGCGGGCGCTGCGCTATCGCCCCACCAAGTTTCTGCTCTGGTCCAGTCCTCTCCCGTAGGCAGCCTTGAGTCTGTCCTCCGCAAGTGGGAGAGCGCGCGCGACGAGATCCTCAACGCGTTCGACTCGTCGCGGACGGACGAGCTGAGGGAGGACTTCGGCGACTTCGTGACTGCCTTCGAGCTTCTGATCGACTTCCAGTCCGACACCATCGGTCAACAGGAGTGGTTCGACTATCAGGCAATCCGCGCCGAGCTTCGCGAACTCGACCTCGATGAGACCGTCAACTTCTGTATCGAGCAGCGCTTGCAGGCTGCGGACGTTCCGAAAGTCATCGAGCGTGCATTGCTGCGCGCGTGGGCGGACGAGCACATTCGAACTGACACCCGCTTGCATCCACTACTCGCCGCAGACCGAGAAGCCCTCGTCGCCGAGTTCCAGAAGCTCGACCGAGAGATCGTCGCAGCAGCCACCAGCGACATCATCCAGTCCGCGAACACGCGGCGGCCCGCGAACACCTCGCTGGGAGAGCCCGCCCTCATCCGGCGGGAGGGCATGAAGCAGAAACGCCACATGGCGGTTCGCAACCTCATCACCCAGGCGCGCACCGCGATTCAAGCCATCAAGCCCGTTTTCATGATGTCTCCACTGGCGGTCTCGCAGTACCTTCCGCACGACCTGAAGTTCGACGTCGTCATCTTCGACGAGGCATCCCAGGTCACCCCGGGCGACTCCATCAACTGCATCTACCGCGGCAGATCCTTCATCCTCGCCGGCGACGACAAGCAGCTTCCACCGTCGCAATTCTTCGAACGGGCGGTGGAATCCGACGACTCCGACGAAGAGGACTCGGACGTCAAAGACTTCACCTCGATCCTCGAACTCGCCAAGTCCTCCGGTGCCTTCCGAAACCTGGGCCTCAGATGGCACTACAGGTCACGTCACGAAGCCCTCATCGCCTTCTCGAACTACCGGTTCTACGAGGGGCACCTCGTCACCTACCCGTCCGCGCAGGACGAAGGACCAGACGTCGGAGTCGAGTTCTTCCACGTAGACGGGATGTATCGCCGAGGCGGGGGAGCAGACAACCCGAAGGAAGCCAAAGCCGTCGCCGAAAGAGTCATTCAGCACTACCGGACAAGACCCGGGCTCTCCCTCGGCGTCGTCACCTTCTCCGTCGCGCAGGCCGACGCCGTCGTGGCCGCGGTCGACGAGCTTCGTGGGCAGCACAGAGATCTCGATCCTCATTTCGACAAGAGCGACCGACTCAATGGATTCTTCGTCAGGTCGCTCGAGTCGGTTCAAGGTGACGAACGCGACGTCATCGTCTTCTCCATCGGGTACGGCCCAGACGAAGCGGGCAAGATCTCCACCAACTTCGGTGTCCTCAATAAAGACAGGGGATGGCGTCGCCTCAACGTGGGAGTCACACGCGCAAGGCAACGCATCGAGGTCGTCGCATCCATAGACGCAGGCGATATCCCACAATCCACGAATGAGAACGTTGAAGCCCTGCGCTCGTATCTAGACTTCGCACGCAGAGGCATCTCTGTACTCGGCACGCAAGCCTCAGTGACGGGGCTCATGCCGGACTCCCCGTTCGAAGAATCCGTAATCCGGGCGATACAGTCCTGGGGCTATGTCGTGGAGCCCCAAGTGGGGGCCGCAGGCTTCCGCATCGACATCGGTGTGCGACACCCCGCCAAGCCCGGCTCCTTCGCCCTCGGCGTCGAGTGCGACGGCTACCAGTACCACTCGGCACCCGCCGCACGTGACCGGGATCGGCTCAGGGACCAAGTGCTCTCAGGCCTCGGGTGGACCCTCCACCGGATCTGGGGCACCGGATGGTACCGAGACCGTCATCAGGAAGAAGAACGCCTCCGGGCGGCCATCGAAGCCGCGGTCACGGGAACTGCGACCCGTAAGCGGAACTTCACAATTCCGCGCGCGACGGTTGAGACGACCGCGGCGGAAGTCGAAGTGCCCTTCACCTGGGCTGTCGACTACATCGAGGCGGAACCGGTCGCGTTGCCCTACTGGGTTCAGCCAGCAGAGCCCGGCAACCATCTCCACCTGGTTGAACCCCTCAGGGCGCTCGTCCTGGTTGAAGGCCCTGTGCACCTCGACACCGTCAGCGAGCGGATCCGAGAATGGTGGTCCGTCGGGCGAGTCACCGCTCGACTCAAGGAAAACATCGACCTAGCCATCACCAAAGCGGGCCTCGCCCGAGAAGGCGATTTCGTCGATGTGAAAGACCGCGCGGTAACCAAGGTGCGGTCACGCGACCACAACCGCAAGCCAGACCAGGTCCACCTCGACGAGTTCGCGCTCGCCGCCGAGATGCTCGTACGAGACGTCGGTGGAGCGTCACGTTCAGAGGTGGTGAACGCCATCGCGCGCCAGTTCGGCTGGACGCGGACGGGCGCCATCGTAGACCAGCGCGTGAATGCAGCTGTCGACCGCGCCGTTGCCCGCGGGGTTCTCGCCGAATCCGGCGATACCTTGTCGGCACCACCAGCTAAGTGACGCAGTCGGCCATCGGCCTACGGACTTCGATGATGATGGCAGCAGCTCGAGGCAAAGTTCTCGCGCGAGTAGGAAAGGAATAGGCGATGGTGTACGACAGCACACAGGTCGAGAAGCTCAAGGCCCTCGTGAGTGCATTCGCAACTGAGCTGGATACAGCCGCAATGCCCTACATCAACGAAGGCTTGACTGAGACGGTCACGCTCACACAGATGTCCGATGCTGACAGAGCATCGGGAAAGCTCGGGTGGGGACTTGCGGCTTCGTCTGGCGCTGAGCCGAGCATGCTCTTCACTTACTCCGATCCTGCGGCTCTCCGGCTCGAAGCCACAGCTATGAAGCGCAGAGGTGAGTACCTCGCGTCCGCAGAGAAGCTCATCGAGTCCTTTCGGCTAGAAGGCCACTTTGACCTCGGCAACCTCAGGAACTTGTGGAAAACAACTCTCTGCGGCGGTGATGCCCGAGGGGCGGTCGCCCTCATTAGGGCCGCCGTTTCTGTCTACGAGCGTTACGACGCAGCGAGGCTGTACGAGCAGTTGCCATACCCGCCGCAAGACGATCTGGCAGACGTTCTCGGCGCTTTGCAGACAGAGGAGTCGTGCGCATCGCGGCTTCGCGACTTTTCAGGGAACCCCAACTACGTGCTTCCTAGGCCATATCGGCAAATCGTTGCCGACCTTCGCGCAACCAACGTGCGAGAAACAGTTGATACGTCTGCAGCGACCCCGAAGTCGACAGGCGGGTGCTACATCGCTACGGCCGTCTACGGAAGCTACGACGCGCCTGAGGTGATGGTGCTTCGTGAGTTCCGAGACGAACGCCTTCGGCGCACGGCGCTTGGCCGAACTTTCATCGCAACGTACTACGCGCTTAGCCCCTCGCTAGCTAGACGACTGCCAAGGCACAAGAGACTGAGTGCTCGGATTCGAGGAATGCTCGACTTTGTGGTGGACCGTCTTCGTTCCAATGACGGAGGCAGGGATGATGAGGTCACCCGCGCTACCGATGGACTCGCAGCACCGAGGAGAACATGCATTCGCTCAGGCGTCGAACGGACGTTCGCGAAGAATGGTGTTGGCAGACTGTGACCGTGATCTTCGGCCCTTTTCCTTCTCCTACTAGCGCTCCGTTCGCGATGGCGGCGCCGCCCGTTCAAGTGGAGGTGGTGGGCGACGAGTTCCTCGCAATACTGGGGCTGGCAGTGTCTGTAATTGCCGCCGTCGTCGGCCTCTTCGCCGCTGTCGCCGCGTGGCGTGCCGCTACCGCCGCTCGAGACGCAGCGCGGGTCGGCGAGAAATCGGCCGAGCATGCGGCCAACGCTGCCGACGCAGCACAGAAGACCGCGGAGTATGAGCGAGCGACCTTCGAACTAGCCCACCAGCGAGATGTCATGAGGCAGGCTCTCGCGGTAGTCGTGTCGTGGCGGGGTGAGTTCAGCGGTGGCTTGACCCACGGAGCGACGGTGGAAGTTCAGAACACCAGCGGGCTGCTCATCTCCCAGCTCGAGGTGTGGGCTGTCAAGAACGGTGAGCGTGTCACAGAGGTGAAGAGCATGCAGGACCTCGGAAGCGTGTCCCAGACTTTCTCGCTAGCGGCGACGGTTCCCTTCGTCGACTTCTTCGCTCCCGCCGAGAGTAAAGGTGTTGTCCGGTTCACTGACTCCGTAGGACTGCGCTGGGAGCGTCGAAGCTATGAGGCTCCCATCAGTGTGGACGAGATCTCGAAGCATTCCTAGCCAGCGGCATCCGTCGTCTGCGTGACCGCGTAGGCAGACCTATGGTCAACCGGCGCGGGAGCTGTGACCAGGCCGTAGTCTGACTGCCCAGGAGCGGGACTGGTCCCCGTGCCCGGACGATGCTGCGGAGGCTGGCGGCACCACAGGAAAATGGTGAGGGGTTCATGGGAAAGTGGCCTCACGTTCGACGTACGTAGCCTTGCCACAGCGGGTTGTGCCAACAGCCCACCGATAAGCCCCGGAGAACCGCAGAAACACGCGGACCTCCGGGGCTTTTTATGCCCGCCCTGCGTCCGGGAAGCGCCCGTCTCACATGCGTCTCACATGGGAATCCGCGAGCGGGGTAGATGGCGCGAAGCTGCCCGAGGGCGAGAGCTGTGGCTCGGCGGCGCTCGACAGCTCCGATCACCTCGTCGACACGATTCGGCCAGAGGTGCGAGTAGGTGTTCAGCGTTTCCGTCGCATCTTTATGCCCGAACATGAGCTGAACGAGCTTCACGTCCGCGCCTGCCGCGATCGCGTTCGTCGCCGCCACACGTCGCCGGTCGTGCCCCGAGTAGCCGACAGCGGCATGGACGACTCGATGCGCCCTGAGTCAGACGCGGTTGTACCAGGTATTCCCGTCCACTGCGGCTCCGCGAACGGTCACGAAGAGGAAGTCCTCGGGGTCGCATCCGACGACGATCGCGCGCAGCCCCTCGACGACGAAGTCCGCGAGGGGGAGTCAGCGCCTCTCCCATGCCTTCACCGGGCCGGGCTTCCGCGGGCCGGCGCGATCGGTCGTCCAGGTGCGGTGGATGCGCGCGCTTGTGGTCGAGATCGAGGTCCTTGATCTCGAGCGCGGTCGCTTCCCCGATTCGATGGCCGCTGAGCGCGAGCATGTCGAAGAGCAGGCCGTCGCTCGGGCGCTGAGTGATCGAGACCGCGGCTGCGGACAAAATGTGGAGTGCAACGCGAACCGGGCACTGTGCGCGGCTGGGTGAAGGCAGGAGACCTCGAGCGAATCCTCGGGCGCTACCGCTAGGACGAGGTACTCGCAGTCGCGGCACCCAAGAGGGGAGAGACCGCATGACAGCGTGGTTGACGCTGACCGAGGCGGCCCAGCGCATCCAGGGCGGGGCGGCGCTCGCATCCGCAGAGCGACGCATCCGTCGATGGGTGGCGTCTGGCGACCTGAGGCCCCGCGCTGGCCATTTCGCCATTTCCGAGGCGTGGACGGCCTCGCAAGGTACAGCAGAGTCGGACATCTGAGCGGGCCGATCATGCGATCGATTAGTCTGGGCGTCGCCGGAACGCGCATTTCCCGTGCCGGCGTGACAAGCATGAGAGGGCAGGTTCCGCGACAGATGGCTCGCAACATGGCTCCCGCTGGGGGCGCCCCGTCTGGCGATGACCGCACTCTCGCCCTGTCTTCTATCGAGCTTTTCGCTGGTGGCGGCGGGATGGCTTTGGGGATGAAACGAGCAGGGTTCAGTCATCTCGCGCTCGCTGAGTGGTGGAAGCCTGCGGCGCTTGTTCTTCGGCATAACGCATCTGAGTCCACGTGGGACCGAGCGCGAGTCATCGAGCAGGATGTTCGCGAGGTCTTGCCGCAACTGACCGACTTGGGACCGGTGACACTGATCGCCGGCGGCCCCCCATGTCAGCCGTTCTCCCTGGCGGGTGCTAGCGCCGGACACGCTGACGAACGCAACATGTTCCCGGCCGCGCTGGACCTGGTCAGGCGCCTTCTGCCGCCTTTCGTCGTTTTCGAGAACGTTCCCGGCTTGCTACGAGCTTCTTTCGTGCCGTACCTCGAGTACGTGCAAGACCAGATGCGGCGACCCGATATCGCGCCGTCTAGCGCGGATGAGCTGTGGTCGGATCACCACTCACGCATACTCGGAAGCAGAGGTGACGATCTTTACCACGTGTTCCGAGATCAGATCGATGCAGCCGACATCGGCGTCGCCCAGAACCGCAAGCGAGTCTTCCTAATCGGTATCCGAGCGGATCTCGTAGATCGATCCGCCTGGCCCGGGATCGGACGTACTCATAGTCGCGCGGCTTTGTTTCGCGATCAGTGGATAACGGGGGAGTACTGGGAGCGGCACGGGATCAAAGCGCCACCAGAAAAGCCGAAGCATGCCCTGGCATCGCTCCGTCGAATCGCAGCGGGAAGCGAGGGTCCTGAACTGTTGCCCTGGCGAACGCTGCGCGACCTTCTGTCGCAGGTTCCTGAACCGAACCAAGCTTCCTCGCCGAAGGGATGGCCAAATCACATCGCCATCCCTGGCGCTCGCGTGTACCCAAACCACACCGGAAGTCCCATCGACCTTCCGAGCAAGACGATCAAGGCAGGCGTGCACGGGGTTGCGGGCGGTGAGGCAATGATCCGTCAGCTTGACGGCAGTGTGCGTTACCTAACGATTCGGGAGGCTGCGCTCGCTCAGGGATTCCCTCGCCAGTACGAGTTCCCCACATCGCGCAGTCGAATGATGGGCGTGATCGGTAACGCTGTTGCCGTTGACGTGGCTGCGTCGATCGGAGAAGCGCTGATCGAAACGCTACAGTCGCGGCC
This sequence comes from Microbacterium sp. str. 'China', assembly GCF_002993305.1. Lineage (NCBI taxonomy): Bacteria > Bacillati > Actinomycetota > Actinomycetes > Micrococcales > Microbacteriaceae > Microbacterium > Microbacterium sp. str. 'China'. Next base: position 2,251,384 of record NZ_CP027434.1, on the reverse strand, counting down.
GCTTGCGATGACCCAAGAGCGAGAAACCGATCGGCGAGCTCCTGATGGTGTCGATGTTGACGGGTCAGCAGTGGAGGCTCTGCTAGCTTGAGCGTGTGACCGACGAACAATCGACGCCGACGGCGACATCCGAGCCACCTGAGATACGTTCGGTCGAGGACCTCGTTGCGATTCTCTCGACGGTAACGGCCGATGGTGTAGAGCGTTGGTACCGCGGTCATCGGCGACAGGACTGGCAGCTGTCGCCTTCGACGTTTCGCAACGACCCGCATCGTGAGAACGAAGAGACCATGCTTGCGCGCTTCCGCCACGAAGCGGCAGCGACCGGTCTACAGTACGGCTTCGACGAGTGGGGTTGGATCGCGTTTGCGCAGCATCATGAGCTACCCACGCGCCTACTCGACTGGTCTCAGAGTCCGCTCGTAGGTCTGTTTTTCGCCGTCGAGGAACCGGATGCGGAGCACAGAAGCGAAGACTCGCGCGACGGCACTCTGTTCATCCTCAATCCCACCAAGCTGAATCGCGACGCCGGCGATGCCGACGGGAACTTGCGGTTGCTGTCTAGCTCTGATGAGGACCTCGACAAGTACCTTCCAGGCAAAGACGGTGGCATCCAGAAGACCCCGAGGGCAGTGGTTGCGCCCCTGCTGTTCGATCGCATCCGTTTCCAGGCCGGCACGTTCACCGTCGAGCAAAAGCCTCGTCGCGCGAACCCTGAACCACTCCGGGAGTCTGCAGCCGTTCGAGCTTTCAATATCCCGGGCGACGCTAAGCCTCACATTCGGACGCAACTCGACGCACTCGGCTTCGACGAATCGACTATCTACCGAGACCTAGACCGGATTTCGCAGCGAATCAAGAAGAACTACGGGAGCTCGTCATGAGGATCCGCACCATCCCGATGCGCGAGCTGACGATAGCCAAGTTCGTCCGCATGCGCTCCGTAGTCGATCTCGACCCTCCATACCAGCGCGAGGGGGAGGTCTGGAAGCCAGGCACTCGGGCCACCCTAATCGATTCCATCATCAACGGACTCGACCTTCCTAAGCTCTATTTTGAAGAGGTTCTGGACAAGCGCGTCTCTCCGAGCGGACTTGCTTTCGAGTACGCGGTGATCGACGGCAAACAGCGCCTAGAGAGCATTCTCGCGTTCGCCGATGACTCGTTGAGACTTGCCGAGGACTTCTACTTCTTCGAGGACGAGGACGTCAAGGCGAGTGGCATGACTCTCTCAGAACTCGACGAGAGGTACCCGGAGCTGGCCGAGAGGTTCTGGGGTTTTGTGTTGCCAGTTGTAGTCGTCCATGCGAACAGCGGCGACCTCGTGGAGGAAATGTTCACTCGGCTCAACGCCGCGACAGCGCTAAATGCCGCAGAGAAGCGCAACTCTATCCAGAGTCCTACGCGAGATTCGGCCAACCGCCTCGCGGAGCACAAGCTACTCACCCAGCGCTCACCGATTCGGAGCGCGCGCTATAAGTATCGCGAGCTTGCTGCGAAATTCCTCGCCATCGAGCATCAGCTCGATACTAAGGGCAGGCTGTCGGATACCAAGGCAGCGACGCTACTAGACCTTTTTCGAGCCACTCGCGACCCGGGGCGATCGATCAGCGATGCCGCGATGGACGGCTATGAGCAGGCGGCGAACGAAACGCTGAATAGGATGTGCGATACGTTCGATGAGAACGATCCTCTCCTTCGCTCGATAGGCACTGTCGTGGTCTACTACATGTGCTTCCGAGAGGTGGACTTCGCCCGCGAAGTTCGCCCTGCTGCGCTCCAGACGTTCGAGGAAGCACGCCGCCGCGCCGCGCGGATCAACGATTCCAGCACGCTCTTCACCACGCGCGCAGACGCGCGACTGCGTGAGTACAACTTGCTCGTACAGTCCACGAACGACGGTTCCGCGCTGTCGCGAAGGGCGGAGATCTTGCGCGCCTTCGTGTTGGATGGGACGGAGGAAGATCCGATGCTTGGGCTTGAGCGGATGAGCGACGACACGCTTGATGTAGACGGCTCGGAGGAGTGAGTCACTCAAAGTAAGAGTCAAATGGGTCCTGGCAGCGTCTTAAGCTGTGCTTACACCTGAACTATGACCGAAGCCTTTGCCGATCTGGCGGGGCTTTCGTCATTCCATGGCGGAAGTCGCTGGAAAGTCGAACGCGATCGCTATGCGCATCCGCTTGATCGCGTTGGCGACCCGGATCGTGTGGAGTTGCCGCTCGAGCTCGTTCGCTGGCTAGTTTTTCAGCACGGCGACGATAACTCAGCCTCCTTGCGTCGAATACCGCCGAGCAAGGCTGCGCCCGGCTTCTTGGGCTCGGTCCCGCCACTGGACTACCTCAACGTCGGCCGCCATTGTGCGCTGCACGAGGCCACGGCGCCGTAGCTGACTTGCGATCTCCTCCAGGGAGTTCATGACCGTCGTGGTCCTCCATCGGCTGCGGTGCGAGGGAGACCCCGCAAGGATGGCGTCCTCCGGGGGCGTGACCGGCTGCAGGAGCAGCCGATGCGGACAGAGGACAACCCTCCACGTCGTCTGCAAATATGCACGAGCCGCAGCCCGGCCCCATCAGTTGAGCGATAGGCGACCTCGACGGCTCGGAGACTCGCGAATCAGTTGCGGGTGTTGACGAGGCGGGTGCCTCGGATGGCTCTCGGTGCTCGAATCGCCCGCTTCCAGACTCTCGGGGGTGGGTAGCGGCAAGCGCCCCAGCGAACGCGAACGACCATCGTCGCCGCCAGGTCCGGATCCGTGTCCAACGAGCGGGCATGTGTGCGCACTGTGCGACCGGGCCGTAGACAAGTCGCTCACGACGACTCCGGGTGCTCATGGCCCGAGGTGCGGGGGAGCGGGATGCGCTGGCTGTGCCCCTCACCCGATGCGAGCTGAGGTCGATGAGGGCGTGCCAGTACTCGGGGAGGCTCCCCGTACAGCCGCGCGAACACCCGCCTGATGCATCGCAAGTGCGATCGGTGGAAGGGCACCATGACTCTCGCCGAGGCCCGGAGGAAGCTGCACGCGGCCGCCGAGAGCGCAGCGAACCGGATCATCACGAACCTCGTGTCCTGGTGAGGGCACATGGGAGGGGAGGAGACCTGATGCGCATCACCGACTGGCTGATCCGTAGCTGAGACGCCGCAGCGACCACATGGCTCGCCCGAGACCGGTTCGCTCGACAGCATGACTCCGATCATCCTCACGCCGAGATGTGCCGAGCGCATGCCACGAAGGCCCGCCGACGCCTCGCCCGCTGGGACTTCGTCCTCAGTGTGTGGACCCGAGGTGGCACCCGCCGCCGCTGACGGCCCCCGGGGGCCACCTCCTCCCCCTGCCGTCCCCGGATCCGGTCTTTGACGACCTCGCACGGCTCCATGCCAAGGCACTCTGGCTCACCTTCGAGGACAGTTACCGCTCACCAAGGTCGCGTCACACCAGGTAGCCCCGCAAGGCGGGAGTCAAAGGCGTCGTGCGAATGCTCTATCGGGACATCGCCGCGGAGTGTGTTCGGCTCCACATGGCGAGTGTGGAAGTGCGCTACCAGGAAGGCCTCCGGGCCATTTACCGCGACTCCGCCGAGAACGACTTCATCGCAGTCAGAACGCGTACATCGAGGGCCGCCTCGTTTCCGCGTGAGTCAACGGACCTTTCGCGCCTCGCTCACACCTTCCGCGTCCAGGATCGTGGAGTCCGTGGTGATGTACAGCGGGAGCGCGGCGGCCCGCCCGTGGCCCAGCAGCGCGGGCGTGCTCGGATCAGGGACGGACCGACGGTGCCGACCAAGCTCGATCCAGGGCTCAAGGTTCGGGAGCGTGCGCAGGGCCGCGCACAGCGTCGCCGTGCGGCTGTCCTCGAAGTACCCTACCCAGGTGCCCACCGCCTTAGCGAGAACGTCGTGCTGCTCGCCAGCAACTTCGCGCAGTTCAGCGAGTACCGGCGCCGGGTCGGTCGCGTAGCGATTGCGGGCGCAGATCGCGTCGAGGGCGACGCTGAGCTTCACCGCAGGGGAGAGGCCTCGCGCTGGCATGGCCGGATGTCCTTCCTCCGGCCGAGGAGTCGAGTGTACGTCGAAGCGTCGACGTCCGCGATTGAAGCCGGTGGTTGAGCGTCGTTAGCCTTGTCTATGGACCTCAGCATTGATATCGAGCCCCCTTGTCCAAGCGATCGCGGAAAGGGTCGCGGCGAGGATTGACGTCGCGGATGCCGCCAGGTCGGAGGGCCGTGCCGCCGGTCTTGCTCAGATCCTCCGAGGCGGCGCGCATGCTCGGAATCGCGAAGCAGACGCTTCGGAACTGGCGGAGTCAGGGCGAAGGACCGCGATCCGCCCGACGGGGTGCTCTAGTTCGCTACTACCCGGATGACGTTCGGAAGTGGGCCGCCAGCGATTTCCACTGGGCGCCCAACGTCTCACATTTGACTCACATGGCGAAGTTCGCAGGTGTCGTCAGCGGTCCTTCGCTGGCGGTACCCGATTGAGAATCGCCCGATCAGCTCAGCGAAATAGGGCCATAGTTTTCTGAGTGTCTCCTGCTGTCGGAGCGCCACTTGTCGACAAGGGGTCGCAGGTTCAAATCCTGTCAGCCCGACCATTTTGGGGCCGGAATCTCGTAAGAGGTTCCGGCCCTTCTGCATTCCTGGGATCGCCGAAGGCACGAAGAGGGCACGCCCTCCGCAACCCTCTGCGACCGTCAGTGCGTCGGAAGAAGCTCCGCGATCTTCCCCGGGGCCGCGCCGACCAGCGTCTCGCAGGCCTGTGCCAACCGAGCGGCGAACAGCGCGGCGTCGGTGCGGCGGGTCAGCGCATGTGCTGCGATGCCGTCGATCATGGCGAGGATCTGCCAGGCCACGGCATCCGTGTCGTCGGTGCGGAACGCCCCGGAGCGCCGGCCCTCCTCGATGAGCTGCGCGATGAACGACTGCCAGGCGCTCATCTGCTCGTCGATGGCCGCCGACAGCGCCGCGCTGCCGCGGCCGAGGGACCAGGCGTCTACCCACACGAGCGTGATGTCGTCGTGACCGCTGCTGAGAACCGTGGAGATCATCCGCGCCATCCGTGCCGCCGGCTCGCTCTCGGTCTCGGCCTGGGTGCGGACGTCGTCCAGTTCGGATGCCGTCAGCTCGCGGAAGGTGCGCGCGACCAACTCATCCATGCTGGATGCGTAGTGTGAGACGAGCCCCGGCGCCACCCCTGCCCTGCTGGCGACCGCCCGCAGCGTCAGTGCGGACAGTCCCTTCTCCCTGGCGATCGCGATCGCGGCGTCGTAGATCTCGCCGGCGCGCTGCTCCGGCGTCTTCCTGGTCCGTGGCCGCGTATCGGATGTTGACATGGTGCCTCCAGTGTAGGAACATTCCTGTATTGGTCACGTGATCAACAAGCCGTTGTCGGCAAAGGAGATGACATGGGCTGGCGGATGCCGCACGAGGGCGATCGGCACGAACGCACCTGGATGGCGTTTCCGCGCGTGGGCGTCACCCTGGGCGACGGTGCTGCTTGGCGCGACACCGCGTACCGCGCGTGGACCGACGTCGCCCTGGCGATCGCCGAGTTCGAACCGGTGACGATGGTCGTGGACCCGACCGAGATGGCGCGGGCGCGGGACATGCTCGGCTCGGCCGTCGAGATCGTCGAGTCGCCGTTGGACGAGTTCTGGATGCGCGATTTCGGTCCCACCTTCGTCCTCGACGAGGATCGGCCTGGCGTCCTCGGCGCGGTCGACTGGATCTTCAACGGCTGGGGTGCGCCCGCGTGGGCCGAGTGGCAGGTGTCGGCCGGCGTCGCGCGCATCGTCGCCGCACACGTCGGAGCCGAGCACATCAGTTCGGTGCTCGTGAACGAGGGCGGCGGTATCCACGTCGACGGCGAGGGCACGGTGCTGCTCACCGAGACGGTGCAGCTCGACCCGAACCGCAACCCCTACGCCGACAGGGGCCGCGTCGAAGCCGAACTCGCACGCACGATCGGCGCGACCACAGCCATCTGGCTGCCCCGAGGCCTCACGCGCGACTACGACGAGTTCGGCACCAACGGACACGTCGACATCGTCGCCGCGTTCGCCGCTCCGGGCCGGGTGCTGCTGCACCGCCAGAACGACGCGGGACACCCCGACCACGTCGTCACGCGGGAGCTGAAGGCGTTCCTGCAGGACCAGTCGGATGCCGCGGGCCGCCCGCTCGAGATCATCGACGTCCCGGCCCCCGAGACCCTCCGCGACGACGACGGCTTCGTGGACTGGAGCTACATCAACCACCTCATCGTGAACGACGCCGTGATCGCGTGCGGGTTCGGTGAGGACGCTGCCGATGCCCGTGCGCGGGATATCCTCGGAGCCGCGTACCCCGGGCGACAGATCGTGACCGTCGACGCACGCCCGATCTTCGCGCGCGGCGGCGGCATCCACTGCATCACCCAGCAGCAGCCGGCGACGAGCGAGGCACCCGCATGATCGATGTGGTCGACGCGTCCATCGCGGATCTGCGGCGAGCACTCGAGACCGGTGCAGCTACCAGCGTCGCGCTGGTGCAGGCCTATCTTGCCCGCATCGACGCCTACGACGCACCCGGCACCGAGACCGCGCTCAACGCGGTCGTCGTCCGCAACCCCGACGCCCTCGCCGAAGCCGCGGCGTCCGATGCCCGCAGGGCGGCCCGGCACTCGCTCGGCCCGCTGGACGGCATCCCGTACACGGCGAAGGACAGCTACCTCGTCGCCGGGCTCACCGCGGCATGCGGATCCCCGGCGTTCGCGGATCTGATCGCGCAGCGGGACGCGTTCACGATCGAACGGCTCAGGGCCGGCGGGGCGATCTGCCTCGGCCTGACCAACATGCCGCCGATGGCGAACGGCGGGATGCAGCGCGGTGTGTACGGACGGGCGGAGAGTCCGTACAGCGCCGACTGGCTGACGAGTGCATTCGGATCCGGCTCCTCCAACGGATCGGGCACCGCGACCGCCGCGAGCTTCGCTGCCTTCGGACTCGGCGAGGAGACCTGGTCGAGCGGTCGGGCACCGGCGTCGAACAACGCCCTCTGCGCATACACGCCCAGCCGCGGCGTCATCTCGGTGCGCGGCAACTGGCCGCTGGTGCCCACGATGGACGTCGTGGTGCCGCATACCCGCACGATGGCCGATCTCTTCGAGGTGCTCGACGTGATCGTCGCCGACGACGCCGACGTCCGGGGCGACTTCTGGCGCGCCCAGCCGTGGGTGCGTATCCCTGCCGCATCCGAGGTGCGTCCGGCGTCGTACCGCGACCTCGCCGCGGCCGACCCTCGTTCCGCTCTCGCCGGCCGGCGCTTCGGCGTGCCGCGCATGTACGTCAATGCCGATCCGGATGCCGGCACCGGCACCACCATCGGAGGCGCCACCGGGCAGCGCATCGTGACCAGGGCGTCCGTCATCGACCTCTGGGAGCAGGCGCGCCGAGACCTCGAAGACGCCGGCGCCCACGTGGTCGAGGTCGACTTCCCGGTCGTCACCAACTACGAGGGTGACCGCGCCGGGGCGCCGACCGTGCGCACCAGGGGACTGGTGTCCGAGCGGTTCCTGCGCTCCGAGATCGAGGATCTCTCCGCCTGGGCGTGGGACGACTTCCTGCGCGCGAACGGCGACCCCGCGCTCGATCGGCTCGAACTCGTCGACGGCGCGCACATCTTCCCGCATCCGGAAGGTGCCCTCCCGGATCGCTACACCGGCTTCGATGACGAGATCGCCGGGTATCCGGCCCTCGTCCGCGAGCGCCCGTACGCGTCATTCACCGACATCCCGCATCTCGAGGAGGGCGTGCGCGGGCTCGAGGAGACCCGCCACGTCGACCTCGAGGAGTGGATGGACGCGCTCGGCCTCGACGCCGTGATCTTCCCCGCCGTCGCCGACGTCGGCCCCGCCGACATGGACGTGAACCCGGCATCCGCCGACGCGGGTTGGCGCAACGGTGTGTGGGTCGCGAACGGGAATCTCGCGATCCGACATCTCGGCATCCCGACCGTCACGGTGCCGATGGGCACGACGGCAGACATCGGGATGCCGGTGGGTCTGACCATCGCGGGCCGCGGCTGGGACGACTCCGCCCTGCTGCGCCTCGCCGCCGCGTTCGAGGCGACCGGCGAGCGCCGTACTGCACCGCCGCGCACTCCCGCTCTTCCCGGACAGGAACTCTCGTGACGTCGCCCTTTCCGCGCCCGGAGCGGCGCCTGCAGATCACGGCCGACGCCTCGGATCCGCTCCAGCGCGGCGTCGAGCGCGGCAGGCAGCTGCGTGAGACTCTGCCCGGCGCGATCGACGCGTATGACCGGCTCTTCCGCCTCGGCGCCGTCGACGAGAAGACCGTGCGCGACGACGCCGAGCGGCTGCTCGACGTGATCGATGCCCACCGTCCGGCGCTGCGCGCGCAGATCGAGGGCATCGCCGCCGGTGCGGATGCCGAGATCTGGCGCGTCGCCGCATTGAACGGCCGCACGGAGATCCTGTCCCGCAGCATCGCCGTACCGCCGGGAGAGTGCTCGACCATCGTGCGCTCGATCCGCGATGCGGACGGCCGCGCGCACACCCTCGGCGTGCAGACGTGGGACTGGCACATGGAGATCGCGCCGTATTGGCACACGATCATCTCGCGCGGCGGTGTCCACGACTACGCCGGGCTCACCGAATGCGGCATCCTCGGCAAGATCGGCGTGAACAGCGCCGGCGTCGCGCTGCACTTCAACATCCTGGGGCACCGGTCCGACCGGCCAGAGGGCATCCCGATGCACGTGCTCGCCGCTCTCGTGCTCGAGGAGGCCTCCAGCGTCGCGCACGCCGTCGAACTGGTGCGCGAGGCGCCGGTCACGAGCTCCGGCTCGTTCGCGCTCTTCGACGCCGCGGGCGACGCCGTGCTGCTGGACATCTGCCCCGAAGGCGTGTTCTCCGCGCCCGCGATCACCGAGGGCACCTGGCTGCGCACGAATCACTTCCTCACCGAAGCACCGGCGGCGCACGAGAAGACCTGGCTGTACCAGCCCGACTCCGGTCAGCGCTGGGACTTCCTCCGGGGTCGACTGCTGTCGGCGGGCGCAGCGACGGATGCCGAGCAGCTGCGCGCGATGCTCGTGACCGGCGACGGCGAGCCTCCGGTGACCTGCATACCCGACCTCGCGCTTCCGATGGGACAGCGGTGGGCCAGCCTGGCCACCGTCGTGCTCGACCCCGCCGGTCGTCGCGCCGACGTGCTCGACGGCACTCCGGCCGAAAACGCCACCCGCCCGCATCTGGCGCTCGCGCTCTGACCCGATCGAAGGGACCACCATGACCGACACCGCCACCGTCTATCGCAACGCCACCGTCTTCGACGGGCTCGCGGATGCTCCGGTGCAGTCCGCGTTCGCCGTGTGCGGCGATCGCATCCTCGCTGTCGGCACGGAGACGGAGGTCCGCTCCGCGGCAGGTGAGGGTGCCGCGGTCGTGGACCTCGGCGGGGCGTTCGTGATGCCCGGTGTCATCGAGGCGCACGCGCACCTGGCGATGTTCGGCCACGCGCAGGGCAAGGTGCAACTCCGCGACTGCACCTCGGTGGCACAGATCCAGCAGCGGCTGCTCGAGGCCCGGGCGATGAACCCGGACGCGACGGTCATCGAGGGGGTCAGCTGGCTGTTCGACGCTCTGCCTGACGGCGTCACCCAGCCGACCGCGGCGATGATCGACGAGGTGATCGACGACATCCCGGTCTTCCTCGACGCGAACGACCTGCACAGCACCTGGGTGAACACAGCCGCGCTGCGCGCCGCCGGCATAGACCGCGACACCGTCGACCCGATCGGCGGCCAGGTCGTGCGGGACGACGACGGAGAGGCGACCGGGTTCCTGCTCGAGACCGCGGCGATGGATCTGCTCGCGGACTATCTCGACGGCATCCGGACCGAGGAGGAGGTCGACGGCCACCTCGAGCTCGCCTTCGGCGCGTATCTGGCGGCCGGCGTCACCGGTGCCGCCGACATGGCCATGACAGAGCAGTCGATGGCGGCGCTGCGGCGTCGGCTCGACCGCGACGGTCGGCTGCCGTTCCCGGTCACCGCGCACTGGTGGCTGAGCTCCACCGGCGACCCGGCAGCCGATCTCGCCCAGGTCGAGCGTGCGGTGCAGCTGCGTGACGAGCTCGATGCCACGGGCACGCCGTGGCTGAAGGTCGTCGGGGTGAAGTTCATCCTCGACGGCGTGATCGACGCGTGCACCGCCGCGATGGTGCGCCCGTATGCCGACGGCTCGAACGCCGACCCGATCTGGAGCCGCGAGGCCGCGACGCCGGTCGCGATCGCCGCCGACCGCGCCGGCCTGCAGCTCGCGATGCACGCGATCGGAGACGCGGCGAGCGCACTGGCCGTCGACCTCGTCGAGGCCTGCGAGCGGGCGAACGGCACCGACATCGCCCGCCGCCCGCGCATCGAGCATCTGGAGTCGGTCGCGCCCGAGACGGTCGCACGGATGCGCGCGCACGGCATCGCGGCATCCATGCAGCCGGTGCACTGCGACCCCGCCATTCTGGACAACTGGATGGCGATGCTCGGCGATCAGCGCGCTGAGGACGGCTTCCCGTGGAACTGGTTCCGCGACGTCGACGTTCCCGTCGCGCTGGGTACCGACGCCCCCACCGCACCCCACGAGGCTCTGCACAACCTGTTCATCGCGATGACCGGGCGATCCTCGATCGACCGCGCGCTGCCGCCGTACCACCCCGAGCGTGCGTTCACCGCCGCGCAGGCACTCGCTGCGGCGACGTCCGGCGCGGCCCACGTCGGCGCGATCGACGACGCCTACGGCCGGATCGCGCCCGGCTTCTTCGCGAACGTCGCCGTGCTGGACATCGACCCGCTGTCCGCGCCGACCGACGACCTGCTCACCGGTGCCGTGCTGCTCACCCTCGTGCACGGCGAGGTCGCCTACCGGCGGCCATGAGCTCCCGCTCCTGAATCCCGAACGCCCCCTGCACCGACGCAGGAGGGTGCCCGTCCTGGAAGGACCGTCATGTCCGACACATCCGCCACCCCCGCTCCTGGTGCCGTCGCGCCCGGATCCGAGTCCGATTTCGTCGACTCCGCCAGCACCCCCGAGACCCGGGGCATCGAACTCATCGACGACGCCCAACGGCACGGGAGAGCGCGCGATCTGTTCTTCGTCTGGAGCGCTCCGGGCGTCAGCGTGCTGAACATCACGGTCGGCGCCTCGATGACGCTCGTGCTCGGCCTGGAGATCTGGCAGGCGCTGCTCGTGATCCTGGCATCGAGCGCGCTCGCTCTGCTGCCGGGTATCGTCGCCATCTCCGGACCGGCAGCCGGCACCTCCGGCTCCGTGGTCCAGCGAGCGATCTACGGTATCCACGGCAACAAGATCGTCATCGCGTTCTACGGCTGGTTCATCTCGGGCGTCTTCCTCGCGCTGAACTGGGTGGCGGCGTCGTTCATCGGCGGCGAACTGCTCGTGCGGTGGGGCTTCCCCGATCCGATCGCGGCATCGATCCTGGTGGCGGTCGTGGTCTCGACGATCACCGTGATCGTCGCCGTGTACGGTCACGCCCTCATTCTGAAGGCCTACCTGGCGATCTCGATCGGGCTGTTCGTGATCTTCGCACTCGTCATCGGCTTCCTCGCGCCCGCGCTGGATTGGGGGTTCGCGCAGCCCGAGCCGCTCAGCGGGCTGCCGCTGTGGGTGAGCGTCACGATCGCGTTCGCGCTGATGGCATCGTCGCCGCTGTCGTTCAGCAACAGCGCCGATATGGCCCGCTATCTGCCACGCGACACCAAAGCGTCCGGCATCATCGGCGCGACGGCGCTGGGACAGCTCTTCCCCGCGGTGCTCATCACCGCCTTCGGCGTCGTGCTGGGCGGCTCCATCGGGCCGGACAGCCTCGCGAACGGCATCGAGTACTCCCTGCTCGAGAAGCTGCCGGTGTGGCTCGCCCCGCTGTTCGTACTCGGCGTCCTGGTGAACTGCATCTCGCTCAACGGCATGACGACGTACACGGCGAGCATGGCGCTGCAGTCGATCGGCGTGCCGATCCGCCGCATCCCCTCCGCGATCCTCATCGGTGCGCTCGGCTGCGCGTTCACGATCGTGCTCGTCGTCGCATCCGACCTGATCAGCGCCGTCAACCTGATGCTGCAGTTCCTGCTGATCATCTCCGTGCCCACGATGGGTGTCTACGTCGCCGACATCGTCCTGCGCCGCAACCGCTACTCCGGTACCGACCTGTTCGACGAACGGCCCGGCGGCAGGTTCTGGTACACCGGCGGCTTCGGCCTCCCGGGTCTCGTCTCCGTGGTCACCGGTGGCTTCGCCACCGCGATGTTCCTGTCGACGACGGTATGGACCGGCCCGCTCGGCGCGGCGCTGGGCGGGCTCGACCTCTCGGTGCCGGTCGGACTCCTGGTCTCGGTGGGCCTGTACGCCGTGCTCGCAGGACGGACGGTGCGCGCGCAGATCGGCGGCTGAGCCCGGCGGCCTCCGCGATTGCTCTCTTCGGGCTCGGGCGTCAAGGGGGGCGCGGCGCCGCCGTCCCGCGTCGTACCGTTCCCCCATGGCTATCGAACTGAACCGACCGGCGCTGAAGCTCGCGCGCTCCCTCGTCCGCGACGGCAAGGTCGTGCGGGACGAACGCGACGACTGGTCCGAGGCGGCGCCCAGCGCGGAGGACGAGAACCGCTTCATCGACGAGCACGGATGGACGGAGTTCGCCCACTGGCACCTCGGCATCGACAAGAGCGAGAACCCCGAGACGAAGAAGGCGTACAGCTTTCCGTTCGGCGACTTCCGGAAGGTGCGCCGCTCCGGAGTGATCTCAGGGGAGAGCCGCGCCGGACAGTATGACCACGAGGAGATCCGCGACGAGTTGCGGAAGCTCCTCGAGCTCATCGACTCCGAGGATTGACGCCGCGTCCGTATGCTCGTCCCAAGGCTGTTTCGATGACGACGGGGTGGGGCATGGTCGATGACACCGGCAGGGACGACACGGACGCGAGCGGCGAGACGGAGGACGACCTCCCGTACTACACACCGCCGTTCGGCAGGGAAGAGGTCCCCGGGTTCCTCGACCGACTCGTCGCCCACCTGCTCGCGGGAGAGACGCGCGAGGCCTTCACGTTCGAGGGCGTGGAGGTCGAGGAGTCGCAGGGCGTCTGGTTGCTCCCGCTCGGCGGCTACGACCCCGACGCCGACGAGTCGCTGCAGCCGAACCCGCCCGCGGACCTCGTGGTCCCCGAGGGCGGATTCGCCGCCTACGCGGAGGAGTGGACGGAGGGCGTGCGCCGGACGCTGCACGAAGCGTGGGGTGCGCCGATGGTCCGGAAGCCGTCGCTCGTGGGGGAGAACCAGGATCCGGAGGGCATCCTCGACGTGGTCCTCGTCTCGGTCGGCATCCCGGAGGCGGAGATGTGGGACCGCGGCGATTTGTACTGCGTGCTGGTCACGAACTGGGACGCCGAACCGCGGGAGAGCATGCTGCGCCAGGCGATGGTCGTGCTGCCGCGGGAGTACGCCGTCGGCAGCCTCAGCGCGCTCCTTCCCGAGGAGGACATGCACAACGACCTCCTCATGAACGGCGAGCATCCGCTCGAGCTCCGACGCCGCGCCTGGCTGCTGAGCACACTGTTCGGCGCCGGGGAGGTGCGGCTGCGCGACGTCGACACCCCGGCGTCCCGCTTCAGCCTGCAGTCGCGCAGCGGGGTGACGACGGTCTGGACGTTCACGGACGACGGCCGCATCCTCGTCCTCATCCAGGACCCGACGTCGACGTTCGCGGACGAAGCGCCGGCGCAGTTCCTCGCGGAGGTGGCGCAGCAGCACGGTGGCGATGCGGCGGATACCGCGGATCCGTCCGAACGGGAGGCGGACCTGGCGGAGGCCTGGCTGATCCTGGCCGCGCGCATGCTCGACAGGGTTCCGGACGACCTCCGCGCCCTCATCGCCGCCCGAGGCGAGGACGCCCGCGGCGAGGTCGCGGAGCACGACCTGGAGTTCCGCATGCTCGGCGACGAACCCGTGCCGGTCATCACCGGCGCGGTGTGGTTCGACGGGGAGCACTGGTGCGTCTCGCCCTCGCTCATGGAGATCGGCCGCCGCAACGACTTCGGCATGGACGACTTCGGCTTCGGCGCCGCGGTGCGGCAGCCGTATCGCCTCGGCGGCGCCCTCACCGTCGACGAGATGTCGCGGGAAGGGGACGAACGACGCACCTGGTTCGAGCGGGTCTTCGCCGCGTGCCCGTACCCGGAGCAGGACCGCCCGTCCGACACGGACCGCCTCGGCTACGCGGTGCCGACGAGCGGCGACTATCACGACCTCGTGGCGGACATCGAGCGCGTCACCAGAGCGTGGTGGGAGCGCTCGCCGGAGGACGCCGACTGGGCGGATCGGACGTTCGAGATCGGCGGACGCGGGCTCCGCGACGACCACGGTCGGGCGCTCCGCGTCGTGCTCGCGTCAGGGGAGGTGTGGACGGTCGATGCGCTGCAGGCCTGGGCGGACGACCTCATCGGCGTCATGAGCGAAAGGTGGGGAACGGCCGGGGAGATCCATGCTCGCAACGAGAAGACCGGGATCGATCGCCGCAGCCCGCTCACCCGCGTCATGCGCGCCACGGGACTCCTCACCGCGCCGCTCTGGTGGGTGAACGGCCATGCGGTCGCTGTGGTCGCCGGAACGCCCGACCCCTCGTACGGCGACGACCCCGAGGTCATCATCGTCATCGCGCGACCGGACGCCGTGCTCGACCTCGCGCGCGGGAGCAACCCATGGGAGCTCCGTATCCGCGCCCGGATCATCTCCGACGTCTCCGTCCTCGTGGGCGGCGCGCCCGCGCCCGGACCCTTGCCGTGGAACGGCCCGCCGCTCGCCGGCTCCTCCCTCGTCCCCGATGCGATGCGCGGCGGCTTCCGCACCGGAGACCACTTCTGGACCTGGTACTTCACCCACGACGGGCGCGGCCTCCTCCTGTCCCATCCGACGGGTCCCGACGCCGCCGCCCGACCCGAGCCCTCCTTCGAGGAACAGGTCGCCCTGTTCTGCGGCGTGCCCGACGACCTGCTGTCGCTCGTGGTCGACCGAGACCCGGGAGGGTTCTTCCCGGTCGTGCATCGCGGGCCTTCGGCTCCTGGCTCCGCTGGGACCGAGAACCTCCTCGCCGGCGCGGCGACCCTGCCCGCCGTGCACGCGGTGTTCTGGCGGGACGACGTCGACTGGCGCGCCTCGGAGGGGATGCTGCAGCGGGTCCGTGACGCCCTCGACCCGGACGATGTGGACACGACGAACCCCCTGGAGACCATCTACTCCGAGGCCCTCGGGGTGCCGCAGCTCCAGTGGGCTCTGCGGATGGGGGAGCGCATGGGGCCGCCGACTCTCCTCGATGCGTCGTACGCGAGCTTCGTCTTCGATCGGGTGCCCGAGCGGGAGGAGATCGAGCACGTCTACGCGGGCCTCGGGGTGTTCCCCGATCTCGCACTCACCGGCACGCTCAACGACCTCCTCGACGTCGTCGTCGATGCTCCGGGGTACCGGTTCCTCCTCGATGCCGCGCTCAGCAACCCGCACCCCCAGCGCCGCCGCGAGCTCGCGCTCTGGCTCTTGGACCAGCGCCTCGACGCCTCATCCTCCCTGTCGTTCCTGAGCCCGGTCAACGTCCTCTTCGCCAACCCCACGCTGGGCGCGGAGGATGAGCCGGTGCTGCGACGCCTGCTCGAGCGGGGCGCGATCCCGGGCCCGACACCCGTCGCGACGCTCCCGGAGGGGCATCCGTTCGTGCAGCTGCTGCATCGCGACATCGAGGAGACCGCGCTGGCGCCGCTGGTGCGGACCCTCCTCGTGCACGGTGACGTCGATCCCGCGACGCCCGCTCTCCCCGACGGTCGCAGCTTGCTGGACTTCGCATCCGGCGCCTTCCCGCACGGGCGGTCCCGAGATGCGCTCGCGTCGGCGATCCGAGAGCTCGTCGCGGGCGGCGCCGTGGACACCGACGCCGAGCCGGAGCGATGAGCGCTCCGGAGCCCGGAGCGCGCGTGGACGACGCCGAGCCCTACGCCCGCGCCCTGCGAGCCGTGCTCGACGGGGAGTGCGAGCGCGTCGCCGCCGCGCTGGGGGACCTGCATCGGGCCGCCGTCGAAGCGGAGAGCGGTGTGGAAGCGATCCTCATCGACGTCTTCGTCGACCAGGACGGCGAGGGCCCCTTCGACGTCTGGGCGCGGTTCGACGGGGCCGACGCCTTCGACCTGGACCGGCGGTTCGACGACCAGCGCCACCTGTTCGGTGTGGAGTGGACCGCGGACGGCTGGGAGCCCGCGGTGCCCTCGCGCCCGCGCGGATGGACGCGGGATCGCCTGGAGGAAGCCGTCCTCGTGGTCGTCGCCGAATGGATAGAGGGCCTGCTCCCGACCGGCGCGAGGGAGGGCCTCTTTTGGGTCGGCGCTCCCGACCTCGGCTACGCCTGACGGAGCGCGGACTGCCCCGAGCGGCCCGGCCAGCCGTCGTCCGGTGATAACGTCGGGCTATGAGCGACCGCGTGAGCCTCGAAGCCCTCCGCTATGCCCAGGCCGTCTCGGAGACCCACTCCTTCGGCGCCGCCGCGCGTGCCTACGGCGTGACGCAGCCGGCCCTCTCGACCGGAATCTCCAAGCTGGAGGACCGCCTGGGGGAGCGCCTGTTCGAGCGCTCGCCCCGCGGGGTCGTCCCGACAGCCTTCGGCGCGCATCTCCTCCCGGTCATCGACCGCGCGCTCCTCGCCGTGGACCAGGTCGCTGCCGAGGCCGCGCGCTGGAACCGGTCGGCCGATGCGCGGGTGCGGGTCGGGGTCTCGCCGCTCATGAATCCGGCCATCGTCGCGCGCGCCTACACGGCCGTGTGCGCGCTTCCCGCCTCGCCGGCGCCGCGGCAGCTCGTCCTCCGCGAGGCGAACGTCGCCGACCTGCGGCGTGAGCTCTCCGCCGGGGAGCTGGATCTCATCCTCGTCCCCTCCGTCGCACCGATGCCCCGCTTCCGGCACCGCATCGTCGATGCGGAGCCGGTGGTCGTCGTGGACCACGAGCCGTCACAGGGCGGCGCGGTCGAGCTCAGCGACCTCACCGACACGCCCCTCATCCTGATGCCGGACACGTGCGGGCTGACGACCTTCACCACCGATCTCTTCGACGCGAACGACGTGCCGTTGAGCGCCTACGACGGCGAGGCCGCGACCTATCGGGTGCTCGAGGAATGGGCGAAGCTGGGCCTCGGCGCGGCGGTCATCCCACGCTCGAAGCTCGCCTCCCCGGACGCGCCGCATCGCCCGCTGCGTGAACGCGGCATGGACGTGGAGATCTTCTACGAGGCGGTCTGGGACCCTTCCTCCCCGCTCGCCGACGACTTGGCCGACCTCACCGCCGCGCTCTCGCTGGACGCGGCGACTGCCGACTCATAAACAGGGGTTATCACTCGATCACGTGCGCTCGTCTACTCCCGACGGCTGCCGCTTCGTAGCGTGGAGACGAGACGGCACCCGCCGTCCAGGACGGAGAGGAGCCGCACCATGGCCGAGCTCGACAGGGAATTCACCGGACGCACCGCGATCGTGATCGGGGGCACGAGCGGGATGGGCCTCGCCATCGCCGAGCGGATCGGACGCGAGGGGGCCGCGGTCGTCGTGGTCGGACGGCGCGAGGAGAAGCTGGGGGCTGCGCGGACGTCTCTCGTCGGCCAGGGCATCGATGTGACCGTCCTACAGGCCGATCTGACGGACCCCGCGAGCGTGGAAGCACTCCGTGCCCGGCTCGCCGCCGAGCACGCCGATGCCGACCTCCTCGTGAACGCCGCGGGCGTGTTCGCGCCGAAGCCGTTCCTCGAGCACACCGAAGCGGACTACGACGCGTATCTCGACCTCAACCGGGCGACCTTCTTCGTCACCCAGACGGTGGCCTCCGGCATGGTCGCGAAGGGCCAGGGCGGAGCCGTCGTCAACCTCGGCTCGATGTGGGCGCACCAGGCTGTGGCTGCGACGCCGTCCTCGGCGTACTCGATGGCCAAGGCCGGCCTGCACTCGCTCACCCAGCACCTGGGGATGGAGCTCGCGTCGCACGGCATCCGCGTGAACGCGATCGCCCCCGCCGTCGTACGGACGCCCATCTACGAGGGCTTCATCCCGAAGGACGAGGTCGACGGAGTCGTGTCGAGCTTCGACGCCTTCCACCCGCTCGGCCGTGTGGGAACCCCCGAGGACATCGCCGAGGTCGCCGCGTTCCTGCTCTCCGACCGCGCGAGCTGGGTGACCGGTGCGGTCTGGGACGCCGACGGCGGCGTCATGGCCGGTCGCAACTGACGCCGCCTCCTCGCGGAGTTCCGGAACCTAGCTGCTCGGCGAGGTCTCCTCAAGCCCCTCGGCGACTCCGGTTCCAGCCGGGAGACTGGGGCCAGCCCGATCGAAGGAGGAGACATGGAATCGACACCCGACGACGTCGGCGGTCAGCCGCTGCGCGACGGCGACGCCACCACCGAGGCTGACCCGAGCAGCGATCCCGCGCAGGCGGAATGGGAGCGCACGGAAGCCCTCGACGACGGTGCGGCACCGGAGGATCTTGAGGCATCGACCGCCACCGGCCGTGATCCCGACGAGATCCCTGATCCCGACGATGAGGTGCCGGCGGCGGACCTGCCGGGTTCCGCGCCGCAGCCGGAGAGCCAAGGGGAGGATCCGGTCCTCGCCGATCTCGGCGAAGAAGGCCAGGGCGACCTGGGACCGGGGGACGTCTGATGGCCATCACGGCGATCGTCACCCGCTCGAAGAACGGCCAGTGGGTCAACGAGGTGGAGGGCGCGCCGGAGCTCTCCCGCAGCTACACCAGCCGCGATGAGGCGATCGAGGAGGGTGAAGCGCTCGCCTCCGAGCACGGTGCCCGCCACGAGATCGAGGAGGGCGAGCCGACCGGCACCATCACGGACGGCGGCGACCCGGACGACGTCTGAAGCCCGGCGGCTGCTCAGCGCAAGATGACGAGTTCGCGCGTCGTGCGGGTCATCGCCACATAGCGGTCGACCGCCCCCGTGCGCCCGGAGCCGAATGCCTCCGGGCGCACGAGGACCACGAGGTCGAACTCCAGTCCTTTGGCCTCCTCCGGCGTCAGTGCCCGGACCCGGGGCCGCGGCACGAAGGTGGGGTCGCCGATGACGGCGGCGACTCCCTCCGGGTTCGTCGCGAGCCACGCCTCCAGCACCGCGTCTCGCTCGGGCACCGCGCCGTGCCGGATCGGGATGCCGCTCTCCCGCACGGACGTCGGGACGTTGGCGTCGGGGAATGCCTCGCGGATCGTCGGTGCGGCCAATGCCATGACCTCGGCCGGAGTGCGGTAGTTCACCCGGAGCGAGGAGACGCGCACGTTCCGCAGGCCGAGGCGTTCGAGGCGGGCGGGCCACGACTCCGTGAACTCCCGCCGCGCTTGGGCCCTGTCGCCCACGACCGTGAAGCTGCGGGAGGGGCACCGCGCGATCAGCATGCGCCACTGCGCATCGGTGAGCTCCTGCGCCTCGTCGACGACGATGTGACCGAAGGGGCCGGCGAGCTCGTCGGGCGGAAGCGGGGGAGGCACGTCCGCTCCGGCGAGAACGTTCTGCGCATCCTGACCTCGCAGGATCGACATCACTTTCATCTCGCTGTCGTCGCTCGCGACGAGGTGGTCGACCACCGCCGACATCTGCTCCTGCGCCGCGGCCGCCGCGCCCTGCCGGCGGTGCTGCTCGCGGACGGCCTCGGGGTCGCCGATCCGGCGGTGCGCGGCATCGAGGAGGGGAAGGTCCGGGTCCGTCCAGGGCGCCCCCTCGGCACGGTGCAGCAGGGCGAGCTCCTCGGGCGCGAGGTCGGGGGCGCACCGCGCGAGCAGCGTCGGGGACGCCCAGAGCGCGGCGACCACGGCGTCCGGCGTCAGCAGCGGCCACGCCCGTACGAAGGTCCCGGTGAGTTCGTCGTCCTGCCGCAGCCACCGGCGGATCGAGGACTCCGGGACATCCTCGTCGCGCACCTGGTTGACGAGCAGTTCCAGCAGCTCCTCCCAGACCTCGTCGCGGGCCTCGTTGTGCGGGGAAGCCGGATCCGCCGAGGCGAACAGCTCGACCCAGTCCTCTCGGCTGATCCAGAGATCGGCCCACGGCGTCTCGATGCGGAGCGCATGCCGCGGTGGCCGGGTCAGGACGGCGACGGCCGCCCCGATCACCTGGTCCGGGTCGAGACTCTGCTTCAACTCGGCCACGCGGGGGTCCGGTTCCGCGACCGCGCCCGCGCCCTCGGGAGCGAGGTCGCGCAGGGTGCACAACCTCACCGTGTCCTCGCCGAGACTCGGCAGCACGTCCTCCACATAGCCGAGGTACTGCGGGTTCGGTCCCACGAGCAGCATGCCCCCGGCGCCGGTGGTCAGCCGCGGCTCGGCGTACAGGAGGTGCGCCGCCCGGTGCAGCGCGACGACGGTCTTCCCGGTGCCGGGGCCGCCGTCCACGACCAGAGCGCCGGGCGAAGGGGCGCGCACGATGGCGTCCTGATCCGCCTGGATCGTCGCCAGCACGTCCCGCATGCGCCCGGTCCGGTGTGCGTCGAGGCTCGCGAGAAAAGCGGACTGGTCGTCGAGGGAGGCGGCGCCGTCGAGGCCCTCGGGGGATAGCGCCTCGTCCCAGTAGTCCGTGATCCTGCCTCGGTTCCACCGGTACCGTCGCCGGGAGAGGAGGCCCCGGGGGTCTTCCCAGGTCGCGGCGAAATACGGTTCCGCTGCCGGAGCCCGCCAGTCGACCAGCAGGCGGGTGCCGTCCGCATCGGACACCCCGGCGCGACCGATGTACACCGGCGGTCCGGCCGCCGGGGTCATCCGGCCCAGGCACATGTCGATGCCGTACCGCTCCCGCAGGCGCAGCGTCGCGCTGAGGCGGCGGATCTCCAGGTCGCGATCGACCGCCGTGACGCCCGCGTCGGCGGCCTGCCGGCGCACGAGGGCGAGACGAGCGGTCAGGGCGTCCTGTTCCCGGGACAGAGCGGCGCCGAGGCGCCGGAGGTGGGCGCGGTCGGCGGCGATGAGGTCGTCTGCGGATTTCGCCGCGTGGTCGTCGGACAGATCAAAGGGGTCGAGCACGGGACATCTCCTTCGCGAGGGCATGCGGGGGCACGCGAGCCGTCGATTCTGCCTCCCGAGGGGGACCTTGTGGCAAGCCCCCACCCCGGCGATATCCTGGAGATGCACGGAGACGAGGGGACCTCACCATGACCCATCGGATCGGCTACCTCATCGGCAGCCTCGCATCGGACTCGATCAATCGCGTCCTGGCCACGGCGCTCGTACGGCTCGCCCCGCCGGACCTCGAACTCGTGGAGATCCCGATCCGCGACCTCCCCCTCTACAACCGCGACGACGAGCTCGAACCCGTCGCTGCGGTCACCGCGTTCAAAAGCGCGATCGAGGGGGCGGATGGTCTGCTGCTCGTCTCGCCGGAGTACAACCGCTCGATCCCCGGGGCGCTGAAGAACGCCATCGACTGGGGCTCGCGACCCTGGGGTCACAACTCGTTCGCACGCAAGCCCACCGGCATCATCGGCGCCTCGACGGGAGCCATCGGCACCGCGGTCATGCAGTCGTCGATGCGGAGCGTGCTGAGCTTCCTCAACGCGCCGCAGCTGAACGCCCCGGAGGCGTACATCACGTTCCGGCCCGAGGTCTTCGGCGCCAACGGTCAGGTGCACGACGCCGACACCGAGAAGTTCCTCGCGCACTACATGGAGGAGTACGCAGCGTTCGTCGAGCGGGTGCTGTCGCTCACCGCTCCGGGTCACGTCGGCGACCGGTAGCCGCCGCGCTCGCCGCGTCAGGAAGGCGCGTCCGCCACGAGCGCGCTCAACGCCAGGGCGTCGTGGGGTGCGTGCCCGCGGGCGTCGTTGTCGAAGTACACGAAGACGTCGCGCGGCTTCCCGTCGTCGGCCCCGGTCCCGTCGGCCCACCCGCGGATGAGCCTCGCCCACTCCTGCAGCTCCTCCTCGGTGTAGGCGCTGTGGTAGAGCATCTGCGCGCCGTGGAGACGGATGTAGACGAAGTCCGCGGTGAGGGCGTCGAACCGCGGCCACTTCCCGGCGGTGTCGGCGATGACGAGGGAGGTTCCGTGCTCCTGCAGGAGGCCAAGGCTCGACGGGTCGGCGAAGGAATCGGAACGCGGTTCGAGGGCGTAGCGGAGCGGGCGGTCGGCATCGATCTCCAGCCACGTCCGGTCCTGCAGCCGCTCGTCATGCCGCCGGGCGAGGGAGAGAGCCTCCGCCGCCGTCTGCGGGAGGGTGTCGAGGAACGCCTCCACGATCTCGGCGTCGAAATGCTGCCGCGCGGGGAGCTGCCAGAGGATCGGGCCGAGCCGGGGACCGAGGGCGAGGACGCCCGAGGCGAAGAAGTTGGCCAGCGCCTGTTCGACGTTGCGCAGCCGCAGCATGTGGCTGACGTAGCGGGAGCCCTTGACCGCGAACACGAAGTCGTCGGGAACGCTCGCCGCCCACCGGCGGTAGCTCTCGGGCCGCTGCAGCGAGTAGAACGAGCCGTTGAGCTCGACGGTGGGGAAGTGCGATCCGATGTGCTCGAGTTCTCGACGCTGCGGCAGGCCGCGCGGGTAGAAGTCGCCGCGCCACCGGGCGTACCGCCACCCGGAGACGCCGATGCGTACCCGGCCCTGCCCGCTCTTCCTCGTCACGGCCGGCTCCGTCGGGTCAAGCCCCTTGCCGCTGTCGTGCGGCCTCGGCAGGCTGTAGATACCCACACCGAAGGAGGAGAAGCCATGTCTCTCAATGACCATCCGATCGACGATGTGAAGCCCGAGGCCGACCTGCAGGAGCAGGAGCGCCTTGCGGAGGAGGTTCCCGAGGATCCGGAAGCGCCGACCCCCTCGGCACCGGAGCCGCACCCCATCGAGGCGGACCCGGCGGACGCTGCGGAGCAGCGCATCGAAGTGCCGCTGGATGAGGACGGCGTCGACGAACCCGCCGACGACTGACGTCCTTCGGCGGCAGGTGAGCCGGCGCGGCGTTCGAGACAGGGGAGAGACGTCATGACGAACGACCGTAGTCCGAGCGGTGCGTGCCCTCGCCGGGGTTGACGCCCAGTAGGACGATGGCTAGCCGCGGGGTATGCCCTCTCGACGGGACCGCCCCAACCCGGTGCTGCCGAGAGGGCTCACCGTCCTACCCGGACGGTTGGGGAGGCGGCGAAGTCTCGCTGTCTCTACGGCCGATCCCCCAGAGATTCAGCCGGTAGCCCCCGCTACGAAGAGCAGAATATCCCTTAATCCTCTTGTCCGCCATTTGGGGGACAAAAGTTTCTTCGAAAAATTCTGCGCGGCTCTCGGCTCTGTCGCCGATACGGGCCGTTCCGTAGGGTGGGGACATGGACAGGATGCTCGTCTTCGCCGGTCAGGTGGCCCTCCCGGTCGGGCACCGGGTCGAGGTCTCCGAACTCGTCGACCCGCAGACGGATGGACCCGTCGTCCTCTCGCTGCTCGATCTGGACACCGGCATCCGCTACCGCCGCGCCGAGGAGCCGCGAGCCGAGGTGACGCACTGGATCGGTCGTGTCCTCGACTGCACGGTGGCCGTGGGCGTCGCTCCGCGGACGTCGCTGCTCATCGACCCCATCGGGCCGTCGGCCAGCGGCGCGGGCATCGCTCTGCGCGGCGCGGATGCGGCGGTCAACGCGGCCAAGGCGGAGGCGGATCGCTGGGGTGGATCGGACCGGCCCCCGCCGGAAGAGCCCGAACGCTTCTGGTGACCGCCGGAAGCCGGGCCCTCGCGCACCGGGCCCCTCGGGCACCGGACTCATCGGAAGTCCCGCGAGCGGTGCATGACCCCCGTGCGGAGGTCTTCGAAGGCGTCGGCGAGCACATTGACGACCCCCTCCGGTGAGCGCTCGAGGATGCCGCGGATGATGAGCGCGGGGGACTCTCGGGCGATACGACCGAACCGACCCCAGACCCCCGTCGAGCAGATCACGTTCACCAACCCGCTCTCATCCTCGAGGTTGACGAAGGTGACGCCGGCGGCCGTGGCGGGTCGTTGTCGATGGGTGACGAGACCGGCCACCTCGACGCGTCGTCCGGTCTCATGCCGCTGCAGGTCCGCGGCCGTCAGGACGCCGCGAGCCCGGAGGTCGTCGCGGAAGTGCGTCATCGGGTGGTCGTCGGTCGAGATGCCGGTCGCCCAGAGGTCGGCCGAGAGGCGCTCGTAGCTGGTCTGGTCGGCGAACAGCGGCGGCTGCACCGCCACCGTGGTCCCCGGGAGGAAACGGGCGCGGTCTTCCGCGGCGGCCCCGGCGAGCCAGATGGCCTCCCGACGCTCCAACCCGAGGCACGCGAAGGCTCCGGCGGTGGCGAGGGCCTCCAACTGAGCGGCCGTCGCGTCGGTCCGGCGCACGAGGTCGTGCAGATCGCGGTAGGGACCGTGTGCCTCCCGCTCGGCGACGATGCGCTCCGCCATCGGCACGCCGATCCCGCGGATGCCGCTGAGTCCCAGGCGCACCGCGAACCGTCCGTCCCGCCGGTGCGCCGCGGACTCGTCCGGTGCGCTCCGGTCGAAGCGGTGCACGGGCGGCTGCGGGTCGGCCAGGCAGTCGTCTCTCCCGGTCGTCCCTGCGGCGTCCGGCGTGAGGGGTTCGAGGGTCTCGGTGGCGGAGGAGAGATGGAGATCCGGGCGACGGACCTCCACGCCGTGCCGACGGGCATCCGCCGTGAGGGTCGCAGGGGAGTAGAAGCCCATCGGCTGCGACCGCAGCAGGCCCGCGAGGAAGGCGGCCGGATAGTGCAGCTTCAACCACGAGCTCGCGTAGACGAGCAGGGCGAAGGACAGGGAATGGGACTCGGCGAAGCCGAAGTTCGAGAACGCCTGGATCTGCGCGTAGATCCGGTCGGCGGCCTCGTCGACGAGCCCGCGGCGGGCCATCCCGGCGTACAGCTTGTCCCTGACCTTCTCGATCTTCTCCAGACCCCGCTTCGATCCCATCGCCCGGCGCAGCAGATCGGCCTCGTCGGCCGTGCAGTCGCCGACGGCCGTGGCCATCTGGATGAGCTGCTCCTGGAAGATGGGGATGCCGAGTGTCCGCGCGAGGATGTCCTCGAGGTCGCTGTGCGGGTAGGGGATGGGGAACTCCTCCGAGGGCTCGCCCCTGGCCTCCCGTTCCCGGTTCGCCTCGTCCACCTTGTCCTTCGCCATCTTCCGACGGACGAACGGGTGCACGGCGCCGCCCTGGATGGGGCCGGGGCGGATGAGGGCGATCTGGATGGCGAGGTCGTAGAAGCGTCGCGGCTGCAGCCGGGGGAGCAGCCCGATCTGCGCGCGGGACTCCACCTGGAAGACGCCGATCGAGTCGGCCCGGCAGAGCATGTCGTAGACGCCGGCCTCCTCCTTCGGCAGGGTCTCCAGCGTCCACTCCTCGCCCGTCGCCTCCCGGACCAGGTCGAAGCAGTGCTGCAGCGCCGCGAGCATGCCCAGGCCGAGGAGGTCGAACTTCACCAGCCCCATGAAGGCGGCGTCGTCCTTGTCCCACTGGATGACGGTGCGGTCCTCCATGCGGGCGTGCTCGACCGGCACCACCTCGCCGACCGGCCGGGCCGTGAGGACCATGCCGCCCGAGTGGATCCCCAGGTGCCGCGGAGCCTTCAGCAGCTCGGCTGCGTAGTCGAGCACGGTCTCGGGGATGTCGTGGCCCTCGACGGGTTCGAGTCCCGATCCCCAGCCGTCCACCTGCCGCGACCAGGAGTCCTGCTGCCCCGGGGAGTGCCCCAGGGCTCTGGCCATGTCGCGGACCGCGTTCTTCGGACGGTACTGGATGACGTTCGCCACCTGGGCCGCCCGCTCCCTGCCGTACTCCCGATAGACCCACTGGATGATCTCCTCCCGGCGCCGTGAGTCGAAGTCCACGTCGATGTCCGGCTCCTCCGTGCGGGTGGTGGCGAGGAAGCGCTCGAAGGGGAGACGGTAGAGGATCGGATCGACCGCGGTGATGCCCAGCAGGTAGCAGACCGCGCTCGCCGCCGCGGAACCCCGGCCCTGGCAGAGGATGCCGCGTCGCCGGGCTTCCGCCACGATGCCGTGCACGATGAGGAAGTATCCGGGGAAGTCCTTCTCCTCGATCACGTCGAGCTCGCGGGCGATGCGCCGACGGCCGTCCTCGTCCAGCCGCGGATACTTCGACGGGACCGCCTCCCAGACCAGGTGCCGCAGCCAGCTCATCGGGGTGTGTCGCGTCGGCACGTCCTGGCGGGGGAGGGCCGGGCGCGCCATCCGGAGTGGGAAGGCCGAGGCCGCGGCCAGCTCCAGGCCGTGCGAGATCGCACCGGGGTACCGCCGGAAGCGCGCCGTCATCTCCGCGCCGCTGCGCAGGTGCGCGCCGCCATGGGCCGGGAGCCAGCCGTCGAGCTCGTCCATGCTCCGGACCGCGCGGACCGCGGCCACCGCCTCGGCGAGAGGGGCCTGATCCGGGCGGGCGTAGTGCACGTTGTTGGTCGCCACGACGGGCAGCCGCATCCGGCGGGCGAGGTCGGCCAGGGCGTCGTTGCGCCGGGTGTCCAGCGGATCGCCGTGGTCGAAGAGCTCGACGGCGATGTTGTCGCGTCCGAAGAGGTCGACGAGGTGGCGCAGCGGCGCGGCGGCGTCCCCGGCCTCCAGCCCCTGCCGTACCGCCCCCTTGCGGCAGCCGGTGAGGATCGTCCAGTGCCCGTCGGCGGTCGCCGCGAGCTCGTCGAGATCGTAGACCGGGCGTCCCTTCTCCCCGCCGCGGAGCTGGGCCGCGGTGATCGCCCCCGACAGGCGGTGGTACCCCTCGAGGCCCCGGGCGAGCACGAGCAGATGCGTGCCCTGCGGGTCGGCGGCCCCCTGCGGAGCGGAGGGCAGATCGAGGGAGAGCTCGGCGCCGTAGACGGTCTGCAGCCGCAGCTCCATGAGCTCCGCCAGCTCGGCGAAGCGCGCGGCGCCGTAGAACCCGTCGTGGTCGGTGAGCGCGAGCGCGCTCAGGCCGAGACGCTCGGCCTCCGCGAGCAGGTCTTCGGGGGAGGACGCCCCGTCGAGGAAGGAGTAGGACGAGTGCGCGTGCAGCTCGGCATAGGGCACCGCCTCCTCCGGACGCTCCGGGAGGGCCGGGGGGACGCGCTTCCGCGGACGACTCACCGGTCCGGGATCCGGGCGGAGCCCCCGCGGTGCGGAGGTCGCTTCGGGAGTGGGCTCTCCGCTGAGGGTGCGTTCGAGCTGATCCCAGGTCAACGGCGGATTGTGCCAGCCCATCAGCGGTACCTCCCCTCAGCCCACCAGCGCTCGCCGGCCAGGAAGACCAGCCAGGCGCGATCGCGGTCGTCGATGATCTGGAGCCGGTGTCCTCGTTTGCCGCCGCCCGTGCTCCACCGCCGTTCATGCACGGGCCACGGGCCGGCCCAGGCCTGCACGGCCGCCCCGTCGATGCGGGCGGGGTCGTGCGTGAGGGCGCCACGATCGTCGACGTCGATCGTGCTCCCGTCCGCGGCGACGACGCCGATGGGGCGCGGTGGGCGGAACACCTCGGAGGGGAGAGGGTCGGGAAGGCTCCCCGGCCAGGGGGACCGCGGATCACGAGGCGGGACCGGGCGCTCGCCCCACGGCGTGAGCACCTGACGATCGGCGAGCCAGCGCCCTCCGGAGAGGGCGGCGGTGACCACGCCCTGATGCCCCAGCATGGTCTGCACCCGTGAGACCGCGTGATGCAGTCGCTCATCGGTGCCCGAGCCGAAGAGTCCAGGTTGATGGTGGGCCGCATCATCCACTGCGACGGGGAGGAGGCGGGCGGCCACGATGCCCCCGAATGCCCTCGCCTCGTCGACGGGCGCGCTCGCGGTCAGGGCGGCGACCGCCTCCAGCTGCCAGCGCACACGGTCCACGAGGTCGGCGGCGTCGAAGCTCGTCGGGTGCAGCCAGGTGCGGGAGTGGACGGCGCCGTCGTCGTCGGTCAGGTCGATCCGCACCTCGGTGCACACGAGCGACGCGTCCGCCAGAGCGAGCATCACGGCATCGGCGGTCTGCCGCACGGCGAAGGCCACCTGGTCGGTGCCTCCGAGAGGGGACTCGAACTCGATGGTCCTGGCCAGTTCGGGGTCGGGCGGTCGGGGAGCCAGTGGCCGGGAGTCGGCGCCGGCGGCGAGGGCCTGCAGGCGGGCACCGTGCTCGCCGAAGCGGTCGCGGACGTCGAGAGGGGCGAGCGCGGTGAACTCGCCGAGAGTGCGCACGCCGAGGCGGAGGAGGAGATCGCTGATCTGCTCGTCGCGGAGCACCTGCACGGGGTAGGGGGCCAGGAACTCGCGGGAGCCGCCCGGGGGCACGACCGTGCAGGACGCCGTTCCTCGGGCCGCGATCTCGGCGGTGAAGGGTCCGTCGGCGACGCCGACACGCACTTCGGGGAAGCCGGCAGCGGCGAGGATCGCGGACAGGGCTGTCGCCGCCTCGGCCTCTCCGCCGTGATAGCGGGCGATCCCGCGAGCGCGCAGGATCGCGAGGCCGGGGCGCAGCAGCGTCACGCCAGGGGCGTGCTTCTCGATGAGCTGCAGCACCGGGACGAAGGCACGCTCGTCCTTCTCGGCGTCGTGGGGGAGGACCTGCAGCGAGGAGAGGAGTCCCTGGGCGACGCGGCGACGCTGCCCGATGCGGACGCCGTGCGCGCGAGCGGATGCGGTGCAGGCGACGACCGTGTTGGCCTGCACCAGGGCCGTGGGCGGATGCGGCCCTCCGCCCAGCACCGCTCGCAGCGGCCAGTCGGGGAACCAGAGGACGAGGACACGGAGAGGGGCGTTCATCCCGCCTCCGCCCAGAAGAGGAGGTCGGATGACCCGGCCTCAGCGCCGTCCGTCGCAGAGGGAGCGAGCGGCGGCAGGGCGGTCAGCTCTGCGACCACGGTCTCCACGGCTCCGTGCCCGCCGGGCAGTCGGACACGCACGCTCGAGGCGCGAGGGCTGTGCCTGGTCCGCGCCGTGACCGTCACCGTGCAGTCCGAGAGCAGCCCCCACCCCTCGCCGAGCCCATGCCAGTCCGGGTCGTGCAGCCGGATGGTCCCCTCGCTCTGCGCCCAGCGCCCCGCGCCCGGTTCCTCCGCCACGAGCAGCGTGGACCCGCGGTCGCGCAGACGGGCGCTGAGTCGGGACACATCGGCGTCCCGTGCCCTCGTCGTGGGCTGCACGACGATCAGGGGCACCACCTCGGCCAGCGCGGATGCGACGGCGAGCCAGCGGTCCCCCGGGTCGGGGACGAGGATCAGTCGGCTCAGGTCGATGCCGTAGGCGGCAGCGGCTTCGACCCCCAGGGTGGGCATGCCGATCACCGCGCACCAGTGCCCGCGGTCGGAGGAGGCGCTGAGCAGCGCGAGCACGAGGGCGGGCGAGGGGGAGACGGTGTACGAGGTGCCCGTCTGCAGCCCCTCCTCCGGCAGCAGTGCGGCGAAGGCGGGATCGAGGGGGAGGAGCGTGTGCTCGCTGCGCCGTCGCTGCATCCGGCTGATCTCGCGGCGCAGCCGCAGGACCTCTCCGGCGCGGGTGTCGCTGGTCGGAGAGAGCGCGGTCATCGCATCGAGCCCGATCCCCATATGTCCATCCTCGAAGATATGTACGAATAAAGCAAGTGACACGACTGACGCTAGTTCGTACATCCGACATCGCCTGGCGGGTTGTCCACAAGGCTCTCCGCGCCCTCCCGGATCTCCCTAACCTGCCGGGATGGACATCCGTCTCGCCCTCGTCGGTCTCGTGCACGGCGGCCTCCTCGCGGTCGGCATCCTGCTGGCTGTGATCGATGCGCGCACGCACCGGCTCCCGAACCGCATCGTGCTGCCGACCCTGTTCCTGCTGCTCCTGGCGGCGGCCGCCGACGCCGTCGCCACCGCCGACACGGCCGCGCTGGGGCGGGGCCTGCTCGGGGCCCTCGTGCTCGGCGGCTTCTATGCGGCCCTGAGGCTGCTCAGCCGGGCGGGCATGGGCGGAGGCGATGTGAAGCTCGCCCTCGTGATCGGACTCGTCCTCGCCTGGCACGGCTGGGGCGCGTTCCTCCTCGGCGCCTCGTCCGCCTTCGCGCTCGGAGCCGTCTACGCGCTCGTGCTCCTCGCCGCGGGACGGGCCGATCGGAGGACCCGCATCGCCTTCGGCCCGTGGATGATCGCGGGGGCGGTCCTCGGCGTCCTCGGCGGCTGACCGGGCGGGTCGCCCCGAATGAGGGAGGGCGGCGCTACCCTGGGCACATGGCACTCGCACGACTTCACGGCGGCCCGCTGGACGGGCAGATCATCCCCCTCGACGACGACGCGGACGACAAGCTGATCGTCCCCTACAGCGAGACGCAGGTGGTCTACAACCGCCGCGGCGAGCCGCAGAACACGGGCGAGGGCGACGGCCCCACCGAGATCGACTACTGGTTCGAGGAAGCCCTCGAGGACCTCACGCTCGAGGATGACTGAGCCCTCTCGCACCGTCGAGGTCGAGCGCAAGTACGACGTCGACGAGGGGACGCCCCTGCCCGACTGGACGGCGATCCCCGGAGTCGATGCGGTCTCGCCCGGTGAGCACCGCGCTCTCGACGCCCGCTATCTGGACACCGCGGATGGAACGCTGGCCCGTGCCGGCGTCGCGGTGCGCCGTCGCTCCGGCGGACCGGACGAGGGCTGGCACATCAAGGGCCCGCGGCAGGGCGACGGCCGGGTCGAACAGGGCTGGCCCCTCGGTGGCGAGGAGGTGCCGACGGCGGTGCGCGCAGCGATCGCCGCCTGGACGACCGCGCCGCTGGAGCCGCTCGCACGCATCGAGAACGACCGGACGGCCTACCTCCTCACCGGACCGGACGGCGTCGTGGCGGAGTTCGTCGACGACCGTGTGCGCGCGACCGATCTGCGCGGCGGAACACGTCGGGCGTGGCGGGAATGGGAGGTCGAACTCGGACCGGCGGCTCCGTCCGACGACGCCGGTCGCGCGGCGTTCTTCGCGGCGATCGAGCGCGCCGTGCGGGCGGCGGGCGGTCGCGAGGCCGGCTCCGATTCGAAGCTCGCCCGGGCTCTCGGCTTCTAGGCCGCCGACTCCTCGGATGCAACCCCTTTCCGCGTGCGGTCGCGGGGTGGTTGAGTGACCACATGAGTCGACCGCCCGTGCTCCGATCGCTGCAGACGATCGTCCCCGAGACCGTCCTCGTGCAGGAGCAGGTGCGCGACGTCTTCGCCGCGCAGCCCGGGCTGGGACGGCTGGCGCAGCGCATCGTGGCGACGTCGTTCAACGTCTCCGGCATCGACACACGGCACACCGTGATCGCGGAGCTGGCCGAAGACGCCGCCCCGGACGAGCCGCTGTTCTATGACCGCGGCTCGGGACGGCTGTTGGCGCCGGGCACGAAGGCGCGCAATGACGTCTACACGCGCGAGGCGTCCCGTCTCTTCGTCGAGGCAGCGCGCCGCGCCCTCGAGGCGGACCCCGACCTGGACCCGGCGGACGTGACGCACGTCATCACGGTCTCCTGTACGGGCTTCCACGCCCCGGGACCCGAATACGAGATCGTGCGCGGGCTCGGCCTGTCCGACGCCGTCCAGCGGTACCACCTGGGCTTCATGGGCTGCTACGCCTCGATGCCGGCTCTCCGCGCGGCCGCACAGTTCTGCGCGGCCGATGAGAACGCGGTCGTCCTCGTCGTCAGTGTCGAACTGTGCACGCTGCACCTGCGCTCCTCCGAGGATCCGGACACCATCGTGGCCTCCTCCCTGTTCGCCGACGGGGCTGCCGCAGGGATCGTGACGGCACGGGACCTGCCCACGGCCGTCCCCGCGCTCCGGCTCGACGGCTTCCACACCGCGATCGTGCCGGAGGGTGTCGACGACATGGCCTGGACGATCGGCGACTCCGGTTTCGAGATGATCCTGTCGACCGCCGTCCCGCAGATCATCGGCGAGTCGATCATCGGGGCACTGGCGCCGCTCTACGGGCGGGAGGAGGGGCTGGCGGAGGCCTTCGCCGCCGGGCGGGTGGGCGACCGGGTGCGCCACTGGGCGATCCACCCGGGAGGGCGGAGCATCCTCGACCGCGTGCAGGAGCGGATGGCCCTGAGCGACGGGCAGCTGCGACCCGCGCGCGAGACGCTCCGCGAGTTCGGGAACATGTCGAGCGCGACCGTGCTGTTCGTGCTGAAGCGCATCCTCGAACAGGAGGGCGCGGAGGCCGGCGACCGCGTGGCGGCGATGGCCTTCGGACCTGGCCTCACCGCCGAGAGCGCGCTGCTGACAGTCGTCGCTCCCGCACCGTGAGCGTGGATCTGTCGGCGCGCGCCGCCGACCTCGTCGAGCTCATGGACGACCCCGACGCGGACGAGGAGGCGCTCGGCCGCACGTACCGGCGCTTCAGCGCCGTCAACGCGGTCGTCTCACGCCCCGGGCGGCTGTATCGACGCGACATCCGCCCCCGGGCGGCGGCAGGGCGTCCGCTGCGCATCCTCGACATCGGCGCCGGCGGGGGAGACCTGTGTCGCGACCTCGTCCGGAGACTGCGACGCGATGGCCTCCGGGCCGACATCACTGCTCTGGACGCCGACGAGCGCGCGATCCGCTGGGCCTCGGCACACGACGACGGTGCGGGGATCCGCTATCGTCACGCATTCTCCAGCGACCTCGTGGCGGCGGGCGAGACCTATGACATCGTCCTCTCCAACCACGTCCTCCATCACCTCGACGCCGCAGCGTTGCACGCGGTGCTCGCCGACTCGCGTGCGCTGGTGGGCGACCGCGGACTCGTCTCCCACCACGACATCGCCCGCAGCCGTCTGGCGTATGGGGCGTTCGCGGCCGGGACCTGGCCGTTCGCGCGGAACCTCCTCGCCGGGTCCTTCATCCGGGTCGACGGTCTCCTGAGCATCCGCCGCTCGTACACTCCCCAGGAACTCGCGGCCGTCGCCCCGTCGGACTGGGAGGTGCGGTCGCACCTGCCCGCACGACTCGAGCTGCGCTGGGAGGGCGCAGATGGTCGACCATGACGTCCTCGTGGTCGGGGGCGGTCCGGTCGGGCTGCTCCTCGCCTGCCTCGTGGCGCAGGACGGCCGCCGGGTGCGGGTGTACGAGCGTCGCACGGACCAGGGTACGCAGACGCGCGCGATCGGGATCCACCGTCCGGGGCTCGATGCCCTCGATGCCGCCGGGGTGGGCACCGAGGTGCGCTCCGAGGCGCTCCGGCTGTTCGGCGGTGAGGTCCGCAGTCGCGGGCGGCGGCTCGCCGCCCTGACCTTCCCGTCCGAACGTCCGATCCTCACGCTCGCGCAGCCGCGCACCGAGGAACTGCTGCGAGGCCGCCTCCGGGCGCTGCAACCGGATGCGCTGCAGTCCGGTCGCACCGTCAGGTCTCTCCGTGACGAGGGGCCTTTCGTGCGGGCCGGGATCGACGACGAGCACGGGTGCCGCCAAGAGACGGCGTCGATCGTGATCGTCGCCGACGGCGTGCGGAGTCCTTTCCGGACGGCGTTCGGTGCCGGCTGGGACCCGCGGTCGGGGAGCGCGGACTACGCGATGCTCGACGTCGATGCCCCGCAGGCCGACGATCGCGCCGTGCTGTACTTCGAGCCGGACGGCCTCGTCGAGTCCTTCCCCTTGCCGGGCGGGCGGCACCGCTGGGTGGTGCGCGAAGACCGTGGCAGGACGGTGGCATCGGCTGCTGAGCTGGCAGGCCTCGTCGAGCAGCGGACGGGGCACGCTCTCGACGTGGACCCCGCCGCGCCCGTGTCGTCGTTCCGCGCGGCCCAGCACGCCGCGCGGCGGCTGCATCGCGGACGGATCGTCCTGCTCGGGGACGCCGCGCACGAGGTGAGCCCGATCGGCGGTCAGGGCATGAACCTGGGCTGGGCGGATGCGCTCCGGCTGCGGGACGCGTTGCGCCGGACCGACCGGGGCGCCGTCCCCGTCCTGGACGGCTTCGCCCGGGAGGTATGGCGGACCACGCGGAAGGCGCATCGTCGTTCCGCGTTCTTCATGGCGATGGGGGCTCCGGCTATCGCGCCGGTCGTCGTCGTCCGGGAGGGGCTGGTCGGCGTGCTCGGCTCCTCAGCACTGCGCGGGTGGACGACCGGCCTCATCACGATGCGCGGCCTGTGACGCGAGAAGGCCCGGTCCGCGTTGCGCGGACCGGGCCTTCGTCGAGGCGTCGGATCAGAAGTTGATCATGTGGCCGGCCAGGCCATGGAAGCCCTCCTGCAGCGCCTCAGACAGCGTCGGGTGCGTGTGCACGTTGCGGGCCAGCTCGAGAGCCGTGAGGTCCCACTTCTGCGCGAGGGTCAGCTCGGGCAGCAGCTCCGACACGTCGGGGCCGATCATGTGCGCGCCGATGAGCTCGAGGTGCTCGGCGTCGGCGATGAGCTTGACGAAGCCGACCGGCTCGCCGAGGCCGTGCGCCTTGCCGTTGGCCATGAACGGGAAGGTCGCGACCTTGATCTCACGCCCCTCGTCCTTGGCCTGCTGCTCGGTGAGCCCGAACGAGGCGACCTGCGGCGAGCAGAACGTCGCGCGCGGCATCATGCGGTAGTCGCCCAGCGTCATGGTCTCGGCGCCGCCGATGGTCTCGGCCGCGACGACACCCTGCGCCTCGGCGACGTGCGCGAGCTGCAGCTTGGCGGTGACGTCGCCGATGGCGTAGATGCCCTCGACGTTCGTGCGCATGTGGTCGTCGATGTCGATCGCACCGCGCTCCGTCAGCTTCACACCCGTCTTGTCGAGTCCGAAACCCTCGACGTTCGGGGCGAACCCGACCGACATGAGCACCTTGTCGGCCTCGATCGACGCCTGCTGGCCGTCCTTGCCCGTGTACGAGACGGTGACGGAGGAACCGTTGTCGACGACCGACTCGACCTTGGTGGAGGTGAGGATGTCGACGCCGTAGTTCTTGTACTGCTTCGTGATCTCCTTCGACACGTCGGCGTCCTCGTTGGGAAGGGCCCGGTCGAGGAACTCGATGATCGTGACCTTCACGCCGTAGTTCGTCATCACGTAGGCGAACTCCATGCCGATGGCGCCGGCGCCGACGATCACGATGGACTTCGGCAGCTCACGGGAGAGGATCTGCTCCTCATAGGTCACGACGTTGTCGCTGAGCTGCACACCGGGGAGCAGGCGGACCTTCGATCCCGTCGCGATGATCGCGTTGTCGAACGTGACCTCCTCGGTGGAGCCGTCCGCCTTCGCGACCGAGATGGCCTTCGGGCCGGTGAAGGTGCCGCGGCCGTCGTACTCGGTCACCTTGTTCTTCTTCATGAGGAAGTGGATGCCCTTGACCCGGCCGTCCGCGACGACGCGGCTGCGGTCGAACGCCTTGCCGTAGTCGATCGTGAACTCTCCGGAGATCCCGAAGAAGTCGGCCTTGTGGTTCAGGGTGTGCGCGATCTCCGCGTTCTTCAGGAGCGCCTTGGAAGGGATGCAGCCGACGTTGAGGCAGACACCACCCCAGTACTTCTCCTCGATGATCGCGGTGGACAGGCCGAGCTGTGCGCTGCGAACCGCAGCGACGTATCCGCCAGGACCTGCACCAAGGATGACGACGTCGTAATGTGGCATGCCTTAAGCCTATCGCTCCGAGGGGGCGTCGGAATCGGTGGGAGCCGGTCCCCGAGGACGGCGCACGATGAGCCAGACGACCACACTCAGCGCGGCGAGCACGCCGAGGATCACCAGGACCCAGATCCATGTCGAAGCGGCTCCGGCGTCGTCTCCCGCGTCCGGTGCCGTCGTCGCGGTCGCCTCGGGCGTGGTGGTCTGCTCCGTCGTCGGCGCCGCGGTCGGGGGAGCGGTGGTGGGCTCGCCCGTCGCGGCACCCTCGTCACCGACGGTGACGGTGAAGGAGAACTCGCCGGACGTGGGGTGGCCGTCGCTCGAGACGACCTTCCAGACGACGCGATACTCGCCGGCGGGCCCCGAGCCGGTCAGGGGCTGGGTCACGATCGCCCCGTCGACCGTCGGGGCGCCGTCGATCACGGATTCGCCGGCCGGATCGGTGACGGTGAGCTCCGTCGCTCCTTCGCCGTCGATGAGCTTGGCGCTGAAGGTGAGGGTCAGCTCCGCGGGCAGCGTCTCCACGCTGCTGTCCGCCGCGGGCGACGACGACACGAGGGCGTCGTGGGCCGAAGCCGACAGCGGGGAGAGGAGGACGAGGAACGCGGCGAGGAGGGTGGCCGCGAGGGCGATCGGGGCCGCCGGGCGGCGCAGAGCTGTGGTCTTCACGAGTCCAGCCTATGAATCCCCGGTATGGGACCGCTGAGTGCGAAAGCGGCCTCCCGCGCACCCCTCTGGATCGGATAGTCTGGACAGCCAGGAGGGCACAGTGACAGACAGCGACAGCCGACCGGCCGGTGAAGCCGCCATCCATCGCTCCGGCGAGCCGAGACACGATGTGACGCAGACGTTCGGACACGATTCCGATCTGTCGTTCGTCCCGTTCGGCGTGGAGTTGACCGATGTCGAGCAGTCGGCCATCGCGGCGCTGCCCTCGGGCTCGGCTCTGCTGCTCGTCCGTTCCGGAGCGCTCGCCGGTGCGCGGTATCTCCTCGACACCGACGTGACCACCGTCGGCCGCCACCCGGAGGCCGACATCTTCTTCGATGACGTCACGGTGTCCCGTCGTCACGCGGAGATCACCCGGACCGGGACGACGTTCGAGATCATCGACCAGCGCTCCCTCAACGGCACCTATGTGAACGGGGAGCGCGTGGACCGCAGCCCCCTGGCGGACGGCTCCGAGCTGCGCGTCGGCAAGTTCCGTCTGAACTTCTTCGCGTCCCCGCTCGACCGCGCGGCGAACGCCTGATGGCGGCAACTCCCGCCCGTGAACGCTCGGCGTCCGCGGGCCTGCTGAGTATCGGTCAGGTGCTCGCACGCCTCACTCCGGAGTTCCCCGACCTGACCTCCAGCAAGCTGCGGTTCCTCGAGGTGCAGGGCATCGTCCGGCCCTCCCGCACCGAGTCCGGCTACCGGAAGTTCTCCTCCGCCGATATCGAACGGCTCCGTCTGGGACTGACGCTGCAGCGGGATCACTACCTTCCGCTCAGCGTCATCCGCGAGCAGCTCGACGAGGCGGAGGCCTCGGGGGAGACGGCGGCGCTCGCGCCGCCGCCCTCGATCGCCCCGGCGCCGCGTCGTTATCGCCGTGACGAGCTGCTGGCTGCAGCAGGCGCGGGCCCGCAGCTGCTCAACGACGCCATCAGCACCGGGGTCATCACCGCGCAGGAGACCTACTCGGATTCCACCGTCGCGCTGCTCCGTGGGCTCGTCGCCCTCGACCGGCACGGCATCGAGCCGCGTCATCTCCGCTCCCTGCGACAGGGTGCGGAGCGTGAGGTCTCGCTCATCGAGTCGGCGCTCTCCACGCTGCTGCGCCGAACCGATGCCGCCTCGCGGGCGCGCGCCAACGAGCTCGCGCCGGAACTGGCCACACGGATCGACGACGTCCGGACCTTGTTCGTGAAGGACGCACTCACGCGGATCCTTTCGTAACGAACTGATTGCGACACACCTTCGGCGTCGCGCGGATGTCGTTGCCGGTGCCGGGACCCTGCTCTACCGTGGAGATAACCGTTCCAGGGAGGATTTCAGATGAATGCGGATGAGCTCGCAGGCGACCCGCGGTTCGTGACCGAACTCCTCTTCACCGACGGTCTGCCCGCGATGGACGACGAGGTCGGCTACCGCGGCGCCGTGGCGGCACGTGCGGCCGGCATCACGTACCGTCAGCTCGACTACTGGGCACGCACCGAGCTCGTCGAGCCCACGGTGCGCGGCGCGAACGGCTCCGGTTCGCAGCGCCTCTACGGGTTCCGCGACATCCTCGTCCTGAAGCTCGTGAAGAGCCTGCTCGACACCGGGATCTCCCTGCAGCAGATCCGCACCGCGGTGGACGAGCTCCGCCGCGCCGGTATCCGCGACCTCGCGGGGACGACCCTCATGAGCGACGGGGCTTCGGTCTACCTCTGCACGTCGAACGACGAGGTCATCGACCTGGTCAGCCGCGGTCAGGGTGTCTTCGGTATCGCGGTCGGCAAGGTCCTGCGCGAGGTGGAGTCGACGCTCGTCGCCTTCGACGCCTCCGCTCCCGACCCCGTCGACGAGCTCTCCGCCCGTCGCGCCAAGCGCTCCGCCTGACGGCCCCCGCTCCACGAAGAACGGCCACCCTCGAAGAGGATGGCCGTTTCGTCGTTCCGGGGTCTCAGCTCTGCGGTCCGGTCTCCGGGACGGGGATCCGACCCGTGCGGATGATGCGGTCGAGGAGCTGGTCGAAGTCTGCGGCGAGTTCCTGCGCCGAGTCGCCGGGCCAGATGTGCAGCGGCTTCGCGGCGCCCTGCGCCTGCTGGAGAGAGGTGCGCTCCGGCAGTTGCGGCGAGAGGACGAGAGGGCCGAACATGTCCCGCAGCTCCTTGATACGGAACTGGTGCTCGATCGACTGCGGGCGCACGCGGTTGACCACGATGCCCAGCGGCTGGAGGCGCGGGGAGAGGCCGCGGCGGATCTCCTCGATCGCACGGAGGGCACGGTCTGCTGCCGCTACGGAGAAGAGGCCGGGCTCGGTGACGACCATGACGCGGTCGCTCGCCGCCCACGCGGTACGGGTGAGGGCGTTCAGCGAGGGCGCGCAGTCGATGAGCACGAGGTCGTAGTCCGCCTCGACCGCTGCGAGCGCCTCCTCGAGCTTCCATACATCGCGGACGCTCGGGTGCGGGCCGTCGAAGTTGATGGCGGACGGACTGCCGATCAGCACGTCGATCGTGCCGGGGTGGACCTTGGCCCAGCCGCTGGAGGTGATCGCCTGACGGACGGTCTTCTCCTTCGGGTTCGCCAGCACATCGGCGATGTTGAGTCGTCCCGCGACCTGGATGTCCATCCCGGTGGAGACGTCGGACTGCGGGTCGAGGTCGACGACGAGCGTCCGGACACCCCGGGCGAAAGCCGCGGAGGCCAGCCCGAGTGTCACGGTCGTCTTGCCGACGCCCCCCTTGAGAGAGCTGACGCTGAGTACGTGCACGGAGACCACGTTACCTTCCCCTAGGCTGGGGGAACACTCAGCCCCGCCCCATGTGCGTGCCTCGGCCGTGCATCGAGCTCTCAGAGGTGTGCATGTTCCAGAAGATCCTTGTGGCGAATCGTGGCGAGATCGCGATCCGGGCATTCCGGGCAGCGGTCGAGGTGGGGGCGCGCACCGTCGCCGTCTTCCCGCACGAGGACCGCGGCTCGGTCCATCGGCTCAAGGCCGACGAGGCGTACGAGATCGGCGAGCGCGGGCACCCGGTCCGCGCCTACCTGGATGTCGACGAGATCATCCGCGTGGCCACCGAGGCCGGTGCCGACGCCATCTACCCCGGCTACGGCTTCCTCTCGGAGAACCCCGAGCTGGCGGAGAAGGCCGCGGCGAACGGCATCGTGTTCATCGGGCCGCCGGCGAAGGTCCTCGAGATGGCAGGCAACAAGGTGGAGGCGAAGCGCCACGCCGTCGAAGCGGGCGTCCCCGTGCTCCGGTCCACCGAGGCCTCGGACGACGTCGACGCCCTGGTCGCCCAGGCGGAGGAGATCGGGTTCCCCCTCTTCGCGAAGGCGGTGGCCGGGGGAGGCGGCCGTGGCATGCGGCGCGTCGAGACGCTCGGCGATCTCGGACCGGCCCTCGCCGAGGCCATGCGGGAAGCCGGCAGCGCCTTCGGCGACCCCCGGATGTTCCTCGAGCAGGCCGTCGTCCGGCCGCGGCACATCGAGGTGCAGATCCTCGCGGACAAGACCGGCGAGACGGTGCACCTGTTCGAGCGGGACTGCTCCGTGCAGCGGCGGCATCAGAAGGTCGTCGAGATCGCTCCCGCCCCCAACCTCGACGACGACGTGCGCCAGGCCCTGCACGGCTACGCCGTGGCCTTCGCCCGCTCCATCGGCTACGAGAACGCGGGGACCGTCGAGTTCCTGCTGGAGACGGCGGGGGAGCGTGCCGGCGAAGTCGTGTTCATCGAGATGAACCCGCGCATCCAGGTCGAGCACACGGTCACCGAGGAGGTGACCGACGTCGACCTCGTGCAGAGCCAGATGCGCATCGCCGCGGGGCAGACCCTCGCCGAGCTGGGACTGCAGCAGGAGAATCTGCACCTGCGCGGTGCCGCACTGCAGTGCCGCATCACCACGGAGGACCCGACGCAGGGCTTCCGTCCCGACACCGGGAAGATCACGACCTACCGCTCGCCCGGCGGCGCGGGGATCCGTCTCGATGGCGGCACCGTGCACCAGGGCGCCCAGATCAGCCCGCACTTCGACTCGATGCTGGCGAAGCTCACGTGCCGAGGACGCGACTTCCCGGCCGCCGTCGCCCGCGCGCGCCGTGCCCTCGCCGAGTTCCGCATCCGCGGTGTCTCCACGAACATCCCCTTCCTCCAGGCTCTGCTCGACGACGAGGCGTTCATCCGGGGCGACGTCAGCACGTCCTTCATCGACGAGCGCCCGGAGCTGCTCCGCGGACGCGCCTCGAAGGACCGCGGGACGAAGATCCTCAACTGGCTCGTCGACGTGACGGTGAACAAGCCGCACGGCGCGCACCCCGGCGTCATCGACCCCGCGACCAAGCTGCCGCCGATCGACCTGGCGGTCGAACCGGTGCCCGGATCCCGGCAGCGGCTGCTCGAGGTCGGTCCCGAGGAGTTCGCTCGCGGCCTGCGTGCGCAGAGCGCCCTCGCGATCACCGACACGACCTTCCGCGACGCGCACCAGTCGCTGCTCGCGACCCGGGTCCGCACGAAGGACCTCGTCGCCGCCGCTCCGTACCTCGCCCGGCTGACACCGGAGCTGCTGTCGGTCGAGGCCTGGGGCGGCGCCACCTACGACGTCGCGCTCCGCTTCCTGGGCGAGGACCCGTGGGAGCGACTGGACAAGCTGCGGGCGGCCCTCCCGAACGTCGCGATCCAGATGCTGCTGCGTGGCCGGAACACGGTCGGCTACACGCCGTACCCGACGGCGGTGACCGAGGCCTTCGTCGCGGAGGCGGCAGCGAGCGGCGTCGACATCTTCCGCATCTTCGACGCGCTCAACGACGTGGAGCAGATGCGCCCGGCGATCGAGGCGGTCCGCGCCACGGGGACCGCGGTCGCGGAGGTCGCGCTCTGCTACACCGGCGACCTGCTGGATCCGGCGGAAGGGCTCTACACCCTCGACTACTACCTCGGACTCGCGGATCAGATCGTCGCCGCGGGCGCGCACATCCTCGCGATCAAGGACATGGCGGGCCTGCTCCGTCCCGCCGCCGCCGCGAAGCTCGTTTCGGCGCTCCGTGAGCGCTTCGACCTGCCCGTGCACCTGCACACCCACGACACTCCGGGCGGACAGCTCGCGACCCTGCTCGCGGCCAGCGCCGCCGGCGTCGATGCGGTGGATGCCGCGTCGGCCCCGCTGTCCGGCACGACCAGTCAGCCGTCGCTGTCTTCGCTCGTGGCCGCGCTCGCCCACACGGAGCGGGACAGCGGGATCTCCCTCGCCGCGGTCTCCGACCTGGAACCGTACTGGGAGGCGGTGCGTCGCCAGTACGCGCCGTTCGAGTCCGGGCTGCCGGGACCCACCGGACGTGTGTACCACCACGAGATCCCCGGCGGACAGCTGTCGAACCTCCGGCAGCAGGCGAAGGCTCTCGGCCTCGCGGACGACTTCGAACTCATCGAGGACATGTACGCCGCAGCCGACCGCATCCTCGGACGCGTCCCGAAGGTCACCCCGTCGTCGAAGGTCGTGGGGGACCTCGCCCTGCACCTCGCCGCGGTGAAGGCCGATCCCGCCGACTTCGAGGCGAACCCCGAGAAGTACGATGTGCCGGACTCCGTGGTCGGGTTCATGGCCGGAGAGCTCGGCGACCTCCCCGGTGGCTGGCCCGAGCCCTTCCGCTCCAAGGTGCTCGCCGGCCGTTCCGTGCGAACCGGCCTCACGGCGCTGACGGACCAGGACGAGGCGGAGCTGGCGGGGACGAGCGCGCAGCGGCGCTCCCGCCTGAACACGCTGCTGTTCCCCGCGCCCACGGCCGAGTTCACGGAGCGGCGCGAGCAGTACGGCGATCTGTCCGTGCTCGACACGAGCGACTACCTCTACGGGCTGGTCCCCGGCCAGGAGCACCTCATCGAGATCGACCGTGGGGTGCAGCTCTACGTGGGTCTCGAAGCCATCGGCGAGGCGGACGACAAGGGCATGCGGACCGTCATGACGACCCTGAACGGTCAACTCCGGCCCGTGTTCGTGCGGGATCGTTCCATCTCCGTGGATGCACACGAGGTGGAGAAGGCGGACACGTCCGTTCCCGGCCAGGTGGCGGCGCCGTTCTCCGGAGTGGTCACCCTCAAGGCCGAGGTGGGGGCGACGGTGCGGGCCGGTGAGCCGGTCGCGTCGATCGAGGCGATGAAGATGGAGGCTGCCATCACCGCCCCCGTGGACGGGGTCGTCGAGCGGCACGCCATCGCCGAGACGCAGCAGGTGGACGCGGGTGATCTTTTGGTCGTGATCCGACCGGCGCACTAATCTTGTCCGGGCGAGGCCGCGCACCCTGGGCGCATCCCGAGGCCCGCACAGGTTGGAGTGACACGTGACCGCGAAGAACAACGCCGATCCCGAGGACAGTCCGCTGGGGGTGCTCGACGACGCTGCGTCCGTCGACACCGCCGGCATCGGCATCCTCGGCGGGACCGCGCAGGTGCGGGTGACCCTGCCGGCGGAGGAGGACGACGACCTCGCCGACGACGGCGTGGTGGAGGGAGAGGTCGGCATCGACCTCGTCGTCGACGACCTCACGCTGCCCGCCGCGCCGAAGCCCGTCCTGGATCCGCCGCGCACCGACGACGTGATCGATGCGGTCGTGGTGGAGGAGCCCGCGCCGATGGCAGATGCCGCCCCGGCTCGGGTCGCCGAGGAGGAGGCTGCGGCTCTCTTCCTTGCGAAGGCCGGTGCCGACCGTGCAGAGAGCCCGGCGGCTAAGCCGGCGCGCGCCCCGCAGCCACCCGTGCAGAAGG
This sequence comes from Microbacterium sp. str. 'China', assembly GCF_002993305.1. NCBI lineage: Bacteria > Bacillati > Actinomycetota > Actinomycetes > Micrococcales > Microbacteriaceae > Microbacterium > Microbacterium sp. str. 'China'. Next base: position 2,208,400 of record NZ_CP027434.1, on the reverse strand, counting down.
AGACCACGATGCCCGCATCCGACGACAAGCCCGTCGCCTCCGCGCCCACGCGTCCGGGCCCGCGCACCGACGTGACGCTCACCGCGAAGCGCCTCGACGAGTTGGGGGAGTCCGCCCGCGAATCCGCGGACCTCCTCACCACCGATCGCCTCCTCGACCCGCATCGTATGGCCAAGCCGGAACCCGAGGGCGGGTGGAGCCATCTGCTCTACACGCTGTCCGGTCGGCGGCTGAACATCGGCGACGGGCGCCGTGCGCGCGAGCGCAAGGAGCTGACCGCGCGCATCGCGGCCCCGCTCGCTGGCGGCGCCCGCTTCGTGCCGGTGCTCTCCCGCAAGGGCGGCGTGGGCAAGACCACCGTCACGGCGCTCCTGGGCATGGCCCTCGCGGACGCGCGGGAGGACCGTGTCATCGCCGTGGACGCGAACCCCGATCGGGGAACTCTCGCCGACCGGGTGCAGCGCGCCGCGCACGGCAAGTCCGTGCGAGACCTGGTGCGCATCCGCGACGACGTGCGGGGCTACCACGACGTCTCCGCCATCGTCGCTCGGGATGCGACGCGCCTCGATGTGCTCGCATCGGACGCCGATCCCCGCGTCGCCGAGGCCTTCAGCGACGACGACTACCGCGATGTCGCCGATGTGGCCGCGCACTACTACTCGCTCGTGCTCACCGACACCGGCACCGGAATCGTCCACTCCGTGATGTCGGCCACCCTCGACCTCGCCGACCAGATCGTCATCGTCTCCGGCCTCAGCGTCGACGAGGCGCGACTGGCCTCCGAGACGCTCACGTGGCTGGAGACCAACGGGTACGCGCAGCAGGCGCGGGATGCGATCGTGGTGCTCAACCAGTCCACGCCCGGCACGCCGCTCGTGCGTCTCGGAGAGCTCCAGGCGCACTTCGCGTCGCGGGCCCGCAGCGTCGTGCGTGTGCCGTACGACCCGCAGATCGCCGCGGGCGGGACGATCGTCTTCGCGAACCTCCTCCCCGAGACGCGGAAGGCGGCACGCGAACTCGCGGCGCTCCTCGTCGAGGGTCTCCGGGCGAAGGCCGCCTGATGACGGTCCGAGAGATCCGCATCTTCGGCGACCCGGTCCTGCGGACCGTCTGCGCGGCCATCGAGGAGATCGACGACGGCGTGCGCGCCCTGGTCACCGATCTCCTGGAGACCGTCGAGCTCCCCGGTCGCGCCGGCGTTGCGGCCCCGCAGATCGGCGTCGCGCTCCGTGCCTTCAGCTACAACGTCGACGGCGAGATCGGGTACGTCCTCAACCCCGTGCTCACGGAGGTGCGCGGCGAGCCCGAGCCGACGGGGGAGGGCTGCCTCTCGGTGCCGGGACTCTGGCACGACGCGCAGCGCCACCCCTGGGCCCGGGTCGAGGGGATCGACCTCGACGGGCAGCCGGTGGTGCTCGAGGGGGACGGCTTGCTCGCGCAGGCCCTCCAGCACGAGACCGACCACCTCGACGGCAAGCTCTTCCTCTCCCGGCTCGACCCCGAGACCCGGAAGATCGCGATGCGCGAAGTTCGAGAGAGCTCCTGGTTCTAGCCCCGACCCACCCCTTCTCGTACGAACCGGCCCCTTACGCGCGAGCGCAAGGGGCCGGTTCGGTCAGAAGGGGGTGGGTCGACCTGTGGGTCAGCCGCCGATCGCGACGTTGGTCGTGGCGACCGGCTCGTCGTAGATCGCGGAGATCTCGTCGGCGAAGTCGTTCATGATAATGTTCCGCTTGATCGACAGCTTCGGGGTGAGGTGGCCCGAGGCCTCCGTCCACTCCGAGTCCAGGATCGTGAACTTGCGGATGGACTCCGCGCGCGACACCCGCTCGTTCGCCGCGTCGACCGCGCGCTGCACCTCGGCGCGGACCTGCGGGTTTATCGAGGCCTCCGCCAACGTCATCTTCTCGTCGAGACCGTTGTTCGCGAGCCAGGTCGGCAGCATCTCCGGGTCGAGGGTGACGAGTGCCGAGATGAACGGACGCTGGTCGCCGACGACGACGACCTGCCCCACGATCGGGTTCGCGCGGATCGGGTCCTCGAGGGCGGCCGGGGCGACGTTCTTGCCGCCCGCCGTGACGATGATCTCCTTCTTGCGCCCGGTGATCGTGAGGAATCCGTCGGCGTCGAAGCTGCCGATGTCGCCGGTGTGGAACCAGCCGCCGTCGCTGAACGCCTCGGCGGTGGCCTCCGGGTTGTTCCAGTACTCCTTGAACACGTTGATGCCCCGCACCTCGATCTCGCCGTCGTCGGCGAGACGCACCCCGACGCCGGGGAGGGCGGGGCCGACCGTGCCGATCTTCGACTTCGAGGCGAGGTTCACCGTCGCGGGCGCCGTCGTCTCGGTCAGACCGTAACCCTCGAGGATCACCACGCCGAGGCTGTGGAAGAAGTGGCCGAGGCGCGCGCCCAGGGGAGCGGAGCCCGACACCGCGTAGACGACGTTGCCGCCCATGGCCTCACGGAGCTTGGAGTAGACGAGCTTGTTGAAGAGCGCGAACTTCAGCTTCGTGCCGAACGGGATCTTCTTGCCCTCCTCCAGCAGCCGGGAGTGCTCGATCGCGACGTCGGCCGCGGCGCGGAAGATCTTGCCCTTGCCACCCGCCTCGGCCTTCTGCTCGGCGGAGTTGTAGACCTTCTCGAACACGCGGGGGACCGCGAGGAGGAAGGTGGGCTTGAACGAGCCGAGGGCCGGCAGCAGCTGACGCGTGTCGGGCTGGTGGCCGGTGCGCACCCCGGCGTGCACGTTGAGGATGGAGATGAAGCGCGCGAAGACGTGCGCCGTCGTGATGAAGAGCAGGGTGGAGGAGCCGGGGGTCTGCACGACCTCGTCGAGGGCCTTCGCGGAGTTGCGGGACAGCTCGACGAAGTTGCTGTGCGTGAGCACGCAGCCCTTGGGTCGTCCGGTGGAGCCCGAGGTGTAGATGAGGGTCGCGATGTCCGAGCCGACGGCGAGGTTCCGGCGACGCTGGATCTCGTCATCGGAGACCGAGGCTCCCTGCGCGGTGAGCGTGTCGATGGCGCCCAGATGCAGCTGCCAGACCTCCCGGAGCAGCGGCAGGTCGCCGCGCACCTCGTCGACGCGGGCGAAGTGCTCCGGTGACTCGACGAGGAGCGCGATCGCGCCGGAGTCCTCGAGGATCCACTGGATCTGCGACGGCGAGCTCGTCTCGTAGATCGGCACCATCACCGCACCGGCGTAGAAGAGGGCGAAGTCGACGAGGCTCCACTCGTAGGTGGTGCGGGCGAGGAAGCCCACCTTCTCGCCCGGCTGGATGCCCGCGGCGGCGAAGCCCTTCGCGAGCGCGATCACGGCGGTCTCGAAGTCGGCGGCGGAGATGTCGCGCCACTCGTCGCCCTGCGGGACGGAGAACAACGCCCGGTCGGGAGTCGCCTCGACGCGCTTCGCAAGCAGGTCGGCGACGTTCGCGTCGGGATCGGCGGGGACGATCGCGGGGACTTCAAACTGGACCACGGCAGCTCCTTCGGTACCGGTCGGGCACGGGCGTTGGTCCGAGTCTAGGGCATGGCACCGGGTCGCGGTCAGGGTGAAACTCAGTCGCTTCCCGGGTCGAGAGACGAGAAACGTGAGGCGATGTGCATCGCGGCGCTAGACTTCACCTCGATGTTCTACTGGCTGATGAAGTACGTCGTGATCGGCCCCGTGGTCAAGGCCGTGTTCCGCCCCTGGATCGTGGGGCGGAAGAACGTGCCCGCGACCGGGGCGGCGATCCTCGCCAGCAACCATCTCTCCTTCGCGGACTCGATCTTCCTGCCCCTCGTGATCGATCGGTCGATGTCGTTCCTCGCGAAGAGCGACTACTTCACCGGACGCGGCCTCAAGGGGTGGTCCACCCGCTTCTTCATGAAGGCGACGGGCCAGATCCCCATCGACCGCTCCGGTGGCAAGGCCTCGGAGGCCTCCCTGAACACCGGCCTCCAGGTCCTCGGCGGGGGCGACCTGCTCGGCATCTATCCGGAGGGCACCCGCAGCCCCGACGGCAAGCTCTACCGCGGCCGCACCGGCATCGCCCGTATGGCGCTCGAAGCGAAGGTCCCCGTCATCCCGGTCATCATGGTCGACACCGACACGGCGATGCCCATCGGCCGCCGGATCCCGCGCGTCATGCGGGTCGGGATCGTCATCGGCGAGCCGCTCGACTTCTCTCGCTACGCCGGCATGGAGAACGACCGCTACATCCTCCGCTCCGTCACGGATGAGATCATGGTGGCGCTCCAGCGGCTCGGTCAGCAGGAGTACGAGGACGTCTACGCATCGACCGTCAAGGACCGCCTCCCGGCGCGCGTCACATAGCCTCCGGAGCGCGTCTCGGCGGTGTCGCCGCCCACTAGGCTGGACGCATGCTCCCGCACCACATCGAAGCCCTTGATGCCTGGCGCTCGCTTCCCATCAAGCAGCAGCCGCAGTGGCCAGACGCCGACCGCGTCGCCGACGTCTCCCGGCAGATCTCGAGCCTTCCGCCGCTGGTCTTCGCGGGTGAGGTCGACAACCTTCGCGACCGTCTCGCCAGGGCGGCCTCCGGGCAGGCCTTCCTCCTCCAGGGCGGCGACTGCGCCGAGACCTTCGCCGGGGCGACGGCCGAGCAGATCCGCAACCGCATCAAGACGGTGCTGCAGATGGCCGTGGTGCTCACGTATGGCGCCTCCATGCCGGTCGTCAAGATGGGGCGCATGGCCGGGCAGTTCGCCAAGCCGCGCTCCAGTGACACCGAGACCCGCGGCGAGGTGACGCTGCCCGCGTACCGTGGCGACATCGTCAACGGCTACGACTTCACCGAGGGCTCGCGTCAGGCCGACCCCGGTCGTCTGCTGCAGGGCTACCACACCGCGGCATCGACGCTGAACCTCATCCGGGCCTTCACCCAGGGTGGATTCGCCGACCTCCGGGAGGTGCACTCCTGGAACAAGGGCTTCGCCCAGAACCCCGCCAACCAGCGCTACGAGCGCATGGCCGCCGAGATCGATCGTGCGATCAAGTTCATGGAGGCCGCCGGCGCGGACTTCGACGAGCTGAAGCGGGTCGAGTTCTTCACCGGCCACGAGGGTCTGCTCATGGACTACGAGCGCCCGATGACGCGAATCGACTCCCGGACGGACACGCCGTACAACACCTCGGCCCACTTCCTGTGGATCGGGGAGCGCACGCGCGAGCTCGACGGCGCGCACGTCGACTACTTCTCGAAGATCCGGAACCCGATCGGCGTGAAGCTGGGCCCCACCACGACGCCGGAGACGGCGCTGGCGCTCATTGACAAGCTCGACCCGGAGCGCGAGCCCGGCCGCCTGACGTTCATCACGCGCATGGGTGCCGGCCGCATCCGCGACGCGCTGCCCCCTCTGCTGGAGGCGGTCCGCGAGTCGGGTGCGCAGCCGCTGTGGGTCACCGACCCGATGCACGGCAACGGCATCACCACGCCCACCGGATACAAGACGCGCCGTTTCGACGACGTCGTCGACGAGGTCCGCGGCTTCTTCGAGGCCCACCGCGCCGTGGGTACGTTCCCCGGCGGCATCCACGTCGAGCTGACTGGCGACGACGTCACCGAGTGCCTGGGCGGATCGGAGCAGATCGACGAGGCGGCCCTCGCGACTCGCTACGAGAGCCTGTGCGACCCGCGTTTGAACCACATGCAGTCCCTGGAGCTGGCCTTCCTCGTGGCCGAGGAGCTCGAGAAGCGCTGATCCGCGGGCGGAATGCACGAAGGGGCCGGAACGATGTTCCGGCCCCTTCGTCGTATCGCCGTCAGCCGGCGAAGCTCATGGTGAGCGTGATGCTCGTGCCCTTCCGCTGCGGGTCGGACGGGCTGTACGACTCCACGCGCGTGTTCTCGTTCGCGAGGAGATCCCACACCGAGTCGGGCAGACCGGTGCTGCTCGTGTAGCTCCAGGTGAAACCGGCGTCGCGCAGCGCGCCGGTTGCCTCATCCCGCGTCATCCCGGAGACATCGGGCACGTCAAACAGCGGCGGCCCCTGGGAGACGATCAGCTGGATCGTCTCGCCCGGGCGCCACGATCCTCTCTCGGCGCGGTCCGCGTAGCCGATGACGCGGTCCTTGCCGATGGAGTCGCTCGGGCGGTAGATGTTCTCCTCCGCCACCTTCAGGCCCTTGCCGGTGAGCGTCTCGGTGGCCTGCTTGACCGTCATGTCCGTGACGTCCGGCACCGGGCCGCGTGACACCTGGATGGTCGCCGTGTCCTTCTCGTGGACCGTGCATCCCTGGTCGCAGGCGAAGGCATCTCCGCCGTCCCGAGGGGTGATGCGGACATTGATGACCGATCCGTCCGTGGTGTCGGTGAAGTACTCCTCGTCGTCGGTGATCTCCAGATTCGCCGCCTGCAGCGCGGCCCGCACATCGTCGGCCGACTGCCCCGCGACCGGGGCGAGGTCGTGCGAGGCCGGGCCGGCGGATACGACCACGGCGATGGTGGTGCCCTTGTCGATCCTGGTGCCCGAGCCGGGGTCCGTCTCGATGACGATCCCCTTCTCGACATCGACGGAGAACTCGTCGCGCTGGGCGGGTTCGAAGCCGGCTTCGGTGAGGTCTGCGGCGGCCTCGTCGTAGGTCTGGCCCGCCACATCGGGCACCGCGATCAGCGAACCGGGACCGGAGCCGAACCACCATCCGACGCCGCCGGCGAGGACGGCGAGCAGCAGCACGAGGGAGAGGAGGAAGGTACCGCGGGCGCGGCGCTTGGCGGCGCGCCGGCGGAGGATCGTGGCGTTGTCGATCCCCGGGGACGTGGCCGTCGCCGGTTCGGGGAGGACCATGGTGCCCGGCATGACCTTGGTGAGGTCTCCGGAATCCGCCTGGTCGCGGGAAGCGCCGGTGGTCCGGGTCACGGCGGGGGCGACGCCGATCTCGCGCTCGATCTCGCGCAGGCGCTCGAGCATCTGCTGGGCATCGTCCGGACGCTCGTCCGGAGACTTCTCGGTCGCCCACAGCACGAGCTCGTCGAGCTGCTCCGGCACTGCGGGATTGCGGACGCTGGGCCGGGGAACCGACTCCGTGGCGTGCTGGAACGCGATCTGCATCGGCTGCTCGCCCTTGTAGGGCTGCTCGCCGACGAGCATCTCGTAGAGCATGATGCCGAGCGCGTAGATGTCGCTGCGGGCGTCGGCGGTGCCGCGGGTGACGAGCTCGGGCGCGAGGTACGCGATCGTCCCGAGGAGCTGCTGCCCGGTCGCGGTGTTCGCGGTCGTCGCTCTGGCGAGTCCGAAGTCGCCGATCTTGATGCGTCCGTCCTCCGCGAGCAGGACGTTCTCCGGCTTCACGTCGCGATGGACGATGCCCGCCCGATGCGCGGCGGAGAGCCCGGCGAGAACGGCGTCCATGATGGTGATCGTCTGAGCGACGGTGAGGCGCTTCTGCTCGCGGAGCAGCTCCCGCAGGGTGATGCCTGGCAGATACTCCATGACGAGGTAGGCGAGCTCCCCGTCCTGGCCCTGATCGAAGACGTTGACGACGTGCGGGTCGGCGAGCCGCGCCGCGGCGCGCGCCTCCTGGATGAACCGGCTCTGGAACGCGGAGTCGTCGCTGAGGTGGGCGTGCATGACCTTCAGGGCGATGCGACGCTCCAGTCGGAGGTCGGTGGCGACATAGACCGTGGCCATTCCGCCGCGGGCGATCCGCGCACGCACCCGGTACCGACCGTCGACAAGCCGCCCGATGAGGGGGTCGGCTTGATGATTGGTCGTCACGACAGAAGTCTATGGACGATTGGCTGAAAGCCCCGGGAACGCCTCACCCCTCGAGGCATCCGGATTTCCGCAGGCGTCACCCGTGCTGGGCGAGCCATGCGTATGCCTGGGCCTCCCACTGCCCGTAGCGATCCGGGTAGGCGGAGATCTGCACGGCCTGCGCCGCATCGGTGAAGGCCAGCGACTCCCAGCCGGGAATGTCGAGCAGGCCGCGGGTGAGATGCCCGTTCGGGTCGCCGGCGCCCCCGTAGAAGACGCGCGTGCTCCGCTCCGCATCCATGATCTGCGCCGGGGTGCCCCAGCCGGTGCTCGGGCGCTGCTGGAAGATCCCGAGCGAGTCGCGGTCCCCCCAGTCCAGGTTGCGGAGATCCGACTCCACCATCCCGGTGGCGAGGGCGATGGCGATCCCGCGGTCGGAGACTCCGAGCTCGCGGCCCACGCGGATGATGAGCGCGGCGTTGGCCGCCTGCTCGGCTGTCAGGGTGGCACTGCGCTGTCCGGTGGGTGCGGCGGCGGGCTTCGGAGCAGGTGCCTGCACGGCGAGGCGCTGACCCGGGTAGATGATCGACGACGCGCCGAGGCCGTTCCAGGCGAAGAGGGACTGCGTGGTGGTCCCGTACCGCTGGGCGATCGAGAACAGCGTCTCGCCTGCCGCCACGGTGTGTGTCGCGCCGCTCGGCTGCGCGTGCGGTGCCGGTGCCGCCGCGGGCGCGGCGGCGGGCGCGGCTGCGGGCGCAGCAGCCCCGGACACGACGAGCTTCTGCCCGGGGTAGATGATGGCGCCGGCGGGAAGGCCGTTGGCGGCGAGGATCGCGCTCACCGAGGTGGCGTATCTCCGGGCGATGCCGAAGACGGTGTCGCCCGCCACGACCGTGTGGGTCTTCGTCGTCGCGGGGGCCGGCGCGGGAGCCCCGGCGGGGGCGTGCAACTGCAGACTCTGCCCCGGATAGATCACCGATCTCCAGGACAGACCGTTCCAGCCGAGGACGTCGGTCGTTCGGATTCCGTAGCGACCGGCGATGCCGGCGACCGTGTCGCCCGGTTGTACGACATGCGAGGGCGGGATGTTCTGCGTCGGTGCGACGCGCACCGGAGCGATGCGATGCCGTTCGTGCGGCGCGACCGGCGGTGCAGGCGCGGCGGCGGCGGGCGCCGCCGTCAGAGTGGCGGCGAGAGCGCCGGCCACGGCTGTCTGGAAGATCACGTCAGCCCCCTTTTTCGAGCACTTCACGCTGACACGGATGTATAGAGATGTCAACAGAAGTGACGGGTGTGACGAATGTGACGGAAGTGCTGAACATGCGCTCCGGCTGCCGAGGTGAGATAGTGGCAACGTGTCTGAGAACGTCGCTGCAACCCGTGATTCCGCCTTCGATTGGCTGACCATGCCCGACCTCGTCGAGGTTCTCGGCGAGCCGCTCGGGCGCGTGCGTCGTCTGATCGACGAGCACTACCTCGTCGGCTCGCGGCGCAGCGGCGTCTTCGCGGTGCCGTCGGTGTTCATCGTGGACGGGCAGCCGCTGAGCTCCCTGCGCGGGACGATCATCGTCCTGCAGGACGCCGGCTTCTCGGACGACGAGCTGATCGACTGGCTGCTCGCCGAGGAGGAGACCCTCGGGCGTTCCCCGATCGCCTCCCTGCTCGCCGGACACAAGAGCGAGGTCCGTCGGCTCGCGCGCACGCTCGCCTGAGCGATCCGCTCAGGAGGAGCGCACGGTCGCCGCTCTGCCGAGGTCGCGGAGCTCTCCGACAGCGGCGTCGTCGAGCCGGGCTCCGGAAAGCGCGCGATCGGCCTCTCTGGCGTAGTCCGCGATCATCGTCTCGACCCGTTCGAGGGCCCCGGTTCCGGCGATCGTCTCCTGCAGGAACGACACCTGCGCTGCTGTCAGATCGGGATCGCCGAGCATCTCGTCGAGCAGCCGCCGCGCAGGGGTGTCCAGCTTCTCCCTGGTGAGGGCGATGAGCACGGTGCGCTTGCCCTCGCGCAGGTCATCGCCCGCGGGCTTGCCGGTGACGGCGGCATCGCCGAAGACGCCGAGCACGTCGTCACGCAACTGGAAGGCGAGGCCGAGCGGGTGCCCGAAGCGCCGCAGCGCCGAGGTCTGCTCCGCGTCCGCGCCGGCGAGGCTCGCACCCAGGATGAGGGGCTGCTCGATGCTGTACCGCGCGGACTTCAGCGAGGCCACACGGAGCGCCCGTTCTGCATGCTCGCGGTCGTCGCTGACGCTCCACGCCGACTCCTCGGCGATGTCGAGGAACTGTCCGATCGTGACGTCGCGCCGCATGCGCGCGTACTCGGCGCGCACGGTCCGTGCTTCTCCGTGCCCATCGAGCGCAGACTCGAGGAGGTCATCGCTCCACGCGACGAGGAGATCGCCGAGCAGCACGGAGCCGGCGCGGCCGAAGGCGGCGGCGTCTCCCCACCAGCCGGCGGAGCGGTGGGACGCCTCGAGAGCTCGGTGAGCGGCGGGGCGGCCTCGGCGTGTATCGGAGTTGTCGATCAGGTCGTCGTGCACGAGTGCGGCGGACTGGAAGATCTCCAGCGCCGCGCAGAGGTCCCACAGGGCGTCGTCCTCGGTGGCGAGACGGTCGCGGAAGCGGGAGACGGCGCGCCATCCTGCGTGGCAGAAGCGGGCGCGCAGCCTCTTGCCTCCGGAGAGGGTGTCGGACGCCGCGTCGAGGAAGGCGGCGGCGTCGTCGCCGTAGTCCGCCGACTCCGTTCGCATGCGGTCGAGGAAGAGGTCCAGTCGCGCGGCCACGGCGTCGGGGACTGAGGGGGAGGGGGACGGCACGACTCCCAGCATACGTAAAGGATGAGACGCCTGAACTGCTAGCCCCGGACGCCGCTCGCGCGTAGACTGGAGGGCACGATACCCGAGGGGGATGAGATGCCACTCTCCGAACAGGAGCAACGTCTGCTCGACGAGATGGAACGCCATCTCCTGCACAATGACGCCGACGTCGTGAGCGCGCCGTCGGGTGATCGCACGCTCAGCTATCGCAACCTCGTCTACGGGGCCCTCCTCCTGCTCGCCGGCATCGGCGGACTCGTCGTCGGCGTCATCCTCGGGGACGTCTGGGGCATCGTCGTCGGGGTGATCGGATTCGCGGCCATGCTCGGCGGAGTGATGCTGGCCGTCACCCCGGTCCGGCGCAGCGGTCCGGCAGAGGCCCGCACGCGCACCGCCCCGAAGCGGCAGGACTCCTCTTCCTTCATGGATCGCATGAACGACCGATGGGATCGGCGGCAGGACGGCCACTGACCCCTCCCTTTCTCTCCACCACGAAGCCCGGATGCTGAGCATCCGGGCTTTTTCGTGCGTGCTGCGCCGTCTACCCTCCACCAGCCCTCCACTGTCCTCCACCGGCCCTCCACCTCCCTGTGCCGCGGAATTCCAGGGCATGAGCGAACATCCTCCCGGGAATGGGCGGCGATAGCCTGGATTCGTCGTAGGAATGTGGAGGAAAGTGGAGTAAAGTGGGGCGCACCTCGAGTTGGCCGGACGGAGAGGGGGTGATGGCCGATGCTGCTGGGCACGCACTCACCGAAGCTGGACGACAAGGGACGGGTCATCCTTCCCGCGAAGTTCCGCGAGGACCTGGGCGGCGGCATCGTCGTCACCCGGGGCCAGGAGCGCTGCCTCTACGTCTTCAGCACGGCCGAGTTCGAGGCGATGCACGAGCGGATCCGTCAGGCGCCGCTCGCCAACAAGCAGGCGCGTGACTTCATGCGCATGTTCCTCTCCGGCGCCAGCGCGGAGATGCCCGACAGCCAGAACCGCATCACCATCCCCGCCCACCTGCGTCAGTACGCAGGTCTTCAGAAGGAGCTCATCGTGACCGGAGTCGGCGCCCACGCCGAGATCTGGGACGCGGAGAGCTGGAACGCCTACCTCGCCGCCGGCGAGGAGTCCTACGCCGAGCTGGAGCAGGAGGTGATTCCCGGACTGTTCTGACCACGGCTGTGATGCCCCGCCGCTCCCGCCCCGACACACTTCCCCGGTGCCGGGTCGAGATGCGGAGGGGGATCAGAGCCGAAGGTCGGACCCGAGAGAGATCATGAACCTCCGCGACATCCACACTCCTGTCCTGCTCGACCGCTGCGTCGAGCTCCTCGCGCCCGCCCTCCAGGAGGACGGCGCCGTGCTCGTCGATGCCACCCTCGGCATGGGCGGCCATTCCGAGGCGCTGCTCGAGCGATTCCCCGGCATCCGTCTCATCGGGCTGGACCGGGACACCGACGCGCTGAAGATCGCGGGGGAGCGGCTCGCCCGGTTCCGGGATCGGGTCACGCTCGTCCACACCGTCTACGACGAGATCGGGCTGCACGCTCAGGGCGCCGCCGGGATCCTGTTCGACCTGGGTGTCTCGTCGCTGCAGCTGGACGAGGCCGAACGCGGCTTCGCGTATTCCAAGGACGCTCCGCTCGACATGCGGATGGATCAGACGAAGGGCATCACCGCCGCCGAGGTCATCGCCAGCTACAGCGAGGGGAACCTGCGGCGCATCTTCGAGCGGTACGGGGAGGAGAAGCTCGCCGGCCGGTATGCGCGCTTCATCATCGACGCCCGTCAGAAGCAGCCGATCACGCGATCGGGTGAGCTCGTCGACATCCTCGTGGCCGCAACCCCCGCGGCAGCGCAGCGATCAGGGCACCCGGCGAAGCGCGTGTTCCAGGCCCTCCGGATCGAGGTCAACGCCGAGCTGAACGTCCTCGCTGACGCGATCCCCGCCGCGATGGACGCCCTCGCGGTCGGAGGACGCATCGTGGTGATGTCGTACCAGTCCCTCGAGGACCGGCTGGTCAAGCAGGCCTTCGCCGCCGCCTCCTCCTCGACGGCGCCCGCCGGGTTGCCTGTCGAACTGCCCGAGCACGCCCCCCGATTCCGCATCCTGACCAAGGGGGCGGAACTCGCCGACGACGAAGAGCGCGCACGCAATCCGCGTGCGATACCGGTGCGCCTGCGCGCCGCCGAGAAGGTGCGGGAGAGCGCATGAGCATGAACGCAGTCCGCAAGCCAGCCCTGCCACTGCAGCCTGCCGCCCCGGAGACGGCGCCGGAGCGGCGCCTGCGGCCGGTGACGGCCCCGGCACGACGCCGCAAGCCGAAGCTCGCCTACGCGCTCGTCGCGCTGGGCGGCGCCCTGGCCATCGGCGCGGGTCAGGTCGGGCTCTCGCTCGCCATCACCCAGGACTCGTTCACCCTCGCGGGGCTCACGTCCCAGCAGCGTGAACTCGACCTCCGGACCGATGCGCTGCAGGAAGAGCTCACGGGACTGAGCTCCCCGCAGGTGCTCGCCAGCAGCGCCGCCGACCTCGGCATGGTCGTGGCGGGCGCCCCGTCCTATCTCCGCCTCAGCGACGGTGCCGTCTTCGGCGCGGGTACCGGGGCGGAGGGGGTGTCCACGATCGATCCCAACGGGAAGGCGGCCGTCGGCAACGTCCTCGTCACGGAGGAGACGCCGCCGGCGACGGACACGGCGGACGAGGAGACCGGCGGCACATCGCCGGCGCAAGACCTGCCACCGGCCATCACCGACGGCCTGCCCAGCCCCACGACGCACTGACCATCCCGAGCGACGGAGAGATCCCATGACGACACGAGCCACGCGCGGACCGCGGCGACGCACCGTCGTCGCCCTGGCGGTCATCCTTTCCATCCTGGTGGCGTTCGTCGTCCGCCTCATCGACATCCAGGTGGTGAGCGCCGACGAGCACGTCAGCCAATCCCTCGAGCACATCGGCGACGGCTCGAAGATCCCCGGCCAGCGGGGATCCATCGTCGACTCCGAGGGCACGGTCCTCGCGTCGAGCGTCATGGTCTACGACGCGCAGCTCAGCCCGCAGGTCATCAGGCTCACGGAGGAGAAGGATCCGGCTCTGCCGTGGGCCGAGGCCTCCGAGAAGATCGCCGCGATCACGGGGGTGTCGGGAGACGAGATCCGCAAGCGTGTCTCCGACGCCCTCGCCGAGAACCCGAACAGCCAGTACGCGCCCTTGAAAACCGGGTTGAACACCGAGCAGTACATCGCGCTCCGCGACCTCGGCCTCGGGTCTTACCTGGCGCTGAAGCCGCGCGAGACCCGGGTCTACCCCAACGGGGCCGTCGCCGGCAACGTGCTGGGCTTCCTCGACAACACGGGCGAGGCCAAAGCCGGTGTCGAGCAGCTCGAGCAGGCATGCCTGGCGCCCGTGGACGGTGAGAAGACCTACCGCAAGGGCAAGGACGGGGTCGTGATCCCGGGCAGCGAATCCGTCACCGACGCCGTCGACGGCGGCACGGTGCAGCTCACCATCAACAGCGACCTGCAGTGGTACCTCCAGCAGATGATCGGCGAAGAGGCCCAGAAGCAGGGCGCCAAGGGCGGGACCGTGACGGTCGTCGAGGTGGGCACCGGGAAGATCCGCGCCGCCGCCGAGTGGCCGGCCATGGACCCGAACGACCTGGACTCCTCCACGCCGGAGACGCGTTACAGCCAGATCTTCCACCGCGACTTCGAGCCGGGCTCCACCTTCAAGGCGATCACCGCGGCCGCGGCGATGGAGGGTGCCGGCCTCACTCCGCTCAGCACGGTCACGGCGTCGTCGCGTGAGACCTTCCCCAACGGTGCCGTGGTCAACGACGCATTCAGCCACCCCGCCTACAACTACACGCTGGCCGGTGGACTGATCGACTCGTCCAACACCGCGCTGTCGAAGTTCGGCACGATGGTCGCCCCCGAGGTCCGCTACGACTACCTGCAGCGCTTCGGCGTCGGGCAGAAGACGCTGGACTTCCCCTCCGAGGTGAATGGCATCCTCCACCCGGTGAGCGACTGGGACAGTCAGTCGCTCTACACGACGACGTTCGGGCAGTACTTCACGGTGACGGCCCCCCAGCTCGCCGGCGCGTACCAGGCCATCGCCAACGACGGGGAGAAGATCGACCTGTCGATGGTCGAGTCCTGCACGGCCCCCGACGGGACCGTCACGGAGACCCCGAAGCCGAAGCACGAGCAGATCGTGAAGGAGCAGACCGCGGCCGACCTGACCCGGATGCTGGAGAACGTCGCAGTGCAGGGCGGCAACGCCGATCGCATCCAGGTCCCCGGCTACCGGGTGACCAGCAAGACCGGTACCGCGCAGGTGTCGGACGGCAAGGGCGGCTACAAGGCCGGCGTGTACTACACCAGCATGGTGGGCTTCGCTCCCGTCGACGACCCCCAGTACGTCGTCGTGGTGACCCTCGACGAGCCGACTAAGGTTGTATCGTCCGCGGCCACCGCTTCCGCCTTCCAGAAGGCGATGACGCAGGTGATGAAGACCTATCGCGTGATGCCGTCCTCTGTCCCGATGGACGCGCTCCTCCCCAAGTTCGGATAGCCGGCGAGAGCCGCGCATGGAGATGACATGATCGCCCTGACGCTCGCTGAGATCGCTGCCGCCATCGGTGGTGAACTGCGCGTGGCCGGAGAGCACACGCCGGAGACGGTGGTCGACGGCATCGTCGACACCGATTCCCGCACCATGGAGGCGGGTTCGATCTTCGTCGCCAAGCCCGGTGCCGAGACGGACGGGCACCGTTTCGTCGGCGCCGCCGTCGAAGCCGGTGCCGTGCTGGCGATCGTCGAGCACCCGGTCGACGTCGATGTCTCGCAGATCGTCGTGCCCGATGCCGTCGCCGCGCTCGGCGACCTCGCCCGCGAGGTCGTGGCGCGCGTGCGCGCCGGCGGGAACCTCCGCATCGTCGGCATCACCGGCTCCAACGGCAAGACGACGACCAAGAACTTCCTCGCCCGCATCCTCGAGGACGAGGGTGAGACCGTCGCTCCGGTGAAGTCCTTCAACAATGAGGTCGGCGCCCCGGTGACGATGCTCCGCGTCACGCATGACACCCGCTTCCTCGTGAGCGAGTTCGGCGCCGCCGCCCCAGGCAGCATCGCGCGGCTCGCCGGCCTCGTCGAGCCCGACCACGTCGTCGTGCTCATGGTCGGCATGGCGCACGCCGGGGGCTTCGGCGGCATCGAGGCCACCGCGAAGGCCAAGTCCGAGCTCGTCGCCGCGGCCCGCGTGCCCGGCACCGCCGTGCTCAACGCCGACGACCCCCGCGTCTGGGCGATGCGGGAGCTCGCGGAGAGCCGCGGCCTCCGGGTCGTCGGCTTCGGCCAGTCCGCCGCGGCCGCCGTGCACGCGCGGGACATCGAGGTGTCGGCCTCCGGAACGCAGTGCGTGATCGAGGCCGCGGGAGAGGAGCTGCCGCTGCGGCTGCGCGTCCTCGGGGCCCACCACGTCACGAACGCCCTCGCCGCGATCACCGCCGCCGTGGAGCTCGGCGTGGCTCCATCGGAGGCCGTGTCCCGGTTGGAGACCGTCGAGATCGCCGAGCGCTGGCGCATGCAGCCGCTGGGCAACGACCGCGTCCGCATCATCAACGACGCGTACAACGCCAGCCCCGATTCGATGGCGGCCGCGCTGCGGACGCTCGCGCAGATCACCGGACCGGACGAGCGCACCGTCGCCGTGCTCGGTGCCATGAGCGAGCTCGGCGAGAGCGCCGGGGAAGAGCACGACCGCATCGGTCTGCTCGCCGTGCGCCTCAACATCCGGCGCATCGTCGTCGTCGGGCCTGAGGCCCGTCGGCTCTACCTCGCCGCCGTCGGCGAGGGGTCGTGGGACAGCGAGGCCGTGCATCTGCCGGACCAGGACGCCGCGTTCGAGTACCTCCGCACCGAGCTGCGCGACGGTGACCGGGTCCTCGTGAAGTCGTCCAACTCCGTGGGCCTCCGGCATCTCGGCGATCGTCTGGGAGAATTGTTCTCGTGAGGTCCCTCATCATGGCGGCGGCCATCTCGCTCGCCTTCACTCTCTTCCTGACTCCCGTCTTCCTCCGGCTCTTCCGGAAGTGGGGCTGGGGGCAGGTCATCCGCACCCCGGAAGCCGCCGGCAACCCGAGCCACGAGGCCAAGCGCGGCACGCCCACGATGGGCGGGGTCATCTTCATCCTCGGCTCGATCGTGGGCTACTTCACCGGCGTCCTCGTCAGCGGGGAGACGCCGGCGCTGTCCGCGATCCTCGTCATCTGGCTCATGGTGGGCTTCGGCGTGGTCGGGTTCATCGACGACTACATGAAGGTGCGCAGCCAGCGCAGCCTCGGGCTGTCGGGGTGGCGCAAGGTGATCGGTCAGCTCATCGTCGTGATCCCCTTCGGCATCGTGGCGCTGAACTTCCCGAACAAGTGGGGGCAGACGCCGGCCAGCGCGTCGATCTCCCTCTTCCGGGACATCACCTGGCTGAACCTCTTCGCGTTCGGCGTCATCCTGGGCTGGATCCTCTACCTCGCCTGGATCTCGATCATCGGGGTCGCGACCTCCAACAGCGTCAACCTCACCGACGGCCTCGACGGCCTCGCCGCCGGCGCGGGCGTGATCGTCGTCGGCGCCTACAGCCTCATCGCGTTCTGGCAGTTCAAGCAGCCCTGCATCGGGGGAGACCCCGGTTCCCTCGGCGGTTGCTACGAGGTGCGCGACCCGTTCAACCTCGCGATCATCTCGGCCTCGTTCGCCGCCAGCCTCATCGGGTTCCTGTGGTGGAACGCCCCGAAGGCGAAGGTCTTCATGGGCGACGTGGGCTCGATGGCCATCGGCGGCGTCATCACCGCGATGGCGGTCATGACCCGCACCGAACTGCTGCTCCTCATCATCGCCGGCGTCTTCGTGCTCGCCTCCGGATCCGTGATCCTGCAGCGCGCCTACTTCAAGATCACCCGCGGCAAGCGGCTGTTCCTCATGAGCCCGTTCCACCACCACCTCGAGATGCGGGGCTGGTCGGAGGTCACCATCGTGGTGCGCATGTGGATCATCGCGGGTCTTCTCGCTGTGTCGGCCGTCGGGCTCTTCTACGTCGAATGGCTGACCCGTGTCGGCTGAGCGTCTGGCCGGGCTGACGAGCTGGCACGCCGACTGGAGCGGCCTGCGCGTCGCCGTCCTCGGCCTCTCCATGACCGGCTTCTCCGTGGCCGACACCCTCGCGGAGCTCGGTGCCGACGTCCTCGTGCTCAGCGAGTCCGCGGAGGAGGAGTACGCCCGCCTCCTGCCCGTCATCGGCGCACGGCTGGAACTCGGACCGCTCGACGCCGTGCCCGAGGCGCTGACGGCGTTCGCACCCGAGGTCGTCATCGCGTCCCCGGGGTTCGCTCCGGCGCACCCGGTCATCCGCTGGGTCCAGGACGAGGGCATCGCCCTGTGGGGTGACGTCGAGCTCGCCTGGCGGGTGCGCGACAAGGTCCCCCGCGCGGACGGCACGCCGGCGGACTGGGTGCTCATCACCGGCACCAACGGCAAGACGACCACGACCCAGCTCACGGCGACGCTGCTCGTCGCCGGCGGGCTCCGGGCCGCACCGTGCGGCAACATCGGCGTCCCCGTGCTCGACGCGGTGCGGGACCCCGCCGGCTTCGACGTGCTCGTCGTCGAACTCTCCAGCCACCAGCTCTGGTATCTCGGCCTGTCGCGCCCGGAGGGGGAGCTCTTCCCGCACGCCGCGGTCTGCCTGAACCTCGCCGACGATCATCTGGTCTGGCATGGCAGCGCCCAGGCCTACCGCGACGCGAAGGCCCTGGTCTATCGGAACACCCGCGTCGCCTGCGTCTACAACAAGGCCGACGAGGCCACGCGTCGGATGGTGGAGGAGGCCGAGGTCGTCGAGGGTGCTCGTGCCATCGGCTTCGACCTCGGCATCCCCGGGCCGAGCGACCTCGGCGTCGTGGAGGGGCTGCTCGTCGATCGGGCCTTCCTCGACGACCGCGCGCGCAGCGCCCTGGAGCTGACGACGGTCGCCGACCTGGAGGCCGCAGGCCTGTCGGCACCGCACATCGTGCAGAACATCCTCGCCGCCAGTGCTCTCGCCCGCTCCCTCGGAGTCGAGCCCGAGGCGATCCACGGCGCACTGCAGACCTTCCGCCTGGACGCGCACCGCATCGAGGTGGTCGCCCGGCATGCCGGCATCACCTGGGTCGACGACTCCAAGGCGACGAACCCGCACGCGGCGGCGTCGTCGCTGCGCGCGTACCCCGGAGCGGTGTGGGTCGTGGGCGGCGATCTCAAGGGCGTCGACATCGGCGATCTCGTCGCCGACGCGGGCGCGACCGCGCGCGCGGCGGTCGTCATCGGCGTGGACCGCGCGGCGGTCGTCGCGGCATTCGAGCGACACGCGCCGACGGTGCCGGTCTTCGAGGTCGAAGCTGGTGACACTGGACAGGTCATGAACCGCGTCGTGGAGATCGCGGCGGGGATCGTCGACGGGGAGGGCACCGTGCTCCTCGCTCCCGCCGCTGCATCCTTCGACCAGTTCTCCAGCTACGCGGATCGGGGCCACCGCTTCGCCGAGGCGGTGCGGGAATGGATCGATCGGGGGAGCGCCGATGACGCAGGTGGCTCGCCCTCCGCGGTCTGAGTCGGGAGGCCTCGCGGCGCGGGTCTCGCTCGGACGCCGGTTCACCCCGGTGTCGACCGAGTTCCTGCTGATCGCGTCGACCGCCCTGCTCCTGACGATCTTCGGTCTCGTGATGGTGCTGTCGGCGACGAGCGCGACAGCGGTGGCGAAAGCCCAGAACCCGTTGGACGGTGCTCTCCGGCAAGGTGTGTTCGCCCTGCTCGGCATCCCGATGATGTTCCTCATCAGCCGCTTCCCCGTGGCGTTCCTCAAGCGCATGGCGTGGCCGGCGCTGTTCGGCGCCGTGGCCCTGCAGCTCCTGGTGTTCACTCCACTCGGCGTCGCCGACGGCGGAAACCGGAACTGGATCCAGGTGGCGGGCTTCCAGATGCAGCCGTCCGAGTTCCTCAAGCTGGCCCTCGCCCTGTGGATCGCCGCGGTCCTGCTGCGCAAACAGACCATGCTCGGCACCTGGCACCACGTCTTCATCCCCGTCGTCCCCGTGGGCGCGCTGGCGATCGGCACCGTGCTCGCGGGTAAGGACCTCGGCACCGCGATGGTGCTGGTCCTCATCCTCCTCGGCTGCCTCTTCTTCTCCGGGGTGAAGCTGCGGCTGTTCATCATCCCGATGATCCTGGGGGTGGCTGCTGTCCTCGCTTATGCGCTCTCCAGCAAGGACCGCATGCGGCGCATCACCGCCACCTGCGACGACATGACGCTCTACTACAACGATTGCTACCAGTCGATCCACGGCATCTGGGGCATGGCCTCCGGCGGTGTCTTCGGACTCGGCCTCGGCAACTCCCAGGAGAAGTACGGGTGGCTCCCCGCCGCCGGCAACGACTTCATCTTCGCGATCGTCGGCGAGGAGCTGGGGCTGATCGGCTGCATCGTCGTGCTCGCCCTCTTCACGTTCTTCACCGTGGGTGTCTTCCATGTCATCCGCAAGACGTCAGACCCGTTCATCCGCGTCGCGGCCGGGGGGATCACGGTGTGGATCGTGGGTCAGGCCGTGCTGAACGTCGGTGTGGTCATCGGGGTCTTCCCCGTGATGGGCGTGCCCCTTCCCTTCATGTCCCAGGGGGGGACGGCGCTCTTGGCCGTGCTCATCGCCTGCGGTGTCCTGCTGGCTTTCGCGCGGACCATCCCGGTCGCCGAGAAGCAGTCAGCCGAGCGGGGTAGGGTCGCGAGGTGACTTCGTACCTCCTCGCCGGCGGTGGCACCGCCGGCCATGTCAATCCGCTGCTCGCTGTCGCCGACGCGCTGCGCGAGCGCGACCCCGCCGCGACGATCCTCGTGCTCGGCACGGCCGAAGGCCTGGAGTCCCGCCTCGTCCCCGAGCGCGGCTACGAGCTGCTCATCGTCGACAAGGTGCCGTTCCCGCGGCGTCCGAACGCGCAGGCCGCGGCGTTCCCCGCGCGGTTCCGTCGGGCGATCGCGCAGGTGCGCGCGCACATCCGTCAGCACGACATCGACGTCGTCGTCGGCTTCGGCGGCTACGCCTCCGCACCCGCCTACGTCGCCGCGCGTCGCGAGCGCGTGCCCTTCGTCGTCCACGAGGCCAACGCGAAGCCCGGGCTGGCGAACGTGCTCGGTGCCCGTGCGGCCGCGGGCGTGGGCGTCGCGTTCGCCGGGACGCCGCTCCGCGGGAGCGAGGTGGTCGGCATGCCGCTGCGGCGCGAGGTCATCACGCTCGACCGGGCGGCACAGCGGGCCGAGGCGGCCGAGTACTTCGGACTCGACGCCGATCGTCCTGTCCTTCTCGTCTTCGGCGGCTCGCTCGGAGCGCAGCGGTTGAACGACGCCCTCGCGGACTCCTGGCGCGACATCCTCGCTGCCGGTTGGCAGCTGCTGCACGTCACCGGGGAGCGCAGCGACCTCGCCGACCCGGGAGTGCCCGGCTACGCCCTCCGCCGGTACGTCGACCGCATGGATCTCGCGTTCGCACTGGCCGACCTCATCGTGTCGCGTTCGGGATCGGCCACGGTGAGCGAGATCAGCGCGCTCGGCATCCCCGCGCTGTACGTGCCGTACTCGGTGGGCAACGGAGAGCAGCGTCTGAACGCCGGATCGGCCGTGGCCGCCGGTGCCGCGCAGCTCCTCGACGACGCGACCTTCGACGGCGACGCCGTCCGGCGGATCGTCGTGCCGCTGCTCGGCGATCCCGACCGCATCCGTCGGATGGCGGAGGCGGCGGAGACCGCGGGCACCCGCACCGGCACCGAGAACGTCGTGGCGATGATCGATCGTGCCCTCGGTGCGGCGTGACGCCGCCGCCCGGACGAGAACGAAAAGTAGACTGAAGCGGACATGATCAGACCCGACCTCTCCCTCCCCATCCCCGAGACGATCACCGCCGCGCACTTCATCGGCATCGGTGGATCCGGGATGAGCGGACTCGCCAAGATGTTCCTCGACGCGGGCATCCGCGTCTCCGGCAGCGACCGCGCCGACAGCGACAACCTGCGGGCGCTGGCCGCGGCGGGTGCGACGGTCCACGTCGGTCATGATGCCGCCCACCTCGGCGACGCCGACACGGTCGTGCACACCGGCGCCATCTGGCCGGAGAACCCCGAGTTCGTCACCGCCAAGGAGCGGGGCCTGCACGTCATCCACCGGTCTCAGGCGCTGCACTGGCTGATCGGCACGCGGCGCCTCGTCTCGGTGGCGGGTGCGCACGGCAAGACGACCTCGACGGGGATGATCGTCACCGCGTTGCGTGACCTCGGCGCCGATCCGCACTTCGTCAACGGCGGCGTCATCGAGCAGCTCGGCACGTCCAGCGCGACCGGGAGCGGCGACCTCTTCGTCATCGAGGCGGACGAGTCCGACGGCACCTTCCTCCTCTACGACACGGCTGTGGCGCTCATCACGAACGTCGACCCCGATCACCTCGACCACTACGGCTCCGACGAGGCCTTCCACGACGCCTTCGTGCGGTTCGCGGATGCCGCGTCGGAGGCGGTCGTCATCTCCAGCGACGACCCCGGCGCGCTCAGGGTCCTGGCAGGGCTGTCCCACCCGCGGGTCCTGACGTTCGGTCAGGCCGAGCACGCGGATGTCCGCGTCAGCGAGATCGTCACCGCGGGCCCCGTCGCGGCGGTCGTCTCGCACGGAGGGGAGACCGAGCGCATGCAGCTCGCGGTCCCCGGCGTGCACAACGCGATCAATGCGACGGGAGCGGTCGCCGTCCTCCTCGCGCTCGGCCACCCGCTCCGCGACGCCGTGCGCGCCATCGAGGGCTTCGCGGGAACCGTCCGTCGTCTCGAGCGCCACGGTGAGGAGCGCGGGGTCACGGTCTACGACGACTACTCCCATCACCCCACCGAGGTCCGCGCCGCGTTGGAGGCCATGCGCAGCCTGGCGGGTTCCGGCCGGCTGATCGCGATCCAGCAGCCGCACACGTACTCCCGGACGCAGCACATGTACCAGGAGTTCGCGGACGTCCTGGAGGAGCTCGCCGACCACACCGTGATGCTGGACGTCTACGGCGCCAGGGAAGACCCGGTGCCCGGCGTCACCGGTGAGCTGGTGAGCGGCGCGTTCCAGGACGCTTCCCGCGTGCACTTCGTCGCCGACTGGCAGGAGGCGGCCGACTACACGGCATCGGTCGCGGAGGAGGGCGACTTCGTCGTGACCCTCGGTTGCGGCAACGTCTACCAGATCATCCCGCAGGTGCTGGAGTCACTTCGCCGGACCGACGGGGCGTAGCCCATGCGCCGGCCGCCCCCACTCCCGAGCGCTCCGGATACTCCGGGGGAGACGGACGACGCGTCCGAACGGACCCTCCGCCGGCGTCCCGCCCCGCTGCCGTCGCCGGACGAGGGGGGAGACGCCTCGCCGGTCGGGTCCGCCGCAGTGATGCCCGAGGAACGGCCGGTCCCGCGTTCGTCCATGGATGTCTGGCGCGCCGCGCGCGCCCGTCGCAGGGCGCTCCGGGCGGAGATCCGTCGGTTCACCCAGCGATCCCGCCGGCGTCGTATCGTCTGGCTGAGCGCCCTCGGGGCCGTGGCGCTGCTGATCGGGGGGAGTGTCGCCGCCGCCTACAGCCCGCTCTTCGCTGTGCAGCGCATCACGGTCACCGGCACCACGACGATCGATCCCGCGGTGATCGAAGGCGCCCTCGCGGACCAGCTCGGGACGCCGCTCGCCCTGGTCGATACGAGCGAGGTCAAGGCGGCGTTGATGACGTTCCCGCTCATCGAGACGTATGCCCTGGAAGCACGTCCACCGCACGACCTGACCGTGCGCATCGTCGAGCGTACGCCGATCGGGGTGGTCGAGTCGGGTGCCGGCTTCACCCTCGTGGACGCAGCGGGCGTCGCTCTCTCGACGACAGCCCAGCGCCCGGCGGGGCAGCCGTTGGTGGAGGTGGAGGGCGGGGTCGACTCGGCCGCCTTCCGCAGCGCCGGGCTCGTCGTCCGAGCGCTCCCGGCGGACATCCGCAAGACACTCACCGGCGTGCGGGCCTCGACGGCGGACGACGTGACCTTGACCCTCGACTCCGGCCTCACGGTCGTGTGGGGGAGTCAGGAGGACTCGGGGCTGAAGGCGCTCGCACTCTCCGCCGCGCTCGTGAAGAACCCCGATGCCTCGTCGATCGACGTCACGTCTCCCGACGTGGCGGTCGTCGGCTGATCTCTTTCGGCGGGAATGGCGCGACACGCCCATGTCGCTGCGCGTGCGCGGCCAGGCGGCGCATACCTTCGATCTGAGAGAACGCAATACCGGGAAATACTTTACACCTCTAGTTGAGGTTTAAGGTTCACCCCTTCCAGGCTCTACTAATCGGAGGCCGGCCATGAGCCAGAACCAGAACTACCTCGCCGTGATCAAGGTCGTCGGCGTCGGCGGTGGCGGCGTCAACGCCGTCAACCGCATGATCGAGCTCGGTCTCCGCGGAGTCGAGTTCATCGCCGTCAACACCGACGCCCAGGCGCTGCTCATGAGCGACGCCGACGTCAAGCTGGACGTGGGCCGCGAGCTCACCCGCGGTCTCGGCGCCGGTGCCGACCCCGAGGTGGGTCGTCGCGCCGCAGAGGACCACGCGGAGGAGATCGAGCAGGCCCTGACCGGTGCCGACATGGTCTTCGTCACCGCCGGAGAGGGTGGTGGCACCGGAACCGGTGGTGCTCCCGTCGTCGCCCGCATCGCCAAGTCGATCGGTGCGCTGACCATCGGTGTCGTGACGAAGCCGTTCTCCTTCGAGGGGCGTCGTCGCCAGAGCCAGGCCGAGGCGGGCGTCGCGAAGCTGAAGGAAGAGGTCGACACCCTCATCGTCGTCCCGAACGACCGTCTGCTCGAGATCAGCGACCGCGGCATCTCGATGATCGAGGCGTTCGCGACTGCCGACCAGGTCCTCCTCGCCGGTGTGCAGGGCATCACCGACCTCATCACGACCCCCGGTCTCATCAACCTGGACTTCGCCGACGTGAAGTCGGTCATGCAGGGAGCGGGATCCGCCCTGATGGGCATCGGCTCGGCCCGCGGTGCCGACCGCGCGATCAAGGCGGCGGAGCTCGCCGTCGAGTCGCCGCTGCTCGAGGCATCGATCGAAGGCGCGCACGGTGTGCTGCTGTCGATCCAGGGTGGCTCGAACCTCGGCATCTTCGAGATCCACGACGCCGCGGACCTCGTCAAGGAGGCCGCGCACCCGGAGGCCAACATCATCTTCGGCACGGTCATCGACGACACGCTCGGCGACGAGGTGCGGGTGACCGTGATCGCCGCCGGCTTCGACGGCGGCGAGCCCTCGCTGCGGCTGGACCCGATGGTCGTCTCGCGTCCCTCCACCGCGTCCCTTCCCGAGGTGGCGCTGTCGGAGACCTCCGAGCCTGCGGCCGAGAAGAGCACGCCCGAGCCCGCCCCGGCGCCGACGGCACCGCGCACGCCGACGACGAGCATCGAGCCGGCCTTCGCCGACGACGACATCGACATCCCCGAATTCCTGAAGTGACGACACCGGTCGGCGCTTCGGCGCCATCGGACCTGGCCGCGCGGCTGTCGGCGATCGACGAGAAGATCGCCGACGCCGCGCGTGCCGCCGGGCGGTCCCCCGAGGGGATCACCCGGATCGTCGTCACGAAGTTCCACCCCGCCTCCCTGGTACGCGATCTGCACGCTCTCGGAGTGCACGCGGTGGGGGAGAACCGGCAGCAGGAGCTCACCGCCAAGGCGGGTGAACTCTCCGGCCTCGACCTCGAGTGGCATTTCATCGGGCAGGGGCAGACGAACAAGGCCGCGGCGATCAGGCGGAGCGCCGACGTCGTGCATTCCGTGGACCGTGACCGGTTCGCGGACGCCCTGCACCGTGCGGCCGAGACCGACGAGGTGCTCGACGTACTCGTCCAGGTGAATCTCACCGAGGATGAGGGCAGGGGAGGCGTGGCGCCGGCGTCAGCCGTGGCGCTGGCCGAGCACGTGCTCGGCCTGTCCTCGCTGCGGCTCCGTGGTGTGATGGCCGTCGCGCCCCTCGACGAGGATCCCGCGAACGCCTTCGCCCGTCTGCACCACATCGCCGCCGACGTGCGGACCGTCGCTCCCGACGCGACGTGGATCTCCGCCGGGATGACCGGCGACTTTGCCGAGGCCATCGCCGCCGGCGCGACACACCTGCGGATCGGTTCCGCAATCACGGGACCGCGCCCCGCCCGGGGTTAACCTGTGACAAGACCAGCCCGAAACGTTCGAACCGGAGGACACGATGGGTAACCCGCTGAAGAAGACCATGGTGTATCTCGGCCTCGCCGACGAGGAAGAGGTCTACGAAGAGGAGACGCCGGCGCCCGCCCGCGCCCAGCGTGAGCGTGAGCGTGAGCGCGAAGAGCCGGCTCCGGCTCCCGTCACGCCCCTCCGTCGTCCCGTCGCCGTCCGCCAGCCCGCAGCAGGAGCCGTGAACGAGATCCTCACCGTCCACCCGAAGCAGTACCGCGACGCCCAGCTGATCGCGGAGAGCTTCCGCGAGGGCGTCCCGGTCATCATCAACCTCTCCCAGATGAGCGACGCCGACGCGCGCCGCCTCATCGACTTCGCGAGCGGTCTCTCCCTCGGCCTCTACGGCCGGATCGAGCGGGTGACCTCCAAGGTATTCCTGCTCTCGCCGGAGAACATCGCGGTGTCCGGCCACGGGGGTATCGCGCACGCAGACGCCGAGTCTGCGGGCTTCGACCACTCGTAGACCGTGCAGCTGGTCTCGGTCCTCGCCAGCATCGTCCATCTGGTGCTGCTGGTCTACATCCTCGTGCTCTTCGCGAGGCTCATCCTGGACTACATCCCGATGTTCAATCGGGAATGGCGTCCCAAGGGCTTCGGTCTCGTGGCCGCCGAGGCGGTGTACACCGTCACCGATCCGCCCATCCGGTTCTTCCGGCGGATCATCCCGCCGCTGCGTATCGGTCAGCTCTCGCTGGACTTCGGCTTCGCGCTGACCCTTCTGGTCGTCCTGATCCTGATGAACATCGTCCGGTTGTTCATCCGCTGACCACCCCGCGTGTCGCGCCCGGTGACGGCGGCGAGTTCGCCGAGCCTGGGTGTCGTGGCATCGCGACCCCAAGGCTCGGGGGCTATGCTGGCACCCAGGTGCGCGCCCCGGGTTCGCGCCACATCACGAACACGCCATACATCGGTACTGGCAATCGAACTCATCGAAAGAGGAGCCACCCATGGCACTTACCCCGGATGACGTCGTCACCAAGCAGTTCCAGCATGTCCGCTTCAAGGACGGCTTCGACCCGGACGAGGTCGACGACTTCCTCGACGAGATCGTCATCGAGTGGCGCAAGGCCCTCGAGGAGAACGCCGAGCTGAAGGCGAAGCTCGCCGCTTATGAGTCGGGCTCCACGCCTGCTCCCGCCGCTGCCGCCGAGCCGGAAGCCGCTGCTCCCGCCCCGGCCGCCGCCGAGGCTCCCGCCGCCGACGCCGCACCGACCGGCTCCGCGACCGCGACCGCCGGCATCATCGAGCTCGCGCAGCGTCTGCACGACGAGCACGTGGCCGAGGGTGAGGCCAAGCGCAACCAGCTCATCTCCGAGGCCGAGGCCGAGGTCGCCCGTATCCGCACGGAGGCCGAGGCGAAGCAGCGCGAGGAGACCGCACGCCTGGAGCGCGAGCGCAACACGTTGGAGGCGCGCATCACGGAGCTGCGCAACTTCGAGCGCGACTACCGCTCGCAGCTCCGCGGCTACATCGAGGGTCAGCTCCGCGAGCTCGACGAGAAGTCGGCCTCCACGGACTCCACGCCGGTCTCCGCGATCGGCCTGTAAGGCGCCCTCTTGTCAGGACGTCGTCCCCTTCGTCGGTCGGCGGCCGGTGCGATCGTTGCGATTCTCGCAGCGGTCGTGCTGGCCGCCGATCAGTTTGTGAAGTACCTCACCATCGAGAATCTGCCGCTCCACGAGGCGGTCCCGGTCCTCGGAGAGTTCCTGCAGCTCTACTACGTGCGCAACCCCGGTGCGGCGTTCTCCCTCGGCTCGGGCGTGACCTGGATCTTCACCATCGCCCTCGCGGTCGTCGCAGGCGTCATCGTCTGGAAGGCGTTCGGACTGCGGTCGCGTCTCTGGGCTGTCGTCCTCGGGTGCCTGCTCGGAGGCGTGCTCGGCAACCTGTCGGACCGTCTCTTCCGGGCCCCCGGCTTCCCGGTCGGGGAAGTGGTGGACATGATCTCCATGCCGTGGATGATGCCGGCGATCTTCAACGTCGCCGACATCTTCATCGTCACCGGGATGATCTCGGTGGCTCTGCTCGTCGTCTTCGGCCTCCGGTTCGACGGCACGCGAGAGCGGGACCACGCCCCGATCGAGACGGACGAGGACGCCGAGGCGGCTGCGGCGTCCGAGGAGCGCTGACCGTGGAGTCGCGTTCGCTGCCCGTCCCGGACGGGCTCGACGGTACGCGGGTCGATGCCGCCCTCGCCAAGCTCCTCGGGTTCTCGCGGACCTTCGCGGCGGAGGTGGCCGCATCCGGCGGCGTCCGCCTGGACGGCGTCACCCTCGACAAGTCGGACCGCCTGCGCGGCGGTGCGTGGCTGGACGTCGAGTGGGAGCCGAAGGAGGGGCCGAAGATCGTGCCCATCGCGGTGCCCGAACTCGGGATCGTCTACGACGACGATGACATCGTCGTGGTGGACAAGCCGACCGGGGTCGCTGCCCACCCCTCGCTCGGGTGGGAGGGACCCACGGTCGTCGGCGCTCTCGCCGCCGCCGGGTTCCGCGTCGCCACCAGCGGCGCGCCGGAGCGTCAAGGCGTCGTGCACCGGCTGGACGTCGGGACGAGCGGGCTCATGGTCGTGGCCAAGAGCGAGTCCGCGTACACGGCCCTCAAGCGCGCGTTCAAGGAGCGCACGGTCGAGAAGATCTATCACGCGGTGGTGCAGGGGCATCCGGACCCGCTCGTGGGCACGATCGATGCGCCGATCGGTCGGCACCCGAACCACTCCTGGAAGTTCGCCGTCGTCCCGGACGGGAAGCCCTCCGTGACGCACTACGAGACGCTCGAGGCGTTTCCCGGTGCCTCTCTGCTCGAGATCCATCTGGAGACGGGTCGTACGCACCAGATCCGCGTGCACATGGCGGCGCACCGGCACCCGTGCGTCGGGGACCCGCTCTACGGCGCCGATCCGACGCTCTCCGCCCGCCTCGGACTCACGCGGCAGTGGCTGCACGCGCATCAGCTGGCATTCGCCCATCCGACGACGGGGGAGTGGGTGCAGTTCGCCTCGCCCTATCCGGAGGACTTCCAGCACGCGTTGGACGTGCTGCGCGGGGAATAGCTCATCCGCCGGGGCGTCAGCGCGCCGGTGTCCGGGGTATCCGCCACACTGACCACATGAGCATCGTGGTGCGCCCGGCGACGGTCTTCGATGACGTCGCCGCGGTCGTGGGGCCGAAGAAGCCGACGTCGAACGTCTGCTTCTGCCTGAGCTATCGGATCGGCAACAAGGAGAACGTCTCCCTTCGCGGTCCCGCACGGGCCGAGCGGGTGCGTGAGCTCTGCCACCAGGATCCTCCCCCCGGCGTCCTCGCCTACCTCGACGACGAGCCGGTCGGCTGGGCGGCGTTGCACCCTCGACGCGACACGAGCTTCGCGCGCAATCGCCTCATCCCGCATGTCGACGACCTCGACGTGTGGTCACTGTGGTGCTTCCGGGTCCGCCCAGGGCATCGCAAACAGGGTGTCTCCCACGCCCTCATCGAGGGCGCGGTCGCCTACGCGCGCGATCGGGGCGCACCCGCGATCGAGGGGTATCCGGTCGACAACGCCGGCGCGAAGGTGAACCTCACGATGGCGTACGTCGGGACGCGGCGTCTCTTCGAGAGCGCGGGGTTCGCGAAGGCGGCGGACACGGGCTCCGTCCTCGACGGCTTCCCCCGCGTGCTCATGCGGCTGGACCTCCGCGAGAAAGCGTGAACCGGGAGCCGGCGCCTCCTCGTGTCCGGGGCCGAACGTAGACTCGAAGCATGGCATCCGACTCCTTCGTCCACCTGCACGTGCACAGCGAGTACTCGATGCTCGACGGGGCTGCGAAGATCAACGCGATGACGCAGGCGGCCGCCGATTACGGCATGCCGGCGATCGCGGTGACGGACCACGGGAACACCTTCGCGGCGTTCGAGTTCTACAACGCGGCCCGCAACGCCGGCATCAAGCCCATCGTGGGTCTCGAGGCCTACGTCACTCCGGGCACGCACCGCAGCGACAAGACCCGCGTGCAGTGGGGCTCGGCGGACCAGCGCAGCGACGACGTGTCGGGTTCGGGCGCGTACACCCACATGACCATGTGGAGCCAGAGCACGGAGGGCATGCACAACCTCTTCCGGCTGAGCTCGCTGTCGAGCATGGAGGGTTACTACTTCAAGCCGCGTATGGACCGCGAGCTGCTCCAGACATACGGCAAGGGGCTCATCGCCACGACGGGGTGCCCGTCGGGAGAGGTGCAGACGCGGCTGCGGCTCGGGCAGTACGACGCCGCCCGCGCGGCCGCGGCGGAGTTCCAGGACATCTTCGGCAAGGAGAACTACTTCGCCGAGATCATGGACCACGGCCTGTCGATCGAGCGCCGGGTCATGACGGATCTGCTGCGGCTCGCGAAAGACCTCGGCATCCCGCTCGTGGCCACCAACGACTCGCACTACACCCACCAGCACGAGGCCGACGCGCACGCAGCCCTGCTGTGCGTGCAGTCCGGCTCCACGCTCGACGACCCGAACCGCTTCAAGTTCGACGGCGACGGGTACTACATCAAGACCGCGGCCGAGATGCGGCAGCTCTTCCGGGACCACCCGGAGGCCTGTGACAACACGCTCCTGATCGCCGAGCGCTGCGAGGTGGAGTTCAACACCTCGGCGAACTACATGCCGCGGTTCCCGGTCCCCGACGGCGAGACCGAGGACAGCTGGCTCATCAAGGAGGTCGAGAAGGGCCTCCACTACCGGTACCCGAACGGCATCCCGGACAAGGTGCGCAAGCAGGCCGAGTACGAGACCGGCATCATCCTCCAGATGGGCTTCCCCGGGTACTTCCTCGTCGTCGCCGACTTCATCAACTGGGCCAAGGACAACGGCATCCGGGTCGGTCCGGGACGTGGCTCCGGTGCGGGTTCGATGGTCGCCTATGCGATGAAGATCACCGACCTCGACCCTCTCGAGCACGGTCTGATCTTCGAGCGGTTCCTCAACCCGGACCGCGTCTCGATGCCCGACTTCGACGTCGACTTCGACGACCGTCGTCGCGGCGAGGTCATCGAGTACGTGACCCGGAAGTACGGGTCCGAGCGCGTCGCGCAGATCGTCACGTACGGCACGATCAAGTCGAAGCAGGCGCTCAAGGACGCCGGTCGCGTCCTCGGCTTCCCGTTCAGCATGGGCGAGCGACTCACCAAGGCCATGCCCCCGGCCGTCATGGGGAAGGACATGCCCCTCGACGGCATGTTCGACTCTGCGCACCCGCGCTACAAGGAGGCGAGCGAGTTCCGCGCCCTCATCGAGACCGACCCCGAAGCGAAGACGGTCTTCGATCGGGCCCTCGGCCTCGAGGGGCTGAAGCGACAGTGGGGCGTGCATGCCGCCGGCGTCATCATGTCGTCGGAGCCCCTGCTCGACATCATCCCGATCATGCGCCGCGAGCAGGACGGCCAGATCGTCACGCAGTTCGACTATCCGTCGTGCGAGTCCCTCGGCCTCATCAAGATGGACTTCCTCGGCCTCCGGAACCTCACGATCATCTCGGACGCGCTCGACAACATCCGGATGAACCGCGGTGAGGAGCTCGATCTCGAGCACCTCGGTCTCGATGACCCCGCCGTCTACGAGCTGCTGGCCCGCGGCGACACGCTCGGCGTCTTCCAGCTCGACAGTCCGCCGCTGCGTTCACTCATGCGGCTCATGAAGCCGGACAACTTCGGCGACATCTCGGCCCTCATCGCGCTGTACCGTCCGGGGCCGATGGGTGCGAACTCCCACACCAACTACGCGCTGCGCAAGAACGGGCAGCAGGAGATCACCCCGATCCATCCCGAACTCGCGGAACCGCTCGCCGAGATCCTGGAGGAGTCCTATGGACTCATCATCTACCAGGAGCAGGTCATGGCCATCGCGCAGAAGGTGGCCGGGTTCAGCCTCGGTCAGGCCGACATCCTGCGCCGCGCGATGGGAAAGAAGAAGAAGTCCGAGCTGGACAAGCAGTATGCGGGGTTCGCGGCGGGAATGACCGAGCGCGGCTTCGGGGAAGGAGCGGTCAAGGCGCTGTGGGACATCCTCCTGCCGTTCTCGGACTACGCCTTCAACAAAGCGCACTCCGCCGCGTACGGTCTCGTTTCCTATTGGACCGCCTACCTCAAGGCGCACTACCCGGCCGAGTACATGGCCGCACTCCTCACGAGCGTCGGCGACTCGAAAGACAAGATGGCGCTCTACCTCAACGAGTGCCGCCGAATGGGCATCAAGGTGCTGCCGCCGGACGTCTCCGAGTCGATCAACTTCTTCGCGGCTGTCGGCGATGACATCCGCTTCGGCCTCGGCGCCGTCCGCAACGTCGGCACGAACGTCGTCGACGGCATCGTGCAGTCGCGCAAGGACGAGCGGTTCACCTCGTTCCATCACTTCCTCGACAAGGTGCCGCTGCACGTCGCCAACAAACGCACGGTCGAGTCGCTGATCAAAGCCGGGGCCTTCGACTCGATGGGTGACACCCGTCGGGCCCTCCTCGAGATCCATGAAGACGCCGTGGAGGCGGCGGTGGACCGGAAGCGCAACGAGGCTCAGGGCGCCATCGGCTTCGACTTCGACAGTCTCTACGACGGCATGGAGGAGGCGGCACCCGCGAAAGTGCCCCCTCGTCCCGAGTGGATCAAGAAGGACAAGCTCGCCTTCGAGCGGGAGATGCTCGGCCTCTATGTCTCTGACCACCCGTTGGCTGGTCTGGAGGTCCCGCTCGCGAAGCATGCCTCGATCTCCATCCACGACCTCAACAACTCCGAGGACCTGCAGGACGGCGATCAGGTCACCGTGGCCGGCCTCGTCACGAGTGTCCAGCATCGTGTGGCGAAGGCGAGCGGAAACCCGTACGGAATGATCACCGTGGAGGACTTCAACGGCGAGGTCACCGTGATGTTCATGGGCAAGACGTACCTCGAGTTCCAGCACACTCTGCAGCAGGATGCGATCCTCGCCGTGCGCGGGCGCGTCTCCCGCCGTGATGACGGCCTGAACCTGCATGCCCAGTCTGCCTTCGCCCCCGACGTCGGCTCCTTCGATGCAGCAGGGCCCCTGTCTCTCGTCCTCGCCGAGCAGCGCGCGACGGAACGGGTCATGACGGAACTGGCCGAGGTGCTCCGGCGGCACAGCGGGGACACCGAGGTGCTGCTGCGCGTGCATCGCGCTGGCACGGCGAAGGTGTTCGAGGTGCCTATGCCGGTGAAGGTCTCCGCCGACCTCTTCGGTGACCTCAAGTCACTGCTCGGACCAACCTGTCTGGGGTGAGCGGGTAGGATCGGGAGCCGTCGAGAGCACCGGAAAGACGTGGTGCGCCGATGAGGAAAGGACGACTATGAGCACGGATCTTCCCGAGCCGGACGCCGAAGCGGTGTTCAGCGATGAGGACGGCGTCCTCTACGACGACGAGGTCACGCCGGAGTACGGCATCCTCGGATTCACGCTGCGCGAGCTCCTGATCGTCGGAGTCTGGCTGGTCTCCTTCCTCGTGTCCTTCTTCCCGCTCAGCGGGGGGATCTCGCTCTGGGGCATCGGCATCCAGTGGATCCTGCCGATCGGCGTGCCGACGGTCGCCGTGTTCCTCCTCGTCCTCCGGCGGTTCTCACCCGACGGCATCCGCCGGGTGGGGTCGCTCGGCATCGATCAGTTCGCCTCCGTGGCCTTCTCGGTCTCGGCGTGCGTGTGGGCCGGCAACCTGTGGCTCGCCCTGTCGGCCGTCATCTCCACCGGCAACTGGGGTCTGCCCTGGAACGCCGTCGTGCAGGTCATCACCTCGACCGCGCTCGTCGTGCTCACCGTCTTCGCCCCGCTCATCCCGGGCCTCAAGGAGGACTTCCAGGGGCGGCTCGTCACTCTCGCGCACCGCAACGCCAATCCGGTGCGCCCGGTGATCGCACGGCCGCGTCCCGAGGCGACGTCGAGCGGATCCGCCGCTGAGGCCCCTGCCGCCGCCGAGTCTCCCGCCGCGGAGGCCGAGGGCGAGACAGCCGTGATCTCAGACGCCGATGCCGAGCAGAGCACCGGTGACGCGGACGCCGCCGCCGATCTCCGCGACACCGACACCGACACGCGCGACGTGTCGGCGAACGGCGCGGATCGCGTCCCTCTCACCGCGCATGCCTCGGGCGGGGGAACCGGAACCGTGCCGGTGTCCGCCGAGGACGAGTACACCCCGGTCTACTCGCGGCGGTCCCGCGGGGAGCAGCCGGAGATCGTTTCCGACACCGGCAGCATCGAGTCGCTGTTGGGCGCCAAGGCGCTCTCCGAGGAGGAACTCGCGGCCGCGCAGGAACCGGCATCGGATGATGCGACGGCGGTGCATTCCGTCATCGACGATCACCAGGCAGCCGCCCCGCGTCAGAACACGCCCGAGGCGCAGCCCTTCTGGATCCTCGCCCCGACGGAGCGCGACGTGCACGACGAACGCGGAGAGCCGATCTTCCGCATCGGTCCGACCGCCTGGGCGCTCGTCATCGAGGATCGGGGCGGGGCGTTCGTCGTCCGCCACGATGACGGCCGCATCGGCTATCTCCACGACATCGCCGGCATCACGAAGGGCTGACATGCGCACGATCGATCTGCGGGGGCGCGAGCTCTCGCCCGCTGACATGCTCGCGGCCGTTCCGCGCGCGACCCAGGCACGAGCCGAGGCGCTCGACACCGCCGCGCGTCTCGTCGACGACGTGCGGGATCGCGGCGAGGACGCGCTGCGGGAGCAGGCGGAGCGGTTCGACCGGGTCACCGGGCACGCTGTGCGGGTGCCGGAAGCACACCTCGCGGATGCGCTGTCGAACCTGGCTCCGACGGTCCGCGCTTCCCTCGAAGAGGCCATCCGACGTGTGCGCCTGGCCTCGGCCGCGCAGGTCCCCGCACCGCAGGTGACGAGGATCGGCGAGGGAGCGACCATCACGCAGCGCTGGCAGCCGGTGGCCCGTGTCGGGGTCTACATCCCCGGGGGCAAGGCCGTCTACCCGTCGAGCGTCGTCATGAACGTCGTCCCCGCGCAGGTCGCGGGGGTGCAGCAGATCGCCCTCGCCTCGCCGCCGCAGGCGGACCAGGACGGTCGCGTCCACCCGACCATCCTGGCCGCCGCGGCGCTGCTCGGTGTCTCCGAGGTCTACGCGATGGGCGGAGCCGGAGCCATCGGTGCGCTCGCCCACGGCGTCGCGAGCCTGGGGCTCGATCCCGTCGACGTCGTGTCGGGACCGGGAAACAACTACGTCGCTTCGGCGAAGCGGGCCGTCGCAGGGGTGGTCGGCACCGACTCCGAGGCCGGCGCGACCGAGATCCTCGTCGTCGCCGACGCCGACGCCGACGCTCGTCTCATCGCCGCCGACCTCGTCAGCCAGGCCGAGCACGATGAGCAGGCCTCGGCCGTCCTCGTGACGGATGCCCTGGAGATCGCGGAGCAGGTCCGCGCAGAGGTCGAGCAGCAGGCTGCGCGTACGCGGCACAGCGAACGCGTCAGGGCTGCGCTGTCCGGCCCGCAGTCGGCGATCGTGCTGGTGGACGATCGAGCGACGGCGGCCGCGTTCAGCAACGCCTACGCCCCGGAGCACCTGGAGCTGCACCTCGCGGATGCGGAGGAGGCGGCAGCCGCCTTCACGAGCGCCGGTGCCGTGTTCGTCGGCGACCAGACCCCCGTCAGCCTCGGTGACTACATGGCCGGAAGCAACCACGTGCTGCCCACCGGCGGTCAGGCCCGCTATGCACCGGGCCTGGGCGCCTACACGTTCCTCCGCCCACAGCAGGTCGTTTCCTACGACCGCTCGGCCCTGGCCGCTGTTCGGGAGGGCGTGGTCGCGCTCGCTGAAACCGAGGTGCTCCCGGCCCACGGCGAGGCGATCGAGGCCCGCTTCACCGCGTAGGATCTGTCAGATGCACTGCCCCTTCTGCCGTCACCCCGACTCCCGGGTCATCGATTCCCGCACCAGCGACGACGGACTCTCGATCCGTCGGCGCCGTCAGTGTCCGGAATGCGGGGGACGGTTCTCCACGACGGAGACGGCGAGCCTCAACGTCATCAAGCGCTCGGGCGTCATGGAGCCCTTCAGCCGGGAGAAGGTCATCTCCGGCGTGCGCAAGGCCTGCCAGGGGCGTCCCGTGACGGAGGCGGACCTCGCGATCCTCGCGCAGCGGGTGGAGGAGGCGGTCCGACAGACCGGCGTCTCCCAGCTCGACACGAACGAGATCGGCCTCGCCATCCTGGGGCCGCTTCGTGAGCTCGACGAGGTCGCCTTCCTCCGCTTCGCGAGCGTCTACCAGGCGTTCGACTCGCTCGAGGACTTCGAATCCGCGATCAGCGACCTCCGGGCCGACCACGCGAAGGCGGAGGCGGCGGACCGGTAATCTGGCAGGGATGTATCCGCTGCTCTTCCGCGCCGTCCTGTCGCGCTTCGACCCCGAGTTCGCCCACCACGCCGGCATGGCGGTGATCCGCGTACTCGGTGTGCCGCCGCTGTCGTGGGCCACCCGCGCGATGACCCGCCCTGACCCTTCGCTTCGCGTCGAGGCCCTGGGGCTGACGTTCCCGTCGCCGTTCGGCATCGCGGCCGGGTTCGACAAGAACGCCGTCGGGGTTCGCGGACTCGCGGCGCTCGGCTTCGGCCACGTTGAAGTCGGCACGATCACGGCTGTCCCGCAGGAGGGCAACCCGAAGCCGCGCCTGTTCCGGCTGGTCGAGGACCGGGCGGTCATCAACCGCATGGGCTTCAACAACCGGGGCGCGGATGCCGCAGCCCGTCGTCTCGCCCGCCTCCGCCGGGGCGCCCCCGACACGGTGATCGGCGTGAACATCGGCAAGAGCCGCGTGGTGGACGTCGAGGACGCCGTCGCCGACTACGTCGCCTCCGCCACCCGCCTGGCTCCGCTGGCCGACTATCTCGCGGTCAACGTCTCATCGCCGAACACTCCCGGGCTGCGGGGTCTGCAGGCGGTGGAGACCCTGGCGCCGCTGCTGCGCGCCGTCCGTGACGCGGCCGGGTCCACTCCGCTGCTCGTGAAGATCGCCCCCGATCTGCCGGATGACGAGATCACCGCGATCGCGCGGCTCGCCGTCGAGGAAGGGCTCGCGGGCATCATCGCCCACAACACGACGATCAGCCGTGACGGACTGCGCACCGATGCGGCCGTCGTCGAGGCGGCCGGTGCGGGCGGTCTCTCCGGTGCTCCGCTCAAGAAACGATCGCTGGAGGTGCTCCGGGTCGTCCGTGCCGCGGTCCCCGAGGACTTCTGCGTGATCGCGGTGGGCGGTGTCGAGACGGCCGCCGATGTGCAGGAGCGTCTGGATGCCGGGGCCACCCTGGTCCAGGGCTACACGGCGTTCCTCTATCGCGGCCCGTTCTGGGGCCGCGAGATCAACCGAGGACTGGTCAGTCGGGGTACTGCCCGCGCTTGACCTGCGGCTTGGGCAGGCGCATGAAGCGCATCTGCAGGGCTCGCATGCCCGCATACCAGCCGAGGCCCTTCTCGACGCGGTCCTTGCCGAACTTCGCGGCCGCCTTGCGCTTGACCCGCATGCCGAGGAGGATCATGCCGCCGATCGCGATCACGAGGTAGGCCATCATGAACAGGTACGCGTAGAACGAGATCATCATGTTCGTCGGCAGCAGCGAGGCCAGGATGACGAGCACCATGACGCCCATCACGAACTCGGCGGGGTGCCAGCCGGCGTCGACGTAGTCGCGCACCCACCGGCGCTGCGGGCCCTTGTCACGCGCGGGGAGGTACTTCTCCTCGCCGGCGGCCATGCCGGCCTGCGCCTTCGCGCGGCGCTCGTTGAGCTCGGCGCGAGCCGCGGCCTTCGCCTCCTTGGTGTTCGCCACGAGGGGGCGCCGGCGCGCAGCCTCCTGCTCGGCGCGGGTCGGCGTCGCGCGTCCCTTGCCGACGGCAGGCGTCTGGGGGGCGTCGTCGTTCGTCGAAGGGGAGGCGGGGGTAGTGGCCACGAGGTTCCTCGGTTCGCTGGGGTGGGTCGCCTTAAGATTACTCGCATGACCTCACCTGCACTTCCCAGCGAGTCCGACGCCGCCGTCCTCGAAGCGGTCGCCACCGGCATCCCCTCCGCGCTGTCGGACCTCGGGAGCCTCGTGCGCATTCCCGGCATGGCCTGGCCCGCCTTCGACCAGACGCAGCTCGAGCGCAGCGCCGACGCCGTCGCCACGCTCGCGCGCGGCACCGGGGTGTTCGACGAGGTGAAGGTACTCCGTGCCGACATCCCCGGTACCGACGAGCAGGGCCAGCCCGCCGTCCTCGCGACGCGCGCGGCGCGGAACGGGAAGCCGACGATCCTCCTCTACGCCCACCACGACGTGCAGCCTCCGGGGGATGACGCCCTGTGGGAGACGCCGCCGTTCGAGCCGACGGTGCGTGACGGCCGCCTGTACGGACGCGGTGCCGCGGACGACAAGGCCGGCATCATGGCCCACATCGGCGCGATCCGCGCGGTCGCCGAGGTGCTCGGAGACGACCTCGACCTCGGGATCGCGATGTTCGTCGAGGGGGAGGAGGAGTACGGCTCGCGTTCGTTCGCACAGTTCCTCTCCGACAACAAGGAGGCCCTCCGCGCCGATGCGATCGTCGTCGCTGACTCGGGCAACTGGGATTCCGTCACGCCGGGCCTGACCGTGTCCCTCCGCGGCAACGCACGCTTCACCCTGAAGGTGCGCACGCTCGACCACGCGTCCCATTCCGGGATGTTCGGTGGCGCGGTTCCCGACGCGATGATGGCGACCGTGCGACTCCTCGCCACGCTGTGGAACGAGGACGGCTCCGTCGCGGTCGAGGGGATGACCGCTCGGGATGCCGAGACGCCCGAGTACACCGAGGAGACACTGCGCGACGAGGCCGGGCTCCTCCCGGGGACGACGCCCATCGGCGACGGCACGATCCTCAGCCGTATCTGGAACAAGCCCTCCGTCACGGTCATCGGCATCGATGCGACGAGCGTCGCCTCAGCCTCGAACACCCTGCTCCCGGAGGTGACCGTGGTGATCAGCGCCCGTGTCGCCCCCGGGCAGTCCGGTCAGGATGCCTACGAGGCTCTGGAGCGCCACCTCCGTGCACACGCGCCCTTCGGTGCCGAGCTGACCTTCTCCGATGTGGACCTCGGCAACCCCTTCCTCGTGGACACGAGCGGGTGGGCGGTCTCCCTCACCCGCGACGCGATGCGCGACGGGTACGGCGTCGCTCCGGTGGACCTGGGCGTCGGCGGGTCCATCCCGTTCATCGCGGATCTCGTGCGGGAGTTCCCGGAGGCCCAGATCCTCGTCACCGGCGTGGAGGATCCGCACTCCCGCGCACACAGCCCCAACGAGTCGCTGCATCTGGACACGTTCCGGCACGCCGTGGCGACCGAGGCCCTGCTGCTCGCCCGTATGAACGCGCGGGAGATCTGAGCCTTCCGTCCCCACCGGCGGTAGAATCGTCGGAGAGCCCGTACCCGGCCCGTCATGAGGAGCGACATGAGCGACACCACCCTGTCCGCAGAGACCACAAGCGCACACGGCGTCAAGCTGACGGACGCCGCCGCCACGAAGGTGAAGAACCTCCTGGAGCAGGAGGGCCGCGATGACCTCCGTCTGCGCGTCGCCGTGCAGCCCGGCGGCTGCTCGGGCCTGATCTACCAGCTCTACTTCGACGAGCGGTACCTCGAAGGCGACGAGACCGTCGACTTCGACGGTGTCGAGGTCATCGTCGACAACATGAGCGTTCCCTACCTCGACGGTGCCTCGATCGACTTCAAGGACACCATCTCGGAGCAGGGCTTCACCATCGACAACCCGAACGCGGCGGGCAGCTGCGCCTGCGGCGACAGCTTCCACTGACACGTTCTTCCCGCGAACGGCCGTCGTCACCTCGCGTGACGGCGGCCGTTCCGCTTCTCAACCTGCATGGTTGGCATGAATCAGGTGTGAGGTTGCTCTAGACTTGGACATGCCTTGTCCGCGATCTGAAAGGTGCATCGTGCCCTCGAAACGCCGCCTTCGTTGGGCCGCACTCCCTGTGGGAGTTGTGGCAGCTGTGGCTCTGGCGGGATGTACTCCCACCGAGCTGAACGGCTTTCTTCCGGGCTTCGTGGATGGTGGTCCGGCAGCAACCAACCAGACGGAGCGCGTGTCGTCCCTCTGGGTGAACTCCTGGATCGTGCTCCTCGCGGTCGGTGTCGTCACCTGGAGCCTCATGGCCTGGGCTGCGATCGCGTACCGCCGCCGCAAGGGCCAGACCGGCCTCCCGGTGCAGATGCGCTACAACATGCCGATCGAGATCTTCTACACGATCGTGCCGCTCATCCTCGTGCTGGGCATGTTCTTCTTCACGGCTCGCGACCAGACCGAGATCGAGACGAAGTGGGACGATCCCGACGTCGAGATCACCGCGATCGCCAAGCAGTGGGCGTGGGACTTCCAGTACAACGGTGAGACCGAGGAAGACACCGTGTGGACCATGGGCATCCAGGCCCAGCCCGACGCGGAAGGCAACATCGACCAGGCGGAGCTGCCGACCCTGGTGCTGCCGGTCGACCAGAAGGTCACCATCAACCTGCAGTCGCGCGACGTCATCCACTCCTTCTGGATCATCGACTTCCTCTACAAGAAGGACATGTTCATCGGGAAGGACAACTCCTGGTCCTTCATCCCCACCCGTGAGGGCGAGTACGCCGGCAAGTGCGCCGAGCTCTGCGGCGAGTACCACTCGATGATGCTCTTCAACGTGAAGGTCGTCTCGCAGGACGAGTACAACGCCTACCTCGAGACCCTCGAGGAAGAGGGCAACACCGGGGACATCACCGACGCGTACGACCGTCTCTCGAACCTCCCCGGCACCTCCGGGAAGACCGACACCGAGGAAGGAGAGGAGTAAGCCATGTCGACCACTGAAGCTCCTCGCACCGACGAGGCACCTCGCTCCCGTCCCACCACCCTGCCCGCGCGCCAGGCTGCTCTGATGAGCTCCTCGCGCGTCGAGCAGAAGGGCAACATCGTCGTCAAGTGGATCACCTCCACGGACCACAAGACGATCGGGTACATGTACCTCATCGCCTCGGTGATGTTCTTCCTCCTGGGTGGCGTGATGGCGCTGGTGATCCGCGCCGAGCTGTTCGCTCCGGGGATGCAGATCGTCCCGACCAAGGAGCAGTACAACCAGCTGTTCACGATGCACGGCACGATCATGCTGCTGATGTTCGCGACGCCGCTGTTCGCGGGATTCGCCAACGCGATCCTGCCGCTGCAGATCGGCGCTCCGGACGTCGCGTTCCCGCGTCTGAACGCCTTCGCCTTCTGGCTGTTCCTGTTCGGCTCGACCATCGCGGTCGCCGGCTTCCTCACCCCGCAGGGTGCGGCCTCGTTCGGCTGGTTCGCGTATCAGCCCTTGGCCAACGCGTCGTTCTCGCCAGGAGCGGGCGGAAACCTCTGGATGCTCGGTCTCGGCATCTCGGGCTTCGGTACCATCCTCGGTGCGGTGAACTTCATCACGACGATCATCACGATGCGTGCTCCCGGCATGACGATGTGGCGCATGCCGATCTTCAGCTGGAACACGCTCATCACCAGCCTGCTGATCCTGATGGCCTTCCCGGTCCTGGCCGCGGCGATCTTCGCCGCCGCCGCCGACCGCGTGCTCGGTGCGCACATCTACGACCCGGCCAACGGCGGTGTCCTGCTCTGGCAGCACCTCTTCTGGTTCTTCGGCCACCCCGAGGTCTACATCATCGCGCTGCCGTTCTTCGGCATCGTCTCGGAGATCTTCCCGGTGTTCAGCCGGAAGCCGATCTTCGGGTACAAGACCCTGGTCTACGCGACGATCGCGATCGCGGCCCTGTCCGTCGCCGTGTGGGCGCACCACATGTACGTCACCGGCTCCGTGCTGCTGCCGTTCTTCGCCCTGATGACGATGCTCATCGCGGTGCCCACCGGTGTGAAGATCTTCAACTGGATCGGAACGCTCTGGCGCGGTTCGGTGACGTTCGAGACCCCGATGGTGTTCTCGCTCGGCTTCCTCGTGTCGTTCGTCTTCGGTGGCCTCACCGGTGTGATCCTCGCGGCCCCGCCGCTGGACTTCCACCTCAGCGACAGCTACTTCGTCGTGGCGCACTTCCATTACGTGGTGTTCGGTACGGTCGTGTTCGCGATGTTCGCCGGCTTCTACTTCTGGTGGCCGAAGTGGACGGGTCGCATGCTGAACGAGCGCCTCGGCTACGTGCACTTCTGGATGCTGTTCGTCGGCTTCCACATGACCTTCCTCATCCAGCACTGGCTCGGTGTCGACGGCATGGTGCGTCGCTACGCGGACTACTCCGCAGCGGACGGCTGGACGTGGCAGAACCAGGTCTCGACGATCGGCGCGATCATCCTCGGCGCCTCGATGCTGCCGTTCTTCCTGAACGTCTGGATCACGGCGCGCAAGGCGCCGAAGGTCACGGTGAACGACCCCTGGGGCTACGGTGCCTCGCTCGAGTGGGCCACGTCGTGCCCGCCGCCGCGGCACAACTTCACGTCGATCCCGCGCATCCGCAGCGAGCGTCCGGCCTTCGACCTGAACCACCCGGAGGCCGCGGAGTTCGCGACCACCGCACCCGGCGAGCGAGAGGGCCACTGAGCCATGCGCGACAACGTCATCATCTGGTGGGTCCTCACCGCGTTCTTCGCCCTCGTCGGCGTCGTCTACACGGGCTGGAACATCCTGGCTCACCCGGGCCTTCCGCTGGTGAACCAGATCGAGTGGGTCGGCACGGTCGCCCTGTTCTTCTCGGCCTTCATGGGTGCGATGGTCGCTTTCTACCTCGACCGGACGCACAAGGCGCAGAACGGTGAGCTGCCCGAGGACATCCTCACGTCGGACATCGACGACGGTGACCCCGAGCTCGGCGAGTTCAGCCCGTGGTCCTGGTGGCCGCTCGTCCTCGCGGCTTCGGCGGGTGTCTTCGTCGTGGGTCTTGCGGTCGGTCACTTCCTGCTCCCGATCGGCCTCGCGATCTTCGTGGTCGCGATCGTCGGCTGGGTCTACGAGTACTACCGCGGCAACTTCGCCCGCTGAGTCTCCTCGCACCACGAAGGGCCCCCGGATTACTCCGGGGGCCTTCGTCGTTCCTGCGAACAGTTCACACGTGGGTGCGGACGCGGGGGATTCCGGTCAGCGGGTCGACGGGACGGTGGTGCACACCCTCGGCGTCTTCGATGGGATATCCCTCGCGGGCCCAGTACTCGAAGCCGCCGATCATCTCGCGCACGCGATAGCCGAGACGAGCGAACTCGAGCGCGCCGCGGACACCGCCGTTGCATCCGGGGCTCCAGCAGTAGACCACGACCTCGGCGTCCGCCGGGATCTCCTCCGGGGCACGGTGGGCGATCTCGCTGTGAGGCATGTGGAGCGCGCCGGACACGCGCCCCTGGGCGAATGCCTCGGTCGAGCGGACGTCGACCACGACCAGTGCGCGGCCGGCGGCACGGTCGGCGTGCACGTCGCTGGGGTCGGTCTCGAAGGCGAGTCGGGCGGCGAAGTAGTCGAGGCGATCGATCATGAGCCCAGACTAGGGATGTGCGGGCGCCGACGACCGAGGGATACCGTCGCGCGTCGCGCGAATCCTGCCGTCGTAGCCGGTCAGAGTGCCGCAGTCATC
Source organism: Microbacterium sp. str. 'China' (assembly GCF_002993305.1). Classification (NCBI taxonomy): domain Bacteria; kingdom Bacillati; phylum Actinomycetota; class Actinomycetes; order Micrococcales; family Microbacteriaceae; genus Microbacterium; species Microbacterium sp. str. 'China'. The sequence continues at coordinate 2,164,950 of NZ_CP027434.1, read as the reverse complement.
TGGATCCGCCGTCCGTACCGGGTCAGGCCGAGACGCTCTTCGACGGCGACGAGCTCGCGGAGGAAGTCGGTGTCCGGCGTCGACTCGGTGAAGCCGCAGCGGGAGTAGAACGGGGCGTTCCAGGGTACGTCCGCGTAGGTGCGCAGCGTGAGCTGCGAGCGGCCCCGACGGCGGGACTCGTCCTGGGCCGCCAGGACGAGGGCGCGACCGATCCCGCGGCGACCGGAGGCGGGGTGGACGGACAGCTGCTCCAGATGGGCGCACCCGGGTCCCTCGAGCACCTGCACGAACCCGACCGGCACCTCGAGTCCGCCGGCAGGCTCCGCCGTAGGGGAGCAGGTGGCCACCAGGACGAACCCCTCGGCGCGCCGGCGGTCGTCGGCTGTCGACGGCGGGGGCCAGTCCTCGGCACCGAAGCGATCGGTCAGAAGGATGTCAGCGGCGCGCTCGATCTCCTCGAGGACGGCATGGTCCTGATCCGTCGCGTGTCGGACAAGGGCGGTCATGCACGGTCCGCGGGCAGAGCGGCGATCGCCTCGACCTCGACGAGCTGGTCGTCGTAGCCGAGGACGGTCACGCCGAGGAGGGTGCTGGGGACGCCGTGAGCGCCGAAAGCGGCGTGGATGACGTCCCAGGCCGTGACGAGGTCCCGCTGCGCGGAGGAGGCCACCAGGACGCGCGTGCTGATGACATCCGTCGGAGCGGCGCCGGCAGCCTTGAGCGCGTCGGCGAGGAGGGGAGCACGGAGCAGGCGGACGGCCGAAGACATGAGACGATCCTCTCATCGGGGGAGAACGATGAAGGCCCCGTCCGATCGGACGAGGCCTTCATCGAAGGGGAGTGACGACTTACTCGTCGTCCTCCGACTTCTTCTTCCGAGGCTTCTTGACGGGCTCGGTCGAGATCACCGTGCTGGGCGTGTTCGGCGTCTCGTCGACGTGCGTCTCGTCGACGGTGAGCGGCGCGTCCGGGAACCCGGCGCGCTCGTGAGCTCCCTGGATCTCGGCGGCCTCCGCCTCCTCGTTCCCCGCAGTGACGTGATGCTGGTGCGCGTCAGCCGCGTCGATCTCGGCCTGCGTGAGCGGGGCGAGACGGTCCTCGAAGAACCAGCGCGACATCGCCGAACGGAGGTTCTCCGTCCAGGGGATGCGGCCCTTGGCGTTCGGGCGGACGACCAGCGGCTCGTAGCCGTCGACGTCGATGAGCTTCCAGCGGTCGTAGACGTCGACCGGCTGGTGCACCTCGATGAACTCGCCGCCGGGGAGACGCACGATGCGGCCCGACTCGAAGCCGTGCAGGACGATCTCGCGGTCCTTCTTCTGGAGCGCGATGCAGATGCGCTTCGTGACGAAGTAGCCGATGATCGGGCCGAGGATCAGCAGCGCCTGCAGCGTGTGGATCACGCCCTCCATGGTGAGCATGAAGTGCGTGGCGATGAGGTCGGACGAGGCCGCCGCCCACAGGACCGCGTAGAAGATGACGCCGGCGACGCCGATCGCGGTGCGGGTGGCCGCATTGCGCGGACGCTGGGCGATGTGGTGCTCACGCTTGTCGCCGGTGACCCACGCCTCGATGAACGGGTAGATCGCGACGATGACGATGAACAGGCCGAGCATGGCGACCGGGGCCAGGATTCCGAACGACCAGGTGTGGTCGAGGAACACGATGTCCCAGTTCGACGGTGCCAGGCGCAGCGCGCCGTCCGCGAACCCGATGTACCAGTCCGGCTGCGTACCGGCCGAGACGGGGGAGGGGTCGTAGGGGCCGTAGTTCCAGATCGGGTTGATCTGGAAGAACGTCGCGATCAGCACGATGGTGCCGAAGACGATGAACAGGTAGCCACCCATCTTGGACATGTAGACCGGCATCATCGGGTAGCCCACGACGTTGTCGTTCGTGCGGCCGGGGCCGGCGAACTGCGTGTGCTTGTTGATGATCATGAGCATCAGGTGCACCGCGATGAAGGCGATGACCAGCATCGGGAGCAGCAGGATGTGCAGCGTGTACAGGCGACCCACGATGTCGGTGCCGGGGAACTCGCCGCCGAAGAGGAGGAACGAGGTCCAGGTGCCGATCAGCGGGAGACCCTTGATCATGCCGTCGATGATGCGCAGACCGTTACCCGACAGCAGGTCGTCGGGGAGCGAGTAACCGGTGAAGCCCTCGGCCATCGCGAGGATGAACAGCACGAAGCCGATCACCCAGTTCAGCTCGCGCGGCTTGCGGAACGCGCCCGTGAAGAACACGCGCAGCATGTGCACGCCGATGCCGGCGATGAAGACGAGCGCGGCCCAGTGGTGGATCTGGCGGACCAGGAGGCCACCGCGGAGGTCGAACGAGATGTGCAGGGTCGACTCGAGGGCCGACGACATCGCGATTCCGCGCATGGGGGCGTAGGCGCCGGTGTAGTGGGTCTCCACCATCGACGCCTGGAAGAAGAACGTCAGGAAGGTTCCGGAGAGGAACACGACGACGAAGCTCCAGAGCGCGATCTCACCGAGCATGAACGACCAGTGGTCAGGGAAGATCTTGCGACCCAGCTCCTTGACGAAGCCGGAGAGGCTCGTGCGCTCATCGATGTAGTTCGACGCGGCGCCGACGAAGCGGCCGCCGAGAGGCGCCTTGGTGTCCTTCTCGTCCTTGGACAGCGTTGCGGTGCTCAATGGCGCTCCCAGAAGCTCGGGCCGACGGGTTCGGTGAAGTCGCTGCGTGCGATGAGGTAGCCCTCGTCGTCCACGGTGATGGGCAGCTGAGGCAGCGGCCGAGCGGCCGGGCCGAAGATGACCTTCGCGTGGTCCGTGACGTCGAACTGCGACTGGTGGCACGGGCACAGCAGGTGGTGGGTCTGCTGCTCGTACAGCGCGACGGGGCAGCCGACGTGCGTGCAGACCTTGGAGTACGCGACGATGCCGTCGTAGGACCAGTCCTTGCGGTCCTCGGCCTCGATGAGCTGCTCCGGGCGGAGGCGCATCATCAGCACGATGGCCTTGGCCTTCTCCTCGAGGTAGCCCTCATCGTGACCGAGCTCCGCGAGATCCTCCGGGATCACGTGGAAAGCGGAGCCGAGCGTGACGTCGGCGGCACGGATGGGGGTGCCGTCGGGGTCGCGGACGAGGCGCATGCCCTCATCCCACATCGTGTGCTTCAGCAGCGCGACCGGGTCGCCCGCGGTGGGGTCGTCCGGCGTGGAGTGCGGGGCGAGGCCACGGAACAGCGTCACACCGGGGATGATCGACGCGACGATCGCCGCGAACAGCGAGTTGCGGATCATCGTGCGGCGACCGAAGCCGGACTCCTCGTTGGCGTCTGCGAAGGCCTTGATGGCTGCCTCACGCGTCGAGTCCTTGCCCCGGGTGGGGTGGCGGAGCTCGACGTGCTCCTTGTCGGACATGAGGGCCTTCGACCAGTGGATCGCGCCGATGCCCAGAGCCAGCAGCGCGAGCGCGATGCCGAGACCGATGAAGAGGTTGTTCTGACGGATGTCGATGAGAGCGCCGCTCTCGATCGGGAACAGCATGTAGGCGGCGACCGCCCAGATGCTGCCGGCGAGCGACAGGTAGAACAGCGTGTAGACGGTGCGGACGGCGGCCTTCTCAGCGCGCGGGTCCTTGTCGGTCATCCGCTCGCGGTGCGGCGGAAGACCGGGGTTCTGCACGGGATCGCTGACTGCGACACCCAGCCCCGGAGAGGGCTGGTAGGCCCTGTCAAGAGCCTGCGAGTCGTCGTCGTGTGCCATGGTGCTCCTCGTACGTTCCTCTTCGATGAATAAGCGTCAGTTGGACTTCGCCGTGATCCACACGGTGATGGCGACCAGAGCGCCGATACCGAAGATCCACACGAACAGGCCCTCGGAGACCGGTCCGAGCGAGCCGAGGGAGAAGCCGCCGATCTGGACGGACTGCTGCTGGAAGAGCAGTGCCGAGATGATGTCGCGCTTGTCCTCGTCGGACAGGTTCATGTCGCCGAAGACCGGCATGTTCTGCGGGCCGGTGACCATGGCCGCGTAGATGTGCAGCGCGCTGGTCTCCGTGATGGCCGGAGCGTACTTGCCCTCGGTGAGAGCGCCACCGGCGGCGGCCACGTTGTGGCACATCGCGCAGTTGACGCGGAAGAGCTCGGCGCCGTGCGCCACGTCGCCCTCGCCGTCGATGATCTCGTCAGCGGGGTACGTCGGGCCGGGGGCCTCGGACTGCACGTAGGCCGCCATCGCGAGGATCTGCTCCTCGGTGAACTGCGGCTCCTTCTGCGGAGCCTGCGGTCCCTGCATCTGCAGCGGCATACGACCGGTCGACACCTGGAACTCCACCGCCAGCTCGCCGACGCCGTAGAGGCTCGGGCCGTTGGGGGTGCCCTCCAGGTCGAGGCCGTGGCAGGTGGCGCAGTTGGCCGTGAACAGCTTCTCGCCGTCTTCGACCGTCAGCTGCGTCGACGCCGTGGGGGCGTCGTTGGCGGCGAAGGCCGCCGTCGCGCCCGCGTACACCGCACCGGTGATCATGAGGCCTGCTCCGATGAGTGCGGCCGCCGCCAGTGGGCTGCGACGACCGCTCGAACGGCGCTTCTTCTCTCGTGCCATCTCGGGGATCAGCTCCGCTCTTATTTCAGGAAGTAGATAACGAAGAACAGCACGATCCAGACGACGTCGACGAAGTGCCAGTAGTAGGACACCACGATCGAGGAGGTCGCCTCCTTGTGCCGGAAGTTCTTGACGGCGTACGCGCGGCCGATCACCAGGAGGAACGCGACGAGTCCGCCGGTGACGTGGAGGGCGTGGAAGCCGGTGGTGATGTAGAAGGCCGAGGCGTAGGCGTCAGCCTGGATCGGCATTCCCTCGGCGACCAGCTGGGCGTACTCCCAGACCTGACCCGAGACGAAGATCGCGCCGAGGGCGAAGGTGAGGAAGAACCACTCGACCATGCCCCAGCCGAACAGACGACGGCGGCCGGCACCGTTCTTCTGTCCCTTGCCGATCTTGTACGGCTGCAGGTCCTCCGCCGCGAACACGCCCATCTGGCACGTGAAGGAGGAGAGCACGAGGATCGCCGTGTTCACTGCCGCGAACGGAACGTTCAGGAGCTCGGTACGGTCGGCCCACAGCTCGGGTGAGGTGCTGCGGAGGGTGAAGTAGATCGCGAAGAGTCCCGCGAAGAACATCACCTCGCTGCCGAGCCACACAATGGTGCCGACAGCTACCGGGTTGGGCCGCTTGATGGTTCTCGCCGCCGGGGCATACGTCGCTGAGGTCGTCACCCCTCCATTATGGCCGATCCGCGAGCGTGATTCTTGCACCCCCGACCCTCGATTCGCCCTTCGAGGACTTAGGGGACCCTAAGAAAACACTGCGAATACCCGGTGAATACGCGGGAAACGCCGTTCCTTCGTCGCGTGGGCGCCCGCCCGGATCGCACTGCACGTTTTCTCTGCGCCGATAGGATCGCACACATGGCTGATTCCCTGACCTGGTCCGACGTGCTCACCTCTCTCCTGGAGCGTCGCGACCTCAGCGTCTGGGAGTCCACCTGGGCCATGCGGCGGATCATGCAGGGCGAGGTCTCCGAAGCGCAGCTCGCCGGGTTCCTCGTCGCTCTGCGCGCAAAGGGCGAGACGATCGACGAGATCGTCGGTTTCCGGGATGCCATCCTCGAAGCCGCCGTGCCGCTTCCGGTCTCTCCGGACGTGCTGGACATCGTCGGCACGGGCGGGGACCGCGTGGGTACGGTGAACGTCTCGACGACAGCGGCCGTCATCATCGGCGCCACCGGGATCCCGGTCGTCAAGCATGGGAATCGGGCCGCGAGCTCCGCGTCCGGCTCCTCCGATGTCCTCGGTGCCCTCGGCCTGGAACTCTCGCTCGATCCTGACGCCGTCGCCTCGATCCTCGACCGGACGGGTATCACCTTCGCCTGGGCGGGGGCCTTCCACCCCGGTTTCAAGCACGCCGGCGCGGTCCGTTCGCAGCTCGGCGTGCCCACGGTGTTCAACATGCTCGGACCTCTCTGCAATCCGGCGCGCGCCGAGGCGAACGCGGTCGGCGTGGCGCAGATGGAGCGGGTGCCGCTCATCACCGGCGTCTTCCGCACGCGGGGAGCGACGGCGCTGGTCTTCCGCGGCGACGACGGCCTCGACGAGCTCACGACCACCGGCCACAGCCGCATCTGGGAGGTCACCCGCGGGGACATCCACGAGCACGACCTCGACCCGCGCGACCTGGGGATCCCCCTCGCCGACCTCTCCGATCTCATCGGCGGCTCTCCCGCCCACAACGCCGAGATCCTCCGCCGGACCCTCGCGGGGGAGCAGGGGCCGGTACGGGACATCGTGCTCCTCAACGCCGCCGCCGGAATCGTCGCCTTCGAGCTGTCCCAGGACGCGACCCAGGTGCAGCGGCCGATCCTCGAGCGCCTCCGCGACGGGCTCGCCCGGGCGTCCGCGGCGGTGGATGACGGGAGTGCGCTGGCGAAGCTCGACCAGTGGATCGGCGTGAGCCGCGAGCTGGCTGCCCCGAAGGAGTGACCATGGACCCGGTCGACGCGCTGCTCGAGATCGCTTCGCTGCTGGAGCGCGAGCGGGCGTCGCGGTACCGGGCCAAGGCGTTCCGCCAGGCCGCGGCCACGTTCCAGGAGCTTCCGTCCGACGTGCAGGGCGACCCGACGCGTCTCCGGGCGGCCAAGGGCATCGGCGAGTCGACGTTCGCCGTCATCCGGCAGGCTCAGGCCGGAGAGGTGCCGGAGTACCTCGTGGAGCTCCGCGGCGACGTCGAACCGGAGAAGGTGTCGGTGCTCCGCGGAAAGCTGCGCGGAGACCTGCACGCCCACACCGAGTGGTCGGACGGGACGACCTCCATCGAGGTGATGGCTGCTGCCGCCCGCGCGCAGGGCCACGAGTACCAGGCCATCACCGACCACTCCCCGCGCCTCCGTGTCGCGCGTGGACTGTCGGCGGAGCGGCTCCGCGAGCAGATCCCGCAGGTGCGGGCGCAGTCGGGGGACGGCTTCACACTGCTCGCCGGTATCGAGGTGGACATCCTGGAAGACGGAGCCCTCGATCAGGACGATGCGCTCCTCGCGGACCTGGACATCGTCGTCGCCTCGGTGCACTCCAAGCTCCGCATGGACGGACGGGCGATGACCGCGCGGATGATCGCGGCCGTCTCGCATCCTCGGGTGAACGTCCTCGGACACTGCACCGGCCGGCTCGTGCAGGGCGACCGGGGCACGCGCCCGCCCTCGGCCTTCGATGCCGCCGCGGTGTTCGCGGCGTGCGCGGAGAACGGGGTGGCGGTCGAGATCAACTCCCGTCCTGAGCGTCAGGACCCGCCGGACGAGCTCATCGCGATCGCGCTGGAGGCGGGATGCCTCTTCTCCATCGACTCCGACGCACACGCCCCCGGACAGCTCTCCCTGCTGGACCACGGTGCCGAACGGGCGGAGCGTGCCGGCGTTCCAGCGTCACGCATCGTCACCACGTGGGGGCTTTCGCGTCTCCTCGCCTGGGCGGAGTGACGTCCGGCCGGATCAGCCCTCGGTGATCTGGTTCGCGGCCGCGGTGACCGCGGTGACGGCGCGTGTCATCGAGCTTCCGAGGTTCCAGCGCTCGGCGAGGGCCGTTGCTTCTGCGGCTTCCTCCGACGTGAGGGCGTGCAGGGCGACTTCCGGGGCAGCGATCGGAAGCGACGTGGCGACGGCGACGACGGTCGGAGCGACGTCGAGGTAGGCCTGCGCGTCGAGGATCTTCGCGCGGATGCCGGCACTCATACCTTCACCGGCTTCCGCGGCCTCCCGGATGCCGAGCAGGTCGCCGTGCTTCTGCAGCAGAGTGGCCGCCGTCTTCTCGCCGATGCCGGCGACGCCGGGAAGACCATCCGACGCGTCCCCGCGCATCGTCGCGAAGTCCGCGTACTGCGTCGGCAGGACACCGTACTTCGCGACGACCGTCGCGTCCGTGACGACTTCGAGGTTGCTCATGCCGCGGGCCGTGTAGATCACGCGCACGTCGCGCTCGTCGTCGATGAGCTGGAACAGGTCGCGGTCGCCGGTGACGATGTCCACGGGCATCGTCGCGTTCGTTGCGAGCGTGCCGATCACGTCGTCCGCCTCGTGCTCGGCGACGCCGACGATCGGAATGCCGATGGCCCCGAGCGTCTCCCTGATCAGGGGGATCTGCGCCTCCAACGGGTCGGGGACCTCTTCGACGTCCGGGGCGCCAGTCACGACCTCCACCACCCGGTGGGTCTTGTAGCTGGGGATGAGGTCGACCCTCCACTGCGGACGCCAGTCGTCATCCCAGCAGGCCACGACGTGGGTCGGCTGATAAGTGGTGACCAGCTTGGCGATCATGTCCAGCAATCCGCGTGCAGCGTTGATGGGGGAGCCATCGGGGGCCGTCACCTTGTCGGGCACGCCGTAGAACGCACGGAAGTAGAGGCTGGCGGTGTCGAGCAGCATGAGGCGTTCGGCGCGGGTCATGGGTTCAGGGTAGAGCGTGCCAGATCAGGTGCTCAGCAGCCCGGCGCCGCGGGTCGTTCTTCGCACGTCCGTGCCACGAGTGCGGTGGTCGCCTCGTAGATGCGGACGCTCCGGGACGGTCCGTCGACGGACAGCTCACCGGACACGGGGAACCACCCTCCGCCGATGTCGACCTCCGCGGTGTAGACGACCACGGTGCTCGTGGAGTACGTACCCCGATGCGCGAAGGCATGGCTGGTCGGTGTCGCCGTGAACGGCGCCTGGCCGAGCTCTTCCCAGGTACGGCCGCCGTCGGGCGTCGTGGCCGTCGTGCCGTCCCCGTGGTCGAAGACGACGCGGACCGGGGTGAAGCGCACCGTCACCGGCCGGTCGAGCAGGGTACCGGTCGCCGTGTGTGTGGCGACCTTCGCCACGAAGTTGGTCGGCATACCTGCGACGCCCGCGTTCCCCGGTTCGGCGGCGGTCGTCACCGGCGCGGGGGCGAACTGTGCGAGATCCTCGATCGTGAGCGCTCGCCCCGCCTCCTTCGTCACCCGCACCCCGTACATGCCGCACGAGCGGCTCAGCGGCGTGTCATCTGTACGGCACGGTTCGTGCTCTTGTTCTGGTGCGGACGGAATGGGCGCATGTCGATTGTTTTCATCAACATGCTGCCGTTTTGAGTCAGTGACGCCAATCACTAGCGAAGCTCCAGTGTTAGTGGCCCAGACATCCTCCAGTCCTGCTTGGGATCCGCCTGGGTCGCTGTCGGTGGCCAGAGCGATAAGTACCAAGACGGCTAGGGAGAGGAGGCGGACACTTAGCAAGCGAGATCCCTAGTTGCGGCGGCAGACGAAATTGCGAGTCTGGTGGCGGTGGTGGGCGCCGCGACCAGTTGAACTTCGACAGGCTGACGGTCGGGTCGATCCGAACTCACCACGTTTCCGTCGCCGTCCCAAAGCGTCACTGCCGACGCGTCGACACAGAGGAGCGCCGTGACTGACTCGCCATCGAAGGACACGGGCGTGAACCGATCGAATGACGTGTCGCCCGCACGCTTCCAACCTTCGGCGTGAAAGCGGGAGAAGTTCTCCTGGGCAGAAGTCAGGGCGTCATCACGTAGCCATGCAAACAAGTCCTCGAAAGAGGCGGGATCGCTGAGGTCGGTGTCGTTCGACGCCTCGACGTAGGCGCGATAGGTGGCCTCGGCGGCGGCGAAGGCTTCTTCGTCGGAGGTGAACGCGGGGGAGGGGGTCGGCGTGGACTCCGGAGCGGGGGTGCATCCGGAGAGCAGCGAGACGCCGAATGCCAGCACGGCCAGGAGACGGAGAGGAGTGGGCGACATCACCGAGCCACCGTATGCGGAATGCGCAGGTCGCCGCGGGCGTTATCCACAGAGCGGCTGCGGGAGATCCGCCCCTTCATCGGGCGACAACTTCTGGTAGCCTGAACTGTCACTCGTGGCGTGTACACGCATGCCCAGGTGACGAACACACCACAATCCACCTGCTGCGAAGCACATCCCGGCCGTGCGCGGCCATGCTCCGCAGCCCGAGTATCCATTCACAAGGACAACCCACTACATGACTACCGCAACGACCGCCCCGGCCACCAAGCAGGTCGCCATCAACGACATCGGATCTGCTGAGGACTTCCTGGCCGCGGTCGAGAAGACCCTGAAGTTCTTCAACGACGGCGACATCATCGAAGGCACGATCGTGAAGATCGACCGCGATGAGGTCCTGCTCGATGTCGGCTACAAGACCGAGGGTGTCATCCCCTCGCGCGAGCTCTCGATCAAGCACGACGTCGACCCCAACGAGGTCGTCAAGGTCGGCGACGAGGTCGAGGCCCTGGTGCTCCAGAAGGAGGACAAGGAAGGCCGCCTGATCCTCTCCAAGAAGCGTGCGCAGTACGAGCGCGCCTGGGGAGACGTCGAGAAGATCAAGGAGAACGACGGCGTCGTCACCGGTACGGTCATCGAGGTCGTCAAGGGTGGACTCATCGTCGACATCGGCCTCCGTGGCTTCCTCCCGGCCTCGCTCATCGAGCTCCGTCGCGTCCGCGACCTCACGCCGTACCTCGGCCAGGAGATCGAGGCGAAGATCCTCGAGCTCGACAAGAACCGCAACAACGTCGTCCTGAGCCGCCGCGCGCTGCTCGAGCAGACGCAGTCGGAGTCGCGCACCACGTTCCTGAACAACCTGCACAAGGGTCAGGTCCGCAAGGGTGTCGTCTCCTCGATCGTCAACTTCGGTGCGTTCGTGGACCTGGGTGGCGTGGACGGCCTCGTGCACGTCTCCGAGCTGTCCTGGAAGCACATCGAGCACGCCTCCGAGGTCGTCGAGGTGGGCCAGGAGGTCACCGTCGAGATCCTCGAGGTCGACCTCGACCGCGAGCGCGTCTCCCTGTCGCTGAAGGCGACGCAGGAGGACCCGTGGCAGGTCTTCGCCCGCACCCACGCGATCGGTCAGGTCACGCCGGGTAAGGTCACCAAGCTCGTCCCGTTCGGTGCGTTCGTCCGCGTCGCCGACGGCATCGAGGGCCTCGTCCACATCTCCGAGCTCTCCAGCAAGCACGTCGAGCTGGCCGAGCAGGTCGTGTCGGTCGGCGAAGAGGTCTTCGTCAAGGTCATCGACATCGACCTCGAGCGTCGTCGCATCTCGCTGTCGCTGAAGCAGGCCAACGAGTCGGTCGACCCCAACGGCACCGAGTTCGACCCGGCCCTGTACGGCATGCTCGCCGAGTACGACGAGAACGGCGAGTACAAGTACCCGGAGGGCTTCGACGCCGAGACCGGTGCGTGGAAGGAAGGCTTCGACGCCCAGCGCGAGGCATGGGAGCAGGAGTACGCTGCGGCCCAGGCTCGCTGGGAGGCGCACAAGGCTCAGGTCGCGAAGGCGGCCGAGGCCGAGGCTGCGGCCGGCGACGACTTCGGCGGCCAGTCCTTCTCGAGCGAGTCGGCTGGCGCCGGCACGCTCGCCGATGACGAGGCTCTCGCGGCCCTGCGCGAGAAGCTCTCGGGCGGCAACTCCTAAGCAACACTCCGAAAAGGGTCGTCACCCCGCCTCACGGCGGGCGTGGCGGCCCTTTTCGCATGCCCGGAAACCAGCGGAACAGCTGCGTGACGCAACATTACGGCCGCATTCGTAACATTCCGGAGCCTCCGACAGCATGGGGACATGACCGCCCTCCTGCCCCCTGCGTCGCGCACCGCTGAGGCCCCGAAGACAACGGGCTCCGCACAGCCTGTGCGCCTCGACGGCATCGCGCGGTCGTTCCCGCTCGCGCAGGGGCGACGCGAGGTGCTCCGCGATCTCGACCTGGACATCGCCGCCGGGGAGATCGTCGCCGTCGTCGGTCCGTCCGGGTGTGGGAAGTCGACACTGCTGCGCCTCATCGGCGGGCTGGACACCCCCACCCGGGGGACGATCCGCCTGGACGGCTCCGGTGTCGCCGATGTCGACGAGCGCACGGCGATCGCGTTCCAGGAGCCGCGGCTGCTCCCGTGGCGTACCCTCGCGCAGAACGTCGAGCTCGGTCTTCCCCGCGGCGTCTCCCGCGGCGTCGGACGCACTCGGGTCCGCGAGCTGCTGCAGCTCGTCGGTCTCGAGCACGCCGCCTACCAGCGCCCCCGTGAAGTGTCCGGAGGCATGGCGCAGCGCGCGTCCCTCGCCCGGGCTCTTGCCAGGAACCCCGGAGTCCTGCTGCTCGACGAGCCTTTCGGTGCGCTCGACGCCCTCACGCGCCTTCGCATGCACGACCTGCTCCTGAAGATCCACGCGGCCGAGCCCACCACGGTGCTGCTCGTGACCCACGACGTGGAGGAGGCCCTCTATCTCGCCGACCGCGTGCTGCTGCTGCGCACTGTCGGCGACGCGGATGACACGGCGTCGTCCGTCGCGCGGACGATCCGCGTCCCCGGTATCCGCCCCCGAGACCGCGCCGACCGCGGCCTCGCCGACCTGCGCGCCGAGCTCCTCGAAGGGCTCGGCGTCGACACGCACCACCACACCCCCGAGGAGACCCGATGAGCAACATCACCCGCCGTATCATCCCTGCGATCGCCGTCGCCGGGACGATGATGCTCGTCGCCACCGGCTGCGTCGCCGGCGAGAACGCGTCCGCCGAGGCCGAGTCCACCCCCGCCGGGAACGGCGAGTGGTCGGCGGACACGCTGTCCATCGACTTCGCGACCTACAACCCCCTCAGCCTGGTGATCCGCGACCAGGGCATCCTGGAGGACATCCTCGGTGACGACGTCACCGTCGAATGGGTGCAGTCCGCCGGGTCGAACAAGGCCAACGAGCTCCTCCGCTCGGGTTCGGTCGACGTGGGATCGACGGCGGGCTCGGCTGCGCTGCTCGCCCGCGCGAACGGTTCGCCCATCCAGGTGATCGACATCTTCTCCCAGCCCGAGTGGTCGGCCATCGTCGTCGGTCCCGACAGCGACATCACCTCGGTCGAGGACCTCAAGGGCGCCTCCGTCGCGGCCACCAAGGGCACCGACCCCTACTTCTTCCTCCTCCAGGCCCTGGAGGAGGGCGGGCTGTCGCTGGCCGACGTCGAGGTGCAGAACCTCCAGCACGCCGACGGGCGCGCGGCGCTCGACGGCGGTTCCGTCGACGCGTGGGCGGGACTCGACCCCATCATGGCCGCCGCGGAGCAGGAGTCGGGCGACAAGCTCATCTACCGCAACGTCGACTTCAACACCTACGGCTTCCTCAACGCGACCGAGGACTTCATCGACAACCACCCCGACCTCGCTCAGGCCGTCGTCGACGCCTACGAGGAGGCGCGTGCGTGGGCGCTCGAGAACCCGGAAGAGACGGCCGCCCTGCTGGCCGAGGTCGCCGGCATCGACCTCGAGGTCGCGACCACGGTCATCCAGGAGCGGTCGAACCTCGACGTGAACGGCGTCCCCGGTGACGATCAGCTCGCCGTGCTCGAGAAGATCGCCCCGGTGCTCGTCGAGTCCGGCGACGTCCAGGGCGGGCAGGAATCCGTCGACAAGGCGCTGTCCAGCATCATCAACGACACCTTCGCGACGAAGGCGGGCGCAGGCGAGTGACCGGTTTCGAGGATCGGGTGGTCGTCCCGGCGGAATCGCGGGACACGCTCGAGTTCGCGAAAGGTGCTCCCCGGCGGGGGGCGGGAGGAGCACGGCGTGGTCTGCCGCCCGTCGTGCGGGTCTTCGGGGGCTTCCTGCTCCCGGCCGTGATCCTCATCGCCTGGCAGGTGGTCACGACGGCCGGTCTCATCGAGCCGTACCGACTCCCGGCGCCGGCGTCGGTCTTCCAGGCCGGGGTGGAACTCGCCGAGTCCGGTCAGCTCTGGACCCACATCGCCATCTCGGTCCAGCGGGTGCTGCTCGGGTTCGCGATCGGCTCCGTCGTCGGCCTCGCCGCGGCCGGCATCGTCGGGCTGTCGCGCTGGGGTGACGTGCTGCTCAGCCCGACGCTCGCCGCGGTTCGCGCGGTGCCGTCGCTCGCCTGGGTGCCGCTGCTGATCCTGTGGATGCAGATCGGCGAGGAGTCCAAGGTGACCCTCATCGCGATCGGCGCGTTCTTCCCGGTCTACACGACGGTCGCCTCGGCGCTCCGGCATGTGGATCCGCAGCTCGTCGAGGCGGGACGCTCGTTCAGCCTGCACGGATGGTCGCTGTTCCGCACGGTCCAGCTCCCGGCTGTCGTGCCGTCCGTCGTCTCCGGCCTCCGCCTCGCGCTCGCCCAGGCGTGGCTGTTCCTGGTTGCCGCCGAACTGATCGCGTCGTCCATGGGGCTCGGCTTCCTGCTGACGGACTCGCAGAGCACGGGTCGCGTCGACCGCATCCTGCTCTCCATCGTGCTGCTCGCGCTTCTCGGCACGATCACCAACGGCGTGCTCGCGCTGTTGGAGAAGTACCTGCTGCGGCGATGGACGTGACGACGACCGAGGCTCGGCTGCGGGAGGAACGGATCTATCCTCCGTCGCCCGCGTTCCTCGACGCCAACGTGACCGCGGACGCCTACGAGCGCGCGGCCGCTGATCCTCTGGCCTTCTGGGAGGATGCGGCCCGCCGGCTGGACTGGGCGGAGCCGTGGACGGCCGTGCACGAGTGGGACCCGCCCGTCGACGGTGCGGTCCCGGCGGCGCGATGGTTCCTCGGCGGCCGGCTGAACGTCGCGGTGAACTGCGTGGACCGTCATGTCGACGCCGGGCGCGGAGACAAGGTGGCGCTGCACTTCGAAGGGGAGCCCGGTGACCGGGTCTCGGTGACCTACGCCGACCTCCAGCGCCGGGTGGCCCAGGCAGCGCACGCGCTGGAAGGCCTCGGGATCCGACCCGGCGACCGTGTGGTGATCTACCTCCCCGTGCTCGTGGAGACGGTGGTCATCACGCTCGCCTGCGCGCGGATCGGAGCCGTCCACTCCCTCGTCTTCGGAGGGTTCTCCGCAGAGGCCGTGCGTTTCCGGCTCGAGGACACCGGGGCGAAGCTGCTCGTCACCAGCGACGGCCAGTTCCGGCGGGGGACGGCGACCGAGGTCAAATCCGCCGCCGATGCCGCCGCGGCCGGACTGCCGGAGCTCGAACACGTCCTCGTGCTCCGTCGCACCGGACGGAGCGTCCCGTGGACCGAAGGCCGGGACGTGTGGTGGCACGACGTCGTCGACACGGCCCCCACCGCGCATCAGGCGAAGGCCTTCGACGCCGAGCACCCGCTCTTCATCATCTACACCTCCGGCACGACGGGGAAGCCCAAGGGCCTCGTGCACACCTCCGGCGGCTATCTGACGCACGCGAGCTGGGCGCACTGGGCGCACTTCGACGCCAAACCCGACGACGTCCATTGGTGCACGGCCGATCTCGCCTGGGTCACCGCCCACACCTACGAGATCTACGGGCCGCTGTCGAACGGGCTCACCCAGGTCATCTACGAGGGCACGCCGGACACTCCGCACCGCGAGCGGCACCTGGAGATCATCGAGCGCTACGGCGTCACGGTCTATTACACGGCCCCGACCCTCATCCGGACGTTCATGACCTGGTTCGGTGACGAGTTGCCGAGCGGCCACGACCTGTCGACCCTGCGACTGCTCGGCACGGTGGGCGAGGCGATCAATCCGGAGGCCTGGGTGTGGTTCCGCCGGAACTTCGGCCGGGATGAGCTCCCCGTCATCGACACGTGGTGGCAGTCGGAGACCGGTGCCGCGATGATCGCCCCCTTGCCCGGCATCACACCCCTGAAGCCCGGCTCCGCGTCGGTCCCGCTTCCGGGCATCGACGTCGCGGTGGTCGACGGGAACGGTGACGAGGTGGCGCCGGGCCGGTCCGGGACGCTGGTCGTCCGGCGTCCGTGGCCGGGGATGGCACGGACCGTCTGGGGCAATCCGGAGCGCTACCGCGACGCGTACTGGTCCGCGTACGCAGGCGTGGGCGCGCACGGCGGCTATTACGTCGCCGGAGACGGGGCGACCCGGGACGCCGACGGATTCATCTGGATCCTGGGCCGGCTCGACGATGTCGTGAACGTGTCCGGACATCGCCTCTCGACGATCGAGATCGAGTCGGCGCTCGTGGCGCACGAGACGGTCGGCGAAGCCGGGTCCGCCGGTGTGGCGGACCCCGTCACCGGGCAGGCGGTCGTGGCGTTCGTCACCCCGTCCGGCCGGGCGGAGATCGACGCGCACGCGCTTCGCGCTGAGGTCGCCCGCGCGATCGGTCCGGTCGCGAAGCCGAAGCACGTCATCGTGGTGCCGGACCTGCCCAAGACACGCTCGGGGAAGATCATGCGTCGCCTGCTCGCGCAGCTCTGGGATGCCGAACAGGATCGGCGCGCGGGACGCACTCCGCAGCCCCTCGGCGACACGACGTCACTGCAGAACCCCTGGGCCGTCGACGACATCGCCGGCGCTCTCGCCGCAGAATCGAGGACATCATGACAGACGACCACCGCTTCGGGTTCCGCACCCGCGCTCTGCACGCCGGCGGCACACCGGACGCCGCCACCGGAGCGAGGGCGGTGCCGATCTACCAGACGACGTCGTTCGTCTTCGACGATGCGGCCGACGCCGGGAACCTGTTCGCGCTGCAGAAGTACGGCAACATCTACTCGCGCATCGGCAACCCCACCGTCGCCGCCCTGGAGGAGCGGCTGGCCTCGCTGGAAGGCGGTATCGGGGCCGTGGCGACGGCCTCCGGGATGAGCGCCGAGTTCATCACGTTCGCCGCGCTCGTGGGCGCGGGCGATCATGTCGTCGCCGCCGCGCAGCTCTACGGCGGCACGGTGACGCAGCTCGACGTCACCCTGCGACGGTTCGGCGTGGAGACGACGTTCGTCAGCTCCTCCGACCCGGCTGACTTCGCCGCGGCCATCCGTCCGGAGACCAAGGTCGTCTACGTCGAGATGATCGGGAACCCGTCGGGCGAGATCGCCGACATCGCGGGTCTCGCCGCCGTCGCGCATGAGGCGGGGGTGCCGCTCGTCGTCGACGCCACCCTGGCCACCCCCTACCTCGCGCGCCCGCTGGAGCACGGGGCGGACATCGTCATCCACTCGGTCACGAAGTTCCTCGGCGGCCACGGCACGACCCTCGGCGGTGTGGTCATCGAGAAGGGCACGTTCGACTGGGGCAACGGCAAGTTCCCGCAGATGACCGAACCCGTGGCCTCCTACGGCGGCATCTCCTGGTGGGGCAACTTCGGCGAGTACGGATTCCTCACCAAGCTGCGCTCCGAACAGCTGCGCGACATCGGACCCGCCCTGAGCCCGCAATCGGCCTTCACGCTCCTGCAGGGCGTGGAGACGCTGCCCCAGCGCATCGACGCTCACATCGCCAACGCCCGGGTCGTCGCCGAGTGGCTGGCCGCCGACCCCCGCGTGTCCTACGTCACCTGGGCGGGGCTGGAAGGTCATCCGCATCACGAGCGTGCCGCGCGGTACCTGCCGCTGGGACCGGGATCCGTGTTCGCGTTCGGGGTCGCCGCCGAGGACGGCCGCGCCGCGGGGGAGGCGTTCATCGAGAACCTGCAGCTCGCGTCCCACCTCGCCAACATCGGCGACGCCCGCACCCTGGTGATCCACCCGGCCTCCACCACGCACCGCCAGCTCACCGAGGAGCAGCTCGTCGCCGCGGGCGTGCGTCCCGACCTGATCCGCATCTCCGTCGGCCTGGAGGACGCGGAGGACATCATCTGGGACCTCGACCAGGCCCTCACCCTCGCGACGGGAGCCCACCAATGAGCACGACCTCCGCGGGCGACGCCTGCGCCCTTCCTCCGACCACGGATGCCGCCAGCTGCGCGCTCCCCGCGGTCGTCGAACCGGGCCGCACCTGGACCGGCCCCACGCAGCCGCAGCGGTTCGGACTGCTGCGGCGGGCGCGATCGATCGCCATCGTCGGGGCGTCGGGCAACCCCGCGCGGGCCTCCTACTTCGTCGCGACGTACCTGCTCTCCAGCACGCCCTACGACGTCTATCTCGTGAACCCGAGGGAGACCGAGATCCTCGGGCAGCCGGTGTATCCGTCGTTGAGTGCCCTGCCAGTGCAGCCCGACATCGTCGACGTCTTCCGTCGTCATGACGACCTGCCAGGGGTCGCGCAGGAGGCGGTCGACAGCGGGGCCAAGACGCTGTGGCTCCAGCTCGGCTCCTGGAACGAGGAGGCGGCCGCGATCGCGGAGGCGGCCGGGCTCTCGGTGGTCATGGACCGCTGCATCAAGATCGAGCACGCCCGTTTCCACGGCGGCCTGCATCTCGCCGGCTTCGACACCGGCGTGATCAGCTCCCGGCGGCAGCTGCTCGCGCGCTGAGGGGTGCCGCGCCGTGCCCAGGAGGCTCAGGCGCAGATCGTGTTCGCCATGCCGCGCTGCAGCGTCACCGGAACCTGGAGGTCGGTGAGGTGCCAGTCGAGACTGCGGCCGGTGAGCCGGGGCAACGAGGAGCACGTCCATGCGCGGTCGGGCGTGACGTGGCTGCCCGGGAGCACCCCCGCTTCGGTCCAGGAAGTCCATGTCCGGGGAAGGCCCGTCGCCCTCTTCAGATCCACGTCGACCTCGACGTGGTGCGACCCGCCCGGTGCGTTGGTGCTGATGTAGAAGTGGCCGGAGGTGTCGCTGATCTCCTCGTAGCGGATCGCCGTGATCGCGCAGGTCGTGGGGGCGGCCGACGGGCTGCTGTAGGCCTTGCACGTGTTCCCCGCGAACGGCGACAACCATGCCGAGGCGGACGTCATCGTCGCCGTGACCACGGTCCGATCCGTCCACGCCGCGCTGGTGGTCGAGACGATTCCCTGAGCGACGGCCAGGAAGACGAGAGCCATCGCGACAACGAGGCCGGCCACCGGGGAGAACCTTCGTGCGGGTGTCACGTAGCCAGGGGCTTTCGTGCCGGTCGCTCGGCCGGGCTCATCATGCTGAGGCCGAGCAGCCCCAGGAGACCGAGGAACATCGGGACGGCGACCGCCGGCGTGGTCATCCGCATGATGGCGGTTCCCCATCCGGGAAGCTGTACCGCCGGCTTCCACACGTCGCCGGTCACCGGATAGTCGAGCGCGTCGGAGAACTCGTTGTGGTCGCCCTTCATGGTGACCGTGCGCGTGCCGTCGGAGTCCGCGATGGCGGTGATGCGGTGGGTCACCAGGGAGTCGGTCAGCGCGCTCGGCAGGCTGACGACGTCACCGACCTCCAAGGATTCGGCGGGGACCTTCGTGGCGATGAGGAGGTCGCCCGTCATGATCTCGGGTTCCATGGAGCCCGAGATCACGACGAGCGGCTGGATGAGCCCGATCGCCGTGGCGCCCCAGACGACGCCGCAGCCCACGCCCATGGCAGCCAGCGCCCAGAGCACGGGCAGGGCGAGCCGGCGGAGGAGCTGCACCACGGTTCGTCCTTCGTCTCTGCTGCGGGGTTGGGGGGTCAGTTGGTGGCGGTGGCAGAGACCGTGACCAGGATCGTGCCGGTCTTGCCCTGGTTGCTCGTCGGCCAGTCGGCCGGGGTGGTGACGACGAGGTCGAACTCATCGGTCGCCGTGGAGCCGGAGGAGGTCAGCGACGCCGCGAGCCCGGTGATCGTCGCCGTCGGCTTGACCGTGAAGTCCGTCGCCGTGTTACCGGGGGCGTACTCGACGGTCGAGGTGAGTGCGGCGTTGACGGAACTGGCGTTCTTGACCCAGAGCTTGATGGTGCGGGTCTCGCCGGGGAGCAGGTTGGCCAGCTTCTCCGCGGGCACGACGAGCTCGATGCTGTTCTTCGCGGCTGACTCCTTCCAGGTGGTTCCGTCGGTGGAACCCTGGAGGTTGAAGGTGGCTCCTGCGGCCGGAGCGCTGAAGAAGGTGTTGTCGGTCCACGCGGCGCTCGTGAGCGCGGCACCGATTCCTCCGGTAGCGAGCACGGCCAGCGCGAACGCCATGATCGGGCGCCGCCGGGAGCGTCGCTCGGTGCGGTCAGGGCGTGCGGGGGCATCCGTGTTCGTCATGGCTTCGACGTTACGCAGCGCACCTCAGGGGACCGTCAAGTCTTCCTCAAGAGGGACCGAAGCTTTCCCGATTGTTCCGCGGCAGCGTCGAGCGCCGCCCTCGGACAGGCGTGGCAGGATGGTCGGATGCCGCTCATCGCTCTCACCGGAGGCATCGCGTCGGGGAAGTCCACCATCGCGAACCGGCTCGCCGAGCTCGGCGCGGTGATCGTCGACGCTGATCGGATCGTGCGCGAGGTCCAGGCGCCGGGATCCGAGGTGCTCGGCGCGATCGCGCGGACGTTCGGCGACGAGGTCATCGCCGGAGACGGTTCGCTCGACCGGGCCGCTCTCGGGGCGACCGTGTTCGCCGATCCGGACCGTCTCGCGCAGCTGAACGCCATCGTGCACCCTGCCGTGCGCGCCGAGTCCCAGCGCCGTTTCGACGCCGCGTTCCGTGCCGATCCGGATGCTGTCGTCGTCTACGACGTGCCGCTTCTCGTGGAGGCGCGTGTCGATGACCCGTGGGATGCGATCGTCGTCGCGCACGCGCCCGAGGAGGTCCGTCTCGAGAGGCTCGTCGGGCTGCGCGGGATGACGCCGGAGGAGGCGCGCCGCCGGATCGCCGCCCAGGTCCCGGACGAGCGGCGGCTCGCGATCGCCGACGTCGTCATCGACACCGCAGGATCGATCGCGGACACGCTGGCCCAGACGGACGCGCTCTGGGGCCGGCTCCGAGCGCACGGACGCGGCCCCGATGTCGGAGGGGCGGCATACGCTTGATGTATGCAGCCCACCCGCAGTGTCCGCCCCTTCGAGGTCATCAGCGAGTACGCCCCCGCCGGTGACCAGCCGCAGGCCATCGCCGAGCTGGCTTCCCGCATCAATGCGGGAGAGACGGACATCGTGCTGCTCGGTGCGACCGGAACAGGCAAATCGGCGACCACGGCGTGGCTCGTCGAACAGGTGCAGCGTCCCACGCTCGTGCTCGCGCACAACAAGACCCTCGCGGCACAGCTCGCCAACGAGTTCCGCGAGCTCATGCCGAACAACGCCGTCGAGTACTTCGTCTCGTACTACGACTACTACCAGCCCGAGGCCTACGTCCCGCAGACGGACACCTTCATCGAGAAGGACTCCTCGATCAACGCGGAGGTCGAGCGTCTCCGCCACTCGACGACGAACTCCCTGCTCAGCCGTCGGGATGTGGTCGTGGTATCGACCGTCTCCTGTATCTACGGCCTGGGTGCTCCGGAGGAGTACCTGCGCGCCATGGTCGCGCTCCAGGTGGGTGAGCGGTACGACCGCGACGCCCTGATCCGTCAGTTCATCGCGATGCAGTACAACCGCAACGACGTCGACTTCTCGCGGGGCAACTTCCGTGTCCGCGGCGACACGATCGAGATCATCCCGGTGTACGAGGAGCACGCCATCCGCATCGAGCTCTTCGGTGACGAGATCGAGGCGCTCTACTCGCTGCACCCGCTCACGGGCGAGGTCATCGAGAAGCTCGACGCCGTGCCGATCTTCCCCGCCTCGCACTACGTCGCGGGCACCGACGTCATCCAGCGCTCCATCGGCACGATCGAGCACGAGCTGGAGGAGCGGCTGAAGGAGTTCGAACGTCAGGGCAAGCTCCTCGAGGCGCAGCGCCTCCGGATGCGGACGACGTTCGACCTGGAGATGCTGCAGCAGCTCGGTTTCTGCTCCGGTATCGAGAACTACTCGCGTCACATGGACGGGCGCATGCCGGGGGAGCCCCCGCACACGCTCCTCGACTTCTTCCCGGACGACTTCCTGCTCGTCATCGACGAGTCCCACGTGACGGTGCCGCAGATCGGCGCGATGTACGAAGGCGACGCCTCCCGCAAGCGCACGCTCGTCGACCACGGCTTCCGCCTGCCGAGCGCGATGGACAACCGACCACTGCGCTGGGACGAGTTCAAGAACCGCGTGGGGCAGACCGTCTACCTGTCGGCGACCCCGGGCAAGTACGAGATGGGCATCGCCGACGGTGTGGTGGAGCAGATCATCCGCCCGACGGGACTGGTCGACCCGGAGATCATCGTCAAACCGTCGAAGGGACAGATCGACGATCTGCTCGAGGAGATCAGGCTTCGCGTGGAGCGGGACGAGCGCGTCCTCGTCACGACCCTCACGAAGAAGATGGCGGAGGAGCTGACCGACTTCCTCGGCGAGCACGGCGTCCGGGTGCGTTACCTGCACTCCGACGTCGACACCCTGCGTCGCGTCGAGCTTCTCAGCGAACTGCGCGCCGGTGTGTACGACGTCCTGGTGGGTATCAACCTGCTGCGAGAGGGACTCGACCTCCCGGAGGTGTCGCTCGTCGCGATCCTCGACGCGGACAAGGAGGGCTTCCTCCGCTCCGGGACGTCGCTCATCCAGACCATCGGTCGCGCCGCGCGAAACGTCTCCGGTGAAGTGCACATGTACGCGGACAACATGACGGACTCCATGGCGAAGGCCATCGAGGAGACCGACCGCCGGCGTGAGAAGCAGATCGCGTACAACAAGGAGCACGGCATCGATCCGCAGCCGCTGCGCAAGCGCATCGCCGACATCACCGAGGTGCTGGCGCGCGAGGGGCAGGACACGGCGGAGCTGATGTCCGGCCGGGGCCGCGCGTCGGGCAAGGGCAAGTCGCCGACACCGAACCTGCGGCGCACCGGGATCGCAGCCGAGGGCGCACAGCAGCTGGAGGCGACGATCCAGGACCTCACCGATCAGATGCTCGCGGCGGCCGCCGAGCTGAAGTTCGAGCTCGCCGGGCGTCTGCGCGACGAAGTGCAGGATCTGAAGAAGGAGCTCCGGTCGATGGAGCGGGCCGGGCACGCGTAGACGGAGACGATATGGACGCCGCAGGAGAGGAACTCGCCGACCGCGTCCGCGCGCTGCTCGGGGCCGACCCTTCCATCGAGGAGCGCCGGATGTTCGGGACCAGGGCGTTCCTCGACGAGGGGCGCATCCTCGTGGGCGCCCGGAAGGACGGGACGCTTCTCGTCCGCGTGGATGAGGAGAACGGGGCTGTCGCCGTGACGCTGCCAGGGGCCGCGCGTGCCGTGATGGGATCACGCACCATGGGGTCCGGCTGGATCGATGTCGCAGCCTCGGCGATCGCCGACGACGCCGCGCTCATGACGTGGATCGACATGGCCCGGGAGTCGGTCGGTGCCGCGCTCACCGATGACGACGACTGACGCCGAGCGAGCTTACGGGCAGTGCACCAGCGTCTTCGGGCCCGAGCGATCGATCTCGTGCTCGGTCATCGGCGCCCCGCACAGCGGACAGGCCCGTTCCGCGCGCTCTGCGGCGCTGGGCGGGGGCGTCTTCTCGTAGGGTCCGACCGAGGCCGGACCGGCGAGACGCACGAGGTTGGTGTTCACCCAGGTGTAAAGGCCCCCCGCCTCGCGGATGCGGGTGCGAAGAGGAGGGCGGCTGGAGTCGCGTGACATGTTCATTAGTGTACTAATGATTCGTGCAGATGTATAGTCGGGATCGTGACTGACACCGATGATCTGCTCCGGCTCGAGAACCAGCTCTGCTTCGCCGTGGTCACGGCGGCGCGGAACGTCGTCGCGATCTATCGGCCGATCCTCGAGCCGCTCGGGTTGACGCACCCGCAGTACCTGGTGATGCTCGCCCTATGGGAGCGGTCGCCGCGGACCCTGAACGACCTCGCGGCCGACCTCGCGCTGGAGCCCGCGACTGCGTCGCCCCTCGTCAAGAGACTCGAGGCCGACGGCCTGGTGACGCGCCAGCGCAGCAGTGAGGACGAGCGTCGGCTGGAGATCACGCTCACCAACGCCGGCGCGGCTCTGCGCGCGAGGGCCGTGGACGTGCCGCGGCAGGTGATGGCCGCCGTCGGGATGGGCATCGGTGAGATCGCCGCTCTCCGGGACGGGCTCGGGGCCTTCGCGGGGCGGCGCTCGGACCAGAGCTGATCGGTTCCGCGTCCGGCGTAGAGCGGGCCGCTCGCCGTGACGACTCGAGGAAGCCACCTCGCCGGGAGCCCAAGCGTTGGGCGTTCTCGGAGCCGATGTCCGTGGCCCCTCGTAGACTTGTTCGGTGCCCATCGTCCCCGTTGCTTCCCCAGGAAAACTCAGTGTCCGCGGCGCCCGCGTGCACAATCTCAAGAACGTCGACATCGACATCCCCCGTGACTCGCTGGTGGTCTTCACCGGCCTCTCCGGATCGGGGAAGTCGAGCCTCGCCTTCGACACGATCTTCGCCGAGGGGCAGCGTCGGTACGTCGAGTCGCTGAGCGCCTACGCGCGACAGTTCCTCGGCCAGGTCGACCGGCCGGACGTCGATTTCATCGAGGGGCTGAGCCCGGCGGTCTCGATCGATCAGAAGTCGACGAACCGCAACCCTCGGTCGACGGTCGGCACGATCACCGAGATCTACGACTACATGCGTCTGCTCTGGGCGCGCATCGGCGTTCCGCACTGTCCGGTGTGCGGGGAGAAGATCCAGCGTCAGACCGTCCAGCAGATCGCCGACCAGCTCATGGAGCTCCCGGAGCGCACCCGCTACCAGGTCGTCGCGCCGATCGTCTCGCAGAAGAAGGGCGAGTTCGTCGACCTGTTCCGGGAGCTCGGGGCGAAGGGGTACTCGCGGGCGATCGTCGACGGCGAGCTCATCCAGCTGGCCGAGCCGCCGACGCTCAAGAAGAGCTACAAGCACGACATCGCCGTGGTCGTCGACCGCCTCGTCGCCTCGCCGGACATCCTCGGACGTGTGACCGACTCGGTGGAGACCGCTCTCGGACTCGCCGGCGGTGTGGTGCAGATCAACTACGTCGACGGCGAGGGAGACGACGCCTGGCAGACCTTCTCGGAGAAGCTCGCGTGCCCCAACGGCCACGCGCTCACCCTCACCGAGATCGAGCCGCGCACGTTCTCCTTCAACGCGCCGTTCGGCGCCTGCCCCGCCTGCTCGGGCCTCGGCACCCGCATGTCGGTGGACGTCGATCTGATGCTCGGCGACGAAGACCTCTCGATCCGCGAGGGCGTCATCATCCCGTGGACCACGCAGGGCAAGGGGCTCTTCCAGTACTACGAGCGCCTGCTCGAAGGACTCTCCCGCGACCTCGACTTCTCCCTCGACACCCCGTGGCGCGAACTGCACTCCGACGTCAAGGAAGCAGTCCTGCGCGGAGAGAACTACAAGGTCACCGTCAAGTGGAAGAACCGCTACGGCCGTGAGATGCGCTATGCCTCCGGTTTCGAGGGCGTGGTGCCGTACATCGAGCGGCAGTACCTGCAGGCCGAGTCAGACACCCAGCGCAGCCGGTGGGGCGAGTACCTCCGCGAGGTCCCGTGCCCGGTCTGCAACGGCGACCGTCTCAAGCCCGAGGTGCTGGCCGTGCAGGTGCACGGTCACTCCATCGCCGAGGTCTCGCACCTGAGCCTGGCCGACGCCCGGGCCTTCATGGAGAAGCTGCACCTCACCGACCGCGAGGCCAAGATCGCCGCCCAGGTGCTCCGTGAGATCCGGCTGCGCCTCGACTTCCTCCTCCAGGTCGGTCTGTCCTACCTCAACCTCAGCCGTTCGGCCGGCTCGCTGTCGGGTGGCGAGGCCCAGCGCATCCGCCTCGCCACGCAGATCGGCTCCGGGCTGACCGGCGTGCTCTACGTCCTCGACGAGCCGTCGATCGGACTGCACCAGCGCGACAACCGGCGTCTCATCGAGACGCTGCTCACGCTGCGCGATCTCGGGAACACCCTGATCGTCGTCGAGCACGACGAAGAGACGATCGAGGCCGCGGACTGGGTGGTCGACATCGGTCCCGGCGCGGGTGTGAACGGCGGAGCGGTGGTCCACTCCGGGCCGTACTCCGCGCTTCTCGCCGACACCGACTCCATGACCGGCGACTACCTCTCGGGCCGTCGAGAGATCCCGATGCCGGCGAAGCGCCGGAAGATCGACAAGAAGCGCATGCTGAGCGTCGTGGGCGCGCGCGCCAACAACCTCCGCAACGTCACGGCGGACTTCCCGCTCGGCGTCCTCACCGCGGTCACCGGCGTCAGCGGATCCGGGAAGTCGTCCCTCGTGAACGACATCCTGTACCAGGTGCTCGCGTCGCGGCTCAACGGCGCGCGAACGGTGCCGGGCAAGCACACCCGCGTGACCGGCCTCGACAACCTCGACAAGGTCGTGCACGTCGACCAGGCGCCGATCGGCCGCACCCCGCGATCGAACCCGGCGACCTACACCGGCGTCTTCGACCGCATCCGCACGCTCTTCAGCGAGACGCCCGAGGCGAAGGTCCGCGGCTACCAGCCGGGGCGGTTCAGCTTCAACGTCAAGGGCGGACGCTGCGAGGCCTGCTCGGGTGACGGCACGATCAAGATCGAGATGAACTTCCTCCCGGACGTGTACGTGGACTGCGAGGTGTGCCACGGCAAGCGGTACAACCGCGACACCCTCGCCGTGCACTACAAGGGCAAGAACATCGCCGAGGTGCTGGAGATGCCCATCGAGGAGGCGGCCGAGTTCTTCGAGCCGATCCAGGCCATCCACCGCTACATGAAGACCCTCGTCGACGTGGGGCTGGGGTACGTCCGCCTCGGGCAGTCCGCGACCACGCTCTCCGGTGGTGAGGCGCAGCGCGTGAAGCTCGCGACCGAGCTCCAGCGCCGCAGCAACGGTCGGAGCATCTACGTGCTCGACGAGCCGACGACGGGTCTGCACTTCGAAGACGTGCGCAAGCTCCTCGAGGTGCTGAACGGTCTGGTCGACAAGGGCAACACGGTGATCGTGATCGAGCACAACCTCGACGTGATCAAGTCGGCCGACTGGGTGATCGACCTGGGTCCGGAGGGCGGTTCCGGCGGCGGCACGATCCTCGCCACCGGCACGCCGGAGCAGATCGCGCGGGTCGAGGAGAGCCACACCGGCCAGTTCCTCGCCGAGATCCTGGGTGAGGGGCGCTCTGCGCGGAAGGCCAGCTGATGGCCGACGTGCTGCCGTACAAGCCCCGGGCGGGCGAGATCCCGACCGACCCGGGGGTGTACCGGTTCCGCGACGCCAACGGCCGGGTGCTGTACGTCGGGAAGGCGAAGAACCTCCGTCAGCGGCTGTCGAACTACTTCGCTCCGCTGCGGACGCTGCATGAGCGCACGCGTCGGATGGTGACGACGGCGGCGTCGGTGGAGTGGACGGTCGTGCCCACCGACGTCGACTCCCTCCAGCTCGAGTACATGTGGATCAAGGAGTTCGATCCGCCGTTCAACGTCAAGTACCGGGACGACAAGTCGTACCCGTTCATGGCCGTGACGCTGGGCGACGAGGCGCCGCGCGTGCTCGTGACTCGGAACCGGAAGATCCCGGGGGCCCGCTACTTCGGTCCCTATCCGAAGGTCTGGGCGGTGCACGAGACCATCGACCTGATGATCAAGGCCTTCCCCATCCGCACCTGCAGCGACGCGAGCTACAAGCGTGCGATGCAGACGGGCCGCCCGTGCTTCCCCGGGCAGATCGGCAAGTGCGGCGGGCCGTGCTCGATGACGGTGTCGATCGAGGAGCATCGCGCCATGGTCGACGATTTCGTCGCGTTCATGGCGGGCGGTGACGAACGCTTCACGCGCGAGCTCACGCAACGCATGCTCGCCGCGTCGGCGGCGATGGACTACGAGGCGGCCGCGAAGTTCCGGGACAAGCTCTCCGCGATCGAGGCCGTGCTCGGCAAGAGCGCCCTCGTGCTGCCGGCGGACGAGGACGCCGACCTGTTCGGCATCGCCGAGGACGAGCTCGCGGCCGCGGTGCAGCACTTCGTCATCCGCGGCGGTCGTGTTCGAGGGGTCCGGGCCCTGACGATCGAGAAGGAGATCGACATCTCCGGCGGGGAGCTCGTGGAGCAGGTCCTCCAGCAGGCTTACGGGGAGGCGCAGGACGTGCCGCGCCGCATCCTCGTCCCGGTGCTTCCCGACGACGCCTCCGAGCTGGAGGTGTGGCTGCGTGAACGTCGAGGCCGGAAGGTCGAGATCGCGGTGGCGCACCGCGGCCAGCGGGCCGACCTCATGCGCACGGCCACCCTGAACGCCCAGCAGGCGCTGATCAGGCACAAGACCCGTCGGACGAGCGACTACGTCGCGCGCACGCAGGCGCTGACCGACCTGCAGGAAGCGCTGGGCATGGAGGAGGCGCCGCTCCGGATCGAGTGCTTCGACATCTCGCACCTCGGGGGAACGAACGTGGTCGCTTCCATGGTCGTGTTCGAGGACGGGCTGCCGCGCAAGGACCAGTACCGCACCTTCAACATCGCGGAGACCACGGACGACACCGACTCCATGTACCAGGTGCTGCGGCGTCGGCTGGCCTACCTCGACCGCCCGGAGGAGCAGGAGACCGTCGACCCGACCACCGACGAGGTGGTCGCGGAAGACGTCGGCGAGGCGGGTGTGCGCCGGAAGCCCCGGTTCGCCTACCCACCGCAGCTGCTGCTCGTGGACGGAGGGCAGCCCCAGGTCGAGGCCGCTGCCCGAGCCCTCCGCGACTCCGGACACACCGAGATCGCCGTCTGCGGCATCGCCAAGCGCCTGGAGGAGATCTGGCTTCCGGGAGATGATTTCCCCGTCATCCTCCCGCGGACCAGCGAATCCCTCTACCTGCTCCAGCGGCTCCGCGATGAGGCGCATCGATTCGCCATCACGCACCAGCGGAAGAAGCGCAAGAAGGACATCACGACGGTGCTCGCCGAGGTGCCCGGTCTGGGTGCGTCGCGGATCAAGGTCCTGCTGAAGCACTTCGGCTCGGTCACGGCGCTGCGCTCCGCCGAACCCCACCAGATCCAGGAGGTCCAGGGGATCGGACCGGTGCTGGCCCAGAACATCCATACGCACCTGTCCACTCGCTAGGCTGGGAGGCCGAGGGGGAGAAGGAGCAGTGAGTAGCGATGTCTGACGGGGAGAAGGGCGAGTTCCTCATCGTCACCGGGATGTCCGGCGCGGGGCGCACCACGGTGGCCAATGCGCTCGAGGATCTCGGCTGGTACGTCGTGGACAACCTGCCGCCGCAGATTCTTCGTCCGCTGCTCGACCTCACCGGCATGGGCGGGGATTCGCTGCCGAAGGTCGCCGCGGTGGTCGACGTCCGCGGTCGCAACCTCTTCGACGACTTCCCCGAGGTGGCGCGTGTGCTGCGCACCCGGGGATCGATCCGCGTGCTGTTCCTCGATGCGTCCGACGACGTCCTCGTCCGTCGGTTCGAGGCGGTGCGTCGCCCCCACCCGCTCCAGGGCGATGGGACGCTTCTCGACGGCATCCGCACCGAGCGCACCCGGCTGGCGCCGATCCGCGAGGCCGCAGACCTCGTGATCGACACCACGGCGTTGAACATCCATCAGCTGGCGACGAAGGTGTCCGACATCTTCTCCGAGGAGGGGGAGGCGCGGCACCGGGTCACGCTGCTCAGCTTCGGATTCAAATACGGGCTCCCCACCGACGTCGACGTCGTCGCCGACATGCGCTTCCTGCCGAACCCGTACTGGAACGAAGACCTCCGCGGACTCACGGGGCAGGACGAGACGGTACGCGAGTACGTGCTCTCCCGCGACGGCGCGGAGGAGTTCCTCGACGCCTACGCGAAGGCTCTCGTCCCCGTCCTCGAGGGGTACCAGCGCGAGAACAAGAGCCACTCCACGATCGCCATCGGGTGCACGGGCGGCAAGCACCGTTCGGTCGCCATGTCCGAGGAGCTCGCCCGTCGACTGGCGGGAATCCCGGGCGTCGCGGTCAACGTCCGCCACCGCGACCTCGGCAGGGAATAGGCCCCCGAGCGAGTAAGCTGGAGGTTTGCGTCGCGACCCGGCGCGTGAACGTGAAGGAGTCTCGTGGCACTAACCACCGACGTCAAGGCTGAGCTCGTCAGCATCCGCAATGCACCCCCCACGGTGCGCGTCGCTGAGGTGACGGCCATCCTCCGGTTCGCCGGTGGTCTGCACTCCATCGCCGGCCGTGTGGCGGTGGAAGCGGAGGTCGATGCCGAGACCCTCGCCCGCCGTGTGGCCCGTGACCTCGCCGAGATCTACGGCGTCCGTCCGGAGATCGCCCAGGTGCAGTCGAGCACCGCCAACGACGGTGCCCGCTGGGCCGTTCGGGTCATCGCGCAGGGGGAGACCCTGGCCCGCCAGACCGGACTGCTCGACCAGCGTCGCCGCCCGGTCCGCGGACTCCCGAACCGCCTCACAACGGGTTCCCGTGCGGAGGTCGCCGGTCTCTGGCGCGGGGCGTTCCTCGCCGCGGGGACGCTCAGCGAGCCGGGCCGCTCCGCCATGCTCGAGGTCGCCTGCCCGTCGTCCGAGGCGGCCATGGCGCTCGTGGGTGCCGCTCACCGTCTCGGCGTCGCCGCGAAGGCCCGCGAGGTCCGCGGGCTTCCCCGCGTCGTCGTCCGCGAGGGCGAGGCGATCCGCACCATCCTCAGCGAGATGGGCGCCCAGCGCACCGCTCTCGCCTGGGAGGAGCTGCGGCAGCGCCGCGAGGTGCGCGCCGGCGTCAACCGTCTCGTCAACTTCGACGACGCGAACCTCCGCCGTTCCGCGCAGGCCGCTGTGGCGGCGTGCGCCCGTGTCGAGCGCGCTCTCGAGATCCTGGCCGACGAGGTGCCCGACCACCTCCGTGTCGCCGGCGAGCTCCGCCTCGCGCACCGCGACGCCAGCCTCGACGAGCTGGGACACCACGCCGACCCTCCGCTCACCAAGGACGCCGTGGCCGGCCGCATCCGCCGCCTACTGGCGATGGCGGATAAGCGTGCCCAGCAGGAGGGCATCCCGGGGACCGAGGCCGCCGTCCCCGCCGGGCTCGACGTCTGACCCGGGTGACGCCGCCCTGGACGGCGTGTCAACCCCCGGAAGGATCCGGACACCCGAGGCGTTGTCGTCAGTAGGATGAAAGTCGTCCGCTCTCCGTCGCACATCGGCGACGCGGAGCATCGGCAAGCGCCGCGGCGCGGCGCGGATTGGATGAATGCGATATGGCAACCTACACGCTCCCCGACCTTCCCTACGACTTCGCCGCTCTCGAGCCGCACATCAGCGGCAAGATCATGGAGCTGCACCACGACAAGCACCACGCGACTTACGTCGCGGGCGCCAACACCGCGCTGGAGCAGCTGGCCGAGGCCCGCGAGAGCGGCAACCTCGCGAACGTGAACAAGCTCGAGAAGGACCTCGCGTTCAACCTCGGCGGGCACGTCAACCACTCGATCTTCTGGACCAACCTCTCGCCGAACGGTGGCGGCCAGCCCGAGGGCGAGCTCAAGGCGGCCATCGACGAGTACTTCGGCTCCTTCGAGAAGTTCCAGGCGCACTTCACCGCCGCCGCCACCGGGATCCAGGGTTCCGGCTGGGCCGTCCTGAGCTGGGACTCGATCGGCTCGCGCCTCATCATCCAGCAGCTCTTCGACCAGCAGTCGAACACCGCGCAGGGCACCATCCCGCTGTTCCAGCTGGACATGTGGGAGCACGCCTTCTACCTCGACTACCTCAACGTGAAGGCCGACTACGTCAAGGCCGCGTGGAACATCGCCAACTGGGAGAACGTCGCCCAGCGCCTCGAGGTCGCCCGTCAGCAGACGAACGGCCTGCTGGTACTGTCGTAATCGGGTCGCGTCCCGGCGGGCCCACGGCTCGTCGGGGCGCCATCTCAGCCAAAAAACCCGCGCATGGCGCACGCTCGACGGCGGCGCTCGGCGCATGAGAAACAGGGAGACCTGAGTGTCTGTCAAGATCGGTATCAACGGCTTCGGCCGCATCGGACGCAACTACTTCCGCGCAGCTCTCGCGCAGGGAGCAGACCTTGAGATCGTCGCGGTCAACGACCTCACCGACAACAAGACCCTGGCACACCTGCTGAAGTACGACTCGGTCAGCGGCGTCCTCGACGCCGAGATCACGTACGACGACGACAGCATCACCGTCGACGGCAAGGAGATCAAGGCCTTCGCAGAGCGTGACCCCGCCAACCTCCCGTGGGGCGAGCTGGGCGTGGACATCGTCATCGAGTCCACCGGCTTCTTCACCAACGCCGACGCCGCGCGCAAGCACATCGACGCCGGTGCGAAGAAGGTCCTCATCTCGGCTCCGGCCACGGGTGACGACCGCACCATCGTCATGGGCGTGAACGAGGAGACGTACAACCCCGAGACGGACCACATCATCTCCAACGCCTCCTGCACGACGAACTGCCTCGCGCCGCTGGCCAAGGTGTTCAACGACGCCTTCGGCATCGACCGTGGCTTCATGATGACGGCCCACGCCTACACCGCCGACCAGAACCTGCAGGACGGTCCGCACAAGGACCTCCGCCGCGCCCGCGCCGCCGCGATCAACATCACGCCGGCCTCGACGGGTGCCGCGAAGGCCATCGGCCTCGTCCTCCCGGAGCTGAACGGCAAGCTCAGCGGCTCCTCCTACCGCGTGCCGGTTCCCACGGGCTCGATCGTCGACCTGACGCTCATCACGGACCGCGAGAACCTCACGGTGGACGAGGTCAACGAGGCCTACAAGAAGGCTGCGGCCGAGGGTCGTCTGGCCGGGTACCTGCAGTACAACGAGGACCCGATCGTGTCGAGCGACATCGTGCACAACCCGCACTCGTCGATCTTCGACTCCACGCTCACCAACGTCAGCGGCAACCTGATCAAGGTCTCGAGCTGGTACGACAACGAGTGGGGCTACTCCAACCGTCTCGTCGACCTGACCGAGTACGTCGCCGAGCGCATCTGAGCTCCGACACATGACTCTGCGCACCCTGGACTCACTGGGTTCGCTCGAGGGCAAGCGCGTCATCGTCCGTTGTGATCTGAACGTCCCCCTGCGGGACGGGATCATCACGGACGATGGCCGTGTCCGCGCCTCGCTGCCGACCCTGAAGACCCTCATCGACGCGGGCGCCCGCGTCGTCGTCTGCTCGCACCTCGGCCGTCCCGACGGCGCCCCCGACCCGCAGTACAGCCTCGAGCCGGTCGCCCAGCGACTGTCCGAGCTGCTCGGCGCGCCGGTCGCCTTCGCGGGCGACACGGTCGGCGAGGCCGCGAAGGATGCCGTGGCGTCCCTCGAGAACGGCCAGGTCGTCGTGATCGAGAACCTCCGGTTCAACCCCGGGGAGACCTCGAAGGACGACGCCGAGCGTGGTGCCTTCGCGGCGCAGCTCGCGGAGCTGGGCGACGTGCTCGTCTCCGACGGCTTCGGCGTCGTGCACCGCAAGCAGGCGAGCGTCTACCACCTCGCGAAGCTGCTGCCCTCGGCGGCCGGCCTCCTGATCGCGACCGAGCTCGACGTGCTCGACCGCCTGACGGAGAACCCGGAGCGTCCGTACGCGGTGGTGCTCGGTGGGTCCAAGGTCAGCGACAAGCTCGGAGTCATCTCCCACCTGCTGCCGCGGGTGGACCGCATCCTCGTCGGCGGTGGCATGCTCTTCACCTTCCTGAAGGCGCAGGGTCATGCCGTCGCGTCGAGCCTCCTCGAGGAGGACCAGCTCGATACCGTCCGGGGCTACATCGCCGAGGCGGCCGAGCGCGGCGTGGAGCTCGTGCTCCCCACCGACGTGGTCGTCGCCGCGTCCTTCGGCGCCGACGCGGACCACGAGGTGGCCGCCGCGGACGCGATCGAGGAGACGGCGTTCGGCTCGTCGGGCATCGGCCTGGACATCGGGCCGGAGACCGCGGCGCGCTTCGCCGAGGTCATCCGCGGATCGAAGACGGTGTTCTGGAACGGCCCGATGGGTGTGTTCGAGTTCCCCGCCTTCGCCGCGGGTACCAAGGCGGTCGCGCAGGCGCTGACCGAGGTCGACGGCCTGAGCGTCGTCGGCGGCGGCGACTCCGCCGCAGCCGTCCGCCAGCTGGGATTCACCGACGACCAGTTCGGGCACATCTCGACCGGCGGCGGCGCATCCCTCGAATTCCTCGAGGGCAAGAAACTACCTGGGCTGGAGGTCCTCGGATGGGCGTGAGCTCCCGTACCCCGCTGATCGCGGGCAACTGGAAGATGAACCTGGACCACCTGCAGGCGGTGGCGTTCGTGCAGAAGCTGCACTGGACGCTGAAGGACGCCAAGCACGAGGACGGATCCGTGGAGGTGGCGGTCTTCCCGCCCTTCACGGACATCCGCAGCGTGCAGACGCTGATCGATGCTGACAAGATCCCGTTCGCGTTCGGTGCACAGGATGTCTCGGCGCACGACTCCGGTGCGTACACGGGCGAGATCTCCGGGGCGTTCCTGGCGAAGCTCGACGCGAAGTACGTCATCATCGGACACTCCGAGCGTCGCGAGTACCACGCGGAGTCCGACGAGATCGTGGCCGGCAAGGTGAAGGCTGCGCTCAAGCACGGCCTCTCCCCGGTGATCTGCGTCGGCGAGACGGCGGAGGACCTGGAGAAGTTCGGTGCCAGCGCGGTTCCGGCCGGACAGCTCGAGGCCGCCCTCCAGGGCGTCTCCCCGTCGGCTGACATCGTCGTGGCGTATGAGCCCGTCTGGGCCATCGGGTCGGGCCAGGCGGCCACTCCGCAGCAGGCGCAGGACGTCTGCGCGGCGCTCCGCGGTGTGATCGCGAAGGTCCTCGGTGACGAGGCGGCGGCCCGCACCCGCATCCTCTACGGCGGCTCGGTCAAGGCGGCCAACATCGCCAGCTTCATGCGCGAGCCCGACGTGGACGGCGCTCTGGTCGGCGGCGCGAGCCTCGTCGTCGACGAGTTCGCGGCGATCATCCGCTTCGAGAAGCACGTCGGCGTGTGAGTGCGGCGGGGCTCCGGCCCCGCTGCACCGTATACTTGACCGTTACGGGGGCGCTCCGGCCCCAGCGAAAGGCTCTTTCCGTGGCAATTCTCGAGTTCGTCCTGCAGGTCGTGCTGGGCATCACCAGCGTCCTGCTGACTCTCCTCATCCTCTTGCACAAGGGTCGCGGCGGCGGCCTGTCCGACATGTTCGGCGGCGGCATGACCACTGCGGTCGGCTCCTCCGGTCTCGCGGAGCGGAACCTGAACCGCTTCACCGTCGTCCTGGCGCTCTCGTGGTTCATCGCCATCGTGGCGCTCGGCCTCATCACGAAGTTCGAGGTGATCTGATGGCTACCGGTGGAAACGCGATCCGCGGTACCCGTGTCGGTTCCGGTCCCATGGGGGAGCAGGACCACGGCTACCACGCCGACCGCATCGCGGTGTCGTACTGGGACGGTCTCGGCAACGAGACTGTCCGCTACTTCGCCGCCGGTCTCCCCGAGGAGGAGATCCCGGAGATCATCGACCACCCGCAGTCCGGTCTTCCGGCCGGGCGCGACAAGGAGAACCCTCCTGCCGTCGCCAAGGCTGAGCCGTACAAGACGCACCTGGCATACGTGAAGGAGCGTCGCACGGACGAGGAGGCCGTCCAGCTCCTGGAGGACGCCCTCACCCAGCTCCGCGAGCGTCGGGGTCAGTGACCGCCGACTGAGCGAGAGGAGAAGCCGCCGTGATGATCACGGCGGCTTCTTCCGTCTCAGCGGCAGCCGGCCGCGGCGTCGATGTAGTTCTGCGGGGGATACCCGTAGGCCCATACGCCGTTGGCGTCGTCCGTGAAGCCCATGCTGATGGCCCAGGCCGTCGCCCACTTCTCGATGCTGTCCTGGGTGGATGAGTCGTACATGTCCTGACATTTGACGCTGATGGCGTGGCCCACCTCGTGGGCGACGAGCGCCTTGCTGCGTTCCGCGGGCCACTGCTCCGCGACCGAGTCGGACAGCTCGATGACTGCGCGTCCCGGTGTGTCCCACCACCAGGTCGTGTAGCCGCCCATACTGCCGTTGTATCCGGCGCCGTTGACGACGGGGGCCCAGTCGAACTCCAGCAGGACCCCGGGAGCGAGTGAGCGGGCGAAGGCCTCGATCTCGAGCCGCGCGCCGCGGAGAGGGCCCGCCTTCTCCGCCAGTTCCGCGTTCTCGGCGGAGATCA
This sequence comes from Microbacterium sp. str. 'China', assembly GCF_002993305.1. NCBI lineage: Bacteria > Bacillati > Actinomycetota > Actinomycetes > Micrococcales > Microbacteriaceae > Microbacterium > Microbacterium sp. str. 'China'. The sequence goes on along the minus strand of NZ_CP027434.1, from coordinate 2,129,134 downwards.
CCTGGACGGCGGCCGTCTGCAGGGCCGCGTAGGTGGTCGCGGCCGCGTCGTCGATCTCCGTGACCGCGAGCGCGTCCGCGGCGGCGTCGCGCAGGGCGATGACGGCGGCGTTGCGGGTCGAGGGGTGCGCCTTCTCGAAAGCGCCGGCCGCCTGTCCGGTCGCGGAGATCACGGCCACGCCGCTCTCGCGCACGGCGCCCAGACCGTCGGAGGCCTGCACGGACGCCGTCGTCGTGCGCTGCTCGATCTCCTCGAGGAGGGACTGATCCTCTTCCAGCCGGGCCGTGGCGGGGAAGAGCTCCCAGAACCACGCGGGTTTGGCGTCGGGCTGCGGGCGCTCCGCAGCGAGGACCTCCTCGGCTTCCGCACCGATACCTTCGCCGTCGGCCACGGCGGCGTCCAGGGCATCCCAGACGTCCGCGCCCACGGAGATGCCCGCGGTTCCGGTGTCGATGATGACGTGTCCCGCGTCCGTCGCTGCGATGAGCTCCGTCGTGCGGTGCCGGAGCTCGCTCTGGTGGTTCGTGACCGATCGGGCCGCGTCGGCCACGCGCGCGGCGGCCTCGTCGTACCCCTGATTCGCGGTGAGCTGGGTGACGGCGAATCCCGTTCCCGCTGCCCCCACCGCGACGATGACGGCGAGCAGGACTCCGAGCGGCCGGCGGTTCCGCGGTCGTGCAGGGATCGCGGGGCCGGAGGAGAAGGCGGACGGCAGTCGATGCCCGCCGGACGAGGGGAGCTCCGTGACGACCGCGGCGTCCAGCGGGGGGAGGGCGGTCACGGGGCGCTCATCTCGGCAGGGCCTTCCGGTCGGGAGGTGGTCCTGTCAGCGTAGGCGACGGCGGACGCCCGCACACGCACTGACGTGCGGAAGGAGCGAGGAGAGTGGAGGGGGTGACGGGAATCGAACCCGCGCAATCAGTTTGGAAGACTGAGACTCTACCATTGAGCTACACCCCCGGAACCGGAGTCCGGACTCCATCGATCATAGCGGACGGTCGGGCGTGCTCCTGTCCGTTAGACTCGATGGGGCTGAATCTGCGTGCGGATTCCCCGGGGCGTAGCTCAGCTTGGTAGAGCGCCCGCTTTGGGAGCGGGAGGTCGCAGGTTCAACTCCTGTCGCCCCGACTCGACCCCACGACCTTCCAGCCGCGTTCTGCGCGGAAACCACAAGGAGAACACACCAGCATGGCGAACAGCACCGTCGAGAAGCTGACCCCGACCCGGGTCAAGCTCACCATCACGGTCACCCCGGACGACCTCAAGCCCAGCATCGCGCACGCCTACGAGCACATCGCGCAGGACGTCCAGATCCCCGGCTTCCGCAAGGGCAAGGTGCCCGCTCCGATCATCGACCAGCGCATCGGCCGCGGCGCCGTCATCGAGCACGCCGTCAACGAGGGCCTGGACAAGTTCTTCCGCGAGGCGACCGCCGAGCACAAGCTCCGCATCGTCGGCCGTCCGTCGGCCGAGATCACGCAGTGGCCGAGCGAGAAGGACTTCTCGGGCGACCTCCTCGTCGACGTCGAGGTCGACGTGCGCCCGGAGATCGAGCTCCCCGACTACGCGGGCATCACCCTCGAGGTCGACGCCGTGGAGGCCGACGAGGCCGCCCTCGACGCCGAGCTGGAGAACATGCGCGCCCGCTTCGGCACGCTCATCCCCGTCGACCGCCCCGCGGCCAAGGGCGACTTCGTCGAGCTGGACCTCGTCGCCACCATCGACGGCGCCGAGATCGACCGCGCCGAGGGTGTCTCGTACGAGATCGGCTCCGGCGAGCTCCTCGAGGGCATCGACGACGCGATCGAGTCGCTCACCGCCGGTGAGGACACCACCTTCCGCTCCGCCCTCGTCGGCGGCGACCACGCCGGCAAGGAGGCGGAGGTCTCCGTCAGCGTCAAGGCCGTCAAGGAGCGCGAGCTTCCCGAGGCCGACGACGAGTTCGCGCAGATCGCGAGCGAGTTCGACACCATCGCCGAGCTGCGCGACAGCCTGCGTGAGCGCGTCGAGCAGCAGGGCGTCTTCACGCAGGGCTCCGCCGCCCGCGACAAGCTCGTCGAGACGCTTCTCGCGCAGATCGAGATCCCGGTCCCGCCGCAGCTCATCGAGGACGAGGTGCACAACCACCTCGAGGGCGAGGGTCGTCTCGAGGACGACGTGCACCGCGCCGAGGTGACCGAGGCCAGCGAGAAGCAGTTCCGCACGCAGGTGCTGCTCGACACGATCGCCGAGCAGGCCGACGTGCAGGTCTCGCAGGAGGAGCTCTCGCAGTACCTCATCCAGTCCGCCGCGCAGTACGGCATGGCGCCGCAGGAGTTCGTCGAGGCGCTGCAGTCCTCGAACCAGCTCCCCGCTCTGGTCGGCGAGGTCGCCCGGAACAAGGCGCTCGCGATCGCGCTGGGCAAGGTCAAGGTCGTGGACACCAACGGCAAGGCCGTCGACCTCTCCGACTTCGTCGTGACCGACGACGAGGCCGAGTCCGAGGACGAGAAGCCCGCCGAGGCCGAGGAGAAGCCGGCCGCGAAGAAGAAGGCTCCCGCCAAGAAGGCGGCCGCCAAGAAGGACGCCGACGCGGACGAGAAGCCCGCTGCGGAGAAGAAGCCCGCCGCCAAGAAGCCGGCGGCGAAGAAGGCTCCGGCCAAGAAGGACGCCGACACCGCCGAGTGATCGGCGCGGTCGAGTGAAGAGGGCGGGTGCTGCGGCATCCGCCCTCTTTCTCATCGAGGGAAGGGCGACGGGATGACGAGCTGGGACGACCGCATCGAGCAGGTGTGGGCGGAGGCCTCCGGAGAGGAGGTCGGCGACGAGACGATCGCGCGCATCGACGCCCTCGCCGCCGAACGGGGTGCGGACGACGCGAGGGCCGAGTTCGAGCGCGCCGGTGCTCGCGATTCCGCCGGGCGCCCGGCGGAGGCCGTGGAGCTGTACCGCCGCGCCCTGGCGCTCGGCCTCGACGAGGAGCACCGCCCGCAGTGCGTGATCCAGCTCGCGAGCTCGCTGCGCAACCTCGGTGACTACGACGAGGCGCTGAGGGTGATCCGCGCCGAGGAGGAGATCGCGGCGGACGGGCCGTATCGCGACGCGGTCGCAGTGGTGCACGCCCTCATCCTCGCGAGTGCCGGCCGGCCCGCGCAGGGCCTGTCGGTGGCCATCCTCGCCCTCGTCCCGCACCTGCCGCGCTACCACCGGTCGATGACGGCGTACGCGCACGAGATCGCCGGCAGCGACACCTGATATGCCGACGGCGAACACGACCTAGGGGCTGTGCGCGCGCCGGTAGATTCGAATCACTGAAACACGGAAGCAGGAGCTGACATGGCTGAACCCCTCGTCGCGACAAGCGTCTTCGACAGGTTGCTGAAGGACCGCATCATCTGGCTCGGCTCGGAGGTGCGAGACGACAACGCCAACGAGATCTGCGCGAAGATCCTCCTTCTCGCCGCCGAAGACTCCGAGAAGGACATCTACCTCTACATCAACTCGCCGGGCGGCTCGATCACCGCGGGCATGGCGATCTACGACACGATGCAGTTCGTGCCGAACGACATCGTCACCGTCGGCATCGGCATGGCCGCGTCCATGGGCCAGCTGCTGCTGACGAGCGGCACCAAGGGCAAGCGCTACATCACGCCGAACGCCCGCGTGCTGCTGCACCAGCCGCACGGCGGCTTCGGCGGCACCGCGAGCGACATCCAGACCCAGGCGCAGCTCATCCTGTCGATGAAGAAGCGCCTCGCCGAGATCACCGCGTCGCAGACCGGCAAGCCCGTCGAGCAGATCAACGCCGACGGCGACCGCGACCGCTGGTTCACGGCGGAGGAAGCCCTCGAGTACGGCTTCGTCGACCACATCCGCGAGCACGCCAGCGACGTCACCGGCGGCGGCGGCACGGGCGTCGAGTAAGGATTCGAGAGGACACCATGTACACACCCACGTTCCAGTCCGCCGGAAACCTGCCCTCCAGCCGGTATGTGCTGCCGCAGTTCGAGGAGCGCACCGCCTACGGCTTCAAGCGCCAGGACCCGTACAACAAGCTGTTCGAAGACCGCGTGATCTTCCTCGGCGTGCAGGTCGACGACGCGTCGGCCGACGACGTCATGGCGCAGCTCCTCGTCCTGGAGAGCCAGGACTCCGAGCGCGACATCACCATGTACATCAATTCGCCCGGTGGCTCCTTCACCGCGATGACGGCGATCTACGACACGATGCAGTACGTCGCGCCGCAGATCCAGACCGTCGTGCTCGGCCAGGCGGCCTCGGCCGCCTCCGTGCTGCTCGCGGCGGGTGCCCCCGGGAAGCGTCTCGCGCTGCCGAATGCCCGCGTGCTGATGCACCAGCCCGCGATGGGGGAGGCCGGACACGGTCAGGCCTCCGACATCGAGATCCAGGCGGCGGAGATCCTCCGCATGCGTACCTGGCTCGAGGAGACCATGGCCCGTCACACCGGCAAGCCGGTCGAGCAGGTCAACCGCGACATCGATCGCGACAAGATCCTCTCGGCCAACGAGGCGCTGGAGTACGGCATCGTCGATCAGGTGCTCACGTCGCGCAAGCGCGCGTAGTCCGCATCCGTAGAAGAGGACGCCCGTCGATCGACGGGCGTCCTCTTCGCGTCTCCGGCGGATGTGCGCGGGAAGACGGCGCGCCTGCGCATATGAGCAGATGGGTGCGCGAACGCTGAATCCGGCCTACCCTGGAGGAGGAAGGAGGACACCGTGGAAGAAGATCTGCTCATGGTCCGGGTCGCCGAGCTGTACTACGACGAGGACAAGACGCAGGACGAGATCGGTGGCCTCCTGAAGATCTCCCGGTGGAAGGTCGGGCGCCTCCTCACGCAGGCGCGGCAGCGCGGCATCGTCCGCATCGAGATCGTCCACCCGCGCGCCCGTCGGCTCGGCCTCGAGCGCGAGCTCGTGGAGCGGTTCGGGCTCACCGACGCCGTGGTCGTCCCCTCGCCGGAGGGCGACGAGGGCACGCTGGAGCGCGTCGCTCAAGCAGCCGCCGACTTCCTGACCGCCCTTCGTCCGGTTCCGCGCACGCTCGGGGTGAGCTGGGGCAAGACCCTCCGCGCCGTGGCCGAGGCCCTGCCCGACGGCTGGGCGAACGGCGTCACCGTCGTGCAGCTCAACGGCGGTGTCAGCCTCAATCGGCGCTCAGGAGGGGCCGCGGGACTCGCGGTGACCATCGCCCAGCGAGCGTCCGGCCAGGTCTCGCTGCTGCCGAGCCCCGCGATCCTGGAGCACGTCGAGACGAAGCAGGCCATCGAAGGCGACCGCACCGTCGCGGCCGTGCTGGAGGAGGCTGCGGACGCTCAGGCGTTCCTGTTCACCGCCGGACCGTGCGATGCGACCTCCGCCCACGTCGAGAACGGCTATCTCACGGCCGCCGATGTGGAGGAGCTGGCGCGCCGCGGTGCCGTCGGCGACGTCCTCGGGCGCTACGTCGACGCCGAGGGCAACATCGTCGACCCGCAGCTGGACGCCCGCACGGTCGGCGTCTCGCTCGACCGCCTGCGCGGCGCCGCGCGGGCCATCTTCGTGACGGCGGGCCCCGCCAAGCACGACATCGCGCGCACGGTCGTGACCAGCGGCCTGTGCGGGGTCCTGGTGACCGATGAGACCACAGCACGAGCATTGTTGGAGGAACAGTGACGACGACAGAACTCAGCCGCAGGACGGCGGTGGACGTCCTCGGCGGTGAGCCGGATGACGCGACCCTCCGTCGTTTCCTGCACGGCCTCCCCGGCGTGGACGCCGTCGGGCTGGAGCAGCGCGCTGCCGGCCTCGGCACCCGCTCCATCAAGACGACGTCGAAGGCGTGGGCGCTGGACACGATCATCAAGCTGATCGACCTGACCACCCTGGAGGGTGCGGACACCCCTGGCAAGGTCCGTTCGCTCGTCGCCAAGGCGAAGAACCCGGATGCGGCGGATCCGTCCACGCCTCGGGTGGCGGCCGTGTGCGTCTACGGCGACATGGTCGCCGGAGCGGTCGAGGCTCTCGGCAGCCTGCACGGCGACCCCGACGACGGCCTCATCTCGGTCGCCGCGGTGGCCACCGCCTTCCCGAGCGGCCGGTCCTCCCTCGCGATCAAGCTCGCCGACACCGCGGAAGCGGTCGCCGCGGGTGCGGACGAGATCGACATGGTCATCGACCGCGGTGCGTTCCTGTCCGGCCGCTACGGACTGGTGTTCGATCAGATCGCTCAGGTCAAGGAGGCGTGCCGCCGTGAGGACGGTTCGTACGCCTCGCTCAAGGTGATCCTCGAGACCGGCGAGCTGAACACGTACGACAACATCAAGCGCGCCTCCTGGCTCGGCATCCTCGCCGGCGGCGACTTCATCAAGACCTCGACGGGCAAGGTGCAGCCGGCGGCGACGCTGCCGACCACGCTGCTCATGCTGGAGACGGTGCGCGACTGGTATCGCGGGACGGGGGAGCGCATCGGCGTGAAGCCCGCCGGCGGCATCCGCTCGTCCAAGGACGCGGTCAAGTACCTCGTCACCGTCGCCGAGACCGTGGGGGAGGAGTGGCTCCAGCCGCACCTGTTCCGCTTCGGCGCCTCGAGCCTGCTCAACGACGTGCTCCTGCAGCGCCAGAAGCTCACCACAGGCCACTACTCCGGCCCCGACTACGTCACGATCGACTGACTTCTTCGGCCGGTCCCTGAGCCGGTCGAAGGGCAGCAACCCAAGGGATTGAAATGAACTTCCTGGAATACGCTCCGGCTCCGGAGTCCACGGCGGTGCTGAACCTCAAGGACAGCTACGGGCTGTTCATCGACGGCGAGTTCGTCGACGGCTCCGGCACCCCCTTCCGCACCATCTCCCCGGCGACCGAGAAGGAGATCGCCGAGATCGCCTCCGCCGACGACGCGGACATCGACCGCGCCGTCGCCGCGGCCCGTCGCGCCTACGACAAGGTCTGGTCGCGCATGGTCGGCCGCGACCGGGGCAAGTACCTGTTCCGCATCGCCCGCCTCGTGCAGGAGCGCGCCCGCGAGCTCGCCGTCGCCGAGAGCCTCGACAACGGCAAGCCGATCAAGGAGAGCCGCGACGTGGACGTGCCCCTCGTCGCGTCCTGGTTCTTCTACTACGCGGGCTGGGCAGACAAGCTCGACTACGCCGGTCTGGGTGCGAACCCGCGTGCGCTGGGCGTCGCCGGGCAGGTCATCCCGTGGAACTTCCCGCTGTTGATGCTCGCGTGGAAGCTGGCGCCCGCGCTGGCGGCCGGGAACACGGTCGTGCTCAAGCCGGCCGAGACCACGCCGTTGACGGCACTGATCTTCGCCGAGATCCTGCAGCAGGCCGATCTCCCCGCCGGTGTCGTGAACATCGTCACCGGAGCCGGGGCGACCGGTGCCGCCCTGGTGCGTCACCCGGACGTCGACAAGGTCGCCTTCACCGGCTCGACGGGTGTGGGTCGCGACATCGCCCGCGCCGTGGCGGGGACGAACAAGAAGCTGACGCTGGAGCTGGGCGGCAAGGCCGCGAACATCGTGTTCGACGACGCGCCGATCGATCAGGCCGTCGAGGGCATCGTCAACGGCATCTTCTTCAACCAGGGCCACGTGTGCTGTGCGGGCAGCCGCCTGCTGGTGCAGGAGTCGATCCATGACGAGGTCGTCGACCGGCTGAAGAACCGGCTGTCGACGCTGCGTCTCGGCGACCCGCTCGACAAGAACACCGACATCGGCGCGATCAACTCCGCCGCGCAGCTCGCCCGTATCCGTGAGCTCAGCGACGTCGGCGAGGCCGAGGGCGCTGAGCGCTGGACCGCCGACTGCGCGATCCCGGAGCAGGGCTTCTGGTTCGCTCCGACGATCTTCACCGGCGTCGAGGCCTCGCACCGCATCGCCCGAGACGAGGTATTCGGGCCGGTGCTGTCGGTCCTCACCTTCCGGACACCCGCCGAGGCGATCGCGAAGGCCAACAACACCCCGTACGGTCTCTCCGCCGGCATCTGGTCCGACAAGGGCTCGCGCATCCTCGCGGTCGCGGATCGGCTGCGTGCGGGCGTCGTGTGGGCGAACACGTTCAACCGTTTCGACCCGTCGAGCCCGTTCGGCGGCTACAAGGAGTCCGGGTTCGGCCGCGAGGGCGGTCGCCAGGGGCTCACCGCCTATCTCAAGGGAGCCGCAGCATGAGCAAGCGACTGACCGTTCCGAAGACCTACAAGCTCGCGATCGGCGGGGCCTTCCCCCGGAGCGAGTCCGGACGCACGTACGAGGTCGTCTCCCGCAAGGGCGCCTTCCTCGCCAACGCCGCCAAGGCCTCCCGCAAGGACGCTCGCGACGCGGTCGTCGCCGCGCGCGCCGCCGCCAAGGGCTGGTCGGGGGCGACGGCCTACAACCGCGGCCAGGTGCTCTACCGGGTCGCCGAGGTGCTCGAGGGACGTCGGGCACAGTTCGTCGACGAGATCGTGGCGCAGGAGGGCATCCCGTCCTCGGCGGCCACGGCGCAGGTCGACGAGGCGATCGATCTCTGGGTCTGGTACGCCGGCTGGTGCGACAAGTACGCCCAGGTGGCGGGCAACGCGAACCCCGTCTCCGGTCCGTACTTCAACATCTCGGTGCCCGAGCCCACCGGTGTGGTCGCCATCGTGGCGCCGCAGGACTCGGCGCTGCTCGGCCTGGTCTCGGTCGTCGCCCCGGCCCTCGTCGCCGGGAACACCGTCGTCGTGGTCGCGAGCGAGCAGTTCCCGCTCTCCGCGATCAGTCTCGCCGAAGTGCTCGCGACCAGTGACGTCCCCGGCGGCGTGGTGAACGTGCTCACCGGCTCGCCGGCGGAGATCGCGCCGTGGCTCGCCTCGCACCAGGATGTGAACGCCCTCGACCTCGCCGGCGCCGGTGCGCTGGAGTGGGTCGACATGCAGATCGCCGCGGCGGAGACGCTGAAGCGCGTGCTCGCCCCCGGCGACGTGGTCGCCTCGCCGGAGCGGATCGCCGCGTTCACCGAGGTCAAGACGGTCTGGCACACCAAGAGCATGGTCTGACGACACGTCACGATGACCGAGGGCCCCGTCGCGCATCGCGCGGCGGGGCCCTCGTCGTGCGACCAGCGTGCGGGCGACGCCGGTGCTGTGGTTTCATGACGGCATGATGGCGACCTCCGGCGTTCGCGCCCGCCCCGGGCGTGTGACGCTCGTGCTCGCGGCGATCCTCGTGCTCGGCGGATGCGCTGCCGCGCCGGCCGGCGTCGCCGCCGGAGAGCCGACGCCGACCGTGACGCCCACCGCCGCCTGCCCGCAGGTGGACGGCGCCGAGCTTCCGCCGGAGTGTGCGCCGTACGACCCGGAACACGCGATGGAGCAGAACGACCGGCATCGTGAGCGGATGGAGACGTCGGCCGAGGCGGGGGCGGCCGCCGAGCAGCCGGTGGCGGACCTCCGCGTGCGTCTCGAAGCGCTGCGCACGGAGGGCATGATCTCCGTGATCGCCGTCGAGGACGCCTTGCGCGAGGTCGGCCTCGTCCATCACGTCGCCCGGGGAGATGCGCGCGCGGTGGCGTTCGGGGCCGACGGTCCGGAGGGCGGCTGCGTCTTCGGGGAACTGCGTCCCGACGAGGTCCGCGTCGAGGTCGGGGGATACATCATGGACGGCGGCTGCCTCCCCGCGGAATGACGGTGGAGGCACCGTCGTCCGTCGGACCCGCCGAACGACTCGTCGCCAATGCGGCCCGGTGTCGCATGCAGCGGTTAGGCTCGAAGAACGATCCTGATCCCCCCGAGGAGGACGCGCATGGCCCGCATCGGTGAAAGCGCTGACCTGTTCAAGTGCTCTTTCTGCGGAAAGAGCCAGAAGCAGGTGCAGCAGCTCATCGCCGGACCCGGCGTGTACATCTGCGACGAGTGCGTCGAGCTCTGCAACGAGATCATCGAAGAGCGCATGGCGGAGTCGTCCGCCGAGGGGGTCGCCGAGTTCGAGCTGCCGAAGCCCCGCGAGATCTTCACGTTCCTCGAGGAATACGTCGTCGGACAGGAGCCCGCGAAGCGTGCGCTGTCCGTCGCCGTCTACAACCACTACAAGCGCGTGCGCGCTCACGGCACCCTGCAGCCTGCTGAGCAGAAGGCCGAAGAGGTCGAGATCGCCAAGAGCAACATCCTGCTGATCGGGCCCACAGGCTGCGGCAAGACCTACCTGGCGCAGACGCTCGCCAAGCGCCTCAACGTGCCGTTCGCCGTCGCCGACGCGACGGCACTGACCGAGGCGGGCTACGTCGGCGAAGACGTCGAGAACATCCTCCTCAAGCTCATCCAGGCCGCCGACTACGACGTGAAGCGCGCCGAGCAGGGCATCATCTACATCGACGAGGTCGACAAGATCGCCCGCAAGGCCGAGAACCCGTCGATCACCCGCGACGTGTCGGGCGAGGGCGTGCAGCAGGCGCTGCTGAAGATCATCGAGGGCACGGTCGCCTCGGTGCCGCCGCAGGGTGGTCGCAAGCACCCGCACCAGGAGTTCCTGCAGATCGACACCTCGAACGTGCTCTTCATCGTGGCCGGCGCCTTCGCCGGTCTGGAGGACATCGTCTCGGCGCGCGTCGGCAAGCACGGTGTCGGCTTCGGTGCTCCGCTGCACGACAAGGGCAAGGACCTCGACCTGTTCAGCGAGGTGCTCCCGGAAGACCTCCACAAGTTCGGTCTCATCCCGGAGTTCATCGGTCGTCTGCCCGTCGTGACGAACGTGTCACCGCTCGACCAGGCCGCCCTCATCGACATCCTCACCGGTCCGCGCAACGCCCTCGTCAAGCAGTACCAGCGCATGTTCGAGCTCGACGGCGTCCAGCTGGAGTTCGAGGAGGACGCGCTGCGGTCGATCGCCGACCTCGCCGTCGAGCGCAAGACCGGTGCCCGCGGACTCCGTGCCATCCTCGAGGACGTGCTTGGTCCGGTGATGTTCGAGATCCCCTCTGCCGAAGACGTCGCGAAGGTGATCATCACCCGTGCCGCCGTCGACGAGGGCGCCCCGCCCACCATCGTGATGGAGCGCAAGCGCAAGAGCGCCTGAGCCATGGGCGCTGACCCCGTTCCGTGGACGACCGTCGCGCGGACGACGCTCGTCGCCGATCGGTGGATCAGGGTGCATGCGGATGAGTGTCTCGACGAGCACGCCCGCCGGATAGCGCCGTACTACGTCCTCGAGTACGGTGACTGGGTCTCCGTCCTCGCCGTCGATCGCGATGGCGCTGCGATCGTGGTCGAGGAGTACCGCCACGGAGCGGGAGTCCTCGCGTTGGGCACGATCGGCGGGGGAGCGGAGCCCGGCGAGCGTCCGGAAGACGCGGCTACGCGCGAACTCCGGGAGGAGACCGGGTGCGTCGCCGACGAGTTGGTGGCCCTCGGCGCGACCTGGGCGAACTTCGGAACGCACACGAACAAGGTCCATCACTTCCTCGCTCTCGGTTGCATACGCGTCACTGAGCAGTCCCTGGATGAGCACGAGGCCGTCGTCGTGCGGTCCCTGCCGCTGGACCTGGCGGGGGAGCAACTCACCCAGAGCTACCACCAGCTCACCTGGTACAAGGCGATGGACCGACTCCGGCGATAGGACCTGAACGCCTGCTCAGGCCACGGGCATGAGCAGGTCCGTGCGGAGCTCGTCGGGATCGACACCGGGGTCCGAGACGTAGACCTCGATCCAGACGCCGCGCGGGTGCAGCCCCGCCTCCGCCGCACGCGCGACCAGCGCCGCCCATCCGGCGCCGAGGCCGTCGTAGGAACCGAGGACGGTGGTCGCGACGGCCTTCCCCGTCGGCAGGGCCGAGGCGATGATGACGGCCCCGTCGCCCGTGGCGATCGGGTCGGAGGGTGGAGCCTGGACCGGGAAGCCGAGCTCCAGGTCGAACACGCCCATCGGATCGCCGTGGTAGATCGCGAGCGCCGGGCCGGCCGGAATAAGGGTGCCCGCAGAGAAGGCGGCACCGATCGCCGCGTATCCGGAGTCGAAGGCATCGCGGAGGTCGGCGATCCGGATGCCCTCGTGGCGGATGACGGCCAGGGGAACGGCCTCCAGCTCCAGGCTGTCTGCGGGGCCGAACGGAGCGTCAGGGAATGCGTCCATGCGCTCAGGGTCTCACGACTCAGGAATCCAGTCCACGGCGTTTCAGGAGCGGCTCGATCTCGGCGTCCCGTCCCCGGAAGTCGCGGTAGGCGGCCAGCGGGTCCTTCGAACCGCCGACCCCGAGCAGCCGGTCGCGGAAACGGTCCCCATTGGCCCGGGTGAGGCCGCCGTTCTCCCGGAACCACTCCACGGTGTCGGCGTCGAGCACCTCACTCCAGATGTACGAGTAGTACCCGGCGCTGTAGCCGCCGGAGAAGACGTGGGCGAAGTAGGTGGAGGAGTACCGGGTCGGAACGGCGGGATCGTCGAGGCCGATGTCCGCCAGTGCGGCCGCCTCGAAGTCGGCGACATCGTCCACTGCGTCGTCGACGGAGAGCCGGTGCCACGCCTGATCCAGCCACGCCGCGGCGAGGTACTCGCTGGTCGCGTGGCCCTGGTCGAAGGTCGCGGTGTCCCGCAGCCGCGCCACGATGGCGGGATCCAGCGGCTCGCCGGTCTCATGGTGCCGGGCGTAGTGGTCGAGGACCTCGGGCCAGAGGATCCACATCTCGTTCACCTGGCTCGGGAACTCGACGAAGTCGCGGAACACGTTGGTCCCGGCGAAGTGCGGGTAGGTCACCGTGGCGAACAGGCCGTGCAGAGCGTGCCCGAACTCGTGGAACAGCGTCGTCACCTCGTCGAGCGTCAGCAACGTGGGCTCGCCGTCCCCGGGCTGCGGGACGTTGAGGTTGTTGACCACGACCGGGGCGCTGCCGCGCAGACGGGACTGGCTGACGATCGCGTTCATCCAGGCGCCGCCGCGCTTGGAGTCGCGGGTGTAGAGGTCGAGCACGTAGAGCCCGAGTGGGGAGTCGTCGGCGTTGCGCACCTCGAAGACGCGGGCCTGCGGGTGGTAGGCAGCGAGGTCGTGCCGTTCGTGGAAGGTCACCCCGTACAGGCGGGTCGCCGCGAAGAACACGCCGTCCTGCAGCACGCGCTCCGCCTCGAACCAGGGGCGCAGGGCGGCGGTGTCGATGGCGTAGCGGGCGGTGCGCACGCGCTCGGTGTAGAACGCCCAGTCGTGGGCTTCCACGGGGAAGGGGTCCGGTTCGGTCTCGTCGACGATCGCCTGGAGCGCGTCCCGTTCGGTGCGGGCGTTACGCGCGGACGGCGCGGACAATCGGCGCAGCATCCGCTCGACGGCCTCGGGGGAGCCCGCCGTCTCGTCGGCGGTGACGTAGGCGGCATGCGACGGGTACCCGAGGAGGCGCGCGCGCTGGGCGCGGAGGCGCACGATCTCGCGCAGCACCGGACGGTTGTCGTTGCCGTTGTCCCGCGATCCCCGCGCGCGCGACGCCGCCATGATCCGGCGACGGGATTCCCGCACCGCGAGCCGTGCGAGGGCCGGATGGCCGGTGAACAGCGGCAGGGTGAGGAGGTAGCGGCCGTTGAGCCCGCGGTCGGCCGCGGCGCGTGCGGCCGCGGACAGCTCGCCGGCGCTGAGGCCCTCCAGTTCGGCGGCGGAGTCGAAGACCACGGCGAGGTCGTTCGTATCGCTCAGCAGATTCCGCTCGAAGGTGTTCGTGAGCACGGACAGCTTCTGGTTCAGAGCCGTGAGCTGCGCCTTCGCCTCGTCGTCGAGCCCGGCGCCGGCATGCGTCATCTCGCGGTGGTAGCGCTCCACGAGGTAGCGCTGCTCAGGATCGAGGTCGAGGGTGTCGCGTTGCTCGTACACGTGGGCCACGCGCGCGTAGAGCGCCGCATCGAGCGTGATCGCATCCTGGTGGGCGGCCATGAGCGGCGCGAGCTCCTCGTCGATCGCCTGGATCTCCGGCGTGGCATCGGCGGAGCTCACCGTGTAGAACGCGTGCGCCACCCGGTCGAGGAGCGCGCCGGACCTCTCCAGCGCCTCGAGGGTGTTCTCGAACGTCGGCATCGACCGTACGCGGGTGATGTTCGCGACCTCGGCGAGCTGCTCCGCGAACCCGGCGCGGAAGGCGGGGAGGTAGTGTTCCGGACGGATGGCCCGATAGTCCGGGAGCCCGAAGGGGAGGGTCGACGGCTGCAGCAGCGGGTTCGTGGCGTCGCTCATCCTCCGAGCCTAGCCACCGCCGTCTCCGGAACGCTCCGCGCTCAGACGGGTCATCACCTCCCGCAGGGCGTCGACGACGACGCGGACCGAGCGGCGGCGCAGGTTCTCCGGCCGTGCGAGGACGTCGATCATGCGGTGCGTGCTCACGCCTCGGAGCGGGATGCGCACGATGGCGCGATCGTCCACGCTGCGCGAGGTGAACCGGGGGAGCATGCCCAGAACGCCGCCGGCCGCGACCACCGCCGACACCGCACCGTAGTCGTTGATGCGGTGCCGGACTTCGACCGGGCGGCGGGCGACGGCGGCGACGGCGCGGAGCACGTCGTCGGGGGAGTACCCCACACGGCTCGTCACCCACTGCTCTTCGGCGATCTCGTCCGGCGAGAGGGTGCGGCGATCGGCGAGAGGGTGGTCGGCGGAGACGGCGACGTCCAGAGGCTCGCGGACGAGACCCACGGCGCGGACACCCTCGGTCGGCCACGGCGCGGAATGCTCCATCCGATGGGCGAGGACGAGGTCGTACCGCGCGGTGAGTCCGGGGAACTCGCTCTGCGCGACGTCCTCGTCCGTGAGACGCACGGTCGGGGCGTGCTCCTTCCCGGACAGCTCCCGCACGAGTGGGCCGAAGAGCGCCTGGCCGACGCTGTGGAAGCCGCTGATGCTCACCTCTCCCGTCGCCGCGCCCTCGAAGTCGTCCAGGGCGTGGCGCGCCGCCGCCATCGCGTCGATGGCCTCGGCTCCGGCTGCTGCCAGCACCTCGCCGGCGGCGGTCAGCACGAGCGTGCGGCCCTGGCGACGGGTGAGCGGGGCCGGGAAGGAGCGCTGCAGCGCGGCGAGCTGCTGCGAGACCGCGGAGGGGGTGACCCGGAGCGCTTCGGCGACGGCGGTCGCGCTTCCCAGCGCTCCGAGTTCGCGGAGGATCTGGAGCTGGTGGAGTTCCACGACAACAGTTTAGTTCTTGCTACAGAGTGGATGCAGAAGATGCCGATTGTTCTACAGCAAAGGATGCGATGAGATCAGAGCATGAGAGCTCTGTTCAAGGAGGAACCCGGCGCCGGCCTCGCGCTCGTGGAACGCCCCGACCCGGTGGCAGGCCCCGGCGAGGTCGTCATCCGCGTCCTCCGCACCGGCATCTGCGGAACCGATCTGCACATCCGGCGCTGGGACGACTGGGCGGCCTCCGCGATCGCCGCTCCCCTCATCCCGGGACACGAGTTCTACGGGGAAGTCGTCGAGGTCGGGCCGCTCGTCCACGACATCGCGGTCGGCGACCGGGTCTCCGGCGAGGGACACATCGTCTGCGGCACCTGCCGGAACTGCCGTGCCGGACGGCGGCAGATGTGCATCCGCACGATCGGACTCGGGCTGCAGCGCGACGGCGCCTTCGCCGAGTACCTCTCGCTGCCGGCGACGAACGTGTGGGTCCACCACGCCGAGGTCACCCCGGAGCTCGGCGCGATCTTCGACCCGCTCGGCAACGCCGTGCACACCGCCCTCCGCTTCCCGCTCGTCGGTGAGGACGTGCTCGTCACCGGGTGCGGTCCGATCGGCCTGATGGCGATCGCCGTCGCCCGGCATGCGGGCGCCCGCTTCATCGTCGGGACCGATGTGAGCGCGCCGCGCCTGGAGATGGCGCGCGGGATGGGAGCCGACGAGGTCGTCGACGTCTCCCGCCAGGAGATCCGCGACGCGCAGCGGGCGCTCGGCATGCGCGAGGGTTTCGACATCGGCTTCGAGATGAGCGGCGCGGCGTCGGCGCTCCCGGCGATGATCGACAACATGAACCACGGAGGACGCATCGCCATGCTCGGGCTGCCGTCGACCGGATTCGACATCGACTGGGGCAAGCTCGTCACGCACATGCTCACGATCACCGGGATCTACGGCCGGGAGATGTTCGAGACATGGAACGCCATGGGGGCGATGCTGCAGACCAGTGCGACGTTGCGCGAAGCGATCGGTCGGGTGATCGCCGAGGTCGTACCGGCGCGCGACTGGGAGCGCGGATTCGCGGCGGCGGAGTCCGCCGGCACGGGCAAGATCATCCTCGACTGGACGGAGCTGTGATGTACGCGACCTTCAAGGACCATGTGGCGCAGGAGCTGGCGGGAATCGAGGAGGCGGGGCTCACCAAGCACGAGCGCGGCATCCACGGACCGCAGCGGGCGGAGATCACGGCCGACGGCGCCGAGGTGCTCAACTTCTGCGCCAACAACTACCTGGGGCTGGCCGACGACCCGCGCATCCTCGCTGCGGCCCGGACGGCCCTGGACGAGTGGGGGTACGGGCTCGCGAGCGTCCGCTTCATCTGCGGCACGCAGGAGCAGCACCTCGAACTGGAGCGTCGGCTCGCGGACTTCCTCGGCACCGATGACGCGATCCTCTACTCCTCCTGCTTCGACGCGAACGGCGGTGTCTTCGAGACGCTGTTCTCCGCCGAGGACGCGATCATCTCGGACGAGTTGAACCACGCGTCCATCATCGACGGGATCCGGCTGTCCAAGGCGCGCCGGCTCCGCTACCGCAATCGCGACATGGCGGATCTGGAGGAGCAGCTGCGGGCGGCCGCCGATGCCCGGTTCCGCGTGATCGTGACCGACGGTGTCTTCTCGATGGACGGCTACATCGCCCCGCTGGCCGAGATCTGCGACCTGGCGGAACGCTACGACGCGCTCGTCTTCGTTGACGACTCGCACGCGGTCGGCTTCGTCGGCGACAACGGGCGCGGAACCCCCGAGCTGTGCGGCGTCGCGGATCGCGTGGACATCTACACCGGCACGTTCGGCAAGGCACTGGGCGGCGCCTCCGGCGGGTACGTCGCCTCCCACGCGGAGATCGTCGCGCTGTTGCGTCAGCGCTCCCGTCCGTACCTGTTCTCGAACACCCTCGCTCCGGCCATCGTGGCCGGAACGCTGACCGCGCTCGACCTGGTCGAGGGGTCGGCCGACCTCCGGGCGCGGCTCCGCGACAACGCGGCCCTGTTCCGCGCTCGGATGGCGGAGGAGGGCTTCGACCTGCTTCCGGGCGAGCATCCGATCGTCCCGGTCATGTTCGGCGACGCCGCCCTCACCGCCCGGATCGCCGCGGCGATGCAGGATCAGGGTGTCTACGTGACGGCGTTCAGCTTCCCGGTCGTGCCGCGGGGCAAGGCGCGTATCCGGGTGCAGCTCTCCGCAGCGCACACGCCCGACCAGGTGGAGCGCTGCGTGGCGGCCTTCGTCGCGGCCCGGGATACCGTGGGTTGACTGGATGCAAAGAAACACTTGCAAAGAGTTGTTTGCAAGCGTATCTTTGCATCATGACGAACGAGACGCAGGTACGGACGCTGGATGCAGGGGCGCTGAAAGCGCTCGCGCATCCGCTGCGGGTCAAGATCTTCGATCTGCTCGCCTCTCGTGGTCCCCAGACGGCCAGCTCTCTCGCAGCCCTCGTGGGGGAGACCTCGGGATCCACCAGCTATCACCTCCGCGCTCTCGCGGCCCACGACCTCATCCGCGAGGTGGAAGGCCGGGGTACGGCACGGGAGCGATGGTGGGAGCGTCCGAAGGGACGCATCGATATGCCGGGCCCGGACGAGCAGATGTCGCCGGCCAACCGTGCCGCGGCGCAGATCGTCACGTCGGAGTTCTTCCGGCTCCGGCACGAGACCTTGATGCAGTACCTCAACCGCCCGGAGTCGGACGTTCCCGAGGGGTGGCGCGACGTCGGCATCACCATCACGACGCACCTCGACGTCACGCCGGCGCAGGCCATGGCGCTGCGGCAGGAGATCGAGGATCTCATCGAGCAGGCCATCGAACGCTATCGGGGTCAGACCGGGCCCGACGTCCGACGGGTCTCCGTGCGGGCCGAGCTGTTCGACCTGCCGACGTCGCCGCGGGAGGCCCTCGCCGGTGCGGGCGAGACGACGGAGGCATCATGACCGCCGCGACCCTGCACCTCGTCAGTCCCACACGGACGGAGCGCGGCCTGCTGCGCCTCGCCGACCGGGTCACCGCCGGGGTCGAGCAGCGGATCGAGCGGCGCGCGCAGCGTCGGACCCTCGCCCTCGACCTCGTCCGCGAACAGCAAGCCCGCCGCCACGACCCGCATGCCGTGGATCATCTCCTCGCGCAGCTCGGAGCGTCGCGCCGCTGACCCGAGACCCCGGGTACGCGGCGAGACCCCCTCCTTCCCGCGCGGGAAGGAGGGGGTCTCGACGATGAAGCGGGGTCTCGCGATCAGAAGGGACGGGCGATGACCTCGCCGGAGGGGGTCTGGAGGACCTCCCAGCCGGCGTCGAGCTCCGCGATCGCGCGGCCCTCGAGCCAGGTGAGGGTCCAGTGGCCGGTGAGGCCCTGGGACTCGACCTCGGCGATGGCGGGACGCAGCGCCTCGGGGACCGACGCGGGCGGCTGTGCACCCGTGGCCCAGCGCGTGCCGAGCTGCATCAGGAGGCCTCGACCGGGGCGAGCTCGATCGCGGTGACCGCGAACTCCTCCGCCTCGGTGATCTCGAGCTCGGCGATGCGGCCGACCGCGCGGAGGTCGTCCGCTGCGGCGCGCAGGGCCTCGACCTTCGCGGCGGGAGCGGCGATGGCGGCACGGGAGACCGGGGTCTTCTGCGATGCCTTCGCCTCGGTCTTCGCGCGCCGGATGCCGATGAGCGCCTCGCTCGCGGCGGCCAGCACGGCCGGGTCGCCCTCGATGCCGAGCTTCTCGGGCCACGCTGCGGTGTGCACGGAGCCTTCCTCGAACCACGACCAGGCCTCCTCGGTGGTGAAGGAGAGCACCGGTGCGAGCAGCCGGAGCAGCGTGGACAGCGCCAGACGCAGCGCGAGGGCGGCCGAGGCCTGGCCCACGTCGTTCTGGTTGTAGGCGCGCTCCTTCACGAGCTCCAGGTAGTCGTCGCAGAACGTCCAGAAGAACGCCTCGGTCAGCTCCAGCGCCCGCGCCGCGTCATACCGGTCGAAGGCCGCGGTCGCCTCGGCCACCACGCCGTCGAGTGCCGTGAGCATCGAGGCGTCGAGCGCGTGCGTCACCTGGGCTCCCTCGGGCACCGGGAACGACAGCACGAACTTGGCGGCGTTGAGCACCTTGATCGCGAGACGCCGGCCGATCTTCACCTGGGTCGGGTTCTGCGGGTCGAAGGCCGCGTCCATGCCGAGGCGGCTCGACGCCGCCCAGTACCGCACCGCGTCCGAGCCGTGGGCGTCGAGCACGTCGGCCGGGGTGACCACGTTGCCCTTCGACTTCGACATCTTCTTGCGGTCGGGGTCGACGATGAAGCCCGAGATGGCGGCGTTCTTCCACGGGGCGCGGCCGTCTTCGAGCGTGGAGCGCAGCATGGTCGAGAAGAGCCAGGTGCGGATGATGTCCTGTCCCTGCGGGCGCAGATCGAACGGAGCGGTGAGCTGCCACAGCTCCTCGTCCCGCTGCCAGCCGCCCGCGAGCTGCGGGGTCAGCGACGAGGTCGCCCACGTGTCGAGGATGTCGGCCTCGGCGTCGAACCCGCCCGGCACGCCGCGCTGGGCCTCGGTGTAGCCGGCCGGCACATCCGTGGTCGGGTCGATGGGCAGCGCGGCCGCGTCCGGGGTGAGCACGCGGTCGTAGTCGCGCTCGCCGTTCTCGTCCAGCGCATACCAGAGCGGGATCGGCACGCCGAAGAACCGCTGCCGGGACACGAGCCAGTCGCCGGTGAGGCCGCCGACCCAGTTCTCGTAGCGGACCCGCATGAAGTCGGGGTGCCACGCCAGCTCGGTACCATGCGCGAGGAGCTGATCGCGCAGCTCGCCGTCGCGGGCGCCGTTGCGGATGTACCACTGCCGGGTCGAGACGATCTCGAGCGGGCGGTCACCCTTCTCGAAGAACTTCACGGCGTGCTGGAAGGGCTTGCCGACGGCGGTCATGTCGCCGGTCTCCTGCAGCTTCTCCACGATCGCCTTGCGGGCGCTGAAGACGGTCTTGCCCGCCACGTTCTCCGCGTACCAGGCGCGGGCGTCGGCGTCGGCCACGATCGAAGGGGCCTCGGCGAGGAAACGGCCGTCGAGGCCGATCGTCGTCATGTTCGGCAGGGATTCGCCGGCGGCGGTGCGCAGCTCGCGCCACCAGATGATGTCCGTCACGTCGCCGAAGGTGCAGACCATCGCCGCGCCCGTGCCCTTGTCGGGCTGGGCGAGGTGGTGACCGTGGATCTCGATCTCGGCGCCGAAGTAGGGCGTGCGGACCTTGGTGCCGATGAGGTGCTTGTGCGGCCCCTCGGGGTGGGTCACGATCGCGATGCACGCGGGGAGGAGCTCCGGGCGGGTGGTGTCGATCGCGATGGAGCCGGAGCCGTCCGCGAAGGGGAACTCGATCGTGTGGTACGCGGCCTGCTGGTCGCGGTCCTCGAGCTCGGCCTGCGCGATCGCGGAACGGAAGTCGATGTCCCACAGCGTCGGCGCGAGAGCCTGGTACGCCTCGCCGCGCTCGATGTTGCGGAGGAAGGCGAGCTGGCTCTGCCGGATCGTGTCGTCGGAGATGGTGCGGTACGTCTGCGTCCAGTCCACGCTCAGTCCGAGCTGACGGAACAGCGCCTCGAACTGCTTCTCGTCCTCGATCGTGAGGCGCTCGCACAGCTCGATGAAGTTGCGACGGCTGATCGGCTGCTGGTCGGCCGCCCGGCTCGACTTGTTGTCGCCGCCCTCGAACGGCGGGGTGAAGTCGGCGTCGTAGGGGAGCGAGGGGTCGCAGCGCACGCCGTAGTAGTTCTGCACGCGGCGCTCGGTGGGCAGACCGTTGTCGTCCCAGCCCATCGGGTAGAACACGGTCTTGCCGCGCATGCGCTCGTACCGGGCCTTGACGTCGGTGTGCGTGTAGGAGAACACGTGACCGATGTGGAGGCTCCCGGAGGCGGTGGGCGGCGGGGTGTCGATCGAGTAGACGCCCTCACGACCGAGCTCGGCGGCGCGCAGACGGTCGAACAGGTATGTGCCCTGCTCCGCCCAGGCGGCGTCCCACTTCGCTTCGAGACCTTCGAGTGCGGGCTTGTCGGGAATGGCGGACATGGAGGTCTCCTCGAGCGATGTATGCGGCACTGTGTGAGCGTGCCTGAGTGTGGGTGGTGCCGCCCAGTCTACCGAGCGCACGGGCGCGGCGCTCGACCCGGGGGAGCGTCCGGCGCGGCGCTGCGGCCGGCCCCCTCGACGCTGGAAGGATCGGAGCATGACACCGCCGTCGTCCTCGTCCTCCCGTCCCCGTCTCGCCGACCTCGGCGTGCCGTCCGGAGCCTTCCCGCGCGGCGCGGAGAACGCGATCACCGACGTCTCCGGTGTGCGGGTGGGGCACGCCACGCTGCACGGCGACGGTCTGCACACGGGCGTGACGGCGATCGTCCCCGACGCCCTCACCGCCGAGCGCCGCAGCCTTCCCGCGAACCTCTCCGTGGGCAACGGCTACGGCAAACTCGTCGGCGCCACGCAGCTCCGGGAGCTCGGGGCGCTGGAGACGCCGATCCTGCTGACCTCGACGCTGTCCGTGTTCCGCGTCGCGGACGCGCTGCTCGGGCATCTGCTGGCGACGCCGGCGCACGCACGGACGACCACGCTGAACCCGGTGGTGGGCGAGACGAACGATGGGTTCCTCTCCGACATCCGCCGGCGCGCCGTGGGGGAGGAGCAGGTGGCGGCGGCCCTGGCCGCGGCCGCTCCGGGAGCGGTCGCGGAGGGAGGCGTGGGCGCCGGTGCCGGTACCGTCGCCCTCGGGTACAAGGGCGGCATCGGCACGGCATCGCGGCTGGTCGAGGTCGCGGGGCGCTCGGCCACGGTCGGCGTCCTCGTGCAGACGAACTTCAGCGGCACGCTGCGGATCGCCGGCGTCCCGCTGCCCGCGGAGGAGCTCCTCGCCGATGCTCCGGCACAGCCCGTCGGCAATTCCTGCATGATCGTCGTCGCGACGGACGCGCCCGTCGACGGGCGGCAGCTCGGCCGCGTGGCCAACCGGGCCGTGTTCGCGATGCGCGGTGTCGGCGCCGACTATGCGCAGGGCAGCGGCGACTACGCGATCGCCTTCTCGGTGCACGACCAGGCGGACGGCGGTCCGGCCGCGGACGACGAGCTCTCGCCGCTCTTCGCCGCGACGATGGACGCGGTCGAGGAGGCCCTGGTCAACTCGGTGCTTGCGGCGGAGACGACGGTGGGCCCCGAGGGGCGGACGGCGCACGCGGTACCGATCGATCGGGTGCGGGAACGCCTGGCTCGCGCCGGGGTCGTCTGACCCGCGTTCACAACTCAGGAGAAACCGGGTCGGCGGCGCCGCGGGAGCGGCGCGTCGTACCGACCGCCGCCGGATGTCCTGAGTTGTGAACCGAGGTCAGTCGGCGAGCGCGGCGTGGATGCCCTCGCCGATAAGGCGCATGGCGGCCAGCACCGGTCCGCGTCCGTCGGCGCCCCGGTCCCAGTTCGCCAGGACGGCGTAGGCGATCCGGCGGGTGGGGGACATGACGATCCCGGTGTCGGCGCGGACGCGGGAGATCGTGCCGGTCTTGTTCAGCAGCCAGACGCCGCGATCGAAGCCCCAGTGCGCGAGCGGGTCGAGGTCGAACGCCGACGCGACCATCGACAGGTCCATGCCCGCGCCCAGCCAGCGGCGCAGCGTGTCGGCCGAGGCGGGGGAGAGATCGGTCCCATCGGCGAGCCGCGACATGAAGAGCACGAGTTCCGCGGCGTTCGCGTGCGACAACGTCTTCGGGGCGCCGGGCGGGATCGGCCACCGCACGATATCGTCGAGGGCCGAGGCGGTGTAGCCGAGCGCGCGGGTATGCTCCTGCACGGTCGGGATGCCGATGACGCGACCCAGCGTGTTGGTCGCGGCGTTGTCGCTCACGGCCCCGATGAGAGCGGCCACGTCGTACAGCGACAGCTCGGACGCCTGCAGCAGGTACCAGAGACCGGAGTCCTCGATGGCCTCGACCGGCCGGCGGGTCACACGCTCGTCGAGAGTCCGCGTACCGGCGTCCACCTCGGCGAGGAGGCGGTGCAGGAGGAAGATCTTGCCGACGCTCGCCGTGTCCAACACCGTCTCAGGTTCATGGCGCAGCAACACCTCGCCCGAGTCGATGTCCTGGACGAGGACAGACCAGGCGGTGCCGTTCTCGTCGGGGAGCTCCAGGTCGATCGCGCTCATGCGTCCTCCTCGTCTCGTGCGCGTCCGGTGACATGCGCACGGATGAGCTCGCCGACGGCGCGCATGCCGTCGAGCACGGGCGCGCGGAGGTCGGCCGCGGAGTCCTTCCAGTTCGCCGCCACCGCATACGCGACGGCGGCCCTCGGGCCCCGCAGCAGTCCGACGTCGACGCGGGCGAAGCTCACGCTGCCGGTCTTGTGACGCAGCACCATGCCCTGATACTCGGCCTCGACGTGGGCGAGGGGGTCGAGCAGGAAGGCGTCGGCGGTCATCGACGTGTCGGTGTCGGCGGCGAGCCAGTCCAGCACCCGGGCGCTCACCGCGGGGGAGAACGCCTCGCCGGCGCCGAGCCGGCGCATCACGTCGGACAGCTCGGCCGCCGTGCCGAACGACGGGGTCCAGGGCAGGTCGGGGGTGCGCTCGTTGCGGATGTAGTCGTGCAGCGCCGTGTCGCGGTACCCGAGGGCCGGGGCGACGGCCCGCACCTCCTCCAGGCCGCAGAGATGGATCAGCGCGTTCGTGGCGAGGTTGTCGCTCACCGCACCGACGAGGAGCGCCGCGTCGTGGACCGTGATGCGCTGATCGTGCATGCGGTACAGCAGCCCGGAGTCCTCGACGCGGTGCTCGTCCGGGACCGCGATCCGGTCGTCCTCGGCGAGCGCGCCCGTTTCCAGCCGCCGAGCGACCTCGAGGAGCAGGAAGATCTTGCCGATGCTCGCGGTCTCGCACTGGGTGTGCGGCTCGTGCTCGGCCAGGGTCTCGCCGCTGCCGGCGTCGACGAGCCGGATCGACCAGGTGACGCGGGGGTCGAGGGGCGGAAGGGCGATCATGGCCGTCCCACCGTGAGGCGGGGCTCGTCGCCGGTCGCGTCCAGCACCCCATCCACACCGAGCGGGATGGTGAGGGCGTGCGGGTCGTGGCCGAAGCCCTGCTCCCACAGCACGGGGACGCCGGCGTCCTGGAATTCGTCCCGCATGAGCGCGTGGACGAGGTCGAGGTCGCCGCACTCGTGCCAGGAGCCGAGCACGATGCCCGTCGCCTGCGCGAGACGGCCCGCGCGCCGGAGCTGCGTGACGAAGCTGTCGAGGCGGTACGGCTCCTCCGTGATGTCCTCCAGGAAAAGGATGCCGGGGGCGGGGACGTCCGCCTCCGGGGCGCCGAGTCCGGCGGCGAGCAGACTGAGGTTGCCGCCCGTGAAGCGTCCCTCGGCGCGACCCGGCGTCATGATCTCGGTCTTCGGACCGATGAGCTCCCGCCCGCGCCAGGGTTCGAAGAGCCAGCGCTGTACGTCGTCGCGCACCTGCTCCGAGTCGCGGAAGACGTTGTTGCCCGCCATCGGGCAGAAGAGCGTCGCGACGTCGAGATGCGCACGCCACGTCTCGTGCAGCGCCGTCACGTCGGACGAGCCCGTGAGCAGCTTCGGCCGTCCGTCCTTGCGCAGCGCCCCTCGGCGCATGTCGGCCCAGTCGATGCCGTCGAGGAGGCGCAGGGCCCCGTAGCCGCCGCGTGCCGTGACGACGGCGTCCACGTCCGGATCGAGCCAGGCGTCGACGAGGTCGGCGCGGCGGAGGTCGTCAGGCCCCGCGAGGTACGACGCGCGCGGGTGGGGCGTGAGGACGTGCGCCCCCACGCGGACCTTCAGGCCCCAGGACTCGTAGTAGCCGACGGCGCGCTGCGTGTTCTCCTCGTTGCCGGGACCGGATGGCGAGACGATCGCCACCGTGTCGCCGGGCTGCAGGGGAGCCGTGTCGAGATACGGCGACACCGCCGCCTCCGTCAGGGTGCTCATGCCGTCTTCTCCTCGATGCGCGGCGCCGCGGACAGCAGGTGCCGGGTGTACTCGTGCTGCGGGTTCAGCAGCACCTCTTCGGTGGGTCCGTGCTCGACGATCTGCCCGTGGTACATCACCGCGACCGTGTGGGCGATGTTCCAGGCCAGGCCGAGGTCATGCGTGATGACGAGGGCCGAGAGCCCGAGGCGGCGACGCAGCTCCAGCAGGAGGCCGAGGATCTCTCCGCGCACTGACGCGTCGAGCGAGGCGACGGGTTCGTCGGCGATGAGCAGCTGCGGCTGCACGGCGAGCGCTCCGGCGATCACGACGCGCTGCCGCTGCCCGCCGCTGAGCTCCTGCGGGATGGCGCCGAAATAGCGCTCCGGCGGGGTGAGCTCCGCATCGGCGAGGCTCTGCGTCACCCGCTCGCGCTCGTCGCCGGGGAAGCGCTGCACACGCAGCCCCTCGGCGACGGACTCGTACACGCTGTGCTTCGGGTTCAAAGCCGCCCACGGATCCTGCAGCACGAGCTGCACCTGCGAGCGGAACCGCGCGAGGTCGCGTCCTTTCGACGGGATCGGTGCGCCGTCGAAGAGGATCTGCGACCCGGGGTCGGCTGGCTGGAGTCCCATGAGTGCGCGGGCGAGGGTCGACTTGCCGGAGCCGGACTGGCCGACGAGCGCGACGATCTCGCCTTTGCGCACCGAGAGGTCGACGTCGCGGACCGCATGCACGGGGCGCCCGCCGGAGCGGTAGGTGACGTTGACTCCGCGGGCCTCCAGCAGCACCTCGTCGCCGTGGGTGATCTCCGGCACGTCGTCCGCATCGCGGCCGTGCCGGGTCACCGGGGCCATCCGGGAGGCCGGGTCGCCGATCGTGGGGAAGGCGTCGGCGAGCTGGCGGGTGTACGCCTCCTGCGGGGTGGTGCAGACCGCGTAGCTCTCGCCGACCTCGACGAGCTCCCCGTCGCGCATGATGGCGATCCGGTCGCACGCCGTGGCGAGCACCGAGAGGTCGTGGCTGATCATGAGCATCGAGATGCCGCGCTCCGCCACGAGACGGGAGATCATGTCGAGGATCTGCTTCTGCACGATCACGTCGAGCGCGGTGGTCGGCTCGTCCGCGATGATGACCTCGGGATCGCAGGCGAGGGCCATCGCGATCATGACGCGCTGCTTCTGGCCGCCGGAGAGCTCGTGCGGATACGACTCGCTCTTCTGCTGCGGCAGGTCGACGATGTCGAGCAGCTCCCGCACCCGCTCCTTGCGCGCCTTCTCGCCCTTCCATCGATCGGAGGCGTGCAGCTCCAGCGCCTCCAGGAGTTGCCAGCCCACCGTGCGGACCGGGTTGAGCGAGTGCATCGCGCCCTGGAACACGATGGACGTCTGCGCCCAGCGCACGGCGCGCAGCTGCCCGAAGGACAACGTGGCGACGTCCTCGTCGCCGAGCAGCACGCGGCCGCTGAGCCGGGCGTTGCGCGGCAGGAGCCGGAGCACGCTCATGGCGAGAGTGGACTTGCCGGAGCCGGACTCGCCGGCGATGCCGAGGGTCTGCCCGGCGGGAAGGGTGAGCGAGACGTTGCGTACGGCCGCCACCTCGTCCCGACCCGACCGCCCCGAGGTGCGGTACGTGATGGAGACGTCGTCGAAGATCAGGTCGGGCATCTCAGCGGCTCCTCAGCGTCGGGTTGGTGATGTTCTCGACGGCGCGGCCCATCAAGGTGAACGACAGCACGACGAGGACGATGGCGATGCCCGGCACGAGCACGTACCACCAGTAGCCGCTTGTCGCCGCGGAGACGTCCATCGCGTTCTTCAGGATCGAGCCCCACGACTGCAGGGTGGTGTCGCCGAGGCCGAGGAACGCCAGGGTGGATTCGGAGATGATCGCCGAGCCGACGGTGAGCGTCGTGTTGGCGAGCACGAGCGGCAGCACCCCGGGGAGGAGGTGCTTCATGATGATGTGCCAGTGCCCGGCGCCGAGGGCCCGTGAGCGTTCGATGTAGTCGCGCGATTCGACGGACAGGGTCTGCGCGCGGACGACGCGGGCGGTGCCGGCCCAGGAGGTCAGGCCGATCGCGATGATGATCGTCCAGACGCCACGGCTCAGCACCGACGAGAGCACGATCGCGAGGATCAGCGACGGCAGCACGAGGAAGAAGTCGATGATGCGCATCATCAGCCCCCCGAAGAAGCCGGTGAAGTGGCCCGCCGAGAGGCCGACGAGGGTGCCGATGATCATCGACATCGCCGTGGCGGCGAGGCCGACGAGCAGGGACACCCGGGCGCCCCACACCATGCGGACCCAGATCTCGCGACCCTGATGGTCGGTGCCGAGGGGATGCTCCCAGGACGGCGGGGCGAAGCGCTGCACGTCGACGAGCTTCGTGACGTCGAGCATGCTGGCGGGGGCGATCACGGGGGCGAAGATCGCGATGAGGGCCACGATCACGAGGAAGACGAGGCCCACCATGCCCGCCCGGTGCTGGGCGAACTGCCGGCAGAAGTCGACGAAGGCGGTGCCGCGGCGGTGCCACGCCAGGGCGCGGGGGGAACGGATAGTCGGGGTTGCCGTGGTCATGCGCGCCTCACCCTCGGGTCGAGCTGCCGGTAGATGAGGTCCGCGATGAGGTTCATCGCGATGATGATCGTGGAGAACACCACGAAGGTGCCCTGCAGGAGCGGGAGGTCGGGGCCGGAGATGGCCTCGAAGGTGAGCTTCCCGAGCCCGGGCCAGGAGAACACCGTCTCCACCGTGACGGCCCCGGCGATGAGACCGCCGATGTGCATGAAGACGAGGGTGACGGTCGGCAGCAGGGCGTTGGGAACGGCGTGCCGACGGCGGACGAGGTCCTCTCGGAGGCCCTTGGCCCGAGCGGTGGTGAGGTAGTCGGCGCCCATCTCCTCGAGGAGCGAGCTGCGCATCACCATGAGGTACTGCGCGTACACGACCGCGACCATCGTGATCACCGGGAGCACCATGTGCGAGATCACGTCCAGGACCGCGCCGACCGGATCGGTAGACGGGTTGGGGGAGACCATGCCTCCGGTCGGGAACCAGTGCAGCGTGCCGCCGAAGACCATCAGGAGCAGCAGGGCCAGCCAGAAGGTCGGCACCGACCAGAACACGAGCGACGTGCCGGAGACGATGCGGTCGAAGGTGGAGCCGTGCTTCCAGGCCGCCTTCTGCCCGAGCCAGAGGCCGAGGGCGATCGCGATGATCGCCGCCGTGCCGGTGAGGAGGATCGTGTTCCAGAAGTACTGGCCGATGAGGTCGGACACCGACGTGCGGTAGACGTAGCTCGTGCCGAAGTTCAGGGTGAAGACGTTGCCGAGGTAGTCGATGAACTGCTGCCACAGGGGCTTGTTCAGACCGAGCTGCTCGCGCAGCTGGTCTGCCTGCTCGGCGCTCATCCCGCGCTCGCGGGCGATCGAGGCGACCGGATCGCCCGGCAGGATCTTGAAGGCGAAGAATCCGAGGAGGATCACCATCGCCAGGCTGATGGCCGCGCCGCCGAGCTTGACCAGGAAGTAGCGGAGGGCGCCGACGCCCTTCGGCTGCTCCTCGGCCGCGGCGCTCGTCGCGATGGCGGAGGTGGACGGGGGTACCGCGTTGGACATGGGGGTCTCCTTACAGCGGACCGGGAGACGCCGCGGGGGCGGAGGCCCGCCACCCGCGGCGTCTCGCCGGACTCATTCGACGTCGGCGATGTTGCGGCGACGGATCAGGAAGAAGATGAGCCCTCCGATGATGACCACCCCCACGACGATGCCTCCGATGAGGAGTCCGGTGTTCGTGCCGGTGCCGCCGGCGGTCGCGCCCTCGACGGGCTCGACGGTGAGGTAGCCCCAGTAGCCGGCCTGGTTGGCGATGATGCCGCCGTCCTTCGGCTGCAGCGTGAAGCCCGTGAAGCGGTCGGAGCGGTAGGCCTCCAGCGAGTTGGCGTACCAGGTGGCGACCTGCGCGGTGTCGGTGTAGTTCAGCGCGAGCATGTCGTGCACGATCTCCTGGCGCTTCTCCGCGTCGATCTCGGAGCGCTGCGCGGCGTACATCTCGTCGAACTCCGGGTTGCAGTACCCGTCCTGCGTGGTGCCGCCGGTGCCGTCGGTCGCGGTCGGCAGGTTCATGCAGGTGTTGATGCCCAGCTGGTAGTCGGGGTCGGGGTTGACCGACCAGCCGCTGAAGTACAGGTCGTAGTCGCCGGAGGTGGCCTTCGCGCTGATCGTGTCGGAGTCGGTGGACTCGACCGTGATCTCGATGCCGATGTCCTTCATCCACGGGACGAAGAAGTCGGAGATGGACTGCTCGTTCGCGTCGTCCGCGTCCGTCAGCAGGCGCAGGCTCAGGCTCTGGCCGTCCTTCTCGCGGATGCCGTCCGCGCCGGGGACCCAGCCCGCCTCGTCGAGCTTCGCCTGCGCGGCCTCGGGGTCGAAGCCCACGATCACGTCGTCGTCGTCCGACAGGTGCCACTTCGGGAAGGACGCCGGGATGAAGCTCGTCGCGAGCGTGCCCTCGCCGTCCAGGACCTTGTCGAGGAGGGTGGCCGTGTCGGTGCCGAGACGGATGGCCTGGCGCACCTCGAGCTCCTTCAGCGCGGCGTTGCCGGTGCCGTAGGGCACGTTGTCGCGGGTCTGCTGACCGACGTTGATGCTGATCGAGTGGTAGCGGCGGCCCTCACCGGAGTGCGTGGTGATGCCGTCGACGCCCTCGAGTGCCGAGAACTGGGTGGGGGTGAGGCCCGTGACGAGGTCGACGTCGCCCGCCTTGAGCGCCTGCACCTGGGCGTCCGAGTTCGTGTAGTACACGTACTGGATCGCGTCGATCTTGGGGGCGCCCCGCCAGAAGTTCTCGTTCGCCTTCAGCACGATGGACTGGTTGGCCGAGTAGCTGTCGAGGACGAACGGGCCGGAGCCGACCACGTCGGCGTCGTTGGTGAAGGTCGTCGGGTCGTCGACCTCCTCCCAGATGTGCTTCGGGACGATCGGGATCTCCGAGCCGGGGTTCGGGGCCTGCGGGGTCTTCAGGGTGATCACGACGGTCTTGTCGTCGGGGGTCTCGACGGTGTCGAAGTTGGAGACGAGGTTGCCGTTGGCGGTGCCGAGGGCGGGCACCGTCATCATCTGGTCGTACGTGTACTTCACATCGGCGGAGGTGATGGGCTCGCCGTCCGACCAGACGAGGTCGTCCTGGAGGGTGAAGGTCCACGTCTGACCACCGTCGGTCGCCTCCCAGCTGTCGGCGAGGCCCTTCGTGGGGGAGCCGTCCTCGGCGTCGTTCTGCACGAGCGACTCGTAGACGTACCGGATGATGTTCGTCGGCGTCAGGTAGATCGAGATGAACGGGTTGAACGTGTCCACGAACCCGGAGGTGGCGATCCGGAGCGTCGTGTCGGAGGCCGGGGATTCGGTGGCGGCGCTGACGGACTGCGCCTGAGCGGCACCGACCGGAGCGGCGAGGAGGAGCGCGGAGGCGATCGCGGCGGCGGTCAGACTTCGCACGGTTCTGGAGCGGGGGGCAAGACGCATGGAAGGTCCCTTCGGGCGCCGCCCGGATCCACAGTGAAGCCGGGTCGGTGCTGACCATGCAAGCGGAAGACGGCCCTGTGGTCAAGACATTCGATGCGTATCGCGCAAGAAAAATCGCGCGGATCCGAAAGAACGCGGGCCGTCGAGCGGGTGTAACACAGCGGAAACACGCGGATGCCAGGATTCGCGCATCGGGATGACGGGAGCGAAGGATGACTTCTCGACGCGGACATCCGGAACGTATCTCGGGCCGGTTCGGGTCGGGCGCGCGAACCGGAATCGTATCGTCACTCCGCCGGGACGGTGAGCACGGCACGCAGGAGCGCGATGCGTTCGTGCAGGGAGGAGCGCAGGAAGTGCTCGTCCAGCGCATGCGCACCGCCGCCCCGGGGGCCGAAGCCGTCGACGGTCGGCAGACCCTTTCCGCCGAGGAGGTTCGTGTCGCCCGCGCCGGCCGCGGGGCGGCCGTCGACGTGCTGGCCGAGTGCGGCGCCGGCCGCGGCGATCCGGGCGAGGAGGTCGGTGTCCTCCGCCGAGGCCTGCCAGGCGGGCCGGGCGCTCAGCACGGCGACCTCGAGGCGGGCGCCGGGGCGCACCGGCGCCAGTTCCTGGAGGGCGGTGAGGACGCGCTGCTCGCTGTCCGGGTCTCGGAAGCGGAGGCCGATCTCGGCCGCCGCGTGCGCCGGCACCACGTTGGTCCTCGCGCCGCCGTCGATGACGCCGACGTTGCACAGCACCGGACTCGGAAGCTCCGGGTCGGCCACGATCGCGCGGGCCAGGAGGAGCTGGTCCACGAGCTCGTCGATCGCCGAGACGCCGTGCTCGGGATCGAGTGCGGCGTGGGCCGCGCGGCCGGTGACGGCGATGCGCACCCGGGCACTGCCGCGGCGGCCGACCTTGAGGGCGCCGTCGGGATGCGGGGACTCGAATCCGATGGCGCAGGACGCGCCCCTGGCCCGTTCCGCGAGCAGGGGGCCCGAGACGGGGGAGCCGATCTCCTCGTCCGCGACGAGCACGATCCGCACGGCGCGCCGCTGTTCGAGCGGCACGGACTGCAGGTGCCGCAGGGCCCCGAGCATCACCACGATGCCGGCCTTCATGTCGTAGGCGCCGGGGCCGCGCACGACATCCCCGTCCTCGGTCCACGGCAGGTCGTCCGCCAGGGTGCCGACCGGCCACACGGTATCGGTGTGGCCGATGAGGAGAACCGGGTCTCCGGTACCGGGGACGTCGATGACGAGATCCGTCCCGAGCTCGTGCGGGATCCGCTGGACGCTGCCGCCGACGCCGGCGAACCAGGCGGACAGCAGGTCGGCGATGCGGGCGCTCGCCTCTGTGTCGCGGCTCGGCGTCTCGATCAGCACGAGTTCGCGCACGAGTGCGATGATGTCGTCGGAAGGATGGTCCCCGTCGCGCACTGCCGAGAGAGTCGTCACGGTTACGAACCGTATCTTGCCCCTTGATCGCCCCGCAACCCGCCGATAACATCGCTCAAAGCAGCAGGACTCTTCGATCTTAGGAAACGTATCGTGCCTCATTCTTCGGTGGCCGCCGGTGTCGCCCACGGCTGCCGCGAACTCACCCGGTACACCGAGTTCCGTGAGGCCGCCGCGCTGTACGCCCGCGTCTTCGCATACACGGAGAACGAGTACGCCCTCAACGCCAACCTGCTCACCGCCCTCGCCCGCAACGGCGGTTCCGCGGTCGGCGCCTTCGCCGACGACGGAGAGCTGATCGGGTTCGCGTACGGGTTCGCCGGCTGTGACACCACCGGCGCGTCCTTCCACTACTCGCAGGCGGCCGCCGTCGATGCCGCGCACCAGGGACGCGGCGTCGGCCAGGCGCTCAAGCTCGCGCAGCGTGCCGTGGCCCTGCGCTGGGGGCAGCGGACGATGCGGTGGACGTTCGATCCGCTGCTCTCGCGCAATGCCCATTTCAACCTGAGTTCCCTCGGGGCCGTCGGCATCGCCTACGAGCGGGACTACTACGCCCGCCCCGACACCGACCGCCTGGTGGTCTCGTGGGACCTGGACGCTGCCGACCGGCCTTCCCGCCGGTCCCTTCCCGTCCCGCCCGTGCTCGGGCCGGACGACTGGGGGCGGGCCGCGGCGGCGGACGGCGGCACCTGGATCGCGATCCCAACCCGTCCCGGCGACCTCGACGTCGAGGAGCGCGCGGCGCTCCGGCGGGATCTGGAGCGGACGATGACCGCGGCATTCTGCCGCGGGGACGTCCTCGTCGGGGCCACGCGCCTCGACGACGACACGGCGGTCTACCGCGCGACACCTCGGGAGGGCACGGCATGAACGACCACGACCAGGAGGATCGCGACCTCGTCTCTCCGCGAGACCGCTACGGCGAGCGCATCCGCACCAACCTCTCCGCCGAGAGCATCCAGGCGCGGATCATCGAGACCGAGCAGCGCACGCTCGCGCAGACCTTCGAGGAGCTCAGCCGCTCGGCTCAGGTGCCGCAGGCCGCGGCGCTGCTGCTCGGTGCCCGGCGACGGTACGTCGCCGGCGAGGGCAAGGCGGCGGCCTACGCGCAGCTGCTCAACGCGGATCTCTCGGCGACGCTGTCGAACGTGTTCCTCGTCGACGGGCACGCGCTGCAGCCGCTCACTGTGCTCACCGACGTCCGGGCCAGCGACGTGCTCATCGCGTTCTCCCTGCGGCGCTACCGCGAGGAGACGGTGCGGCTCGGGCGGCTCTTCCGCGAGGCGGGCGGTCAGCTCGTCGTGATCACCGACAGCGAGGACGCGCCGCTCGCATCCATCGCGACCTCGCTCATCCGGGTGCGCACGGGATCGGCGTCGTACGCCGATTCGCCGACCCCGGTCGCGGCGGTGTGCCACCTGCTGAGCGCGCTCACCACGGCGAGCGCGAAGGGAGCGCGTCGGCGGCTGGCCGAACGCGACCGGCTGGTGGCCCGCCTGGGTCTCTACGGCCCCGAGACCGCGCGGCCCCGCCCTGAGGAGGACGCGTGAGGGTCGTCCGCGTCCGGCTGTTCGCCCTGCGCCAGCCGCTGCGTCACAGCTTCGAGACGAGCTCGCACCGCAAATCCGGCATCGAGCACGTGCTCGTCGAGGTCACCGATGCCGACGGCCGGACGGGCTGGGGGGAGATCGCGTCCCCGAGCGATCCGTTCTACGGTGCGGAGACCACGGTCACCGCGTGGGAGATCGCCACGCGGTACCTCGTGCCCGCGCTGCTCCGTGCCGAGGGGGAGGAGCCGGCGGAGCTGGAGGCGTCGTGGGCGCGGGTCCGCGGGCACGAGTTCGCGAAGGCCGGGTTCTCCGGCGCGGTGTGGGACCTGGCCTCCCGGCGGCGGGGGGTTGCGCTCGCCGCGGCCCTGGGCGGGACGCGCGACGAGGTCGTCGCGGGGGTGTCGTTGGGCATCGAGCCGTCGATCGACGAGCTGCTCGCGCAGGTGGAGGTGCAGCGCGCCGCCGGCTACCCCCGCGTCAAGCTCAAGATCGCTCCGGGATGGGATGTCGAGCCGGTGCGTGCGGTGCGCGGCGCCTACCCCGACCTCGATCTCCACGTGGACGCGAACGGCGCCTACGCCGATGACGAGCGGGCGGCCGCGGTGTTCGCGCGCCTGGATCGCGAGGCGCTGACCATGATCGAGCAGCCCTTCGCGCCGCGGGATCTCGTGGCCCACGCCGATCTGCAGGCGCGGCTCGACACGGACGTGTGCCTGGACGAGTCGGTCGTCGACCTCGGCGACCTGCGGACCATGATCCGGTTGGGTGCAGGGCGGGTCCTCAACATCAAGGTGTCGCGGATGGGCGGGCTCACCGTCGCCCGCGCCGCGCACGACGTTGCGCAGGACGCGGGCATCCCCGTGTGGTGCGGCGGGATGCACGAGTTCGGCGTCGGGCGGGCTGCGAACGTCGCGCTGTCGTCCCTGCCCGGCTTCCTGCTGCCGTCGGATGTGTCGGGATCGGACAAGTACTACGAGTCCGACATCATCGCGCCTCCGGTGACCGCCGTCGCCGGTCGCGTGACGGTCCCCACCGGACCGGGCATCGGACACGAGGTGCTCGCCGAGCGCATCGCCCGTGACGCGTCCCGCGTCTTCGACTCCTCCGCGGCCGAGGCCCCCGAGGCCGTCCTGACCGCGGGCTGACCGACCCCGAACCTGCGAGAGCGGAATCCCATGCGTGCACTGCTGCTGTACCGGCTCGATCTCGCCGTCGAAGCCGCGGAGGACGAGATCCACCCCGTCGATCCACGGGAGCCGATCATCCGGGCGACCGACCTCGGCGTCACCCGCGGCGACGGCGTGTTCGAGACCGCCGTGGTGCGCGGGGACAGGCCGCAGGCGCTGGAGGCGCATCTCGCGCGGCTGGAGCGTTCGGCGCAGCTCCTGGGGCTGCCCGCGCCAGGCCGAGAGCTGTGGGCACGGGCGGTGCGCCGCGCGGCCGCCGAGGTCTCCCGCCCCGGAGTGCTCCGCGACGGGGAGATCGCCTCGATCAAGTTCGCGATGACCCGCGGGGACGAGATCGACCCGGCCGGACCGACGGGGTGGGTGCTCGGCTTCGCGGCAGAGGACCCGGAGGCCGTCCGCGCGCGGGGCGTCTCCGCGGTGGTGCTCGACCGCGGGTACCGGCACGACGTCATGGAGACCGCGCCTTGGCTGCTGCAGGGAGCGAAGTCCCTCGCGTACGCCGTGAACCAGGCGGCCCTGCGGGAGGCACGGAGCCGAGGTGCGGACGATGTCGTCTTCGTCAGCGCCGACGGGTTCGTCCTCGAAGGGCCGCGGTCGACGCTGATCGCGCGGCTCGACGGGACGCTGGTCACGCCACCGCCCGAGCACGGGGTGCTCCCCGGGACGACCCAGGCCGACGTCTTCGCGGGACTCGCCGAGGTGCCCTCCCGCGTCGGTCCGATGATGCGGGACGATCTGGAGCGGGCGGACGCCCTCTGGCTCTGCTCCAGCACCCGCGGTGCGGTGCCCGTGCGGGAGCTGGACGGTGTCGCGCGCGCCGTGGACCCGGTGCTCACCGCGCGGATGAACGCGGTGCTGGATGGACGAGAGGACTGAGATGGTCGACGCGGACCTGCCGATCGATCGGGTGATCGACGGCCACAACGACCTCGCCTGGGCGAGCAGGACGCTGCTCGGCTACCGGGTCGCGGAGCTCTCCGGCCCGGTGACGGCCACGCAGACCGATCTGCCGCGGCTGACCGCGGGCGGGGTCGCCGGCCAGTTCTGGTCGGTCTGGGTCGATCCCGTGCTGGAGGGGGCGGAGCAGGTGGTGGCCACGCTCGAGCAGATCGACTTCGTGCACCGCCTCGTCGACGCCCACCCGCAGCGCTTCGCGATCGCTCGGACGGCGGCCGACGTGCGTGCGGCGATGGCGGAGGGGCGGATCGCCTCGCTCATCGGCATCGAGGGCGGCGACCAGCTCGGCGGATCGCTGGCCGTGCTGCGGCAGTTCGCGCGTCTCGGCGCGCGGTACCTGACGCTCACCTGGTCGCGGACGATCGCCTGGGCGGACTCCGCGACCGACGAGGCGCGCCACGGCGGCCTGACGGACTTCGGACGCGAGGTGGTGCGTGAGATGAACCGCATCGGTGTGCTCGTCGACCTCTCGCACGTCGCTCCGACGACCATGCGGCATGCTCTGGAGATCACGACCCGCCCGGTGATGGTCAGCCACTCCGGCGCTTTCGCCCTGTGCGACCACCCCCGCAACGTGCCGGACGACGTGCTCGCCGCGATCGGCGCGCAGGGCGGCGTCGTGATGGTGCCCTTCGTCCCCACGTTCGTCTCGCAGGGCCGCCGCGACTGGTGGGAAGCCGGCGGAGAAGGAGAGGCGCCGCGCGTCGGCGTCGCGGACGTCGCCGATCACCTGGACCACGTGCGTCGCGTGGCCGGCGCACAGGCGGTCGGGATCGGCGCCGACTACGACGGCTCCGATGCGATGCCGGACGGTCTCGGCGACGTCTCGGGGTACCCGGCGCTGTTCGCCGAGCTGCGGCGTCGAGGCTGGTCGGAGGACGACCTCCGGGCCCTGGCGCACGAGAACGTCCTCCGGGTGCTGGAGGCGTCGGACCCCGACCACGAGGCCTTTCTCGCGGGCAGTGCAGGAGAGCCCGCCGCGGCCGCGCTCGCTCCCGCGGTCGACACGACGATCCGGGAGGGGGCGCTGTGACCCCGCGCGTCCTCGTGATCGTGAACTCCGCGAGCTCCGGCCCGCGCCGCCTCGGCACCTGGCTGCGGGAGAAGGCAATCGACGTCGATGAGATCGTGGGAGCCGAGCAGCCGCTGCCCACCTCCCTGGACGGCTACGCCGGACTCGTCATGCTGGGCGGCGGGCTCATGCCGGACGACGATCACCGCGCGCCGTGGCTCGCCGCCGAGCGCGCGCTCGCCGCGGAGGCCATCGACCGTGACCTCCCCACCCTCGGTATCTGCCTGGGCGGTCAGCTGCTCGCCCACGTGGCCGGCGGCGAGGTCGCCGAGAAGACCGGACCCATCGAACGTGGCGCGACCCCCATCCGCCCCACCGCGGCGGGACGTGCCGACGCCCTGTTCGCGGCCCTCGGCGATGAGGCTCCGATGATCGAGAACCACCAGGACATGATCACGCGGCTGCCATCCGCGGCGGTGCTGCTGGCGACGAGCGCCGCCGTCGAGAACCAGGCCTTCCGGCTGGGGGCTCGGGTGCGGGGCGTGCAGTTCCATCCCGAGGCGTCCGCGGCCGACCTCGCGCGTTGGGACGACGCGGCACTGCGGGGAGAGGGACGCTCGCTTCCCGCCCTCATCGCCGCCGCCGAGCGCGTGCACGATCACAACACCGCGGCCAGCCGCGCGCTCATCGAGGCCTTCGCCGACGAGGTGCGCGCCGGGGTCCCCGCATGACCGGGAAGGATGCGGATCTCCTCGTCACGGAGGAGACCGCCGCGGAGGCACTCCGCCACGGCCTGGACGAGCGCGCGCGTCGTGCCGCCCCGGCCGCCATCGCCGCGGTGGCCGAACGGGGAAGCGTCCGCGCAGTGCTCACCCACGGCCATCCCCGCGCCGATGAGGCCCCGACGACGCGGGACACCGTCTTCCGCATCGCGTCGATGTCCAAGAGCTTCCTGGCCGCCACCGTGCTCTCGTTGCGCGACCGCGGCCTGCTCGACCTCCACGCGCCGATCCGCACCTACCTGCCGGAGGTCCGGCTGCAGTATCGGGGCGCCGACGTCGAGGTCACCGGCGACCTGCTGCTCTCCAACCGGTCCGGTCTGGGGGAGGACAACGCCTGGGTGGACCGCCATCTCGGCGCCTCCCGCGCGGAGATCGCGGCGCTCTTCGCGGGTGGGGTGCGGCTCGCGGCCGCGCCGGGAACCGTCTACCAGTACTCCAACCTCGGCCAGTCGCTGCTCGGCCGCGTCGTGGAAGCGGTGACGGGGCGGGCCGTGGAGGACGTCATCCGGGAGACCCTGCTCGAGCCCCTCGGACTGCGCCGGACGGCGCACGGGGCGGACGGCTACGCGCCCGAGACGCTGGCCGGTGGGTTCCGGACGTTCGACGACGGCACCACGTTCCGCCCCGAGCCGTTCGTGGGTTCCGGCGCGCTCGGCTGCATCGGCAGCATGTTCAGCACCGTCGACGACATCGCGAGATGGATGTGGTTCCTCGGCTCGGCCTTCACCGACGACCCGCTGGCGCCCGCCGTGCTGGCTCCGGCGTCGCGACGGGAGCTGCAGCAGGCCCGCACCCCCATCCCGGTGCCGTCGGCGATGTTCGACGGGCGCGATCTCGCGGGGGCCGGCTACGGCTACGGCCTCTTCGTCGAAGACGACCGGCGGTTCGGGCGGGTCGTGCAGCACTCCGGCGGTCTTCCCGGATTCTCGGCGCACATGCGCTGGCACGCCGCCACCGGCGTCGGCGTCGTGGCCTTCGGGAACTCCGACGAGTTCGGCGCCCGGCGGATCGCAGGCGCCGCGCTCCAGCAGCTGCTCGAACGGACGGACGCCCCCGCCGCGGTCCTGCACCCGTGGGCGGAGACGGTCGCCGCCGCGCAGGCTCTCGATACCGCGATCCGCTCCGGAGGGCCTGCCGCCACGTACCCGTTCCTCGCCGACCATGTGCTCGACGACATCCCGGCCGACGTCCGCGATGCCCGGCTGGCGGCACACGTCCAGGAGATCGGCGGATTCCGCGCAGAGCAGGCCCCGTTCCCGGATCGCGTGGTGGCCGCGGCGACGGAGGCCGAGCTGCGCTGGCGGATCGCGGGGAACCGCGGCGACCTTCTCGTCGACGTGCGGCTGGTCGGGCTGCCGGAGCCTCGCGTGCAGGGGGTGAGCGCGGCGGTCGTCGCGCCAGGGCGGACACGTGTCGCGGGGGAAGGGGCCGGGGCCGCAGAGCGACACCGGATCATCCTGCCGTCCCCCTGATCCCGGGACGGCACAGATCGACCGGGTCCAAAAAACCGCCCTAGGATGGAGACATCCCGACCCGTCCATTCTGAGGAATCCTCATGCCCGCCACCCCTGTGCGTCGCCTCCTGCCCTTCGCCGCGCTCGCCGCCGCCACCGCCCTGGTGCTGAGCGCGTGCGCCGGCCCGTCCACGGAGAGCGACGGCGGTGAGCTCGTGTGGTCGATCGAGGGCGCGAACCTGTCCGCCGGGCACATGGACCCGCAGGTGAGCCAGCTCGACGTCTCCGGCATGGTGCAGCGGGCGGTGCTCGACTCCCTGGTCTTCCAGGAGGACGACGGCACGTTCAGCCCGTGGCTCGCGAAGAGCTGGGACGTCTCGCCGGACAGCACGGAGTACACGTTCACGCTGCGCGACGATGTGACCTTCACCGACGGCGAGCCGTTCGACGCGGAGGCCGTCAAGGCGAACTTCGACCGGATCGTCGACCCGGAGACCGCCTCGGCTCAGGCGGCGAACATGCTCGGTGCGGACTTCTACGACGGCACCGAGGTCGTCGACGACCACACGGTGAAGGTCTCGTTCACGCAGCCGTATGCGCCGTTCCTGCAGGCGGCCAGCACCCCGCAGCTCGGCTTCTACTCGCCGGCAGTGCTGGCCGAGTCGGCCGACAAGCTCAAGGCGGGCGGCCCCGACGTCACGGTCGGCACCGGACCCTTCGTGCTCACCGAGTACACCGCAGACCAGGAGATCGTCTACACGCGCAACGACGACTACGCCTGGGGTCCGCACGAGGCGAAGGCGCCGGCGTTCGAGACGCTGCGCGTGCAGATCCAGCCGGAGGCGTCGGTGCGTACCGGAGTGATCGAGAGCGGGGAGGCCGACCTCGCCAGCAACATCCCGCCGAACCAGGTCGCCGGTCTGGACGACGCCGACGTTACGGTCGACTCGGTGGAGTACCCCGGACTGCCCTACTCGCTCTACCTGAACGAGAAGTACGGCGTCTTCGCCGACGAGAAGGTGCGGCAGGCGTTCGCCCGCGGCATCGACGTCGACGCGGCGGTCGAGGAGATCTACTTCGGGCAGTTCCCGCGGGCATGGAGCATCCTCGGCAGCACGACCCCGGGCTACGACGCGTCGCTGGAGGACTCCTGGCCGTTCGATCAGGACGCCGCGAACGCCCTGCTCGACGAGGCCGGGTGGACGGAGCGCGACGCCGACGGCATCCGCATGAAGGACGGCGAGCGCCTGTCCGTGCGGTGGATCGCCTGGACCCCGGTCCCGGACGACCGCGCGGCGCTGGCCAACGCGATCCAGTCGGACCTCAAGGCCATCGGCTTCGAGGTGCAGCGCGAGGAGCTGGAGCCCGGCGCCTACAACGCCCAGTACGAGCCGAAGACGTTCGACCTCACCGACTGGGGCTTCTCCGGCGTGGACGCCGACTTCCTCCGTGCGCACCTGCACACCGACGGCTTCCAGAACGCCTCGCAGGTGAGCGATCCGGAGATCGACGCGCTCCTGGAAGAGGCCGTCGCGTCGAGTGATCAGGACGCCCGCAACGAGCTCTACACGCAGCTGCAGCAGTGGAACGCGGAGTACACGGCCATCGTCCCGCTCTACAGCCCCTCGGCGATCACGGCGGTCGGCGAACGTGTGCAGGGTCTGGACTACGACCTCTACGGGCGGCCGCTCTTCTACGATGTGAGCCTCGGCTGACATCCGGCGGCCGTCGTTTCGAGGGAGCGGGCGGAGTGATCGAACCGTGAAGGCGGTGCTCGGCCGTGCCCTCGGGCTCGTCGCCTCGGTGGTCATCGTGCTGTGGGGCGCCGCGACGGTCGCGTTCCTGGCCTTCCGGGTGATCCCCGGCGACCCGGTCTCGGTGATGCTGGGGCCGCAGGCGCAGGTGAGCGAGGTCGTCAAGGACGGCATCCGCGCCGATCTCGGGCTCGACCGTCCGCCGCTGGAGCAGTACGTCGGCTTCATCGGGCAGCTCGCCCGCGGCGACCTCGGCGAGTCGTACCAGCTGCGGCTGCCGGTGACCGAGGTCATCGGACGGCAGCTCGGCGCGACCGTGCAGCTCTCGGCCCTGGCGCTGGGGATCGCCGTCGTCCTCGCCCTCGCGGTCGCGGTCTTCGTGCGGGGCCGTGTCGGGCGTACCGTCGCCGCCGGCGTCGAGCTCGTGGTGCTCTCCTCGCCGGTGTTCTGGATCGGGCTGCTGCTGCTCAGCGTCTTCGCGTTCGGACTGGGGTGGTTCCCCGTCTCGGGCACCCGCAATCCGGCGACCATCGTCCTGCCGGCGATCACGCTCGCCCTCCCGGTCGCGGCGCTGCTCAGCCAGGTGCTGCGCGACGGGTTGATGCAGGCGGAGCGGATGCCGTTCGCGGAGACGGTCCGCGCGCGGGGCGCCGGGCCGACCTGGTTCACGCTGCGGCACGGGGTGCGGCACGGCGCCGCGTCGGCGGTCACCCTCGCGGCCTATCTCACCGGCTCGGTCCTCGGGGGCGCGGTTCTCGTCGAGACCGTGTTCGCCCGGCCCGGCCTGGGGCGGGTCACTCTCGCCGCCATCAACGACCGGGATCTCCCCGTCCTCACCGGGATCATCCTGCTGAGCGCTCTCGTCTTCGTCGTCATCAACGTGGTGGTGGAGCTCGTGCATCCGCTGATCGACCCCCGCGTCGCCGCCTCCTCCCGACCGGGAGTCGTCCGATGAGTCGGGGGCAGCGGTTCCTGC
The DNA here is from genome assembly GCF_002993305.1 of Microbacterium sp. str. 'China'. Taxonomy (NCBI): domain Bacteria; kingdom Bacillati; phylum Actinomycetota; class Actinomycetes; order Micrococcales; family Microbacteriaceae; genus Microbacterium; species Microbacterium sp. str. 'China'. The sequence goes on along the minus strand of NZ_CP027434.1, from coordinate 2,087,459 downwards.
TGGGCTCCGCCGCGGTCGTGCTGGTCGTGGTCGCCGTCGCCGCCCTCTGGCCGGGGCTGCTCGCCACGCACGATCCGCTGCAGACCGAGGTGCGGGCCGCTCTGCTGCCGCCGAGTGCCGAGCACCCCTTCGGCACCGATCAGAGCGGCCGCGACGTGTACTCCCGCGTGGTGTTCGGCGCGGGGCGCTCGGTCGGGATCGGACTTCTCGCCACCGCCATCGCCCTCGCCGCCGGCCTGCTGGTGGGGGCGCTCGCCGGCATGTCGCCGCGGGGCGTGGACATCACGCTCATGCGCGTCAACGACGTGCTCATGGCGTTCCCGGAGTTCCTGGTGGCGCTCGTCGTGGTGGCCGTGCTGGGACCGGGCCCGGTGAACATCGCCATCGCGGTGACGCTGGCGGCCGCACCCGTGTACGTGCGGCTCGCCCGCGTGCAGACCCGGACGCTCCGCGTGGCGGAGCACGTCGAGGCCGCCCGCATCCTCGGCGTGCCGCCGCTGCGGGCGTTCCGCCGGCACGTGATCCCGGGAGTGCTGGGATCGCTGAGCGTGCTGGCGACCATCGGCATCGGGTCGAGCATCCTCGCCGCCGCCGGACTGAGCTTCCTGGGCCTGGGGCCGTCCGAGCCGACTCCGGAGTGGGGCCTCATGCTCGCCGGCGGTCGCAACGTGCTCGGGCAGGCGTGGTGGGTGTCGGTCTTCCCCGGTCTCGCGATCACGCTGACGGTGGTGTGCGCGACGGTGATCGGTCGGATCCTCCGGGCTCGGGCGGAGGGGAGGGACGCATGAGTGCGGCGCTGGAGGTCGAGGGGCTGCGGATCGCCTTCGCGGGGACTCCCGTCGTGGAGGACGTCTCGTTCGCGGTGGATGCCGGCGAGTGCCTGGCGATCGTGGGGGAGTCGGGGGCGGGGAAGTCGCTCTCAGCTCGCGCTCTGCTCGGCCTCACGCCGTCGACGGCCGACGTCGCCGTCGACCGGCTCCGCATTGACGGGGTGGATGCCGCCGCGCTGACCGAGCGCGGCTGGCGGCGGCTCCGGGGAACCGGGATCGGCCTCGTGTCGCAGGACGCCCTCGTATCCCTGGACCCGTTGCGACGGATCGCGGACGAGATCGCCGAGCCGCTGTGGCTGCACCGCCTCGTGCGCGGGCGCGCGGCCCTCGCTGTGCGGGTGCGGGAGCTTCTCGGACGGGTGTGGATGCCCGACCCCGACCGCCGTGCACGGCAGCGTCCGCAGGAGCTCTCCGGAGGGTTGCGGCAGCGCGCGCTCATCGCCTCGGCGCTGGCCGGGAACCCCGCGGTGCTCGTCGCGGATGAGCCCACCACGGCCCTGGACGCGACCGTGCAGGCCCGGATCCTCGTGCTCCTGCGGGAGATCGCCGATGATGGCACCGCCGTGGTCTTCATCAGTCACGACTTCGCGGCGGTGCGGCGAGTGGCGGATCGGGTGCTGGTGATGAAGGACGGCCGGATCGTGGAGTCCGGCCCGGTCGCGGAGGTGCTGGCCGCCCCTCGCCACCCGTACACCCGGCAGCTCCTCGCGGCGACGATGCACGAGCCGCGGGAGGAGCGTGCGGCGTCCTCGGAGGCCGTGGTGGTCGCCGACGACGTGTCCAAGACGTTCGGCGGGGTGCCCGCGGTCGTCGATGCGTCGTTCACGGTGCCCGCCGGGCGGACGCTCGGCATCGTCGGCGAATCCGGATCGGGCAAGACGACCCTCGCCCGGATGCTGGTGGGCGTCGAGAGGCCGGACACCGGAGTGCTGCGGTGGACCGGGGCACCACGGGTGCAGCTCGTGCACCAGAACCCGCTCGGCGCCTTCGACCCGCGGTGGACGGTCGGGCGGTCCCTGGAGGAGGCTCTGGAGGCGGGAGGGGTGCCGCGCGGCGCGCGTCGGATGCGGGTCGCGGCGCTGCTCGCGGAGGTCGGGCTCGACGAGAGCGTCGTGGAACGACGTCCGGCGGCGCTGTCAGGCGGGCAGCGGCAGCGGGCGGCCCTGGCGCGGGCTCTCGCGGCGGACCCGGACGTGCTGGTGCTGGACGAGCCCGTCTCCGCTCTCGACCCGTCGGTACGGGAGCGGGTGCTCCGGCTCCTCGCGCGGGTGCAGGAGGAGCGGCGGCTCACGATGGTGTTCGTCTCCCACGACCTCGACGTCGTCGGCGCCGTCGCGGACGACGTCCTGGTCATGCAGGACGGCCGGATCGTCGAGCAGGGGCCCACGGCGGCGGTGTTCGCGGCGCCGCAGCATCCGTTCACCCGGGAGCTGCTCGCGGCGAGCGGCCCCGTCAGTCCGTGACGGTGATCCCGAGCCCGGCCGCCATCACGGGCGCGAGTTGCTGCACCTGCACCGACGAGAGGGTGGTGCCCCGCAGGCTCTGGACGTCGAGGTAGGAGAGCGCGTCGAGGCCGCGGAGGTCCACGTCCTTCGCGCGCAGGCCCCGGGGGTCGACCTCGTCGCTGCGCGTGGCCTGGAACCGGACACGCATCAGTTCGGCCTGCGGGATGTCGATCGTGCGGACGGCGCATCCCACGACGTCGACGTCTTCGGCGCGGGCGGCGCCCAGGTTCAGGTAGTCGATGCGCACGTCCCGCAGCTCGAGCTCGGCCACGCGGGCGTCGCCGAGGTCGAGGGTCCCGATGCGGCCGCCCGTGATCCGGAGTCGACGGATGCTCGCGTTCCGCAGCCGGAGCGACGCGATGCGCGGCTCGGGCAGGTCGACGTCGAGGAGCGTGGCCCCGGTGAGGTCGATGCTGTCGGCGTCGGCCTGCACCGCGCACTGCTCGAGCGTGGCGTACGCGAGGTCGACGGTGCCGGTGAGCTCCAGCGCGGCGGCGAGGAGGTCAGCCCGGCGCGCGGCTTCACGCGGCTCCAGCACGGGCGGCAGGTCGGGCGCGGACACACGGGGCGCGGTCGGGGAGTTCGGCATCCTCCGAGGCTATGTCCTCCCTCCGACACCCTCGCTCCTCCCTGCTCCGGCTCCCAGCTCGCAGATCCTCACTGACTCGCACTCTCCCTCGCAGTCCCTGCGACAGGAGTCCCGATCTGCGTCCTCACCCCGGCCCACCCCGGCTCCGTGGCTCCGGGACTCTTGCCTGCGGGAGCTCGCTGATCTGCGCCGCGTCGCAGGCCCCCGCCAGGTTCCTCCGACGTGCGCGTGAATCTGCGACATCGGGTGGGGTACGGAAGAGAAGGACTCGGGCTGCACAGGAGAGGGAGTGGGGGAGTTGTGCACAGAGGGTGGGAGGAGTTGGCCGAGACAGGTAACGAGGGAGGGGGTGGGGAGCAGCATCGAGAGCATGAACGGGATGAGGCGGGCACGGCTGCTGCAGGCGATGCGCGAGGTCGACGGAGTCGCACGGGTCGAGAGGCTCCGGGATCGCGGGGTCAGCCGGTACGACCTCGAGACGGCGGTCGCGGAGCGGGTGATCCAGCGGGTGCGAGTCGGGTGGGTGGCGCTGCCCGGTGCCGATCCGCGTCGGGTGACCGCGGCGCAGCACGGTGTTCTGCTGACGTGTGTGACGCAGGCGCGGCGGCTGGGCATCTGGGTGCACGACGAGAGACCGCGCCTTCACCTCGCCGCCAGCCCGGGCAGCCGGGGCGGGAAGCCGCCGGAGGCCCGCGTGCACTGGGCTCGGCCTCTGGTCCCGCGACACCCCGATGCGCTGGAGGACCCGATCGAGAATGTGCTGAGCCTGGTGTCCACGTGCGAGCCGTACGAACAGGCGCTCGCGACCTGGGAGTCGGCATTGAACAAGGGTCTCGTCGATCGAGAGAGGCTGCTCCGACTCCGCTGGGGACCGCGCGGGCGGCGGCTCCTGGCCGAGGCGCTGCCGTTCGCCGATGCGGGGCTCGAGACCTACCTGCGCGTGCGACTGCGCTGGCTCCGGCTGCCGCTGCGCTTCCAGACGTGGATCGCCGGGCATCGGGTGGACGCCCTGATCGGCGAGCGGCTCGTGCTGCAGATCGACGGCGGCACCCATGTCGGAGCCCAGCGCGACCAGGACAACCGTCACGATGCGGAGCTGAAGCTGCGCGGCTACCACGTCATCCGTCTGGGCTATCACCAGGTGATGGACGAGTGGCCCGCGGTGCAGGACCTCGTCATGCGCGCCGTCGCCCAGGGACTGCATCGTGCTCGCACGGCGTGATGTCGCAGATTCCGCCCCGCGTCGCAGGGATGTCTCCAGAACCTGCGACGTGGAAGAGAATCCGCGGGAGGAGGAGCACGCGTACAATGGGCACACGAGCATCGATCCGGCCATCACCGGGGAGCTCTCGGAAGAACGGTCCGGCGACGGACTCAGTAGAACCGAGCGGGGCAGGCCCGTCACAGCCGCAGTGAGAGTGGTCCGTGGGTCTCTGAGCTTGTCGAAGGGACGCAGGGGCACGCGAGGTGGTACCGCGGTCCGCGAGGATCGTCCTCGCAGCAGCATCCGCCACGACGACCACTGCGAGAGACCATGACCTACCCGCGCTCCTCCTTCGGCCCCGCTGCCGACCAGGCCGCCACTGTGGCGCCGAGCCCCCGCTTCCCGCAGATCGAGGAGGAGGTGCTCGACTTCTGGAAGACCGACGACACCTTCCGCGCCTCCATCGAGCAGCGCGAGGGTGCCCCCGAGTGGGTGTTCTACGACGGCCCTCCCTTCGCGAACGGTCTGCCGCACTACGGCCACCTGCTCACGGGCTACGCCAAGGACGTGTTCCCGCGCTTCCAGACCATGATCGGGCACAAGGTCGACCGCGTCTTCGGATGGGACACCCACGGGCTCCCGGCCGAGCTCGAGGCGATGAAGCAGCTCGGGATCACCGAGAAGAGCGAGATCGAGGAGATGGGGATCGACGTCTTCAACGAGAAGGCGCGCTCTTCGGTCCTGAAGTACACGCGGGAGTGGGAGGACTACGTCACCCGCCAGGCCCGGTGGGTGGACTTCGAGCGCGGCTACAAGACGCTCGACCTCGGCTACATGGAGAGCGTGCTCTGGGCCTTCAAGACCCTGTACGACAAGGGGCTCGCTTACGAGGGCTACCGCGTCCTCCCGTACTGCTGGCGCGATGAGACGCCGCTGTCCGCCCACGAGCTGCGCATGGACGACGACGTCTACCAGATGCGACAGGACCCGTCGGTCACCGTCACCTTCCCGCTCACCGGCGCGAAGGCCGAGGCGCTCGGGCTCACCGGCGTGCGCGCCCTCGCCTGGACGACGACCCCGTGGACCCTGCCGACCAACCTCGCCCTCGCCGTGGGGCCGGACATCGAGTATGTCGTGCTGCCCGCCGGTCCCGCCGGCGCCTCCGACGTGCACCAGGGGCGCGCCGCTCCCTCGGCCGACCAGCTCGCGGTCGAGGCCTCCGCGCACCGCTACCTGCTCGCGAAGGATCTGCTCGGCGGGTACGCCAAGGATCTCGGTTACGAGAGCCCGGAGGACGCGCTCGCTGCGGTCGACGCCACGCTGCGCGGTGCGGAGCTGGCCGACGTCACCTACGACCGCCTGTTCGACTACTACGCGGACGAGGAGACCTACGGCACGGGGAACGCCTGGCGCATCCTCGTCGACGACTATGTGACCACCACCGACGGCACCGGCATCGTCCACCAGGCACCGGCCTACGGTGAGGACGACCAGCGCGTCGCCGGCGCCGCGGGCATCCCGACGATCCTGTCCCTCGACGACGGCGGCCGCTTCCTCCCGAACGTGACGGATGTGGCGGGCGAGTTGTGGATGGACGCGAACACCCCGCTCGTGCGGATCATCCGCGACAACGGTCGCCTGGTCCGGCTGCAGAGCTACGAGCACTCCTACCCGCACTGCTGGCGCTGCCGGAACCCCCTGATCTACAAGGCCGTGTCGAGCTGGTTCATCCGGGTCACCGACATCAAGGACGACCTCCTCGCGAACAACGAGCAGATCACCTGGGTGCCGGAGAACGTGAAGGAGGGACAGTTCGGCAAGTGGCTCGAGGGCGCCCGCGACTGGTCGATCAGCCGCAACCGCTACTGGGGCTCGCCCATCCCGATCTGGAAGAGCGACGACCCGGAGTACCCGCGCGTCGACGCCTACGGCTCGCTGGAGGAGCTGGAGCGCGACTTCGGCACGCTGCCGCGGAATCCCGAGGGCGAGGTGGATCTGCACCGCCCCTACATCGACGATCTGACCAGGCCGAACCCGGACGACCCCACGGGCAAGAGCACGATGCGGCGCATCGGCGACGTCTTCGACGTGTGGTTCGACTCCGGCTCGATGCCCTACGCCCAGGTGCACTATCCGTTCGAGAACCAGGAGTGGTTCGACTCGCACTCCCCGGCCGACTTCATCGTGGAGTACATCGGCCAGACGCGCGGCTGGTTCTACGTCATGCACGTGCTCTCGACGGCGCTGTTCAACCGCCCGGCGTTCACGGGCGTCAGCTGCCACGGCATCGTGCTCGGCAGCGACGGCTACAAGATGTCGAAGTCGCTGCGGAACTATCCGGACGTGTCGGAGGTGCTGGACCGCGACGGGTCCGACGCGATGCGCTGGTTCCTGATGTCCAGCGCAGTGCTCCGCGGAGGCAACCTCATCGTCACCGAGGAGGGCATCCGGTCCGGCGTGCGCGAATTCCTGCTGCCGCTGTGGAACTCGTGGTACTTCTTCGCGACGTATGCGAATGCTTCGACAGGCTCAGCAGCCCAGGGAGGAGCAGGCTCAGCGACCCAGGGAGGAGCAGGCTCCGCGACCCAGGGAGGCGGGTACGAGGCGTCGTGGCGCACCGACTCGACCGACGTCCTCGACCGGTACATCCTCGCGCGGCTGGGCGACCTCGTCCGCGAGGTCCGGGCCGATCTGGAAGGTCTGGACTCGACCACCGCGTCCGCGCGACTGCGTGACTTCGCCGAGGTGCTGACGAACTGGTACATCCGCCGCTCGCGCGACCGGTTTTGGGTGGGCGTGACGCACGACCCGAAGAGCCGCGAGGCCTTCGACACGCTCTACACGGTGCTGGAGACCCTGTGCCGCGTGGCCGCGCCGCTCGTCCCGCTCATCAGCGAGCGCGTGTGGCAGGGCCTCACCGGCGGGCGCAGCGTGCACCTGCAGGACTGGCCCGATGCGGATCAGTTCCCCGCCGCCGACGAGATCCGCGACGCCATGGATGCCGTCCGTGAGCTGTCGAGCGTCGGCAACGCGCTGCGCAAGAAGGAGAAGCTGCGCGTGCGGCTGCCGCTCGCACGGCTCACGGTGGTCTCTCCGCTCGCGGCCGACCTCGGCCAGTTCGAGGACATCCTCCGCGAGGAGCTCAACGTGAAGACCGTCGAGCTCGTCCCGCTGACCGACGAGGCGGCGGGGGAGTACGGCATCAGCCACCGGCTGAGCGTGAACGCCCGCGCTGCGGGTCCGCGCCTCGGCAAGGACGTCCAGAAGGCCATCCAGGCCGCGCGCTCGGGTGACTGGTCCGAGACCGACGGCGTCGTGACCGCCGGCGGCATCGCTCTGGAGCCCGCTGAGTACGACCTCGTCCTCGAGACCACGGGTCGCCCCGAGGGGGAGGCCCTGGCCATCGTCCCGTCCGGCGGCTTCGTCCTTCTCGACACCGACACGACGCCGGAGCTGGAGGCGGAGGGCATCGCCCGCGACGCCATCCGCGTCGTGCAGGAGGCGCGCAAGAATGCGGGACTCGACGTCAGCGACCGGATCGTGCTGGCCCTCAACGCCGCCCCCGCGGAGGCGGCGGCGCTGGAGACCCATGCCGACCTCATCGCCGCCGAGACGCTCGCCGTGGCGTTCGCCGTGCAGCCGACCGACGACCTCGACCGGCTCGTCGACGAGGTCACCAGCCCCGGAGACGGCGTGCATCGGAGCGGGGCGAAGGCCCTCGGGGCCGGGAAGGCGCCGCTCCTCGTCACGATCGACACGAACCTGGAGAAGGTGGGCGCATGAGTGCGAGAGACCGGGCCGACGCCGTCTACGAGACGCTGCTGAGCCGTGCCGGGGAACGCTGGGTGCAGCCGCGCAAGGAGCGGACGGCGCGGATCCTCGAGTACCTCGACGATCCGCAGCGCACCTACCGCGTCATCCACATCACCGGCACCAACGGCAAGACGTCGACCGCGCGGATGATCGAGAGCCTGCTGCGCGCCCATGATCTGCGCACCGGCCTGTTCACGAGTCCGCACCTGGAGCGCTTCACCGAGCGCATCATGATCGACGGCGAGCCGATCGCCGACGAGGCCGTCGCCGACGCCTGGGACGAGATCGAACCGTTCGTGGGGATCGTCGACGCCGAGCTCGAGGCGGCGGGGGAGGCCCCGCTGACGTTCTTCGAGCTGCTCACGGTCCTCGCCTTCGTCGCGGTCGCCGACGCGCCCGTCGACGTGCTCGTGCTCGAGGTCGGCATGGGTGGCGAGTGGGACTCCACGAACACCGCCGACGGCGACGTGGCGGTGTTCGCTCCGATCGACATCGACCACGCGGACCGCCTGGGGAGCACGATCGCCGAGATCGCCCGGGTCAAGGCCGGCATCATCAAGGAGGGCGCCGCCGTCGTCTCCGCCCAGCAGCCCGCCGAGGCCGCCGAGGTGCTGCGCCGTGTGGCCGCGGAGCGTCATGCCACCATCGCCTTCGAAGGCGAGGACTTCGGGCTCGCCGAGCAGAAGCTCGCGGTCGGCGGCCAACTCCTCACCATCCGGGGCCTCGCGGGGCAGTACGAGGAGGAGTACCTGCCGCTGTACGGCGCGCACCAGGGTCACAACGCCGCCCTGGCCGTCGCCGCCGTCGAGTCGCTCATCGGCGGCGCCGGTCAGGCGATCGCCGGCGGCGTGATCTCCGACGGACTCCAGGGCAGCACGTCTCCCGGCCGGCTGCAGCTCCTCGGCATCGCCCCCACCGTCATCGTCGACGCCGCGCACAACCCGCACGGGGCCGCGGCGCTCGCCCAGGCGCTCGACGACAGCTTCGACTTCGACGAGTGGGGCCTCGTGCTCGGCGTCCTCGCGGACAAGGACGCGGCGGGGATCGTCGCGCGGCTCGCGCCGGCCGCTGCGCACGTCTTCGCGACCGCGCCGGAATCGGACCGCGCCAGCGATGCCGACCTCATCGCCGATCTCGTCGAACAGGCCGGACACCGCGCCACCGTGCACCCGTCGCTCGCCGACGCCGCGGACGCGGCCCGGGAATGGGCGGCCTCGTCGGATCGTCGGGCCGTGGTCATCGCCGGCTCCGTCGTGCTCGCGGGTGAGGCGATCGCGCTCTCCGAGGAGGAGGACTGGAAGTCGGGGTGGCGCGCATGAGTGCCGCCGCCGCCCCGCGTCGACCGCGCGCCCCGCGCACCCTCGTGCAGAAGCTCGCCCCGGTGGTGCTCGGCTTCGAGGCGATCGTCGTCTTCCTGGTCGGTCTCACCATCTTCGGCTTGAAGGCTCTGCCCGCCGGCATCGAGCAGTGGTGGGGGATCGTGGGCGGTGCCGTCGTGGCCGTGGCCTGCGTCGTCATCGCGGGCATGATCACGAAGCCCTGGGCGATCCCCGCCGGATGGATCGTGCAGATCGTGGTCGCGCTGTCGGCCATCGCCGTCCCCGCGGTGCTTCTCGTCGTCCTGATTTTCGGCGGCATGTGGGCGTATGCGACCATCATGGGGGCCCGCCTGGACGCACGACGCCCGAGCGGGGCTCCGACCGCGCAGAACGCAGACACAGAGAGTGAATGACATGGCCACCGAAGAAACCCTCGTCCTCGTCAAGCCGGACGGTGTCGCCCGCGGCCTCACCGGCACGATCCTCGCCCGCATCGAGGCGAAGGGATACGCCCTCGTCGACATCCGCCTCGTCGAGCCCGACCGCGACCTCCTCGCCGCGCACTACGCCGAGCACGAGGGCAAGCCGTTCTACGAGCCCCTTCTCGAGTTCATGATGTCCGGTCCCTCCGTGGCGATCCGCCTCGCGGGCAACCGCGTCATCGAGGGCTTCCGCTCCCTCGCCGGCACGACCGACCCCACGACCGCCGCGCCGGGCACCATCCGTGGTGACTTCGGTCGCGACTGGGGCCTCAAGGTGCAGCAGAACCTCGTGCACGGCTCGGACAGCCCCGAGTCGGCCACTCGCGAGCTGGGCATCTGGTTCGACTGACCCCGATCCTCACGACGAAGCCCGTCCGCCGAAATGGCGGACGGGCTTCGTCGTTCTCATGGAGAGATCAGAAGAGGATCTTCGCCATCTCGCCGAGGAAGTCGAGGCCCTGCAGCTGCGCGAGGAAGATGATCAGCGCATAGGCGACGACGGTCGCCAGCGGCACCCACGGCATGAGCTTGTCGGCACCCGCGCGGACCTTCGCATTGCTCGTGAACGTGCCGTTGCGGGCCAGGTGGACCATGGTGGCGAAGAAGGTGGGGATCGTCACCGCCCAGGTGACCATGCACCAGGGGCAGAGCACGAAGAGGTCGTAGAGGCTCTGCGCGATCAGCCAGCACACGAGGCCGAACGCGAAGGTGATGCCGACCCCGAACGCTGCCCAGAACCATCGGGGGAAGCGTGCGCCGGCGAGGATCGCGACACCGACGACGAGCGGCGCCATCCAGCCCGTGAGGCCGATGATCGGGTTCGGGAAGCCGAAGACCGAGCCCTGCCACGACTGCAGGTTGGTGCTGCACTGGATGAACGGGCTGAGGTCACACCCGAGCGCTTCCTGCGGGTTCTCCAGCAGCGCGAACTTCTCGACCGTGAGCTGGAAGGCGGCGTACCAGCCGATGACGCTCGCGATGATCAACCACACGGCATAGACGACGGGGCGGGTGCGCTGCTCGCTCATGCTCAGGATTATCCCAGTGACGGCTATGGAAAGGGCGAGAACCGCCCGGAGAAAACGGGCGGGGACCGACGGGATGCCGCGATCGGACCGACTTGGTGCGATAATGACCTGTGATGCGATGAACGGCGTTGCCGCGACACGCGTCGAGCAGACTTCGGGGCCCATGCCCCACGCGACCAGAGCCGTGAGCCGGTCGCAGGCCGATTGAGTTCGCGGCACCCGCGGGTGCCGCATGAGATTTCACGGGACACGCAGTGGACCGTGCCAGGGAGCACGCCAGAGATGGCCGATGAGAACAATGACAACAACGCCCCCGCCCTCGACGCCCCGGCTGATGCCGCGGAGCCGCTGACGGCGCCCACCGACGCCACAGACGTCGAGGCGGAGAGCGACACCTCCGCGGCGCAGGCTCCGTCCGAGGACGTCCCTGCGGAGTCCGACGCCGCCGCCGAGCCCGAGGCCCCTGCAGAGCCCGAGGCTCCTGCCGAGTCCGAAGCTCCCGCAGAGCCCGAGGCTCCTGCCGAGTCCGAGGCTCCCGCGGAGCCCGAGGCTCCGGCTGAGCCTGAGGCTCCCGCGGAGTCCGCGGCTCCCGCGGAGCCCGAGGCTCCTGCGGAGCCCGAGGCCCCTGCCGAAACTGAGGCTCCGGCTGAGCCTGAGGCTCCCGCAGAGTCCGAGGGTCCGGCTGAGCCCGAGGCCCGGGCCGAGCCGGAGAAGCCCGCGGCCGTCACCGCCGTGTCGCTCGGACTGCTGCCCGAGGTCTTCGTGTCGCAGGTGTCGACCCAGCTGCACTTCTATGCACCGGAGATCGTCCCGCTTCCTGCCCGCCCCGGTCGTGACGACCGTGCGCCGGAGCGCGACCAGGAGGAGTCCGGAGGAGGGCGCCGCGGGCGCCGTCGCCGTGGCGGATCCGAGGGCGATGACCAGCGCGACGAGCCGCGGCAGCGCCAGCGCGTCGTCGAGTACATCACCGAGCCGAAGGCGATCAAGGGTTCGACCAGGCTCGAAGCCAAGAAGCAGCGGCGTCGTGACGGCCGTGACGCCGGTCGTCGTCGTCCGGTCGTGACCGAGGCCGAGTTCCTCGCGCGTCGCGAGTCGGTCGACCGCAAGATGGTCGTGCGCTCCAAGAACGGCCGCACGCAGATCGGAGTCCTGGAGGACGGCGTGCTCGTGGAGCACTACGTCGCCCGCAACCAGGACGCCTCGCTGATCGGCAACGTCTATCTCGGTCGCGTGCAGAACGTGCTTCCCAGCATGGAGGCCGCGTTCGTCGACATCGGCCGCGGCCGCAACGCCGTGCTCTACTCGGGCGAGGTGGACTGGGACGGCGTCGAGACCGGCAACCAGCCCCGTCGCATCGAACTGGCGCTGAAGCCCGGCGATCGCGTGCTCGTGCAGGTCACCAAGGACCCGGTGGGCCACAAGGGCGCCCGCCTCACGAGCCAGATCTCGCTGCCCGGCCGCTACCTCGTGTACGTGCCCGGCGGCTCGATGAACGGCATCAGCCGCAAGCTGCCCGACAACGAGCGCGCGCGTCTCAAGCGCATCCTCAAGGAGGTGCTGCCGGAGTCGTCCGGCGTGATCGTCCGCACGGCGGCCGAGGGCGCCACCGAGGAGCAGCTGACCCGCGACGTGCAGCGCCTCACCTCGCAGTGGGAGCACATCCAGAAGCAGGTCGAGAGCCAGCAGGCGCCGGCGCTCCTGCACGCCGAGCCCGACCTGCTCGTGAAGATCGTCCGTGACGTCTTCAACGAGGACTTCACGAAGATGCTCATCCAGGGCGAGGAGTCGCAGCGCACGATCCGGGCGTATCTGGAGAGCGTCGCGCCCGACCTGCTCGAGCGCGTCGAGGCCTATGAGGACGACGTCGACCCGTTCGACGCGTTCCGCATCACCGAGCAGATCGAGAAGGCGCTGGACCGCAAGGTGTGGCTGCCCTCCGGCGGCTCGCTCGTGATCGACCGCACCGAGGCCATGACGGTCGTCGACGTCAACACCGGCAAGTTCGTCGGCTCGGGCGGAAACCTCGAGGAGACCGTCACCAAGAACAACCTCGAGGCCGCGGAGGAGATCGTCCGCCAGCTCCGCTTGCGCGACATCGGCGGCATCATCGTCGTCGACTTCATCGACATGGTCCTGGAGTCCAACCGCGATCTCGTGCTTCGGCGCCTGATCGAATGCCTGAGCCGCGACCGGACCAAGCACCAGGTCGCCGAGGTCACCTCGCTCGGGCTCGTGCAGATGACGCGCAAGAAGCTGGGGCTCGGCCTGCTGGAGACCTTCAGCGAGGCGTGCGAGGTCTGCGCCGGCCGCGGCGTGATCGTGCACCACGACCCGGTCGTGAAGCACCGCGCGAACGGCAACGGCAACAACAACGGCGGTAACGGCAACGGCGGACGCCGGCAGCGCGGGAACGGCAACGGCAACGGCGGCGGCAACAATCACCCCGCGCCCGCCGCACCGCCTGTGACCCACGCCATCACCGAGGGGGCGAAGTCCGCCCTCGCGCAGATCGCTGCCTCCACCATTGCGCCGGCCGGTGAACCGGCCGCCGAGGTGCCGGTCGTCGAGTCCGCTCCGGCGCCCGCATCCGAGCGCCCGAAGAAGGCCCGGAAGAAGCGCGGCGACCGCAAGGGGCCGAAGACCCCGACCGAGGAGCTGCTCGACTCGGTGCTGGACGCGCTTCCGGAGCCCAAAGCGCCGGGTCAGGGCCGTGGACGGCGTCGGGTCACCACCGCCGCGCTCTCCGGCACGCCCGTGTCCGTGAACTCGGAGGCCTCAGTGCCGCCGGTCGCGTCCGCGGACCCGGAGGCCTGAGGCGATCAGGCGCCGGACGAGCTCCTTGCCGGAGACGTGCTGTGCACCGCCGGCGATGAGCCGGGGGACGGCGTCCTCCGGGACGTCGTAGTGGTCGAGGTCGAAGGCCCGGGCGGGGATGCCGTGCGCGCGGGCGAACGCGTGCAGCTCGTCGAGGTTGTCGTCGCTGACCAGGTGCGCCCACAGGCGTCCGTGGGCGGGCCAGCGGGGGTCGTCGACGAGTACGGTCACTCCGTCAGCCTACGACCGGCCCCGTCGCCCGGCTCACTTTGCGAGGTCAGCCGGCATCCGGTAAAGTAGTCCCTTGGTGCGCATGCCGCGTCGTCCTCGACGGCCGAAGCGGAGAGTCTTGCATTCGCGCCCGTCGTACCAGCGACGCATGCAAGCAACAGTCTTCCCGTGAGATTCTCGGAGCCGCGTGCTCCCCAACGAAACAGGTATGAAGTGGTTTACGCAGTAGTGCGCGCCGGTGGCCGGCAGGAGAAGGTCGAGGTCGGCACCATCGTTCAGCTCGACCGTGTTCAGGCTGCCCAGGGCGACAAGATCCAGCTGCCCGCCGTGCTGCTCGTCGACGGCTCCACGGTGACCACCGACGCCGACGCGCTGGCGAAGGTCACCGTCACGGCTGAGGTCGTCGGCAACCTCCGCGGCCCGAAGATCGTCATCCAGAAGTACAAGAACAAGACCGGCTACAAGAAGCGTCAGGGCCACCGCCAGGAGCTCACGCGCGTCAAGATCACCGGCATCAAGTAAGACCGAGGAGACCAGGACATGGCACACAAAAAGGGCGCAAGCTCCACCCGTAACGGTCGTGACTCCAACGCACAGCGCCTCGGCGTGAAGCGCTTCGGCGGTCAGCAGGTCCTCGCCGGCGAGATCATCGTCCGCCAGCGCGGCACCCACTTCCACCCCGGCGCCAACGTCGGCCGTGGTGGCGACGACACGCTGTTCGCTCTGGCCGCCGGTGCGGTCGAGTTCGGCGCGAAGGGCGGCCGCAAGGTCGTCAACATCGTCGCTGCTGCTGAGTGATCACAGCACCACGCTAAACATCCGGTTCGGGGCGGGCTTCGGCTCGCCCCGTCCGTGTATCTGCCGTCAGGCACCCTGAGCAACCGAAGGACTCGCACATGGTCACGTTCGTCGACACCGTCACACTGCACCTGCGTGCAGGCAAGGGCGGCAACGGCTGCGTCTCCGTGCACCGGGAGAAGTTCAAGCCCCTCGGCGGTCCGGACGGCGGCAACGGCGGCGACGGCGGCGACATCGTGCTCGTCGCCGACACGCAGACCGGCACGCTGCTGTCGTACCACCACTCGCCGCACCGCTCGTCGGGCAACGGCGGACCGGGCATGGGCGATCACCGCTCCGGCTTCGACGGCGAGACCCTGGAGCTCCCCGTCCCGGTCGGCACCGTGGTCAAGAACCCGAACGGCGACGTCCTGATCGACATGATCGAGCCGGGGGAGCGCTTCGTCGTGGCTGCGGGCGGTCAGGGCGGACTGGGCAACGCGGCCCTGGCGACCCCCAAGCGCAAGGCTCCGGGGTTCGCTCTGCTCGGCACCCCGGGCTTCGAGGGCGACGTCGTCCTCGAGCTCAAGACCGTCGCCGACGTGGCGCTCGTCGGCTACCCGTCCGCGGGCAAGTCGAGCCTCATCGGCGCGATCTCGGCCGCACGACCCAAGATCGCCGACTACCCCTTCACGACGCTGCACCCGAACCTCGGCGTGGTCCAGGTGGAGGACTTCCGCTACACCGTCGCGGATGTGCCCGGCCTCATCGAGGGCGCCAGCGAGGGCCGCGGGCTCGGACTCGAGTTCCTGCGGCACGTGGAGCGCTGCTCCGCCCTGCTGCACGTGCTCGACTGCGCGACGCTGGAGCCGAACCGCGACCCCGTCTCCGACCTCGACGTCATCCTCGCCGAGCTGGCCGCGTACGAGGTGCCGGAGGGCCAGACTCCTCTGCTGGAGCGCCCGCAGTTCGTGGCGTTGAACAAGGTCGACGTGCCGGAGGCGCGTGACCTCGCCGATCTCGTGCGGCCCGACCTGGAGGCTCGCGGTTTCCGGGTGTTCGAGATCTCCACGGTCTCGCACGAGGGGCTGCGCCCCCTCACGCTGGCTCTCGGCGAGCTGGTCGAGCAGCACCGCAAGGAGACCGCGGTCGAGGCGCCGCGCGAGCGCGTCGTCATCCGCCCGAAGGGCTCGGTGAAGCCGTTCACCATCCGGGTCGAGGGCGGCACCTATGGCAACATCTACCGCATCCTGGGCGAGAAGCCGGTGCGCTGGGTGCAGCAGACCGACTTCCAGAACGAGGAGGCCGTGGGCTACCTCGCCGACCGTCTGGAGAAGCTGGGCGTCGAGGACGAGCTCTTCCGTCTCGGCGCCGTGCAGGGTTCGACGGTCGTGATCGGCGAGGGCGACAGCATCGTCTTCGACTGGGAGCCGACGATGAGCTCCGCGGCCGAGCTCATGACGGCACCCCGCGGCACCGACCCGCGTCTGGCGCCGAACGCCCGCCGTACCACGTCCGAGCGGCGCGAGCAGTACTACGAGCGCATGGACGCGAAGGCGCAGGCGCGCGCCGAGCTGGAGGCGGAGCGGCTCGCCACGTACCGCGAGGACGAGGCGTGAGCGCACGCACGCGCGCCGACCTCGCGACGGCGACGCGGATCGTCGTGAAGGTGGGCTCGTCGTCCATCAGCGGCGAGTCCTCCTGGCGCATCCCGGTGCTCGTCGAGGCGCTGGCCGCGGCGCATGCCCGCGGAGCCGAGGTCGTGCTCGTGTCGTCGGGAGCGATCGCCTCCGGTATCCCCTTCCTCCGCCTGGACGCGCGGCCCACCGACCTCGCCACGCAGCAGGCCGCGGCCGCGGTCGGGCAGAACATCCTCGTCTACCGGTACCAGGAGGCACTGCGCCCCTTCGACATCGTCGCCGGTCAGGTGCTGCTCACCACCGGAGACCTCGAGAACCCGACGTCGCGCTCGAACGCACGGCGGGCCATGGAGCGCCTGCTGGGGCTGCGAACCCTTCCGATCGTGAACGAGAACGACACGGTCGCGACGCAGGAGATCCGGTTCGGCGACAATGACAGGCTGGGTGCTCTCGTCGCGCAGCTCATCGAGGCCGACGCCCTCATCCTCCTCAGCGACATCGAGTCGCTGTACACGCGGCCGCCGAGCGACCCCGCCGCCGAGCCCATCGACGTCGTCGCTCCGGACGCGGACCTCTCCGGGCTGGAGTTCGGCGCCACGGTCGTCAACAGCGTCGGCACCGGGGGAGCGGCTACGAAGGTCTCCGCCGCCCGACTCGCGGCGGCCTCGGGCATCGGGGTCCTGGTCACCAGTGCTGACCTCGTCTCCCAGGCCCTGGCGGGCGCCGACATCGGGACCTGGTTCGAGCCCGCCACCTCCTAGACTGGGCGGATGACCGACCTCACCCCTCAGACGCGCCTGGAGCGGGCCAAGGAGGCCTCGCGAGCGACCGCCGCCCTCACGAGCGACGACAAGGCGCGGGCACTCGAAGCCATCGCCGTCGCCCTCGAGGCGGATGCCGCCCGGATCATCGAGGCGAACCAGCGGGATGTCGAGCGCGGTCGTGAGGACGGCATCGGCGAATCCCTCGTCGACCGCCTCCGTCTGGACGAGAAGAGGGTCTCCGCCCTCGCAGCCGCCGTCCGCGATGTGGCGGCTCTGCCCGACCCGGTGGGTCGCGTGGTCGGTGGGCACCGGATGCCGAACGGCGTGGCTCTCGAACAGGTGCGCGTGCCGTTCGGCGTGGTCGGGGCCATCTATGAGGCGCGACCCAACGTCACCGTCGACATCGCCGCCCTCGCCCTGCGCTCGGGCAATGCGGTCGTCCTGCGCGGAGGCAGCGCCGCACGCGATTCGAACACGGTGCTCGTCGACGTGATGCGCTCCGCCCTCGGTACCGCGGGCGTGACGCCGGAGGCGATCCAGACCGTCGACGACTTCGGCCGCGACGGGGCGAAGGCACTCATGCACGGCCGCGGCTTCATCGACGTGCTCGTGCCCCGCGGCAGCGCCGGTCTCATCGAGACCGTCGTGACGGAGTCGACGGTGCCTGTCATCGAGACGGGCGCCGGGAACGTGCACATCCTGCTCGACGAGAGCGCCCCGGACGACTGGGCGTCCGACATCGTCGTGAACGCCAAGGTGCAGCGCCCGAGCGTGTGCAACGCGGTCGAGACCGTTCTCGTCCACCGACAGGCCGCCCCGCGGCTGATCCCGCTCGTCGCGAGCGCGCTCATGAGTGAGGGGGTGGCGATCCACGGCGACGACGTGGTCGCAGGACTCGTGGCCAACATCATTCCGGCGACCGAGGAGGACTGGGCGACCGAGTACCTGAGCCTGGACGTCGCGATGAAGGTCGTCGACAGCCTCGACGACGCTCTCGACCACATCCGGCGCTACAGCACGGGGCACACGGAGTCCATCGTCACCACCGACTCCCGCAGCGCGGAGCGGTTCCTGGCCGAGGTGGACTCCGCCGTGGTGATGGTGAACGCCTCCACGCGGTTCACGGACGGGGCCGAGTTCGGCTTCGGCGCCGAGGTGGGGATCTCGACGCAGAAGCTGCATGCGCGGGGTCCGATGGGGCTCTCCGAGCTGACCAGTACGAAATGGCTCGCGCGTGGGACAGGTCAGACCCGCGGGTGAGGGCTAGACTGGGGGACGCTGTATCCCCACAGGACCCCCGAGACAGCACGCCACGAACGGAGTCAGGATGAACCTCGTCGCACAGATCGCGATGGCCGCCGCAGAGACCGAGCACCACGGCAACGTGGCTCTCGACACGGTGATCTTCGGAGCCATCGCCGCGATCGTGTTCGCCGCTCTCGGTCTCGTGACGCTGTCGTACAAGAACGTCGCGAACCGCCACTCGGCGAAGGCGGAGGCCTGGGCGGCGAAGCACGGCAAGGACCACGAGGCGGGACACGGCCACTAGGCCCTCATGAGCACCGCGACCACGCGCGCACCGCGCATCGGCGTGATGGGCGGGACTTTCGATCCGATCCATCACGGCCATCTGGTCGCCGCCAGCGAGGTCGCGCACTCGTTCGATCTCGACGAGGTGGTGTTCGTCCCGACGGGTCGTCCCTGGCAGAAGGCCGACGTCACGCCGAGTGAGCATCGCTATCTGATGACGGTCATCGCAACGGCCTCCAACCCGCAGTTCACGGTGAGCCGCGTGGACATCGACCGCGCGGGTCCGACGTACACGATCGACACGCTCCGCGACCTCAAGGAGCAGCGCCCGGACGCCGAGCTGTTCTTCATCAGCGGGGCGGACGCCGTGGCGCAAATTCTCAGTTGGAGAGACCATGATGAATTGTGGGAACTGGCCCACTTCGTCGCGGTCTCCCGCCCAGGACACGTTCTGAGCATCGACGGCCTCCCGAGCGACGACGTCAGCCAGCTCGAGGTGCCGGCGCTGTCCATATCGTCGACGGACTGTCGAGACCGCGTCCGCGACGATCAACCGGTCTGGTACCTCGTCCCCGACGGGGTCGTCCAGTACATCGCGAAGCATCATCTGTATCGGAGCAAGGCATGAGCACATCGGATCAGCGAGGTCCGCTGACGCGGAAGCAGCTGCGGGAGATCCGGTTGACGGGATCCACCCCGATCATCAGCGAGGAGCAGGCCAACGCCGCCGCGGAAGCCGCGGCTCCCTCGCAGCCGTTGCCGCGTGCCGCCGAGCCCGTGGTCATTCCGCCCGCCCCGGTCGCCGGCACTCCTGTCGATCCTGAGGCCGCGCCGCTCACCCGGCGTCAGGCGCGGGAGCAGGAGAAGATCAAGACCGTCCCGGTTCCCGCCGCCGGCGCGCCGGAGCAGGAGGCGCTGGAAGAGCCGGCGGTGCAGCCGGATGCCTCCGGCGACGACGACATCGATAACGACGAGGTCGTCGCGGAGCCCGTCAGTGCGGCCCAGGCCGCCGACACGGTCGGAGAGGTGCCACTCGCCGACGAGCACGCGCAGACGCCGGAGTCCGAGCCTGAGGATCCCGCGGTCGCACTCGGTGTCAGCCAGGAGGACACCGCCGAGGGGGAGGACCTCCTCGACGAGGACGCCGAGGAGGATGTCGACCAGGGCGAGCGTCCGACGGTCAGTCCGACCTTCGGCCAGGGCGTGCTGCAGGACGAGACGCCCGCCGAGCAGGCACCCTTCCGCCCCTCCTTCGATGAGCTGCTCACCTCGAACGACTCCGGGGGCACCCAGCACTCGGCCCCGAACGCGCTGATCTTCACCCCGTCCCCCGGCGAGGGCTCTCTCTCCGGTCCGGTCGCCTCCACCGGCGAGATCCTCGTCACGGGGTCGTACGAGCTGCCGAAGGGGCTCGGCTCGCAGGGCCACGCCCACGGAACGACGGACGGCAAAGAGGTCGACGCCGTCCTCATCGACGGCGAGCTGCCGCCCGCGTCTTCCCCCACTCCGATCGCGGCGAGTTCCGCCGTCAGCACCATCAAGCCCGCCGGCGAGGTGATCCGTCCGCCGGCACCCGAGAAGGGCAACCGGCTGATGCTGATCGCCGCCATCGTCGCGGGCGCCCTCGCGCTGGGTCTGGGCACGGCCCTGGTCATCGCCTTCACAGGAAACGTCTTCTGATGCAATCACCCGAAACCGCCGAAGAGATGCTGCGCATCGCCGCTGAAGCCGCCGTGGCCAAGGGGGGTGAGGATCTCGTCGCGCTGAACGTCTCCGAACCGCTCCCGCTCGTCGACATCTTCCTGCTCGTGACCGGCAACAGCGAGCGGAACGTCGCCGCCATCGCCGACGAGATCGAGGACCGTCTCGTCGAGTCCGGGCACAAGCGCGTGCGCCGGGAGGGGCGAGCCGAGGCACGGTGGGTGCTGCTGGACTTCGGCGACCTCATCGTCCACGTCTTCCACCAGGAGGAGCGGGTCTACTACGGCCTGGAGCGTCTGTGGAAGGACTGCCCGGTGATCCCGCTCGAGGTCGCCGAAGCGTCGGCTGACAACGCCTGACATGGCCACGCACCTGCTGACCGGTGCGGGGTCGGGGATCGGCGCGGTCCTCGCCCGACGACTCGTGGAGCGTGGCGACGACGTCGTGGTGCTCGCACGCGATGCGGGACGGGCGCGGCAGATCGCCGAGCAGCTGCCAGGGGTCTCGGCGCTGGTCGGCGACCTCGCGCAGCCGGGACGCCTCTCCTGGGCGCTCTCGAAGCAGAGCCTGCCCGATCGCATCGATTCCCTGGTGCACGCGGCCGGGGTCGTCGACCTCGGAACGGTGGGAGATCTCACTCCGGCGCTCTGGGACCAGCAGCTCGCCGTCAATCTCGTCGCCCCGGCGGAGCTCACGCGGCTCCTGCTTCCCGTCCTCCGCGTCTCGCGGGGTCATGTGGTGTTCGTGAACTCCGGAGCCGGACTCCGGGCGAGCCCTGGGTGGTCGGCGTACGCGGCCTCGAAGCACGGCCTGCGGGCCCTCGCGGATGCGCTCCGGCAGGAGGAAGCCGAGCACGGCCTCCGGGTGACATCGGTCTATCCAGGGCGCACGGCGACGCCCATGCAAGAACGCGTGCACCAGCAGGAAGGTCAGGAGTACGACGCAGCCCGGTTCATCACACCGGAAGCCGTGGCGACGACGATCCTCGCGGCGCTGGACCTCCCGCGGGACGCGCATCTCACGGATCTCACCGTGCGTCCGCAGGGCTGAGCGAGTCGATCCTTCCATTCTCCTGCACCTCAGCGAGAGGGTGTCAAGGCCCTTCCCTTCCCCCGCGGGGTATCAGAGGCTCGTCATCAGAGAGTCCTGGAGGGCCGACTGATGTCAGAAGTTCCTGATCCCCGTTTCGTGCTTCACCGCATCACGCCGTCGGAGTGGGTGATCAACGACCTGCGCTATCCCCAGAACGACCCGCGGCATGTCGTCGCCTGCGTCTATGAGCTCGCCGATACCGAGGTCGAGGTCACGTGGCTGCGCGACCTTCCGCTGGCGATCCGCTACGGCACGGCGTTCGAGGTGTTGGAGGAGGTCGAGCGGATGCAGGGTGCCAGCCGGGCCACGCGACCCATCGCGATCCCCTCTCGCCCGCCGCTGCTGGCCACCTGAGCTGCGAGAACGCACCAAGGGCACCCCGCCGTGAGGGGTGCCCTTTCGTGCTTTACCGGTCAGTCGTCGTCGCCGACGACAGCGGCGCGGTCGGCCTCCGCGCTGTCGATCTGAGCGTCGTCGGCGTCCTCGTCGAGAACCTCTTCGCCGTCGACCTCGCGCGTCGGGACGTCCTCCGCGTCGCCATCGGCGATCGGCGGGAGAGGCGGGATCGGGGGAGTCGTGTTGGACATGTCGTCTCCTTTCGTCGGATGCCTTTCTACGCGGGGCCGCCGACGCAGACGAGGCGGTTGACGCATGGCAGCACGGGGGGCTACGGGCCTGCTCCGCGGTCAGGAAGCGGGAGGTGTGCTCCCACCACCCGGGCCACCGCTCATGCCGGACGCGGCCTGCTGGGTGACGCTGTTCGCGTAGTCGTTCGTCGGGTCGCGGTAGATGGTGTGCACGTGACCCCAGCCCGACGTCGTCACGCCCTCGACGTCGGCGCCCGCGGAGCCCTGCTGCGCCTGGAACGCGACGTAGACCTTCGGCCCGGAGATGGAGAAGTCGATGCCGTCTCCGGTGCTCATGTCGTACGTCGTCGCCCCGGACCAGGCGATCACGGTGTCATCCAGTGTCTGCTCGATCTCGGCCAGCGTGGAGGCCGTGGTCTCCTCGTCGCTCATCCCGGCCCAGTTCGCGATGAGCTGGAGAAGCAGGTCCCGCTGCTCGTCGGAGAGGTCGGCTCCGGACAGGCCCGCGCCGGTGGCGAAATCGCAGGTGTCGCCCGGTGCGCACATGCTCACATCGCCGGAGGTCAGGGTGGCCTGCTGGTCGGCGGTGAGGCTGTCGAAGAACGCGAAGGCGTCCGTGTAGATGCCATCGAACGGCTGCACCTCCTCGCCGTCCTCGTTCGTGTAGACGGCGGGCTGGACGCCGAGGTGCGTGGGCGCGAAGGTGATCGCGTCGGTGCTGCCGTCGAGCGTGGCGTTGATCCCGAGGTGGTGCCCGCCGAACTGCACCTCGAAGGCGCCGTCGGTCGCTGTCGGATCGCCGAAGAAGGCGATGTAGTACTGCCCGAGGGACTCCTCGGTGCTGCTGCTGTTCTCGGCGAGGTACTCGTCGCCGCCCATGATCCCGGTCACGGTGGCGTAGGCCTCGTCGCTGAGGAGAGCCTCCAGCACGGCGAGCGCCGCGGTCCGCTGCTCCTCGGTCAGGTCGGTGAGGTTCAGACCGGCCCGCTGCACGAAGGTCACCGGGAAGTTCGACCACGACGTCGTCTTCGTCTCGTCGTCGAAGTCGTAGAGAACGGTCTCCTTCTGTTCGTCGGTCAGCGTCGCGAGGAAGGCCGCGGCAGCGGCGGACGTGTCGGCGATCGTCCCCGCGGTCGTTCCGGCTTCCGTCGACGCGGCGGCGGAAGCCGAGGCGGACGACGAAGCAGAGGTCGTCGGTTCGGCGGTCGTGGCGGCCGCGCAGCCGCTCAAGACGAGGCCGCCCGCGAGGACGAGGCCGGAGAGCCAGGCGAGGCGTTTCTGTGCGGGAGAGGATGTCGTGTTCATGGCATCAGGCTAGGAACGCGACCGGTGGTGATCCTTTGTGCCGTCGATGTGATTCCTATGAGCCCTGGGCCATCCGTGTTGTCTCTGATGTCTCCCACGCAGCGGGGGCGGTGATCGGGGGACTCGATGGTCAGGAGTCGTCATCGAGAACAGGCTCTGTCGCCTGTCGGGGGCCCTCGAGTGAACCGGCCGGCCCGCATTGTCTCAGGCATTCGCGCAGCAACAGGCGTCCCCTCCCGTCGAGGCCTGTTGTCGCGCGAAAGCCTGAGGGGGCTAGGGAGGTAGCGGTCCACAATCGTGCGGAGCTGTGCCTCGTCGGGTGCCGTGCTGACGCCGGTCACGCGCTGCAGCGTCGCGAAAGGAGTCGACGCCGACCCGGTGGGAGCGGGCTCGAGCTGCGTCTTCCAGTCCGGGGCGATGTGGTCGAGAAGCAGCCCGAGCTGGGCACCCGTGAAGTACGAATAGTCGCGTTCCAGGACAGCCTGCTGATCCGGATCCTCGATCAGTGCTTCGAGACCGTCGGTGAAGGTGTTCTGAACGGGAGTGAGGCCTCGTGCTCTGTCGAAAGCCCGCTCGACGTAGGTCGCCGTCCCCTCGATGGCCTCCAGCTCGATCTCCAACTCCAGAGTCGGCCACGTCGTATAGCGGGCCATGCGCACAGCGGCGAGGTCGGACGCGAGGGCGGCCAGCACCTGCGGATCGGTCTCGGTCTCGACCCGGTCGAAGATCCGCGCCTCCACGCGCAGCAACTCGTATTGCGCCGCCGTATGCGGGTAGTCCGGAATCGTGCCGCCGGCCTCCCACGGCCAGGCGCCGGGCGCCTCGGGATCGATCCCCTGTTTCGTGACGTGGAAGTTCTCGTGCAGGGAGAAGCGCGCGAAACCCTGCGACGTCGTGGTCTCGGTGTCGAGCATCGCCTGGTTGTACTTGAACGCGAGGACGTCGTCGCCATCCACCTCGATCACACCGAAGTTCGAGGGGGCGTACAGCATCCCATCCCCGACACCGAACGTCCGGCTGATGCGGACGTCATCGAGGTGAGTGGCCCCGGGAACGTCGATCTTCGTCATGCCGGAGGTGTCCGTGACGCCGCTCATGTTGACGAGGATCGCGTGCGACCAGAAGGAGCTCTTCTCCCCGACCGTGCGCAGCAGCACCAGCGGTTGCTCCTCATACCGGTAGACGTCCGTCCAGATCTCCGCCGGATGTGCCGCCGTGACGTCGTACTCCTCCGACAACTGGGTGAGCATCTCCCGGTCGGTGGCGTCGAGGCCCTCGTAGTCCGACGGGGTGGGGGCGAAGAGACGCCACGCGACCACCCCGCCGATCCCGAGCGCGACGACGGCGAGAATCCCGAGGATCACGGGGGCGAAGCGGCGACGGCGTCGAGCGACGGAAGCATGCATATGTAACACGCTACTGAAGCGACTGTTTCGTTTTCGTATGCTTCGTGTCAGGCGATCGCGCGGCATCAGGCAGGGAGGGCGGAGATTGCCTGATGCGGCGCGAGGGCCTGACATCGCGAGATGCCACTGGCTCCAGAAACACGAAAACCCCCGGCGAACCGAGGGTTTTTCGTGGACCTGAGGGGACTCGAACCCCTGACCCCCTGCATGCCATGCAGGTGCGCTACCAGCTGCGCCACAGGCCCAGACGCTGCTTCGGAGTGCTCCGGGCAACGTGAAAACACTACTACACGAATCCGCATCTGCACCAATCGGCGCGGGCCGCCCGGGCGCGTCGAGGCGCGAGGAACATCCGGAGGAGCGACGGCGTTCGATCCATCGTGAGCACTCTCGACAGCATCGTGATCGGCGCCGGCCAGGCCGGGCTGTCCGCGTCGTTCCACCTGCGTCGCCGCGGGATCGAGCACGTCGTGCTGGACGCCGATGCGCGGGCCGGGGGAGCCTGGCAGCACCGGTGGGACGCCCTCACGATGCGCGACGTGCACGGGGTCGCCGAGCTCCCGGGAGACAGTGCGCCGCCGCGGGACGAGCGCCGGGCGAACATCGCGGTGCCGGAGTACTTCGCCGCGTACGAGAAGGCCCATGATCTTCCGGTGCTGCGGCCGGTGCACGTCCGCCGGGTCCATGACGACGAGGGCGTCCTGGTCGTCGAGGCCGACGAGGGGGAGTGGCGCACCCGCACTCTCGTCAACGCGACGGGCACCTGGACGCAACCCTTCCTCCCGCATTATCCGGGGATGGAGACGTTCCTCGGGGAGCAGTTCCACACCGTCGACTACCCCGGCCCGGAGCACTTCCTCGGCAAGCGGGTGCTGGTCGTGGGCGGCGGTGCATCCGCCGTGCAGTTCCTCGGTGCCCTCGCTCCTCTCACCGAGACGCTGTGGGTCACCCGACGCCCGCCCGTCTGGCGGGACGACGACTTCACGCCGGAGGCCGGTGCCGCCGCGGTCGCGCTCGTCGAGAAGCGCGTGGCGGCCGGATTGCCCCCGGAGAGCGTGGTCAGCGTCACGGGGCTCATGCTCCGACCGCAAGAGAGGGAAGCGGAGCGTCTCGGAGCGTACGCCGACCGTCGACCGCTCTTCCAGCGCATCGAGCCCGACGGCGTGCGCTGGTCCGACGGAGCGTTCGAGCGCGTCGACGTGATCCTGTGGGCGACGGGGTTCCGGCCGGCCATCGGCCACCTCGCCCCGCTCCACCTGCGCAGTGCCGCGGGCGGGATCCAGCTCGACCGCGGCGGCCGCGGCACGACGGCCGTCGCGGATCCCCGGGTGCAGCTCGTCGGCTACGGCCCGTCCGCGAGCACCATCGGCGCGAACAGAGCGGGGCGAGCGGCTGCGACCGGCGTCGTCCGCGCGCTCGCGAAGGAGGGCGCCGCGGTCTCCTCGTGACCGTTTCGTCGTCCGGCGCCTCCTGTGGATACGCTGGGAGGCATGCTGCGCATCATCCTGACCGTCGTCTGGCTGCTGCTCTCCGCGTGGCTCGTGGTGTGGGTGGGGGAAGGCCTGTTCGGTGTGAACCAGCGCGAGTCGATCCTCCCCTTCGCGAGCGATGACGGCCTGGGCGGACCGATCGTGATCGGCGTCGCCTGGGGCTTGCTGCTCACCTTCGGCGGATCGATGTCGGGTCTGGCGCGGCGCAAGAAGGTCCGCGGGCCGGCGCAGATCGGCGTCGGCACCGTCGTCGAGATGTCGCGCACCGGCGTGACCGTGAACGACGTGCCCCAGTACGACCTCTTCATCCGGGTCAGCCCCAGCGTCGGCGACGACTTCATCGGACAGCTGCGCATGCTGCTCGACGCCGGTGACGTCGGAGCGCTGCAGGTGGGGCAGCCCGTCCCCGTCCGCTACAACGTGGACGACCCCGACACCGTCGAGCTCGCTGACCTCAGCGACCCGAGCGTCCGAGAGGCGATGCTGCAGTGGCGCATCGACCGCGGCCTCATCGACCCGTCCCAGGTCCGCGCTCGTACGACGGGGACCCAGGTGCCCGCGTCCGTCGTCGAGGTGCGTCCGACCGGACGGCGCCGCGAGGGGCAGAGCGAGCTCGCGCTGAAGGTGCTCGTGGCCCCCGAAGGAGCAGAGCCGTGGGAGGCCGACACCACCGTGTTCGTCTACCCGCAGGCCGTATCGCGCCTGCAGGTGGGGGCACCGATCTGGGCGTTCTACCGGCGTGAGGATCCGCACACGGTCGCCGTCACCATCGAGAAGGAGCCGGCACGATGAACCCCCTCGACACGCTGATGTGGCTGGTGAACTTCCCGGCCGCGCACGGATACGCGATGGTCTTCATCGCGGCGTTCTCGATCCTCGGGCTGTTCGCGGTGTCCGCGCGGGGAACGACCGGAGGCGGCTCGCTGCGGGCTGTCCGCGAGCGGGAAGGGCTTGTTCCGGCGGGCACGCGATCCCGCGGCAGCATCGGCGGCTCCGTGGTCCGCGTGTTCTTCCGCGTCCTGGCCTTCGTGATGCTCGGCTCCCTCATCATCGGCATCCTGAGCCTGACCGGTGTCCCGGTGACCCGCGCGTACATCTTCGAGAACGGTCGTCCCACCACCGGCACGGTGGACGGGGACTGGGTGACGTTCACGGCCGCGGACGGCACCGAATACACGCTGGAGAGCGACTTCTTCACTCCGGCCGTGTACCCGGACCGTGACGCGTGGCTCCCGAGTGGGGCACCGGTGGTCGTCCGATACCTGCCCTCGCATCCGCAGGCCTTCGTCATCGACAGTTCGCAGATCCCGGACTGACGTCGGCGAGGGCGCGTAGGGTGAAGACATGTCGCGCATCCTCGTCTTCGGCGGCCACGGCCGCATCGCCCTGCTGCTCGCCCCGCTCCTCGTGGCCCGCGGTCACGAGGTCACGGGGGTGATCCGGAACCCCGATCACGTGTCCGAGGTGGAGGAGAGCGGCGCGATCGCTCTCGTCGCCGACATCGAGACCATGGACGTCGACGCCCTCACCGAGATCATCCGCGGGCACGACGCGGTGGTGTGGTCGGCCGGTGCCGGGGGCGGGAGCCCCGAGCGCACCTACGCCGTCGACCGGGACGCGGCGGAGCGGACCATGGACGCGGCGGAGCGCGCGGGTGTGCGACGCTACGTCATGGTGTCGTGGATCGGCTCCACGGCCGATCACGGCGTGCCGGAGGACGACTCCTTCTTCCCGTACGCCGATGCGAAGTGGGCCGCAGACGAGCACCTCCGCGCTTCCGGCCTCGACGGGACCATCCTCGGCCCTGGCACGCTGACCTTCGACGACCCGACCGGACGCATCCGCATCGACCCGGAAGGGCGCGGCGAGGTCTCCCGCGCCGACGTCGCGGCGGTCATCGTCGCGACCCTGGAGGATCCGGGCACGATCGGGCGCACCATCCGCTTCGGCAACGGCGACGAGGAGACCTCGGTGCCGATCGCCGTGGCGCTCGCGCGCTGAGAGCGATGAACCGGGGCTGGTCACGGGTGCGGCGAGGCGTAGGCGCCGCGCTCGTCCTGCTCGCCCTCACGGGAGGTGCCTGGGTGTCGGCGGCTGCACAGTCCAGCCCGGAGCCGGCTGCCGAGGCGGTGTCGGTGCACGCTGCAGAACCTGACGCGATCCGGGAGCAGGCCGCCGCCCTCGTCGCGGACATGAGCACGGCGGATCAGGCGTCATCCATCGTGATGGGACACATCGGCGGGACCGATCCGGCGGCGCTACGCGACTACATGAAGTCGGGGCTCGGAGGCTTCATCCTCATGGGTGGGAACATCCCGGCGACGGAGGAAGAACTCCGCGCACTGACGGCCGCGCTGACGATCGACCCGGCCCTCCCGCCGCTGATCGCCGTGGACCAGGAGGGCGGCATCGTCTCGCGACTGCCCTGGGACGCCTTCCCAGCGTCGACGACCCTGAAGAGCCGTCCGGTCGCCGAGACCTCGGCGGCCTTCGCGGCCCGCGGCGCGCTCGTCGCCCGCGCCGGGATCACCGTCGACTTCGGCACCGTCGCCGACGTCCCGGCGGACCGCGGCTCGTTCATCTTCGGGCGTGCCCTCGGCACCGATCCGGAGAGTGCCGCCGACCGCACCGCGGCGGCGACCGCGGCCCAGGAGCACTTCGTCGCGTCCACGCTCAAGCACTTCCCCGGGCACGGAGCGGCACCGGGAGACTCCCATCACGCGATCCCGAGCACCGGCATGACGAAGGCCGCGTGGCGTGAAGCGGACGGCGTCCCGTTCGCCGCCGGCATCGAAGCCGGCGCCTCGTTGCTCATGTACGGCCATCTCGCGTACACCGCCGTGGACTCCCGTCCGGCGTCGCTCTCCGCGGAGTGGCATCGCATCGCGCGGGAGGAGCTCGGCTTCGAGGGTGTGGCCGTGACGGACGACCTCGGCATGCTGCTGTCCTCGGGGGATCCGGCATACGCCGACCCCGTCGCGAACGGCGTCGCCGCGGTCGCGGCCGGCAACGACCTCGTGCTCACGATCGCGGGGTCCACGGCGCAGACCGCGACCGAGATGGCCGCGGGGATCGCCGCCGCCGTCGACGCCGGGACGCTCCCCGCCGAGCGTCTGGAGGACGCGGCGACCCGTGTGCTCACCCTGCGTCTGGAGCTTGCCGCAGCGTCGTCGTCGTGGGCCGTCTGTGGGGACTGCACTGCCCGCTGACGCTCAGGCTGCGGCGCGCTCGTCCGGGCCGAGCCAGGCGGTGAGGAGGGAGGCGCGGAGGGCGGCGCCGCGGTCTGCGAAACCACGCTGGCGCCGGACGTACTCGGCCTTGCCCTCCGGCGTCTCGATGCGTACCGGTTCGACGTCCCACGCCGACAGGTCGTACGGGGCGGCCTGCATGTCGAGCAGCCGGATGTCGCGCGCCAGCTCGAACGCGTCCAGCAGCAGCTCTCCGGGAACGAGCGGACCGAGCTTCATCGCCCACTTGTACAGGTCCATGCCGGCGTGCAGGCAGCCGGGCTGTTCGAGGAGGGGCTGATCCTCTCTCGTCAACGTCGCCCGGTTGCGAGGCACCGCCTCCGGAGTGAAGAACCGGAAGGCGTCGAAGTGCGTGCAGCGGAGATCGTGATCCTCGACCACCGCGTCCGTGCCCTCCTGCCCGAGCCGCAGGGGGACGGCATGCCGATGCTCTGCGGCGCGATAGACCATCGCCCACTCGTGCAGGCCGAAGCAGCCGAACTGCCCGGGACGGGAGCCGGTACGGCGCAGCATCAGCGAGACGAGGCGAGCGAGCTCCGGCTTCTCGGCGGCGAAGCGCTGGGCGTCGGGGATCGCGCCGCCAGGTGACATCCCGGGGGAGTACCAGCGCCATGTCACTCGCTCGGACGCGTCCGCCAGCTCCACACCCGCTCCGGGGTGCCAGCGGCGCAGCTGCGCGGGCTTATAGCCGTAGTAGGTGAAGAGGAAGTCCCACACCGGGTGCTTCTCGCCGCGCGCCACACGGTCTCGGTGCGAGGCGGTCAGCCCGTCGGCCCGCTCCCGATGCGCGTCCTCGCGCCGGAGCCACTCGTCACGGGTGAGGATCATGTCAGTGCAGGATGCCGGCATCGCCGAGCTGGTCGCGGAGGCCGGCGCCGTCCTCTGCACTCACCCAAGGAGCCTCGTCAGCGTCATGCGATTCCATCTCGGCGCGACCGCCGGCGAGCACCGCCTCCGCGGGCAGCAGCCGTCGGATCGCGACACCCGCGACGGAATCCGGGTACTCCTCCTGGAACTGCGTGTAGATGGCCTCGTCGTGCTGGCCGTCGTCGCCGATCAGCAGCCATTTGACGTCCGGGAACTCGGTCGCCAGCCGACGGAGGTTCGTGAGCTTGTGCTCGCGGCCGCTGCGGAACCAGCGATCGTGCGTAGGACCCCAGTCGGTCAGCAGCAGCGAGCCTGCGGGGAAGAGGTGCCGACCGAGGAACCGTGACAGGGTGGGCGCGACGTTCCAGGCGCCGGTGGAGAGATAGATCATGGGGGCACCGGGGTGCTGCCGGAGAAGCTGATCGAGCAGAACCGCCATCCCCGGCACAGGAATGCGTGCGTGCTCGTCGACGACGAACGAGTTCCAGAAGGCGATGAAGGGGCGGGGGAGCGCGGTGACCATGACGGTGTCGTCGACGTCCGAGACGACGCCGAACCGGGTGGTCTCCGCGACGATGAAGGCCCGGGCCTCGATGGGCTCCTGCCCCTCGACAGTGATCGTGAAGGTCTGCCAGCCGGGCTCGAGATCGGCGCGGATGACGGTGTCGATGACCCCGCCGCGGTCGGCGACCACCCGATGCGTGCTGTCGCCGACATGCACGTCGACGGAGGCGAAGCCGACAGGGATGCCGACGAAGCTGCGCCAGCCGCGGATGCTCGCCGGTTCCCCGTCGCGACCGCGGCGCTGCGGCGGGACGATGAGCACACGACCGAGCACACGGACCCATCCGGGGCCGCCATAGCCCGGGAAGGGCAGCACGGTGGCGTTCCGGCCGCGGCGGCGCGCTCGTCCCTCGCGCCACACGTGCAGGCGGTGCTCGAGACGGGCGAACCAGTGGATCCTGGGCGCCGGGGGTGCGGGGGCCATTGCCTCAGTCTTTCACGTCGGCGTCGGACTCCGCCGCCGGGGCCTCCAGATGACGCGCCTCCAGGCGGTGCAGCAGCCGCTTGCCCAGGTAGGCGAGCACGAGGAACAGGGCGATGACCCCGACGAACAGGTAGCCCGCGAAGTGCACGCGGTCGACGAGCTCACGGAAGCTCCCGGCCGCCAGCGAGGTCACGCTCACGTACGCCGAGGCCCAGATGATGCAGGCCGGGGTCGTCCAGGCCAGGAAGCGCCGGTAGGGGTACTCGCTCATCCCCACTGTGAGAGGGACGAGGGAGTGGAGGACCGGGAGGAAGCGGGAGAGGAAGATGGCGATGCCGCCGCGGCGTGCAAGGTAGTTCTCCGCGCGGACCCAGTTGTGCTCCCCGATCCGCCGCCCGAGCCAGGAAGCACGGATGTAGGGGCCGAGCCAGCGGCCGAGCCAGAAGCCGATGCTCTCTCCGATGAGGGCGCCGACGACGACGGCCACACCCATCGCGATGCCCTCCAGGGGAGTAGCGACGCCCATCGAGGCGATGATGACGATCGTGTCGCCCGGGACGATGAGGCCGATGAGGATGCTCGTCTCCAGCATGACGGCGAGACCCGCGACCAGAGTGCGCGTGACCGGATCGATCGACTGCACGGTGTCGAGGAGCCAGAGCAGGAGGTCGTCCACCCCATGAGGATACGGGAGCGGCCCGGTCCTAGGCTGGAAAGGTGCCCGACCGCCTGACCCCCCGACCGCTGCCGTCCTGGGTGGCTCCGGAGCGTGTTTTCGCGGTGATCGCGCAGCAGCTGGCGGATGTGTTCTGGCTCGATGCGGGCGCTGACGCCGCCGAGGGATGGAGCTTCCTCGGCACCGGGGTCGCCGAACAGCTCCCGGAGGACGTGCGCCTGGATGCCGGGCCCGTCGAGGCGGGGATGCCGCCGTTCCGCGGGGGATGGGTGGGCTGGCGCGACTACGAGAGCGGAGCCGTCCGCGCGGGGGCTCCGGTCGCCACCGACCCGGAGCCGGAAGCCCGGACGTGGCTGCGCGTGACCATGGCCGTGGCGTTCGATCATGCCGCGCACCGCCTGTGGCTGCTGTCCCCGGAGGGGGAGTCGCGTGAGGGGGAGCGCTGGCTGCAGTCCCTTCTGAGCGACGCCGGCCCCGAAGCGCTGACGCCGCGGGTGGTGGAGGATCGTCACGCCGCCGAGGCCCGCCACACCCCTGCCGCATACGAGCAGCTCATCGACCGCTGCCGCGACCTCATCCACGCGGGCATCGCGTACCAGCTCTGCCTCACGACGCGGTTCACCGTGCCAGGGACCCATGACCCCGTCGCCGTGTACGAGCGGCTGCGGGCGGCGACTCCCGCCCACCATGGCGGATTCCTGCGCATCGGGGGACGTGCGCTCCTCAGTGCCAGCCCCGAGCAGTTCCTCCACGCCGCCGGTGGCGTCATCCGCACCCGTCCCATCAAGGGGACCCGCCCTCGAGGCGCCGACGCCGTGACCGATGCCGCGCTCGCCGCAGAGCTCGCCGCGGATCCGAAGGAGCGGGCCGAGAACGTGATGATCGTCGACCTCATGCGCAACGACCTCTCCCGGGTGTGCGTGCCGGGGTCGATCCGGGTCGAGGGGCTCTGGGAGGTCGAGAGCTATCCCGCCGTGCATCAGCTGGTCAGCACCGTCAGCGGCACGGCCGCGGAGGGGACCACGGTCGGGGCGCTGCTGGAGGCCGCATTCCCCGCCGGAAGCATGACCGGAGCGCCGAAGCTGTCGGCGATGACGCAGCTGCACGAGCTCGAAGGCGGCCCGCGCGACATCTATGCCGGCTGCTTCGGCTATATCGGCGTGGACGGTGCGCTCGACCTCGCGATGGTGATCCGCAGCATCGTCGTGGACGAGGAGGCTGCGTTCGTCGGCGCCGGTGGCGGGATCACGTGGGGATCGGTGCCCGCGGCCGAAGTGCGTGAGGTCGCCACGAAGGCCCGCGCCCCTCTCGCGGCGCTCGGCGCGGAAATGCCCGCCACCTGGCGTTCCGATATCCTGAACTGATCCCGTTTTTCCCTTCAGATTGGTCGTGCGTTCGTTGTCCGAGAACATGTCCACCGCTCCCGTCGACGAGGAGTTCTCCTCGCCGCACGCCATCCAGGCCAAGTGGCAGAAGTACTGGGCGGAGCACGAGACGTTCCTCACGGGCGGAGACGACGACACCCGGCCGCGGCGCTATGTGCTGGCCATGTTCCCTTACCCCTCTGGCGACCTGCACATGGGGCACGCGGAGAACTACCTGTACTCCGACATCGTCGCCCGCTTCTGGCGTCACCGGGGCCACAACGTCCTGAACCCGATCGGGTGGGACTCCTTCGGGCTGCCGGCGGAGAACGCCGCGATCCGCCAGGGTGCTGACCCGCGCGAGTGGACGTACCAGAACATCGCGCAGCAGAAGGTGGGCTTCCAGCAGTACGGCGTCTCCTTCGACTGGAGCCGGGTGCTGCACACGTCCGACCCCGAGTACTACCGCTGGAACCAGTGGCTGTTCCTGAAGATGTACGAGCGCGGCCTGGCGTACCGGAAGAAGAGCCCGGTCAACTGGTGCCCGAACGACCAGACCGTTCTGGCCAACGAGCAGGTCGTCGATGGGCGCTGCGAGCGCTGCGGCTACGAGGTCGTCAAGAAGAAGCTCACCCAGTGGTACTTCCGCATCACCGACTATGCGGACCGCCTGCTCGACGACCTGAACCAGCTCGAGGGGTTCTGGCCGCACAAGGTGCTGCAGATGCAGCGCAACTGGATCGGCCGTTCCGTCGGCGCCGACGTCGACTTCCGCATCGAGGGGCGCGAGGAGCCGGTGACGGTGTTCTCGACCCGACCGGACACCCTGCACGGCGCGACGTTCTTCGTCGTGGCGCCCGACGGCGACCTGGCCGCCGAGCTCGCCGCCGACGCCGAGCCCGAGGTGCGTGAGCGCTTCCAGGCCTACCTGGCCGAGGTGCAGAAGACGACGGACATCGATCGGCAGTCCACCGACCGTCCCAAGACAGGCGTGTTCCTGGGCCGCTACGCGATCAACCCGGTCAACGGCGAGAAGCTCCCGATCTGGGCTGCCGACTACGTGCTGGCCGACTACGGGCACGGCGCGGTCATGGCGGTCCCGGCGCACGACCAGCGCGACCTGGACTTCGCACGCGCGTTCGACCTGCCGGTCAAGGTCGTCGTCGACACCACCGCTCCGGTCACCGGTGCCATGCCGGTCATCGAGGTGGACGAGGACGGCGTCCCGATCGACGCCGATGCCGCGCTCGACGAGCAGAACCCGGCGAAGACCGGCGTCGCGCTCACCGGCGAGGGGCGCATGATCAACTCCGGTCCGCTGAACGGACTGTCCAAGCGCAACGCGATCGCCCGCGCCAT
This sequence comes from Microbacterium sp. str. 'China', assembly GCF_002993305.1. Classification (NCBI taxonomy): domain Bacteria; kingdom Bacillati; phylum Actinomycetota; class Actinomycetes; order Micrococcales; family Microbacteriaceae; genus Microbacterium; species Microbacterium sp. str. 'China'. Next base: position 2,052,850 of record NZ_CP027434.1, on the reverse strand, counting down.
CGAGCAGCTGGAGGCCACGGGGACGGGGCGGGCGGCGAAGAACTACCGCCTGCGTGACTGGCTGATCTCGCGTCAGCGGTTCTGGGGGACCCCGATCCCCATGCTGCACGCCGAGGACGGCCGGATCATCCCTGTGCCCGAGGACCGGCTGCCGGTGAAGCTGCCGAGCGTCGAGGGCCTGGACCTCAAGCCGAAGGGGACCTCGCCGCTGGGCGGCGCGGAGAGCTGGGTGCGCACGACCGACCCGGAGACGGGCGACCCGGTACTCCGCGATCCCGACACGATGGACACCTTCGTCGACAGCTCCTGGTACTTCCTCCGGTTCCTGTCGCCGAACAGCGACACGCAGGCGTTCGACCCGGCCCAGGCGGCGCGCTGGGCCCCGGTGGACTCGTACATCGGCGGTGTCGAGCACGCGATCCTGCACCTGCTGTACGCCCGCTTCATCACCAAGGTCCTCTTCGACATGGGGCTGATCGACTTCACCGAGCCGTTCTCCAACCTGATCAACCAGGGCATGGTGCTGCTGGACGGCCAGAAGATGTCGAAGAGCAAGGGCAACCTGGTGCTGTTCCAGGAGGAGCTCGACGCCCACGGTGCCGATGCGCTCCGCGTCGGTCTGGCCTTCGCCGGTCCGGTGGAGGATGACAAGGACTGGGCGGACGTGTCGACCACCGGTGCGCAGAAGTTCCTCGCGCGCGCCCTGCGGATCGCGCATGAGGTCGCCAGCCCGGTCGACGTGGTCTTCGACGGCGGCGACGCGGCGCTGCGCCGTGCGACGCACAAGCTGCTCGCCGAGGCGCCCGCTCTGGTCGAGCAGACGAAGTTCAACGTGCTCGTCGCCCGTCTGATGGAGCTGGTCAACGTGACCCGCAAGACGATCGACGGTGCTGCCGGTGCTGCCGACCCCGCCGTCCGTGAGGCGGCGGAGACCATCGCCGTCATGCTCGACCTCATCGCCCCGCACACCGCGGAGGAGATGTGGGAGATCCTGGGGCACGAGCCGTCCGTCGGACTCGTGTCGTGGCGCTCCGCCGATCCGGCGCTCCTTGTCGAGGACACCGTCACTGCGGTCGTGCAGATCGGCGGCAAGGTGCGCGCGCAGCTCGAGGTGCCGGCACGCATCGGCGAGGCCGAGCTCGAGGCGCTGGCGCGAGCCGACGAGCGGGTCATCCGCTCGATCGGCGATCGCGAGGTCGTCAAGGTCGTCGTGCGGGCCCCGAAGATCGTCAGCATCGTCGTCAAGGGCTGAGTCCCCGGCGTGCTCCGCGGTTTCGCCGACCCCGGCGCGAAGCGGTGATCCCCGGACCGGGTTGCGACCGAGAACGGCCGTCCTCCACGACGAGTCCCTTCTGAGCGTCTCTCCACGGTCGCTGTGTCCGGCTCCGGGAGGCGGTGGGCGCGGAGCTTAGGGTGTCCGGATGACCTCGTCCCCGCCTCCACCTCCTCCGCCCCGTCGGGGGCTCCGCCTCGGGCTCGGCGCGGCGGTCGTGCTGACGATCGTCGCGCTCTCCACCGCCGTCGGCCTCGGCCTGGTGCAGGGGCAACCGTCGTCCGTCGAGGCCGTTCCGTTCGCGGAGAGCTCGGCGTCGGTCGAGTCCGCGCCCGCGGAGATCTACGTGCACGTGCTCGGCGCGGTCGAGCACCCGGGCCTGTATGTCCTGCGCACCGACTCCCGGGTCGTCGATGCCCTCGCGGCCGCCGGCGGGTCGACGGATGCCGCCGACCTCGTGGGTGTCAACCTCGCCCGACGGGTCGAGGACGGGGAGCAGATCCTGGTCCCGGTCGTGGGTGCCGTCGCCGATCCGTCGGCGCCGCCATCCGGAGACGGGACCATCGATCTGAACACCGCGGATCAGGCGGCTCTGGAGGAGCTCCCGGGAATCGGACCGGCGCTGGCCGAGCGTATCGTCGCGTGGCGCGAGGAGAACGGTCGGTTCCGCACGGTGGACGATCTCCTGGCGGTGCCCGGGATCGGGGAGAAGGTCTTGGAGGGGCTGCGCGACGGGGTGCGCGTGTGACAGTCGCTTACCCCTGGGGATCGCAGGTCAGCGTGGCATCCGTGATCACCTGGGTCGCCAGCTCCCGCTCGGACTCGAGCGGATCGCGTCCGTCGACCAGGAGCTGGACGCTCTCATCGGACAACGCGGAGTCGTAGACGTACTGCCCGACGCAGGGGTAGAAGTCCGGCACGTCGTCATAGGTGGTCAGGCCGTTCGACCGGTTGATCTCCTCCGCGGACGCGCCGATCTCCTCAGGTGTCGGACGGCTCTCACTGGCGCTGCTCGGCGCGTCCGATGGCTGGGCGCTGGCTGGGGGCGCGCTTTCGGCGGGCAACGAGTCGTTCAGCGCCGACGAGGCCAGCACGAGCGACACGATGAGCACGATGACCCCGATCACGGCGCCGACGACCGACACGACCATGCCGACGATCGACGGCCACTTCGCGGCATTCTTCGTGAACAACCCGATCAGCGACACGACGAACCCGGCGAACAGGATCACCGCGCCGACCACGAACAACACCGGGATGAAGGCGAGAACGGCGCCGAGGACGGCCAGGCCCAGCCCGATGAACCCGAGGACCGGCGTCGGCCGAGAAGCAGCGTCAGGGACCTGTTGCGCAGGGGCGGCCGACCCGTATGTCGGCGCCTCGGGATGAGGCGGCGAGGGATTCGTCGGAGCCGAAGGGGGAGCGTAGGCGTCGGTCCACCGTGCTCCGTCCCACCACCGCTGGCGCCCGGAACCATCGTCGTACCACCCAGCCGGGACACTCATGCGCTCTCCTCCTCGTCGCGGCAGCGTCCGCCGCGCGCGAGTACCCAGGCTACTCAATCGCTTCCGACGAGGTCGTCACCGCGTCCGACGCCGGCGGTCTCCTCCATCAGAGAAGTGCTCCTCCACACCCTGACCTCCAGGGTCGTTGTCCTCTGCTCGTGCGGCGGTGGTCGCGGCGGGCGGAGCGGGCACCGGCGCGACTCTAGGGTGATCCGATGCATGAGAGGCAGCGTTCGTCCCTGGGGTCCGAGGAGGGATCGGCGTGACGCGCGATCTGCGCCTGCTGCCGGTGGCGGTCGGTGCCTGGGGTGTGGCCCTGGTCTGCGTGTTCGTGCCGGGAGCGGCGGCGTGGGTGGCGGGTGGATGCCTGGCGGCCGCGGGGATCATCGGCGCCGCTCTGGCGATCCGGCGCCGCGCAGTCGCGACGATCGGGGGACTGGTCATCGTGGTTCTCGCGACGGCGGCGGCCGTGGCGTTCACCGTGTTCGCACAGTCCGCGGGCCGTGACGCCGTGCACGCGTGGGGAGGCAGAGCCGTCGAAGCGGTCGGTGAAGTCTCGTCCTCGGCGTCCGTGGGACGCGATGGGCGTCTGTGGATGGACGTGCAGCTGAGCGGCATCGGTGCGCCCGGGGCCGTGGCGCCGGCGGCCGGTCCGGTGCGCATCGGCATCGACGAAGGGGAGGGGTTCGTCCTCGGTGCGCAGGTGCGGGTGACCGGAGAGAGTGCGGAAACGGATGCGGGGGAGCGGGCGGCCCTCGTCGTCTTCGTCGCCGCGGGAACGGTGGAACGGTCCGCACCGGGCGTCTTCGGATTCGCTGCAGACCTCCGCCGGTCGTTCGTCGAGCGCGCGACGCGGCTCCCGGAACCCGGCGCCGGGCTCCTTCCGGGGTTGGCGGTGGGCGACACGACCGCTGTGCCTGCCGCCGTCGACGCCGACATGCGTACGAGCGGCCTCAGCCACCTCACCGCCGTGTCCGGGGCGAACTGCGCGATCGTGGTCGCCGCGGTGTTCGCGATCGCGGCGCTGAGCGGCGGGACGCGAGCGCTGCGGGTCGTGCTCGCCGCCCTCGCCCTGGCGGCCTTCGTCGTACTCGTGACACCGGAGCCGAGCGTCATCCGGGCCGCCACGATGGCCGCGGCGGGCATGCTGTCGATCCTCGTCGGGCGGCCGAGCGCAGGCGCCGGAATCCTGGCCCTGTGTGTGGCCGTACTCCTCGTCGCCGATCCCTGGCTGGCGTCGACCCCGGGATTCGCGCTGTCCGCCGTGGCCTCCGGGGCCCTCATCCTGCTCGCCCCGGCGCTGGCGAACGGGATCGGGCGCTGGCTGCCCGGTCCGCTCGCCCTGGCGATCGCCGTGCCTCTGGCGGCGCAGCTCGCGTGCGCGCCCGTGATCGCGTTGTTCGCGGAACAGCAATCGCTCGTCTCGGTCGTCGCGAACCTCCTCGCCGAGCCGGCTGCGCCGATCGCCACGGTGATCGGGCTGCTCGCCTGTCTCGCTGCGCCTCTCCCACCCGTCGCGGATCTGCTCGCCGCGTGCGCCTGGCTGCCGTCGGCGTGGATCGCGACCGTCGCGCATGTCACTTCCGGGCTCCCCGGCGCTCAGGTGCTCCTCCCCGCGGGTCTCGGGAGCGCTGCCCTGGTCGCGCTGGTGAGCGTCGCGATCGCCATCGTGTGCTGCCGCGGAAGACCGCGCCCGGACGTCGTGACGGTGCGCTCTCGTCCGCGGGGGACATCGACGTCCGGCGGCGTCCTCACCATCGTCCGATGCGTGGCGGCCGGCGTTCTCATCGTCGTGGCGTCCGTCGGCACCTCCCGCGCGTTGGTCGACGGTCCGCTCGCTCCGCTCGTGACGCCGCACGGGTGGGCGATCGCCGCGTGCGACGTGGGCCAGGGCGACGCGATCCTGGTGCGTTCGCAGGACGCGATCGCCCTCATCGACACAGGTCCGGACCCGGCGGCGCTCGACGCATGCCTCCGCTCGCTGAGCGTCGATCGCATCGACCTGCTCGTGCTCACGCACTTCGACACGGACCACGTCGGGGGTGCGGCTGTGCTCGAAGGGCGAGTGGACACCGTGCTGCACGGACCGCCCGCCGATGACGCCGATGCGCGCGTGCTCGACGACCTGGCGCGGGCGGGCGCTGCCCTCCGGGCAGCCGGCGCCGGAGACCGGAGCGCTCTCGGCGAAGCGTCATGGCGAGTGCTCTGGCCGCGGAAGGGCAGCGTCGCCTTCCCGTCGGGCAACGATGCGAGCGTCGTCACCGAGTTCGCCGGGGGAGGCGTGCCCCGTGCCCTGTTCCTCGGCGATCTCTCCGCGGTCCCGCAACGCGCGCTGTTCCGCGGTACGCCGTTGACACGATACGACGTGGTGAAGGTCGCCCATCACGGGAGCGCTGACCAGGAGCCCGCCCTCTACGAGGCTCTGCAGCCGAGCGTGGCGCTCATCACGGTCGGCGCGGGAAACGACTACGGGCACCCGCGTCGGGAGACCCTGGAGATGCTGTCGGCTCTCGGCGCGCACGTCTACCGCACCGACCACGACGGCCGCACCCTGCTCGGCATCGAGGACCATGCCCTCCGCGTCTGGACCGACGTCGCGCCGCCCTGAGGCGGGTGTCCGACGCCGCCGGTAGGCTGGTCCCATGGCAGCTTCCCGTCCTCCCTCCCGCGGCGGCGCGAAGGCCACGAAGATCCCGCAGGTGTCGTGGCGGGAGCCTCATCCCGCGCCGTTGGTGCTCGTATCCGGGCCGGAAGAAGTCTGCGCCGAGCGCGCGATCGCCGGGGTGCGCGACTACCTCCGTGCCGAGGATCCGGCGCTCGAGGTCAGCGACGTGCGTGCCGACGACTACGCTCCCGGCACGCTGCTCTCCCTGACCTCGCCGTCGCTGTTCGGAGAGCCGCGACTGGTCCGCGTGTCCGGCGTGGAGAAGTGCTCCGACGCGTTCCTCCAAGAGGCCATCGGGTATCTGGAGAACCCGCAGGAGGGCGCGACCGTCGTTCTGCGGCATACCGGAGCCAGTGTCCGCGGGAAGAAGCTCCTCGACGCCCTCCGCGCGGGGACCGGCGGTGGGATCGAGATCGCCTGCCCCGCCATCAAGCGCGACGGCGACCGGGTCGACTTCGCGGCGGGGGAGTTCAAGGCGGCCAAGAAGCGCATCGCTCCGCCGGCACTCCGAGCGCTCGTCTCGGCATTCGCCGACGACCTCACCGAGCTCGCCGCTGCATGTCAGCAGCTCATCGGCGATGTCGACGGTGACATCACCGAAGAGGTCGTCACCAAGTACTACGGCGGCCGGGTCGAGGTGTCGGCGTTCGTCGTCGCCGACACCGCCATCGCCGGTCGCTACGGGGAGGCTCTCGTGGCGCTCCGCCATGCCCTGTCCTCCGGTGCGGACCCGGTGCCGATGGTCGCCGCGTTCGCGATGAAGCTGCGCACCATGGCGCGCGTCGCCGGCAATCGTGAACCCAGCAGGCAGCTCGCCCAGCGCCTCGGGATGAAGGACTGGCAGGTGGACCGCGCGCGGCGAGACCTGGCGGGCTGGAACGAGCGCTCCCTGGGAATGGCGATCCAGGCGACCGCGCGCGCCGACGCCGAGGTCAAGGGTGCGGCGCGCGACCCGATCTTCGCGCTCGAGCGCATGGTGACGGTCATCGCCACCCGTGAACCGTTCGGGGGCTAGGGCTCTCGCCTCCCGGAAAGCAGAAAGCCCGCCTCATGAGGAGACGGGCTTTCCGGAAGTCAGAAGCTCAGAGAGCCGCGACCTGCTTGGCGATCGCCGACTTGCGGTTCGATGCCTGGTTCTTGTGCAGCACACCCTTGCTGACGGCCTTGTCGAGCTTGACCGAGGCCTTCTTCAGGCTCTTCTCTGCTGCGGCCTTGTCGCCGGCGGCGACGGCCGCGCGGGTCTGGCGGACGAGCGTCTTCAGCTCGCTCTTCACGGCCTTGTTGCGCGCGTGAGCCTTCTCGTTGGTCTTGTTGCGCTTGATCTGCGACTTGATGTTTGCCACGTGTGGACGCTTTCTGTACAGGAGTTATTCGGAGTGCCGGCAGCAGAAGAGGGCTGCTGCACGGCGGTCGTGAGGGAAGAACCCACACGCAAGCCAAGAGTCGAGTCTACCAGCACCGGATGGGATCGTGCGAAACGACACCGACCGGACGAGACGCCGTCGCGCGGAGGGTGGGACCGGGTGCAGAATCATCCTCAACGACGACGACGTCAAGGAGCCCGATGACCCCCCTCAGCACCGACCCGACCGCGCGTGCGCGGCTCCGCTGGTCCGCCGCCACCTCAGCCATCCAGATCGAGGGTTCCCGCCGTGCCGACGGAGCGGGCCGGTCGATCTGGGACGACGAGATCGCGAAACCCGGACGCATCCGCGACGGCTCGACGGCGGAGCCAGCCTGCGACAGCTATCGCCGTGTGGCGGATGACGTCGACCTGGTGGCCGGTCTCGGACTCGATCGGTACCGGTTCTCGATTCCCTGGGCGCGCGTGCAGCCGGACGGACGCGGGCCCGGGAACGTCGCGGCGCTGGACCATTACGCCCGCGTCATCGATGCTCTGCTGGAGGCCGGAGTCACGCCGTTCCCGACGCTCTATCACTGGGAGCTGCCGAGCCCGGTCGAGGCCGACGGCGGCTGGCTCGCTCGCGACACCGCCGAACGCTTCGGGGAGTACGTCGCCCTCGTCGCCGCCCGCCTCGGAGACCGGGTGTCGTCCTGGTACACCCTGAACGAGCCCGCCATGACCACCCTGCAGGGCTACGCCGTCGGCGCGCTCGCACCCGGCAGGCAGCTCCTCTACGGTGCGCTCCCGACCGCCCACCATCAGCTGCTCGCCCATTCCCGAGCCGCTGACGCGCTGCGACACCAGGGTGCGGAGAGCGTGGGGCTCGTCAACAACCACACCTGGGTCCTGCCGCTGCGGGACACCGAGGAGGATCATGCCGCAGCCGCGGTCTACGACCTCCTGCACAACCGGCTGTTCAGCGAGCCGCTGCTCTCCGGGACGACACCGGACCTGGAGGCGCTCGGGCTTCCGCCGCTGCCCATCCTCGGTGATGACCTCGCACGCATCGCGGGATCGATCGACTTCTACGGCGTGAACTTCTACAACCCGACGACCGTCACCGCCGCCGCTTCCGGGAACGACATCCCGTTCGAGATCGTGCCGACGCCCGGAGTCCCCGTCACCGGGTTCGGTCCCGAGTGGCCGATCATGCCGTCCGCGCTGCGTGCTCTCCTGATCGACCTGCACCGCCGCCACCCGGACATGCCACCGATCGTCATCGGAGAGAACGGAGCTTCCTTCCCGGAACCCGAGGTCGCCGGTCCTGTGGAGGACATCGACCGGATCGCCTACCTCTCCGCGCACATCGACGCGGTGGGCGAGGCCATCGACGCCGGCGTCCCCGTCGAGGAGTACACGGTCTGGTCGCTGCTCGACAACTGGGAGTGGACGGACGGCTACACGCAACGGTTCGGTCTCGTTCACGTGGACTTCTCGACGGGGGAGCGCACCCCGAAGGGCTCCTACGGCTGGTATCGCGAGCTCATCGGGGGCGCTCGTGCGGCCCGCGACGCCGAGGCGGCACGAGCGTGAGCGGTACCTCGGGCGTCGCCACCCGCAGGGCGGGCCTGCGCTGGATGTCGTTGTTCACCCTCGCCTGGCTCGCCATCTGGACCGTCCAGCTCACCCCGGTCCAGCTCCTCCTCCCGCTGCAGCTCGACACTCCGGAGGACGACTGGGTCCGTGGCGTCGTCTCCTCCGGGATCGTGCTCGGAGTGGGTGGCCTCGCCGGTGTCGTCGCCGGGCCGCTCGCCGGAGCGCTCTCGGACCGCGCCCGTGCCGGCGCGCACCGGCGTCGCCCGTGGGCTCTCGGCGGTGTCGTGCTCACCGCCGCGTGTCTCGTGCTCACCGGATTCGCCGAGGGACCGGGGGCGGTCGGCGCCGGCTGGATCGGCGTCTCGATCGGTGTCGCCGTCTCCTCCGCCGCGTTCACCGCTCTCATCGCCGACCAGCTCCCGACGACGCAGCGCGGCGCCGCCTCCGCCGCGGTCGGTTCGAGCCAGGCGGTCGGCATCGTTCTAGGGGTCGGGCTGGTGGTGCTGCTGGGCCTCGACATCCTCGCCGGGTATCTGCTCCTCGCCGGCATCATCGCGGCGGTGGGCATCGCCGCGGCGCTGCTGCTGCCGGACCCGCCGAGCACCGAAGCGCTCCGTCCCCAGCGCATCGGGCGTCCCCGCCTGGCGTCGCTCCGCGACCGCGACTTCGCCTGGATGCTCTCCGGCCGGCTCGTCACCAACATCGGCAACGCTCTCGGGACGGCCCTGTTCCTCTTCTTCCTCCTCCACGGCCTCGGCCAGGAGAGCGCGACCGCACAGGACAACCTCCTGCTTCTCATCGTCGTCTACACCGTCTTCGTCGTGCTCGCCTCGGTGATCACCGGGATCATCTCCGACCGCACCGGCGAGCGGCGTCGACTCGCGGTGGCGGCCACGGTCGTGCAGGCGGCATCGGGCGTGGTGATCGTGGCCATGCCCACCTTCGAGATGACGATGATCGCCGCCGCGCTCATGGGCGTCGGCTATGGTGCCTTCTCGACCGTGGGACTCGCGTTCGCGGCCGATCTGCTCCCGGATGAGCAGGACCACGCGCGCGACCTCGGCATCGTGAACGTGATCGCCGCCCTCGGCCAACTCATCGGGCCCGTCCTCGGAGCCGGCCTCGTCGCGCTGGCCGGCGGGTTCTGGCTCGTCTTCCTCGCGGCGGCCGTCCTATCGCTCGTCGGCGGAGCTCTCACCGCCGCCGCGCGGCCCCGAGTGCTCTCAGCCTGACGCCGTGCGCTGCTCGATCGTCGCGATCGCGAGCGCGAGGACGGCATTGAACACCCGCGGGCGCATGGCCGTGAGAAGGTGCGTGGTCCGCGGCACGACGATGAGCTCGGCCTCGGGGGCCAGACGCCGGAACAGGGGCTCGTTCAAGCGGAGCTGATCGTACTGGCCGTTCACGAACCACAGGGGTACGTCGATGCGGGGGACAGCGGCGGCGACGTCCAGAGCGGCGAGGCTGCGGAGCGTCTGGTCCTGGATGTCGAGCGCATAGCCGCCGGCGGCGAAATCACCGCGATTCTCCTCGGGGATCGTCGCAGCGAGCATCCGCTGCGTCAGCCACATGCCACGGTCGGGCAGGGAGTCGACCGCCCTGGCGAACAGTCGGTATGCACGCAGCCCCGCGCCGCGGGGCAGCGAGGTGCACGCCGCGGCGACGAGTCCGTCGACGGGGGGAGGCTCCGCGCCACCGGTGTACGCGAGGGAGAGCAGCCCGCCCATCGAGTGCCCGACCAGCAGGACGGGGCCCCGCTCTGCGGCGGCGCGGACGGCGGCGTCGATCGTGTGCAGCGCCTCGTGGAGGGTGAAGTCCTCCTCCATCCGGCTGCCGTGGCCGGGGAGGTCGACGGCGGTGACGGGGAGCTCGCGTGCCTCCAGGTACTCGATCTGCGACCGCCACATGGTGGCCGACGTGCGGATGCCGTGCACGAGGACGGTCTGGACGGTCACGCCTTCAGCATAAGGAAAGCGCGGCCGGTGGATGAACCACCGACCCCGCTTCGACACAAGAGGGCCTTTACTTCAGGCAGATCGCGCGCATACCTCCGATGAAGCACGTCTTGGTGCCCATCTTCCCGCCGCCGCCGTCGCCCTGCGGTATGGGCTTCACGACCGCGCCTGCCGAGACACCAGACCCCAACACCATGACGGCCGCAACGCCGAGGGCGAGCACTCCCGCGCGAATCTTGTTCTTCATCGATCCTCCGATCTCGTTTCCGGCCACTCGTTTCGGAAGCCCCCGGCGGAGCCGGGACCTCCCCGCCGAAACGGAGACCATACCTTTCGCGCGACGACGATACACGAAGCGGGGCCGGTGGATGGACCACCGACCCCGCTTCGACACGAGATGTGTCAGAGGATGTTACTTCTCCCAGCCGACGTTCTCGACCGGCGTGATGCCGAACAGGTCGAGACCCACGTAAGGCTCCGGGGTCAGGTTAGCCAGACCCTCCTGAACCGTGTAGATCTGCGGGCCGTTGTACAGCGGGATGAGACCCCAGCGCTTGTAGATCTCGGGCTCGAGCTCCATGGCGGCCTTGGTCTGCGCCTCGGGGTCGCTCTGCGACTCGACCTTGTCCTTGATCTCCGCGTCGAGCTCGGCGTCACCGACACCCGACAGGTTCAGACCGGAGTCCGAGCAGTAGAGCTGGCAGAACCAGGCGGCACCGAACGGGTCGGACGAGGTGAAGCGGAGTCCGGAGACGTCCCAGTTCTTCGAGGTGTAGTCGTCGGAGAACTGGCTGGCGGGACGCACATCGACCTTGACGTCGATGCCGATCTCCTTCTCCTGCGCCTGCAGCGACTGCGCGAGCGCCTTGGCGGTCGCGGTGTCGTTCCAGATGGGGTAGACGACGGAGAGCTTGACGCCGTCCTTCTCGCGGATGCCGTCCGAGCCTTCGGTCCAGCCGGCCTCGTCGAGGAGCTTCTTGGCGCCCTCGACGTCGAACTCCCAGCCGGCGGCCTTCATCGAGTCGGTGTAGCCGGGCTGGAAGGAGAACAGGGTGAGCGAACCGGCCGGGTCCTCCTCGTAGCCGAGGCCGTTCCAGGCGATCTGCTTCTGCTGGTCGATGTTGATGGCCTTGAAGAACGCCTCACGGACCTTGACGTCCTCGAACTGCGGCTTCGTCGCGTCGACCTGCAGGATGGTGTTCGCCGTCTGCTGTGCGCGGTAGACGACCGCACCGTCGACGTCCTTGACCTGGTCGATGAGCTCCTGAGAGCCCGTCTCCACCATGTCGACCTCGCCGTTCTTGAAGGCGTTGACGCCGGCCTGGCCGTCCATGCCCGTCATGGTGACCTTGTCGAGCAGCGGAGCGTCGCCCCACCACTCGGGGTTCGGCTTGAAGGAGATGTAGCCCTTGTTCGCGTCGAACTCGTCGACGGTGTACGGGCCGGCACCCCACTCCGGGTGCGGGTTGTCGATCATCGCCTCGTTGAAGACGTCCGGGTCGGCGAGGGCCGGGTGGATCACGCCGCCGTTGAACGGCATCTGCGGCCAGGCGAACTCGCCCTTGAAGGTCACGATGGCCGTCTTGGGGGAGTCGCCCTGCTCGACGGACTCGATCTCCTTGTAGCCGTCGGTCGCGTTCGGGTTGAAGCCCTCGTCGTAGGAGCGGTTGGCCTTCCACGTGGCATCGATGGCGGTCCAGTCCATGTCGGTGCCGTCGTTCCAGTGGGCCTCGTCGGTGAACGTGAACGTCAGGACCGTCTTGCCGTCCTTGACCTCGTTCTTCCACTCCGACAGGTAGTTGTCGTTCTTGTACTGCGTGCCGTCCGGCTCCATCAGGATCAGCTGCGGCGTGTACCACGCGGCGATGCGGGCGGTGTCCGCGCTGCCGTCGCTGTTGAATGCGTTGAGCTGGTCGGGGACCTCGCGGATGGCGAAGTTGACCTCGCCGCCTTCCTTCAGGTTCTCGCGGGGCTGCGGGTTGTAGTTCGCCATCTCGACTTCGGCAGCTTCGCCGTTGTCGCCGCTGTTGCCACTGCCGCCGTTTCCGGCAGCGCACCCGCTGATCGCGAGTGCGAGAACGCCGGTGAATGCCAGCGCTCCCATCAGCTTGTACTGCTTCATGGTGCTCCTTTCGCCTTACGGCGTGTCATAAAGGGAAGAATAGTTCGAGCCTCATACCGGTACGCCGCCGTGCGGTGAATGGCGCCTAACCGTTATCGGACGGTGACCACTCTCGGCCCCGGCCGTGCCCGTGTCAGACCGTCGCCGGCTTCGTGCTGACCGTGTCGGGATCGAACACGACGCGCTGCCGCGTGCGCTCGATGTCCGGGTCGGGGACCGGGATCGCCGAGAGCAGAGCCTTGGTGTACGGGTGCTGCGGATTGTCGAACACCTCGTCGACATCGCCGTGCTCGACGAAATCACCGAGGTACATCACGGCGACCCGATCGGCGATGTGGCGGACGACGGAGAGGTCGTGCGCCACGAAGAGGTACGACAGCCCGAGCTTGACCTTGAGCTCATCGAGGAGATTGATCACGCCGGCCTGGATCGACACGTCGAGCGCGGAGACCGGCTCGTCGAGAACCACGATCTTGGGGTTCGTCGACAGCGCGCGGGCGATGCCGATGCGCTGTCGCTGACCACCCGAGAACGCCTGGGGGAAGCGATCGCGATGCGCCGGATTGAGGCCGACGAGATCCATCAGCTCACCGACACGACGGTGCACCTCGGCGCTCGGCGTTCCGATCGCGAGAAGCGGCTCTGCGATGATGTCGGCGACGGTCAGGCGAGGATCCAGAGCACCCATCGGGTCCTGGAAAACGATCTGGATGTCGCGACGCAGTGCGCGCTCGACCTTGTGGCTGCGGATGTCGTTGACACTCGTGCCGGCGATCACGATGTCGCCCTCGGTCTGCTTGACCATGTCCATGATCTGGAGCAGCGTCGTCGTCTTGCCGGAACCGGACTCGCCGACGATGGCCATCGTCTCGCCCTCGCGCACGTCGAAGCTGATCCCCTTGATCGCGTGGACCTCACCGACCTTGCGCTTGAGGAACGCCCCCTTCAGAAGGGGGAACGTCTTGGTGAGGTTCTTCACCTCGAGCGTGATCGGCCGCTCCTCGCGGGGAAGGCGCGTGAGGTCGCTCTCGGGGACCTCGCGCACGGGGTAGACCGGTAGCCCGCCGAGCATGCCGCCATCCTCGATTTCGTCCGCCCGGATGCAGGCCGCACGGTGTTCTGACACGCCTCCCGTGTGAACGGGGAGAAGCTCCGGCTCCTTCGCGCGGCAGGCGTCGATCACGATGGGGCAGCGGTCCGCGAACGGGCACGCATCGGGCAGGTCGATGAGCAGGGGCGGGTTGCCCTTGATCGGGGTCAGAGGCTCCTTCTCGGCCTTGTCCACGCGCGGGATGGCGCCGAGGAGTCCGATCGAGTAGGGCATCCGGGTCTTGTGGAACAGCTCCCTGACCGGGGCCTGCTCGACGGGCTTGCCCGCGTACATGACCATGACGTCGTCGGCGGTGCGGGCCACGACACCCATGTCATGCGTGATCATCATCACGGCCGCGCCGGTCTCGTCCTGTGCCTTCTCGATGAGGTCGAGGATCTGTGCCTGAATCGTCACGTCCAGAGCAGTGGTCGGCTCGTCGGCGATGATCAGCTTGGGGTCGTTCGCCATCGCGATGGCGATGACGACGCGCTGGCGCATGCCTCCGGAGAACTCGTGGGGGAAGGCCTTCATGCGCTTCTCCGGCTCCGGGATCCCGACGAGCTTGAGGAGGTCGATGGCCCGGGCGTTGGCCTCTTTGCCGCTCATGTTGCGGTGCACCGTCAATGCCTCGATCAGCTGCGTGCCGATCGTGTACACGGGGGTCAGCGAGGTCAGCGGGTCCTGGAAGATCATCGACAGGCCGTTGCCGCGGATCGTGGAGAGCTGCGCGTCCGTCTTGCCGATCAGCTCCTGGCCGTCGAACATGATCGAGCCCGACACCTTGGCGTTCTCGTCGAGCAGGCCCATCACCGCCAGGGAGGTGACCGACTTGCCCGACCCGGACTCTCCGACGATGCCGAGGGTCTTCCCGGCCTCGAGGTCGAAGGAGACGCCGCGGACGGCGTGGACACGGCCGGCCTCAGAGGCGAAGCTGACGTTGAGGTCGCGGACGGAGAGGATGGGGCTCATGCGCGGCCTCCAGCAGCCGAGGTGGGATCGAGGGCATCACGCAGACCGTCGGCGATGAGTGCCATCGACACGGTGAGCAGTGTGAGGACGAGGGCCGGGAAGTAGAACAGCCACGGCGAGCTCGTGATGGTCGTGCTGCCCTCGCCGATCAGGGAGCCGAGGGAGACATCGGGGATCTTGACGCCGAAGCCGATGAACGACAGACCGGTCTCGGTGGTCACGGCGGCGACGATGCCCAGGGTGAAGTTGATCACCAGCAGTGATCCGATGTTGGGGACCAGGTGCCGCAGGACGATGCGTCCGCCACGGACCCCCATGTAGCGCGCGGCCTGCACGTACTCGCGTTCGCGGAGCGACAGCGCCATCGTCCAGATGATGCGCGCGGGGAAGAACCATCCGACGAAGATCATCACCAGGGCGATGACCCACCAGACGCCGCCGGAGTCATTCGAGACGACCGACAGGATGAGGAAGGTCGGGACGACCATCATGAAGTGGATCACCAGAAGAGCGATGCGCTCGAACCAGCCGCCGAAGTAGGCGGCGGCCGTGCCGACGAGTGCCGAGAGGATCGTCGTGCCGAGCGAGACGGTGATGGCGATCATGAGCGAGCGCTGCAGACCGACAGCGGTCTGCGTGTACGTGTCGTTCCCGGCGCCGTTGGTCCCGAACCAGTGCCCGGCCGACGGGGGCGAGCTCAATGCCAGGAAGTCCATGTCATTCACCGCGTAGCGCGACAGCAACGGTCCGAGCGTCGCGAAGAGGATCAGGACGAACAGCACGATGATGCCGCCGACAGCGGGCTTGTTGCGCAGGAACCGGCGCGTGTACAACGTCCACTTCGAGAGCGACTTGTCGGCGGGCTGCGGAGGCCCGACGGGCGGCTCGACGAGGGGATCGATCATTTCCGTGGTCATTTTCAGCTCACCCTCACTCGCGGGTCGAGGATGACCACGATGATGTCCGCCAGCACGGCGCCGATCGCGGTCAGAACGGCGCCGAACGCGGCGACCGCCACGACACCGTTGATGTCGTTCTGGTTGATGGTGTCGAGGAAGTAGCGCCCCATGCCCTGCCAGGCGAAGATCGTCTCCGTCAGGATCGCGCCGGTGAAGATCGTCGGGATCGTGAAGGCGACCTGGGTGGCGACGGGGATGAGGGACGTGCGGAGCGCGTGCTTCCGGATCGCCTGGGCCTTCGTGAGCCCCTTGGCGCGAGCCGTGCGGACGTAATCGGCGTTGATGTTGTCGAGCAGCAGGGAGCGCTGAAGGAAGTGATACTGGGCGTAACCGACCAGCACCAGAGCGATGGTCGGCAGGGTGACGTGCTGGAGCGCATCGACGATCGTGGGGAAGAAGCCGGTGACCCCGGGACTGGAGGAGCCGGTGACGTAGAAGATGCGCACGCCGGTCGCTTCGTTGAGGGCGATGGCGAGGAGTACAACGGCGAGACCCGCCACGATGATGTTGATGTTCATCGTGATGATCGAGGTCGCCTGGCCGATGCGGTCGGCGAGCTTGTACTGACGGGAGGCGGTGTACACGCCCAGCCAGACGCCGAGCACGGCGGCGATGATCGTGGCGCCGAGGACGAGCTCGGCGCTGACCCACATGCGATAGGCGACCTGCTCGTTCACCGACTGCCCCGTCGGGCTGACGCCCCAGTCCCATCGCAGCAGAATCCCCGAGAACCAGTTCCACCACCGTTCGATCAGCGGGACTGTGTCGCTCAGGTTGCGGGGGATGAGGACGTTGTCGATCTGCTCAGGACTGAGCGGAGGGCGCCGACCCACATAGTTGCTGCGCGGATCGAGGAAGCCCCACGCGAGGAAGTAGGTGAGGTTCGTCGCGACCACGATCATGAGCAGCCAGCCGAGGGCACGGCGCGCGAGGTACTTGATCAAGGGGGATTTGTCTTTCTCTTCTCCAGACGCGCTCGGGGTCTGCCGACGCAACGCTGAGCCGGGCGGATGATCGGGTTTCATCCGCCGTTCCGCGCGACGCGACAGCCCTCACGGAGTCTGTGACGGAGTCGTATCGCTTACGGGATCCGGTGTCACGGATTGATCCCGGGCAACTTCGGGAGACTGTCACCGATACGCACGAATGGGGATTATGAGGACCCTCACCGTAGAATCGACGGGACATGTCCCCACGCGCTCTCACCCCGCTTCAGCCTGCCGCGACGCCGGCTGCGCAGATCCGTAACTTCTGCATCATCGCCCACATCGACCACGGCAAGTCGACCCTGGCCGACCGCATGCTCCAGATCACCGGCGTGGTCGCGGAGCGGGACATGCGCGCCCAGTACCTCGACCGGATGGACATCGAGCGGGAGCGCGGCATCACGATCAAGAGCCAGGCGGTGCGGATGCCGTGGGCTCTGGGGCAGGCGCAGGGCCCGGACGAGGTGTTCGCGCTCAACATGATCGACACCCCCGGTCACGTCGACTTCACGTACGAGGTCTCCCGGTCGCTGGCCGCGTGCGAGGGTGCCATCCTGCTCGTCGACGCGGCGCAGGGCATCGAGGCCCAGACGCTGGCCAACCTCTACCTCGCGCTGGAGAACGACCTCCACATCATCCCCGTCCTCAACAAGATCGACCTGCCCGCCGCCGACCCCGAGAAGTACGCGAAGGAGCTGGCCTCTCTCATCGGGGGCAAGCCGGAGGACGTGCTGCGTGTCTCGGGGAAGACCGGCATGGGCGTCGAGGATCTCCTCGACCGGATCGTCGAGGAGATCCCGGCACCGGTGGGCGACGCGGACGCACCCGCGCGGGCCATGATCTTCGACTCCGTGTACGACGCCTACCGCGGCGTGGTCACCTACGTGCGGATGGTCGACGGCAGCCTCTCGCCCCGCGAGCGGATCCAGATGATGTCCACCGGCGCGAACCACGAGGCCCTCGAGGTCGGCGTGTCGAGCCCGGAGCCCACTCCGACCAAGGGACTCGGCGTCGGCGAGGTGGGCTACCTCATCACCGGAGTGAAGGACGTGCGGCAGTCGAAGGTCGGCGACACGATCACGAACGCTCGCAAGCCCGCGGCGGAGGCGCTCCCCGGCTACACGGACCCCAAGCCGATGGTCTTCTCGGGCATCTACCCGATCGACGGCAGCGACTACGCCGAACTGCGCGAGGCGCTGGACAAGCTCAAGCTCTCCGACGCCTCGCTGCAGTACGAGCCGGAGACCTCCGTGGCGCTCGGCTTCGGGTTCCGCTGCGGCTTCCTCGGCCTGCTGCACCTGGAGATCGTGACCGAGCGTCTTTCGCGGGAGTTCGGCCTCGACCTCATCACCACCGCCCCGAGCGTGATCTACGAGGTCGTGACGAGCGACACCGGCGAGACGGTGACCGTGACGAACCCGAGCGAGTACCCCGACGGCCGTATCGGCTCGGTGTCGGAGCCGATGGTGAAGGCGGCGATCCTGCTGCCCAAGGACTACGTCGGCACCGTCATGGAGCTGTGCCAGTCGCGGCGCGGCACGCTGCTGGGCATGGAGTACTTCTCCGAGGAGCGCGTCGAGCTGCGCTACAACATGCCGCTCGGCGAGATCGTGTTCGACTTCTTCGACCAGCTCAAGTCCAAGACGCAGGGCTACGCGTCCCTGGACTACGAGCCGTCGGGGCAGCAGGAGGCCGACCTGGTCAAGGTCGACATCCTCCTGCAGGGCGAGAAGGTCGACGCGTTCAGCTCGATCGTGCACCGGGACAAGGCCTACGCCTACGGCACGATGATGGCGGAGCGGCTGCGCAAGCTCATCCCTCGCCAGCAGTTCGAGGTGCCGATCCAGGCGGCGATCGGTGCCCGCATCATCGCCCGCGAGACGATACGCGCGATCCGCAAGGACGTGCTCGCCAAGTGCTACGGCGGTGACATCACCCGAAAGCGCAAGCTCCTCGAGAAGCAGAAGGAGGGCAAGAAGCGCATGAAGATGGTGGGCCGCGTCGAGGTTCCGCAGGAGGCGTTCATCGCCGCGCTCTCCGGCGACGTCGAGACCAAGGACAAGAAGTAGCCCACCGCCGCTGAGCCGGTCGGTCCACGCTGGGTCGCTGAGCTTGTCGAAGCGGGTCCGTCCGCGCTGGGTCGCTGAGCTGTCGAAGCGCACTGTACGACCTCGACAACGACGGAAGGTCCTCCCACCGATTCTCGATCAACGCCATCTTCTTCCGACGACTCCACCCCTGGATCTGCTTCTCCCGGAAGAAGGCCGCGTCGACGGTGTCGAAGTGCTCCGCGTAGACCAGCGAGACCGGTCTCCGGTGGCGCGTATGGATGGCGGCGAACGCGTCGTCGTGGTTGTGCTCCCAGATGCGGGCTTCGAGGTCGCCGTTCGTGCTGCCCGTGTAGAAGCTGCCGTCACGGCATTCGAGGATGTAGGTCCATGGCATTGGGCCATCCTGGGCGAGGGGTGTGCGGGTTTCCCGGGGCGTGGGGGATCCCTTCGACAAGCTCAGGGACCCAGCGCTGTGGAGGAGCCCTTCGACAAGCGCAGGGACCCACCCTTCGACAGGCTCAGGGACCCACCCTTCGACAGGCTCAGGGACCCGGTCGACGCCGGGGATGTGACGGCGTGCGGCGCGGGGGGTGTTCGCTCAGGGAACCCGAAGTAGGCTGGAACTCATGCGGCGCGGGACTTTCCGAGACGACACGGTGGACTATGCGGCCGTGGGTGCGACCCACGCCCCCGATCTGATGCAGTACCCGCCGGAGCGCAGCATCCCGGCGGAGGAATCCTGGCGGATCGGGAGCGGCGAGGAGCGTTTCCAGACGGCCGGCGAAGCCCTGCTGTCCTGGACGGCCCAGCGTGCGGCCGGGCTGTCGGTGGAAGACGTCCGTCCTGCTCCCGGCCCCGCGTACGCCGGCGTGAGCTTCGATGCCGAGGGCAACCCCATCGCACCGAGCAAGCGCGACGTGGAGCCGCGGTATGACGCGGAGGGGGTGCCCTTCGTGGGCGCGGGCATGACGCTGCACCTGAGCGGCCGAGTGGGTGGGATGCGCGCTGACTCCGAGCTGCGCGTGATCTCCGTCACCGAGGAGACCCGGCGGATCGGCTTCGTGCTGGGCACGGTCGGGGGCTCCGTCGTGAGCGGCGAGGAGTCGTTCGACGTGGACTGGCGAGAGGACAACGACGAGGTCTGGTTCACGGTCCGCGCCTTCGACGCCCCGAACACGCTGCTCTACCGTCTCGTTCCCGCACTGATGAAGCGCCGCCGTCGCGAGCTCTTCGCGCGCTACCTCCGCGCGATCTCCCCGCTCTACGCGACCCCGGTGTGATGGCGGGACCACTTCCACTCGGGGATCCGGCGCCCGCGGACGGGCGGCTCCCCGCAGACCTTCCGATCTCCGCCGAGACGCCGTTCTCCGCCTACCTGCACATCCCGTTCTGCCGCGTGCGCTGCGGCTACTGCGACTTCAACACGTACACGTCCGGCGAGCTGCGTGGAGCGAAGCAGGAGGACTACGCGTCCACCCTCATCGGCGAGATCGCCCTGGCGCGTACCGTCCTGGATGAGGCCGGAGCGCTGCGCCCGATGGACACGGTCTTCTTCGGCGGCGGCACGCCCACGCTGCTTCCCGCGGGAGACCTCGCTCGCATGCTGGGAGCGGCCACCGCGGCGTTCGGACTCGCACCGGGCGCCGAGGTCACGGTCGAGGCCAATCCCGACACCGTGACGCCGGAGGTCGCGCGCATCCTCGCCGAGGCGGGCGTCACGAGGCTGTCCATCGGCATGCAGTCCGCCGTTCCGCACGTCCTCGCCGCGCTCGACCGGACGCACCGGCCCGAGAACGTGCGCACCGCCGTCGCCGCGGCGAAGGATGCAGGACTCGCGGTCAGCGTCGACCTCATCTACGGCGCACCGGGGGAGAGCCTCGCCGACTGGGAGGCCTCGCTCGACGCCGCCCTCGCCCTGGAGTCGGACCACGTCTCCGCGTATGCCCTCATCATCGAGGACGGCACCAAGCTCGCGCGACAGATCCGTCGCGGTGAGGTGCCGACTCCGGACGACGACCTGCAGGCGGACATGTACGAGCTGGCGGACGAGCGCCTCGCCGCCGCCGGGTTCGAGTGGTACGAGGTCAGCAACTGGGCCCGCAGCGAGGGGCAGCGGTCGCGCCACAACCTCGCGTACTGGCGGGGGAGCGACTGGTGGGGCTTCGGCCCCGGCGCCCACAGCCACGTCGCCGGACTCCGGTGGTGGAACGTCAAGCATCCCGCCGCCTACGCGCAGCGGCTGGCGGCCTCGTCGTCGCCGGCGGCAGGGCGCGAGAGGCCGGACCCGGACGCGCAGACGCTCGAGCGCATCCTCCTCCTCAGTCGCATCCGCGAGGGGATCGCGGTGACAGACGTCCCGGAGCAGAACAGGGATCGGGTGGCCGGGCTCATCGCCGACGGCCTGATCGACGCGGCGGCGGCGATCCGCGGGCGCGTCCAGCTCACGCTCCGCGGCCGCCTCCTCGCCGATGCCGTGGTGCGCGAGCTGACGGACTGAGCCGCGACGCCGGGCTGTCCGCCTTCGGAGATCTCCCGATCGCAGGAGGTAGGATTGGCACTCAGGGCGGCAGAGTGCCAGCATCCGATCGGCGGGAAGGGGAAGCCATGGTCACAGAGCGAGGGCTGCAGGTCCTCCGCGCGATCGTGCAGGACTACGTCGAGACGCACGAGCCCGTGGGCAGTCGTTCCATCGTCGACCGTCATTCCTTCGGCGTCTCGGCGGCGACCATCCGCAACGACATGGCGCAGCTGGAGGACGAGGAGCTGATCACGGCTCCGCACACGTCATCCGGACGCGTGCCGACGGACAAGGGCTACCGGGTGTTCGTCAACCACCTCGCCCAGCTCCGCCCGCTCTCCACCGCGCAGCGTTCCGCCATCGAGTCGTTCCTCGCCGACCCGGCCGACCTCGACGATCTGATGGTCCGGACGGTGCGCGTGCTCACGCAACTCACCGGACAGGTCGCGTTGGCGCAGTATCCGTCGTTCGCGAGAGCGCACGTGACCCACGTGGAGCTCGTCACGCTGGCCCCCAACCGGCTCCTCATCGTCCTCGTGACGGACGCGGGCGGGGTGTCCCAGCGGATCACCGCACTGCCGGACACGATCGACGAAGCGGACCTCGCGGTGCTTCGCGCGAGACTGTCCGCCCTCATCACCGGGCAGGCGATCGCGTCGGCTTCCGACCGACTTCAAGCGCTCCTCGCCACGGAGGAGACGCCCCATGATCGTGTGCTCCGCGCGGTGGCCGGCGTCGTGATCGACGAACTCGGCGGCTTCCGGCAGGAGCGGCTCGTGATGGCCGGAGCCGCGACCCTGGCGCGGCGGGAACAAGACTTCCGCGGCAGCATCCACCCCCTCCTCGAGGCCATCGAGGAGCAGGTCACGCTGCTGCGGCTGATGAGCGAGATGGTGCCCGACGAGCACGGCCTCGCGGCGAGCATCGGCACCGAGAACGCCTCCTTCGGGCTCGGCGAGGCGTCGATCGTCGCCAGCAACTACGCGGCGCCCTCGGGGACCGCGCGGGTCGGTGTCATGGGGCCCACCCGGATGGACTATCCGAGCAACCTCGCGGCGGCACGGGCGGTCGCCCGCTACCTGTCGCGGATGCTCGACGACGACGAGGCCGGCCGCTGAGGCGGCCCCCACGGAAACACACGCAGAAGGGCGATTGTGGCGGACCACTACGAGGTTCTCGGGGTGTCCCGGGACGCTTCCACCGATGAGATCAAGAAGGCGTATCGGCGCCTGGCACGGCAGCTCCACCCGGACGTGAATCCGGGCGAGGAAGCCGCGGAGAAGTTCAAGCTCGTCACGCACGCCTACGACGTGCTCAGCGACGAGGAGTCACGCCGACGCTACGACATGGGCGGCGGTGACGGCGCGAACAACTTCGGCGGCTTCGGCGGCTTCGGCGACATCTTCGAGACGTTCTTCGGTGCGTCACAGGGCGGCGGACGCGGCGCCCGTCCGCGATCGCGGCGAGAGCGCGGTCAGGACGCGCTCGTCCGGGTCACCCTCGACCTCGGCGACGTCGTCTTCGGCGCACACCGCGACATCGAGGTCGACACGGCCGTGCTCTGCGAGACCTGTCAGGGCTCGTGCTGCCAGGAAGGCACGTCGCCGGTCACCTGCGACATCTGCGGCGGCACGGGGCATGTGCAGCGTCAGGTGCGGAGCCTTCTCGGCAACGTCGTCACCTCCCAGCCGTGCGGCACCTGCGAGGGCTACGGCACGACCATCCCGTACCCCTGCGGAACCTGTGGCGGGCAGGGACGCGTCCGCTCGCGCCGCACGGTGTCCCTCGACATCCCGGCGGGCGTCGAGACCGGACTGCGGCTGCAGCTCCCTGGCTCCGGCGAGGTCGGCCGCGCGGGCGGCCCGAACGGCGACCTCTACGTGGAGGTCACGGTCAACCCGCACCCCGCGTTCAGCCGTGACGGCGACGACCTGCTCGCCACGCTCGAGGTGTCCATGACCGATGCCATCCTCGGCACCGAGACCTCGATCGAGGGTCTCGACGGGGAGGTCGACCTGGAGATCCGCGCCGGTGTGCAGTCCGGTGACGTGCTGACCATCAAGGGGCGAGGCATCACGCCGCTGCGCGGCACCCAGCGCGGCGACCTCCGCGTCGGCGTGCAGGTGGTCACCCCCACCAAGCTCGACTCCGCACAGCGCAAGCTCATCGAGGACTTCGCCAAGAAGAACAAGGCGCCGGGCCCGCAGCTCGCGCAGTTCCAGCAGGGTCTGTTCTCCAAGCTGCGCGACCGCTTCCGCACCCACTGATCGTGGCCCTGCACTTCCTCGTCGAATCCGCGGGTGACGCTGCGGCGGGCGGCCTCGTCTCGCTGACCGGTGCCGAGGCGAAGCATGCGGCCGTCGTCCGGCGGCTTCGCGTCGGCGAGGCCGTCACGGTCGGCGACGGCCGGGGCGTCTGGCTGACCGGCGTCGCCGAAGAGGTGTCGCCGTCGCGCGTCGACGTCCGGATCACCGAGCGCGTCGAGCACGAGCCGGCGAGTCCGCGCCTCGTGCTCGTGCAGGCGCTCGCGAAGGGCGACCGCGACGAGCTCGCCGTGCAGGCCGCGTGCGAACTGGGTGTCGACGAGGTCGTGCCGTGGCAGGCGGGTCGCAGCGTGTCGCGCTGGGAGGGACCGAAGGCGGTGAAGGGGCGCGAGCGCTGGGCGACGATCGTCCGTGAGGCCGCGAAGCAGGCGCACCGTGCCTGGGTACCCGAGGTGGCCGCCCCGGAGACGACCGCACAGCTCGCGAGCCGCGCGGCGACGCAGCGCGTGCTCCTGCTCGACCCGACCGCGCCCGCGCGGCTCTCCGCGCTGGTGCCGGACGACCGTGACCTCGTGCTCGTGGTGGGTCCGGAGGGCGGGATCGCTCCGGAGGAGCTCGAGAAGCTCACGGCCGCGGGCGCCGAACGCGTGCTGCTCGGCGACACCGTGCTGCGCACGTCCACGGCGGGCCCCGCGGCCATCGCCGTGCTGTCCGCGGCCCTCGGGCGCTGGTGACCGGCCGCGCCGCGCGTCCCCCCAGTAAGCTGAGAGCATGAGCGAACCCTCGATCTTCACGCGCATCCTCACCGGGGACATCCCCGGGGAGATCCTGCTCGACACGGGCCGCGTCTTCGCGATCCGCGACATCGATCCGCAGGCGCCGCTCCATGTGCTCGTCATCCCCAAGACCGAGGAGTACCGCGACGTGACCGAGCTCGCGGCCGGGGATCCCGCCCTGCTGGCCGAGATGGTCGCCGCCGCCAAGCGCATCGCGGAGGAACACGCCAACGGCGAGTACCGCCTCATCTTCAACAACGGCGCGAGTGTCGCGCAGTCCGTCTTCCACGTGCACGCCCATGTGCTCGGCAACCTCGAGGAGAACAAGCTCGTTGGCTTCTGACGATCAGGAAAACGTCACCGAACGGCTCTATGCCGACGGCGTCGCGATGGTGCAGCTGCTCGGTCCGCAGGACCGGCTGCTGCGGATGCTCGAGCGCGAGCACCGCGACGTGCAGGTGCTCGTCCGCGGCAACGAGATCACCCTCACGGGCGCGCGCGAGGCCGTCGCCAAGGCCAAGACCCTCGTCGACGAGCTCCTCACGATGACCAAGGCGGGGCACGATCTCGCCCCGAGCGACGTGTCCAGCTCGGCACGCATGCTGCGTCAGGACGGCGGCCCGCGGCCCAGCGAGGTGCTGGGCGAGGCGATCCTCTCCACGCGCGGCAAGGTGATCCGGCCGAAGACCCTCGGTCAGAAGGAGTACGTCGACGCGATCGAGGAGAACACGATCGTGTTCGGCATCGGTCCGGCCGGAACGGGCAAGACCTACCTGGCGATGGCCAAGGCCGTCCAGGCGCTGCAGCGCAAGGAGGTCACCCGCATCATCCTCACCCGTCCAGCGGTCGAGGCGGGGGAGCGCCTCGGGTTCCTTCCCGGCACGCTCACCGACAAGATCGATCCGTACCTGCGGCCGCTCTACGACGCGCTCAACGAGATGATGGATCCGGAGATCGTGCCGCGCCTGATGGCGACGGGCACCATCGAGGTCGCGCCCCTCGCGTACATGCGCGGACGCACCCTCAACGACTCCTTCGTCGTGCTCGACGAGGCGCAGAACACCACGCCCGAGCAGATGAAGATGTTCCTCACCCGTCTCGGGTTCGGCACGAAGATGGTCGTCACCGGCGACATCACCCAGGTCGACCTCCCGCAGGGCGCTTCCGGCCTCCGCCTGGTCACCCGGGTGCTCGACGGCATCGACGACATCCACTTCTCCCGTCTCACCAGTGACGACGTGGTCCGGCACTCCCTGGTGGGGCGCATCGTCGACGCCTACAGCGAGTACGACGAGCGGCGCGTGGCGCAGCGGGCCGAGCGCGAGCAGGCGCACGAGTTCGCCAACCGCGCCGAGCGCCGCGGCGCCCAGCGACCAGGACCACGTGACCGCATGCCGAAACGAGGGCTCTCATGATCGAGATCAACAACGAGTCGGCCATCGATGTCGACGAGACCGTGCTGCAGCGGCTGACGGACTTCAACCTCGCGCAGCTCCACGTCAGCCCGGACGCCGAGGTGGCCATCGTGCTCGTCGACGAGGGCGCCATGGAGGCGCTGCACGTGCAGTGGATGGACGAGCCGGGGCCGACCGACGTCCTGAGCTTCCCGATGGACGAGCTCCGGCCCGGCACCGAGGACCGTCCGACGCCTCCCGGGCTGCTCGGCGACATCGTCCTCTGCCCGCAGGTCGCGGAGACGCAGGCGCAGGCCGCCGGCCACACCCTCATGGACGAGCTCATCCTGCTCACCACGCACGGGCTGCTGCACCTGCTCGGGTTCGACCACGCCGAGCCGGATGAGGAGCGGGAGATGTTCGGGCTGCAGAAGCAGCTCATCCAGGGCTTCGCCGCGTCCGAGCGCCGCCGGCGATGACGGAGCTGCTGCTGCTCGTCGCCGCGGTGCTGCTGGTGGCGTTCGGCGGCCTCATGGCCGCGATCGACGCGGCATACGGCGTGACCTCGCGCGCCGGACTCGAGGACATGGCGACCGAGGGACGCCGTGCGAAGGCCCTCGGGCGCATCGCCGCCGACCTGGACGCGCACGTCAACGCCGTCGCCTTCATCCGTGTTCTCGCGGAGGTGACGGCCGCCGTGCTCGTCACCGTGGCGTTCACGATCGTCTTCGAGAACATCTGGTGGGCGATGCTCGCCGCCGCCATCCTGATGACCGGAATCACCTTCGTCCTCGTCGGGGCGAGTCCGCGGACGTTCGGTCACCAGCACGCCGAGAGCATGATCCGCGGGAGCGCGGCCATCGTGCGCGGACTCCGGATCATCCTGGGTCCCATCGCCCAGGGGCTCGTCGTCCTGGGCAACCGTGTCACCCCGGGGACCGGACGCAGTTCGTTCTCCAGCGAGGACCAGTTGCTCAGCATGGTCGATGAGGCCGCGTCCAACGACCTCATCGAGGAGGACGACCGCGATCTCATCCACTCGGTGTTCGACTTCACCGACCAGTTCGTCCGGGCGGTGATGGTGCCGCGCACCGAGATGGTCACCGTGGGCGCGGAGGCGACGACCGACGAGGCCATGTCGCTCTTCCTTCATCGCGGGGTGTCCCGCATGCCCGTCGTCGACGATGAGGCCGACGACGTCGTCGGGGTGCTGTATCTCAAGGACCTCGTGCAGTTCGCGTACCGGGACGACAGCGCCTGGCGCGCAGCATCCATCCGTCCGATCGCTCGGCCGGCCACGTTCGTCCCCGAGTCGATGCGCGCGGAGACGCTGCTGCAGCAGATGAAGCGCGACGCCGTGCACGTCTGTCTCGTGATCGACGAGCATGGCGGGATCTCCGGCCTGGTGACGCTGGAGGACCTCATCGAGGAGCTCGTGGGGGAGATCTCGGACGAGTACGATCAGGTGTCCGCCGAGTTCGTCGACCTGGGCGACGGCCGCTATCGGGTGAGCTCCCGGCTCTCACTGGAGGACGTGGGCGATCTGTTCGGTCTGGAGCTCGAGGACGAGGACGTCGACTCCATCGGCGGCCTGCTCGGCAAGACGCTCGGCCAGGTGCCGCAGCCCGGTGCGACGGCGACAGTCCACGGGCTCGTGCTCACCGGGGGCGCGTCCCGCGGGCGGGGGCGCGGGATCGCGACGGTGTTCGTGGAACGGGCGGCAGAGCCCGAAGAAGTGCAGGATGAAGGAGAGCGGCGCGATGACTGAAGACACCCGGAGCGGGTTCGTGACTTTCGTCGGGCGGCCGAACGTGGGCAAGTCCACGCTCACCAACGCCCTGGTCGGCGAGAAGATCGCCATCACCAGCGAGAAGCCGCAGACCACGCGCCGCGCGATCCGCGGCATCCTCAACCGGCCGGACGGGCAGCTCGTCATCGTCGACACTCCCGGCATCCACAAGCCGCGCACACTCCTCGGCGAGCGGCTGAACGATCTCGTGGAGCAGGTCCTGGGCGACGTCGACGTGATCGGCTTCTGCGTGCCCGCGACCGAGAAGGTCGGTCCCGGCGACCGCCGCATCGCCGCCTCGCTGGACGGTTACCCGCGTGCGCAGAAGATCGCGATCGTCACCAAGACCGACGCCGCGGGTCGCGACGAGATCACCGAGCGGCTGATGGAGGTCGACTCCCTCCGCGAGGACTGGGCGGCGGTGATCCCGCTGTCGGCGCTGACGCGGGATCAGCTCGAGGTGCTGGCGGACGAGATCCTGCAGCTCATGCCGGAGGGGCCCGCGCTCTACCCCGAGGGCGTCACCACCGACGAGTCCGCCGAGGACCGGATCGCGGAGATCATCCGCGAGGCCGCCCTCGACGGCGTGCGCGACGAGCTCCCGCACTCGATCGCCGTCGTCGTCGATGACATCGCCCCGCGCGAAGACAGCGACCTCACCGACGTGCATGCCTCCATCGTCGTGGAGCGGGACAGCCAGAAGGCGATCATCATCGGCCACAAGGGCAAGCGCCTCCGCGACGTGGGAGCGCGCGCCCGCGCCGGCATCGAGGAACTGCTCGGGACCCGCGTCTTCCTCGGGCTCCATGTCAAGGTCGCGAAGGAGTGGCAGCGCGATCCGAAGCAGCTCGGGCGGCTCGGGTTCTGACATGCCGGGCAGCAGGACGTCGGAGGCGGCGGGCCGACCGCCGACCCCACCGACATGATCGGCCGCGGCGAAGACCCGAGCTCGCTGCGGAACGAGGTCTTCACACGAGTGTTCGATGAGCACTGGGCGACGGTGCGCCACCACATCGAGGGCGTCGTCCCGGATGACGACGAGGTCAGCGAGATCGTGTCCGAGGTGTTCCTCGTGGCGTGGTCGCGACTGCGGCCCTCGCGGCCGCCGGGGAAGGTCTGGCTGCTCCGTCAGACCGACCGGCAGCTCCGCGCGCGGGCTCGGCGTTCGTCCACTGCGCACGGCGCGATCGACGCCGTGCACGCGGGACTCTCCGGCGATCCCGAGACCCTCGGCGGGTTCGGGCGCAGCGAAGTGCTCAGAGCTTTGGGTGTCCTCACTCCGGGGCAACGGCGTATCATCATGCTCACGTACTGGGATGGACTCGCGGTGGGGGAGATCGCGGAGCTGCTGCGCACTTCTGAGTCCCGGGTACGGAAGACGTTGGCTCGTGCCGAAGATCGGCTGCGAGAGACGCTGGGACTGGAGGGGACGGGGAGCGCGTGATGTCTGACAATGCCCTGCTCGAGCGCGTGCTCGTCGAGGCCGATCCTGCGCGCACGCCGCGCGATGCCGAGCCGGATGCGCGCGCGATCGCCGCGCGCGACCGCATCATCCGGTCCGCGCGTGCCCCGCGACGACGGCGAGCCAGGACGATCGGCTGGGCGGCAGGGCTGACGGCTGTCGCCGCGTCCGCCGCTGTGGCGATCGGCGTCCTCCTCCCGCAGGGAGCCGCCGTGGCGGGAGCGCCGTCTCCGCTCGTGTTCGAGGATGCCGGTTCCCTGGGCGACACGGTGGCCGCGGCGGAGGCGGATCTCGAGGTCTTCAGTCCACCCACGGAACCGGAGCGCTCGACACGCACGGCCTTCTGGTCGTACAACGTCGAGGTCGACACCGAACGGGCCGAGGTCGTGCCGCAGTTCGCGACCTTCACCTGGGAGGAGGATCTCTCGGGAGAGGCCGTCGCCATCAACGGTGAGCCGTACGCGCCGACGGATGCGGTGGCGAACGGACAGGCCGAGGTGAAGAGCACGGGCGAGGTGGCATCCCGTGTCGTCCTCGCTCCGGGTGAGTTCGTCACTCCCGTCGTCGATGTCCCGGGCGATTCCGCCGAGGACGTCCGGGCACTGCTGGTCGCCTTCGACATGCCCGAGCAGCCCACCGCGTTCGAGGTGGTGACGGCGATCACCTCCGTCTTCGGGCAGTGGACGCTCACGAACGCGCAGCACGCCGAGCTGCTGACCCTGATCGAGGAGTCCGGGGGCGCGGAGGCTCTGGGGACGACGAACGATCGGCTCGGCCGCCCGGTCTCCGGGATCCGGGTCGTCTCCGCCGACGGCGTCGTCCGTGACGACGTGCTCGTATCGCTCGACACCGGCCGCATCGTGGGTCTCGAACGGACTGTGCTCAAGGACGACGGGGTGTTCCCCGCGGGGGCGATCGTCGACTACCGGATGTGGGACATCGACGAGGAGATGCTGCGATGACACGACTGCGCATCGCCGTCGTGCTCGGACTGGCCCTGGTCCTGACCGGAGCGGGCGGCCCTGTCGTCGCGGCCACTGCTGAGGAGCCGCCGCTCGACCCGCTGATGGTGCGCATCCTCGACGAGGTGCCCGGTGGCGTGGTGATCGACGCCGGCAGCGCCGTATGGCCGAAGCTCGACATGGAGTACACCTCGAACATGGCGACCGTCCGCACGATGGCGCGAGCGGTCGGGAACTGTGCGACCGGTCGCATCTGCGCGTACCGGGAGCTCAATCGCGTCGGCGCCATGCTGAGCTGGGGAAGCTGTACGACCATCGCGATCCCGTCCTCCTTCGCGACGAAGTCGGCGGCGAACGCCCGCGCCTCCGGTTACATGCAGGTCCGGAACGGGAGCACGGTCCTGGCGACGGTCTCCGCCAATGCGTGGAGCAACATCTCCGGCTCGGCGACCAACATCCGCTGCTTCCTCTGAGCGTGCGTAGCGGCGATGCGGGCGAGAAGGTCGGATCGAGGGATCGGTCGATGAGTCGTGGCCGCGTTGCTGTCGCATGCTGCATGTAGCCGATGCCGACGGAGGACCGTTCGAGTGAAGCGGGGCTTTCTCCGCGCTGCGGCCACCGGACTGACAGTGCTGGGTGTGGCGGCGTCGGCGGGGTGCGTGCCCACACGCCCCGTCTTCCTGGAGCCGGTGAACCGATTCTCCCCGGCACCTTTCCCGACTTCTCCGTGACCAGCAGCCGTGCGTATCCCGTGTCGAGCCTGGAAGGGCCCGTCACCGTGTACGTCATACTCTCCGGGGTCGACCACCGCACGGAGATGTCGTTCAAGAACGTCGCTGTGGATGGCCTCGTCGAAGGTTCTTACGTCGGCCACTCCGGGGAGGTGACCACTGAGCCCTGCGGCGGAGCAGGTTCTGTGCCGAACGCAACGCGCCGTCATGCTCCCGCGGGCGCATGATGGAAGCCAGGATGAAGGGTGGAAGCATGGCGAGGCACTGGGTGGCGCGGGTGGCGGGATCTCCCGATTCGTGGGAGTTCGAGGAGTATGAGCCCGCGGCGCCGCGCGAGGGCGAGGTCACGATCCGGGTCCGGGCCGCGGGGGTGAATCCGGCCGACGCGAAGCACGTCGCCGCCGCCCGGCCGGGGATCGAATTCCCGGTGCCCATCGGCTACGAGGTCTCGGGTGAGCTCGCGGCGATCGGCCCCGAGACCCGCATCGGTTCCGGTGAGGCCGAGGCCGGCGATGAGGTCGTGGCGTTCCGCGTGCGGGGCGGTTACGCGACCGAGGTCACGGTGCCCGCGGCGAAGGTGTTCGCGAAGCCGTCCACGCTCACCCACCCGGAAGCGGCCAACCTCCTGCTCGTCGGCACGACGGCCGCGGAGATGCTCGCCGTCACCGGGGCGACGCCGGGGGAGACGGTCCTGCTGCACGGGGCGTCGGGCGCGGTCGGTGTCAGCGTGCTGCAGCAGGCGCGGCTCCGGGATGTCCGGGTCATCGGCACCGCCAGCCCCGAACGCTTCGGCGAGGTCCGCCGTTTCGGTGGGATCCCGGTGGCCTACGGCTCCGGACTCGCTGATCGGGTGCGCGCGCTGGCCGACGGGCCGATCGCGGCGGCTCTGGACGCGGTGGGCACGGACGAGGCCGTCGACGTGTCCCTCGCCCTGGTGTCCGATCGCCGCCGGATCGTCACGATCGCGAACTTCGCGCGAGCGTCGGCCGACGGGTTCCTCGCGATCGCGGGGTCGATGCCCGACAGCGCCCGGTTCCGCGACGAGGTGCGCAGCGAGCTCATCGCCTTGGCGCAGAACGGTGACCTGGTGGTGCCGCTCGCACGCACGTTCCCGCTCGCCGAGGCGCCCGAGGCCCATCGGCTCCTCGCCACCGGTCACCCGGGCGGCAAGCTCGCCCTGGTCACGGACGCCTAGCCGATCTCGCGGAGCGCAGACGTGACGACGACCACGTCCTCGCCGTACTCGGCGTCCACCGCGTCCTGCAGCGTCCCGTCGTCCCAGACGACCTGGAGCCACACGTAGCCGCGGTCCGCCGACACGGCGAGCGCGTCCGCGCCGAGGCGTCCGGTGATGTCGTTCTGCACCCGATCCAGCTCGTCCGCCGAGCTCGTACCGTCGATGCCGGCCGTCGGATCCTCCGGAGCCATCGGATCGTAGAGCGCGAGGAGCGCCGGGGGACCGGCCACCGTGAATCGCTCGCCGTCCCAGGTTCCGGTCACCGCGTAGGCCCCCCACCGCGTCTCCCCGGACGACTCGCGACCGTCCAGACCCTCCCAGCTCCACTCGTCGAGCGGGACGCCGTCGCACTGCGGCGGATACGACTCGCGGATCGCGCCGAGACACAGCCGCACGTCCCCGGACTCGTCGAGCACGGTCCCCGTGGCGACGACGCGCCCCTTCGGTGGTGCGGGTTCCGCCTCCTCCAGGAGCATGTCCGAGGGGACGGTCGTGGTTGTCGGCGGAGCGGACGCTCCCGGCGCGGTGGCACAGCCGGCCAGCAGCAACAGCACTGCCGTCGCGACGCCGACGGCGGTGACAGGGCGGTCGCGGAGGATGCTCATACCGACCAGTGTCGCGCGGGCACGCATCGTCTCAGACGTCGAAACGCCCGCGGCTTCCCTGCTAGCATGACCACATGCCTTTCGGCGGTCTGCTTCTTCTTAGCTGCCGCGACGAGTCCTAAAGCTAGGGCCTTCCTCGTCGCGGCGCTT
Organism: Microbacterium sp. str. 'China'; assembly: GCF_002993305.1. NCBI lineage: Bacteria > Bacillati > Actinomycetota > Actinomycetes > Micrococcales > Microbacteriaceae > Microbacterium > Microbacterium sp. str. 'China'. The sequence continues at coordinate 2,020,443 of NZ_CP027434.1, read as the reverse complement.
GTGTTGGCCCGTACATCTTGACGAAGAGAAGAAGCCCCATCATGCAGAACACCCAGCGCCCGTCCGCGATGCCGATCCACAAGTACCGGCCGTTCCACGAGCAGATCAACGTCCACCTGCCTGACCGCACCTGGCCCGATGCCCGCATCACCGAGGCGCCCCGCTGGTGCGCCGTCGACCTCCGCGACGGCAACCAGGCCCTCATCGACCCCATGTCGCCCGAGCGCAAGCGCGTCATGTTCGAGCTGCTCGTCAGCATGGGGTACAAGGAGATCGAGGTCGGCTTCCCCTCTGCGAGTCAGACCGACTTCGACTTCGTGCGTCAGCTGATCGAGGAGAACCTCATCCCGGATGACGTCACGATCCAGGTCCTGACGCAGGCACGCGAGCATCTGATCGCGCGCACCTACGAGGCCATCGCCGGTGCCAAGCAGGCCATCGTGCACCTGTACAACTCCACGAGCGTGCTGCAGCGCGAGGTCGTGTTCCGCACCGACAAGCAGGGCATCATCGACATCGCGCTCGAGGGCGCTCGGCTGTGCCGTCGGTTCGAGAAGACGATCCCGGACACGCAGGTGTACTACGAGTACTCCCCGGAGAGCTACACCGGCACCGAGCTGGAGTTCGCGGTCGACGTCTGCAACCAGGTCATCGAGATCTTCGAACCCACGCCGGACCGCAAGGTCATCATCAACCTCCCCGCGACCGTGGAGATGGCGACGCCGAACGTCTACGCCGACTCGATCGAATGGATGAGCCGTCACCTGAACCACCGCGAGAACGTGATCCTGTCGCTGCACCCGCACAACGACCGCGGCACCGCGATCGCCGCGGCCGAGCTGGGGTACATGGCCGGAGCCGACCGCATCGAGGGGTGCCTCTTCGGCAACGGGGAGCGCACGGGCAACGTCGACCTCGTCGCCCTCGGCATCAACATGTTCACGCAGGGCATCGACCCGCAGATCGACTTCAGCGACATCGACCAGGTCAAGCGCACGGTCGAGTACTGCAACCAGCTGCCGGTTCCGGAGCGCAGCCCGTGGGCCGGGGACCTCGTCTTCACGGCGTTCAGTGGCTCGCACCAGGACGCCATCAAGAAGGGCTTCGAGGCCATGGCCGCCGAGGCCGAGGCGCAGGGTGTCACGGTCGATGAGATCGAGTGGGCCGTGCCGTACCTGCCCGTGGACCCGAAGGACCTCGGTCGCTCCTACGAGGCCGTCATCCGCGTGAACTCCCAGTCCGGCAAGGGCGGCGTCGCGTACCTGCTGAAGTCCGACCATGCGATCGATCTGCCGCGCAAGCTCCAGATCGAGTTCTCCGGGGTCGTGCAGGCCAAGACGGACGCCGAGGGCGGCGAGGTCACCAGCGACCAGATCTGGTCGATCTTCACCGACGAGTACCTGCCGGCCGCCGACACCGAGGCGAAGTGGGGCCGGTTCGAGCTGCTCGCCACGCAGACCCGGAGCGACATGTCCGGTGACGTCGTGCTCGACGTCGTGCTGCGGGACGACGACCAGGAGGTCTCCGTGTCGGGCAACGGCAACGGTCCGGTCGCCGCGTTCGTGGAGGTGCTGCGGGGTCAGGGCTTCGACATCACGGTCTACGACTACGTCGAGCACGCTCTCAGCGCCGGCGGGGACGCGCAGGCCGCCGCGTATGTCGAGCTGCAGGTGGGAGACCAGCGCCTGTGGGGAGTCGGCATCGACGGCGACATCTCGACCGCGTCGCTCAAGGCGATCGTGTCCGGTGTGAACCGGTCGATCCGCAGCCGTCAGCAGGAGCTGGCCGCCGTCTGACCTTCTTTCGAATCGCGCGATTGGTCGTATTCGGCCGCCGGATGCGACCAATCGCGCGATTCGAAGCGGGGGATCAGTCCACCCACTGCACCAGCTGCCAGATGAGGCCGTTGGGGTCGGCGAACTGGCAGTATCGCTCGCCCCAGGGCTCGGTCTCGGGAGGGGTGACCACGCGAGCGCCCGCGGCCGCGATCCGGGCGAACTCGTCGTCGATATCGTCGACGACGAAGACGATCAGAGTTCCCTGACCGGCGGATCCGGCGATCTCCTGCGGGCGGAACGTCGACAGCCCCGTCTCGAGGAAGATGACATTCGGCACGGGCCCCGGGTGCTGCAACGAGACGAAGCCCTCCGCGGACATCGCCTCCTCGAAACCGAAGTGCGTCATGGCGAAGGCTGCGGAGGCTGCGACGTCGGGGACGTTGAGCGAGAGAGCGGTCTGCGTGATGTTCACGGTTCTCCATTCCTAAAGGCTGTACAGCGTATAGGGTTAAGGCGCGAGCGGTCTAGGCTATTCCCGATGACCAAGAACCTCGTCGATCTGCTCTGGCGGCACAGCCCTGTGGCTCCCGCGACGCCACAGCGAGGACCGAAGGCGCGTCATTCGACGGATGACGTGGTCGACCGCGCTGTCGCGTTGGCTGACGTCGATGGCCTCGCGGGGGTGACCATCCGGTCTCTCGCGCAGAGCCTCGACCTGACGCCGATGTCGATCTACACCCACGTCAACAGCCGCGCCGACCTGCTCGTCCTGATGGCGGACGCGATGAATGCCAGGATGCTCGTCGCGCCTGTGCAGGCATCCGAGTGGCGCGCGGCGGTCCGGGCAGTCGCCGAGGACAACTTGCGCCTCTTCCGGGACCACCCGTGGCTCATCGACATCCACGATCCGCGGGTCGCGCTCGGCCCGGGCACCATCGCCAAGTACGACCGGGAACTCCACGCCTTCGACGGCCTCGGTCTCGGCGCCGTGGAGCGCGACGCGGCGTTGAGTTTCGTGCTGGACTTCACCCTCTCCGCGGCGGCGCGCATGCGCGAGCAGCATAGGGCGGAGTCGTTCGCCGACTCGTGGGCGGAGGCGGCTCCGCGTCTGGCGACCTACCTGGGCGACGAGATGCCGCTCGCCCGGTCGGTGGGCCAGGCTGCCGGGGAATCCATGGGTGCGCCCTGCGACGCCCGGACGGCGTGGGAGTTCGGCCTCGCGCGCGTGGTCGATGGGCTCGCCGCCACCTGACTCGTTTTCGAATCGCGCGATTGGTCGTATTCGGCCGCCGTATGGAGCCAATCGCGCGATTCGAAGTCAGTCCTGGGGCTTCACGATCGGGATGGCACCGGTCTCGGCGGCGACCTTGCGGCGGTAGAGACGGCGCTGCTCCGGAAGCGAGACGTCGAACGTCACGGCGAGGATCCGGATCACGGCGGTCACGACGATGCCGATGACGGCCGCGAGGGGGATGGGCATCCCGACGGCGTTCGCCACGACGATGAACGTGCATCCGGCGGCCGCAGCCACCGCATACAGAGAGCCGACGTGCATGATCGCCGTCGGCAGGCCCATCAGCATGTCGCGGAGCACACTCCCGCCGACTGCGGCGCAGACCCCGATGAAGACCGCGGGCACTTCCGGGATGCCGAAGGCGAGCGCCTTGCTCGTCCCGAAGGCGCCGAACATGCCGATCACGACGGCGTCCAGCACCACGATCGCGGTGTTGAGCCGCGTGAAGAGTCCGGCCAGCAGCATGCCGAGCAGGGCGGCACCCGCGGCCGTGACCAGGTACCACTGGTTCTGCAGGGTGGCGGGCGTCTGTCCGAGCAGGATGTCGCGGATGAGACCGCCGCCCATGCCGATCATGATCCCGATGATCGCGACGCCCAGCCAGTCGAGCCGGCGCTGCCCCTGGAATCCGGCGGCGAACATCGCGCCCTGCACTCCGCCGAGGCCGACGCCGAGGAGGTCCGCCCACAGCGGAATGGTGAAGAGCGGTTCGGTCACGCGTCCATTGTCGCGCACGGAGGATAATCGAAGGGTGCCCACCTACCGAGACGAAGCGGTGATCCTGCGCACCCACAAGCTGGGCGAGGCGGATCGCATCGTCACGATGCTGTCCCGGCGGCACGGCAAGGTGCGCGCGGTGGCCAAGGGCGTGCGGCGCACCTCGTCGAAGTTCGGCTCCCGCCTCGAGCCGTTCATGGTCGCCGACGTGCAGCTCTACGAAGGCCGCTCGCTCGACATCGTGCAGCAGGCCGAGTCGCTCGGAGCCTACGGCACGGACATCGCCGCACACTACGACCGGTTCACCGCCGCGAACGCCATGGTCGAGACGGCGGATCGGCTCAGCGACGCCGAGGCCACCCCGGAACAGTACCTCCTGCTCGTCGGCGGGCTGCGGGCGCTGTCCCGCGGCGAGCACGCTCCGCGCAGCATCCTCGATTCGTACCTGCTGCGGGTCATGTCCCTCTCGGGGTGGGCACCGTCCCTCGAGGACTGCGCGCGCTGCGGGGCTCCGGGGCCGCACTCCGTCTTCGTCGCGCAGCTGGGCGGCCTGGTCTGCCACGCCGATGCACCCGCCGGGAGCCCGCGGATCGCCGAGAAGACCCTGACACTGCTGCGCGCGCTGATCCGCGGCGACTGGGACCTCATCGACGCGGCCCCGCACGCCGACACCGCCGCCGCCTCGGGGCTCGTCGCGGCATACGCCCAGTGGCACCTGGAGCGGGGCATCCGCTCGCTCGCGCACGTGTCGTCCACCCCCGGAGAAGGAGCACGGTGAGCCCGAAGCCCTACACGCACAAGGACGCCGTGCCGTATCGGCCGATCGACTGGACCGGCGTGTACCCGCCCGCGTTCCCGGCCGTCCCGGAGCACGTCGCCATCGTCATGGACGGCAACGGGCGCTGGGCGAACCGCCGGGGCCTCAACCGCATCGAGGGCCACAAGGCCGGGGAGGAGGTGCTGCTCGACGTCGTCGCCGGCGCGATCCAGGCCGGCGTGAAGCACCTCTCCGTCTATGCGTTCTCCACCGAGAACTGGGCCCGTTCCCCCGAGGAGGTCCGCTTCCTCATGGGGTACAACCGCGATGTGCTGCACCGGCGCCGCGATCAGCTCAACGAGTGGGGTGTGCGCGTGCGGTGGGCGGGGCGCAAGCCGCGCCTGTGGGGGAGCGTCATCAAGGAGCTGCAGTACGCCGAGCAGCTCACCCGCGACAACGACGTGCTCACCCTCACCATGTGCGTGAACTACGGCGGTCGGGTCGAGCTCGTCGACGCGATGCGGGCCATCGCAGCCGATGTCGCGGCCGGGCGGGTGAAGCCGAACGCGATCAGCGAGAAGATGATCCGTCGTCACCTCTACGTCCCGGACATGCCGGACGTGGACCTGTTCCTGCGCAGCTCGGGGGAGCAGCGCACCTCCAACTTCCTGCTGTGGCAGTCGGCCTACGCCGAGATGGTGTTCCTCGACACGCTGTGGCCGGACTTCTCGCGCGAGGAGCTCTGGCGCGCGATCGGGGTCTACCTCTCCCGCGACCGACGCTTCGGCGGCGCCGTGGACACCCCGACCTCGGCCTGAGCCCGCAGCCAGCGCTCCGTCTCCCGCGGATGCGTCAGCCGCACGATCGTGAGGTGGGGGAAGCGCTCCTGCACCGCGGGAAAGCGCTCGGACCAGGTTCGCAGCGTCTTCGTCTGCCAGGCCAGGATGCTCTCCTCCGGCGGGGCCCCCAGCATCCGCCAGATCGGCTTCTCGACGTTGCCGTTCCACATCCGGGTGCGGAGGATGCTGCGGCTGAGGGTGCGCCGGAGCAGACGCGACCGCACCACGCGGTACGGGTAGTCGAGCCAGAGCGCGAGCTGCGCTCTCGGGGTCAGGATCTCGTCGGTGCCCTTGCTCGTGTACTGCCACTCGGTCACCCAGCGCTCCTCCGCGGCGAAGGCGCGCACGTCGTCGAGGAACTCCGCCCGCGGGGTCCAGTCCGGGCCGTGGAACAGGCCGTCGATCTCCACGTGACGGAGGTCCCAGAGGGCGGCGAGCCGTCGGGACAGAGTCGTCTTCCCCGACCCGGTGACGCCCGCGACGAGCACCCGTGCGGGCCGGAACGGCAGGGGATCATCGGCGGAGAGCATCCGAGGATTCTACTGACGGAATACGTCGGACGCGCGGACGGTTGACCACGGTGTGACTGAACCCATCTCCATCGACATCTGGTCCGACATCGCCTGCCCCTGGTGCTACATCGGCAAGCGCAACCTCGAGAAGGGGCTGGAGGCGGTCGCAGCCGACGAGGACGCTCCGCAGGTCACGGTCACCTTCCACTCGTTCGAGCTCTCCCCGGACACCCCGGTCGACTTCGACGGTGACGAGATCGACTTCCTCTCCGGGCACAAGGGGATGCCGCGGACGCAGGTCGAGCAGATGCTGGCCAACGTCACGAACGTCGCCGCGAACGCGGGCCTGCAGTACCGGTTCGACCTGCTGCAGCACACGAACACGGTGAAGGCGCACGAGCTGCTGCACTTCGCGAAGGCCGAGGGACGCCAGCACGAGATGGAGGAGCGGCTCATGTCCGCCTACTTCACCGAGGGCAAGCACGTGGGACGCATCGACGACCTCGTCGCCCTCGCCGCCGAGGTGGGCCTCGATGCCGATCGCGCCCGCGCCGCACTCGAGAGCGAGCAGTACCTCGCCGACGTCCGCCAGGACCAGGCGCAGGCTCGCGCCTACGGGATCCAGGGGGTGCCGTTCTTCGTGGTCGACGGTCAGTACGGCATCAGCGGCGCGCAGCCGCCGGCGGCGTTCGAGAACGTGATCCGCGACCTCTGGGCGCAGCGCAGCACGGCCGTCGAGGCCTGACCCGCATCGACAGACGACGGCGGGGACCCCGGGTCGGGGGTCCCCGCCGTTCTTCTGCCCGGGCTCAGAGGCGCTGCTGGCGCGGTCCGAGGGGGAGCGGCTCCATCGGCTGATCGTTCGCCGTCAGGTCGATGCCGAGGTCCCGCGCATAGACGACGCGCGTGGCGATCGTGACCTCGTCGCCGGCCTCCGTCAGCTCGAACACCCGGCCGCCCCGGAGACGATTGCGCTCCGCGCCGGCCAGACCGTAGGCGCCGAAGCCGGTGCCGGGAGCGTATCCGAGCATCACGCCGTAGTAGTCGCCCATGTAGTCGTTGACGTGGTCGTGGCCGACGAACACGCCCTTCACGTCGCCGCGCTCGAGGATCGCGTTGAACATCCCCGAGTTGAACGGTCCGGGGCACTCGTCCTCGTTGCGCTCCCCGACGATGCCGTGGCGGGCCCTGCCGCGGGCGGCATCGGCTGCCGTGCGGGTGTCCACACCGCCCCACCACATGAAGCGGTGCTCCCACAGGGCGATGTGGAGGAACATGAGGTCCGGGACCTTGCGCCCTCGGCGCTGCTCCAGCCGCTGCGACTGGTCGCGGTACCAGGCGACCTGGTCCATGCGCAGCCAATCCCATGCCGGGTAGCCGGCGAAGTCCTGGCCGTCGATGGCGTCCGGCGCGTAGCGGCCCGAGTCCATCAGCCAGAGCGCGAAGGCCTCCCGGTTCTTCTTCGCGGCGGAGCCGATCGTCACGATCGTGTTGCTCGTGCCCGTCACGCCGCGCGTGTTCTCGGCGTTCACGTTGTACTCGTACGACCGGTAGATCTGCAGCATCCCTGCCTCATCGACGCCGGACTGCGGCAGCGAGTCCTCGTCGTGGTTGCCGTAGGTGACCGCCCACGGGATGCGACGGGACTCCATCGGCATGACGACGTTGTTGATCGCCTGCTTCACCGCCAGCCGCGTCTCGCACCCGCCCGTGATCACATCGCCGTTGATGACCACGAAGTCCGGCTTCTCCTGGTCGAGCACCTTCTCCATCAGCTCGACGGTGCGGCGGTCGGTGAGCTCGTCGTCCTGCGTGTCGTTGAACTGCACGACCTTGAAGGTGCCGTCCGCGCGGAAGCGCAGGTTCCGCGCCTGCCCACCACCCGGCGACGCCGGGGCGATCGTCGCTGCGGCAGGTCCGGTGCCGAGGGGGAGGGCGGTACCGAGCGCACCGAGCGCTCCCGCGGTGAGGACAGTTCGCCGGCTGAGGGGCAGTCGGTCGGGCATGCGTGGTCTCCTTCGTCTTCGGCGCGTGTCGCCGCGGTGAGACTAGGGACGCCACATGTCGACGGGGAGACCGGAAGGTGAACGAGGGCGGCCACGTCGGGCGTCACGGCGCGGTGCGCGCGTGACGCAGAGGTGAACGACGCTCAGCGGGGGAGTGCGGCCTCGATCGCCTCGACGATCTCGGGAGCGTCCGGCTTCTGCTTCGGGCGGAAGCGCAGCACGTCGCCGTCCGGCAGCACGAGGAACTTCTCGAAGTTCCACTCGACGCGGCCGGCCTTGCCCCCCGCATCCGGCGTCTCCTTGAGCGCCTTGTAGAGCTCGGCGGCGTTCTTGCCGTTGACCTTGATCTTGTCGTTCACCGGGAAGGAGACGCCGTACGTCGTGGAGCAGAACTCGAGGATCTCGTCGACAGAACCGGGCTCCTGCCCGAAGAACTGATTGCAGGGGAAGCCGACCACGGTGAAGCCGCGGTCTCCGAAGCGCCGCTGCAGCTCCTCCAGCTGCTCGTACTGCGGAGTGAGGCCGCACTTGGAGGCCACGTTCACCACGAGCACCACGTCGGCACCCAGATCGTCCAGAGTCTTCTCCTGCCCCTGGGCGTCGGTGAAGGGGATGGAACGGAGTGCGGAATCGGTCATATGCACAGCTTAGGTCGCCGCATCCCCACCGGCTCCGGGTCTGGGAGAATGGACACGCCATGACTCTCGCCACCGCCCCCGCCCGCCCCCTCCGCATCGGCCCGATCGACCTCGACGTGCCGGTCGTCCTCGCGCCGATGGCCGGGATCACGAACACGGCCTTCCGACGCCTGTGCCGGGAGTACGGGGCCGGCCTCTATGTCAGCGAGATGATCACCTCGCGCGCGCTGGTCGAACGCAACGAGACGACCATGCGACTGATCCGGCACCACGAGTCGGAGACACCGCGGTCCATCCAGCTCTACGGCGTCGATCCGAAGACCATCGCCGAGGCCGTCCGCATCATCGTCGCGGAAGACCACGCCGACCACATCGACCTCAACTTCGGCTGCCCGGTCCCGAAGGTGACGCGCAAGGGCGGCGGAGCGGCGCTGCCGTGGAAGTCGAAGCTCTTCGCCGACATCGTCGATCAGGCCGTGAAGGCCGCCGGCGACATCCCGTTGACGGTGAAGATGCGCAAGGGCATCGACCGCGACCACCTCACGTTCCTCGACGCCGGGCGGGCCGCCGAGGACGCTGGAGCCGCTGCCGTGGCGCTGCACGCCAGGACCGCGAGCGAGTTCTACTCCGGTCACGCAGACTGGAGCGCGATCGGCGAGCTCAAGCAGGCCATGACCAGCATTCCCGTGCTGGGCAACGGCGACATCTGGTCGGCGGACGACGCCGTGCGCATGATGGCGGAGACCGACTGCGACGGCGTGGTCGTCGGCCGCGGGTGCCTGGGACGGCCGTGGCTGTTCGGGCAGCTCGCCCTCGCGTTCGGGGGAGAGGGCAAGACGGTCGATGCGACGCTCGGTTTCGTCGCCGACGCCTTCCGTCGGCACGCGGAGCTGCTCGTCGAGTTCTTCGAGGACGAGGACCGCGGCTGCCGCGACATCCGCAAGCACGTCTCCTGGTACTTCAAGGGCTACCCGGTGGGCGGAGACATCCGCACCGGTCTCGCGACGGCCTCGAGCCTGCAGGAGATCGACGACCTCCTCGGACGGCTCGACCGCGCGGCACCGTATCCGGGTGCGGACGCCGAAGGGCAGCGCGGCCGCGCGGGGCATCCGAAGAAGACCGCCCTTCCGGAGAAGTGGCTGGAGTCGCGCGAGCTCGCCTCGTCGGCCTCGGAGATGATGCGTGGAGCGGAGATCGAGAACAGTGGCGGATGACCCCAGGGCCGGCGCACGCGCCGACGGCTACGACCCGCGCGACGCGGAGCGCTTCATCGCGGAGACCCACCGTTCCGAGCGGGACGACTTCGCCCGCGACCGCGCCCGGGTGCTGCACTCCGCGGCTCTGCGGCGGCTCGCCGCGAAGACGCAGGTGCTCAGCCCCGCCAGCACGGCCGACTTCGCCCGCAACCGACTGACCCACTCTCTCGAGGTCGCCCAGGTCGGTCGAGAGCTCGCCGCGGCCCTCGGGGTCTCCGCGGACGTGGTGGACACCGCGTGCCTGAGCCACGACCTCGGTCACCCGCCCTTCGGCCACAACGGCGAGCGGGCACTGAACGAGTGGGCTGAGGCCATCGGCGGCTTCGAGGGCAACGCCCAGTCGCTCCGCATCCTCACCCGGCTCGAGGCGAAGGTGCTCGACGCCGACGGCTCCTCCGTCGGTCTGAACCTCACGCGGGCGAGTCTCGACGCGACCTGCAAGTATCCGTGGACCGTCGACAGCCCCGTCCCCGACCCGGGTGGTCGACTGAAGTTCGGCGTGTATCCGGAGGATGAGGCCGTGTTCCGGTGGATGCGCGAGGGGGCCCCTGGCCGTCTGCGCTGCATCGAGGCCGAGATCATGGACCTCTCCGACGACATCGCCTACTCCGTGCACGACTTCGAGGACGCGATCGTCAACGGCTACGTCGACGTCGCTCAGCTCGCCGACCCCACGGCCCACGAGGCCCTGCTCAGCCGGATCCAGCAGTGGGTCGGCTACGACTTCACGCGCGACGAACTCGCCGACGCCCTCTACCGGCTCGCCTCGCAGCCGATGTGGCTCGCGTCCTTCGATCGTTCCCGACAGGATCTCGCCCGGCTCAAGAACCTCACCAGCGACCTCATCGGCCGGTTCGCGCGCGCGGCGGTCTCGGCCACCCGGGAGGCCTTCGGGGGCACGCACCTGGTCCGCTACAACGCGCACGTGATCGTGCCTCGCGTCGTGGAGGTCGAGATCGCGGTGCTCAAGGGGATCATGGGTCAGGCGATCGTCACGATCGATGCCAGGAAGGGCGTCTACAAGGAGCAGCGGAGGGTCCTCAAGCGGCTGGCCGACGCCCTGTGGTCGACCGACACCCTGTGGTCGGCCGGCGCGGATGTGCTGGAGCCCGCGTTCGCCGCCGACTTCGTCGCCGCCGAGAGCGACGCGGAGCGGGCGCGGGTCGTCGTGGATCAGATCGCGAGCCTGACCGATCAGAGTGCGATCGACTGGCATAACCGCCTGGTCGGGGAGATCGACCCGGCGGAGGTCGGCATCTGGACGCCGCGTCATGCGCGCCCCGGCGCGCGCACGCCTGTCGAGAGGCGGCCCGTCGCAGAAGGCGCCCGCTGATGCCCCGCATCCGGCAGGCGGACGTCGACGAGGTCAAGGCCCGCACCAACATCGCGGACATCGTGGGGGAGCGCGTCGCCCTCAAATCGGCGGGGGTCGGTTCTCTCAAGGGACTGTGCCCGTTCCACGACGAGAAGAGCCCCAGCTTCCACGTGCGTCAGCAGGTCGGCTACTACCACTGCTTCGGCTGCGGGGAGTCGGGCGATGTGTACTCCTTCCTCCGCGCGATGGACCACGTGAGCTTCACGGAGGCGGTCGAGCGGCTCGCGGGCCGCATCGGCTACACCCTGCATTACGAGGACGGAGGTGCGGCGCCGGAGACCAGTGGCCGCAGCCGCCTGTACGCGGCGAACACGGCGGCCGCGGAGTTCTTCCGCTCCCAGCTGCTGTCGCCGGATGCGGAGGCCGCCCGCCGTTTCCTCGGGGAGCGCGGCTTCGACGCCGGGGCGGCGGCGCACTTCGGCGTCGGCTTCGCCCCCCGCGGCTGGGACGGCATGCTCAAGGCGCTGACCGCGCAGGGGTTCACGCGTGAAGAGCTGAGCACCGCAGGCCTCGTCTCGACGGGACAGCGGGGCGTGTACGACCGCTTCCGCGGCCGCCTCGTCTGGCCGATCCGGGACGTGTCCGGGCAGACGATCGGCTTCGGCGCCCGCAAGCTCTTCGACGACGACCAGGGCCCCAAGTACCTCAACACCCCCGAGACCCCGATCTACAAGAAGGCCCAGGTGCTCTACGGGCTCGACCTCGCCAAGCGCGACATCGCCCGTGGCGACCCGCGCCGGGTCGTCGTCGTCGAGGGCTACACCGATGTGATGGCCTGCCACCTCGCCGGGCTCACGACCGCGGTCGCGACCTGCGGCACCGCGTTCGGCGCCGAGCACATCAAGGTGCTGCGCCGGGTCATGGGCGACGACAACGCGTCCGGGGAGGTGGTGTTCACCTTCGACGGCGACGAGGCGGGGCAGAAGGCCGCCCTGCGGGCGTTCACCGAGGACGACCGGTTCAACGCGCAGACATTCGTCGCGGTCGCACCGGACGGCCTCGATCCGTGCGATCTCCGGCTGCAGCGCGGGGACGCGGCGGTGCGCGGCCTCATGGACGCGAAGCAGCCGATGTTCGAGTTCGCCATCGACCGCAAGCTCGCGGGTTTCGACCTCTCCACGGTCGAGGGCCGGGTCGGCGCCCTCCGTGCCGCGGCCCCGATCGTGGCGGAGATCCGCGACCGCCTGCTGCGCCCCGGCTACGAGCGGGTGCTCGCGCGCCGACTCGGCATGGACCCGACCGAGGTGCATGGGGAGGTCGAGCGCGCCGCGCGCGGTGCGCAGGCGGCCGCTCCTCAGGCGCGTCGGGAGACCGGTCCGCGGGTCGATCCCGCCACGGGCGGGCCGGTCGTCGCGGCCGTGACGCTCGCCAGCCTGCCCCGTTCACCCGACGTCGCCGTGGAGCGCGATGCGCTCATGGGAGCCCTGCAGTACGGGCACCAGATCGATGCGGCGCTGCTGACGCGAGCCCTCGCGGAGCCGTTCCGCACGCCCGGCCTCGATGCCGTGCGCGAGGCGGTCGCCGCCGCCCCCGATCGCAGCCGTCCCGGCTGGGTGACGGACGCGGTGAACAGCGTGCGCGAGCCGTACCGCTCGCTCGCGGGCGAGCTGTTGATGACGCCGTTCCCGGCGCGGGACGAGGCCGGCGCGGTGGCGTCGGCGACGGATCTCGCCCGACGGCTGGTGGTGCGGCAGCTCGAGCACGAGAAGCAGGAGCTGCTGGGCGCAGTCCAGCGCGTCCCCGCGGACTCCGACGGCGGACGCGCGCTGCGGGTGCGGCTGCGGGACATCGATGTGGAGCGCCAGCGGTTCTTCGCCGAGTCGTAACCGGACCGGTCCCGGACGAGACGGCAGGATGGAGATATGCCCCGTACGCCCGAATCCTCGAACGCGATCGAGTGCTCCGATCTGGTCATCGACCGGATCGGTCACGGCACGCCCAATCGCGCGGTCGACGGCGTGACGTTCTCGCTCGCCCCCGGCGGGCTCATCTGCGTCGCGGGACCGACCGGCTCGGGCAAGTCGACGCTCGTCGCCGCACTTGCGGGTTCCACGGATCCCTCGGTGCGCGTCGTCGGCGGACGGGCGCAGGTCTGCGGCATCGACATCCGTCGTCCGGGTCGCAAGCATCGCATCCTCACCTACCGCACGGGCTTCGTGCCGCAAGGTGCCGGGGCGGATCTGCCGCCGCAGCTGACGGTCAACGAGGTCATCGCCGAGCCGATCCTCATCCGGGAGAAGCGCGTCAACACCCGGGCGCTCTCCATCCGGGTGGCGACGCTCCTGGATGAGCTCCACCTGCCGCTCGGGACCGCCGCGAAGTTCCCCTATGAGCTCAGCGCGGGCATGCGCCAGCGGGTCGCGATCGCCCGTTCCTTCGTGCTGGAGCCGCGGGTGCTCATCGCCGACGAGATCCTCGCGAACCTCGATCTGGAGGTGCGACCGGTCGTCTTCGACGCCATCACCCGGCGCCGCAAGGAGGAGGGGATGGCGGCTCTCCTCGTCACCAACGACGCGGACTTCATCCGGGAGCTGAACGCCGAGACGCTCATGCTGCGCGGGGGCCACGTCGTCGCGCGGGGCGTCGGCAAGGACCTGCTCTGGGTGCCGAATGCGGAGTCGGATTCCCGCCGCTGAGCGCGACACGCCCGAGGGGCGCGGAAGGCGGCCCGGTGTCACGAACAGCGTCTCGAGTTTGCTAAGCTTGACGAGTTGCCCGCACCGCGGCGCACATTCCTCGGTAGCTCAATTGGCAGAGCAGCCGGCTGTTAACCGGCAGGTTCTTGGTTCGAGTCCAAGCCGGGGAGCCAACGAGAGAAGCCCCCTCCACGGAGGGGGCTTCTTCCGTTCCCGGACCGCTCGGCGGCACGCCCGGACACAGGAAGAGCCCCTCCTCGCGGAGGGGCTCTTCCTGTCGAAGAGGACGGTTCAGCCGACGCCCTCCATAGCGCTCGTCTCGGTGTTGCCGATCCGGGCGATGACGTCAGGGCGACGACGGGCGAGGTAGGCGTACCGGGTGAGCGCGAGAGCGACGGTCACGAGGAACACGTAGGGGATCACGTTGTACGGGAAGGCCGGCACGGGCCACACGTTCGCGAAGAAGACGTACGCCATCGTCACGACTGCGACCGTGGCGCACACTTTCACGAGACCGTTCCGCATCTTCGCCCGCTGCGTGTAGACCACGCACGCGATGGCGACGAGGGCGTAGGCGACCATGTAGCCGTAGGTGCCCCAGGTGTTGACCCAGACGAGGATGTCGCCCGTGGCCGCTCCCGCCACCAGCAGCACGATGTCGACCGTGATCGCCGCGGCACCGGCGAGGATGAGCACGCGGTGCGGCGTGAGGTGCTGCTCGTGCGTGCGGCCGAAGCGTTCCGCGACGACGCCTTCCTTGCCCATCACGTAGACGATGCGGCCGATCACGTTGAGCGGGGCGACGACGACCGCGAAGAAGGACGCCGAGACACCGAACGTGAGCACGGCCGCGAACCAGCCCGGCATGCCGATGAGGGCGGACATGCTCTCCAGCGGGCTCGCGGCGGTGGCGAGGTCGTCGCCGAGGACCGCGATCTGCGTGTAGGCGGCGAAGACGTAGAGCACGCCGACGCCGAGGGCGCTCCACATGATCGCGCGAGGGATCGCCTTGTACGGCTCCTTGGCCTCGCGACCGAGGGCGTCCGCAGAGGAGAAGCCGACGAAGCCCAGGATGCCCAGCACCATGCCGGACGCGATGCCCTGGAACGACGAGCCGGTCGCGAGCACCTGCGCGGGGTCCCACGCGGAGGGGCCCGCCCACGCGAGCGCCGCGATGAGCAGCACGAGGATGATGCCGACGGAGAGCAGCTCGAGGACGAGTGAGACCCGGGCGGACAGGCGGATGCCGCGGATGGTGAACAGCGTCGCCAGGCCGCCGAGCAGGATCGCCAGGCCGATGTCCCAGCCGAGCCCCTGGGCGGGCAGGCCCAGCATGCTCAGGAACTGTCCCATGTAGCTGACCGAGCCGCTGAGGGAGGCGGCCGCGATGCCGAAGCAGCCGATCAGCAACGTCACGCCGGCGAGGAAGGCGCCGAACGGGCCGAGGCCCTTCGACACGTAGGTGTACAGCGAGCCCGCGGAGGCGTGCTTGCGGGCGAACACCACGACGCAGTAGCCGACGCAGAGGATCACGATGGTGGCCAGTGCGAAGGCGTAGATGGTGCCGTTCCCGGCGCCGAGGAAGATGGCGGCGGCCGTGAAGGCGATGACGGCGCTGGGGGCGATGTTGGCGATGGCCTGGGCGGCGAGCTCGGGTCCGCTCATGACGCCGGTGCGGAGCCCGGCATCCTGCGGGGCGCCGGGCGGGGCGACGACGGTGTCTGACATGGTTCTCCTGGATTCGGGTTTCAGGGATGGGAGCCGCGCGTGGCGGTCAGGGGATGAGGAGGGTGCGCAGTGCCGAGCCGCCGTCGAGGTCGTCCAGGGCGGCGGCGGCCTCGGAGAGCGGACGGCGACCGGAGATCAGCGGATCGATCTTGAGCTGCCCGTCCATGTAGCGGTCCACGAGCGCGGGGACGTCGATCGACGGCCGCACCGAGCCGTAGTTCGAGCCGAGGATGCGCTGGTCGGCCTCGGCGAGGACGAGCGGCTCGAACGAGGCGCGTGCTCCCGTGGGCGGCAGCCCGACGATGACCGCGGCGCCGCCGAGTCCGAGCATCTGGATGGACTGCTCGGTCGTGGAGGTGCGTCCGATCGCGTCGAAGGCGTAGTCGACGCCGTCCGGGATGAGCTCCCGCAGCTGCGCCACGGCGTCGCCCTGGGAGGCGTCGATGCGGTCCGTGGCCCCGAACTGCAGGGCCATCTGCGTCTTCTCCGGCCGCACGTCGATCGCGACGATGCGCTCGGCACCGGCGAGTCGGGCGCCCTGGACGACGTTGAGGCCCACGCCCCCGCAGCCGATCACGGCGACGGTCGATCCGGGTTCCACGGCGGCGGTGTTCAGGACGGCGCCGACACCGGTCGCGACAGCGCAGCCGACCACGGCGATGACGTCGAGGGGCGCGTCGTCGCGGACCTTCACGGCTCCGGATGCGGGGACGACGACCTCCTCCGCGAAGGACGACACACCCAGGTAGTGGTGCAGCTGCTCGCCGTCGCGGCTCAGCCGCGACGTGCCGTCGAAGAGCACGCCGAGGGGAGCGACCACGGTGGCGACCTTCTGGCAGCGGGCCTCGTGACCGGCGCGGCAGTAGCGGCACTCGCCGCACGGCGGCACCCAGCTCAGCACGACGTGGTCGCCGACAGCAAGCGTGGTGACGCCCTCGCCCAGTTCGGTGACGACGCCGGAGCCCTCGTGGCCCATGACCAGGGGAGCGGCGGCGTCCCACTCGCCGCGCTTGACGTGCAGGTCGGAGTGGCAGACACCGGCGGCGGCGATGCGTACGCGCACCTCACCGGCGCGGGGCGGAGCGAGGTCGACGTCGACGAACTCGATGGGCGACTGGGGGTCGCGGAAGACAACAGCTTTCATGACATCCTTCGGGAAGTGGGGATGCGCACGATGCTAGGAGAGAGCGGAAGCCCTCGGCATCCGACAGAAGCGTGAACAGAGCGGCTGCTCTTCGACAATCTGTATGATCGGAGGGTGGCTCGTGACGTCGCCTCCGTGGCCAGGTATCTCCGGGCGGAACTGCTGCCGGGCGCTGTCCCCGGAGCGCGGCCGGTCAACGCGGTCCTTCCCCTCGACGACTTCGGTCCGCCGGTGGATCCGCTCCACGCGACGCTCGTCGTAGCCGAAGAGGCCGCGCTCCTCGGCGTCGGCGGCGACCGCCGTGCCGCGCTGGGGGAGACCGTGGTGGTCACGAGCGACGACAGCCCCCGTCTTCGCGAAGCCGTGCGGGACGCGGGGTTCACGGCCATCGTCGGGGTCCCCCTGTCACCGCCGCTGGTGGTACCGACGCTGACCTCGCTCCTCGCCGTCGATCAGGCGGCGGAGGCTCGCGCCATCACCTCGGCGATGCGGGTGCTCACGCTGGCGGCGCGGCGCAGCGGCATCACCGGCGTCATCGCGGAGCTGGCGCACCGCATCGACGGGTGGGCGGTGCTCCTGGATCGGCATGGCGAGGTCATCACGACCGCAGGAGCAGGAAGCCTGCACATCGACGATGCGATCGCCGTCGCCGTCGGCCGACCGGTGCGGGTGCGCCATCGCGCCCTGCAGGTGCACCCGGTCGGTCCTGGCCAGGACATCACCGCGCAGCTCGTGACCGCTCCGCGCAACGACAGCTCCGGCCGCGGTCGCGAACTGAGCTCGCAGGCCGCGGCGCTGCTCGATCTCCTGATGCGCACCCGGGACAGCAGCCAGCTGGAGCGCCTCGGCCGCTCGATGATGTTCGAGACCGTCCGCGAGGGAGGGGAGGAGGCCACTCGTCTGCTCCGCCGCTGGGGCGTGCACGAGCGCGTGCTGGTGGGTTTCGCGCTCGTGTCCCGCACCAGCGGTGTCGACGTCGAGCATCTGCTCGGTCTCTGGCTCGACGAGCTCGGCGCCGAGCACGTCTTCACGTCGCAACGGGGAATCGTGCAGGGCGTCGTGCGCGAGGACCATGCCGACCAGATCGCGCATCGCGCCAGGGCGTTCGCCTCGACGCTCTACCTCGGTCTCGGCCGACCGGCGGGTACGGATGCCCTCGCCCGCAGCATCGACGAGGCGCGGCACGCCTGCGAGGCCGCGCGCACCGGCGGCGAACGCGTGGTCCGCTACGAGGCCATTCCGACGGTGTCGTTCGTGCTCGGGGCGCTGGACCCCGATCAGACCACGCGCCTTGCGCGTCTGCTCGACCCGCTGCGCGCAGCCGAGCGGCCGGCCGAGCTCCTCGACACGCTCCGGGTGTTCCTCACGTGCAACGGGGCGTGGAGCGAGAGCGCGGCGCGACTGCGCATCCACCGGCAGACGCTGACGACCCGCGTCCGACGGATCGAGGACCTCACGGGCCTCTCGCTGTCCGATCCGGACGACCGCGTCGCGGCGTGGCTCGCTCTCCGTGCCGCGGACGGCTGAGCCGTGGCACGGACGACGAAGGGCCCCGCCTCGCGGCGGAGCCCTTCGTGAAGGTGCGGTCTGATCAGCGAGCGGCGCCCTTGAGCGATCCCTCGACCTGTCCGGCCGGGTCGATGATGATGCACTGGATCACGCGGTCGTTGGCCTGCTCCCACGAGTCCTTGCTGGGGGTGAGCGTGGTCACGTCCAGGGCGGACTCCTGGTACGAGACGCCGACGAAGGACGTGTACGCGTCGCCGATGCACTCCTCGGACGCGGCGCTGATGGCGTCCTCCGAGTACTCGCCGTCGTCCATCTTGATCTCGTAGAAGACCTCTTCGTCGTGCGGCTCGGAGCACGGCACGACGTTCGCGTCGGTGAGCATCCCGGAGCCGGTCTCGAGCATGCAGTCGCCGAGCTTCACGGAGAACACGTCGATGTTCGCGCTCTCGGTGACCTGACCGGTCTCCTCGTCGCGGTCGGCGTCGGCGCGACCGCCGCCGAGGATGCTGTTGATCGCGCTGCAGCCGGTGAGGGCGAGCGAGACGGCGACAGCCGAACCGGTGAGCACGAGTGCGCGACGGGTGCGCGACTTCATCATGGATTTCCCCTTCAGAGCGTGACGCGGGGCATGCTGAGTATCCCCGCCGCGAACACGCTATAGTGCCCGGAGTCTATGACGCAACTTGAAGGATGCTGTGCGTGGGCTGAATGGGATCAGCCCTCGAGGTCATCCACTCCGGGGAGCCAGCTGGCCCCCGGGCGTCCCCAGCCGCGCTTGCGAGCGATCTTCTGCGTCGTCTTCCAGTCGGAGTCCGAGAGGCGGTCTATGTAGAGCACGCCGTCGAGGTGGTCGAACTCGTGCTGCATGATGCGAGCGCGCCAGCCGTCCACGTCCAGCGTGACCGGGCTGCCGTCCAGATCCGTCGCCGTCACCCGCACGCGGTCGGACCGGCGCAGGGGGAACCGCTCGCCCGGGAAGGACAGGCAGCCCTCGGACTCCAGCTCGGGGTCCGGCGCGCCCGGTTCCGTCGGCGTCATCCACAGTTCGGGGTTGATGAGCACACCGCGCCACGGCTGGTCGTCGTCGTCGACGTAGGAGTACGTGTAGATCCGCAGCGGCACCCCCACCTGAGGGGCGGCGAGGCCGACGCCGGGCGCGGCGTCCATGGTCTCGAACATGTCGGCGACGAGGGTGCGGATCTCATCGGTGATCGCCTCGACGGGGGAGGCGGGGGAGTGCAGGACGGGATCGCCCATGATGCGAATCGGAAGGACAGCCACGTCACAACCCTAGTCCGCGGCACTCTCCGGGTAGGGTCGTACTGTGAGCGCAGGGGTGTGGATGGGGACGGTCGAGGACGTCGGCGACCAGCTGGTCGGAGCGTTCCAGAACCCCGGCCTGCTCCTGGGGATCCCGCTGGCTCTCGCCGGTGCCGTGTTCATGTCGCTCGGCGCGCAGTACCAGCACCGGGGCGTGGAGAAGGTCGAGCGGCTCAGCGGCTCCGACGGCGCCGCCGGCCTCAGCTTCGATCAGCTCAAGCGCCTGTTCACGCGCCCGTCCTGGGTGGTCGGGACGCTCATGCTGGGCCTCGCGATCGTCTGCCAGCTCGCGGCGCTCGTGAAAGCGCCGCTGATCGTGGTGCAGCCGCTCGGCGCCATCGCCCTCGTCATCACCACGCTGCTCAACGCCCGCGTCTCCGGTCACGCCCCCACGCGGCAGTCGCTCACCGCGATCATCGCCTGTGTCGGCGGCATCTTCCTCTTCGTGTTCTTCGCCGCGATCTACGCCACGGAGAAGGAGGTCACGGACCGCGAGCTGTTCGTCATCCTCGCGATCCTGCTCGTCGTGATCATCGTGCTCGGGGCGTGCTGGCTCATCCTCCGGCACCGGATGCGGGCGCTGTTCTACATCATCGGCGCCGGCATCCTCTACGGTTTCGTCGCCACCCTCGCGAAGGTCATCATCAAGCGCATCGAGGCCGGCCAGTTCGAATGGATCACCGCGGTCTGCCTGCTCGCGTTGCTCTCGGCGGGTGCCGTCGGCGCGTACTTCGTGCAGACCGCCTACAGCTCCGGTCCGCCGGACCTCGTCATCGCCGGTCTGACGGTGGTCGACCCCATGGTGGCCGTGCTCATCGGCATGCTCGTACTCGGTGAGGCCGCGGCGGCTCCGTGGTGGGTCTTCATCATCTTCGGCGTCGCCGGCAGCATCGCCGTCTGGGGCGTCGTCGGGCTCGCCCGGTTCCACCCGCAGGTCCTCAGCGAGAGCCAGGAGCTCGGCATCACCCGGGGGAGCGATCCCGCCACCCCGCCAGCTGCTCCCGCATCGGGTGCGCCGGAGCAGCCGGACCCGCGTGAGACACGCGGCCCGGACGCTCAGTAGGCCTGGTCGATGAGGTCGGGGGAGACCTCGGATGCCGCGGCCTCGTCGACGAAAAAGACCGTCCGCTTGCGGCCCTTCGCCCCGGCTGCGGGAACGCTCGTGTAGCTGGCGCCGGCGAGAGCGAGGCCGAGCGCCGATGCCTTGTCGGCACCCGTGAGCACGAGCCAGACGCGCTTGGAGGCGTTCAGGACCGGGCGGGTGAGGGTGACCCGCTCGGGCGGGGGCTTGGGGGAGTCCCGCACGGGCAGCGCCGCGGCATCGGTCACGGTGACCTCTTCCCGGTCCGGGAAGAGCGAAGCGATGTGTCCGTCGGGGCCGACGCCGAGGAAGCACACCGCGAACGACGGCCACGGGTGGTCCTCGGTGCCGAAGCGGGCGAGCTCGGCGGCGTACGCGGCGGCGGCCTCATCGAGGTCGAGACCGCTGTCCGCGGCGGCGACCTCGTGCACGTTCTCCGCGGGGACATCGATGTGGTCGAGCAGCGCCTCCCGCGACTGGAGGGCGTTCCGGTCCGCGTCCTCCTGCGGGACGAAGCGCTCGTCACCCCACCAGAAGTGCACGAGGGACCAGTCGATCTCAGCGGACCGCGGGTTGTCCCGGACGGCGCGCAGGACGGCACCGCCCATCGAGCCGCCCGTCAGGGCGACGTGAGCCAGACGGCCGTTGCGTGTCCGCGCGCGGACACGGGTGAGGAAGCGATCGGCGACCCGGAGGGCGAGGGCGGCGGGGGTGGCCTCGACCACGACCCGCTTCTCTGCGGACGATCCCGGCATCGAGGTCACTCTCCTGTCTCGGGCGGACCGAGCTTCTCCCAGCCCTCCGTGATCACTCGACCGTACAGGACGTCGGGGTCGAGCCTGCGCAGCTCCTCCGCGAGGCACTCGCGCAGCGTCCGCCGCGGCAGGTGGAGATCGTGGTCGGGTTGGTTCGGCTGGGTGAGGACGGCGACGCCGGGCGACGGGCGCTCGAGGAGGATGTCGCCGGACTCCCGGGTGAGGCGCACCGACTTGATGCCCTCCTGCCAGTGCTCCGGGTCCTCGTACGACCACCGCACCGGCACATCCAGTGCCATCTGCAGCCACGCGGCGAGCAGCGCGGTGGAGGGCGAGGCGCTCCCCCCCCGGACCTCGACGGCGGTGATGGTCTCGTACGGCGGCTGGTCCAGCACCGCGGCGAGCTGCTCGCGCCAGTGCGTGAGGCGCGTCCAGGCGAGGTCTGTGTCGCCGGGAGCGTGCGTGCGCCCGAGGAGGGCGAGGCGGTCGCGCACATCCGGGGACGTGGCGGCGTCGGTGATCCGGCGCTGGGCGATGCGGCCGAGCGGCGACGTCGCTGGAGAGGTGGGGGCCTCGTCCGGCCACCACGCCACCACCGGGGCGTCCGGCAGGAGCAGTCCGGTGAGCAGGCTCTCCTCGTTGCTCGCGGCGGCGCCGTGCGCGTGCAGCACGACGACCTCGCTGGCCCCGGCGTCTCCGCCCACGCGGATCTGCGCGTCGAGGCGGGACTCGCCGTCGCCGGTGGTCAGCACGATCACACGCATCGGGTGCTCGCGCGACGCATCGTTCGCCGCGTCGATCGCGGCCTCCGCGACGCCCTTGCGGGCCGCGATGACCAGGGTGAGGACGCGGCCGAGGGCGACGGCGCCACCCTCCTCGCGCACCTTGACGAGCTGCTTGGCGACCTGGCTGACGGTCGTGTCGGGAAGGTCGATGATCACGGGCGTCTCCAGACTCGTCCGTCGCGGGCCAGCAGGTCGTCGGCCGAGGCCGGTCCCCACGAGCCGGGCGCGTACTGCTCCACCGGACCGCCCTGGGCGGCCCAGTACTTCTCCACCGGGTCGAGGATCTTCCAGGAGAGCTCGACCTCCTCATGCCGCGGGAACAGCGGCGGGTCGCCCAGGAGGACGTCGAGGATCAGACGCTCGTACGCCTCCGGGCTCGCTTCCGTGAACGCGTGGCCGTAGCCGAAGTCCATCGTCACGTCGCGGACGTTCGTGCCGTTGCCCGGCACCTTCGAGCCGAAGCGGATCGTCACGCCCTCGTCGGGCTGGACGCGGATCACGAGGGCGTTCTGCCCGAGCTCCGAGGCGTTGCCGCGGCCGAACAGGTGCTGCGGCGCACGGTTGAACACCACGGCGATCTCCGTCACGCGACGGCCGAGGCGCTTGCCCGTCCGCAGGTAGAACGGCACGCCGGCCCAGCGTCGGGTGTCGATCTCCAGCTTGATGGCCGCGTAGGTCTCCGTCGTCGACTCGGGGTTCATCCCCTCCTCGTCGAGGAAGCCGGTGACCTTCTCGCCGCCCTGCCAGCCGCCGGCGTACTGTCCGCGCGCCGTGGCGAGGGAGAGATCCTCCGGCACGTGCACCGCCGCGAGGACCTTCTCCTTCTCGGCCCGCAGATGCTCGGCGGAGAGGCTGATGGGCTCCTCCATCGCCGTGAGCGCGAGGAGCTGGAGCAGGTGGTTCTGGATGACGTCGCGTGCGGCGCCGATCCCGTCGTAGTACCCGGCACGACCGCCGACGCCGATGTCCTCGGCCATCGTGATCTGCACGTGGTCGACGTAGTTGCGGTTCCAGATCGGCTCGTACAGCTCGTTCGCGAAGCGCAGCGCGAGGATGTTCTGCACCGTCTCCTTGCCGAGGTAGTGGTCGATGCGGAAGATCGAGTCGGCGGGGAACGCCACCTCGAGGGCTGCGTTGAGAGCGCGCGCCGACTCGAGGTCGTGCCCGAACGGCTTCTCGATGACGACGCGCCGCCAGCGCTCGTCGTCGTCCGCGTCCTCGCCCACGAGCCCCGAGTCCTTGAGCTGCTTCGCGACGAGCGGGAAGTCCTTCGGCGGGATCGAGAGATAGTAGGCGTGGTTGCCCATGGTCCCGCGTTCCACGTCGAGCTTCTCGACGGTCTCCCGCAGCTTGCGGAAGGAGTCGGGGTTGTCGAACTCGCCGGAGACGAACCGGATGCCCTGGAGCAGCTGCGTCCAGGTCTCCTCGCGGAACGGCGTGCGGGCATGCTGCTTCACCGCGTCGTAGACGACCTGGGCGAAGTCCTGGTCCTCCCAGTCGCGGCGGGCGAAGCCCACGAGCGCGAACCCCGGAGGCAGGAGCCCCCGGTTCGCGAGGTCGTAGACCGCCGGCATGAGCTTCTTGCGGGACAGATCACCCGTCACGCCGAAGATCACGAGGGCGCTGGGCCCCGCGATCCTGTTGAGACGACGATCGTCGGGGTCGCGCAGCGGGTTGTGCCCGCGCGAGATGGGTACAGACATCGGTGGGGGCTCTCCTGCGGTTACTTCTGTGCGGCTTCGAAGAGGGCGAGCACGTCGTCCGAGGACTCGGTGATCGTCAGCGAGACGACGGGCCGTCCGTGCTCCGCGAGCACACCCGCGTCACCGGCCGCCTGCGCCTGGATGAGCTGCCCGAACGTGAACGGGCGGTCGGGGATCTCGAGATCCACGTCCGTGCGCTCCAGGATCTGCAGGAACACGCCCTGGGCGGGGCCGCCCTTGTGGTACTGGCCCGTGGAGTGCAAGAAGCGCGGTCCCCAGCCGAACGTGGTCGGACGCCCCGAGTCGGCGGCGATGAGCTCGCGCAGGCCCTGGAGCTGCGGTACCTCGAGGCGGTTGACGTAGGCCTGGATCGACACGTAGCCGTCGGCGGGGAGCTGGGCCCAGAGGGCGTCCAGCACGCCTTCGACGGTTCCCGACACGGCGAGGGCGGGATCGGAGACCCGCACCTCGACGCCGTTCTCGACGAACGCGGGCGCCGTGGGCTCCGGGCGCGCGTCGAGCAGGCCCCGGGCGGCGACCTTGGCCGACTCCACGTCGGGCTGGTCGAACGGGTTGATGCCGAGGAGGTGCCCGGCGACGGCCGTCGCGTACTCCCAGACGATGAACTGTGCGCCGAGCGTGCCGCTGACGAGGATCTCGCCCTCGTGCCGCTCGTGCAGGTGGAACTCGTTGGCGTCGTCGACGAGACGCGCGATCTGGAGATCGGCGGGGACCGGGTCGAGCTCCGGCGAGACCGGGAGCAGGACGACCGGGAGGATGCCCGTGCCCTCCTTGCCCGTGGACTCGGCAATCAGCTGCTCGATCCAGTCCGGCAGCCCCTTGATGTGCGTGCCGTCGGTGATCAGACCCAGCTTGTCGCGGCGGGGGTTGGTGGCGGCGATCGCCGCCCCGAGACAGAGGGCGGGGTTGTCGGCGGAGTCCACGGCCACCTCGAGCAGCGAGGCCTCGGCCTCGTCCAACAGCTCGTCGATGTCGACGCCGGCGAGTCCAGACGGGACGAGGCCGAAGGCGGTCAGCGCCGAGTAGCGGCCGCCCACGTTCGGGTCGGCGTTGAAGACCCGGTAGCCGGCCTCGCGCGCCGAGGCGTCGAGCGGGGAGCCGGGGTCGGTGACTACGACGATCCGCTCGGTGGGATCGATGCCGAGGTCGCGGAAGGCGGCCTCGAAGGTCCGGCGCTGCGAGTCGGTCTCGACCGTGGAGCCCGACTTCGACGACACGACGAGGACCGTCTCGGCGAGACCCTCGTCGAGCGCGGCGAGCACCTGCCCCGGGGCGGTGGAGTCGAGGATCGTGAGCGGGACGCCGGACGTCTGCGCGATGACCTCGGGAGCGAGCGACGAGCCGCCCATTCCGGCCAGCACCACGCGGGTGACGCCCTTCGCCGCGAGTTCCTCGCGCAGCGCGACGATCTCCGCGACCAGCGGGCGGGAGACCGAGACGGCCTCGACCCAGCCGAGGCGGACCGAAGCCTCGGCCTCGGCGGCCGGACCCCAGAGCGTGGCGTCGCCACCGGTGATGCGGGAGGCGACGAGGTCGTGGACCAGGGCGGGCACGGTCTCCTCGATCGCGACGCGCGCCGCGCCCGATGCGTGGATGGCGAAGGTCATCGCTGCGCCTCCAGAGCCTCGGTGACCTGCGCGAGCAGATCGTGCCAGGAGTCGATGAACTTCGCGACCCCCTCCTCCTCGAGCACCTCGGTGACGGCGTCGAAGTCGACGCCCACCTCGGCGAGCCCGGCGAAGACCTCGCGGGCCTCCTCGTAGCCGCCGGTGATGGTGTCTCCCGTGACGACGGCGTGGTCGAACGTCGCCTCGAGGGTCTTCTCCGGCATCGTGTTCACGACGCCGTCCGCGACGAGCTCCGTGACGTAGAGGGTGTCCGGCAGCGCCGGGTCCTTCACGCCAGTGGACGCCCACAGCGGGCGCTGGACGTTGGCGCCGGCGGCGAGGAGATCCTGCGCGCGCTTCTCGGCGAACGTCTTCTCGAAGAGCTCGTACGCGAGTCGGGCGTTCGCGAGTCCCGCCTTGCTCTTCAGCGCGGCGGCGGCGTCCGTGCCGATCGCGGTCAGGCGCTTGTCCGTCTCCGTGTCCACCCGGGAGACGAAGAACGAGGCCACCGAGTGGATGGTGGACAGATCGATGCCCGCCTCCTTGGCACGCTCGA
The DNA here is from genome assembly GCF_002993305.1 of Microbacterium sp. str. 'China'. Classification (NCBI taxonomy): domain Bacteria; kingdom Bacillati; phylum Actinomycetota; class Actinomycetes; order Micrococcales; family Microbacteriaceae; genus Microbacterium; species Microbacterium sp. str. 'China'. The sequence goes on along the minus strand of NZ_CP027434.1, from coordinate 1,994,426 downwards.
GGCCGGTGAGGTACGCCTCGATGACCTCGGCGTAGCGCTCCAGGCTGAAGATGAGGGTCACGTTGACGCTGATGCCGTTCGCGATGGCCTCGGTGATGGCCGGGAGGCCGGCCTTGGTCGCCGGGATCTTCACGAGGAGGTTGGGCCGGTCGATCCGGTCCCACAGCTCCTTGGCCTGCGCCACGGTGCCGTCGGTGTCGTGGGCGAGGTCGGGGGAGACCTCGATCGAGACGCGTCCGTCGACGTGACCGGACTCCTCCCACACCGGGCGGAAGACGTCGAGCGCGGCACGGACGTCCTGGGTCGTCGCGGCGAACACCGCGTCCTCGGCGGAGGCTCCGGATGCGGCGAGCTCGGTGACCTGCGCGTCGTAGGACGTGTCTTTCTTGTCCGTGATCGCGTTCGCGAAGATGGTCGGGTTCGTGGTGACGCCCACGACGTTGCGCGACGCGATCAGCTCGGCGAGGTTGCCGGAGGAGATGCGGGTGCGCGAGAGGTCGTCGAGCCAGATGCTGACGCCGGCGGCGGCGAGCTGGGCGGTGGGGGTGCTCATGCGTTCTCCTTGATGGTCTCGCGGGCGGCCGCGACGACGGCCTCGGTGGTGATGCCGAACTTCTCGAAGAGGGTCTTGTAGTCGGCGGAGGCGCCGAAGTGGTCGATGCCGACCGAGCGACCGCGGTCGCCGACGATACCGCGCCACGTGAGCACGGAACCGGCCTCGACCGAGACGCGGGCGGTGACGGACGCCGGCAGCACGCTCTCGCGGTAGGCCTCGTCCTGCTCCGCGAACCACTCCAGCGAGGGGGCGGAGACGACGCGGACGTTCACGCCCTCGCCGGCGAGCACCTCGCGGGCGTTCACCGCGAGCTGCACCTCGGAGCCGGTGGCCACGATGATGACGTCCGGCGTGCCGTTCGGCGCCTCGGCCAGGACGTAAGCGCCCTTGGCGGCCTGGGCGGCGGACGCGAACGTGTCGCCCGAAGCCTCGCCCTCGCCGCGCGGGAACACCGGGATGTTCTGGCGGGTCAGCGCGATGCCGGCCGGGCCCTCGTGGCGCCGGAGGATCTCGAGCCACACGGCGGCGGTCTCGTTGGCGTCCGCCGGACGGACGACGGCCAGGTTCGGGATCGCGCGCAGCGTCGCGAGCTGCTCGATCGGCTGGTGCGTCGGGCCGTCCTCGCCGAGGGCGACGGAGTCGTGCGTCCAGACGAAGACGCTCGGCACGTTCATCAGCGCGGCCAGGCGCACGGCCGGACGCATGTAGTCGCTGAAGATGAGGAACGTGCCCCCGAAGGCGCGCGTGGGCCCGTGCAGCACGATGCCGTTGACGATCGCACCCATCGCGTGCTCGCGGATGCCGAAGTGCAGCACCCGGCCGTACGGGGTGCCCGACCACTCGTGCGTCGACCACTCGGCCGGGATGAAGGACGGCGCGTCCTTGATCGTCGTGAGGTTCGACTCGGCGAGGTCGGCGGAGCCGCCCCAGAGCTCGGGGAGCTGCGCGGCCAGCGCGTTGATGACCTGGCCGGACGCGGCGCGGGTGGAGACGTCCTTGCCGGCCTCGAAGACGGGGAGTGCGTCGGCGATGTCGGCGGGGAGCTCGTGGGCCTCGACGCGGTCGAGCAGGGCCTTGCGCTCGGGGTTGGCGGCCGCCCAGTCATCGAACGACTCCTGCCAGGCGGCGCGGGCCTCGGCGGCGCGCTCCGCGAGGCCGCGCGTGCGCTCCAGCACCTCATCGGCGACCACGAAGGTCTGCTCCGGGTCGAACCCGAGGACCTTCTTGGTGGCGGCGAGCTCGTCGGCTCCGAGTGCCGATCCGTGGATCTTCCCGGTGTTCTGCTTGCCGGGGGCCGGCCAGCCGATGATGGTCTTGAGGATGATGAGCGACGGCTTGTCGGTCTCGCCCTTGGCCGCCTCGATCGCGGTGTGGAGCTCGGCGACGTCCTCCACGTACTCGCCGGTCTTCTTCCAGTCCACGGTCTGCACGTGCCAGCCGTAGGCCTGGTAGCGAGCGGCGACATCCTCGGTGAAGGCGACGTTCGTGTCGTCCTCGATGGAGATCTGGTTGGAGTCGTAGATCGCGATGAGGTTGCCGAGCTGCTGGTGGCCGGCGAGCGAGGAGGCCTCGCTGGTGACGCCCTCCTGCAGGTCGCCGTCGCCCGCGATCACGTAGACGAAATGGTCGAACGGGCTCGTGCCCGCTGCGGCCTCGGGGTCGAAGAGGCCGCGCTCGTACCGGGCGGCGTACGCGAAGCCGACCGCCGACGCGAGGCCCTGGCCCAGCGGGCCCGTGGTGATCTCGACGCCCTTGGTGTGGCCGTACTCGGGGTGTCCGGGGGTCTTCGAGCCCCAGGTGCGGAGCGCCTTGAGGTCGTCGAGCTCGAGCCCGAACCCGCCGAGGTAGAGCTGCACGTACTGCGTCAGCGACGAGTGGCCGACCGACAGGATGAAGCGGTCACGGCCGAGCCAGTCGGTGTCGGTCGGGTCATGCCGCAGCACCCGCTGGTAGAGCAGATAGGCGGCGGGAGCCAGACTCATCGCCGTGCCGGGATGACCGTTGCCGACCTTCTCGACCGCATCGGCCGCCAGGATCCGGGCGGTGTCCACCGCGCGTCGATCGATCTCGTCCCACTGCAATTCCGACACGTTCATGCCCTTTCCGACAGTTTCGAGGGCGCCGGTATTCCCTGGCGCATCCGCAACTTCCCTGGCGCATCCCGCATCGTCCAGGAGACGGGCGGGGTTGTGCGCAGCACCGGGCGCGCGAGTGCTCTCAGCATAGCGGGGACGGTCCCGGCGGCTGAGGGGTAGAAGGCGCGGAACGCGTCACGGCGTGTCATACACTGGAGAGGTTGTCCGGTAACGCGCGCGGAGGAGGCGATCGAGATCTCGACGATGTCTGATCAGACCGTACGGAAGTCGTCCATCGGCCGCACGGTGAGCGCCTACGTCACTCTGACGAAGCCCCGGGTCCTCGAACTCCTCCTCGTCTCGACCGTTCCGGTCATGTTCCTCGCGCAGGGCGGACTGCCCGATCTCTGGCTGGTCCTCGCGACGGTCATCGGCGGATCGATGAGCGCCGGTTCGGCCGGCGCGTTCAACATGTACCTCGACCGCGACATCGACGCGCACATGCACCGCACGGAGAACCGGCCGCTCGTGACCGGCGAGGTCAGTCCGCGCGGCGCCCTGATCTTCTCGTGGACGCTCGCGATCGTGTCGACCGTGTGGCTCTGGTTCACCACGAACCCGCTCACGGCGATCCTGTCGGCCTCCGCGATCTTCTTCTACGTCGTGATCTACACGATGATCCTCAAGCGCCGCACCGAGCAGAACATCATCTGGGGCGGCATCGCGGGGTGCTTCCCGGTCCTCATCGGCTGGTCCGCCGTCACCGGGTCGCTCGACTGGCCCGCCTTCATCCTCTTCCTGCTCGTCTTCCTCTGGACGCCGCCGCACTACTGGCCGCTGTCCATGAAGTACAAGGACGACTACGACGATGTCGACGTGCCCATGCTCGGCGTCACCCGCAACGCGTCGCAGGTCGGCCTGCAGGTCATCCTGTACGCGTGGGCCACGGTCGCCTGCTCGCTGCTGCTCGTGCCGATCGCCGGCATGGGCCTCGTCTACACCGTCTCCGCCCTGGTGTTCGGCGGCTGGTTCATCTATGAGTCGCACCGCCTGTACAACCAGGCGGTCCGGGGGACCGAGGCGCGGCCGATGCGAGTCTTCCACGCCTCGATCACTTACCTGACGCTGCTGTTCGTCGCCGTGGCGATCGACCCGCTGCTGCCCTTCTGATCCTCGTCGGCCTGGGGCTCGTCGGCCTGAGGCTCCGCATCGACCTGCGGCTCTGCATCGGCGGTCCGGAGAGCGGGCTCGTCGCGCGGGACTGAGACCGTCTCGACCGCCTCGTCCTGGATGATCGGCTCCTCGCGCTCGACGATCGGCGCGGGGGCGATCGGGGAGGCGACCAGCGTGCGCGCGGCGACGAGGCCGAGCGACAGGAGCAGGCCCACCAGGCCCGCACCGAGGACGACCGCGCCGACGACGACGAGCGACTGACCGACGTACACCTCGACACCGGTGGCGGTGCCGTCCATCAGGGTGGTCGTCATCGTGCCGATCTGTCCGGCGATCATCCAGCCGCCGACCCCGACCGCGGCGAGGGAGACGACGATGAGGAGCCAGAACCCGGCGCTGCGGGTGAGTGTCTTGTTCATGTCGACCACGATGGTCGATGCGGTGATGAGCGCCCGGTGCGCGCGCTATGGATCGTCTGTGCGGCAGGTCAGTCGACGGGGGCGGGTGCGACGGACGCGGTGCGCTTGAGGTGCAGCACGACGACCGTGTAGGTCGCGGCCGACAGCGATGCCAGGACCATGTGGATGCCCACGAGCACGGGCGGCAGCCCCTCCCGCGCCTGCCAGACGCCGACGGCCACCTGCACGAGGATCGCGATGACGAGGACGAGCAGCCACCGGCGGGGCTCGAGGCGCAGGACCCAGGCGGACACCGTCAGGAAGAGCACGAGGGCGGCCAGGATGTAGCCCGGCCAGGAGTGGACGTGGGCGAGGACCGTGGCGTCGAAGCCGCGGCGCAGCACGTCGGCGTCGCCCGAGTGCGGGCCCGATCCGGTCGTCAGCACGCCGAACAGGATGGTCACGGCGAGGGCGAGGCCGGTGACGTGCGTCACGATCGCGAACCAGGTGGGGACGGCCCGCTCGCGCGGTCCTTCCGGAGTCGCCAGCCGCACGAGGAACGCGGCGGTGATGCAGACGAGCAGGAGCGACGACGTGTAGTGGAACCCGACGATGAAGGGGTTCAGGCCCGTGAGCACGGTGATGCCGCCGACCAGGGCCTGCGCGACGACGCCGATCAGCACGAGCCAGGCGAGGAGGACGAGATCCCGTCGGGCGGGCGTCGTGCGCACCGAGTGGACCGCCGCCGCGATCACCGCGATCAGGAGCACGGCGGAGGCGACGGGGAACGCCGGGAAGTCGGTGAGCGAGACCAGGACGAAGGCGACGGCCGCGCCGGCGAGACCGCCGACGGCGAACCACAGGGCGTCGATGAGCGCCCGGCGGCCGCTGATGGTGTGCAGGACGAGCAGGACGACCGCGATCGCGATGATCCCGACGACGCCGGTCATCAGCCGGTTGCCGAACTCGATCATCCCGTGGATGCCCTGCACCTCGACGATCGGGACGAGCGACTCGGGCGTGCACAGCGGCCACTCGGTGCAGCCGAGGCCGGAGCCGGTCAGCCGCACGGCGCCGCCGGTGCCGATGATGATCGTCTCGCTGAGGAACGACAGCCACGCGAAGACGGTGAGCGCGCGACCCCACACCGCGGAGCGGGGGGAGGCGGTCGCCCTGGTCGTCGAGGGGGCGGGGATGGTCGTCTCGGGCATAAGTCCTCCGGCCCGTCGAAGACGTGGCGCACGGCCCGTCCGTCAGGCGGAACCTGTAGAATCGGATTGTTGCGATGAGCGCTGACAGCGCTGAAGCATCGTCAACAGTTTAGGCGCGATGGAAGCGCCCGTGATGAGGGCCCCACCAACGGCACCCGCTCCCGCAGACTCGACGGGGATCAGGTGTGTCGGGGCGGATGACACCGTTTGGGACCTGTGAGGAGAGTGTTGCATGTCGGATGTGCTGATCGACCGCCCGGAGCTCGATGGTCTGGGGGTGTACGAATTCGGCTGGCACGATGAGGATGCCGCGGGTGCCGTCGCGAAACGCGGGATCTCGGAAGAGGTCGTCCGCGGGATCTCGGCCCTCAAGAACGAGCCGGAATGGATGCTGAAGACCCGTCTCAAGGGCTATCAGCTCTTCGGCCGCAAGCCGATGCCGACCTGGGGCGCCGACCTCAGCGACATCGACTTCGACAACATCAAGTACTTCGTCCGCTCCACCGAGAAGCAGGCGCAGAGCTGGGAAGACCTCCCCGAGGAGATCCGCGAGACGTACGAGCGCCTGGGCATCCCCGAGGCCGAGCGTCAGCGTCTCGTCGCCGGCGTCGCCGCGCAGTACGAGTCCGAGGTCGTATACCACCAGATCCGCGAGGACCTGGAGGCCCAGGGCGTCATCTTCATGGACACCGACACCGCCCTGCGCGAGCACCCCGAGTTCTTCGAGGAGTACTTCGGCACCGTCATCCCCGCGGGCGACAACAAGTTCGCCGCGCTGAACACCGCCGTCTGGTCGGGCGGTTCGTTCGTCTACGTCCCCAAGGGCGTGCACGTCGAGATCCCCCTGCAGGCCTACTTCCGGATCAACACCGAGAACATGGGCCAGTTCGAGCGGACCCTGATCATCGCCGACGAGGACAGCTACGTCCACTACATCGAGGGCTGCACCGCCCCGATCTACAAGTCGGACTCCCTGCACTCGGCCGTCGTCGAGATCATCGTGAAGAAGAACGCCCGCGTGCGCTACACGACGATCCAGAACTGGTCGAACAACGTCTACAACCTGGTCACCAAGCGCGCCGTGGCACACGAGGGCGCGACCATGGAGTGGGTCGACGGCAACATCGGCTCCAAGGTGACGATGAAGTACCCGTCGATCTACCTGATGGGTGAGCACGCCAAGGGCGAGACCCTCTCCGTCGCGTTCGCCGGCCCCGGTCAGCACCAGGACGCCGGCGCGAAGATGATCCACATGGCGCCGTACACGCAGTCGTCGATCGTCTCGAAGTCGATCGCCCGCGGCGGTGGCCGTGCCGGCTACCGCGGCGAGGTGCGCGTCGACGCCGCCGCCCATCACTCGGCGAACACCGTCCGCTGTGACGCCCTCCTCGTCGACACGAAGTCCCGTTCCGACACCTACCCGGCGATCGACATCCGTGTCGACGACGTGCAGCTCGGCCACGAGGCCACGGTCTCCAAGGTCAGCGAGGAGCAGCTCTTCTACCTGCAGTCCCGTGGCATGCCCGAGGACGAGGCGATGGCGATGATCGTGCGCGGCTTCATCGAGCCGATCGCGCGCGAGCTGCCGATGGAGTACGCGATGGAACTGAACAAGCTCATCGAGATGGGCATGGAAGGATCGGTCGGCTAAATGGCGGCCTCGACGACAGCGCCCAGCGAGGCGCAGCACACGAACGCGCACATCGACCCGGCCGCCCAGGTGGCGGACGCCGGATTCGTCCCGGTGCAGACCCGCTCCGAGCGTCCGCACTCGTTCGACCCGGACGACTTCGGCACGCCGACCGGTCGCGAGGTGAACTGGAAGCACACGCCGGTGGCCGCGCTCGCGCCGCTGTTCCGCCCGGCCGAGGGCGACGAGGGCGTGCAGTACTCCTTCACGTCCGGCGAGCAGTACGTCGCCGCGCCGCTCCCGGCGGGAACCGCTCCGCGCGGCGAGGTCTTCCTCGCCGAGGACATCACCGCGGCCGTCGCGTGGCAGGGCGCCTCCGAGGCCCTGCACATCCGCATCCCGCGCGAGGAGGAGGTCGCATCGCCGATCTTCCTGTCGCTCACGGGCACCGGAGCCGACCGCCGGGCGGACGCCCACATCGTGATCGAGGCCCTCGAGCACAGCGCCGCCACGGTGGTGCTGCAGCACAAGGGCTCGGCGCAGTACGCCCAGAACGTCGAGATCATCGTCCGCGATGGAGCGAAGCTCACCGTCGTCTCCGTGCAGCAGTGGGATGACGACGCCCTGCACGCGGCCGCCCACCAGGCGCGGGTCGCGGCCGACGCCACCCTCAAGCACTTCGTCGTGAGCTTCGGCGGCGGCGTGGTGCGCGTGAACCCGAGCGTCGAGCTCGCCGGTGCCGGCTCCGAGGGCTACCTCTACGGGCTGTCCTACGCCGACTCCGGTCAGCACCTGGAGAGCCAGGTGTACCTGCACCACAAGGGCCCGCACACGACCGGCGACGTGCTCTACAAGGGCGCGCTGCAGGGCGAGAGCGCCCACAGCGTGTGGATCGGCGACGTGCTGATCGGGGCGGAGGCCACCGGCACCGACTCCTACGAGGCCAACCGCAACCTGGTGCTCACGGAGGGCGCACGCGCGGATTCCATCCCGAACCTCGAGATCGAGACGGGCGACATCGTCGGCGCCGGGCACGCGAGTGCCACCGGCCGCTTCGACGACGAGCAGCTCTTCTATCTCCAGGCCCGCGGCATCCCGGAGGACGAGGCCCGCCGACTGGTGGTGCTCGGCTTCCTCACCGACATCGTGCTGCGCCTCGGCATCCCCGACCTGGAGTCGGAGCTGCTGGCCGCCATCGAGGCCGAGCTCGCCGAGGTGGACGCGTGACCGCGCAGCGCGTCTGCGGCGTCTCCGAGCTGGAGCAGGACACGCCGCTGCGCGTCGAGCCGGACGGTGTGCCGATCACGGTCATCAAGGACGGCGAGGGCGTCATCCACGCCATCGGCGACACCTGCACCCACGGCGACATCTCGCTGTCCGAGGGCTTCGTGGAAGGTGACACGGTGGAGTGCTGGGCCCATGGCTCGGCGTTCTCCCTGATCACCGGCAAGCCCCAGAATCTCCCCGCATATGAGCCCGTCCCGGTCTACGTCGTCGAGATCGACGGCGACGACGTGCTCATCGATCCCGCTGTGACGAAGGAAGTCTGAAGAATGTCTGTTCTCGAGATCCGCGACCTGCATGTGACGGTCGAGACCGAGGCGGGGACCACCCCGATCCTCAACGGAATCACCCTCACCATGAACACCGGTGAGACCCACGCCATCATGGGCCCCAACGGCTCCGGCAAGTCCACCCTGGCCTACACGATCGCCGGCCACCCGAAGTACACGGTCACCTCCGGCTCCATCACCTTCGACGGTGAGGACGTCCTGGCGATGAGCGTCGACGAGCGTGCCCGCGCCGGTCTGTTCCTCGCCATGCAGTACCCGGTCGAGATCCCCGGCGTGACCGTGACGAACTTCCTGCGCACCGCGAAGACCGCGCTCGACGGCGAGGCGCCCTCGATCCGGCAGTGGACCAAGGACGTCAAGGAGTCCATGGCCAACCTCCGCATGGACCCCAAGTTCGCGCAGCGCAACGTCAACGAGGGCTTCTCGGGCGGCGAGAAGAAGCGCCACGAGATCCTCCAGCTCGAGGTGCTCAAGCCGAAGTTCGCCGTGCTCGACGAGACCGATTCCGGCCTCGACGTGGACGCGCTGAAGATCGTCTCCGAGGGTGTCAACCGCGCGAAGGAGTCCACCGGCCTCGGTGTGCTGCTCATCACGCACTACACCCGGATCCTCCGCTACATCCGCCCCGACTACGTGCACGTGGTCGTCGCGGGCAAGATCGTCGAGGAGGGCGGCCCCGAGCTCGCCGACCGCCTGGAGAACGAGGGCTACGACCGGTTCCTCGACCCCTCCGCTCCCATCGAGGCGTAGGCTGATCGCATGACAGCGACCCTGACGGACGAGAAGTACGACGCGGTCACCGAGGCTCTCAAGGACGTGATGGATCCTGAGCTCGGGATCAACGTCGTCGACCTCGGACTCATCTACGACCTCGCCTGGGATGACGAGAACGACGCTCTCGTCATCCACATGACGCTGACCAGCGCGGGCTGCCCGCTCACGGACGTCCTCGAAGACCAGACGGCGCAGGCCCTCGACAACGTCGTGGACCGCTTCCGCATCAACTGGGTGTGGATGCCGCCGTGGGGGCCCGAGCGGATCACGGACGACGGGCGCGACATGATGCGTGCGCTCGGTTTCGCGATCTGAGGTTCCGGTCACCTGACCACCAGACGAAGCGGGCGTGCCGGGCACGCCCGCTTCGACGTCTCCGCATCGACGCGGGGAGAATCGGAGGACGAATGCTGTCGGTGAAGGCCCTGTCGCTGTCGGAGCTGCGCGAGCGGACCAGCGAGAAGTGGCGGGAGTATCCCGAAGACGTGCTGCCCCTCTTCGTCGCGGAGATGGACTTCCCGCTCGCCCCGGCGATCACGGCCGCACTGCAGCGGGCGCTGGATCTCGGGGACACCGGGTACATCGCCTCGCGGACGCCGCTGGCGGAGGCGTACGCGGGTTTCGCGGAGCGCCGCTTCGGCTGGCGCCCCGACCCGGCGCGGATGCGCAGCACGGCGGACGTGAGCATGGGCATCGTCGAGATCCTCCGTCGCGTCACGCAGCCGGGGGAGCGCGTCGTCGTCACGCCGCCGGTCTACCCGCCCTTCTATGACCTCGTCGCCGAGGCCGGTGCCGAGGTGCAGCGTGTCCCGCTGCGCGACACGGGGACCGGCTGGGAGCTCGACCTCGACGGGATCCGCGCCGCCTTCGAGGACGGCGCGACGGCCATGCTCCTCTGCAACCCGCACAACCCGACCGGCACCGTGCACGATCGGGAGACGCTGTCCGCGCTGGCCGAACTGGCCGAGGAGTACGGCGCGACGATCGTCTCCGACGAGATCCATGCGCCGCTCACCCAGCCGGGCACGGGCTTCACGCCGTTCCTCGCCGCGAGTGACGCGGCGGCGCGGGTGGGCTATGCCGTCGTCAGCGCGAGCAAGGCGTTCAACCTCGCGGGGCTGAAGTGCGCGCTCATGGTCACCGCCGCAGAAGAGACGTCCGCGGTCGTGCGCGACCTGCCCGTCGAGGTGGAGTGGCGGACGGGGCAGTTCGGTCTGCTCGCCGCCGTCGCCGCGTTCTCGGAGGAGAGCGACGCGTGGCTCGACGGCCTCCTGCGCACGCTCGACGAGAACCGCGTCCTGCTCGAGGACCTGCTGGCCCGTCACCTCCCCGCCGCCCGCTATCGCCTTCCGGACGCGGGGTACCTCGCGTGGATCGACCTCTCCGCCCTCGGCTGGGGAGACAACCCCGCCCGGAAGATCCTCCGTGAGGCGAAGGTGGCGCTGCACTTCGGCCCGGCCTTCGGCGACGAGGGGGCCGGGCACGTGCGACTCAACTTCGGCACGAGCCCCGAGATCCTCACCGAGGCGATCGAACGCATCGCCGCGCTCGTCGAGCGATGACGGCGGCGGAGCCGACGGCAACGATCTGGGACCGCAGCCGCGTCTGGGTGACTCTGGGCGCTGTCGCCCTGATCTTCCTCGCCGCGATCGAGGCCCTGGCGGTGACCACGGTCATGCCGATCGTCAGCGATGCCCTGAACGGCCAATCGCTGTATGCCGTCGCCTTCGCCGGTACGCTCGCGACCAGCGTGATCGGGATGGTCGCGGCGGGGTCCTGGTCGGACGCGCGTGGTCCGCGCGGCGCGCTGTACGCCGCCGTCACCCTCTTCATCCTGGGGCTGCTGATCTCCGGGTTCGCGACGACGATGCCCCAGTTCCTGATCGGACGACTGGTGCAGGGGCTGGGCGCGGGTGGGCAGACGGTGGCCCTGTACGTCGTGGTCGCGCGGCTGTATCCGCCGCACCTGCACGGCCGGGTGTTCGCGGCGTTCGCCGCCGCCTGGGTGGTCCCGTCGATGATCGGGCCCTTCCTCGCGGGAGCGGTGGCGGAGTACCTCGATTGGCGCTGGGCGTTCCTCGGCGTGGCGGTCCTGACCGCGATCGCGTTCTCGATGATCGCGATCCGTCTGCGAGGTGTCGATCTCGGCCGCGGGGAACCGCAGGACCGCCGCGCGCTGCTCACCCGTCTGCTGCTGGCCGTCGTCGTGGCGGTGCTCGCGGTGGTGATCGGACTGTCCGCCGAGCTCGATCCGGCGATCGGGTGGCCGGTGGCACTGGGGGCCGTGCTCGCGATCGGCGTCGTCGTGCTCCCGCTCCTGCCACGACGGACCCTCCGAGCCGGTGCCGGGCTTCCCAGCGTCGTGCTCATGCGTGGCGTGGCGGCCGGCGCGTTCTTCGCCGCGGAGGCCTACATCCCGTACCTGCTGATGCGGAAGTTCGACTTCTCCGCGACCTGGGCCGGAGTCGCCTTGATGCTCGCGGCCTTCGCCTGGGCCGGGGCGTCGGCTGCGCAGGGCCGCTACGGTGAGCGGCTGGGCAATCACCGCATCACGGCGCTCAGCCTCGGCGCACTGCTCGTGGCGATGCTCTGCGTCCTGGCCGCAGCGGCGTTCGATGCCTCCCCGGTCTTCGTGATCGTCGGGTGGGCGTTCGCCGGGGGCGGCATGGGGCTGCTGTATCCGCGGCTCACAGTGCTGACGCTGGCCTACTCGGACGAGACGAACCAGGGATTCAACTCCTCGGCGCTGTCGATCTCGGATGCCACGGGTTCGGCGGTGGCCATCGCGCTGGCGGGGCTCGCCGTCGCCACCCTCGGCGGCGGCGCGGACGCGTTCGCCGTCGTGTTCGTCCTCGGTGTCGGGCTGGTGCTGCTCGCGGTGATCCCCGGGCTCAGGCTCGGGCACGCCGCGGAGTCATCGGTGCGCTGAGCTCACCGGCCAGGGCGAGGACGCCGAGGTCGAACACCCGGTCCAGGCCCGCGGTGACGTCGACCTCGCCGGAGGCCGGGAGTGCGCCATGGCTGTCGGCGTGCATCCGCTGTTGGACGAGGGTGGCATGGCCGAGCACGAAGTGCAGGATCGCCGCCCCGCGATCCTCGGCGTCCGTGGCGCCCTCGGCGTGGAGGGCGGCGACCAGGGCGTCGCGGGCATGCGCGGAGCCGAGCTGGAGCGCGTACGTGCTGAGGACGAGCTCGGCGCCGTCCCGGAAGGCGAAGAGGGCGTCGCGGAGCGCGCGGGCGGTCGCGAGGACTCCCTCCGCTCCGTCCGGGACGGTCGCGGTGATCCGATCGGCGAGGTCGGCGAGGAGCTCCTGCTTGTTCGCCACGTGCCAGTAGAGAGCGCTCGGCTGCACGTCGAGCCGGGCCGCGATGCGGCGCATGGAGAGATCGGCCAGCCCCACCTCGTCGAGAAGGGCGAGGGCGGTCCGCGCGACGCTCTCCCGATCGTGACGGGCGGGATTCGTCTCGGGACTCATGCCCCCACTATAGTGAACGGCGTTCAGGTGAACGGTGTTCAGGAGGATGCGTGCGCTGGCGGGAGCGGGACACGGCGACGATCGCGGAGCCGGGGACTCTGCGTCTCGACGGCGTGGGAGTGACCGTCGACGGCCGCGTGCTCCTCGACGACGTGACGCTGGAGCTCACCGCACCGCGCATCGCCGTGATCGGAGCGAACGGCTCCGGGAAGTCGACGTTCGCGCGGCTGCTGAACGGCCTCATGACACCCACCGCGGGATCGGTCAGCGTCCACGGCCTCGACGCGCTCCGAGAGCGGGCCGCCGTGCGCCGCCGGGTGGGCTTCGTCTTCACCGATCCGGATGCCCAGATCCTGATGCCGACACCGGCGGAGGATCTCGCGCTGTCGCTCCGAGGGCGGGCCCGTGACGAGATCGCCGCCCGCGTGCAGGAGACCCTGGAGCGCCACGGTCTCGGTGCCCACGCCGACATCCCGGCGTCGTCGCTCTCGGGAGGACAGAAGCAGATGCTGGCCCTCGCCGCGGTGCTCCTCGCCGAGCCGGCGCTGATCGTGGCGGACGAGCCGACGACACTCCTCGACCTGCGCAACGCGCGGCGGATCGGAGACCTCCTTCTGTCGCAGGAGGCGCAGGTGCTGATCGTCACCCACGATCTCGAGCTCGCGGCCCGCTGCGACACCGCCGTCCTGTTCGACGGCGGGCGCGTCGTCGAACAGGGAGAGCCCGAGAGGGTCATCGCACGCTACCGGCGGCTGTGCGCATGATCCTGCCGTCCCCGGTCGGTGCGGGACTGCTGCATCGGGTGCCGGCCGGTCCGAAGCTCGCCGGGCTCGCCGTCGCGGCGCTCGCGTTGACGCTGTTCCCGCACGGGCCGCTCAGCATCGCGGTCTGCCTCGCGACCGTGCTCGCGCTCTACCCGATCGCGGGGGTGCCGCTCTCCGCCGCGGTGACGGAGCTGTGGCGGCTGCGTGCGGTCCTGCTCGTGCTCGCGATCGCCCTCGCCGTCTTCGTGTCTCCCGTCGCCGCCTGGGTGAGCACCGGGCGGGTCGCCGTGCTGCTGCTGCTCGCCGCCCTCCTCACCCTGACCACGCGCATGGCCGATCTCCTGGCCGTGCTGCAGCGCCTCCTGTGTCCGCTGCGGCGCATCGGGGTCGATCCGGGGGCGGTGTCGATGGCGGTGTCGCTCACGCTGACCATGGTTCCCGTCGTGGCCGGACTCGCGCAGCGGGTGCGGGACGCGGAGCGCGCACGAGGAGTCCGCCTGGGCGTGCGCGGCGTGGTGCCGCTGCTCGTGCTGGCGCTGCGCCACGCGGATCAGGTCGGCGATGCCCTCGCCGCCCGCGGGGTCGGCTGACGGTCAGGCCAGGACGGCGGTGCCGGGGACGGCGCTGCCGGGGTGTCCCGCCAGCCGCAGCGCCGCGACCAGCAGCAGGACGGCGAGCGCCGCGGTGGCGACCGTCGTGCCGAGCACCAGGAGGAGCACCACTCCGCCGAGACCCAGCACCGTTGCCAGCGCCAGGCGGCGGTGCGACGCCGTCGCCTCCGGCGAGGGGTGATTCTCGAACCGATCGACGCGGACCGCGACCATCGCGGTGAGGACGACAGCGGTCAGGAGCCACAGCGGGCGGGCGGCCCACCACTCCGCGCTGTCGAGCGCGGGCAGAGTGAATCCGCCGAGGAGGGCGACCAGCGCCGTCGCCCCGGCCATCGCCAGCAGCACCGGCATGTGCCAGAGGTAGATCGTCATCGTCCGCCGGGTGACGAAGGCGGTGAACGCGGCCACCGGACGGCGACGACTGAGGCGCCCGATGTGCGCCCGGTACAGGGAGAAAAGCGTCGTGTGGATCAGCCCGACCAGCAGCAGAGCGGACGTCGGCGGGTTGATGTTGGCGATGAGGTCGGGGGAGTACGCGCCGATGAGGAACAGGACGACGAGCACCCCGAGGGCGCCGATGCCGATCGTGACGCGGGTCCGGCGACGAAGGGCGTCCACGCGGCCGTCGGCAAGGAGGAATCCGAGCTGCTGCATCGTCAACCACACGAAGGCGAGGTTGAGGAACCCCACGGCGTCGTTCCCGGTCACGGCCCGCAGGACATCGACCGCCACGGCCGCGGTGGCGAGGACGGTGATCGTGCGCAGGGGCGCGCGCTCGTGCAGGGCGACGAGCGCGGGGAGCAACGCCTGGCACAGCAGGAAGACCCCGAGGAACCAGAGCGGCTGTCCGTATCGGAAGCCGGCGACCGCGATGAGATCCGGTGCGACGCCGACGACGGTGAGCACCGCGAGCGCGACCCCGACCGCGCCGACCGTGAACAGGGCCGGGCGCAGGAGCCGGTGCACCCGACCGGCCACGAAGGCGGTCGCGCTCCCGCCGCGGGCGCGGAGGCGGCGGTACGCGAGGAGCCCGGAGAACCCTCCGATCACGAAGAAGAGCGGCATCACCTGCAGCAGCCAGCTCAGCGGCGCGATCCAGCTCGTGCCGTCGCTCGCGTTCTCGAACACCGGTCCGGTCTCCGACATGGTGACCCCGACCATGACCGCGTGCAGCAGGACGACGCCGAGCACGCACAGCGCGCGCACCAAGTCGATTCCGGTGTCGCGGTGGCCGGTGGGGGCGGATACGGCGGGGGCGGGGGTGCTGAGGCGTGGAGCCGCGGCGATGACCATGAGTCCTCCTGGGAACGGTGTCCTCGGAGGCTATGGAGGCGGTAGGGGACGGGACATCACTCCGTGGTGCCGTCCTGACCCCTACGCAGGGGTGACTCAGGCGGAGGGCTCGACCAGACCGGTGTCGTACGCGAGGATGACGGCGTGCACACGATCGCGGAGACCGAGCTTCGCGAGCACCTTGCCGACATGGGTCTTCACGGTCTGTTCGGCGATGAACAGGTCGCCGGCGATCTCGGTGTTGGAGCGGCCCTTGCCGATGAGGACAAGCACCTCGCGCTCCCGGTCGGTGAGCTCGGCCAGGGCGGTCGCGGACCTGCGCGATGCCGGCCGCCGGCCGGCGAACTGCTCGATCATGCGCCGGGTCACGCTGGGGGCGAGGAGCGCATCGTCGCCCGCCACCACGCGCACGGCGTGCACGAGCTCCTCCGGCAGAGCGTCTTTGAGGAGGAACCCGCTGGCCCCGGCGGCGAGGGCGTCGTAGACGTAGTCGTCGATGTCGAAGGTGGTGAGCATGAGGACCCGCGGCACGTGCGCGGCAGGATACGACGGACCGAGGATGCGGCGGGTGGCCTCGATGCCGTCGAGCTCCGGCATGCGGACGTCCATGAGGATGACGTCGGGATCGAGCCGCGCGGCGAGCGTCACAGCGTCCGCGCCGTCGGCCGCCTGGCCCACCACCCGGATCCCCTCGTGCGCGTCCAGCAGGGCGGCGAAACCGGCGCGGACCATCGCCTGGTCGTCGGCAATGAGCACGCTGATCGTCACGGGTTCTCCTTGTCTTCCGCCGAGGCGGTCGGGGTCGGCGGTACGGCCGTTGCAGACAGCGGCAGGGTGGCCTCGACGGTCCAGCCGCCGTCGTCGGACGGCCCGGCGGCGAGGCTTCCGCCGAGCAGTTCGGCGCGCTCGCGCATTCCCCGGAGGCCGTAGCCGCCGGAGGGGCTCTCGGTCGGCTGCGGTGGTGCGGCGTTGTGCACACGGATGTGCAGGGCATCGACGTCGGCATGGAGCCGGACGGTGACGCGGGCACCGGGCGCGTGGCGGACGGCGTTGCTCAGAGCCTCCTGCACGATGCGGAAGGCGGCGATCTGCACGCCGGGTCCCGCCGCGGAGGCCGCTTCCATCCCCTCCAGCACGAGGCCGACCTCCACCCCTGCCCGGCGGATCGTGTCGACGAGGGCCGGGACGTCGTCCAGTCCCTGCTGCGGTGCGAGCTCGGCGTGCTGGTCCTCGGTGCGGAGCACTCCCAGCATGCGCCGCATCTCGGTGAGCGACGTGCGCGCGGTGGCGGCGATGTCGTCGAACTCGGCGGCGGCCTCGGCGTCGAGGTCCGCGATCCGGTAGCGCGCGGTCGACGCCTGCACCTGGATCACCGACATGCTGTGCGCCACGACGTCGTGCAGCTCCCTGGCGATCCGGGTGCGCTCCTCCACGAGAGCGCGCCGGGATTCCTCCAGCGCGCTGTGCTCCTTCTCCCTCGTGAGCTCCGCCGCGACACGCACACGACCGGCGACGAGGACGGCGATGAGCAGCATCGCGGCAGCGACCGAGGTCGTCACGATGAGATTGGCGGTGGCGCTGCCGGAGCTCGCCGGCGTCGCGACCATGTCCGGGCGCAGCAGCGGCGCCGTCAGCGAGGTCAGTGCGCCGATCACGAGGGTGAGGCCTCCGAGGCGGGCTCCCTGCACGAAGGACATCACGCCCACGAGGAGGACGAAGGACAGGAGGGCCGGTACCGACCAGGGCCAGGGGGAGTGGATCGCGCGCGCCGGCTCGACGAGGAGCGGCAGCAGGAAGGCGCCGGCGGCGAAGACGACGATCGCCGTCCGCGGCCGGGAGGGGACGAGGAGGGGAGCGCCGCACACGGCGGCGCCGAGCAGGAAGGACAGGGGCAGCGGCGTGCCGGAGAGCACCGTCTGAAGGGAGACGAGGAGCGCGTACAGCACGACGACCGCCGCAGTCAGCGCCACGAGGGCGCCGGTGCGACGGCTGATCCGTGGCGGGCGCGGGGTGCGCTCTCGGCGGCGTGCCATGCGTCTCATCCTGCCAGGTGCGCGACCGGCGTACGGCGTCGGCGGAGCGCCGCGATCCGGTCGATGACGACGCCGACCATCAGGGCGATGACGACGCCGATGGCGGCGCTGAGGAGGGGCTGGTCGTGCAGCCACGCGCCCGCGAGCAGCCCGATCGCGAGACTGAACACGCTCCAGCTCACACCGGCGATGAGGCTCAGCGGGAGGAACCGTCGCCACGGGAATCCGAGCGCTCCGGCGGACATGTTCACCGCGACGCGTCCGATCGGGATGTAGCGGGCGCCCAGGATCAGCGTGGCGCTGCGACGGTCCAGCGCACGCTGCGCGTAGGCGAAGGCGGCGGCGACGCGGGGGCGCCGCATCCAGGCGAACCGCGTCGTGCCCAGTCGGCGCCCGATGAGGAACGCGATGTTGTCGCCGATCGCGGCGCCCAGGGCGGCGACGGCACCCAGCAGCACGATGTCGCCGTCGCCGGTGGACGCGGCGACGGCCGCCGCGGCGACGAGGACCGTCTCGCTCGGGACCGGCGGGAAGAACCCGTCGATCACGGTCACCGCGAACAGCACGGCGTACAGCCAGGGGGAGGCGATCGCCTGCAGGATGAGGTCGTTGAGGATGTCCACTCCGGCACCGTAAGCAGGGGGTGGGGAGAGGAGCATCACTCCGGGGTATCGCCTCGGTCACCCTGGAGAGGGATATCCGTGCCGGGCGTCGCCACAGGCAGGGCGGCATATACTGGTTGGCTGGCCGCTCGGCCATCACCTCCTCCCGAACGAACGGACGTCCGCTGTGCTTGCCGTGCACGACCTCGAGATCCGCGTTGGCGCGCGCCTGCTGATGGAGAACGTCTCGTTCCGTGTGTCCGATGGCGACAAGATCGGCCTCGTCGGACGCAACGGTGCGGGCAAGACGACGCTCACCAAGGTGCTCGCCGGCGACGTGCTGCCCTCGGGTGGCACCGTCACCCGTTCCGGCGAGCTCGGCTACCTGCCGCAGGATCCCCGTTCGGGCAATCCGGAAGACCTCGCCCGTACCCGGATCCTCGACGCCCGCGGCCTCGGCCAGCTCAACCTCGGCATGACGGAGGCCTCGCTCGCGATGGGGTCCGACGACCCCGCGGTCGCTGCCAAGGCGATGAAGCGCTACGCCGCGCTCACCGAGAAGTTCGAGGCGCAGGGCGGCTACGCGGCCGAGGCGGAGGCGGCCTCGATCGCGCACAACCTCTCGCTGCCGGACCGCATCCTCGACCAGCCGCTGTCGACCCTCTCCGGAGGCCAGCGCCGGCGCATCGAGCTCGCCCGCATCCTCTTCTCCGACGCGCAGACGATGATCCTCGACGAGCCCACCAACCACCTCGACGCGGACAGCGTGGTGTGGCTGCGCGAGTTCCTCAAGAACTACAAGGGCGGGCTGATCGTCATCAGCCACGATGTCGAGCTCGTGGGCGAGACCGTCAACCGGGTGTTCTACCTCGACGCCAACCGCCAGGTCATCGACATCTACAACATGAACTGGAAGAACTATCTGCGGCAGCGCGCTGCGGACGAGGAGCGTCGCAAGAAGGAGCGGGCCAACGCCGAGAAGAAGGCGACGACGCTGCAGCAGCAGGCGGCGCGCTTCGGGGCGAAGGCGTCGAAGGCGGCAGCAGCGCACCAGATGCTCGCGCGTGCCGAGAAGCTCCTCTCCGGGCTGGAGGACGTGCGTCAGGAGGACCGCGTCGCGAAGCTGCGGTTCCCGAAACCCGCCCCCTGCGGCAAGACCCCGCTCATGGCCTCCGGGCTGTCGAAGTCGTACGGCTCGCTGGAGATCTTCACCGACGTCGACCTCGCGATCGACCGCGGTTCCAAGGTCGTCGTGCTCGGTCTCAACGGTGCGGGCAAGACGACGCTGCTGCGCATGCTCGCGGGGGTCGACCAGCCGGACACCGGCCAGCTCGAGCCCGGACACGGCCTCAAGGTCGGGTACTACGCGCAGGAGCACGAGAACCTCGACGTCAGCCGCTCGGTCCTGGAGAACATGGTGTCGGCCGCTCCGCACATCACGGAGACGGAGGCCCGCAAGGTCCTCGGCTCCTTCCTGTTCACCGGCGACGACGTCCTCAAGCCGGCGGGTGTGCTGTCCGGTGGCGAGAAGACCCGGCTGTCGCTGGCGACGCTCGTCGTGTCGTCCGCGAACCTCCTCCTGCTCGATGAGCCCACGAACAACCTCGATCCGGCCTCGCGCGAGGAGATCCTCGGGGCGCTGGCCCACTACGAGGGTGCGGTGGTGCTCGTGTCGCACGACCCCGGCGCAGTGCAGTCGCTGAACCCCGAGCGGGTCCTCATCCTGCCCGACGGCGTCGAGGACATCTGGAGCCAGGAGTACCAGGACCTCATCGAGCTCGCGTAGCGGGTCGTGGCATAGTCGGAGGATGGCGGCGCACCCGATCCTTCCTCCCTCGGAACTCGCGACGTGGTTGCGCGTGCAGCCCACCCTCACCGGGACGGCTCCGCCGTTGCACCTCGACGACCTTCCGGACGATCCGGTGCTGCTCTTCCGGGAGTGGCTCCGCGCGGCGGCGGCGGCCGGCGTCCCCGAACCGCACGCGGCGACGCTGGCGACCGTGGACGCCGACGGCATCCCTGACGCGCGCACGCTGATCCTCAAAGACGTCGACGCGCGCGGCTGGGCGTTCGCCGGGGCCCGGTCCTCCCGGAAGGCCGCGCAGCTCGGTGCGCGTCCGGTGGCGGCGCTGAACCACTGGTGGCAGCCGCAGCGGCGCGCGGTCCGAGTCCGAGGAACCGTGGAGGAGGCGTCGGCGACCGAGAGCGACGCCGACCTCGCGGCCCGCTCCGCGAGCGCACGCGGGGGTCTGCGACCGGGGGACTGGGTGCTGTGGCGGGTGGTTCCGACGCGGGTCGAGTTCTGGCAGGGGGCGTCCGACCGGAACCACACCCGGATCGTCTACCGTCGTGTCGACGGCCGCTGGCAGCTCGCCGCCCCCGTCCCCGATTCCCCCTCCGCCCCTTCCTCCGCCGCCGTCCCCGGCTCCCTGGTGCGTTAACGCCCCCTTTCCCCACGCGGGCGGCCCGTTTCCGATCCCGCACGGTCGTCCCGCGCGGGATCAAAAAGGGGCGTCCCGGCGCTGCCGCACGCCCGTTTCTGATCCCGCAACCGCGGCGCACGCGGATGCGGGATGGAAAACGGTCACGGGAGCTCGAGGTGAGGGGACTTTTTGAGCTCGGCAGGGCGGGCGGAGGGGAGGGAGGGGAGGGTGAGACCCGGGGTGAGAGGGGGTGGAACGGAGAGTGGCGGGGTGGCACACTGTAGCGATCTGCTCGCCGGAGGGGGACGACCACATGCGCAGGGCACGACGTCGGACTCTCGTCGCCGCGCTTGCGCTGGTCCTCGGAGTCGCCGGAGCGGTGGCCACCGCGGCTCCGGCTCTCGCGGCCGCCCCCGTCGGCGGACCGACGACGCCGGGCATCTGGGGGTATCACACCGTCACGTTCGAGTCCCTCGGCAGCACCGTCGCACAGGTCGCCGTCGCCGACGGAGGGCTGGCGCCGCGGCAGCCGGCACCGACGTCCGCGGAGGGACCGTTCGACGGCTGGGTCACGGGACCCGCCGGTGCCGAGGAGCCCTTCCGGTTCGAGAGCACGGTCATCACGACGGACCTCGTCGTCCGAGCCACCTTCGCGGACACGCGGGTCGTGCAGTTCCTCGCCGGTCCTGCGGGAGAGGACGCGGAACGCATCATCGACGCCGATGAAGTGCGGGACGGCGAGCCCTTGGGCGAGATCGCTCCCGATGTCGCCGAGGTGCCGGACGGAAAGGTCTTCACGGGGGAGTGGTACCGCGAGGACGACCCGACCCGGAGCCCGTACGACTTCGCGACCCCGGTCACCGAGAACTTCCGGCTGGTGCCGATCCTCGTCTCCGGTTTCGCGGTGTCCTTCGTGACGGACGGTACCGCGGTGACCCCGGAGTTCGTCGTCGAGCCCGACACGGCCTTCACCGCGGCGGATCTCGCGGCTGTCCCACCCCCGACCCGCACGGGCTACACGTTCACGCAGTGGTGGGCGGATGCCGCGCGATCGCAGCCCGTCGACCTCCCGCTGACGGACACCACCACGCTCTACGCGGGGTGGCAGGGGCAGGACGTCGAGTACCACGTGAGCTATTGGCTGGAGAAGCCGAACGTCGTTCCCGAGTCCTACCCGTCCCCGGTGTTCACCGCGGCGGGCGCCGCACCCCCGGCGTGGACCGACGACGACGGGAGGCTCAGCGACGCCCAGTTGGCGGATCCGGCGAACTTCCTCTTCCTCGATGACATCGCCTCCTCGGCGACCGCGGGTTCCACCGTCGGGGGCCCGACCGCGAAGGACGACCTCCCGACGCTCATCAAGGAGCTCGTGCGCGCGCAGCTCGACCCCGCCGTCGTGCAGTCCGATCCGCTCACCTTCGCCGACCTGGCGGTGAGTCAACAGGACGTCACGGTGCAGGGCGACGGGTCGACGGTGGTGAACGTCTATCTGACGCGGGCGCTGTGGCGCACGGACTTCCGGCTCATCGCCCCGGGGAGCTCGGCCAATGTGCCCGCCGCGTGCGCCGCCGCGGGCACCTACGACATCACCATGGATGTCGGCGGCACCACCTACTTCGCCTCAACCGTGTCCGGTGGCGCGCAGCTGCTCGGCACGTTCTCGGTGCGCGAGAAGATCGGTTTCGACATGCAGGCCGCGGGCGTGGCACCGGTGCCGTTGTCGCAGACCGACGGGTCCGGGATGATCACCGTCTACGACGCCGGGACGGAGAATCAGAGCTGCGTCCTCCGCGGTTGGGGACCCCAGCAGTTCACGCCGCTGATCTTCACCGCGGTCTACACCGGTGCGGGTGCGGATGTCGGGTCCGTCGATCTCGCCGGACGCACCACGACCATGACCGGCAAGATGGCGGCCGCGTCCACGCAGAACCTCACCCAGCGGTTCGAGTACGCCGAGGCTCTCGACCAGGGCCAGTCGGCGCCGGACGTCGTCCTCGGGCCGGACGGCACCCCGAACGACCCGCTGCGGGTGGAGACGCTCTACGCCAACAACAAGACCGCCGTGCGCGCCGCCGTCCCCGCCGGTCACCAGGTCTTCCAGCAGTACCGGAGCGCCTGGTACTGGGCGTCGACCGGCGATCGGCAGGTGGCGAGCGTCATCGACGGCTTCACGTCGTACGTCGGGTACGGCACCGGAACGAACGCCCAGGGCAACTACTTCCAGCTCGACCAGCCGTCCGGACGGCTCTATCAGCTCAACAACAGCGGGAACGTCAACGACAGATACCGGTACCAGTTCTACAGCCGCAACACGTATGCGCTCAGCTTCGTGACGGGTGGCGGCACAGCGATCCCCGCCGTCACGGGCATCCCCTTCGAGACCTCGCTCGAGGCGTCGGCGCCTGCCGACCCCACCCGGGGTCGCGATGTCTTCCTCGGCTGGTACACCGACTCCCAGTTCAACGTGCCGTTCACGTTCGACGGAGCGACGATGCCGGCCAGCAACCTGGTGCTCTACGCGCGGTGGTTGACGGATCCGCACACGGTCCGGTTCTACGACCATCCCTCCAGCCCGGAGCCCATCGACGAGCTGACGCAGACGGTCGAGGACCAGGGGATGGCGACCACTCCGGATCCGTTGCCCCCGCAACCGGACGGCCAGACGTTCCTCGGCTGGTACCAGCGGACGACAGCCGGCTTCTTCGTGCCGTATGACTTCGACACGCCGGTCGGCGCCGACCTCGAGCTCTACGCCCGGTGGCAGCAGCCGGAGGCCGCTCCCTTCACCCTCCACTACGACGGGGACGGCAACACCGGCGGCACCGTGCCGACGGATCCGCTCGGCTACGACGCCGGATCGAGCGCGATCGTCGTGGACGGAGCGGGACTGACCCGGGGTGACGAGGTCTTCGTCGGCTGGCGCATCGCGACGATCGCGGCGGCGCGCATCATCACGAGCCCCGTGGCGGCTGACGGACTCTTCCAGGCGGGACACACGTTGCGCTTCGCAGGACGAGACATCACGCTCACCGCCGTGTACTCCGATCCGTCTCCCTCGTTCGCCGTGACCTTCCGGGAGAACGGCGGTGCCGACGGCACCGTCACCTGGGATGGGCCTCCGGAGGCGTCCATCACGTATCCCGGAGCATTCGACCTGCTCTTCCGAGGTCCCGGGACCACGTTCCTCGGGTGGTCGGCGTCCGCGGACGCGACGGTCGCCGATCCCGCGTTCGACCGGCTCAGCATCTCGACGCTCACCGCCGACCTCGTCCTCTACGCCGTCTGGGAGGACGCCCCCGTGCCGCCGACGCCCACTCCGCCGTCGAACGGCTCCGGAACGGACCCTGGCGGTGGTCGTCTTCCCCGCACCGGTGGGGACCCGTGGGGCACGTTGCTCCTCGGGGCCCTCCTGTTCGCCACGGGGATCGTGGCGATGACGGCGCGGCGCCGGCGGGGTCCGGGCTGACGATCCCCGGCCCGCTCAGCGGGCGTCGAGCAGTTCGTCCTCGGCGTCCGCGTCGCGGTCGCGGCGTTTCGGCGCCTTCACCGGTGCCGGCTTCCCCTCGACCTCTTCGCGGTGCTTCACGATCTCCGTGCGGATGATGTATCCGATGAAGATGAAGCCCATGATGGCGAACAGGATCCACTGGATCGCATAGGACAGGTGCGGACCCGGGTCGTCGGTGGGGGACTCGAAGCCACCCAGTGCCGTGTCGGCGGCGGGCTGCTCCTCGACCAGGCGTCCGTAGGTTCCGGTGATCACGTCGTCCCCGACGAGGTCGGCGATGGACGGGAGGTGGATCGTGGGCACCTGGCCCTCCGGAGCCCCGCGTCCGGACCCGGGAAGCGGCTCGCCGGGACGCAGGCGGACGGTCACCGTGACCTCGCCGGACGGCGGCGACGGAACGGCGTCCGGGAGCTGCCCCTCGCCCGGGGGCACCCAGCCGCGGTCGACGATGAGCACACGGCCGTCCGCGTCACGGAAAGGGACCAGCACCTCGAACGCGCTCGTTCCGCCGTGGGGACGGTTGCGGACCAGAAGCTGCTCGTCGGCGAGGTACTCGCCCTGCAGCGTGACGGGGCGCCATTCGTCTGCGGGGTCGAGCTCGTCGTCGGCGACCACGTCGGCGAGGGGGACGGCCGGTGCGTCGTAGTTCTGCTCCACGAGCGCGATCTGCTCGGCCCTGGACTCGTTCCGCTCGAACTGCCAGTTCGACAGGAAGACGCAGGCGATCGCGAAGCCGATGGCGATGAGGACGTACACGCCCCAGCGGGTCAGGCGGTTGCTCATGAGGAGGGCACCCCGTCTCGAACCGTCACCGGGAAGTCCCGCGCGGCCAGGTAGTCGTGGAGGAAGCCGACGTGCTCATCGCACGCCAGCCAGATCTTCTCGCGGTCGGCGGCGTGGATGCGCGGGTTGCGCCAGACGACCTGCTTCGTGGCCGCGCTCCGGCATCCGGCGCGCGAGCAGATGAGCTCGCTCATCGGTCCGTGCGGCCTTCGCGGATGGTGATGACGTCGGGGGCGGTCTCCGGAGCGAGCGACGGTGCGGGCGGCGCGTCGATCTCGCGCAGCGGCGACTCGGCGGCGGTCTCCGTGCTGTCGCTGCCCGCGTTGGCGAAGACGACCGCGATGTACGGGAGGACAGCGGCGGCCAGCGCGAAGACCCATGTCCACCAGCCGAAGGGCTGCACGAAGAACATCAGCCCGAAGCAGACGATGCGGATCGTCATCGTGAGGGCGTACCGGCGCACACGGTGGTCACCCTCATCCCGCGGGGACTGCGGCAGTGAGGTGACGGCCGGGACTCGACGTGCGCTCTTCACGATGGTTCCAGCCTACGCCGCCGTGGCGACATCGGCATGCCCGGGCGAGGCGTCAGCTCGCGAAGACGAACGGCAGGGTGAAGGCGCCGAAGACGACGAGGCCGATGATCGTCGACACGATGGTGAAGACCAGCACGCCGATCATGACGTAGCCGAGGATGAGCCCGGCGATCGCCATGCCGCGGCCTCCGAGACCGGGGGTGCGACGGATCTGCCCGAGCGCCATGTGACCGGTGATCACGGCCGCGATCGAGGCGAGCATCGGCACGATTGCCCAGAACAGCACGACACCGGCGATGCCGCAGACGAGGGAGGTGATCGCGAGGCCGCTGGTCGGGCGGGCAGGCGCAGCCCCATACGGCTGCGGGGCCGCGTACTGCTGAGGGGCCGAATACTGCTGAGGGGGCGAGTACTGCTGCGGCGCGGCATGCGCCGGGGGAGTCTGCGGGAATCCCGGGTACGCAGGCGAGGAGCCGGGGGCCGATGGGAGGGCCGGGGGCTGCTCACCCGACGGACCGGAGATACGGGGATCGCTCACTCTGATGCCTTTCGTCGCCCTCAGAGTCCCAGCCCGCCCCTCGTCTGTCAAACGGCCGTCGTGAAGGCGAGAGAGCAACGTCGCTAGGATCGATCACGGTTCGGATTCCCGGCCCTCGACCCCAGACCCAGGAGTGTCCCATGAGCGCGGAGCGCGTCGTCCTCGTCACCGGAGGCAACCGCGGCATCGGCCGCGCCATCGCCGAGCGCTTCGTGCGGGAGGGCTACCGGGTGGCGGTGACCGCTCGCAGTGGCGAGGGTCCGGAGGGCACCCTGACGGTGCGCGCCGACGTCACGGACGCCGCCGCTCTCGACGCGGCCTTCACCGAGGTGGAGCAGCAGCTCGGCCCGGTGGAGATCGTCGTCGCCAACGCGGGCATCACCAAGGACACCCTGCTCATGCGCATGAGCGAGGACGACTTCGACAGCGTCGTGGCGACGAACCTCGGCGGCACGTTCCGCGTCGTCAAGCGGGCCTCGAAGGGGATGCTGCGAGCGCGGTTCGGACGGGTCATCCTCATCTCCAGCGTCGTGGGCCTCTACGGCTCCGCGGGGCAGACGAACTACGCCGCCTCGAAGAGCGCGCTGGTCGGTTTCGCCCGCTCGCTCACGCGCGAGCTCGGCGGACGCGGCATCACCGCCAACGTGGTGGCACCCGGCTTCATCGAGACCGACATGACCGCGGAACTCCCCGAGGAGACGCAGAAGCAGTACAAGGCGAACATCCCCGCCGGACGTTTCGCGACGCCGGATGAGGTCGCAGGCGTCGTGACCTGGCTGGCGAGCGACGACGCCGGCTACATCTCGGGCGCCGTCATCCCGGTCGACGGCGGTCTCGGCATGGGGCACTGAGCCCGGCTCTTCCCGTCAACGATCGATCGCGCGCACGAGGAGCTCGGCGAAACGCTCGGGCGCCGAGAACTGGGGCCAGTGCGCGGAGCCGATCCGGACGACCTCGGCGTCGTCGATCGCCCCGTACTCTTCCGCGTACGGACCCCACTGGCTGATCACGGCATCGAAGGCGTCCTGATCCAGCCCTCCCATCAGCAGGGTGACCGGGATGCGGTACCGCGCCGGGTCGCTCAGAGCGAGCTCGTCCGTCGGCACGCGCGCGGGCACGCTGTGGGTGAGCGGGGCCGTCCTCGCGCGGGTCTCGTCGTCCAGATCGTGCACGTCCTCGTCGGGGAAGAAGCCCCAGCCCGGGAACGGGACGACGCCGTCCTGCACCGGGAACTCGCTGATGCCCGAGCCCGGGGGTGGGGGGCACGGTGTCGACGAAGACGACCCTGGCCACGCGGTCAGGTCGTGCGTCGGCGACTCCCCAGGCGACATTGCCTCCGCCACTGTGCCCGACGACCACCACATCGCCCTCCGCGGCATCGACGGCGGCTACCGCGGCGGCGACCCAGTCCTCGATACCGATGGGTCAGCGGGCGAGGGCGGTGGCCGGCGCGCTCGAGGGCGGGCACGACGTCGTCCCAGCTGGAGGCGTCGAGCCAGAGGCCGGGGATGAGGATGATGTCCATGATCCGACCGTAGACCCGGCCCCGGACATCGGCCAGGGTCAGGGGAGCAGAGGGATGACCGTCCCGAGGTCGATCGGGCCGATGACAAGGCTCGCGGACTCGCGGACGGCGGGCTTGGCGTTGAAGGCGAGGCCCAGGCCGGCGACCGCCATCATCGGGAGGTCGTTGGCGCCGTCGCCGATCGCGATGGTCGCATGCGGCGCCACGCGGAGCTCCTCGGCCCAGGTGCGCAGCCAGAAGGCCTTGGCCGTGCCGTCCACGATGTCACCGTCCACCCGGCCCGTGAGCGCGCCGTCGGCGACCTCGAGGCGGTTCGCGCGCCAGCGGTCCACGCCGAGTCCCGGTGCGACCTCGTCGAGGATCTCGTGGAACCCGCCCGAGACCACGCCGACGACTCCGCCCCGTGCGTGCACGGCGGCGGTGAGGTCGCGGACGCCCGGGGTCGGCTCCACGCGGGCGCGAACGCGGGCGAACGCCTCGACGGGAACGCCCGCGAGAGCAGCGACCCGGGAGCGGAGGCTCGTCGCGAAGTCGATCTCCCCGCGCATCGCGGCTTCGGTGGCCGCCTGCACCTCGGCCCGACGCCCGGCCTCCTCTGCGAGGAGCTCGATCACCTCGTTCCGGATGAGCGTGGAATCGGCATCGAGGACGACGAGGAATCGCGCGGTGGTCACCCCCCGAGCCTAGCGACCCGGGGGACCGGAGCCCGTGCCGCATGACGCGTCAGCGTTCGATGAACACGCCCTTGCCCACGACCGTGATCCCCGACTCCGTGACCGTGAACCCGCGGGCGAGATCGCGTTCACGGTCGACTCCGACCGTCGCGCCGTCGGCGAGGACCACGTTCTTGTCGAGGATCGCGCGGTGCACGCGGGCACCCTGTCCGACGTGCACGTGATCGAACACCACGGAGTCCGTGATGGTCGAGCCGCCGCCGGCCAGGGTCCACGGCCCCACGACGCTGCGTTCGAGGTGCGTGCCGGAGAGCACCGACCCCAGCGAGACGATCGAGTCGATGGCGTTGCCGATCCGCCCCACCGAGTCGCGGACGAACTTCGCCGGCGGGGAGTTGACCGCCTGCGAGTGGATCGGCCACTCCATGTTGTAGAGGTTGAAGATCGGGAGCGTCGAGATCAGGTCCCGGTGCGCGTCGAAGAACGAGTCGATCGTCCCCACGTCGCGCCAGTAGGAGCGGTCGCGCGGCGACGACCCCGGGACCTCGTTCTGCTTCATGTCGTAGTAGCCGGCCTCGCCGCGGTCGACGAAGTACGGGACGATGTCGCCGCCCATGTCGTGGCTCGACGTGGGCAGCTCCCCGTCGGCCTCGACGGCCGCGATCAGGGCGTCGGTGTCGAAGATGTAGTTGCCCATCGAGGCCAGGACCTCGTGCGGGGAGTCCGCGAGACCCGTGGCGTCGGTCGGCTTCTCCAGGAACTGGCGGATCCGCCCGGATTCCGGGTCGGCGTCGATGACCCCGAACTGGGACGCCAGAGCGAGCGGCTGACGGATGCCGGCGACCGTCGCCTTCGCGCCGGACTCGATGTGCGCCTCGAGCATCTGCCGGAAGTCCATCCGATAGACGTGGTCGGCACCGATCACGACGACGATGTCGGGCTTCTCGTCGTTGATCAGGTTCATGCTCTGCAGGATCGCGTCGGCGGAGCCGGAGAACCAGCGCTTGCCCAGGCGCTGCTGGGCCGGGACCGAGGTCACGTACGAATCGAGCAGGGCCGACATGCGCCAGGTCTGGGAGATGTGCCGGTCGAGGCTGTGCGACTTGTACTGCGTGAGCACGACGATCTGTCTCAGCCCGGAGTTGATGAGGTTCGAGATGGCGAAGTCGATCAGGCGGTACTGGCCGCCGAACGGGACGGCGGGTTTTGCGCGGTCGGCCGTCAGCGGCATGAGTCGCTTGCCCTCGCCGCCAGCGAGGATGATCCCGAAGACCTTCTTTGGAGCGGACATGGGTCCACCATAGATCCCGTCCGGCGCGGGGAACTAGCATCTGGACAACCCGCTCGATAGCGTCTAGGCATGCGAGTCGAGATGATCACCAAGGAGTATCCGCCGGAGATCTACGGAGGCGCGGGTGTGCACGTCGCCGAACTCGTCTCCGCACTGCGTCGGGACATCGATGTGACGGTGCGTGCGTTCGGCGCGCCGCGCGACGAGGAGGGCACCTTCGCCTACCGCGCTCCCGAGAGCCTCTCCGCCGCCAACCCGGCGCTGCAGACGCTCGGAACGGACCTGGAGATCGTGTCGGCCATCGCGGGCGCCGACGTCGTGCACAGCCATACCTGGTACGCGAACTTCGCAGGACACCTCGCCTCCCAGCTCCATGGGATCCCGCACGTGC
Organism: Microbacterium sp. str. 'China'; assembly: GCF_002993305.1. Classification (NCBI taxonomy): domain Bacteria; kingdom Bacillati; phylum Actinomycetota; class Actinomycetes; order Micrococcales; family Microbacteriaceae; genus Microbacterium; species Microbacterium sp. str. 'China'. The sequence continues at coordinate 1,964,588 of NZ_CP027434.1, read as the reverse complement.
TCACGGCGCACAGCCTCGAGCCGCTGCGGCCGTGGAAGGCCGAGCAACTCGGGGGCGGCTACGCCGTGTCGAGCGGTATCGAGAAGCTCGCCTACGAGAACGCCGCCGCGGTGATCGCGGTGAGTGCCGGCATGCGCGCGGACATCCTCCGCAGCTATCCGCAGGTCGACCCCGCGCGGGTCCGGGTGATCCACAACGGGATCGATGTGGAGCGCTGGCGTCCGGTCCAGGATCGAGCTTTCCTCTCCTCGATCGGCATGGATCCTGACCGACCCTCGGTGGTCTTCGTCGGACGCATCACGCGGCAGAAGGGTCTGCCCTACCTCCTGCAGGCGGCACGGCTGCTGCCGCCCGAGGTCCAGCTCATCCTCTGCGCCGGTGCTCCGGACACGCCGGAGATCATGGCGGAGGTCCAGGAGGGGGTGCGGCTGCTGCAGCAGACCCGAGAGGGCGTGGTGTGGATCGAGCGGATGCTGCCGCGGGACGAGCTGTCGGCGATCCTGGCCGCAGCGAGCACCTTCGTCTGCCCGTCCGTCTACGAGCCGCTCGGGATCGTGAACCTCGAGGCCATGGCCTGCGGAGCGGCCGTCGTGGGAACGGCGACCGGCGGCATCCCCGAGGTCGTCGACGACGGCGTGACGGGCCGGCTGGTCCCCATCGAGCAGGTGCAGGACGGTACGGGCACACCGACCGACCCCGACCGCTTCATCGCCGATCTCGCGGCAGTCCTCACCGAGGTCGCCACGGATCCGGCGCGGGCGCGGGAGTACGGGGAGGCCGGTCGGGAGAGGGCCCGCGCGAAGTTCAGCTGGGGCGCGATCGCCGACGAGACGCGCGCGCTCTACGCAGAGCTGTCCGCCTGAGCCGATAGGCTTTCGGTATGCCGATCGCTCTGGAGTTCACCGACGTCGTCGTGCGCCGAGAGGGGCGCAACATCATCGATCACGTGACCTGGCAGGTCTCGGACGATCAGCGATGGGTGATCCTCGGGCCGAACGGTGCGGGGAAGACGACCCTGCTGCAGCTCGCCGACACGCTGATGCACCCCACCTCGGGCACGGTCACCGTCCTCGGCGAGACACTCGGACGCGCCGACGTCTTCGAGATCCGTCCGCGGATCGGGTTCGCGTCGTCCGCCATGGCCAAGCGCATCCCGCGCGACGAGACGGTGCTCAACACCGTCCTGACGGCGGCGTACTCCGTGCTCGGGCGCTGGAACGAGAGCTACGAGGACATCGACGAGCGGCGTGCGCTGCGCGTGCTGGGCGACTGGCGTCTCGCGCACCTCGCCGACCGCACCTTCGGCACGCTGAGCGACGGCGAGCAGAAGCGCGTGCAGATCGCCAGGGCGGTCATGACGGACCCGGAGCTCCTGCTGCTCGACGAGCCGACCGCCTCGCTCGACCTCGGGTCGCGCGAGGAGCTGCTGGCTCTGCTCGGCGGCTATGCGTCGGCGCCGACGACGCCCGCGATGCTCATGGTGACGCATCACGTCGAGGAGATCCCCGTCGGGTTCACGCACGTGCTGCTGATCCGCGACGGTGCCGTGGTCGCCGCGGGCCCGATCGCCGAGACGCTCACCGCGGATGCCCTGGGCGAGACCTTCGGGATGCCGATCGCGCTCAGCAGCGAGGACGGGCGCTACTCCGCCCGCGCCGCCTCCTGACCTCGGTCCCCGTGGGTCACTGAGTTCGGTCCCCGCTGGGTTACTGAGCTCGGTTCCGATGGGTTACTGAGCTTGTCGAAGTACTGGTAGAATCGATCCTTGGTGCGTTCGGCACCACAGACTTCCCTCGTCCCTGGCACAATCCAGGGCAGCAACAAAGGAATCCCATGAAGACTGACATTCACCCCGAGTACAAGGCTGTCGTGTTCCGCGACCTGGGTTCGGGCGAGACCTTCCTCACCCGCTCCACCGTCACGAGCGACAAGACGATCGAGCTGGACGGCGTGGAGTACCCGGTGATCGACGTCGAGATCTCGTCGGCCTCGCACCCCTTCTACACGGGCAAGCAGCGCATCATGGACTCGGCCGGCCGCGTCGAGAAGTTCAACCAGCGCTTCAAGGGCTTCGGCGGCTCCTCCAAGTAAGACCGCCCACGAAGGCCCCGTACTCCTCGGAGTGTGGGGCCTTCGTCATGCGCGGGGTGGGCGAGTCGCTCAGACGTCGATGACGATGCGTCCGCGCTCGATGCGGCCCGGCGGATCTCCGGGGGTCGGCGCCGGGGCCGTGCGCCGGGTCTGCCGGTCTCGCTCCTGGCCCGCCTCGTGCGCGGTGGGGGACCACACCGCGTCGAAGACGCCGACCAGCCCTCCGGACCCGGCCTGCTCGTACTTCTCCTCGACGGGACGACGGGAGAGGGAATGCCGGATGCCCACGAAGAACAGCACTGGCCCCGTGCCGAGCACAAGGACGATCGTGGTCCACCCGAGCAGATGCTCCATGGCCCCAGGATAGATCGCGGAGCGCGGCGGTGACATCCGTCGCGCGGCGGAGGTCAGCGGAGGCGGCGTCCGTGGGCGAGGTCGATCAACCGCTCCAGCACGGGCCCCGTCCGCAGGCCGTTGTGCTCATGCTCGCTCGTCACCCACGGGGTCACACCGGGGAGGAGGCGGGCGGTCTCCAACGAGAACTCCAGGGGCACATACACGTCGTTCACGTACACGGCGGCGGCGCCCGTCGCCCCGGAGGCGGCGAGGGCGGCGGTGTCGTAGATCCGCGGCCAGGGGTGCTCCGCCAGGATGGACGTCACCTCGCGCCAGGGCTGCAGCGCCGGGACGGTGTCGGCCCACTCGCGGCGGATGTGCTCGCCCGTGAAGAGGGTCGGATCGTCGCGGAAGTCCGTCGGCTCGACGCGCTCGGCGGACCACCGCGTGGTGTGCCCGTTCGCATAGCTCGACTCATGGAACGCGTAGTACAGCGGGTTGCGGCCGCCGAAGGGCATGGCGTGCTGGAGGTCGTGCCGGAAGGCGTTGGACGCGGGATCCCGCTCCAGCAAGGACCAGACCGTCTGCCAGCCGTCGTCGGTGCCGAGCGCGGAGCCGACGGAGCGCAGGCGCGAAGGCGACACGACCTCGCCGTCGGGAAGGACGAGCTCACCGGCGTCCGCGAGATCGACCAGGCGTCGCATGACGTCGCGGTGCTCCGGGAAGCGCCGGTAGTACCGCTCGGAGGCCGTGCGCATCTTGTCGAAGCAGAGCGCGTACACCTCGTCCGGATCGCGCTCGACCGTGCTGAGACCGCCGGTGATGAAGACGTCGTCGAGGGAATCCGCGTGGGTGGACAGGTAGGCCAGCGTCGTGAAGCCGCCGAACGACTGACCGAGGACGCTCCAGGTCGATGCCCCCAGATGCTCCCGCAGTGCCTCGCAGTCGCGCACGATGGCATCCGCACGCAGGTGCGTCAGGTGCTCGGCGACGGCTTCGGCGCCCTGCGCGAGGTCGCCGTCGCCGACGGGGGAGGAGAGGCCGGTGCCGCGCTGGTCCAGGAGTACGAGCCGATAGTGCGCGAGGGCCTGATCCAGCCACGCCGGTGCCGTGGAGGCGTGGAAGGGGCGCGGCGCCTCGTGGCCCGGCCCGCCCTGCAGGAAGACCAGATAGGGGAGGGCCTCGCCGCCCTCGCGTGCCACCACGCGGGCGAACACGTCGATCGTGCGCGTGTCTGCCGGGTCGTCCCACACGAGGGGGACCGTGAGCGTGTGGTCCTCGAGCACAAGGTCGAGCAGGCGGCGGCGGATGACAGTGGTCATGGTCACATCACATTCCCGATGTAGGAGTACTTCACGAAGACCTCGGCGGCGATGCCGGACTCGTCGAGGACTCCCTGGACGGCCGTCATCATGTAGTTCGAGTCCCAACCCATGTAGAGGAAGTGCGTGTCGTCGAGGTCGTCCCACTGCCCCTTCCACGCCTTGTCGCGGTAGATCGGTCCGCCGTGGGTCGCGCAGTAGGCCAGAGCGGCCTCGGTCGTGTCGGTCCAAGCCCGACGGAACACGCGATTGAACAGGTGCTTGACGTCGTACACCTCCCACCGCTCGCCGCGGTATTCCACGTAGTCGAACTCGCGCTCCCACCCCGCGGGCCAGCCGCGGCGGCGGACGGCGTCGAGGATCGGGGTGAGGCCGTCGTCGTCGATCTCGGGCAGTGCGGGTCGTGCCCACACGCGGACGAGGTCGGCCGTCAGCGCCACCGTGCGTGCGGTGATGGCCGCCGTGCCCCAGGATTCCTGTGCGGCGAGGGCGCGGGTTGCCGGCACCGCGCTGCGGGCGTAGGCCTCATCGCGTTTGGCGGGGAAGGAAGCGCCGAACACCCGCTCCGTCAGCCCCTGCTCCAGGAGCGTGAGGTTGCCGAGGGTGGGTGCGAGGGCACGGTGGCTGTTCTGCTCGTCCTCGGAGTACTCGCTCCAGGGACGCACGCCGTCGCCGGACCAGGCGTCGCCGGGCACGGCGGGCACGATGTGCTCGACGTCGAAGCCGTCCACGTCGTCGACGCCCTCGAGCCGGCCGAGCACGTAGGCCGGATACGGCAGCTCGCTGTATTTGAGCACGGCGCTGACCCGCTCGTCGGAGGGGGTGATCCGCGCGATGGCACGGGCGAGGGCGTCGTGTCCGTCGCGACGGGCACGACAGAGCCGGGCGATGAGTCGCTCGGCAGGGAGATTCACGAGCGCGCGGCGCAGGAACATCGCCTGCAGCCACTCGAGCGTCTCGATGAGCTGAGCTCGGTCGATCAGCCCGCGCGCGTGATCGCTGTAGGCGCTCATGATCAGCGGGTACGAGGAGCGTCCGAACGTGTTCACGTACCCCAGCTGCCGCGCGATCTCCGGGTCCTGCTCCTTCGTCGGATCGAGGAGGATGCCGTAGATCTCCGCATAGTGCCGCCACGTCTCGGCGTCGGCCTGGAGGTGGGCGACGTCGACGCGCGGGAACGACTGGCGGAAGGCGCTGTACACGCCGTGCTCTCCGTTCGCCGCCACCTCCCGCCCCGTCACGAGTACGAGATAGTGGCGCCAGAACGCGCCGATCGCCTCGCCCGTGTGCTGCTCGATCGGCAGCCAGAACCGGGCTTCCACGTCCAGCTGCTCGGCATGGTTCAGGCCCATGAGGATGTAGTTGTGGATCAGCTCGTGATCCCGCAGCGGCTCGCCGGTGGAGTTCAGGCTCTCGAAGATCTGCTGCGCGTTGGCCTGGGCGCCGAGCGTGATCGAGACGTGCTCCAGTCGCTGCAGCCCCTGCCAGATGAACGGCACCTCGTCGGCATGGATCTGGCTGCGGAAGAATGCGTAGTTGTCGTCGAAGCGCGACTCCCGGTCGAGGTCGTCGCGGCGATCGAGCACGACCGACTCGTAGAGATCGGCCCAGGCGTCGTGCGGACGGAGCTTCGTGCGCTCGGGATCGTCGGGGCGGACCAGCACGCGGGCCAGGTCGGCGGCGAGCTCCGGATCGCGGTCGCGCACCGAGTGATGCAGCGCGGCGACGAGGAGCATGAGCGTGGTGAGGCGCTGCTGCCCGTCGATGAGGATGAGGTCGGCGTCCGGACCGGAGCCGTCCTCGGCGGAGAGGATCGAACCGATGAAGTGGCGATGCGCGTCGTCTTCCGCGGCCACCGCCCTGACGTCGGAGAGGAGCCGCTCGCAGCCGCCGATGTCCCAACGGTACTGCCGCTGGTAGACCGGGACGACGATGGTCGTGCGTCCCGCCGCGAGCCATTCGATCGTGTTGACTGCCGTCGCCTCGACGTTGGTCGCGGTGCTCATGCTGGTGTCTCGTCCTCCCGTAGCGACAGGCGCCACGGACGCGCCGGGTGCCCCGCCCAGTCTATTCGCTTATCCACGGCGACCCTCCGGGGGAGGGCCAGGTCCCGCTGTTAGCCTTGCCTTATCAGGGCCTGTTAAAACGTGCTGGCCCCCGATGAAAGGAACATGACTCGATCATGGGATACATCAAGTCCGCAGCGCTGGAGGAGAAGGGCTTCGTCGTCCTCGACAGCTACGACCAGGAGGCCGACCCCAAGGAGTGGCTCGACATCGAGTACGTCGACTGGAAGTCCTCGGGCGACACCCGGTTCGCGCCCCTCGCCAGCGCCTTCGGCGACATCGAGTGCAACGGCTTCTGGAACCACAAGCCGCCGCGCACCGACAAGGACGGCGTCTGGATCGACGAGCAGACCGCCAAGGCCCCGAACCTCACGCGCCGTGCGCAGGAGCCCGGCGCGAACGTCGGCCGCTGCCGCGTCATCGAGCTGCAGCCGACCCCGTACGGCGACTGCCTCTACAACCTCCACCAGGACGACAACAACCGCCTGAACCCGGACGGCACCGGCTGGGTCGTGCGCGGGTTCTTCAACCTGACGGACGACAAGGACAGCTACTTCGTCCTGCGTGAGAACCGCACGGACCCCAGCATCGAGTACCGCATCGCCCTCCCGGCCGGTGCGCAGCTCATCGTCGACACCCAGCGTCTGTGGCACGCGGCCACCCACAACGGCACCGACCCGCGCTACTGCCTCATCACCTCGTGGACCTCCGGTCCCGAGCTCGACGCCTACATCGAGAAGTACCACGGCACCGACGACGTCCCGAACGTCGAGGTCCCGCAGGACGTGCTCGAGTTCGGCTACGCCGAGCAGGCCCGCAAGGACGCCGCTCGCGCGGCCTACTACGCGGCGAAGGGCCAGCAGGTCAAGCAGGCCATGAGCGAGGCCTGAGCGTCCCCATGCCGCGTCGCTGAGCGTCCCCGTACTGGGTCGCTGAGCGTCCCCGTACTGGGTCGCTGAGCTCGTCGAAGCGCCCGAAGGCCCCGGTCCGCGGACCGGGGCCTTCGTCGTCGAATCACATGCTTGTGATTTCGCGGGAACTCGGCGAGAATGGGCGCACAACCGCATACTCTCGCCACTTCGTGGTTCAGGTCGTAGGGGAAGACGCACCTGATGAAACGGAGAGATCATGGCGACGGCTTACGCACGCGGAGTGGTTTTCATCCACTCGGCGCCTCGCGCGCTCTGCCCGCACCTGGAATGGGCGGTGGGTCGCGCTATCGGGCGTGCGGTGAACTTCGACTGGACCGAGCAGCCCGTGCTGACCGGCGCGCGCCGCGCCGAGTTCTACTGGGACGGTCCCGTCGGTACCGGTGCTGCCCTCGCTACCGCGATCCGGGGCTGGGAGCACCTCCGGTTCGAGGTGACTGAGGATCCCACGCCGCGCAGTGACGGCGGTCGGTGGCTGCACACGCCCGACCTCGGCATCCACTACGCCCAGACCGATGCCGCCGGCAACATCGTCATCGGCGAGGACCGCATCCGCTACGCGATGGAGATCGCCGCGGGCAACGCCGTCGAGCTGCAGCGCGAGCTCGACATCGCCCTGGGCTCCGCCTGGGACGAGGAGCTGGAGCCCTTCCGCCACGCCAGCGACGACGCGCGCGTCGTCTGGCTCCACAAGGTCGGCTGACCGACCGTCGATACCGGGAGCGCGGAGGCGTGAGTATCGGATGCCGGTGAGTGATCCCGGAGGCTGAGAAGACGAATCCCCGCTCCGCTCGACGAAGACCCCGCCCCGGCAGACTGGGCGGGGTCTTCGTCTGCGCAGATCAGATCACGGCCGCGTGCGCGAGGTCGTCGACGGTGTTCACACCACCGCCGCGCACGTCCGCCCAGGCCTGCGCCAGGCGCGTCATCGCCTCCGCCGCACGCTCGGGCGGGAGCGTGATCGGGACCCGGAGTCGCCGCTCCAACACCCCGCCGGTCGTGAAGCGCGGCCCGGGCGGCAGGATGAGTCCCCGTTCGCGTGCGGCGAGCGAGAGGGTCGTCGACAGGGGAGCGCCGAGATCGATCCAGGCGGAGAGCCCGCCGGGTGTCTCCGGCATCCGCATCCCCGGGATCCCGGCGATTCCCGTGGCCACGGCTTCCCGCCCGGCAGTGAGACGTCGCCGGACGTGCTGGGTCAGTGCCGAGACGTCGTCGAGCAACTCCACGGCGATGCACTGCTCGAGGAGGGCGGTGCCGAGCTCGAACGAGGGACGGACGGCCAGCAGCCGGGCGATGACCGAGCGCTCGGCGCGGATCCAGCCGATGCGCATGCCTCCCCACGCGATCTTCGACATCGATCCCACCGTGATCACGTTCGGGCCATCGGCCGCCATCGGCGCCGGTGCCCATCCTCGGTCGATGTCGAGCTCTGCCGTCGTCTCGTCGACGATCAGGTGCGTGCCGGTGTTGCGGGCCGTCGTCGCGATCCGAGACCGCTCCTCCTGCGGCAGCGTCGCTCCGGTGGGGTTGTGGAAGTCGGGGATGAGGTACGCGACGTGCGGGCGTGCCGTCAGCAGGGTGTCGGTGAGGTGCCGGGTGTCCCAGCCGTCGGTGTCGACCGGCGTCGGGAGCAGCCGGTAGCCGTGCCGGTGCAGAGCCTCGAGCGCGTGCGGGAAGGTCGGCTGCTCCACGAGGGCGCGTTCGCCCCGGCGGCCGATCGCCGTGAGGATGAGGTTGACGGCGTTGAGGGCGCCGGAGGTGATCATGATCTCGTCGGCCGAGGTCGCCGCGCCACGTTCGGTGAACCGGCGGGCCACGGCTTCTCGGAGCTCGGGAAGGCCCTGCAGCGAGTAGCCGCTCGTGCCCCGCAGCGCCGCCAGCCGGGGGAGGGACCGCACGGTCGCGTCGTACAGGCCCGGTGTGGAATCCATCGAGGCGATCGACAGGTCGATCGCCTCGTCGTCCCGGTCGGGCGCGGGCGCGGACGGGCCATGCGGCAGAGCCACTCTGGTGCTTCCGCCGTGTCGCCGGTTCACGTAGCCCCCGGCTTCGAGAACGCCGTACGCGCGGGTGATGGTCGAGCGTGACCGCCGCAGCTCGAGCGCGAGGGCCCGTTCGCTCGGCAGTCGCTCGCCGACCGTGAGCCTTCCATCGAGGATGAGGGCCCTGATGCGGTCGGCCAGGCCCGACGCCGAGGCGTCGTCGATGTCCTGCGTACCGAGCTGGGTGACGAGACGGGAGGCCATGCCTCCAGCCTGCCGCAAAGTGGCCTTCCATGTGCAGACCACTTTTCGCTCAGTGGTTGGCCTCGTGACGCCTTCGCACGGGCCACGATGGAGAGATGCTCTTCCGTGCCGTCTTCCTGCCGTTCACCGCGACCAGCCGTCGAGACCTGGTCGAGCGGCTGGTGCAGCTCGTGGGCGGGCTCTTCCTCTACGGCGTCGCCCTCGGCTTCATGGTGCGAGGCGGCATCGGCGTCGCGCCCTGGGACGTGCTCTCGTTGGGTGTCGCGCGCTGGACGGGACTCGGGTACGGCGTCGTCACGGTGCTGATCTCGATCGTCGTCCTGCTGCTGTGGGTCCCGCTCCGTCAACGGGTGGGCCTCGGCACCCTGCTCAACGCGCTGCTCATCGGCCCGTTCGCCGATCTCACGCTCCTCGTGCTGCCGGCACCGGGGTCAGTCTGGGTGGGGGCGCCCATGTTCGCCTTCGGTCTCGTGCTGCTGGCGTTCGCCACCGGCCTCTACATCGCGGCGGACTTCGGCCCCGGACCGCGCGACGGACTCATGACGGGGCTCGTCCGGGTGACCCGATGGCCGGTCTGGCTGGCGCGGACGGTCATCGAGGGGTCCGTGCTGCTCGTCGGCTTCCTCCTCGGCGGTCCGGTGGGCGTCGGCACCGTGCTGTTCGCGTTCGGCGTCGGCCCGTTGATCGGATGGTTCCTCCCGCGGATCGAGCGCCGCCGTCGGGAGCGTTCGCAGCGCCTTGCCGTCCGGGCGAGCGCGCCCCTGGGTCCCTGAGCCTGTCGAAGGGCCAGAGCGGACCTCGCACGACGAAGGCCCCCGGGATCGGATCCCGGGGGCCTTCGTCGTGAATGCGGAAGCGGTCAGTCGACGCCGCCGAGCACGAGCACCGCGTTGTGTCCGCCGAAGCCGAACGAGTTGCTGATGGCGATCTGCGGGCCGTCGCCGAGCGGAGCCGCCTCTCCGGACAGACGGAACGGCACCTCCGGGTCGGGCTCGGTCATGTTGATCGTCGGCGGGGCCACGCGGTCCCGCAGCGCGAGGAGGGAGAAGATCGCCTCCAGCGCGCCGGTCCCGCCCAGGAGGTGTCCGGTCGACGCCTTGGTCGCCGAAACCGGGATCTCGTCGATCCGGTCGCCGAAGACGTTCTTCAGCGCGACGTACTCGTTGGGGTCGCCGACCGGCGTCGAGGTCGCGTGGGCATTGATGTGCGTCACCTGGTCGGGGGTGATGCCGGCCTCCTCGAGTGCCTGGACGACGGCGCGGGCCGCACCCTTGCCCTCGGGGTCGTTGCCGGTGATGTGGTACGCGTCGGCGGTCACTCCACCGCCGAGGACGTAGCCGTAGATCTTCGCGCCGCGGGCCTTGGCGTGCTCCTCGGTCTCGAGGATGAGGGCCGCGGCACCCTCGCCCATCACGAAGCCGTCGCGGTCGATCGCGCCGGGTCGGGAGGCGTGGGCAGGGTCGTCGTTGCGGCGCGACAGCGCCTGCGCGGACGCGAACGCGGCCATCGTGATCGGGTGGATCGCCGACTCGGTGCCGCCGGCGATGACGACGTCGGCCAGCCCCTCCTGCAGGTGGTGGAAGGCGTGGATGATCGACTCGGTGCTGGAGGCGCACGCGCTGACGACGGTCTGTGCGTAGGCGCGGGCCTCGAACTGCAGCGACAGGTTGCCGGCGGCCGCGTTCGGCATCAGCATCGGCACGGTCAGCGGCATGACCCGGCGGGGGCCCTTCTCGCGCAGCGTGTCCCAGGCGTCGAGCAGCGTCCAGAGGCCGCCGATCCCCGTCGCGAAGTCGACGCCGAGGCGCTCGGGAGCGACCTCGGGCGAGCCCGCGTCCGCCCAGGCTTCGCGAGCCGCGATGAGGGCGAACTGCGAAGAGGGGTCGAGACGCTTCGCCTCGTGGCGGGGCAGCACCTCTTCCGGGCGGACGCTCGCGGAGGCGGCGAACGTGACGGGCAGGTCGTACTCCTGCACCCAGTCGTGCTCGATCGTGCGGGCGCCGGAGGCACCGGCGAGAAGGTTGTCCCAGTTCTCCGGGGCCGTCCCGCCGATGGCGGAGGTGGCGCCGATGCCGGTGACGACGATGCGCTTGGTCATGAGGTGTGGTTCCTTGTCGAAACGAGTTCGTGCGGGGGATGGGCAGGGCGGGAGGATGCCACGCCCCGCCAGGGGCGAGGGTGGCATCCTGCCGGGATTACTCCTGGCCCGCGACGATGAAGTTGACGGCGTCGCCGACGGTCTTCAGGTTCTTGACCTCGTCGTCGGGGATGGTGACGCCGAACTTCTCCTCGGCGTTGACGACGATCGTCATCATCGAGATCGAGTCGATGTCGAGGTCGTCCGTGAACGACTTCTCCAGGGCGACCTCGCTGGCGTTGATGCCGGTCTCGTCGGTGATCAGCTCTGCGAGGCCGGCGAGGACCTCATCGTTGGTGAAAGCCATGGTGGTCTTCCTCTTTCTTACGGGTTGTATTCGGAACCGTGGAACAGTCTAGGGAAGGTCGACGCGTGTTCAGGGGAGGACGACGACCTGGGCCGCGAACACGAGGCCGGCGCCGAAGCCGATCTGCAGGGCGAGGCCGCCGGAGAGTTCCGGGTGCTCGGCCATGAGGCGGTGGCTGGCGAGCGGGATCGAGGCGGCAGACGTGTTACCGGTGGTCTCGATGTCGCGGGCGATGACGGTGGTCTCCGGCAGGCCGAGCTGCTTGGCGAACTCGTCGATGATGCGCATGTTGGCCTGATGCGGGATGAAGGCGGCGAGGTCGGAGGCCTCGATCCCGGCCTTGTCCAGTGCCTCGCGGGCGACCTTGGCCATCTCCCACACGGCCCAGCGGAAGACCGTCGGGCCCTCCTGACGGAGTGTCGGCCACGGCACCACGCCGTCGCGGAAGTCCGGGAGGGTGCCGTTCATGCCCACGGCGTCGGCCTTGGAACCGTCGCTGCCCCAGACCGCGGGGGCGATGCCCGGCGTGTCGCTCGGGCCGATGAGAGCGGCGCCGGCGCCGTCGCCGAGGAGGAACGAGATGCTGCGGTCGGTCGGGTCGACGACGTCGGAGAGCTTCTCCGTGCCGATCACGAGGGCGTGGCGCGCGGCCCCGGCCTTGATGAGGGCGTCGGCCTGCGCCACGGCGTAGGCGTAGCCCGCGCAGGCCGCGTTGATGTCGTAGGCCGCGGCCGGGTTGGCCCCGACGCGGTCCGCGACGATCGCGGAGACGGACGGCGTCTGCTTCGGGTTGCTGATGGTCGCGACGATCACGAGGTCGACCTGGTCGGCGGGAACCCCCGACTTCTCGATGGCCTCGGCTGCCGCCGCGGTCGCGAGGTCGATGGCGTCCGTCCCCTTGTCGGCCCGGGCGCGCGTGATGATGCCGGTGCGCTGACGGATCCACTCGTCGCTCGAGTCGATCGGCCCGATGAGGTCTTCGTTGGGCACCGCGTTCTCGCCGCGAGCCGCGCCGAACGCGTAGATGCGGGTGTAGGCGGGCCCGGCGATCTGGGCGAGGGAGGCGGTCATGCGGCTTCTCCGTTCAGCAGCGCGACGGCGGCTTCGAGGTCTTCGGGGGTCTTCACGGCGACCGTGGGTACGCCGCGCAGGCCGCGCTTGGCGAGGCCGACGAGGGCGCCCGCGGGGGCGAGCTCGATGACGCCGGTCACCCCGGCGTCGGCGAACGAGGTCATGCAGAGGTCCCACCGGACGGGGGAGGAGACCTGGTCGACGAGGTAGTCGAGCGCCGTCGCTCCGTCGGTCACGACCGAGCCGTCACGGTTGGTCCAGAGCGTGATCTCGGGGTCGGACGGCTGCACGTCGGCGACCGCGTCGCGGAGGGTCGAGACGGCGGAGGCCATGTAGTCGGTGTGGAACGCGCCGGCCACCTGGAGCGGCACCACGCGCGTGCCCTTGACCGGCTCCTCGGCGAGAGCGGCCAGGGCCGGAAGGGGACCGGCGACGACGATCTGCCCGCCGCCGTTGAAGTTCGCCGGGGCGAGGCCGAGTTCGGCGAGGCGGGCGAGGAGCACCTCCTCATCGCCGCCGAGCACCGCGCTCATCCCCGTCGGGGTCTGGGCGGCGGCATCGGCCATCGCCCGCCCGCGGATGCCGACGAGGCGCATGCCCGTCTCGGCGTCCAGCACGCCGCTGCCGACGAGCGCCGCGATCTCCCCGACGGAGTGCCCGGCGATGCCGTCCGCGCGGCGACCGGCGGCGGCCACGAGGGCGTCACCGGCGACGAGGGAGGCGGCCACGATCAGCGGCTGGGCGACCCGGGTGTCGCGGATGGTGTCCGCGTCCGACTCGGTGCCGTGCGCGCGGAGATCGAGCTGCGCGGCCTCGGAGTAGGCGGCGAGACGCTCCTCCACTCCGTCGAGCTCGAGCCAGGGGGCGAGGAATCCGGGGGTCTGCGAGCCCTGTCCAGGGCAGACGACGACAATCACCCACCCAGTCTGCCAACGATCGCGGCAGAACGGTGGATGATCCATCACAAGATTGCGCGGAACCCTTGTGTGTGGCGCACAGAATGCACCGGGTGGGTCAGCGCGGAGGGCGGCGCAGCGGCGGACGGCGGCGTACCTGCTCCGCGGCCCCGATGGAGCCGAGGATGAGCGCCGTCTGCAGGATGAGCGCCTCGCGGGGCCCGGTCGCGTCCCACCCGATGACCTCGCTCACCCGCTTCAGGCGGTAGCGGACGGTGTTCGGATGCACGAAGAGCTCGCGGGCCGTCGCCTCGAGGGAACGGCCGTTGTCGAGATAGCTCCAGAGCGTCGTGACGAGGTCGGTCGAGTGTGCCTGCAGCGGGCGGTAGATGCGCTCGATGAGGGTCTGCTTCGCGAGAGGGTCGCCGGCGAGGGCGCGCTCCGGGAGCAGGTCGTCGGCTTCGACGGGCCGCGGTGCGCTCCGCCAGGCGCGGGCCACCGCGAATCCGGCCAGCGCCGCACGCGCGCTCTGGCTGGCGTCGACGAGGGCAGCCACAGCCGGCCCCAGCACGACGAACCCCGGGCCGAACGACGGCTCCAGACGGGCCGCGATCTCCTGGAACCCGAGCTCCTCGTCCTCGCCCTCCTGACCCTCGACGCGCGCGCGTCCGAGCACGAGCACGAGGCGCGAGCCCTGCACGCCGATCAGGACGTCGACCGCGAGCTTCCGCGCAGTGCGACGCACGAGGTCGACGTCGAACTGCGGAGGCGTGGTGCCCACGAGGACCGCGACCTCTCCGTGGCCGTGCCACCCGAGAGCGGCGATGCGGCTGGGAAGCTCCTCGTCGGCCTCGCCCGTGAGGATCGAGTCGACGACGAGCGCCTCGAGCCGCGCGTCCCAGAGGCCGCGGGCCTCGGCGGCGCGCGCGTAGACGTCGGCGGCGGCGAAGGCCACGTCCCGCGAGTAGAGCAGGATGGCCTCGCGAAGGTGCTCGCCCTTGCCCGCCACCCGTTCCTCGGTCACCTCGACCGTGACGCGGATGAGCTGGAGGGTCTGCTGCAGACTCACGCTCCGCAGCAGCTCACGGGGAGCGGCGGCGAAGATGTCCGCGGCGATCCACGGGGTGGACGTCGGGTCGTCGTACCACTGGATGAACGAGGTGATGCCCGCCTGCGCCACCAGCCCGACCGCGGAGCGGCGGGCCGGTGGCATGTCGGCGTACCAGGGGAGGGTGTCCTCCAGCCGCTTGATCGTCACCGTGGCGATGTCGCCGGAGATCCGGCGCAGCCAGGTGAGCGTGGCGGCCTTGTCCATGCCGGCGGCGGAGGCAGCTGTCACCGAGGGCTCAGCTTTCGCCGCCTGCGTTGCCGCTCGTGCCGGCGTTCACGTCGTGCAGGCGGTACTTCTCGATGGCCTGGGCGGAGAGGCCGCGCTCGACCTTGCCCTCCTCGGCCAGCGCCTGCAGCGTGCGCACGACGATCGACGGTCCGTCGATCTTGAAGAAGCGGCGGGCCGCGGCACGGGTATCCGAGAAGCCGAAGCCGTCGGCGCCGAGCGTGGCGAAGCGGTTCGGGACCCACGGGCGGATCTGGTCCTGCACGGCGTGCATGAAGTCACTGACCGCGACGACGGGACCCTCGGCGCCCTGGAGCTTCTGCGTGAGGTACGCGGTGCGCGGCTCCTGGTCCGGGTGGAGGAAGTTGTGCTCGTCGGCGGCGAGGCCGTCGCGGCGCAGCTCGGTCCACGAGGTGACCGACCACACGTCGGCGACGACACCCCAGTCCTTCTTCAGCAGCTCCTGGGCCTCGAGCGCCCACGGCAGGCCGACGCCGGAGGCGAAGAGCTGGGCGCGGGGGCCGTCGCCCTCGCCGACGGAGACGCGGTGGATGCCGCGGACGATGCCGTCCACATCCACGTCGGCCGGCTCCGCGGGCTGGACCATCGGCTCGTTGTACACCGTGAGGTAGTACATGACGTTCGGGTCTTCGTGCTGCCCGCCGTACATGCGCTCGAGACCGGAGCGCATGATGTGCGCGATCTCATAGCCGTACGCCGGGTCGTAGGAGACCGTCGCCGGGTTGGTCGAGGAGAGCAGGTGCGAGTGCCCGTCGGCGTGCTGGAGGCCCTCACCCGTGAGGGTGGTGCGCCCGGCGGTGGCGCCGATGATGAAGCCGCGGGCCATCTGGTCGCCGGCGGCCCACTGGGCGTCGCCGGTGCGCTGGAAGCCGAACATCGAGTAGAAGATGTAGATCGGGATGAGCGGCTCGCCGTGCGTCGCGTACGACGTGCCCGCGGCGGTGAATGCCGCGAGAGCACCGGCCTCGTTGATGCCGACGTGGACGATCTGTCCCTGCGGGCTCTCCTTGTAGGCGAGCAGCAGCTCCCGGTCGACCGACGTGTAGTGCTGGCCGTTGGGGTTGTAGATCTTCGCGGTCGGGAAGTACGCGTCCATGCCGAACGTGCGCGCCTCGTCGGGGATGATCGGCACGATGCGGTGGCCGAACTCCTTCGAGCGCAGCAGGTCCTTCAACAGGCGGACGAACGCCATGGTCGTGGCGATCTCCTGCGTGCCGGAGCCCTTCTTCGGCAGCGCGTAGGCGTTCTCCTCGGGAAGGGAGAGGCCGACGTGCGTCGAGCGGCGCTCCGGGAGGAAGCCGCCGAGGGCCTTGCGGCGCTCGAGCATGTACTGGATCGTCTCGTCCTGCGGTCCCGGGTTGTAGTACGGGGGCAGGTACGGGTTCTCCTCGAGCTGCGCGTCCGTGATCGGGATGTGCATCGCGTCGCGGAACGTCTTGAGGTTGTCCAGCGTCATCTTCTTCATCTGGTGGGTCGCGTTCCGGCCCTCGAACTGCGGGCCGAGCCCGTAGCCCTTGACGGTCTTCGCGAGGATGACGGTCGGCTTGCCCTTGTGCTCGGTCGCGGCCTTGAACGCGGCGTACACCTTGCGGTAGTCGTGGCCACCCCGCTTGAGGTTCCAGATGTCGTCGTCGGAGTAGTCCTTGACGAGCGCGGCGGCGCGCTCGTCGCGGCCGAAGAAGTGCTCGCGGATGTAGGCCCCGGACTCGGCCTTGTACGTCTGGTAGTCGCCGTCGGGCGTGACGTTCATGAGGTTGAGCAGTGCACCCTCGGTGTCGCGGGCGAGCAGGTCGTCCCACTCACGGCCCCAGACCACCTTGATGACGTTCCAGCCCGCGCCGCGGAAGAACGACTCGAGCTCCTGGACGATCTTGCCGTTGCCGCGCACCGGGCCGTCGAGACGCTGCAGGTTGCAGTTGACGACGAAGGTGAGGTTGTCGAGGCCCTCGTTCGCGGCGACCTGGAGCTGGCCGCGGCTCTCGACCTCGTCCATCTCGCCGTCGCCGAGGAACGCCCAGACGTGGGACTGCGAGGTGTCCTTGATCCCGCGGTTCTCGAGGTACTTGTTCGACATCGCCTGGTAGATGGCGTTGATCGGGCCGAGACCCATAGACACCGTCGGGAACTGCCAGTACTCCGGCATCAGGCGCGGGTGCGGGTACGACGGGATGCCGTTCGGCGCGTGCGACTTCTCCTGGCGGAAGCCGTCGAGCTGGTCCTCGGTGAGGCGACCCTCGAGGAAGGAGCGGGCGTAGGTGCCGGGGGAGGCGTGACCCTGGATGAAGATCTGGTCGGCGCCACCGGGGTGGTCCGCGCCCTTGAAGAAGTGGTTGAAGCCCACCTCATACAGCGCCGCGGAGGACGCGTAGGTGGAGATGTGACCGCCGACGCCGATCCCGGGGCGCTGGGCGCGGTGCACCGTGATGGCGGCGTTCCAACGGATCCAGGCGCGGTAACGCCGCTCGATCTCCTCGTCGCCGGGGAACTCGGGCTCGTTCTCCGGGGCGATGGTGTTGATGTAGTCGGTGGTCGGAACCATCGGCACGTTCAGGTGCAGTTCCTTGGAGCGCTTGAGCAGGCTGAGCATGATCTCGCGCCCGCGGCCGTGGCCCTTGGCGTCCACCAGCTCGTCGAGCGACTGCTGCCACTCACCGGTCTCTTCCGGATCGCTGTCGAGGGGGCCCTGAGAGTACGGATCCTGGTCGTGGACGGTCACGGGGGAACCTTTCGTCAAGCTGGCAGGTCATGCCAAGGAAACGGGAAGCGACACGGGCAGCCTTGTCGGCCGTGCACAACGCGCGCCGACCTCAGCCTATCCCTCTTCCACGACACGGGTGCGCATCCGCACCCGGATAGACTGAGCGCACCAGGGCCTTTAGCTCAGCTGGTAGAGCGCCACGTTTACACCGTGGATGTCGTCGGTTCGATCCCGGCAGGGCCCACCCGTAACGTTTGCAGCGGGGAGCGCAATGACGCGACGCATCGTCATCAGCGGGGCATCAGGCCTCATCGGTTCCGCTCTCGCCGCCTCCCTGCGGGCGGACGGCATCGAGGTGAGCACCCTCGTGCGACGTCCCCCGCAGGCGGAGGGCGAGATCGAGTGGGCTCCGGGGGAGGCGTCCCTGGATCCCGACGTACTCGCCGGGGCGGAGGCCGTCGTCGCCCTCGGGGGTGCGAGCGTCGGCCGGCTGCCGTGGACGCGTGGGTACCGTCGCCAGCTCGTCGAATCGCGGCTCGACGCGACGAACACGCTCACCACCGCTCTGCGCGCCCTGCGCACCGACGCGCCCGCCTTCCTCTCCGCCTCCGCCGTGGGCTACTACGGATCGGCGCCCGGCGAGGTGCTCACCGAGCACTCCGGCCCCGGGAGCACCTTCCTCGCCGACCTCACGGTGCGCTGGGAGACCGCGGCGCGGCGGGCCGAGGACCACACGCGGGTCGCCCTGCTGCGGACGGCACCCGTCATCCACCGCCGGGGTGTGCTCCGGCCGATGATCACGCTGACGAAGCTCGGCGTCGCCGGCCCGCTGGGGCCGGGTACGCAGATCTGGCCGTGGATCTCCTTGGACGACGAGGTGCGCGGTATCCGCCATGTCCTCGATGAGAAGCTCGCGGGGCCGGTCAACCTCACCGGGCCCACCCGGGCGTCCGCGAACGACATCGGTCGCGCGCTCGCGCAGCGGATGCACCGGCCGTTCTGGGTGCCCGCCCCCCGGTGGGCCCTGCGCCTCGCTCTCGGCGACGCCGCCGAATCCTTGCTGCTCCCGGATGCCGATGTGCGGCCCGAGGCGCTGCAGCAGTCCTGCTTCCGGTTCACCCATCGCACAGCAGCCGAAGCGGTCGCCGCCGCGATCTGACGAGTCCGCGATTCTCCCGGCGACACCCCTGCCGTCGCGGCGCTCGCGCTGTCAGGATGGGCGCATGGAGATCATCGAGAACTCGAAGCTCACCGTCGTCGGCGCCGGAAGCGTCGGATCGAGCGTCGCCTACGCGGCTCTGATCCGCGGCTCGGCCCGCCACGTCGCCCTCTACGACATCGCGACCGAGAAGGTCGAGGCGGAGGTGCTGGACCTCGCGCACGGGACGCAGTTCACCGGCAGCAGCGACATCATCGGGGGCAGCGACATCTCGGTGGCGGCCGGTTCCCATGTCGTGGTCATCACGGCGGGAGCGAAGCAGAACCCGGGACAGACGCGCACCGAGCTCGCCGGGGTGAACGCCGGCATCATCCGGCGCATGATGCCGGAGCTGCTGTCCGTCGCGCCGAACGCGGTCTACGTCATCGTCACGAACCCGTGCGATGTGCTCACCGTCATCGCTCAGCAGGAGACGGGCCTGCCCTCGGAGCGCATCTTCGCCTCCGGAACGGTCCTCGACACCTCCCGGCTGCGCTGGAAGCTGGGGGAGCGGGCGGGAGTGTCCACGGCGAGTGTGCACGCCCACATCATCGGGGAGCACGGCGACACCGAGTTCCCGCTCTGGTCGCGGGCGACGATCGGCACGGTCCCGATCCTCGACTGGGAGACGCCGGAGCACCCGCGCTTCACACTGGAGGAGCTGGACGAGATCGCCGTCGACGTCCGCGACGCCGCCTACAAGGTGATCCAGGGGAAGGGCGCCACGAACTACGCGATCGGGCTCTCCAGCGCGCGCATCGTGGAGGCGATCCTCCGGGACGAGCATGCGGTGATGCCCGTGAGCACGGTTCTCCGCGACTTCCACGGGATCGACGGCGTCGCCCTGTCCGTGCCGTCGATCGTCAGCGCCGCCGGGGCCGTGCCGATCCGCACGACGGCGTTCTCGGATCGGGAGCTCGACCTGCTGCGGCAGTCCGCCGACGCGCTCACCGCGGTCGCCGCATCCCTGCAGGAGTGACGCCGGTGGGGCGGCGGTCCGCCCCACCGGGGTTCACCGGCCGTGCGGATCCGTGCGGTTGAGGACCGTGACGACCTCGTCGTAGTCGCCCCGCGCCTCGCCGTAGCGGAGGAACTTCACCCGCTCGACCTGGATCTCGGTCGCGTCGGGCTGGGTCTCGATGAGCGTCATGACCTCGTCGACGAACGCGTCGAGCGGCAGAGCGGCCTCGTTCTCCGCATGCCCGGGCATGAGGTCCGTGCGCACGGCGGGCGGCTCGAGCTCCTGCACCGCGACGGTCGTACCCGCGAGCTGCAGCCGCAGCGACTCGCTGAGCATGTGGATCGCCGCCTTGCTCGCGTTGTACGTGGGCGTGACCTTCAGGGGCGCGAACGCGAGACCGGAGGAGACGGTCATGATGGTCGCCGACGGCTGGGCCCGCAGGTGCTCGATGAAGGCGGCGATGAGACGGATCGGGCCGAGGATGTTCGTCGTGACGGTCTCCTCCGCGGTGGACAGGAAGCCGGCCGGCGTGGTCCAGTCCTCCGTGCGCATGATGCCTGCCATCGTGATCAGCACGTTCAGCGTCGGATGTGCGGCGAGGACCGCGGCCGCGGCCTCGTCGATGCTCGCCGAGTCCGCGATGTCGATGCGGACGGTGTGGAGCCCGGGATGCGCGGCAGCGATCGCGGTCAGCCGGTCCTCGCGGCGTCCCCCGACGATCACGGTGTTGCCGCGCTCCTGCAGCCGGAGCGCCAGCGCCAGACCGATCCCGCTCGTCGCGCCGGGGATGAAGATGGTGTTTCCGGTGATGTCCATGACCTCAGCCTCGGCGCTGTACCGGCCCCGTTCCAGAGACGGCTGATCGGGGGATCGGCGGTCCCTGGATCCCGTCCCGCGTCCGGGGGATACTGCACGGATGGATCGCGATGCCCTGGCCGACTTCCTCCTGCGCCGTCGGGAGGCGCTGCGTCCTGCCGACGTGGGCCTGCCCGAGGGGACTCGGCGACGGACGGCCGGACTGCGCCGCGAGGAGGTCGCACAGCTGGCGACCATGTCGACGGACTACTACACGCGTCTCGAGCAGCGTCGGGGCCCGCAGCCGAGCGCGCAGATCCTCGCCGCCCTCGCCCGCGCGCTGCGGCTGT
The DNA here is from genome assembly GCF_002993305.1 of Microbacterium sp. str. 'China'. Classification (NCBI taxonomy): domain Bacteria; kingdom Bacillati; phylum Actinomycetota; class Actinomycetes; order Micrococcales; family Microbacteriaceae; genus Microbacterium; species Microbacterium sp. str. 'China'. The sequence goes on along the minus strand of NZ_CP027434.1, from coordinate 1,943,828 downwards.
CCTCGGACGAGCGTGACTACCTCTACCGGCTCAGCGGGCTCAGCGCTCCCGATCGGGCGGTGATCACCGACTACGTCCGTCCCGGAATCCTCCGGGTGCTCGACCGTCTGCACGACACCCCGGCGTTCGTGGTCTCGGCACTCGACGAGGTGCTGGTGCAGAACGACGCCTCGCGCGCGCTGATCGGAGACGCGAGCGGGCTGACCGGGCTCGACCGGAGCGGCATCCACCGCTGGTTCGCGCGCCCGGGGGAGGAACGGCGGCGATACCGGGAAGTCGATCACCCCCGGCAGTCACGGGCGCTGGTGGCGGCGTTGCGCGCGGCGTACGGGACGATGGGCGCGCGGTCGCGGGCGGGGGAGATCGTGGCGGATCTGTCGGAACGGAGCCCCGAGTTCGTGCAGCTCTGGGCGGCTCACGAGGTCGCCCGTCGCTTCGAGCAGCACAAGGTGATCGTTCATCCCGAGCTGGGGGAGATCGAGGTGGACTGTCAGGCGCTGTTCACGGAGGACGAGTCGCAGGCGCTCATCGTCCTCACGGCGCAGCCCGGGAGCGAGGCGGCTGAAAAGCTGGAGTTCCTGCGCGTACTCGGCACGCAGAGCGTCTGAGCCTTCGCGGCTCAGGACTCCTCGTGCACGGCGGGATCGCCGTCGAACAGGCGCCCGTCCGCGCGTCCGAGTGCGGTGATCGCGGCGACCTCCGCGTCGTCGAGCACGACCGCGGCGGCGGCGAGGTTCGCGGCCTGGTGCTCTGCGGACGACGCCTTCGGGATCGCGACCGTCTCCCTGGCCACGTGCCAGGCGAGGACGGTCTGCGCGGGCGTGATGTCGTGAGCGGTGGCCACCTCGCGGACGACATCCTCGTCGAGGAGGGCCTGCGCACGCCCCAGGGGGCTCCAGGCCTCGGTGAGGATGCCGCGCTCCCGGTGATAGGCCAGCTGCTCCTCCTGCGGGAAGTACGGGTGCACCTCGATCTGGTTCACGACCGGCCGGACCCCGGTCTCCCGTTCGATGCGCTCGAGATGCTCGGGGAGGAAGTTCGAGACGCCGATCTGGCGGACGACGCCGCGCGACTGGGCGTCCACGAGAGCCGCCCATGCCTCGACGTACTCGTCCTGGCTCGGGTTCGGCCAGTGGATGAGGTGCAGGTCGGTCGCGTCGAGGCCGAGGCGGGATCGGCTCTCCTCGATGCTGGCGGTCGCCGTCGCGCGGGCATGGTGCCGTCCGGGGAGCTTCGTCGTCACGATGACCTCGGAGCGGGGGACGCCGGAGGCCGCGACGCCGCGCCCGACGGAGCCCTCGTTCTCGTAGTTGAACGCCGAGTCCACGAGTCGGTAACCCGCACGGAGCGCCTGGGCGACCGCCTCCGCCCCGGCGTCACCGTTCAGCCGATACGTGCCAAGACCGAGGGCCGGCAGGGCGAAGCCGTTGTGGGCGCGGAAGGTGGGGACAGTGGTCATCGATGCTCCTGGCGTTGGCGTGCCTCCAGCGTAGGGCGAGTTGGCGCATCACGGCCCTCCGCGCGATGCTGGCAGGCATGACCCTGATCGTCGCGCTCCCATGACGGCGTCCTTCCGCTGCCCCTGCGCCTCGGGGGATACGTTCGCCGCTTGCTGCGGACCGCTCCTCGACGGGGCATCCGCGCCGACCGCCGAGCGACTGATGCGCTCGCGCTACACGGCTTTCGGGCGGGAGGACGGGGCGTACCTGCTCCGTACCTGGCACCCGGAGACGCGACCGGAGACGATCGCCTTCGAGGACGACCTCGAGTGGCGTCGGCTGGTGATCGTGGATCGCGTGGCCGGCGGCCCGTTCGACACGGAGGGCGTGGTCGAGTTCGAGGCCTTCTGGCGGCAGGGCGGCACGCGTGGATCGTTGCACGAGCGCAGCCGCTTCGTCCGCGAGAACCGGACGTGGCTCTACGTGGACGGCGACATCCGATGATGCGGCGCTCGGCCCGGCAGCGACTAGATTTGAGAGCGTGAACGCCACCCCGGAGAACCAGCGCACCCTGCTCGACATCGCGGACCTCGACCGGCGCATCGCGCAGGCGGAGCGTGCCCGCACGCAGCCGAGCCAGGCGGGCCGGATCGCCGAGCTCGTCGCCATCCGTCAGGAGCAGCTCCGCGAGCTCACGGTCCTGACCGGCGCCAGGGACGACGCCCGCACCGAGCTCTCGCGGCTGGAATCGGATGTCGCGCTGGCGGAGCAGCGGCGCGACCGCGACGCCCAGCGCCTCGCGGCGGCCACCAACCCGAAGGAGGCGCAGGCCCTGGAGCACGAGCTCGCCAGCCTCGCCAAGCGTCTGAGTGACCTGGAGGACGCGGAACTCGACGTCATGGGCCGGGTCGAGGAAGCCGACGCCGCCGTGGCCGCGCAGCAGGCGCTGCTGGATGCGACGACCGCGGAGGGCAGCGCGCTCACCGCCCAGGGCAAGGCCGATGTCGCTGCGGCGGCCGAGCTCGGCGCCCAGCTCGCCCGGGACCGGGAGGCCGTCGCCGCCACCGTTCCCGCTCCTCTGCTCGCGGAGTACGATCGTCGCGCCGCGAACAGCGCCGGAGCTGCGCTCCTCACCCGCGGAACCTGTGAAGGCTGCCGCATGATGCTCCCCGGCACCGATCTCAACGAGATCCGTCGCGCGCCCGAGGACGAGGTCGTCTCGTGCCCCGAGTGCGGCTGCATCCTCGTGCGCACCGAGGAGTCGGGACTCTCTTCATGAGCGCATCCGGCCTGCACCGCCCGTGACGGCGCCGGCGTCGGGCCCGGAGCGACGCCTCGCGCTGGTCGGCCTCGGTGCGGGGGAGTACGCCGCGATCGAGCTCGACGAACACGACGAGGAGCAGCAGCGCACGCTCCTGCCCGCGGCGGAACTCGCCGGATGGGTGGCCGCGGTCGAAGCCGCCGACGCCCCGCGGTGGATCATCCGTAGCGCGGCCGAGATCTACGCGCTGCTCCTGAGCGAAGGCGTCAGGATCACGCGCAGCCATGATCTCGTGCTCTGCCACGCGATCCTGCGCGACACGGCCATGGCGTCCACGCCGCTGGTACCCGCGGCGGCGTGGGAGCGCCGCGACCCGGTCGACACCACCCCGTCCCTGTTCGACGTCCTCGACGAGGAGTCCGGCGAGGACGCGATCGCTGCGGCACTCGAGCAGTACCGCGCACAGCGGACGGTGATGGCGGAGGCGGCCGACGGGCGCCTGACGCTGCTGTGCGCCGCGGAGTCGGCCGGCGGGCTGATCGCGGAGGAGATGCGCGTCGCGGGGCTCCCGTGGGACGCAGGGGTGCACGATGCGATCCTCACCGAGACCTTGGGGGCTCGTCCGGCCGCGGGCGGGCTGCCCCGACGGATGGTGGAGCGCGGCGACGAGGTGCGGGCCCTGCTCGACGACCCCACGCTGCACCTGGACAGCCAGCCGAAGCTGCTGCGGGCGCTGCACCGCGTGGGCGTGTCGGTGGAGTCGACGAGCAAGTGGGAGCTGTCCGCCCACGAGCACCCGGTGATCGAACCGCTCCTCGCCTACAAGAAGCTGTCTCGACTGCTCAGCGCGAACGGCTGGAGCTGGCTGTCGGAGTGGGTGCAGGACGGCCGCTTCCGTCCGGTGTACATCCCCGGAGGCGTCGTCACCGGACGGTGGGCGTCGGCCGGCGGCGGTGCCCTCCAACTGCCGCGCAACCTCCGCCCCGCGGTGCGTGCGGATCCGGGCTGGGCGCTCGTCGTCGCGGACGTGGCCCAGCTGGAGCCGCGGATGCTCGCGGCCATGGCGTCCGATGAGGCGATGGCGGCCGCGGCGCGCGGCGGCGACCTCTACGCGGGGGTCGTCGCGTCGGGTGCCGTCGCGACCCGCGAGGAGGCGAAGTACGCGGTGCTTGGTGCGATGTACGGCGCCACCAGCGGCGACAGCGGGCGACTCGTTCCCCGGCTGCGGAAGGTGTACCCGCGTGCGATGGCGCTCGTCGACGACGCGGCGCGTGTCGGGGAGGATGGCGGCATCGTCTCGACCTGGCTCGGTCGCTCCTCGCCGCGTCCGTCCGCGGAGTGGATGCGGCTGCAGGCCGATGCCACGGGCGCCGACGCCGATCCCGCCGTGGTCTCCCACGCCCGCCGCCGCGCACGGGAGTGGGGGCGCTTCACCCGGAACTTCGTCGTCCAGGGCACCGCGGCGGAGTGGTCGCTCATCTGGCTCGCCGAGATCCGTCACCGCCTGGCACAGCTCCCCGAGGTCTTCGGCGCGGCCGAGGCATCGGGGCCGTTCGCCCGGGAACCGCACCTGGCGTTCTTCCTGCACGACGAGGTGATCCTGCACACGCCGCAGGAGCACGCGGAGGCCGCGGCCGACGCCGTCCGCGAGGCCGCTGCCGTCGCCACCACCCGCCTGTTCGGCACCTTCCCGATCGATGTTCCGCTCGACCTGCGCATCGCGGACTCCGCAGAGAAGTGAGGCCCCGTAGACTGGAGGGGCGAATGGGTCGACTGGACGGTCGCGTGGCGGGCAACCGCACCGAGGAACGTCCGGGCTCCACAGGGCAGGGCGGTGGGTAACACCCACCCGGAGTGATCCGCGAGACAGTGCCACAGAGAGCAGACCGCCCCGCGAGGGGTAAGGGTGAAAGGGTGGTGTAAGAGACCACCGGGGGTCGTGGTGACACGGCCCGCCAGGTAAACCTCGCCCGGAGCAAGGTCAGACAGAGGATGATGACGCGGCCCGCCGAGTCCTCGGGTAGACCGCTGGAGCGGCACGGCAACGTGTCGCCGAGAGAGATGGCCGTCGAAGGGGCGAAGAACCCCGGAACAGAACCCGGCGTACAGGTCGGCCCATTCGCCTCGAACGCCGAAGGCCCCGATGACTCCCGTCATCGGGGCCTTCTCTCGTTTGGGTCCCTGAGCCTGCCGAAGGGTCAGTCGCCGGCGAGCGAGGCCGCGCCGATGATGCCGGAGTTGTTGCGGTGGATCGCCGGGACGATCGGCGTCTTCAGGTCGAGCAGGGGCAGGAAGTCGCCCGCGTTCTTCGACACGCCGCCGCCGACCACGAACAGGTCGGGGCTGAACAGGAACTCGATGTGGGAGTAGAACGCCTGCAGGCGCTCGGCCCACTCCTCCCAGCTCAGGCCCTCGCGCTCGCGCGCCGAGGTGGCCGCGTAGGTCTCGACGGACTCGTACTCGCGGAAGTTCAGGTGGCCGAGCTCCGTGTTCGGGAGCAGCACGCCGTCGTACAGGAACGCGGAGCCGATCCCGGTGCCGAGCGTGGTCAGGAGCGTGAAGCCGAGCACATCGCGGGCGGCTCCGTGGCGAGCCTCCGCGACGCCCGCGGCGTCGGCGTCGTTCACGAAGACGATGTTGCGGCCGAGGCCGTCGCGGAAGAAGCGCTCGGCGTCGAAGTCGATCCACTCCTTCGAGACGTTGGCCGCGGAGAGGGTCTTGCCGCGTTTGACGATCGCGGGGAACGCCACGCCGAGCGGCAGGGTCGACTCGTGCACGTCGAGCGTCTTCAGGACGGTCTGCACCGCGACGAGGACGTCTTCCGGCGCCGCGCCGGCCGGAGTGGGCACGCGCACCCGATCCGAGGCCATGGTGCCGTGTTCGAGGTCGACGATTCCCGCTTTGATGCCCGTGCCGCCGATGTCGACGCCGATCGCTTTTGCCATGGCCGATAGCTTAGCGACCACGGTGCGCGCCAGTAGGATCGATGACATCACCCAACCGCTCGCGGGAAGAAGGAGCAGCCATGACCGACGGCGATCACAAGTACTGGTACAACTCCGTCACGGGCGAGGTCGAGTTCGGCATGCTGTCGCCGTCCATCGACCGCATCGGTCCGTTCGACACCGAGGCCGAGGCGCGCCGCGCCCCCGAGGTGCTTAAGGAGAGGTCGCGCGCCTGGGCCGAGGAAGAGGCCGCGGAGCAGGGCTGGGATGCGAAGCCGTCCAGTGGTTTCGGCGCAGAGAAGGGCCAGGGCGCAGAGTAGCCATGGACAAGCAGAGGGACTTCGTCCTCCGGACGATCGAGGAGCGCGGCGTCAAGTTCGTGCGCCTGTGGTTCACCGACGTGATCGGCACGCTCAAGTCCGTCGCCATCGCGCCGGCCGAGGTCGAGGGCGCCTTCGCCGAGGGCATCGGGTTCGACGGCTCCGCGATCGAGGGGCTGACCCGCACGTACGAGTCCGATCTGCTCGCCCAGCCCGACCCGACGACCTTCCAGACGCTGCCGTGGCGCGGGGAGATCGACCCGACCGCGCGCATGTTCTGCGACCTCACCACGCCCGACGGACAGCCCGCGGTGGCCGATCCCCGTCACGTGCTGAAGCGGACGCTCGCGAAGGCCGCCGATGCGGGCTTCACGTTCTACACGCACCCGGAGATCGAGTTCTACCTGCTCAAGTCGTCGTCGTTCGGTCCTGAGGGGCCCGTACCCGTCGACTCCGCCGGCTACTTCGACAACGTCCCCGGGGGTACGGCGCACGACTTCCGTCGCCGTTCGGTCCGCATGCTGGAAGACCTCGGCATCTCCGTGGAGTTCAGCCACCACGAGGGCGGCCCCGGCCAGAACGAGATCGATCTGCGCTACGCCGACGCCCTCACCACCGCGGACAACGTGATGACCTTCCGCACGGTCATCAAGGAGGTCGCGATCGAGCAGGGCGTGTACGCCACGTTCATGCCGAAGCCGCTCAGCGGCCAGCCCGGCAGCGGCATGCACACGCACATGTCGCTGTTCGAGGGCGATCAGAACGCGTTCTACGAGGAGGGTGCGAAGTACCAGCTCTCCAAGACCGGACGCCACTTCATCGCGGGCCTACTCAAGCACGCCAACGAGATCTCCGCCGTGACGAACCAGTTCGTCAACTCGTACAAGAGGCTCTGGGGCGGCGACGAGGCGCCGAGCTTCATCACGTGGGGCCACAACAACCGGTCCGCGCTGGTCCGCGTCCCGATGTACAAGCCGAACAAGGGGCAGTCGTCGCGCGTCGAGTACCGCGCTCTCGATTCCGCGGCGAACCCCTACCTCGCGTACGCGCTCATGCTCGCCGCCGGTCTCAAGGGCATCGAGGAGGAGTACGAGCTTCCGCCGGAGGCGGAGGACAACGTCTGGGCGCTGAGCGACGCCGAGCGCCGGGCGCTGGGCTACTCCGCCCTGCCCGCCAGCCTCGACCACGCCCTGGAGTACATGGAGGCCTCCGAGCTCGTCGCGGAGACGCTGGGGGAGCAGGTGTTCAACTACGTGCTGCTCAACAAGCGCAAGGAGTGGGAGGCGTACCGCGGCCAGGTCACGCCGCTGGAGCTGAAGAACAACCTCGAGCTCCTCTGAGCGCGGCATGGCTCGCCCCGACGCCTCCGTCTCGCTCTCGGCCCTCGCCCGGCTCGGGTTCGCTGAGCTGAGCGAGGCCGCGGCGTCGCTGGCGGAGCTCGAGAGCCTGCTCGGCGTGCCGCGCGCGATGCTGCTCGAGGCGGCCGTCGCGGCGGACCCGGATGCGGCCGTTCGCGGGATGCTGCGGGTCGCTCGACGACACCCTGCCCCGCTGCGGGCGCTCGTGGACGACGAGGAGACGCGCCGGCGCGTCTGGCGCGTCTTCGGAGCCTCCGTAGGACTGGCGGAGTTCTTCCTGCGGCATCCCGACGAGCTGGACGTGCTGGCGGCACCGATCGACGTGCTCCCCTCGGCGGACGTGTGGCGCGATCGCCTCCTCGCTGCCGTCGGGGCGGAGGACGGGTTCGCGGACTCGGCGGACGACGGGACGCTCGTGGCGCTCCGCGTCGCGTATCGGCGGAACCTCGCGGAGATCGCCGCCTTCGATCTCGGCCACTCGCGCCCCGAAGAGGTCGTCGCCGCGGTGGCCGCTTCCCTCGCGGATCTCGCCGGCGCCGCCCTTGAGGCCTCGCTCGCGATCGCCCGCACCCGCCAGGCGCCGTCCGCCGGTCGCGATGTCGTCGCTGCCACCCAGCTGGCCGTGATCGGCATGGGGAAGGCCGGCGCGAGGGAGCTCAACTACGTCAGCGACGTCGACGTCATCTTCGTCGGCGGCACGACGGATGAGGAGGCGCTTTCCGAGCCGCAGGCGATCGACATCGCCACGCGTCTGGCCAGGGACACCATGCGCCACCTCAGCGCCATCGAGGTCGAGCCGCCGCTCTGGGAGGTCGACGCGGCGCTGCGCCCGGAGGGCAAGCAGGGCGCCCTCGTGCGCTCCCTCGCGTCGCACGTCGCGTACTACGACCGGTGGGCGAAGAGCTGGGAGTTCCAGGCTCTGTTGAAGGCTCGTCCGCTGGCGGGCGACCCCGACCTGGGCGCCGCCTACATCGATGCGGTGCAGCCGCGCGTGTGGTCGAGTGCCGCCAGAGAGGAGTTCGTCGAGAGCGTCCAGCGTATGCGCGAGCGGGTCATGGAGCACATCGACCCGGAGGACGCCCCGTACCAGCTCAAGCTCGGCGCGGGCGGGCTGCGCGACATAGAGTTCACGGTGCAGCTGCTGCAGCTCGTGCACGGTCTCACCGACGAGTCGCTGCGCACGCGTGGCACGCTGGAGAGCCTGGACGCCCTGGTCGCCGGCGGCTACATCGGTCGCGCGGATGCGGGGACCTTCGCGGACGACTATCGGGTGCTGCGCCTCATGGAGCACCGTCTGCAGCTGCGCGACCTCAGCCGCACCCACCTCATGCCCAAGACGCCGGCCGGCCTGCGCATCCTGGCGCGCAGCACGAAGCTGGCGGAGACGGGAGAGGGCGTCTGGGCGCGGTGGGAGAGCGTCCGCCGCGAGGTGCGCGACATCCACACCCGCCTCTTCTACCGGCCGCTGCTGAGCGCTGTGGCCGGACTGCCCGAGGAGGAGCGCACCCTCTCCGCGGAGCAGGCTCACGACCGGCTCGCCGCGATCGGGTTCCGCGACCCGGCGGGAGCGCTGCGCCACATCGGCGCGCTGACACGCGGACTCAGCCGCAAGGCGACGATCCAGCGGCACCTCATGCCCGTCATGGTGCGCTGGTTCGCGGACGGCAGCGATCCTGACTACGGCCTCCTCGCGTTCCGCCGCATCAGCGAGCGGCTGGGGGACACCTCGTGGTTCCTGCGCATGCTGCGGGACTCCTCCGGCGCGGCGGAGAGCCTCACTCGACTGCTGTCGTCGTCGCGGTACATCGGCGAGCTGCTGGAGTGGATCCCGGAATCGGTGGCGTGGCTGGACAGCGCCGAGCGGCTGCGTCCGCGGAGCGCGCAGGCGCTCGACGACGAGGCCCGAGCGATCCAGACGCGCCATGAGACGGTCGCCGACGCGTTGCGGGCCGTCCGGGCCCTGCGGCGTCGCGAGCTCCTGCGCACTGCGATGGCGGCCGTCCTCGACGTCGTCACCATCGAGGAGGTAGCCACCGCGCTCACCGACATCACGGACGCGACGATCCAGGCGGGCCTCCGCGCCGTCGTCCGCGAGGTCGTGCCGCCTGAGGACGCAGCGCTCGACTTCGCGGTCATCGGCATGGGGCGGTTCGGCGGCGCAGAGCTCGGCTTCGGGTCCGATGCGGACGTGCTGTACGTGTACGACGCGAACGGCGTCGACCCCGGCAGAGCGGAGAAGCTCGCGACGAGGATCGTGGCGGGACTCCGTGAGCACCTCACCGATCATCGCCTCCCTCTCGACCTCGACGCGGGTCTGCGGCCCGAGGGGCGCAACGGTCCGATCGTGCGGTCCCTCGACGCCTACGCGGCCTACTACCGCCGCTGGTCGCTGTCGTGGGAGGCGCAAGCGCTGCTGCGGGCGCGTGGTGTCGCGGGGAGCACGAAGCTCATCGGGCGGTTCATGGAGCTCGCGGACAGCATCCGGTACCCGGAGGCGGTCGATCTTCAGGGCCTCCGGGAGATCAAGCGGATCAAGGCGCGCGTGGAGGGGGAGCGGCTGCCGCAGGGCACCGACCCGCGTCGTCACCTCAAGCTCGGGCCGGGGACTCTCAGCGACGTGGAGTGGCTCGTGCAGCTCCTCCAGCTGCAGCATGCGACCGACGTTCCGGGTCTCCGGACCACGTCCACGCTGCACGCGCTCGACGCCGCGGTCGGAGCCGGGCTCGTCGGGGAGGACGACGCCGAGCGCCTGCGGGCCGCCTGGCTGCTGTCGAGCCGTCTCCGTTCGGGCATCACGCTGCTCACGGGGCAGACGAGCGACGTCCTCCCCGCTGACCGCCGTCAGCTGGATGCCCTGGCCCGTCTGCTCGGCTATCCACCCCGGTCCGCGACACCGCTCGAGGAGGACTATCTGGCGGTTACGCGGCGCGCCCGGCGGACCTTCGAGCAGCTCTTCTACGGCTAGACGGCCGGTCGAGTTGCACGATCGTCCTCCGTCGCTCAGAGTGAGCGTATGACCTCTCCTCGCATCGGCGTGATCTGGAACCCGACGAAGTCCGACCGGGATGTCCTCGGGGAAGCGGTGACCCTCGCGTTCGGCGAGGAAGCCGATGTGCGCTGGGGGGAGACCACCCCGGACGACCCCGGTCGCGGCGTCGCGGCGAAGGCCGTGGAGGAGGGCTGCGCCCTCGTCATCGCAGTCGGCGGTGACGGCACGATCCGCGCGGTCGCGGAGGCTCTGGTCGGCACCGATGTCGCCCTCGGCATCGTGCCGCAGGGCACCGGCAATCTCCTGGCGCGCAACCTCGGCGTGCCGCTCGAGGGCGTGCTGCCGGCGCTCGAGCACATCCGCGACTCGGAGCCCCACCGCATCGACCTCGGCTGGGTGGAGTTCGACGGCGAGGAGCACGCCTTCTCCGTCATGGTCGGCTTCGGGGTCGACGCGCAGATGCTCGTGGAGACCAACGACGACCTCAAGGATCGCGCCGGCTGGCTCGCCTACGTGGAGGCGATGGGGCGGGCACTCGCCGGCACCGAGATGACGGACATCACGCTGCAGCTCGACGACCACGAGCCGGAGGAGGTGCGCGGGCACACGCTGCTCGTCGGCAACTGCGGCATGCTCCAGGGCGGCATCCGCCTGTTGCCGGACGCCGTCCTCGACGACGGCCTCCTCGACATGCTGCTCATCAGCTCCGACGGCGCGCTGCAGTGGCTCGACACCGTCCGCTCGGTCGTCTGGGACAACGGGATCCGTCGCATGATCGGGAACGTCGATCAGGCGGTCAGCACCGACTCCACGACCCATGTCTCGGCGGAGCGGATCCGGGTGCAGCTCGCCGCGCCGCAGATGTTCGAGATCGACGGCGAGGAGGTCGGCGAGATCGACGCCTTCACCGTCCGTGTGCAGCCGGGCGCCGTCCTCGTCCGCTGATCAGGCGACGGTCACCGCGGGCGGCGTCTTCTTCCTGTCCTGGTTGGGGAAGACGACCTTCTGCACGATGATGATGATGCTCGCGGCCACCGGGATCGCGACGAGCGCACCCAGGATCCCGCCGAGCGCGCCACCGGCCACTGCGGCGATGACGACCAGCGCGCCCGGGACGTCAACGGCCTTGTTCATGATCCGCGGAGAGAGTACGTACGCCTCGATCTGCATGTATATCAGGTAGTAGATGATCGCGATCAGCGCGGTCGTCGGCGAGACGAACAGGCAGATGAGCGAGATGATGATCGACGCCGAGAGGGTTCCGACGAGCGGGATCATCGATCCGATGAAGGCGATCAGTGCGAGCAGCGCCGGCACCGGCGCTCCGATGATGGTGAGGAAGATGAGGCTCAGGATGCCGTTGGTGAGCGCGAGGCTCGCCTGACCGATGACGTAGCGCCCGACGGCACTCGAGACGTCCTCCAGGAGCTCGCTGAACGTGTCGCGCTGGTACGCCGGGACGAACCGGGCAGCCACCCGCTTCATGCTGCGCAGCGACGCCATGAAGTACAGCGTGAGGATCACAACGATCGTGATGCCCGTCAGGCCGCCGGCGATCCCGGCGCCCACGGCGAAGACACCGCCGCCGATGTCGAGGAAGTTGTCCGGGTTCTGCACGAAGCCGAGTACACCGTCGACCGCGTCCTTGATCGTGCCGCCGAACTGTCCGCTGACGTCCTGGAACCAGGCGCTGTTCGTGAAGTCCTTGATCATCTTCGGACCGTCTTTGATCAGGTTCCCGATCTGCTCCACGAGGGTGGGGACGATGGCGAGGATGATCCCGGCGAAGGCGAGGAGGACGCCGATCACGACCACGGCGACCGCCGCGGGACGGGGGAGCTTACGCTCGATGAACCGCACGATCGGATCGAGGCCGAGCGCCAGGAAGAGCGCGACGCCGATGTAGACCAGCACGGTGGCGAGCTGGCCGACGATGCCGCCGATCATGAGCGCGACGAGAACCCCGAGGGCACCGAGGAGACCGAACATGAACGGGTTCGCCCTGGCGCCGGCGACCACGCTCGACGGCGACCGTCGCTGCGCGGACACGCTGGGTGCCTGATCCGGCGGTGCGATCAACTTCCTGCGACGCATGGTCCCCTCCCTCTGTCGATACTCGACACTCGATCATCCTCCACCCGGTCCCGCGCGCTGCTCAGCGACACCCGCCGGCCCGGCGGGCGTCGGAAGCGTCGGATCAGTGGCTGCTATTGCCCTTGCCGTTGTTGCGGTCGCGGCCGGGGCTCTTGCCTCGGTTCTCCTGCGCCTGCGGTGCGGCGTTCTCGGGCAGGCTATCCTCGGCGACCGACTCGGTGACCGGTGCCGTCCGTGTCACCGGGGTCGCGGCCACCGGCTCCACGGCGACGGTCTCTGATTGCTCCGAGTCGACGACGGCGTCCGCGGGAGTCGGCTCGACCGGCGGGAGGTCCTCGACGATCCTCGAGGCACCGTCGGAGACGGCACCCGAACTGGCGAGGGCCTGCTCGCCGTGTCCGAGCAGTGCTGCGGAGGCGGTGGTCACCGCGCCGAGTACGACCACCGCAGCGATGAGCAGGGACTCGCGACGACGGCGCGTGCGCCCGGCCGGGGACGCGGCGGGGTGCGCCGAGGCGGCGCGACGGCGGGCGCGGGCCTCGGCGCGGGTGCGGGGGAGGGTGCCTGCCGTCGGCGCGGGAAGCGGCACGGTGACGTCCGTGGCGACCTCCTCGGTCGAAGGGAGGTCGATCAGCCGGCGAAGTTCGCTCTCGACCTCCAGAGCGTGCGGCCGTGCGTCGGGGTCGATCGCCGTCATCGCGCTGAGCAGAGCGGCCCACTCCGATCCCAGTTCCGCCGGGATCTCCGGCGCGATGTGGAGACGGGCGAGGGCGGATTCGACGCTGAGGGTGGGAGCGAAGCCGGGCTTACCGGTGAGCGCCTCCAACAGGACGAGCCCGAGCGCGTAGACGTCGACCGCGGGACGGATGTCGCCGTTGCGCAACTGCTCCGGTGCCATGTAGGTCAGCGTCCCGAGGACGATGCCGGGAGTGGTGACGCGGGACATGTCGATGGCGCAGGCGATCCCGAAGTCGGCCAGCTTCGCGCTCCAGCGGCCGTTCGTGTCGAGGGGCGGCGTGAGGAGGACATTCGAGGGCTTGATGTCGCGGTGCACGATGCCGGCGCTGTGCACGGCGTGGAGGGCGGAGGCGATGTCCGCCCCGATCGTGGCGATCTCCCGCGGTGGGACCGTCGCGCGGGCCATGCGCTTGCTCAGCGTCGGTCCCGGCACGTACTCCATCACGAGGTACTTCGGTCGTCCGGGCTCGAGGTGCGCGTCGAGGAGTGTGACCAGGCCCGGGTGGTTGAGGCCCGCGAGGAGCGCCTTCTCCGAATGCACCCGCTCCACGGACACGACGGCATCGTCTGACTCGCGGAACATCTTCACCGCGACGGTGCGTTCGAGGGCGATGTCCTCCGCGCGATACACGGTCGCCATCCCGCCCATGCCGACAGCCTCCGCCAGGCGGTAGCGGCCGTCCAGAAGCGCGGCGGTGGGCGGGGCTTCCTGGGTGATCACGGCGTCCTCCACTGGCGGGACCGGGTATCCCGACGATGTATTCACCGTATCCGCGCAAAAAAAGCGACGCGTTGGGGTTGACGTAGAGCCCGACACCTGCAATGGCGGATCCACGGGGAGCTGAGAGACTGGACGGATGGCAGGGATTCACCACGTGGAGGTCTGGGTCGCCGACCTCGTGTCGTCGCGAGCGGAGTGGGGGTGGCTGCTCGGTGCGGTGGGTTTCGTCCGCGCCGGTGCATGGCCCGAGGGCGAGTCCTGGGAGGCGGGTGGCGCGTATGTCACCCTCACGACATCCCCGAACCTCAGCAGCAGTGAACACGATCGTCGTGCCCCGGGCGTGAACCATCTCGCCTTCGCTGCGGGCCCGCGGGACCGTGTGGACGCGATCATGGCGGCGGCGCCAGAACACGGCTGGCGGCCTTTGTACGCGGAGCGCTACCCGCACGCGGGCGGGCCGGATCACTACGCCGGATGGCTGGAGAACTCCGCGGGCTTCAAGGCCGAGATCGTCGCCGACGAGTTCTGACGCGGGCCATGCCCGGAGCACCGTTACCGCCAGAGGCGGGCGGCGGTGCTGGCGGTCTCCATGGAGATGGCGTTGGCGGTGATGAGTCGGCGGTTGGCTTCGGCGAGGGCGGCCTTCATCCGGCGGATGGCGGTGTCCCAGTCGTGGTGGGCGCGGTCGTATGCCGCCTGCGCCTCACCGGACCATGAGGATCGAAGTCGAGCGGCCTCCGCGTCGAGGGCGTCGAGCCGCTCCTGGAACTGCCGGACGGTGAGGGCGAGACGCGCGACCGTGTCGCTAATGGCGTCGTGACGGACCGCTACTCTCATCGTTGCTCCGACAGTTCTTGGCTGAGGTCGAGCTCGCGGAGGACGTACGGCTGAGCGACGGCGTCGGTGAGGTAGTAGGTGTAGAAGATGACCGCGGCTTCGTCGGCGGTGAACACCTCGTTCGAGAACACGCGCACCGCACGGGTCTGACTGATCGGGATCAGCGTCGTCCCATCGGCAGGCTCGGGACGACCGACCGTGTACAGGCGGGTCTGACCGTCAGGCCCTGCCAACCGGACCTCCACGGTCATCTGATCGGCTGAACCCGCCGCCTGCATGAAGGATCCACCAGGCTTGGAGTCGAACCCCACGATGCTCGTCGGGTCGCTGCCCCGCCAGATGATGTAGGTGAATGTCTCCAGGCCGTCCAGTGCTTCGAGCCTCAGCCGAAGAGTATCCGGGACCGGACGAAAGACCTCTTCAATCCACCCTTCCTGGCCGCGTGGGGTTCTCTCTGCGAACGGTCCGTAGCTGCTCATGGTTCCCTTCTCACAATCACCCTAGAAATCTCGATACTCTCACCATTGAGCCGCCCTCTCGCGACGGCCCCATCGTTCACTTGCGCGTCGAACTGGCGCTGTGTGCTCCCCGGCCGGAAATACGCGTCATAAGCACCACCGGACTTGACCTCGATGGCTGTGAACGTCCCGTCAGGGTTTCGGACGAGGCCGTCATAGTATCGGCCGTCCTGTGGCGCGCCGTCGTAGCCCACCTTGGCTTTGATACGGATCACTTCCACTTGCTCCTCAGCGGCGAACTTGTCGAGTCCGATCTTCTCTTTGTCGACCCACGGCTTTTCCTCCTGACCGTTTGCGTATTTGCCCTCGTAGTCTCGTCCATCCCCGCGATCGACACCCTTGCGGGAGTCGGCGGCTCTGTCGGTTTCGCGGAACCACCGCCCGGTTGCATCCCCGATGAGTCCCGCACCGACGCCGGCGACGCCGAGGCCTGCGGCGGCGATGGCGGGTGCGCCGGCGAGTGCGCCGGCTCCGGTGATGGTCAGACCTCCGCCACCGACAGCGAGTGCCGCGCCTCCGATGAAGGTCGCAGCCCCGCCGAGGAGTTCGAGGATGATGTCCGGGTGCTCCCACAGCGTCTGCGCGGAGACGGCGAGCATGTCCGTCGTGGCCTGGAACGGCTGCACGACAGCAAGGGTGAACACCGCCTCGGTGACGGCATGCTGGGCTGCGGTCGCGGCCTCAGCCTCGGTGAGCGGCATGCGCGCGGCCTCTGCAGCCTGCTCCAATCGGACAGCGCAGTCCCGGGCGAAGACCTCCAGCGTCGCCCGGGCGGTGAACAGCACCTCTCTGGCCTGTTCATGCGCCGGACCGGACGGGTCGACGAACGGCACCTCCACGTCCGGGTGCCGTAGACCCTGCCCGACCCGAAGCTCGCGGACGTACGCGCGGTGCGCGGCTAACGCCGTGGCGGCCTGCTGCTCGGCCTCGTCCCACAGGGTGATGGCGCGCGCGGCTTCCTCCTGCGCCCACTCCAGCGCATCCGCCCAGGTGAACAGGGCGTGAGCGCCCTCGCGGAGCCCGTCGCCGGCGTTCGACCAGTGCAGCAGCTGACGGTCGAAGCGCGCCAAGTACGCGTCGTAGGCCTCGCCGGTCCAGGTGCCCTCATCGTCGAGCGTCGCGAGCTTGTCGTGCACCCGTGCTGCAGCCGAGCCGTGTGCCTTCCACGCCTCGGCTGTCTGCCGGACCTCGCCGGGGGAGCCGGGAATGAGGGCGGCGGCGGAGCGGGTCTGCCCGAGCTCCATCACTCTTCCCAGATCATCGCGTCGACCTCGGCCTTCGCGGCATCCGTCCCCTCGTCGAAGATCCGGGCCGTCGTCGCCAAACGTTCGGTGAAAGCGTCGGAGTCCGTCACCCGGGCCGCGAGGCCCGCAGACCAGGCTTCGGCGAACCGCTCAGAGGCCGCGACCACCCACTCGTGGCCGGCGCTCGTCGGCGGGGTGAGGTCGGTCGCCCCGACGTCTGAGATGATGCGTCGCGTCTTCGCCGCCATCGTCCGCAACACGTCCGTGTCGACCTCGTAGTCCTGCGACATGCCGCCCTCTTCCTGCGAGCCCCCCCGGCTGCGGGATCGAGCATAGGCGAAGACGTGGTCAGAGGATAGCGAAATGTCTGTGTATGCGTAGGAAGTAACCTCGGATGAGTACGGAGGGATAAGGCTGCCGTCATCGCCCGGCCCTGGACAGCGAAAGAGCCCGCCCCCGGATGGGGACGGACTCTTTCGCGATCTGCGTTCGGCTCAGACTCCGAAGTACAGCTCGTACTCGAACGGGTGCGGGCGCTGAGCGATCGGCAGGATCTCGTTCTCGTACTTGTAGGAGATCCAGGTCTCGATGAGCTCCTCGGTGAACACGCCGCCCTCGAGGAGGAACTGGTGGTCGGCGCGGAGCGCCTCGAGCGAGTCCAGCAGGGAGTTCGGCACCTGCGGGATGTTCTTGGCCTCCTCGGGCGGGAGCTCGTAGAGGTCCTTGTCGACGGGCTCGTGCGGCTCGATGCGGTTCTTGATGCCGTCGAGGCCCGCCATGAGCTGCGCGGCGAAGGCGAGGTACGGGTTGCCCGAGGCGTCGGGGGCGCGGAACTCGATGCGCTTGGCCTTCGGGTTCGAGCCCGTGATCGGGATGCGGATCGCGGCGGAGCGGTTGCCGGCCGAGTAGACCAGATTGACCGGAGCCTCGAAGCCCTTGACCAGACGGTGGTAGCTGTTCAGCGTCGGGTTGGTGAAGGCGAGCAGGGCCGGCGCGTGCGCCAGGATGCCGCCGATGTACCACCGCGCGATGTCGCTGAGCTGACCGTAGCCGGCCTCGTCGTAGAACAGCGGCTTGCCGTCGTTCCACAGCGACTGGTGGGTGTGCATACCCGAGCCGTTGTCGCCGTACAGCGGCTTCGGCATGAAGGTGGCGACCTTGCCCCACTCCTCGGCGGTGTTCTTGACGATGTACTTGAACTTCAGGATGTCGTCGGCCGCGTGCACCATGGTGTCGAAGCGGTAGTTGATCTCCTGCTGGCCGGCCGTGCCCACCTCGTGGTGGGAGCGCTCGAGGATGAAGCCCGCATCGATGAGCTTGAGGGTGATGTCGTCGCGCAGGTCGGCCGTCTTGTCGACCGGGCTGACGGGGAAGTAGCCGCCCTTGTAGGGGGTCTTGTTGGCGAGGTTCCCGCCCTCCTCCTCGCGGCCGGTGTTCCACGCGGCCTCCTCGGAGTCGACCTTGTAGAAGCTCTCGCCGGCGGTCACGGAGTAGCGCACGTCGTCGAAGATGTAGAACTCGGCCTCGGGAGCGAAGAACGCGGTGTCGGCGATGCCGGTGGAGGTGAGGTACTTCTCCGCCTTCTTCGCGACCTGACGCGGGTCCTTCGAGTAGATCTCGCCGGTGCGCGGGTTGTAGATGTCGAAGATCATCACGAGGGTGCTCGCCTCGCGGAAGGGGTCGATGTACGCCGTCGTCACATCCGGGATGAGCTGCATGTCCGACTCGTGGATGCTGGCGAAGCCGCGGATGGAGGAGCCGTCGAACAGCTGTCCGTCCGTGAAGAAGGCCTCGTCGACCGTCGCCGCAGGGATGTTGAAGTGCTGCTGCACACCAGGGAGGTCGGTGAAACGGATGTCAAGGAATTTGACGTCGTTCTCCTTGATGTAGGCCAGTACCTCGGACGAATCTTTGAACATGTACGACTCCTGTGATGCGGATCGATGGCTTCGGGGCCACTTTGCACAGTACGGACGGGGGATTTCTCCACGGTATCCGCTTTGTTTCGTCCGTGTTACAGCGTGAGCAGGATCGGAGGGCATCCACAGCCTCGGTAGGCTGGAGGGGTGACGGATGCTGTGAACACGTACCCCGGTGAGCGACTCGGACTCCCGGAGTCCGGACCGGGAAGCATCGGCCGCCCCGGTCGCCGGATCGGCGCCCTCGCGATCGACTGGACGGCAGCCGTCATCCTCTCCGTCGCGTTCTTCCAGTACGACCCGTTCGCCACGCTGCTCATCTTCGGCGTCGTGCAGATCCTCTTCATCCCGACCGCGGGCGGCAGCCCCGGGCACCGCATCCTCGGCATGCGCGTCGTCCGTCTCGACGGCGGCTGGGTCGGCCTATGGCGCCCGATCGTACGCACGCTGCTGCTGCTGATCGTGATTCCGGCCGTGGTGTGGGACCCGGATCAGCGCGGTCTGCACGACAAGGCCGTGGGAACGGTCCTCATCCGCGCCTGACGCTCAGGCGCGGCCGCGGTTGCGCCGGCGTGCCTCACGGGGTGCGCGGCCGCCGAGGAAGGAACGCGCCGCATCGACGACGTAACCGCGACGCAGCGCTTCGCGGCCGATCAACATGCGGAAACCCATCTCGTCCCGGTTGCTCAACGTGACCTCGGCCATCACCTCGCGGTCGACGAGCCGGATCATCAGCTGCACGACGAGACGCTCCTGCGCGTGTCCGGACGAGCTCCGGACGGCTCGGCGGTCGTGGATGGGGGACTCCACGACGACCGCGTCCTCCTGGCTGTCCTGCCAGGGCTTCACGCGGAAACGCACCCACGCCTCGCCGTCGCGCTCGAACTCCTGGATGTCGAACGCGTGCAGGGACGAGGTGCGGGCGCCGGTGTCGATCTTGGCTTTGATCCAGTCGACGCCGAGATCGGGCAGGCTCACCCACTCGCGCCACCCCGTAAGGGTGTTTGAATGGGTAGACCTACTCACCTGATACATCCTGGCAGGAAATCCCCCGTGAAGATCGCAGTGCTGTCCCGTGCGCCGCAGGCGTACTCCACCCAACGCCTCCGCGCGGCCGCACTGCAGCGGGGCCACAACGTGAAGGTGCTCAACACGCTGCGCTTCGCGATCGACCTGACCTCCGATGAGCCCGACCTGCACTACCGGGGCCGGCAGCTCAGCGACTACGACGCGATCCTGCCCCGCATCGGCAACTCGATCACGTATTTCGGCACCGCCGTGGTGCGGCAGTTCGAGCAGATGGACGTCTACACCCCCAACACGGCGAACGGCATCTCCAGCGCGCGCGACAAGCTGCGGGCGAACCAGATCCTCTCCCGGCACAACATCGCTATGCCTCCGACGGCCTTCGTGCGCAACCGCGCCGACGTGCGACCGGCGATCGAGCGCGTCGGGGGTGCTCCCGTGGTGATCAAGCTGCTCGAGGGCACCCAGGGCATCGGCGTCATCCTCGCGCCTCAGGTGAAGGTGGCCGAGGCCATCATCGAGACGCTCCACTCCACCAAGCAGAACGTGCTCATCCAGAAGTTCATCGCCGAGAGCCGGGGGCGCGACATCCGCGCGCTCGTCGTCGGGGACCGCGTGGTCGCGGCGATGCGGCGCTCGGCGGCCGGAGACGAGTTCCGCTCGAACGTGCACCGTGGCGGCTCGGTCGAGGCGATCGAGCTCGACCCGGTCTACGAGCGGGCCGCCGTGCGATCGGCCCAGATCATGGGACTCCGCGTCGCCGGCGTGGACATGCTGGAGGGGGACGAGGGACCCCTGGTGATGGAGGTCAACTCCTCCCCGGGCCTGCAGGGCATCGAGACCGCGACCAAGCTCGACGTCGCGGGCGCGATCATCGACTACATCGCCGGTCAGGTGGCCTTCCCGGAGATCGACGTGCGGCAGCGCCTCACGGTCTCCACGGGATACGGCGTCGCCGAGCTCATGGTCCACGGCGCCGCCGACCTCGTCGGCAAGACGCTGGGGGAGGCGGGTCTGTGGGAACGCGACATCACCGTCCTCACGCTGCACCGCGGGGTGAGCGTGATCCCGAACCCGCGCAAGCACGTGGTCCTCGAACCCGACGACCGCCTGTTCTGCTTCGGCAAGCTCGAT
Organism: Microbacterium sp. str. 'China'; assembly: GCF_002993305.1. NCBI lineage: Bacteria > Bacillati > Actinomycetota > Actinomycetes > Micrococcales > Microbacteriaceae > Microbacterium > Microbacterium sp. str. 'China'. The sequence continues at coordinate 1,923,285 of NZ_CP027434.1, read as the reverse complement.
GAGATGCGCTCCATGATCCCCGAGCGTCGTCGCCGCCGGGCGAAGGTGCGCCGTCTCCCCAAACAGCCGCTCTCGGAATAAGAGAAGCGCGGCCGCCCTCGGTGAGGACGGCCGCGCTTCGCGGTTCGGGGGAGCGGGTCAGCGCGGACGCTGCGCCCGCACCTTCGTCGGGTCGATCCCCTTCGGGATGGGAAGCGACGACAGCGACTGCGAGACCGAGTCGATGCGGCGGATGACGGCCGCCATCGTGGCCTTGTCGATGGCCTTCGGGAGCTTCTTGATGGTCTTCGCGAGGTCGGCGATGGGGACCTCGTCCTCGCCGTGCCCGACGTAGAGCACCGTGATCGGCACGCCATGGGCGACGCGCTGCGCCCGGCTGCGCTCCTCGTTCACCAGCCGCGTGAGACGTCCGCGGGCGCCTTCGCCGACGACGACGATGCCGCCGCGGCCGACCGTTCGGTACACGGCCTCCTGCGTCTTCGGGTTGATGCCCACCGGGGTCTCGGAAGCCTGCCACTGGCGACCCAGGCTGGTGCTGAGCACGTGACCCGTCGCACCGGGCATGCCGTCGATCTTCGTGTACATGGCCGAGGTCGAGAGCCTGGTCATGAGGAAGAGGGCGCCGAGCACGCCGAGCATGAGGCCGGTGATCGCCCAGAGGACGAGCGTCCACACCTGGAACGGCGGGATCAGGTAGCCGGCCAGGAGACCGAGGAGCACGCCGCCGATGAGGATCGCGGCCTGCGCCCAGGGGAGCCAGGGGTAGGCCTCGCGCGTGAACCGGAAGAGGGACTTGATCTGGGAGAAGAACCCAGGACGCTTCTCGGGTTCGGGAGCACGCTTTGCCATGGAGACCAGCCTACCGAGTCCGAGCGCCTTGCGATGCCGCCGTTCGCGTGCAGCGGAGAGCAGAGGGTGACCGTTCCTGCACAATTCGGACCGCGACCGGATCCCCTCCCGGCGGCACCGAACAGCCACGGCGGGTCCGGCGGGTCGGGTGGGATGGACCACATGACACCAGCGCGTGAGACTCCGTTGCAGGAACCGGCCGTGCTCGCCCAGGCGCACCGCACGATCCGTCTCCTCGACCGCTCCGAAGGGCCCTTCCACGGTGCGCTCGTGACCTCACCGGACGGGCCGCTCGTGCGCGCCGACGCTGAGAGCTTCGCCGGCTGGGCGGGCTGGCGGTACGCGGGCTTTCAGCACATCGCGGCTCCGGTCGACATCGCCCGACGGCTGGACGGGCATGACGTGTTGCTTCCCTGGTGCACGGAGCGGCTGGAGTCGTACCTGGACCGACGGCTCCGGACACAGGGTGGGCTGCCGCCCGGGGAGATCGGCACGGTGGTCGTGAGTCTGCTGCGCGGACTGGCGGAACTGGGTCCGGCGCCGGCTGTCGAGGCGCAGGGAACATGGTGGCTCACCGAGGGTGGCCGGCCGCTCTTCGTGGTCGGGCCCGGCCAGGAGGCGGCGTCTGCCGTCTCCGAGATCGTAGGCCGGCTGCGCGCGGAGTGTATGGACAAGATGCTGGCTCGGGCTCTCGACCGCGCCCGGGATCGAATCGACACGGCCGCGGCACAGCGCAGGGTGCCACGGCGGCTGCTCGAGGAGGTGGAGAGCGAGCTCCTGGAGATGGCGGCGCCGCGACCTTTGGAAGAGGCGGCCGAAGACCGGGCAGGCCCTCCCGTGGAGACGGGGGTTGCCGGGGCGCTGCGGCGCGTCCGGGTCGAGCCGGTTGCCCGTGCGCGACTGCGGCACCGCCGGGCGCGGGTGGAAGGAGCGGGCGGACCGCGCTCGACACGGATCGTTGCCGACATTCTCGTTCTGCGTGACCGCCTCGTCGGCAGGACGCGAGCCCTCATCGGCCAGCAGGCCGGCAGGCCGCGCCGGGCCGCACCGGAGCGGGGGACCGGATCCCGACGGCCGCGGGTTCTCGCCGTGGCCGGTGCCGGCGCGGTGGTGGTGCTGCTTGCCGGCTTGCTGTGGCCTAACGAGCGAGATGATCCGGCGGACGGGCCCCCGGAGAGCCGGCCCTCGGCCTCGCCCCATCGAGCGGGGGCCGACTCTGCGGACGTAGACTCCCCGTCGCCGGCTCCCGCGGCCCGCACACCGGTGGCGCCGACGGGCGACGATCCGGTGCTCGCCCTGCCGGGGCTCGTGGCCCAGATCGAGGAGTGCGAAGCTCAGGAGGACCGGGTGTGCGCTTCCGCGGTCGCGGCGAGCCCGTCGGAGGTCATCCCGCTCGTCTCCGGAGCCGCCGACGTCCAGGACGCCGCTCTCATCGATCGGTATGGAGACATCGCCGTGCTGGAAGTGCCGTCATCGTCCGCTGACGAGGAGGGGACGGAGGGTGCGATCACTCTCGTTCTCGCGCGCATAGAAGAGAAATGGCTGGTCCGCGACGCATATCGCGTCGCGGACCAGCCGAGGTGAGACGAAGCCGTCGAGTCAGGCGCCGAGCTGACCGCTGAACTGCGCGGCCTCCAGGCGAGCCTTGACAGCGCCGAGGAAGCGGGCCGCGTCGGCACCGTCGATGATGCGGTGGTCGTACGACAGGGCCAGGTACACATAGGAGCGCACCGCGATCGCGTCCGTGCCGCCGACCTTGACCAGGCCAGGGCGCTTGACGACCGTGCCGGTGCCGAGGATCGCCGACTGCGGCAGGAACACCACGGGGGTGTCGAACAGCGCGCCGCGCGAACCGGTGTTGGTCAGCGTGAACGTGCCGCCCGCGAGCTCGTCGGGCTTCAGCTTGTTGTCGCGCGTGCGCGCCGCGAGGTCGGCGATCTCGTGGGCGATCTCGGCGATGTTCTTCGACGCCGCGTCGCGGAGCACCGGCGTGAGCAGACCGCGCTCGGTGTCGACCGCGATCGAGACGTTCTCGGAGGCCGGGTAGACGATCTGCTCGCCGTCGACCGTCGCGTTGATGATCGGGAAGGCCTGCAGGGCTTCCGCCGCCGCCAGCGCGAAGAACGGCAGGAAGGAGAGCTTGTCGCCCGTCTTCTCGAGGAAGGACGCCTTGACGCTGTCGCGGTACTCGGCGAGAGCGGTGACGTCGACCTCGACCACGGTGGTGAGCTGAGCGGTCTGCTGCATCGACTCGACCGCGCGCTTGGCGAGGACCTTGCGCAGGCGCGACATCGGCTGAGTGGTCCCGCGCAGCGGCGACACCTCGAGGGGTGCCGGAGCCGGTGCCGCGGCGGCCGCCGGTGCGGCGGTCGCCGTCTCGGCCGCCTTGAGGACGTCCTCCTTGCGGATACGGCCTCCGACGCCGGTGCCCTTGACCGTGGCGAGGTCGACACCCTGCTGCGCAGCCAGACGGCGGACGAGCGGGGTCACGTACAGGTTGTCGCTCTCGGTCGGCAGCGACAGCTTGGGAGCCTCGGCCTGCGCGGGCTGTGCCGGAGCAGCGGGCTGTGCGGGAGCAGCGGGCTGGGCCGGCGCGGCGGGAGCAGCGGCCTGCGGGGCAGGAGCAGCCGGAGCCTCGGGCTGTGCAGCCGGAGTCTCGGCCTGCGGAGCCGGCGCGGCGGGAGCCTCGGCCTGCGGAGCCGGCGCGGCGGGAGCCTCGGCCTGCGGCGCGGCGGGAGCCTCGGCCTGAGCCGCGGGAGCAGCACCGGAACCGACACGTGCCAGCACGGCGCCGACCTCGACGGTCTCGTCCTCGCCGGCGACGATCTCCTGCAGCACGCCGGCGACCGGCGATGGGATCTCGGTGTCGACCTTGTCGGTGGAGATCTCGAGGAGCGCCTCGTCGACCTCGACCGAGTCGCCGACCTGCTTGAGCCAGCGGGTGACCGTGCCCTCGGTGACGCTCTCGCCGAGCTCGGGGAGCACGATGTCGGTCGCGTCGCCGGACGGAGCCGCAGGGGCGGCCTCGGCGGGAGCGGACTCGGCGGGAGCCTGCTGCTCCGCTGCGGGAGCCGCCTCGGGCTCCGGAGCGGCGGGGGCGGCGGCTTCGGCCGGAGCGGCCTCGGCGGCGGCAGCGGCATCGCCGGCAGGGGCCGCGCCGCTGCCGTCACCGATGCGGGCCAGCAGAGCACCGACCTCGACGGTCTCGTCCTCGGCGACGAGGATCTCCTCGATGACGCCGGTGACGGGAGAGGGGATCTCGGTGTCGACCTTGTCGGTCGAGATCTCGAGCAGGCCCTCGTCCGCCTGGACGGTGTCTCCCACCTGCTTGAGCCAGCGGGTGACCGTACCCTCTGTGACGCTCTCACCGAGAGCGGGGAGGACCACGGATGTGCTCATGACTGAGTCTCCTTCAGAAGTTGTATGACGCTTGTCTAGCTTAGTGACTCGGGCACCGGTTGGTGCTCAGAGGGCGTGCAGGGGCTTTCCGGCCAGCGCGAGGAAGGCTTCGCCGAGGGCCTCGCTCTGGGTCGGGTGGGCGTGGATGAGCGGCGCGATGTCCTCCGGGTGGGCTTCCCACGCGACCGCGAGCTGCCCCTCGGTGATGAGCTCGCCGACGCGGTCGCCGAGGAGATGCACGCCGAGGACGGGACCGTCCTTGAGGCGGACGACCTTGACGAGGCCGCCCGTGCCGATGATCTCGCTCTTCCCGTTCCCCGCGAGGTTGTACTCGTAGGAGTGGACGGCGTCGGCGCCATGTGCCGCGATCGCCGCCTCTTCGGTGAGACCGACCGAGGCGACCTCGGGGCTGGAGTAGGTCACCTTGGGGATCTGCACGTCAGGGACGTTCACGGGGGTGAGGCCCGCGATGCGCTCGGCGACCGCGATGCCCTGCTGGAACCCGCGGTGGGCGAGCTGGAGACCCGGGACGATGTCGCCGACCGCCCACACGCCGGGGACGCCGGTGCGGAGCTCGTCGTCCACCGTCACGAACCCCCGGTCAAGGCGCACGCCGGCCTCCTCGAATCCCAGGTCGGCGGTGGCGGGGCCGCGGCCGACGGCGACGAGGAGGTAGTCGGCAGTGAGCTCCTTGCCGTCCTCCAGGGTGACAGTCACGGACGAGTCGTCCTGCGTGGCGGTCTGGAAGCGCACGCCGAGCGAGTACTGGATGCCACGCCGGCGGAACGCGCGTTCGAGGCCCTTGCTCATCGCGATGTCCTCGTTCGGGACGAGGTGGGGCAGGGCCTCCACGATGGTGACCTCGGCGCCGAAGGAGCGCCATACGCTCGCGAACTCGACGCCGATCACGCCGCCGCCCAGGATGAGCACGCGCTCGGGGATGACGTCCAGGGCGAGGGCCTGCTCGCTGGTCAGGATCCGTCCGCCGATCTCGAGCCCCGGCAGCGAGCGGCTGTAGGAGCCCGTGGCGAGGATCACGTCGGTGCCGACGTAGACGTCGTCGCCCACGCTGATGCTCCGGTCCGTGTTCAGGCGGCCGAGCCCGGGGACCGTCGTGATCCCGCGCGCCTTCACGAGCCCCTCGAGGCCTTTGTACTTCTTGGCGACGATGCCCTCGCGGTACGTGCGCACCCCGGCGACGTCGATCCCGCCGAACGAGGCCGTGACTCCCACGGAGGAGGCGTCGCGCACGTGGTCCGCCACCTCGGCGGCGTGCAGCAGCGCCTTGGTGGGGATGCACCCGCGGTGGAGGCATGTGCCTCCCACCTTGTCCTTCTCGATCAGTGCGACGGACTTGCCGAGCTCGCTCGCTCGCAGTGCCGCGGCGTACCCGCCGCTGCCGCCGCCCAGGACGACGATGTCGAAGGTGTGGGTTGTCATGGGTGTCATGCCTCCGGGTGGGATGCTGCTTCGGCGAAGGCGATGATCGATCGGACCATCGCCCCCGTGGGGCCCTTCTCGGTGAAGCCGTAGGGGGCGCCGGCGTGTTCACCGGAGCCCGCGATGTCCAGGTGCACCCAGGGGATGCGCGGCGCGTCGTCCGCGTCCGAGGTGCGGCCGACGAAGCGTCGCAGGAAGAGGCCGGCGAAGGACGCGCCGCCCATCCGATCTCCCATGTTGGCGTTGATCATGTCGGCGATGGGGGAGTCCAGCGTCTCCTCCATGTAGGCGGGCAGGGGCATGTGCCACGCCGGCTCTCCCGTGCGCGCAGCGGCGGCGAGGAACTCCGCGACCGTCTCGTTGTCGCCGAAGACACCCGTGTGGCGGTGGCCGAGGGCCGCGACGATCGCGCCGGTCAGGGTCGCGACGTCGATGATGACGTCGGGGTTCTCCCGGCTCGCGGCGACCAGGCCGTCGGCGAGGACGAGGCGCCCTTCCGCGTCGGTGTTCAGCACCTCGACGGTGGTGCCGTCGAGGATGCGGATGACGTCGCCGGGGCGGAGGGCGCGGCCGGACGGCATGTTGTCGGTGATGCAGAGCCAGGCGGTCACGTGCACGGGAAGTCGCAGGGCTGCGATGGCGCGGAGCGCGGCGAGAGAGGTGGCGGCGCCCGCCATGTCGAACTTCATGCCGACCATCGACGCGGCCGGCTTCAGGGAGAGCCCACCGGTGTCGAACGTGATCCCCTTGCCGACGAGGGCGATGTGGCGCTGCGCGTCCGCCGGCGCGTAGTCGAGGCGGACGAGACGCGGTGGGCGGTCGGAGCCCTGGCCGACGCCGAGGATGCCGCCGAAACCCTGTTCCGCGAGAGCGGTCTCGTCGAGGATCTGCACGGTCACGTCGAGGTCGGCGACGCTGTCGGCGGCGCTCTGCGCGAGCTGTGCGGGGCTCTGCCACTCCGCGGGCACGTTCACGAGGTCCTTGATGAGGGCGACAGCCTCGCCCGTGGCCTGGGCGCGAGCGACGGTCGCGTCGTCGAGCGGGGCGTGGACGACGACCGCCGTCGCCCGCTTCTTCCTGCCGTTCTCGGCGCGGTAGTCATCGAAGCGGTAGCCACCGAGGACGGCGCCCTCCGCCGCGGCGGCCGCGTGCGCCTCGAGCCCGGAGGCGAGGCCGAGCGCGACGGTGTCGAAGCCGGTGAGAGAGCGAAGAGCCGTGCCCGCGGCGCTCCGCACCGACGCGTCGTCGATGGTAGAGCCGACGCCGACGACCGCGAAGGGGAGGGTCGTCACCTCGGGGGCGTAGACCCGCGCGAACGCTCCGGCGGCGCCGGTGAAGCCGATGCCCGCCAGGACGTCGGCGAGACCGGGGTGAGCCACCAGCGACTCGGCCGACTCGGAGAGATCGGGGACGACGAGCACTGCGGCATCGGCAGCGCTTCCGGGGAACTGATCGGTGGTGTGCGAGAGCACGGGAAGCGTCATGCTCTCCATCCTAGGATCTCCGCACCGGGGTCGTCGGTCCGGCGGCCGGGGTGTGTTCGCTCTCAGCGAGACACGTCAGAGCCCGGCTCCGGGTGCGGCTCGTAGCATGGAGACATGCCCTTCTCCGGAGAGATCCACGAACGCGTCGCGAACGCCCCCGCGGTGCCCCACGGCCTGCCTCTCGTGATGCTGCTCACCGGGTTCACCGACGCCGGCAGTGCGGTGTCCGGGCTCATCGATCACCTGCGGGAGACGACGTCGCCGCAGCCGCTCGCGATCTTCGACAACGATGTGCTCCTCGACTACCGCGCGCGCCGCCCGGTCATCTCGTTCGACCAGGACCACCTCGCCGAGTTCCGCCCGCCCCGCCTCGAGCTCTCCCTCGCCACGGATGCGCTGGGACGCCCGTTCCTGCTGCTCACGGGGTATGAGCCCGACTTCGCATGGAACGCCTTCGCGGAGACCGTTCTGGATCTCGCTGCGGAATTCGAGGCCTCAGGACTGCACTGGGTCCACTCGATCGCCATGCCCGTGCCGCACACGCGTCCCATCGGGACGACGGTGAGCGGTAATCGGCGCGATCTCGTGGTGTCACACTCCGTATGGCGTCCGCGCACGCAGGTGCCCGCCACCGCCGGCCACCTGCTCGAGTTCCGGTTCGCGGAGCGGGGCGAGCGCGTCGTCGGCTTCGTGCTGCTGGTGCCGCATTACCTCGCCGAGACGGAGAATCCGGAGGCGGTCAGCGCGGCGGCAGAGAAGCTCATGGCGTCGACCGGTCTCGTGCTCATGCTCGACGCGGTGCAGGAGCGGCGCGCGGACTACATCGCCCGGGTCGACGAGCAGGTCGCGGCGAACGACGAGCTGCAGCAGATGGTGCACAACCTCGAACGTCGTTACGACGCCTACATGGCCGGTCGCGACCCCGAAGACGACTCGTACGACGAGGGCGGGTTCAGCGAACGCGACCTGCCCAGCGCCGATGAACTTGCGGCCGAGCTCGAGCGCTACCTCGCCTCGCGTCCGTCCGGCGACGAGGACAAGCCGGGGCGCGGCTGAATCTCTCGCAGCGGATCGCCCTCGAATGCGTCCTCATCGCCATACGTGTGCGATACTAGGAGTCCGACCCGTTGTCAATCAGTGTTTTCGAGCGCTGGACTTGACAAGGGTCTTACTAGTGTCCGAAATGTCCCGGGGTCTCCCAGCGGCCCCGTGAAAGGCGAAACGTGACTCCTGCCACGACGAAGAACACGCGGACGAAGAAGGCCGATCAGATCACCGCGGATCCCGAGGTCGAGGACGTCGAAGCGACCGAAGCGGCTCCCGCGCCCAAGCGCGCCGCGGCCAAGCGCGCCCCCGCGAAGAAGAAGAAGTCGGACGACGTCGTCGAGGAAGACGACGCCGCTGCGGCCGAGGGCTCCGAAGACGCCGCGGGCGACGAGGAGGAGGACGACGCGAAGCCGGCCTTCACCGAGCCGCTGCCGACCGGTGCGATCGTCATCTCCTCCAAGGACGACGAAGAGGTCCCGGTCTACTCGACCCAGATCACCGGCGCGACGGCCGACCCGGTCAAGGACTACCTGAAGCAGATCGGAAAGGTCGCGCTGCTGAACGCGGCCGAAGAGGTCGAGCTCGCGATGCGCATCGAGGCGGGTCTGTTCGCGGAGGAGAAGCTCTCCGCGATGTCTCCCGCCGAGAAGACGAGCCAGCTCGGACTCGACCTGCAGTGGGTCGCCCGTGACGGTCAGCGCGCGAAGAGCCACCTCCTCGGCGCGAACCTCCGTCTCGTCGTCTCCCTTGCCAAGCGCTACACCGGACGCGGGATGCAGTTCCTGGACCTGATCCAGGAGGGCAACCTCGGCCTGATCCGCGCCGTCGAGAAGTTCGACTACACCAAGGGCTTCAAGTTCTCGACCTATGCCACCTGGTGGATCCGTCAGGCGATCACGCGTGCCATGGCCGACCAGGCCCGCACGATCCGCATCCCCGTGCACATGGTCGAGGTCATCAACAAGCTCGCCCGCGTGCAGCGCCAGATGCTCCAGGATCTCGGTCGCGAGCCCACCCCGGAAGAGCTGAGCCGCGAGCTCGACATGACCCCCGAGAAGGTCGTGGAGGTACAGAAGTACGGCCGCGAGCCGATCTCCCTGCACACGCCGCTCGGCGAAGACGGCGACAGCGAGTTCGGCGACCTCATCGAGGACACCGAGGCCGTGGTCCCCGCCGATGCCGTGGGCTTCACGATGCTGCAGCGTCAGCTCGAGCAGCTCCTCGACTCGCTCTCCGAGCGCGAGGCCGGCGTGATCCGGATGCGCTTCGGCCTGGGCGACGGTCAGCCGAAGACGCTCGACCAGATCGGTGACACGTTCGGGGTGACGCGTGAGCGCATCCGCCAGATCGAGTCCAAGACGATGGCCAAGCTGCGCCACCCGAGCCGCTCGCAGTCGCTGCGGGACTACCTCGAGTGATGCAGGCGAACGAGGGCAAGGCGCTCGAGACGAGCGTCGACGGAAAGAGCTACGCGCGGATCCCGCTGCGCACCCGCGTCGTGATGCCGGACGACGATCTCGACGCCATCATCACGGAGTACGCCAAAGATGCCGTCCAGCCGGGCGACCTCCTCTTCGTGACCGAGAAGATCGTCGCGATCACGCAGGGGCGGTCCTACCGCCTGGACGAGATCAAGCCGCGGAAGCTCGCGCTGTTCCTGTCGAAGTACGTCACGCGCACGCCGTACGGCATCGGTCTCGGCATGCCCGAGACGATGGAGATGGCGCTGCGTGAGTGCGGTACGCCGCGCATCCTCTTCGCGGCGGCCGTCTCGGCGATCACCAAGGCGTTCGGGCGCAAGGGCGACTTCTACCGCATCGCGGGGGACAAGGCGCGCGCGATCGACGGACCGACGAAGCACACCATCCCTCCGTACAACGAGGCTGTGGTGCTCGGGCCGAAGGATCCGGACCGGGTCGCGGCGCACCTGAAGACGCTGATCGGCGGTCAGGCGGAGGTGGCCGTGGTCGACATCAACGATCTCGGCGGCAACATCCTCGGCTCCACGCTGGACAAGGCGGGGGAGCTGCGGCTGGTGAAGATCCTCGGTGACAACCCGCTGGGGCAGGGCCTCGAGTCCACCCCGCTCGGCATCGTCCGCGCGGTCTGAGCGGGTCGAACCACCCCTTCACATACGAACCGGCCCCTTGCGTTTGAACGCAAGGGGCCGGTTCGTTCGTAAGGGGCCGGGTCGACGCTTCGACAGGCTCAGAAGCCGATGACCTCGCGATACCGCGGCTTGTGCCCGGTACGGATGCCGGTGATGCTGGGCTTGTTCTCGTACACGCCTGCGCCCCAGTTGCCCTCGACGAGCACGGGGCCGTCAGGGGTCACGACGACGTCCCAGCCGACGTACTGCACCTGCGGCACGACGCGGGCGACCTGATCGATGAACGCCCGCACCTCGTCCATATAGGGCAGCTGGAAGTCGGCGATACGGAACCCGGAGTCCGGGTGCGTCTCGTGGACGTGGCCGTGCGAGTCGTAGCCGGCGCCCACCGCGTGCCCGTTCTCGTCGAGCATCGTGTAGAAGCCGCCGAAGGTCATCTGGTCGCTCACCGCGCCGCGTCCGAACTTCTGCGCCATCGCGAGGATGTGCGCCTTCTCGCCGTCGAAGAACGCGGTGATGCGCGTGGTGTTCACGGTCCCGGGGCACACGGCTGCGAGGTCGTCGTGCTGGCGGATGACCTCTTCGATCAGCAGCTCGCCGCGATCGAGGAGGCCGCGGTGGAACTCGGTCCAGTCCGTGATGTCGGCCGCGTGATACCGGTGCACACCGGTCCCGGCCTGGCCGACCGGCTCCTTCGTGACGATCGTGCCGAGGCGCTCCGTCAGGGCGCGGACCTCGTCGGCGTTCCCCTCCTCGACCACCATCCACTCACGGTGCAGGTGCGCGGAGAACTTGCGGTTGAACTCGATCTTGTCCTGGAAGATCCAGCGGAAGTCGGGGTGGTCGTACTTCTGCGAGAGCTGGTTGGACACGGGGTGCGTCATGTACGTCTCACGCTCGGCCCGGTTCAGCATCGCGAAGTCGTAGTCGATGTAGTCCTGGAAGCCGACGTTGTGACGGGCCGCCGACCAGAGCATGTCGGCGACGATCGTGGGCACGGGCCGGTGATGCTGGGCCGAGGCCTCCTTGGCGCGTTCGAACACCGAACCGACGTCGATGCGGCGGGCACGGCCGAGGAGGTAGCGGATGCGGGGCGCGAGAGAAAGACGAGACATGAAGCTCCGGGTCTAGGGATCGACGTCCCAGTCTACGCGGGGAGCCCCCAGGCTCCTGGGAGCGCGGAAGCTAGGCTGGAGCACGTGTGTGACACGAGTTCGAGTGCGCTTCCGCAGGCGATGATCTCGCGTTCGGCCCTCGCTGCCGGCGCGTCCGCGGCGATCCAGGCGGGAGGTCGTCGGGCCGACTTGCGGCGCGATGCGTGGGGTCACGGTCTGCTCGCCGTCGCCCAGGCGGTGACCGCGGCAGGAGCGAAGGAGGTCCTCGTCGACTCCCCCGGAGAGGTCGAGGCGCTCCGTCTCGAAGGCATCACCGCCACGACCACTGGAGAGCCGGACCTCGATCCCCGTCTCCTCTATGGGCTGCCGTCCGCGGAGGGCCTCCCGACGACGCCTCCGGTCATGCGTCTGGTCGGCCGTGTCATGTCCACCAAGCGCCTGCGGGCGGGAGAGGCCGTCTCGTACGGCTACACCTTCCGGGCGGCGGCGGACACCACGGTCGCGCTCGTGACGGGCGGCTACGCTCAGGGCGTCGTCCGGGCCCTGGGCAACCACGCGGACGTGGAGATCGACGGCGCGCTGCACCCCATCGTCGGGCGTGTCGCGATGGACGTCTGCGTCATCGACCTCCAGGGCGCCCCCGCGGAGGTGGGCGACGCGGTGACCTACTTCGGAGGGACCGGACCCGCCTCCGGCGCCATCGCGCGCTGGGCGGAGCTCACTCGGATGACCCCGGCCGAGCTCGTCGCGGTCCCGGGAGCGCACGCCGTGCGCGGATGGGAGGCATGATGGGAGGCCCGATGCGCCCCGAACTGCGTCTGGACAGCGCCGTCTTCCGCACGAACATCGCGGCGGTCCGTGACCGCCTCGGCGACTCCACGCTGATGCTGGTCCTCAAGGACGACGCCTACGGCCACGGGCTCCGCTGGGCGGTCGAGACGGCCCTCGAGGCCGGGGTGACCTCGTTCGGCAGCTATGACGTGCGCGGAGGCGTCGAGGTCCGGCGCATCGCGGGCGGGGAGGTGACGGTGTTCGCCTGGGCGACCTCGACCGATGAGGAGATCGACGAGGCGCTCCTGCAGGACATCGAGCTCGGCGTCGGCACGGTCGAGTATCTCCGGCGCATCGCCGCGCGGGCGGAGGTCCTCGGCTTGCGCGCACGGATCCACCTCAAGATCGACACCGGGCTACATCGCAACGGCGTGCGCCCGGAGGACTGGGCGGCCGCGGTCGCCGAAGCCCGAGACGCCGAGCGCTCCGGCGCACTCGCCCTCGTCGGCGTCTGGAGCCACATCGCCGAGGCGAGCGATGCCGAGGACGACGAGGCGCAGGCCGTGTTCCTCGACGCCGTCCGGCAGGTCGGCCTGACCGGGCCGCAGCCGGCGTCTGTGCACCTCACGGCCTCGGCCGCGTCCTGGTGGCGACCCGAGCTGCGCGGGACCGTGTCGCGGATCGGCGCGTTCTGCTACGGCGTCCGCTCGGCGGACGGCCCGGACCTCGACGGGATCCGTCCCGCGGCGCGTCTCGTCGCGCCGGTCGTGCGGCTGGAGGGCGAGAACGCGATCGTCGCTGTCGGGAGCCTGGACGGCGTCCCCTCCACGCTGGCCGGGATGACGGTGGGCACCCCCGCCGGCTCGCGTGCGGTGTCGACCATCGATGTCGCCACGATGACGGTCGAAGGCTGGCCGGGGATGGCGGTCGGCGACGAGGTGACGATCTTCGGCCCCGGCGCACAGGGGGAGGAGACAGCAACGACCCTCGCCGAGCGGATCGATACGGTGGGCGAGGAGATCCTCACCCGCCTCGGTCCGCGGATTCGGCGGAGGGTCGTGGACTGAACCGGCCCGGCCGGGTCAGGCGCTGATCAGACCGTCTCGATGAGACGGGCGGTCTCGTCGTGCCAGCTCGTGGCCACGCTGCGCAGCTTCTCTTCGTACTTGCGGCCGTGGTGGGCGCAGAAGAGCAGCTCGGAACCGTTGACCTCGGCGGCGATGTAGGCCTGCGCTCCACACGAGTCGCAGCGGTCCATCGCGGTCAGGCGGTACTCGACAGCGGAGGTCTCACGTTCGGTCGTTGCATTCATCTCGGGGCCTCCTCGGGTGTCGGCGTCCTTGTTGGTCGTGCTCAATACAACCACGCTGCACCTGGGGGCATGCCCGGTCGACGGCGTGTTTCGCTCAGCGCGTACGCGCGCACCCGCGAAGGCGGCGCCCCGGGGAGTGTCTGCGAGGGGCGGCTCCCTCCCGCGAATAGACTCGGAGATTGTGAATGCCGAGTACTCCGCCCATCATCTCCAGGTGCTCGAAGGACTCGAAGCGGTCCGCAAGCGCCCCGGTATGTACATCGGCTCGAACGGTTCGCCCGGGCTCATGCACTGCCTCTGGGAGATCATCGACAACTCCGTGGACGAGGCCGTCGCCGGCAACGGTTCCCGGATCGACGTCATCCTCCACGACGACGGCAGCGTCGAGGTGCACGACCGCGGTCGCGGCATCCCCGTCGACGTCGAGCCCCGGACCGGTCTGACCGGCGTCGAGGTCGTGTACACGAAGCTGCACGCCGGAGGGAAGTTCGGCGGTGGCTCCTATGCGGCATCGGGCGGTCTGCACGGCGTCGGCGCCTCGGTCGTGAACGCCCTCTCCGAGCGCCTCGACGTCGAGGTCGACCGCGGCGGCAAGACCTACGCGATGTCCTTCCACCGCGGTGAGCCCGGCATCTTCCAGGACTCGGGGGAGAAGCGGCCCGATGCGCCGTTCACCCCGTTCGAGGAGAACAGCGAGCTGCGCGTCGTCGGCAAGGCGCCGCGCGGCGTCACCGGCACGCGGGTGCGGTACTGGGCCGACCGCCAGATCTTCACCAAGGACGCCGCGTTCCAGCTCGCCGAGCTCGAGACGCGGGCGCGTCAGACGGCCTTCCTGGTCCCCGGGCTCGAGATCGTGGTGCGCGACGAGCGCGCCGCGAGCGCCGGGGTGGGGGAGGACGGTGCGCCGACCGGCCCCGTGGAGACCTCGTACCTCTACGAGGGCGGCATCTCCGAGTTCGTGGACTACCTCGCGGTCGACCCGCCGGTGACCGACACCTGGCGCATCCAGGGGGAGGGCACGTTCACCGAGACCGTCCCGGTCCTGCAGCCGGACGGGCACATGGTGGCGACCGAGGTCGAGCGCGTCTGCGCCGTCGACATCGCCCTGCGCTGGGGCACCGGCTACGACACCCGCATCCGCTCCTTCGTGAACATCATCTCCACGCCGAAGGGCGGCACGCATCAGCAGGGCTTCGAGCAGGAGCTGCTGAAGGTGCTCCGCAGCCAGGTCGAGCAGAACGCCCGCCGGCTCAAGGTCGGCAACGACAAGCTCGAGAAGGACGACGTCCTCGCCGGCCTCACCGCGGTCCTCACGGTCAACGTACCGGAGCCGCAGTTCGAGGGTCAGACGAAGGAGGTGCTCGGCACGCCCGCCGTGCGCCAGATCGTGGCCCAGGTGATGCGCAAGGACCTTCAGCAGCGTTTCACCTCCACCAAGCGCGACGACAAGAGCCAGGCCACGCAGCTGCTCGACAAGATCGTCTCCGAGATGAAGGCCCGCGTGTCGGCACGCGCCCACAAGGAGACGCAGCGCCGGAAGAACGCGCTCGAGTCGTCCACCCTGCCGACCAAGCTCGTCGACTGCCGGACGAACGACGTGGAGCGCAGCGAGCTCTTCATCGTCGAGGGCGACTCGGCCCTCGGCACGGCGAAGAACGCGCGCAACAGCGAGTTCCAGGCGCTGCTGCCGATCCGCGGGAAGATCCTCAACGTGCAGAAGGCGTCGGTCGGCGACATGCTGTCCAACGCCGAGTGCGCGTCCATCATCCAGGTGATCGGGGCCGGCTCCGGTCGGACGTTCGACATCGACGCCGCGCGCTACGGGAAGATCATCCTCATGAGCGACGCCGACGTCGACGGCGCGCACATCCGCACTCTGCTGCTCACGCTCTTCTTCCGCTACATGCGGCCCCTCATCGAGAACGGACGGGTGTTCGCCGCCGTGCCGCCGCTGCATCGGATCATCGTCATCAATCCGGGATCCAAGCCGAACGAGACGATCTACACCTACAGCGAGCAGGAGCTGCACGCGCTGCTCGCGAAGCTCCGCAAGGCCGGCAAGCGCTGGCACGAGCCGATCCAGCGCTACAAGGGTCTCGGCGAGATGGACGCCGAGCAGCTCGCGAACACGACGATGGACCGCTCCGGTCGTCTGCTCCGCCGCGTCCGGATGGAGGACGCCGAGGCGGCGGGCCGCGTCTTCGAACTCCTCATGGGCAACGAGGTCGCCCCGCGGCGGGAGTTCATCATCGACTCCGCCGACCAGCTCTCCCGCGAGTCCATCGACGCCTGAGTGCAGAGGTCACGAAGAAGGGGACCCGGCGTGGCCGGGTCCCCTTCTTCGTGGAACGGATCAGACGAGCGTGCGGCCGATGCTGCCGATGACGCCGTCGATCGGCTGACCGGAGGCGTCGCGTCGTGCCCCCACGTCCGGGAGCTTGCGCACCGCGCCGGTGGGGTCGACGGCCAGTGCCGGACTCGGGCCGACCCAGGCGACGGTGAGGCGGTCCTCGCCCTTCAGGAAGGCGTGGGCGCGGACGCCGCCAGTCGCGCGGCCCTTCGACGGGTACTCCGTGAAGGCCGAGACCTTCGCGCGGCCGGGATCGGTGCCTGGCAGGATGCTCTCCGCGCCGGACACCGTGGCGACGACGGCCTCCGTGTCCGGGCGGACGGTGCCGAAGAAGAGGACAGAGGCGCCGGAGCCGAGCTTGATGCCCGCCATGCCGCCCGCCGGGGCGCCCTGGGGGCGGACCGTCGAAGCCGAGAACCGGAGGAGCTGCGCGTCGGTGGTGAGGAACACGAGGTCGGCGTCATCCGCAGCGTCAGCCGCACCGACCACGGCGTCGCCGGCCTTGAGGCCGATGACCTCCAGGTCGGGCCGCACGGGCAGGGTCGACGGCACGATGCGCTTCACGATGCCCTGAGCGGTGCCGAGGGCGACGGGGGTCTCGCTGTCGAAACGGACGAACCCGAGGATGCGCTCGCCCTTGGTCGTGATCCCGAGGTAGTCGCGCAGCGGAGTCCCCGCGGCGAGCTGCACCGAGGTGCCGGGCACCGAGGGCAGGTCGACGGGGGAGAAGCGGACGACGCGTCCCGTGCTGGTGAGCGCCCCGACCTCGCCCCGGACCGTCGTCTCGACTGTCGCGAGGATGGCGTCGTGCTTGCTCCGCCGGGCCGGGGCGGTGAGCTCCTGTCCTTCGCCGAGGTCCACGCGCACGGCGCGGCCCGTCGTCGACAGGACCACGGTGGTCGGAGCATCGGCGATCTGCAGATCCACCGCGCCCTTCGTCGCGCGGGGCTTCGGCGGGGCGGCGTTCATCAGCAGCGTGCGGCGCGGCGTGCCGTAGGCCTCCGCCACGGCGTCCAGCTCCTGGGCGACGGCGGCGCGCAGCAGCGCCGGGCTGGCGAGCAGTTCGCGCAGCGACGCGATCTCCGCGAGGAGGGCGTCCCGCTCCGCTTCGAGCTCGATGCGGGAGAACTTGGTCAGGCGGCGCAGTCGCAGTTCGAGGATGTACTCGGCCTGCGGCTCGCTGAGGTCGAACACCGACCGGAGTCGGGTGCGGGCCTGCTCCGTGTCGTCCGAGGAGCGGATGACCTGGATGACCTCGTCGATGTCGAGGATCGCGATGAGGAGCCCCTCCACCAGGTGCAGGCGCTCCTCCCGGCGCGCGAGCCGGTACCGGCTGCGGCGGGTGATGACCTCGATGCGGTGCCCCACGTAGACGCTGAGCATCTCCTTGAGCCCGAGCGTGCGGGGCTGACCGTCGACGAGGGCGACGTTGTTGATGCTGAAGGAGTCCTCCAGCGGAGTGAGCCGGTACAGCTGCTCCAGGACGGCGTTCGGGTCGAATCCGGTCTTGATCCCGATCGCGACGCGCAGGCCGTGGTTCCGGTCGGTGAGGTCGGTGACGTCGCTGATGCCCTGCAGCTTCTTCGCCTGCACCGCGTCGCGGATCTTCTCGATGAGACGCTCCGGGCCGACCATGTAGGGCAGCTCCGACACGATGATGCCCGTGCGCCGGGGGCCCAGCGGCTCGATCGACGTCCGCCCGCGGACCTTGAGGGCACCGCGCCCGGTCGTATAGGCGTCCTTCACGCCATCGAGCCCCATGAGGATCCCGCCCGACGGGAAGTCGGGACCGGGGACGTACTCCATGAGATCCTCGGTGGTGGCGTCCGGGTTCTCGAGCAGGTGGGTCGCCGCGGCGACGACCTCGATGAGGTTGTGCGGCGCCATGTTGGTCGCCATGCCCACCGCGATGCCGCTGGCACCGTTGACGAGCAGGTTGGGGAACGCCGCGGGCAGCACGGCCGGCTGCTGGAACTGGCCGTCGTAGTTCGGGATGAAGTCGACGACGTCCTCGTCGAGGTTCTCGGTGAGCGACAGCGCGGGTGCGGCGAGGCGCGCCTCGGTGTACCGGGCGGCGGCGGGGCCGTCGTCCAAGGAGCCGAAGTTGCCGTGACCGTCGACGAGCGGCACCCGGAGGGCCCACTCCTGCGCGAGGCGGACGAGCGCGTCGTAGATGGCCGAGTCGCCGTGGGGGTGCAGCTTTCCCATGACCTCGCCCACGACGCGGGCGCTCTTCACATGACCGCGGTCCGGGCGCAGGCCCATCTCGGCCATCTGGAACAGGATGCGGCGCTGCACCGGCTTGAGGCCGTCTCTGGCGTCGGGGAGTGCCCGCGAGTAGATGACGGAGTACGCGTACTCCAGGAAGGATCCCTGCATCTCGTGAGAGAGATCGATGTCCTGGATGCGTTCCTCGACGGGCTCGGGCGGCGGGGTTTTCGGCATGGACTTCCTGAGGGCGTACGGGAGCGTGTGTCAGACTGGCTCGGATGTCCTTCATGCTACCGTCCGTGCCGCCCGGCGCCCGGAGCGTCGTCGGGGTGGCGGACGACCTGTGCGCCGCTCTCCGAGGCGAATCCGCCACGCTGCCGAGCGCCGATTCGGCCGTGCTCGTGGTGATCGACGGCCTCGGGGCGATCAGCCTCAGGGGCCACGCCGGTCATGCCCGGTCGCTCACCGCATCCATGACCAAGAAGGACGTCGCCCAGACGGTGTTCCCGACGACGACGGCGGCGGCGCTGACCAGTCTCACCACGGGTGCCTGGCCGGGGGAGCACGGCCTCGTCGGGTACCGGGTCAGGGATCCGGAACGGGACGTGCTCGTGAACCAGCTCAGCGGGTGGGAGACGGACGGCCTGGATCCCCTCACCTGGCAGGGGACGCCCACCGTGTTCGAGCGCGCGGCGTCGGTCGGACAGGAGACGTTCGCCGTCGGACTCGCGACCTACGCGCACAGCGGCTTCACGCGGGCGACGTTGCGGGGAGCGACCTTCGTGTCTGCCGCGACGCCGGAGGAGCGGGTCGAGGTCGCCTACACGCTGGCCGCGGACCATCCGGGCTCGCTGGTGTACTGCTACCTCCCCGAGGTCGACAAGGCGGGGCACAAGCACGGTGTCGCGTCCGCCGAGTGGGTGGCCGCGTTGGAGCGGATCGACGGGGCGCTGTCGCTCCGCGTCCCCCCGCGGGTCGGCGTGGTCGTGACCTCGGATCACGGGATGGTCGATGTGCCGTTCCACCGTCAGGTAGTGCTCGAGGAGTCGCATCTCGCGGGAATCCGTCACGTGGGCGGAGAACCCCGCATGCTGCACCTCTACTCTGAGCCGGACGCCGATGCCGCTCTGGTTGCGACGCGGCTTCGCCGCGACCTCGAGGGCGCGGCCGATGTCGTCACCCGCGCGGAGGCGGTGGAGGCCGGGCTCTTCGGTCCGGTCGTGCGAGACGAGGTCCTGGATCGCATCGGCGACGTCCTGGTCATCGCCACGGGAGTCCGGGCACTCTACGACGGTACTGCCGACGACCAGCGCAATCGCGGCATGGTGGGGCAGCACGGGGCGCTTACGCCGGATGAGACGCGGGTTCCCTTCCTGCGGTTCGGATCGTTCGCCTCCTGAGGCTCGACCGGGAACCGATCACTCGTCGGTGCGCGCTCCGAAGACGATCTCGTCCCACGACGGCATCGCGTTCCGGCGGCGCCGACGCCCGCTGCCGTCGCTGTCCCCGGAAGCAGGCTGACGCGGCGCGGGCTCGGGGGCCTCGGGCTCGTCGTCCGGCTCCTCCAGGGCGGCGAACAGAGCGATGGGGTCGGACTCTTCCGGAGTCTCCTCGATCTCGTGCTCGATCGGCGACGGTTCCCGCTGGCCGCGACGGCGGCGCAGGGCTTCGAGGAGGTCGGCGGTCTCCGGACTCGTCGAGGCGGAGTCGGGTGCGCGGTTGATCGCGGCGTCCTGGACCGCCGGCGCCGACCGCTCGGGCTGGGCCGGCTCGTCGGCCTCTGCAACCGGAGCCGGGACCAGACGAGGACCGAAGGCACCGGAGTCGAAGCGGCTGTCGTCCTTGTAGGGGGAAGCGGCACGGTCCGCCTCCACCGCCCGCAGGCGCGGGATGAGGCCCTCCGGGAGCGAACCCTGGCGGGAGAGCTGCGTGGCGTCGGCGTTCAGGGGGGAGAGGGCGCTGCGCCGCGGATCGAAGCTCCAGCGGGCGTCATGCTCGACGTCGTTGGCGGAGAACTCCAGCTTGATGATCCAACCGGACTCCTCCTTCCAGCTGGCCCAGCGTTCGGACGACGCGGCCACCTCGGCGAGCTTGGCGCGGACCGCGGCTCCGAAGGTGGGCTGCGCATCCGGCTCGACTTCGCTGCCGATGAGGACGGGCACGGCGAGCGCCTGGCCGATGATGTGCTCGCGCTCGGCGAGGACGGGGCCCTCGAACCGGGCGACGTCGTCGACGCTGATCCCGAGGAGCTCCGCGACCTCCGCGGCGGTGAGACCGGCGCGGATCTGTGCCTGGATGTCGCGTGGACTCGCAGCGAGCTTCTGGGCGGCCGGCTCGGCCTGGCGCGTCGCGCGGCGGATCTCCCGCTGCAGCACGGCGTCGATGGGCAGCGCGAACCGCTCGCCCGCTTCGGTAGCGAGGACGAGCACTCCTGCCTCTGTGCCGACGATGGTGACGTTTTCCATGCGAATGCCCCTCTGATGGGTGTGCGTTCATGGTGTCACGCCGGGCTGGCCGGAACGGGGAATACGGCGGGCGTGCCGTGAGTTTG
This sequence comes from Microbacterium sp. str. 'China', assembly GCF_002993305.1. NCBI lineage: Bacteria > Bacillati > Actinomycetota > Actinomycetes > Micrococcales > Microbacteriaceae > Microbacterium > Microbacterium sp. str. 'China'. The sequence goes on along the minus strand of NZ_CP027434.1, from coordinate 1,902,646 downwards.
CCCTGTCGCATGGGAGGGCATTTGCGAAACGCCCGCCGGTCATGCAAACTATGGCCGCCGATTACCCGACGGCGCACCCGCCCACTCGCACCATGAAAGTGGAGATTCACCGCATGGCAACCGATTACGACGCTCCCCGAAAGAGTGAAGACGACTCCGAGTCGATCGAAGCCCTCAAGGAGCGTGTGCCGGACAAGCTGTCCGGCACGACCGGAGACGAGGACTCCGACAACCCGTCGAGCTTCGACCTCCCTGGCGCGGACCTCTCCGACCTCGAGCTGGATGTCGTCGTGCTGCCCGCGCAGCAGGACGAGTTCACCTGCATGAGCTGCTTCCTCGTGAAGCACCGCTCGCAGCTCGACCACGAGGGACCCGATGGCCCCATCTGCAAGGAGTGCGCTGCCTGAGCAGCCCTCTGAGCGACGCCCCACGCGCCCCCGACCATCCAGGTCAGGGGCGCGCTGTCGTCTGCGGGTGCGGTCAGTCCCGTGCGGCGCGGATGGCCGCGGCGAGACGGTCCGGGGTGCGGGTCGAGATCGTCCAGGCGACGACGGGGTCCGCCTCGTCGGTGTTCGGCACCACGACGACTCCATCGATGCCGCCGCGGATGAGGTGCCAGCCGCGTGCGGGGAGCTCGGGTCCTCTGGCGCTGCGCGCGTCCTCGCCGGTCAACGCCATCGGCTCGCCGAGATAGCGCACGTCGATGTGAGCAGGCCCGGCGCGGAGTACGTCGTCCTGCACCGAGACGACCGGAGCCAGGGCGATGGCCGCCACCACGAGCAGCGCGGACACCGCTCCGCCGAGCAGCAGCGCGAAGGTCGAGCCGACCGGCACGAAGATGAGGGACACCATCGGTCCCGCCAGGGCGATCGTGACCAGCAGCCACAGGCTGGGGGCCAGGCGTTCGTGGTAGCGGGGACGTGCGTCCGTTGCGGGGTTCTGCATTAGCCTCATGGGGTGACCGATTCCGTTGATGTCCCCATTATCGCCGCAGTGGTCCCCGGCTATGCGCATCCGGGCGACGCCGGAGCCGATCTCGTGGCCGCCGAGGCCGTACGGCTCGAGCCGGGGGAGCGGGCTCTCGTGCCCACGGGCGTGCGTCTCGCGCTGCCGGACGGCTATGCGGCCTTCGTGGTGCCCCGGAGCGGTCTCGCGGCGAAGCACGGCATCTCGATCGTGAACTCGCCCGGCACCGTCGACGCCGGCTACCGGGGCGAGATCAAGGTCAGTCTGATCAACACGGACATCCACAGCGCGTACGATGTCGCCGTCGGCGATCGCATCGCACAGCTCATCGTGATGCCCGTCACCCGCGCCCGGTTCCTCCCGGTCGACGAGCTTCCGGACAGCGTCCGCGGCGCCGGCGGATTCGGCTCGACCGGCTACCAGGCACAGACTCCCGAGAACGAAGCAGGACAGGCGAAATGACCGACAGCAACGACACCCCTTCCAAGTCGGCGCCCGAGAACCGCGCCACCGAGGGCCCGTTCGACGACTCCGAGGCGAACCCCGTCCGCCCGTACATCGACCTCGGCGGGATCAAGATCCTGCCGCGCGAGGGACTGAACCTGCGGCTCGAGGTCGAGGAGCAGAGCAAGCGCATCGTCGCGGTCGGGCTCGACTACGCCGAGTCGTCGCTCCAGGTGCAGCCGTTCGCGGCTCCGCGGAGTGGCGGTCTGTGGGATGAGACGCGGGTCCAGCTCCGCGACCAGGTGAAGGCGCAGGGCGGTCGTGTCGAGGAGCGGGAGGGTCCGCTCGGCAAGGAGCTCCTCGCGGAGGTGCCCGCGACCGCCAGTGAAGGCTCCGGCCTGCGCCTCGCGCGCTTCATCGGCATCGACGGCCCGCGCTGGTTCCTGCGCGGTGTGATCGGCGGCGCGGCGGCTTCCGACCCGGAGGCGGCGGCGAAGGTCGAGGACCTCTTCCGCTCGATCGTCGTCGTCCGCGGGGGAGCGCCCATGCCGCCGCGCGACCTCATTCCCCTGAAGATGCCGGCGACGCCGGGCTCCGCGTGACCACGCCGGACGCCGAGGAGCCACGCACGCAGAGCGCGTCGGAGATCCTCGGAGCAGCACTCGGCGGCGCCGCGCGCAAGGCCGGGCTCGACCCGTCCGAAAGCGCGAGCACGCACAAGGTGGTCTGGTCGGCCATGGGCGGCTGGCGCGGGATCCTGGAGTCGGTGCTGCCGAGCCTCGCGTTCGTGATCCTGTTCACCCTTCGGCCTGAGCCCCTGCTGCTGCCGCTCGGAGTGTCCGTCGGTCTGGCGGCCGTGTTCACCGTCGTCCGGCTGGTGCAGAAGTCGCCGCCGTCGGCCGCCCTCGGCGGACTGATCGCGGCCGTGGCCGCCGCCGGTCTGGCGCTGTGGACGGGCCGCGGCGAGGACAACTTCGTTCCCGGCCTCATCACCAACGCGGTCTACGGCTCGGCGATCCTCGTCTCGGCTCTCGTCGGCTGGTCGGTCATCGGTCTCGCGGTCGGCTTCCTCATGGGGGAGGGCACCGCTTGGCGTGCGGATCGTCGCAAGCGGCGGGCCTTCTTCTGGCTCGGCATCGCCTGGGCCACGCTGTTCTTCGCGCGGCTGATCGTGCAGTTCCCGCTGTACCTGGCCGGTGACGTCACCGCCCTCGGGACCCTCAAGCTCGTGATGGGACTGCCGTTGTTCGCGCCCCTGATCGCCGTGACCTGGCTGGTCGTCCGCGCGCTCTATCCCCGCGCGTCGTCGCACGACGACCCCGCGGCGGCGTGATAGATTTATCTCGACATCAAGATAAATCACGGGCTTTCGCCGGTGACCTGCGCGGAGCAGACTGGTTAGGTCCCCCTTGCTAGCCGCGCGGCCGCACCGGCGAGCAAGATGGAGGCGCCTGTCGCTCCCATCCGAATAGAAGGAGACGGATTCGTGTCCACGGTGAACAGCTTCGGTGCCAAGAGCACCCTGACGGTCGGCAGCACCGACTACGAGATCTTCCGCATCGACACGGTGCCCGGTTTCGACAAGCTCCCCTTCAGCCTCAAGGTCCTCCTGGAGAACCTGCTCCGCACCGAGGACGGCGCGAACGTCACGAAGGCGCAGATCGAGGCGCTCGGGTCGTGGGACGCCAACGCGGAGCCCAACACCGAGATCCAGTTCACGCCGGCGCGTGTGGTCATGCAGGACTTCACCGGTGTGCCCTGCATCGTCGACCTCGCCACCATGCGGGAGGCCGTGACGGCGCTCGGCGGCGACCCGAACAAGATCAACCCGCTCTCGCCGGCCGAGATGGTCATCGACCACTCCGTCATCGCCGACCTGTTCGGCACCGAGAACGCCCTCGAGCGCAACGTCGAGATCGAGTACGAGCGCAACGGCGAGCGGTACCAGTTCCTGCGCTGGGGCCAGACCGCGTTCCAGGACTTCAAGGTCGTGCCCCCCGGCACCGGCATCGTCCACCAGGTGAACATCGAGCACCTGGCGAAGGTCATCTACGACCGCACCAACGGCGGCGTCCTCCAGGCCTACCCCGACACCTGTGTCGGCACCGACTCGCACACCACGATGGTCAACGGACTGGGCGTGCTCGGCTGGGGCGTCGGCGGCATCGAGGCCGAGGCCGCGATGCTCGGCCAGCCCGTGTCGATGCTCATCCCGCGCGTCGTCGGCTTCAAGCTCTCGGGTGAGATCCCCGCCGGCGTGACCGCGACCGACGTGGTGCTGACCATCACCGACATGCTGCGCAAGCACGGCGTCGTCGGCAAGTTCGTCGAGTTCTACGGCGAGGGCGTCGCCTCGGTGCCGCTCGCGAACCGCGCGACGATCGGCAACATGTCGCCCGAGTTCGGCTCGACCGCCGCGATCTTCCCGATCGACGACGTCACCCTCGACTACCTGCGCCTCACCGGCCGCAGCGACGAGGCCGTCGCGCTCGTGGAGGCCTACGCCAAGGAGCAGAAGCTCTGGCACGACGCCTCCCACGAGCCGGTCTTCAGCGAGTACATGGAGCTCGACCTGAGCACGGTCGTCCCGTCGATCGCCGGCCCGAAGCGCCCGCAGGACCGCATCCTCCTCTCGGAGGCGAAGACGCAGTTCGAGCAGGACATTCTGAACTACGCCACGGCCTCGACCAGCGACGACATCGTCGACCTCGAGTCCAAGCACTCCTTCCCGGCGTCCGACCCCGGTCAGGTCCCCGGCGAGGAGGAGCCGACCACGCGTCCCGTGCACATCAGCAGCGGTGCGCCGGCCAACGTGTCGAACCCCGTGCCGGTCACGACTCCCGAGGGCGAGAAGTACACCCTCGACAACGGCGCCGTGACGCTGGCCGCCATCACGTCGTGCACCAACACGTCCAACCCGTCGGTCATGATCGCCGCCGGTCTCCTCGCCCGCAAGGCGCGGGAGAAGGGCCTCAAGCAGAAGCCGTGGGTCAAGACCACGCTCGGCCCCGGTTCGAAGGTCGTCACGGACTACTACGAGAAGTCGGGTCTGGACAAGGACCTCGAGGGTCTCGGCTTCTACACCGTCGGCTACGGCTGCACCATCTGCATCGGAAACTCCGGTCCGCTGATCGAAGAGGTCTCCGAAGCGATCAACTCGCACGACCTCGCGGTCACGGCCGTCCTCTCGGGCAACCGCAACTTCGAGGGTCGCATCAGCCCGGACGTGAAGATGAACTACCTGGCCAGCCCGCCGCTGGTCATCGCGTACGCCCTCGCCGGCTCGATGCACTTCGACTTCGAGACCGACGCGCTCGGCAAGGACGCGGACGGCAACGACGTGTTCCTCAAGGACATCTGGCCTTCGCCGGACGAGGTGCAGGAGATCGTCGACTCGTCGATCTCGCGCGACCAGTTCATCAAGCAGTACGCCACCGTGTTCGACGGTGACGAGCGCTGGCGCAACCTGCCCACGCCGGACGACGACACGTTCCAGTGGGACGAGAACTCGACCTACGTGCGCAAGGCCCCGTACTTCGACGGCATGACGATGGAGCTCACCCCGGTGAAGGACATCGAGGGTGCGCGCGTCATGGCGACGCTCGGCGACTCGGTCACCACCGACCACATCTCGCCCGCCGGAAACATCAAGCCGGGCACCCCCGCGGCCCAGTACCTCACGGAGCACGGCGTCGACCGCAAGGACTTCAACTCCTTCGGCTCGCGTCGCGGCAACCACGAGGTCATGATCCGCGGCACCTTCGCGAACATCCGCCTGAAGAACCTCATGGTCTCGGCCGTGAACGACGGACAGGTCGTCGAGGGTGGCTACACCCGCGACTTCACGCAGCCGGGCGGCCCGCAGTCGTACATCTACGACGCGTGCATGAACTACGCCGAGCAGGGCACCCCGCTCGTCGTCTTCGGCGGCAAGGAGTACGGCTCCGGCTCGTCCCGTGACTGGGCGGCCAAGGGCACGAGCCTCCTGGGCGTCAAGGCCGTGATCACGGAGAGCTTCGAGCGTATCCACCGCTCCAACCTCATCGGCATGGGCGTCGTCCCGCTGCAGTTCCCCGCCGGCGAGAGCTGGGAGTCGCTGGGTCTCGACGGCACCGAGATCGTCTCGATCACGGGACTCGAGGAGCTCAACAACGGCGTCACCCCGAAGACGGTCAAGGTCACCGCCACCCCGAGCGAGCACTCGCCCGAGGGCAAGCAGCCGGTGGAGTTCGACGCGGTCGTCCGCATCGACACCCCCGGTGAGGCGGACTACTACCGCAACGGCGGCATCCTGCAGTACGTGCTGCGCTCGCTCGTCTGAGCCGCGACGACGAAGGGGCCCGTGTCCACGGACACGGGCCCCTTCGGCGTGTCAAGGGTCTCCCGCCCTCGGGGGATTCCCGGCTCCGAGCGGTAGGATCGGGAAGACGTCCGCACCCGTTCGGACGCTCTGCCGAGGCCTGTGAGGAGGCGCAGATGCCCATTCTTCCGAGCATCTCTGGACCGCGTGATCTTGATCGACTCTCGCCGGAGCAACTGGAAGAACTCGCTGCGGAGATCCGGGCTTTCCTCGTCGAGAACGTCTCGCAGACGGGCGGTCACCTCGGTCCGAACCTCGGCGTCGTCGAGCTGACGATCGCCCTGCACCGCGTGTTCTCGTCTCCGGACGATCCTTTCATCTTCGACACCGGCCACCAGTCCTACGTCCACAAGATCCTCACCGGCCGTCAGGACTTCTCGAAGCTCCGCGTCCGGGAGGGTCTCGCCGGTTACCCGCAGCGTGCGGAGAGCCCCCACGACGTCGTCGAGTCGTCCCACGCCTCCAGCTCGCTGAGCTGGGCCGATGGTGTGTCCCGGGCGCTCACCGCGACGGGTCGCGCGGACCGACACGTCGTCGCGGTCGTCGGCGACGGTGCGCTGACCGGCGGCATGACGTGGGAGGCGCTGAACAACATCTCCGACGACAACGACCGCAACCTCGTGATCGTCGTCAACGACAACGGCCGCTCCTACGCGCCGACCATCGGCGGCATGTCCCGCTTCCTCAACCGGGTCCGCACCGCGGCGGCCTACAAGGACCTCCATCACAAGTCCGATCGCCTGTTCCGCGCGTTCGGGCCGGTGGGCCGCGCGGTGTTCCGCGGCGTGCGGGGCGGCACTCACGGCTTCCTCTCCCGGTTCACGAACAACGAGGCGCTGTACTCCAACCTCGACATCAAGTACCTCGGTCCGGTCGACGGTCACGACCTTCCGGCCCTGCTGGAGACTTTGGAACTGGCGAAGTCGTACGGCGCTCCGGTCATCGTGCACGCGATCACCGAGAAGGGCCGCGGCTACCAGCCGGCCCGTGACGATGAGGCCGACCAGTTCCACGCGGTCGGAAAGATCGACCCGACGACGGGGGAGACGCTGTCCTCGGGCGGCCGCGGGTGGACCGACGTCTTCTCCGACGCCCTCGTGAAGGTCGGGGAACGCCGCTCGGACGTGATCGCCATCACTGCGGCGATGCTCCGGCCCACCGGTCTCGCTCCCTTCGCGGAGCGCTTCCCCGACCGTGTCTACGACGTCGGCATCGCCGAGCAGCACGCGGTGGCCTCGGCCGCCGGACTCGCCTACGGCGGCCTGCACCCGGTCGTCGCCGTGTACGCCACGTTCATGGGACGTGCGTTCGACCAGGTGCTCATGGACGTCGCGCTGCACCGCGCGGGCGTCACCTTCGTGCTCGATCGGGCCGGCGTCACGGGTCCCGACGGTCCCAGCCACCACGGCATGTGGGATCTCGCCATGCTGCAGATCGTCCCGCATATCCGCATCGCCGCACCCCGTGACGGTGCACGACTGACCGAGGCGCTGGACGAAGCGGTCGCCGTCGAGGACGCTCCGACCGTCATCCGCTTCCCGAAGGGCGACGTCTCCGCCGATCTGCCGGCGCTCGAGCGCCTCTCGGACGGCGTGGACGTGCTGGCGCGCGGCGAGGGCGAAGACGTCCTCATCGTCGCCATCGGCCCCTTCGCCTCCCTGGCCGTCGACGTGGCGGAGCGGCTGCGCGCCCAGGGCATCGGCGCCACCGTGATCGACCCGCGGTGGGCGATCCCGGTGCAGCCCTCGGTCGTCGAGCTCGCGGCGCGGCATCGCCTGGTGATCACGCTGGAGGACGGCATCCGCGTGGGCGGCATCGGCACGCGCGTGCGGCAGGTGCTCCGCGAGGCGGGCATCGACACGGCGGTGGACGAGCTGGGTCTTCCCGATGAGTTCATCGACCACGCCTCGCGTGATCAGATCCTCGCCGACGCCGGGCTCACGGCCTCGAAGATCGCCCAGGACGTCGTGGCACAGGTGCTGGGCACCCGCATCCCGAAGGCCCGCCACGCCGGCGAGACCGGCGCAATCGAGCTCCCGCTCCACGAGCGCCACTGACGCGTTTCCCGAGCAGGACTCCCCGTCGGTCAGCCGAGGTCGGCCACCGTCTCGGCGACGATCTGTTCCACTACGGTAAGGGCGCGGGCGCGCTCGTCGGGGATGAGTCCGATCCGCGTGCGGCGGTCCAGCACATCGGCTGCCGTGAGCGCGCCCTGGAATCGGACGGCGTGCTCGACGGCGGCGCGGGAGAGAGTGGTGCCCTCGGCGATGCCGTCCTGCGAGCCGTCACCCGGTGCGGGATCGTCGATCAGGCGCAGCGTCGCGGTGCTGCTGGGACCGGCCAGGAGGCCTCGCTGCTGCACCGCCAGGTCCACGGTATCTTCCGCCATCCGGCGGTAGGTCGTCAGCTTGCCGCCGAGGACGGAGATGATGCCGGACTCGGAGGCGCGCACGAGGTGACGACGGGAGACGTCCGCGGTCTCGGCTGCTCCGGTGTCTACGAGCGGGCGGAGGCCGGCGAAGGCCCCACGGACGCGGTCCCGCGCCACTGGCACCGCGAGCAGGCGGTTCAGCGTCTCCAGGAGGAAGCTGATCTCGGCCTCGGTGGGCTCGGCGACGGAGGGGATAGGGCCCGGCGCGTCGACATCGGTGAGACCGACGATGAGACGCCCGCCGCGCTGTGGCAGGGCGAACACGTAGCGGCTGATGGAACCTTCCAGCGGGATGGTCAGCGCAGCGGCCGGATCGCCGAGATCCGCGGCGTCCAGGACGATGTGGGTGCCGCGGCTCGGGCGCAGAGTGAGGCCGTCGTCGAGGGTCGCCGCCCACACCCCGGTGGCGTTGACGACCGCCCGTGCCCGGATATAGATGCGTTCCCCGGTGAGCATGTCCGTCGCCGTGGCCCCGTCGGCGTGCAGCCGCTCGGCGCGCACTCGCGTGAGGATCCGCGCGCCGAGACCGGCAGCCGTGCGGGCGACAGCCACGACGAGGGCGGCGTCATCGGACAGCTGGCCGTCGTATGTGACCATGCCGCCGCGCAGTCCGCGGGGGTTCAGGGCGGGGAACAGGCGCAGGGCCCTCGCCGTCCCGACGGGGTGCGGCCCCGGGAGGGTCTTCGCGCTCGTGCGCGCCTGCAGGCGGAGGAGGTCCCCCATGGCCATCCCCGCCGCCCCGGCCCCCCGCTGGCGGCCGCTGACACCGGGGGCGAACGGGAGCAGCTGTCCGAGCGGACGGATGAGGTGGGGTGCGATCACCGACATCAGCAGATGCCGCTCCCGCGCACTCTCGCGCGCCGTCGCCACGTCGCCCGTCGCGAGGTACCGCAGGCCGCCGTGGACGAGCTTCGAGCTGAATCGGCTTGTCCCGAAGGCGAGGTCCTCCGCCTCGATGAGGGTCACACGGAGACCGCGCGACGCGGCGTCCAGGGCCACGCCCGTCCCGGTGATCCCGCCACCGACCACGAGGAGGTCGCACGTGTCGTCGGCCGCGGCCGCGAGCTCGCTTCGGCGGCGCGCCGCGTGGAGAGCGGTCGAGGCTGAGGTCATGGCCGCAGGTGGCCGTCCAGCGCGGCGCGGAGCTCGCGTTCCCAGGCCTGCTCGTCGATGAGGTCGGCCACCGTGCCGTGCGACAGCACGGCGGACTGGGCGATCAGCAGGAGCATGACGGCGATCTCGCCGGGTTCGCCCGCGCGCACCGAACCCTGGGCCTGTGCCGCTGCGATCGCGTCGGCCAGCCACCGGAGGATGAGCCGCTGGCTGGAGCCCACCCGGTGCAGCGTGTAGCGCGTGAACGCCTCGGCTTCCTCCTCGAGGAGACGGCCGTACACCGGGTCAGCCCGGAAGAGGGAGGTGAACCGCAGCACATCGGCGACGAGCGCATCCCGGGACTCGACCTTCGCCGGGAACTCCTGGAGGAGGTCCGCGACCCGCCGCAGGAGCGCGGACCGGACGACGTCGTCGGCGTCGCGCCAGGTTCGGTAGATGGTGGGACGGCTGAGGCCGGAGCGCCGGGCGAGTGCGGCGATGGTCACACCGTGGACACCGCTGCGGACGAGCAGGTCGTCCGCCGCGTCGAGGACTCGGCGTTGCGTGGCATCCCAGGCGGGAGTGAAGGCTTCCGAGGGAACATCCGGAGGTTGACGTTCTTCCATGATGTGTCACACTGTAACCCATGGAGCAGCGGAACGGCAGAGGAGCCGACAGGCCCGAGATGCGCTGGAACGGCTGGGGCGACCCGGAAAGGGCGAAGGACCTCCCTCTCGCGGTCCGGGGCCTGCTGCCCCTGCTGCTGGGCCGTGTTCCCCGCCCGCCGCGTCCGCCCGCGCTGGACGACGTGCGTGTACGGCCCTCCCGGCTGACGGTCGATGATCTCGACGCGCTGGTGGCCGCGGTCGGTCCCGACGCAGTCGATGCCACGACGTCGATGCGCCTTCGGCATGCCGGGGGGCGCTCCACGCCCGATCTCCTGCGGCGGCGGGCTGTCGAGCAGGACGCCCCCGATGCCGTCGTGTTCCCCGCGGACCACGACGCCGTCCGCGCCTGCCTCGCGCTGGCGGGGGAGCGCGGGATCGCCGTGATCCCCTTCGGCGGGGGAACGAGCGTCGTCGGGGCGCTGGACCCGGAGACCGGCCGACATCGTGCGGTGCTCAGCCTGGACCTGCGCCGGCTTTCCGGGCTGCTCCGGCTCGACGAAGTGAGCGGCGAGGCGACCCTCGCAGCAGGCACGACCGGACCCGAGGCCGAAGCGCTGCTGTCGGCGCACGGGTTCGAGCTGGGGCACTTCCCGCAGAGCTTCCGGTATGCGACCATCGGCGGTTTCGCCGCCGCTCGGTCGTCCGGACAGAACTCGGCGGGCAACGGGCGCTTCGACGCGATGGTGACCGGGATCCGCGTCGCGACGCCCACGGGGGATCTCGACCTCGGCCGCGCGCCGGGATCGGCGGCCGGGCCGGATCTCCTCCGCCTCTTCCTGGGCTCCGAGGGGATCTTCGGCGTGATCACGGAGGTCCGCGTCCGCGTGCACCCGGTACCGACGGCGCGGATCTTCGAGTCGTGGACCTTTCCGGACTTCGACCGCGGCGCCGATGCGCTCCGCCGGGTCGTCCAGCAGGGGGCCGGCCCCACGGTCATCCGGCTCTCGGATGAAGCCGAAACCGCCGTGAGCCTCGCCCAGGTCGGCCGGATCGGGAAGGCTCTTGCGAAGGGGGCGAGCGTCGTGACGGTGTTCGAGGGCGACGACGCCGCGGCACGCCGGGACCGGACCGCGGAGATCCTCGCCGCGGCGGGTGGACGGTCTGCGGGCACCGGCGACGCGGAGGAATGGGCGGCGGGACGCTTCGACGGTCCATACCTGCGTGACGCACTGCTCGATGCCGGGGTGTTCTGCGAGACGCTGGAGACCGCGACCACCTGGTCGAACCTGCGCACTCTGAAGGAAGCGGTCGAGGGGGCGCTGCGGGACGGCTTCGACGCGGCGGACGCCCGCTCGTACGTCATGTGTCATGTCTCGCACGTGTACCCGACCGGCGCGTCCCTCTACTTCACGGTGCTCGCCGGGCTGCGACAGGATCCGCTCGGCGCCTGGACCGTCGTGAAGGGCAGGGTGAACGACGCGATCCTCGCGAACGGCGGGACGATCAGTCATCACCACGCCGTGGGTCGCGATCACGCCCCCTGGCTCGCACAGGAGATCGGGGACGCCGGTGTGCGGATCCTCACGGCCGTGAAGCGGGAACTCGATCCTCGCGGCATCATGAACCCGGGCGCCGTCCTCGTCGACGGCGGGCACAGGGCGACCGTCTGACATGGGTCACATCGCGGTGCTGTCGAACCCGCTGTCCGGCAAGGGCCGCGGACAGCGCGTCGCGCAGGAGGCGCTCGATCATCTGCGGCAGCGGGGCGCGGTCGTCCGCGTCTACGTCGGAGAGTCGGCTGCGGACACGAGGCGACTGGCCGGGGCCGCGCTGGACGCGGCACCCGACGGACTCGTCGTGGTCGGCGGCGACGGCACCCTCTCCGGCATCCTCGAGCTCGTGTGTGCCTCGGGCGTCCCGGTCACGGTCGTCCCCGCCGGCACGGGGAACGATCTGGCGCGCGCTCTCGGGCTGCCGCGCGCGGACGTGGCGGAGGCGGTCGAGCTCGCGCTGACCGGCGTGCCCCGTGCCTTCGACGTCGGCGAGGTGCGGACTGCGACGGGCACCTCGCTGTTCCTCACCGTGGCGGCTCTGGGTTTCGACGCCCGGGTGAGCGATCGCACCAACCGTCTCCGCTGGCCCTCCGGCGCGCTGCGCTACTACCTCGCGCTGCTGATCGAGCTCATCCGGCTGCGTCCCCTCGATTTCACGATCCGTGCCGATGACGGCCCGATGACCCCGGCCCGCGGCACCCTCGTGGCGGTCGGGAACACGGCCAGCTACGGCGGGGGGATGCCGGTCTGCGTGGGCGCGGCCCCGGACGACGGCGCCCTCGACGTCGTCGCCGTGGGCCCCCTCGGCCGCCTCCGGCTGCTGCGCCTGTTCCCCCTCCTCCTGCGCGGGATGCACCTCGCGCGGCCCGAGGTGCAGCACCTCCGCGCCCGCACCGTCACGGTCTCCGCTCCGGGCCTCGTGGCCTACGCGGACGGCGAGCGCGTGGGGGAGGATTCCTGCACGATCTCGGTCTGGGCGGGGGCACTGACCGTCATGACCCGGGCGGAGCGGAGGGACGCGCATGTTCGATGAGGACGTCGTCATCGTCGGGTCGGGCTTCGGCGGCTCCGTCGCGGCCCTCCGGCTCACGGAGAAGGGCTACCGCGTGCGTGTGTTCGAGGCCGGGCGGCGCTTCGCCGACGAGGACTTCGCGAAGACGAGCTGGGACGTCCGTCGCTACCTCTGGGCACCGGCGCTCGGGTGCTTCGGGGTGCAGCGCATCCACCGGCTCCCGCACGTCATGATCCTCGCGGGGGCGGGCGTGGGCGGTGGGTCGCTCAACTACGCGAATACGCTGTACGAACCGGGCGCGGCATTCTTCGCCGACTCCCAGTGGGCGTCGATCCGAGACTGGCGGGCGGCCTTGGCCCCGCACTACGCCATGGCCAAGCGCATGCTCGGCGTGGTGGAGCGCTATCCGCACGAGGGTCCTGTGGAGCGGATCATGGCGGGAGCCGCGGAGGACCTCGGGGTGGGTGCGACCTTTCGCCGAGCCCCGGTCGGCGTGTGGTTCGGGGAGCCGGGGCAGCGGGTCGCCGATCCGTTCTTCGGCGGCGAGGGGCCGGAGCGCACGGGCTGCACGCTCTGTGGGAACTGCATGGTCGGCTGCCGCGTCGGCGCGAAGAACACCCTCGTGAAGAACTACCTCGCCCTGGCCGAGCGCCGCGGGGCGGTCATCGAGCCGCTGCGCACCGTCACCGAGGTGCGTGAGCTGCCGGACGGCGGCTTCTCCGTCACGACACGACGGAGTGGTGCCTGGTTCCGGCGGCGTGAGCAGACCGTCACCGCGCGAGAGGTCGTGCTGGCGGCGGGGACCTGGGGCACCCAGCAGCTCCTCCATCGGATGAAGGCGTCTGGCGCGCTCCCGCGGATCTCCGATGCCGTGGGCCGGCTCACCCGGACGAACTCGGAAGCGTTGGACGGCGCCGTCGCGGTTCGCGTGCCGGAGCGGGTGGAGCTGGCGCGGGGCGTGGCGATCACCACCTCTTTCCACGTGGACGACCGCACCCATGTCGAGAACGTCCGCTACGGTCCGGGATCGAACCTGATGGGCGCTCTCGCCACCGTGCTGGTCCCCGGTGACCGCGCCCTGCCGGGTCGCCTGGTCGCGCTCGCGGGGCAGGTGCTGCGCCGTCCCGCGCGGGCCCTCCACCTCGCCTCCCTCCGGCGCTGGAGCGAGCGGGGGATCATCGCGCTCGTCATGCAGACCGCCGACAACTCGCTCACGCTGTCGCTGCCGCGGCGCTTCGGGCGCGTGCAGCTCACGAGCGCCCAGGGGCACGGCGCACCGAACCCCAGCCACCTCCCCGAGGCGCATCGTGCCGCCCGTGCCATCGCTGCCCGCCTGCAGCGCGAGGGCGGAGTGCCCACCGAGCCGCGCGGCTCCTGGCCGGAGGTCTTCGGGATCCCGCTCACCGCGCACTTCCTCGGCGGGGCGGTGATCTCCGGCTCGCCGGAGGAGGGGGTCGTGGACGAGTATCAGCGCGTCTGGGGACACCCGGGGCTGCACGTCGTCGATGGAGCCGCCGTACCCGCGAATCCGGGGGTGAACCCGTCCCTGACCATCACCGCCCTCGCGGAGCACGCCCTGTCGCACTGGCCACGACGCGGCGAGCCGGATACTCGGCCGGCATCGGGGACGACGCAGGGGGCCGCGCCCATGGCGCGACCCCCTGCGGAGAGCTGATCAGCGGTTCTCGATACCGCGGATCTGCGGCGTGTGGAACGAGCCGCCGAACGCGCGCTCGGAGGCCCCCTCGCGGTCGAGGTACGGCGACGCCCCACCATCGATGAACGGCCAGCCGGCGCCGAGGATGAGGCACAGGTCGATGTCCTCGACCTCCGGCACCACGCCCTCGTCGAGCATCAGCTTGATCTCGGTCGCGAGTCCGTCCTGCACGCGCTGCAGGATCGTGGCCGCCGACGCCGGGCTCTTGCCGACGGCGGGCGCCAGGACCTTCTCGGCCTGCTTCGTCCAGCCGACCACCCGGCCGCCCTTGTCCTTCTCGACGACCTGGTCGAGCTCGGCCAGGGCATGGAAGTTCTCGTTGGCGTAGAACCGGTCGGGGAACGCGCGCACCATGGTGTCCTGCACGTGCGCGGCGACCTTCCAGCCGACGAGGTCGATGAGCTGGAAGGGGCCCATCGGCAGGCCGAGCGGCGCGAACGCCTTCTCGACGTCGGCGATCGGGGTGCCCTCGTAGACGGCGCGCGCCGCCTCGCCCATGACCTTCGCGAGCAGACGGTTCACCACGAAGCCCGGGGCATCGGCGGTGAGCACCGCGTTCTTGCCGAGGTTCTTGGCGACGACGAACGCCGTCGACAGGGCGGTGTCGGCGGTCGTCGGCGTCTTCACGATCTCGATCAGCGGCATGACCGCGACCGGGTTGAAGAAGTGGAAGCCGACGAGCCGCTCCGGGTGGGCGAGCTTCGCGCCGATCTCCTCGACCGAGAGCGACGAGGTGTTCGTGGCGAGCACCGCGTCCTCCGCGATGATCTTCTCGATCTCGCCGAAGACCTGCTGCTTGACGCCGACCTCTTCGAAGACCGCCTCGATGACGAAGTCGCAGTCCGCGTAGAGGCTCTTGTCGGTGGTGCCCGTGACGAGACCGCGCAGCTTGTTCGCGGTGTCCGCGTCCACCCGGCCCTTGGCCTCCAGCTTGCCGATCTCCTCGTGGATGTAGGCGACGCCCTTGTCGACGCGCGCCTGGTCGAGGTCGGTGATCAGCACGGGCACCTGGAGCTTGCGCACGAACAGCAGCGCGAACTGGCTGGCCATGAGACCCGCACCGATGATGCCGACCTTGGTGACCTTCTTCGCGAGCTCCTTGTCGGGGGCGCCGACCGGACGCTTCGCGCGCTTCTGCACGAGGTCGAAGGCGTACATCGACGCGGCGAACTGATCGCCGGTCACCAGTTCCGCCAGAGCCTCGTCCTCGCGGGCGAAGCCCTCCGCCTTGGTGCCGCTCTTCGCCTTGTCGAGCAGCTCGAGAGCCGCGTACGGCGACTTCGGCACGGTGCCGATCTTGGACTCCAGCATGCCCCGCGCCATCTTGATGGCGATCGGCCACTTGGTGAGGCGCTCGATCTTGCCCGGCTCGTTCTTGCGCACGACCTTCGTGCCGGCGAGGACCGCGTCCGCCCAGGCGAGCGAGTTCTCGAGGTAGTTCGCCGCGGGGAAGATGGCGTCGAAGATGCCCAGGTCGAAGGCCTGCTGCGGCTTCAGCATGCGGTTCTGCTTGAGCGGGTTGGAGATGACCACCTCGAGGGCGTTCTCGATGCCGATGAGGTTCGGCAGCAGGTAGGCGCCGCCCCACCCGGGGATGATGCCGAGGAAGACCTCGGGCAGCGCCACGGCCGCGGCCGAGGCGTCGACCGTGCGGTACGTGGAGTTCAGGGCGATCTCCAGGCCGCCGCCGAGCGCGAGGCCGTTCACGAACGCGAACGACGGCACGCCGAGCTCGCTCAGCTTCCCGAGGACCTTGTGGCCGAGCTGGGCGATCAGACGCGCGTTGTCGCGCGAGCCGACCTTGCTGATGTCCGAGAGGTCGGCGCCGGCGGCCATGATGTACTGCTTGCCGGTGATGCCGACCGCCTGGATCTCGCCGGCCGCCGCGCGGGCCTTGAGGCCGTCCAGCGTCGCGCCGAGTTCGGTGAGGGTGGCAGGACCCAGGGTGTTCGGACGGGTGTGGTCACGACCGTTGTCCAGCGTGATCAGGGCGAGGACCTTGCCCGACGCGAGGCGGATGTCGCGCACGGGGGAGTGCGTGACGACCTCTCCCTCGGTGAGCGCCTGGATGGGCGAGAAGTCGACGTCGTCGTAGCTCACTTCTTCTTCTTTCCGTCGTAGTGCGGGTTCTCCCAGATGACCGAGCCGCCCTGGCCGAGACCGACGCACATCGCCGTCAGGCCGTATCGCACGTCGGGGCGCTCCGCGAACTGCGCCGCGAGCTGGATCATGAGGCGGACGCCGGAAGCGGCCAGCGGGTGGCCGACCGCGATCGCGCCGCCCCACGGATTCACCCGGGGGTCGTCGTCGTCGATGCCGAAGTGGTCGAGGAGGGAGATCACCTGGATGGCGAACGCCTCATTGAGCTCGAACAGCCCGATGTCGGAGATGTCGAGGCCGGCCTTCTTCAGCGCCTTCTCGGTCGACGGGATCGGGCCGATGCCCATGATCTCGGGCTGCACCCCGGCGAAGGCGAACGAGACCATCCGCATCTTCGGCGCGAGTCCGAGCTCCTTGACCGCGCTGCCGCCGGCGAGCAGCGACATCGTCGCGCCGTCGGTGAGCGGCGACGAGGTTCCGGCGGTCACGCGACCGTGCGGGCGGAAGGGAGTCTTGAGGCCGGCGAGGTCCTCCATCGTGGTCTGCGGACGGCGGCCCTCATCCTCGGTGGCGAGGCCCCAGGCACCGTCGGCACCCTTGATCGCGACGGACACGAGGTCCGGCTGGATCTTGCCGGCGTCGTACGCCGCCTGCACCTTCTGCTGGCTGCGCATGCCGTAGCGGTCGGAGCGCTCCTTGGTGAGGTGCGGGAAGCGGTCGAAGATGCGCTCCGCGGTGACGCCCATGTTGAGGGCGCCAGGGTCGACCATCTTCTCCGCCACGAAACGCGGGTTGGGGTCGGCGTTCGCGCCGATCGGGTGGTGGCCCATGTGCTCCACGCCGCCTGCGAGGGCGAGGTCGTACATGCCCACCCCGATCGAGGCGCCCATGGTCGTCACGCTCGTCATCGCGCCGGCGCACATGCGCTCCACCGCGAGTCCGGGGACGGTCTGGGGGAGTCCGGCGAGGATCGCCACCGACCGCCCGAGGGTGAGCCCCTGGTCGCCGGTCTGGCTCGTCGCGGCGATGGCGACATCGTCAATGCGGTCCGCCGGCACGGCCGCGTTGCGCTCCATCAGGCCGATGGTCGCCTTCACGGCGAGGTCATCCGCGCGGGTGTTCCAGTACATGCCCTTTTCGCCGGCGCGCCCGAAGGGGGTGCGCACTCCATCGACGAAGAAGACGTCCGAGATCTCGGCCACTCTGCCTCCAAGTTAGTGCGGTGGCCTCAGTCTATGAACGGCCGGAAACCGGGAGGAATCGGTTGGATCGAACCTACGAAGCCGTCGCGGACGTGGTGTCCGGCGATTGCGCCGCCTCTACAAAGGCGTCGGCGATCTTCTGTGCAGTCTGTTCAACCTGCCAGGGGCGGGCCCCGAGTGCGGACAGTGCGGCGCCGATCTCTTCCGCCGTCGTGCCCGGGCCGTCCCACGCGACCCGGCGGAGGTACTCGGGCGTGAGGAGGTTCTCGGTGGGCATACCCAGCTCCTCCGCGACGGCCTCGACGGCGGGACGGGCGGCCTTCAGGCGGGCGTCCGCCTCCGGGTTGCGGTCGCCCCAGGCGCGGGGCGGCGGGAGCGCGTCGCTGGGCACACGCTCGCGCGGCAGCGTCTCGGCGGCACGGCCGTCGACGATCGCCTGCCACCAGCGGTCGAGCTGGGTGCGACTCGCGCGACCCTGGAACTCCTTGACTCCCGCGAGAGCCTGCTTGGAGGCGGGGTTGGCGAGGACGGCGGCGACGAGGGAGCGGTCGGGCACGAGGCGCCCGGGCGAGATGTCCTGCTGCTGCGCGTACATCTCGCGCGCCTCCCACAGGGCGCGGGCGACGGCGAGGTTGCGGGCGCCGCGCACCTGGTGGAGCCCGCTCAGCCGCCGCCAGGGGTCTTCGCGCGGGGCCTTCGGGGCGCGCGCCAGGGTGGCGGCGAACTCCTGCGCGGCGAACGCGGTCTTGCCCTGTTCTTCGAGCTCGGCGACGAGGGCGTCACGGACGTCGACGAGGTGCAGCACGTCCAGCGCGGCATAGTCCAGCCAGGAGTCGGGCAGCGGACGGGTCGACCAGTCGGCTGCTGAGTGCTCCTTCTTCAGGGTGATGCCGAGCGTGTCTTCGACGACGGCGGCCAGACCCACCCGGTCGTGACCCAGCAGGCGGGACGCGAGCTCGGTGTCGAAGATCTCTTTCGGCTCCAGGTGCAGCTCGCGCAGCGACGGGAGGTCCTGGCTGGCCGCGTGGAGCACCCACTCGACGTCGCCGATGGCCTCCTGCAGGGGAGCGAAGTTGCCGATCGCGGGCGGGTCGAACAGGAACACCCCGGCCTCGCGCCGGAACACCTGAACCAGATAGGCCCGCTGCGAGTAGCGGAAGCCGGACGCCCGCTCGACATCGACGGCGACCGGGCCGGTGCCTGCGGCGAGCGCAGCACAGGCGGCGCGGAACTCCTCGGTTTCGGAGATCACGGAGTATTCAGTCACGTACAGCCTTTCGCGCGCCGATCACGGCGATGCCCTCGGAACCCGGCGGAAGCCCCGCCAGCATTCCGACCAGCTCGGCCCATGCTTCGACGTGCGGTCGGAACGGGCCCTCCGGAGTCCAGGACGCCCGCAATTCTATCTGTGCACCGTCTCCCTCGTCGGCGAGGCCGCCGAATCCCTTCGACAGCGTCTTCGTCGACGTGCCGGACGGGGAGTGGTAGATCGCGTCTCGAGAATCCAGCGCGTCGACGAGCCACGACCAGGTGACGTCGGCGAGCAGGGGGTCTGTGCCGATCTCGGTCTCCAGCGGAGCCTGGGCGAAGATCACGATGCGCCAGGCGCCGCCCCAGGCATCCGGTTCGTCGGGATCGTGCAGGAGGATGAACCGTCCGGTCCCGTATACGGAGTCGCCGTCCTCGCCCGGGCGGACGTCGGCGGACAGGGCGATCGCGAAGGGCGCGAGGTTCTGCGGCGTGGGGATCTCGCGGACCGCGATGTCGTCGCGGAACGCGGTCGCGCGCAGTTCGGCGACGGCGGCGTCGAAGGGCGTCCCGGCCTCGGGGTGTGCGGTCACGGCAACAGGCTAGAGTCGGAAGGCGATGAAGAGTCTCAGGCACGCCGTTGCGATCGTTGTCCCCGCGCTCCTCGCCCTGGGCGCCACCGTCGGGATCCTCGTGATCGCGGTGGCGCGTCGGGTCGTCACCCCGTTGCGAAGCCGCGTCCAGGACACGGAGATCCTCGCGATCGACACCGGGGCGCAGACCATCGAACTCCGCCGCACCCTCGACACCGAGCTGCCGGGGCGATACGGCCTCTTCACCACGGGCACGTACGGCTACGTCAAGCTCGGCGCGGTGCTCAGCGCGGACAGCACCACCGTGCGGCGCAAGCTCCTCACGAAGATCGAACCCGGAGCCCGGGTGGACCGCGGAGCCTCGTTCAGCGGCAGCTACTACACGTCGCCGAGCGAGTTGCACCTGCGATGGGAGAACGTGCTCATCGGCTCTCCGGCCGGACCGTGCCCCGCGTGGTTCTTCCCGGGGGACTCCTCGACCTGGGTCATCCAGGTGCACGGTCGCGGCACGACGCGGGCGGAATGCCTCCGTGCCGTGCCGGTGCTGCATGCGGCGGGGCTGCCCACGCTCGTCGTGTCGTACCGCAACGACGGCGAGGCGCCGCGGACCAAGGCGGGCGCCTACGCCCTCGGGGCGTCGGAGTGGCGGGACGTGGACGCCGGGATCGCCTATGCGTTGCGTCACGGCGCGGAGCGGGTCGTGCTGATGGGCTGGTCCATGGGCGGCGCCGTGTCGTTGCAGGCCGCGGTCAACTCCGGCTATCGCGACCGCATCGCGGGCATCATTCTGGAGTCGCCGGTCGTGGATTGGCGCACCGTGCTGCGCTTCCAGGCTCGGGTCGCCCGGGTGCGTGAACCCCTTCCCGCCCTCGCGATGGGGGCGCTGCAGCTGCCGCTCACGGCGAAGCTCAGCGGCGCGGACGAACCCATCCTGTTCGACCGCCTGGATATGGTCGCCCGTGCCGACGAACTGCACGCGACGATCCTCATCCTGCACAGCGACGACGACGGCTTCGTCCCCGCGGACGCCTCACACGCCCTGCAGGAGGCGCGGCCGGAACTCGTCACCATGCCGCGCTTCACGGTCGCGAGGCACACCAAGCTCTGGAACTACGACGAGAAGGGCTGGACCACCGCGATCACGGAGTGGCTGGCGGCGCAGGGGCTCAGCGCTTCTGCCTGACCTGGTTCTTGGCGCGCATCAGCATGCCGGTCATGCCGCCGATCCGCAGCGGTGACACCGCCTTCGTGAGCCCGATCGACTGCGGGTAGTCCTCGGGGATCGCCAGGACCTCGTCCGCCGTCAGTCCGGTGAGGCCCTGCACCAGGATGCTCGCGAACCCCCGGGTCGTCGGCGCCTCTTCCGGAGCCGTGGCGTGCATGGTCACGACGTCGTCGTGGACTTCGACGTAGATGTAGACCGGCGATTGACACTCCGCGACGCGCTCGCACATCTCCGGATGCGCCGCCACCTCATCGGAGACGGCGGGCAGCTCGTCCGCATACTCCAGGAGTAGCAGCAAGCGGTCCGATTCCGGGGTCTCCAGGAATCCGTCGCGGATCTCGGCGAGAGTGTCAGGCAGGGCGGAGGCGTTCATCCCCGCCATTCTCCCACCTCAGACGGTCCCGGGCTCTGTGCCCGTCACGATCGGGACGCGCACGGCGCTGCCCCACTCCGTCCACGAGCCGTCGTAGTTGCGGACGTTCTCGAAGCCGAGGAGGTGCTTGAGCACGAACCAGGTGTGGCTCGAGCGCTCCCCGATGCGGCAGTAGGCCACGACGTCGTCGCCGTCCTGCAGCCCGGCGCCGTCGCGGTAGATGGCGTCGAGCTCGGCACGGCTCTTGAAGCCGCCGTCCTCGGCGACGGCCTTCGCCCACGGCACGCTCTGCGCGGTGGGGATGTGGCCGGCCCGCAGCGTCCCCTCCTCCGGGTAGGCCGGAGCCGTGGTCCGCTCGCCGCTGTACTCCTCCGGCGAACGGACGTCGATGAGCGGATTGCCGAGGTGGGCGAGCACGTCCTCCTTGTAGGCGCGGATGACCGAGTCGTCGCGCTCCACCACCGGGTACTCCGTGGCGGGACGGTTCGTCGCCTCCCGGGTCAGCTCGCGGCCCTCCGCGATCCAGCGGTCACGACCGCCGTCGAGGAGGCGCACGTCCTCGTGGCCGAAGAGGGAGAACACCCACAGCGCGTAGGCGGCCCACCAGTTGTTCTTGTCGCCGTAGATCACGACCGTGTCGTCGCGGGCGATGCCCTTGCGGCTGAGCAGCTCGGCGAAGCCCTCACCGTCGACGTAGTCCCGCACCACCGGGTCGTTGAGCTCGGTGTGCCAGTCCACCTTCACCGCTCCGGGAACGTGGCCCGTCTCGTAGAGGAGGACGTCCTCGTCCGACTCGACGACCACGAGGCCGGGCTCTCCCAGGTGGGCGGCGAGCCACTCGGTCGTCACCAGGCGGCCGGGCTCGGCGTACTCGGCGAACTTGGGGGAGGAGGAGTCGAACTCGATGGCCATGGGGTCTCCGTAGCGGTGAGCGGGCGAGCGGGCGGTGCGGACGGCGTAGTGTGGATCCGTCCCTTCGACGATAGATCCTCCGCGCGCCCCCGGGACCCGATCCGTAAGACTTCGACACAGGCCGTTGCCTGATTCAGGACCGTGATGACCGACCCGACCACCCGCACCGGAACCGTCCACCTCACCGAGCGCACGCCGACGGTCAGCGGACCCGAGATGCTCGCGAGCCTCGTGCCGCCGCCGCAGTTCGACGACGCCACGTTCGACAGCTATCGGGCGGACCCCGCCTACCCGTCCCAGGAGGAGGCGAAGCAGACGCTGCTCCGCTTCGCAGGACGCGGTGCTCCCGTCAAGCGCGGCGGTCTGTTCAGCCGGGCCAAGAAGGAGCCGGAGCTCAAGCCCGGCGTCTACCTCGACGGCGGCTTCGGCGTGGGCAAGACCCATCTGCTCGCCTCGATCTACCACGCGATGCCGGCTCGACGGAAGTACTTCGGCTCGTTCATCGAGTACACCGCCCTGGTGGGTGCCCTCGGCTACAAGAACACCGTCGACCTCCTCAAGGGCGCCGACCTCCTCTGCATCGACGAGTTCGAGCTCGACGACCCGGGCGACACCATGGTCATGACGCGCCTGCTGGGGGAGCTCGTGCCCACCGGCACCCGGCTCGCGGCCACGTCCAACACGCCGCCGAACGCGCTCGGCGAGGGGCGCTTCGCCGCGCAGGACTTCCTCCGCGAGATCCACGCGATGTCGGACAGCTTCCAGACCCTGCGCATCGACGGCGTCGACTTCCGGCAGCGCGCGATCGACGGTCACGCCGTGGCGCTGGACGATGCCGCCTACAGCAGCGCCGTGGACGCCGCCGCGGCGGACGGCGCCGTCTCGGACGACGCGTTCGATGACCTCATCCGGCACCTGGCGCAGGTGCATCCCTCGCGCTACATCCGGCTCATCGACGGCCTGCACCGGGTGGGGCTGCGGGGCGTGCGCCAGCTCACCGACCAGTCCGAGGCCCTGCGGTTCGTCGCCTTCGTCGACCGCGTCTACGACGCCCAGATCCCGATCCTCGCGACGGGCCTCGGGCTCGACGCCGTGTTCTCCGACGAGATGCTCGCCGGCGGCTACCGCAAGAAGTACCTGCGCGCCATCTCCCGGCTCAACGCACTCACGCATTCTGCGTAAGCCCGCAGGCCGGCGTAACGCGATGTTCACACCCGGAGCCCGGCTGTAACCGCGGGGAAACAAACCTCACGCATGGGCGAAATCGCCCGTGGTCACACTGAAGCTCTCAACTACTTCGGATGTGAGGTTTTCCTATGGATGCTCCCGGCAACATCTCGTGGGCGATCACCGCGACGGCACTGGTGCTGCTCATGACGCCCGGCGTCGCGTTCTTCTACGGCGGTCTCGTCAAGGCGAAGAGCGTCGTCAGCATGATGATGATGAGCTTCGGCTCGATCGGACTCGTCGCCGTGCTGTGGATTCTGTTCGGCTTCTCGATGAGCGCCGTCGACAGCCCGACGGCCTTCGCGGGCAACCCGTTCGCGGACATCGGCCTGTCCAGTCTCGCCTCGGGTGAGGGATCGAACGTCGCCCTCCTCAGCGTCGCGTACGGCGCCACCTTCGCGATCATCACCGTCGCCCTCATCTCCGGGGCGATCGCCGATCGGGCGAAGTTCGGCAGCTGGCTGATCTTCGCGGGCGTCTTCGCCACGGTCGGCTACTTCCCGGTCGCCGCCTGGGTCTGGGGCGGTGGCTGGATCATGAACCTCGGCACCACCCTGTTCGGCGAGGACAGCGGCATCGGCGTGATCGACTACGCCGGCGGCACCGCCGTGCACATCAACGCGGGTGCCGCAGCCCTCGCCCTCGCTCTCGTGCTGGGCAAGCGCATCGGCTTCCAGAAGGGCATCCTCAAGCCGCACAACGTGCCGCTGACCCTGCTGGGTGCCGCGCTGCTGTGGTTCGGCTGGTTCGGCTTCAACGCCGGTGCGGAGTGGCTCGCCGAGGACATGGGCGGCGTCGGCCTCATCGGTCTGAACACGCTCGGTGCAACCGCGGCCGCGATCCTCGGCTGGATCCTCATCGAGCGCATCAAGGACGGCAAGCCCACGTCCGTCGGTGCCGCCTCCGGCGCGGTGGCGGGTCTCGTGGCGATCACCCCGGCGTGCGCCAACCTCACCCCCGGGTGGTCCCTCCTGCTCGGCGCGGTCGCCGGCATCGTCTGCGCCCTCGCCGTGGAGCTGAAGTTCCGCCTCGGCTTCGACGACTCGCTCGACGTGGTCGGCATCCACCTCGTCGGCGGTCTCATCGGCACCGTGTACCTCGGCTTCTTCGCGACCGGCACCGGCCTGTTCGTCGGCGGCGACGCCCGCCAGCTCGCCGTCCAGGTGATCGCCGCCGCCGGCGTGCTGATCTACTCCTTCGTGGTCGCCTGGGTGATCGGCTTCGTGATCCAGAAGACGATCGGGTTCCGCATCACGAACGAGGACGAGATCGCCGGTGTCGACCAGGTCGTCCACGGCGAGGAGGGCTACGCTCTCGCGAACGCGTGACGACGGTTAGGGTGACCGTGTGGGCACGACCAGCAACGGCATCCTGAAGACACTCGCGGATCTCCTGCGCCGAGCAGTGGGCTCCCCCCGGGCGTCGCGGACCTCTCCCGGTCCGCGGCGCCCGGACGCGCGTCTGCGGACGGCCGAGGAGCGCGAGCGGCGGTCGGCATCGGATGCCGGCGTCGAGCCGGGACGCGCCCGCGGGACCGAGACCGTGCGGCTCGATGCCGGGCGCATGCCGGCCGTCCGCGTGTCCTACGCGCCGCAGCGGGACGGGGCCCCGGATGCGGGCGAGGTCGTCTGGACCTGGGTGCCGTACGAGGAGAACGACGGCCGAGGCAAGGACCGACCGGTGCTGGTGATCGGACGGCAGTCGTCCGAGCGGGTGTACGCGGTGCGGATGACCAGCAGGCCGCACGACGGCGACCGTGACTACCTCTCGATCGGGAGCGGGGAGTGGGACGGGCAGGGCCGCGAGTCCTGGGTCGACATCGAACAGCTCTACAGCGTCCACGAGCGTGGTCTGCGCCGGGAGGCGGCGGCCCTGGACCGTACCCGGTACGCCCGGGTCGCCGCGGCGCTCCAACGGCGATACGGGTGGGCACAGAGCTGAGGCGGACGCCACGTTCCCATCCGATGGGGGCAGGGCTCCGAACCTTCCTGTGAGTCGCCGCCGGCGGCACCCAAGGAGGAATCATGCGTTTCATCCCGACCAAGGTCCATGGAGTTCTCGACTACGTCGTCGGAATCGCCCTGATCGCCGCGCCCTGGCTCTTCGGCTTCGCCGGCATGGGCGGAGCCCCCGTCGTCATCCCGATCGTCCTCGGCATCGGTCTCATCGTCTACAGCCTCTTCACGAAGTACGAGTGGGGTCCGTTCGGGCTGATCCCCATGCCCGTGCACCTCGTCTTCGACATCGTCGCAAGCCTCTTCCTCGCCCTGTCGCCGTGGCTGTTCGGCTTCGCGGACGAGGCGCTGAACGTCTGGCTCCCGCACGTCGTCGTCGGTGCCGCCGTCATCGTCGTCGTGCTGTTCTCCCAGCCCCAGCCGCAGAGCACGCGCGGACGCGCGGCGACCGCCTGACGCCGGACACGACGAGGGGCGACCGGATGCCGATCCGGTCGCCCCTCGTCGTCGCGAGGACTACTCCTCGTCGTCGGCCTCGGCCTGATGCTCCTGCTGCTGCTCGGTGTCGACCTGGGCCGGAGGCAGGTCCTGGAGGAACTGGCGGTCGCTGTTCGGGTCGCCGCTCCCGTCGCCGGCGAGCGGATCCTGCGCGCTGACGTCGTCGGCGGGGATGTTCTCTCGTCCGTTCATGTCTGTCCTCTCACGCGGGGCGCCGGGTGCGCCCTTTCATGGGCGAGTCTGCCTGCCGTCCACGAAGGTCGGGATCCCCTGGTGCGATCGGACGCGTGGTGATAGGCGGCTCAGCCCCGGAGAGCGGCGCTGATCCAGCGGGCGTACTGGTGCCAGGGGTCGCCGCCCTGCTGCAAGCGGGCGATGTGAGCGCGGATCTCGGGCGTCAGAGTGAACCACTCGCCGCCTTCGCGGGCGGAGGCGAACTCGCGATGCCGCTGCTGTTCGCGCACCCGGTCGCCCTGCTCGAAGGCGAGGAGCTCGTCATGACGGATGCTCGCGAGGCGGCGCCGTGGCTGCCTGCTCGTGCCGATCTTCACCCTGCGGTCGTAACGGAGGTAGTACACGACGTCGATCCGCGGGAACGGCAGGTCGGGGTCGGGGGAGTCCCCGTAGCGCCAGTCGCAGAGCGCGCAGTGCCACGCATCGTCCGTCCGCAGCCCGGTGAGACCGCCGCACAGCGGGCAGGGTCCGGGGAGAAGGCAGGGTTTCGGCACCGGAGCAGCGTACGTCGTCCCTCGGACATCGCTGCCACTTGGCAGCAGCCGGCGCTCCTGTCAACCACTGCCGCGGAGCGTCGTCCCTTGCCAGACTCGGCCTATGGTCTTCATCGGATTCCACGCCTCCCATGAGCAGATCCCGCCCAGCGCCTTGCTCGACGCGGTCGTCAGCGCGGAGTGGGCCGGCTTCGACGGGGCGATGTGCTCCGATCACCTGGCCCCGTGGCTGCCCGAGCAGGGGGAGTCGGGATTCGCGTTCAGCTGGATCGCCGCGGCGCTGGCCCGCACCCGCTTCCCGATCGGCATGGTCAACGCGCCGGGACAGCGGTACCACCCCGCGATCGTCGCGCAGGCATTCGGGACACTGGAGGAGATGTTCCCCGGACGGTTCTGGGCCGCGCTCGGCAGCGGGGAAGCCATGAACGAGCACGTGACGGGCGACGTCTGGCCGGCCAAGGACGTCCGGAACGCGCGGTTGGGTGAGAGCGTGGACGTGATCCGTCGACTGCTGGCCGGAGAGGAGGTCGACCACGACGGTCTCGTGCGCGTGCACCGCGCCCGGGTCTGGACCCGGCCGGCGCAGCCGCCGCCCCTCTTCGCCACCGCGGTCAGCCCCGAGACCGCGGAGTGGGCGGCCGGGTGGGCGGACGGGCTCGCGACCGTCGCCCAGGAGCCGTCCGCGCTTCGGAGGGTGGTCGAGGCCTACCGCTCGGCCGGAGGACAGGGGCCGTGCATCCTGCAGACGCACGTGAGCTGGGGCGCCGACGATGCCGAGGCGTACACGGTCGCGAAGGAGCAGTGGCGGCAGGGGATCGTCACGCCGCCGCTGGCGTGGAACATCGAACAGCCGGAGGACTTCGATGCTGCCGTCGGCGAGGTCGACGAGACAGCCCTGCGACGAGCGGTCCTCGTCGATCATGACGCCCGTTCCCTCGCGGGACGACTGGCGGAGCTCGTGGGCATCGGCTTCGACCGGATCTACCTGCACCACGTCGGTCGGGAGCAGACCGGATTCCTGAAGGCGGCCGCCGCCGAGATCCTGCCCGCCCTGAGGGAGCGCACATGAAGATCACCGATACGAGCGACCTCTGGTGGAAGACGGCCGTCGTCTACTGCCTCGACGTGGAGACCTTCCTGGACGCGGACGGCGACGGCGTCGGCGACCTCCGCGGCCTCGCGCAGCGGATCGACTACCTGTCGCAGCTGGGCGTGACGTGCCTGTGGCTCATGCCGTTCTATCCCTCGCCCGACCTCGACGACGGCTACGACGTCAGCGACTTCTACGGCGTGGACCCTCGTCTGGGCACCCACGGCGACCTCGTGGAGGTGATCCGCACGGCCCGCGACCGCGGCATCCGGGTGATCGTCGACCTCGTCGTCAACCACACCTCCGACCGCCACCCGTGGTTCCGCGCGGCGCTCCGGAGTGTCGACTCGCCCTATCGCGACTACTACGTGTGGCGCGACGAGGCGCCGCCGAAGGGCCAGAAGAACACGGTGTTCCCCGGGCAGGCCGACGGGATCTGGACGAAGGACGAGAAGTCGGGGCAGTGGTACCAGCACAGCTTCTACGAGCACCAGCCCGACCTCAACATCGCCAATCCCGTGGTCAGGGATGAGATCGCGAAGGTGATCGGATTCTGGCTGCAGCTCGGCATCTCGGGTTTCCGGGTGGACGCCGTGCCGTTCCTCCTCGAAGTCCCGAAGACGGCCGACCTCCCCGACCCGCACGAGCTGCTGCGGGACATGCGACGCTTCCTCCAGCGTCGGTCCAGCGAGGCGATCCTGCTCGGCGAGGTCAATCTCCCGTACGAGGAGCAGCGGGCGTACTTCGGGGGCGCGGACGGCGATGAGCTGACCATGCAGTTCGACTTCGTGGCGATGCAGGCGCTCTATCTGTCGCTCGCCCGCCGCGATCCCGCGCCGCTCGTCGAGGCGCTCACGGCCCGCCCGGTTCTCGGGCCGGAGGTGCAGTGGGCGAACTTCCTCCGGAACCACGACGAGCTCACCCTCGACAAGCTGAGCGACGCCGAGCGCCAGGAGGTCTTCGAGGCCTTCGCCCCGGACGAGCGGCAGCGGGTGTTCGGGCGCGGGATCACCCGACGGCTGCCGCCGATGCTGGAAGGCGATCCCCGGAGGATCCGGATGGCCTACAGCCTTCTCTTCACCCTCCCCGGGACGCCGGTGCTGTTCTACGGCGAGGAGATCGGGATGGGCGAGAACATCGCCATCGAGGGGCGGCAGGCCGTACGCACCCCGATGCAGTGGTCGGCGGATCGCAATGGCGGCTTCTCCGACGCCCGCCCCTCGCGTCTGGTGGCGCCGCTTCCCGCGGACGGCTATGCCCCGGCGCACGTGAACGCCGCCGCGCAGCTCGAGGACAGGGGATCGTTGCTGCACTTCGTCCGCGACCTGATCGCGCGCTACCGGGTGTCGCCCGAGCTCGGGTGGGGCACGTTCGGCGTCATCGACCAGCCGCAGGAGGCGCTGCTGGTGCACTCCCTGGAGGCGGATGTGGGACGCACGATCGCCGTCCACAACTTCGCGGAACGGCCGGCGACGACGCGGTTCCGGCTGGGGGAGGAGCCCGCGGGCACGACCCTGGTCGACCTCCTCGACGCGCGGCGCGTGCCCCTCGACGACGACGGCGGGGTGGAGCTGGAGCTTCCTGCCTACGGCTACCGGTGGCTGCGTGTCTCGCGCCCGGGGGACGGCAGGGTCCTGTGACCGCTGGAAACACCGAAGGCCCCGGGTGACCGGGGCCTTCGGAGGGATTCTGTGGGCGATACCGGACTCGAACCGATGACCTCTTCCGTGTGAAGGAAGCGCGCTACCAACTGCGCCAATCGCCCATACCCGCGGGGTACGTCAACCGATACTACCCGACCCGCGAGTGCCCCGATGACCAGTCGGGGAGACACGCGCGAGATTCGCCACGGGTTTGGCGGAGCGCGGATCATCGGCTAATGTTTCATAAGTGCCCGGGGCAACC
The DNA here is from genome assembly GCF_002993305.1 of Microbacterium sp. str. 'China'. NCBI lineage: Bacteria > Bacillati > Actinomycetota > Actinomycetes > Micrococcales > Microbacteriaceae > Microbacterium > Microbacterium sp. str. 'China'. The sequence continues at coordinate 1,873,407 of NZ_CP027434.1, read as the reverse complement.
GGGAACAAAATGCGGATGTAGCGCAGTTGGTAGCGCACAACCTTGCCAAGGTTGGGGTCGCGAGTTCGAGTCTCGTCATCCGCTCGAGTGCAGTAGATCTTCTCGAAGATCGGCGGCACGTGGGGTCAATCCACACGGTGGCGTGGCCGAGCGGCTAGGCACCGGCCTGCAAAGCCGTTTACACGGGTTCGAATCCCGTCGCCACCTCACGGGAAAACTGAATAGCCCCAACGGGCGCGATTGGCGCAGCGGTAGCGCGCTTCCCTGACACGGAAGAGGTCACTGGTTCGATCCCAGTATCGCGCACCACCTGAAACCCCCGGTTCTGCCGGGGGTTTTTTCTTGCCCGCGCGCGACGTCGCAGATCTGCGCGAGGTCGCAGCCTCACGGCGGAGCCCTGCGACCTCGGCGCGAATTTCCGAGTCGGCGCCGCCGGGATCGAGTTCGAATATGTGTTCGAATATCGGTATCCTGGAAGAGGCCGGAGGAAGGAGCCGGTGTGGGGAACTCGGGTCGCGCGCTCTCCGCGTACAACGACATGCGGTCGCAGCATCAGGCCATCGAGGCCGCCGCACGCCGCGGCCCCCTGCAGTCCCTGTCCGATCGCGAGCTCGCCTTGCGCGAATCCGCCATCACCGTCTATCCGCACGCGCTCCAGCGGCGGGTGCGGGCGTGGGTGCGGTTCGGCCCGGAGGCGATCCGCGTGGAGGCCAAGGTCGTCCGCTCCACTCCGCTCGCGGCGGGCATCGAGTTCCGTGCCGGCGAGCGCACCTACCGCTGCTGGGTCTGGGGGAACGCCGTGCAGCCGGTGGAGGCATAACCGGGGAGTGGACACCGCTCGCACGAACTGTTCGTTTCCTGTCCGCACAACGGTGTCTTCGTCTTCCCGGGTGCGGTGCCGGTGACAGGGTGGACGGACATCACCACCAGCGGTCGACGATCGCACCTCCGTGGGACGAGATCTCGTGGCGATCATCTCAGGAAGGGCGGACATGGGCAGATTCATCTACGACGGAAGCACCAAGGTCGAGGTCGAGGACCGCGCGCTGCGGCATCTGCAGCTGGTGATGACCGCGAAGCTGCGGCGGGGCGAGCCCTTCCCGTACACCTGGAAGGAGGACGCCAGCATCGGGGGCGGACGGATCACCGTCTGGCTCCACGCCGGGAGCTCCATGGTGTTCAAGTACGTCGGCAGCCGCCAGCCGGAGATCAACCGGGCCTGGGTCGACGCGCTGGCGTACACGGCGAACTCGCCCGGTGGTCTGTATCTCGTGCCGGAGCCCGCCGGGAGCGCCGTCACCGGGAACCTCGACGGGGCGTAGGGCACGGGACGGCGACAGCACGGACGCCCCCTCCGCGAGGCGAGGAGGAGGCGTCGCGACGTGGTGCACCGAGCGTCAGACGCGCGCGGTGCCGGCGCCGTTCCGCGGGACGCGCGGCTCTCGACTGACGAAGATGCCCAGCAGCACCATGCCGATCGCGAGACCGAGGTGGAGCCAGTTGTCGGCGTTGTTCACCGGCAGGAAGTTCAGCTGCTCGTTGCCGACCGCGATGAGGCCGTACAGCCAGACGACGAGGTACGCGAGCCCGCCGATGATGAGGTAGAGGCGGGAGGCGCGCGGCGAGGCGGCGAGCGCGATGCCCGCGACGGCGAACAGCAGGTGCACGACGTTGTGCAGGACCGAGACCTGGAAGAGGCCGAGGAGCAGGGCCTCCGATGCTGCTCCGGCACCGTGCAGGTGTTCGGCCGAGTGGGTCAGGCCCGGGATGAAGCCGGCGATGCCGACGATGAGGAAGACGATGCCGACGATCAGCGCCGTCTTCTGGATCGGTGTCTCGGCGTAGCGGGTGGTGTGGGTGGTGTCGCTCATGATCCCTCCAAGGTGGGTGCGGTTGCCCGAAGGTAGAACCCCGGGGTACGGGCTGAGAGGGCATTGACGCGGCGGAAGCGGCGCGGTAGCTTCCCCCGCGTCCGCGAGCGCTCCGGCGATAATGCGCTCGATGCCCGGATTGTCAATCCCCCTCGGCGTCGTCACGGCCGCTTCTTACGCTCGGGCCATGACCGATGCTGCTCTCGACCGCACCTGCGGGCCCGTCTCTGCTCCCGATCGCGACGCGGCGACCGGGCTGCGACGCATCGACCATCTGGCGCAGCTGGCCGCCGTCGTCCGCGCATGCCCCGGCCTGCACGTCCGCTACTCGGAGGGGCCGGATGCGGATGCACGCCGTTCCAGCGTCGACACCGAGAGCGGACTCGAGCTTCCCGGCCTCTCCGTCAATCCCTTGGATGCCGAGCGCTGGTGGACGCGTCCGCTGGAGGACTGGCTCGCGCGCCAGCTCTGTCAGTACCGACACCTCGCCGAGAAGGATCCGCAGCGCATCGCCTGGGTCCTGCGAGGCGAGCACTGCGGCCGGGGGCCCGACTGCGAGCCGCTGCTGCGGGAGGTGGAACCCATCGCCGTGATCGGCGCACACGTGCTGCTCGAGGCCAGGGAGCGGTACGAGCGCAACTTCGATGCGGGTCGCGGACCCGCCGACGACGAGGAGGACCGGGGATGAGCAGAGGGCGGCAGTGGACGGAGGTCGTTCCCGGTTTCTTCGGCATCAGCGTGGCGGACGTCAACTGCTACCTCGTGCAGACCGCGGACGGGCTGACGCTGTTCGATGCGGGACTGCCGCGGAGCAGGGGCGTGCTGCGCGACCTGCTCAGCCACCTCGGGGCGACGGAGTCCGACATCGATGCGGTCGTCCTGACGCACGGGCATTTCGACCACGTCGGTGTCGCGTGCGCGTTGCACGAGGAAGGGGTCTCCGTGTTCGTCCACCCTCGCGACGCACAACTGGCCCGTCATCCCTACAGCTACCGTCCGGCCTCACCGCGCGTCCCCTACGTGCTCACCCATCCGCGGGGGATCCCGACCATCACCCGGATGGCACTCGCCGGAGCCCTGAACGTCCGCGGCGTCGAGGCGCAGCCGCGCGTGAGACACGAGCATCCGATCGACGCCCCTGGGACCCCCCTCGCGCTGTGGACTCCCGGGCACACGGAAGGGCACTGCGCATACCTGTTCGAGGAGTCCGGGGTGCTCATCGCCGGCGACGCCCTCGTGACGCTCGACCCGTACACCGGCGAGACCGGACCCCAGATCGTCGCCAGGGCGGCCACGGCCGACACCGCGGAGGCGATGGATTCGCTGGACACCCTGGCGCGCACGAGCGCGCGGGTCGTCCTGACGGGCCACGGAGAGCCCGTCCTGGACGGTGTGGGGCCCGCGGTCGCCGCCGCCCGGCGACGCGGACCCCACTGAGTCCTCGACCTCAGTCGAGCAGCGTCTCCCCGATGTAGCCGCCCTCCGCGCACCCCGGGGGCACCGCGAACACGGCGGATCCGATCGGGACCGTCCACTCGTTGAGCAGGTCGAGCTCGTCGAGCCGTTGCTGCATCGGGACGAACTGCCGCGCGACGTCGGCCTGGAACGCGGCGAAGAGCAGCCCGGATTCGGAGACGCCGTCTCCGGCCGGGCGCTCGTCGTAGTTGTACGCCCGTCGGAAGATGCGCTCCGTCCCGTCCCCGCGTGCGCGCCGGATGTGCGCGAACGCCGGGATGACGGGGAACCCGATGGCCGTCGTCGCGTCGAAGTCCGGCTCGTCGAACTCCGACGTCCCCGTGAGCGGCGCACCGTCGCGGAGCGTCCGCCCCACCGAGGCCTCGCGGCCTCCGCGATCCAGGCGGTCCCAGGCGTCGAGGTCCATGCGGATGCGGCGCAGGACCATGCCTGTGCCGCCGGCCAGCCAGCCGTCATCGCTCCACACCACCTGGTCGAAGTCCGCGGTCCCCGGCTGCGGATTGCTCGTGCCGTCGACCTGGCCGAAGAGGTTGCGCATGGTCGTGCCCGGTCGCTCAGTGCCGTGTGCCCGGCGGAAGCCCTGCTGGATCCATCGGACGGTCGCGAAGCCGCGCGCGTCCTTCAGGAGCATGCGCTGCGCGTGCGCGACGGTCAGGGGGTCGTCGGCGGCGATCTGCAGGAGCAGGTCTCCGTCCGAGAACTCCGGCTGCAGGCGGTCAACGCGGAACGCGGGCAGCGGAGCGAGCCACGCGGGGGTATTGCCGCCCGCTCGTGCCACGAGCGCCGGGCCGAAGCCGAACGTGACGGTCAACCGGGCAGGGGCGACGGCGAGCTCCGACTCGGAGTCCGCCAGCGCCCCGCGTCCCTGGGTGAGCCGCGCTGCGTCGTCCGTGAGGATCCGCAGGAGCCGGCGGAGCGCGTCGCGGTCGACCTCCGGCCGGAGGTCGAGCGCCACGAAGGAGCCGTGCGCCTGGGCAGGGGTGTCGATCCCGGCCTGATGGACACCGTGGAACGGGACGGTGAGGGAGCCGTTGAGCGGTGCGGGGGCCGCGGGAGCCTCCGTGTCCGCCCGCGTGAGGGCGAGGTCGGCCCCGACCGCGACGGCGGCGCCGACACCGGCGACAGCCCCTCCGAGGAGGAACTGCCGCCGGGTCGAGCCGGTGCGGCCGGTGCGCGCGCCCGAGACGCGCGCGGACATCAGTGGTCCATGCCCTCGTGGTCGTCGGCGCCGTCGTAGTTCTCGTTCGCGCCGGAGTAGTCCTTCACCGGTGCGGCGAACTCGAACGTGGAGTCGTCCGACAGGGTGACGGTGAAAGCGACCTCGTCACCGGCTCTCAGAGGCTCGGAGAGGTCCATCATCATGATGTGGTTACCCCCGGGCTCGAGGGCGAGGCTGCCGCCGGCGGGGACGACGAAGCCCCCGGCGATCTCCCGCATGACCATCTCCCCGGCCTCGTTCTCCACGGTCTCGTGGAGCTCGATCATCGGCGAGGCGGCGGAGGTGACCGATGTCACCGTCACGTCCTCCTCGCCCTCGTTGACGAGCACGCCGAAAGCCGCGGACATGCCTTCGTCGGCCGCCTTGACCCAGGCGTCGTCGATCCGGAGAGCGTCGCTGGCGGGGGTGCTGGTCGGGGTCTCGGTTTCTGTGGGCGCGGTGCACCCGGTGAGCGCGACCAGCGAGAGGAGGATCGCCGCGCCAAAGCGGGGGAGAGAAGTGCGAGTGTTCATGATGATGCCTTTCAGGAGTTCTCTGCCGTGTCGTCGCCGGATTCCGGCGGCACGGCCGCCGCGCGGCGGCGGCGGAGGATGAGGAGGAGGGCGAAGGCGGCGACGGCGAGTGCCGCGCCTGCCCCGCCGACGAGCAGGACCCGGATCGGGCCGCCCGTCTCGTCTGCGTTCTGATCCGATGCGGTCGACGATCCGCCCGTGGCGGACGCGCTCGACTCCGGGTTCCCTGTCGATGCCAGCGGGACGGCGTCACCGATCGCGAAGGGGATGACCCCCGCGATCGGATGTCCGTCCTCGGAGACGACCTGCCAGCGCACCTGGTACCCGCCGTCCGGCATGTCGGGCAGGAGGGCAGCGGTGACGTTCCGTCCGCGCACCTCCACCTCGCCCGTCGCCCAGTCCTCGCCCTCCGCGTCGACGACGAGGACGACGGCCCCGGCGGTCGACTCGTCGAGGACGAGGAGTTCACCCGAGAACGTCATCGTGACGCTGACGGGCGCGGTGTCGAGCCGTTCCCCGTCGGCGGGGCTGCTCTCGATGAGTTGGTCATGGGCGGTCGCCGGCGCTGCCGTCGCGAGGATCGCGACAGCCGCCAGCACCGCCCCGGCCGCGAATCTGCGGACAGGGGACATGGAAGAGCCTCTCTTCAGACGTCGCCGAGCGACGCGGGTACCTGCGTTCGGACGCGCGTCACAGCGGACGGCGCGAGGACGCACCGCACGGCGGGAGGCCGCGGGCGCGGATCAGAGCGCGGGGAGAGAGGGCGGGGCGCGCCCGAGAAGCGGAGTGAGGAGGCGAAGACCACGGCCCGCCGGCACGAGGAAGAGCCCGGCGAGGCGGAACGGAGAAGCAGCGGCGCGCGGGGCGAGCGTCGCGTCCGCACGCCGACGCACCCAGCGGACCAGACGGACGGCGAGAGCGCGCAGGGTGAGCAGCAGCCGCTCCCCGCGGTGGAGCGCCGTCACCGTGACGACCGCGGCGAGGGCATGTCCGAGCCACATCGCGGCATCCCCGCTCGCGACGACCGCAGAGCCTTCGGCTGCGGGGAGCACGAGCGGAGCGCCGTGCACGTGACGGATCGCCGCGCCGGACGGATTGACCGTGCCGAGCACGAAGAGGACGTGGAAGAGGAACTGGCTCACGACCACCGAGAGCGTGAGCCGGGTGAGGGAGAGCCTTCGTCCGGCGAGGAGCACGCTCACCATGAAGGCGAACAGCCAGGGCACCAGGATGCCCAGAGGGCCCGGCATCTCTCCGCCGCCGCTCACGTGACCCGCCAGGGCCACGAAGATCGCGAGCGACGAGGTCGCGAAGCCCCGCACGACGGCGGGCTTGCGGGACGGGCTCACGGGCACCAGTCTGCCATGCGCCGGCGGTGGCCGCGGGCGTGAGCCAGGCGTCAGCTCCGCGGTGCGCCGGAGCGCTTCACGACGTCGTAGGCCGCGAGCGCTGCCTTCCGAGTCTCACCGAGGTCGACGATCGGCTCGGCGGGGGCGCCCGCAGCCCAGCGGCCGATGTACTGCCCCTCGCCGTCGAACTTCTTGGCCTGCAGCTCCGGGTTGAACACACGGAAGTACGGGGCGGCGTCGGCACCGGAGCCCGCGACCCACTGCCAGTTGAACGGATTACTCGCGTCGTCGGCGTCCACCAGCGTGTCCCAGAACCACTCCTCGCCGAGCCGCCAGTCGATGAGGAGGTTCTTGACGAGGAACGATGCCGTGACCATCCGCACCCGGTTGTGCATGTACCCCGTGTGCCAGAGTTCGCGCATGCCCGCGTCGACGAGGGGGACTCCGGTCTCGCCGTGCTGCCAGAGCTCCAGCCGCGCGGGGTCCAGGGGAGGCCACGGGAACGCGTCGAACTCGCGCCGCAGGTTCTTCGTCGCGAGATCCGGGAAGTGGAACAGCGTGTGCCAGGCGAACTCGCGCCAGCCGAGTTCCGAGAGGAATCCGCCGGCCCCGTCGACCTCGATCGCCTCGTGCCACACGGTGAACGGACTGAGCTCGCCCCAGCGCAGACGCGGGGACAACCGGGAGGTGGCACCGGCAGCCGGCGCGTCGCGAGCGTGGTCGTACGTGCGGAGGTCTTCGGCGAGGAAATTCCGCAATCGGCGGCGCGCGGCGGGCTCGCCGGGCTCCCAGGTATCGCGCAGACCGCCCGCCCAGTCTGGGGCGGTGGGCAGGAGCCTCCAGTCGTCCAGCGCGTCGGAGCGGAGCCGCCTGCCGTCGCCGCGGAGCTCTCGAGGCTCAGGGAGCGGGGCGCGCGGGGCCGGGAGGGCCAGGCAGGCCCGCCAGAACGGCGTGAAGACCGAGTAGTGCGTGCCGCTCCCGGTGGTGACCGTCCACGGCTCGTGCAGAAGCGACGCCGCGAAAGACGCCACCTGGAGACCGTCGTCGCGCAGCGCCGCCTTCAGCCCCGCGTCGATCTCGCGCCCGGCCGCCCCGTAGCGGCGGTTCCAGAAGATCGCTCCGGCGCCCGACTCCGCAACCAGCTCCCGCACGATCCGGTCGGCGGGCCCGCACCGCAGCACCAGCGTCGCCCCCTTCTCCTGCAGCCGCTCGGCGAGCGAGGCCAGCGAATGGTGCAGCCACCAGCGCGCCGCGCCGCCCAGCGGACGGATGCCGGGGGACTCCTCGTCGAGGACGAAGAGCGCGATGATTGGTTCGTCGCGCTCGACGGCGGCACGCAGCGCGGGGTTGTCGGCCAGGCGGAGATCGTCGCGGAACCAGACGATCGAAGGCGAGGTCATCGGGTCGCCCACAGGGCCCAGGCGATCAGCAGAGGTTGCAGGAACAGGCGGCCAAACCGCCGTCGGTCCGTATCGAGTCCCGGCGTCGATCGCCCGGTGCGCCACTGGTGCCAGTTGCCGGGGAAGACCGCGGCGAAGAACCCCGCTGTCGCCCACCCCATCTTCCGTCTTTCTCGCGGCAGTGCCACCAGCCCCGCGGCGAGCGCGACCTCGGCCGCACCCGACGCCAGGACGATCGTGTCCTTGTCCATCCGGGTCAGGTGGGTCGCCCAGTCGGGCACGACGACCCGGAACCCGCGGGTCTGGGTGAAGTGCAGCACGCCCATCGCCCCGAGGGCGAGCGCGAGGAGCCAGCGGGCGATCGTCCGTGTCATGCGCCCACGCTACCGTCCCCGTCGGACGCCGCGGCTGTCACACTGAGGCGATGACCGTGCTGCGCATCGCCGTCCTCTTCCTCCTCGCCGCCGTCGCCGAGATCGGCGGTGCCTGGCTCATCTGGCACGCGGTGAAGGAAGACCGCGGGTGGTTGTTCGCGGTCCTCGGGGTCATGGCGCTCGGTGCGTACGGGTTCATCGCCGCTCTGCAGCCGGATGCGAACTTCGGCCGCGTCCTGGCTGCGTACGGCGGGATCTTCATCGCCGGATCCCTCGCCTGGGGCGTCATCGTCGACGGATTCCGCCCCACCTCGTGGGACGTCATCGGCTCCGTGGTGGCGCTGGCCGGGGCGGCGATCATCATCTTCGCGCCGGTGGCCGCGGATCCGCTGTCGGAGACCGCCGCGTGACGGTCGGCGACCCGCGAGCGGACGAGTAGCCTAGATCCAGACCCAGATGGAGTGATCAGTGCCTGAAAACGCCCAGCCGACCGACGGCTTCGCCCTGTTCTCTGACCGAAACGTCGTCGCCATGCGCGTCGGCGGCGTCCTCAAGGACCTCGCTGCGACGGTCACCGAGACCGACGACGTCGAGCCCGTCACGATCGACAGCCCCGACGGCCTGAACATCCTGCGTCACTCGACCGCGCACGTGCTCGCGCAGGCGGTGCAGCGGATCAACCCGCAGGCGAACCTCGGCATCGGTCCGCCCATCACCGACGGCTTCTACTACGACTTCGGTGTCGACACCCCGTTCACGCCGGAGGACATCAAGGCGATCTCCAAGGAGATGCAGCGCATCGTCCGTGAGGGCCAGCGCTTCGTCCGTCGCGTCGTGACGGATGAGGAGGCTCGTGCGGAGCTGGCGGACGAGCCGTTCAAGCTTGAGCTCATCGGGCTCAAGGGCCCTTCGACAGGCTCAGGGACCCAGGGTGCTGCCGAGATCGCGGAGGGGGCCTCCGTCGAGGTGGGCGAGGGCGAGCTCACGATCTATGACAACACCACCCGCGACGGCGAGGTCGTCTGGAAGGACCTCTGCCGCGGTCCGCACCTGCCCAACACGCGCATGATCGGCAACGGCTGGGACCTCACCCGCATCGCCGCCGCGTACTGGCGGGGGAGTGAGAAGAACCCGCAGCTCCAGCGCATCTACGGCACCGCATGGCCGACGAAGGACGAGCTCCGTGCCTACCAGGAGCGCATCGCCGAGGCCGAGCGCCGCGACCACCGCAAGCTCGGCGCCGAGATGGACCTCTTCTCCTTCCCGGACGAGATCGGCTCGGGACTGGCGGTGTTCCACCCCAAGGGCGGCATCATCCGCTACGAGATCGAGGAGAACCTGCGCAAGCACCTGCTGCGCAACGGCTACGACCTCGTCAACAGCCCGCACATCACGAAGAAGGATCTCTTCATGACGTCGGGGCACCTGCAGACCTACGCGGACGGCATGTTCCCCCCGATGCACCTCGACGAGGTCGTCGACGACGAGGGCAACGTCACCCGCCAGGGCCAGGACTACTACCTGAAGCCGATGAACTGCCCGTTCCACAATCTCATCTTCCGTTCGCGCGGGCGCTCCTACCGGGAGCTGCCGCTGCGTCTGGCCGAGTTCGGCACGGTCTATCGCTACGAGAAGAGCGGAACGCTGTCAGGGCTCACCCGCGTGCGCGGCCTGACCCAGGACGACGCGCACATCTACGTCGCCCAGGACCAGGTCAAAGAGGAGCTCACCACCAACCTGAACCTCGTGCTCGACCTGCTCCGCGACTACGGCCTCAACGACTTCTACCTCGAGCTCTCGACGAACGAGGAGGGCAACCCGAAGTTCCTGGGCGAGCCCGAGCAGTGGTCGACGGCGATCGACACGCTGCGCGAGGTCGCGATAGAGTCCGGTCTCGAGCTCGTGGCCGACCCGGGCGGCGCCGCCTTCTACGGCCCGAAGATCTCGGTGCAGGCCCGCGACGCCATCGGCCGCACCTGGCAGATGTCGACCATCCAGCTCGACTTCAACCAGCCCGACCGCTTCGAGCTGGAGTACACCGGTCCCGACGGGCAGAAGCACCGCCCCGTGATGATCCACCGGGCGCTCCTCGGCTCCGTCGAGCGCTTCTTCGCGATCCTCCTCGAGCACTACGCCGGCGACTTCCCGCTCTGGCTCGCGCCCAGCCAGGTGGTGGGTGTGCCGGTGGCCGAGCAGTACGGCGACTACCTGGACGACGTCATCGCGCAGCTGCGCGCGGCGGGCGTGCGGGCCGACGTCGATCACTCCGACGACCGCATGCAGAAGAAGATCCGGAATCACACCACCGCGAAGGTCCCGCTGATCCTCATCGTGGGGGAGCAGGATCGCGCCGCGGGCACCGTGTCGTTCCGCTTCCGCGACGGCACGCAGGAGAACGGCGTGCCGGTCGCCGACGCCGTGCGCCGGATCAGCGCCGCCATCGCGTCGCACGCGCTGGTGTTGAAGGCGGGAGACCTCGCATGACGGGCGGTGAGGCGGACCTCGAGGACGCCTCCCGTCTCGTCGGGGTGCCCGACGAGTTCCAGCGGCTGTGGACCCCGCATCGGATGGCGTACATCCAGGCCGGGCCGGAACCGCTGCGCGAGGAATGCCCGTTCTGCGAGGCGCCGAAGTACCCGGACGCCGAGCGGCTCATCGTGGCGCGCGGGGAGACCGCGTACGTGCTGCTGAACCTCTTCCCGTACAACTCGGGGCATCTGCTCGTGTGCCCGTACCGGCACATCGCCACCTACGACCAGGCGACGCCCGAGGAGGTCGCGGAGATCGGCGCGCTCACGCAGACCGCGATGCGCGTGCTCCGCGAGGTCTCCGGCTGCGACGGCTTCAACCTCGGGATGAACCAGGGCGCGGTGGCCGGAGCGGGCGTGGACGCGCATCTGCACCAGCACGTGGTGCCGCGGTGGCGCTCGGATGCGAACTTCTTCCCGATCATCGCCAAGACGAAGGCGCTCCCGCAGCTCCTCGGTGAGGTGCGGGAGGCCGTCGCGGAGGCCTGGCCCGCCGCCGATCGCTGAGCCGCCTCTGGGTCGCTGAGCCGCCTCTGGGTCGCTGAGCCTGTCGAAGCGTCGTGACCCGGCCCTTCGACAGGCTCAGGGACCCAGGGTCGGGGAGGAGTCAGCGCACCTGGCGGGCGGTGAACTGCATCCGCGGGTTCGCGTAGAACTCCTGCGCCTCGACGAGCTGCAGCTCGCGCTCGCCCGAGTCGAGCGTGGCCTGAAGCAGGTCGTAGACGCTCGAGGCGGTGCGCTCCAGAGCGGTCTGCGCGCTGCCGGTCGCGACGTAGTGCGCGGTGAACAGCGCGGCCGTCACGTCTCCGGAGCCGTTGGCCTTCATCGGCAGGTGCGGGGTCTGCACGAGCCAGGCGCCCGCATCGTCGACGGCGAGCATCTCGATCGTGCCCTCTTCCCGGTCGGGCCGCTCGACGCTCGTGACGAGCACCGTGCGCGGCCCCATCGCCCGCGCGAGGTCGACCGACGCGAGGGTGGACTCGAGCGTGTCGGGCTCGGTCTCGGTGAGGAAGCCGAGCTCGAACTGGTTCGGCGTGATGATGTCGGCCACGGGAACCACGCGTTCGCGGAGCAGGATCGGGATGGCCGGAGCCACGAAGCAGCCGGACTTGGCATTGCCCATGACCGGGTCGCACGCGTACAGCGCATCGGGGTTGGCCGCCTTCACCCTGGCGACCGCGTCGATGATGACGTCGCCGATGCCTTCGCTGCCCTGATAGCCGCTGAGCACGGCGTCGATGGAACCGAACACGCCGCGTTCCTCGATGCCGGTGATGACCTCGCCGACGTCGGCCGGGTCGATCAGCGGGCCGCGCCAGGCGCCGTAGCCGGTGTGGTTCGAGAACGTCACGGTATAGACCGGCAGCACCTCGACGCCGATGCGCTGCAGCGGGAAGACGGCGGCGGAGTTGCCGACGTGACCGTATGCGACGGCGGACTGGATGGACAGGATCTTCATACCCGGTCCCTTTCATTCTGGGCGGGTCGATGCCCGCGTCGGGTGATCATCGTCCGGCGGCGACGAGGTCGGCGATGAGGGTCTCCGTGTCGTCCTCGGCGAGGTCGTGCACGGTGAGTCGGAGGTGATGCGAGGGCTCGGCGCGCTCGTCGAGCGCGAAGTCGTCGCCGGTGCGCGCGAGCCAGCCGCGCCGCATGAGGTGGTCGGCGACCGTGCGCGCGGGCTTCTCGAATCCGACCCACAGGCTCAGGCCGTCCGGGTCGGGCGCGTCGATCCCCTCCGCGCGCAGGCGTCCCGCGAACGCGGCGTTCCGCGCGGCGTAGTGCCGGCCCGCCTCCGCGATCTCCTCGCGGACGTCGGGGTCGGTGAGCTGGGCGAGCGTGAGGCGCTGCAGCAGGTGGCTCACCCACGTGGTGCCGGGGCTGAGCCGCATCGCCAGGCGCTCTGCGGTTTCCGGGTCGGTCGCCGCGAGCGCCAGGCACATGTCAGGCCCGAGGAACTTCGACACCGAGCGCACCAGGGCGAACCGCTGGTGGCCGGGGCCGATCAGCGATTCGTAGGGACGCTGGGAGAGGAGAGAGAAGTGGTCGTCCTCGATGACGAGCACATACGGGTGGTCGGCGAGCACGCCGCGCAGCGCCTCCGCGCGGGCGGGGGAGAGGCTCACCCCCGTCGGATTCTGCGCGCGCGGGGTGCAGATCACGGCGCGGACGCCCGCGTCCAGAGCGGCGCGGAGACCGTCGACCGTCATGCCCTCGCTGTCCACCGGGACTGTGATGGCGCGATACCCGCCGAGCCGCACGGTGTGGATGCTCGCGAGGAAGCAGGGGTCCTCGAGTGCCACGGCGTCGTCACGCATGAGCGCCTGCGCGAGCAGGCGTTCGACGGCATCCACCGCACCGCTGGTCACGGTGACCCGGAAGTCGTGACCGGGGAGGTCGGCACCCATCCACTCCCGCGCCCACGCTTCGAGACCGCGGTCGATCACCGGCTCCCCGTAGAGCACGGGACGACGACCGATCGTGCCGAGCGCCTGCGACGGGTCGGGGATGCGGGCCGGGTCAGGGTTGCCGGTGCCGATGTCGCGGAGCACGGTGTCCGGTGCGTAGCCCTCCTGCGGCACGACGTCGACGCCGGCGACGACCGTGCCCGCGCGCCCGCGCGAATGCACGAGTCCCGCCTGCGCGAGCTGGCGGTAGGCGGCGACCGCCGTGTTGCGGTTGACCCCGAGGGTCGCCGCGAGCTCGCGCACGGGAGGAAGGACCTCGCCGGGCCGGAGCGTGCCGCGGTCCCGGAGGGCGCGCACGCTGTCCGCGATCTCCGCCGCGGTGGTTCCCCTGATCTGCTCGCTCATGATCCTCCTCCGAGATTCTAGGTGGATCGGACAGTGCTACCTTTGATCTAGATCAAAACCGATTTCGGATCATCCGACAGGAGACCCCCATGACCGAGCAGCCCACCACCGGATCCGCACGCGTGAAGCGCGGTCTCGCCGAGATGCTCAAGGGCGGCGTCATCATGGACGTCGTCACCGCCGAGCAGGCGAAGATCGCCGAGGACGCCGGTGCCGTCGCCGTGATGGCGCTGGAGCGGGTCCCCGCGGACATCCGCGCGCAGGGCGGTGTCTCCCGGATGAGCGACCCCGACATGATCGACAGCATCATCGACGCGGTCTCCATCCCCGTCATGGCGAAGGCGCGGATCGGCCACTTCGTCGAGGCGCAGGTGCTGCAGGAACTCGGCGTCGACTACATCGACGAGTCCGAGGTGCTCTCGCCCGCCGACTACGTGAACCACATCGACAAGTTCGGCTTCACCGTGCCGTTCGTCTGCGGCGCCACGAACCTGGGGGAGGCGCTCCGCCGCATCAACGAGGGCGCTGCGATGATCCGCTCCAAGGGTGAGGCCGGCACGGGGGACGTCTCCGAGGCCATGAAGCACATCCGGAAGATCCGGGGAGAGATCGCCGCGCTGACCGCGCTGCCGAAGGATGAGCTGTTCGTCGCCGCGAAGGAGCTGCAGGCACCGTACGAGCTCGTCGCGGAGATCGCCGAGACCGGGAAGCTCCCCGTGGTGCTCTTCGTCGCCGGAGGCGTCGCGACCCCGGCCGATGCGGCGATGATGATGCAGCTCGGCGCCGACGGCGTGTTTGTCGGCTCCGGCATCTTCAAGTCCGGAAACCCGGCCGAGCGCGCGAAGGCCATCGTCAAGGCCACCACGTTCTTCGACGACCCGAAGGTGATCGCCGAGGTGTCCCGCGGGCTGGGCGAGGCTATGGTCGGCATCAACGTGAGCGACCTGCCTGCGCCGCACCGCCTCGCCGAGCGTGGCTGGTAGCCCGCGCGTCGGCGTCCTCGCCCTGCAGGGCGATGTGCGGGAGCACGCCGCGCTCCTGGAAGTGCTCGGCGCCGACGTCACCCTGGTCCGTAGGGCCGAGGAGCTTGCGCGCGTCGACGGTCTCGTGCTCCCCGGTGGCGAATCGACCGTGATCGACAAGCTGTCCCGACTGTTCGGTTTGCAGCAGCCGATCCGCGACGCGATCGCCGACGGGATGCCGATGCTCGGCACCTGCGCGGGGCTGATCCTGCTGGCCGACGAGGTCGTCGACGCGATCGAAGGACAGCAGAGTTTCGGCGGACTCGATGCCGTCGTGCGGCGCAACGCGTTCGGGCGTCAGGCCGAATCGTTCGAGGCCGAGCTGACCGTGCCCGCGTTCGACGAGCCAGTGACGGCGGCCTTCATCCGCGGACCCGTCGTGGAGGCGGTCGGGCCGAGGGCCTCGGTGCTCGCGACGCTGCCGGACGGCCGCGTGGTCGGAGTGGAGCAGGACGGGCTGCTCGGGCTCAGCTTCCACCCGGAGATCACGAACGAGACGCGGTTCCACCGGCGCTTCCTCGACCGGGTCGCCCGCCGCTGACGGTGTCGTGGGTTCAGGCATCGGCGCGAGTTCAGGCGCGTGCGCACGCAGGTGCCTGACCTCGCGCGAACGCCTGCGCGAGCGGGGCGACAGCGGTGCCGCGGCACGGTTCGATAGACTGGACGACGCCCTGGGCGGCGTTCCGGGGCGCAGACGACGAGCGGAGACTTATGTCCGGGCATTCCAAGTGGGCCACGACCAAGCACAAGAAGGCCGTCATCGACGCGCGCCGTGCGAAGTCCTGGGCCAAGCTCATCAAGAACATCGAGGTCGCGGCCAAGCTGGGCGGCGCCGACCTGCAGGGCAACCCGACGCTCTTCGACGCGGTGCTCAAGGCGAAGAAGACCTCGGTCCCCAAGGACAACATCGACCGCGCCATCAAGCGCGGCGCCGGCATCGGCGGTGAGGCCGTCGAGTACACCTCGATCATGTACGAGGGCTACGGTCCTAACGGCGTCGCCCTCATGATCGAGTGTCTGACCGACAACAAGAACCGTGCAGCGGCCGAGGTACGCACCGCGCTCAGCCGCAACGGCGGCACCCTCGCCGATCCGGGCAGCGTCGCGTACAACTTCAGCCGCAAAGGCGTCATCGTCGTCGGTTCCGAGGGCACGACCGAGGACGACGTCATGATGGCGGCGCTGGAGGCCGGCGCCGAGGAGATCGAACCGCACGCCGAGGGCTTCGAGGTCATCACCGAGGCGAGCGACCTGGTGGCCGTCCGCTCCGCCCTGCAGGACGCCGGGATCGAGTACGAGTCGGCCGACGTCGAGTTCGTGCCGAACCTCAAGGTCGAGATCGACGCCGAGACCGCCCGCAAGGTGTTCCGCCTCATCGATGCGCTCGAGGACAGCGAGGATGTGCAGAACGTCTTCAGCAACTTCGATCTGTCGGCCGAGGTCCAGGCAGAGCTCGAGAACGACGACGCGTAGGCGCGGCGCGAGCCGACGACGCGGCGCGCGGCCTAGCCTGGTCAGGTGACCACTTCGTTGCGCGTGCTCGGCATCGACCCTGGACTGACCCGGTGCGGTGTCGGCATCGTCGACGTCGATCGCGCTCGTCGCGGCACGCTCGTCCACGTCGGAGTCATCCGCTCCGCCCCGGATGCGGAGATCGGCGACCGGCTCGCGATCGTCGCCGCGGGGATCCGCGCGGCGATCGCCGAGCACCGGCCCGATGCCGTCGCGGTCGAGCGGGTGTTCGCGCAGCAGAACACGCACACCGTGATGGGCACGGCGCAGGCGAGCGGGGTCGCCCTCCTGATCGCGGCCGAGGCCGGCCTGCCGGCCGCGACCCACACGCCCAGCGAGGTGAAGGCCGCGGTGACCGGGTACGGCTCCGCCGACAAGCGTCAGGTCCAGGCGATGATCGCGCGGATCCTCCGGCTGGACGCGCCTCCGCAGCCCGCGGACGCGGCGGACGCCCTGGCGATCGCGCTGTGTCATGCTTGGCGCCGCGGCGCTCCGTCGACGAGTCGCACGGGTGGCGGCCTGACTCCCGCGCAGCGCGCGTGGGCCGACGCGGAGCGTGTCGCTCGAACATATCTACGAGCCGGCTCCTAGACTGACAGGATGATCTCCTCTCTGCACGGCACCGTGCTGCACACGACGCCGGACCAGGTCATCATCGACGTCGGGGGCGTGGGCTTCGCGGTCGCCGTCCCCGCCGATGTCGCCCACACCGCAACGGTGGGGGAGAAGCTCCTCCTGCACACGAGCCTCATCGTGCGCGAGGACTCGCTCTCGCTGTTCGGCTTCGCCGACCGCGGCGAGTTGGAGATCTTCTCCCTGCTGCTCAGCGTCACCGGCGTCGGCCCGAAGTCTGCGCTCGGGGTGCTGTCGCACCTCACCGCGGACCAGATCGCGGAGGCCGTGACCGCAGAGGACGATGCACCGTTCCGCCGGGTCTCCGGCATTGGACCGAAGACCGCGAAGCTCATCGTCGTGCAGCTCGCCGGCAAGGTCCAGGCCGTGGCTGCCCCGTCGACGCCCGCCGGGTCGGGAGGGGACGATGTCGTGGCCCAGGTGACGGTGGCTCTGGTCGGCCTCGGCTGGTCCGAGAAGGTCGCCGCCGAGGCGGCGACCCAGACGGCGACGGACGCCACGGATGCCGAGCGGGCCTCCGTGGCCCTGCTGCTGCGGCGCACGCTCGCGCTGCTCGGCCCGGCGCAGGCAGGCCAGGGTCGTGGCTGACGCCCTCGATCCGACCGAGCCGACCGACGAGTCCGAGCTCGCCATCGAGGGCGCTCTCCGGCCGTCGAGCCTCGGCGAGTTCGTGGGACAGCAGAAGGTACGTGGACAGCTGCAGCTGCTCCTGGAGGCGGCCCGCATCCAGTCCCGCCCCGCGGACCACATCCTGCTCGCGGGGCCCCCGGGACTCGGCAAGACCACACTGGCCATGATCGTCGCGCACGAGAGCGACCGTCCGCTGCGCATGTCCAGCGGTCCGGCCATCCAGCACGCCGGCGACCTCGCGGCGCTGCTGTCGAGCCTCGTGCCCGGCGAGGTGCTCTTCATCGACGAGATCCACCGCATGGCCCGGTCGGCGGAGGAGATGCTGTACCTCGCCATGGAGGACTACCGGATCGACATCATGGTCGGGAAGGGCGCGGGGGCCACCAGCATTCCGTTGGAGCTGTCCCCGTTCACGCTCGTCGGCGCCACCACGCGCTCCGGACTGCTGCCGAACCCGCTCCGCGACCGCTTCGGCTTCACCGGTCACCTCGAGTTCTACGACGAGGGCGAGCTGGAGCAGGTCATCGGGCGGTCCGCCTCGGTACTCGGCGTCGACCTCCCGACCGACTCGCTCTCCGAGATCGCGCGACGCTCCCGCGGGACCCCGCGCATCGCCAATCGCCTGCTGCGCCGGGTGCGCGACTATGCGCTCGTGCACGGCGGAGGCGAGGCGACCCTCGGGGGCGTGCGGGCGGCGCTCGACCTCTACGACGTGGACGCGATCGGCCTGGATCGTCTGGACCGCGCGGTGCTGGACGCTCTGGTCCGTCGGTTCCGCGGGGGGCCCGTCGGCCTCAGCACACTGGCGGTCGCGGTGGGGGAGGAACCGGAGACCGTGGAGAGCGTGGTCGAGCCCTACCTCGTGCGGATCGGCTTCCTCGGTCGCACCCCTCGCGGGCGGGTCGCGACGCCGGAGGCGTATGCCCACCTCGGCGTGGCGCACCCGGACGGGATGCTGAAGTTGGATGACCTATAATCGCTGAAGACTTCCCCGATACCGCTGTGCGCCCAAAGGCTGGTGCGTGCACCTGAGAAAGGCGCCATCCCCATGCCCATGGAATTTGTCCTCTTCGGACTCCTCGCCGTCCTGCTGATCTTCATGATCTTCAACACGCGCAAGCGCACCCGGCAGATGAAGGCCGAGCAGGAGGAGAAGGCGACCAAGACGGTTCCCGGCGCCAAGGTCCTGCTGCAGGGCGGCATCTACGGCACCATCGTCGCGTACGACGCCGAAGACCTCGACTCCCCGGCCCTGGTGGAGATCGCTCCCGGCACCGTCATCGAGGTGCACAGCCAGGCGATCCTCCGGGTCGTGGAGCCCAAGGACGCCATCGTCGACGCGCCCGTCGACGCCGCGGACGACCACGTCGTCGACGAGACCGCCGCTCCCGCGCTGGAGACGCCGGAGGAGACCCGTGCCCGCCTCGAGCGGGACGCCGACGACAAGTAAGACGAGGGCCGTCGCGGCCTCCCGGATCACCGTCCTTCCAGAAAGCTGAACACACGTGGCTTCATCCTCTCCTGTCCGTCACGCCTGGCGGGTCCTCCTCGGCCTGCTCCTCGTGACGGGCGTGCTCTTCGGCATCAACGCGCTGGGTGTGTACGTCTTCAAGCAGAGTTCGTGGACACCTGAGCTTGCGCTCGATCTGCAGGGCGGCACCCAGATCGTCCTGAGCGCGGAGACGGAGGACGGCGCGGCACCGACACAGGAGCAGCTCGACCAGGCCGCGGCGATCATCCGTCAGCGCGTCGACGCCTCCGGTGTGGCCGAGGCCGACATCACGACCGAGGGTGGACGCAACATCGTCGTCCAGATCCCCGGTGAGGCGGACGAGCAGACGCGGCAGCGGATCCAGTCCAGCGCCCAGCTCGAGTTCCGTCCGGTGCTCTACACCACGGCCGCGAGCACGGAGTTCGTCGGAGAGGACGGCAACTCCACCCCGTACCCGAGCCCTGACCCCTCGCTGAACGCCGAGCCCACGGCCGAGCCCACCGACGCCAGCGACCTGTCGTGGGTCACCGACAAGCTCGCGGCGGAGTTCCAGGCGTACGACTGCGCCAACCCGTCCAACGACCCGTCAAAGGCGCCGAAGGACGAGCCGGTGATCGCCTGCTCGCCCGACGACACCGCCAAGTTCATCCTCGGCCCGGCGGAGCTCGACGGCCGTGCGATCACCGACGCGACGGCGGGACGCGACCCGCGCTCCGGCGCCTGGATCGTGCAGCTCACCATGAACGGCGAGGGCGCGGACGCCTTCGGTCAGGTGAGCACCCGGCTCAACCAGAACCGCATCGACGGGCTGTCGCCGCGCGACCAGTTCGCCTTCGTGCTCGACGGCGAGGTCATCAGCGCGCCGCGAATGAACGGCGTCATCCTCGACGGCCGCCCCAGCATCTCCGGCAGCTTCACGCAGGAGAGCGCGACGACCCTGGCCGACCAGCTGAAGTTCGGAGCCCTTCCGCTCAGCTTCGAGGTGCAGAGCTCGGACACGATCTCCGCGACCCTCGGCACCCAGCAGCTCCAGATCGGCCTCATCGCGGGCCTCATCGGCCTCGCGCTCGTGGCGGTGTACTCGCTGCTGTCCTACCGGGCGCTCGGGACGGTGATCATCGCGTCGATCGCGGTGATGGCAGTGCTGACCTACATCGTCATCTGCATCCTGGCGTGGCGGATCGGCTTCCGCCTGTCGCTCGCCGGCGTCGCCGGCCTGATCGTGTCGATCGGCTTCACCGCCGACTCCTTCATCGTCTACTTCGAGCGCATCCGCGATGAGCTGCGCGACGGCAAGTCGATCACCGGTGCCGTCGAGGACGGCTGGGGTCGGGCCAAGCGGACGATCTACATCTCCAAGTCCATCAACGTCCTGGCCGCCGTGGTGCTGTACATCCTCGCCGACTCGACGGTGAAGGGCTTCGCGTTCACGCTCGGCCTCACCACCGTGATCGACGTGCTGATCTTCGTGATCTTCACCCACCCGGTGATGCAGCTGCTCGCTCGTACGCGGTTCTTCGGTGGCGGGCACAAGCTCTCCGGTCTGGATCCGGAGGCCCTGGGCGCCGTGTACCGGAGCCGCTCGCAGTACCGCGAGGTCGCCACGGCGTCCGCGGGGCGCGGAGCGAAGAACGCGCGTTCGCGCGGAGAGGCGGATCGCCGGCAGACCATCGCCGAGCGCAAGCGGGCGGAGGCCCTCGCCGCCGAGAGACAGACCACGGCCGGAAGTGAGGGAGACAACTGATGCCTTCCATGAATGAGTTCGGCAACAACCTCTACACGGGCAAGACGTCCTTCCCGTTCGTCGGGCGCCGTCGTCTCTGGTTCATCATCGCGATCGCTCTGGTCGTCGGCTCGGCCCTCGTGCCGCTGTTCCGCCCGATCCAGTTCTCGATCGAGTTCACCGGCGGTTCGCAGTTCACCGTCGCTGCGCCCGACACCACGGATCAGGACACCGCGACCGAAGCGGTGCAGTCCGTCGTCCCCGGTGCCGCGACCAAGGTCGTCATCGTCAACGACCAGGATGTCCGGGTGCAGACCGACCAGATGACCGCGGGCGAGACGCAGCAGGTGGCGCGCGCCCTCGCGGATGCCTACGGCGTCGAACCGGACGCCGTCGCCTCCTCGTACATCGGTCCGGCCTGGGGCGAGAGCGTGACCCGGCAGTCCCTGTGGGGCCTGGCGATCTTCCTCGCGCTGACCTTCCTCATCCTCGCCATCTACTTCCGTACGTGGAAGATGTCGGCGGCCGCGATCATCGGCCTGCTCGACGTGCTCGTGATCACGGTCGGCGTGTACGCCCTGGCCGGATTCGAGATCTCGCCCGCGGCCGTCATCGGCTTCCTCACGATCCTCGCGTACTCCCTGTACGACACCACCGTCGTGTTCGACAAGATCAGGGAGAACACCACGGAGGACGGGGAGAAGACGTCGCGGCTGTTCGGGGAATCGGTCAACCTCGCGGTGAACCAGACCCTCATCCGCTCGATCAACACCTCCGTGGTGGCCGCGCTGCCGGTCGGTGCGATCCTCTTCATCGGCGCCTTCTGGCTCGGTGCGGAGACGCTGACCGACATCTCGCTGTCGATCTTCGTGGGCATCCTCGTGGCGACCTACTCGACCCTGTTCGTGGCCGCGCCGCTGTACTCGCTCTTCCGCGAGAACGAGCCGCAGA
Source organism: Microbacterium sp. str. 'China' (assembly GCF_002993305.1). Taxonomy (NCBI): domain Bacteria; kingdom Bacillati; phylum Actinomycetota; class Actinomycetes; order Micrococcales; family Microbacteriaceae; genus Microbacterium; species Microbacterium sp. str. 'China'. Next base: position 1,851,902 of record NZ_CP027434.1, on the reverse strand, counting down.
TCAAGGAGCGCGACGCCCGTATCCGCGCTGCGCGAGCCAAAGCGGCTGTCGAAGCCTGACGCCCCCGTTGCGGGGCCGACCCCCGCTCAGCGCGCGTAGGATTGTCTGATTCGGAGGTGAGTGGATGGCGGAGCCGCAGACGGCATCGCAGGGTTCGAGTCTGCGACGGCTGGTGCCCCGCATCTTCTCGCGTGCGTCCCGGATCAACGATCTCGACAACCTGATCCGCACCGTCAGGGCGAACCACCCCAAGGGCGACTTCGCCGTCATCTCCCGCGCCTATGCCGTGGCCAAGGAGAAGCATGAGGGGCAGAAGCGGCAGAGCGGCGAGCCGTACATCACGCATCCGCTCGCCGTCGCCCAGATCCTCGCGGAGCTGGGGCTCGGCCCGCGGGCGATCGCGGCCGCCCTGTTGCACGACACGGTCGAGGACACGGGCTATGCCCTCACCGACCTCACCGCCGAGTTCGGCGATGAGGTCGCGATGCTCGTCGACGGCGTGACAAAGCTCGACAAGGTCAAGTACGGCGAGAGCGCCCAGGCCGAGACCGTCAGGAAGATGATCGTCGCGATGTCGAAGGACATCCGCGTGCTGCTCATCAAGCTCGCCGACCGGCTGCACAACGCCCGCACCTGGGGCTTCGTCCCGCCGGAAAAGGCCGCGAAGAAGGCCAAGGAGACGCTCGAGATCTACGCGCCGCTGGCCAACCGCCTCGGTATCCAGGCGATCAAGTCGGAGCTCGAAGACCTCTCCTTCGCCGTCCTGCACCCGAAGATCTACAACGAGATCCACAGCCTCATCGCCGAGCGCACCCCGCAGCGGGAGAAGTACCTGAGCCAGGTCATCGAGGAGATCGACGAAGACCTCCGCGACCTGCGCATCCGCGGCAAGGTCGTCGGCCGGCCCAAGCAGCTGTACTCGGTGTACCAGAAGATGGTCATCCGCGGCCGCGAGTTCGACGACATCTACGACCTGATCGGGATCCGTGTCCTCGTCTCCTCCGTGCGCGACTGCTACGCCGTGCTCGGGGCCATCCACGCCCGCTGGACGCCGCTGCCCGGCCGGTTCAAGGACTACATCGCCACCCCGAAGTTCAACCTCTACCAGTCGCTGCACACGACCGTGATCGGCCCGGCCGGACGCACGGTCGAGATCCAGATCCGCACGCACGAGATGCATCACCAGGCGGAGTACGGCGTCGCCGCGCACTGGATGTACAAGGAGCGGATGAACGGCGGCGGCAAGGCCGAGGTCCGCGCCTCCGACACCGACATGGCGTGGCTCGCACACATCTCCGACTGGCAGGCCGAGACCGCGGACCCCGGCGAGTTCCTCGACTCCCTCCGGTTCGAGATCGGCGCCAAGGAGGTCTACGTCTTCACGCCGAAGGGGCGGGTGATCGGTCTCCCGGCCGGTGCCACCCCGGTCGACTTCGCCTATGCCGTGCACACCGAGATCGGGCACCGCACCATGGGCGCCAAGGTCAACGGACGCCTGGTGCCGCTGGAGTCCGAGCTGAAGAGCGGCGACGTCGTCGAGGTCTTCACGTCCAAGAACCCGGATGCGGGACCCAGCCAGGACTGGCTCGGCTTCGTCAAGAGCACGCGCGCCAGGAACAAGATCCGCGGCTGGTTCACGAAGGAGCGCCGCGAAGAGGCCATCGAGCAGGGCAAGGAGGCCATCGCGCGCGCGATGCGCCGGCAGAACCTGCCGCTGCAGCGTCTGATGAGCCAGGACTCGTTCACCGAGGTCGCCCACCAGATGCACTACGAGGACGTCTCGGGTCTCTACGCCGCCGTCGGCGAGGGGCACGTCTCGACGCAGTCGGTGCTCGAGAAGGTCACCGCGCTCGTCGCCACCGACGAGCCCACGACCGGCGCGATCGACCTCCCGGGAAGCATCCAGACCCGCGAGTCCCGGGGCGGCGACTCCGGTGTGCTGGTGCGCGGCGCGAACGACATCCTCGTCAAGCTCGCGAAGTGCTGCACGCCCGTCCCCGGCGATCCGATCGTCGGGTTCGTCACGCGGGGGAGCGGCGTCTCCGTGCACCGGGCGGACTGCGTGAACGTGAAGGCCCTCAGCGGCGAGCAGGATCGGTTCGTCGAGGTCTCCTGGGCACCGACGACGAAGAGCGTCTTCCGGGTGCAGATCCAGGTCGAGGCCCTCGATCGTTCCGGCCTCCTCTCGGACGTCACACGGGTGCTCAGCGAGCATCACGTGAACATCCTCTCGGCGACCGTGTCGACGACCGACGAGCGCCTGGCGTTGAGTCGCTTCGTGTTCGAGATGGGCGACGCGGTGCATCTCGACCGGGTCCTGAACGCGGTGCGCCGGATCGACGCGGTCTACGACGTCTACCGCGTCACCTCCTCCTGAGGAGCCTCTCCAGCGCGGCGAGGCCGCTGACGCTCCCGGGAACCCGGTGCCCTCCCTTGAGGGCCCGGATCGCACCCTCGAGAGCCGTGGGGTGGGCAGGGGCGAGCGCCTGCATCCAGGACAGCACACGCGGATCGCGGTGCAGCGTCGTGGCGAGATCGCACATCGTGCGGACGGGAGACGTCACGAAGATCCCGCCGAGGCGGCGCACGTCTTCCTCCGGGACCATCGTGTCGTGGAAGGACACGCGGGTGTGCACCCGCGGGCGCACACGACGTTCCACACAGCGACGCACGTGATGGATCGACGGCGGGGCATCGCCCGCCCCGTGTATCCAGGCGGCGCTCGGCCCGCACGCGGCGGCACCGTCCTGGACCAGGGCGGCGATGCTGCTCGCACGGACATCGGCGGATTCGGGAAGATCTGCGGGGATGTAGGCGTCGCCGACCTCGATGACATGTCCGTCGAGGCGGGCGGCGCTGAGTTCACAGACGCTGAGCCGCGCGCCGGGCAGATACAGCAGAGCGGGGTGCATCCCGCCAGTGTGGCGGCCTGCACCCCGCTCGTGCGGAGATCGGTGGATCTGTGGAGAGCTCAGCCACCCAGGGCGTTGAGCCAGGCGCGACGGGCCTCGAGGGCGTCCGCGGCCTCCTTGGCGGCCTTGCTGTCGCCGGAGGCCTCGGCGGCTGCGAGCTCCGCCTCCAGCTTCTCGATCGCCTCGTGGAGCTGCGAGCTCATGTCGTTCGCCCGCGCCTTGGTCTCCGGGTTGTTCTTCTTCCAGTCGACGTCCTCGCGCGCCTTGAGTGCCTGCTCGATGACGCGGAGCTTGTCGTCGAGCGCACGCTCCTTGTCGCGCGGGAAGATGCGGCCGACCTCGTCCCACTCGCGCTGGATGCGCGTGAGCAGGGCGCGGGCGCGCTTGATGTTCGGCTCGTCGGCGACAGCCTTGGCCTGCTCGAGCAGCGCCTGGCGGGCTTCGATCTTCGGAGCGGAGTCGGCTTCTTCCGCTGCGGCCTGCTCGGCACGAGCGGCGTAGAGAGCGTCGCCGGCGGCCTTGAAACGTGCCCAGAGGGCGTCGTCGGCCTTGCGTCCGGCGCGACCGGCCGTCTTCCACTCGTCGAGGAGCGAGCGGTAGGCGGGGATGCCGTCGACACCGCGCGGGGCCAGGGCCTCGGCGCGCTCGACCAGTCGCGACTTCGCATCACGCGCCGCCTTGTGCGCATCGTCGAGCTCGGAGTAGAACGCCCGGCGGTGCTTGTCGACGACGGCCCTCGCGTCGCGGAACCGCTTCCAGAGCTGCTGCGAGACGCCCTTCGACAGGCGCGGACCGTTCTGCTGCTGGGCCTGCCAGGACTCGAAGAGCTCGTTGAGCTCGGCGGTGACCTGCTTCCACTGCACCTTGCTGAGGTCGCGGGCGGCGATGGCCTCGGCACGCTCGACGAGGGCGGTGCGCTCGGCGACGGCCTGCTCGACGAGCTCCTTCGCCTGCTGCGCCTCCTGGGCGGTGGCCTCGGACAGCGACGCGGTCAGCGCGGTGAGGCGGTCGCGGAGACCGGCGAGGTCGCCGACGGCCGCGGCATCCGTGGCTTCGTCGATGAGGTGCGCGGCCTGCTTGGACAGGTCGCTCGCGGAGGCACCGCCGGCCTGGTGGCGCTGCTCCAGGGCGACGACCTTGAACGCGATGTCGTCGTACTTGCGGACGTAGTAGGCGAGAGCCTCGTCGGGGGTCCCGTCCGGGTACTGACCGACGACGCGCCAGGACTCGCCTTCGCGCACCTCGACGGTGCCGTCTTCGGAGACGCGGCCCCATTCGCCGGCGGACGAGACCGGAGTCGGCTTCGCCGCGGCCGGTGCGACGGCGGCCGGAGTCGGCGTCTTCCGCGGCATCGGCACGGCGGGCGGGGTGGGAACGGGCGGGGTCGGCTTCGCGGGCTCGTTGGCAGACACGGTGATTCTCCTTGCGCGGTCACGCCGCGGGAGGCGGAAAGGACGAGGCTCAGCCTAGTACGCACTCTCTGATCCGCGAGACCCCGTCTTGCCGCCGAGACCCCGTGATTCGTGCGCGAACGAGGCGGGGTCTCGGCGACGAGGCGGGGTCTCGCGGGGTGGGACGTTACCGTTTCGTGAGCAGAACGTTCGATGCAGGACACACTGCGCGTCATCTGCGGGTAACACGGCGCTCCTATCGTCGCGACCACGACAGTCCCCAGGTCGACAGGAGTTCCATGGACGACATCCCAGCGCGCACAGTGGACATCGTCGTCGTGGGGGCGGGCATCGCGGCGCATCGTTTCGTCGCGCGGATGCTGGAGGACCCGGACCGTGCCGTGCGGATCACGGTGTTCGGGGACGAGGGACGCCTGCCGTACGACCGTTCCGGACTGGCGCGCGTCGTCGGCGGCAGCCCGGCGTCGGCGGGGGAGCTCGACCGCGCGCCGTTCCGCGACGACCGCGTCCGCCTCATCGACGACGACCGGGTCCTGCGGATCGACAGGGGAGGGCGCCGCGTGCGGGCGCGTTCGCAGCGGTGGTACGACTACGACGCGCTCGTACTCGCGACGGGGACCCACGCCCATCGGCTCGACGTGCCGGGGATCCGTGCCCGTGGCTCCTTCCTCCTTCGCACGATGGAGGACGCGCACATGCTGCGTGCGTTCCTCGCGGTCCGTGCGACGGAGATGCCGCGGGCGCTGCGCGCGGTCGTCGTCGGCGGCGACGAGGGCGGAGTGGACGCCGCATGCGCGCTGCACGACGCCGGGGTGCAGACGACGATCGTGGACGCCGCGGATCGCCTGCTGCCTACGCACCTCACGCTTCCGGCGGCGAGCGCACTCCGCGGGATCATCGAGGCGCGCGGTATCGCGGTTCGGATGCGGACGCGGGTGACCCGCGTGGACCCCGACGCGACGGGCGCGGTGACGGCCGTGGAGTTCCAGGACGGCACGTTCGCGCGGACCGACCTCATCGTGACGACGGGTGCGCGGCCACGCGATGAGCTGGCACGGAACGCCGGGCTCCGCACGCGGCCGGGCGGCGGTGTCCTCGTGGACGCGGACGGGCGGACGTCCGACCCGCGCGTCCTCGCGATCGGCGACGTCGCCGCGGACCCGGCATCCGGCGGCACGGAGGCTGCCCTGGCGTCCGCGGATCGAGCGGCTGCCACCCTGCTCGGCGCTCGGGTCGCGAGCCCCGTGGGACACGGGTGGCACGGGAGCCCCGGCGGTATCGAGGTCGTGACCCTGCGTGTCGCGGACGGTGACGAACCGACGGTCGACGTCCCTCTTCCGAGCCGCGGAGACCGCGTATTCGGGGAGGTCGTGCTCTCCGAGGATGCCCGCGTGGTGCACCGCGTGACGGTCATCGGCGCGTCGGCAGATGCGTCGCTCGCTGGGCTCGCGCCCGGGTCGCTCGACGGTCAGAGGGCGGCGCGGACGCTGCTGGCCGCCGCCGTGGCCGAGGACGGTGCGGAGGCTTGCACACATGGGCTGCCGTCCGCGCCGCTGGAGGTGCTGGCAGCGGAGCTCACGGACCGAGGAATCCGGACCGTCGCGGAGGCTCTGGACGGTGCGGTCGAGAGCCGCGGCTGCGGCCCCTGCCTCCGCCGTCTCGCGCTCGCGTTGCAGGAGCGCCCCGAGGCGAATTTCGGCGTACGGCCCGGCGACCGCGGAACCCTTCGCCCCGAGGTGCGTCTCCGCGGGACGACGGCCGCTCCTGTCCTGGAGGTGCGCGTCGGCGCCGACTCCGACGGGGCGCTGCTCCTCGTCGTGGGTCGTCTCGCGGCACGACGGGAGGCGACGGTACGGATCGATCGAGGGCTCCTCGCCGTCAGCGGCCTCCGGGCGGAGGACATGCCGGACGCACTCGCGGACCTGCGAAGCGCCGGCGCCGTCGTTCCGGAGGCCTTGATCGGCGGGGCGGACCTCGCGCGGCCCGGAGGCCCGATCGCCGTCGTCCGGCACCCGTCACGGACAGGGCGGCGCGCCGGTGGTGCGAGGTCGGCGGAGGGCTCGGCATGAGTGCGCCCCCGCGTCCCGCTCCGGCGCTGGTCGGCTGCCGCGTCGTGGTGGTCGAGGTGCCGCGGCCGGTGCGTCCGGAGCCGGTCGACGTCGACACGCTTCTGCGGATCCTCGCGGCGACGGGCTCGGAGGTCGTCCGGATCACTCCGCCGCGGGCGGACCACGCGATCCCCGCCGGCTCCAAGCGGACGCTGTACCGGATCGCGTCCGGTCAGGTGGACGCGGTGCTGTTCCCCGCGGCGGAGGCCCTGCCCGGGTGGCTCGGAACGGTGGAACGACTGGGCATGCTCGACGCCATCCGCGAGCGGTCGCGCGCGTCCCGCCTGCTTCTCGCCACCAGCGATGCCGCTGCAACCGCGCGGTTGGTGGAGAACGGCCTGCCGGCATCGACGTCGTGCGGGCCCACCGCGGACGATCTTGCCCGGAGCGCGCTCGCACCTCTCACACACGGGGTCCTCGAGCGGCGGACTGCGGCGGGTCGGCTGGCGGTGCGCAGCGGCGGCGCGCTGATCGACGGCGGCTTCGTCCCGCTCTCCCGCGGCGCGGTCAGCATCCTCGAGGCCCTGTTCGTCGCCGACGGGCGCGTGCTCACCAGGGCCGAGATCGGCCAGGTGCTCCCCGGCGGTCGACGCAGTGCGCGTGCGGTCGAGGTCGCGGTTGCGCGGCTGAGGGAGGCCCTCGGCGAAGGGGACCTCGTGCAGACCGTGGTCAAGCGCGGGTACCGGCTCGCCGTCCTCGACGAGGACTGACGACGCCGGAGAGCCTCACTCCGAGGGGGTCTCGGGAGCGGTCGGTGCCGGGCTCGGGGTGTCGCTCGGCGCCGGGGAGGGAGCGATCGACGACGAGGGCGACGGCGTCGGCTCCGGTGTGGTCACCTGCGCGTGCACGACCTGACTGACGATGGCGCCCACGACGATGAGGGAGCCGACCGTGACCGCGATGATGTTGTCGCGGGTGCGCCGGCGGATCTGGTCCTGGTGCCAGCGGGTACGGGCGGTGTGCAGCCGGGCGCGCTCCGCCTCGGTGCGTGTCTGCGCCTTCTTGGAACCGCGTGCGGCCATGCCCTGTCTCTCCCGTCCGACGCCGGTCCACGACGTCGCCTGAGAGCCTACCGGGGGCACGGCCTCGCCTCGTGTCCCCGGCCGCCGTTAGCCTGGAGGAATGTCCTCTCCCTCCGCCCTGCTCTCCGGGCAGACACCGCTCGCCGTGCGCATGCGCCCGGTGTCGCTGGACGAGGTCGCGGGGCAGCGCCACCTGCTGCGGGCCGGGTCGCCCATCGTGGCCCTCGCCGATCCGGAGGCCAGCTCGCCCGGCGCGGTGTCGATCATCCTCTGGGGTCCGCCGGGCACCGGAAAGACCACGCTCGCGCAGGCCATCGCCCGCTCGTCCGGTCGCCGGTTCGTCGAGCTCTCGGCGATCACCGCCGGCGTCAAGGACGTGCGGGAGGTCATGCAGGAGGCGATCACCCAGCGCGACCTGTACGGGCAGACGACGATCCTCTTCCTCGATGAGATCCACCGCTTCACCAAGGCCCAGCAGGACGCGCTGCTGCCCGGCGTGGAGAACGGGTGGGTCATCCTCATCGCCGCGACCACGGAGAACCCCTCGTTCTCGGTGATCTCGCCCCTGCTGTCCCGGTCGCTGCTGCTCACGCTGCAGCCGCTCACCGATGACGACATCGGCGTGCTCGTGGACCGCGCGGTGTCGGATGCCCGCGGACTCTCCGGTACGGTCGCGCTCAGCGACGAGGCGCGGTCGGCGCTCATCCGCCTCGCGTCGGGGGACGCCCGTCGTGCCCTCACCGGACTGGAGGCCGCCGCTGCCGTGGCGCTCTCGCACGCCGCCGCCTCCGAAGCCGACCACGACGGCGAAGACCCGGAGACGGTCGTCCCGGAGGTCACCGCCGACGACGTGGCGCAGGCCGTCGACAAGGCTCTGCTCCGTTACGACCGCCAGGGCGACGAGCACTACGACGTCATCAGCGCCTTCATCAAGTCGATCCGGGGTTCCGACCCGGACGCCGCGCTGCACTACCTCGCCCGCATGATCGAGGCGGGGGAGGACCCGCGGTTCATCGCCCGTCGGCTCGTCATCTCCGCCTCCGAAGACGTGGGGCTCGCCGACCCCCAGGCCCTCGGCATCGCCGTGGCCGCGGCCGACGCGGTGGCCTTCATCGGGATGCCGGAGGGGCGCATCCCGCTCGCCGAGGCCACCGTCTATCTCGCCACGACCGCGAAGTCGAACGCGGCCTACGTCGGCATCGACGCCGCCATCGCCGACATCCGCGCAGGGGGATTCGGGCGCGTGCCGCTTCACCTCCGTGACGCGCACTACCCCGGAGCGAAGCGCCTCGGGCACGGCCGCGGCTATCGCTACGCGCACGACAGCGAGTTCGGGATCGTGCCGCAGCAGTACCTGCCGGACGAGCTCGACGGGCGGCACTACTACGAGCCGAAGAACCTCGGCGCGGAGCGCGACATCAGCGCGCGGCTGGAGCGTATCCGCCGCATCCTCGGCGACCGCTGAACCGCCGGCCCCGGGCTTGGGCCGCCGTCTGATAGAATTGAGCGGCTCGAAACCGAGTTTTCGGGCATCTCCTCGTTCATACCCCACCTTGCTGGCGCCCCGGCGTGCGCTCCAAGGCAGAACGCGGGTGATACGTCCGCGAGTCGCGAAAGTCGCGACCGCGTCATCGGAAGGACAGCTTCGTGACCACGAAGTCCCAGGACCGCCGCAAGGTGCGTCTCAGCCGCGCTCTCGGCGTGGCTCTCACCCCGAAGGCCGCCCGCTACCTCGAGAAGCGTCCCTACGCTCCGGGCGAGCACGGCCGCACCAAGCGCAAGGCCGACAGCGACTACGCCGTCCGTCTGCGCGAGAAGCAGCGTCTGCGCGAGCAGTACGGCATCCGCGAGAAGCAGATGCGCAACACGTTCAACGAGGCCCGTCGTCAGGACGGTCTGACCGGTGAGAACCTGGTCGAGCTGCTCGAGATGCGTCTCGACGCCCTCGTGCTGCGTTCGGGCTTCGCCCGTACCACCGCGCAGGCTCGCCAGCTCGTCGTGCACCGTCACATCCTCGTCGACGGCCAGCTCGTCGACCGCCCGTCGTTCCGCGTGAAGCCGGGTCAGCTCATCCACGTGAAGCCCAAGAGCGAGGGCACCGAGCCCTTCCAGGTGGCGGCCGCCGGCGGCCACGCCGAGGTCCTGCCCGCCGTTCCGGGCTACCTCGAGGTCGAGCTCGACAAGCTCCAGGCCCGTCTGGTCCGTCGTCCGAAGCGCGCCGAGGTCCCCGTGACCTGTGAAGTGCAGCTCGTCGTCGAGTACTACGCGGCTCGCTGATCCAGCGGAAGAGCATCAGGCAGGAGGCGTCGGGGTTCCCGACGCCTCCTGTCGTTTCCGCCTACGATGGAGAGACCGCGCCTTCGCGGCTCTAGGGCAAGGATGACGACATGAAGAATGTGCTGTGGTTCCTGATCGGCGTGATCGGCGGCTTCGTCGCGGCTCACTTCATGAACAAGGACCCGCGGGGCCACGACATCCTGGCCGACGTCGACGCCCGCCTCAACGGCCTCGCCGCGATCCTCAGCGACGCGTATCGCGCGCAGGAGGCTCGGCTGACCGAGCCGGGCGAGAACTGACCCCCCGCATCTGCGCCTCGGCGCGCCCCCTCACGCAAGGACATCCGGCACTCCTATGAAAACTGCGGAAATCGCGCAGCGCTACCTCTCCTACTTCGAGAAGAACGACCACCTCATCGTCCCCTCGGCATCCCTGGTCAGCGACGACCCCTCGCTGCTGTTCACCGTCGCCGGCATGGTCCCGATGATCCCGTACCTCACGGGCGTGGTCCCGGCGCCGCATCCGCGCATCGCCGACCTGCAGAAGTGCATCCGCACCAACGACATCGAGGAGGTCGGGCGCACCGCGCGTCACGGCACGTTCTTCCAGATGCTCGGCAACTGGTCGTTCGGCGACTACTTCAAGGAAGGCGCGATCCGTTACGCCTGGGAGCTGCTCACGAGCTCGGAGGCGGACGGCGGCCTCGGCTTCGACGAGAAGGATCTCTGGGTCACCGTCTACGAGACCGACGACGAGGCCGAGGCGATCTGGCGCGACATCATCGGGCTCAAGCCGGAGCGCATCCAGCGCCTCGGTCGCGCGGACAACTACTGGAACACCGGCCAGCCCGGTCCCGGCGGCCCTGACTCCGAGATCTTCTTCGACCGCGGCCCTGCCTACGGCAAGGACGGCGGCCCTGCGGTCGACGACTCGCGGTTCCTGGAGATCTGGAACCTCGTGTTCATGCAGGACTTCATCGAGAACATCCGCGGCAAGACCGAGTTCGACATCGTCGGCGAGCTGCCGATGAAGAACATCGACACCGGCATGGGGCTGGAGCGTGTCGCCTTCCTCAAGCAGGGCGTCGAGAACATGTACGAGACCGATCAGGTGCGTCCGGTGCTCGACCGCGCCGTCGAGCTCTCCGGCCGCCGCTATGGTGCGGTCCACGAGGACGACGTCCGCTTCCGGGTGATCGCGGATCACGTGCGCTCCTCGCTCATGCTTCTCTCCGACGGCGTGCGTCCGTCGAACGAGGGCCGCGGCTACATCCTGCGGCGCCTCATGCGCCGGACCGTGCGCGCCATGCGGCTGCTGGGCGTCGACGACCCCGCGTTCCCCGAGCTGTTCGCCGCCTCCCGCGATGCGATGAAGTCGGCGTACCCGGAGCTGGAGCGCGACTGGTCCGTGCTCTCCTCGGCGGCCTTCGCCGAGGAGGAGACCTTCCGGCGCACCCTGGCGCAGGGATCGACCATCCTCGACCTCGCGCTCGACGAGACGAAGAAGAGTGGCGGGAAGACCCTCAGCGGTTCCGAGGCGTTCCTGCTGCACGACACCTACGGCTTCCCGATCGACCTCACCCTGGAGGTCGCCGAAGAGGCCGGGCTGGACGTGGACCGTGCCGCGTTCGACTCCCTCATGCAGGAGCAGCGTCAGCGCGCAAAGGACGACGCCCGCAATCGCAAGCGCCAGCTCGCGGATGTCTCGGTCTACCGCGACCTGCGTGCGCTGGGCGAGACGGGCTTCGACGGCTACACGGCCCTCGAGGTGGAGTCCCGTGTGCTCGGCCTGCTCGTCGACGGGGCGCCGGTGCGCAGCGCCGCCGAGGGGCAGATCGCCGAGGTCGTGCTCGCCGAGACGACGCTGTACGCCGAGTCGGGTGGTCAGGTCGCCGACAAGGGCACCATCGTGGGCCCCGGCTACGAGCTCGAGGTGCTCGACGTGCAGCGTCCGGTCCCGGGGCTGATCAGCCACACGGTCGAGGTCTCCCGCGGCACGGTCGCGGTCGATGACATCGCGACGACGATCGTCGACGCCGCGAACCGGCGCGCCGCTCGGCAGGCGCATTCCGCCACCCACCTCGTGCACGCCGCCCTCCGCGACACGCTCGGTCCGACGGCCACACAGTCCGGGTCGCTCAACCGTGCCGGGTACATGCGGTTCGACTTCGCCTGGTCGCAGGCGCTGTCGACCGACACCCGCACGGAGATCGAGGAGATCACGAACCGCGCCGTGCAGGACGCCCTCGAGGTGACCACCCGCATCGTGACGCTCGACGAGGCCAAGGAAGCGGGCGCCATGGCGCTCTTCGGCGAGAAGTACGGCGACGTCGTGCGGATGGTCGACATCGGCGGCCCGTGGTCGCGAGAGCTCTGCGCCGGCACGCACGTGTCGACCAGTGCGGAGATCGGTCTGGTCAGCGTGGTGGGGGAGTCGTCGGTCGGCGCCTCCAACCGCCGGATCGAGGCTCTCGTCGGCGCGGATGCCTTCCGTGAGCTCGCGGCGGAGCGGGCTCTCGTCTCGCAGCTCACCGCCTCTCTGAAGACCCCGCGCGAGCAGCTCCCGGAGCGGATCGCCGATCTCGCCGCGAGCCTCAAGGCCGCGGAGAAGCGCATCGCGCAGTTCGAGGCGAAGGAGCGGGCGGGGCGCATCCCCGCGATCGCCGAGGCCGCGACGCGCGTCGGAGACTACCGCGTGGCGGCGCAGACGCTGGGGGACGTGGCCTCCGCGGACGATGTCCGCGAGCTCGTCAACGGCGTGCGCGACCGGCTGGGTTCCGACCCCGCGGTCGTGGCGCTCGGTGCGGTCGTCAACGGTCGCCCTGTCGTCGTCGTCGCCACGAACGAGGCCGCGCGCGGTGCCGGTGCGAAGGCGGGTGCGCTCGCGAAGCGCGCCGCCGGTGTGCTCGGCGGAGGCGGCGGCGGTCGGGACGACGTCGCCCAGGGTGGCGGTACCGACGCAGCGGCACTGCCCGCCGCGCTCGAGGCCGTCTCCCAGGGGCTGCGCGGCGCGTGAGCGGTTATCGCCGCGGGGTCCGGCTCGGCATCGACGTCGGCCGGGCCCGCGTGGGCGTGGCGCGGTCCGATCCGGACGGCATGCTGGCCGTCCCCGTCGAGACCGTACCACGCGATGAGCGCTCGCTCACGCGCATCGCGGAGCTGGCTGCGGAGTACGAGCCGCTGGAGATCGTCGTCGGTCTGCCGGTGAACATGCAGGGTGCGGACACGCCGTCGACGGTGGATGCGCGCGAGTTCGCGGCGGCTCTCCAAGCGCGCAGCGGCGTGCCGGTACGCCTCGTCGACGAGCGTCTGAGCACGGTCTCGGCGCATGCGGCGTTGCGGAGTTCTGGGCGATCACAGAAGAACTCTCGTAGCATTGTGGATCAGGTCGCCGCCGTGGTGCTGCTGCAGCAGGCGATCGACACGGAGAAGAGCACCGGAAACCCGGCCGGTGCCCCGGTCCCCGTTGACGAGGAGCCCGCCTGAACATGTCCGAACGCGAGAGCCGTGCGCCCGAGCACGAGCAGAGCACCCGGTTGGGGGATCTGTTCGAGAACCTCCCCGCTCCGTCCCCGCAGGTCCCGACCGCCGGAGACGACACGCCGGCACCCGGATCCCGCCGCGCGGCCAGGGAGGCCGCGGCACGCGAGCAGGACGCCTCGCCCACTCCGGACGCCGGGGTCGCGCCCGGTGCCGATGTGCCCGCCCGTCCGGTCTCGGCGTCGGCGGCGACCGCCGCGGAGACACCGGCGGACGACCACCGGCCGGCGGTGACCGCCGCGGATGCCGAACCGGTCGTGACACGCGCGATGCCCGTCGCCGCGACGAGCGCGGACGAGGCCCCCGCCCCGGGCCCGCGCCGGTCGACCGGCACCGAAGACCCCGCACCGGCGCTGGGCGGCGGGCTCGACGAGATCTTCGCGGCGCAGGACGACGGTCGCGATCACGGAGCGCCGACCAAGAAGAAGCGCCGCAAGGGCTGCCTCATCGCCCTGATCATCGTCCTGGTGATCCTCGGCGGCATCGCCGCCGGCGGCGTCTGGGTCGCGAACACCTTCGGCGACCGCATCGCCGACGCCATGGGGTGGGGGGAGCCGAAGGACTGGGAGCCCGGTCAGGCGACCGGTGAGGCGCTCGTCACGATCAAGGAGGGCGATACCGGCGGCCCCGTGTCGACCGCGCTCTACGAGGCGGGCGTCACGAAGACCGAGGACGTCTTCTACGACTACCTCATCGACGAGAACATCGCGGTGACCTTCTACCCCGGCGTCTACCGTCTCCAGGAGAAGATGACCGCCGAGGACGCCCTCGCCGCGCTGCGCAACGAGGACAACAAGCTGGAGAACTCGGCATCCGTGCCCGAAGGGGCCACCATCGAGTACTTCCTTCCGCAGGTCGCCGACACGATGGGCATGCCACTCGAGGAGCTTCAAGCGGCTGTGAAGGACCCATCTGTCTACGGAGTCGAGGCGGACAGCCTGGAGGGATGGTTGTTCCCGGCTGTCTACACGTTCGATCCGGAGACCACGGCAACGCAGGTCATCCAGCGGATGGTCGACCGGACACGCGAGTCGCTGGCAAAGGCCGGTGTTCCGGCCGGGGATGAGCAGCGCATCCTCACCATCGCCTCGATCATCCAGCGTGAAGGCCGGACCGACGACTTTCCCAAGGTCTCTCGTGTGATCGAGAACCGTCTCGCGCCTGGAAACAGCGAGACGAACGGGCTTCTGCAGATGGACTCGACGGCTCAGTACGGCGTCGGAGAGCTGCATGCGGGAGCCGCGGGCTCGTCCGAGAAGGCCCTCACGGACCCGAATCCGTGGAACACCTACATCCACCCGGGGCTGCCGAAGGGGCCGATTGCGACCGCGACCGATGCAGCGATCGACGCGGCGATGCACCCTGCCGACGGTCCCTGGTTCTACTTCGTCACTGTCAACCTCGACACGGGGGAAACGGTGTTCTCGGCGACGTATGCGGAGCAGCAGGAAGCCGAGAAGAAGCTGCACGCGTGGTGCAAGGAGAACCCGGATTCCGGGTGCTACGCGGAGTGACGCGGGTAACTGACGCGGTGAACCGGAGACGGCTGGCGGTCTGGGGCGACCCGATCGGGCACTCACGGTCGCCGGAGCTGCACGCTGCGGCCTACGCGGTGCTCGGACTGGACTGGGAGTACGAGCGCCGCCAGGTCGGCGCGGGGGGCTTCGCGGACGCGGTCGAGGCGCTCGACGACTCCTGGCGCGGCCTGTCGCTGACGATGCCGCTCAAGGAGGAGGCCTACCGGTACGCCGCCAGCCGGGATGCCCACGCGGAGCTGACCGGCGCGGTCAACACGCTCCTGGTCTCGGAGACCCCGGCGGGATTCAACACCGACGTCGGCGGGATCGTCGATGCGCTCGGGGACGCCGGCATCCGCGAGATCGGGACGGCGCGGATCCTGGGCGCCGGAGCCACGGCGGCCTCGGCCCTCGTCGCCCTCGCCGACCTGGGGGCGACACGGGTCGAGGTCGCCGCCCGTCGGCCGGAACGCGCCGCCGGGCTCGTCCGCATCGGAGAGCGTCGCGGCGTCGTGGTCACCCCTCGATCGTTCGAGGAGGTGGACGGCGACGCGGACCTCACGGTGGCGACGTTGCCCTCCGGCACCGCGCTGCCACCGGACGTCGCCTCCCGCCTGTCCGAAATGGGCGGGACGCTCTTCGATGCGGCCTATGCCCCGTGGCCGTCCGCGCTCGCGACGGAGTGGGGCGATCAGCCGGTGGTCTCCGGGCTCGGGATGCTGCTGCATCAGGCGGTGCGGCAGATCCGGATCTTCCTGCACGGCGACCCGGTCTCGCCGCTGCCGGACGAGGAGGCCGTCCTCGCCGCGATGCGCGCCACCCTCTGAGCGCCGCCGGACGAAACGCGGCACGGCGCGGGGGGAAACGCATGGGAGACTAGAGCACATGCTCCGCGTGCTCACGGCCGGCGAATCGCACGGCCCAGAACTCATCGCCGTCATGGAGGGTCTGCCCTCCGGCGTCCCGGTGTCGTCCGAGGCCATCCAGGCCGACCTCGCCCGCCGCAAGCTCGGCTATGGACGCGGCTCCCGGATGAAGTTCGAACAGGACGAGCTCACGATCTCCGGCGGCGTCCGGCACGGGAAGACGCTGGGCAGCCCCATCGCCCTGCGCATCGGCAACACCGAGTGGCCGAAGTGGATCGAGGTCATGAACCCGGAGCCGGTGGAGCTCACCGATCGCTCGCGCGGTCGTGGCGCCCCGCTGACCCGGCCCCGTCCGGGCCACGCCGACCTCGTGGGCATGCAGAAGTACGACTTCGACGAGGCCCGCCCGATCCTCGAGCGTGCGAGCGCGCGGGAGACCGCCGCCCGCGTGGCGCTCGGCGCCGTCGCCCGCTCCTTCCTCGGCGAGCTCGGCATCCGACTCGTCAGCCACACGCTCTCCATCGGTCCGGTGCGCGTGCCGGATGGCGCGGCGCTGCCGACCCCGGACGACGTGGACGCCCTGGACGCCGACCCGCTGCGGTGCTTCGACCCCGCGACCTCGGCGCTCATGGTCGCCGAGGTGGACGACGCCAAGATGGACGGCGACACCCTCGGCGGCATCGTCGAGGTCCTCGCGTACGGCCTGCCGCCGGGGCTCGGCTCCCACGTGCACTGGGACCGCCGCCTGGATGCCCGACTGGCCCAGGCGCTCATGAGCATCCAGGCCATCAAGGGCGTGGAGGTCGGCGACGGCTTCGAGACCACGCGCCGCCGCGGCTCCGCCGCCCACGACGAGCTCTTCGCCACCGCCGACGGCATCGCCCGCGGCACGGACCGCGCCGGCGGCACCGAGGGCGGCATGTCGACCGGAACCGTGCTGCGCGTCCGCGCCGGCATGAAGCCGATCGCGACCGTGCCTCATGCGCTGCGCACGATCGACGTGGCGACCGGTGACCAGGCGACCGCGCACCACCAGCGTTCCGACGTCTGTGCGGTGCCCGCGGCGGGCGTCGTCGCGGAGGCCATGGTCGCCATCGAACTGGCCCGCGCCGTGCTGGAGAAGTTCGGCGGCGACAGCATCCGCGAGACGCGCCGCAACCTGGAGGGGTACCTCGACGGCATCCCGGCGGAGCTGCGCACGGCCCCCGCGTCCGAGGCGGCGCTCATCGCGCATGACGAACGAGGCTGAGCCGCTGACGCTGGTCCTCGTCGGACCGATGGCGGCCGGTAAGACCAGCGTCGGGCGACGCGTCGCGCGGCGGCTGGGCGTCGCCTTCGTCGACACCGACAAGCGCATCGTCGCCGCGCACGGCCCGATCCCCGAGATCTTCGCCACGCATGGCGAGGCGCACTTCCGGAACCTGGAGCGCGCGGCGGTCCGGGAGGCCCTCGCCGAGGGCGGCGTGATCTCCCTCGGCGGCGGCGCCGTCACGGATCCGGAGACGCGCGCGCTGTTGCGCGCCCACCCCGTGGTCTTCCTCACCGTGAGCGAGGCCGCCGTCGCCGACCGCCTGCGCGGCGGGACGCGCCCGCTGCTGGCGGGCGAGGACCCGGTCGAGAAGTGGAAGCGCATCTTCGCCGAACGGCGAGGATGGTACGACGAGGTGGCGTCGGCCACGTTCGACACCTCACGGCGTCCGATGCAGCGCATCGCCGACGAGATCGTGGCATGGAGGAGAGAACAGCGATGAGCACGACGACCATCAGCGTCACCGGGAACGACGCCTACGACATCACGATCGGACGGGGGATCCTCGACCAGGTGTCCGCGGCTCTCGCGCCGGGCGTCCGCAAGATCCTCGTCGTGCACCCGCCGACCCTCGCGGCCCGGGCCGCCGAGCTCCGCGACCGGCTCCTCGCCGACACCGCCGACGGGCCGCGCGAGGTGCTGCTCGCCGAGATCCCGGACGCCGAGCAGGGCAAGCGCATCGAGGTCGCCGCCTTCTGCTGGCAGGTCATGGGCCAGGCGGACTTCACCCGGACGGACGCCGTCGTCGGCTACGGCGGGGGAGCGGTGACCGACCTCGCCGGCTTCGTCGCGGCGACGTGGCTGCGCGGCATCCAGATCGTCCAGGTGCCCACCACCGTCCTCGGCCTCGTCGACGCCGCCGTCGGCGGCAAGACCGGAGTCAACACCGCGGAGGGGAAGAACCTCGTCGGCGCCTTCTGGGCACCGCGCGCGGTGATCGGCGACCTCGACGAACTGGGCAGCCTGAGCCCCAATGAGGCCACGGCCGGCTTCGCGGAGGTCGTCAAGGCCGGCTTCATCTGGGCGCCGGAGATCCTCGACATCATCGAGGCCGATCCGGCGCGCGCGGTCGACTCCACGACGGACGAGTTCCGCCGGGCGGTCGAGCTCGCGATCGACATGAAGGCGCAGGTCGTCTCTGACGACTTCCGCGAGGCCGGACAGCGCGAGATCCTGAACTACGGCCACACGCTCGGCCACGCGATCGAGCACGCCGAGCGATACCGCTGGCGGCACGGGGCGGCCATCTCGATCGGCATGCTGTACGCCGCGGAGCTCTCCCGGCTCGCGGGGCGGCTGTCGGACGCCGCGGCGGAGCGCCACCGTACGATCCTCGAGTCGCTGGGCCTGCCCACGTCGTACCGCGCCGGCGCCTGGCCGCAGCTGCTCGCCACGATGCAGCGCGACAAGAAGAGCCGCGGCGGGATGCTCCGATTCATCCTCCTCGACGACATCGCCAAGCCCACCGTGCTCCAGGCGCCGGACGAATCGCTGCTGTTCGCCGCCTACCAGGAGATCGGCGCATGAGCATCGCCGTCCGGCGCATCACGCCGGAGGACTGGCGGGAGGTCAAGGCGCTGCGGCTGCAGGCCCTCGCCGACCCGGCCGCACCGATGGCCTTCCTCGACACCGTCGAGCACGCCGCCGCACAGCCCGACCGCTTCTGGCAGGAGCGCGCCGCGAATGCCGCGGGCGACGCCGCCGCGGCGCAGTTCGTCGCGATCGCCGACGACGGCGCCTGGACCGGGACCGTGACCGTGCTCCCGCATCGCGAGCAGCACGACGCGGGGCTGGTCGTCGGGGTCTACGTGGCGGATGCGCATCGCGGTGCGGGCGTCATCGATGCGCTCCTCGACGCCGCGGCGGCCTGGGCCCGCGATCGCGGCCTCCGCGCGCTCGTGCTCGAGGTGCACGTGGACAACTCCCGGGCTCAGGCCGTGTACCGCCGAGGCGGCTTCGTCCGGACCGGGGAGATCGAGACGGCCAACTTCGGGCGGGAATGGGTCATGCGCCGCGAGCTGGTCGACACCGGGAGCGTGCCCGCATGAGCGCCCCGCGTCGGCTGCTGCTCGTCAACGGCCCCAACCTCAACCTCCTCGGCACCCGCGAACCCGAGGTGTACGGCACCGCGACCCTCGCCGACGTCGAGCGGATCACCGCCGAGACCGCTGCCGCCCTGGGGTTCGAGGTGCGGGCGCTGCAGAGCAACCACGAGGGCGTGCTCATCGACGCGATCCACGATGCGCGGGCGGACTGCGCGGGCATCGTCATCAACCCGGGCGGCCTCACCCACACCTCCGTCGCCCTGCGCGACGCGCTCACCGGCGTCGCGTTGCCCTTCGCCGAGGTCCACATCTCCGACGTCTACGCCCGCGAGGAGTTCCGTCACCACTCGTACCTGCACGACGTCGCCGCGGTCCGTGTCATCGGACGCGGCGTGGAGGGCTACGCCGAAGCGGTGCGAGAACTCGTCGCGCAGCTCTGAGCGCGCGGGATCAGGGCAGGCCGACGAGCAGCACGCACACCGTGATGCCCACGAGCGTCAGGAGGGCCATGGCGAGGAAACAGACGGCCAGGGCACGGAGCCGCGGACGCACGCTCGACACCGTGAGGCGGATGACGACCATCGCGACCAGGCCCAGGACCAGGACGATCGCGGTCACCAGGCCGACGGTCCCCGCGGCGCCGCCGCTGCGGACGATCCCGATCAGGGGCACGAGGCTGACCGCCGTGAAGATCGTGGCGACGATGAGCCACACCGCCCCAGACGACGTCCGCAGCGCCGGCTGATTCGCCATCCTGGTCGGGTCCTGGTCGCGATCGTCTTCGCTCATGTCGATTCCTCCTGTCCGTCCACGCTGCCCGGGGCCACGGGCATCGTCACGGGGCTTCCGCTCTCGCGGAGGAGCGTCTATCGTGCCCCGCGACGGCCCGCGCCGGGCATCCCGTAGAATCGACTGTCGGCCGACCCCGGCCCCCACGGACTCAGGAACGGAACTCCTCGCACATGGCATCCACCGCAGACATCAAGAACGGCGTCGTCCTCAGCATCGACGGGCAGCTCTGGAGCGTCATCGAGTTCCAGCACGTCAAGCCCGGCAAGGGCGGCGCGTTCGTCCGCACGAAGCTGAAGAACGTCGTCTCGGGCAAGACCGTGGACCGCACGTACAACGCCGGCGCGAAGATCGACATCGAGAACGTCGACCGCCGGGACTACACCTACCTCTACACCGACGGTGACGGGTTCGTGTTCATGGATCAGACCGACTTCGACCAGATCACGCTGCCTGCGGCCACGGTCGGCGACGCGAAGAATTTCCTGCTCGAGAACCAGCAGGTCACCATCGCCCTCAACAACGGCAACCCCCTCTACATCGACCTCCCGGCGTCGGTCATCCTCGAGGTGACCTACACCGAGCCCGGCCTGCAGGGCGACCGCTCGTCCGCCGGCACCAAGCCCGCCACGCTCGAGACCGGCTACGAGATCCAGGTCCCGCTGTTCCTGGAGACCGGCACGAAGGTCAAGGTCGACACCCGCACGGGCGAGTACCTCGGCCGCGAGAAGTAAGGCGTGAGCGCCCGCACGAAGGCGCGCAAGCGCGCGCTCGACATCCTGTTCTCCGCCGACGTCCGCGGCGACGAGGTCGCGGTGGCCCTCGCCGCCGAGGCGAAGCGCGCGGCGAACGAGCCGGCACGCGAGGCGTCGTGGCTGTACGCCCGCGAGATCGTCGACGGCATCATCGACCAGCGCGACGAGATCGACGAGCAGATCACGACCCACAGCCGCGACTGGAAGCTCGAGCGGATGCCCGCCGTCGACCGCGCCCTGCTGCGCATCGGCGCGTGGGAGATCCTCTACAACGACGAGGTGCCGACCGCGGTCGCGATCGACGAGGCGGTGGAGCTCGCGAAGGAGTTCTCCACCGACGAGTCGGGCGCGTTCGTGCACGGCGTGCTCGCCCGCGTCGCCCGCTCGGCCTGAGCGCCGCAGCGGCGGTGTCGGCGGTGGCGGGCAGGATCGTGTCATGATCCGCCCGCCCGCCTCCGCCACCCCGGGAGACGGCGCGCGGGATTGGCGTGTCCTGTTCGACGCCGGCACTGCTCCGGCGGCGGCGACCCCGCTCGCCCTCGGGTTCGAGGTGCGCGTCCGCGACGCCCGAGGAGCCAATCCGTGGGCATCACGCCCGCAGCGCACCGCGACCCCCCGCGACGTCGCCAAGGGTGTGGGGGAGATCCTCCTCGGCATCCGTCCGCTGGAGCAGAGCGCGGCGACGGGGTCCTGGGTGCTCGGCTCCGCCATCTGGGACGCGGTCCGCCGCGCGCCGGACCAGTACGGTCGGGAACGGTCGCGGTGGTTCGCCGATCTGCTGAGCATCGCGCGCGACACGCTGCTCTCCGGCACGGCGGGGGACTGGCTCGTCGCCGACCTGATCGAGTCGCGGCTCCTCTGGGGGCATCTGCGGTCGGCGACCGACCTCGGCATCCCGCTCGTGGCGGCGCAGCGGTCGACGACGCTCGTCCTCGCCGACACCGCGGAACTGACGGCGACCGTGTCCCGTGACGACGACGGCGGCCTCGTCGTCCGTCCGGTCGTGACCCTGGACGGGCGCGAGACGCCGCCGGGCAGCATCCGCGCCCTCGGGCGCTCCGGCGTGTACGAGGTCGCGCAGAGCGGGTCGCGCCTGCAGGTGACGCTCGCGGAGCTTCCGCTCGCAGGGCCGGCGCAGTCGCTGCTCCGGGCCCGGACGCTCGTCGTCCCCGCGGAGGAGGAGACGGCCTTCCTCCAGGATGCCTATCCGCTCCTCGCGCGTCGCCTCCCCGTCCGCGCGGTCGGCCGCGTCGCGCTACCCGACCTCCCGCCACCTCGTGCTGTGCTCCGGGTGGCGTTCCGTCGCGGCGACACTGTGGAATACGCCATCGAGTGGGACTATCGCGGCTTCGGGCGGGTGCCGTTCACGCCGGGTCCGGAGGCCGTGCGCGATCCGGAGGCCGAAGCCTCTGCGACGCATCGGATCCGGAGCGTCTGGCAGGACCACGGCGTCGCGTTCGCCCCCGCGGGGGCGTTCCACGACGTGGGGGCCGCGGAGTTCATGACCCGCGTCGTCCCCGCCGTGGAGGCGGAGGGCGTCGAGGTGGAGGTGTCGGGCCGCCGCAAGACGTATCGCGAGCTCGCCGGGGAGCCGGAGATCACGGTCTCGACCATGGAGAGCACCGACCCGGACTGGTTCGACCTCGGCGTGATCGTCCGCATCGACGGGCGGAACATCCCCTTCGAGCCGCTGTTCACGGCGCTGAGCGCGGGCCGGCGAAAGCTCCTGCTCGTCGACGGCAGCTACTTCTCCCTGAACCACCCGGCGCTCGACCGCCTGCGCGACCTCCTCGACGAGGCCGGGGATCTGGACGAGTGGGAGACGGGCCCGCGGATCAGCCGTCATCAGACGGATCTGTGGGAGGAGTTCGAGGATCTGGCGGACGAGGCCCTTCCCGCGGTGAGCTGGCGGGCCACCGCCGACGGACTGCGCAGCGCCACCGCGGTGCCGGCGGTGCCCCTCCCTCCGGGACTCACCGCACAGTTGCGGCCGTACCAGAAGGAGGGGCTGGACTGGCTCGCGTTCCTCTGGTCGCATCGGCTCGGCGGCATCCTCGCCGACGACATGGGTCTCGGGAAGACGGTCCAGCTGCTCGCGCTCATCCTGCATGCCCGTGCGGCGGGGGAGGGACGTCCGTTCCTCGTCGTGGTCCCGACGTCCGTGCTGGCCACCTGGCGCACCGAGGCGGCGCGGTTCGCTCCGGGTCTCCGCGTGATCACCCGGGACTCCACCGCCGGGCCTGCGGTGGCCGCCGTGGCTCGCGAGGCCGATGTGGTCCTGACCACCTACGCCGTCGCCCGGCTCGACGAAGAGGGGTTCGCGAGCGTTACCTGGGCCGGCCTGATCCTCGACGAGGCCCAGTTCGTGAAGAATCCGGCGACGAAGCTGCATCGTGCCGTCGCGCGCTTCCCCGCCGACGTCACCATCGCTGTCACGGGCACGCCGCTGGAAAACAGCCTCGAGGAGCTCTGGGCGCTGCTGAAGCTCACGGCACCCGGCCTGTTCGCTTCCGCGCGGAAGTTCCGCGAGCACTACATCCAGCCGATCGAGCAGGGGAAGGTGCCGGAGAACGCGGAGGGCGGACCGTATCGGCAGCGCCGCCTCGCGCAGCTCCGACGACGGATCCGCCCGCTCGTGCTCCGCCGCACCAAGGAACTCGTCGCCCCGGACCTCCCGCCGAAGCAGGAGCAGGTGCTGGAGATCGAGCTGAGCGCCGGGCATCGCGAGCTCTACGAGACGGTGCTGCAGCGGGAGCGGCAGAAGGTGCTCGGCCTGCTGGAGGATCTCGACCGCAACCGCTTCATCGTGTTCCGCTCCCTGACGCTGCTGCGGATGCTGAGTCTCGCTCCGGCGCTGATCGACCCGGCCGACGCGCGCCTCGGCTCCCGCAAGCTCGACGAGCTCCTGGAGCGGATCGTCGAGCTGCAGGCGGAGGGGCACCGCGCGCTCGTGTTCAGCCAGTTCACGTCCTTCCTCGACATGGCGGCCGCGCGTCTGGACGCCGCCGGCATCCCGTACGCGCACCTCGACGGCTCGACGCGTCATCGCGAGCAGGTGGTCGCGGACTTCGCGGAGGGGGAGCAGCCCGTCTTCCTCATCAGCCTGAAGGCCGGCGGGTTCGGGCTCACGCTGACCGAGGCCGACTACGTCTTCCTCCTCGACCCGTGGTGGAACCCCGCCGCCGAGGCCCAGGCCGTCGACCGCACGCACCGCATCGGCCAGCGCAGCCAGGTGTTCGTCTACCGCATGATCGCCAGCGGAACGATCGAGGAGAAGGTCCTCGCGCTGCAACGCCGCAAGGCCCGCCTGTTCACCGCCGTGCTCGATGATGACGCGCTCTTCGCCCAGGCGCTCACGGCGGACGACATCCGCGGTCTCTTCGACGACTAGACCGTTTTCCCCGGCCCGTCCCGCCGGGTGCTCAGGGAGCCGTCGGTACAATCGAACGGTTCATCTTCGAGAGGAATGCAATGCGGATCACGGGACTCGGCCATGCCGGCATGTTCATCGAGACGGTGGGCGGCAACATCATCTGCGACCCGGTGCTCGGCCCGTCCTTCTTCGGGTCCTGGTTCCCGTTCCCGGACAACCGTGCCCTCGACTGGGAGCGCTACGGTCGTGAAGCCGACTTCCTCTACATCTCGCACCGGCACCGCGACCACTTCGACCCGGCGCTGCTGGAGCGGTACATCCGCAAGGACATCGAGGTGCTCCTGCCGGAGTATCCGATCGACGACCTGGAGCAGGACATCCGGGCGCTCGGCTACACGAACATCACCTACGCGCCCGCCGGCGAGATCATCGAGCGCGGAGCGCTCAAGATGATGATCACCCCGCTGCGCGCTCCGAGCGACGGCCCGATCGGCGACTCGTCGCTCAGCGTCGACGACGGCACCGGCTCGATGCTGAACCAGAACGACTCGCACCCGCTCGATCTCGACAAGCTGCTGCACTTCGGGAAGCCCGACGCCTACTTCACGCAGGTCTCCGGGGCGATCTGGTGGCCCATGGTCTACGACCTGCCGATGGACGCGAAGCAGAACTTCGCCCGCCTCAAGCGCGAGGCGCAGAACAAGCGCGCGATGTACTACATCGAGAAGGTCGACGCTCCGCATGTCTTCCCGATGGCGGGTCCGCCCATGTTCCTCCGCGACGACCTCTTCGACTTCAACGGGATGGGCCGCAACGGCGAGTCCATCTTCACGGACCAGAAGCAGTTCATCGCGCACATGAAGGAGCTGGCCCCGAAGTACGACGGGCAGCTCTTCGTCCCCGGCACGCTCGTCACGATCGACGGCGGTGCGGTGACCACCGAGCAGACGCTCTACACCGAGGCCGAGCTCGCCCACATCTTCGACGAGAAGTGGGAGTACCTGGAGGAGCAACGCGCGACCCGCCAGCAGGAGATCCGCGACGAGGAGGCCTCGCGCGCCGAGATCATCCCGCCGGACGAGATGCTGGCCGCGATCAAGGAGTGGTGGGAGCCGCTGCTGAAGAAGTCGCGCACCATCCGCCTCGGGGTCGGCGGGCACGTCCGCTTCCGCATCGGGGAGCTGGACATGGTGGTCGACTTCCCGCGCGCCAAGGTCCGCGAGTACGCGGGGGAGGAGTGCGTGTACTGGTACACGATCCCGGCCGACCTCGTCTCGACGAACATCCGCGACCACGAGATCGACTGGTCGAACTCGATCTTCCTGTCGATGCAGTTCTCGGTCGGCCGCAGCGGCAAGTTCAACGAGTTCCTCACCACGTTCCTGAAGTGCCTCTCGGTCGACCGGATCGAGTACGTCGAGAACTGGTACCAGGAGCAGACCGACCAGACCGAGGACGCGGAGATCGGCGACTGGGTCGTCCAGCGCCGCTGCCCCCACCTGCGCGCCGACCTCACCAAGACGGGGAAGGTCGACGAGGACGGCATCCTCACGTGCAGCATGCACGACTGGAAGTGGGACCTGAAGACCGGACGCTGCCTCTCCACGAGCGGCCACCCGATCCGTTCCTCGAAGATCGACGACGTGACGGATCCGGTGCTCCGCGAGGCGAGCTGAGCGCGCCTGTACCACCGAGTGCAGCCGGTGGTACAGTGAGGCGATGCCGACCGCTCTGACCCGCATCCAGGTGACGCAGACCGCCGCGCTGCGCGAGGCGCTGGAACTCGCGGAAAGCGAGTGGCCAGGACTGCCGAAGTCGGAGCAGGTGGCGAGGCTCGCGGTGCTGGGGGCGGAGCGGCTCGCAGAGCGAGGATCCCACCGGCGCGCGACCCGGCGGGCGGCGCTCGAGGCGACGCGGGGATCGATCGCCTATCCACCGGGGTATCTCGACGCTCTCCGGAAGGACTGGCCGGAGTGATCGTCGTGGACGCCGGTGTCCTCATCGCGCACCTTTCCACCGACGATGTCCACCAGGAGGCGGCGTTCGACATCCTCGATACCGAGGAAGACCTTCTGATCCACCCGATCACCCTCGCGGAGGCGCTCGTGCATCCGGCGCGGATGGGCACAGAGCTCGCCGATCTCGCCAAGATCGACTCCCTCGGGCTGCTGCGTCGGGAGGAGACGGTCGACGAACCGGTCCATATCGCGCGGCTCCGCGCCGCGACCTCCCTGAAGCTCCCGGCCTGCGCGGTACTCGTCACAGCGGAGGCGTTCGGCGCGACGCTGGCGACCTTCGACCGTCGTCTCGCGACGGTCGCCAGAGAGCGCGGTGTCGAGGTCGTAGGCGTCTGATCCCTCCGATAGACTGAGATCACAAGCAACCTTTAACACCGTCCTGTGAGGCGGAGAAGGGAGCGGCTGATGGGTGTGCGCACTGTGTTGCACCAAGCCGACATCTCACGAGCGCTGACCCGGATCGCGCACGAGATCCTCGAGTCCAATCGCGGGGCCGACGACCTCGTCCTGCTGGGCATTCCGACCCGCGGCGTGACGCTGGGCCATCGGCTCGCCGCCCTGATCAGCGAGATCGCGCAGGTCTCCGTCCCCGTCGGGTCCCTCGACGTGACGCTCTTCCGCGACGACCTCGCCAAGCACCCGACGCGATCGCCGCAGCCGACGGAGATCCCCGCGGGCGGCATCGACGGGAAGACGGTCGTCCTCGTCGACGATGTCCTGTTCTCCGGCCGGAGCATCCGCGCCGCGCTCGACGCCCTCCAGTCGATCGGCCGTCCCGCCGTCGTGCGGCTCGCGATCCTCATCGACCGCGGGCACCGGGAGCTTCCCTTCCGCCCGGACTTCGTGGGCAAGAACATCCCCTCCGCGCGCACCGAGCGCGTCAACGTGCGTCTGTTCGAGAACGACGGCGCCGAGGAGGTGACGATCGGCGAATGAGGCATCTCCTCGACACCCGCACGCTCGACAGAGCGACCGCCCTGCGCATCCTCGATGTCGCGGAGGACATGGCCGACACGCAGTCGCGCGAGGTCAAGAAGCTTCCCACGCTCCGCGGGAAGACCGTCGTGAACCTCTTCTTCGAGGACTCGACGCGCACCCGCATCTCGTTCGAGGCCGCCGCGAAGCGCCTGTCCGCCGACGTCATCAACTTCGCCGCCAAGGGTTCCAGCGTCTCCAAGGGCGAGAGCCTGAAGGACACCGCGCAGACGCTCGAGGCCATCGGTGCCGACGCGGTCGTCGTGCGGCACCCCGGCTCCGGCGCGCCGCAGACCCTGGCGACGAGCGGCTGGATCTCCGCCGGCGTCGTCAACGCGGGCGACGGCACCCACGAGCACCCCACCCAGGCGCTCCTCGACGCCTTCACCATCCGCAAGCGTCGCTTCGGCGTGGACAGTCGCGGACGCGACCTCTCCGGTCTCCGGGTGACGATCGTCGGTGACGTGCTGCACTCGCGGGTGGCGCGCTCCAACGTCTGGCTGCTCACCACGCTCGGCGCCGAGGTCACGCTCGTGTCGCCGCCGACCCTGGTTCCACAGAACGTGTCCCTATGGCCGGTCCGCGTGGTCTACGACCTGGACGAAGCCCTCGCGGAGGGGCCGGACGCCGTGATGATGCTGCGCATCCAGCTCGAGCGCATGAACGCGGCGTATTTCCCGACTGAGCGGGAGTATTCGCGCCGGTGGGGCCTGGACGCACGGCGCGTGGCGGCTCTGCCGGGCGGTAGCATTGTCCTGCACCCCGGACCCATGAACCGGGGACTGGAGATCTCCTCCGAAGCTGCCGATTCCCCCCGTTCGACGGTGCTGGAACAGGTGTCGAACGGGGTCTCCGTGCGCATGGCGGTGCTGTACCTGCTACTGGCAGGGGAACGAGACGACGAACGAGGGGGAGACCTGTGAGCGAGACCCTCGTCATCACCGGTGCACAGCTGCTCGGCGCGGACGGCGCCGACATCATGATCGAGGACGGCGTCATCGCCGAGGTCGGGACGGGGCTCACCCGCACCGGCGCGCGGGTGATCGACGCCGCGGGCCTGGTCGCGCTGCCGGGCCTCGTCGACCTGCACACACACCTGCGCGAGCCGGGGTTCGAGGCCTCTGAGACGATCCTCACCGGCACCAGAGCGGCCGCCGCGGGCGGGTTCACCGCCGTGTTCGCGATGCCGAACACCTCCCCGGTCGCCGACACGGCGGGCGTGGTCGAGCAGGAGCTCGCCCTCGGCGAGGCGGCCGGCTACGCGACCGTGCAGCCGATCGGCGCCGTCACCGTGGGGCAGAAGGGCGAGCGCCTCGCCGAGCTGGGCGCCATGGCCACCTCGCGTGCCCAGGTTCGGGTCTTCAGCGACGACGGCTTCTGCGTGTGGGACCCGCTGATCATGCGCCGGGCTCTGGAGTACGTGAAGTCCTTCGACGGCGTCATCGCCCAGCATGCGCAGGACCCGCGGCTCACCGAGGGCGCCCAGATGAACGAGGGCACCGTCTCGGCCGAGCTCGGGCTGGCCGGGTGGCCCGCGGTCGCCGAGGAGTCGATCATCGCCCGCGACGTGCTCCTCGCCGAGCACGTCGGCTCGCGACTGCATGTCTGCCACCTCTCGACGGCAGGCTCCGTCGACATCATCCGCTGGGCCAAGAAGCGCGGTGTCAACGTGACGGCGGAGGTCACGCCGCACCACCTGCTGCTCACGGACGAACTCGTCCGCGGCTACGACGCACGATTCAAGGTCAACCCGCCGCTGCGCCGGGAAGAGGACGTCCTCGCGGTCCGGGAGGGTCTGGCCGACGGCACGATCGACATCGTCGCGACCGATCACGCACCGCACCCCAGCGAGCACAAGGCGTGCGAGTGGCAGGCCGCCGCGAACGGCATGGTGGGTCTGGAGAGCGCCCTGCGGGTCGTGCACCAGTCGATGGTGCAGACCGGCCTGCTCGACTGGGCCGACGTGGCCCGGGTCATGAGCGCGACGCCCGCCCGCATCGGCCGGCTCTCCGGCCACGGCACGCCGCTCGAAGCCGGGCAGCCCGCGCACATCACGCTGTACGACCCTGCGGTCGACGGCGTGTTCACCGCAGCGGACCTGCACGGGCGCAGCGTGAACTCGCCCTACCTGGGCCGCGCACTGCCCGGGCGCGTGGAGTACACGGTGCACGGCGGCGTCCTCACGGTCGACGGCGGCGCCGTCGTCGAGGAGCTCGGCGCATGAGCGCACGGGACCTCGCGGTCGCGATCATCATCGCCGTCGCGCTGCTGATCCTGCTCTCTATGCTGTTCGCCTGGCGACGACGAGTGCGGCGCGATGCCGCGTACACGGCCCCGCTCGGGGTGCCGGAGCACGCGGAGGTGACGCGCCGTGACGAGGTGCTCTACGTGTCCACCACCCGGCACGAGCAGCCCCTCGAACGGCTCGCGATCACCCCGCTGGCGTTCCGCGCACGCGGCGAGCTGGCTGTGACCGATCGCGGCATCGCGCTGGCCCTGGACGGTGCCCCCACCGTCTTCCTCGCCGCCGACCGCCTCGTCTCCGTCGACCGCGCGACCGTCACCATCGATCGCGTCGTGGAGCCCGGCGGGCTCGTGCGCATCTCGTGGCACGTCGACGACACGACCGTCGTCGACAGCTATGTGCGCCTCACCGGCGGCGACCTCCCGACCCTCATCTCCGACCTGCAGCGGCTCATCCCCGCCGCCCCTGACACAGGAGCCTCGTCATGACCCTCTCTACTTCCTCCCCGCAGGCCTCTGCGGCACGCCTTCCCGACCCCGCCGTCCTCGTCCTGGAGGACGGCACCCGACACCGCGGACGCGCGTACGGCGCGCGCGGGCGCACCCTCGGCGAGGTCGTGTTCGCCACCGGCATGTCGGGATACCAGGAGACCATCACCGACCCGTCCTACGCCGGGCAGATCGTCTTGCAGACCGCCCCGCACATCGGCAACACCGGCATGAATGACGAGGACACCGAGTCCCGCCGCATCTGGGTCGCCGGCTACATCGTGCGCGACCCCTCGCGCGTCGTCTCGAACTGGCGGGCGAACGCCTCTCTCGATGACGTCCTCGTCGAGGACGGCATCGTGGGCATCAGCGGCATCGACACGCGCGCGGTCACCCGCCACATCCGCTCGGCCGGCTCCATGCGGGGCGGCATCTTCTCGGGTGCGGAGGCGGAGCTCGACCCGGAGGAGCAGCTGCGCATCGTCCGCGAGGCCCCGGAGATGACCGGCCTCAACCTCTCCGCGCAGGTGTCCGTCGAGAGCGCGACCGTCACCCCGGCGGTGGGGGAGCGCATCGGCAACCTCGCCGTGCTCGACCTCGGCGTGAAGCAGGCGACGATCGACAACCTCGCGGCCCGCGGCTTCGATGTGCACGTCCTCCCGCAGGACGTCAGCATCGACGAGATCCGGGCGATCGAGCCGGTCGCCGTCTTCTACTCGAACGGTCCCGGCGACCCCGCGGCGTCGGGCGACCACGTCGAACTGCTGCGCGCGGTCCTCGACGACGGGCTGCCCTTCTTCGGGATCTGCTTCGGCAACCAGCTCCTCGGTCGGGCCCTGGGTCTCGGCACGTACAAGCTGCCGTTCGGCCACCGCGGCATCAACCAGCCCGTGCTGGACAAGCAGACGGGCAAGGTCGAGATCACCGCGCACAACCACGGCTTCGCCGTCGAGGCGCCTCTGGAGGGCTCCTTCGACAGCCCGCACGGCTACGGCAAGGTCGAGGTCAGCCACGTCGGCCTCAACGACAACGTCGTGGAGGGCCTGCGCGCCCTCGACATCCCCGCGTTCTCGGTGCAGTACCACCCCGAGGCCGCGGCCGGACCGCACGACGCCAACTACCTCTTCGACCGCTTCCGCGACATGGTCATCGCGACCCTTCGACCCGCTCAGGGACCCACCCAGGGAGATGCAAAGTAATGCCCAAGCGCGACGACATCCGCTCCGTCCTCGTCATCGGCTCCGGCCCGATCGTCATCGGCCAGGCCTGCGAGTTCGACTACTCCGGCACCCAGGCGTGCCGCGTCCTCCGTGAGGAGGGCGTCCGGGTCATCCTCGTCAACTCCAACCCCGCGACGATCATGACCGACCCCGACTTCGCCGACGCGACGTACATCGAGCCGATCACCCCTGCGGTGATCGAGACGATCATCGCGAAGGAGAAGCCCGACGCGATCCTGCCGACGCTCGGCGGTCAGACGGCGCTCAACGCCGCGATGGCGCTGCACGAGCAGGGGATCCTCGAGAAGTACGACGTCGAGCTCATCGGCGCGAAGGTGGACGCCATCAAGAAGGGCGAGGACCGTCAGGTCTTCAAGGAGCTCGTCCTCGAGGCGGGCGCGGACGTCGCCAAGAGCGTCATCGCCCACACCATGGACGACCTCCTCGCCGGGGCCGAGCAGCTCGGCTACCCGCTGGTGGTGCGCCCGTCCTTCACGATGGGCGGCCTGGGCTCCGGGTTCGCCTACGACGAGGAGGACCTGCGCCGCATCGGCGGCGCCGGCCTGCGCGACTCGCCGACGACCGAGGTGCTCCTGGAGGAGTCGATCCTCGGCTGGAAGGAGTACGAGCTCGAGCTCATGCGCGACACCGCCGACAACACGGTGGTCGTCTGCTCCATCGAGAACGTCGACCCGGTCGGCGTGCACACCGGCGACTCGATCACGGTGGCGCCCGCGCTGACCCTGACGGACCGGGAGTACCAGAAGCTCCGCGACATCGGCATCGACATCATCCGCGCCGTGGGCGTGGACACCGGTGGCTGCAACATCCAGTTCGCGGTCAACCCCGAGAACGGGCGCATCATCGTCATCGAGATGAACCCGCGCGTCTCCCGGTCGAGCGCCCTGGCCTCGAAGGCCACCGGCTTCCCGATCGCCAAGCTCGCGGCCAAGCTCGCCCTCGGCTACCGCCTCGACGAGATCCCGAACGACATCACCGGCGTGACCCCGGCGAGCTTCGAGCCGACGCTCGACTACGTCGTCGTCAAGGTCCCGCGCTTCGCGTTCGAGAAGTTCCCGGCCGCCGACGCGACCCTCACCACGACCATGAAGTCCGTCGGCGAGGCGATGGCCATCGGCCGCAACTACGCCACCGCACTGCAGAAGGCGCTGCGGTCACTCGAGAAGCGGGGCTCCAGCTTCCACTGGGGCGAGGAGCCGCGCACCGTCGAGGAACTGCTCGAGATCGCGAAGACCCCGACCGACGGCCGGATCGTCACCCTGCAGCAGGCGCTGCGCAAGGGCGCGACCGTCGAGCAGGCGTTCGAGGCCACGGCCATCGACCCCTGGTTCCTCGACCAGATCGTCCTCATCAACGAGGTCGCCGATGTCGTCCGCACCGCCGGCGAGCTGGATGACGCGACGCTGCGCTACGCCAAGGAGCACGGCTTCTCCGACGCGCAGCTCGCGCAGCTCCGCGGCGAGAGCGAGGCCGAGATCCGCGGCGTGCGCCACGGCCTCGGCATCCGCCCCGTGTACAAGACGGTCGACACCTGCGCAGGGGAGTTCCCCGCGCTGACGCCGTACCACTACTCGAGCTATGACGCCGAGACCGAGGTCGCGCCGTCCGAGCGCACCAAGGTCGTCATCATCGGTTCCGGCCCGAACCGCATCGGTCAGGGCGTCGAGTTCGACTACTCCTGCGTGCACGCCTCGTTCGCGCTGTCCGACGCGGGCTTCGAGACCGTGATGATCAACTGCAACCCGGAGACCGTGTCGACCGACTACGACACGTCCGACCGGCTGTACTTCGAGCCGCTGACGCTCGAGGACGTGCTCGAGGTGCTGGACGCGGAGGCCGCGAGCGGCACCATCCTCGGCGTCGTCTGCCAGCTCGGCGGGCAGACCCCGCTCGGGCTCGCGAAGGGTATCGAGGCGGCCGGCTACACGGTCCTCGGCACGAGCCCGGAGGCCATCGACCTGGCCGAGGAGCGCGAGCTGTTCTCGCGCCTGCTCGACGAGGCCGGGCTCCTCGCGCCGCGTAACGGCACGGCGATCGACGTGGAGGGCGCGGTGCGCATCGCCGAGGAGATCGGCTACCCCGTGCTCGTGCGCCCGAGCTTCGTGCTCGGCGGTCGCGGCATGGAGATCGTCTACGGCACGGATGCGCTGCGTGACTACTTCGTGCGGACCGCCGGCGAGGTCGTGATCGAGGAGGGCAAGCCGCTCCTGGTCGACCGCTTCCTCGACGATGCGATCGAGCTCGATGTGGACGCCCTGTACGACGGCACCGACCTCTTCATCGGCGGCGTCATGGAGCATCTGGAGGAGGCCGGCATCCACTCCGGCGACTCGAGCTGCACGCTGCCGCCGGTCTCGCTCGGCCGCAGCGACGTGGACCGCGTCCGCGAGGCCACCCTCGCCATCGCACAGGGCGTGGGCGTGCGCGGTCTGCTGAACGTGCAGTTCGCGATCAGCGCCGGCGTGCTCTACGTCATCGAGGCCAACCCCCGGGCGAGCCGCACGGTGCCCTTCGTCTCCAAGGCGCTGGGCATCCCGATGGCGAAGGCCGCCAGCCGCATCATGGCCGGCTCCACGATCGCCGAGCTCCGCGCCGAGGGGATGCTGCCCGCGCAGGACGGCTCGCGCGTCCCGCTGGACGCCCCGGTCTCGGTCAAGGAGGCCGTGCTGCCCTTCAAGCGGTTCCGCACCGCCGACGGCAAGACGGTCGACTCGGTCCTCGGCCCCGAGATGCGCTCGACCGGCGAGGTCATGGGCATCGACCGCGACTTCCCGACCGCGTTCGCGAAGTCCCAGGCTGCGGCCTACGGCGGCATGCCGACCTCGGGCACCGTGTTCATCTCGGTCGCCGACTCCGACAAGCGCGCGGTCATCCTCCCGGCGCACCGCCTCCAGCAGCTCGGCTTCACGATCGTGGCGACCGAGGGCACGGCGGAGATCCTGTCCCGCAACGGCATCGCCGTCACGGTGGTCGAGAAGTACAGCGAGACCCAGGAGAGCGGCGCCCGGAACATCGTCGACCTCATCAACGACGGCGAGATCGACATCGTCGTGAACACCCCGTCCGGTGGTGCCGCTCGCGCGGACGGCTACGAGATCCGCGCCGCCGCCGTCGCCGCGGACAAGGCGCTCTTCACGACCATCGCCGTGCTCGGCGCGGCGGTGAGCGGGATGGACGCCGCGCACGAGGGCTTCCAGGTCAAGAGCCTGCAGGAGTACGCCCAGGACCGGATGGCCGCGGTATGACGGAACGCTTCGGCGGGCGAGCCCGCGCCGCTCTGGAGGCGCACGGTCCGCTCTGTGTCGGCATCGACCCCCACGCCGCTCTGCTGGCGGCGTGGGGGCTGACCGCCGACGCCGCCGGAGTCCGGGAGTTCGGGCTCCGTACCGTCGAGGCGGCCGCCGGTCGCGTCGGTGTCGTGAAGCCGCAGGTGTCGTTCTTCGAGCGGTACGGCGCCGCCGGGTTCGCCGCGCTGGAGGACGTGCTCGCCGCCGCGCGGGCGGCCGGACTGCTCGTGATCGCCGATGCCAAGCGCGGGGACATCGGATCGACGATGGCCGATTACGCTCAGGCCTGGCTGCCCGCCGGTGCGCCGCTGGAGGCGGACGCCCTGACGGTGAACCCGTACCTCGGCGTCGGTGCGCTGGAGGGCGCGTTCGCCCTGGCCGAGGAGCACGGCAAGGGGCTCTTCGTCCTCGCGGCGACCAGCAACCCCGAGGCGACCGTGCTGCAGCGCGCGACGACCGCGGACGGCGAGACCGTGTCCGCGGCCGTGGTCGCCGAGGTGTCGCGCCGGAACGCCGCCGCGACGCCCGAGGGGGAGTGGGGGAGCTTCGGCTTCGTCATCGGCGCCACCGTGGACGCGGCGGATGCCGGCCTCGTGCCGTTCGCGCCCGTCGCCCCGATCCTCGCCCCCGGCTTCGGCGCGCAGGGCGCCACTCCCGCGGATCTCGCCCGCCGCTTCGGCCCCCAGGCCGCCTCGGTGATCGCGAGCGAGAGCCGCAGCCTCCTCTCCGCGGGCCCGGCGGCCCTCGCCGAGACGATCGCCGACCGTGCCGCCCAGTATCGAGAGGTCAGCCGTGGCTGAGGAACGCCGCACCGTCCCCGAGGTCGACAGGGCCGCCGCCGCCCGCCGTGCGGTCGAGAGACGACGTGCCAGGGCCTCGCTCAAGCGGGATCTGACGATGCGCGTCGTCACTCCGCAGGCCGTGCTGCATCGCGCGACCGACGACCCGGACTCGGTCGAGGGCTCCATGCGCATCACCGACTTCCTCCTGGCCCTCCCGGCGATCGGCGCGGGGAAGCGCGACCGCGTGCTGGAGCAGCTCCACATCTCGCCGGTCAAGCGGCTCGGGGGGCTGGGCGCCCGGCAGCGCCGGGTGCTGGAGGAGTGGCTGGACGACCGGTTCCCCGTACCCGCCCCCCGCGGGGCGCGCAGCCGACTGCTCGTCCTCGCCGGCCCCACGGCGGTGGGCAAGGGGACCGTCGCCGCGCACATCCGCGAGAACAACCCCGAAATCCATCTGTCCGTCTCGGCGACCACCCGACCGCCACGCCCGGGCGAGATCGACGGCGTGCATTACTACTTCGTGGACGACGCCGAGTTCGACCGCCTGATCGCCGACGGCGAGCTGCTGGAATACGCGGTCGTGCACAACCGCTCGCGCTACGGCACCCCGCGCGCTCCCATCGACGCCGCCCTGGCCGAGGGGAAGACCGTGCTGCTGGAGATCGACCTGCAGGGCGCGCGTCAGGTGCGCGAGGCCGAGCCCTCGGCGACCCTCATCTTCCTCCTGCCGCCGAGCTGGGACGAGCTGGTGCACCGACTGGTCGGCCGTGGCACGGAGGACGCCGAGGAGCGAGCACGCCGGCTGCGGACCGCGAAGGTCGAGCTGGCGGCGCAGAACGAGTTCGACCACCTCATCGTGAACGAGGACGTCGCCACCGCCGCTCGCGAGGTCGTAGACTTGTCTACAAGCTCTGCGCGCTGACCTGATTCCAGGGTCGAGCACCACGCCGGTCCCTGAGCTCGTCGAAGGGTCGCGCGCCCGCAGCACCGTCTTCGCGGCGAATCCCGTCGCCTGATCAGGAGGTCCACCCATGGCCGGACGCAACAACGGCATCATCGATCCCCCCATCGACAACCTGCTGGAGCGCGTCGACTCCAAGTACGAGCTCGTGATCTACGCGGCCAAGCGCGCCCGTCAGATCAACGACTACTACTCCGACCTGCACGAGGGGAACCTCTTCGACAACGTGGGCCCGCTCGTCGACTCGTCGGTCGAGGACAAGCCGCTCACCATCGCCCTGCACGAGATCAACGAGGACAAGCTCCGCCTGCGTCACGCGGAGTAACTCGACGACCGCGCCGCCGCAACGTCGGTGGCGCGGTCCAGAATGGGTGCCACACCCTCCCACCGTCCGTCCCCGTTCTGGAGCATCGATGAGCGCGCTGCGTCTGTTCACGTCCGAGTCCGTCACCGAAGGGCATCCGGACAAGATCTGCGACCAGATCTCGGACAGCATCCTCGACGGACTGCTCGCGAAGGACCCGGCCTCCCGGGTCGCGGTCGAGACGCTCGTCACGACCGGGCTCGTGCATGTGGCCGGCGAGATCCGCACCGACGCCTACGTCGACATCCCGACGATCGTCCGCCAGGTCGTGAACGGCATCGGCTACACGTCGTCCGACACCGGCTTCGACGGCGACTCGTGCGGCGTCAGCGTCTCGGTGGGGGAGCAGTCCACGGACATCGCCCACGGGGTCGACAACGCCCAGGAGCACCGCGACGGCTCGTCGGTCGATCCGCTCGACGGCCTCGGCGCCGGAGACCAGGGCATCATGTTCGGGTTCGCCACCAACGAGACCCCGCAGCTCATGCCGATGGCCGCATGGACCGCGCACCGCATCGCCGAGCGGCTGACCGAGGTGCGCCGCAGCGGGCTGCTGCCCTTCCTGCGCCCGGACGGGAAGACGCAGGTCACCCTCGGCTACGACGGCTTCACCCCGAAGACCGTCGACGCCGTCGTGCTCTCCACGCAGCACAACCCGGACATCGCCCAGGACGACCTCAAGGCGCAGATCCGCGAGCACGTCATCGATCCGGTCCTCGCCACGACCGGCCTCGACCTCGACGACGTCACCTACTACATCAACCCCGCGGGCCCCTTCGTCACGGGCGGCCCCAAGGGAGACGCCGGGCTCACCGGTCGCAAGATCATCATCGACACCTACGGCGGCGCCGCACGGCACGGTGGTGGTGCCTTCAGCGGCAAGGACCCGTCGAAGGTCGACCGCTCCGGCGCCTACGCGACGCGCTGGGTCGCCAAGAACGCGGTCGCCGCGGGACTCGCCGACCGCCTCGAGGTGCAGGTCGCCTACGCGATCGGCGTCGCCCGACCCGTCGGCCTGTACGTGGAGACCTTCGGCACCGGACGGGTGTCCGACGAGGTCATCACCCGCGCCATCGACGAGGTGTTCGACCTCCGACCGCAGGCCATCATCGAGCAGCTCGACCTGCTGCGGCCGATCTATGCGCAGACGGCCGCGTACGGGCATTTCGGCCGGGAGCTGCCGGACTTCACGTGGGAGCGGACGGACCGGGCCGAGGAGCTGCGGCGCGCTGCCGGGCTCTGACGGGTCCGCGGTGCTGATCTCTCCGGAGAGCAGGCGCATCGCGCGGGTGCTTCTGGAATCGCCGCTGCCGCAGCTCGACCGCCTGTTCGACTACGCCCTTCCGCCCGAACTCGGCGATGTCGAGCCCGGGGTCCGGGTGCGCGTGCCCCTGCGGACCGCCGGGCGCGTGGTCGACGGGTTCGTGGTGGAGCTGGACGTGGAGGACGACGCCGATCGTCCGCTCTCCGAGGTCGAGAGCATCGTGTCGGCCGTCCCCGTGCTGCCGGATCGTCTGTACCGACTGGCGCGGCGCGTCGCCGATCGCGCGGCAGGGTCGGCATCGGACGTGCTGCGGCTGGTGATCCCGAAGCGGCAGGTGCGGGTCGAGAAGGCCTGGACCGCCGACGCTCCGACGCCGCTCCTCGAACCCGAGGCCCGCGACGCGGCCGCGTCCGTGGTCGGACTGTACGACGGACTGCAGGCGGTGCTCGACGAGAACGGACGCGCGGCCGTCGAGGCCATCCCGCAGCTCAGCGACGACACACCGGGCTGGGCGCGGATGCTCGCTGCCTCCGCCGCGATGACGCTCGCGGCGGGGAAGTCGACCATCCTCGTCGTGCCCGACCACCGTGACCTCGATCGGCTGCTCGCCGCCCTCGACACGTTCGTCCCGGCGGAGGCGATCGCGCGGTACGACTCCCGACAGTCGAACCCGGATCGCTACCGCTCCTTCCTGCGCACGCTCGAGGACGCGCCCTGCATCGTCGTCGGGAACAGGTCCGCCGTGTACGCCCCTGTCGTCGCCGGTCTGGTGGCGCTGTGGGACGACGGCGACAGCCTTCTGGGTGAGCCGCTCGCACCCTACGTCCACGCCCGGGATGCGGCGCTGCTGCGGCAGGAGGGGGAGGGCTCGGCCCTACTCTTCGCCGGTCACACGCGGACGACCGAGATCGAGCGGCTCGTCGTGCACGGCTGGCTGCGGGATGTCCGCGCGACCCGTCGCGTGCTCCCGCGTGTGGTGCTGAGCACACCGCAGGAGATGGAGCAGCCGACGCCCCAGCGCATGCCGTCGTCGGCCTTCCTCGCCGCCCGGAATGCGGCCGCGCAAGGGCCGGTGCTCGTCCAGGTCTCGCGGCCCGGCTTCGCGCCGTCCCTCGTCTGCGCCGACTGCCGGGCTCCCGCCCGATGCCCTCACTGCGGCGGTCCTCTCGGCGCCCGCCATCGTGGCGCGGTCCCGGTGTGCGGGTGGTGCGGGCGTGGTGCCAGGGCGTGGACCTGCCCGGCGTGCTCCTCGACCCGTCTCCGGCTCGCCTCATCCGGCAGCGAGCGGACCGCCGACGAGCTCGGCCGCGCCTTCCCCGGCGTCCGCGTCATCGTCGCCGACGGCAGCCATCCGGTGGAGCGCGTCGACGCGCGCCCGGCCCTCGTGGTCGCGACGCGCGGCGCCGAGCCCCTCGCGGAGGGCGGCTACCGGGCCGTCGTCCTACTGGACGGCCCGCGGATGCTGCAGGCGCCGGATCTGCGCATCGGCGAAGCGTGTCTGCGGTGGTGGTCGAACGCCGCCGCCCTCGCCGCGCCGGGCGCCCCCGTCCACCTCGTCGGGGTCGACGGCGCCGTCGCCAGAGCCCTCGCCACGTGGAACCATCCCGCCTACGCGCGCACCGAGCTGGAGCAGCGCGCGCCGCTGCACATGCCGCCGACCGCCCGAGTCGCGCTCGTGGAAGGCTCGTCCGCCGCCGTGGCGCGCGCTCTGGAAGCCCTGTCCGAACTCTCCCTGCCCTCCGACGCGGTGCTCGGTCCCGTCCCCGTCGAATCGGATGACGTCCCGCCCCGGGTCCGGGCGCTCGTGCGCTTCGACTACGGCGCGGGGAGCCGCGTCGCGACCACCCTCCGTGCTGCCGTCGTGGCGGAGGCGGTGAGCGGACGCCGAGGCCGGACCAAGGCCGCCCGCAGCACGCTCGCGGTCCGCCTCGATATCCTCGATCCAGAACTCTGACCCTTCCGGAGAACCTTCATGCGCCTCGTCTTCGCCGGCACTCCCGCCGCCGCGGTCCCCACTCTGCGACGCCTCGCCGCCGAGCACGACATCGTCGCCGTGGTGACGCGCCCCGACGCCCCCCTCGGGCGCAAGCGTGTGCTGACCCCGTCGCCGGTCGCTCAGGCTGCGGTTGAACTCGGCCTGCCGGTCATCCACGCTGCCCGGTTGGACGAGGCGGTGACCACCGAGATCTCGGCCCTCCGCCCGGAGCTCGGCGTGATCGTCGCGTACGGCGGACTCGTGCGCGAGCCGCTCCTGTCGGCGCCGGATGCCGGGTGGATCAACCTGCACTTCTCGCTCCTGCCGGCCTGGCGCGGCGCCGCGCCGGTGCAGCGGGCTCTGATCGCGGGAGATGCCGTCCTCGGCGCGAGCGTCTTCCAGCTCGTCGCCGAGCTCGACGCCGGCGACGTGTTCGCGATGCGCGCCGTCGAGTTCCCGGCGACCGCCACGGCGGGGGAGGTGCTGGAAGCTCTGGCTCTCGACGGTGCCGCTCTCACCGCCGATGTGGTCGCAGCGATCGCGGACGGCAGTGCCCGCGCCGTCCCGCAGGAGGGCGAGCCGACGTTCGCCGGCAAGCTGACGCTCGAGGACGGTCTCCTCGACTTCCGCGAGCCGTTCGACGCCGTGTACGCCCGGTTCCGCGGAGTCACGCCGGAGCCGGGAGCGCACACGACGATCGACGGTCAGCGGCTGAAGATCCTCGAGGCGCGACCCGCCGGTGCCGAGGCGGAGGACCTGCGACCGGGTGCCATGGCGGGCACGCGAGCAGAGGTCCTGATCGGGACGGCCACCTCGCCGCTGGCCGTCACGCGGCTGCAGCCCGCGGGCAAGGGCCCCATGAACGCCGCCGACTGGTGGCGGGGACTGCAGGGCACGACCCCGGTGGCCGGCTCGTGAACGCGAACGACGGACGGCGCCCCGGCTCGGGTCGGCAGCACGCAGGCCGGGAGCGGAACGGCCGCGGCCCGAACCGGTCGGTCCAGCCGGCGCGCCGCGTGGCCTACGACGTGATCCGGGCGGTGTCGGATTCCGATGCCTACGCCAACCTGCTCCTCCCGACGGCGATCGCCGAGGCAGGGCTGGATCCGCAGGACGCGGCTCTCGCAACCGAGCTGACCTATGGCACGCTCCGTCGCCGGGGCACCTACGACGCGATCATCGCCGCCGCCGCCGACCGCCCGGCCGACGCGATCGACCCCGCGGTGCTCGACGCCCTCCGGCTCGCGGTGCACCAGCTTCTCGCGACGCGGGTGGCCTCGCACGCGGCCGTGAACGAGTCCGTGAACCTCGTGGCCCTTACGGCGGGGCGTGGCGCATCGAGCTTCGCCAATGCGGTGCTCCGGCGGATCGCCCGTGAGTCGCCGGGCGAGTGGCTGGCGCGCATCGAGGCGGCGGCGCGATCGGACGACGAACGCCTGGCCCTCCGAGCCGCGCATCCCGTGTGGATCATCCGGGCGCTGCGGCGCGCCCTCGCCGCCGAGGGGCGCGTCGAGGAGCTGGAGGCCCTGCTGGAGGCCGACAACGTCTCGCCCGAGGTCACCCTGGTCGCCCTCCCCGGGCTCGCGGAGCCGCAGGAGCCCCGCCGGCCCTACGCCGCCACGGCGTTCGCGTCTCCGGGAGGCGATCCGCGTCTCGCGCTGGCCGCCTCCGACGGTGCGGTCCGGGTGCAGGACGAGGGATCTCAGCTCGTCGCGCTCGCACTGACCGCGGCGACGCCGTTGCGCACGGGGGAGCGGTGGCTCGACCTGTGCGCGGGTCCCGGCGGGAAGACGGCCCTGCTCGCTGCCGTCGCTCGGCAGAACGACGCGGTCCTGGAAGCCAACGAGGTGGTGCCGACCCGCGCCCGGCTCGTGCGCAACGCCCTGCGTGCCGTCCCGGGCGAGGTCACCGTGCACGAGCGCGACGGCCGGGAGCTGGCGGCTGAGCGGCCGGAGGCGTTCAACCGGATCCTCGTGGACGCGCCCTGCACCGGTCTCGGCGCCCTCCGGCGGCGTCCGGAGGCCCGATGGCGGAAGTCCCCGGCGGACGTCGCCGAGCTCGTGCCGCTGCAGGTGGGCCTGCTCACGGCGGCTGTGGACGCTCTCGCACCCGGAGGCGTCGTCGCATACGTCACCTGTTCGCCCCATCTCGCGGAGACCACGGCTGTGGTCGAGGAGGTGCGGCGCCTCCGGCCGGAGCTCGTCGAGCTCGATGCCCGCGCGGTGCTGCACGGCGTGGCGCAGTCGCCGATCGATCTCGCCGATGACGGGCGGGCGCAGACGGGCAGCGCTCAGCTCTGGCCGCATCGGCACGGCACCGACGCGATGTTCCTCGCGCTCCTGCAGCGCCCGCTGGAGGCGACAGACGCCCCGAAGGAAGGTTGAGACCATGGATCTGCCCCGCGCCCCGCGCATCAACCCCAGCATCCTCGCCGCCGACTTCGTCAACATGCAGGCGGAGCTCGCTCGCATCGCGACGGCCGACTTCGCCCACGTCGACGTCATGGACAACCACTTCGTGCCGAACCTCACGTTCGGCCCGCAGATGGTCCAGCGCATCCAGGAGACGAGCCCGGTCCCGCTGGATGTGCACCTCATGATCACGGATCCGGATCGCTGGGCTCCGGGCTACGCCGAGCTCGGCGCCGCGAGCGTGACCTTCCACCTGGAGGCGGCGGGGGAGCCGGTGGCCCTCGCGCGTCGCCTGCGCGACATCGGCGCCCGTGCGGGGGTCGCTGTCAAGCCGGCGACGCCCGTCGAGGGACTCTTCGAGCTCCTGGACGAGTTCGATCAGATCCTCGTGATGACCGTCGAGCCGGGCTTCGGCGGACAGGGCTTCCTGCCCGAGACCATGCCGAAGCTGCAGGCGCTGTCCGCGGAGGCGCGGCGCCGCGGCTCGTCCGTCTGGCTCCAGGTCGACGGCGGCATCTCCGACGCGACGATCGCCCAGGCGGCCGAAGCGGGAGCCGACACCTTCGTCGCCGGATCCGCGGTCTACGGTGCGGACGACGTGGAGGCGGCCGTCACCCGGCTCAGGGACCTCGCGCGAGCCGGTAGCCTGGAGGGGTGAAGACTTTCGACGAGCTGTTCGCCGAGCTCAGCGTCAAGGCCGAGACCCGACCCGAGGGATCGGGCACCGTGGCGGAGCTCGACGGCGGCGTGCATGCGATCGGCAAGAAGATCGTCGAAGAGGCCGCCGAGGTCTGGATGGCGGCGGAGTACGAGTCGGATGCCGCTGCCGCCGAGGAGATCTCCCAGCTCCTCTACCACCTGCAGGTGATGATGCTCGCGAAGGGCCTCACCCTGCAGGACGTCTACCGACATCTGTGATGCGCTCCGGTCCCACTCCTTCGAACTGAAAGCCGTTCATGCTGCGCATCGCCGTTCCCAACAAGGGCTCGCTGTCCGACACCGCCGCCGAGATGCTCGCGGAGGCGGGCTACGCCGGCCGCCGCGACCCCAAGACCCTCCATGTCATCGACGCCGAGAACGACGTCGAGTTCTTCTTCCTCCGCCCGCGCGACATCGCCACCTACGTGGCCTCCGGCGCCCTCGACGTCGGGATCACCGGTCGTGATCTCCTCCTCGACGTGCAGCAGCCGGCGCGCGAGATCGAGCAGCTCGGCTTCGGGGCGTCCACGTTCCGCTTCGCCGGTCCTCCGGGACGCTTCACCTCCGTCCAGGATCTCGACGGCGTCCGCGTGGCCTCGGCCTACCCTGGTCTGGTCGGCTCCTTCCTCCGCGACCAGGGTGTGAACGCGGAGCTCGTGCAGCTCGACGGGGCCGTCGAGTCCGCGGTGCGCCTCGGTGTCGCCGACGCGGTCGCCGACGTCGTGTCCACCGGGACCACCCTTCGGCAGGCCGGGCTGGAGATCTTCGGCCCCGTGATCCTGGAGTCCGAGGCGGTGCTGATCAGCCGTCCCGGTGAGGCCGACGGCGTGGATACGCTGCTGCGCCGGCTCCGCGGTGTGATGGTGGCGCGTCGCTACGTGCTCCTCGACTACGACCTTCCCACCGAGCTCGTCGATCAGGCGGTGGCCA
Organism: Microbacterium sp. str. 'China'; assembly: GCF_002993305.1. Lineage (NCBI taxonomy): Bacteria > Bacillati > Actinomycetota > Actinomycetes > Micrococcales > Microbacteriaceae > Microbacterium > Microbacterium sp. str. 'China'. The sequence continues at coordinate 1,808,338 of NZ_CP027434.1, read as the reverse complement.
TCGCCCCGGGTCGCGAGTCCGCGACCATCTCGCCGCTCCGCGACCCGGCCTGGGTGGCCGTGCGCGTCATGATCCCGCGTCGCCGGGTCAACCAGGTGATGGACGACCTGTACGCCCTCGGCGCCCGGGCCATCCTCGTCACGGCGATCCACGCAGCGAGGCTCTGATGACCCTCGCGAGTCGCGTCATCCCGTGCCTGGACGTCGCGGACGGCCGCGTCGTCAAGGGCGTCAACTTCGAGAACCTCCGGGACATGGGCGATCCGGTCGAGCTCGCCCGCCACTACGCCGCCCAGGGCGCCGACGAGATCACGTTCCTGGACGTCACCGCGACGGTGGATGCGCGGGCCACGACCTACGACGTCGTGCAGCGCACCGCGGAGCAGGTCTTCGTGCCACTGACGGTGGGCGGCGGGGTGCGCAGCGTCGACGACGTCGCGCGGCTCCTCGCGGTCGGTGCGGACAAGGTCGGCGTGAACTCGGCGGCGATCGCCCGTCCCGAGCTCATCGGCGAGATCGCGGATCGCTTCGGTGCCCAGGTGCTCGTGCTCTCGCTCGACGTCAAGCGTGCCGACACCACGCGATCCGGCTTCGTCGTCACGACGCACGGCGGCCGCACGCAGACCACGCTGGATGCGCTCGACTGGGCGCGCGAGGCCTCCGAGCGCGGCGCGGGGGAGCTGCTCGTGAACTCGATCGACGCCGACGGCACCCGCGACGGCTTCGATCTCGAGCTCGTCCGCCTCATGCGCGAGGTGGCGCCGATCCCCGTGATCGCCTCCGGCGGTGCCGGACGCGCGACGGACTTCGCTCCGGCCATCAAGGCGGGGGCCGACGCCGTGCTCGCGGCGAGCGTGTTCCACACCGGGGCCCTGACCGTCGGCGATGTGAAGGAAGCGCTGCGCGCGGAAGGAGTGCTCGTCCGATGACCGACACGCCGAAGCAGGACCAGGTCTCCATCGACGACCGCATCGCGCAGGTCGCCTTCAACGACGATGGGCTCGCCCCGATCATCGTGCAGCAGTGGGATTCGCGTGAGGTGCTCATGCTCGCGTGGGTGGACGCCGAGGCGCTGCGCCGCACGCTCACCTCGGGACGCGCGACGTACTGGTCCCGCTCCCGCCAGGAGTACTGGCGCAAGGGAGACACGTCCGGGCACATCCAGGTCGTGCGGGAGGCCCGCCTCGACTGCGACGGAGATGCGCTCCTGCTCCTCGTCGACCAGACCGGACCCGCGTGCCACACCGGGACGCGGACGTGCTTCGATACCACCGACCTCGACGCCGTCGACGGGGTGAGCGCCTCGTGAGCATCGCGCAGCGCGGACGCTCCCTCTCCGTGACGGGGTTCCTGCTGGCCGGCGCCATCGGGATCATCTCCTCCACGCAGACCTGGTTCACGGTGCAGCGGGCGGACGCGGGGGAGGACATCCTCGTCCCCGGTGCCTCCGCCCTCGTGCTCCTCGCCCCGCTGAGCCTTGCGGTCCTGGCGCTCGGTGCCGCCCTCGCGATCGCCGGCCGGGTCGTGCGCGTCGTCTTCGGGGTCCTGGCAGCCGCGGCAGCGCTGTTCCTGGGCTGGTCCACGCTGCAGCTCCTCCTCGGCGACGCTTACGGCGCTGTCGCTGCGACGGTCACCGACACGACGGGACTCGCCGGAAGCGGAGCAGTCCACGAGGTCGCGGCGAGCATCGTGCCGTCGGCCTGGCCGTTCCTCTCCCTCATCGGCTGGGTGATCCTGCTCGCCGCCGCCGTCCTCGTGCTGACCACCTGGCGGCGCTGGAAGGTCGGCGGCCGCCGCTACCGCACCGACGCGCCGACCGGTGCGCCGCACGACGGCCCCGTCGACGCGGTCGATTCCTGGGACGAGCTGTCCCGCGGGTCCGACCCGACACGCTGACCCCGATAGACTGAATCCAGATCCCACGTCGTCCCCCGGAGGAGAACATGACCAACCCGATCGCTGACCCCGGCCACGGACACTCGCCTGCGGCCTGGACCGCCGTCGTGATCATGCTCGTCGGCTTCGCCGCCGCGACCGTCGCGTTCTGCTTCGAGCAGCCGACCCTGGTGTGGATCGCCGCCGCACTGATCCCGATCGGGGCGATCGTCGGCTGGGTGCTCGCGAAGGCGGGCTACGGCGTGAAGGGTCCCAAGTACGCTCCGAAGGCGCACTAGTGGTCCTCGCCGACCTGACGGCCGGCGCTGTCGCAGACGCCGAGCGTCGCTCCCAGTCCCGTCCGCTCGTGGTCGTCGAGCGTGACGCCCTCGCGCGCCCCGCGGCGAAGGACGCGCTGTCCTTTCTCGCTCCCGCCGACCGGGTGAAGATCATCGCCGAGGTGAAGCGGGCGAGTCCGTCCCGCGGTGCCCTCGCGGAGATCCCGGATCCCGCGCACCAGGCCGCGCTCTACGAGACCGGCGGCGCCTCCGCGATCAGCGTCCTCACCGAGGAGCGCCGCTTCGGCGGCAGTCTCGCCGATCTGGAGGCGGTCACCGCCCGGGTCTCGCTGCCCGTGCTGCGCAAGGACTTCATCGCCACCCGGTACCAAGTGCTGGAGGCGCGTGCCGCCGGTGCCGATCTCGTCCTCCTGATCGTGGCGGGCCTGGAGCCGGGCGTCCTGCGTGACCTCTACGGGTTCATCCTCGAGCTCGGCATGACGCCGCTCGTGGAGACCCACTCGGCGGAGGAGCTGGAGGCCGCGATCGACCTCGGCGCCGCCCTGATCGGCGTGAACGCCCGCAACCTCAAGACCCTCGAGCTCGACCGCGATCTGTTCGGCCGGCTCGTGGACCGCATCCCCGACTCGGCGATCAAGATCGCGGAGTCCGCGGTGCTCACCCCCGCCGATGTCGCGCACTACCGTTCGGCCGGTGCCGACGTCGTGCTGATCGGCGAGGCCCTGGTGACCGGAGACCCGGTCGCCACTCTCGAGAGCTTCCTGGAGGCGAAGTGAGTCTGCGCGACCAGCACGGTCCGTTCTTCGGCGACTTCGGCGGACGGTACATGCCGGAGTCTCTCGTGGCCGCGATCGACGAGCTGACGGTCGCCTACGAGGAGGCCATCGCCGACCCGGAGTTCCGAGCCGAGCTGGCCCATCTGCTGTCCTCCTACGCCGGGCGCCCCTCCGCGCTCACCGAGGTGCCCCGGTTCGCCGAGCACGCAGGGGGCGCGCGGGTCTTCCTCAAGCGCGAGGACCTCAACCACACTGGTTCGCACAAGATCAACAACGTGCTGGGCCAGGCGCTGCTCACCAAGCGCCTCGGCAAGACCCGGGTCATCGCCGAGACCGGAGCGGGTCAGCACGGCGTCGCCACGGCGACCGCCGCCGCGCTGTTCGGCCTGGACTGCACCATCTACATGGGCGAGGTCGACACCGAGCGGCAGGCGCTGAACGTCGCCCGCATGCGTCTGCTGGGCGCCGAGGTCGTCGCGGTCACCTCGGGCTCGCGCACGTTGAAGGACGCGATCAACGACGCCTACCGCGACTGGGTGGCCTCGGTCGAGACCACCAACTACATCTTCGGCACCGCCGCGGGCCCGCACCCGTTCCCGGCGATGGTCCGCGACTTCCAGAAGATCATCGGGGAGGAGGCGCGCGCCCAGATCCTGGACGAGGTCGGCCGGCTCCCGGACGCGGTCGTCGCCTGTGTCGGCGGCGGGTCCAACGCGATCGGCATGTTCGACGCGTTCCTGGACGACGAGGGCGTGCGTCTGTACGGCGTGGAGGCGGCGGGCGACGGCGTCGACACCGACAAGCACGCTGCGTCCATCGAACGCGGCCGCCCCGGCGTGCTGCACGGCGCGAAGACGTACGTGCTGCAGGACGAAGACGGCCAGACCGTCGAATCGCACTCGATCTCCGCGGGTCTCGACTACCCGGGCGTGGGCCCCGAGCACTCCTGGCTGGCCGACATCGGTCGCGCCGAGTACATCCCGGCCACCGACGACGAGGCGATGCAGGCCCTGCGGCTGCTCAGCCGGACCGAGGGGATCATCCCCGCCATCGAGTCTGCCCATGCCCTCGCCGGCGCGCTGCGGATCGGCCGCGAGCTCGGCCCGGACGGCCTGATCGCCATCTGCCTCTCCGGCCGCGGGGACAAGGACATGGACACTGCCGCGCGCTACTTCGAGCTCTACGACGAGGACGCCCTCGCGCACGATGTGTCCGAGGAGAGCGCCGCCGAGGACGCGGCCTCGAAGGGAGAGCCGCAGCTGTGAGCCGCGTCGAACAGGCCATCCAGCGCGCACACGACACCGGCCGCAGCGCCTTCGTCGGCTACCTGCCCGTCGGCTTCCCCGACCTGGAGACCAGCATCCAGGCGGCGATCGCCCTCGCCGAGAACGGCGTGGACATCATCGAGCTCGGCCCGCCCTACAGCGATCCCGTCATGGACGGCGCCATCATCCAGGAGGCGACGACCAAGGCCCTCGCTGCAGGCTTCCGGATGAAGGACCTCTTCACGGCGATCCGTGCGATCACCGCTGCCACCGACGTCCCCGTCCTCGTGATGACCTACTGGAACCCGGTGCTGCAGTACGGGGTGGACCGCTATGCCGAGGACCTGCTCGCCGCGGGCGGCGCGGGTCTGATCACCCCGGACATCACGCCGGAGGCCGCCGGCGAGTGGATCGCGGCCAGCGAGCGGCTCGGTCTCGATCGGGTCTTCCTCGCGGCTCCGACCTCGTCCGACGAGCGCCTCGACCTCGTCGTGCGGTCCTCGACGGGCTTCGTCTACACCGTCTCGACCATGGGGATCACGGGGGAGCGGGCCGAGCTCGACCGCGCGGCGCGCACCCTCGTGTCGCGGCTCCGCGACCACGGCGCCCGCCGCGCCTGCGTGGGCATCGGCATCTCGACGCCGGAGCAGATCGCGGGCGTGTCCGAGTACGCCGACGGCGCCATCGTGGGGACCGCTCTCGTCCGCGCCCTCCGCGACGGCGGTGTGCCCGCTCTCGCCGAAGTCACCCGAACCCTGGCCGCCGGCACCGCGTCGGCGCGCTTCGTCTCAGAGAAGTAGGATCGCACTCATGTCCTCCGCGCTCCACAGCACCGCCGCCGGCGTGCTCGCCAGCATCCCGAGTCCGTCCGTGTCGTACATCGATCTCGGCCCGCTCCGGATCCACTTCTACGCGTTGTGCATCATCGCCGGCATCATCGTCGCCGTGCTGATGACGAACCACCGTCTCACCAAGCGCGGCGCAGAGCCGTGGGTGGTCATCGACATCTCCATCCTCGCGGTGCCGCTCGCGATCATCGGCGCGCGTATCTTCCACGTGCTCACCCACCCGAACTTCTACTTCGGCGAGGGCAAGAACACCTGGAACCCCTTCGAGCCCGGCTCCGTCTGGGCGATCTGGGAGGGTGGCATCGCCATCTTCGGGGCGCTCATCGGCGGTGCCGTCGGCGCCTACCTGGGCTGCCGGTGGACGGGTATCCGCTTCTGGACGTTCGCGGACGCGCTGGCTCCCGGCCTGCTCCTCGCGCAGGCGATGGGCCGGTTCGGCAACTGGTTCAACAAGGAGCTCTACGGCCTGCCGACCGACCTGCCGTGGGGACTGGAGATCCCGTCCGACAACTCGGCCTTCCCTCCCGGTCTCCCCGAGGGCACCCTGTTCCACCCCACCTTCCTGTATGAGGTCATCTGGAACGGCCTCGGCGTCCTCGTGCTGCTGTGGCTCGGACGCAAGCTGTTCTTCCAGTGGGGTCGCCTCTTCGCGATCTACCTCATCTGGTACAGCGCCGGACGCATCCTGTGGGAGTCGATCCGCATCGACCCGAGCGAGATCATCCTCGGTCTGCGCAGCAACGTCTGGGCCGCGATCATCGGCGTGGTGGTGGGACTGGTCATCCTCGTGGTGCAGACCCGTCGTCACCCCGGCCTCGAGCCGTCGCCGTACCGGCCGGGCCGCGGACGGAAGGACCTGGACGCTGATGTACAATCGCAGGACAATCCCTCTGATTTCGTGGACGTGAGCGAGCCTCCGGCCGAAGAAGTCGCCGCCGGAGCCACTGCCACAAGCGCTGCTCCCTCGAGCGGGGACGGCTCCCGATAACGCCGACTCGCGGCGGGAGAACCATTGCACTGAACGAGCGGGCCGACGACGTCCCCGGGTTTCACTGAAGATCTGAGGACGGTAACTGGTGTACTTCCAGCCCCCTTACGGCGCCTCCGGCGCATACCCCCCGAAGCAGGGCATGTACAACCCGGCGTTCGAGAAGGACGCCTGCGGCCTGGCCATGGTCGCAACGCTGCGCGGCGAAGCCGGGCACGACATCATCGCGCTGGCCCTCGAGGCCCTGCGCAACCTGGAGCACCGCGGGGCCATCGGGTCCGACGCGGGCACCGGGGACGGAGCCGGCATCCTCACCCAGATGCCGGACGCCTTCCTCCGCGCGGTCACCGGCTTCGAACTGCCGCCCGTGGGGGAGTACGCGGCCGGGCTGGCCTTCCTGCCTCGCGATTCGAGCGAGCGCCGCCAGCAGAAGGCCGGGATCGAGAAGATCGCCCGCGCGGAGGGGCTCCGCGTCCTCGGCTGGCGCGAGGTCCCCACAGCCAACGAGAACCTCGGCAAGCTCGCCGACGAGGCCCGTCCCGCCTTCGAGCAGCTCTTCGTGAGCGCAGGCGGCGCCACCCTCGCCGATGCGCCGCTGACCGGCATCGCGCTCGACCGCGTCGCCTACCGTCTGCGCAAGCGCGCGGGCCACGAGCTCGGCGCCTACTTCGTCTCCCTGTCCAGCCGCACGCTCGGCTACAAGGGCATGGTCACCACGCTCCAGCTCGAGCCGTTCTACCCGGATCTGCAGGACGAGCGCTTCGCCTCCGAGCTCGCCGTCGTGCATTCGCGGTACTCGACGAACACGTTCCCGTCGTGGCCGCTCGCGCAGCCGCTGCGGATGCTGGCCCACAACGGCGAGATCAACACCGTCGGCGGCAACCGTAACTGGATGCGCGCCCGCCAGTCGCAGCTCGAGTCCGAGCTCCTCGGCGACATCTCGCCCCTGCTGCCCATCTGCACGGACGGCGCCAGCGACTCCGCCTCATTCGACGAGGTGCTGGAGCTGCTCACCCTCACCGGCCGCAGCCTGCCGCACGCGATCATGATGATGGTGCCGGAGGCGTACGAGAAGCAGGCCGACATCTCGCCGGAGCTGCGCGCGTTCTACGAGTACCACTCCAACCAGATGGAGCCGTGGGACGGCCCGGCCGCCCTCATCTTCACCGACGGCACGCTCGTCGGTGCGACCCTGGACCGCAACGGCCTGCGCCCCGGACGCTGGACGGAGACCACCGACGGACTCGTCGTCATCGGCTCCGAGACCGGTGTCCTGCACTTCGAGCCGGAGCGCATCAAGCGCCGCGGCCGGCTGCAGCCCGGCAAGATGTTCCTCGTCGACACGGCCCAGCGCCGCATCGTCGAGGATGAGGAGATCAAGCACGACCTCGCGACGATGCACCCGTGGCAGGAGTGGCTCGACGCCGGTTCCGTCCGCCTGGCCGACCTCCCCGAGCGGGAGCACATCGTGCACCCGCCGGCCTCCATCACCCGGCGACAGCGCACCTTCGGCTACACCGAGGAGGAGGTCCGCATCCTCCTCACCCCGATGGGCCAGACGGGCGTGGAGCCTCTGGGCGCCATGGGATCGGACACCCCGATCGCCGTGCTCAGCAAGCGCCCGCGGCTGCTCTTCGACTACTTCACGCAGCAGTTCGCGCAGGTGACCAACCCGCCGCTCGACTCGATCCGCGAAGAGGTCGTCACGAGCCTCAAGCTCGGTCTGGGCCCTGAGGTCAACCTCCTCACCTGGGGTCCGGAGCACACGCGCACGGTGTCGCTCGACTTCCCGGTCATCGACAACGACGAGCTGGCGAAGATCCGGCACATCGACAAGGCCCTGCCCGGGCGGTCGAGCGCCACGATCCGCGGCCTCTACCACTTCGACGCAGGACCCCACACCCTCGCCGAGCGCCTCACCGAGATGTGCGCCGAGGTCGATCAGGCCATCGAGGACGGTGCGGAGTTCATCATCCTGTCCGACCGCGACTCGAACAAGGACCTCGTCCCGATCCCGTCGCTGCTCATGGTGTCGGCCATCCACCACCACCTCATCCGGCGCGAGAACCGGATGAAGGTCGGTCTGATCGTCGAGGCCGGCGACGTGCGCGAGGTGCACCATGTCGCGACGCTCATCGGCTACGGTGCCTCCGCGATCAACCCCTACCTGGCCATGGAGACGGTCGAGCACCTCGTGCGCACCGGCTACATCACGGGCATCTCCCCGGAGAAGGCCGTGAAGAACCTCATCTACGCGCTCGGCAAGGGCGTGCTGAAGATCATGTCGAAGATGGGCATCTCCACGGTGTCGTCCTATGCGGGCGCGCAGGTGTTCGAGGCGGTCGGCCTGAGCCAGGAGTTCATCGACGCCTATTTCACGCGTACCGAGTCGAAGCTGGGCGGCATCGGGATCGAGGAGATCTTCGCCGAGAACCAGGCCCGCCACGACTACGCGTACCCGGAGGACGCCGCAGCCCGTGCTCACGAGCGCCTGTGGACCGGAGGCGAGTACCAGTGGCGTCGCGAAGGCTCTCCGCACCTCTTCAACCCGGAGACGGTGTTCAAGCTCCAGCACTCCACGCGGACCCGCCGTTACGACATCTTCCGCGAGTACACGAAGCTCGTCGACGACCAGGCGGCGGAGCTGAAGACGCTGCGCGGCCTGTTCTCGCTGCGGACCGGCACGCGCAAGCCCGTGCCGCTGGACGAGGTCGAGCCCGTCTCGGCGATCGTCAAGCGCTTCTCCACGGGGGCGATGAGCTACGGCTCCATCTCCAAGGAGGCGCACGAGACGCTCGCGATCGCGATGAACCGGATCGGCGGCAAGTCGAACACGGGGGAAGGCGGGGAAGACCCCGACCGTCTTGTCGACCCCGAGCGGCGCAGCGCGATCAAGCAGGTCGCCTCCGGCCGGTTCGGCGTCACGAGCCTCTACCTCACCGAGGCCGACGACATCCAGATCAAGCTCGCCCAGGGCGCCAAGCCCGGTGAGGGCGGCCAGCTCCCGCCGACCAAGGTGTACCCCTGGGTCGCGCGCACCCGCCACGCCACCGCGGGGGTCGGCCTCATCTCGCCGCCGCCGCATCACGACATCTACTCGATCGAAGACCTCAAGCAGCTCATCTTCGACCTGAAGCGGGCGAACCCCGAGGCGCGCATCCACACGAAGCTCGTCAGCCAGTCCGGCATCGGCGCGGTCTCGGCCGGCGTCGCCAAGGCACTCAGCGACGTCATCCTCGTGTCCGGTCACGACGGCGGTACGGGCGCGAGCCCGCTGAACTCGCTGAAGCACGCGGGAACGCCGTGGGAGCTCGGCCTCGCGGAGACGCAGCAGACGCTCATGCTCAACGGCATGCGCGACCGCGTCGTCGTGCAGGTCGACGGGCAGCTCAAGACCGGACGGGACGTCATCATCGGCGCCCTGCTCGGTGCCGAGGAGTTCGGCTTCGCCACCGCGCCCCTCGTGGTCAGCGGCTGCATCATGATGCGCGTCTGCCACCTCGACACCTGCCCGGTAGGCGTCGCCACGCAGAACCCCGTCCTGCGCGACCGGTTCACCGGCAAGCCCGAGTTCGTCGTGAACTTCATGGAGTTCATCGCCGAGGAGGTGCGCGAGCTGCTCGCCGAGCTCGGCTACCGCTCGATCGACGAGATCGTCGGCCGCACCGAGCTGCTGGAGACCAACGCGGCGATCGCGCACTGGAAGGCCGAGGGGCTCGACCTCAGCCCGGTGCTGGAGGGACCGGCGTTCCCGGCTGGCGAGCCGCGTCGCAGCGGCCGCGCCCAGGACCACGAGCTCGACAAGCACTTCGACGTGCAGCTCATCGACATCGCGAAGGCGGCGCTGCTGAACGGAGAACCCGTCATGGCGGAGCTCCCGATCGCCAACACCGAGCGCGCGGTCGGTACGATGCTCGGCCATCAGGTGACCTCGCGCCACGGCGCCACCGGACTGCCGAAGGAGACGATCGACGTCACCCTCACCGGCACCGCGGGCCAATCGCTCGGCGCGTTCCTGCCGCCGGGCATCATCCTCCGGCTGGAGGGCGACGCGAACGACTACGTCGGCAAGGGCCTCTCCGGCGGCGACATCACGATCCGGCCGCCGCGCGGCTCCGCGATCGCCCCGCACGAGAACGTCATCGCGGGCAACGTGATCGGATACGGCGCCACATCCGGCACCATGTTCATCTCCGGTGTGGTGGGCGAGCGCTTCCTCGTCCGGAACTCCGGTGCGACCGCGGTGGTCGAGGGCGTGGGCGACCACGCGCTCGAGTACATGACCGGCGGCCTCGCGGTGATCCTGGGTTCGACCGGGCGCAACTTCGGTGCCGGAATGTCCGGGGGAGTGGCGTACGTGCACGCCCTGGACACCGGCAAGGTGAACGCGCAGTCGCTCGGCAGCGGCGAGCTCCGGCTGGAGCCGCTGGACCGCGCCGATCTCGAAGTGCTGCGCGGGCTGCTCGTGGAGCACGTGGAGCGCACGGCATCGCCGCGCGCCGCCGCCCTGCTGGAGGACTTCGACGCCAGCGCGGCGGAGTTCGTGAAGGTGCTCCCGCGTGACTTCGCCGCCGTGCGCAGCATGCGCGAGGAGGCACTGGCCGAGGGGATCGACCCCGACGGCGACATCGTCTGGAACCGCATCCTGGAGGTGACCGGTGGCTGACCCCAAAGGCTTTCTGAAGGTGACCGAGCGGGAACTTCCCGCTCGCCGTCCGGTGCCCGTGCGCATCATGGACTGGAAAGAGGTGTACGAGCCCGGCGACAAGGCCGTGCTCCGCCGCCAGGCCGGCCGGTGCATGGACTGCGGTGTGCCGTTCTGCCACTCCGGGTGCCCGCTGGCCAACCTCATCCCCGAGTGGAACGATCTCACCTGGCGCGGCGAGGGGCGCGCGGCGATCGAGCGTCTGCACGCGACCAACAACTTCCCGGAGTTCACGGGGCGCCTCTGCCCGGCGCCGTGCGAGAGCTCGTGCGTCCTCGGCATCAACCAGCCGGCCGTGACGATCAAGCAGATCGAGGTCTCGATCATCGACGAGGCCTTCGCCAAGGGCTGGGTCGAGCCGGAGCCGCCGGAGCGCCTCACGGGCAAGACCGTGGCCGTCGTGGGCTCGGGCCCCGCCGGTCTCGCGGCCGCCCAGCAGCTCACCCGCGCGGGGCACACCGTCGCCGTCTTCGAGCGCGACGACCGCATCGGCGGCCTGCTCCGCTACGGCATCCCGGACTTCAAGATGGAGAAGAGCCAGCTCGAGGCCCGCCTGCGCCAGATGCAGGAGGAGGGCACGCGGTTCCGCGCCGGCGTCGAGATCGGCAAGGACATCTCCTGGGCCGACCTGCGCGCCCGGTACGACGCGGTCGTGATCGCCACCGGCGCCACGGTCCCGCGCGACCTGCCGATCCCTGGTCGCGACCTCGACGGCGTGCACTTCGCGATGGAGTACCTCGTCGAGTCGAACCACGCGGTCGCCGGCGACACCGTCCCGGACCAGATCACCGCCGAGGGCAAGCACGTCATCGTCATCGGCGGCGGCGACACGGGCGCCGACTGCATCGGCACCGCGCACCGCCAGGGCGCGCTCAGCGTCACCAACCTCGCCATCGGCAAGCAGCCGAGCGAGACGCGCCCGGATCACCAGCCGTGGCCGATGATGCCGACGATCTTCGAGGTGGCCTCGGCGCACGAGGAGGGCGGGGAGCGGGTCTTCCTCGCCTCGACCGTGGAGTTCCTGTCGAACGAGGTCGGCGAGGTGCGCGCACTGCGCGTGGCCGAGACCGAGTACATCGACGGTCGCCGCGTGCCCAAGAGCGGCACGGAGCGGGAGATCCCGGCCGACCTGGTGCTCATCGCGATGGGCTTCACCGGACCGGAGCAGGACGGCTACACCGAGGACACCCGGCCGGAGGTGACCGAGCGCGGCGCCTTCCGTCGTGCCGCGAGCTACGAGTCGTCGATCCCCGGCGTGTTCGTCGCCGGCGACGCGGGACGCGGGCAGTCGCTCATCGTCTGGGCGATCGCGGAGGGCCGGGCGGCGGCGGCGAACGTCGACCGCTTCCTCATGGGCACCACCGTGCTGCCGGAGCCCGTGCGCCCGAGCGATGTCGCGATCGGCCTCCAGCCCGCGTAGGCTGAGGCCGGCAGTGTCGCCTGTTTGCAATCCCCCACTTCTACCCTGGAGACATGTTGAGACGCGCGAAAATCGTCGCCACCCTGGGCCCCGCCACTTCCACGTATGAGACGGTGCGCGCACTGATCGATGCGGGTGTGGACGTCGCCCGACTGAACCTCAGCCACGGTGATTACTCCGTGCACGAGAACAACTACGCGAACGTGCGCCGCGCGGCGGAGGACTCCGGTCGTGCCGTCGCCATCCTCGTCGACCTCCAGGGGCCGAAGATCCGTCTCGGCCGGTTCGAGGACGGACCGTACGAGCTCGCCAAGGGCGACATCTTCAAGATCACCACCGAGGACATCATCGGCAACAAGGAGATCTGCGGCACCACGTTCAAGGGCCTTCCCCAGGACGTCAAGCCCGGGGACTTCCTGCTGATCGACGACGGCAAGGTGCGTGTCGAGGTCGTCGAGACCGACGGTGTGACCGTCACCACGCGTGTCGTCGTCGCCGGCGCCGTCTCGAACAACAAGGGCATCAACCTGCCCGGCGTCGCCGTCAACGTCCCCGCGCTCAGCGAGAAGGACGAGGAGGACCTCCGCTGGGGCCTCCGGACCGGTGCCGACCTCATCGCGCTGTCGTTCGTGCGCAACGCCTCGGACGTGACCCGCGTGCACGAGATCATGGCGGAGGAGGGCGTCCGCGTCCCGGTGATCGCCAAGATCGAGAAGCCGCAGGCCGTCGACGCCCTCGAAGAGATCGTCGACGCGTTCGACGGCATCATGGTCGCCCGAGGGGACCTCGGCGTGGAGCTGCCCCTCGAGGCCGTCCCGATCGTGCAGAAGCGCGCGGTCGAGCTGGCCCGTCGCAACGCGAAGCCTGTCATCGTGGCGACGCAGATGCTCGAGTCGATGATCAACAGCCCGGTGCCGACCCGCGCCGAGACCTCCGATGTCGCCAACGCCGTCCTCGACGGCGCCGACGCGGTCATGCTCTCCGGCGAGACCAGCGTGGGCGACTACCCGGTCGTCGTCGTCGAGACGATGGCCCGCATCATCGAGTCGACGGAGGAGCACGGCCTGGAGCGCATCCTGCCGCTCACGACGAAGCCCCGCACGCAGGGTGGTGCCATCACGCTCGCGGCCCTCGAGGTCGCGGAGTTCGTGGACGCCAAGTTCCTGTGCGTGTTCACGCAGTCGGGCGACTCGGCGCGCCGCCTGTCCCGTCTGCGCTCCCGCATCCCGATGCTGGCCTTCACGCCGGAGCCCGGCATCCGTCGTCGTATGGCGCTGACCTGGGGTCTCCGCTCCACCCTCGTCGACATGGTGCAGCACACCGACCTCATGTACCACCAGGTCGACGAGTACCTCCTCGGGAACGGCCTCGCCGTCGAGGGGGACAAGGTCGTCGTCATCTCCGGGTCCCCTCCCGGGATCATCGGCTCCACGAACGACCTGCGCGTGCACAAGGTCGGCGATGCGCTCCGTGGCGCCGCGCCGATCTACAAGGCCGGCGTCTGACGCAGGGCGTTCCGGGAGGGGCGGGGCTTCGGCCTCGCCCCTCCCTGTCATCTCCGGGCCGGTGCGTCAAGCCTCTCGGCCGTGACGGCGGCCTCGGTTAGCGTGCTGCCATGGTCCTCCGTCGTCTCCTCGTCACCTCCGGGCTGACGTTCCGCATCCTGGAGAGTCCCCGGCCCGCCGGCAACACCGCCCCGACCGTGGTCCTCGTGCACGGGATCGGGATGTCGCATCGGTATCTGTCGCGGCTGCACGCCGTGCTCGCGGACACGACCAGAGTGGTGTCCGTCGACCTCCCGGGCTTCGGCGGCCTGCCCAAGCCCCGGTTCGACGTCTCGATCCCGCAAATGGCGGCGGGCCTGGCCCAGGTGGTGGCGAGCCTCGACGACGACCGGGTCGTGCTCGTCGGACACTCGATGGGCGTGCAGTGGGCCGTGGAGACGGCGCTGCGGCATCCCGAGTACGTCCGGACCGTCGTGACGATCGGTCCCGTCACCGACGACGCCCACCGGACTCTCGGCGCGCAGGCCCGGGCCCTGGCCGTCGACACCGTCGGCGAGACCCCCGCGATCAACACGGTCGTCTTCACCGACTACCTGCGCTGCGGCGTGCGGTGGTATCTCCGCCAGGTCCGGCACATGCTCGCGTATCCCCTGGAGGAGAGGGTCGCGGCTCTCACCATGCCGGTGCTCGTCGTCCGGGGGAGTGACGATCCGATCGCAGGACGCGCGTGGTGCCGGCGCCTGCGCGACGCGGCGGCCGTCTCGCGATTGGTGGAGATCCCCGGTCATCATCATGTCGCGCAGCAGTCCGCGCCCCGGGCGGTGGCTTCCGCGATCCTGGCCCACACGACGGGAGCATGGCCGACGGCGGTGCCGGCCGCACCCATCCGGCGGGGGAGGGCACGATCAGCGTCCTGAGGATTCTGGGCTGGTGGGCCGCGGACTACGCCTACGCGGGGTTCTGGCAGGTCCGATCGTTCTTCGGCCGTGACCAGGCGGATGACTTCACCACCGGAGACCGCGCCCCGATCGTGGTGCTCGCCGGTGTCTACGAGACCTGGCGCTTCCTGGAGCCACTCATCGTCGCGCTGCACGAGCGGGGGCACCCGGTCCATGTCGTGGATGCGCTGCACCGCAACCAGTTCCCCGTGCAGGATGAGGCCGATCAGGTGGCCGACTACCTGCGCGCGCACGACCTCTCGGGCGTGTTCCTCGTCGCCCACAGCAAAGGCGGCCTCGCCGGGAAGCTGGTGATGACCGGCCCGGAGGGTGCCCGGATCCGCGGCATGCTCGCCATCGCGACGCCGTTCGGGGGCTCCCGATATGCGCGGCTGCTGCCCGGTCGGGTGCTGCGGGCGTTCTCACCCGACGACCCCTCGATCGTCGCGCTGGGGCGGGAGCTCGATGTGAACGCGCGCATCGTCTCGATCTACGCCGCGTTCGATCCGCACATCCCCGAGGGGAGTGAGCTCGCCGGGGCCAAGAACGTCGTCCTGGAGACGGGCGGGCACTTCCGCATCCTCGCCCACCCCCGTGTGATGGCCGAACTCGCCGCCCTCGCCGAGTGACGGGGCGAGCGGTCCGCGATGCTGGTGCCGGCGGTGGGACTCGAACCCACACGCCCTTTCGGACAAAGCATTTTGAGTGCTCCGCGTCTGCCATTCCGCCACGCCGGCCCGTGTCTCGCGACTTCGACTGTAGCGCAGACGACGGACGGTTCCCCGCGCGTCCTCTGTCTTCAGCCGGTGGTGGGGACCTCTCCGTTAGGATGGAGGGGTGACCGAGCAAGAACAGGCTGAGCAGCCCACGGCATCCGCACCCCGACGCGTCGTCGTCGCCGAAGACGAATCGCTGATCCGTCTCGACATCGTCGAGATCCTCCGCGACAACGGCTTCGATGTCGTCGGCGAGGCCGGCGACGGCGAGACGGCGGTGGCCCTCGCCACCGAGCTGCGTCCCGACCTCGTCATCATGGACGTGAAGATGCCCCAGCTCGACGGCATCAGCGCCGCCGAGAAGCTTCACAAGGGCAACATCGCCCCGGTCGTGCTGCTGACCGCGTTCAGTCAGAAGGAGCTCGTGGAGCGCGCGAGCGAGGCCGGAGCCCTGGCCTACGTCGTGAAGCCCTTCACCCCGAACGATCTCCTCCCCGCGATCGAGATCGCCCTGGCCCGCCACGAGCAGATCATCACCCTCGAGGCCGAGGTCGCGGACATGGTCGAGCGCTTCGAGACCCGCAAGCTCGTCGACCGCGCGAAGGGCCTCCTCAACGAGAAGATGGGCCTGAGCGAGCCCGAGGCGTTCCGCTGGATCCAGAAGGCGTCGATGGATCGCCGCCTGACGATGCAGGACGTCGCCAAGGCGATCATCGAGCAGCTCGCTCCCAAGAAGTAAGGCACTCCGGTGCTCCGGCTGGACGCAGAGCACGTTCTGCGGCCGGTCCGCGCCGGCGACGGTGCGGCGCTCGCGCGCGCGTATCTCGCGAACAGAGAGCACCTCGCCCCGTGGGAGCCGGCGCGTTCCGAGGCGTTCTTCACCGAGGAATGGCAGGAGCAGAACGCGCAGCAGTGCGTCGCCGAGGCCGCCCTCGGCCGGAGTTCCCGGTTCGTTATCCTCTCGGACGACGGCGAGATCCGCGGCCGGGTCAACCTGAACACCATCGTGCGCGGTGCGTTCTGGAGCGCCGATCTCGGGTACTGGATCGATTCCACCCGACTGCGCCGAGGGCTCGCGGGGCGCGCGGTCGCCCTCGTGGCGGAGCACGCGCGGGACGAGCTGCGGCTGCATCGCCTCCAGGCGTCGACGCTGCTGCACAACGTCGCCTCGCAGCGGGTCCTCGCCGCCACCGGCTTCGAGCGCATCGGCATCGCGCCGAAGTACCTGCGGATCGCGGGGGAGTGGCAGGACCACATCCTGTTCCAGCTGCTGCTGGAGGAACCGCTCAGTCCGCGGCGGGAGCGTCCTTGATCATGTTGGTGATGCGGATCGTCGAGCAGCGCCGACCCTGATCGTCGGTGACGACGATCTCGTGCACCGTGATGCTGCGCCCCAGGTGCACGGGTGTGCAGACCCCGGTGACGACGCCCGAGGTGGCCGACCGGGTGTGCGTGGCGTTGATGTCGACGCCGACGGCGAGGCGGCCCGCTCCTGCGTGCAGATTCGCCGCCATCGAGCCGAGCGATTCGCCGAGGACCACGTAGGCGCCGCCGTGCATGAGACCGACGGGCTGGGTGTTGCCCTCCACCGGCATCGTCGCCACGCACCGATCGACGCCGAACTCGACGAACTCCATGCCCATCTTCTCGGCCAGCGCCCCCATGCCGCGGGCGGCCGCCCACTCGAGTCCTTCGCTGGTGGCGACCTCGCTCATGCATCCTCCTCTGCGGGTGTCCGTGCTCCTCGTTAGGCTGACAGGGTGACGGACTCCGCAAAGCCTACCCTCATGGTCGTCGACGGCCACTCGCTCGCCTACCGGGCCTTCTTCGCCCTCCCGGTCGACAACTTCACCACCAAGGACAATCAGCACACGAACGCCATCTACGGCTTCCTGTCCATGCTGGTCAACCTCATCAAGGCCGAGCAGCCCACGCATCTCGCGATCGCGTTCGACACCTCCCGCCACTCGTTCCGCACCGATGAGTACCCGGAGTACAAGGCCACCCGGTCCGAGACGCCGCAGGAGTTCAAGGGCCAGATCCCGCTGCTGCAGGACTGCCTCGCGGCGATGTCGATCCCGGTGCTGACGCAGGAGGGCATCGAGGCCGACGACATCCTGGCCACCCTCTCCACGCAGGGGGCGGCCCAGGGCTACGACGTGCTCGTGGTCTCGGGAGACCGCGACACCATCCAGCTCGTCACCGACGACGTCACGCTGCTGTACCCGTCCGTCCAGGGTGTCTCACAGCTCAAGCGCTACGACCCGGCGACCGTGCAGGAGCGCTACGGCGTCCGTCCCGAGCAGTACCCCGACATCGCCGCCCTTGTGGGTGAGACCAGCGACAACCTCCCCGGCGTGCCGAAGGTGGGGGAGAAGACGGCCGTCAAGTGGCTCACGCAGTTCGGCTCCCTCGACGAGCTGCTCGAGCGTGCCGGTGAGATCAAGGGCGTGGTCGGCGGCAACCTCCGCGACCACATCGAGGACGTCCGACGCAACCGCAAGCTCAACCGCCTGCTGACCGACGTGGAGCTGCCGGTCGCACCGGCCGACCTCGCCGTCGCCCCGATCGATGCCGAGGCCGTCCGCGACATCTTCGCCCGGCTGGAGTTCCGCACGCTGCTGCCGCGGGTCTTCGAGGCCGTCGGTGCGGGCGAGGTCGCCGACGATCCGGCCTCCGTCGTCGAGATGCCCGCGCCGGCACAGGTGTCCGCCGCTGATCTGGCCACCTGGGCCGCGGCTCAGGACGGGGACATCGCTCTCCGGGTCGTGGTGCAGTCGGGCGCACCTGTGCGCGTCGGCGTCGCCACCGGGAGCGAGCTGCGCGAGCTCGACTGGTCGGAGGAGGGGGCCCAGGCGCTGCGTGCGTGGCTGGAGTCCGACGCGCCCAAGGTGCTGCACGACGCCAAGCCGCAGGTGAAGGCGCTGCTCCGTCAGGGCATCCGTCTGGGCGGGCTCGCGTACGACACGAGCCTCGCGGGCTGGCTGCTGCGCCCCAGCTTCCCGGACAAGACGCTGTCCGACCTCGTCCAGCGCTACTTGGGGGAGAAGCTCCCCGAGGCCGATCCGTCGCAGCTCGTGCCGGAGACCGAGGGAGCTACGCCGTCGCAGGAGGCGTGGTTCATCCTCCGCGTGGCCGAGGCGCTGCGGAATGATCTGCCGGAGCCGGTGGACGCGGTGCTCCGCGACATCGAGCTGCCGACGCTCCGCACGCTCGCCGACATGGAGCTCGCGGGCGTCGCCGTGTCGCACGAGGTGCTGTCGACGTTCTCGGCGGAGCTCGCGACGCGGGCGGACGCCCTGGCCCAGGAGGCGTTCTCGGTCGTCGGTCGCGAGTTCAACCTCGGGTCGCCGAAGCAGCTGCAGGAGGTGCTGTTCGAAGACCTGCAGCTCCCGAAGACGCGCAAGACGAAGACCGGGTACTCGACCGATGCCGCGGTGCTCGCCGACCTGCAGGAATCCCACCCGCACCCGTTCCTGAGCCTGCTGCTGCAGCACCGCGAGGCGACGAAGCTGCGGCAGATCATCGAGTCCCTCGACACCGCGATCCGGGAGGACCACCGGGTCCACACGACGTACGTGCAGACCGGCAGTCAGACCGGGCGCCTGTCCAGCACCGACCCGAACCTGCAGAACATCCCGGTGCGCACCGAGGAGTCGCGGCGCATCCGCAGCGCCTTCGAGGTCGGCGAGGGGTACGAGACCCTGCTCACCGCCGACTACTCGCAGATCGAGATGCGGATCATGGCGCACCTCTCGGGCGACGAGGGGCTGATCGAGGCGTTCAACAGCGGTGAAGACCTGCACCGCTTCGTCGGCGCCCGCGTGTTCGGCGTCGATCCGTCCGAGGTCACCCCGGCGATGCGCACCAAGGTCAAGGCGATGTCGTACGGCCTCGTCTACGGCCTCTCCGCGTTCGGGCTGTCCAAGCAGCTGCGCATCGAGCAGTCCGAGGCCAAGCAGCTCATGGTCGAGTACTTCGCACGGTTCGGCGCGGTCCGCGACTACCTGCGGGCCTCGGTGATGAAGGCCAAGGAGGTCGGCTACACCGAGACGATCTTCGGCCGTCGGCGACCGTTCCCCGATCTCGCGAGCCCCAACCGTGTGCTGCGCGAGAACGCCGAGCGGGCGGCGCTCAACGCCCCGATCCAGGGGAGCGCGGCCGACATCATGAAGATCGCGCTGTTCCACATCCACGACGACCTCCACACCGCGAAGCTGGAGTCGCGCGTGCTGCTGCAGATCCACGACGAACTCGTCGTCGAGGTCGCGGCCGGGGAGTGGGATGCGGTGGAGCAGATCGTCCGCACGCGGATGGGTGACGCCGCGCAGCTCTCCGTGCCGCTCGACGTGCAGGTGGGCCGCGGTCGGGACTGGAACGAAGCCGCGCATTGACCCCGGTGGCCGGAGGGGGCGGGGATTAGGCTGGAAGGTATGACTTCAGCACCCCGCACCCCCTCCGCCATCGACAGGGTCGCCGATGAATGGGTCGACACGATCGCCGTCCTGGCGCCGACTCTCGGCACCTACATCGGCCGCTCCGAGGTCAACGACCGGTTCGGCGACCTGAGCCCGGAAGGTCATGAGGAGATCGCCGCGGCGACGCGGGCCACGCTCGACACGCTCTCCGCGCTGGAGCCCGTCGATGCGATCGACGAGGTGACCAAGACCGACCTCACTGCGGAGCTGCGCCTCGACCTCGAGCTGCACGAGGCGAAGTGGCACCTGCGCGACCTGAACGTCATCGCGTCCGCCGCGCAGGACGTCCGCTCCGCCTTCGACCTGATGCCCACCGCGACGGTCGAGGACTGGGAGGTCGTCTCCACCCGGCTCTCCGCCGTGCCCGCGGCGCTGCGCGGGTACATCGAGACGCTCCGTCTGGGCATCGCCGAGGGGGTCACTCCCGCCCGCCGCCAGGTCGCGGAGGTCGCGACCCAGATCGACCGCTACATCGCCGACGACGGGTTCTTCGCTGCCTTCGTCGCGCACGCCGACCCGCAGGAGGGCCAGCTTCCCGCCTCGCTCGCCCGCACGCTGGCGGACAACTCCGCGGCTGCCCGGGTCGCCTACGGCGAGCTGCGGCGTTTCCTGGCCGAGGAGCTCGCGCCCGAGGCCGGTGAGACGGACGCCGTGGGGCGCGAACTGTACGCCCTCAACTCCCGCCGATTCCTCGGCGCCACCATCGACCTCGACGAGACCTACGAGTGGGGTCGCGAAGAACTCGCCCGCATGGTGGCCGAGCAGACGGCGATCGCGAACGAGATCCTCCCCGGCGCCTCCGTGGAGGAGGCCGTCGCGCATCTGGAATCCGACCCCGCTCGCAAGCTCGTCGGCACCGAGGCGCTCCAGCGGTGGATGCAGGAGACCAGCGATCGCGCGGTCGCCGAGCTCGGCGCCTCGCACTTCGACATCCCGGAGGCCATCCGCACCCTGGAGTGCATGATCGCGCCCACGCAGGAGGGCGGGATCTACTACACCGGTCCCACCGACGACTTCTCCCGTCCCGGTCGCATGTGGTGGTCGGTCCCCGAGGGTGTCACCGAGTTCGACACGTGGCGCGAGCTCACCACGGTCTATCACGAGGGTGTCCCGGGGCATCACCTGCAGATCGCGCAGGCCGTCTACAACCGCGCCGAGCTCAACTCCTGGCGGCGACTGCTCGCCGGCACCTCCGGTCACGCGGAGGGCTGGGCGCTGTATGCCGAGCGACTGATGGAGCAGCTCGGCTACCTGGACGACCCGGCGGATCGCCTCGGGATGCTGGACGGGCAGCGGATGCGGGCGGCGCGTGTGGTCCTCGACATCGGCGTGCACCTCGGCAAGCCGCGCCTCGAGGGCGAGGGCATCTGGGATGCCGAGTACGCGCTCGACTTCCTCCGCCGCAACGTCAACATGTCGGACCAGTTCGTGCAGTTCGAGGTCAACCGGTACCTCGGCTGGCCGGGTCAGGCGCCGTCGTACAAGGTCGGTCAGCGCATCTGGGAGCAGGTCCGCGACGCCGTCCAGCGGGCAGAGGGCGACGCGTTCAGCTTCAAGGGCTTCCACAAGCGCGCCCTCGATCTGGGCGGGGTCGGGCTGGACACGCTGCGGAGCGCGCTGCTGCCTCGGTGACGGGAATGCCCGCCTCCTGCCGCGTGTTCCATTCACCTGAATAGGAAGGTGTGACATGGACATCGAATTCGGGCTGGACACGTTCGGCGACATCACCCGGGACCAGGACGGCGAGCTGCTCAGCGGCGCGCAGACCATCCGGAACGTCGTCGCCCAGGCGGAGCTGGCCGATACGGTCGGCGTGGACTTCTTCGGCGTGGGGGAGCACCATCGGCGCGAGTTCGCGGTCTCGTCTCCGGAGATGGTGCTCGCGGCGATCGCCGCCCGCACCGAACGGATCCGGCTGGGCACCGCCGTGACCGTGCTGTCCTCGGACGACCCGGTGCGCGTGTTCGAGCGCTTCTCGACCCTCGACGCCCTGTCCGGAGGTCGCGCCGAGGTCGTCCTCGGGCGCGGTTCGTTCATCGAGTCCTTCCCGCTGTTCGGCTACGACTTGCGCGACTACGACCGGCTCTTCGAGGAGAAGCTCGAGCTGTTCGTCGAGCTCCTCAAGGAGGAGCCCGTGACCTGGTCCGGCTCGCTGCGGCCGTCTCTCGACAACGCGGACGTCTTCCCGAAGACCGAGAAGGGACTGCGCACGTGGGTCGGCGTGGGCGGCAGCCCCGAGTCCGTCGTGCGTGTCGCGCGTCACGGCCTCGGCCTCATGCTGGCCATCATCGGCGGCCCGGCCGGGCGATTCAAGCCGTTCGTCGACCTGTACCACCGCTCGGTCGCGTCCTTCGGGACGACCGCTTACCCGGTGGCCGTGCACTCGCCGGGACACATCGCTCCCACCGACGCGGAGGCATGGGACGAGGCCTACCCGGGCTTCGAGGCGATGCACAACACCATCGGTCGCGAGCGCGGCTGGCCGCCCTACAGTCGCGCGCGGTTCCAGAACGACATCGGTCCCGAGGGTTCCCTCTACGCCGGCTCGCCCGAGCGTGTGGCGGCGAAGATCGCCGACACGATCACCACCCTCGGGCTCGGGCGCTTCGATCTGAAGTATGCGACAGGCACCCTGTCTCACGAGTCGATGATGCGGAGCATCGAGCTGTATGGCACCGAGGTGATCCCTCGGGTGCGGAAGCTCCTCGCCGACCGCGACTGAGCGGGCGTCATCTCGCGGCTCGGTGGGACGGGCGCCCCTACGATGAGAATCATGGCCGATACCGCCCTGCCGAGCCGCACCTCGCTCGCCGAGCGCCTCGATGTCCTCCCGTTCACCCGCAGGCACCTGCGGCTGCTCACGGGCTCCGGCGTCGGGTGGGCGCTCGACGCGATGGACGTCGGACTCATCTCCTTCATCATCGCGGCGCTCTCACAGCAGTGGGATCTCACGAAGGGGGAGGCCGGCTGGATCGCCTCGCTCGGCTTCGTCGGCATGGCGGTCGGTGCGACGCTGGGCGGTCTTCTCGCCGACCGCTTCGGCCGCCGGCAGGTGTTCGCCCTCACCTTGCTCATCTACGGCGTGGCCACCGGAGCGAGTGCGCTGGTCGGATCAGTGGCGGCCCTGCTCGTGCTGCGGTTCTTCGTCGGCCTCGGGCTCGGCGCGGAGCTTCCGGTCGCCTCGACCTACGTGAGCGAGTTCGCCCCCGCGCGCATCCGCGGGCGGCTGATCGTCATCCTGGAAGCATTCTGGGCCGTCGGCTGGACGGCATCGGCCCTGATCGGGTACTTCGTGATCCCCGCCTCCGAGGCAGGCTGGCGATGGGCCTTCGCGCTCGGCGCCATCCCCGCGGTCTACGCGCTCGTCGTGCGCTGGGGCCTGCCCGAGTCCCCTCGCTGGCTGGCGTCGCGCGGACGCATCGCGGAAGCGGATCGCATCGTGGCGGCCTTCGAGGCCGATGCGGGCATCGAGTACACGCCGCCCCTCCGGAAGGAACCGGCGTCGCGGGCCATCGCGAAGACGGCACGGGCACGGCTCGCGACCCTCTGGAACGCGGAGTTCCGCGTGCGGACGGCGTGCCTCTGGCTCGTGTGGCTGGCCGTCAACTTCGCCTACTACGGGGCCTTCATCTGGATCCCCAGCATTCTCGTGGACGCCGGATTCGACCTCGTGCGTTCGTTCGGCTTCACCCTCATCATCACGCTCGCACAGCTCCCTGGCTACGCCGTGGCGGCCTGGCTCATCGAGGTGTGGGGACGCCGCATCACGCTGTCGGTCTTCCTGCTCGGGGCGACCGCGTCGGCCGTCATCTTCGGCACCGCCACGACCGTGCCGATGATCATCGGCGCCGGCATGGCCCTGTCGTTCTTCACCCTCGGCGCGTGGGGCGCGCTGTACGCGGTGACGCCCGAGATCTACCCGACCTCGCTGCGCGGCACCGGGGCGGGCTGGGCCGCCGGGGTCGGACGCGTCGCCTCCATCGTGGCGCCCCTCGCCGTTCCCGTCCTCCTCGTCGCCGGCGGCGCTCCTCTGCTGTTCGTCGTGTTCGCGGCCTGCTTCCTCGTGGCTGCGGGGGCGGCCTGGGGACTCGTCGACCGGAGCGGAGCGGCGCTGGACGACCGGTGACATCCGGGACCGGGAATAGGCTGGGCGCGTGGCTGATGTACGTTTCGTCGCGATAGGCGACTCCTTCACCGAAGGCGTGGGCGATGTGCTCCCCGATGGGCGTGAGCGCGGCTGGGCCGACATCGCCGCGCAGGGATGGGCGGATGCCGCGGGGCACCCCATCCAGTACGCGAACCTGGCGATCCGAGGGAAGCTGGCCTGGCCGATCGTCGAGGAGCAGCTCGAACCCGCGCTGGCCCTGCGTCCCACGCACCTGTCGTTCAACGGTGGCGGCAACGACATGCTGCGGCCGCGGACCGATGTGGAGCACATCGCCGATGCGTTCAGCCGGGTGCTGCGACGGTGCGACGAGGAGGGCGTGACGATGATCCTGCTCTCCGGCGCCAACCCGAGCGGGCAGCTTCCGATGGGCTCCCTCGTGCAGCGCCGGGGCGACCTGCTCTCCGAGGCGGTCCTGCGGCGGATCGAGGACCGCCCCGACGTGATCCGCGCCCTCAACTGGCCGGACACGGAGCTCTCGAAGCCCGCGTACTGGTCGGAGGACCGGCTTCATATGAACGCGGCCGGACACCATCGTGTCGCGGCCCGCGTGCTGCATGGACTCGGCTTCGAGCCGCCGGCAGCCTGGTGGGCACCGCTCGATCGCTGGACCGCCGGCCCCGCGGGTCTGGCCTACTACCGGCAGTTCGTCGGACCCTGGGTGCGTCGACGCGTGACGCGGACCTCGTCCGGAGACGGCCGCGCAGCGAAGTACCCCACCTGGGTCGAGCGGACTCCGGCGTGAGCGTCGTCGTGCCCCGCGCATGAGTGATATCGAACTCGTCCGTCTTCCCGCCGGCACGGTGACGCTGCACGACGCCCGGCGCCGCACGCGTCGCACCGTGGAACTCGAGCCCTTCGCCCTCGGTGTCTTCCCGGTGACCGAAGAACAGGTCACCGAGGTCCTGGGCACCCCAGCACGGCATCCGCGTCGTCCGGTCGCCGACGTGAGCTGGCTGCGGGCCGTCCACTTCTGCAACGCCGCGTCGGAGTGGGAGGGGCTCGATCCCGTCTACCACTTCGAGGGTGAGGATGTGGCCTGGGACACCACGGCGGACGGCTACCGCCTGCCGACCGAGGCCGAGTGGGAGTACGCCTGCCGCGCCGGTTCCACCGGGCCGCACTACGCCCCGCTGACCGAGGCCGCGTGGACTGCTGCCGACGGAGTCGGTACGCCGCAGGACGTGGGTGGGAAGCTCCCGAACCTGCACGGGCTGTTCGACACGCTCGGGAACGTGTGGGAATGGTGCTGGGACCTCCTCGACCCCGCGCGGTACGACGACTACCGGGTCTTCCGCGGCGGCGGGTTCGCCGACGACGCCTGGAGCGTGCGCGCCTCGGTCCGCCGTGGGGGAGCGCCGCGCATGCACCACGAGGACGTCGGCTTCCGCGTGGCCCGGGGCGCCTTCGACACCGAGGAGGAGGCGCAGGGCTGGTCGGCGGCGGCGGACCGGGACCGCGCCTTCGTCGACGGAGGGCTGCCGTCGGGATGGACTCCGCGCCGGCGTTAGTGCAGGCCGCGTCCGGCGGTTTGGCCGCGGTCTGCGCCGGGTGGGAGACTGAGCGGATGACCAGGCCCTTCGCGCTCATCCTCAACCAGGGTCGCGTCGCCGACCGCACGGACGGAGCCCTCGTCGGGGCGCGCCGCGTCGCCGACGCCCTGTCCTCGCTTCTCCGGCAGGAGCCCGTCGTGGTCGGCACTCCGGAGCCCGCTCGGCTCGATGATTGGTCGGTCGCGCTGCCCGAGGCGGCAGATACGCTCGCGGGCCTCCGGGCCGCGGTGCAGGAGGCGATCGCGGGGCAGGCGACGCCGCTCCTCGTGACGAACACGTGTGCGGCGAGCCTCGGAACGCTGCCGAGCGCTGCCGAGCACCACCCCGACGCGGTGGTGCTGTGGATCGATGCGCACGGGGACTTCAACACGCCGGACACCACCGACTCCGGCTACCTCGGCGGCATGGTCCTCGCCGCCGCCTGCGGCCTGTGGGACAGCGGCCACGGGGCGGGCATCGATCCGCGGCAGGTCATCGTCGTCGGCGGCCGCGACATCGACCCCGCCGAGGGGGAGCTCCTCGCCGGCGCGGGAGTGACCGTCCTCAGCCCCGCGGAGAGCACGCCCGAACGGCTGAGCGCCCTCATCGCCGGGCGGCCGGTGTGGATCCATGTCGACTGGGACGTCCTGGAGCCCGGCTACATCCCCGCGGCCTATCGGGTCGGCGACGGTCTGCTGCCGCACCAGGTGGCCGCGCTGTTCGCCGCTATCCCGGCCGCCGACGTCCGCGGCGTGGAGCTCGCGGAATTCGAGGCGGGCGACGCGGAGGTGCCGGAGCGCGTCAGCGTCGAATTGATCGTGGAGACGTTCCAGCACCTGCTGCGCTGACGACGCTGCGTACCCTCACGGCGCGGCCGGTGCGGCGCCGAGGTGCCAGGCGGTGATCTCGACCTCGGAGCCCGAGACGATGTCGAGCTCGACCGGCCACGAGCCGCGGTCGAGTCCGGGGAGCACGGCGGCATGCAGGGCGCGGGCGACGAGAGCGCCGTCCGTCGCGTTGGCATCCCAGCCGATTACCGCAGTCGCCTCGCCGCCGGGCGGCACCGTGACGGGCGCGATACCGGGGTCGGTCGCCAGGAATGAGGAACCGGGGCGCACCTCGACGTCGAGCGCATGACCGTTCTGGTCCGCGAACGCGATGTCGGGATACCCCTCGACCACGCAGGGCTCCTCACCGACGTTCATCAGCCGGATGCTCTGGGCGCGGTGCCCCGTGGCCCCGTCGGCGGTTCCGAGCAGCAGTGTGGCTCGGTCGAGGGTGCAGGCGCCCGCGGGAAGCTGGGGTGTCGAGGCCCCCGGGGCGCGCTCCGGCACAGGGTCGCCCACTGCCGCCGGATCGACGAAGGCTCCCGTCTCGTCGGTGGCGCCCTGCAGCGCGGCGTTCTCCTCTACGATCTGGCGCTGCCACGCGGCATCGGCCAGGCTCCCGATGACGACGAGAGCGACCACGCTCGCGAGGGCGACACCGAGGAGGCGCGGGGACCATCGCCGCGCAGGGATCTCACCGGCTCTGCGCGAGAACGCCCAGGCGGGGATCCAGCCCCAGGCGAGTCCCCAGTAGGCGGTGTCCGGCGCGGACTCGACGACCGCCGCGGTGACACCGGGCAGGCCCGAGAGAGGGAGGAAGGACAGCACCCGGGTGACGTCGTCGCACAGCCCGACGGTCGTTCCGGCGAGGACGGCACCGAACCAGAGCACGAGGAACGCGGGAGCCCGGCCGACGCCCTGCGCACCGCGTGCCACGACCCAGACGACGCTGCACAGCACGGCGGCCGTCACCGCCAGCACGAGGACGCCCCACGCGCCGGGGAGCATCCAGGCATGACTCTGCAGCGGGCCGATACCGGCGAAGCTCAGCAACCGTGTCAGCACGATGTCGGAACCGGTCAGTCGAGCGATGGCACCGGAGACGATCCAGAGCGTGCCGAGGAGCAGGCCGGCGAGCAGTCCGGCCGTCAACGGGGGCCTCCTACGACTGTCTCGGGCGCTCGGGAGGGCGGCGGTCGACGGGGGAGCGGAGGCCATGCCTCATCCTATGGGCGCTCAGCGACGCCGCTCGGGATCCAGCCCCATGCGGATCCGCGTCCGCTTGCGTTCGACGAGGATGAACACGACTCCGAGGACCCAGAGGGGGATCAGGGTGAGGAACGCGACACGGAACGCGTCGAGCGTGTAGGTATCCGGGGTGCCGGCGCCCTGGGCGTCGAGGAGGAGACCGATCACGAACACGGCGATCAGGGCTGCGATGAAGCCCCCCGCGTTCGTGACTCCGGTCGCCGTGCTGAGGCGGTGCGCGGGGTTGTGCGTGCGGGCGTGGTCGAAGGCGATCATCGACGCGGGCCCCCCGGTCGCGAGAGCGATCGCCAGGACCCAGAGCAGCCAGTCCGGGGCGGGGCCGGGGAGGGCGATGACCGCGATCCACGCGGCCATCTGCACGCCGACGGCGGGAAGGACGAGGGCGAGCGAGCGATGGTTCGGCAGGCGGCGGGAGAGATCGCCGATGATCGGACCGAGGATCATGCCCGCGACCACGTAGATCGAGATGATCCCCGCCGCGTGGGCGGTGGTCAGGCCCTCGCCGGCCGTGAGGAACGGCATGCCCCACAGCAGCACGAACACCGTGCCGGCGAACGGAGTGGTGAAGTGCGACCAGAACGCGAGCCGCGTGCCGGGATGTGCCCACGCCGCCCGGATGCCGACGCCCGTGTCGATCGCCGACGTCACGACACGCACGACGCCGGTGTCCGTGTTCACCGACACGTCGGGGCCGCTCTCCGCGGGGTTGTTGCGCACGATGAGCCACACGAGGATCGTGAAGAGCAGGCCGAGACCGGCGATGCTGCCGAACGTGATCGACCAGGTGGTGGCGTGCAGCAGGGCGGCGACCGGCACCAGCGCGATCAGCTGCCCGGCCTGCCCGATGATTCCGGTGAACTGGACCATGACGGGCCCGCGTTGCGCGGGGAACCACGTGGCCACCAGTCGCAGCACGGCAGGGAAGACGGCGGCGTCGCCGGCTCCGAGGAGGATACGCGCGACGATCGCGATGCCGATGCTGGGGGAGAGGGCCATGGTGAGCTGTCCGGCCGCCATGAGCAACATCCCCGCCGTGATGATCGGACGGGATCCGTAGCGATCGAGGAGGACGCCCACCGGGATCTGCATCCCCCCGTAGACGGCGAGCTGCACGACCGCGAACAGCGCGAGCGTGGAAGCGTCCGCCTGGAAGCGGTCGGCGGCCTCGACGCCCACCGCGCCCAGAGACGTGCGGTTGGTGATGGCGAGCACGTAGGCCGCGACGCCGACGGACCAGATCGCCCAGGCCCGCCACCCCGGCGTGGAGACGGGGGAGTGGGAGACCTGAGGCACCCTTCCACGCTACTCCTGACCGGCGATGTCCGACGCCGTGGCTAGAGTGCCCGCATGACAGCCTCCTCGCAGCACCACGCCCTCGACTATGTCGAGCTCGTCGTCACGGATCTCGACGTGGCGAGACGCTTCTTCACCACCGCCTTCGGGTGGAGCTTTCAGGACTACGGCCCTGGCTATGCAGGCATCCTCTCGCCCCGCGGAGACGGGAGCGAGGTCGGCGGGCTCCTGCTCGCGGACGCACCGCGACCCGTCGGCGGTCCGCTCGTGCTGCTCTACTCCGATGACCTCGATGCGACGAAGGCGGCGATCCAGGACGCAGGCGGCCGGATCCTGCAGGAGCCGTATGCGTTCCCCGGTGGCCGGCGCCTTCACTTCGCCGACCCGAGCGGCAACGAGCTCGGCGTCTGGTCCTCCCATTAGGCGCTGCAGATCACAGCGCGGGGCGGATGAGTGCCAGACTGCGAGGATGAGTCACTTGCCTCGCATCCCGGAGATGGACACCTCGCGCCTCCGCCTGCGCAGGCAGGCGATCGAGGACGCGCCCGTGTTCCGGCACCTGTGGACCGAACGCGACGAACGAGTCCCCGCGCACCGGCGGCTCGATTCGGACGGTCACCCTGACGTGGACGACATCCGAGCGCATATCCTCGATGCCGAGGAGTCGTCGCTGCTCACCGTAGAACGCATCGACACCGGGGATCCGGTCGGGTACTGCGGTCTCGTCTACGGCGGCGAGGGGGTGGGCGAGGAGCCGGAGCTCGCGTTCGAGCTGCTCCGTGCCGAGCACAATCGGGGATACGCCACCGAAGCTGCTCAGAGCGTCCTGGCATGGGCAGCCGGGGTGGGAATCGACCGCGTCTGGGCCGGCGTCTGGGAATGGAACCTCCCGTCCCGGCGGGTGCTCGAGAAGCTCGGTTTCGTCGAATCCGGACGGGAACGCCCGTCCTCCGTCCACGGTCGGAACATCCTGACCGTCAGGTCTCTCTTCGAGAAGTGAGAGCGGGCTCCGAGCCGGCGCTCTGGATCACGTGACTGAGGACCCCACCGGCAGCGGCTCGCCGTCACCCGGGGGCTCCTGCACGAGGTGAAGGGCATCCGATTTCGTCAGATGGTTGGGGTACAGCATCCGTGAGAACCTTCCGCGCGGATCGTCTTTGTCGCGGGGGAGATCGATGTGGGCTCGCTCGATCGCCGCGACGAGGAGTTCCGTCTGTTCATCGGTCAACACGAGGAGCCCTCGTTCTCGCAAGCCCACCACTGCTCGCGAGCGATCCGATGCCGTGAAGACGACCGCGATACTCCGGGCTGTGGCGTCCGGCTCCCAGGGGTGCGCGATGACCATGGCCGTCGTGAGGGTCGCGGTCGGGATCTCCTTCGTGCCGACGAGCAGACGGGTTGCGTCGCGTGAGATACGCGGCGGTCGCGAACGTCGCTGCACGACGGCGCTGATGGTGATCGCCACGGCCGCCAGCAGCGCAGCCGCGAGCGGCCACGTCCATGCGCCGAGCGGTCCCGCAGCCACCGGGATGAGGAACGCGCCGATCATCATCGCAAGGAGAAGCGGCTGTACGGAGAAGACGTGAAGAGCCCACCAGGGAAAGAGAGTCCACGAACGAGAGGGCCCCAACGGCATCCACTCCTGCACGTCGACGTTCGGCTCGCTCTCCGGGCGATCGGACGAGTGCACCGGTTGAGGCTGCCGACGCACTCCTTTGATGATCGACGTCAGGCCCACCACACCGAGCACGGCGGACAGCACCCATCCGCGCAGCGGGTCGTCGGCCTCGTTCTGATCCGTCCCTGCCAGTGTGACGACCCCGCCCACGGAGATGAGGAGAAGGAAGACCCCGTAGAGCAAGAAGACCCGACGGGTGCGTCGGGCCGTCCAGGGCTTCGGCTCCGTGCCTGGAGGCCACGAGGGGTCGCCCCAGGTCCTTCGCCTCGTGAGCAGGAGGCCGGCCGCCACTCCGACGCACCCGAAAGACAGCGTCACTGCGGCCAGAACGCCGATTCGAGGATCGGCGATCAGGAATGTCGAGGCCACCGCCACCGCTGCGCTGAACATCGCCAGCGCCACGCCCACCACGATGGGCGTCAGCAGCCCTTCGCCCTTCTCATCGCTAGCGCCCATCCGCTCGCCCCACCTCTCCCCAGACTGCAGGCGGAGGATCAGGCCTCATCGATCGAGCCGCGGCCCAAATGTGCCTGTCCCTGAGGATGAGAGTAGCGCGAGTGCGCTCCCAGCGAAGGCGTGCACCTCGTAGGATCACGATATGACCTCCCCTCGCCGTGTCCCTGCAGACCTGCGGAAACGCGGGGGCTTTCGAGGAGCGGATGAATCGACCGCCTCGCTCATCCTCGGCCAGTTCTTCATCGGTGGCTTTTTCCTGTTCATCGTGGCTTTCTTCCTCGCGCTCGGAGTTGCGGAAGAGTACGACGGGGTGACGTCCTTCATCGGGGCGAGCATCATCGCCGTCGTCCTGTCCGTCGTGTCGATGATCACCGCCCTGGTGATCGGCCTGCCCCTTCGCCTCGTCTCGGCGCTGCGCGCGCGGTGGCTCGCGCACGGCGAGGTCACCGTCCTCGGGGTCGTCGTCGGACTCGGCGCCTGCATCGTGTCGGTCATGCTGGCGGGCGGAAGCGGGGGAGCGGCGCTCCCGTGGTGGGCGTTCGTCGTCTCGTGGACGGTCCTCGCCTTCTCGGTCGCGCATTTCGTCTGGCCAGGACGGGGCCGGCCGCGTGAGTTCCCAGCGCCACGCGACGACGACCAGGCCGCGTGAGCACGCGCAGGGAGGGTCAGCATCCGGAGGACCCGGGAGCACGGGACGCCGATGAGCACGTCCCGACGCACACGCGGCGGGGATTCCTCATCGCTGCCGGAACCGGCGTCGCGGTGACCGGCATCGGCATCTGGCTCTCCACGAGCTCCGGGGGAGAGGCAGACGACACCGGACGCCGCCCTGACAACCCCCGAGGGCTGCCAGAGTACGAGCCGGTCTACGACCGCGCGGTCACGGGTCTCGAGGTACCGCTCGGTTTCGAGGACTGCGCCCATCCGACGGTGCGCGCTGACCGGAGCATCGCGGGAAGCGATCGTCGAACCGTGAGCCCGGTCATCGACCGCTTCATCATCCACCACACCGGCACGACGACGGACCAGTTGGACTTCTTCTCCCGCTGCAACAGGCGATCATCGGCTCCCACCTTCTACCTCCGGCACGACGGCTCGGTCATCGAGACCATCCGCCCGGGAGCGAAGCCGTCGTCCACCGGCGCGGACTGGAACTGGCGGTCCGTGGCGGTGGAGACGCTGGATTTCACCGGAGCCCCGGAGTACACGGTGACCACCGCGCAGGTGGAGGAGATCGCGCAGATGATCGCGTGGCTCGCAGGCTTCGACGGCCGGACCCTGGACGGCGTTCCGGTGCGCTTCCGGATCGACCGAGAGCACGTCATCACCCACCAGGAGACGTGGTCGGGAACGAAGTGTCCCGGCCCGTTCCTCCAATCGCGAGTGGATGACATCGTGGCGCGAGCACAGGTTATCTTCACGACGTCATGAGGCTGGAGCCGTCCGCGACAATAGGGGAGTGCGCCACCTTCTCTCATTGACCGAACTCACCGGGGACGATATGAGGGAGATCTTCGCGCGCGCCGCGCGGATCGAAGCGGGAACCCTGGCGAGGAGGGACGGCGCGGCCGCGCTGTTCTTCCCTTCCTCGAGCCTGCGGACGCGTGTCTCGTTCGAACGCGGCGCTGCGGAGATGGGTTTGCAGCCGATCGTCTTCCCTCCGGAGGCGCTCGACACCGTCGAGGACGCGGTCGACATCGTCGGATACCTGTCGGCGTGGGTCGAACTCCTCGTCGTCCGGCATGCCGATTTCCACGTGCTTCGTGAGCTCGCTGCCCCTGGGATTCTCCCGGTGGTCAACGCGATGACCAACGCGAACCACCCGTGCGAGGTGCTATCCGATCTCTTCGCGCTCTCGCGCGAGACGGATGTCCGCTCACTCCGAGTCCTCGTGGTGGGACCAGACGGCAACATCGCTCGAGCCTGGGAGGAAGCCCATCGGGCTTTCGGAATCGATGTCGTGCAGGCCTGCCCGGAGGAGGTCCGCACACCCGCGCTGCCGTGGAAGGAGGATCTCAGCGATGCCGTGCAGGAGGCCGACGTGATCATCACGGATGGGCCGGGGGAGCACACCGCGGCCATGGCGCCCTATCGGATCACGGCGGATCTCCTCGACAGCGCCCCTGACGGTGTCCGTTTCGCGCCGTGTCCGCCGTTCGTCCGCGGGCGTGAGGTTTCGGTCGCTGCCGCCAACCATCCCGCGTTCGTGGGCTACGAGTTCAAACGTCACCTGAAGAGCGTGCAGCAGGCGATCATGGGGTGGGCGATCGAGGGATGACGGGGTGGTGGTCGGGGTGGCGTTCTTTCTTCAACCTGACATAATGTGCATTATCGGATAATCCGTATGCGGGATCTGGCGGGACGAGAAAAGGTGGGAAAGCCGTCACCGCGGCCCTCGATCATGCGTTGACGTACGCCGCGAGATGTTCGCCCGTCAACGTCGACCCGTCTGCGACGAGCTCGGCAGGCGTTCCCTCGAACACGATGCGACCGCCGTCGTGGCCGGCTCCCGGTCCGACGTCGATGATCCAGTCAGCGTGTGCCATGACGGCCTGATGATGCTCGATCACGACCACCGTCTTGCCCGCGTCGACAAGTCGATCCAACAGACCGAGGATCGTGTCGACGTCGGCGAGATGCAGGCCTGTCGTCGGCTCGTCCAGCACGTAGACGTCGCCCTTCTCACCCATCTGAATCGCGAGCTTGATGCGCTGGCGCTCACCGCCCGACAGTGTCGACAACGGCTGTCCGAGCGACAGGTACCCGAGCCCCACGTCTTCCAGGCGTCCGAGGATGGCGGCCGCAGCCGGGAGCTTCGCCTCACCCTCACTGAAGAACACACGGGCTTCAGACACCGGAAGGTCGAGCACCTCGGTGATGTCCTTCCCGCCGAGCTTATACTCCAGTACCGCCGCCTGGAAGCGCTTACCGCCGCAGTCCTCACAGGGGGTCTCGATGGTGTCCATGAACCCGAGCTCGGTGATGATGACACCGGCGCCCTTGCACGTAGGACATGCGCCCTCGGAGTTCGCGCTGAACAGCGCGGGCTTCACGCCGTTCGCCTTCGCGAAGGCTTTGCGGATGGGTTCGAGCAGCCCCGTGTACGTCGCTGGGTTGCTGCGACGCGAGCCCTTGATGGCGGACTGGTCGATCGCCACCACGCCCTCGCGTCCGGTCACCGAACCGTGGATGAGCGAGCTCTTACCGGAGCCGGCGACGCCGGTGACGACGGTCAGGACGCCGGTCGGGATGTCGACGTCCACGTTCTGGAGGTTGTTGGTGGATGCGCCGCGCACCTCGATCGCGCCGGTGCGGTCACGCACGGCGTCCTTGAGCTGTGCACGGTCGTCGAGGTGCTGCCCCGTCAGTGTTCCACTGGCTGTGAGGCCCTCGACGCTCCCCTGATAGCAGATCTCTCCCCCGGCGCTTCCCGCACCCGGCCCCAGGTCCACGACGTGATCGCCGATCGCGATGGTCTCCGGCTTGTGCTCGACGACGAGCACCGTGTTCCCCTTGTCGCGAAGGCGGAGCAGCAGGCCGTTCATCCGCTGGATGTCGTGCGGGTGCAGCCCGATCGTCGGCTCGTCGAAGACATACGTAACGTCGGTCAGCGAGGACCCCAGGTGCCGCAGCATCTTGATCCGCTGCGCCTCTCCCCCGGACAGCGTGCCCGAGGGCCGGTCCAGGCTCAGGTACCCCAGGCCGAGGGTCACGAAGGCGTCGAGGTTGGCACTCAGCGCCTGGAGCAGCGGCCCGGCTCCGGGGAGATCCAGGCCGCGGACCCACGTGGCGAGATCCGTGACCTGCATGCGGCAGGCGTCGGCGATGCTCACGCCGTCGATCTTCGAGGATCGCGCGCCCTCGGTGAGACGCGTACCGTCGCACTCCGGGCATACCGCGAAGGTGGCCACGCGCTCGACGAAGGCACGGATGTGCGGCTGGAGCGCTTCGAGATCCTTCGAGAGCATGGACTTCGTGATCTTCGGGATCAGGCCCTCGTAGGTCATGTTGATGCCGGAGATCTTGACCTTCGTGACCTCTCCGTAGAGGAAGAGGTGACGCTGCTTGTCGGTGAACGACGAGATGGGCTTGTCCCCCGGATAGAACCCGGACTGCGAGAAGCCCTTCACCATCCAGCCGTCGGCGGTGTACCCGGGCACCATGATCGCGCCCTCGTCGAGGGACTTCGACTCATCGACGATCTGGGACAGGTCGAGGTCCGACACCACTCCCCTGCCCTCACATCGCGGGCACATGCCGCCGAGGTAGATCGCGTCCTTCACGATCTTCTTCTCGCCACCCGGCCCGGTCATGACACCGCTGGCCTTCTGCGTCGGGATGTTGAACGAGAACGCCGTCGGGCCGCCGATGTAGGGCTGGCCCAGCTTGCTGAACAGGATGCGGAGCATGGCATTGGCATCCGTCACGGTGCCGACGGTCGACCGCGGGTTCGCGCCGAGACGCTCCTGGTCCACGATGATCGCCGTGGTGAGCCCTTCCAGCACGTCGACGTCGGGACGCGGCACCGACGGCATGAAGCCCTGCACGAACGCGCTGTACGTCTCGTCGATCATCCGGCGCGATTCGGCAGCGATCGTGTCGAAGACGAGGGAGCTCTTCCCCGACCCCGAGACACCGGTGAACACCGTGAGGCGTCGCTTCGGGATGTCGACGCTCACGTCCTTGAGGTTGTTCTCGCGCGCGCCCTGCACACGGATGAGGTCGTGGGTGTCCGCGGGGTGCTCAGCAGCGGTCATGCGGCGTCCTTCGTGGTGGTGGGGCCGTCAAGCGGCCTGGTTGATACGGAGCAGGTTGCCGGCGGGATCGCGGAAGGCGCAGTCGCGGACGCCGTAGGGCTGGTCCATCGGCTCCTGGACGACATCGGCGCCGACGGCGACCAGCCGCTCGAACAGGGCGTCCAGGTCGTCGCTCGCGAGGGTGAGAGCGCCGTAGCTGCCCTTCGCGATGAGCTCCAGGATGGTCTGCCGCTCCGCGTCGGTGATGCCGGGATCGGTGGCCGGCGGGTGGAGGACGATCGAGGTCTCGGGCTGGCCGACCGGGCCGACCGTGAGCCAGCGCAGGCCGTCGTATCCGACATCGTTGCGCACCTCGAAGCCGAGGGCGTCGCGATAGAAGCCGAGGGCTGCGTCGGCGTCGGTGTGCGGGAGGAAGGCGTAGTGGATGCTGATCTTCATGATGCTCACGTTAGGTGCGCCTCGGGGCGCGGCGCTTCTCGATTCCTGATCGGTCGGGTGACCTGCTTGGCGTGGAACGACGGGATGCCCTCGACGTTCGCGGCGCGTTCACGGTACACGCTGGGTGGGACACCGACCAGCTCCGAGAACCGGGTGCTGAACGTTCCCAGCGAGGAGCAGCCCACCGCGAAGCACACCTCGGTGACGCTGAGGTCGCCGCGACGCAGCAGCGCCATGGCACGCTCGATGCGGCGGGTCATCAGATAGGAGTACGGGGATTCGCCGTACGTCTCGCGAAACCGCCGGCTGAGATGGCCGGCCGACAGGTGCACGCCCCGCGCCAGAGCCTCGACGTCCAAGGGCTTCGCGTACTCGCGATCGATCCGGTCGCGGACCTTCCGCATCACGACCAGCTCCCGCAGGCGAACCTCATCCACCGGTGTCACGTCATGATCCTGCCATGACGCCGGAAGACGGGGAATGACCATCCGCGACGCGCGGAGGCCCTCCTCCCCCACTGTCGGAGATCCGGCGCTACCCTGGGGGCATCCTCACAGGATTCTCTCAGAAGGGGTTCCCCGCCATGTCTGAAGCACTCGCTGAAACGAAGTCGTTCTTCAAATCCATCCGGGTCGCTCTCGCGGTCTCCGGCGTTCTCGCGCTGCTCGCGGGCATCGCACTGCTGGTCTGGCCGGTGAAGTCGGCCGTCATCGTGACGGCGATCTTCGCGTCCTACCTGGTCGTCGCGGGAGTCGTGTACATCGGCCTCGGGATCTTCTCCCGCGCCAAGGGCGGCTGGTCCCGCGTCGGGCACATCGTCCTCGGCCTGCTTTACATCGTCGCGGGCGTCATCGCGTTCTTCAACCTGAACGTCGCCGCCGCCACCCTCGCCCTGGTCGTCGTGATCTTCATCGGCGTGAGCTGGATCGTCGACGGCGTCGTCGCGCTCTCGTTGCTCGGCAGCGACGGCTCGCGGGTGTGGACGGTGATCTACGCGATCCTCAGCATCATCGCCGGAATCATCGTGCTCTTCTCGCCGGCCATCGCCGGATTCGCGCTGTGGCTGCTCCTGGGCATCGCGCTCGTCGTGCTCGGCATCGTGCAGATCATCCGCGCGATCACCCTCGGCAAGGATGAGAAGGCGTTCACCTCGGGCGCTGCCGGCATCTGACCACGGACGCGTGACGCCCCGGACCTGCAGCAGCGGGTCCGGGGCGTCTCGCGTCTGACGACTATTCCGCGGCGAAGGCGCTCACGTCGCCGACGAGGCGGGTGTTGTCCGCGGGGACGGGGTCGATCACGGCCTTGGCGACCTCGGCGGCGAACTCGGACACGTTGTAGAGGCGGCCGGCAGACTCGCGGCGCTCGGCGATGGCACCCGGGTTCGCGCGCTCGAGCAGCGTCGCCGTGATCGTCCCCTCGATCATGTCGCCGGAGACGACCGTGAAGCCGATCCCCTTCTCCGCGAGACCGGGGATGAGCTCGCGCAGCGCGTCCTCACCGGCCCGCTTCGACAGCGCGACGGGCTCATATTCCGGCATCGTCGGCGTCGTGCGGATGAAGTGCGCCTGGTGGCTGGTGACGAACACGACGCGTGCGCCGTCGGACAGCAGCGGCGTCGCGGCGTTGAGGACGTTGAGCTGCGCGTCGCGATTTAGCTTCAGGGCGTAGTCCTCGGCCATCCCCGACTCCATGCCGCCCGAGGCGTTCAGGACGAGGACGTCGAGGCGTCCGTACTCGGCGCGGACGGCGTCGAACATCTCGGCTACAGACGCAGGGTCGGTGAGGTCCGCGCCGACGACGAGCGCCCGGCGACCGAGCTCCCGCAGCTGCGCCGCGAGCTTCTCCGCGCGCGGGGCCTTGTTCCGGTAGTTGATGACGACGTCGGCGCCGGCCTCGGCGAGGTATCGCACGGTGTCGGCGCCGATCCCCCGCGATGAGCCGGTGACGAGGGCCACCTTGCCGTCGAGGGATCCTGCGGGAAGAACGTCGGTCACGGGTGACTCCTCATGGTGCGTGGAACGCCGTGGGCGCACGGCTCTCACAGATTACCAAGGGGCGCGGTGGCGGCCCGTCGAGCGTCCTCGCGCGTGGTACGTTGACGGCAAAGGAGGCCGCATGGACAACTTCTCGACGTTCGTCACGTTCATCGACCACTGGGCATGGATCGGATGGCTGGTCCTCATCGCCGTCTTCCTCGTCATCGAGATGCTCTCCCTCGACTTCACCTTCCTCATGCTGAGCTTCGGGAGCGTGATCGGTCTCGTCACCGACTTCGTCGGCCTCCCGGTCTGGATCCAGATCCTCATCGCCGCCTTGGCATCCGCCCTCTTCATCCTCTTCCTGCGGCCGCCGCTCCTGCGGCGCCTGCACCGCGGTGCCGACCCCACGCGCTCGAACGTGGAGGCGCTCGTCGACCTCCGGGGCATCGCGCTCAGCGAGATCACGCAGATCTCCGGTCAGGCGAAGCTCGCGAACGGCGATACCTGGACCGCCAGGACGACCACCCCGATGGCCATCCCCGCGGGGGCGCCTGTCGCCGTCAGTGCGATCAACGGCGCGACCGCCATCGTCCGACCCCTCAACGACTAGGAGTACGCGTGGACGACGCATCGATCATCCCGACCGTGATCATCTGGATCCTGGTGATCGCGGTCATCATCTTCGTGATCGTCACGATCGCGCGGGCGATCCGCATCATCCCGCAGGCGACCGCCGGCGTGGTGGAAAGGCTCGGCCGCTATCACAAGACCCTCTCTCCCGGCCTCAACATCCTCGTGCCGTTCATCGACCGCCTGCGGCCGCTGATCGACATGCGCGAGCAGGTGGTGTCGTTCCCGCCGCAGCCCGTGATCACCGAGGACAACCTCGTCGTCTCCATCGACACGGTCGTCTACTTCCAGGTCACCGATGCGCGCGCGGCCACCTACGAGATCGCGAACTACCTCGGCGCCGTGGAACAGCTCACCACCACGACTCTCCGAAACGTCGTCGGTGGTCTGAACCTCGAAGAGGCACTGACGAGCCGCGACAACATCAACGGGCAGCTCCGCGTGGTCCTCGACGAGGCGACCGGCAAGTGGGGCATCCGCGTGGGCCGCGTCGAGCTCAAGGCGATCGACCCGCCCGTCTCCATCCAGGACTCGATGGAGAAGCAGATGCGCGCCGAGCGGGATCGCCGTGCCGCGATCCTGACCGCCGAGGGCACGAAGCAGTCTGCGATCCTCGAGGCGGAAGGCCTCCGTCAGGCGGAGATCCTCCGCGCCGAGGGCGACAAGCAGGCCGCCGTCCTCCGCGCCCAGGGCGAGGCGGAGGCGATCCAGAGCGTGTTCTCCGCGATCCACCAGGGAGCGCCGGACGACAAGCTCCTCGCGTACCAGTACCTGCAGATGCTCCCGAAGATCAGTGAGAGCCCGTCCAGCAAGCTCTGGATCATCCCGAGCGAGCTGACCGAGGCACTCAAGGGCATCGGCACCGCCTTCACCCCGAAGGTCGGACCCGGGTCGACCACTCCCCCTTCCGGCGCGTGACGCACCCGTACTTCGTCAAGGCCGAGCAGCCCCGCATCCTGGCCCATCGGGGTCTGGTGACCGCCGAGGGGCGGGAATCCGGCGTCTGGGAGAACACCGCGGCCGCCTTCGCCGCGGCGCATGCCGCTGGGGCGGAGTACATCGAGACGGACTGCCAGGTCACCGCTGACGGTGACGTCGTGCTCTTCCACGATCACGACCTGCGCCGCCTCGTGGACGATCCGCGCGCCGTGCACGAGGTCAGGACGCGGGAGCTGAGCGCGCTGTTCGCTGACCACGGCGGTCTGCTCACGGTGGCCGAGGCGCTCTCCGCATTCCCGGAGACCCGGTTCAACATCGATGTGAAGACACCGGCCGCCGCAGCGCCGCTGGGCCCCATCCTCGCCGCGCACACGCATCGTGTCCTCGTCACCAGCTTCTCGGATGCCAACCGGCGGGCGACGCTGGCGGCCGTACGGCAGACCGGCACCGCGCTCCGGCCCGCCACCTCCGGCGGGACTCGGACGATCGCGGCCCTGCGTTCGCTCTCCGCCGTGCGTCTCTCCCCCGGCAGAGTGCTCCGGGAGATCGACGCCCTGCAGATCCCCGAGCGCCACGGGGCGATCCGAGTGCTGACGCCTGCGCTCCTCCGCGCCGCCCACCGGGCCGGCACCGAGGTCCATGTCTGGACCGTGAACGACGCGGACGACATGCGGCGCCTCATCGACGCGGGCGTGGACGGCGTCGTGACCGACCGTGCCGACCTCGCCGTCGCCACGTTCCGGAAGCCCTGAGCGCCCCATATCCTCCGGCGCTGGGATTCCCCTGTGAATACCGCGCAGAACGTCCCGACGTGGATGAAGCGCACAGGCTCGAACGTTATACCTGACAGCGACGAGAGGACCACACAATGGCAGATCGCAGCCTGCGCGGCATCCGACTCGGCGCCCAGAGCCTACAGAGCGAAGAGGGCGTCGTTTTCATGGAGCGCCGTGAGACCACCTATACCTGTGACACCTGCGGACACGACACCACGCTCATGTTCGCGGCCGATGCCGAACCACCTCAGACCTGGGAGTGCCGTTCCTGCGGCGCGGAAGCCCGCCTGAAGGTCGACGGCGAGGCCGTCACCCTCGAGGCCACCGACGAGAAGGCCGCCCGCACCCACTGGGACATGCTCATGGAGCGTCGCACCCGTGCGGAGCTGGAGGAGCTTCTCGAGGAGCGTCTCGCCTACATCCGAGCCCGGCGCGGTGCCGGTGAGGACCCCACCCGCGAGAAGATCGGCGCCTAACGCCGACGGGCGCGCCACCACCCGAGACCGAGCGCGCCCAGACCGCCCCAGAGCAGCACCTGCTGCAGCCAGGGGCCCAGGACGATTCCCGCCGTGAGGCCGGAGCGGAGTTCGACATCCTCGAGCATCGCTCCGGCCTCATCCGCGTCCAGGCTCGTGACCGTCCGCCCATTCGGGAGGATGACCTGGCTCGTGCCGACCGTGGAGATGTTCACGACGCTGCGGCCCGTCTCGATCGCGCGCATCCGTGCGAACGCCAGTTGCTGGAGGTTCTCATCCGTGCCGCGGAAGTCGGCGTTGTTCGTCTGGAAGACCAGCACCTCGGCGCCGCCGTAGAGGCCCTCGGTGATGACGTCGTCGTAGATGACGTCGAAGCAGATGGCCAGGCCGACACGGACATCATCCACCTCGACGATCGGCGGGTTCGTCCCCGGGGTGTACTCGCGCTGGATCAGTCCGATGAGATCCGGCGCGAGAGCGTTGAAGAACGCGCGATCCGGCACGTACTCGCCGAAGGGCACGGGATGACGCTTGTCGTGCTTCTGCGGCGCTGTGCCGTCCGGCAACCAGAGCATCGAGGTGTTGTAGTAGAGGTTCCCGCGGCCGGTGGCGGCGTTGGCGAGCAGTGGCGCATCGATGCGGTTCGACACCAGGGTCATCCGTCGCGCGATGGCGGAGTTCGCGAAGGGATCCGTGTCGAGCCCGCCCTCCGGCCACACGAGTAGGTCGACGTCCTCGCCGTACAGCGGCTCGGTCGCCTCGGTCTGCGCCTGGATCACGGCGAAGGGCTCGCGCTCGTCGAAGTAGCCGGTCGGCCCGTTCCCCTGCACCGCGGCGATGCGCATCGACCCCGACGGCGTGGTCGGGAAGAGCGGCATGAAGAAGAGGATCAGGACGAGAGCGGCCGGCGCGAGCAGGGTGATCGGTCGTCGCCAGAACCCCATCCGGATGATCTCGATCACCATCGCGACGAGGAACACCATGAGGAAGCTCAGCCCGCTCACGCCGATCCAGGAGGAGAGCGCGGCGAGCGGACTCTCGGCCTGACTCATCCCGAGACGAGCCCAGGGGAAGCCGCCGTACGGCCACCAGCCGAGGAACAGCTCCCGCCCCACCCAGAGCGCCGCGACGACGGCCGGGAGGGTCAGCAGGCGTCCCGCCGTGCCCGGCCAGGCCCGGGGCAGCCACCGGTACGCGAGGGTCACGGGGATGAGTCCGACGGCCGTGAGGACGCCCTCGACAACGCTCAGGGCGGCCCACGGCAGCGGCCCGAGGTATCGAGAGGTCCAGGACACGAGCAGAGCGAAGAACACGATGCCGTAGACGAGCCCCACGAGCAGTGCTCCTCCGGCCCGCCGCCCGATCAGCGCGAGCAGCAGCAGGGCCGTGGCAGGGAAGGCCAGGATCCAGATCGCCGCCTCGGGGAACGCGAGGTCCATGAGCAGCGCTGCCAGGGTGGCCAGGGGAACGGCGGCCCACAGGGGCAGGAGGGCGCGTCGACGGACGGAGGCTTCGGTCATGCGGGCGGA
This sequence comes from Microbacterium sp. str. 'China', assembly GCF_002993305.1. Classification (NCBI taxonomy): domain Bacteria; kingdom Bacillati; phylum Actinomycetota; class Actinomycetes; order Micrococcales; family Microbacteriaceae; genus Microbacterium; species Microbacterium sp. str. 'China'. The sequence continues at coordinate 1,765,779 of NZ_CP027434.1, read as the reverse complement.
TCTCACATCGAGGAGTAGGCGACGATGCCACGGCGCACACCGTCGAGGGCAGCCCGGGCGGTGCGTGCGAGCACGGCGTCTTCCGCGACGATGGACAGCTGATCCAGGAGGTCGATGGTCTGCTTCGCCCACCGCACGAAATCGCCGGCCGCCATGTCGGCGTCGATGAGGACGCGGTCGAGCATCCCGCCGCGCGCCCAGGCGTGCATCGCACCCGCGAGCCCGGCGGCCAGCGGCTCGCTTCCCGGGAGCTGATGGTCCTGCTCCAGGTCGTCGAGCTCCGCCCAGAGCGCGGTCGTCTTCTCGTATGCCGCTCGGAAGGCGCCCCTCGGGAGGCCCCGCTCCCCCGCGTTCGCTTCGTCGCGGCGCGGCTCGTACACCAGGCAGCACGCCATCGCGGCCAGCGACGGCGCATCCAGCCCCTTCCAGAGGCCCTGACGCAGCGACTCTGCCACGAGCAGATCACGCTCACCGTAGATCCGCCGCATCGTGCGCCCGGCATCGGTCAGGTGCATCCCGTCCTCGTCACGACGGACGTAGTCCAGTGTCTCCAGCACCTCGACGACACGGTCGAAGACGCGGGCCACCGTGCCCGTCCTGGTCTCGATCTGACGGCGCGTGCGATCGGTCTGGCGCTTGAGCTTCCAGTAGCGCTCGGCCCACCGGGCGTGCTTCTCGCGGTCAGGACAGCGGTGGCAGGGGTGGCGCTGCATCCGCGTGCGGAGCGTCTGGATCCGCTTCATCCGCTTGTCCCGAGCAGCGCGCGGGGCCTGGGTGTCCTGCCGGTTCTTCTTCTCGAGGTCGCTCAGCTCGCGGCGGATGGCGGCGTACTCCGGGAAGTCGCCGTGCTCGCACGCCATCGCCGACTGATAGCCGGCCAGCGACTCCTCGGCCTCCCGCACCTGTCTGGCCAGCCCGACCACGGCGCGGTCCGCCTGGAACTGGGCGAACGACGACTCCAGGATCTCTCGGGCTCTCGCCTGGCCGAACAGGTCGATCAGGTTGACGGCCATGTTGTACGTCGGCCGGAAGCTGGAGTTGAGCGGATAGGTCCGCCGCGACGCGAGGGCGGCGACGGCTTGCGGGTCCATGCCCTCGCTCCACTGCACGACCGCGTGCCCCTCGACGTCGATGCCGCGGCGTCCGGCGCGACCGGTGAGCTGCGTGTACTCACCGGAAGTGATCGCGACGCGCGCCTCTCCGTTGAACTTCTCCATCTTCTCGAGCACCACGGTCCGCGCCGGCATGTTGATGCCGAGGGCCAGCGTCTCGGTCGCGAAGACGACCTTGAGCAGCTTGCGCTGGAAGAGGTCCTCGACGACCTCTTTGAAGGCGGGAAGGAGGCCGGCATGATGGGCGGCCACGCCCCGTTCGAGGTTATCCAGCCACTCCCAGTAGCCCAGCACCCCGAGGTCCTCGTCCTGCAGAGTGCGGGTGCGCTCCTCGACGATGGCGCGGATCTCGGCCCGCTCCTCCGCCGAGGTCAGGCGGAGACCTGAGCGCCGTACCTGCTGCACCGCGGCGTCGCAGCCCACGCGGCTGAAGATGAAGAAGATGGCGGGGAGCAGGTTCGAGCGTTCCAGCAGCTCGACCACGTCCGGGCGGTCCATGCGCTCGATCCGACGCGCGTTCGCGGCGCGCACGGGGCGGCGCCCGCCCCGCGGCGGTCGGGGGGCCTGCCGCCCGGCGTGCCGGTTGCTGCGGTAGGACTGCGCCTGGCGGTTGCTCTCGTAGGTGGAGCCGGTGAACGACCGGATGCGCATGAGCTCCTGGTTCACCTGGGCCGTGGCGATGCCGGCACGGTCGTCGAAGAGCGGCAGCAGGTCGTCTCGCACGAGCACGTGCTGCTCCAACGGCACCGGACGGATCTCGGAGACGATGACCTCGGTGTCACCGCGAACCGTGTCCAGCCAGTCACCGAACTCCTCGGCGTTCGACACCGTCGCGCTCAGCGAGACCAGGCGCACGCGGGGCGGGAGGTGGATGATGACCTCTTCCCACACGGCACCCCGGAAGCGGTCGGCCAGATAGTGCACCTCGTCCATCACGACGTAGCGCAGGTCGCGCAGCGCCGCGGAGTCGGCGTAGATCATGTTCCGCAGGACCTCGGTGGTCATGACCACGATGCGGGCGTTGCCGTTGATGTTGGTGTCGCCCGTCAGCAGACCGACCTCGTCCGCACCGTAGACATCGACGAGTTCGCGGAACTTCTGGTTGGAGAGCGCCTTCATCGGCGTGGTGTAGAAGGCTTTGTCCGTCGCAGTCTGCATCGCCAGGTGGATGGCGAATTCCCCCACGATGGTCTTCCCGGCGCCCGTGGGCGCCGCTACGAGAACGCTGCGTCCGTTCTCCAGGGCGTGGCAGCCGGCGAGCTGGAACGGGTCGAGCTGGAAGCGCTGGCGCGCGGCGAACGCCGCCGTCTCCGGGTGCGCCGCACTCTCCTGCGCCTGCGCGTACCGCTCGGACGGCGAACTCATGTGGCGTCCGGGACGAGTCCGGCGGCGGTGTCCCGCTTGCGCTTGCGTCGGTCGAAGAGGAGGGAGAGTCCTGCCGCTGCGAAGAAGAGGACGATGAGGATGCCGGCCAGCATGAGCATGCTGACCACGTCTGCGGCCGGGGTCGCCAGCGCAGCGAAGATCGTCGCGATGAGGATCGCCACGCGCCACCCTTTGAGGATCGCCCGTCCCGACATGACGCCGGCGAGGTTGAGAGCCACGAGGAAGACGGGAAGGACGAACGAGATGCCGATGACGATCATCAGCTTGAACACGAAGTCGTAGTACTCCTGCGCGGAGTAGAAGTTGGTGCCGCCCTCCGGGGTGAAGCTCCACATGAGCTCGATGACGTGCGGCATGATCTGCACCCCGAGATAGCACCCCGCGAAGAACAGCGGCACCGCGGCGACGACGAAGCCGACGGTGTAACGGATCTCCTTGCGGGTGAGGCCGGGCATGATGAAGGCCCAGATCTGCCACAGCCAGACGGGTGCGGAGAGGAACAGGCCGATCGTGAAGGCGATGCGCATACGCATGTCGAACGCGGACGTCACTGTTGCGAAGTTCAACGCGCTGAAGTCATCACCTCGCTGTTCCGAAATGATGCGGATCGGACCGGTGATGAAATGGATGACCGGGTCCGCGATGATGAACGCCACGACCATGCCGACGACCAGAGCGATCGCCGCGTACATGAGGCGCTTGCGCAGTTCGACGAGATGTGCGCCAAGCGACATCCGCCGATCCCGATCCGCCGTCGGCATCACGGTCGGTTCGATGGCTGCCACGGCCGGTCAGGCGCGAGGCGGAGTCTCAGGGTCGGTGCCCGAGTCCTTCACCGTCGTCGGCTCCGCGGGAGCCGACTCGGCACGAACCGCGTCTTCTTCCTTCATGGCCTTCATCTCGCCCTTGAAGACGCGGGCCGACTGGCCCATGCTCTTCGCGAGGGCCGGCAGCTTGGCAGCGCCGAAGAGGAGGAGGATAACGGCCAGCACGATGAGCAGGTGCCAGCCTTGCATTCCAGCGAACATATCGACAATCCCGTCGTAGGGGGGCTTTCCGCCCCAGTCTACAGATCAATCCTCGGCCGCAGGCCGGTGGTAGAGCGCGAGTCCGGCGGCAGCCCACTCCCGGGTGGCGGTCCGCGCGATCCCCGGATCCGTGACCTCCATCGCACCGCCGAAACGGGCCGCGAGCCGTTTGATGCCGCGGGGGTCCGCGAGGTGCAGCTGCGTGGTCACCATCCCGTCGCCCGCGCGGAGCGTCTCCGTGGGCACGAAACCGCTGAGCAGCGGAGCGAGGCGCTCCGGGACGCGGACGGTGACCTCGCGCTCCTCCTCCAGCCCGGCGAACGCCTCCGGCACCCGGTCGCCGCCGTGCGTGCTGGGGATGTCGGTCAGGGTCGGTGCGCTGACACGATCGAGATGGAACGTGCGCATCGCCTCGCGCATGTGGCACCAGCCCTGCAGGTACCACTGTCCGTTGGTGATGAGGATCTGCACGGGATCCACGGTCCGGGTCGTCGGGGCGGCGTCGGGAGCCTGGTAGGTGAACGAGACCGCCACGCCCTTCTGCAGGCCGCGGGAGACGACCTCGCGCACCTCGTCCACCGCGGTCGGGGCGACGACGACGTCGGCCGGGGCGTCAGCGGCTCCCCGCGAGAGCTTGGAGATGAGCCCGGCCACGAGGCCGGAGTCGGACACGGCAGGCACGGCGGCGACCATCTGCAGGCCCGCGAGCAGGGCCGCAGCCTCACGCGCCGTGAAACGCGGCACTCGACGCAGGGCCACGTCGTTCGTGATCTCGATGACGTCCTCGAGGTCGAGGAGATCCCAGTTGATGTCGAACATCTCCTGCGGCTGCTGCCAGTAGCCCGCCTCGCCGGGAAGGCCGATGACGGTCAGCTTCTCGACCATCGCCCGCATCTCCCGCGGGGTCACCCCGAACTCCTCGGCGGCCTCGGTGAGCGAGACCTGCCCGTGCTCGAGCAGATACGGGACGAGCGTCAGGTAGAGACGCACGCGCTCCGCGGCGAGGAGAGGCTTGGGCGCGGCACTCATGCCGACACCTCCGTATCGATGTGGGCCTGGACCACCGCGCGCAGACGGCTGATCACTGCGTCCCTGAGCGGTGCGGGCTCCACGACGCGGACCTCGGGTCCATAGGACGCCAGCTCGTCCGCCAGGATGTGCAGATCGACGAAGGGCACACGGATGCCTTGGGCGGCGGGTGTCGCACGCCGGCCCAGGCGCAGTGCAGCCTCGGTACCGGGGGTCACCTCCAGCAGCGCTGAGTTCTCGGCGGCGACACGTTCGAGGCCGCTCAGCGCCCGATCCCCCGCGCCCTCCCGCAACGCCGCGTCGAACGTGGTCGCACTCACGACGACGTCACCGACGATGCGGCTGAGCAGGAACGTCCGGTCCTCTTCGATGTCGACGTCTACGCCGTAGACATGCCAGCGCGCTTCATAGTCCACCAACGCGAGCGGACGAATGCGTCGGCGCCGGGGAGCGTCCTCCCCCGGCTTCAGATAGTCGAAGGAGACCACCCTGCGGCGTTCGATCGCGTCCTGCAAAGGCGCGAAAGCAGCGTCGCGTGCGGTGATCCGCGGCGCGAAGCCGATGATCGGCTCATCGCCGTCGATGCCCAGGGCGCGGATCTTCCGGACGCCGGACTGCGCGTCTCCCGAGACGGATTCCGCGCTCCAGACGCTACCGGCGAGGCGGAGCACGGCAAGCTCCGCCGGAGAGAACTCGATGTCTCCTGGCAGGTCGTATTCCGCTTGCGGAATGCGGTATCGGGCCTCCCGCAGGTCGTTCGGGTCGGCGGCGTCGCCGATCGTCTCGATCGGAACGCCGAGCGCGCGCAGCTCGTCCTTGTCCCGCTCGAACATCTTCTCCAGAGCATCCGAACGCGTCCCTGCATCGGCGCGTTGGCGATAGCCGGAGACGTTGTCGAGGATCTGCTGCTTGGTGAGCCCGATCTCCGTCGCCATCAGCGCCACGACGAGGTTCGTCAGGCGCTCTTCGGCAGGGATCCGGGCAGCCATCAGGGCGCGGAGACCGGGGACACGCCGAGGATGTCGACCACGACGGCCATCGCGGCGGAACTCTCGGTCTTCGGCAGGACGACGAGGACCTGGGAGCCGACCGGCTTCCCGACCAACGCGTCGGCCACCGGGGCGGCGATCTGTCGGATGCTGTCGGTGGCGGACTGTCCCCACGTGCTCTGCAGGACGGACTTGTCGTCCCAGCTCACCGCGGTGAAGTGGACGAGTGGCGTCTGCTCGTCGGTCAGCTTCTCGCCGTCTCCGCGGATCAGTGTCTGGACGACCTGCTCCTCCGGGGCAGCGCTGTCGGGGATGATGATGCCCGGGGTGCCGTCGTCGGCACGCACCACGGTCGGCATGCCCTGCGCGTCATTGAACTGCAGCGTGCCCTCGGCCTTCGGGAGGAAGGCGTCGACGACATCGATCACGAACACCGCGATGTCGTCCTCCCCCATGCCGAAGCCACCGAGGTTCGCCTCGCCGAAGTCCTCCGGAGTCAGACCCGCGACGATGCGCGTGCCACCCGTCGCACACTCCAGCACATCGGCGAGCCCAGGAGACTGCGTTGCCCAGGAGCCGATCGTCGACGGGCGGGTGTTCCCCTCGTCGTACGTCGTCTGGAAGATCTGCTCGCCCGTCGCGCCGTTGTAGATCGAGATCTGCGCGATGAGCGGCTGGGCGTCATCCACGAGGGCACGCCCGTCCCCCGTGACCGCGTCGGCGTAGGACGTCTCCGTGAGACGCACCGGTGCGAAGATCTCCACCTCGGGCTCGGAGCCGACCTCGCCGCTGACCGTGACGGCGCTGTCGATGCCGTTGGCGTGTCCGTCGCGATCGCATGTGGCATCGGCGGACGAAGAGATCACGCTGCACCCCGTCAGGGCGAGGGCGGCGAGGCTAAGGGAGGCCAGAACGGCGGACGTTTTACGCACGCGCTCCAGTCTATTCCGTCGGGTGCTCGGATTCGCGCGATGCAGCCGCCAACCGCGCGCCCTCGGCGGCTTTCCCTGCTTCGCGGGCGCGTTTGCGGAGGTTCTTGTCCGTGATCTCGCGATCGCCCACCGCGCCCGGGGTCCACAGCTCCACATCCTCGTCGCTGTAACTGCTCTTCGAGGCCCGACGCTTCACAGACGGGGCCACGGCGCCCGGGGCGAGCCTGCGGGCCGTGAGGAGGAACCCGGTGTGGGCGACCATGCGGTGGTCCGGCCGGACAGCCAGCCCCTCCACGTGCCACCCGCGGACCATGGTTTCCGACGCCTCGGGGTCGGTGAAGAGCCCGGTGCCGCGGATGAACTCGGCGACGCGGGAGAGCTGCGTGGCGGTGGCGATGTAGCAGAGCACGACACCGCCGGGGGTCAGCGCCTCCGCCACCGCCTCGATGCACTCCCAGGGCGCGAGCATGTCGAGCACCACCCGGTCGACGGTGCCGGGCTCGACTTCCACGGGCAGCGCGGCGACGAGGTCACCGACGACGACGCGCCAGGATTCGGGGCGCTCCCCGAAGAACGTCTCGACGTTCGCCTGCGCCACCTCCGCGAAGTCCTCGCGGCGCTCGAAGGAGAGCAGGCGCCCCGTGGAGCCCACGGCCCTGAGGAGCGAGAGCGACAGAGCACCGGACCCGACGCCGGCCTCGACGACGGTGGCGCCGGGGAAGATGTCGGCCTGCATGACGATCTGCGCCGCGTCCTTCGGGTAGACGATCGCGGCACCGCGCGGCATCGACATCGCGAAGTCCCGCAGCAGCGGCCGCAGCGCCAGGTACTCGTGCCCGGAGCTGTTCGCCACGACCGAGCCATCGGGGAGCCCGATGAGGTCTCGGTGCCGGAGGACGCCGTGGTGGGTGTGCAGCTCGCCGTCTTCGCGGAGCGTCACAGTGTGCAGGCGACCCTTCGGGCCGGTGAGCTGCACGCGGTCGCCCTCACGGAAGGGGCCGCTGGGGCGCGGGGCGGACGTGGTCGTCATCGGGTGGCCTCCGTGATCGCGGCGCGGGAGCCGAAGAGCTCCACGAGGTCGGCGGCACCGCGGCCGTCGAGGGTCGGCCACAGCTCGTGGGCGCCGAGGCCGTCGAGCGGGACGATGTGGGGCACGCCGAGCGTCAGCGCTCCGGAGGCGAGGCCCGCGCGGAGACCGGTCGGGGAATCCTCGATGACCACGACCTCGGCGATGTCCACATCGAGGAGCGCCGCGGCCTGGAGGTAGGGCTCCGGGTGCGGCTTGGGGTTGTCGACGTCGTCTCCGGCGACGACGATGTCGAACGCCTCGAACTCGATCAGCCCGACCACGTCGAGAGCCATCCGGCGCAGCGACATCGTCACCAGTCCGGTCGGGATCCCGGCGGCGCGGAGGTCGCGGAGAAGCTCCTGAGCGCCCGGTCGGAAGGGCACACCCCGGGTCCGCAGCGACTCCTGCACCGCACTCGTGAGGTGCGAGACGATCGCCTCGGGAGCCATGTCGACCCCCGCGCCCTGGAGGATGATCGCGCTGTCGATGAGGCCGCTGCCCACGAGCTGCAAGGCGTCCTCATGGGACCAGGTGCCACCGAACGACTCCACCAGAGCAGTCTCGGCCGCCATCCAGTACGGCTCGGTGTCGACGAGTGTTCCATCCATGTCCCAGAGGACTGCGCGGGGCTTGTTGCTCACTGAACCCATGCTAGCCGGGCCCGCCCACATCCCCTCGTCGCGGGCTAGCCTGGGGGGATCGAATCCTCGACCGCGAAGGGAGCACGGCATGGACGTTCTCGGTTCACGTATCATCATCGCCGCCTTCGACGGCTGGAATGACGCCGGCGAGGCCGCGACGGGAGCCGTCGGCGCCCTGCAGGCGGCCGGCGGCTACGACCTCGTGCATTCGGTCGATCCGGAGCTCTACTTCGACTACCAGTACACGAGACCGGCGACGCGGCTCGACGCAGAGGGACGTCGTCAGATGACCTGGCCGGAGGCCGGACTGTGGCGCCCGCGAGACCCGGGCCCCGGCCCGGAGTTCTGGCTCCTCACCGGCGCCGAGCCCGCGCGCACCTGGCAGGCGTTCGCGTCCGAGTTCATCGATGTCGCGCTGCGCGACGACATCACCGGGTTCGTGACCCTCGGCGCGATGCTCTCCGACGTCCCGCACACCCGCCCGATCTCGATCTTCGCGTCGAGCCAGAACGAACAGGTCCGGGAGGCCCACGCCCTGGAGCGTTCGGTGTACGAGGGCCCCGTCGGCATCCTCACCGTGCTGGAGCACTTCGCTGAGAACGCGGGTATCCCCTCCGTGAGCCTCTGGGCCAGCGTCCCGCACTACGTGGCCTCGGCAGCGCCGTCGCCGAAGGTCACCCTGGCCCTCCTCGACCGTCTCGAGGAGCTGACCGGGGTGGACGTGGACCGCCGGCACCTGCGCACCGAGGCCGCGGCATGGGAGGCGTCGATCGATGCCGCCGCGTCCGAGGACGAGGACATGGCGGAGTACATCCGGCAGCTGGAGCGCACCCGGGACACGTGGGACTCCCCCGACGCGTCCGGGGACGCGATCGCCCAGGCCTTCGAGCGCTATCTGCGTCGCCGCGACGACGGCCGCGGTGACCGCAAGCGCTGATCAAGCGGACGCAGGGATGACACCCATCGCGAGCAGCACGAGCAGCACGCCACCGAGCAGGATCCGGTAGATCACGAACGGCAGGAAGCTGCGCTTCGAGATCCAGTTCATGAAGAACGCGATCACGCCGAGTGCGACGACGAAGGCGACGCCCGTCGCGGCCACCGTGTCGCCGAGCGAGAAGAAGGACGGCTCGCCCCAGCTCTTGAACAGCTGGTAGAAGCCGCTGCCGAACACCGCCGGGATTGCCAGCAGGAAGGCGTAGCGGGCGGCGGCGGCGCGCTCATAGCCGAGGAAGAGACCCATGGTGATCGTGCCACCGGATCGCGAGACACCGGGGATGAGGGCGAGCGCCTGCGCGAGACCGAAGGCGATGCCGTGCGGGTAGGTCAGGTCGTCGAGCGTGCGGCGCTTGGCACCGACGTGGTCGGCGATGCCCAGGAGGATGCCGAACACGATGAGCATGATCGCCACGATCCAGAGCGACCGGAAGACGGTCTCGATCTGGTCCTGGAACAGGAGCCCGAGCAGCACGATCGGGATGCTGCCGATGATGATGAGCCAGCCCATGCGCGCGTCCGGATCGTTCCGTGGCACCTTGCCGGCGAGGGATCGGAACCACTGGGAGATGATGCGGACGATGTCCCGCCAGAAGAACACGACGACCGCGGCCTCGGTGCCGATCTGTGTGATGGCGGTGAACGCCGCGCCCGGATCCTCTCCGGACGGCAGGAACGTCCCGACGACACGCAGATGGGCGCTGGAGGAGATCGGCAGGAACTCGGTGAGGCCCTGGACGATTCCCAGGATCAGTGCTTCGAGCAGGTGCATGGAGAGGCCTTCGTCTTTCGGGACGGCACGGAGCGCGTGGAGACCGCTCAGTACGTGCGCAGCAGATCGGCCAGCACCCGCTGACCGAAGACAAGTGAGTCTACGGGCACGCGCTCGTCGACTCCGTGGAACATCCCGGTGAAGTCGAGATCGGCGGGGAGACGCAGCGGGGCGAAGCCGTAGCCGGTGATGCCGAGAGTGGCCAGCGCCTTGTTGTCCGTTCCGGCTCCCAGAAGGTACGGGATGACCGGTACCCCGGGGTCGTGCCGACCCAGGGCTGCCACCATCGCGTCGACGAGCTCTCCCTCGAACGGCGTCTCCATGCCGATGTCGCGCACCACGGTCTCGATCCGTATGTCGTCGCCCACGATGCGCTGGAGCTCGGCGAGTACGTCGTCCTCGGTGCCGGGGATCACCCGGACGTCGATCAGCGCCTCGGCGCGCTCCGGGATGACGTTGTGCTTGTAGCCGGCGGTGAGGGCCGTCGGGTTGGTCGTCGTGCGGAACGTCGACCGCAGGAAGGCCTCAGCGGGGCCGGCCGCGGCGGCGAGGGCGTCGGGGTCGTCGGCGCTCCGGCCGGTCAACGCGCTCAGACCCTCGAGCAGCGCCTCCGTCGTCGGCGTGAGCCGGACCGGCCAGCGCGTGCGGCCGATGGCGGCGACGGCCTCGGCGAGCTTCGTGACGGCGTTGTCCTCGTGCAGGCGGCTGCCGTGTCCTGCCCGGCCGGTGGCGACGAGGCGGATCCAGATCAGGGCCTTCTCCCCCACCTGCAGCAGGTACGCCCGACGATCGTCGACCGAGATCGAGTAGCCGCCGACCTCGCTGATCGCCGCCGTCGCCCCGGCGAACCACTCCGGCCGGTCCTTCACGACGAGCGCGGAGCCCTCGACCCCGCCGTTCTCCTCGTCGGCGAAGAACGCCAGGACGAGGTCGCGCTCCGGCTGCTCCCCCGCGCGCAGGATGTCGGCCACGGCGGTGAGGATCATCGCGTCCATGTTCTTCATGTCCACGGCGCCCCGGCCCCACAGCATGTCGTCCTGCACGGTGCCGGCGAACGGGTCCACCGTCCAGTCCTCGGCGACCGCGGGCACGACATCCAGATGGCCGTGCACGACGAGGGCCGGCTTGGTGCGATCACGGCCGGGGACCCGCGCCATGACGTTCGTCCGTCGCGGGATGGGCTCGTAGTACTCGACCTCGAGCCCCAGCTCCTCCAGATACGCGCCGACGTACTCGGCCGCCTCCCGCTCCCCTTTCGCGTTGCCGCCGCCGTAGTTGGAGGTGTCGAAGCGGATGAGGTCGCTCGCGACGCGGGCGACCTCCGGCAGGGAGGATTCGGTCATGGACTCAGGCTATCGAAACCGCGTGCCACGCCCGGGCGTCACGCTCGGTTCGAGACGCCTCCGATAACGTGCTAATCTCATTCTTCGGTCGGCAACGATCAAATCCAACACCTGCGCGGGTGGCGGAATGGTAGACGCGCTAGCTTGAGGTGCTAGTGCCCGATAGGGCGTGGGGGTTCAAGTCCCCCTCCGCGCACAGAGAGCGAAGGCCCCGGATCCACGGATCCGGGGCCTTCGTCGTTCCCGCTGCGGCCACGGTGATCCGGTGCGGTCCCGCGCGAGGCGGGACCGCACCGCCGTCACACCGCGCCGACGCCGAAGAGCAGACCCAGCGCGTAGGTCACCGCCGCCGCGCCGAAGCCGATCGCGAGCTGCCGAAGGGCCCGCCGGAGCGGCGGTCCTCCGGAGAGCACGCCGACCATCGCACCGGTGCTGAGCAGCGCGATGCCGACGAGCACGAGCGCGAGCACGATCGCCGCGGTGCCCTCCATGCCGAAGATCCAGGGCAGGACGGGGATGATCGCGCCGGAGGCGAAGAGGAGGAAGCTGGAGATGGCCGCCGTCCAGTCGCTGCCGACGACCTCGTGCGCGTCCCCGCCCTGGACCGCCACCGGCCCCGTAGCTGCCCGGCGGACGCCCTCCTGGGCGGCCTCCACGATGCGGCGGGCCCTGGCGAGGGATTCACCGTGATCCATGCCTCGGGCGCGGTACACGAGCGCGAGCTCGTTCTCGTCGATGTCGAGGTCGGCCGCTGCCGCCGCGGCGTCCTCGTTCGCCTCGGTGGCGGTGAGGAGTTCCCGCTGTGATCGCACCGACACGAACTCCCCGGCTCCCATGGACAGCGCGCCGGCGAGGAGACCCGCGATACCGCTGAACAGCACGAAGCCGGAGCTCACGCCGGTGGCGCCGATCCCGAGTACCAGGGCGAGGTTGCTGACGAGGCCGTCGTTCGCCCCGAAGACGGCCGCGCGGAAGGAGCCCGAGAGGCGCCGACGGCCCCGCGCGGCGAGGCCGCGGACGACCTCGTGGTGGACCTTCTCGTCGGCGCGCATGGCCGGGGTGGCCCAGCGCTCGGCGTCGTACGGGGAGCGGGCCTCGGCACTCTGGGCGAGGGCGAGGACGAAGATCGAGCCGAAGCGCCCGGCCATCCACCCCAGGAAGCGGGAACGGATTCCCGCCCGCGGCAGGCGCGTCGGTTCGCCGCCCAGAAGGTCGAGCCAGTGCTTCTCGTGCCGGCGCTCGGCCTCGGCGAGCCCGAGCAGGATCGCCCGCTCCTCCCCCGACCGGCGGGCCGCGAGGCGCTGATAGACGGCGCCCTCGGCGCGCTCCTCGACGAGATAGCGAGCCCAGCGCCGTCGATCGGCGGCCGTGGAATCGGCTGCGGCAGGGGCTGTCATGGAACCTCCAGGTGTCACGGTGCCCGGCGTCCGGGCAACCGTTCCACGCTATCCGCGGGGTGTCGCGAAGGCCGCGTCCTGGCCCGGATTGCCAGCATTTCGGGGATCCGAAGCGGCGCCGAAACCGCCCTCAGGAGCGGACGCGTTTGCGCAGTACCTCGACGCGGGACTGCAGCTGCGTCACGGTCGCCTGCGCCACCGCCGGGCCGCCGCAGATACGACGGAGTTCGGCGTGGACGGCACCGTGCGGCTGGCCCGACTGCCGCGCGTAGAGGCCCACCAGGCTGTTCAGGAGCTGGCGCTGCTCGCGCAGGGTGCGGTGCAGCGGTGCGGGCAGCGTCGTGGTCTGCGTCGGCTCGGCCTGGGCCTCCCGGACCTCGCGATGCCGGGACTGGCGGGCCTGCCGCTGCATGAGGAGCTCGTGCACGTGCTCGGGTTCGAGCAGGCCGGGGAAGCCGATGAACTCCTCCTCCTCGGGCGTGTTCGGCTCGGCGAGCTGACCGAACTCCTTGCCGTCGAACACCATGCGGTCGAAGTGCGCGACGGAGGAGATCGCCTGGTAGCTGAACTCCTGGGTCAGGGCGTCGGAGGCCTCGTCCTCGCGGTTCGCGCTCTCCAGCAGCGAGTCGTCGAGGCCATCGTCGTCCTTGGACTGCCGGTCGAGCGCGTGGTCGCGCTGCTTCTCCATCTCGTTCGCGAGCTTCATCAGCACGGGGACGTGCGGGAGGAAGACGCTCGCCGCCTCTCCGCGACGGCGGGCGCGCACGAAGCGGCCGATCGCCTGGGCGAAGAACAGCGGGGTGGACGACGACGTCGCGTAGACGCCGACGGCGAGCCGCGGCACGTCGACGCCCTCCGACACCATGCGCACCGCGACCATCCACCGGGCGGTGCCCTCGGAGAACTTCTCGATCCGCTCGGACGCGGTGGCGTCATCGGAGAGCACGATCGTCGGCTGCTCGCGCGTGATGCTGTGCAGGATCTTGGCGTAGGCCCGGGCGACGGTCTGATCCGTGGCCAGCACGAGTCCGCCGGCGTCGGGGATGTGGTGCCGGATCTCGGTGAGGCGGCGGTCGGCGGCGGAGAGCACGGCCGGCATCCAGTCGCCCTCGGGGTCGAGGGCCGTGCGCCACGCCTGCGACGTGACGTCCTTCGTGTTGTCCTGCCCGAGGTGGGTCTCGAGCTCGTCGCCGGCGCTCGTACGCCAGCGCATCTTCCCCGCGTACATGTGGAAGAGCACGGGACGGACGACGCCGTCCGCGAGAGCGCGGCCGTAGCCGTAGGCGTAATCGGTGCTGGAGACCCGCGCCCCCGTCTCGTCCGGGAGGTACTCCACGAACGGGATCGGCGCCGTATCGCTCCGGAACGGGGTCCCGGAGAGCAGCAGTCGGCGCTTCGCCGGCCCGTAGGCATCCCGGATCGCGTCGCCCCAGCTCAGGGCGTCGCCGCCGTGGTGCACCTCATCGAGGATGACCAGGGTCTTCGCGTCCTCGGTGAGGTGGCGATGCACCGACGACTTCGCGGCGACCTGGGCATACGTCACCACGACCCCGTGATAGTGCCGTGCCGGAGCCCAGTCGCTGTTGCGGAAGCGCGGGTCGAGACGGATGTGCACGCGCGCGGCGGCATCGGCCCACTGCGTCTTCAGGTGCTCCGTGGGGGCCACGACGATGACGCGGTTCACCTCCCCCATGCGCATGAGCTCGACCGCGAGGGTGAGCGCGAACGTGGTCTTGCCGGCGCCCGGTGTGGCGGCCACGAGGAAGTCACGCTGGTCGGCCTGGAAGTACGCGTCCAGAGCCTCCTGCTGCCATGCCCGCAGCTTGTTCGCCGTTCCCCACGGGGCGCGCTGGGGGAAGGACGGAGAGAGCATCGACTCCACGATAATCGCTCCCACCGACACCGGGGCATCCGCCGCGACGCCGCGCGCGTCCCCCCTCCTGAGCGCCGGTACGGGTAGGCTCGGTCACTGCGCGGCGGTCACCATCGTGCGCGCACGCCTTCGCGAAGGAGAGCCGGATGAGCGATCAGGAATCGACCAGGACCCCGTACGTCGCGAACGAGACCCCGCACCCCTGGCGCCGGTTCGTCGCGATCGGCGACTCGTTCACCGAGGGCATCGGAGACCCGGACCCGGCGGCCCCCGGGGGTCACCGCGGCTGGGCCGATCGCGTCGCCGAGGTGCTCGCCCAGCAGGTCGACGATTTCGCCTATGCCAACCTCGCCGTCCGAGGGAAGCTCATCGCGCAGATCGTCGCCGATCAGGTGGAGCCCGCCGTCGCGCTGCACCCCGACCTCATCTCGATCTGCGCCGGCGGCAACGACGTCATCCGCCCCGGCACCGACCCGGACGCCATCGCCGCACAGCTCGAGGACGCGGTGGCGCGCCTGTCGTCCACCGGTGCCGCGGTGATCCTCTTCACCGGCATCGACACGGGGTTCACGCCGGTCTTCCGTCCCTTCCGCGGCAAGGTCGCGATCTACAACGAGAACGTCCGCGCGATCGCGGAGCGGCACGACTGCATCGTCGCGGACCAGTGGGCGCTGAAGGTCGTGCAGGACGCCCGCTTCTTCGACGACGACCGCCTCCACTACAACGCGCTCGGCCACCACGAGGTCGCGCGGATGGTGCTCCGCGCCCTCAACGTGCCGAACGACCTCGAGGCCATGCAGCCCGAGCCCCTGCCCCTGCGCACGTGGCGCGCCGCCCGCGGCGAGGACCTCGGCTGGGCGAGGGAGCACCTCGTGCCCTGGGTGCTCCGTCGTCTCCGTCACCAGTCCTCCGGCGACCACATCGCGGCGAAGCGTCCCGAGCCCTCCCCCGTCATCCTCCCCGGCAAGGAGTGACGCGCCTCTCACTCCACGGGAGCGAGTGCCCACAGCGCGACGGCGGCGGCCGAGGCGACATTGAGCGAATCCACGCCGCCGGCCATCGGGATCGTCACCACCGTGTCCGCACTGTCGAGGGCGGTCCGCGTGAGACCGTCTCCCTCCGCGCCGAAGAGCAGCGCCACCTTCGCGGGCCGCTGTGCCGCATACAGCCGGAGATCCACGGCTGTGTCGCTGAGTGCGAGGGCGGCGATGTCGAAGCCCTGCTCACGAAGATCCGAGACCGCCGAGGACCACTCGTCGATCCGCGTCCAGGGCACCTGGAACACCGTGCCCATGCTCACCCGGACGCTGCGACGGTAGAGCGGGTCGGCGCAGCGCGCCGACACCAGCACCGCATCCGCCCCCAACCCGGCGGCGGCACGGAAGGCCGCACCGACGTTGGTGTGATCGCCGAGGTCCTCCAGGACCAGCACCAGCCGTGCGTCGCGCACCACGTCCGCGACCGGCGCCAGAGCCGGGCGGTGCATCGCGGCGAGGGCCCCTCGGTGCACCTGATAGCCGGTGACCTGTTCCGCGACCTCGTCCGGGACCACGAGCACCGGAACGGCGCGCTCCCCCAGGATGCGCCGTACCTCGTCGACGCGCCGGGCCGAGACCAGCACCGATCGGGGTTCGTGCCCGGCGGCCAGCGCACGCTCGATCACCTTGGCGGTCTCGGCGATGTAGAGTCCCTCCGCGGGCTCGCGGACGGCGCGGAGGGCGGTGTCGGTGAGGCCGCGGTAGTCGTCCAGCCGCGGGTCGTCGATGTCGGTCACATGCTCGAGGTCCACCGTTCCACTCTGCCATCCCGGTTCTCGCCCACCCCACGCCCCGTAGACTCGAGCGAGGAGGTCCTGTGAGCGTGACGAACACCGCCGAGCCGTCGGCCGAGCTCTCCCACGCCGCCGACCTGCTGCGCGGCAAGCGGATCGCCCTCCTCACCGGCGCCGGCATCTCCACCGACTCGGGCATCCCCGCCTACCGCGGCGAGGGGGCGCGCACCCGCAGCGATCCCATGACGATCCAGACCTACCTCGGCGATGAGGCCGCGAGACGTCGCTACTGGGTCGGCGGGCACCTCGGGTGGCGCGCCTTCGCCCATGCCGCCCCGAATCCCGGCCACCGAGCCCTCGCGGAGATGGAGTCCAGAGGTGTCGTCTCGGGCGTCATCACCCAGAACGTCGACGGCCTGCACCTCCGCGCGGGCAGCTCGCATGTCATCGAGGTGCACGGGACCATGCGCCGCGTGCTCTGCCTGCACTGCGGCCAGGTGTTCGACCGTCGCGACATCGCCGTGCAGATCGAGGAGCGCAATCCCTGGATCACGGTTCCGGAGAACGTGGCGCTGGCCCCGGACGGCGACGTGCTCCCGGAGAGCACCGATGGCTTCGTGATCCCGACCTGCACCGTGTGCGAGGGCATGCTCAAGCCCGTCGTGGTGTTCTTCGGAGAGTACGTGCCACAGGACCGCTTCCGTGCCGCGGAGTCGTTGCTGCGCTCCAGCGATGCGCTCATCGTGGCCGGCTCCTCTCTCGTCGTGAACTCCGGCGTGCGGCTCGTGAACCGTGCGCGTCGGCGTGGCATCCCTCTGATCATCGTCAATCGCGAGCCGACCCGCGCGGACGCCTGGGCGGATGTCACCATCGCCGCCGGCACCAGCGACGTGCTCCCCGCCCTGCAGGAGATGCTCTCGTGACCTATCTCACCCTCATCCGCCACGGTCAGACCGACTGGAACCTCGCCCGCCGCATCCAGGGGTCGACCGACATCCCTCTGAACGAGACGGGGCGCGAGGACGCACGGTGGGCGGCGGAGAAGCTCGCCGGCACGACGCACCATGCCGTCTACACGAGCCCGCTCGTGCGGGCGAGCGAGACCGCCGGCATCATCGCGGAGCGCCTGGGGCTGGAGATCGCGGGCGTGGTCCCCGACATCCGGGAGCGGGAGTTCGGCGACGGGGAGGGCATGCTCGTCCCCGACTACATCTCGACCTACGGCGACTGGCACGCCGAGGTCCCGGGGGCGGAGTCGCTGCACGAGGTCGGCGTCCGCGCCATCGCCGCGCTGCACCGCATTGCGCGCGACGCCCGGCGGAGGTCGGCGCCGCAGGCGGAGTCGGTGCTCGTGGTGACCCACGGCGGCGTCATCCGCGCCGTCATCGACCACGTCTCCGGCGGCACGCTCCCCCGCGACGGCGAGGTGCTGCGCAACGGCTCCGCGCACCGGTTCGTCGCGGCACCCGGCTACCTCCGGCTGCTCGAGGAGACGCCCGTCCTCTGACGGGACGGTCAGCCGGCGCGGGAGACCACGGCGCGCGCGTGGCGCAGGACGGGCTCGTCCACCATGCGCCCCTGGAAGCGGAACACACCGCGTTCCTGCGCCGCAGCGGCGAGGACCTCGCGCGCCCATGCCACGGTCTCGGCGTCCGGGGCATACGCCGCCCGGATCACCGCGACCTGACTCGGATGGATGCATGCCGTCGCCCGGAACCCGGACGCCGCCGCATCCTCCGCCTCCCGCTCGAGCCCCGCGGTGTCGCCGATGTCGACGTGCACCGCGTCGATCGCCGCCTTGCCGTGCGCACCGGCCTCCAGGAGCACCCGGGAACGGGCGTAGCGCGCGATGTCACGGTAGCGACCCTCCGCGTTGCGGGACGAGGTGCCGCCGAGGGAGGCCACCAGATCCTCCGCGCCCCACATCAGTCCGGCGACCGCCGGGTGCGCGGCGATCTCGGGCGCCGCATGGATCCCGCGCGCCGTCTCGCACAGCGCGAGGAGCGAGTAGTCCGCGTCGAAGGCGTCCAGGCTCTCCGCGCTCTCCGTCTTCGCCACCATCACGGTCCGGAACGGCGAGCGAGCCAACGCCTCGAGGTCGTCAGCGAAGGCCGCGGAGTCCGGGGCGTTCACCCGCACGATGACGCGCGCGGGGTCGAGGTCCGCGGCGACGATGTTCTCGCGGGCCTCGCTCTTCGCCTCCGGCAGCACGGCGTCCTCCAGGTCGAGGATCACGGCATCCGCCCGTTCCTGGGCCTTCGCGAAGCGCTCCGGGCGGTCCGCCGGGCAGAACAGCAGGGCAGGGCCGAGGTCGAAGGTCATGCGGCGTCCTCCTCCGGCCGGCAGCGCACCAGCACCGTGCGGACGGCGGTCGCGACCACGGTGCCGTCCTGATTGCGTCCGGTGTGCGCGATCTGCACGATGCCCTGACCGGGGCGGGACGACGAGAGCCGCTTGTCGACGACGACGCTCTCGGTCGTGAGCGTGTCCCCGGCGAACAGCGGATGCGGGAAGGCGATGTCGCCGAGGCCGAGCTGCGCCACCAGCGTCCCCTGTGTCAGCTGGGCGACGGAGGAGCCCACCATCGTCGACAGCGTCCACATGGAGTTCATGAGGCGCGCGTGGAAGGGCTCCTGGGCATCGGCGAACGCGGCGTCCAGATGCAGCGCCTGGGTGTTCATCGTCAGCGTCGTGAAGAGGACGTTGTCCGCTTCCGTGGCCGTGCGACCGGGGCGGTGCACGTACCGGACGTCGGTCTCGAACTCCTCGTAGTACAGGCCGCGCTGCACGATCTCGCGCATGGTCATGCCTCCACGCTACCGGGCGAGCCCGAGCGCCCTGGCGATCACGAGGAGCTGGACCTCCGTGGTCCCCTCGCCGATCTCGAGGATCTTGGAGTCACGGTAGTGGCGCGCCACCGGGAACTCGTTCATGAACCCGTTGCCGCCGAAGATCTGCGTCGCGTCACGGGCGTTGTCCATCGCGGCCTCGCCCGCGACGAGCTTCGCGATCGCCGCCTGCTCGGCGAACGCCTCCCCGGCGTCACGGAGGCGCGCGGCGTGGTGCCAGGCGAGCCGCGCGGTGTGCACGCGCGCCCGCATCCGTGCCAGCGTGAACTGGGCGTTCTGCCGCGTGCTGAGGGCGCTGCCGAAGATGGTGCGGCTCTTGGCGTACTCGACCGCCGCCTCCAGGCACCCCTCCGCGGCGCCGGTCGACAGAGCGGCGATCGCGATGCGGCCCTCGTCCAGGATGCTGAGGAAGTTGCGGAACCCGCTCCCCCGCTCGCCGAGGAGATTGTCCGCCGGCACCCGCGCTCCGTCGAACGTCAGCGGATGGGTGTCCGACGCGTTCCACCCCACCTTGTCGTAGGGCGGTTCGACGGTGAATCCCGGAGTTCCGTTCGGGACGATGATCGTCGAGATCTCCTTGCGCCCCTCGCTCTGGCCGGTGACCGCGGTGACCGTCACGAACCGGGTGATCGGAGTGCCCGAGTTGGTGATGAACTGCTTGGAGCCGTCGATCACCCACTCGTCGCCGTCGAGCCGCGCCGTCGTCCGCGTCGCCCCCGCATCGCTTCCCGCCTCGGGCTCGGTGAGCCCGAACCCGGCCAGGGCGCGTCCGGCGAGGAGATCCGGCAGCAGCTCCCGCTTCTGCTCCTCGGTGCCGAAGCGGAAGACGGGCATGGCTCCGAGGCTCACCCCCGCCTCCAGGGTGATCGCGATCGACTGATCGACGCGCCCCAGGGCTTCGATCGCGAGGCCCAGCGCCATGTAGTCGCCGCCCTGCCCGCCGTACTCCTCGGGGAAAGGCAGTCCGAAGAGGCCGAGCTCTCCCATCTGCCGCACGACCTCCATGGAGAGCGTGTGCGTGCGATCCGCCTCGTACGACTGCGGCGCGACGACCGTGTCCGCGAACTCGCGTACCATCGCGGCGAGCTCGCGCTCCTCCTCGGTGAGATCGTGCATCATCGGTCCTCCTCCGTCATCGTCACGCGGGCGACCGGTTGGTCGCGCCGCACCTGGTCGCCGACCGCGACCAGCAGCCGCACCACGCCGTCGTGCGGCGCGAGCACGGGGTGCTCCATCTTCATCGCCTCGATCGCGACGAGAGGCGCTCCCGCCCGGACCGCCGCCCCGTCCTCGACGTGAACGGCCACGACGCCGCCGGGCATGGGCGCGCGCGCCTCTGGTTCCGTGGCCCTGGCCTCGCGTTCCGCGGCGGCGAGGCGCCTGCGCATCCGGCCGCGGCGGTCCAGGGGACGCAGCCGGAGCGTCAGTCCTTCCTCGCTGACCCATATCGCGCCCTCGCCGTCGCGGGCCGCGTGCACCCGGTCGAAGCGCATCAGGGGCGGCGTCGCGCGCACGATCTCGTCATCGTCGGTGAGCAGGGTGACGGGTTCGGGGGCGTGCGGCGCGGCCCCGAGACGCCATCCCGGGAGGCTCTGCCACAGCGGGCCGGCTCCCTCCCGCGCGGTGACCGCCTCGGGGCGGTTCTGCACCACGCCGGCGGCCGCCGCGAGCTGCGCCGCGGACGGGGGCGTCGGTGCGAGCGGGAGCAGGGTCTCGATGAGGCCGGTGTCGAGGTCTCCCTCGCGCACACGGCGATCCTGGAGGAGCCGGCGCAGGAACGCGATGTTGGTCTCCACGCCGAGCACCACGGTGCGCGCGAGAGCGTCGTCCAGGCGCTGCAGCGCCGTCTCCCTGTCTTCCGCCCACGCGATGACCTTCGCGATCATCGGGTCGTAGAACCCGCTCACCACGCTCCCGGACTCGACGGCCGCATCCACCCGGACGCCCGGAGGCGCCTCGAAGAGCACCACGGTCCCCGTCGAGGGGAGGAACCCGCGTTCCGGCGACTCGGCGTACACCCGCGCCTCCACGGCATGGCCGGTCGTGCGGGGCTCGACGTCGAGCGGCTGTCCATCGGCCATGCGCAGCTGCAGCTCGACGAGGTCGAGTCCGGTGACCTCCTCGGTCACCGGATGCTCCACCTGCAGCCGGGTGTTCATCTCGATGAAGAAGACGTCTTCCGGGGCGTCCGCGTCGACGAGGAACTCCACGGTGCCGGCCCCGACGTAGGCGACGCTCTCCGCTGCCCGCACCGCCGCTGCGAGCAGCCGGTCGCGGGTCGCGGACGGGATCCCGGCGGACGGCGCCTCCTCGATCACCTTCTGATGACGCCGCTGGAGCGTGCACTCGCGCTCGCCGAGCGCCACGACGGTGCCGTGGACGTCGCCGAACACCTGCACCTCGATGTGTCGCGGTCGGCGGATGAGACGCTCCAGGATGAGCGCGTCGTCGCCGAAGGCGGATGCCGCGACCCGTCGGGCGGAGCTGAGCGCGCTCGCCAGACCCGTGCTGTCGGCGACGACCTCCATGCCCTTCCCGCCCCCGCCGGCGCTCGGCTTCACGAGGAGGGGGAATCCGACCGCCTCCGCCTCCTCACGGATCTCCGCGTCGGACAGCCCGCGCGCGTCGAAGCCCGGCACCACGGGCACGCCGCTGCGGCTCACGTGCTCACGGGCTCGCGCCTTGTCGCCCATGATCTGCAGAGCCTCGACGGTGGGGCCGATGAAGACGATGCCGCTCTCCGCACACGCCTGTGCGAGCCCGACGCTCTCGGAGAGGAATCCGTAGCCGGGATGGACGGCCTCCGCTCCGGAGGCGCGAGCCGCCGCGATGACGGCATCGATGTCGAGGTACGACTCCGCGGCCGGTGCCGGACCGATCCGCACGGCGGCATCCGCCTCGCGGACGTGCGGCGCGTCCGCGTCCGCGTCGCTGTAGACCGCGATGCTGCGGATGCCGAGGTCGCGGAGGGTCCGGATGATCCGGCGCGCGATCTCCCCGCGGTTCGCGACGAGGACCGAGGAGAACGAGAGGGAAGGCGAGTGCGACATGGGGCTCACATCCGGAAGACGCCGAAGCGCGGCTCGGGCAGGGGGCTGCGGGCGACGACGTCCAGAGCGAGGCCCAGGAGGTCGCGGGTCTGCTCCGGGTCGACGATGCCGTCGTCCCACAGCCGCGCGGTCGCGTAGTACGGCTCGCCCTGTTCCTCGTACTGCGCCCGGATCGGCTCCTCGAACGCCGCCCGCTCCTCCGCGGTCCACGACTCGCCGCGCGCCGACAGCTGGTCGTCCTTCACGGTGGCGAGCACCGAGGCGGCCTGTGCTCCGCCCATGACCGAGATCCGACTCGCCGGCCAGGTCCACAGGAACCGCGGAGAGTACGCACGTCCGCACATCGAGTAGTTGCCCGCTCCGAAGGAGCCGCCGATGATGACGGTCAGCTTCGGGACGCGGGTGGTCGCGACGGCCGTGACCATCTTCGCCCCGTCCTTCGCGATGCCACCGGCTTCCGCGTCAGACCCGACCATGAAGCCGGTGATGTTCTGCAGGAAGAGCAGCGGGATGCCGCGCTGATCGCAGAGCTCGATGAAATGCGCACCCTTGAGCGCCGACTCGCTGAACAGGACGCCGTTGTTCGCGACGATGCCGACGGGGTGGCCGTGCAGCCGCGCGAAGCCCGTCACCAGGGTGGTGCCGTACTCGGCCTTGAACTCGTGGAAGGTGTCGCCGTCGACGAGGCGCGCGATGACCTCGCGCACGTCGTAGGAGGCGTTGACGTCCACCGGAACGACGTCATACAGGGAGCCGGCCTCCGCCGGGGCACGACTCTCCCCGACGTCCCAGGCCGGGGCGAGCGGCGGCGGCAGCGTGGCGACGATGTCGCGGAGGATCTCCAGGGCGTGCTCGTCGTCGTCGGCCAGGTGATCCACGACGCCGCTGCGACGGGCGTGCAGCTCCCCTCCCCCGAGCTCCTCCGCCGTGACCACCTCGCCGATCGCCGCCTTCACCAGCGGCGGCCCGCCCAGGAAGATCGTGCCCTGTCCACGGACGATGACGGTCTCGTCGCTCATCGCCGGAACGTAGGCGCCTCCGGCCGTGCACGAGCCGAGGACCGCCGCGAGCTGCGGGATGCCCTGCGCGGACAGCCGCGCCTGGTTGAAGAAGATCCGTCCGAAGTGCTCCCGATCCGGGAACACCTCATCCTGGCGAGGAAGGAAGGCGCCGCCCGAGTCGACCAGGTAGAGGCAGGGCAAGCGGTTCTCGAGGGCGATCTCCTGCGCCCGCAGATGCTTCTTCACGGTGAGCGGATAGTAGGTCCCGCCCTTCACGGTGGCGTCGTTGCAGACCACCATCACGTGCCGGCCGTGGACCAGGCCGATACCCGCGATGACACCGGCCCCGGGTGCCTCGCCGCCGTACAGGCCGTCGGCCGCGAGCGGCGCGACCTCGAGGAACGGACTGTCCTCATCGAGGAGGCGCGCCACCCTGTCGCGCGGCAGCAGCTTGCCGCGGGCGACGTGGCGCTCACGGGAGGCGGACGGCCCGCCCTGCGCTGCCGCGGCGAGACGGTCGCGGAGCTGCTGGGCGAGCGCTTCCTGGGTTGCCGGCATCGTGACGTCCTCCTCGACCCACGTCGCGCCGGGCGGGAACCTGGCGCGCTGCATGCATTCTCGGTTAGTGTTCACTAACCCGTTGATTCAGGTTAGCGAGGATTAACTGAGATGACAAGCCCCGCCACCGCCCGCGACCGCGCCAAGGCGGAACGCTCCGACGCGCTTCTGCACGCCGCGGCACGGCTCTTCGCCGCGCGCGGGTACAGCGGCGTGAGCCTGGAGGACATCGGCGCCGCCGTCGGCGTGTCCGGCCCCGCGGTGTACCGCCACTTCGCCGGGAAGCAGGCCCTTCTCGGCGCGGTCCTGGTCAAGGTCAGTCAGGATCTCGTCGCGGGCGGACGACGCGTGTCCGCGGAGACGACGGCAGCCGACGAGCGGATGCGCGGACTCATCCGCTTCCATGTCGAGTTCGCGCTGGGCAACGCCGAGGTGATCCAGGTGCAGGACCGCGACCTCGCCTTCCTCGACGACGACGACCGCGCCGAGGTCCGTCGCCTGCAGCGCGCCTACATCGAGCTCTGGATGGATGCGCTCGCCGCCCTCGATCGTCCGGAGCCCCTCGACCGCGACGAACTGCGGCTGCGCGTGCAGGCGTGCTTCGGTCTCATCAACTCGACCCCGCACAGCACCCGCGCCGCGACGAGAAGACACACGGCCACCGCGACCGTGCTGGTCGCGATGGCCGAGGCCGCGCTGCGCGCCGCTAGCTGAGCAGCATCGCCCGCCCCGGATCCTCGAGGATGTCCGCCACGTCCTTGAGGAACGTCGCGCCCTCGGCCCCGTCCACGAGGCGGTGGTCGAAGGACAGGCTCAGGGTCATGAGCTGACGCAGCGCGATCTCCCCGCGGTACTCCCACGGCTGCCGACGCACGGCGCCGACCGCGAGGATGCCGGACTGCCCCGGCGGGAGGATCGGCGTTCCGGCGTCGACCCCGAACACCCCGATGTTCGACAGCGAGAACGTACCTCCGGCGAGTTCGGCCGGCGAGGTCTTCCCCGCACGCGCGGTCTCCGCGAGCGCACGGATCGCTGCGGACAGCTCCACCAGATTCATCCGCTCCGCGTCCCGGATCATCGGCACGATGAGACCACGGTCGGTCGCGGCGGCGATGCCCAGGTCGACGAAGCCGTACTCGATGATCTCCCCGGACTCCTCATCCCACCGCGCGTTCAGGCCCGGAGCACGGCGCAGGGCGAGGCAGACCGCCTTCGCGACGACGGCGAGCGGGCCGATCCGGTGCTCCGCGAGCACTCGGTCCTCGCGGAGGCGTGCCAGCATCTCCATGGTCGCGGTCACATCGACCGTGTGGAACACCGTGACGTGCGGGGCGGTGAAGGCGCTCTGCACCATCGCCGCCGCCGTGTGCTTGCGGACCCCGCGGATCGGGATGCGCGTCTCCCGCGGCCTCCCCTCCGCGCGCGGGAGGATTCCGGATGACGCGGTGGTCTCGCGCTCAGACGTCCCCGCGGGCCGTGACGGCTCCGCTCCGACGCGCTCGGCGTAGGCATCCACATCCGCTCTCGTGATCACACGGTCCCCGACGGCGGCGGCGACGAGGACGAGGTCGACGCCCTGTCGTTTGGCGTAGGCGCGCACCGGAGGGGTGGACCGTGGTCGCTCCAGAACGGGCTCGACCGCGACCGATGGCGTCGCATCGTGCGGTGCCGCCTCGAGAACGGCCGTGTCGGCCACCGAGGCCCCGTCGGCAGCAGCGCCTCGGCGTCGCGCCCGGCGCGCGGGGCGCCCGCTCGAGGTCGGGGCGGCGCCGTAGCCCACGAGATTGGGCTGCGCCTTCTCCGCGGCGGCCTCCTGCCCAGCACCGGACGGCGGCAGGGGCGGATCCTCCCCCTCGATGTCGAAGGCGATCAGCGGAGCGCCCACGGCGACGGTCTGCCCGGCGTCCGCGTGCAGGGTCGAGACCGTGCCTTCATAGGGCGACGGCAACTCGACGACCGCTTTGGCGGTCTCGACCTCCGCGAGGGTCTGGTTCAGCGCGACGCTGTCGCCGGGCGCGACGAGCCATTGCACGACCTCGGCCTCGGTGAGACCTTCGCCGAGGTCCGGAAGACGGAATTCGGCGATCATGCGTCAGCTCCCGTCAGGCTGTGCGGGCGATCCATCACGCGGTCGACCGCATCGAGGATCCGGTCGAGGTCCGGAAGGTGGTACTTCTCGAGCTTGGCCGGCGGGTACGGCACGTCGTGGCCGGTGACCCGCAGCGGGGCGGACTCCAGGTACTCGAAGCAGCGTTCGGTCACGCTCGCGATGACTTCCGCGGCGAGTCCGGCTTCCCGGGAGGCCTCATGCGCCACGACCACACGCCCGGTCTTCCGCACCGAGGCGGCGACGGAGTCGTAGTCCACCGGCGAGAGCGACCGCAGATCGATCACTTCCAGGGCGATGCCCTCGTCTTCCGCGGCCTCCGCCGCCTGCAGGGCGGTGCTCACCATGGCCCCGTACGTGAGGACGGTGACGTCGGTGCCCGGGCGTACCACCCGCGCGAGTCCCATCGGCGGCGCGTCCGCGAGCGGGGCTTCGAGGTCGACCTCGCCCTTGTGGTGATAGAGCCGCTTGGGCTCGAAGAACACGACGGGGTCGTCCGACGCGATCGCCTGCCGGAGGCTCCGATAGGCATCCTCCGGATTCGAGACGGCGACGACCCGCAGGCCGGCGGTGTGCGCGAAGTACGCCTCCGGAGACTCGGAGTGATGCTCCGCGGCACCGATGCCACCGGCCCAGGGGATCCGAATGGTGATCGGCATCTTCACACGCCCCTGGGTGCGGTAGTGCAGCTTCGCGACCTGGGAGACGATCTGGTCGAAGGCCGGGTAGACGAACCCGTCGAACTGGATCTCGACGACCGGGCGGTAGCCGCGGAACGCGAGGCCGACGGCCGTGCCGACGATCCCGGACTCCGCGAGAGGCGTGTCGATGACCCTGGCTGCCCCGAACTCGTCGAGGAGGCCGTCCGTGATCCGGAAGACGCCGCCGAGCTTGCCGATGTCCTCCCCCAGGAGCACGACCTTCTCGTCGTCGCGCATCGCCTGGCGGAGACCGGCGCCGAGCGCCTTGCCGAGAGTGAGCTCCGTCATGGTCACGCCTCGCCCTCGAACGACGCGAGATAGGCGGCGTACTCGTCGCGCTGCCGCTCCAGCCCCGTGTGCGGCTCGGCGTAGACGCCGTCGAAGACCGCCAGGGGCGGACGGGTGACCATGCCGAGGCAGGTCGCCCGCATCTCCTTGGCGACGGCGTCCGCAGCCGCCTGCGTCTCGGCGACGTGCTCCGCGGTGAGGTCGCCGGTGGCGCGGAGGTACGCCTCGAGGCGCGCGATGGGGTCGCGGCGCCGCCACGACTCCAGCTCGGCCTCGTCCCGGTACCGGGTGGGGTCGTCCGCAGTGGTGTGCGGACCCATCCGGTACGTCACCGCTTCGATGTACGCCGGCCCCTTTCCGGAACGCGCGTGCTCCAGCGCCCAGCGCATCGCGGCCAGGCAGGCGAGGACGTCGTTGCCGTCCACGCGCAGGCTCGGGATCCCGAACCCGGGGGCACGCCCCGCGATCGGATACTGCGACTGCACCGTGACCGGCTCGGAGATGGCCCAGTGGTTGTTCTGACAGACGAACACGACCGGCGCCTGGTACGACGCGGCGAAGATCATCGCCTCGTTGACGTCGCCCTGACTGGTCGCCCCGTCCCCGAAGTAGGTCACGGCGACCTCCGGCGCGTTCTCGTGCCGGATGCCGAGGGCGTAGCCGACCGCGTGCAGGGTCTGGGCGCCGATGATGATCTGCAGCGGAGCGACCCGCAGGGCCGCGGGATCGTAGGCCGCCCCCTCCTCGCCGCGCCACATGCGCACGTAGTCGCCGGGCTCGGCGCCCCGGGCGTAGATCACGCCGGTCTCGCGGTAGCTCGGGAAGACGTAGTCCTGCGGATCGAGGGCCCGGGCGGTGCCGATCTGCGTGGCCTCCTGTCCCTGGCAGGGTGCCCAGAGCCCGAGCTGACCCTGGCGCTGCAGTGCGACGCCCTCGGCGTCGATGCGGCGGAGGATGACCATGTCACGATGGAGGGCGCGCAGCTGCGCGGCGTCGACATCGGCGACGAACGGGTCGAGGCGGGCGTTCGCGACGCGCGTCCCGTCCGGAGCGAGGATCCGCTCCGAGAGCTCCAGATCCTGGGCGGTGTCCGCGATGGGGGTGGTCTGCGGCGACATCATCGTCCTCCTCGTCCCTGGCGGCCCTCGTGGGGCGACGCACAATGGAGCCGGCGTCATCACCGGCATGGTCTGAGGGTACGTCCGGTCAACACCTCGCTCAAGCAACTGAATGCCGATTGAGCATGTTGCTCATTTTTCTCCAATGACGTGCTGCTAGGGTTTGGCACTATGCCTGGACTGGACCGGATCGACCTGGAGCTTCTCGCCGCGCTCGCCGACGACCCGCGCGTGACGATCGTCGCTCTCGCCGAACGCATGAGCCTGTCGCGCAACACCATCCAGGCGCGGATGGCCCGGCTGGAGCAGAGTGGCGTCTTCCTCTCCTACGAGCGCGCCTTCTCCCCCGACGTCCTCGGGTTCCCGCTGCAGGCGTTCGTCAGCATCGGCGTCCGCCAGACCGAGCTCCCCCGCATCATCAACGAGCTGGCGCGCATCCCGGAGGTCGTCCAGGCGCACGGTCTGAGCGGCTCCATCGACCTGCTGGCGCGCGTGGCGTGCCGCGACGCCCGTCATCTGTTCGACACGGACGCCCGGATCCTCTCCATCGAGGGTGTGGAGCGGACCGAGACCTCGCTCGCCATGGGTGAGGTGATCCCGTTCCGGGTGGCCGGGCTCATCGGCCTCGCGCGACGGGAATCCTG
Source organism: Microbacterium sp. str. 'China' (assembly GCF_002993305.1). NCBI lineage: Bacteria > Bacillati > Actinomycetota > Actinomycetes > Micrococcales > Microbacteriaceae > Microbacterium > Microbacterium sp. str. 'China'. The sequence continues at coordinate 1,737,125 of NZ_CP027434.1, read as the reverse complement.
AGGAACCGACGGATCGCCCCGGCTGCTTCCGCCGGGGTCTCGTAGTGGATCAGGTGACCCACCTGGGCGATCTCGACGAGAGACGCGTCGGGGAAGAGCGTCACCAGCTTCCGTTCCGCCTCGATCGGGGTGATGTCGTCGCGCTGTGCGGCGATCAAGAGTGTGGGGACGTCGATCGCGGGGGCGAACTCCCTGACGTCGTGCGAGACGCTCGCGACGAAGGCGTCGTGCAGCACGTCGCGATCGGAGAATCGCGAGAAGTAGGTGTCGTGCTGGTCGTGGATGAAGCGGCGCAGCTCCGGATCCCGCGTCTTCGCCATGGTCATGCTCATCACGCGGACGATCACCCGGTTCCGCAGGAGCGCGGTCCCGATACGCGACGGGAGCTTGGCGCCGAGCGCGTAGTAGAGCACCGCCAGCCGGGTCATGATCCCCTTCGGCCCCTTGAGCGCCGGTGCGCCGATGGGGTTCACGAGGATCAGCCGCGGCGTCTCCAGTCCTCCGGCCACGGCGGCCGCGCTCACGATGGAGCCGAAGGAATGGCCGAGGATGACGGCACCCGGCGCCGTGGCCGCGGCGAAGTCGGTCAACCACCCCGCGTACTCCTGCAGGTCGTGGCGCCGACCGGGCAGCGGCGCGGACTCCCCGAACCCGGGCAGATCGGGCGCGAGCACGCGGAGCTCCGGAAGGAAGGCGAGGACCGACTCGAGGCCGTGGTGCTCGCCTCGGAAGCCGTGAACCGCGATGACGGTCGTCTCGGCGTCCTCCGGACCGTAGATCCAGTACGCCGTCGTTCCGCCGCGCACCTCCACCTCTTGGCGCTGCACCGGAATCCGGCTCAATCGCTCCGCATACGGAGAAGGCACACTCATGGTCCGAGTCTACGAGGACTCGGCACTCCCGCCTTCCCAGCGGATACCCCCGGGGCGTCCCCACCGTCTTGTCAGTGGCGTGCGTTAGTGTCCAAGAAGCCCCGGCCGCCCGGACGAGGCCCAGCAAGGAGTGTCGGTGCAGTTCACGTCCACGGACATCGAGCAGGTGGAGTCCACCTGGCAGCAGTTCGTGCCCTCGGCGACCCTCCAGGACGTGGACCCCCGCCGGTTCCGCTTCGACTGGCGCTCGGTGGAGGCGGCGTCCATGTCGCTCGTCCGCTATCAGCTCGCGGCCCAGGTGCACTCCCGCGCCGAGCCGGAGGATCAGCTGCTGGTGTGTCGGGTCGATGCCGCCGATGCCCGGATCTGGTCGGGCCGGCAAGGGCTCGACGCGGGTCAGCCATGGCTCACGGACGGCGTCCGGGTCGAGGCGAAGTGGAACCAGGTCGCCCGCGTCCGTGCTCTCGTGTTCGATCGCGCGGCGGCCCGCGACTCGATCAGGCAGATCACCGGCGACGACCGCCTCGAGCTCCGCGCCACCGGGCTCGCTCCGCACACACGCGAGGACGGAGCGCGGTGGGAGCGGATGTTCTCCTACATCGACGGTTCGTTCGGAGCGGACGGGACCGACCCGCTCATCGCCGCCGAACTCGAGCGCCACGCCCTCCTGCTGACGATGTCGGCGTTCCCCACCACCTTCAGCGAGTCGCTGCACCGTCCGGCCCAACGCTCCGCGGCACCCGCCTCGGTGCGCCGCGCCCTCGCCTTCATCGAGGACAACGCACACCTGCCCATCACGGTGGACGACGTCGCGGCGGCGGCCTACATGTCCACCCGGGGTCTGCAATATGCCTTCCGCCGCGCGCTCGACATGACCCCGAACGAGGCCCTGCGGCGCGCCCGGCTCGACGGCGCGCATCGGGATCTGCGACACGGCAAGGGCACGTCGGTGTCCGCGATCGCGCGCCGGTGGGGCTTCAGCAACGTCTCCCGGTTCGCCGTAGCGTACCGCGAGGCGTACGGGAATCCTCCCGTCCTGACCGCACTGTGACGGCCGACTGACACCGCGCGCATACTCTGTTCGCACCACACGGCGCGTCGCCCTGATGCGCACGATGTCGTGCGCAAATTGGCTAGAGTCCAAGTATCCCCGGGAGCGGTCTGCCGTCTTCCCCCAACGTTCCCAAGGAGCGCCATGAACATTCCCGCAGCCCCCGCCGCGAAGGTCGGCTGACGATGGGCAGCCTGTACTACGGCGACACCCAGACGCCGATCCAGATCGAAGACCGGGCGCTCGCGCACCTCAAGGTCGTCATCGCCACGAAGCTGCGGCGGAACGAGAGCTTCACGCTCTCCTGGCGTCACCCGGAGGGCGACGCTCCCGGCCGGTCCACGCTGTGGCTGCACCCGTCGATCCCGCTCCGGTTCGTCTTCGACGAGGCCGAGACGCCCGAGCTGAGCCGTCGCTGGATCGAGGAACTCGCGCACTCGGCGAACTCGAGCGGGGGCATCACCCTCGTCGAGGAACATCTCGAAGGCGCTGACGTCGTCTGACGAGAAGGGCCGCGGGTTCTCCCGCGGCCCTTCTCCATTCCGTCTGCGTCCGTTCAGAGCCCGTCGTCGGAACTCGAGCTGACGGACCGTCGGGTCGTGGGCTCCCCGGTCGCCGGGTCGACGTACGTCCGCGACACCGTCTCCGTTCGGCGCCGGCGGGCGAGCAGCACGATGCCGATCAGGAAGATGATCACGCCGGCACCCATGAGGATGTAGCCGACGATGTCCAGGTCGACCCACGGCACGTCGACGTTGATCGCGAACACGAGGATCGCTCCGATGACGAAGAGCGCGATTCCGCTGCCGATGCTCATAGTCTCTCCCGTTTCCGCGGCGCGTTGCCGCTCTCGGGGAGCCTGTCAGCTCTCCGCGGCCCCGAGGAGGGGCTTGACACGGCCGCCCTCAGAGCTTTCGGCACATGCTTACGCGGCACCGGACTTCGGCTGACGAGCCCAGCGATCCGGGCCGAAGACCTCGTACTCGATGCGCTCCGGCGCGATGCCGCGTGCCATCAGGGTGCCTCGAATCGCCTGCATGAACGGCAGCGGCCCGCACAGGAACACCCGCGCCGTCTGCGGGAGTTCGATGTCGGCCAGGTCCATCCGGCCGGAGCGCACCGCCGGGCCCTCCGCTTCACTCGCCGAGTACCAGGTCAGGGTGCGGACGTCGCTCAATCGCTGCGAACGGTCGCGCACGTCGGCGACGAGAGCATGGGTCTCCGGCTCCCGGTCCACGTGGAACAGGTGCACCGGCCGCTCGGGACGCCGCTGCGCGAGATCGTCCACGATCGCCGCCACCGGCGTGATGCCGATTCCGGCCGAGATCAGGACCAGCGCGTCGTCAGAATCGTCGAGGAGCAGATCCCCGGAGGGCTGGGAGACGTCGAGCACCGTCCCCACGTGGGCGTTCTCGTGCAGCCAGCTGGAGACCTGACCGTCCGGTACGCCCTCCGAGCCACGCACGCGCTTCACTGTGACGCGCAGCGCCGCACTGCCGGTCGCGGAAGAGATCGTGTATTGGCGGGGCTGACGGGTGCCGTCCGGGAGGTCGACCGCCACGGCAACGTACTGCCCGGTGCGATGGGGCAATCGGTGACCATCGACCGGCTCCAGCACGAGGGAGATCACGTCGCGTGCCTCCTCCACCCGTTCCACGACGCGGTGCGGCCGCCACGGGTGGTCCGGATCCGTGCCCGCCTCCGCATAGAGGCGGGCCTCCTCCGCGATGAGAGAGCAGCCGAAGAGCCAGTACACCTCATCCCAGGCTGCGCGCACATCCGGCGTGACCGCCTCGCCGAGGACATCGTCGACAGCAGCCAGGAGGTAGCGGCCGACGATCGTGTACTGCCGGGCCGACACCCCCAGCGAGACGTGGCGGTGGGCGATACGCCGCATCACCGGGGAGAAGTCCGGCGCGTCGGGATCGATGAGGTGAACGGCGAACGCCACGACGGACGCCGCCAGCGCCTTGGGTTGATCGCCCTGGACCTGATGCGCGCGGTTGAAGACGTTCAACAGCTCAGGATGCGCCTCGAACATCCGCCGGTAGAACAGGGTGGTGATCTCGTCGGCGTGGTCGGCGACGACGCCGGCGGTGGCGCGGACGATGACTTCGGAGTCCGTGGAGAGCTGCATGGCTGCCTTTCGGTCGGTGTCCGTTCAGCCTCTCGACGACGGGCGCACCACGTCGCCGCGGATACCGTGGAAAACAGGACTCCGACCCGCTTCACCTCGCGTAGCCGTAGGACTCGACCCGCGGGAACGCGAGCCCATCGCCGGCGCCCGTCCACACGCCGGTGAAGCGCAGCACGACATCGTCTCCGGCGTCGAGCGGCCCGTCCCACGTGACGGTGTTCTCCGCCACGGAAGGGCGGCCGGAGGTCGCTTCCAGCGTCGACGCCGCCCAGGTCGAGTCGTCGAGGAGGCCGTCCAGGCGGAACGTGAGCGCGCTCTTCGTGGAGTCCACCTCGCCGTTGTTGAGGAACTGCATGGTGTACGTCACGGTGTCCCCCACCCGGGGGTCGGTCGGACTCATGTTGAAGGTGTACTGGAAGAAGAGACAGGCGGATCCGACGCGCTGCGCGAGCACACCCGTGCTCAACGGCTTCGACGCGGCCGGGTCCGCAGGTGTCGCCTCCGCGTGAGCGGCGGGAGCGAGCGCCGCTCCACCGAGCGAAAGAGCGGCTGCGACGCCGAGGGCGGCAGAGGCACGGGCAATGAGCGTCTTGTTCATGAGAGATGCCTTTCTCCGACGCGCTGCGGCGTCGGCGTGGTCGTCGAGGGAGAGTCCTCGACGACCACTAGACGCCGAACGGCACGATCGATCACGCGACGACGAAGAAGTCGTCGCGTGATCGATCTGCCTGGCCTCTCCTAGTCCTCAGTCACCGGTGCGCGAACCCGCCATCCGATGGCGGACGCCGAGCGCAGTCAGTCCCGCAAGCAGCAGCAGCGCTCCCAGGGCGAGCGGGCCGGCGGGCCCCTCGGATCCGGTCAGGGCGAGCTCACCACCCGGAGGGGGCGGAGGAGTGACGGCGGTTCCATTGGTAAGGACCACCCCGACCGTCGCGTCTTCGGAGATCGTGAGCGTCGCGCCGCCGTCGCCGACGTCGACTCCTGCGCCGGTGAAGCGCGGGCTCTTCCACGTGACGCCCTCCACGGCGTTCGGCGCCTTCTCGTGAAGCGTGACGACCGTACCCACCGGCAGATCCGCGAGTCCCTCGCTCTCGCCGGCACGGATCGCGAGTTCACCGGCGACGCGCTGCCCCGCGAGCTCGTACGAGTACTCCACGGTGAAGGTCTGGTGTTCGGGAACGAGGGAGGCTCCGGCACCCGTGACCTTCTTGGTCACCGTGAAGCCCCCGACCGGCGGCGGCGTGACCGTCGTCGGGTTGGTGAGCGTCACCGCGACCGTCGTGCCCCGTGCGATGGTGACGGTAGCGCCGCCATCGATGATCGCCACATCGGCGCCGGAGAAGACCGGCGCCTGCCAGGTCATGCCGTCGACGTCCGCGGGCGTGATCTCCGACAGGGTGACGACCGTTCCCGCCGGCAGATCGTCCAGGCCATCGGTCTGCCCGGACCGCAAGGCGAGCTCGCCCTCCACCGCCTGTCCTGCGCGCTGATACGAGTAGGCCACCCGGAACTCGCGGTCGTCGGGCACCAGAGCCGCGCCGGAACCACTGACCTCCTTGGTCACGGTGAACCCGCCGACCGGGAGCACCCCTTCGCCATCGCCCCCGCCCTGGGAGTAGATGACCGGTGTGCTCTCGGTGACCCAGCGGGAGCCGGTCACGGTGTTGTGGAACGCATCACCGGGACGGACGTCGGCGGGCAGAGCCGTCCTGTAGCGGAGCACGTAGATCGCGTCGGCGACGATCGGCGCGTTCACCGTCACCATGAACGACTCGGAGCTGACCTCCGTGACGGTGAAATCGCTGCCCGACTGCAGCCCCGTCGACACGGTGTACTTGCCACCCGACCAGTCCTTCGCGAGCACGTACGCCACGGTGACGGACGCGGGATCGAGCACGAGACCGGCCGTGAACGTGTCGGTGAGCGTCGGGGCCTCCCCGGCCAGCGCGGAGGACGGGATGTTCACACCCCAGGCGATGTTCCGACCGTCGAGCGTCACGTCGCCCCACTTGGTCGGGGTCGTCGGCGCCGGGAACTCCGGGACCGGCCCGATCCCGCCGGGAACGTCGACCGGGACGACGGTTCCGCCGCCCGTCGTGAACGGGATCTCGGTCAGCGCGGTCTCCTCGTCTGCCCTGGCACGGAAGTGCAGGGTGCCGCTGACGTCGGTGTGGCTGTCCACGTAGTCCGTGAGCGTGCACACGAGCTCACCGGTCGACACCTCGCAGTTTCCGACGGTCTGGCCGTCCGGCGCCGTCAGGGCGAAGGAATCGCGCACCCCGGTCAGGCTCGGGCTCGTCGGAAAGGCGAGGCGGAACGTGTCCCCCGCCGTCGCCGTGTCCGGCACTGCCCAGGTCGCTTCGAACGCGATCCGGTCCCAGACCTTGATCTGGTCGGTGGGTTCGGTGATGGTCAGCGAGGTGATCCCCGCGACCTCCGCAGCGCGGGCCGTAGCCGGCGTCGCGATGACGGCCGCCAGGGCCGCCAGACAGATCGCGAGCAGACCACCCACGAACGTCGTCAGGCGCGTTCCCCGCGCGCCCGATCTGATTGCATGCTGAATGACTGGCACTTTCGACTCCCCAGATGATCGATGAACTCGCGCGGATGGCTTCTTCCGCGCGAGTGATGTCCCCAGGAAGGGATGCAGAACGGCGCGTTCTGTTACGCGGTTCGGCCGAACGGGTTTCTCGCGGCACGTGCAATATGCCGTGATCCTGCGGAAAACGGCGTCATGAAACGGTCACCTCGTCATCTCTCCTGTGACGGATCGCTTCCCCTTCCGACGCGTCCGTCCGTCTGTAGAGGCATTCGCCGTCTACCTGGTGCCGGGGGCATCGTTGTCTCTCCCCGCTCCCGGCACCTCCTTTCGCAGCGCATCGATGCTCCACCGGTAGCGCTTCAGCCCCGCGAGCAGGATCGCGGCGGCCGTGAAGACGAATACCGGGTATCGGAACGGCGCAAGCGGCCCGAGGAAGACGAGCATCGTCACGCCGAACGTCACCGTGAGCAGCGCGGCGACTCCCGCCGCGAGCCGGGTCCACAGCCCGACTGCCAGCAGCAGAGCGAGGACGGTCTCCAGAGCCGTCGCCAGCACGGCCGCCGTGTCCACCACCAGGTCGACGGGGACAGGGACGAGCTGGGCCGTGTACGCACGGAAGATCGTCCACGATCCCCACGACACGCCGTCTTCCCCCGGGCCACCGAGGACCCCGAAGCGATCGGCGACCGCGAGGGCGAAACTCGCCGCGATCGCGAGACGCAACGCGAGCTGCCCCCCCGTCCTCGATCCGACGTCGCGTCTCCGCGTTCGGCACACTCATGGTCGACATGGCTCCTGCTCCGGTCCGGAGGCTGACGGGCGTCGAGACCTCCAGAGGAGAGACGGGAGAATGTGGCGACGATTACGGCAGGGCGCGCATCACGCGGCGGCTGGTCGCACCTGCCCCTCAATCCCGGAAGGCTGGAATACCACGACCGGGAGCATCGTCGCTGAGTCCACCCACGGTCTACGCTCATGCGAGTTTCACCTGCCCGCCGGGTGGTGAGCGACGTAAGGGGGAAACACCATGGGGTTCGACGCGCGCGAACGACTCCTCGCCGCAGGTCTCGGCCTGGTTCTCGCGACAGGCACACTCCTCGCCCCGATCGGCGCGACCGCCGTCGTGCTGCCACCGGCGAAGGACCTCCCGCTGCTCGTCACATACGTCGCCCGGGTCTGCGATCAGTACACCGACGTCATGGCGAACAAGGCCCGGAACAACCTCATGGAGTCGCTGCGTGATCTCGGCGCGGACACGACCTACCCGGCGAACGGCATCATCACGGTCGCCGATGAGGAGGCAGGATCCCCGAACTGTTCCCCCCTGACGGACTGGCGTCTCACCATGGGCCGCTCCCACCAGGGGAAGTCCGCTGCGACTCTGAACCTCTCGACGGTGACGCAACCGTTCGCCTCCACTATCGTCACGAAACCGAGCGTGCCGGAACTCGACGCGCAGGGAGCGGACACCGGCCGCATCATCGAGGGGGCCGTGACCGTCGAGCTCGACTCCACACAGGCGCAGATCGTTCGATCCGGGCAGACGCTTTGGGTACAGGGCGGCACGCCCTCGGAGCCTCTGAACGGTCGACAGGAAACGCACGGATATGCGGCGCTGCGGTGTGCACAGGACGCCGTCAACGGAGACAACGTCGAGTTCCTGTCCTTCCCGAAGAACCAGACCCACGTCTTCTGCTACTACTACGCGGTCTCTCCCCCACCGGAGTCCGGGACGATCGTCGTCCGGAAGCAACTCGCTCCCAGCTCGCTCGGGCAGGGCACGTTCCGGTTCGACGGCAACCTGTCGTATGCGGACACGAACCGGGACGGCGTCAACGACTTCACCCTTTCCCCGTCCGCCTCCTCACCCGCGTCGCAGACGTTCATCCGGGGCGCGGTCGGAACGGGCGAACCGGCATGGGAAGTCACCGAGGCGCCCACGGATGGATGGCAGCCTACGGGCCCTCCCGTGTGCTCCAGCGCGGGAGGGACACCGGTGACGATCACGGAGATGACCGCGCAGATCCGCCTTCTCGCCGGCGACACGGTCACGTGTACATTCACGAACGAGCGGGTCCGCACCGGTCCGGGAACCCTGTCCAAGCTCACCGTGGGCGCCGGGGGCACCTTCCCGTTCGCGATCGACGTTCCCGCCCCAGGAGCCGACCGACAGACGACCGTCACCACCGCCGGTGACGGCGACCAGGCTCTCGTTGCCGAATCGCTCGGTTCGACGCCCGGCACATACACCGTCACGGAGACGCTCCCCGCGCCGACCGGAGCAGGGTCGTGGGAAGCGCAGGGCGCGCAGTGCAACGGTACGGAGGTTCCCCTCACCGCCGACGGGCAGCAGCGGACGGGGACCGTCGAGATCGGCGAAGGCGAGACCTTCGACTGTGTCGTCACCAACCGGTACACCCCGGGCGGGTCGATCACGATCCGTAAGGCGACCACCCCCGTGGCGGGCAGCGCAGGATTCGTGGTCACGCCGAGGGAGGGCGCACGGATCACCCCCGGAACGTCGGCTGCCTACCAGGCGGTGGCCACGACGACGACGGTCGGTGAGTTCGTGGAAGCGGAGTGGGAGGGTCCGGCCGCTGACGCGTTGACCGTCGAGCCCTCGGCGCATTACGGCATCGTCGAGCTCCTCCCTGCGCCGAGCGCCGAAGGATCCTGGAGTCTCGCCTCCGCCGACTGCGGCGCGATTGCGGCCACCGTGGACACGGAGAGTGCCAGCGTCGACGTCATCCTGACTCCGGAGAACCCGGATGCGATCTGCGACTTCACCAACAAGTTCCAACCCGCGGGGCACCTCTTGGTTGTGAAGAACGGCAGCGACGACGTCGCGTTGCGTGCCGGAGACGCGAGATTGGAGGTGCAATGCACCCCCGACACGTCCTACTCCTTCGCTCTCCCCGTCGGAGCCGGAACCGCGGATGCGGGAAACGCGACCGTGTTGGAAGCCCACGAGTGCAGGGTCATCGAAACCGAGACCGGCGCCGCACCCGATACGACCGTCGCCACCACCGCCTCGATCACCATCGACGGGGGCGCCCCCGTCGCGCTCGAGCCTTTCGACGCCCCATTCCCCGTCCGCCCAGGGGTCGACACGGTGGTGACGATCGACAACCGGTACACGGCTGATCCCGCGCCGCCCCCCACCCCGTCGCCGTCACCGTCGATCAGCCCCACCGGCGGTTCCGGGGCAGAGGATCTCGCCCGCACCGGGGTCGACCGTGGGTTCCTCGCCATCATCGTCGCCCTCGGAGCTGCCACGGTCGCCCTCGGCCTGGTCCTGCTCCTTCACCGGCGACGCACATCGACACGTCGATGATTCCCCTGCGCCCGGCGGGTGCTGTACATGAGCAGGGTCAGCACCGCGGCCAGGAGCGTGCCGATTCCGGCGACGGCCAGGGCGCCGGCAGGTCCGACGGCGACGACGAGGGGCGCGGCGAGGGCCGTGCCGGCGTAACCGGCGGTCTGCGTGACTCTGCCCATCGCTGCCAGGGCGCGACCGCGGGTGCTTTCGGGAACTGCCGACACGACGATGAGGCGGATCGCGGCGACGTGGATCGTGGGAATGAGCACGTGATTCGCCTCCTAGATCCGCGGAATTACGCTGATCGAGAGGTTTGAGCGGTAGGGCGGGTCGGACTTGAACCGACGATCGTTGGGTTATGAGCCCACTGCCTTAACCAGCTTGGCCACCGCCCCGTACCGCCCCAGCCTAGCGGGGCGAGGTCTCACGCCTCGCTCGCCTGCGTGTGCGTGGCCGCATGCTCCAGGTAGATCGCGGCATTCGCCAGCAGCGAGGCGCGTTCGTCGTCTGAGAGCGATCTGCGCACCTTCGCCGGCACGCCTGCCACCAGGGACCCCGGCGGCACCTCGGTCCCACCGAGCACGACGGCACCGCCGGCGATCAGGCAGCCCTCTCCGATCACGGCGCCGCTGAGGACGACGGCCCCCATCCCGATGAGAGAGCCGTCACCGATCGTGCAGCCGTGCACGACAGCGTTGTGCCCGATCGACACCCGTGACCCGACGAGGACGGGATGCCCGGCGTCGACGTGGACCGACACGTTGTCCTGCACGTTGCTGCCAGCGCCGATGACGATCGGCGAGGAGTCACCGCGAAGCACCGCGTTGTACCAGACGCTGGCACCGGCTCCGAGGGACACCGCGCCGACGATGCGGGCGCCGTCCGCGACGAAGGCGGTGTCGTCGAGCTCGGGGGTGCGATCCGGGAGGGCGAGGACGGAGGCTCCGGCAGCGATGCTCATGAGGCGAGACTACCCTCACTCCCCCGGAATCACGCGGAAGTGAGTGGAGCCTCAGCTTCCTTGCGGAATGCCTGAGCCTGAGTAACGTTGTACTCGTCAGACAGAGAACTTCATTCGGAGGAGCAAGAAGATGAGCAAGGCCCAGACCGTTTCCACCACCGCCATCGACCCGACTGTGGCCGCCGGTGCGGCGCAGTTCCTCTCCCCCGTCGTCCTCGGCCTCCAGGCGCTGACCGTCAACGGCAAGCAGGCGCACTGGCACGTCCGCGGCGCCAACTTCGTCGGCGTGCACGAGCTGCTCGACACGATCGTCGCCCACGCGGGTGACTTCGCCGACACCGCGGCCGAGCGCATCGTCGCTCTGGGCCTGCCGATCGACGCGCGCGTGAACGCCGTCGCCGAGAAGGCAGGCGCCACCGGCGTTCCCGCCGGCTTCGCACAGTCGGACGAACTGATCCGAGCCGTGATCGCCGACATCGACGCGATCCTCGTCGACGTCAAGGCAGCCGTCGAGGGCCTGGACGAGGTCGACCTCACGAGCCAGGACGTGGCGATCGAGATCCAGCGCGGGCTGGAGAAGGACCGCTGGTTCCTCGTGTCGCACATCGCGGCCTGACACCACGCACACGACGAAGGGCGGCTCCGATCCGGGGCCGCCCTTCGTCGTGTGCGCGCCGCCTCAGGCGACGTGCGTGAGGCGACCGCCGAGCAGCGTCGTGGTGACGGGCATCGTCCGGAGCCCCGCCGCGTCCGCAGTGCGAGGATCACTTCCGAGGATCACGATGTCTGCGCCCTGACCGGGGCGGAGCGACGTGCGGACACTCGCTTCGAGGGCCTGATCCAGCGTCACCCGCTCCTCCGAATGCCAGGCGGCCCGATCGTCGTCGGTCCGCCACACCGCCGCGGAGATCGCGTGCCAGGGGTCGAGCGGCGCGACCGGCGCATCGGAGCCGAAGCGCACCTCCGCACCCGCCGACAGCAGCGAGGCGAGCGGGTAGCCGATCGCGGTCTGCTCCGCCCAGTGGTGCTCGACCAGGTCGCGGTCGTCCACCGCATGCTGGGGTTGGACGCTCGCGCGCACCCCGAGCCGACCGAATCGGGCGAGGTCGGCGTGCCGCACCAGTTGCGCATGTTCCATCGACCCTGTGGCACCGGAAGCGCCGAAGGCGTCGAGGGCCGCCGTCACAGCGCGATCGCCGATCGCGTGCACGGCGGCCTCGATCCCCGCTCCCGCCGCAGTGGTCAGCAGCGCCGTGAGCTCCTCCGGAGGCACCGTCAGCACCCCGTAGTTCGCGGGGTCGCCGGGGTAGGAGTGTGAGCACGCCGCGGTACGGGTGCCGAGCGAGCCGTCGCTGATGACCTTCAACGACCCGACCCGCACGAGGGATCCGACCAGCCCGGTCGGATCCGGCACCGCAAGGCGCTCCCCCGTGCGGAGGCCCGTGGTGATGGCCCGATCGAGATCCGCCGGGTAGAACGCGAACTCGACACGGTGCGCGGCGAAGCCCGCGAGGATCCGTCGCGGCCAGGCATCGGCGTTCCACGCCATGTCGAAGTCGATCAGACCGGTCACACCCCGTGCTGCGGCCGCCGCCCCCGCACGGATGACCGCCTCATCGCTGTGGGCAGGGTCGACGGCATTGAGCCGGCGGGAGATCTCGAACGCGTCCTCCTCGCGGAGCAGACCGTCGTCCGCGCGGAAGCCCTCGCGCGCCAGGGCCGCCGAGTTCAGCCAGACGCTGTGCACGTCCGCATTGATCAGGTAGGTGGGCACGACGCCGGTCTCGGCATCGAGCGCGGCCACGGATGGGCGATCCGGCCACAGCGCGTCCCGGAACCCCGTGCCGATCCGTCGTCCGTCCGGCAGCACGGGCGCATCGCGCATCAACCTCGCGGCCCCGGCGGCTGAGTCCGCTTCCCCCAGAGGGACGCGCTCCGCCGCGAGAGCCCACTGCACGGTGTGCACATGGTTGTCCCAGAGCCCGGGCACCGCCCAGGCACCGTCTGCCTCGATGACCTCGCCGCGCGCCGGCAGGGCCCCGGTCGGCGCGATGTCGACGATGCGTCCGTCGGCGAGGTGGAGGTCGACCGGCTCATCGTCCAGCAGGAACTCCCGCCCCGGACCCACGGGGCGGACGGCACGAACCGTACCGACCTCGACGCCGAGGGCGCTCACGCCCCGCCACCCGTCCGCGCGTCCTGCGCACGACGCATCTCCGCGGCGAGGGCGGCGTTCGCGTACGGCCCTTCGGCATGCAGCGCCGCGATCACCGCCTCGATGGTCTCCGCGGGCTTGTTCTGGCTCAGCTTCCGCTTGGCGACGACCTTCGTCGGGGTGAGACGGAAGCCGACCGTTCCGGATTCGAGTCTCTCGATGAAGGCCGCGTCGTTCGGACGCTCCCACATCAGGCGCGGGTCGGGCAGGCGCGACTCGAACCGCGCGACCAGGGCATCGAGCACACGGAGGTTCCCCGCGGTGCTGAGGATCTCGGGAACGCCCGACAGGTGCACCGCAGTGTAGTTCCAGGTCGGCACCGCGGGGACGTCGCCGTACCAGCCCGGGGAGACGTACCCGTGCGGCCCTTGGAAGGCGAGCAGGATCTCCCGCTCCCCCAGGCCGTGGATGGCGTCGTCCGGGCGGCCCACGTGCCCCACGACCGTCAGATCATCGCGGTCGTCGTCGAGGAGGACGGCATAGTGCGAGGCGACCAGACCGTCCTCAGGCGCACTCACCACCGTCGCCCACGGGTTGGCATCGATGAGGCGGCGGATCTCGGCCACATCGGCGAGCGTGAAGCTCGGATTCTGTCGCATGGATCCCAGCCTAGAGCGGCGGGAGCCCCGAAGATCCCGCCCTCAGGCCTGACAGCGCGGGCACCAGTACAGCTTGCGGGCGCCGATCTCCTCCAGCGCGATCTCGGTCCCGCACACCCGGCACGGCAGGCCCGCCCGGTGGTAGACCCAGTGGCGGTCGTCGCGGCTCGCCATCGCGGCGCGGTACTGCTCGGGAGACAGCCCGTCCATGGTCATCATCTGGCCGGTCTCCACGCCGATGGCCAGCAGCCGCACCCAGTCATGCCAGAGCGCCCTGACGACATCCTCCGGGACGTCGCGGCCGGGCGTATGCGGGTTCAGCCTCTGCCGATAGAGCATCTCGGCGCGGTACACGTTGCCGATGCCGCTGACGACCGCCTGGTCCATCAGCAGCAGGGCGATCGGGGTCGGCTTCTTCCGCACGGCGCGGACGAACCGCTCCTCGTTCTCCGCCGGATCGCCGACGAGCGGATCGGGGCCGAGCTTGGCGACTGTCGCCAGCATCTCCTCGGGGGTCTGCAACACGCACGCCGTGGGACCGCGCAGGTCGGCCACCGTGATGTCGGTCATCAGTCGCAGGCGCACCTGACCCACCACAGGGGGCGGCCATTCGTCGATCTCGTCGGTCAGCCCCTTGGTCTGCTCGGACATCCGCACGTGGACCCTGGCGCGCCGCGGTGCCCCGATCGAGGCGAGCGAGTTCTCCCCCGCGTCGTCGAGGATCGTCTCGTCGAGAGTGGTGCCGCGCTGATTGGTCTGGCCCATCCGGCCGTTGGCCGACGCGATGGTGGGGTCGACGAGGATCTCCCCCGCGAAGTCCCAGGCACCGTAGAGACCGAGGTGCACGCGCAGCCAGAGGTCACCCTCCGCTTCGAGGAACATCTGCTTGCCCACGGCCTGCACGCTCACGGCCTGACGTCCGTCGAGCACCGCGGCGCCCTCGGCGAAGCGTCCCTGCGGGCTGGAGGCGCTCATCGTCTTGCCGACGAAGTTGCGATCGAACTGCCGCGCGATGCGGTGGACGGAATGTCCCTCGGGCATGTCAGGCTCGGGGGTCCGGGAGGAGCGAGCCGTCGCGCTCGAAGTCGGCGATCTGTCCGATGCGCCGGACGTGCCGCTCGTCGCCGGAGAACGGCGTGGCGATGAACCGGTCGATGAACGCCGTGACCTCGTCGTAGGTGTGCTGACGAGCTCCGATGGAGATGACGTTCGCGTCATTGTGCTCCCGCGCGAGTTCGGCCGTGGAGAGGTTCCAGACGAGCGCTGCGCGGACCCCGGCGACCTTGTTCGCGGCGATCTGCTCGCCGTTGCCCGAGCCGCCGAAGACGACACCGAGCGCCGGCACCCCGGTCGCCTGATCGACGACGACGGCCTGCGCCGCCCGGATGCAGAAGGCCGGGTAGTCGTCAAGCGCGTCGTACTCCACCGGACCGTGGTCGATCACCTCGTGCCCTGCGGCGCGGAGATGGTCCTGCAGCCGCGTCGAGAACTCGAGTCCGGCGTGATCGGTGGCGATGTGGATGCGCATGGTCTCCATCCTAGGATCCGCTCCGTCCGCGACTCAGGGGGCGATGCCGGCCGCCGCGGGCTTGAACCCCGCGCGCACGTTCTCGCAGCACCCGGGACGGCAGACGTCGAACGCGCCGGGCAGATCGGTGACGTGCGGACGCTCCGCGTTCGGGCGCCCCTGCAGGCGCTCCTCGATGAGGTCGACGATGCCCTCCACGAAAGCCTCGCGGACACCGGGCGTCGGCGTGCGGACGAAGGCGAGGCCCGCCTCCTCCGCGGCCTCGGCGGCCTCGGTGTCGAGATCCCAGAGGACCTCCATGTGGTCGCTCATGAAGCCGACGGGGACCACGATGACCGCCTTGCGACCGCGCGCCGGGAGCTCCGCGATCACGTCGCAGACGTCGGGCTCCAGCCAGGGCTGCGACGCGGGGCCCGAACGGGACTGGTAGACGAGCTCCCAGGGCACGTCGGCGGCTCCCGGGATGGCGGCCCGCACCTGCTCCATCGTCCACTCCGACACGGCGAGGTGCTGCGCGGCATAGGCCCCGCCCTCGCCCCAGTCGATGTCGCGGGCGCCGGAGCGCTCGGCGTCGGCGGTCGGGATGCTGTGCGTGGAGAAGAGGACCTGGATCTCGGTCGGCGCGAAGCCCTGGTCGAGGTAGGTCTGCACCGACTCCCGCACGCCCGCCTCGAAGGCCTCGACGAAGCCGGGGTGGTCGTAGAAGGGGCGGATCTTGTCGATGGTGACCGTCTCGCCGAGGCCGGTGTCGGTCAGCACGCGGGCGAAGTCCTCGCGGTACTGGCGGCAGCTGGAGAACGAGCTGTACGCGCTCGTGGCGAAGGCGAGGAGGGTGGTGTGGCCGTTGGCGGACGCCTCGGGCAGCACGTCCTCGAGGTACGGACCCCAGTTGCGGTTGCCCCAGTACACCGGGAGATCGATCCCCCGGGCCACGAGCGCCTTCTCCAGCGCCTCCTTGAGCACGCGGTTCTGGCCGTTGATCGGGCTCACGCCGCCGAAGTGACGGTAGTGGTGCGCGACCTCCTCCAGCCGCTCATCCGGGATGCCCCGACCGCGCGTCACGTTCCGGAGGAAGGGGATCACGTCCTCCTGGCCCTCCGGGCCGCCGAAGCTCGCCAAGAGGATGGCGTCATAGGCGACGGGCGTGGTCACATAGGGGTCGCCGCCGGCAGCGGCGGGCGAGGCAAAGGGAACGACATTCGGCTCGATCGCGGTCACCCCTCCATCTTCCCACCTCCGTGGACGACGAGCGTCCGCACGACCGTGACTATCCCCGGTTCGTGAGGATCGACGGCGCGCGCGTCGCTCTGGCGTAGGCTGTCATGGTTGCCGTCGGCGCCAACTGCGCCGACCCCCGGTTACATCCCCTCACCCCTGGGAGTACAGCTTTGCCTGGAGAGAACCTCACCCGAATCGAAGCGCAGGAGCGCCGCGACCTCGTCGACACGCACTCCTATGAGGTCGCCCTCGATCTGACCAAGGGCGCCGAGGTCTTCGGCTCCCGGAGCGTCGTGCGCTTCTCCGCGTCCCCCGACAGCTTCACCTTCATCGACCTCATCGCCCGCGACGTGCGCGAGATCTCGCTCAACGGAGAGCAGCTCGACCCGCGCGAGGTCTTCGCTGACTCCCGAATCGCGCTCGCCGGTCTGCAGGAGGAGAACGTCCTCGTCGTCGACGCCGACTGCCTCTACACCAACACCGGCGAGGGCCTGCACCGCTTCGTCGACCCGGTGGACGGCGAGGTGTACCTCTACTCGCAGTTCGAGGTGCCCGACTCCCGTCGCGTGTTCGCCGTCTTCGAGCAGCCCGACCTCAAGGCCACCTTCCAGTTCACGGTGACCGCCCCCGCGGAGTGGAAGGTCGTCTCCAACTCCCCCACCCCCGAGCCCATCGTCCACGACGACGGCGTCTCGGCCACCTGGGGCTTCGAGCCCACGCCCCGGATCTCCTCCTACATCACGGCTCTCGTCGCCGGACCGTACGAGGCGACCTTCTCCGAGCTCACCAGCGCCTCGGGACGGGTGATCCCGCTCGGGGTCTACGGACGCAAGAGCCTCTGGCAGCACCTGGACGCCGACTACATCTTCGACAAGACCCGTGAGGGCTTCGCCTACTTCGAGTCCAAGTTCGGCGTGCCGTACCCGTTCGCCAAGTACGACCAGCTCTTCGTCCCCGAGTTCAACGCCGGCGCGATGGAGAACGCGGGAGCGGTGACGTTCACCGAGACGTACGTCTTCCGCAGCAAGGTCACCGACGCCGTCAAGGAGCGTCGCGTCGTGACGATCCTCCACGAGCTCGCCCACATGTGGTTCGGCGACCTCGTCACCATGAAGTGGTGGAACGACCTCTGGCTCAACGAGTCGTTCGCCGAGTGGGCGTCCACCATCGCGACGGCCGAGGCGACCGAGTGGACCGAGGCCTGGACGACCTTCAACGCGATGGAGAAGACCTGGGCCTACCGCCAGGACCAGCTCCCCTCCACGCACCCGATCGTCGCCGAGATCAACGACCTCGAGGACGTGCAGGTCAACTTCGACGGCATCACCTACGCCAAGGGAGGCTCGGTCCTCAAGCAGCTCGCCGCGTGGGTCGGCATCGAGGCGTTCTTCGCCGGTGTCTCGCAGTACTTCCAGAAGCACTCCTGGGGCAACACCGAGCTCAGCGACCTCCTGACGGAGCTGGAGGCCACGAGCGGCCGCGATCTCGGTACGTGGTCGAAGAAGTGGCTGGAGACGGCCGGGGTCAACACCCTCGAGCCCGTCGTAGCCGAAGACGACAACGGCAAGATCTCGCGCTTCGCCATCACCCAGACGGCTCCGGCCGACTACCCGACCATCCGTCCGCACCGTCTCGGCATCGGCTTCTACTCGCTGCAGGACGGCGCGCTCACGCGCACCCATCACATCGAGGTCGACGTGGACGGCGACCGCACCGAGGTCCCCGAGCTCCAGGGCCTCGACCGTCCCGACCTCATCCTCCTCAACGACGACGACCTCGCGTACGCGAAGATCCGTCTCGACGAGAAGTCGCTCGCGACAGCGATCGCCCACCTCGCCGACATCCACGACCCCCTCGCCCGCTCGCTCGTCTGGGGCGCCGCCTGGGACCAGACCCGCGACGCGGAGACGGCGGCGTCCGACTACATCGACCTCGTTCTCGGCAACATCGGCCGGGAGACCGAGTCCACCACGGTCCGCACCACCCTCGCGCAGCTCCGGACGGCCGCGACGCTCTACGTCGCCCCGGCGGAGCGCGAAGCCGCACGGCTGAAGGTGGCCGACGGTCTCTGGGCGCTCGCCGAGTCGGCGGAGGCCGGCAGCGACAGCCAGCTCCAGTTCGTCACCGCCTTCGCGAACAACCTGGTGACGCCGGAGCACGCCGGCATCGTCGGGCGTCTGCGCTCGGGTGAGGAGACGCTCCCCGGACTCGATGTCGACGCCGACCTGAGCTGGCAGCTCCTCGTCGGCCTCGCGACCATCGGCGCGACCGACGCCGGGGCCATCGACGCCGCGCTCGCCGCCGACAACACCGCCAAGGGTGCGGAGTTCGCCGCGCAGGCGCGCGCCGCGCTTCCGGATGCCGCCGCGAAGCAGGAGGCCTGGGACGCGCTGATCGCACGCGACGACGCCCCGAACACGATCGTCCGCTCGGCAGCCCTCGGCTTCGTCCACCCGGCGGGTGTGGAAGTGCTGGGCGCCTTCGTGCCGCAGTACTTCGACATGCTCTTGCCGGTGTGGGAGTCGCGGACCTACCAGATCGCGCAGTACCTGGTCGTCGGGCTCTTCCCCACCGCTCTCGCCGACGTCGCGCTGCGCGATGCGACGCGAGGCTGGCTCTCCGCGCACCAGGACGCGCCGCCCGCCCTGCGCCGGCTCGTGCTGGAGAACCTTGCGGACGTGGAGCGTGCCCTCGCGGCGCAGTCCCGCGACGCCGAGGACTGACCCTCCACCACCGACACCGACACGGGCCTCTGCCGCCGCTCTTCCAGCCGGCGCAGAGGCCCTCTCGGTACCATCGACACGATGCTGATTTCCGCTGAGACGACCCCCACGCCGACGCCCGCCGAACTCCCCGCGTGGGTGGTGGACATGCTCGCGCTGCTGACCAAGGTCGGCGGCAAGCTCCTGCAGATCGCCCTGATCATCGGCGCCTGCGTCCTCATCGCGCTCGTGCTGCGCCGGGTGATCAGGCGGGTCGTGCACCGCATCGTCGACACCGCCAAGAACAAGGCCGCCGTCGACGACACCCAGGCACTCGAACGCTCCCCGCTGGCCGACATGCGACTGGTCCAGCGCACGCGCACGCTCGGCACCATCCTGCAGAACATCGTCAACGTGATGCTCGTGATCATCGCGATCATCCTCATCGTCAACGCGATCGACAATGCTCTCCTCGGCTCGCTCACCCTTCTCACAGCGGCGGTCGGTGCCGGTCTCGGTTTCGGCGCCCAGAACATCGTCAAAGACGTGCTGAACGGTATCTTCCTCGTCGCCGAAGACCAGATCGGCATCGGCGACGTCGTCGACCTCGGGCTGGCGAGCGGCGTCGTCGAGTACGTCAGCGTGCGCGTGACCCAGGTGCGGGACGTGAACGGGACCCTCTGGTATGTGCGCAACGGAGAGGTCACCCGGATCGGGAACATGTCGCAGGGCTGGGCGCGCGCGATCGTCGACATCGGTGTGGCACCCGATTCCGACCTCGAACAGGTCGAGCACATCCTGCTGGAGACGGCACAGGGCCTGGCGAAGGACCCGAAGTGGCGCACCCGCATCGTGGAGAAGCCGGAGCTGTGGGGCCTGGAGTCGGTGGACGGCGACGCCCTCGTGGTGCGCGCCGTCATCAAGACCAGGGCGAACGCGCGAGACGACGTGGCGCAGGAGCTCCGACGCCGGCTCCGAGCCGCTCTGCTGGAGAAGGAGATCGACGTGCCGCGTCTCGCGGACGTCGTGCCCACCGGATTGGAGGGTGCGCGCCGCGTGCGGGGCGCCAACCCGCCGAAGACGCGCCCCAACGCCGTCACCGGGGTGCCCGTGATCCCGGATCGCGGCATCTGGCGGCGCAAGAAGAACACCGGCGGCGACGGGAGTGCAGACAAGTGACGTTCTACGACGAGGTCGGCGGGCGCGAGACGTTCGCGAAGATCGTCTCGGTCTTCTATCGCGAGGTCGCCCTCGACCCGGTGCTCAAGCCGATGTACCCGGAGGAGGACCTCGGTCCGGCCGAGGAGCGGCTGCTGCTGTTCCTCGAACAGTACTGGGGCGGCCCGAGCACCTACGGCGAGACCCGTGGGCACCCCCGCCTGCGGATGCGTCACATGCCCTTCCGCGTCGACCCCGACGCCCGCGATCGTTGGCTTCGTCATATGCGCACGGCTCTGGACGAGGCGCAGTTGTCCCCGTTGCACGAAACCACTCTCTGGGACTACCTGGAGCGCGCCGCATATGCCATGGTGAACACATTCGAGCCGTCCGGCATCGGCACGGCTCCCCAGGGGCGCACGACCCTGGAGACCCGCACCCGTCAGGATTCAACGGAGACCCCATGACGACCACACCCCCGACCGCAGACGTCCTGGTGATCGGTTGGGGGTTGGCAGGTCTCGTGGCCGCCGCGGAAGCCCTCGAGGCCGGACGTCGCGTCGTCATCGTCGATCAAGAGCCGCGGACGAACCTGGGCGGGCAGGCGTGGTGGTCCTTCGGCGGGCTTTTCCTCGTGGACTCTCCGGAACAGCGCCGCCTCGGCATCACCGACTCGCTCGAGCTCGCGACCCAGGACTGGTTCGGCACCGCCGGATTCGACCGCCCCGAGGACGAGTGGCCCCGGCGCTGGGCAGAGGCCTATCTGCAGTTCGCGGCCGGCGAGAAGCGCTCCTGGCTCCGCGCCCGCGGTGTCGGCTTCTTCCCGGTGGTGGGCTGGGCCGAGCGGGGCGGCTACGGCGCCCTCGGTCCGGGGAACTCCGTCCCCCGCTTCCACATCACCTGGGGCACCGGGCCGGGGATCGTCGCCCCGTTCGCGGCCGCCGTCGAGCAGGGAGAGCGCGAGGGACGGCTCACCGTCCTCGCCCGACACCGCGTCGAGGAACTCGTGCTCACCGACGGACGCGTGACCGGTGCGCGCGGGAGCGTGCTGGCGTCGGACGGTGCCGCCCGGGGCGTCCCCTCATCCCGAGACGTGATCGCCGCGTTCGAGATCGACGCGGCGGCGACGATCGTGGCCTCTGGGGGCATCGGCGGAAACCATGACCTCGTCCGAGCGGCCTGGCCCTCGCGCCTCGGCACTCCCCCGGCGCACATGCTCTCCGGCGTGCCTGCCTATGTCGACGGCTCGATGCAGACCGTGAGCGCCGCCGCCGGAGCCCGCCTCATCAACGGCGACCGGATGTGGCACTACGTGGAGGGCATCACGAACTGGGAACCGGTGTGGCCGCAGCACGGCATCCGTATCCTGCCCGGCCCGTCGTCGCTGTGGCTCGACGCGACCGGACACCGGCTCCCCGTTCCGCTCTTCCCCGGCTTCGACACCCTCGGCACGCTCGAGCACCTGCGGCGGACGGGCCACGACCACTCCTGGTTCGTGACCTCGCGGCAGATCGTGGAGAAGGAGTTCGCACTGTCCGGCAGCGAGCAGAACCCGGATCTCACCGGCAAGGACGTGGCCCTGCTCCTCAAGTCCCGCCTTGCGAAAGGGCCGACGGGGCCCGTGCAGTCGTTCCTCGACGAGGGCGAGGACTTCATCGTCGAGAACGACCTGGAGTCGCTGCTGGAGCAGATGGCGGCCCACCCCGGGGGCGAACTCCTGGACATCGAGGCCGTGCGCCGCGAGGTGGTCGCCCGCGACCGGGAGATGGTCAACGACTTCAGCAAGGACCCGCAGATCGGCATGCTGCGCTCGATGCGGGCCTATCGCGGGGACAAGCTCATCCGCACCGCGGCCCCGCATCGGCTCCAGGACCCCTCCGCCGGGCCGCTGATCGCGGTCAAGCTGCACGTGCTCACCAGGAAGTCCCTCGGGGGGATCAACACGGATCTGGACGGTCGCGCCCTGGATGGAAGCGGTGCGCCGATTCCCGGTCTCTTCGCCGCGGGCGAGGCCAGCGGCTTCGGCGGCGGAGGCGCGCACGGCTACCGAGCCCTGGAGGGCACGTTCCTCGGCGGGTGCCTGTTCTCCGGCCGTCAGGCCGGACGCGCAGCGGCTGCCCTCGGCTGACCCCGAGCTGCCCGCCGGTCCCGTGGCCCGTCAGACCCGGGTGCCGGTGGCTCGAACGCCGGTCAGCCCTGAGGCCACGGGACCGCGGGCGAGCACGTGGCCGCGGCGGAACGCGAGCCGCGTCCAACGACCGGAACGCGTGACGGGCACGTCCTCTTCGCCGGAGATGAATCCGAGCGCGTCTGCCGCGAAAGCGACGCCGCGCGGCAGGCCGCCGAGGTCGTCGTCCGGCTCGCCCCAGATCGCCGCGCGGAGCGCGCGCACCGCCTCTTCGCCGGATCCCGGTCCCGCGCCGTGCGCGACCGCGGAGATGCCCCACTGCGCGCGCTGCGCGATGACGGAGGCGGTAAGGGTCGACTCCAGTGCCCACCCCTGTCGTGGGGGCGCGACACCGGCCCACGCGGGTGAGAGAGCGGTCTCCGGCAGGGCGAGGCGCTGCGGGTCGTCCGTCGAGCTCAGGGCGTCGATCACGAGGTCGCACTCGAGCTCCGGGTCGGCTCGGACGATGCGCATGGCAAGGATCGTCGGCGTCTGATCGAAGAGCCCCTGAGGCGCGAGGACCGCCGTGGTGAGGGCCAGCACGCCCTGATGAGCCTGGAGCCGCACACCCTCGTCGGACACCCGGGCCGCGCGGCCCGTGAACGTGAGGACATCCTTCGCCGTGTCCGGATCGGCGAGCAGGAGCTGAGGGGTCACGCGTTCTAAACTACCAACGAGCGGCGACCCCGGGCCGCGGAGGGGAACACATGAGCGCCGACGAGCACGCCATCCAGACCGTGGAGCGTCTTCTCGACGTCCTCGACCTCGACGCCACCCAGGCGCGGACCACCGAGGACATCTTCACCGGCTCGTCGCACCCGATGCCGAGCGGCCGCATCTACGGCGGTCAGGTGCTCGCGCAGACCCTCGTGGCCGCGGAGCGCACGCTTCCGGAGGACCGCGCCGTCCACTCGATGCACGGCTACTTCCTCCGTCCCGGCGATGCGAGCCACGGGATCACCATCGCCGTCGACCGTATCCACGACGGGCGTTCGTTCTCCACCCGCCGCACCCAGGCGTACCAGAACGGCGTGCCGATCTTCTCGATGATCGCCTCGTTCCAGGATGCCGATCCCGGGGTGGAGCACGCCGAGCCCATGCCCGCCGGTGTGCCCGTCCCGGAAGACCTCGCCCCCGATGAGGACCGTGTACCCGGGCTCGCCGGAGGCGCGCGACGCATGCTGAGCGAGCGTGCCGCGGACATCCGCCACGTCGACTCCCCCCTCTACCTGCCGAACGATGACGAACGGGTCCCCCGGCAGGCGGTGTGGATGCGACTGCGCGCCCCGCTCCCCGACGACCAGCGGCTGCATCGGGCCGCGCTGGCCTACCTCAGCGACATGACGATCCAGGAGTCGATCCTGCGCGCACACGGGGTCTCCTGGTCACTTCCCGGCCTGAAGGTCGCGAGTCTTGACCACGCGATGTGGTGGCATCGCCCGGCGCGCGTGGACGAGTGGCTCCTCTATGTGCAGGAGTCGCCGAACGCCCGCGGCGGTCGCGGACTCGCGACGGGGCGCGTCTACACCCGGGAGGGCACGCTGGTGGCGAGTGTCGCGCAGGAGATCATGATCCGCGTTCCCGAGGATCGCTGACGCATCGCTCAGCGGTGCGCGTACTCGATGGAGGGACCGACGTACGGCTCCCACGCCTCGCGCATCTCCGCCGTCAGGCGTGTCGGCCGTCCGGTACCCGCGTCGACGAGCACGATGATCGCGGTGGATCGCGCGTAGAGCTCACGCGGCTCGGCGGCGGGGTCGTTGTGCACCTCGTAGCAGACCTCGACGCTGGACCCGCCGAGCTTCCCGAACCACATCTGCACCTCGAGCGGGCGCCGCTGGTACGGAACCGGAGCGAGGTACTCGATCTCCTGCCGCGCGATGAGCGTCAGGATCCCCTCCTCGATCCCGGAGTCGAGGACGGCGGTGGACGGCGCATCCTCGCCGGGTCCCGCCCGCCAGAACGCGCGGACGCGGGCCTCCTCGAGCAGCTTGAGCATCGAGGTGTTGTTGACGTGGTTGAACGCATCCAGATCGCCCCAGCGGAGGTGGATCGGGATGTGCAGGCGGGAACCCGGCGAGTCAGTGCTCATAGCCGACTCAGTCGCGGGTGAGCTTGCGGTGCGTCGACCGGTGGGGCTTCGCCGCATCCGGGCCGAGTCGCTCAATCTTGTTCTGCTCGTAGGCCTCGAAGTTGCCCTCGAACCAGTACCACTGGTCGGGCTTCTCGTCCGTGCCCTCGTAGGCGAGGATGTGCGTCGCGATCCGGTCCAGGAACCACCGGTCGTGAGTGATGACCACCGCACAGCCGGGGAATTCGAGCAGCGCGTTCTCCAGGGAGCTCAGCGTCTCGACGTCGAGGTCGTTGGTCGGCTCGTCGAGGAGGAGCAGGTTGCCGCCCTCCTTGAGGGTGAGCGCGAGGTTCAGACGGTTGCGCTCACCACCGGAGAGCACGCCGGCCTTCTTCTGCTGGTCCGGGCCCTTGAAACCGAACTTCGAGACGTAGGCCCGGGACGGGATCTCGGTCTTGCCGACCGTGATGAAGTCCAGACCGTCGGAGACGACCTCCCACAGGGTCTTGTTCGGGTCGATCGACGACCGCGACTGGTCGACGTAGCTGATCTTGACGGTCTCGCCGATCTTCAGATCGCCGCCGTCCAGAGGCTCCAGCCCGACGATGGTCTTGAACAGGGTCGTCTTTCCGACGCCGTTCGGGCCGATGACGCCGACGATGCCGTTCGGCGGAAGGCTGAAGCTCAGGCCGTCGATGAGCGAGCGGCCGTCGAAGCCCTTCTGGAGGTTCTTGGCCTCGATGACCACGTTGCCGAGTCGAGGACCGGCGGGGATCTGGATCTCCTCGAAGTCCAGCTTCCTCGTGCGCTCCGCCTCGGCCGCCATCTCCTCGTACCGGGCCAGACGCGCCTTCGACTTCGTCTGGCGCCCCTTCGCGCTGGAGCGGACCCAGTCCAGCTCGTCCTTCAGGCGCTTGGCGAGCTTCGCGTCCTTCTTGCCCTGGATGTCGAGGCGCTCGGCCTTCTTCTCCAGGTACGTGGAGTAGTTGCCCTCGTAGCCGATGAGCCGTCCGCGGTCGACCTCGGCGATCCACTCGGCCACGTGGTCGAGGAAGTACCGGTCGTGGGTGATGGCGATCACGGCGCCCTTGTACGACTGGAGGTGCTGCTCGAGCCAGAGCACGCTCTCCGCGTCGAGGTGGTTGGTGGGCTCGTCGAGGAGCAGCAGGTCGGGCTTCTGCAGCAGCAGCTTGGCCAGCGCCACACGGCGCTTCTCGCCACCGGAGAGCGGAGCGATGGCCGCGTCGCCGGGCGGGGTGCGGAGGGCGTCCATCGCCTGCTCGAGCTGAGAGTCGAGGTCCCAGCCGTCCGCCGCGTCGATCTCCTCCTGCAGCGTCCCCATCTCCGCGAGGAGCGCGTCGAAGTCGGCATCCGGGTCGGCCATCAGCGCGGAGATCTCGTTGAACCGGTCGACCTTCGCCTTGATGGCGATGCCGTCCTGGATGTTCTCGAGGACCGTCTTCGACTCGTCGAGCTCCGGCTCCTGCATGAGGATGCCGACGGAGTACCCCGGCGAGAGCTTGGCCTCACCGTTGGACGGGGTGTCGAGCCCGGCCATGATCTTGAGGATCGTCGACTTTCCGGCGCCGTTGGGGCCGACCATGCCGATCTTCGCGCCCGGCAGGAACGCCATCGTGACGTCGTCCAGGATGAGCTTCTCACCCACCGCCTTGCGGGCACGAACCATGGAGTAGATGTACTCAGCCACCGAAAACCGCTCCTTCTGTTGGCGTCGAAGATCGACACTCCAGCCTACCGGCCGCGAGTGGGCTTATCTGTGTACGCGAGTCACCAGTCGATCGGCCGCGTCGCGCCCACCAGGCACCGCCCGCCGGCGAGCTGGGGCATGACCGTGGTCACGACGGCACCGGTGGAGGGACCGACCTGTCCGATCAGGCACTCCTCCTCGCCCCAGCGGACCGAGAACTGGATGCTCTCCGCCGGGTTCCCGACGGTGGACTGGTCCGGCGTGAGCTGCATAGCCTCCCGATCGAATCCCGCCGCGACGAGACCGTCGACGTACGCGCGCCCCTCCCCGCGTTGCTCCGTCCCCCAGACCTGCTCCGCCACTGCCGTGAACACAGGGAGGTTGTCCTCGGCGCTCCCGTCCGACACCAGGGCAGGAGCGGCGGACGGCGTCGGATCAGCGGTGGCTGTCGCCGTGGGAGTCGGCGTCGCCGTGGGCTCCGGCGCGCATCCGGCGAGGACGGCTACCGAGACACCGGCGACGAGCACGAGCGCCGCAGCGCGGGACGGGAGGACCGATCGGAGCACGAGCAGAGTCTAGGCCGCCTCGGTCTCCACAGGCTGATCCCACGCGTCGCGCGCCTCGTCGTCCGCCGTCGTGTGATCGCCGCTTTCCCCCGCCTCCGCGGGCGAGGGCCGAGCGCTCGGCCGATATGCCGTGGTCCCCCACCGGAGATCGTGCCCGATCGTGTCCGCGTCGATGTCGACGCTCGTCCCTTGCTTCCCGTTGCTCTCCCACGGTCGCACCCGGAGCCGTCCGGAGACGATGACGCTGTCCCCCACCCGCAGCGAGGCCCGCGCGTGTTCGGCGAGCTGACGGAAGGCCGCGATCGAGAACCAGTTGGTCCCTGCGTCCATCCACGAGCCGGTCGCCGCGTCGAAGCGCCGGTGCGTGCTCGCGAGCCGGAAGTTCGTGACGGGCACTCCTGCGCTCGTCCGCCCGGGTGTGGGCTCCGTCGCGACTCTCCCGACGACGGTCACGGTGTCGATCATCTGTTCGTCCTCTCGCTGCCGGCTCGGCGGCCGGATGCGCTCCAGCGTGCACCCCGCCGAGCAGGTGGCGGGGACGCGATCCCGTGATCCGTGGACGGGTTCGGGTGGCGGTGCGTTGTGCAGAAGAAGCCAGGTCATCCCCGGATACCGGAGCACGCGCGAATGTCGGTGGTCGGTCGTACGTTCGAACCATGGAAGGAGAGACCATGACCACCGCCACCGCTTCGATCCCCGCTCCCGGAGTCCCGCTTGCAGCCCCGCCGCTCGCGTCCCGTCGAGAGCACCTCGTCCGTGCCGCCGATCACCTGTGGCGCGTCCAGGACAACCGCGACCACGTCCTCGGCCATCTGCGGGTGGTGGCCGACCCTCTGGGCCTCCGTTACCGCGCGGAACGGCTGCACCTGGCGACGGGCGGCTTCCGGCTGATCGGCGAGTTCTGGCGCGCGGATGACGCGGTCGACGCGCTGCGGCACTGCTGACAGCGGTCGTCTCGACCGGATTTCCCTGCGCCCCCGGCAGGATTCGAACCTGCGACCAAGAGATTAGAAGGCTCCTGCTCTATCCCCTGAGCTACGGAGGCGGACCTCTCTACCGTACCGCGCTCCCCCGGTGGATGTCGGGGCCGTCGATAGGATGGCGACATGGTGACTGCTTCGGAGAACGACCGCCTCGTCTGGATCGACTGCGAGATGACGGGTCTCGATCTCGCGGTCGACGAACTCGTCGAGATCGCCGTGGTGGTGACCGACTTCGCGCTCCGTCCGCTCGACCCCGGCTTCCAGGTCGTCATCCGTCCGAGCGCGGACGCGCTCGCGCACATGAACGACTTCGTCACCGCCATGCACGAGACCTCGGGACTCATCGACGAGATCCCGCACGGAGTCACCCTCCAGGAGGCGGAGGAGCAGACGCTGGCCTACATCCGCCGCTTCGTCCCGCTCGAGCGCCGCGCGCCTCTCGCCGGCAACACGATCGGCACCGACCGCATGTTCCTCGCGAAGTACATGCCGCAGGTCGACCAGTGGCTGCACTACCGGAACGTCGACGTCTCCAGCATCAAGGAGCTGTCCCGTCGCTGGTACCCCCGGGTGTTCTTCCAGGCTCCGGCCAAGGACGGCGGCCACCGAGCGCTGGCCGACATCCTGGAGTCCATCCGCGAACTCCGCTACTACCGGGAGGCCGTCTTCGTGGACGAGCCCGGGCCTTCCAGCGACGACGCCAAGGAGATCGCCGCGCGCACGGTGTCGGAGTTCGCCCCGAACATGTAATAGACTCGTGGGGTTGCCTGTTTCGGCGGGCGCATGGTGGGTATAGCTCAGTTGGTAGAGCGCCTGGTTGTGGTCCAGGAGGTCGCGGGTTCAAGCCCCGTTACTCACCCCAGCTCGAAGAGGCTCGGACCGGTTCGGTCCGAGCCTCTTCGTCTCTCCTGCGGCCCTAGACTGTCCTGGTGTCACTGGCGGTCTGGTTCTCTCTTCTCACCGCATCCGTGGTGATCAGCTTCACGCCGGGGGCCGGCGCGATCAACACGATGTCCAACTCCCTCACGCAGGGCTGGAAGCGCTCGATCTGGGGAATCATCGGCCAGCAGATCGCGCTCATCGTGCATGTCGTGATCGTGGCTGCCGGTGTCGGGCTCCTCGTCTCGCGCTCGGACGTCCTGTTCAACCTCATCCGATACGCCGGCGCCGCCTATCTGGTGTACCTCGGCATCCGGTTGATCCTGACCCGCCCCGCTCCCGCGCTCGATGACGCGCCGGATCCCGTGGATGCCCGGGAGAGCCACTGGTCGATGATGCGCCGCGGGTTCTGGGTCAACCTGCTGAATCCCAAGGCGATCGTCTTCTTCCTCGCGTTCATCCCGCAGTTCATCCGGCTGGACCAGCCTCCGCTCCCCCAGTATCTGGCTCTCGTCGCCACCGTCGTGGTCGTCGACGTCCTGGTGATGTGGGGGTTCTTCGCCACGGCGGCGCGCCCCTTCCGGCGCCTCACCCGCTCTCCGCGCGGCCAGCGGATCCTCAACACCGTGTTCGGAAGCCTCTTCATCGGCGTCGCGGCGCTGCTCGTCCTCCTGCACTGAGGAACCCGGCGCCGTCCCCGTAGGCTGGAGGGGATGGACATGGACGCCGCGGCCTTTGAGGCCCTCGTGATCGACGAGCTCGACCAGCTGCCCGATGAGATGGTCGAGCAGCTCGAGAACGTCGTCTTCGTGGTGGAGGATCGTCCCGAGGACGGGAGCCTGGATCTCCTCGGCCTGTACGACGGCCTCGCGTTGCCGGAGCGCACGCAGTATGGGATGGGGGAGCTGCCCGACCGCATCATCGTCTACCGGGAACCGCACCTCGCCCAGTGCGAGGACATCGACGAACTCCGCGACGAGATCCACACCACCCTCGTCCACGAGATCGCGCACTTCCACGGCATCGACGACGCGCAGCTGCACGAGCTCGGGTGGGCGTGATCATGTCGACTGCTCTTCCCGAGATAGATGAGGCCACCGATCTCTCCGCTGCGCCCCTGGAGCCCTGGGAGGTCGTCGTGTGGAACGATCCGGTGAATCTGATGAGCTACGTCGTCCGCGTCTTCCGCACGTACTTCGGCTACACCCGCGAGCATGCCACCCGTCTCATGCTCGCCGTCCACCACGACGGACACGCGATCGTCGCCACCGGACCCCGCGAGACCATGGAGGTGCACGCACAGGCGATGCACGACTACGGGCTCTGGGCCACCGTCAGGAAGGCCGCATGAACACCCCACCGATCACCGTCTCGGTCGCCACGATCGAGGGCATGCACCTGGCCCGGCTCGTCGATGACTTCATGGACCTGCTCCGGGATTCCGAAGGCGGCGACCCTGGGGTGGCGCGGCTGACCCCGAACGCCTACCCGGACGATGACGAGGCTTCGGCCGCCTTCGCGTCGGCCACCCGCGCGGATCTCCTCGACCGCCGGCTCCACGATGCGCGGGTGATGCGCACGGCGCTGCAGGTGTTCGACCCCGACGCCGAGGTGACCGATGAGGGTGCCCGTGTTCCCCGCGACGTCGTCGTACGCCGCGAGGACGTGGACGCGTGGCTCCGCACCCTCACCGCCATCCGGCTCGTCATCGCCACGCGGCTCGGGATCACCGACGACGAACCCGACGTCGGCGGTGACGGTCAGGCGGTGTATGACTGGCTGGGATACCGTCTCGAGCTGCTCATCGAGGCCGTCGACGAGAGCGACGCCGATGCCCTCCGCTGAGCGGAATCAGGGGACCTCGATCACGCGAGTGGCGAGTTCCCTCGGACGGTCTCGCTCGAGGTGACGGCGCTCCTGCGCCGCCCACCGGTCCCAGTGCGGGCGGTAGGTGTCCCCATCCCGCGCCAGCGCACGGGCCTTCCGCGACGACTCGCCGGACTCCACCCAGATCCGGATGTCGGCCAGGCGTGCGGTCGAGGGCCGCAGGATCCCGCTGCCCTCGACGATGACGCCGAGGGCCGGATCGACGGCGTGGGTCTCCGCCTCCTCGCCGCGGTCCCAATCCCATCGACGCCAGGTCCCGAGGAGTCCGCGCCCGTGCGGGCGGAGGATGCCATCGAGCGCGCGTTCCGCCCCGTCATCGAGCCCGTCCCAGCCCGGGTAGAGGGAGTCCAGGGCGATGACCTGCACGCGTCCGGTGACCGGCCAGGCTCGCGCCACGCGCGCGGCCAGAGAGGTCTTGCCTGCACCGCTCCCCCCGTCGATCAGCACGACGGGATTGGACGCCGCGAGGGCGCGGACGTCCTCCGCGATCAGCGTCGCCGCGTGCGAGAGCGCCGCTGCGACCGCATCATCACTTCTTGAGGGCACGGATGATGCGCGTGAGAGCCCGACCGGCGACCCAGACGAAGGGCACGGCCACGACGAGCAGCGTCACGATGTTCGGCTCGAAGCGCAGCCCCTCCTCGCGCCGGACGTAGACGCCGACCGGCACCGAGACGCCACCACCTCCACCGCCTTCTCCGCCGTCACCGCTGGCTCCGCCGAAGCCCGCGTAGGTGAACGCCACCGGAGTGACGGTCACGCCGTCGATCTCCTGCGGTTCCCCGTACGCGCTCTTCACGCCGAAGGACGCGACCTGATTCCCGAGTTCCAGTGCAATGTTCGGCATGTTCCCACGGTAGCCGACAGTGGCCTTCCACGGGCGCTCAATCGACGCCGTGGTCCTTCGGATGCCGCGCGGAGCCCCGCCCCTCGCCCCGTCCGATGTGGCGCGCCCTGCTGATCGTCGCCGAACCGAACCGCGCCATGGCCTCGTCGACGGCCCCTTCGACCTTGCGCCAGTCCTCGTCCTCGTCCCACAGCGCCAGCGCGCTGCCTCCCGCGGGCCGGAGGTTCTCGGCACGGACTCCCACGAGGCGGATGGGATCACGACGCTCGATGAGCGCGAACAGGCCCTGCGCGGCCTCGCCGATGCGCTGGCCGACGGCGGTCGGCTCCGCCAGCGTCTGCGAGCGGGTGACGGTGCGGAAGTCGTCGAAGCGGATCTTGATCGCGACCGTGGAGGTCTCCCACCCGGCCCGGCGCAGGCGGGCGCCCACGCGATCGGCCAGCCGGAGCAGCTCGGCGCGGAGGAAGGCACGATCCGCGACGTCGTGGTCGAAGGTCTCCTCGTGTCCGATGCTCTTCTCCACGCGCTCCGTATCGACCGCACGCGCGTCCTCCCCCCGCGCCAGCTGCGCGAGCCTCGCGCTCAGCGCCGGCCCCACGGCGCGGTCCAGCATCTCGGGCGATGCGGTGCGGAGGTCGCCGATCGAGCGCAGACCCCGGGCCTCCAGGGCCTCCGCCGCCTTCGGCCCCACGCCCCACAGCGCTCGCACGGGGCGCGGCGCGAGGAAGGACAGTGTGTCGTGTTCCGCGACCACGAGCATGCCGTCCGGCTTGGCCATGGTCGACGCCATCTTCGCCACGTGCTTGGTCGCGGCCACGCCGACGCTGCACGTGATGCCGACCTCGGCGAGGACGCGGTCACGGATCTGGGCCGCAATCCGGGCGGGGCTCCCCCAGAGCCGGCGCACACCCTGCACGTCGAGGAACGCCTCGTCCACCGACAGCGGCTCCACGAGCGGCGTGAACGACTCGAAGATCGCCATCACCTGCCGCGACACCTCTTGGTACCGGGGGAAGTGCGGCGGGACGATACGTGCCGTCGGGCACAGCCGCACGGCCTGTGACACGGGCATCGCGGAACGCACGCCGTAGCGCCGTGCCTCGTAGGAGGCGCTGGAGACCACGGAGCGCCCGTCCGGTGACCCGATGATCAGCGGCAGTCCGCGGAGACTCGGGTCGTCCAGCACTTCGACGGCAGCATAGAACGCGTCCATGTCGACGTGGAGGATGCGCGTTCCCGTGTCGTCGGCGTCGGCCGAGGACACCATGCGGCCTCTGCCATCACCGTGTCCCATGAACCCATTGTCCCCTGGGCCTCCGACATCGAGGCCCAGGGGGACGAATCACTGCGCGGCGCGCTCGAGGATGAGTTCGCGGACGCGGGCGGCGTCGGCCTGGCCCTTCATGGCCTTCATGACCGCCCCGATGATGGCACCTGCGGCCTGGACCTTGCCGTCCTGGATCTTGGCCATCACATCGGGCTGTGCGGCGAGGGCCTCGTCGATCGCCGCGATGAGCGCACCGTCGTCCGAGACGACGGCGAGACCGCGGGCGTCGACGACCTCCTTCGGCGTGCCCTCACCGGCGATCACGCCCTCCAGCACCTGGCGTGCGAGCTTGTCGGTCAGCGTCCCGGCGTCGACGAGCTGCTGCAGCGCCGCGACGTTCTCCGGACTGACGAGGTCGACCGCATCCTTCTCCTGCGCGTTGGCGAGGCGGGTGATCTCCCCCGTCCACCACTTCCGTGCCGCGGCCGGCGTGGCCCCGGCGGCGATCGTGGCTTCGACGACGTCGAGCAGCCCGCCGTTGCGCACGTCCTGGAACTCCAGCGGGGTGAAGCCCCACTCGTCCATGAGCCGGCGCCGACGCGCGACGGGCTGCTCGGGCAGGGCCGCACGCAGCTCCTCGATCAGCTCGCGGGGAGGCTGGACCGGAAGCAAGTCGGGCTCGGGGAAGTACCGGTAGTCGTCGGCGTCCGACTTCGGACGGCCGGGAGAGGTGGTCCCGGTGTCCTCGTGCCAGTGCCGCGTCTCCTGGATGATGGTGCCGCCGTCGGCGAGGATCTGCGCCTGCCGCTGGATCTCGTAGCGCACCGCACGCTCGACCGACCGCATCGAGTTGACGTTCTTCGTCTCGGTGCGCGTGCCGAGCTTCTCGGCACCGCGAGGGCGCAGCGAGACGTTCGCGTCGCAGCGCAGGTTGCCGCGCTCGAGGCGAGCCTCGGAGATCTCGAGTCCGCGGACGATGTCGCGGATCGCGGCGACGTAGGCCTTGGCGACCTCGGGGGCCCGGTGCTCGGTGTCGAAGATCGTCTTCGTCACGATCTCGACGAGCGGGACGCCGGCGCGGTTGTAGTCGACGAGCGAATACTCCGCCCCCTGGATGCGACCGGTCGAGCCGCCCATGTGCGTGAGCTTGCCGGCGTCCTCCTCCATGTGCGCGCGCTCGATGGGGATCGTCACCATGGTGCCGTCCTCGAGCTCCACCTCGACCGAGCCCTCGAAGGCGATGGGCTCGTCGTACTGGGAGATCTGATAGTTCTTGCCCAGGTCAGGGTAGAAGTAGTTCTTCCGGGCGAACCGGCTGGACTCGGCGATCGAGCAGCCGAGCGCGAGGCCGAGGCTGATCGACGAGCGGATGGCGGTCTCGTTGACGACCGGCAGCGCACCGGGGAGGCCCAGGTCCACCGGCGCGATCAGGGTGTTCGGCTCCGCCGCGTGGTACGCCTCGTTCGCAGGGTTGGGCGCGTCGGAGAACATCTTCGTGTTCGTGTTGAGCTCGACGTGCACCTCGAATCCGAGGACCGGCTCGAACAGCTCGAGCGCCTTGTCGAAGTCCATGAGCTTGGCGGCGGCCATCAGCGCGCGCCTCCTTCCAGCTGGGGGGCACGGGACAGCAGCGGCGCGCCCCAGGAGTCGACGAGCAGCGTCTCGAGGGCGGCGCCCACCCGGTAGAGGCGGGCGTCCTCTCGCGCCGGCGCCAAGAACTGGATGCCGACGGGCAGCCCGTCGTCATCCGAGAGACCGCTCGGGATCGAGATGCCGGGGACACCGGCGAGGTTCGCCGGGATCGTGGTGATGTCGTTCAGGTACATCTGCAGCGGGTCGTCGATCTTCTCGCCGAGCTTGAAGGCAGTGGTCGGGGCCGACGGTGTGGCGATGACGTCGACATCGGCGAAGGCCGCGGCGAAGTCCTGCTGGATCAGCGTGCGGACCTTCTGCGCGCTGCCGTAGTACGCGTCGTAGTATCCGGCCGACAGCGCGTAGGTGCCGAGGATGATGCGGCGCTTGACCTCATCGCCGAAACCGGCGTCGCGCGTGGCGGACATCACGTCCTCCACCGTCGGGTTGCCCGCCGGGGTGACCCGGAGACCGAAGCGGACCGAGTCGAACTTGGCCAGGTTGCTCGAAGCCTCGGCCGGGAGGATCAGGTAGTAGGCGGCGACGCCGTACTCGAAGTGCGGTGCACCGATCTCGACGATCTCCGCACCCTGCGCCTCCAGCAGGGCCAGGGCGCTGCGGAACGAAGCCGCAACCCCCGGCTGGAAGCCGCTGTCGGGAAGCTCTCGGATGACGCCGACACGGAGGCCCTTGAGGCCGTGCCCGCGCGCACCCTCGCGTGCCGCCGCGGCGAAGGACGGCCACTGCTCGTCGAGCGACGTGGAGTCCTTCGGGTCGTGGCCGCCGATCGCGTCGTGCAGCAGACCGGCATCGAGCACCGTGCGGGTGACCGGGCCGACCTGGTCGAGGCTCGACGCCAGCGCGATCGCGCCGTAGCGGCTGACGCCCCCGTAGGTCGGCTTCACGCCGACCGTTCCGGTCACGTGCGCCGGCTGACGGATCGAACCGCCGGTGTCGGAGCCGAGGGCGAGCGGGGCCTCGAAGGCGGCGACGGCGGCGGCGGAGCCCCCGCCGGAACCGCCGGGGATCCGGTCGAGGTCCCAGGGGTTGCGGGTCGGGCCGTAGGCGGAGTGCTCCGTCGACGAGCCCATCGCGAACTCGTCCATGTTCGTCTTGCCGAGCGCGATGAGGCCGGCGGCGCGGGAGCGGGCCACGACCGTCGCGTCGTAGGGCGAACGGTACCCCTCGAGGATCCGCGAGCCGCTCGTGGTCGGCTGATCGGTCGTGACGAGCACGTCCTTGATCGCGAGCGGGACACCGGCGATCGGCCCGAGGTCCTCCCCCGCGGCGCGACGGGCGTCGATGTCGGCTGCCGCGTCGAGCGCGTGCTCGTTGACGTGCAGGAACGCATGGACGTCGCCGTCGACCTGTGCGATCCGGTCGAGGTGCGCCTGCGTGGCCTCGACGCTGGAGAGCTCCCGCGCCGCGAGCTTGTCGGCGAGCTCCGCCGCGGTCAGCCGGATGATGTC
This sequence comes from Microbacterium sp. str. 'China', assembly GCF_002993305.1. NCBI lineage: Bacteria > Bacillati > Actinomycetota > Actinomycetes > Micrococcales > Microbacteriaceae > Microbacterium > Microbacterium sp. str. 'China'. The sequence continues at coordinate 1,701,347 of NZ_CP027434.1, read as the reverse complement.
GCTCACTGCTCTTCTCCCAGGATCGCGGTGACGCGGAACCGGCCGTCGGCCTGGTCCGGGGCGTTCTGCAGCACCTGCTCGTGCGTGAGCGTCTCGCCGACCACGTCGGGACGGAACACGTTGCTCAGCGGGATCGGGTGGCTGGTCGCGGCGACATCAGCGGTCGCGACCTCGGACACCTTGGCGATGTTGTCGACGATGGCGTCGAGCTGGCCCGTGAGCCGCGTCACCTCGTCGTCGTTCAGCTGGATGCGCGCGAGCACGCCGAGATGGCGCACAAGATCAGGGGTGATTTCAGACACGCCCCCAGTCTAGTTGGCGAGCCGCCCGCCGCTCGGCGCGGCGCGGCCCGCCTAAGCTGGGCGCGTGAGCACGTTCCAGCCCCCTCGCCCGTGGATCGCCAGCTACGCCGACGGCGTTCCGGAGGACCTCGCCCCCGTCAGCGGCTCCCTCGTGGACATCGTCGCCGCCTCGGCCCGCGACTACCCCGATGCCCCGGCTCTGCAGTTCTTCGGCAGGGAGACCACCTACGCACAGCTGCAGGAGGCGATCGATCGCGCCGCCGCGGGGCTCCGGGATCTCGGCGTCCGTGCGGGCGATCCCGTCGCGATCGTCCTGCCGAACTGTCCGCAGCACATCATCGCGTTCTACGCCGTGCTGCGTCTCGGTGCGGTCGTGGTCGAGCACAACCCGCTCTACACCCCTCGCGAGCTGCGCAAGCAGTTCGAGGACCACGGCGCTAAGCACGCGATCGTCTGGAACAAGGTCGTCGCGACGGTGCAGGAGTTCCCGAGCGACCTCGCCGTCTCCACACTCATCTCGGTCGACGTTACGCGGGCCATGCCGGCCCTCACCCGCTTCGCCCTCCGGCTGCCGGTCGCGAAGGCGAGGGAGTCGCGGGCCGCACTGACCGAGCGCGTCCGCGGCACCGTCCTCTGGGAGTCGGTACTCGCCGGTGCCCCGATCCCCGCCTCGCATCCGCAGCCGGGCACGGACGACCTGGCGATCATCCAGTACACGTCCGGGACCACCGGCACGCCGAAGGGCGCCGCCCTCACGCACCGCAACCTCCTCGCCAACGCGGCCCAGTCCCAGGCGTGGGTCCCGTCCATCCAGCGCGGCAAGGGCTGCGTCGTGTACGCCGTGTTGCCCATGTTCCACGCCTACGGCCTGACGCTCTGCCTCACCTTCGCCATGTCGATGGGGGCACGTCTGGTGCTGTTCCCGAAGTTCGATCCCGATCTCGTGCTGGACGTGGTCAAGAAGCACCCCGCGACCTTCCTGCCGCTCGTGCCGCCCATCGCCGACCGGCTGCTCGCGGCCGCCAACGCCAAGGGCGTCTCGCTCGAGGGCATCGAGGTCGCGATCTCCGGAGCCATGGCACTGCCGCACGAGCTCGTCGTCCCGTTCGAGGCCGCCACGCACGGCTACCTTGTCGAGGGCTACGGTCTGAGCGAGTGCTCGCCCGTGCTCATGGCGAACCCGGTGGCCGACAACCGCGTCCCCGGCACGGTGGGGCTCCCGCTCCCCGGGACGGAGTGCCGCGTCGTCGATCCGGAGAACCCCACCGAGGACGTCCCGGCCGGTTCCGCCGGCGAACTCGTCGTGCGCGGCCCCCAGGTCTTCTCCGGGTACTACGGCAAGCCGGAGGAGACCGAGGCCGTGTTCGTCGACGGCTGGTACCGGACCGGCGACATCGTCACGATCGACGACGCCGGATTCGTGCGCATCGTCGACCGCATCAAGGAGCTCATCATCACCGGCGGCTTCAACGTCGCCCCGACCGAGGTGGAGAACGCGCTGCGCCAGCATCCGTCGGTCGCGGACGCCGCGGTCGTCGGACTGCCCAGCGACCACTCGGGCGAGGAGGTCGTCGCGGCGATCGTCGTCGACCCCGGCGCCGATGTCGACGTGGAGGCGATCCGCGAGTACGCCCGCAGCATCCTCACCCCGTACAAGGTGCCGCGCCGCGTCTTCGTCGTCGACGAGCTGCCGAAGTCCCTGATCGGGAAGGTGCTCCGCCGGCAGGTGAAGGAGAAGCTGCTCGCCCTCACGTCGGGGGTCTGAGCCGGCCCCACAGGAAGCGGGGGGCCTGGCGCGCTACCCTTGGGAAGTGACCCCTGAAGAAGTGACCCCCGCCGACGCCCCCGACGAGTCCCCTGCCACCCCCGGATTCGAGGACCTCGGCATCACCGGGCCGGTCCTCAAGGCCATCAAGGATCTCGGCTACGAGACCCCCTCGCCCATCCAGGCCGCGACCATCCCGACGCTGCTTGCCGGCCGCGACGTGGTCGGCATGGCGCAGACCGGAACCGGCAAGACCGCCGCCTTCGCGCTGCCCGTGCTGGAGCGGCTCGACATCGCGCAGAAGACGCCGCAGGCCCTCGTCCTCGCCCCGACCCGTGAGCTCGCGCTGCAGGTCTGCGAGGCGTTCGAGTCGTACGCCTCCCGCATGAAGGGCGTGCACGTGCTGCCCGTCTACGGCGGTCAGGGATACGGCGTCCAGCTCTCCGCACTCCGCCGCGGCGTGCACGTCGTGGTCGGCACCCCCGGCCGCATCATGGACCACCTGGCCAAGGGCACCCTCGACCTCTCGGCGCTGCAGTACCTCGTCCTCGACGAGGCGGACGAGATGCTGAAGATGGGCTTCGCGGAGGACGTCGAGCAGATCCTCGCTCAGACCCCCGAGGAGAAGCAGGTCGCCCTGTTCTCCGCCACGATGCCCGCGCAGATCCGCCGTCTCGCGCAGCAGTACCTCCGCGACCCGGAGGAGATCACGGTCAAGTCCAAGACCGCGACCAACACGAACATCACCCAGCGCTACCTCGTCGTCTCGTATGCGCAGAAGGTGGACGCGCTGACCCGCATCCTCGAGGTGGAGAACTTCGACGGCATGATCGTCTTCGTCCGCACGAAGAACGAGACCGAGACCCTGGCCGAGAAGCTCCGCGCCCGCGGGTACTCCGCCGCCGCGATCAACGGCGACGTGCCGCAGGTGCAGCGCGAGCGCAGCGTGAACCAGCTCAAGGACGGGAAGCTCGACATCCTCGTCGCGACGGACGTCGCCGCCCGCGGACTCGACGTCGAGCGCATCAGTCACGTCGTCAACTTCGACATCCCCACCGACACCGAGTCGTACGTGCACCGCATCGGACGGACCGGGCGGGCCGGGCGGACGGGCGACGCGATCAGCTTCATCACCCCGCGGGAGCGCTACCTGCTCAAGCACATCGAGAAGGCGACGCGGCAGCAGCCCACGCAGATGCAGCTGCCGAGCACCGAGGACGTGAACACGACGAGGCTCGCGCGCTTCGACGACGCCATCACGACTGCACTGTCGGAGACGTCGCGCATCGACGCGTTCCGCGACATCATCGCCCACTACGTGCGGCATCACGACGTGCCGGAGGGCGACGTCGCGGCCGCTCTCGCCGTGGTCGCCCAGGGCTCCACCCCGCTGCTCCTCGACCCCGCAGACGACGCCCTGTCGCAGGCGGTCGCCGCGGACAACCGCCCGCCGCGCGAGCGGCAGACGCGGGAGCCCCGGGAACCCCGGGAGCGTCGCAGCCGCGGCGACTACACCCCGTACCGCATCGAGGTGGGTCGGCGGCACCGCGTCGAGCCGCGGCAGATCGTGGGCGCGCTCGCGAACGAGGGCGGTCTGGGCCGCGACGACTTCGGCGCGATCAACATCCGTCCCGACTTCTCGATCGTCGAGCTCCCGGCGAACCTCGACCCCGCCGTCCTCGACAAGCTGCGCGACACCCGCATCTCGGGACGGCTGATCGAGATCGCCCCTGACCGCGGTCCCGGCGCACGGCGCGGCTCGTCCTCGCGCGACGGCGAGGGCCGCGGCCGGCCGGCCCGCTACGACCGGACCGATCGGCGCGACCGCGACGATCGCCCGGCGCCCCGCGACCGCGACCGCGACCGCGAGGAGAAGCCCTTCCGGAAGCCCCGCCACAAGGCCTGAGCGGACCGACGATGCGCATCGACCGCGCCGGCAGGGAGGATCTCGCCGCGCTCGCCCAGCTCAAGTGGGAGGACGTGCCTGCGGACCTGACGGCCGGTCGATCGCTCGACGCCTTCACCGCCGAGCTGGGCGCCTGGTGGCGGGCCCACGACCGCACCCACGTGGCCTTCGTCGCGCGGGGCGATGACGACGACCACATCGTCGGCGCGGCCTGGGTCGCCCTCGTACCGCGCGTGCCGCGGCCGGGCGCTCCGCACCGCCTCTCCGCGGACATCCAGAGCGTCTTCGTCCTTCCCGGGCATCGGGGACAAGGAGCGGGCCGCGGCCTCGTCGCCGCGGCCTGCGCCCACGCGGTCTCCGTCGGCGCCGAACGGATCACCGTGCACTCGAGCGAGGCGGCCGTCGGGCTCTATCAGGAGCTGGGGTTCGCGGACTCCCCACGGCTGCGGCAGTTCCTCGCTCCCACCACGGCAGCGCCGGAGAGCGCCTGATCCTCAGTCCAGCGCCGCGGGACCCTCGGTGACCAGCACATGGAACTGTGCGGCGTCGAGGACGCGGACGCCGAGCTCCTCCGCCTTCGCGAGCTTGGAGCCCGCTCCCGGCCCCGCGGCCACGAAGTCCGTCTTCTTGGACACACTCGAGGCGGCCTTTCCGCCGGCCTTGATGATCGCCTCCTGCGCCCCCTCGCGGGTGTACCCATCGAGAGATCCCGTCGCCACCACGGTGAGACCCTCCAGCACTCCCCCGGCCGCGACCGCTGCTCCGGGACCGGGGTGCCCCGGCGTCGCCCACTGCACCCCCGCGTCCGCCCACTGGCGGACGATCTCCTGGTGCCAGTCGACCTCGAACCAGGCGCGCAGGGAGTCGGCGATGATGCCGCCCACGCCCTCGACCGCCGCCAGCTCCTCGCGCGACGCGGCACGGATCGCATCCAGCGACCCGAACCACTGCGCGAGCGCCCGCGCCGCGACCGGTCCGACGTGCCGGATGTTCAGCGCGACGAGGAGCCGCCAGAGGTCTTTGGTCTTCGCCTTCTCCAGCTCCGCCAGCAGGGTCAGCGCCTGGGAAGACGGCTGCGGGCCCTCCAGACCCGACTTCTTCTCGGCCGCGGTCGGGTTGCGTCGGAACGGCGCGCGGGTCTTCACGAGGCCGTCCTCGTCCTCGCGCGGCAGACCCGTCTCCGCATCGCGCACGACGACCTCGATCGGCACGAGCTGCTCCAAGGTCAGGGCGAACAGGCCCGCCTCCGTGACCAGTGGAGGCTCCGCCGGACTCGTGGGTTGGGTCAGGGCCGCCGCCGTCACCTCGCCCAGGGCCTCGACATCGAGGGCTCCCCGCGAGCCGATGTGCTCGACACGTCCGCGCACCTGGGCGGGGCACGACCGGGCGTTCGGGCACCGGAGATCGATGTCCCCTTCCTTCATGGCGCGCAGCGGCGTGCCGCACTCGGGGCAATCGACGGGCATGACGAACTCCCGCTCGGTCCCGTCCCGCTTCTCGACCACCGGGCCGAGCACTTCGGGGATCACGTCGCCAGCCTTGCGCAGCACCACGGTGTCGCCGATGAGAACGCCCTTCGCCTTCACCACGTCCTTGTTGTGGAGCGTGGCCTGACGGACCACGGATCCGGCGACGTGAGCCGGGGCCATCACCGCGAAGGGCGTCGCGCGACCGGTGCGACCGACGGAGACGACGATGTCGAGCAGCTTCGTCTGCACCTCCTCCGGCGGGTACTTGTAGGCGATCGCCCACCGGGGCGCCCGGCTCGTCGCTCCCAGCTCGTCATGCAGGTCGAGCTCGTCGACCTTGACCACGATGCCGTCGAGCTCGTGCTCGATGTCGTGCCGGTGCTCGCCGTAGTACTCGACGAAGGCGACCACGTCGTCGATGCTGCGGCACACCTTCGTGTGCGGGCTCGTCGGCAGCCCCCAGGCGGCCAGCAGCTCGTAGACCTGGCTCTGGGCCGCGACCGGCGGGTTCGTCCAGGCACCGATGCCGTGCACGTAGAGCGCGAGCGACTCGATGCGCAGCAGCCCCGCTTCCAGCTCCAGGCCGTCCTTCTTGTCGATCTGCTGACGCAGGCCGCCGCTGGCCGCGTTGCGGGGATTCGCGAAGGCCGGGAAACGCCGTGCCGCCGCGGTGCGCGCCTTCTCCTCGTCGAACGGCTTCTTCGCGCCTCCCCTGGCCTCCCAGCGCGCAAGGGCGTCCGCGTACGCCCGGTCTCGGAACGCCGCCTGCGCCGCGTTCAGCCGCTCGAACGCGGCGACGGGGATGAAGACCTCTCCGCGCACCTCGACGATCGGCGGGTGTCCCTCCCCGGCGAGCCGTTCCGGGATCTCCGGGAGGCGGAGCGCGTTCTCGGTGACGATCTCACCGACGCGCCCGTCGCCACGGGTCGCGGCCGACGTCAGCACGCCGTCCTCGTACCGCAGGTTGATCGCGAGGCCGTCGATCTTGAGCTCGGTCAACCAGTCGACGTCACGCCCGGCGGCGGCGCGCGTCTTCTGCGCCCACTCGCGCAGCTCCTCGATCGAGAAGACGTTGTCGAGGCTGAGCATGCGCTCGGCGTGCTCGATGGTCGCGAGCCCCGTCGCCTCGGCCGCGCCGACCATCTGCGTCGGCGAGTCCTGTCCCTGGAGTTCGGGGTGCAGGCGCTCGAGCTCTTCCAGGCGCCGCATCCAGCCGTCGTACGTGGCATCGTCGACGAGCGACGTGTCACGCCCGTAATACGCGTCCTTCGCCTCGAGGATGCGGGTCGTCAGCTCCTCCGCCTCGCTGCGGGCGTCTTCCAGTGAGATGTTCTCCGGCACTCCGTCAGTCTAGGAGCGGCGACCGACATCCGCCCGGATCAGACGCCGACGGGTACCGCGGACACGGTGGAATCGATCGTGAACTGCCCGAGAACGCGCGTGCCGATGTAGAGCACGGCGGTCTGCCCGGGGGCGACACCGTCAAGCGGAGAATCGGGAACGACGCGGACGCCCTTCGTCGTCACGGTGGCCGTGGCGGGTACCGGCTCGGCATGCGCGCGGATCTGCACGTCGCACGCGAACACCGACGCGGTCGGCGCAGCGCCGGCCCAGCTGAAACGCTCCCCGGAGATCTCGGCGATCGCCAGGGCCTCCTTCGGGCCGACGACCACCGTGTTCGACACGGGGCGCACCTCGAGCACGAAGCGCGGCTTGCCGTCCGCCGCCGGGACGCCGAGCTTGAGTCCGCGCCGCTGACCGACCGTGAACGCATGAGCGCCCTCGTGCGCGCCGACGACGGCACCGGAGCGGTCGACGATCTCGCCGGTGGCGGTGCCGACCTTCTCGGCCAGCCAGCCCCGGGTGTCCCCATCCGGGATGAAGCAGATGTCGTGGCTGTCCGGCTTCTGCGCGACGCTGAGACCACGCGCCTCGGCCTCCGCCCGCACGAGCGCCTTCGACGGCGTGGTGCCCAGCGGGAAGTAGGTGTGTGCGAGCTGGTCGGCCGTCAGGACGCCGAGCACGTAGGACTGGTCCTTCGCGTTGTCCGATGCCCGGTGCAGTTCGAGACCCTCCGCGCCGTCGACGAGGGTCGCGTAGTGTCCCGTGCACACGGCGTCGAAGCCGAGTTCCAGGGCGCGCTCCAGCAGGGCGGCGAACTTGATCTTCTCGTTGCACCGCATGCACGGGTTCGGCGTCCGGCCCGCACGGTACTCGGCGACGAAGTCGTCGATCACGTCGTCGCGGAACCGCTCCGAGAAGTCCCACACATAGAAGGGGATGCCGAGGAGGTCGGCGGCGCGACGCGCGTCGAGGGCGTCCTCGATCGTGCAGCAGCCGCGGCTGCCGGTGCGCAGGGTCCCCCCGGCGCGGGAGAGCGCGAGGTGCACGCCGACCACATCGTGCCCCGCCTCGACGGCCCGGGCGGCCGCGACAGCGGAGTCCACACCACCGCTCATGGCCGCAAGGATTCGCATGGGTCCAGTCTACGAGCGCTCGGCTGCACGGGCCCCGGATGCCCGTGCGTAGGCCTCGCCGATCACCGCCAGCACCGCGTCCACATCGGCATCGGTCGATGTGCGCCCGAGGGAGAAACGCAGCACGCTCCGGGCGTCCGCCTCACTTCGCCCCATCGCCATCACGACGTGCGAGGGCTCGGCGACCCCCGCCTGACACGCGGAGCCCGTGGAGGCCGAGACGCCGGCCATGTCCAGCAGGAACAGCAGGCTCTCCCCCACTGCGCCGGGGAAGAGCAGATGAGCCGTGCCGGGGAGGCGGTGGTCGGGGTCGCCCAGGAGCTCGGCGGCCGGCACCCGCGCACGGATGCCCTCGACCAGGCGGTCGCGCAGCTCGCCCACCCGGACACTCTCGGCGGCCCGCTCACGCTCGGAGAGTTCGAGCGCTGTCGCCAGCGCCGCCGCTCCCGGCACGTCCTGGGTGCCCGCGCGCAGACCCCGCTGCTGGCCGCCGCCCCGCAAGAGCGGGGTCAGCCGGGCCGACCGCGCCACCACCAGCGCCCCGACGCCGACCGGCGCTCCGACCTTGTGGCCGGCGATGCTGAGCGCCACGAGGCCCACAGCGTCGTCGGCGCGGCCCCGCAAGTCGCGGAACGACAGCGGCAGGTGTCCGAGCGCGGCGACCGCGTCGAGGTGCAGCGGGACTTCGGCATCCGCGGCCGCAGCGGCGAGGGCGGGCGCGTCGTTGATGGTCCCGGTCTCGTTGTTCGCCACGAGCGCCGTCGCGAACGCTGCCCCGGGAAGGGCCGCTGCGAAGCGGCCCTCGTCGATCCGCGCCTGCGGAGACAGCGGAACAGCGCGCACCTCGGCCCCGTCGGCCACCAGGGCTGCGATCGTGTCCATCGTCGCGTGATGCTCGCCGTCCGGCACCACGACGGCCGTCGTCCCCGGACCACGCGAGTGCCACAGTCCCTGGAGGGCGAGGTTGATGGACTCCGTCCCACCGGAGGTGAGCACGACCTCGATCGGGTCGGCCCCGAGGACCGCGGCGATCCGCTCCCGTGACTCCTCCAGCACCCGGCGCGCGTCCTGCCCGGCTCCATGCGTCGATGACGCGTTGCCGATGATGGCCGACGCCTCCAGCCACGCGTCCCTGGCCTCCGGGCGCAGCGGCGTCGTCGCCGCGTGGTCGAGATAGTGCCGCATGCTTCGATTCTCCCCGATCCACGCCCCGGCCGGTCCCTCTGCGCGTGAGACCGGGTGCGTCCTGTCATGAGACTGAAATGCAACACGTTTAGGGTGTATCCATGTCTTCGTCCCCCGACTCCGTCGTGCCCGGTGGGGCGATCCTCGACAACCTCGGCGTCCGGCTGCACGACCGCGTCGGCACGCTGCGGGTCTGGTCGCAGAACGCCTCCGCGGTCGAGCTCGTCGTCTTCGACGCGACGGACCTCGACTGGGTCGTCGACCAGGCGCCGCTCGAACGGCGGCCCGGAGGCGTCTGGGAGGTGACGACGCCGTTGCTGCAGCCCGGAGTCCGCTACGCACTCCGCGTCGAGGGTCCGCACGGCCCCGGCAACACGTTCAACCCGGAGACGCTGCTCCTCGATCCGTACGCGCGGGGCCTCGCCCAGGGACACGGCTACCAGGAATGGCGAGCCGTGGTCATCGAGGACGGCTTCGACTGGGGCGATTCGACCAAGCCGCGCGTCCCGGCGGACCGCACCGTCATCTACGAGGGCCACTTGAAGGGACTGACCAAGCGGCACCCCGACATCCCGCCTGCACTGCACGGCACCTACGCGGGCCTCGCGCATCCGGCCATGATCGCGTACCTCCGCACGCTGGGGGTGACGTCGGTGGAGCTGCTCCCCGTCCACGCCTTCGTCCCGGAACCGAGGCTGCTGGAGCGGGGGCTGACGAACTACTGGGGCTACAACACGCTCAACTTCTTCACACCGCACGCCGCCTACGCGACGGAGGACGCCCGGAAGCGGGGACCCGAGGCGATCATCGCCGAGTTCAAGGGCATGGTCAGGCTGCTGCATGAGGCCGGCCTCGAGGTGATCCTCGACGTGGTCTACAACCACACGTCGGAAGAAGGTATCGGCGGACCGCGCTCCAGTCTCCGCGGTATCGACAACGCGCGGTACTACCGGCAGGACGACGCGGGCGTCTACATCGACACCACGGGATGCGGCAACACGCTCAACACGGCCACCGACGCGGGCGCACGACTGGTGCTGGACTCGCTCCGGTATTGGGCCGAGGAGATGCAGATCGACGGCTTCCGCTTCGACCTGGCGACGGCGATCGCGCGTGACGGCGCTCACGCCTACACTCCGGATCATCCGCTGCTGCAGGCGATCGCCGCCGACCCCGTCCTCGCGGAGACCAAGCTCATCGCGGAACCCTGGGACGTCGGACTGGGCGGCTGGCAGACGGGCAACTTCCCCGCCGGGTGGCACGAGTGGAACGACCGGTACCGCGACCGGGTGCGCAACTTCTGGCTGAGCGACATCGACTACGCGCGGCGGGCCTCGGCACCGGTGGGGATCGGCGGCTTCGCCACCCGCCTCGCCGGATCGTCGAACACCTTCAGCGAGGAGCGCGGGCCGCTCGCGAGCATCAACTTCGTCACGGCGCACGACGGGTTCACGCTGCACGACCTCGTCTCGTACGACGTCAAGCACAACGAGGCCAACGGCGAGCACAACCGCGACGGCGCCGACCTCAACCGGTCCTTCAACCACGGCGTCGAGGGACCGACCGACGATCCCGCGATCCTCACCGCGCGGCGCAAGGCCATGCGCAACCTGCTCGGCACCCTCCTCCTCTCGGCCGGCATCCCCATGCTCACCGCCGGGGACGAGGTGGGGCGTAGCCAGCGCGGCAACAACAACGCCTACGCGCAGGACTCGCAGCTGTCATGGCTGTCCTGGGAGTTCGAGCCGTGGCAGGAAGACCTCCGGGCTCACGTCGCGCGCCTGGTGCGGCTGCGGCAGGAGAACCCCGCACTGCGTCCGAGCCGGTACGCGCGCCTCGGCGAGCACATCCCGAACGCGTCGGTCATGGACTGGTACGACCAGGACGGCGCGACCATGGAGCCGAACCAGTGGACGGATCCCGGCAACCGCACCCTGCAGTACGTCGCCGCGTCCACGCCGGACAAGGAAGCCGCCAACCGCATCCTGCTGATCGTGCACGGGACGGAGGCGCCGATCGATGTCCGGCTGCCGGAGGAGATCGATGGCGCCACGCGGTTCGTCTCCCTCTGGTCGAGCGCCGACGAGTGCCCGTCGGAGGCCGAGGAGACGTTCGCGCCTGGCGATGTCCTGCCGATCCCCGGCACCTCGATGCGCCTGTTCCGGGTGGAGTGATAGCACGGTTCGCCGCCGGGGTCGAGCGGTAGGTTCCGACAGGCCCGAGCGGTAGATTCGGCATGTGACTGCACGTGCTGGAACCCGACCCACGGCTCTACGGAGCCCCGTTCAGATCCCGAAGCGCGCCGCCGACGCGGATCTCCCCGGAGCTCTGCGGACGACCCGTATCCCCTTGCTCGACGGTACCCCTGCGGTCCCCGGCGGGTTCCCGGCCAAGGCCTTCGCTGGCGAGGTCGTCCCCTTCCGCGTCGTGGCATTCCGGGAAGGGCACGATCTCATCGGCGTGCATGTACGACTGACGTCTCCGACCGGCGAGGAGAGCCTGCACCGGCTGACCGCCCTCGCGGACGGCACCGACCGCTGGGAAGCCGAGATCGCGCTCGACGCGGAGGGCGTCTGGCGGTACCGCTTCGAGGGATTCTCGGACGACTTCGCCACCTGGGCTCATGCCGCGCACCTCAAGATCGCCGCGGGAGTCGATGTCGAGGTGATGGCCGCCCTGGGCGCCGAGCTCCTGCAGCGCGCCGCCGGAGAGAAGGACCGCCCCGCGGCGCAGCGCACGCGGCTGCGCGCCCGTGCCGAGGAGCTCCGGAGAGGTGACGCCGCCACGACCGCTGCTTCGGCCGTCGACCCCGAACTCGCGGCGATCTTCCGCGACCGTCCGGTCACGATCCTGCGCTCCGCCTCCGCGGAGCAGGTCCTCCGCGTCGAGCGCACCCGTGCGGGTGTCGGCTCCTGGTACGAGTTCTTCCCACGCTCCGAGGGTGCCCGTCGCCTCAAGGACGGCACGGTCCGCAGCGGGACGTTCCGCACCGCCGCGAAGCGGCTGCCCGAGGTCGCCCGGATGGGATTCGAGGTGATCTACCTCGTCCCGGTGCACCCCATCGGCACGACCAACCGCAAGGGTCGCAACAACACCCTCGTCGCCGAAGCGGGTGACCCGGGCTCGCCGTACGCGATCGGAGCGGCGGAGGGCGGACACGACGCGATCCATCCCGACCTCGGCACCCCGCAGGACTTCCGCGCATTCGTGCGCGCCGCGCGGAAGGAAGGACTGGAGGTCGCCCTGGACCTCGCCCTGCAGGCCTCCCCCGACCACCCATGGGTACGCGACCACCCGGAATGGTTCACGACCCTGCCGGACGGGAGCATCGCCTACGCGGAGAACCCGCCCAAGAAGTACCAGGACATCTACCCGCTGAACTTCGACAACGATCCGGAAGGCATCGCCGCCGAGATGCTCCGGATCGTCCGGCACTGGGTGGGCGAAGGCGTCCGGATCTTCCGCGTGGACAACCCGCACACCAAGCCGCTGCAGTTCTGGGAGTGGCTGATCGCGACGGTCAACGAGACGGATCCCGACGTCATCTTCCTCGCCGAGGCGTTCACCCGACCCGCCGTGATGCGTGCGTTGGCCGCGGTGGGCTTCCAGCAGAGCTACAGCTATTTCACCTGGCGCAACACCAAGCCCGAGCTGGAGGAGTTCCTCACCTCGATCTCCCACGAGACGGCCGACTACATGCGTCCGAACCTCTTCGTGAACACGCACGACATCCTCACCGAGTACCTCCAGTTCGGTGGTCGCGCGGCGTATCGCATCCGTGCCTGCATCGCCGCGACGGCCGGGCCCGTGTACGGCGTCTACGCCGGTTACGAGCTCATCGAGAACGTGGCCCGTCCGGGTTCCGAGGAGAACATCGACAACGAGAAGTACGAGTACAAGTTCCGGGACTGGGCGGGGGCCGAGGAACGCGGGGAGTCCCTGGCTCCGCTGCTCCGGCGACTGAACGAGATCCGTGCGGCGCATCCGGCGCTGCGGCAGCTCCGCAACCTCGAACTGCACTGGAGCGACGACGACGCCGTCCTCGTGTTCAGCAAACACCTCGACGCTGCCTTCACCGGCACCGGCAGGCCGGACACCCTCATCGTCGTGGCGAACGTCGACCCGCACTCGGTGCGCGAGACCACGGTCCACCTCGACACCACGCGTTGGGGGGTTCCCCTGGGTGAGACCTTCGAGGTGGAGGATCTGCTGACCGGCAGCGTCTGGACCTGGAGCGACCACAACTACGTCCGGCTCGACGCCTTCGCCGAGCCCGTCCACATCCTGAAGGTGAGGGAGCGCGCATGAGCCGCATCGAGGACACCGCCGACGCCGAATGGGAAGCGGTCGCTGCCGGTCAGCATCACGACCCGCACTCCCTGCTCGGTGCACACCCCGCCAAGGACGCCGCCGGCCGTACGGTCACCGCCGTCCGCGCCCGCCGGCCGCTCGCCGAGACCGTCGAGGCCGTCTTCGGAGACGGGAGCAGGCTCACCCTGTCCCACGTCGCGCACGGCGTCTGGGAGGGCACGCACCCCGGACCGCCGCTCCCGTATCGCATCGCGACGCGCTACCGCGGCGAGGAGGAGACCGTCTCCGGTGACCCGTACCGGCATGCACCGACGCTGGGCGACCTCGACCTGCACCTCATCGCCGAGGGTCGGCACGAGCGACTGTGGGAGGCGCTGGGTGCCCATCCCCGCACCCAGGGCGACGAGCAGGGTGTGTCCTTCGCGGTGTGGGCTCCCGATGCGTCGGCCGTCCGGGTCGTGGGCGACCACAACGGTTGGAACGGCGAGAGCCACGCCATGCGCTCGCTCGGGGCCAGCGGCGTCTGGGAGCTCTTCGTCCCTGACCTCCCCGTCGGCACCCGGTACAAGTACCAGATCCGTACGCGGAGCGGCGCCTGGGTCCTCAAAGCGGACCCGATGGCTCTGGCGGCACAGGTGCCCCCGGAGACCGCGTCGGTCGTCACCGCATCGTCCTACGTCTGGGAGGACGGCGCGTGGATGACCCGGCGTGCCGCGACCCACGCCGTCGCGCAGCCGCTGTCCGTGTACGAGGTGCACGTCGGCTCCTGGCGCGGGGGCCTGGGTTATCGAGAGCTGGCCGATCCGCTGATCGCGCATGTGCAGGAGACCGGGTTCACGCACGTCGAGTTCATGCCGCTCGCCGAGCATCCGTTCGGCGGATCGTGGGGTTACCAGGTCAGCGGCTACTACGCTCCGACGAGCCGGTACGGCTCCCCCGACGACCTGCGGTACCTCATCGACCGCCTGCACCAGGCCGGCATCGGCGTCATCATGGACTGGGTGCCGGGGCACTTCCCCAAGGACGACTTCGCCCTGGCCCGGTTCGACGGTCAGCCCCTCTACGAGCACCCCGACCCTCGGCGCGGCGAGCACCAGGACTGGGGCACGCTCATCTTCGACTACGGCCGACCCGAGGTCCGGGGGTTCCTCGTCGCGAACGCGCTGTACTGGCTCGAGGAGTTCCACGTCGACGGTCTGCGCGTCGACGCCGTGGCTTCGATGCTCTACCTCGACTACTCGCGCCGCGAGGGTGAGTGGGAGCCGAACATCCACGGCGGACGCGAGAACCTCGAGGCGATCCGCTTCCTCCAGGAGGTCAACGCCACGGCCTACCGGCTGCACCCCGGGATCCTCATGATCGCCGAGGAGTCCACGAGCTTCCCCGGCGTCACAGCGCCGACGGATCATGCCGGCCTCGGATTCGGTTTCAAGTGGAACATGGGCTGGATGAACGACTCGCTGCAGTACATCGGCAGAGACCCGATGTACCGGGCGCACCACGAGGGCGAGATGACGTTCTCGTTCGTCTACGCGTTCGGCGAGAACTACGTCCTGCCGATCAGTCACGACGAGGTCGTGCACGGCAAGGGCAGCCTGTTGTCGAAGATGCCGGGCGACCACTGGCACAAGATCGCGAACGTCCGCGCCTACCTCGCCTACATGTGGGGACATCCGGGCAAGAAGCTGCTGTTCATGGGACAGGAGTTCGGACAGCTCGCGGAGTGGTCCGAAGGGCGTGAACTGGACTGGTGGCTCCGCGACCAGCCCTCCCACGCCCAGCTGCAGGACTTCGTCGCCGCGATGAACGCGGTGTACCGGTCGCAGGCTCCGCTCTGGGAGCGTGACAACGACGGCTCCGGATTCACGCGACTCGGCGCACCGAGCTGGGACCCGTCCGTGATCGCCTTCGAACGGCGGGACGCGCACGGCGGCCGTCTCGTCGTCGTCAGCAACTTCGCCGGAGTGGAGCGCACCGGGTACCGTCTCGGGCTCCCGCGCGAAGGCGTGTGGCAGGAGATCCTGAACTCGGATGCTGACGCCTACGGTGGGCGGGGCTCGGGCAATCTCGGAATGGTGATCGCCGAGTCGGCGGACGCCGGCGCCCCCACCGCCTCGATCACGCTGCCCGCGCTGTCGACGCTGTGGCTCCGTCATCAGCCGGAGCCGCACGTCCCTACCGTGAACAACGGCTGACGGACGGCCGACGACGACCGATCTGCGCGGAGCAACGAGCTCCGCGCGGATCGATCAGAACAGCAGCGAGGAGAGTCGGTTACGAGCCGCGATCACGCGCGGGTCGCTGGCGCCGATGAGGCCGAACAACTCGACGAGGCGCTCGCGGACGGGTGTCCGCTGGTCGGACGGCAGCTGCGCGAACAGGTCGAGGAGCCGGCCGAAGGCGTCGTCGACGTGTCCGCCGGCGAGGTCGAGGTCCGCGACGTCGAACTGGGCCTGCACGTCCAGCGGAGCCGCTGCGGCCGCGGCTCGGGCCGTCTGCAGGTCGAGTCCCTGCACACGGTCCAGCAGTCGGACCTGGCCCAGGCCGGCGATGGCGTCCTCGTCACGCGGGTTCTCCGCGAGCGCCTTCTCATAGGCGGCGATGGCCGCACGGTAGTCGCCCCGCTCGATGGCGGAGAACGCCTCCGCGTGCAGCGGCGGTAGCTCGGGCTCGGCGGGAGGTTCAGCCTCCCCTGCCTCGGAGTCGCCGACCGGGAGCGATCCCGAGACGCCGTTCTGCGCGGCCACCTGCAGCAGCTGCGCAAAGACCTCACGCACCTGCTGCTCAGGAACGGCGCCCGTGAACATCGGCACCGGCTGGCCTGCGATGAGGGCGACGACCATCGGGATCGACTGCGCACGGAAGCTCTGCGCGAGCTGCGGATTCGCATCGACGTCGACCTTGGCCAGGAGCACCCGGCCGCCGAGCTCCCTGGTCACCTTCTCGATGATCGGGCTCAGCTGCTTGCACGGCCCGCACCACTCGGCCCAGAGGTCGACGACCACGGGGACGGTGCGGGACAGCTCGAGCACCTGGCCGAAGTTCTCATCTGTCGCATCCACGACGACATCGGCCACCGGGGAGTTCGAGGGGGCAGCCGCACCGCTCGCGGGCGTGGACGGACGGTTGCGCAGACTGGACAGATCGACGGCGCCTCGCAGGGCGGCGGGAGACATCTCACTCACTTGATCACCTTCACGGAGACGAGATCCTGACGCGAGGCCAGGAGGCGGATCGGTTCACTCGAGCCCTGAGACGGCACGGCGAAGAACAACTGGAACTCGTATGTCGTCTCGGCGCCCTTCGCAGACTCCTTCGCCCCGGTGAGCGCCTTCGCCTCCTCGTTGTCACCGAAACGGATGACGACGTCGGAGGACGTGGGGGTGATCGTCTCGACATCGAGAACGGAGACCGCGACGATGGCGCCGCTGTCCAGCGTCGTCATCGAGACCGGATCCGCCGTCGTCGGCTTCATGTCGAACGCCGCCTTGGACGTCTTCGCGGCGCCGGCGTCAGCCAGCCCCTGCACCAGGTTCTGCCTGCTGTCCCTGATCGACGTGGCGAGGTTGAGCGCCAAGTCGTCGAACTGCCCGTACGAGGCACTCTTCTCGCCCTTGTCGACGACATCGGCGAACGCCGCCGCGACCTCGTTCGGCGGCACGGACAGGAAGGCCGAGTCTGCCGGGACCAGCGAGGTCCCCAGCCAGCTTGCGGCCACCTCGGGGAACACCGCATCCGCCGACATCTCCGCCATGTTGGTCACCTTGTAGTTGGACCAGGGGTCGGCCTGCGTCATGGTGAGCACCACCGGCGGCACTGTGTCGTCACCGGTGCTCTTCGAGAGCATGAGGACCGTGCGCGGCCAGCGATCCGTCGCCTCCGGGAGCACCACCTCGACGTCGTCCGTGGGGATCGCAGCGGGCGCGGCCCGATCCGGGAGCTTCGCCCGCAGGGCGTAGTCAGTGGTCCTCGTCGTCAGCGGAGCGCCGTCGAGACGGGTCGCCGCGAGGTCGAGGTCTTTCGCCTCATCGGCCTGCACCAGAGTTTCGGAGACCTCCCGGAGGATCCGCTCGGCCTGCGTCTCGGTGACCGCCGGCGGCTTCTGGTTCTCGGGGGCGATCACGGTCGGCGTCGGAGACGGCGATGCGGAGGCGTCCCCGAACTCCGGCCAGGAGTCGGCCGTGCAGCCTGAGGCCAGCAGAGCGGTCAAACCGATCGCGGGGAGGGCGAGCAGGCGCCGACGACGCCTCGGGCGCTCGGCTCGCATCGTACTCTTCCCATCCTGCTCCTTCTCGTCGACGATCTCCGTGTCGTCCACGTCGTCCTTCCCCGCCGGTGTCGGCGACTGCGCCCCGTCCGCGGCCTCCAGGGCATCCCGCTCGGATGGCGGAAGGGCCGCCACGTCGATCGGCTGGGTCGAGGGAAGCGGCCCGGGACCCTTCCGGCGCGGGCCCCGACCACGGCGCTGGTGGCGGATCGCGAGCACGTAGAGGACCAGCCCCACGAGGAGCACCAGGCCGCCGGCCGCCATGAGCGGTCCTGCCAGAGGCGTCCGCGTGTCCAGCGGCCAGGAGACGACGATGTCGTCCGGCGCGTCCTTGGTGCCGTCGTAGGCGATCAGCACGCTGGTCCCTTCCGGGAGCTGCATCTTGTCGGTGGAGAGGAAGTTCTCATCGGTGAACGAGTCGAGCCACAGATCAGAGCCGGCGGGGTTGCGACCCGCGGGTGCATCGGCGTCGGCTTCCGGCGACGGTGTCTCCGTGGCCTCGGGCGCCGGCGTCTCGGTCGACCCCTCGTCGTCCGCGGCGGCGACGTGGTCGACGACGAGTTCGTCGTCGTCCCCGACGGTCACGTGGTTGTACTCCGAGTCGGAGAGCCAGGCCTCCATGTCGGCCGTGCGCCCGTAGCTGGTGAAGATCTCGCCCTCGCCGCGGATGAGCAGCTTCTGCGCGCCGGCGTTGATCCGCAGGACGTCGCCGTCCAGGAGCACGAAGGGCGCGGGCTCCTCGATGTCGACGCGGGCTTCCTCAGACGACGGGCCGACGAAGATGGTGCGTTGGGCGATCCCCGCACCGATCAGCACGGCAGCCAGCACGAAGGCCACCACGGCCCATACGAAACGCACGAATAGTCTCCTCACGCATCGCGGCTTCCCGCCCGCGACGCCACACTCGACATTTCAGACTAGCGAACCCACCTGTGTGTTGACCACGAGGGCCCTCCCTCCTCCGTCGCGCGGCACGTCGGCGGCGCGTCGAGCCGCGGCATGGGTAGCCTTGCTGCAGCCGTACCGAGGAGTCCGCATGAAGATCCACAACCCGTTCCG
This sequence comes from Microbacterium sp. str. 'China', assembly GCF_002993305.1. Taxonomy (NCBI): domain Bacteria; kingdom Bacillati; phylum Actinomycetota; class Actinomycetes; order Micrococcales; family Microbacteriaceae; genus Microbacterium; species Microbacterium sp. str. 'China'. Next base: position 1,682,606 of record NZ_CP027434.1, on the reverse strand, counting down.
CACCGCCCTCGTGGCGACACTGGGCGTGGGCCTCGGGATCGTCCTGATCAGCAGCGTGCAGACGCTGTCGACCGTGCTGCTGTACATCGGGACCGCGCTCTTCCTCAGCCTCGGACTCGATCCCCTGGTCACGTTCCTCGAGCGTCGACGCCTGCCCCGGTGGCTCGCGGTCCTCGTGACGATCGTCGCCGTGCTGGCCGTCTTCGTCGGGATCATCCTCATCGTGCTGCCGGTGCTGGTCGACCAGATCTCGCAGCTCATCGCCCAGATCACGGCGATCGTGCAACGCGGAACCGCGATCGAGGACCTGCGGAGTTGGATCCAGGAGACGTTCCCCAACCTCCTCGTCGACGACGTCTTCGCGTACGTGGAGGACTGGCTGACCACCAATCTCGCGGAGATCGGCGGGTCGATCGGTCAGGGCGTGCTGATCGCCAGCGGCGCCGTGCTCAGCGGTGTGTTCGGCGCGTTCATCGTCCTCATCCTGACCATCTATCTCACGGCCTCGACGCCCTCGCTCAAGCGCGCGGTGTACCAGCTCGTCCCGGCGTCCAAGCGGGATCGCTTCATCGATCTCTCGGAGCAGATCACCGACTCGGTCGGCTACTACGTCATGGGCCAGGTCAGCCAGGGCGTGATCAACGGCGTCCTCAGCGCGATCTACCTCACGATCATCGACGCGCCGTTCCCCGCCGTTCTCGCGGTCGTCGCCTTCTTCTTCTCGCTCATCCCGCTGGTGGGCACCCTGACCGGCTCGACGATCATCGTCCTCGTCTGCCTCATCCCTGGCCTCGGCTCCCCCGGCACGGCTCTCGCGGCGGCGATCTACTACCTGATCTACATGCAGATCGAGGCGTACGTGATCTCGCCGCGCATCATGAGCCGCGCGGTCTCCGTTCCCGGCGCCGTCGTCGTGGTGGCCGCCCTCGCCGGAGGCAGCCTGCTGGGCCTGCTCGGGGCGCTCATCGCGATCCCGGTGGCCGCCAGCATCCTGATCCTCTACCGCCAGGTGCTCATCCCGCGTATGAACGAACGATGACCAGGGTCGCCCGCGGCGTCAGTCCTCGGTCGACCAGTGGGTCGGCAGCGGCAGAGCCGACGGATTGACCGCGGCGACGATCTCTGTGAGCACCCGGCGCGTCTGGGTCTCCCCCACCCACAGGTGCTTGCCTCCTTCGACCGCGATCAGCTGCGCCTGGGGGATCGTCGCGAAGCGCTCCCGCGCTTCCGCCGGGCGCAGGTAGTCGTCGAACTCGGGCACGAGGATGACCACGCGGTGGCCGGTCTTCCCCCAGGCGGCGACCTCCTCCGCCGTAGCGCGATGCAACGGCGGCGAGAGGAGGATGATGCCCTCGATGTCGTGGTCGGCACCGTACTTGAGGGCGAGTTCCGTCCCGAACGACCACCCGACGAGCCACGGGCGCGGCAGCGCGCGGTCACGGACGAAGTCCATGGCGGCTGCGACATCGAACTGCTCCGCAGCGCCGCCGTCGAACGTTCCCTCGCTGGTGCCGCGCGGCGATGTGGTGCCACGCGTGTTGAACCGCAGCACCGCGAGATCGGCCAGGGCGGGCAGCCGCGCGGACGCCTTCCGGATGATGTGCGAGTCCATGAAGCCGCCGGCGGTCGGCAGCGGGTGCAGCGTGACCAGGGTCGCGGCCGGCGCGTCGGCCTCCGGCATCGCGAGCTCGCCGACGAGCGTCAGGCCGTCCGCGGTGTGCAGCTCGATGTCCTCACGACGCGCCGGAAGCTCCAGCGGTCCCCGGATCTCGATGGTCATGCGATCCTCCAACAGTGGTTGTGCCAGTGTCTGCGGTCGGCGAGAGCCGCGGCGTCGCCGAGAACACCGTCCGCGCGCCAGGCGACGAGGTGGGCGGTACCGGGCTCGACGGACCGTCCGCAACCCGGGCAGACGTACGCCTTCTGCGCCTGGAGTGCGGAGACGGGCTGCACCGTCCACTCCACGCCTCGGCGGACCTCGGTGCGCTTCCAGCCGGCGAGGAGACGCTCGAAGGAGTCATCGCCCTCAGGGCGCGCGGAAGGACGTCGGCGTGAGCGGGGCATGGTGCCGGCTCACCACCAGTGGTTGGTGACCCAGAAGTTGTACGCGCCTGCCCAGCTGCCGTAGCGACCGGTGGCGTATCCGGTTGCCCAACGGAGGTTGTCCACCGGGTTGTAGCCGTTGCCCGGCACCTTGCTGCAGGGCAGCGCCTGGACGAGGCCACAGGCGCCGGAGGACGAGTTGGTCGCGTTGGGGTTCCAACCGCTCTCCCGCGAGACGATGTAGTCGACGTACTGCCAGTCGCTCTGCGCGATCCCGGCGGCTGCCATCCACTCCGCGGGAGCGCCGCCGCCGCTGTACGGCGGGAGCCCACCGCCGCCGGAGGATCCGCCCTCCGACTCGTCGGACGACGAGGACGTGGTCGCCGGGGCCGGCTTCGGCTTGGGCTTCGGCTTGGGCTTGACGTAGATGTCGAACGACCCGCGCTCGACGGGGGTGATCGCCGCTCCTTCCACCGTGACGGTGAGGTTCTGCGTGTCCGCCAGTGCTACCGCATACACGGAGTCCGGTGCGTCCGTGGCCATGGGCTGCGCCAGGGCGACACCGGTGGGCGCGACCATCGCGGCGGCGAATCCGACGACCGCGAGAGAGCTGAAGACCCCGACGACACCGCGGCGGCGAGACCAGCGGCGGGTGCCGCGGGTGGCCGACGCGGACGTCGCTGCGGGTACCAGCAGGGCGTCGTTTCGATCGGGCATCATGTCGTTTCGGGAGTTCACGATGGAGGACAGTTTACGCATACCTGCCTGAAGAGGCCATCAGACGTGCTCAGCGGACCGCCAGGATCACGTCGATGGTGGCGTCCAGGAGCGCGTCGACCTGCTCTTCGCGGTAGCCGCCGCGCTGCATGCGGAACGCCGCGGACCGCAGCTGCTCGGCCGACAGCGCGTCGCCGTCCCGCAGGTAGCGGACGATGCGGGAGGTGACGTGATCGACCTCGTCGACGCGGTAGCCGAAGGTGAGGAATCCGGTGCGGGCGAACCGGTGCCGACGCGGACGCGCCAGGTGGTCCAGGATCACCTGCGCGTCGGCCCTCGCCTGCTCCACCCATGCGCCCGCTCCGAGGGAGCGCACGGCGCGCTCCCGCTCGCGCGCGGCGAAGGCATCCTCGACGCGTCCGAGGGCCGCGTCGACGTCCGCCACCACGTAGCCCTCCTTGACGAGCGGGAAGGAGACGGTGCGCACGTCCTCGGCCGTGAGGTCGTCCGCACCGCTCTCGAATGTCTGTCGCGCCGACGCGAGGAACCCGTCCACCGCGGCGCGGTGGTACCCCTTCGTGCGTCCGGTCGTGAGTGCGAACGCCGGCTTGGCCGTGCTCTGCACGGTGCCCTCGCGGCGGTCGTCGTCCATCACAGCACCACTGTCGTTCATCACAGCACCAACCAGGGAGAGAGGAGGAAGTACAGGCAGAGGGCGGGGATCGTCGACGGCAGGATGCTGTCCAGCCGGTCGAGGAGTCCTCCGTGCCCTGGAAGCCACGAGCTCATGTCCTTGATCCCGAGGTCGCGCTTCAACATCGACTCGCCGAGGTCCCCGAGCGTCGCGGACAGCAGGATCGCGGCGCCGAAGATCACGCCACCCCACCAGGGCAGATCGAGCAGGAAGATCGCGAGGAGCACGCCCGCCACGAGCGACGCGACCACGGCGCCGCCGAAGCCCTCCCAGGTCTTCTTGGGACTGATCCGCGGTGCCATCGGGTGCCGCCCGAAGGCGAGTCCAGCCGCATACGCACCGGTGTCCGCGGCGACCGCGATCGCGATGAAGCTGAGCACCCACCACTGCCCGCCCTCCTGCTCGAGCAGGATGAGGGCCACGCCGGCGAGGAACGGCACGTACACCTGCACGAAACCGCCGATCACGGCGTCGGTGAGCACATCTCCGTATGTGCGGCCGTCCTTCGCCACCATCTGGGCGAGCAGGCGCCAGACGATGACGAAGGCCACGGAGACGAACAGCATGACCCAGCTCAGCCACGGCTCGGCGAAGTACGCGGACAGGACAAGGAACGTCGCGGCGATCAGCTGCGGGACGACGTCGACACGACGCCCGGCCGCTCGCAGGGCGCGGGAGAGCTCGTACACGCCGAGGAGGGCCGCAGCCAACGCGAACGGCACGAACAGCGCCTTGATGAACAGCAGCGAACCGAGCAGTGCCGCGCCGAATGCGAGTCCGATGAGGATCGCGAGGATCAGATCGCGACCGGTGCGCTGCTTGATGCGCTCGTTCGCCTGGTCGAGCTGATCGCGCGCATGGGAGACATGCGTGCCGAACTCGTCGCGCGCCTGACGCCACTGCTCGCGGATCGCGTTGTGGTCGGCGGTGTCGAGGCGGTCGGCGGTGACAGGAGCCGCACCCGGCGGCGCCGGGAGCGGTGGCCGGGGTGGCACCCGATCCGCGTCGAACGCCGGGAAGGCGGCGTCGCCGAGCGGCACGCCGCCGTCAGGACCGGCCTCCGGCCGCTCCTCCCGGCGCGTCACCGGAGTGCCCTCCTCAGCGCCGCGCGATTCATCGGACATACGAGCTACACCTCGAGGAGTTCGGCCTCTTTGCGCTTGAGCGCGTCGTCGATGAGATCGACGTGCTGACGGGTCAGCGCGTCCAGCTCCTTCTCGCCGCGGGCGATCTCGTCCTCACCGAGCTCGCTCTTCAGGCCGTCCAGCTCGTCCTTCGCCTTCCGGCGGATGCCGCGGACGTGGACCTTGGCGTCCTCGGCCTTGGACTTCACGAGCTTCACGTACTCCTTGCGCCGCTCGGCGGTGAGCTCGGGCATCGTGACCCGCACGAGGTTGCCGTCGTTCGTGGGGTTCGCCCCGAGGTTCGGCATGTCGCGGATGGCCTGCTCGATCGCCTTGAGCGCGGACTTGTCGTACGGCGTGATGATGAGCGTGCGTGCTTCCTGGTTCGCGAGCGAGGCGAGCTGCGCGAGCGGGGTCGGCGTGCCGTAGTAGTCGACCAGCACCTTCTGGAAGAGCTGCGGGTTCGCACGACCGGTGCGCACCGTGGAGAAGTCCTCCTTGGCAGCCTCGACGGCCCGGGACATGCGGGTGGTGGTTTCAGCGAGGACGTCCGCGATCACGGTGGCTCCTATCGTCGGGGTGTTCTGGAAATTCTATCGGGAGCGGGCTCCCGTCCCGTGCAGGCGCTCAGGCGGTGACGAGCGTGCCGATGGGCTCGCCCAGGAGCGCGCGGGTGACGTTGCCCGCCGGCTCCATGCCGAAGACGCGCATGTCCATGTTGTTGTCCATGCACAGGCTGAACGCCGTCGAGTCGACGACCTTGAGGCCCTGCTGCAGAGCATCGCGATAGGTCACGCGATCGATGCGCTCCGCGTCGGCGTGCTTGTTCGGGTCGGCGGTGTAGATCGCGTCGACGCCGTTCTTGGCCACGAGGACCTCCTGCGCGCCGATCTCCAGTGCGCGCTGCGCGGCGACCGTGTCGGTGGAGAAGTACGGCAGGCCCGCGCCGGCGCCGAAGATGACGACGCGGCCCTTCTCCATGTGCCGCTCCGCCCGACGCGGGATGTAGGGCTCGGCGACCTGGGTCATCGAGATCGCGGACTGCACACGCGTCGCGGCACCCGCCTGCTCGAGGAAGTCCTGCAGAGCCAGGGCGTTCATCACGGTGCCGAGCATGCCCATGTAGTCGGCGCGCCCGCGATCCATTCCTCGCTGGCTGAGCTCGGCCCCACGGAAGAAGTTGCCTCCGCCGACGACGACCGCCACTTCGACCCGGTCGACCGCGGCGGCGATCTCCCGCGCCATCTGGCTGACCACGTCGGGGTTGACGCCGAGCTGCCCGGCGCCGAACGCCTCTCCGGAGAGCTTGAGGAGGACGCGACGGCGTCCGGTGCGTTCAGTCATGGGGGGTGTCCTCTCGTCCCGATTCAAGATAGTGCCTGGTGGGCATGAAGAAGGGGTTCGGATCGAGCGATCCGAACCCCTTCGACAGTGCTACGCGCCGACCTTGAAGCGCGCGAAGTCCGTCACGGTGATACCGGCGTCCTTCGCCACCTGGGCGACAGAGAGCTTGTTGTCCTTGGCGTAGTCCTGCTCCAGCAGGGCGACCTGCTTGATGAACGCGGAGACGCGGCCTTCGACGATCTTCGGCAGAGCGGCCTCGGGCTTGCCCTCGTTGCGGGAGATCTCGGTGACGATCTCGCGCTCCTTCTCGACCGCATCCGCCGGCACGTCCTCGCGGGACAGGTACGACGGGTTCGCGAACGAGATGTGCTGGGCGATGCTGCGCGCGGTCTCGGCGTCGTCACCCGTGTAGGCGACGACGACACCGATCTGCGGCGGCAGGTCCTTGCTCGTGCGGTGGAGGTAGACCTCGACGCTGTCACCGGAGACGGTGCGCACGCGACGGAGCTCGACCTTCTCGCCGATGATGGCGGCCTCTTCCGAGATGAGCTGCTCGACGGTCTTGTCGCCCGCCGAAGCGGCGAGGGCGGCCTCGACCGAGTCGGCCTTCACGGCGGCGACGGCGTCGGCGACCTTGTCGGCCAGCGCGATGAAGCGCTCGTTCTTCGCGACGAAGTCGGTCTCGCAGGCGAGCTCGACGAGCGTCACGGCGCCGTCCTGCTCACGAGCGACGACGAGGCCCTCGCTGGTCGAACGGTCGGCGCGCTTGGCGTTGCCCTTCGCACCCTTCAGGCGCAGGATCTCGGTGGCCTTCTCGACGTCGCCGTCAGCCTCCTCGAGCGCCTTCTTGGTGTCGACCATTCCCGTGCCGAGCTGCTCACGCAGCGCCTTGAGGTCGGCGATGGTGAAGTTGGCCATGTGTGGTGGCTCCTTGCTTCGTTGTGTGGGTGTACGAGGGATTACTTGGCGTCTGCGGCCTCGGCGGCGGCGACCTCGGCGGTCTCCTCACCGGAAGCGGCGGCGATCGCCTCGTCGTGCGCCTGGGCACCGGCCTCGTCGGCGGCGGTGGCGTCAGCGGCCGGGGTCTCGACGACAGCGGCCTCGTCGTCCGCGGTCACGACCTCGGCGGCGTCAGCGGACTCCTGCACGGGAGCCTCGAGAAGCTCCTTCTCCCACTCGGCCAGCGGCTCGGCGTCGCCCGACTCCGGGTTGTGCTTCTGCTGCAGGCCCTCGGCGGCGGCGTCGGCGATGATGCGCGTCAGCAGCGACACCGAACGGATGGCGTCGTCGTTGCCGGGGATCGGGTACTGGAAGTCGTCCGGGTCGGCGTTGGTGTCGAGGATGCCGATCACCGGGATGCCCAGCTTCTTGGCCTCGTCGATGGCGAGGTGCTCACGCTTGGCGTCGACCACCCAGAGGGCGGACGGCGTCTTGGTGAGGTTGCGGATACCGCCGAGCGACTTGTGGAGCTTGTCCAGCTCGCGCTTCTTGAGCAGCAGCTCCTTCTTCGTGAAGCCGGAAGCGGAGGGGTTCTCGTAGTCGAGCTCCTCGAGCTCCTTCATGCGGGCGAGACGCTTCGCGATGGTGGAGAAGTTGGTGAGGAGGCCGCCGAGCCAGCGCTGGTTCACGTAGGGCTGGCCGACGCGCGTGGCCTGCTCCGCGAGGATCTCCTGCGCCTGCTTCTTGGTGCCGACGAAGAGGATCGTGCCGCCGTGCGCCACGGTCTCCTTGACGAAGTCGTAGGCCTTGTCGATGTAGCCGAGCGACTGCTGGAGGTCGATGATGTGGATGCCGCTGCGCTCCGTGAGGATGAAGCGCTTCACCTTCGGGTTCCACCGACGGGTCTGGTGTCCGAAGTGCACGCCGCTGTCGAGCAGCTGGCGGATGGTGACCACAGCCATGGTCGTCTCCTGATTCTGGCGCGGGGCGCCGTTGAGGTTGTCATGCCGACCGGACGGTCGGACATCCTGGTGCCCGGCTCACCCCCACCCGTTCGGAAACGGGACCTGCGGGAGTGGATGCCACGACAGAGTCGCTCTGGGCACGCGTAGTCACCCCGAGATCGAGGTGCTCGTCCAGCATACAGGATCATGCGGCGCCAGCTCGTCCTCCACAGCGGCGCGATGCTCGGCCTTCTCCCCTGCCGCCGGCCCCGGCGGAGAGCGGCCGCTCCGCCGGCCCGCACCGGTCACGCACACTCGCGTGATGACTCCTCCGTCCCCTCCTCGCCCTCGCTCTCGCCCGCACCCCTCTCTCCTCCGGGTGCTGATCGCCACAGTCCTCGCCGCTGTCGCACTCCTGTGCGGCGGTGCTCCGTTCCCGTCTCCGCTCGCCGCCCGAGCGGCGTCGGCGGCACACGGCCTCGCGCCCGTGCCCGACGAGTTCGTCTCCGACATCCCCTGGCAGTGGCCCGTCGACGGGACGCGCCGCGTGAGCGTCGCCTACCGCGCGCCAGCGCACGCCTACGGCCCCGGACACCGCGGCGTGGACGTCGCTGCGGCTGCGGGCGGCACCGTCGTCGCCCCGGCGGAGGGGATCGTCGCGTTCCAGGGCGTCGTCGTCGATCGTCCGCTGCTCACGATCCGACACGCGGATGGCCTCGTGAGCACGTTCGAGCCCGTGGAGTCGCCCCTGCGCGCGGGAGACCCGGTCCGCCGAGGCAAGGACATCGGCCGTGTCGCCACGGGTGGTCACGCTCCACCCGACTCACTGCACGTCGGCGTGCGACGCGACGGCGAGTACATCAACCCGATGCTCCTGTTCGGCGGCCTCCTGCGGGCGCGGCTCCTGCCCTGCTGCGACGGATGATCCGACGGGCGGGCTCCGCGCTCAGGCCCGCGGGTGCGCGAGGCGATACGTCGCCGTCAGCCGCTCCGCCGACACGTGCGTGTAGATCTGCGTGGTCCCCAGGCTTGCGTGCCCGAGGATCTCCTGCACGGCACGGAGATCCGCACCACCGTCCAGCAGATGGGTCGCCGCCGTGTGACGGAGGGCGTGCGGCCCGACGGTCTCCGCGCCGACGACGGGTGCGAGCGCACGGGCGACGACCTCGTAGACCGTCCGCGGACCGACGCGCCCACCGCGACTGCCGAGGAAGACGGCGGGCGAGGCGGCCCCGGCCCGTGCGAGGAGAGCTGGTCGAGCGCGACGCAGGTAGGCGGTGAGCGCATCCCGCGCCGGAGCGCCGAACGGGACGACGCGCTCTTTGTCGCCCTTGCCCCGCACGCGGGCCGTCCCCCGATCGAGATCCAGGTCGTCGATGTCGAGGCCGCAGAGTTCGGAGACGCGGACCGCCGCACCGTAGAGGAATTCCATCACCGCGTGGTCGCGGAGGGCCGCGGGATCGCCCGAGGCCGCCGCCTGCCGATGTCGCTCCAACAGCTCCGACATCGCGTCCTTCGATGCCACCGTCGGCAGCGTCTTCGCGCGCTTCGGTGCCACGAGCCGCAGGCTGGGGTCGACAGGGACGAGGTCCTGCTCGCGCGCCCACCCGAAGAACGCTCGCGCCGTGGCCGCGCGTCGGGCCAGCGTCGCACGGGCGTCACCCCGCTGAGTCGCCTGCCACAGCCATTCGCGCAGCATCTCCAGGTCGATACGGCTCACCGTGCCACCCCCCACGCTCGTCCCGAGGTCCCGCAGATCGGAACGGTACGCCTTCACGGTCGCCGGAGAGAGCCGACGCACCTTCTCGAGGTGGTCGGCGAACGCCTCGACAGCGACCGCGAAGTCCATATCCCCAGCCTGCCGCTCCCCCGCCTTGAGAGCGACGCGCCCCGCCGGGACCCTGCCTACGATGTGCGTGCCGCGCCCACGCCACGCCAGCCGTCGCCGTCGCGTCGCGCGAGCCCGTCGAGATCGAGCAGGCCGAGCACGGCGCGGGTCCGGTCGACGGTGAGATCGGCGCGCTGGGCGAGCTCCGCCTCCGTGCGAGCGGCTCGCGTGCTGAGCGCACGGAGGAGCACGACCCGCGCGTCGTCCGTCGCATCGAGTCCTCGTTGCGACCGCGCGCCGGCCGGGAGCAGCTCGGCCACCTCCGCCGCGGAGGTGACGCACACCGCGTCGTACTCGCGCAGCAGCCGGTGACAGCCGGCCGACGAGGCGGACGTCACGGGACCGGGCACCGCGCCGAGCGGCCTTCCGAGCGTTGCCGCATGCCCCGCCGTGTTGAGGGAGCCGCTGCGCCAGCCCGCCTCCACGACCACGGTGGCCTGCCCCAGCGCCGCGATCAGCCGGTTGCGCGCGAGGAAGCGCCACCGCGTCGGGGCCGTCCCGCACGGCACCTCGCTGACGACGGCTCCGTCGACCGCGATGCGGGACAGAAGGTTCCGGTGACCGGCGGGGTACGGGCGGTCGACGCCCCCGGCGAGGACCGCGATCGTCCCCCCGCCGACGGTCAATGCGGCGCGGTGCGCTGCGCCGTCGATGCCGTACGCACCGCCGGACACGACCGCCGTCTCCCCGACAGCCAGGTCTCCGGCGATGTCGGCGGCGACACGCTCCCCGTAGGCGGTGGCCGCCCTGGCTCCCACGATCGCAACGCGCACCGCGCTCGACAGGAGGTCGCTGCGCCCGCGCACCCACAGCACCATCGGCGCCTCCGCATCGAGATCATCGACGGACAGCGGCCAGTCGGGGTCTCCGGGGAGCAGCAGCTTCGCACCTGCCTTCCGTGCGCCACGGATGGCGCCGATCACCGCCGCCGGATCGGCGCGCTGCCGCCACCGGGCGCGCGCATCGTCGAGGGCCCGTCGTGCCCCCACGGCTCGGACCACCGGCCACGGCCGTCCCGCCCCGTCCAACGCGAAGCGCAGCCCGTCGGCCGGCCCGAACTCGCGCACGAGGGTCGCGGCGACGGCGTCCCCGGGGTCGGCGATGACGGACCAGGCGACCCGCGCCAGCGCCTCCGTCACCTCGTCTGTTCCGCGCACGCCCCGCGCCGCGTCGAGAGCGTCCTGCTGAGAGAGGAGTCCGTCGATCATCGTGCCACCCCCGTCCGCAGGAGCAGCGCCCGCCCGACCTCGTCCGTGCCGGGACGGTCGCGTCCGGCCAGATCGGCCATGGTCCACGCCACCCGGAGGACGCGGTCGTAACCGCGGAGCGTCAACGCCCCGCGTTCCAAGGCGCGATCGAGCCCCGCCCGCACGTCCGACGGGAGACGGTAGCCGCCATGCCGGAGCACAGTGCCGGGGATCTCCGCATTCCGACGCCACGGTGTGCCGCGCCAGCGCCGCTCGGCTCGTGCGCGGGCCGCGCCGACGCGATCCCTGGCCTCGGCGGTCGTCGCTCCGGAGCGCTCCCCCGCGATCGAACGGGAGGCTGCGACGCGCGCGACCGGCAGATCGATGTCGAGACGATCGCGCAACGGCCCGGAGAGCCGCGTGGCATAGCGTCGCAGCGCCTGAGGCGGGCAGATGCAGTCGCCATCACGGACGCCGCGGTTGCCGCAGGGACACGGATTCATCGCCAAGAGCAGCTGGAACCGCGCCGGGAATCGCACCACGAAGCCCGAGCGATGCACATCGACGAATCCCGTCTCGAGCGGCTGGCGGAGCGCGTCCAGGGCCACCCGCGGGAACTCCGCCGCCTCGTCCAGGTAGAGGACGCCCCGATGCGCACGGGCGACCGCGCCGGGGCGCGCCGTCCGCGAACCGCCTCCCACCATCGCCGCCACCGAGGCGCTGTGGTGCGGAGCGACCAGCGGGGGCTGGTGGTCGAGTCCGGTCACGGCCTCACCGCAGAGGGAGCGGACCGAGGCCACCTCGATCGCCTCCTGCTCGGTCAGCGGCGGCATGATGCCGGGCAGGCGCCCTGCGAGCATGGTCTTCCCTGCTCCCGGTGGACCGCTCAGGAGCATGTTGTGGCCACCGGCGGCAGCGACGATGAGCGCCTCGACGGCTTCCTCCTGCCCGAGGACGTCGCTCAGGTCGCGCTCGTCCGCTTTCTCCTCCGGCGGCTGCGGCCCCGGAACCGGCTCGACATCGGGCACCTCGACGTGGCGCGCCGAGCCAGGCGGCGACCTCCGCGAGTGAGGCGGCGGCACGCACCTCCACGCCGGCGACGAGAACCGCCTCAGCCGCATTGCCGTGCGGCACGATCACGCGGTCGAAGCCGGCACGAGCGGCAGCGAAGACGGCCGGCAGCACTCCCGGCACGGGACGCAGCCTCCCGTCCAGCCCGAGTTCTCCCAGATGCACGGTCTGCCGGATGGCGCGACGGGCGATCACGTCGCCCGCGGCGAGGCAGGCCACCGCGATCGCCAGGTCGAAGGCGGCCCCGTGCTTCGGCAGACTCGCCGGCGAGAGGTTGACGGTCAGCCGTCGCCGCGGCAACGGGAGGCCGGAGTTCCCGCAGGCGTTGTGCACGCGCTGCACGGCCTCGCCCAGGGACTTGTCCGGGAGGCCGATGATGCGGAACTCCGGCGTCTGCGCCGAGAGGTCGGCCTCGACCTCGACGACATGCCCCTCGGCCCCGGTGAGCGCCACGGACCAGGTTCGCGCCGTGCTCATGCGATGTCCTCGAGGTGCTCGATCGAGGCCGTCGCCACGGACGCGCCGATGATGCCGACCGCTTCCACCCGGAGGGCCCGTCCGCGCGCCAGCTCGGGGTGTGCCGCACGCCAGGCGTAGGCGAGACGCCACAGCCGGCGCCGCTTGCGGTCATCGATCGCATCGAACGGGTGCCCGAACGCCGCTGACCGCCGTGTCTTGACCTCGACCACCGCGACATGGGGGCCGATGATCGCGACGATGTCCAGCTCCCCCTGGGGACACCGCCAGTTGCGGTCGACGATCCGATACCCGCGCTTCGTCAGATAGTCCGCTGCCTGCTGCTCCCCGGCTCGCCCGAGGTCGTCTTTCGCTGCCATCCCGACAGAATGGACGTCAGCACCCCGTCACCGCCGTGGTCCCGCGCGAACAGTCCAGAGGCTGTGGAAACGACGAAGAATGTCACCGCTGTGCAGAAACGGCGCGCCGCGTCACTCTCCGTCGAGGGAGAGCTCCTGCGGCAGTTCGAACTCGCGGCGCTGGAGCTCCTCGACGTTCACGTCCTTGAACGTGAGCACCCGGACGGCCTTCACGAAGCGGTCAGCCCGGTAGATGTCCCACACCCACACGTCGCTCATGGAGATCTCGAAGTAGAAGTCGTGCTCGGTGTCCCGCCGCACGACGTTGACCTCGTTGGCCAGGTAGAAGCGACGCTCGGTCTCCACGACGTACTGGAACTGAGAGACGACGTCGCGGTACTCGCGGAACAGCGCGAGCTCCAGCTCGCGGTCGTAGTCGTCGAAGGCTTCCTCATCCATGATGAGTCCATCCTATGGTCGTCCGGCGCCGGTCGCGGCATCCCGGGCGCGGCCGCTCAGAACAGCGTCGGCGCGTCGGCGATCGCCCACGAGGACCGGTGGAACGGGGAGAGCCCGAACGAGCGGATGGCCTCCCGGTGCTCCGGGCTCGCGTACCCCTTGTTGCGATCCCACTGGTAGTCGCGGTGACCCTCGTGCAGCTCCGCCATGTGACCGTCTCTCGCGACCTTCGCGATCACCGACGCCGCGGACACCGAGGCGCAGTCGCGATCCGCCTTGATGACGGGCCGCACCCGCAGGGGCACGGGATGCACTCGCGAGACGTAGTCGTGATTGCCGTCGAGCAGGACCAGGGCGTTCTCCACCGTCGCGCCCTGTGCGACCACCGCCTCCACAGCCCGCGAGGCGGCGAGGCCCAGGGCCCGCATGATCCCGACCTCGTCGACCTCCGCCGCGGTCGCCCAGCCGACGGCGGAGGCCTGCACCCAGGCGGCGGCGCGGGTGGCCACGTCCGGGCGCCGGCGCTCGGGCACCAGCTTCGAGTCGCGCAGGCCCTCCGGAACCCGACGGCGGGCGCCTTTGGCGTCCATCACGGCTGCTCCGACGGCCACAGGTCCCGCCAATGCGCCGCGACCGACCTCATCGAGGGCGATGATGAGGTCGCACTCCCCCAGGAGCTTCCGCTCCAGGGTCAGTCGAGGCGTGATGACGGTCATTCGGGATCCGGGACCCCGTTGAAGATCTCGTGATGGCCGTCGATCGGTCCGAATCGGTCGAGCGGCCACGTCGTCAGGAACGCCTTGCCCACGATGTTCGAGACGGGGACGAATCCGCCGCTGGGCAGCTCCTGGTGTGCGCGGGCGTCGCGGGAGCGGTCGCGGTTGTCGCCGAGGAGCCACACGGAGTCTTCCGGCACGACGACGTCGAACGGCTCGTTGGAAGCCGCGGTGTCCCCTTCGGGAAGGTTCAGGTAGCTCAGCTCGTCGATCGGGGCCCCATTGATGGTGATCTGCCCCAACGCGTTGCAGCACACCACGTGATCGCCTTCGACCCCGATCACCCGCTTGACGAGATGGTCCTGCGTGTCGGTGGCCGAGATGCCCACGAAAGTCAGCACCCAGTCGACGGCCTTGACCAGTGGCGGCTGTGCCGGGGTCTGCGGCATCGGGTCGAGCCAGCCCCCCGGGTCCTTGAAGACGACGATGTCGCCGCGCTCGTAGCCGGTCCAGCGCGGCGTCAGCTCGTCGACGAGGATGCGGTCGTCGATCAGCAGCGTCCGCTCCATGGAGGCCGACGGGATGTAGAACGAGCGCACGACGAACGTCTTGATGACGAAGGACACCAGCGCGGCGATGACGACGATGACCAGCACGTCGCGGAGGAAGACCAGGAACCCGCGCCGCCGTCGTGTCGGGCGTGCGGACGGAGAGTCAGTCATCTGGTTCCTTCTCGAAGAGAGCACCGTGAGCGCACGGCAGTAACAAGGTTCGCACACCGGGGACAGAACGAAAGCACCCCGGGACATCGTGTCCCGGGGTGCTGTGAAGAAGCTTCGCGTCAGTTGTTGACGCGCTTCTCCTTGATCTTCGCCTTCTTGCCGCGGAGCTCGCGCAGGTAGTAGAGCTTGGCGCGACGCACGTCACCGCGGGTGACGACCTCGATGTGGTCGATCACCGGGGAGTGCACGGGGAAGGTACGCTCGACACCCACCTGGAAGCTGATCTTCCGGACGGTGAAGGTCTCGCGGACGCTGTCACCCTGGCGGCCGATGACGACGCCCTGGAAGACCTGGATACGGGAGCGGTTGCCCTCGGTGATGTTGACGTGCACCTTGACGGTGTCACCGGGGAAGAACTCGGGGATGTCGGAACGGAGCGAAGCCGCGTCGACGGCGTCGAGGATCTGCATGATCGTCTCTCTCTGCACTCGCCTCAGGTCGGATGCACGGATTAGGAAGGAACAAGAATGGGAGTGTGCCGAACGGCGCTGACGCGTCCGCGGGCTCCCCTGGGGCAGAGCCGGTCACGGCACAATCAACCATTCTGCCACGGATGACAGGCCCGACCAAAACGACAGGTCAGAGCCGGTCGTCGGTCTCCCGCACCACGATCACCTCGTGCACACTCGTCTGCGGGCTCTCGGTGCGCGGCGGCGTCATCGTCGACCAGGAGATGGTTTCGCGGATCCGCGTCCCGCTCCCCCGCGCCTCGTTCCAGAGCTGCCACAGCTGCAGCCACACCAGGGCGATGCCCACGACGATGGCGGCCGCGAGGAGCCAGCCGAAGGCCCCCTCGATGAAGAAGCCGACTGCGATCGTGAGCGCGTGCCAGAGACCGAACCCGGCGACGTCCCACCACGAGACGGCGCGCTCGGCGCGGACCGACGGGCGGGAGCGCGTCATCAGCGTGAGCAGGAGCTGCCCCACGAACACCGAGGGCATCGCGATGAGCAGCACCCAGAGGATCGACCAGCCGCCCTGGAAGACGGCCCAGCCGATGAGAAGCCACAGCGGCAGAAGGAACGCCGACGGCAGCAGCCAGCGGAAGAAGGCCTGTCGGATCCACATGCTCCGATGCTACGGCGACCGCGCCGGCGCGTCACGGGTGTTCGCTGAGAGCGGCAGGCGCCGGGCACCTGTGCGATCAGGGAGAATGGAGACG
Organism: Microbacterium sp. str. 'China'; assembly: GCF_002993305.1. Classification (NCBI taxonomy): domain Bacteria; kingdom Bacillati; phylum Actinomycetota; class Actinomycetes; order Micrococcales; family Microbacteriaceae; genus Microbacterium; species Microbacterium sp. str. 'China'. The sequence goes on along the minus strand of NZ_CP027434.1, from coordinate 1,666,721 downwards.
ACGAGAGGACACTGATGATCGAACTGCGCACCCCTGCCGAGATCGATGAGATGCGCGCGGCAGGCCGGTTCGTCGCCGAGACGCTGGCGACCCTGCGCGACGAGACGAAGGTCGGCACCAACCTCCTGGCGATCGATCGCCGGGCCCATGACATGATCCGCAAGGCCGGCGCCGAGTCCTGCTACATCGACTACCACCCGTCCTTCGGGGCGAGCCCCTTCGGCAAGGTCATCTGTACCTCCGTGAACGACGCCGTCCTGCACGGCCTCCCGCACGACTACGCGCTCCGGGACGGCGACCTCGTCACCCTGGACTTCGCCGTCTCGGTCGACGGCTGGGTCGCCGACTCCGCGGTCTCCTTCGTCGTGGGTACACCGCGGGACGAGGACCTCCGTCTCATCGACACCACGGAGCGCGCGCTGGCCGCCGCGATCGAGACCTCGGTGGTCGGCAAGCGCATCGGCGACATCTCCGCCGCGATCGCCGACGTCGCGCACGGCGAGGGCTACTCCATCAACACCGACTTCGGCGGTCACGGCGTGGGCCGCACGATGCACGGCGACCCTCATGTGGCGAACGACGGCCGCGCAGGACGCGGCTTCCCGCTCCGTGCCGGCCTCGTGCTCGCGCTGGAGCCCTGGTTCCTCGCGACGACGGACGAGCTGATCACCGACCCCGACGGGTGGACGCTGCGCAGCGCGGACGGCTCCCGCGGCGCGCACTCCGAGCACACCATCGCCATCACCGAGGACGGTCCGATCATCCTGACGGATCGCTCGTTCCTCGGCGTCGACTGACTCCGGCCGCGGGGTCGGCGCGCTCCCAGGGCGCGATCGGCCCGGGAACGACGACGAACAGCGGGTGCGCCCTCGGGAGCTCCACAGCCCCGTGTCGGGTGAGCAACTCCGGACTGCGCTCGGCGAGCTTCGCCCGCAGATGCTCCCACTCCCGCGCGAGCTGACCCGTGGTGACCGGGATCGGCGGTATCGCCGACTCAATCCGCCGGATCCGCGTGCGGTCGAAACGATAGCCACGGGCGTCCGCCTCGTCGGCGACACCTGCCAGGTACGCGCCCACCGCGGCCACCGGATCGGCCACCGCTCGGAAGCGCTCGAGCTGCGGATGCCGCTGATACCCCTTCGTGGCGTCGGCGAGCACCGCCTGGGCGAGGAGCGTCTCCCGCCAGCAGGCGACGAGCCCCTGACGGTCGAGGTACTCGGGGTGCAGCGACCAGATCCTCATGCCCGGCGGTAGCGGAACACATCGGTGAGGTGCGGCAGCTCGAACTCCGCCTTCCCCCGCGTCTCGTCCGCGCCGTCCAGCACTGCCTCCAGGGCCGCCACCATCGCCGCGCGCTCCGCATCGTCCGCCACGAGGAAGCTGCTCACCGTGCCCCACCGTCGGAGGTAGTCCTCGCGGGTGATCCGCTCCGTCCAGCGCACCTCCTCGTGGACCTCCAGGACGAAGCCGGGGAGATCCGCGGCCGACGCGGAGGTGTCGTCGTCCGCGCCGACCGCGGGATGCGCCACCCGGTGGCACGCGAGGTCCCAGGGACAGGCGGGGTCGGCACGATTCCACAGCAGCCCGAGCGTGCCGTGAGGCACGAGCGCGCGAGCGATCTCGGCCGCCGCCGCGTCCCGATCGAACCAGTGGAACGCCTGCGCGACGCTGACGGCATCGATGGAGCCGTCCGGCACGGGGATGCTCTCCGCGGTCCCCGGCCGCGCGTCGACCGTCGGCAGCGTCCGCGCGAGCACGGCGAGCATCGGCGCAGACGGCTCGACCGCGATCACCCGCCTCGCCCGCGCGACGAGCAGCCCCGTGAACTTCCCGGTGCCGGCGCCGAGATCGAGCGCCGTGGCGACCCGGTCCGGAACGACGATGTCGGCCGCACGCTCCGGGAACCCCGGCCGGTAGCGGTCGTACTCCTCGCCGATGCTCTCGAACGATCGCGCGCGTGTCACATCCACCATGTATCGACGCTAACAGCACTCGTCGCGGCGGATGGTCGCGGCCCGGTCAGCCGTCGGTCGGTGCGTCCGGGAGCAGGTCAGGGCGCCGCAGGCGGGTGCGGACGAGCTGCTGCTCGCGACGCCATGCCGCGATCGCACCGTGGTTGCCGCTGAGGAGCACATCGGGGACCGCGCGCTCCCGCCACACCGACGGCTTGGTGTACGACGGGTACTCGAGGAGGCCGTCCTCGTGCGACTCCTCGACCAGGCTCTCCGGATTGCCGACGACGCCCGGGATCAGGCGGCCGATGGCCTCGATCATCGCCATCGTCGCCACCTCGCCGCCGTTGAGGACGTAGTCGCCGAGGCTCAGCAACCGCACCTCGCCCCGCTCGGCGGCGTACTCGAAGACGCGCTCGTCGATGCCCTCGTAGCGCCCACAGCCGAACACGAGGTGGTCGCGCCCCGCGAGTTCCCGCGCGGTCGCCTGGGTGAAGACCTCCCCCGCCGGCGACGGGAAGATGATGGTCGGCGCCGGGGCGGCGTCCGCCGTGAGTTCATCGAGAGCGAGGCCCCACGGCTCCGGCTTCATGACCATGCCGGCTCCCCCGCCGTAGGGGGTGTCGTCGACGGTGCGATGGCGGTCGTGCGTCCAGTCGCGGAGATCGTGCACCTGGAGGTCGAGCAGACCCGAGCCGCGCGCCTTGCCGAGCAGGGAGAGCGTCAGTCCGTCGAAGTACGAGGGGAAGATGGAGACGACGTCGATGCGCACGGGGGAACCGTATCAGCGGTCACTCGGCGGTGTCGGAGGGAGCGGTCTCGTCCTCCGACTCGGGAAGCTCCTCGAAGAGCCCGGCCGGCGGGGTGACGATGATGCGGCCGGCGGTGACCTCGACGGCGGGGACGATGGCCTCGACGAACGGGACCATCACCTCGTCCGTGCTGCCGGTCGCCGTGGGCTTGACGATCAGGAGGTCCTGCGCGGGCAGGTGCTCGACCCGGACCACGCGGCCGATGACCACCTCGTCGCGGACGACGTCCAGACCGACGAGCTGGTGGTCGAACCAGGCGTTGTCCTCGGTCTCGTCCTCGTCCTGGTCCATCCAGAGGATGGCGCGGACGAGGCTCTCGGCGGCGTTCCGGTCGTCCACGTCCTCGAAGAAGACGACGGGGTTCCCGTTCATCACGCGGTACTCGCGGACGACGATCTCCTTGCCGTGCCACGGAGATGCCTCGGGCACCTGCAACGTGAACGCGGCCCCGGGGACGAAGCGCCGCTCCGGGTTGTCGGTGTAGAGCTCGAGCTTCAGGGCGCCCTTGAGCCCGTGGGCCTTGACCAGGCGCCCGACGCGCAGCTGGTTACGGCCCTGGGTGCGGTCCTGCGACACCACGTCAGTCGTCCGCGACGTCGACGCGGACGCGGCGCCCGTCGGCGAGGGCGCTCACGAGAGTGCGCAGGGCCTTGGCCGTGCGGCCGCCGCGCCCGATCACGCGTCCACGGTCATCGGGGTGCACACGCACCTCGAGCAGGTCGCCGCGAGGCGACGAGGATTCGTGGATGCGCACATCTTCGGGGTGATCGACGATCCCCTTGACGATGTGTTCGAGCGCGGCGGCGAGCACGATGGATTACTCGGCGTCGGCGGCGGGAGCCTCAGCGGCCTCCGCGTCGGCGTCAGCGGCGGGGGCCTCCGCAGCGGGGGCCTCCTCCTTCTTCTCCGCCTTGGGCTTGATGACCGACTTCTTCGAGGCGTCGGCCTCGAACGCGGCCTTCTCGCCGGCGACCTTGAGGGTGGACTTCGCGTCCTTGTCGCCCTTGAAGATGCCCCAGTCGCCGGTGATCTTGAGGATGGCGGTGACCTGCTCGGTCGGCTGCGCGCCGACGGAGAGCCAGTACTGCGCACGCTCGGAGTCGACCTCGATGAACGAGGGCTCCTCGGTGGGGTGGTACTTGCCGATCTCCTCGATCACACGACCGTCGCGCTTGGTGCGCGAGTCGGCGACGACGATGCGGTAGTACGGCGCGCGGATCTTGCCCATGCGCTTGAGACGAATCTTGACAGCCACGATTCTCCTGAATGGTGTGGAAGGAAACGAACCGGTCGCCTGGAGCGTGGGGTGCACACCCGGCGGAAGCTCAAATGAGGAGGACGAGCGCTGGATAGAGGGTCGAGCACGTCGTCCGACCCTCTATTCTGCCAGATGCGTGCGCCGCGTGCGAAACCCGGCGACACGGCGTTGCGGAGCAGGCCCGGCCCCGTGTCAGACTGTCCCCGTGCAGCTCGACTTCGCCGCTTCGGCCCGCTCCACCGTCGGTCTCGAGTGGGAGATCATGCTCGCCGATCCAGAGACCGGTGATCTCGTCGGTCGCGCGCCGGAGCTCCTCGCCGCGCTGGAGGCGGAGAGCGAAGACGAACGCCACACCGTCACCGGCGAGCTCCTCACCAACACCATCGAGGTGACCAGCGGGATCGGCGACTCCGTGGCCCACGCCGTCGACGACATCGCGAACGCGATCGCGGCGGTGCGGTCGGCCACCGACCCGGCAGGGATCGAGCTGCTCTCCGCCGGAAGCCACCCGTTCGCCCAGTGGTACGACCAGTCGGTGACCGACAAGACCCGCTACCACAGCCTGATCGAGCGCACCCAGTGGTGGGGGCGCAACATGATGATCTGGGGCATCCACGTGCACGTGGGCGTCGACGAGCAGCGCAAGGTCTTCCCCATCATCAACGCGCTGTCGGCCTATCTCCCCCACCTGCAGGCGCTGTCGGCGTCCAGCCCGTTCTGGGCCGGGGAACGCACGGGGTACGCCTCCAATCGCGCTCTCGTCTTCCAGCAGCTGCCCACGGCGGGTCTGCCCTGGCCGCTGCGCGACTGGTCGGAGTTCGAGCGCTACCTGGACGACATGGTCCGCACCGGAGTCATGGCCGACGCCACGGAGGTGCGGTGGGATATCCGTCCCGCTCCGCGCTGGGGCACGATCGAGGTCCGGGCGTGCGACGGCCTGTCCACGCTCTCCGAGATGGCCGCCGTGGCCGCGCTCGTGCAGGTCCTCGTCGAGCACTTCTCCCGGCTCCTGGACGAAGGGGCCGCCCTGCCCGACCTCCCCGCGTGGTTCCACCGCGAGAACAAGTGGCGCGCGGCCCGATACGGCCTGGACGCCCGGGTCATCGTCGACACGATCGGCACGCAGCGGCCCGTGCGCGAGCACCTGACCGAGAAGATCGAGGAACTGACCCCGGTCGCCGTCGAGCTCGGGTGCGTGCGCGAGTTCGGCAGCATCGCGACGATCCTCGACGGCGGCGCGAGCTACGCCCGTCAGCTCGCGGTGGCGGACGCCACGGACGGCGACCTCCGGGCCGTGGTCCAGCATCTGATCCGCGAGTTCCGGACCGGACCGCAGTCCTCGATCGAAGGCGAGTGACGCGAACGCCGCTCAGTCCTCGACGAGCCGGCGCGCGAGCCCCTCGTCCAGGACCACGTCGGTGATGAGCTCCGCGGCGATAGCCGCGCGCAGGCTCGCGAGCTTGGGCACGCCGGAGACGACGCACACTCGTCGTGGCACGCGGCGCAGCCGGTCGAGTCCCGGGCCGGTCGCCCGCGCATTGAGCCGGATGTCGCGCCAGGAGCCGTCGGCGCGGAAGAAGACCGTCGCCACGTCGCCGATCGCGTGGTCCTCCCGCAGACTGCGGTAGTCCTCCCGACCGAGGTAGCCGCCGACGTAGACCCGGCTGGGCACCTCCGCCGCCGGGGAGCCGAGACTGAACACGGCGATGTCCATCTTCGCCTGCAGGTCGAGGACACGCCGGGTGCTGCGCTCGCGCCACATCGCCTCGCGGGTGGCGGGGTCGTCGAAGAACGCGGGGACCGGGAACTGCTGCACCTGCGCCCCGAAGGCGCTGCCGAAGCGCTGCAGGATGTCACTGGAGTACTCCACACCGCTGGTCTGGGTGTTCCCGGCGCCGTTGAGCTGCACGAATGTCGTGTTGTGCGTCTCCTTCTGGGTGAGACCGCGGCTGACCGCACTGATCGTCGACCCCCATGCGACGCCGACGATCATGTTCGAGTCCACGAACTGGGACAGCAGCCGCCCGGCGGTCAGCGCCACCCGCTCCAGGCGCTCGACCTCGCTGACGATCTCGGCCATCGGAACCACGTGCGCGACGACGCGATGGCGATCCCTGATGCGCTGCTCGAGCATCCCGAGGCGTTCCAGAGGCGAGTTGATCCGGATGTCGACGAGGCCGCTCTCGCGCGCGAAGCTGAGCAGCCGTGACACGGACGATCGCGATGTTCCGAGCTCCTGCGCGATGACCTCCATGGTCTTGTCCTGCATGTAGTAGAGCTGGGCAGCCTTGAGCGCGGCGATCAGCTTCCCGTCGCGCGAAGGCGCTCCGGATTCCGCCATGATGACCTCCTCTCCCTCGATCCTTGCACATATGTGCAGCCAGCTTGCGCGCGGCGTCACAGAGGTCGATGCTGGTGGCAAGCAAGGAAGAGAGGGTCGACGATGATCGATTCCACCCACACGTCCCCGGAGCGGGACGCGGTCCGCGCGCTCCGTGAATCCGGGCGCACCAGTGTCCTCGTGATCGGCGGCGGCATCAACGGCATCTCGACGTTCCGCGATCTGGCGCTGCAGGGCGTCGACGTCGTCCTCGTCGAGCGCGGCGACTTCGCCTCCGGTGCCTCCGCGGCGTCGAGCCACATGATCCACGGCGGCATCCGCTACCTGGAGAACGGCGAGTTCCGTCTCGTCCGGGAGTCGGTGGAGGAGCGCAACGGTCTGCTCAAGATCGCTCCGCACTACGTCAAGCCGCTGCAGACCACGATCCCGATCTACTCGACGTTCTCGGGCATCCTCTCCGCTCCCCTCCGCTTCCTCACGCACAAGAGCGGGAAGCCGAAGGAGCGCGGCGCCTTCCTCATCAAGGTCGGTCTCACCATCTACGACACGTTCTCGCGCGACGGTGGCACCGTGCCCCGGCACCGCTTCCTCGGCCGCAAGAAGTCGCTGGCCGAGCTGCCGTCGATGGACCCGAAGATCAAGTACACCGCGACGTACTACGACGCGTCGATGCACGACCCCGAGCGCCTCGCGCTCGACGTGCTGCAGGACGGCCGCGCGAGCCACCCCGGCGCCGTGGCGCTGAACTACGTCGAGGCGATCGGCCGCGACGGCGAGCAGATCACCCTCCGCGACCGGGAGAGCGGCACCGAGTTCACCGTGACCGCGGATGTCGTCGTGAACGCCTCCGGCCCGTGGACCGACCTCACGAACGACGCCCTCGGCACCGACACCCACTTCATGGGCGGCACCAAGGGCTCGCACATCGTGCTCGACCACCCCGAGCTGCTGGAGGCCACGCGGGGACGCGAGATCTTCTTCGAGCACTCCGACGGTCGCATCGTGCTGATCTACCCGCTCAAGGGGCGCGTCCTCGTGGGCACGACGGACATCGACGCCGACCCGCGCGAGGTGCCGGTGTGCACGGAGGAGGAGATCGACTACTTCTTCGACCTCATCCACCACGTGTTCCCGTCGATCTCGGTGACCCGCGAGCAGATCGTCTACAACTTCTCCGGCATCCGTCCGCTCCCCCGGCACGAGGACACCGCTCCCGGCTTCGTCTCGCGCGACTACCGCGTCGAGGTCGACCGCCAGGGCGCTGTTCCGCTGGTGAGCCTCGTGGGCGGGAAGTGGACCACGTTCCGCGCTCTGGGCGAATCGCTCTCCGACACCGTCCTCGGACTCCTCGGGCGCACGCGCACCGTCTCCACGGCGGGCCGCGCGATCGGCGGCGGCCGCGAGTTCCCGCGTACCGAGAAGGCCAAGCGGATCTGGATCCAGGAGAACCTCGCCGGCGCCGGCACCCGGGCCGACCAGCTCCTCGCGCGCTATGGCACCCGGGCGGCGGCCGTGTGGGCGTACGTCGAGCAGGGGGACGACGCGCCCCTCGCCGGCGGCGACCTGTCGACCCGCGAGCTGGAGTGGATGGTGAACGAGGAGATGGTCACCCGTCTCGAGGACGTCATCCTCCGCCGCACGAGCATCGCCTTCACGGGCGGCGCCCGAGCGGAGGTGCTCGACGAGATCGCCGACGCCCTGGCTCCGCTCCTCGGCTGGGACCGCGAGCGTCACGACGCCGAGGTGGAGCAGACGCGCGTGCTGCTCAACGAGCGACACGGACTCCACATCCCGTCCCGCGCCCGCGGCTGACGGGGCCCGACCACCGCGCCCTCCTCGCGGTGCTACCCCATAAGGGGTCGGGGCAGAGGGGCCCCGACCCGCAAGAAAGGTCAACGAAGACATGACTGACGTCAATCTCGGTCTCTACTTCCTCTCCGAGCTCGTCGGCACCGCGATGCTGGTCCTGCTCGGCTGCGGTGTGGTCGCGAACGTCGCCCTGGCGAAGAACAAGGGCTTCGGCGGCGGCTTCCTGATGGTCAACTGGGGATGGGGTCTCGCGGTGTTCGCGGGTGTGCTCGTCTCGGCGTACTCCGGTGCCATCCTGAACCCGGCCGTCGGTATCGGCCTCTGGGTGCAGCACCTGCTGGACCCCGCCAAGGGCATCGACTTCACGATGTTCCTCACCGCGACCGCCGCGGAGCTCCTCGGCGCGATCATCGGCGCCATCGTCGTCTGGCTCGCCTACAAGCAGCACTTCGACCAGGAGCCGGAGGCCGCCAACAAGCTCGGCGTCTTCTCCACCGGCCCCGCCATCCGCTCGTACGGCTGGAACCTCGTCACCGAGATCATCGGCACGTTCGTCCTCGTCTTCGTCATCTTCGCGTTCGCGGACTACGGCGACATCGAGGTCGGCACGCCCGGTGGCCTCGGCCCGCTCACCGCCCTTCCGGTGGCCCTCCTGGTGGTCGCGATCGGTGCATCGCTCGGTGGCCCCACCGGCTACGCGATCAACCCGGCTCGTGACCTCGGTCCCCGCATCGCCCACGCGATCCTCCCGATCCAGGGCAAGGGTGCCAGCGACTGGTCCTACTCGTGGGTGCCCGTCGTCGGTCCGCTCATCGGCGGTGTCATCGCCGCCCTCGCCGCCCCCGGCCTGCTCAGCCTCGCCGGCTGATCCCCCTCAACCGCTCGGGAATTCAAAGGAGAACACATGGCTGACTACATCATCGCGATCGACCAGGGCACCACGTCGAGCCGCGCGATCATCTTCGACAAGAAGGGCAGCATCGTCGCCACCGGTCAGAAGGAGCACGAGCAGATCCTTCCCAAGGCCGGCTGGGTCGAGCACGACGCCGCCGAGATCTGGCGCAATGTCCAGGAGGTGATCGGTCTGGCCCTCGGTCGCGCCGATCTCACCCGCCACGACATCGCCGCCGTGGGCATCACGAACCAGCGCGAGACCGCCGTCGTGTGGGACAAGACCACGGGCAAGCCTGTCTACAACGCCATCGTCTGGCAGGACACCCGTACGCAGGAGATCGTCAACCGCCTCGCGGGCGACGAGGGCGTCGACCGGTTCAAGTCGATCGTGGGCCTCCCGCTGGCGACCTACTTCTCCGGCACCAAGATCACCTGGATCCTGGAGAACGTCGAAGGTGCCCGCGAGAAGGCGGAGGCCGGAGACCTGCTCTTCGGCACGACCGACACCTGGGTCCTGTGGAACCTGACCGGCGGCATCGACGGCGGCGTGCACGCGACCGACGTGACGAACGCCTCGCGCACGATGTTCATGGACCTCGAGACGCTGGAGTGGCGCGACGACATCCTCGAGGCGTTCGGCGTGCCACGCTCGATGATGCCGGAGATCCGCTCCTCCTCCGAGGTCTACGGCGCCGCCGAGAGCTCGTCGCTGCTGCGCGAGACGCCGATCGCCGGCATCCTCGGCGACCAGCAGGCGGCGACGTTCGGGCAGGCCGCGTTCCAGAAGGGCGAGAGCAAGAACACCTACGGCACGGGCTGCTTCCTCATCTTCAACACGGGCGAGGAGATCGTCCGCTCGAAGAACGGTCTGCTCACCACCGTCGGCTACAAGCTCGGCGACCAGCCCACGCACTATGCGCTGGAGGGGTCGATCGCGGTGACCGGCTCGCTCATCCAGTGGCTGCGCGACCAGCTCGGCATCATCTCCTCCGCCCCCGAGGTCGAGGAGCTGGCGGAGAAGGTCGAGGACAACGGCGGCGTGTACATCGTCCCCGCGTTCTCGGGTCTGTTCGCCCCGTACTGGCGTCCGGACGCCCGTGGCGCGATCGTCGGCCTCACCCGCTACGCGAACAAGAACCACATCGCGCGCGCCGCCCTGGAGGCCGTGGCCTTCCAGACCCGCGACGTGCTCGACGCGGTCAACGCGGACGCCGGAGTGGACCTCAGTGAGCTCAAGGTCGACGGCGGCATGGTCGCCAACGACGCGCTCATGCAGTTCCAGGCCGACATCCTCGGCGTCCCGGTCGTGCGTCCGGTCGTGGCGGAGACCACCGCGCTCGGTGCGGCCTACGCCGCGGGCCTCGCGGTCGGCTTCTGGAGCGGCCTCGACGACCTGTCCGCGAACTGGCAGGAGGACCGCCGCTGGGAGCCCTCGCTCGACGAGGCCGAGCGCGACCGCCAGCTGCGCCTGTGGCGCAAGGCCGTCACGAAGTCGATGGACTGGGTCGACGACGACGTGCGCTGATCACCACACGACGAGGCGGGTCCGGGTTCTTCCCGGGCCCGCTTCGTCGTCTCCGGCTCACCCTCCGCCCGGGCTGCGGGAACAGGGTCTCAGGAGGCTGCCGCGACGATGTCGAGGAACGCGCGGGCGGCGCTGCGCGGTGCCGCGGCGTCCCAGGCCACGTGTTCGACACGGACCGGGCCGTCCTGGACCGCCACCGTGTCGACGATGTCCCGATACCCCCGCACCACGCCGGGCGCGAGCAGCGTGACGGCGAGGCCCGCAGCGACCAGGCCGATCAGGCTCGCGGCCGTGTCGGATTCGAAGGCCACGTCCCGCCCGACCCCCGCGGCCAGGAACGCCGCGTCGCTCTGCGCCCGTCCCGAGGTTCCGGCCGGGAAGTCGGCGAAAGCGGAGTCCGCGAGGTCACTCAGCCGCACCCGCCGCCTCGCAGCGAGGACATGCCCGCGAGGCAGCACCGCTACCAGCGGCTCGTGGGACAGGGGTCGGGACGCCACACCCTGGGGCTCCACCTCCTCCCGAAGCCCGAGGAACGCGACATCGATGTCGCCTTGGCGGATCGCGGTCATGAGGCCGTCGCTGTTCCCCTCGCGAAGCTCCACGCGGGCGGCCGGGTGCGCGCTGCGATAGGCCACGAGGAGGGCGGGGACATCGACAGCGGTCACCGTGGGGATGATCCCGAGCCGGAGCGTTCCGACGACTTCGCCGGCGGCGGCCGCGGCATCCTCCCGCGCCTGATCCGCGGCGCGCACGGCGAACCGCGCGGACCGGAGGAACGCCTCACCGGACTCGGTCGCGCGGACGCTACGACTGGTGCGCGCGAACAGCCGTACGCCCAACTCGCGTTCGAGAGCGGCGACCTGATGGCTGAGCGCCGACTGCGTGACGTGACAGCGCTCCGCCGCGCGGGTGAACGAACCGGTGTCCGCCACGGCGACGACATATCGCAGCTGCTGGAGTTCCATAAATCCATGATCGCTCGTCATGAATAGCGTGACAACAATGCGTTGGACTCATCTGCATGCGGCGCGCAGGCTGGGAGCATGAACCGCCTGATCCTCACCCTCGTCACGGCCCTCGCGCCCGCGGCATGGGGAACGACCTACCTGGTGACGACGGAGCTGCTCCCCGCCGGGCATCCGCTCCTCGCCGGCCTCCTCCGCGCGCTGCCTGCGGGTCTCCTCGCGGTGCTGCTGGCCCGGCGCCTGCCGCACGGGACCTGGTGGGGCAAGGTCCTCGTCCTCGGCGCCCTCAACATCGGCGCGTTCTTCCCGCTGCTGTTCCTCGCGGCCGAACGCCTCCCCGGTGGGGTCGCCGCCGCCGTCGCCGGAGCGCAGCCGCTCATCGTCCTGGGACTCGGAGCGCTCGTGCTCGGGGAACGTGTCCGACCGGTATCCGCGGCCGCCGCCGTCGCCGGAGCGGCGGGGGTCGCCCTCGTCGTCCTCGGCCCTGCCGCCGCGCTGGACCTCTGGGGCCTCGTCGCGGCTCTCGGCGGGGTGACCGCGACCGGCCTCGGGATGATCCTCACCAAGCGCTGGGGACGCCCCTCCGGCGTCGGCCCCGTGGCGTACGCAGGCTGGCAGCTCAGTGCGGGCGGACTGCTGCTCCTCCCCCTCACCTTCGCGGTCGAGGGCCCGCCTCCCGCCCTCGACGCGGGGGCGCTCCTCGGCTATCTCTGGCTCGCGACGGCGGGAGGGATCATCGCCTACACGCTGTGGTTCCGAGGGATCCAGCGCCTGCCCGTGATCGTGCCCGGCCTGCTCGCACTACTCTCACCGATCGTCGCGACGCTGCTCGGCGTGCTCGTGGTCGGCGAGAGCTTCACGGTGGTCCAGGTGGCGGGCATCGTGATCACGCTCGCCGCCCTCGTCGGCGGGCAGTTCGCGGCGCGGCCGCGAGGCACGCCCGCGGCCACGGTCGGTCCTACCTCGGCGCCGGTCGCCGTGCGCTGAGTTCCGGCCGCTCAGCTCTTGCCGAACAGCTTCTGGATCTCGGCGAGGTCGGCCTCCGAGGGGGCCGCGCCTCCCCCGCCGAGGCCGAAGCCGGAGCCGGTCGGTGCCGTCGAGGCCGCGAGGCCGGCGTTCTCCGCCGCGCGCTTCGCGGGGTTGCCGGAGCGGGAGCGGTTGCCGCCGCCGCCTTTGCCCTTCTTGCCGCGCTTCGACGAGGCGCCGGGCTTGCCCATGCCGGGAACCGGCCCCATGCCGGGGATGTTCGGCGTGCCACCGCGAGCGACGGTCTTCATCATCTTCGCGGCCTGCTCGAAGCGCTGCACGAGCTGATTGACGTCGGTGACAGTCATGCCGGAGCCGCGCGCGATGCGCAGACGACGGGAACCATTGAGGATCTTGGGGTTGCGACGCTCGACCGGCGTCATGGAACGGATGATGGCCTCCGTGCGGTCGATCTCGCGCTCGTCGAAGTCCTCGAGCTGCTGCTTCATCTGGCCCATGCCCGGGAGCATCCCGAGCATCTTCTTCATCGAGCCCATCTTCTTCATCTGCTGAAGCTGCTCGAGGAAGTCCTCGAGGGTGAAGGCCTCGTTCGCGAGCTTCTCGGCGACCTTGCGCGCTTCATCCTCGTCGAAGGCCTGCTGCGCCTGCTCGATGAGGGTGAGGATGTCACCGAGGTCGAGGATGCGGCTGGCCATGCGATCGGGGTGGAACGGCTCGAGGTCCTCCAGCCGCTCGCCCGTGGAGGCGAAGATGATCGGACGACCGGTGACCGAGGCGACCGACAGCGCCGCTCCGCCTCGCGCGTCACCGTCGAGCTTGGAGAGCACGACGCCGGTGAAGTCGACGCCCTCCTGGAACGCCTTGGCCGTGTTGACGGCGTCCTGACCGATCATCGCGTCGATGACGAAGAGCACCTCGTCCGGGTTGACCGCCTTGCGGATGTCGGCGGCCTGCTTCATGAGCTCGGCGTCGACGCCGAGGCGGCCGGCGGTGTCGATGATGACCACGTCGTGCTGCTGACGGCGGGCGTGCTCGACGCCGTCGCGCGACACCTTGACGGGATCGCCGACGCCGTTGCCCGGCTCGGGCGCGTACACGGTAGCGCCGGCCTGCTCGGCGACCACCTGGAGCTGGTTCACCGCGTTCGGGCGCTGGAGGTCGGCGGCGACGAGCAGAGGCGTGTGCCCCTCGCTCTCGAGCTGCTTGGCCAGCTTGCCGGCGAACGTCGTCTTACCCGAACCCTGGAGGCCCGCGAGCATGATCACGGTCGGGGCGGTCTTGGCGAACTGCAGGCGCCGCTGCTCACCGCCGAGGATCTGGACGAGCTCCTCGTTGACGATCTGCACCACCTGCTGCGCGGGGTTCAGCGCCTTGTTGACCTCGTCGCCGAGAGCGCGCTCGCGCACCTTGGCGGTGAAGTCCTTGACGACCGCGAGCGCGACGTCAGCGTCGAGCAGAGCACGACGGATCTCGCGCACCGTGCCGTCGACGTCGGCGGCGGTGAGCTTTCCCTTCGTGCGCAGGTTGCGGAAGGTGTCGGTGAGCCGATCGGAGAGCGTGCCAAAGGTAGCCATGGTGCCTACGATTCTACGCGAGCGGAGCCCCCACGCTCAGCGCGGCACGGAGCAGAGTTGCCGAAGCCCCGCTGTGTCGTCGAGACCCCGCCCCGCATGCGTGAGCACGCCGGGGCCTCGGCGCGGAACCGGGTGCTCGCGAGGCCGCGTCACTCCCCCCAGGGCAGATCGTGCACGCGGGCGAGCGCCTCGCGGAGCACGGACTCCGGTGTGCCGCGGCCCGCCCCCTCCTCGGCCCAGACGCGCAGGGCGGACAGGACGGCGGCCGCCTGCGCCGCTCCCAGCACGTCCGCACGCATCACATCGATACCCGCCGCGCACGCCGCACGGGAGACCGCGGCGGCGAGGCGGGCCAGACGGACACCCGTCTCCCGCACCAGCTCCACCTCGAGCGCCATGGCCTCCGCATTCCGCAGCGCCAACGCCAACGGATCCGGGGCGAAATCGTCCACGATCCCCTGCAAGATCCCGCGCACCCGCTCCCCCGTGGCGTTGCGGCCGAGGTCGTCCAGAGCGCCGACTGCGACGCCGATGCGCTCGTCGATCCCGGACCACAGCACGTCGCTCTTGGACGTGAAGTAGTTGAAGAAGCTGGAACGGCTGACGCCCGCCCGCTGCGTGATGTCGGCGATGGAGGTGGCCTCGTACCCGCGCTCCAGGAAGAGCTCGCAGGCGGCCTCGGCGAGGGTCTCGCGCGAGGAGGCCTTCGGGCGGCCGGCGCGACCAGTCCGGTTCATGACTTCACGGTACCGCGCGCCGCGTCGCACCCCGGACGAGGATGTATTGTTGGACGGAATCCATGTATTAGAGGGAAGCGACGACGTATGCTCGACATCCTCACCCCCGGCTTCATGCCGACCCCTGTCCCCTATCTCGAGGGCTGGGCCCTGCAGCGCCGTGTGCACGCGGACGTCGTGTCCGGTACCCGCCCTGACACGCTCATCCTGCTCGAGCACGCGGCCGTCTACACCGCGGGCAAGCGCACAGAGGACCATGAGCGCCCCCAGGACGGGACCCCGGTGATCGACGTCGACCGCGGCGGGAAGATCACCTGGCACGGACCGGGGCAGCTCGTCGGCTATCCGATCTTCCGCCTGCCGGAGCCGATGGACGTGGTCGCACACGTCCGGCGACTGGAGCGGATCCTCATCGAGGTGCTGCGTCCGTTCGGAGTCGACGGGCACCAGGTCGAGGGACGCAGCGGTGTGTGGGTGCGCCGACCGCTCTCGGAGGACAAGGTGGCCGCGATCGGCGTGCGCGTGCAGCAGGGTGTGACCATGCACGGCTTCGCCATCAACTGCGACAACAGCCTCGCCCCCTTCCGCGACATCATCCCCTGCGGCATCACCGACGCCGGTGTGACGACGGTGAGCGAGGTGTCCGGACGCGTGGCCGGTCCGCTCGACCTCGTCGACGCCGTGCAGGACGCCTTCCGCACCGCCCACGCACCCGACCTGACAGGAGTCCCGGCATGACCGCCGCACCCGAGGGGCGCAAGCTCCTCCGCCTCGAGATCCGCAACGCGGAGACCCCGATCGAGCGCAAGCCCGAGTGGATCAAGACCAAGGCCAAGATGGGGCCGGAGTACTCGGCCCTGCACTCGCTCGTGAAGAGCGAGGACCTGCACACGGTGTGTCAGGAGGCCGGCTGCCCGAACATCTTCGAGTGCTGGGAGGACCGCGAGGCGACCTTCCTCATCGGAGGCTCGCAGTGCACGCGCCGCTGCGACTTCTGCCAGATCGACACCGGCAAGCCCGCCGACTACGACACCGACGAGCCGCGACGCGTCGCCGAGAGCGTGCAGCGGATGAACCTCCGCTACGCGACCGTGACGAGCGTGGCCCGCGACGACCTGCCCGACACGGGGGCCTGGCTCAACGCCGAGACGGTGCGCAAGATCCACGAGCTCAACCCGAACACCGGGGTGGAGCTGCTGGCCAACGAGCACAACGCCGACCCGGCCTTCCTCGGTCAGATCTTCGATGCCCGCCCCGAGGTGTTCGCGCACAACGTGGAGACCGTGCCCCGCATCTTCAAGCGCATCCGCCCGGCTTTCCGCTACGAGCGGTCACTGAACGTGCTCACGCAGGCCCGCGACGCCGGACTCATCACGAAGTCGAATCTCATCCTCGGCATGGGCGAGGAGCCGGAGGAGGTCGTCCAGGCGCTGCAGGACCTCCACGACGCCGGCTGTGACATCATCACCATCACCCAGTACCTCCGTCCGACCCCGCGTCACCTCCCGGTGTCGCGGTGGGTGAAGCCGGCCGAGTTCGTCGAGTTCAAGGAGGAGGCGGAGCGGATCGGCTTCCTTGGGGTGCTCGCCGGTCCGCTGGTGCGCTCCTCGTACCGTGCCGGGCGGCTCTGGGCGCAGTCGATGACCTCGAAGGGGCGCGAGATCCCCGCGCACCTCGCGCACATCGCGGAGAGCGCCGACCTCGGCTTCGCGCAGGCGGTCTGACGAGCGGCGGTCAGTCGGCGCTCATGACCGACTGCACGCTGCCGTCGGATCCGAGGTTCACGAGCAGCACGTCGTCCGTGGCGCTGTCATCGAGCGCGTACTCCAGCACGGCGAACGGCTCGGAGCCGCCGTGCTCGTCCGCGAGGATCGTCATGCTCATCAGGCGCAGCGATCGGATGATGTCCACGGCCGCGTCTCCGGACACGTCGATGAGGACGTCGGGGAGGTCGTCGCCGAACACCTCCTGCTGCTGCAGGATGTACTCGGTGACCTCGCTCGTGCGGTCGTCCACCTCGGCGAGCATCCCGCGCCGTGCGGTCGCGTCCACGTTCTCCAGGCCGGCGATGAGCCCGGCGGCGATGTCGAGGGCATCGGCGGAGACGTCGTCCTGGTCCGGGGCCGTCAGGTCCACCGTGACGCTCTGGTCACCGAGCTCGACCGTCTCCGACCAGAAGATCGAGCCGTCGGGGCCCGACGACAGCAGTCCGAAGTAGTCGTGTTCGATCGCCATAACGCTATGAAACCAGCCTGGTGCTCGGGGCGGAAGCCCTGTGTCAGCCGACCAGCGCCTGCACGAAGACGTGCGGCGTGAAACCGGTCAGATCGTCGATGCCCTCGCCCTGCCCGAGGAGCTTCACCGGGATGCCCGTCCGCTCCTGAACGGCGAGCACGAAACCGCCCTTGGCCGAGCCGTCGAGCTTGGTGAGCACCAGTCCCGTGACCCCGGCGTGCTGCAGGAAGGTCTCCGCCTGCATGACGCCGTTCTGCCCCGTCGTCGCATCGAGGACGAGGAGCACCTCGCTGATGGGAGCCTGCTTCTCCACGACACGGCGGATCTTGCCCAGTTCGTCCATGAGGCCGCCCTTGGTGTGCAGGCGTCCCGCCGTGTCGATGATCGCGATCTCCATACCCTCGCGCTTCGCGTACTCGACCGTCTGGAAGGCGACGGAAGCCGGGTCCTGGCCTTCCTGCTGCGGGCGGACGATCGCCGCTCCCCCGCGCTGGGCCCAGGTGGCGAGCTGGTCCACAGCCGCGGCACGGAAGGTGTCCGCGGCGCCGACGACCACGCTCCGCTGGTAACCGCGGAGGAACTTCGTGAACTTCCCGATCGTGGTCGTCTTGCCCACGCCGTTCACCCCGACGACGAGGACCACGGCCGGGCGCTCGGTGAGCTTGAGCGTGGTGTCGAACTTCGCGAAGTGCTCCTCCAGAGTCTCCCGCAGCATGCGCTGGAGGTCCTTGGGGTCTGTGGTGCGGTACTTCGCGACCTTGTCGCGCAGCTCTTCGACGATGCGCTCGCTGATGTCAGGGCCGAAGTCCGCCGTGATCAGCGCCGTCTCCAGGTCTTCCCACGTCGTCTCGTCGATGGTGGGCTTCACGAACATGCCGCGCAGCGCGCGACCGAGAGACCAGGACTTCTCTGCCATGCGTCCAGCCTACGGGTAGCATCCAGGGATGCACCGCGCGCCGCTCCCGCACCGGGTGTTCCTCCATGGCGCCGGGAGGCGCGGTACGGCCGCGTGGCCCTCGCAGGATCCGGAGTCGGGGACCTTCCTCAGCTTCCCGCCGGAGTCGTCCGTCGAAGCGCAGGCGGGCGCTCTCGTCGAGGGAGAACGTGACCGGTCGCCGCTCCTGTTCGCCCACTCCATCGGCGCTGTGACCGCCGTCCGCGCCGTCGCCGACGGTCTGCGGGTGTGCGGCCTCGTCCTCGTCGAGCCCGCCCTGTACGACATCGCTCGCGGTGACGCGCCGATCGAGCGGCATATCGCCGTGGTCACGGAGGCGCGATCACGCGCGGCCGAGGACGACCTCTACGGCTTCTGGTCGATCCTGCGCCCGCTCATGTTCGGCGGCCCGCTGGACCGCGAGTCCTGGCCGGACGAACGCGCGGTCGCGGAGCACTGGGCGGCCGCGAATCTCCCCTGGGGACACGGGATCCGGGAGCGTTCTCTCGCCGCCGTGCCGACCTTCGTCGTCACCGGCGGCTGGAACGAGGAGTACGAGCTCATCGCCCGACGGCTCGTCGATGTCGGGGCCGACCACATCGTCCTCTCCGGTTTCGCTCACCGCCCCCAGGATCACCCCGAGTTCCCCGCCGCCGTCACCGGATTCGAACAGTCCCTCACGGTGTGACCCGCCGCGGTCCGTCCGAGCACAGCTTCGGAGACCGCGGGCGACACGCCGGATCGGACCGTCGACACGCCAGGTGGGGGTCACGATCTCCGCAGTTGTGCCCGGGGCGAGTCAGACCGCGGCGGCGGCGCGGTCGCCGACGCGCTGACCGACCACCGCGGAGACGCCGTCCTGGCGCATCGACACGCCGTAGAGCGCGTCGGCGATCTCCATCGTCCGCTTCTGGTGCGTGATGACGAGGAGCTGGGAGCTCTCGCGCAGCTGCTCGAAGACCGTGAGCAGCCGGCCGAGGTTCGCGTCGTCGAGCGCGGCCTCGACCTCGTCGAGGATGTAGAACGGGCTGGGACGCGCCTTGAAGATCGCCACCAGGAGCGCCACCGCGGCCAGAGACCGCTCACCACCGGACAACAGCGACAACCGCTCGATCTTCTTCCCGACGGGACGGACCGAGACCTCGATCCCCGTCGTCAGCATGTTCTCCGGATCGGTCAGCGAGATGCTGCCCGTGCCTCCGGGGAACAGCAGCGGGAAGACCTGGCCGAACGCCTCCTTGGTGTCCTCGAATGCGCTGGCGAAGATCGTCTGCATGCGCTCGTCGAGGTCGGCGATGATCGTCAGGAGATCCTGCCGGGTCTGCGTCAGGTCCGCGAGCTGGGTGGTGAGGAACGCGTGGCGCTGCTCGAGGGCGGCGAACTCCTCCAGCGCGAGCGGGTTGACCCGCCCGAGCTGGGCGAGTTTCCGCTCCGCGTCCGCCAGGCGCCGCTGCTGGATGCGCCGGTCGAACGGGATCGCGGTGTCGTCGAGCAGTTCGCCGTCGGCCGGCTCCGTCCCGGGATCCCGCGGCACGAGCTGATCAGGACCGTACTCGGCGACGAGCACGTCCTCGTCCAGCGAGAGTTCCGAGGACACGCGCTCCAACAGGCTGTTCAGGTGGAGCTTCTTCTCGTGGATCTGCAACTCCAGGCCGTGCACGCTCTCCGTGAGCCCGGCCAGCCGTTCCCGCAGGGACGACTCCTGGGCGCGCAGGGCGACGAGTTCCTCGTTCTGCGCCGACCGAGCTGCTTCCGCCTCCGCCAGGGCGACGCGGGCCTCGGTGACCGAGCGGTCGAGGGAGTCGAGGATGCGCGGCAGCTCGTCCACGACCCCGGACGCCGCCTCGCGCTGCGCCCGGCGGATGACGGCGCGCCGGGCGGCCTCCGCCGCGGCGTCCCGCTCCTGCTCGCGCTGGCGCTCCAACGCGGTCACCCGGGACTGCGCGGCACGGACCCGCTCGCGCAGGGTCTCGACCTCCAGGCGGGCGCGGACCTCGCCCTCGCGGGCCCGCTCCAGGGCCTCCAACAGGCCGTCCCGCGCAGACGCGTCGAGCACCGGACGCGGCGCCGCGACGGCGGCATCGAGCTCCGCCTTCGCGGCCTCCGCCTTCGCCTCCGCGTCCGCCACGGCGGCCTGCGCCTGAGCGAGCCCGGTCTCGAGACGATCGCATTCGGCGACAGCGGCCTCATGGCGCACGGTCACCTTGTTGACCTGCTCCGCGTGCGTCGCGAGGGCGGCGTCGTGCTCGCGGAGGGCGCGCAGCGCGTCCTTCGCCTGACGCCGTGTCTCCTCCACCGCCTCGTCGGCGTCGATGCGGGCCTCCCGCAGGGAGTCGACGACGATCTGGATCTCGGTCAGCCGCTCGGTCGCGGCATCGCGCTCCGCCGCGAGTTCGAGGCGGGAGCGCTCCCCTCCGGATCCGGTCCGCAGCGTCTGGGCGGTGATGACGTCGCCCCCGGTCGTCACGATCGTGGTCGCGGTGTCACCTGCCGCGTCCAGAGCGCGCCGCGCCGCCCGCGCCGCATCGAGGTCGTCGGCGATGAGCACATGCGCCAGGATCCCGAGAACGCCGTCCGGCGCCGTCACCGTCTCGGTCGCGGCGATCACGCCGTCGACGGCGGGGTGCGGCGCCCGCTCCCTCGGGGCCTCGGCGACCACGAAGTCGACCACCCCGCGGCGGCGCTCCGCGGCCTCCGCCGCCAGGATGAACGCGTCGTCCACGGAGCCGACCAGCACACCCTCGGCCAGGGGACCGAGCACGGCAGCGATCGCAGCTTCGTATCCCGCCCGCACCTGCACGGCATCGCCGACGAGACCGCGGATTCCGGGGCCGCCCTCCGCGACGATCTCGGCGGCACCTCCCGACAGCGACAGCGCACTGCTCAACGCGGCGGCCTTCGCCGTGAGGGCGTCGACCTCGCGCTCCGCGGCGTGCAGGCGCTCGCGGAGGCTCTCCCGCTCCGCCTCCGCCGCCGTCGCCGCACGCTGGGCGCTCTCGTAGGCGGCGGCATACTCGACGGCCGTGCCCTCGGGAGCTTCCGTATCGTCGATCGCCTCCAGGGCCTCTTCGGCCTCACGCCGCCGGGCGTGCGCTGCTTCGAGGGCGTTCTCCTGACGGAGCACCGCGCCGCGGACGGCGGCCAGAGCGGACGCGGCCGCATCGGCGTTCCCGCGGAGCGAGGAGAGCCGCATGTCGTATTCGGAGACGAGCGCGCTCTGCTCCGCGATGTCGACATCGAGCGTGTCGAGCTCGGCACGGGCGTTCACAACCTCGCGGCTGGCGGCGGCCGCAGCGTCCTGAGCGTCGCCGAGGCCGGAGGAGATCGTCTCGATGTCCTCCTTCGCCTCGTCGATGGTCGCCTGCGTGACGGTCACCGCGGTCACGGCCGCGTCGTCCTCCTCGGACCCGAGGAGCGCGAGGCGCTGGTTGGCGAGCGTGTACAGCCCGCGCATCCGCTCCTGCACCTGTTCGAGTCCGAACGCGACGCTGCGTGCCTCGTCGACCGCGATCGAGTTCTGGTTCTTCTCCAGCCGAGCGATCCCGGCGCGCACGGTCTCGGCCTGGTCGGACAGCACGAGACGCTCGGTGTGCCGCTCCTGCTCGGTGCGGGTGTGGTCCGCGAGGGCTGTGCGCAGCGCCACGACGTCGTCGGCGAACAGGCGGGCCTTGGCATCGCGCACGACAGCGGCGATGGTCTGCGCCTCACGCGCGATCTCAGCCTGGCGCCCGAGGGGCTTGAGCTGTCGGCGGATCTCCCCGGCGAGGTCGCTCAGACGCGTGAGGTTGGCCTCCATCGCGTCGAGCTTGCGCAGCGTCTTCTCCTTGCGACGACGGTGCTTGAGGATGCCGGCCGCCTCCTCGATGAAGCCGCGGCGATCCTCCGGCGAGGCCTGGAGCACGGTGTCCAGCCGCCCCTGACCCACGATGACGTGCATCTCCCGGCCGAGGCCGGAGTCGCTGAGCAGCTCCTGCACATCGAGCAGCCGGCAGCTCTCGCCGTTGATGGCGTACTCGCTGGAGCCGTTGCGGAACAGGGTGCGGCTGATCGTCACCTCGGCGTACTCGATCGGCAGCGCGCCGTCGGCATTGTCGATCGTGAGCTGCACCTCGGCGCGCCCGAGGGGACCACGGGTCGAGGTGCCGGCGAAGATGACGTCTTCCATCTTCCCGCCGCGGAGCGTCTTCGCCCCCTGCTCCCCCATCACCCAGGCGAGGGCGTCGACGACATTGGACTTGCCGGAGCCGTTCGGTCCGACGATGCACGTGACGCCGGGCTCGAACACGAAGGTCGTGGGCTGCGCGAACGACTTGAACCCCTTGAGCGTCAGGCTCTTCAGGTGCATGGGGCGACCGCTCGTCCGGGGAGATTCACGCCGCTACGCTACCGGAATCCCGCGGAACGGCCGGTATCCCGCGCGGTCGTCGCGGACCCCGCCTCCACCGCGACACGCCGGTGCTACCACGAAATGCTTGACGATCTCCTGAGAGTTTCGCTACGGTGGCCTCCGGATCGCCACACGAAAGGAGGTTACCGATGATGATCACTCAGCACACCGCAGAGGTCTTTGGCCTCGCCGCGCCCGCGCACTCCGCGCCGCGCCTCGCGGCATCGGTGACCGCCGGCGTCCGTCACGGCTCGCTCGGCTAGAACCGCAGTCTGGGAACGCAGGCCCGATCCGGGTCTTCTCCCGCCTGTTCTGTCGCGTCCCACCCTCTGATCCCCCGGATCATGGATCCCCGCCGCTTCCGGCCTCCGCATTCCGCGGCTCCGCAGGCGCTGCTCTCGTCCGCACCCGCCGCGGCCGACGACTCGGTCCTGACGTGGTGCTTCCGCACCCCATCCATCCCTTTCGAAGGAACCATCGTGAACATCACGCTGTCACACAGCACCACCCATCCGCCCGATACCGAGGACCGCGAGGTCCTCCAGATCCCCCGCGACGACGAGCTGCGTCAGCTCGGCATCGCGGACCGCCTCTCGCTCCGGATCGGCCTCTGGCTGTTCCAGCGGGCGCAGCGGCCCCGACGTCCACGCCGGTCGTGGACCGTCGATCCCGGAGACCTGTTCCTCGTCGGAGAACAGCGTCACCGTTCGGCCGCGGAAACGCACGCCCTCCTCATGCACGACATGCAGCGCGGAATGCGCTGATCGGGCGATGACGACCGCATCGACACCGACCCGGCGTCCGTCCGTGCACCTGCGGACGGACGCCGGGACACCCGGCACCTCCTCCTCCCTCGACACGAAGGACCAGACATGACGACCGCCGCACTGACGATCACGCCGCTGATCGTCCCGGCCACCCTCGACGATGCGAACGCCGCGGACTTCCGCGCCTACGGCGCTCTGAACCGACAGATCTGCGACGAGCAGGTCGGTCTCCCCGACCTCGCCCCGGACGCCGCGCAGATGCTGCCCAACTGGCAGGACGACTCCGATTCGCTGGACCTCGGATTCGTCGCCCGGGACGGGGACGACATCATCGGCATGGTGACGGTGTCCTTCCCGCAGGAGGAGGACGCGCGCGCCGCCGAGGTCGACCTCCTCGTTCCGGCCGCCCACGCCGGGCGTGGCGTCGAGGACGCGCTGCTCGACCGCGCCGAGGCCGAGGCCAGGGAGCGCGGTCGGAGCGTCCTCCAGATCTGGACCCTGCACCGGCCGGAGGAGTCCGACCGCATGCTACAGCCGCGCACGGGATGGGGACGGATCCCGGCGACACCGCTGAGCGACGTCGTCGAGGCGCACGGCTTCACCCTGGAGCAGGTCGAGCGCAACAGCGAACTCGACCTGCGCGCCGATCCGGAGCCCCTGCACCGGGCGTTGGACGCGGCACTCGCGGTCGCGGGGCCGGACTACCGCGTGCTCGAGTGGGAGCTGCCCACCCCGCCGGAGCTCCGCGACGGGTACGCCGCTGTGCTCGCCCGCCTGTCGACCGATGCACCGAGTGGCGATATGGACTTCGTCGCCGAGGTGTACGACGCGGAGCGGGTGATCCGCCGGGATGCGCGTCTCACGGGCGCCGGTCAGACCGTCTCCGTCGTGGCGGTGGAGCATGTCCCCTCCGGCACGCTCGTCGCGTACAACGAACTGCTGATCGGCGCGGAGAAGACCGGGACCACCCACCAGTTCGGGACCCTGGTCGCGAAGGACCACCGCGGTCACCGCCTCGGCACCATCGTGAAGTGCGCCAACCTCCTGCGCTGGCGGGAGCTCGTTCCGGGGTCGACCGTGGTTTCCACCTTCAATGCGGAGGAGAACCGGCCGATGCTCGACATCAACGAGGCGATCGGCTTCGTGCCCGTGTCGTACGCAGGGGCCTGGCAGAAGAAGATCTGACGACGAGCGGTGGCCGTCATCCTCCCGGATGACGGCCACCGCTCAGCTTCATCCGCCGGGCCGACGACACCGGCACGGCGCACGGCGAGGCTGGGAACATGAACACTCCCGTGATCGAAGCCCACGCCCTCGTCAAGACCTACGGCGTCACCCACGCCCTCGCCGGTGTCGACCTCGCGGTGCACCGTGGCGAGTCCGTCGCCATCATGGGCGCGTCGGGCTCGGGGAAGACGACGCTCCTGCATGTGCTGGCGGGAATCACCGCACCGGACAGCGGCCGCGTGGTCTTCCAGCCCTCGACGGGCACGGCCATAGACGTGACCGCGCTGGGTGAGGCGGCGCGCTCCCGGCTGCGTCGCGAGCGCTTCGGGTTCGTCTTCCAGCAGGGACTGCTGATCCCCGAGCTGACCGCGGTGGAGAACGTCGCGCTCGCCTCCATGATCAACGGCGTCGCAAAGAAGGACGCGCTCCCCCACGCGGCGTCGTGGCTCGCGGCACTGGGCCTCGGCGGCATGGAGGAACGGCGCATCGGCGAGCTCTCCGGAGGACAGGCGCAGCGCGTGGCCATCGCGCGCGCCCAGGCGACGGGTGCGGACCTCGTCTTCGCGGACGAGCCGACCGGCGCTCTGGATTCGCACACCTCCGCCGAGGTCATGGACGCGCTCCTGTGGTCCACGACCGGGCAGGGCCGCACCCTCATCGTCGTCACGCACGACGCCGACGTCGCGGCGCGCTGCACGCGCACCGTCGCCGTCCGCGACGGCCGTATCCTCGGCTCGGCGGTGAACGCGTGAACCTCTCCGTTCTCGGCCTGCTCCTGCGTCCCGCTCCCGGACAGCGCAGCGTCCTCGCGCTCCCGATCGTCGCCTTCGCGGTGGTCACGACCCTCGTCCTCACCGTCGTCGGCGGGGCCCAGGCCTTCTGGACCTGGACCGACGACGAGGCTGTCCTCTACCAGGGCCTCGCCGCCATCGCTCTCGTCCTGCTTGTCGTGCCGCTGACCTCGCTCGGCGGCGCCGCCGCCCGGCTCTCGGCACGGCGCCGCGACGAGCGCCTCTCGACTCTTCGTCTGCTCGGCGTGACGCCCGGCGGGGTGACGACGGCAACCGTCGTCGAATCCGTCCTCGTCGCTGCGGCCGGAGCCGTCATCGGCATCGGCGGTCACCTGGCCCTGAGCCCGCTGATCGGTCTCATCCCGTTCCGGGGAGAACCGCTCGGCCTCTCGGCAGTCGTACTCCCCCCGGTGATGATCGCCGCCGTCGTGGCCGGCGTGCTCGTGCTCGCCGCCGGAAGCGCCGTCGTGGGGCTGCGTCGTGTCGTGATCTCGCCGCTCGGCGTCCGCACGCGCACGGCGCCGACGAACGTGCACTGGATCCGCGCCGTCATCGCGGTCACGGGGATCGCCATCGCGTTCGCGCTCATCAAGGTGTTCCCGATGATCGGCGGGGTCGTGGCGACGATCGCGGTACTCGCTGCGATGTTCGCCCTCGCGCTGAGCGTTCTCAATCTGCTCGGCCCGTGGGTGCTGAAGGTCTCGGCGGGGCGCCAGCTCCGGCGGGCGGAGCGTCCCGAGCGGCTGCTCGCCGCACGACTCGTGCTGGATTCCCCGAAGGCGGCCTGGCGTCAGGTCGGCGGCATCGCGATGGCGAGCTTCATGGCCGTCTTCGCGGGCACCGGCGTCGCGCTCCTCGACACGATCGGGGCGAGCGACGATCCGTCCAGCATCGCGCTCGCGGAGGACATCCGGACCGGCCTCATCATCACCCTCATCGGGTCGTTCCTCATGGTGGCTGCCTCCGTCGGCGTGAATCAGGCCTCGGACGTGCTCGACAAGAGCGACCTGCACGAGAGCCTGCATCACCTGGGCATGCCCGTCGAGACCGTGGACCGCGCGCGTCGCCGCGCGATCATGTCGCCGCTGCTGGTCACGGCGGTGGGATCAGCGCTGTGCGCTGCCGTGCTCGTGTTCCCGCTGGTGGGCATCGCGCTGATCGTCGCGCCCCTCTCGCTGATGACGATCGCGACGGTCGTCGCCGTCGGCATCGGCGTCGTGTGGGCGAGCACCTGGGCAACGCGTCCCCTGCTGGATCGCGCTTTCGCCCCGGCGTGAGACGGTGGCGGGCCGGGTGCGTCAGGCCCGCGACGCGCGCCCGGTCACGGTCAGCGCCTCCGCTGGCAGCGCGGGCAGAAGTGCGAGGAGCGGTTCATGAACGCGGCTCGGGTGATCGGCGTGCCGCAGCGCGGACAGGGCTTCCCGCCACGACCGTAGGCGTTCAGGGAGTGGGCGAAGTAACCGGCCTGCCCGTTGACGTTGACGTACTGGGCGTCGAAGCTCGTGCCGCCCTCGGCGAGAGCCTTCTGCAGGACCGACCGCACCTCGGCGAGGAGGCGGTTCACGGCCCGGGTCGGCAGAGCATCGGCCGCTGTCTCCGGATGGATGCGGGCCGCCCACAGCGACTCGTCGGCGTAGATGTTGCCGATGCCGCTCACGACAACCTGGTCCAGCAGCACCCGCTTGATCGCGCTGTGCCGCCGGGCGAGAGCGGCCCGGAATACCCGGTCGTCGAAGAACGGGTCGAGCGGGTCGCGTGCGATGTGCGCGACCTGTGTCGGGATGCGGGAGGGGCCGTCGGCGATGAGAGCGTCGACGGCGAGGGAGCCGAACGTCCGCTGATCCGCGAACACGATCGCGAGCTCGCCGTGTCGGGGATGCTCGATCCCGAGGCGGACACGCTCGTGGCGCTCGGTCGGCGCGTCCGGCGCGCGGAGCAGCATCTGGCCGCTCATGCCCAGATGCGCGATCAGAGCGGAGTCGCCATCGTCCACGGGGAGCCAGAGGAACTTGCCTCGCCGCGCGGCCGCGGTGAAGCGGCGACCCTCCAAACGCTGGACGAAGTCCGCGGCTCCGGCGGTGTGCCGGGTGAGCGCGCGTTCGTCGAAGACGCTGACGCCCGTGATGACCGCGTCCACGGCAGGCGGTGCGAGGCCGGAGCGGACGACCTCGACCTCGGGGAGCTCAGGCACGCTCGCTGAGCGTGCGCCAGGCGCTGAGGGCCGCGGCCATCTCCGCCGTCTTCTTGCTGCTGCCGGCGCCCGTCATCCGCACGTCGCCGACGGCGACGGTCGCCGTGAAGCGCCGGTCGTGGTCGGGACCGCTGGCCTCGACCGAGTACTGCGGAGGCGTGGCTCCGAGACGGGCCGCGAGCTCCTGCAGGCTCGTCTTCGGGTCCATCGCCGCGCCGTACCGCTCGGGGTCGGCGAGTAGCGGCTCGGTCAGCCGCAGGACGAGCGCCGTGGCAGCCTCGGGCCCGGCGGACAGGTAGGTGGCGCCGATGACGGCCTCCATGGTGTCCGCGAGGATCGAGTCCTTGTCTCGACCACCGGTCTGCTCCTCACCGCGTCCGAGCAGCAGGTGGCTGCCGAGATCGATGCCGCGAGCGACCTCCGCCAGCGCGACCGTCGACACGACGCTCGCCCGACGCTTCGCCAGCTCCCCCTCGTCGAGCTCGGGGTGCCGCGTGAACAGCATGACGGTCACGGCCTGACCCAGCACCGAGTCGCCGAGGAATTCGAGACGCTCGTTATGCGGGATGCCACCGTGCTCGTACGCATACGAGCGGTGGGTGAGGGCCAACTCCAGAAGCTCCGCGTCGATATCGACGCGGAGCTTATCTGGGAGAGGCCTCGTCCCCCCGGGGACCTCCGTCACGGTTCGCGACTCAGACGTCGGCGACCTTGCGGCCCTTGTACTCGAGGAAGAGTTCGGTGCCCTGCGAGTCGGTGACGACCTTCGCCTGGTGCGGACGGCTGTAGACGACCTTGCCGTTCTCGATGGTCTTGACGAGCGCGGGGGCCTCCGCCTTCCACTGCGCGCGGCGCGAGCGGGTGTTCGAACGGGAGACCTTGCGCTTCGGGGGGTTACCAGCCATGACTAGCTCTCTTCTTTCTCGGCGGCACCGCGTTCTGCCGTGCCGTCCTGGTCTGTGATCTGCTGGAGCGCGCTCCACCGAGGATCGATGGGAGCGGCCTGCTCCGTTCCGGTGCTCTCGGTCAGCCTCTCGCCTGTGACCGGGTCGAGCCCGAGGCAATCCGGCTGACACACCGGCTGAAAAGGAAGGGCCAAAACGGCCGCATCCCTGACGAGAGTTTCAAGATCCACGTGGTCGTCTTGAACCTCGAAGTCAGTTTCTTCCTCACCAGGATACGCGAAAAGCTCCTGGAACTCGACTTCGACGGGCCGAGCGATGTCGGTGAGGCATCGACCGCACACGCCGACGTACTCGCCCTCCGCCTCTCCGGTGACGAGGATGCCCTCGTGGACGGACTCCAGCCGCACGTCGAGATCGAGTTCCGAGCCCGCCTCGAAGGAGACGATGCCCTCCCCCCACTGCTCCGTCAGGGGCACCGAGAAGGAGTGCTCGCGCATCTCCCCCGGGCGCCGGACGATGTCACGGACGGGGAGGACGAAAGGGCTGTTGAGTCGGGAACGCACCCCGCCATGCTACCCGGGTCACCGGAGAGGAGGGCCGGGAGACCGCCGGGAACGGGAGGGTGATCGCCGATCAGATCCCGCGCGCGCCGGTGTCGAGGAAGGAGGCCACGGCCGGCGGGACGAACGGCGAGACATCGCCTCCGAGACCGGCGACCTGGCGCACCAGCGAGCTGGAGACCATCGCGTGCGCGGGGTCGGGCAACAGGAAGACGGTCTCGATGTCGGCCAGATGACGGTTGACGATCGCCATCGGCGATTCGTATGCCACGTCGACCTGCGAGCGGATGCCCTTCACGAGGACGCCGGCGTTCACGTCGCGCGCATAGTCGACGAGGAGTCCCATGCTCCAGGAGCCGATGACGATGTTGCCGGACATGCCGTCCTCGGCGATCGAACGTTCCAGGAGGGCGAGCCGCTGCGCGATCGGCAGCATCGCCTCCTTGCCCGGGTTGTGCACCACGAGCACATGCAGCTCGTCGTAGAGGGCGGCCGCGCGCCGGATCACGTCGAGGTGACCCAGGGTCGGCGGATCGAAGGAACCCGGGACGACGGCGATCCGGCTGCTCATGGAATCCAGCCTAGGGCACCCGGAACGGCGATCAGTTCTTCGCCAGCGCCGCGCGATCCTCGTCGGTGACGCGCCGTCCGATGGCCTCCCGGAGCCCGGGGTGCGCCGTCAGCTCGGGGTCGGCGGCGAGGATGTCCTCCGCGAGCTCGCGTGCCCGGGTGATGAGAGCGGCATCCTTGACGACGCGCAGCAGCTTGAGGGACGACCGCACCCCGGCCTGTGCCGCGCCGAGCACGTCGCCCTCGCCGCGCAGTTCGAGGTCGACCTCAGCCAGCGCGAACCCGTCGAGGGTGGCGGCGACCGCGTCGACGCGTTCGCGAGCCACCGATCCGGCCTCGGCCTCGGTGACGAGCAGGCACAGCCCCGGGACGCCGCCTCGCCCCACCCGACCGCGGAGCTGGTGCAGCTGGGAGACGCCGAAGCGGTCGGCGTCCAGCACGATCATCGTCGAGGCGTTGGGGACGTCCACGCCCACCTCGATCACGGTCGTCGCGAGGAGGAGGTCGATCTCCCCGCGGGCGAAGGCCTGCATGACGGCGTCCTTCTCCTCCGAGGGCATCTTCCCGTGGAGCACCGCCCGTCGCAGACCGCCGAGGGTCGGATGCGTGGCCAGCGCCTCGTCGAGCTGCACGACACCCCATCGAGGGCCTTTGCCGCCCTCGGGGGCGAGCAGCGCCTGCTCCCCCGCCTCGGCCGTCTTCGCCGCGGTGTCGATGGCCGCGCAGACGGCGAACACCTGCCGGCCCTGCGCGATCTCCTCCGCCGCCCGTTCCCACACCCGGTTGAACCAGCCCGGGTGCTCGGCCAACGGCGCGACGTACGACTCGATGCCGGCACGACCGGCGGGCATCGTGCGGATGACCGAGGTGTCGAGGTCGCCGAAGACCGTCATCGCGACCGTCCGCGGGATCGGGGTCGCGGTGAGGACGAGCGCGTGCGGGCTGGATCCCTTCGCCCGCAGCGCCTCCCGCTGCTCGACCCCGAAACGGTGCTGCTCGTCGACCACGACCAGACCGAGATCGGCGAACGTGGTCTTCTCCCCGAGGAGCGCGTGGGTGCCGACCACGATCAGCGCCTGGCCGGAGGCGACGCGCAGCGCGGCCTTGCGGCGATCGGCCGCCGGCATCTGCCCGGTGAGCAGCGTCGGCATCAGCAGCGGGGCGAGCTGCGGGCCGAGCATCTTCGTGATCGAACGCAGATGCTGCGCCGCGAGGACTTCCGTCGGGGCGATCAGGGCCGCCTGTCCGCCGCTCTCGGCGACCTGCAGCATCGCCCGCAGCGCGACCAGCGTCTTTCCCGAACCGACCTCGCCCTGCACGAGCCGGTTCATCGGCCAGGAGCCGACGAGGTCGTCTGCGATCTGAGCGCCGACCGTCTCCTGATCCGGCGTGAGCGTATAGGGCAGAGCGGCATCGAAGCGCTCCAGCAGCCCGCCGGGTGCCGCCGGCCGCGAGGTGGCGGCCAGGGCGCGAACCGCGTCGCGCTGCTGGAGCAGGGCCGTCTGGAGCGTGAGCGCCTCGTGCATGCGCAGCGTGCGGACGGCGGGATCGATGTCGTTGCGGGAACGCGGGCGGTGGATCGCCTCCAGGGCCTCTCGCGCCGTCAGCAGCTCCTCGCGGGTGCGGATCTCCGGGGTCAGCGGGTCGGGGACCGACGAGAGGTCGTCGAGGACGCGCCCGACGAGGCGGGCGATCTGCCACGTCTGGATCGCGGAGGTGGCCGGATAGATCGGGATCGGGACCGCCGCCCTCGCATCCGCCCGCCGGCGCGCCGCGTCCTCGTCGTCGAACAGCTCGTATTCCGGGTGGGCGAACTGGGTCATCCCGTTGAACTCGCCGACCTTCCCGGAGAAGACCCCGCGGCGCCCGACAGCCAGATCCTTGGAGCGCCACTCCGCCGCGCCGACGTTCTTCGCGAAGAAGGTCAGCGACATGCGACCGACGCCGTCGCCGATGACGACGTCGACCATGGCTCCCGGTCGATTGCGCATCCGGCGGAAGCTCGACGAGAGGACCTCGGCGACGATCGTGACGGTCTCCCCGATCGGGAGGTCGCGGATGGGAGTGAGCTCCCCCGGGTCGGCGTACCGACGCGGGTAGTGCGCGAGCAGGTCGCCGACGGTCTTCATGCCGAAGGCGCGGTCGAGCGTCTTGGCCGACGCCGCACCGAGTGCCTCCTCGAGCGAGGATTCGAGCGTGAGCGACATGCTCCGAGTTTAGGGAACCGCACGGACACGACCGTCCGCGGCCTGTCGTATCGTGAACGGGTGACGAGGATCATCGCCGGAACGGCACGCGGCACCCGGCTCGACGTCCCCGGCGCCGGGACCAGGCCGACGAGCGACCGCGTGCGCGAGTCACTGTTCGGCGCCCTGGAGTCGCTCGACGCGATCGCGGACGCCCGCGTGCTCGACCTCTACGCGGGCTCAGGGGCGCTCGGGCTCGAAGCCCTCAGCCGCGGCGCCCGGAGCGCCGACCTCGTCGAGCGGGGCCGGCAGGCCGCCGCCGTCGTGCGGCGCAACGCCGCGGCCGTCGCGAAGGCTTCCGGCACCGCGACCGCTCGGGTGCAGGAGGCGACGGTCCGGGCGTTCCTCGGCCGAGCGTCCGGGCCCTACGACCTCGTGTTCACGGATCCGCCGTACGACATCGACAATGAGGCGATGGACGGCGACCTCGCCGCCCTCGCTCCGCTGCTCAGCGACGATGCCGTGGTGGTCGTCGAACGCGCCCGGCGTTCGTCCACACCCGACTTCGCCGCGGCCGGACTCCGGGTTTTCCGGGAGAAGACCTACGGCGACACGACCCTCTGGTGGGCGGAGCCCGACCTCGAGGACGCCGCCTCCGCGACCGCTCAACCGGCGACGGAGTCCCAGTCCCGGTAGGGATCCCAGCCGCTGACGTCCACGGGACCGTCGTCGCAGAGCAGGTCCTCCTCGCCGCGCGGACGCACGACGCCGATCGCACGGAAACCCGGCGGCAGCACGCCGTCCGAGAACGTCGCGAGCAGGGCGTGGTCCTCCCCGCCTGCGAGCGCGCGCTGCGGGTTCGCGCCGAGCGCGGCGCCGTCCAGCGCGAGGGTGACGCCCGAGGCCTCGGCGAGGCGACGCGCGTCGAGGGCGAGCCCGTCCGAGACGTCCATCATCGCGGTCGCCCCGGCCGCCGCCGCGACCACGCCGAGACCGATGGGCGGCGACGGCCGCAGCTGCGCGGCGACCGCGGCGCCCTCCCCGGGTGCGAGAGCCGCGGGATCGACCGGGACCGGCGTCTCGCCGTCCCGGAAGCGTCCGAACAGCACGGCCAGCCCGTGTGCGGCGTGACCCAGCTCTCCCGCGACGGCGACGACGTCCCCCGGTCGCGCCCCCGCCCTGGTCACCGGTGGGCGGCCTTCCAGGTCGCCCAGAGCCGTCACAGCGACGGTGAGCACCTCGGACACCGTGAGATCGCCGCCGACCACCGCGCACCCGGGGGCGAGCGCCGCGCAGGCCTCGCGGAAGCCGTCGGCCAGGCGCTCCACGAAGGACAGCCGGAGGTCGCGCGGCACGGCCAGAGCCACGAGCAGCGCGGTCGGGCGTGCGCCCATCGCGGCGATGTCGGCGAGGTTGACCGCCGCCGCCTTCCAGCCGAGGTCGTACCCGCTCGTCCAGGCGAGCCGGAAGTCGGGCCCGTGCACGAGCGTGTCCGTCGTCGCGACGACCGATGCCGAGGGGGCGGCGATCACGGCCGCATCGTCGCCGGGACCGAGAAGCGTGTGCGCTCCCGGTGCGGTGCGCTGGAGGATGGCGCGGAGGATGCGACCCTCCGAGAGATCTCCCAGGCGCGGATCGTCGGAGTCGGGTCGGGAGGGCATGTCGTCAAAGGTAGCCTGGATACATGCTTCGTTCCCGCCGCCTCGCTGCCGTCGCGGGGGCGATCGCCCTCGCCGCCGGACTCGCCGGATGCTCCACGACCGTGCACCTCGAGCCGGCGGCCGACGCGAACGACCCGGCCTGCGCGAACGTCTCCGTGCTCCTGCCGAACACCGTCGGGGGGTACGAGCGCGTGTGGACCGACGCGCAGGCGACGGGCGCCTGGGGAGACCCCACGGTCGTCCTGCGCTGCGGCGTGGAGCCGCCCGCCCCGTCCGATCTCGTCTGCACCACCCTCGGCGGCGTCGACTGGCTCGTCCTGGAGCAGGAGGAGGAGCGCCAGCGCCTCGTCACCTACGGTCGGGAACCGGCCATCGAAGTGATCATCCGCCGCGGCGAGCAGGTCGACTTCCAGTCGATCGTCGACAGCCTGTCGTCGAACATCCAGTCCGGGCTCGCCCCGGCGACCGCGCAGTGCACCGACCGGGTGGAGTTCCCCGCGAGCTGAGCACGCGCGGGGAACCACGACGTCAGCGGCGCAGGCCCGCCTCGACGAGCTCGGTGATGAGGTCGCCGTAGCTCAGCCCCGATGCCACCCAGCACTTCGGGAACATCGAGATGGGCGTGAATCCGGGCATGGTGTTGAGCTCGTTCACGACGAGCTCGCCGGTCGGGGTGAGGAACATGTCCACTCGGGCGAGGCCGCGACCGTCGACCGCCTGGAAGGCCCGGACGCCGGCCTCCTGAACGGCGGCCACCTCCGCGTCGGTCAGCTCCGCCGGGCACACCACATCGACGCCGTCGCCGCCGAGGTACTTCCCCTCGAAGTCGTAGAAGCCGCGATCGGTCAGCACGATCTCGCCGGGGAGCGAGGCGCGGACGCCCTCGGCCGTCTCGAGGACGGCGACCTCGATCTCCCGGCCCGTGACACCGGCCTCGATGAGCACCTTGTCGTCCTCGGCGAACGCGATCGCGAGGGCGGCGTCGAGTTCCTGCGGCGCCGACACCTTCGAGACCCCGACGCTCGACCCGGCGCGGGCGGGCTTGACGAAGACGGGCAGGCCGAGGTCGGCGGCACGGGCGCGGAGGGCATCGGGATCGGCGTCCCACTCCCGACGGCGCACGGTCACACCCGGCGCCACCGCGATCCCGGCGGCCTGCAGGGCGATCTTCATGAAGTGCTTGTCCATGCACAGCGCCGAGTCGAGCACGCCGCCCCCGGCGTAGGGGACCTCGAGTGTGTCGAAGTAGCCCTGGATCGTGCCGTCCTCGCCGTGCGGTCCGTGCAGGATCGGCAGCACGACGTCGATCTCGCCGAGTCCCTCGGTCTCACCGCCCGGATGCACGACCCGCAGGGTGCGGTCACCCCCGGGTTCCGGCCAGAGCACCCGGGTGCCGTTGTCGACGACCTCCGGGAGATGCGCGGCGTCGAGCGGGAACTTCGCCGGGTCGTCGTCCTCGAGGACGAAGGCACCCTCGCGGGTGATCCCCACCGGGATCACGGCATACCGCTCACGATCGATCGCGCCCAGCACTCCCCCCGCCGTTGCGGAACTGATCGAATGCTCGCTGGAGCGCCCTCCGAAGAGCACCACCACCGTCTGCTTGTCCATGGTTGGTCCTCTCCCCCTGCGGGGTGTCGTCGTCCGTCGTGAGATGCGGGGCGATGTCCCGGGGATCCATCTTGCCGTCGAGCACCATCTTCACCTGCTCGACGATCGGCATGTGCACATCGGCTTCGCGGGCGAGCTGCAGCACCGGCGCGACCGAGGCGAGCCCCTCGGCTGTCTGCTGCATCTGCTTCACGACGTCCTGGAAGCTGTAGCCCTGCCCGAGCAGCCGCCCGGCGGTGTTGTTGCGGCTCAGCGGCGACTGGCAGGTCGCGATGAGGTCGCCGAGACCGGCCAGCCCCTGCAGGGTCTCCGGCTGGGCGCCGTTCGCGACCGCGAAGTCGGTCATCTCGACGAGGCCGCGGGTGATGATCGACGCCTTGGTGTTCTCGCCGTAGCCGACGCCGTCGACGATGCCGATGGCGACGGCGATGAGGTTCTTGAGCACTCCGCCGAACTCCGTGCCGATGACGTCCGTGTTCACGAACGTCCGGAAGTAGGAGTTGCGCGCGGCCCGAGCCACGACGTCCGCGGTCTCCTGGCTGCGCGACGAGATCACGGCCGCGGTCGGCTGCTCCCGCGCGATCTCCAGGGCGAGATTCGGTCCGGAGGCCACGGCGATCCGGTCGGGGTCGCACTGCAGCTCCTGCTGGATGACCTGGCTCATGCGCAGACCGGTGCCCCGCTCGACGCCCTTCATGAGGCTGACGATCTTGGCGTCGCCCGAGGCGATCAGCGGGCGCAGTGCCTTGAGGTTCTCCCGCAGCGACTGGCTCGGCACGGACAGGTACACCTGGTCGACGCCCTCGAGCGCGGTCGCCAGCTCGTGCGTGGCCGCCATCGTGCGGGGCAGGTTGATGCCCGGCAGGTAACGCGAGTTGCGCTTCGCCTCGTCGATCTCATGCGCGAGCTCGGCCCGACGCGCCCACATCGTCACGTGGGCGCCGCCGTCGGCGAGGATCTTGCCGAACGTGGTGCCCCAGCTGCCGGCGCCGATCACGGCGACGCGGGGTCCGGCCGGCACGGTTCTCTTAGGGGTCAAGGCGTCCGGTCTCCTTCTGTCCGTGGCTCGCCGGGTTCCAGCGCTCCGCGGGGGCCTTCTCGCCGCGCACCTGCTCCAGCAGCGCAGTGATCGCGTTCATGAGTCGGTTGGTGGCCTCCGTCAGCGCCGCCGGCTCACCCGCACGGCCGCGGAGATCGGAGACGTCGACGGGGTCGCCGACGATGACGGTGACGGGCTTCCGGAGCGGCCAGAGGCTCAGCCCCTTCTGGTAGCGCCCCATGATCGCCTGGGTCCCCCACTGAGCCATCGGGATCAGCGGGATGCCGTCGGCGAGGGCGAGCCGCACTGCCCCCGACTTGCCGCGCATCGGCCACATGTCGGGGTCACGGGTGAGCGTGCCCTCCGGGTACACGATCACGCCGCGGCCGTGCTCCACGAGAGCTGCCGACTGGGCCATCGTCTGCTTCGCGGACGACGCCGACGAGGTGCGCGCGACCGGGATCATCCCCGTCTTGCGCAGGAACCACCCGAGCACCGGCACGCGGAAGAGGCTCTCCTTGGCCATGAACCGCGGAGCGCGCCCGATCCGCCAGACCGCCAAGGCGACGATCAGCGGGTCGAACTCCGAGTAGTGGTTCGGGGCCAGGACGAACGCGCCCTCTCGCGGGAGCTTCTCCGCACCGATGATGCGGACCTTCGCGATCAGCGACACCAGCGGGACGACGATCGCCGCGAGCGGCCAGAACACGCTCGGCCGCGTCTTCTCCGGAGACCGGGAAGCCATGGGGCTCACCGGAGGACGTCGAAGTCGGCGCCGAGCGCGTCGAGCTTGGCGAGGAACTTCTCGTATCCGCGGCTCAGGATGTCGACGCCCGACACCTTCGACTCGCCCGTGGCCGTCAGGGCCGCGATCACATGGCTGTAGCCGCCGCGCAGGTCGGGCACCACGATGTCGGCGCCGTGCAGAGGGGTGGGACCGGTGATGACGGCTGCCTGCTCCAGATCGCGACGCGGCACGCGCCGGGGCCCGTCCTGCAGACCGCGCGGGTGCACGACGATGTCGGCGCCCATCTTGACCAGCGCCTCGGTGAAGCCCATCCGGTTCTCGTACACGGTCTCGTGCACGACCGAGCGGCCATGCGCCTGGGTGAGCGCGACGACGAGCGGCTGCTGCCAGTCGGTCATGAAGCCCGGGTGCACGTCGGTCTCGATCACGACCGGCTTGATGTCGCCGTCGCGACGGAAGAGGATGCCGTCCTCCTGGATGTCGAACCAGCCGCCTGCCTTGCGGAAGACGTTGAGGAAGGTGAGCATCTCC
The DNA here is from genome assembly GCF_002993305.1 of Microbacterium sp. str. 'China'. Lineage (NCBI taxonomy): Bacteria > Bacillati > Actinomycetota > Actinomycetes > Micrococcales > Microbacteriaceae > Microbacterium > Microbacterium sp. str. 'China'. Next base: position 1,629,524 of record NZ_CP027434.1, on the reverse strand, counting down.
TGCTGCTTGGCACCGCCGACGAAGATCTCGCCGTCCGTGGCCAGAGCGGCCGACGCCCACGAGGCCGCCTCGTTGCGGTCGAAGATCGACCGGTGGTCGTAACCGCGGAGCTTCTCGACGCCCTCGATGAGGATGACGCGGTTCGGCTCGTAGGAGATGATCGCGCCCATCTTCTGCAGGACGGCGATCAGGTCCATGATCTCCGGCTCGATCGCCGCGTTGCGGAGTTCGGTGATGCCCTCGGCGCGCACCGCGGTGAGGAGCACCTGCTCCGTGGCGCCGACGCTCGGGTAGGGCAGATGGATGTTCGCGCCGTGCAGGCGGGTCCCTCCCGTCGAGAGGCGGATGCCGCTGGGCAGCTTCTCGACGATCGCGCCGAACTTGCGGAGAGCGTCCAGGTGGAAGTCGATCGGACGGTCGCCGATGCGGCAACCGCCGAGGTCGGGGATGAACGCCTGACCCAGGCGGTGCAGCAGCGGGCCACAGAACAGGATCGGGATCCGCGAGGCGCCCGCGTGGGCGTCGATCTCCTCGAAATGGGCCGACTCGACGTCGCTGGGGTCGAACACCAGCGAGCCGGGCTCGTCTCCCTCCGACACCCGGACGCCGTGCACCTCGAGCAGCGAGCGCACCACGGCGACGTCGCTGATGGCCGGCACGTCGCGCAGGACGCTCGTGGTCTCCCCGAGCAGGGACGCGACCATCGCCTTGGTGGCGAGGTTCTTCGCGCCCTTCACGTCGACGCGTCCGCGCAGCGGACGACCTCCACGGATGGCGAGGACGTCTCCGGTCAGCGCGGGGACGTCGTCGGAGAGAGCGTCGCGCACGGGTGTCGTCATTCGGGGCCTCACTTCGTTCATCGGGGGCGGGGTTACCCCTGGCTCCCCCGCCCCCTCCGTCTCACTGGACGGGGAGGGTCCGCGGCCGCCACGACTCGCGACGGGCCTCGAACTGCGCGATCTTATCTTCGTTGCGCAGCGTGAGCCCGATGTCATCGAGCCCTTCGAGGAGCCGCCATCTAGTGTAATCGTCGATCCCGATGTCGGCCTGGAAGCCGGCCTCCGCGCCCCCGGTGGGGTCGCCGATGGCGGCGGTGCGCGCCTCGAGGTCGACCGTCATCCGCGCGCCGGGAACAGCGTCCATGAAGGCCCAGAACCGCTCCAGGTCCGCTTCGGAGATGGTCGCCGCGAGGAGCCCCTGCTTGCCCGCGTTCCCGCGGAAGATGTCGGCGAACCGGGGGCTCAGCACGACCTTGAAGCCGAAGTCGCGAAGGGCCCAGACCGCGTGCTCACGGCTGGAGCCGGTGCCGAAATCAGGCCCGGCGACGAGCACGGACGCCCCCTGGTACGGCGCCTGGTTGAGCACGAAGGCAGGGTCCTGCCGCCAGCCGTGGAACAGCGCGTCCTCGAAGCCGGTCTTGGTGACGCGCTTGAGGAACACCGCGGGGATGATCTGGTCGGTGTCGACGTTCGACCGCTTCAGCGGCGCGGCGATGCCCGTGTGGGTGGTGAACTTCTTCATGGTCAGGCCTCCAGATCGCTCGGGCTGGACAGGGTGCCGCGGATGGCGGTCGCCGCCGCGACGAGCGGCGACACGAGGTGCGTACGGCCGCCCTTGCCCTGGCGCCCTTCGAAGTTGCGGTTCGAGGTGGAGGCGCAGCGCTCCCCCGGGGCGAGCTGATCGGGATTCATGCCCAGACACATCGAGCACCCTGCGAAGCGCCACTCCGCCCCGAAGTCCTTGATGACCTGATCCAGGCCCTCGGCCTCGGCCTCCAGTCGCACGCGGGCGGAGCCGGGGACGACCATCACCCGGACGCCGTCGGCCTTCTTCATGCCCTGGATGATGGAGGCGAAGGCCCGGAGGTCCTCGATGCGGCTGTTCGTGCACGAGCCCATGAACACCGCGTCGACCGGCACTTCCTTGAGCGGCGTGCCTGGCGTCAGGTCCATGTACTCCAGCGCACGCTCGGCAGCGGCCCGCTCGTTCGGGTCGGCGATCTCCGCCGGGTTCGGCACCGTGGCGGAGAGCGAGCTGCCCTGGCCGGGGTTCGTCCCCCAGGTCACGAACGGCTCCAGCTCGTCGGCGTCGATGAAGACCTCGGCGTCGAACGTGGCGCCCTCGTCGGTCGGCAGCGTGCGCCAGTAGGCGACGGCGTCGTCCCAGTCCTGACCCTTCGGCGCGTGCGGACGGCCCTCGAGGTAGGCGAACGTCGTCTCGTCCGGAGCCACCATGCCGGCGCGCGCACCTGCCTCGATGGACATGTTGCAGATCGTCATGCGGCCCTCCATGGAGAGCGCGCGGATCGCGCTGCCGCGGTACTCGAGCACATAGCCCTGACCGCCGCCCGTGCCGATCTTGGCGATCACGGCAAGGATGATGTCCTTCGCGGTGACGCCGGGGCGCAGCGTGCCCTCGACGTTGATGGCCATCGTCTTGAACGGCTTCAACGGCAGGGTCTGGGTCGCCATGACATGCTCAACCTCGCTGGTCCCGATGCCGAACGCCATCGCGCCGAACGCGCCGTGCGTGGATGTGTGCGAGTCGCCGCAGACCACGGTGATGCCGGGCATGGTCAGGCCGAGCTGCGGGCCGACGACGTGCACGATGCCCTGCTCCGCGTCCCCCAGCGAGTGCAGACGCACGCCGAACTCGGCGGCGTTGCGGCGCAGCGTCTCGATCTGCGTCCGGCTGGTCAGATCGGCGATGGGCTTGTCGATCTCCCACGTCGGCGTGTTGTGATCCTCCGTGGCGATGGTCAGGTCGAGCCGGCGGAGCGGGCGCCCCTCGCTGCGGAGGCCGTCGAAAGCCTGCGGGCTGGTGACCTCGTGCACGAGGTGCAGGTCGATGTAGATGAGGTCGGGCTGGCCGTCCTCACCCTTGACGACGAGGTGGTCGTCCCAAACCTTCTCGGCGAGCGTCCTGGGGCGTGCGGAATCCGCACCGGCGGTGGTGTTCATGGCGTGTCTCCTGTGGATGGCGGTTCGGCCCACGATGGACTCCGCGACGAGGAGGGGCTCAGATCGAGGTCTCGCCGCGGCCGCTAAGAAGGAGCACGGTCCGCATGACGTCAGGTTACCACCGCTCGGACACGCCGAGACACGCCGTGACACTCTGTTGCTCACCCGATCGACCGAGAGGCTCCGCATGACCGTCGAGACCGCCCGCTTCGCCACCCGCGCCGTCCACGCCGCGAGAGGCCGAGCCGCTGCCGCCTCCCGTGTGACGCCGATCTACCTGACGGCGGGCTTCGAGTTCGACGACTTCGATCACGCCGCCGACCACTTCGGCACGGGCACCGGATTCGGGTACACCCGCACCGGCAACCCCACGGTGCACGCGGTGGAGCGACAGCTCGCGAGTCTGGAGTCCGGTGCCGACGCCGTGCTCGTGGCCAGCGGACAGGCTGCAGTGACCACTGCTCTGCTCTCGGTCGTGGGGGCGGGCGACCACATCGTCTCCTCGACCCACATCTACGAGGGCACCCGCGGGCTGTTCCTGGACAACCTCGCCCGCCTCGGCATCGAGACGACGTTCGTGGACGACATCGCGGACCCGGATGCCTGGCGGGAGGCCGTACGCCCGACGACGAGGGCGCTGTTCGCGGAGTCGCTCGCCAACGCCCGCAACGACGTGCTCGACGTGGCGGCGGTGAGCGCCGTGGCCGACGAGATCGCCGTCCCCCTGATCGTCGACAACACCCTGGCCACGCCCGCCCTCCTCCGACCGCTGGAGCACGGCGCGGCCATCGTCGTGCACTCCGCGTCGAAGTTCCTCGCTGGCCAGGGTGCGGTGCTCGGCGGCGTGGTGATCGACGACGGCCGGTTCGATGCGGAGCGCGCCGGGCACAACGCCCCGCACCTCGTGCTGCCGGGGCGGGGCGGCGCACCCAGCGTCTTCGCCCGGCACGGCGGCCGCGCCCGCATCGGGTACGCCAGGGAGTCGGTGGCCCCGCGATTCGGCGCGTCCCCCTCGCCCCTCAACGCGTTCCTCATCGGCCAGGGCACCGAGACGCTCGGCCTGCGTGTGGAGCGCCAGTCGCAGAACGCCCTCGCCGTCGCACGCTGGCTCGCCGCGCACGACGCCGTGGAGAGCGTGGACTACGTCGGCCTGCCCTCGCATCCTCATCACGAGACTGCGCTGCGCTACCTCGACGGCGGATTCGGCTCCATCTTCACCTTCACGCTGCGCGCCGGTCTCCCCGCGGCCCGTCGCTTCGTGGAGGAGGTGTCCGTCTTCACCCACATGACGCACATCGGCGACGTGCGGTCGCTCGTGCTGCACCCCGGCACGACGAGCCACGCGCAGCGCACCGAGGAGGAGCGCCGGGTCCTCGGCGTCGGCCCCGGCACGCTGCGGCTGTCGATCGGCATCGAGGATGTCGACGACCTGATCGGCGACCTCGCGCGGGTGCTCGAGAGCGTCAGGGAGACGGTGGCATGAGCCGCCTGCAGCACTTCGGGTGGTTCCTCGCCCGGGGCTTCGGTCCCCAGGGCTGGGGATATCCGTCCCTGGACTGGGACTACGACTGGACGCGGCCGGAGGTCTACCAGGAGGCCGCCCGCACCCTGGAGCAGGCCGGTTTCGACCTCGTGATCATCGAGGACAGTCCCTCGCTCGGCTCGGCGGACACGATCGACCTGCGCGTGCGTCATGCGTTCGGCGGCCCGAAGCACGACCCCCTGCTGCTCGCACCGTACCTCTTCCAGGCGACCCGTCATCTCGGCGTGGTGCCCACCGTGAACCCCGCGGCCTCGTTGCCCTACACCTCGGCCCGTCAGTTCGCGACCCTGCAGCACCTGAGCGGGCACCGGCTCGGCCTCAACGTGGTCACCGACACCGGCAGCGCCCGGCACTTCTCGGCGGCCCCGCAACTCGGCCACGACGAGGCGTACGACCGTGCCGAGGAATGGCTCGCGGGCATCCGCGCGCTCTGGCGGAGCTGGGACGACGGCGCGCTGGTCGCCGATCCCGTCTCCGGCGTCTACGCGGACGGCACGCGCATGCGTCCGGTGCAGCACCGCGGCGCCCACTACGACTTCGACGGCCCTCTCAACGCCCTGCCCTTCACGGACGGCGAGCCGGCCATCGTCTCCCCCGGCGGCTCCGGACGCGGCCTGGCGTTCGCGGGGGCGAACTCCGACGTCCAGCTGGCGCTCGCTCCCCTGCACGAGAAGGCGGTTCGGGAGTATCGGCAGCGGGTGCACGACGCGGCTCTCGCCCGCGGGCGCCGGGCCGAGGACGTCAAGATCCTCTTCGCGATCCAGCCCGTGTTCACGGCGTCCGCCGAGGAGGCCGACCGGATCGTGGCCGCCTCCGCCCACCCGGACGACGCCGCGCTCGCGCAGATCGCCCGCAAGCAGTCGAGCGACCTGGAGACCGACCTCACGGCCCTCGATCTGGACCGCCCTCTCGACCCCTCGATCTTCGGAGCTCACGTCTCCCGTGGGAGCATCCAGCGGCTGATCGGGGATCGTGGGGAGGATGCACCGCTCCGCGCACACCTGACCGCGCTGGCCAGGACCGGGCGCCTTCGTGATCGCAGCGGCTTCGTGGGCACCGCGGAGGAATTCGCCGATCTCGTCGAGGAGCTCGGCGAGTGGGGCAACGACGGCGTGCTCCTCTGGGGCGACTTCCATCCCGTGACGCTGCACCGGACCCTCGACGAGCTGGTGCCGATCCTCCGCCGCCGCGGGCTCCTCCGCCGCGAGTACGCGGACGGCGGCCTGCAGGCCAACCTGCAGGCGTTCTGACCCGCGCCCCGCCGGATCAGTCCCGGATCGCAGCCGTGCGCTTCTCGGCGCGCTTCTCCCGGGACGAGGCGATCAGGCTCGCGATCGTCGCCACCGTCATCGAGACGAGGATCACGGCGAGCGACACCATGTTGTCGATGTCCGGCACCCATTCCACGTGCTCGCCGCCGTTGATGAACGGGAGCTCGTTGACGTGCAGCGCATGCAGGATCAGCTTGATGCCGATGAACCCGAGGATCACGGCGATGCCGTAGTGCAGGTAGCGGAGGCGGTCCAGGAGGTCGCCGAGGAGGAAGTAGAGCTGGCGCAGCCCCATGAGCGCGAAGATGTTGGCGGCGAAGACGAGGAAGCCGTTGGTCGTGATCTCGAAGATCGCCGGGATCGAGTCGATCGCGAAGATGAGGTCGGTGACGCCGATCGTGATGAACACGATGATCATCGGCGTCCACATCCGCTTCCCGTCGACGGTCGTGCGGATCTTCGAGCCGTCGTAGGTCTCGCTGATGTCGATCCGACGGCGGAGCAGCCGGACGATGAAGTTCTCGCGCTTGACGTCGTCCTCGTGCTCGCCTTCCGGCATCGCCTGCCGGATGGCGGTGTAGACGAGGAAGGCGCCGAACAGGTAGAAGATCGGCGAGAAGTTCTCGATGATCGTCACGCCGACGAGGATGAACAGTCCGCGCAGGATCAGCGCGATGATGATCCCGACCATGAGCACCTGCTGCTGCAGACGTCGCGGCACCGCGAACTGCGCCATGATCAGCACGAAGACGAACAGGTTGTCGACGGAGAGGCTGTACTCCAGCGCCCACCCGGTGATGAAGTCCCCGGCGTTCTGCCATCCGCCCACGTTCCCCAGCAGCACCGCGAAGAGCAGCGCGAGACCCACGTAGAACACGACCCACAGCGTCGACTCCTTGGTGGAGGGGATGTGCGGGCGCAGCCGGATGAGGAGCAGGTCGGCGATCAGGATGATCGTGAGGACGACCATCGACGTGATCTCGAACCAGACGGGGATGTCCACGGGCGCTGTGCACCTTTCGCGAGGGGTCGGGAATGAGTCGAAAGTCTCTCCCCCGCAGATGTGCGGCGCGCGCCCGGAGCAGCGATGTCGGTGCTCGTGATGACGTTACGCGCGGATTCGGGATACTCCCTCTCGCCCGGGCCATGCTACCCGAGGTGGAGGTCGCCGGGACGAGGAAGTCGACACACGATGCGCATCCGGATCCGTGCTGAGACGATGGGACATCCGCCGACACTCTCGAGGAGAGACCCCGAACGGAACCAGGATGCCCGCACAGACGAGTGACCAGCGCTGGGCCGCCCAGGCGGCGGCCGGCGATCAGAGCGCCTTCCGCGCCCTGTATCGCGCCCATGTGCGCCCCGTGTACTGGATCGCGCATGGCATCCTGGGCGCCGTTGCCGACGCGGAAGACGTGACGCAGGAGACCTTCGTGGTCGCCTGGCGCAAGCTTCCGGGTCTGCAGCTGCAGGGAGAGTCGATCCTCCCCTGGCTCGCGACGATCTGCCGCTTCCAGGCGGCGAACCGGCTGCGCCAGCGCCGCCGCGACCAGGCGCACACGACGGACGCGGCCGACGACCAGCTCCCCGACGTCGTCAGCGTCGAGGACCAGGTGATCACGGCGGCGCTCGCCGCTCGGATCGCCGCAGAGGTGGGCACCCTGAGCGCGCTCGACCAGGAGATCTTCCGGCTCTGCGCCTCCGAGGGCTACGCCTACCAGGCCGCCGCCGACGAGCTCGGCGTGACGCACGCCGTCGTCCGGAACCGTCTCTCGCGCGTGCGCACTCAGCTGCGCGGCGCCGTCAAGGAAGTGAGGGACGCATGAACGACCAGACCCCGCAGCAGAGCCTCCCGCCCGTGTCCGACGCGACCGTCGCGCGGATCGAGGAGGCCGTGTTCACCGAGATCCAGGGCGAGCGGCCGCCGGTTCCGCCGCGCGCAGAGCGCGCCAGGAGACGACGGCGCCGGTGGCTCACGGCCGGCGGGATCGCGGCGGCCTTCGTCGTCGGAGTCCTCGTGACGCCGCCGATCCTCGGTGCCGTGGGAGGGGGCGGCTCGTCCGTGTCCACAGCGGACGGCGTCGTGGACTGGTCGACCGACGAGGCGGGGTCGGCCGTGCCGGACCGCGCTGTCGAGGGGGCGACCCTGCCCGGTGCCATCGGATCGGACGCCGCGGCATCCGCCGAAGACGGCAGGGAGATCGTCGCCTCGGCCCAGGCCTCGGTGCAGGTGAAGGACATCGCCGATGCCGCCGCCGCCATCGGCGACCTCGCTGTCGAGCACGGCGGCTACGTCGAGAGCACCGAGGTCGGCAAGGCGCTCGCGACGGATGCCCCCGCCGAGCGGGTCCCCATGGACTCCGGGTACGGCTGGATCACGGTCCGCGTCCCCGCCGACGACTTGACCACGGTGATCGCCGCCCTCGGCGACACCGGGGAGGTGCTCTCGTCCTCCGTCACGAAACAGGACGTGACAGCCACCGCGATCGACCTCCGCGCCCGCGTGGAGTCGACCCGCGCCTCGGTGCAGCGGCTCACGGAGCTCATGAGCCAGTCGGGCACGGTCGCCGATCTCATCGAGGCCGAGGTCGCGCTCACCGATCGCCAGGCGCAGCTCGAGTCGTACGAACAGCAGCTCGCCGCGCTGGAGGATCAGGTGGCCCTGTCGTCCCTCACCGTGGATTTGTCGAGGGCGGACGCACCGGCCGCGGCGGACCCCGCGGGCTTCGGCGACGGGCTCCGGGCCGGATGGAACGGCCTGGTGGTCTCGCTGAACGCTCTGGTGATCGCGTTCGGCTTCCTCCTCCCCTGGCTCGCGGTGACCGCTGTCGTCGTGCTGGTCGTCTGGCTCGTCCGCCGCGGCCGACGGCGCCGGAAGGCCGCGTCCGCTGCGCCCCACGCGGAGGAATAGCCCGCCGTTCCGGGGTATACAAGAAGTCTTGTGCGTCTCCGCACCGGTGCATAGCCTTCGGAGCGTGGAAGACATCTCTGTGATCACCGCCGTGCACCATCCGCTGCGTCGCCGCATCTACGACTACCTCCTGCTGTACGGCACCTCGCAGGTGACGGCGATCGCCCGTGCGCTCGAGAGTCAGGTCGGCAGCATCAGCCATCACCTCCGGATGCTCGAGCGTGCCGGCATCGTCGAGCGCGCCGCAGACCCGACCGGCGATCGGCGCACGAGCTGGTGGACGGTCGCACGGCGGGGCCTGACCTGGTCGGTCGAGGACTTCGCCGACTCCCCCGCCGATGCCCTGCTCGCCCGGGAAGCACAACGGCAGGGCATCCGCATGCAGATCGACCGTCTGCAGCGCTGGCACCGCCGCCGAGGCGAGCCCGCCGTGGCTGACTACGACGCCTCCAACACGGAGACCACCGCGTGGGCGACCCCGGAGGAACTGCGCGACCTCTCCGCGCGCGTGCTGGGCGTGGTGCGGGACTGGCAGGCCTCGATCGACGAAGACGACGGCCGGGCGCGCACGCCGGTGTTCTTCTTCGCCCACGCGTTCCCCACGGAGCCGTGATGACCGCGCTCACCCCGCCCGTCGAGCTCTCCAGTCCCCCTCCGTTCCGGCGTGACCGGATGGTGCACGCGTGGATCGGCGTGAAGGCCCTGTCCGACGCCGGCGACGCCGTGTGGACGATCGCGTTGGCGTGGACAGCCGTGCAGATCGCCTCCCCCGCCGTCGCCGGACTCATCGTCGCCGCCGGCACGGTGCCGCGCGCGATGGTGCTGCTCTTCGGCGGGGTCATCGCAGACCGCGCCGATGCCCGCCGGGTGATGATGGTCTGCAACACGGTCCGCGTGGGGGTGCTCGTCGCCGCTGCCGTGTGGACGGTCTCGCATGCGCCCACCGTGCCCGTCCTGCTCGCCGCCGCCGTGGCGTTCGGAGTGTGCGACGCGTTCTACGAACCCTCGGCCGGCACCATCGGGCGACAGCTGGTACGCACCGACGACCTCCCCTCCTACGCGGCTGTCATGCAGACGGCGTCTCGCCTCGGCACGATGGGAGGCGCCGCTCTCGGCGGCCTGCTCGTCGCCCAGGCAGGTCTCGCGGGGAGCGCATCGGCGAACGCGGTGACCTTCGCTCTGGTCGTCGGGTTCCTGGCGATCGCCCTCCGTCCGCGGTTCCGGCTCGCCCGGGCCCCGCGCACGTCATCCCTGCGGGCGATCGGCGCGGCGTTCGCCCACCTCGGAGCGAACCCCACGACGCGCACGCTCGTCATCGCCCTCTCCGGACTCAATCTCGCCGTGGGACCCGCCGTCGGCATCGGCCTGGCTCTGCGGGCGCACGACGAGGGTTGGGGGGCTCCCGCGGTCGGCCTCTTCGAGGGCCTGCTCGGCCTCGGCGCCGCCGTGGGGGCTGCCACGGTCGCGAGATGGCGGCCGCGCCACGAGGCGCGGAGCGGGTTCGGCGCTCTCCTCGTCCAGGGAGCGGGCATCGTCGCGCTCGGGTTCGGCCCCGCCTGGACGGTGGCCGTCGCCGCCACCGTCGTCGGCGCCACCGCCGGCTACGCCTCCGTGCTGCTGAGCGCGACCTTCGCCGCGACGGTGGACACCGCGTTCCTCGGTCGCATGGGCTCCCTCACCCGGCTCGGCGACGACTGCCTGATGCCGCTCGCGATGGCGGGCTTCGGCGCGCTGGCCTCCCTCACCACCGTCTGGGTGCCGTTCGTCGTGGCCGGTGGCGCGATGATGGCGCTCATGCTCGTGCCGCTCCAGGCCCGGGCGTTCCGGACCCTGTCGCTGCGCGCGGACGGCTGACGCGCACGGTCGGGAACGACGAAATCCCCCCGGAGAACCGGAGGGCTTTCGTCGTGTTGTGTGACCCCAGCGGGATTCGAACCCGTGTTGATGCGGTCGTCGAGGTGCTCATGCGCGCCCTCACATGTGGATCGAGATTCGCTCCGTTCTCTCCGAACGTCGTCTATGCGCTAAGGGCAGTGACCTCGAGCAGCCAGCGTCGCTCATCGTGACCTCATGCTCCGTGCCGCCAATGAGCCGAGCATCTGACCCACATTTCCGCGACGCCGTCGCCATTGATACGTCGGTTCCTCAAGAACATCGCGATGCTCGTCGCTCGACGTGACTCCACGGTCGCGGTCCAGTTGTGGTCGCGGACGACGACAACCGGCGCCGCTCCAGGGCGGTCGATCCGCAGGGATTCGAGTTCGATCAGACGGAGGTAACCAGCTCGCCATCGGTGATGGCACAGCACCCGAACGCAAGCATCTGGGTCGAGTCGCTGTCAGGTCGCATGACGAACCATCCGGCGACACCACCCTGCACGCAGTACCAGGCGAACACGGCCTTCTGGTCGAGAGCGGTTTCCTCGGCGGCATGCAGCCAAGGGATCATCTCGCTCTTCGCAGGGTAGAAGACGTGGTCAGGCAGGTCTCGATCTACTCCAGAAAACCAATCGCGGGCACATCACGGTCGGCGCTATGAGTGGCGGTGCACGGAGTTCAGCCGCCGCCGCGCATGTGTTGAGTGACGCTCGCGCATAGAGGGCATACCGACAACACCGCCGGAGGAGCAACCGCTCCAAACTTCTCATCCGAAAGGGACATCATGTTCTCGTTCTTCCAGTCCATCCACAAGTCTCACGCCCTCCTGGTGATGGTGCTTTCAGCCAACACTCTGACATTCGGCGCAGCCCTGGTCTACGGCACCGACCCTCTTGACGTACTTGGCTCGATTCTCGACTGGCTCTCCTTGACCGAGGTTGGAACCCCGATCCGAGCGCTCCAACTCGACGCGCTCCCTCACCTCGCATTCGTCCCGTTGGGCGTGGCTGTAGTCATCACCTTTGCGTGGTGCGTCGATGTCGTGAGAGAGGGAGAGGTGCGCCCGAACATGATGCCGTCGCGCCGGGCGGCGCTCCTGGTGCTCGCGCTCGTCGTCCTGAGCCCCGATACCATGGCACTCGCGTGGCTGGGCACGGCAGCGTGCGCGATTCCCACCGTTATCACCCTCACCGCCAGATACGGGGTGCAGGCGGCTCTCAAAGTGCTCCTGTTGCGAGTGGCCGACATGGTCATGTCAGCGTTCGCGGTCGTACTCTACCCGGTCGTGTGGCTTGCCGAGCGGCGGTAGCCAGCTGTTCCGCGCCGTCTGGGTGCCGTTCGTCGTGGCCGGTGGCGCGATGATGGCGCTCATGCTCGTGCCGCTCCAGGCCCGGGCGTTCCGGACCCTGTCGCTGCGCGCGGACGACTGACGCGCACGCTCGGAACGACGAAAGCCCCCCGGAGAACCGGAGGGCTTTCGTCGTGTTGTGTGACCCCAGCGGGATTCGAACCCGCGTTACCGCCGTGAGAGGGCGGCGTACTAGGCCGCTATACGATGGGGCCGTCTTGCGGAGCTTTTCCGTTCCGCGACAACCGTTCAAGTATGCCACGGCGAATCTCATGGCGCCAAATCGAGGCCGCTCCAACCAGGATCCCGGGCGTGGCGCGCCGATCTCCGTTTGCCGCAGCCCCCGGGAAGGAGTTGACTCGTCTCATGCGCGTCACCAAGTTCGAACATGCCACCCTCCGTCTGGACCAGAACGACGACACCCTGCTGATCGATCCGGGATCCTTCACCGCCCCGCTGCATGACCTCAGCGGACTGGTCGCCATCGTGCTCACGCACGAGCACCCCGACCACTGGACGCCGGAGCACCTCGACCGGATCCTGCGCGCGGCTCCCGGGACCCCGATCTTCGGGCCGGAGGGCGTGGCGAAGGCGGCGGAGGGCTATGAGATCACCGTCGTCTCCCCCGGCGACACCGTGGAGGTCGGCGCCTTCACCCTGCGCTTCTTCGGAGGCACGCACGCGGTGATCCACTCGTCGATCCCGACGATCGACAACGTGGGCGTGCTCGTCAACGACACGTTCTACTACCCCGGTGACTCGTATGCGGTGCCCGAAGGCGTCGAGGTCGGCACCCTCGCCGCGCCGCTCGGAGCCCCGTGGCTCAAGATCGGGGAGGCCATCGACTACGTGCTCGCCGTGAAGCCCCGCCGGGCGTTCGGCACGCACGACATGACCCTGTCCGTGATCGGCAAGAACATGCACCGCCAGCGACTGCAGTGGGCGACCGAGCAGGGCGGCGGCGAGTTCCTCGTGCTCGAACCCGGCGACGCCGTGGATCTGTGACCGCACCGCGACGCCTCCTGCCCTCCCCGACGCCGCGGCTCGCCTTCCGGGAGATGACCGCCGACGACCTCGACGAGATGGCGGCGCTCCTCGGGGATCCGGAGGTCATGGCCTACTACCCGGCGCCGAAGTCGCGAACGGAAGCCGCCGCGTGGATCGCGCGCATGCAGCAGCGCTACCGCGAGGACGGCCACGGTCTCTGGGTCATCGAGACGCACGACGGGGAGTTCCTCGGCGACTGCGGTCTCACCTGGCAGTCGGTGAACGACTCCCCCGTGCTCGAAGTCGGGTATCACGTCCGCACCGACCGCCAACGACGCGGCTATGCGACCGAAGCTGCGCGCGCCTGCGTCGACCTCGTCGCGCAGACCTTCGCACCGACCCTCCTCACCGCCATCATCCACCCCGAGAACCAGGCGTCACGAGGCGTGGCGGAGAAGCTCGGCATGACCCACATCGCCGATGACCATGCCCATCCGTGGATCGTGCGGACCGTGATGGGCATGACCGTGGAGGCCGCGACCTAGTCCTGAGCGCCCCGCACCCGCAGGTCACGCGCGAGGTGGTCGCGCTGCTCGATGAGGAGTCGTCGCAGCGCCGCCGGGGCCTCGGGGCTGGCCGACAGCCAGGCATCGACCAGGTCCAGCGAGGACCGCGCGGGGAACAGACCGATCACCAGTCGACGAGCGATCTCGATGCTCCGCTCCGACCACGCCGTCCCGATCCGCTCGAAGTACTCCTCGTCGAAGGACTCGATGAGGTCGCGGCGGCCGCCGGCGCGGAAGCCCGCGATCTCGGCATCGAGGTGGTCGTTGGTGAGAGACCGGTCATCCCATGCGGCCGTCCAGGCGGCCGCGCGCACCGTCGCGTCGGGCACGGAGGCACGAGCGCGGCGGGCGGCGGTGCGTCCGTCGCCGGTGTCGTCCCGCTCCTCCTCCGCGGCGATGTCCGTGAGATCGGCGCGGCCGGTCGTCACGAGGGCCGTGAGGAGCTGCCAGCGCAGGTCGGGATCCACGACGAGCCCCTCGGGCACATCGCCGTCGAGCAGGGCACGGACCTCGGCGTGATGGATGTCGTCGAAGGCCGAGGCCGCCGCCAGCGCGCGCGCCCAGGAGAGCTGGGCGTCGCTGCCGGCGTCCGCCTGCTGCAGCGCCGACCACGTGGCTTCGGTCCAAGCGCGCTGCTCCGCGTCGCGTCGGTCGTCGCGGACGAAATGCCGCAGCGCGAAAGCGGCGTCGAGGAGCGCTGCGGCCAGCAGACCGCCGTTCGACTCCCGCGGCGCGTGCGCCCGCACGATCGCGACGAAGCGGGCCGCGTCGAGCTCGCCGTCGCGGGTCGCGTTCCACAGCGACGACCACACGAGCGCACGGGCGAGCGGGTCCTCGATGTCGGAGAGGGACTCCTCGACGGTGCGCAACGACCGCTCGTCGAGGCGCGCCTTCGCATAGGTGAGGTCGTCGTCGTTGAGCAGCACGAGATCGGCCTCGGGGAGGTCGATGTCCACGCGCTCCCCGATCAGGTCCAGCTCCCGCTGCTCCCGCCGCACGATGCGGCCGTCCACGCGGTCGTACAGCCCGATCCGCAGGCGGTGCGGACGCACATCGTCCTGCACGAGGTGGTGTCCTCCGTCGTCGTCGGTCTCCGTCCAGATCGTCGAGACGCCCGTCGTCTGCAGCCAGGCGGCTGCCCAGTCGGTCATGTCCCGCCCGGACACCGCGCTGAGCTCGACGAGGAAGTCGTCGAGAGTGGTGTTGCCGAAGGCGTTGGCGGCGAAGTACCGGCGAGCCCCCTCGAAGAAGGCGTCATCGCCCACGAACGCGACGAGCTGCTTCAGCACCGAAGCGCCCTTGGCGTAGGTGATGCCGTCGAAGTTCAGCTTCGCGGCCTCGAGGTCGGGGATGTCGGCGACGATGGGATGCGTCGTGGGGAGCTGGTCCTGCTGGTAGGCCCAGGCCTTGCGCCGCATGGCGAACGTCACCCAGGCGTCGTGGAACCGGGTGGCCACCGCCGAGGCGTGCGAGCCCATGTAGTCGGCGAACGACTCCTTGAGCCAGAGGTCGTCCCACCACGTCATCGTGACGAGGTCGCCGAACCACATGTGCGCCATCTCGTGGAGGATCGTGTTGGCCCGGCTCGCCCGCTGCGCCTCGGTGGCGGCGCCGCGCGAGAGGTAGCCCTCCGTGAAAGTGACCAGACCGGGATTCTCCATCGCACCGAGGTTGTACTCGGGGACGAAGATCTGGTCGTACTTGCCCCACGGATAGGGATAGGCGAAGGCGTCGGTGAAGAAGTCGAGCCCCTGCCGGGTGACCTCGAGGATCTCGTCGGCCTCGAGGTGGTCGACGAGCGAGCGGCGGACGAACACCCCGAGGGCGACCTGCTGCTCGTCTCTGGTCCACTCGCCGTCGACGCGGGCATAGGGGCCGGCCGCGATCGCCGTGATGTAGCTCGAGATCGGCAGGGTGGGGGCGAACTGCACCCGCTGCACGCCGACGCCGAGGTCGACGTGAGCCGGCGACTGGTTCGAGAGCACCTCCCACCCGGACGGCGCGTCGACGACGAAGGTGTACTCCGCCTTCATGTCCGGCTGCTCGAAGCAGGCCATCACCCGGCGGGAGTCCGCGGGCTCGTACTGGGTGTACAGGTAGGTGCGGTCGTCTGCCGGGTCGTGGAACCGGTGCAGCCCCTCCCCCGACCGGCTGTAGGCACCGACCGCCTCGACCAGGACGACGTTCGAGGCCCCGAGGCCGTCGATCGTCAGGCGCGCGCCGTCGTAGACGACGTCCCGCTCCTCGCCGTTCACTTCAACGCGGAGGACCTCTTCGCCGATGAAGTCCAGCCACGTGCTCTGGACGGTCGCATCGAACTCCAGCACGGTCGTGGTCGGGAAACCCGTGCGCGCCCGCTCGGGGGCTCCGGTCAGGTCCAGCTCGACGCGGATGCGGTGCAGGGTGATCGCAGCGGATCGCGCCGCGGTCTCCTCACGGGTCAGGTTCGCGGTGTGCATCCCCCCATCCTGGCATCTTCCCGGGGGCGATCGGGGAGCGTCGGCGCGTTCAGCCGCGCCGCCCTGTTCCTCGCCGGTTGACCTTGCGCGACGTCTCCGGTCCGCCCAGCAGTCGCCGGATCGCCGTCTCCGGGGTCACGTCGAGATCGAGCGTCCGGCCCCGACCGTACTGCCGGAACACGCGGGGATCGATGTAGCTGTTGCGGGCGACCGCGGTCGTGTTGCCGAGGGCGGTCGCCGCCGCCTGCACCGCGAGGCGTTCGGCCTGGTTCCGCTGACCGCGGCGGTCGAGGGCTCCGATGCGGGCGAGGGCGTCCGCGGCGATGATCGTGCCGTGGAGGGTGCGGAAGTCCTTGGCCGAGAAGCTGGCCCCGAGCACGTCCTTGAGGTACGTGTTGACCTCGGCGGGCGTGATCTTCACCCGGCGCCGGCCTTTCCGGTACGCCAGGAGGAAGGCGGTCGAGGCACCGCTCGCGAAGTCGGTGAGGGCTTCGGCGAGGGATTCGTCGGTGATCTCGATCGCGGCGGTCTGTCCGCTCTTCGCCGGGAAGGAGAGGGCGACGTCGCCGCCGTCGATGCGGACGTCGCGGCGGCGGAGCGTGGTCAGGCCCCGGCTGCCGTGGCGCGCCAGGTAGCGCTCGGAACCGATCCGCAGCGCGGCGTCGTCGAGGAGGCGGAAGGCGATCGCGAGGGCTCGCTCCTTCGTCTGCCCGTCCTCCTTCAGAGCCTTGGTGACCTGCGCCCGGGCGCTGGGCAGGGCCGCGGCGAGGTCCAGCGCACGGACGAACTTGCGACGGTCGCGGGAGACCCGCCAGAGCGGGTGGTAGAGGTACTGCTTGCGCCCGGCGGTGTCGATCCCCACGGCCTGGATGTGCGCGAGCGGGTCGGCCGCGATCCACACGTCCTGCCACGCCGGCGGGATCACCAGGTCGCTGATGCGTTCGCGATCCGCCTCGGGCGCCGGCTCCCCCGTCGGATCGACGTACCGGAATCCCGAGCTCGTCCGCTTCCGTGTGAAACCCGGGTCCTGGCCGGGTACCACTCGCACCAGTCGCGCCATGCGTCTCTCCTCCCGCCGTGCAGCTCCTCCGAGTGTGGAGTGACCGCAGTCTCGGCGGGAAGGGAGTGGCGTCTCACCCTGCCCGCGTGCTATCTGCGTCGGCGTCCTTCGCGAAGACCGCCCGCATGTGGTCGCTGGTGAGGAAGTCCGCGATCCCGATCATGATCAGGCTGAAGACGATCTGCTCGGTGACCATCCAGACCGGGTAGAGGCCGGGGATCGCCGCCATGACGAGCGTGATGACCGGGAAGATCTGTGCGAACAGTCGCAGCCGGAGGTAGGCCCAGCGCCATCCGCGACGCGCGCGCCACGCGAAGTAGAACAGCGTCGCCGTCATCGCCAGCACCACGAGGGTGCGCATCCACACGGCGAAGGGCACGCTGTCGCCGTCGGCGGCGAGCACCAGGGCGACCACCACGGCGCCCACCCCGAGCACCAGTTCGGCGACGAGCAGCCAGAGGATCCACGTGAAGGCACGGACGGTCCGCGGATGGGTGCGACCGGCGTCGCTGATCAGCACGCCGGCCTGCCGCCCACCCGCGATCCGGTCGAGACGGAGGAAGAGCGGTTCGAGGGCCATGCTCGGAGCCTAGACCGGCGGCGTCCGTTCGACCTCGTCCGTTCGATGGACCTCGGCGCTGCTGCCGTTGGCCGCTGCCGGGAGCACCCGCTCCAGCACCGCCGCCAGCACGCCGACGGCGATGCTGCCCGCGACCATGACCGCGATGAACCAGCCGCTGACGCCGACGCCGAGGAGCACCCCCGCAACGAGCGGGCCGAGGATGGCGCCGCCCTGGAAGGCCGCCGAGTTGAGGGCGTTGTAGCGCCCGCGGGTGCGGTCCGTCGCGAGATCGTTGTAGATGGCCGGGATCGTCGGCTGCATCATGGTCTCGCCGAACGCGAACACGCCCATGAACGCGATCACCGCGATCGCGGCCGTGACCGAGTCGGGAAGCAGGCCCGCGGCGCCGAGCATGACCCAGGAGACGGCCCAGATGAGGGCCATGACCTGCATGACCCTGGTGCGTCGGCGCCCGGTGATGAGCCGGAGGACGGCGAACTGCAGCAGCACGATGACGGCCGTGTTCACCGCGAACGAGATGCCGACGACGGCGGTCGAGACCTGGGCGATCTGACGGGCGTAGGCGGGGAAGCCCGCCTCGATCTGTCCGTAGCCGATGAAGACGGAGAAGAAGGTCAGCAGCGTCATCCAGAGCACCGCAGGGCGCCGCAGGATCTCCCGGTAACCGCCCTCGGTGGTCACGGCCGGGTCCGGGTCCGCCTGGGTGCGCACGTGCCGGAGCGGGCCGAGGAGCAGAGCGAGCGGGATGAGGCTCGTGGCCGCGTCGATGAGGAAGATCGTTGTGAACGTCGACGGCTCCGTCACGTCGACGAAGAAGCCGCCGATGATCCCGCCCACGCCGATGCCGAGGTTGACGAGGGCGAAGTTCACGCCGAAGTACTGCTGACGGACCTCGCCGTCGACCACCGAGGCGATGAGGGCGTTGAAGCCGGGCCAGGAGACCCCGAAGTTGATCCCGATGAGCACGACCGCGACCGTCGCGACGGCGGGATGCGTGGCGTAGGCGAGGAGCGTGCACCCCGCGATCATCGCGAGCAGTCCCACGATCAGCACACGGCGGGCGCCGAAGCGGTCGATGAGCGTACCGCCGGGGCCCGTGACGACGAGCCCCGTGATCGCGATGAGGCTCATGAGCGCCCCGGAGAACCCGAGGTCGAAGCCGCGGACCTCGTGGAGGTAGATGATCGTGAACGGCAGCGTCATCCCCCGCCCGAGGGTCTGGATCGCCACGGTCGACAGCAGCCAGCGCCCCTCGGTGGGCAACGCGTTCCAGAAGGACTTCATACCGATCACCTCGTCATTGTTCCAGGAGCCGGGGACATCGGATGACCGCCGGGGTCTCGAGGAGGAAGCCGATATTCTGCGAGCATGCCCGTGTCGTTCGAAGACTTCCGCTCCGCCCTCCCCCATGCACCGGCCCGTGACGCGTGGGGCCTCGTGCTCACCGACGCCGAGGCGCAGCAGGTCGCCGCGGACGAGCAGGCGAGCCGGGCCTGGTACGACTACTTCCTCGCGACCACGGCCACGGCGGCGCCCGCCCCCGCGGCGGCGGCACCGCTCGGGGGACACGAGCTCCCCGTCGCCGCCGCGCCGGGATTCGCCGCGGCACCCCCGCCGGCACCGGTCGCCGCCCCGTGGACCCCCGCGCCCGCGGAGAGCCCGGACCGGAAGAGCCGGGTGGGACTCTGGGTGACGCTCGGCATCGTGGGCGCGCTGCTGCTGATCGCCGCGATCGTCACGGTGTTCGCGTTCACGACCGCACGCCACTGGACCAAGGTCGACGTGCCGGAGAAGCCCGAGACCTTCCACAGCGAGGAGTACGAGACCGGCAAGTACCTCGTCGCCGACGACGGCGTGAGCCCGTGCGCGGTGGACCAGGACTGGACGGACTGCATCGGCCTCATGGAGGCCGAGTACGCGGGCGCCTGCGCCGGGGTCGAGCTCGTCCCCGCCGCCGCGGACCTGTGCGCCCAGCACCGTGCCGAGATCGACCGGATGATCGCGGAGGACGCGGACGGGATGTACGTAGCCTCCCTCGGTGACTTCGGGCACCTCACCCGGACGCCGGAGACGGCGATGCGCCAGGTCTCGAACGACGATGCCGAGCCGGCCGTCACGCATGAGGCCGTGTGCTATCTCGGGTTCCTCGGGGAGTGCGAGTAGCCGGTCAGCCATCCGCGGGTCTCGCCGGGGAGGCTGACCGAGCGTATCGTCGGGCACAGACGTGATCGGGTCGGGGACGAGGTGTCGACATGTGTCGGTGGCTGGCGTACGTGGGAGAACCGCTGCACCCGTCGGAGGTGATCCTCGACGCGCGACATTCGCTCGTGGCGCAGTCCCTGGACTCGCCACTCGGCGCGGAGACCGTGAACGGGGACGGGTTCGGCCTCGGCTGGTATCCGGTGTCGAACCGTGAGGACTCGGGGCAGCCGCCGGGGCCCGCGCTGTTCCGGAGCATGGAGCCCGCCTGGAACGATCTGAACCTGCGCGAGATCTCCCGTATGATCCGCAGCCCGCTGTTCTTCAGCCATGTGAGAGCCGCCGGGCCGCCGGTCCAGCAGACCAACTGCCACCCGTTCCGGCACGCGAACTGGCTCTTCATGCACAACGGCGGCCTGACGGACTTCCTGACAGTGAAACGCGACCTCACTCTCGCCGTCGATCCCTCCCTCTACCCGGAGATCCAGGGCACCACCGACTCCGAGGTGCTGTTCCACCTCGCCCTGACACTCGGCCTGCAGGACGATCCGATCGCGGGGATGCGGGCGGCCATCCGGGAGGCCGAGCGAGTGGGCCACGAGCATGGCATCCGCTTCCCGGTGCAGGGCACCTTCGCGGTCTCCGACGGCGCCACCGTGTGGGCGATCCGCTATTCGACCGCCGGACGCTCCCGCTCCCTCTTCCACTCCACCGACATCGAGACTCTTCGTCGGATGTACCCCGATGCGGAACGTCTTCGCGTCTTCGGTCGCCGGGCGCACGTGATCGTCTCCGAGCCGCTGAACGATCTGCCCGGTGCGTTCGAAGAGGTCCCCGAATCCACGGTCTCGATCCTCGACGAGGCGGGCTACCGGTACGAGCCCTTCCTCGAAGCCGCGTGAAGAACTGGGGCCACCGTGCCGGAAACGAAAAACCCCCGCCGAAGCGGGGGTTTTCGAAGTGCTGGGGTACCTGGACTCGAACCAAGAACAACTGAACCAGAATCAGCCGTGTTGCCAATTACACCATACCCCAAGGGCGAAACCGGAGCCTCGCACCGAGAGTCAAGCTTACCCGAGCGGCGACCGATCACCAAAACCACCGGTGCCGTGTCGCCGCTCGGGCGCGTCGCGGATCAGTTCGCGAGGAACGCCGAGAGCGCGCGCAAGCGGCGCAGCGACTCGTCCTTGCCCAGCAGCTCCATCGACTCGAACAGGGGCGGGGAGACGCGGCGGCCGGTGATGGCCACACGCGGCGGCCCGTAGGCGACGCGCGGCTTGAGCTCGAGGTTCTCCACGAGCGCCGTCGACAGCACCTCCTGGATCTTCTCCGGGGTGAAGTCGGTGACCGGCTCCAGCGCGGTGACGCAGGCGTCCAGCACCTCGGCGGCGTTGGCCGGCAGCCCCTTGAGCGCATCCGCGTCGTACGACACCTCGTCGCGGAACAGGAAGCCGAGCATGCCCGGCACCTCGCCCAGCAGCTGCACGCGCTCCTGCACCAGCGGAGCCGCGCGGAAGGCGAGGACGAGCTGCTCGTGGGTCGGCTCGTCGAACAGGCCGGCCGCGGCGAGGTAGGGCACCGTGCGCTCGGCGAAGTCCTTCACGTCGAGCATGCGGATGTGGTCGCCGTTGATCGACTCGGCCTTCTTCTGGTCGAAGCGGGCCGGGTTGGGGTTCACGTTCTCGATGTCGAACGCGGCGATGAACTCGTCGAGCGAGAAGACGTCGCGGTCCGGGCCGATCGACCAGCCCAGCAGCGCGAGGTAGTTCAGGAGGCCCTCGTGGATGAAGCCGCGCTCCCGGTGCAGGAACAGATCGGCCTGCGGGTCGCGCTTGGAGAGCTTCTTGTTGCCGGTCTCCCCCAGCACGAGCGGCATGTGGGCGAACCGTGGCACGAACGTCGTCACACCCGCGTCGATGAGAGCGGCGTAGAGCGAGAGCTGCCGCGCGGTGGACGGCATGAGGTCTTCGCCGCGGAGCACATGGGTGATGCCCATCAGCGCGTCGTCGACGGGGTTCACGAACGTGTACAGCGGCACACCGTTGGGGCGCACGACGACGAAGTCCGGGAAGGAGCCCGCGGGGAACGTGACCTCGCCGCGGATCAGGTCGACGTACGTGAGGTCTTCGTCCGGCACCCGCAGGCGGAGGGCGGGCTGCCGGCCCTCGGCGCGGAAGGCGGCCTTCTGCTCATCGGTGAGGTCACGGTCGAAGTTGTCGTAGCCGAGCTGCTTCGCGCGGCCGTTGGCCTCGTTGCGGGCGTCGATCTCCTCGGCCGTCGAGTAGCTCTCGTAGAGCGCGCCCGTCGCGAGCAGCTTGTCGATGACCTCGCGGTAGATGTCGTGCCGCTCGGACTGGCGGTACGGGGCGTGCGGGCCGCCGACCTCGACGCCCTCATCCCAGTCGATCTTCAGCCACGTGAGCGCGTCCACGAGCTGGCGGAAGCTCTCCTCGCTGTCGCGTGCGGCGTCGGTGTCCTCGATGCGGAACACCATCTTCCCGCCGTTGTGACGGGCATACGCCCAGTTGTACAGAGCCGTGCGGACCATGCCGACGTGCGGCAGCCCCGTCGGAGAGGGGCAGAAGCGGACGCGGACGTCGGCGCCGCTGGCGGTCGTGGTGAGGGGATGCGGAGTAGCCATAGCCCTTCGATTCTACGGGTGCGGGCCGGTCAGCCCCGGCGCGAGACCGCCACGGCCGCGCGGTGCTCCAGCGGGAGCACCGCACCCACCCGATGCGCGGCGACCGTCTCCTCGAACCCTGCACGGAACCGGGATCGCTCGGCAGAGGAGAGCCCCGCGTACTGCGCCCCGGCGCCGGCCACACCGCCCTCGACCGAGACCCACAGGGCGTCCGGGTCGGCGTGCCAGGTCCAGGTGTGCTCGGTGACCGACACCTCCGGGAGCCCGGCGTCGACGAGCATGGCCGCGAAGCCGTCCGCGGTGCGATCGAAGTCCTCCTCCGCCGGAAGCCTCTCCCCCGCAGAGGGCCGCAGCCCCGCGCGTTCGACGACCTCGGCCCAGAACCACGACGGCGAGCGGGTCCAGGTCGTCGCGGCGACCGGTCCGCGTGCAACCCGCCCCAGCTCCCGGGCGGCGGTCCGCGGGGAGGAGACGTGGTTCAGCACGAAGTTCGCCACGACGGCGTCGACGGCGCGGTCGGCGAACGGCAGCGTCGGCAGGCCGCCGTCGATGATGCGCAGCGTCGGGTGCCGCCGGCGGGCGACGGCGCGCATGGTCGGCTCGGGCTCGCAGGCCGTGACGTCCCACCCCAGGCCGGCGAAGCGGACCGCGAGGCCACCCTCCCCCGCCCCGACGTCGAGGAGGCTGCGACCCTCCGCCGGTCCGAGGGCGGCGGCGAGGACGTCGAAGGTCCCCGCGCACAGGGCCGCGTACGAGGCGGCATAGGCCTCCCCGACGCCACCCCAGGCCTTCACCGCGCGCTGCTCCGGGCGAGCGGCGACAGCGCGACGATCGCGAGGACGAGCACGGAGGCCGCGATGCCGAGCCCGGCGTACTGGAAGTTCGACAGCACGACGCCGGCGAGGACGGACCCGGCGGCGGCCGACAGGCTCATCAGCGAGTCGCTGCGTCCCTGCCGCCGCGTGCGGACGTCGGGGGCCGAGGCCTCGGTGAGCAGGGCGGCGCCGGCGACCGTGGCGGCGCTCCACCCGAGGCCGAGGAGGATGAGCGCCACCATGACACCCCACGCCTCGGTGCCCGCGAAGACGGCGAAGGCGAGGGCGCCGCCGAGCAGAGCCTGCCCGAGCAGCACCACGCGCAGCCGCCCCCAGCGGTCGGCCAGCACGCCGAACACCGGCGAGAGCGCGTACATGCCGCCGACGTGCAGCGCGATGGTGATCCCGACGAGCGCTGAGACGTCGGCCGGGGTCGCGGCCGCACCGTGGGCGCCGTGCGCCATGTGGGACAGATGCACGGGGGTCATCGCCATGACCGACGCCATCACCACGTGCGACCCCGCGATCGCGAAGACCGCGTAGCGGGCCACGCGCGGGCGGTCCGCCACGGCGGCGCTCGTCGCGGCGGCCGCCGCCTGCGCGAGTCGCTGCGCGGCGAGAAGCGGATCGGGTCGGAGCGCGACGAGATAGAGCGCCAGAGCCGCGCACTGCGCCACGAACGAGAAGACGTACGAGCCGGTCTGCGGCGGCATGCCGATCGCCTGGCCGACGATCTCCCCCGGACCGAGCAGCAGCGGCCCCGCCACGCCGCCGATCGTCGTGGACCACACGACGATCGAGAGGTCGCGCCCACGATGCTGCGGGGCCGCGAGGTCCGTGGCCGCGAACCGGGACTGCAGGTTGCCCGCGTTCCCCGCACCGATCAGCAGGATGCCGACGAGCAGGAGCGGGAAGACGCGCACGGATGCTGCGAGGATCACCACGGCGATGCCGATGAGGGCGAAGAGGTTGCCGAGGGTGAGCGCGCGACGCCGTCCGAGCCGCGCGGCCATCCGGGCGAGCGGGATCGCGCAGACCGCGGCCCCGAGGGTCACCGACGCCGTCGCGAGTCCGGAGAGCGCGTCGCTGCCGGAGATGTCCGCGGCGAGCAGCGCACCGAGCGACACGGTGGCTCCGAAGGCGATGCCGCCGAGCACCTGCCCCAGCGAGAGCACGAGCACGGTGCGGCGCTGCACCGCCTGCTGCTGCGTCGCCGTGAGGGCGACCTCGGTCATGACGCGGGAGCGGCGTCGCGCGCGGTGTTGCGGAGGATGCCGAGTCCGGAGATCTCGACCTCCACCGTGTCGCCCGCCTCGAACGTGCCCACGCCGGCGGGAGTGCCCGTCATGATGACGTCGCCCGGAAGGAGCGTGAACACCGCGGAGGCGTACTCGATGATCGCGGCGACCGAGTGGATCATGTCGGTGAGCGGGGCGTGCTGGCGGACCTCGCCGTTCACCCGCGTCTCGATCGTGGCCTGTGCGGGGTCGAAGTCCGTCTCGATCACGGGGCCGAGCGGGCAGAACGTGTCGAAGCCCTTCGCCCGCGACCACTGCCCGTCCTTGCGCTGCAGGTCGCGCGCCGTGACGTCGTTGCCGATGGTGTAGCCGAGCACGTGGTCGAGGGCGTTCTCCGCCTTCACGTTCTTGGCGATCCGCCCGATCACGACCACGAGCTCGCCCTCGTACTCCGTCCGCTCGGAGAGGGCGACGGGACGCACGATCGCGTCGTCGGGGCCGATCACGGCGGTGTTCGGCTTGAGGAACAGCAGCGGCTCCTCGGGGGCCACTCCCCCCATCTCGGCGGCGTGGTCGTGATAGTTCTTCCCGACGCACACGACCTTGGAGCGCGGGATCACGGGCGCGAGCAGCGTGACCTCGGTCAGCGGGATGCGGGCGCCGGTGGTCTCGTACCCGGAGAACATCGGGTCCCCGGCCAGGACCACGAGCTCGCGGTCGTCGATGATCCCGTACATGATGGCGTCGTCGTGGCTGAACCGGGCGATCTTCATCCCTCCACCCTAGATCCCCTGCTCCCCCGTCGAGACCCCGCTTTCTCGTCGAGACCCCGCCTTGCGTGCGCAGGTGAGGCGGGGTCTCGACGCGACCCCGGGGGCTCAACCGACCTCAGCCGGGCGGATGGATGCCGAACGCGGCGAGCCGGCGCCCGAGGTCCTCGGGGGTGCGGATGTGCCGCGAGCCCCACCGCACCACCCGCCACCCCGTGACCCCGCGGATCTCGTCCTCGCGGTGCTTCTCCGCCATCACCGCATCGGTCGTCGTGGGCGTCGTCCGCAGCTCCGCATCCCGGTACTTGTCCTCCCCGTCGAACTCCCCGAAGGCCCGCGACCGCGGGAAGCCGAAGTCGGCGAAGTACCGCGCGCCGTCAGAGCCGACGACGGGGATCTGCAGACCGATGTCCCGGAAGCCGAGTCGGTGGAGCTGGAGGCGACTCACGCTCTCGCCCGGAAGCTGCGCCCGTCCGTCCGCGAAGGCTCCGATCCACCGCGCGCGCCGCACGCCCCGGAGCCCCGCCGTACACAGCCGGTCGACCTCGGCCCGCCAAGCGTCGACCTCATCGTGGTCGACCTCGTGTCCGTCGATCGAGACCATCCGAAGCGCCGCGTCCCCGGCCGCGACGACGGCCTCGGGGCGCAGCAGCCTCGCGAGGTCGAACACGGTACGGATCAACGACGTGCACCGGAGCCCGTACCGCCGGACGATGTCGCCCTCGTCGAGCGCCATCTGGTGTCGGACGACCCCGGCCTCGGTCCGGCTGTGCCGACGGCTGCGGATTGCGGTGTGCACGTCGTCCCGGATCGGCCCCACGAGCGGCAGCCCCCAGAGCGCCGCCGCGGAGAGGTGCGAGAACACCGGACCTCCGCCGGCGCTGGCCCGTCGTACGGCGCACACCCGCACGAGCTGTCGCCCCTCCGGCCACAGCGCGTCCCAGACCTCCGCGTCGACATACGCCCCCCGGTGCACCCGTCGCAGCCTGCCGTGCGCGACCGCCTCTCCCAGTTCCCGTTCCGTGACCCCCGTGTCGAGGACCTCCTCCCGCGATCGCACGAGATCCCAGGCTTCGGAGAACGAGAGGCGCCGCGACATCCCCTCACTCTCCCCCGCCTGCTCCCTCACCTCTCGTTCTCCACACCCCCCGCCCCTCTTCCCCCCACTGCCCCCGCATTGTGCAGGAACCGTCCCCGCGCGCGAGACCCCGGGTACACGCCGAGACCCCGCCTTCCACGCGGCGACACGGCGGGGTGTCGGCGGGGAGACGGGGTCTCGGGGAATCGGATCAGGCGTCGAGGCGGAGCAGCCAGCCGTGCTTGTCCTCGCGGCGCCCGTACTGGATGTCGGTGAGCTCTTCGCGGAGCGACAGCGCGAGCTCACCCAGCGGCTGCGGCTCGTCGAAGCCCTCGCCCACGAGCGCGCCGATCGGGGTCACGACCGCGGCCGTGCCACAGGCGAACACCTCGACGATGTCACCGGAGGCCACGCCCTCACGCCACTCGTCGATCGAGATCGGACGCTTCTCGACCGTGTAGCCGCGGTCCTCGGCGAGCTGCAGCAGCGAGTCGCGCGTGATGCCCTCGAGGATGCTGTCCGACTCCGGCGTCACGACACGACCGTCTTTGAACACGAACACGACGTTCATGCCGCCGAGCTCCTCGACATCGCGGTTCTCGTTGAGGAACACGACCTGGTCACAGCCCTTCGCACTGGCCTCGGCCTGCGGCAGAAGGCTGGACGCGTAGTTGCCGCCCGTCTTCGCCTTGCCGGTGCCACCGCGTCCCGCGCGGGCGTAGTCCTCGGAGAGCCAGATACGCACGGGCTTCACGCCTCCGGTGAAGTAGGCGCCCGCGGGGCTCGCGATCACGTAGTAGGCGACCTTCTGCGCCGCGCGCACACCGAGGAAGGCCTCCTTGGCGAACATGAACGGCCGCAGGTACAGGCTCTGGTCGGCGCCGGAGGGCACCCAGCGGCCGTCGACGGCGATGAGCTCTCGCAGCGACTGGATGAAGTACTCCGTCGGCAGCTCCGGCAGCGCCAGGCGGCGGGCGCTCGCCTGAAGGCGCGCGGCGTTGCGGTCGGGACGGAAGGTGTGGATCGAACCGTCCGCGTGCCGGTAGGCCTTGATGCCCTCGAAGATCTCCTGCGCGTAGTGCAGCACGGACGCCGCGGGGTCGAGCGGGATCGGGCCGTAGGGCTGCACGCGCGGACGGTGCCAGCCGCCCTTGGCCGACCAGCAGATGTCGACCATGTGGTCGGTGAAGACGACCCCGAAACCGGGGTTCTCCAGCACTTCGGCGACGCGTGCCGGCGAGGCCGCGTTCAGGTTCTTCGTCACGGCGAACTCCAGGGGAGCCACGCTCGTCTCGGCGTCGATCGTCGTCATGTCGTCATCCAATCCTCGTGGGGTGGGCGCATCCTCGCGCCCTGTCAGCCTACGCCCGCCGCTCAGAGACGGGCAGTGATCGCGGAGCCGATCTCCGCGGTGGTGCGGGCACCGCTGCGGGCGGCGATGTCCGCCTCGACCGCGGCACTCACACGCGCCGACTCGGCCGTCAGGCCGAGGTGGTCGAGCAGCAGCGCGATGGAGAGGATCGCGGCGGTCGGGTCGGCCTTCTGCTGGCCCGCGATGTCCGGAGCCGAGCCGTGCACGGGCTCGAACATCGACGGGAAGGCGCCATCGGGGTTGATGTTCCCCGAGGCGGCGAGGCCGATGCCGCCCGTGACGGCGCCGGCGAGGTCGGTGAGGATGTCACCGAAGAGATTGTCCGTCACGATCACGTCGAAGCGCGAGGGATCGGTGACGAGGAAGATGGTGGCGGCGTCGACGTGCAGGTAGTCGACGGCGACGTCAGGGTGCTCGGCGGCGACCTCGTTCACGATGCGCTGCCAGATGGCACCGGCGTGCACGAGCACGTTGGTCTTGTGCACGAGGGTGAGCTTCTGACGGCGGCGCTCGGCAAGCGCGAAGGCGTAACGGACGACCCGCTCGACGCCGAACGCCGTGTTCACGGACGTCTCGTTCGCGACCTCCTGCGGTGTCCCCTTCCGGATCGCTCCGCCGTTGCCGACGTAAGGCCCTTCCGTCCCTTCACGGACCACGACGAAGTCGACCTCGCCCGGGTCCGACAGCGGACCGGGCGCTCCGGCGAAGAGCTTCGAGGGACGCAGGTTCACGTAGTGGTCGAGGGTGAACCGGAGCTTCAGCAGGAGTCCGCGCTCGATGTTCGCGTCCTTCAGGCGCGGGTCGCCCGGCGTGCCGCCGACCGCGCCGAGGAGGATCGCGTCGTGTGCGGAGATCGCGGCGAGGTCGTCGTCGGTGAGCGTGTCGCCGGTCTCGAGGTACCGGCCGGCACCGAGCGAGAAGCGGGTCTTGTCGAACGTCACGGCGCTGTCGGCGGTGACGGCGTCGAGCACCTTCTCCGCCTCGGCGATGACCTCGGGACCGATGCCGTCACCCGGGATGACGGCCAGCTTCACGACACGCGACATGAGACTCCTTGCGCACTGCACGGGGGTGGACCGGCCGCGGCGCGACCGCGGGTCGAACGGGCCGGTCCCCCCAGCGTAGTGGTCAGTGCGTGGGTGCCTTGCGCAGTGTGACGGCCGCGATGACCGCCGCGACGACGACGAGGCCCGCACCGATGAGCGACGTGACCGTGACTCCCGAGCCGAACGCGTCGGCCGCCGCCTGCCACAGGGCGTCGCCGAGCGCGGCCGGGAGCTCGTGGGCGGCGGTGTACGCGCCGGCCAGCGTCTCCTGCGCCGCGCGGGCCACCTCGGCCGGAAGCCCCTCGGGCAGCACCAGCGCGCCGCGGTAGAACGCGGTGATGATGCCGCCGAGGATCGCGGTCCCCAGCACGGCGCCGAGCTCGTACGCCGTCTCGGACACCGCGCTCGCGGCACCGGCCTTCGCCGCGGGGGCGCTGGAGAGGATGAGTTCGTTCGAGATGGTCTCGGCCGCACCGATGCCGATGCCGAGGACGACGAAGGCGAGGATGAGCGGTGCCACGCCGTGCGCGTGCGTCGTGAAGGCGACGATG
This sequence comes from Microbacterium sp. str. 'China', assembly GCF_002993305.1. Classification (NCBI taxonomy): domain Bacteria; kingdom Bacillati; phylum Actinomycetota; class Actinomycetes; order Micrococcales; family Microbacteriaceae; genus Microbacterium; species Microbacterium sp. str. 'China'. Next base: position 1,600,249 of record NZ_CP027434.1, on the reverse strand, counting down.
AGGTACCCCGCGACGGAGAACACCAGCGCCGCCGGGATGAGCACGTGCGGCGGAACCCGCCGCGAGATCGGTACCACCGTGAGTCCGGCGACGATCATGGCGGCCATCCCCGGCACGAGCGCGAGGCCCGCGACCATCGGCGAGAGTCCCAGCACGAGCTGCAGGTGCTGCGACACGAAGTAGAGGAACCCGACGAGGGCCACGACGCTGAGCAGGTTCACCAGGATCGCCCCCGAGAACGACCCGCGGCGGAACAGCGCCATGTCGAGCATCGGGGTGTCGGCGCGGAGCTGACGGCGCACGAACAGCGCCCCCATCACGAGGCCGAGCAGCGCCCATCCCCCGGCGTAGAGCGACGGACCGTCGACCGCGAAGGACTTGATGGCGTAGACGACCGGGATCATCGCGGCCATCGAGAGGGCGATGCTGAGCGGGTCGATGCGGCCCGGGTTCGGGTCACGGCTCTCCGGCACGAGCAGCGGCGCGGCGATGAGCAGCGGGATGAGGACGGGGACGGCGATGAGGAACACCGAACCCCACGCGAAGTGCTCGAGGAGGAAGCCGCCGACGATGGGGCCGAGCGCGGATCCGGCGGAGAACGCGGACGCCCAGACCGCGATGGCCATGCGGCGCTGGTCGCGGTTCTGGAAGATCGATCGCAGCAGCGACAGGGTCGACGGCATCAGCATGGCGCCGAAGAAGCCGAGCAGGGCGCGGGCGGCGATGAGCAGGCCCGCGGTCGGCGCGAAGGCGGCCAGCGCGGAGACCACGGCGAAACCGGTGGCGCCGATGAGGAGCAGACGACGACGCCCGAAGCGGTCGCCGAGTGTCCCCATGGTCACCAGGAGTCCGGCGAGCACGAGCGGATAGACGTCGATGATCCACAGCTGTTCGGCCCCGCTCGGCGCGAGCGAGATCGAGATCTCGGGCAGCGCGAAGCTCAGCACCGTGTTGTCCACTGACACCAGCAGCACCGGGAGCATGAGGACGACGAGCGCCGCCCACCCCCGAGCCCCGACGCGGGGAGCTTCCGTCTCTGTCGTCGGGATCGACGCAGTACGGGTCATGGAACACCTTTCCTTCCTGCGGACCGCTCGTTACTAAACCGTCCGGCTGGTATAGTAACAGATGCCGCCCTCCCGATCCCGCTCAGAGGATGAACGATGCCCCGCCCACCCCTCGCCCGCGAGAAGGTCCTCGACGCCTTCGAGGCGATCCTCATCGACGACGGCGAACGCGCCGCGACGCTCGAGGCGACGGCCAAGGCCGCCGGCGTGTCGAAGGGCGGCCTGCTCTACCACTTCCGCTCCAAGGACGACCTCGAGGCCGGGCTCCTGGAGCGCCTCGACCACCTGACCACCCTCGATCTGGAGCGCATGCGCACCGCCGACGAAGGTCCCGTCGCGTACTACGTGCGGACCTCGGTGATGGAGGACGACGCCCTCGATCGGGCGCTGATCGCCACGACCCGGCTGGCCCAGGGCGGCTCGTCCGCCGCGTCCGACATGCTCCGGGATACCCGGCGTCGCTGGGCGGAGACGATCCGCCCGCACGTCCGCGACACCGCCAGCCTCGACCTCGTGATGCTCGTGAGCGACGGCCTCTACTTCAACAACTCTCTCGACGTGCACGGGCCGGAGCGCCTGGTCCCGCGCAGCGACGAGCTCGCCGATCTCATCGCCCTCGTGCTGCGGGCCACCGCCTGACGCCGGATAGGGCTGCAGATACGGAGAAGGGCGGGAGCATCGCGCTCCCGCCCTTCTCCCCCGCTCTGCGGTGTCAGACCTCGGTGATCTCGATCTGACGGAAGAGGTCGGCGTCGATGGCGCCCCGCACGTCGTCCAGCAGCTCCTCGGACACGGGCGAGTCGAGCGTCAGCACGCTGAGCGCCTGGTCGCCGGCCGCGAGCCGCGAGATCTGCATGCCGGCGATGTTGATCCCGGCCTCGCCGAACTTCTGCCCGTAGACGGCCACGATGCCGGGGCGGTCGGTGTAGAGCATGACGACGTGGTGCTTCTCGATCGGCAGCTCCAGGGCGTGGTCGTTGATGCCGACGAGCTTCTCGGCCTGCTTCGGTCCGGTCAGCGTGCCCGACACCGAGAGCTGCGATCCGTCGGACAGCGCCCCCGTGAGGGTGATGACGTTCCGGTACTCCTCGCTCACGTCGTCCTTGAGCAGGCGCACCGCGATGCCGCGCTGCTCCGCCAGGAGGGGCGCGTTCACGTACGACACGGTCTCGCTCACGATGTTCGTGAAGACACCCTTGAGGGCAGCCAGCTTGAGCACGCTCACGTCGTAGTCGTTGAGCTCGCCGTGCACCTCGACGTCGAGGCTCGTGAGCGGCGACGTGGCCAGCGCGGCGAAGATCTGGCCGAGCTTCTCCACGAGCGAGATGCCGGGACGCACGTACGGGTCGATGACGCCGCCCGCGACGTTGACCGCATCCGGGACGAGGTCGCCGCCGAGCGCGAGCCGCACCGAGCGCGCGACCGAGACGCCGGCCTTCTCCTGCGCCTCTTCCGTGCTCGCACCGAGGTGCGGGGTCACGACGACGTTCGGGAGGTCGAGCAGCGCGCGGGCGCTACCGCCCTCGGCCGGGGGCTCGGAGGTGAAGACGTCCAGGCCGGCCCCGGCGATCTCGCCGGCGACGAGCGCCTCGTGCAGCGCCTCCTCGTCGATGAGTCCACCGCGGGCGACGTTGACGACGAACGCGGTCGGCTTCATGGCGGCGAACTGCTCCGCGCCGATCATGCCCGTCGTCTCCGGGGTCTTGGGCATGTGGATCGTGAGGAAGTCGGCTTCGGCGACGAGCTCGTCGAGCGAGAGGAGCTGCACGCCGAGCTGCTGGGCGCGCGCCGAGGTGACGTAGGGGTCGTACGCGACGACGCGCATGTCGAAGGCGGCGAGGCGAGCAGCGACGAGAGCGCCGATCCGGCCCAGTCCGACGATGCCGACGGTCTTCTCGAAGAGCTCGGCACCGGTGAAGGAGCTGCGCTTCCACTGCCCGGCGGACAGCGAGGCGTGCGCGGCCGGGATGCGGCGGGCCAGGCTGAGGATGTGGCCGACCGTCAGCTCGGCGGCCGAGACGATGTTCGACGTCGGGGCGTTGACGACCATGACGCCGGCCGCGGTCGCGGCCTTGATGTCGACGTTGTCGAGGCCGACACCGGCCCGCGCGACGACCTTGAGCTTCGGCGCGTGCGACAGCGCCTCCTCGTCGATGCGGGTCGCGGAGCGGATGAGCACCGCGTCCGACTCCGCGAGGGCGGCGAACAGCGCCTCGCGATCGGTGCCGTCGACGTGGCGGACGTCGAAGTCGGGGCCGAGCGCCTCGATCGTGGCGGGAGAGAGTACTTCGGCGATGAGCACGACAGGCTTCGGCACAGTGGATCCTTCGGGGCAGCGCGACAGGCGGGAGGGGCCGATGCGCCGCACACCGTCGGGGGCGCGATCGCGACAACTCTACCGGAGCGCCGGGACCGCTCCGTGCCGTGTGACGACGTGACGGATGCGGGTCAGGCGCTGGGCAGCGTCAGACTCAGCGCGAGCAGGCTCATCCAGAACACCGCGACGATCCCGAGTCCGGCGAGGAACGTCAGAGCGAGCTCGCCCACCCGCCGCCGCCGGCCGATCGCGAAGGCGAACCCGAACACGATGACGGGGAACACCACGCCGAACAGGAGCGTCGCCCATCCGGTGCCGGTGAGACCGGTCTGGGCCATGGTGATGAGGTGCGCGACCGCGTTCCACACCGCGTAGGCGTAGAAGAGCCCGGCGAGGGCGATGACGGTCCACACGAGCCAGCGCGGCGAGCCGGTCGCCACGGCGGACGGTGACTTCGGAGCGCTCATGAACCGATCACCCCCACAGTCACGAACGGCCACGGCACGAGCAGTACGACGCCCGCCAGGAGCACGGCGGCGCGGATCCAGGAGGCCCGGCCCCGCGTCAGCACCCATGCCGCGAGGAACCACAGCGCGGGGGCGGCGATCGCCAGCACGAACCAGGGCAGGAACATGAAATCCGCGACGAGGAACGAGGCGAGTGGCTGCAGGCGGAGACCGCCCGCGATCCACCCCAGGGTGTAGAGCAGGTAGACGCCCCCGACGACCCCGACGAGGACCAGCATCGCGTTGCTGAGACCGGAGGGCGCCGCGGTCGTCTCGTCCCCCGACGCGGATGCGGGCGCCGCGGGCGCGACGGCCTCGACCGGCGTCGGTTCCGGAGTGGGCGTGGAGCGCCGTGCGGCGTCCCGGGGGCGTCGCTCCGCGCTGTCGTCGCCCTCCCAGCTCAGGGCGTCGTCCGAATCGGATGTCATCTCTCCAGCGTAGGACACCGCGGCCACTAGGCTCGGGGATGCCTCGGCGGGGTCGCCGAGGACTTTCGGGGGAAAGGACAACCATGGCCGAGAACGACCAGACGTCTTCCGCCGCGCCGCGTCGTCCCACGACCGGCGCCGCGACCGGCGAGCCGCCCGCGGGCTGGACGCCGAGCCCGGAGGCCAAGGCCTCCGCGACGCGCTTCCGCATCATCGCCACGGTCCTCTGGGCACTCGCCATCGCGGGCGAGGCCGTCGGCATCTTCTGGCTCCTGCGCCAGCGCGAGTTCGTCGACGAGGGCGGCAGGCTGCTCCGCGATCCGGACACCGGCCTCCTGGAAGAGCAGGGAGCGACCGCGCAATTCCCGCAGTGGGCGTTCATCGCCCTGCTCGTTCTGCTGGTCGTGATCGCCGCGCTGTCGATCGTCGGCTCGATCCTGTGGAAGAAGGCCAACACCCTCGACCCGGCGCGGCGCGCGGACAAGACGCGGTTCTTCGTCCAGAACCAGCTCGGCGCGATCATCGCGGTCGTCGCCTTCCTGCCCCTGGTCATCCTCATCTTCCTGAACAAGGACATGGACAAGGGGCAGAAGGCGACCGCCGGCATCGTGGGCATCGTCCTGGCCGTCCTCGCCGCGGTCGTCGGGACGAGCTTCGCCCCGCCGTCCGTCGAGCAGTACACCGCGGACCAGTCCGCCGTGATCCAGCTCCTCGGGGCCGATGAGGTCGTGTGGGTCGACGGCGGCAAGGTCTATCACGTCTGCGACGAGGTGCCCGCGATCCAGACCGGCAGCGAGATCCGCACCGGCACCACCTCCGAGGCCATCGAGGCGGGGAAGATACGGCTCACCCTGCAGTTCGCGTCCGAGCTGCGCACCTGCGGCCTGGCGGTGCCCGAGAACGCCGACGAGATCACCGAAGCCCTCCGCGCGATCCAGGCCGGTCAGGTCGACACGCCTCTGCCTGCTCCGGTCTGGGCCGACCCGACGGATGCGCCGATCCAGATCCAGGACGCCCCCGCCGACGCGGGCTGACGTCAGGAGCCGTGCAGGGCCTCGACGAGACGGTCCTCAGCCGAGGCGAGGTGGGCACGCAGCACGGCGGCCGCGCGCTCCGCGTCCCCGGCGGCGACGGCCTCGAGCATCTCGGCGTGCTGCGCGGCGATGAGTTCCGCGTCGAGGAGACGCCGCCCCTGCACCTGCGCCATGCACAGCCGCACCTCGTCCAGCACGCTCCGGTACATGCGGCTGGTGCGCTCGCTTCCCAGCGCGTCGATGAGGGCCGTGTGGAAACGGAGGTCGGGATCGACCGTCGCGGGGTCAGGGCCCGGTGCCATCGCCTGCAGCTCGGCGTTCGCCGCCACAGCGGCCGCCGGCACGGCCGCGCTCTCCGCCAGCTCGCGCAGCGCCGCGCTCTCCAGCCGGATCCGCGTGCGGTAGACGTCACGGACGGTCTCCGCCTCGATGCCGACCACGCGCGCCGTGCGATGCGCCGTCCGCACGAGCAGCCCGCTGGCCACGAGCTGCTCGATAGCCGCTTTGGCGCTGGGCCGGGCGACGCCGTAGGCCTGGGAGACGGCCGCCTCGGTCAGCGGCTCCCCCGAGCGGATCTCGCCGGAGAGGATCCGGCTGCGCAGCTGTCCGGTCACGGCGTCGACCACGCCGACCACGCCGAGGGGGCGCTCCGCGATCGAGGTCATGCGGAACAGTCTAGTGAGGCGCCCGTCGTTCAGTACACTTGTCAGACAATCTTCGAGCGGAGCAGAGGAGCACCGTGCCCACCACCCTCGACCACCCCCTCGATCCCGCACTGCTGGGGAACGAGACGCAGGTCCACGCCCGATCCATCGACCGGTTCGCCCGCGCCCACGACGCCTCGCATTACCTGCTCGTCCCGGACGCGGTGCTCTCCCCCGCGGACGCGGAGGGCGTCGCCCGCGCGTTCACAGCGGTCCGGGCGGCCGGGCGTACGCTCACGTTCCGCTCCGGCGGCACCAGCCTCTCCGGACAGGGCATCAGCGGCGACATCCTCGTCGACACGCGCAGCCACTTCCGCGACATCCACATCGAGGAGGACGGCGCCGCGGTGCGGGTCGGCCCCGGAGCCACGGTCCGGCAGGTGAACACACGGCTGTCCCGGTACCGCCGCAAGCTCGGACCGGATCCGGCCAGCGAGATCGCCTGCACGATCGGCGGCGTCGTCGCCAACAACTCCAGCGGCATGGCCTGCGGCATCACGGAGAACTCGTACCAGACGATCACCTCCATGGTCGTCGTGCTGCCCAGCGGCACCGTGCTGGACACCGGACGCGTGGACGCCGCGGATGTGCTCCGCGCCGCGGAACCCGCCCTGTTCGCCGGGCTGTCGTCGCTCCGGGAGCGGCTGCTCGCCGCGCCCGAGAACGTCGCCTTCCTCCGACAGCAGTTCTCGATGAAGAACACCATGGGCTACGGCCTGAACGCCCTGCTCGACTTCGACGACCCGGTGCGGATCCTCGAACACCTCCTCATCGGATCGGAAGGGACCCTCGGCTTCGTCGCGGAGGCCCGTTTCCGCACCATCGAGGTGCGCCCCGCGATCGCCACCGGCCTGCTCGTCTTCGAGACGCTGTCGGCGGCGATGACCGCGCTCCCCGCTCTCACGGAGCTCGGACTCGCGACGATCGAACTCCTCGACGCCGCCTCGCTGCGCGTCGCCCAGGGCCTGAGCGACGTCCCGGCCGCGATCTCCGAGATCGACGTCCAGGGCCACGCCGCGCTCCTCGTCGAGGTGCACGCCGCCGACGACGAATCCCTCGCCGTCGCGAGCGCATCAGCGCAGGCGCACTTCGATGCCCTCCCCCTCGCCGTCGCCCCACGCCTGACGACCGATGCGGCAGAGCGCGCCGCACTGTGGCACGTCCGCAAAGGCCTCTACACGGCGGTCGCCGGAGCGCGGCCGTCCGGCACGACCGCCCTCCTCGAAGACATCGTCGTCCCCGTCCCCCGGCTGCTGGCCACCTGCGAACGCCTGATCGAGCTGTTCGCGGAACACGGCTACGAGGGGTCCGTCATCTTCGGGCACGCGAAGGACGGCAACGTCCACTTCCTGCTGAACGAGCGTTTCGACGACCCCGACAGCGTGGCGCGGTACCGCCGCTTCACGGACGACCTCGTCGAGCTCGTCCTCGCGCAGGAGGGATCCCTCAAGGCCGAGCACGGCACCGGCCGCATCATGGCGCCGTTCGTGCGGCGGCAGTACGGCGACGAGCTCACCGACATGATGTGGGAGATCAAGCGGCTGTTCGATCCGGACGGGATCCTCAACCCCGGCGTCGTGCTCTCCGACGACCCGGACTCCTATCTGCAGGATCTGAAGCGCGTGCCCACGGTCGAGCACGAGGTGGACCGCTGCGTCGAGTGCGGGTACTGCGAGCCCACGTGCCCGAGCAAGAGCATCACCCTCACACCGCGGCAGCGCATCGTGCTGCGCCGGGACATGGCCTGGGCCGAGGAGCAGGGCGACACGGCGCTGCTGCGGGACCTCCGCGCCGACTACGACTACGACGGCGTGCAGACCTGCGCGGTCGACGGCATGTGCGGCGTCGCGTGTCCGGTGGACATCAACACCGGCGACCTCGTCCGCCGCCTCCGCGCCGAGCAGGAGAACGCCGTGGAGGGGGCCGCGTGGGGAACGGCGGCGAAGCACTGGAGCACCGTCACGCGCGCCGGCGGCGTCGCCCTCACGGTCGCCGACGCTCTCCCCGTCCCGCTCGTGCGCGGCGCGACGCGGGTCGGACGCGCGGTGCTCGGTGCCGACACCGTGCCCCTCTACGACGGCGGCCTCCCCCGCGGCGGCACCGCGCCGCCCCGACCGGTCTCACCGTCCGATGCCCAAGCCGTCTTCTTCGGCGCCTGCATCGGCACGATGTTCGGCCCGGAGGACGAGGGTCCCGGCTCCCGCGACGCCCTGCGCGCCCTGCTCGACCGCGCCGGGATCCCCGTCGTGGTCCCGGAGGAGAACGGCGGGCTCTGCTGCGGGACGCCGTGGAAGTCCAAGGGACACCTCGACGGCTATCGCCTCATGTCGAACCGGGTGCTGGCCTCGCTCTGGGACGCCAGCCGCCACGGGGAGCTCCCGGTCGTCTGCGATGCGGCCTCCTGCACCGAGGGCCTCGACGTGATGCTCACCCAGGCCGTCGCCGCCCATCCGGAGTACGCCGGTCTGCGCATCGAGGACGCCACCACGTTCGTCGCGCGGGAGGTGCTGCCGCGCCTCTCCGTCGATGCGAAGCTCCCCTCGATCGCCGTGCACCCGACCTGCTCGACGACCGCGCTCGGCGCGACGGGCGCACTGACGGCGATCGCTGCCGCCGTCGCCGACGAGGTCTTCGTGCCCGACGGCTGGGGCTGCTGCGCGTTCGCCGGCGACCGCGGCATGCTGCACCCCGAGCTCACCGCGAGCGCGACGGCGCAGGAATCGGCCGAGGTGGCCGCAGCCGATACGGCCCGCGGCGGCTTCGACGCCTTCGTGTCGGCCAACCGCACGTGCGAGATCGGCATGACCCGCGCCACCGGCCGCCCGTACCGCCATGTGATCGAGGTGCTCGAGGAGCGCACGCGCCCCTCGGGCGGACGGCACCGGGGCGCCACGGCATGACGTGCCCGAGCGGTGCGGGATCGGAACTCGGTTCGGCCGGTGGGTCGGAGCTATCACTCAGTCTCGGGGGACGCCCGTGGCGCGGGTGATGAGCGCATCGAACTGGCGATCGGAGAGGATCCTCCGTGCGCCGATCAGCGGCTTGGCGCCGAACCCGACCGCATAGCGGGTCTTCGGGCGGCGCGCCGTCACGGCAGCACCGATCGCCTCGGAGATCACCGACGGGGAGCTGTTGCGGTTCGCGTTCGCCTCGGACCGCAATGATGCGGCGACCGCGTCCGCCTGGCGCTTGTACGCCGAGGTCTTCGAGGCCTCGTCCAGATGGTCGGCGGCGATGCCACCCCACTCGGTCGCGATCCCGCCTGGCTCGATGACGACGACATCTATCCCGAAGGGGGCGAGCTCCAGCCGCAGGCAGTCGGAGAGTGCTTCAAGGGCGAACTTCGTGCCGTGGTACCAGCCTCCCAGCGGTGTGTAGATCTTCCCGCCCATCGAGGTGATGTTCACGATCGTCCCCGACTGCTGCGTGCGCATCTGCGGGAGGACCAACTGCGTGAGGGCCATCGCGCCGAAGACGTTGACCTCGAACTGGCGGCGCCCCTCGTCGATCGTGACATCCTCGATCGAGCCGTACGAGCCGTAGCCGGCGTTGTTGACGAGCACGTCGATGCGCCCCGTCTCGGCGATGATCGTCGCGACGCCATCCCTCATCGACTGCTCGTCGGTCACGTCCATCCCGAGGGAACGGATGCCGTCGGAGGCGAGCTTCTGCAGCCGATCGGTGCGTCTCGCCGCGCCGTACACGGTGAACCCCCGCGACTGGAGCTCGCGGGCAGTGGCCTCCCCGATGCCCGAGGAGGCGCCGGTGACGAGTGCGGTCTTAATGGTCATCCCATATCTCCCGATGTAAAGTGAACCCTGGTTCACAACATCATGAACGAGCATTCACTTTCGCGCAAGCGTGAGTCAGTCTCTCACTTACGACGTTCTCACCCCCAGGAGAAACGCATGGCACACGACCGCCCGTTGCGGGCCGACGCGGCCCGCAACCGCCGCAACATCCTCGAGGCCGCGCAGGCGGAGATCGGCGGAAGCGGACCGGACGTCGGGATGGACGAGATCGCGAAGGCCGCCGGCGTCGCCGTCGGCACCCTCTACCGGCACTTCCCCACGAAGGCTGATCTGCTGGCCGCCGTCATCTCCGAGTACGTCGCGCAGGTCGCGGACGACGCGGAGGCGTCACTGGCCCGTGCCCGGGACGGCGAGACGGCAGTCGACGAAGTCGTGGGATTCCTGGAGCGCGTGGTGGAGTCCGCCGCCCACACTCACGCTGTCAAAGCCGCGGCGAGGACCCTCGGCGTCGTGGGCCATGGCGATCAGTCCGACGAGGCTCGCGCAGGCGCGGCGCTGGCGGAGCTCATCTCCCGTGGCCAACGGGAGGGTGACATCCGTCCCGAGATCACGGTCGACGACTTCTACCTGCTGATGGCAACCTCACCCACCGACCAACCAGCCGAGGTCCGCCGTCGCTGGCTCGCGCTCGTGCTCCCCGGCATCACGACGCACGCCTGATCGCGGCAGGCGCGCCCGGCGTCTCTGCGCGTCAGGCGCCGTACGCGGTGAGCACGGCGACCGGAGCCTCGCGGAGTCCGGCCGGGATCACGATGCGGGTCGTGCCGCCGTCCACGGTCGCGTGGGCCGGGGTCCCGTCGGCCCACGACAGCGCGGCGGCCGCGAGCTCGGACGGCAGCTCGAACTCGCCTGCCGCCGGGTCGAGCGCATGCACGTGCACCGCGTCGGTGGAGGTGGTGTAGCGACGAGGAGCCCCCGTTCGCTCCCCCATCCGCGTCCAGGGCCGCGTGCCGTAGATCGCCGCGCCGTTCACGGACAGCCAGCCGCCGAGCTCCTGCATCGCCTTCCGCTGCAGCGCCGGAATGGATCCGTCCGCCGCGGGGCCCACGTTGATGAGCAGGTTGCCGTTCTTCGCGACGACGTCGACGAGGAGCCGGACCAGGGCCGCACCGGAGAGCGAGTGCCGCTCGTCCTCCGCCTGGTTGAACCCGAACGAGTAGCCGAGCCCGCGGGTCGACTCCCACGGCTCGGGGATGATGTCCGGGATGTGCGTGTATTCGCGGGTGAGGAAGCCGTGGTACGGCACGCCCCACCGGTCGTTGACGACGCCGTCCGGGACGGCGTCGAAGTAACGCCGTAGCAGTGCGGCCACGGCGTAGTCCTCCGTGCCCTTGCCGCCGTCCGGCCACTCGATGTCGTTCCAGAGCACGTCGGGCGCGAACCGGTCCACGAGCTCCTCGAGCTGCGCGGCGGCGTACCGGGAGAAGTGCGCGTCGTTGCGACGGAACCGGAACAGGTCGGTGTCCGACTCGATCGGCGGGAAGTCGCTCACGTGCCAGTCGAGCGCTCCGGAGTAGTACACGCCGAACTTGGCTCCGGCCCGCCGCGTGGCGTCGTGGAACTCGGAGATGAGGTCACGACGAGGGCCGCGCGCAACGGCGTTGAATCCCGTCGTGGCGGTGTCCCACAGACAGAACCCCTCGTGGTGCTTGGTCGTGGGCACGACGTAACGCGCCCCCGCCGACACGAGCTCACCGACGAAGGCGTCAGCATCGAAGGCGTCGGCGTCCCACTGGTCGGCGAGGTCCTCGTACGAGGTCCCTGGGCCGTAGGTGCGCTGGTGACGCTCCCATGTCGGGCTGCCCGGGATGCGCACCGTGTTGCCGTACCACTCCGCGTACTGGTGCCACGCATAGGCGTCCTCGGTGGGGATGTTCACGCCCTCCCCGTGCTGCACGGCCCACGCCGGCACGGAGTACAGCCCCCAGTGCACGAAGAAGCCGAGCTTGGCGTCGCGGTACCAGTCCGGCACGCCGTTCGCGGGGTAGACCGGGGACGCCGCACCGAAGTCGGGGCCGGTGCGCTTCTCGAAGTTCATCATGATGCCGTGTCCTCCTCGTCGGCCCCGCGGCGCACGACCACCGCGGTCAGATCGGGGTCGCCTGTCGTGTCGAACGGGAACACCCCGGAGCACAGGCGATGGTGTCCGAGGCGGAGCAGGTCCTGGTCCACCCCGCCCGGGGTGAGCGCCAGCGTCCATCCCGCCGCCAGCTCATACAGCTCCGGCTCCAGGTAGCCGATCTTCACGACCACGACGTCGGCCGTCGTCGGCTCGAGCCCCAGCATCCGGAAGTCGGAGAGGTGGTGGAAGGGCTTGCGGCGCGCGGTCACGATGGCGTGCAGCCCGCCGACAGCGATCACCACCTGGGTGCCGGCGTCCGGGTCGCCGTCGGTGACGGAGAACACCGTGCCGGTGATCTCGACCGGTCCGTGGGGCCCGGAGTCGACCGCGGCGCCGGCGGACAGCGTGACCGTCGCACCGACGCCCGCCTCCACGGCTTCGGCGACGGCCCGCGGATCGAAGATCGAGGCGACCAGCGTCGTGTGCGTCCCGTCGGTGAGCTCGGGTCGCTGGAGCAGCTGGGCGAGGGTCCAGGTCACATCGCCCGCTCCCCCGGCCGTCGGGTTGTCCCCGGAGTCGGAGATCACGTACGGACGCGGGGCTCCGGACGCCAGGGCCTCCTCCAGCGCCTCGTCGAGGCTTCCGGTCTTCGCGACGAAGACGAAATCCTCCCGCGCCTCCCAGAACATCCGGGCCACGCGCTCCGCCTCCCGGGCGATGACCTCACGGTCGTCCCCGGTGACCACGACGTACGCCTGGCAGCGCGGCTCGTCCGCCCACGCGTAGCCGATCCACACGGAGGCGTCGACGACACCGGGCAGAGCCTCGATCTCGGGGAGCTCGGCATAGATGCCCTGCGCGGGCTCGAGCCGCGTGCTCGTCTTCTCCCCCGGCAGGAGCACGGGCACGGGCACCCAGGCGGTGAAGGGTCGCCGCGCCTGCACATCGCCGCCGTGCGGTCCGCGGAGACGGTCGAGCAGGTTCCACACCGCCCGCTCCTTCGTGTTCAGCCAGTCCTCGTGCGGGGCCATGCGGTAGCAGGTGAGCAGATCCACCGCGTCGCGCAGCGTCTCCGAGACGTTGCCGTGCAGATCCATCGACGTGGAGACGAGGGTGTCCGGACCGAGCGCCTCCCGCACCGCGAGAGCCAGATCCCCCTCGGCATCGTCCATCCCGACGACGCTCATCGCGCCGTGGATGTCGAAGAAGAAGCCGTCGAACGGGCCTTGCGTGCGGATCCCCTCGACGAGCGCGTCCTTCATCCGCCGATAGGTGTCCGGGTCCACGGCGCCGCCGGGGAGCGACCGCCCGTGCGTGAGCGGGACCCACTCCGCCGCCTCGGCGAGCTCGCGTCCGGCGTCGAGGAACGGGTAGTACGCCCGCAGTGCATCGCCGGTGCGGATCGTGAAGGCCTCGTCCCCGGAGATGTGCGGGGAGAAGGTGCTCGACTCGATGGAGATGCCGCCGATGCCGATCCGGGGCCGCGCGAGCCCGCCCTCGGCGAGCGGCGGCAGCGGACCCATCCAGATCTCGTGGGCTTCCGGGCGTGCGGTCACGGTGGTGTTCTCCTCTGCGGTCGCAGTCGTGGTCAGGAAACGGGGGCGAGGGCGCGTCGGGCGCTCTCGATGGCGCCGAGCGCGACGGCGTCGGCTCCGAGGACGGCGGGGACGACGCGCAGCGCGATCCCCGACACCGGGGCATCGGTACCGAGCGTCCGCTCGATCGACGGCTCCAGGAGGTCCCAGGCGGCCGTGACCCCGCCGCCGACGATGGCGATCGGCAGGTCGAGGAGCGTCGCGGCACTGGCGCAGGCGAGAGCGAGCGCCCGTCCGGCGGCGTCGAACACCGCGCGGGCGTCGGCGTCGCCGGCCCGGGCGGCCTCCGCGACCTCCCTGGCATCGTTCACCGGACGACCGGTGCGCTCCTCGAACCGCCGGGCGATCGACGTCCCGGAGGCCAGGGTCTCCAGGTGACCGGTCTGCCCGCAGGTGCAGACGAGGTCGCTGTAACCGGGCGTGTGCCCGATCTCGCCGGCCGCGCCGTGCGGGCCGTGGTGCAGCTCCCCGCCGATGACCAGCGCGCCGCCGACGCCTGTGCCGAGCATCACACCGAGCACATCGGGCACGCTCGGGCCCGCCGCGGCGGCTTCACCGAGGAGGAAGGCGTTCACGTCGTTCTCCACCCGCACCGGGACACCGAGGCGCTGCGCCAGCTCCGGGCCGAGCGGGAAGCCCGCCCAGTCCGCGAACAGGGCGGACGCGGCGCGGATGGTGCCGCTCTCATGGTCGATGACGCCCGCGGCGCCCACCCCCACCGCGGCGACGGCGACACCGGCCTCGGCCGCCAGCCGCGCGACGAGGCCGGCCGCGGCGTCCGCCATCGCCGAGCCGCCGACGCTCGCGGGCGCCGGGACGCTTCCGCGTGCGAGGACGCCTCCGAAGGCGTCCACGACGAGGGCCGCGATCTTCGTGCCCCCGATGTCCACCCCCGCCAGCGCCAGGTCGGATCCGAGGCCCGTGGTCGTTCGTCGAGGTTCGTCCGTCTGCTGCCCGACCGCGCTCATCGTCCGCCCAGTCCGGCCATCGCGATGCCTTTGACCAGATGCTTCTGCAGCACGATCACGAGCAGGGTGGTGGGGATCATCGAGATGATCGCTGCGGCCATCTGCAGGTCCCACCGGGTGCCGGTGAGACCGGCGAAGCTCGCCAGACCGACCGGCAGCGTGCCGTGCGCGTTGTAGTCGACCGTGACGATGAGGGGCCAGAGGTAGCTGTTCCAGAAGGACAGGAACGTGAAGACCGCGAGCACCGCGACCGCGGACTTCGACAGCGGCAGGATGATCTGCAGGAAGGACCGGACAGGGCCGGCGCCGTCGACACGGGCTGCCTCCTCCAGCTCGTAGGGGATGCCGCGGAAGAACTGCCGCATCAGGAACGTGCCGAAGGCGCCGAACGCGAAGGGAAGGATGAGCGCCTGATAGGTGTCGACCCAGTTGAACCACTGCATGACCTGGAACATGGGGATGACGAGCACCTCGGCGGGCACCATCAGCGTGGCCAGGAAGAGGACGAAGACCGCGTCGCGGCCCTTCCAGCGCAGGCGCCCGAACGCGTATCCGGCGGTCGTGGACACCACGAGCACGACCAGGGTGCCGCCGATCGCCACGATGAACGAGTTCATGATGTACGTGAGGAACGGTCCGTAGGCGAAGACGTCGACGAAGTTGCTCCAGCGGAGCTCGGAGCCCACGAGCGTCGGCGGCATCGAGAACATCTCGGAGTTCGGCTTGAGGGCCGAGAAGAACGCGTAGACGAGCGGCGCGATGAAGATGAGCGCCGCGACGTAGATGGTGACGTGCGCGAGGATCAGTCGGGCGCGCGCGCCCGGCGTGGTCGCCGCACCACGCGCCTTCTCCCGCTCGCGCTGACGCCGCGGGGCGGTGCCGGTGGGCCGGACGAGGGTCTCAGTGCTCATAGTGCACCCACTTCTTCTGTGCGGCGAACTGGATGCCCGTGATCGCGATGATGATCGCGAACAGGATCCACGCGGCGGCGGCGGCGAGTCCGAGATCGCCGAAGGTGAAGCCCTGCTCCCAGATGTACATCACGAGGGGCTTGGTGGCGTTGCCGGGGCCGCCTCCGGTGAGCATCTGCGGCTGGACGAAGACCTGGAGCGAGGTGATCATCGTCATGATCGTCGCGAAGAAGATCGACGGCGAGATCATCGGGATGATGATGCTCCACACACGCCGGATGCCCTGTGCGCCATCGATACTGGCCGCTTCCAGGACGCTCTCCGGGAGCTGCTCGAGGGCGGCGGAGAAGATCAGCATGTTGTAGCCGAGTCCCTGCCAGACGCTCATCACGACGACCATGATCATCGCCCAGTTGGGGTCGGCGAGGAAGTTCGGCAGCTCGATGCCGAACCAGGTGACCGAGAGGCCGTTGAAGAGCCCCTGCGGCTGCAGCATCATCTTCCACACCAGGACGTTCGCGACCATCGGGGTCACGACGGGGATGAAGAAGAGGACGCGCAGGGCACCGCGGCCGCGGATGCGGGGGCCGAGGCCGAGGGCGAGCACGAGCGAGAGAGCGACGCTCAACGGCACGTACAGCAGCGTGTACACGGCCGAGTTGCGCAGCGCGGGCCAGAAGTCCGGGCTGCTGGTGAACAGTTTGACGTAGTTGTCCACCCCGTTGAAGGTGCGTTCGCCGAAGGTCGGCCAGTCGAAGACGCTCATCACGATCGAGAGCCCCACGGGCACGATCGTGAACAGGGCGAGGCCCACCAGGGCCGGGCTTGCGAAACCCAGCGCCTGGCGGCCCTCGACCTTGGCGAGCGATCCTCGACGTCTCGTCGTGATCGTCATCTCGTTGTCTTTCTCTGTTACTGCTGTGCGAGCCGGATCCGGCTCACTCGCCGAACTGCGCCTGGGCGTTCGACAGCAGCTCCTCCATCGTCATCTGGCCGTTGTAGACGCTGACGAGGTTGGGCTGGATGTAGCTGTCGAGCTTCTGCCAGTTCTTGGTCATGTACAGCGGCACCGTGTCACCGAACGCGGCCTCGAACACCGACTGGACCTGGTCGCGGTACTGCTCGTCGATCGACTCGAAGTACAGCGGCTGCGACGAGATGCGGGCCGGGTAGGAGCGGCCGGACGACGCGATGTAGTCCTGCGCGTCCTCGCCGACGAGGGAGCCGAGAACCTTCAGCGCGGCCTCCGGGTTCTTGCAGTTCTCGGCGATGCCGTAGCCGGAGCCGAGGATGGGACCGGGGTTGCCGTCCACACCCGCGGGCAGCGGCACCATGCCGGCGGCGAAGCCGGACTCGTTGTTGAGGTAGCTGACGGCGTTCCAGGTGCCGTCGACGGCCATGGCCGCGTTGCCACCCGTGTACTGGTTCTCGCCCCAGCCGGTGTCGGAGGCGGAGGCGACCGGAGCCGCGACCTTCTTCTCCGTGACCAGGCCGGCGTACCAGGACGCGGCGTCGACGAAGTCCTCGTCGTCGATGTGCAGCGTGCCGTCCTCGGAGGCGGGCTGCGTGGCGGAGTACGCGATCGGCATCGACATCCACTGGTAGCCGCCCATGCCCATGCCGAAGCCGTACTTGCCGTCCTTCGTGGCGTCGGCGGCGATCGTGTCGAAGTCGTCGAACGTCCAGCCGATCTCCGGCGTGGCGGCACCGGCGGCGCTGAGCATGTCCTGGTTGTAGTAGACGAGCATCGTGGCGACGTCGAACGGCACGCCGTAGACCTTGCCCTCGAAGCTGAGGATGCCGTCGGCGCTCGGGTTGAACTCCGACCAGTCGATGCCCGCGGTCTTGAGATCCTCGTCGCTGAGCTCGCGGAAGCCGGCCGTGTAGCCGCCGAGCTGCGCGCCGCTCATGCCGGTGATGCACGCCATGTTGCCGCTGGCCATGTTGGTCGTGAGCTTGGTGAAGAAGTCACTCCACGGCGACGTCTGCAGCTTGATCTTGATGTCCGGGTTCTGCTTCTGCGCGAACTCGATCTGCGCCTCCAGCGCATCGACGTCCGACTCGCTGCCGGCCCACATGTCCACGACGATGGTGTCGCCGTCGGCCGAGCCTCCGGATCCCCCGCTGCTCGCACAGCCGGTCATCGCCACGGCCACGCCCGCGACAGCGGCGACAGCCCCCACACGCAACTTCTTCATTGAATGCCTCCTGAGAAGGGAACGGTTATTTCGAGACTCGAACTAACCAATTAGGATTTCGTATGAAGTTACGCTGTCATAGTTCGCAAGGTGCCGCAAGCTGAACATCCGATGTTTATAGGGTGGTGATAATTCGTCACTCCCCCGAAACATGCGACACCCCCGCTACGCTGACGATGCTCCGAGACGAAGGGCCTCCATGACGAACCCCGCCGACACCCCCGTCGACGATCCGCACACACGGCGCATCCTCGACTTCGTCGCGCGCGGGCAGGCCCGCTCCCGCTCGGAGCTCGCCTCCGCCCTCGGCGTGGCCGCCTCCACCGTCGGCCTGCGCGTACAGGCGCTTCTCGATGCCGGCGTGCTGGAGGAGGCAGGGGCCGGCACCTCCCGCGGGGGACGACGGCCGCGCGTGCTCCGGATCGCCGGCGACGGCATCGTGCTGTCCGCCGATCTCGGCGGGCGCCATGCCCGCATCGGGCGGCACGACCTCAGCGGCGGCCTGCTCCACTCGGAGACCATCGCGATCGACGTCGCGGACGGCCCTGGGGCCACGCTGGAGAGAGTGTCGGAGGTGTTCGAGCGCCTGCTCGCCGAGACGCGGGTCCACGCGATCGGCGTGAGCCTGCCCGGCCCCGTCGACGTCGCGACCGGCTCCGTGGATCAGCCCTCGCGGATGCCGGGGTGGCCCGGATTCCGCGTCGGCGAGCACCTCGCGGAGCGCCACGGCGTCCCCGTCGTCGTCGACAACGACGCCAATCTCGCCGCCCTCGGCGAGCACCGTCGCCAGCTCGGGCACACCCGGCACAGCATCACCGTCAAGGCGGGCACCGCGATCGGCAGCGGGATCATCGTGGACGGCCACATCCACCGCGGGGCCACCGCTGCGGCCGGCGACATCACGCACACGCGCATCGACGGCAGCGGGGACATCCCCTGCTCCTGCGGCAACACCGGCTGCCTGGAGACCGTGGCCAGCGGCGCGAGCCTCGTCCGCCAGATGCGCGAGCGCGGCAACACCGACGTCCGCACCACGGCCGACGTGCTGACACTGGCACGGGACGCGGACCCGCTGGCGACGACGCTCGTCCGCACCGCCGGGACCCACCTGGGTCAGGCGCTCTCCGGGGTCGTGAACTTCTTCAACCCGCACGCCCTCTTCCTCACCGGGAGCATGAGCGCCTCCGAGCCGTTCATCGCCGCGGTGCGCAGCCGGGTCTACGAGGCCTGCCACCCGCTCGCGACCCAGCGCCTGCGGATCGAGGCCGCGGCCACCGGCGCGGACGCGATCCTGCACGGCGCCGCACGGCTCGCGCTGGAGGGCATGGAGATCCCGGTGGCGACGGCCTGAGCCGCCGCCACCGACGGCCTCACTCCCCTGTCAGGCGCAGCTCGATGACCGGCATCA
The DNA here is from genome assembly GCF_002993305.1 of Microbacterium sp. str. 'China'. Classification (NCBI taxonomy): domain Bacteria; kingdom Bacillati; phylum Actinomycetota; class Actinomycetes; order Micrococcales; family Microbacteriaceae; genus Microbacterium; species Microbacterium sp. str. 'China'. The sequence continues at coordinate 1,581,239 of NZ_CP027434.1, read as the reverse complement.
GCACGTCGGGACGCCGTACCGGGAGATGCACCGTGAGCGTCCCCTCGGCCTCGCCTGCCGGCGTCATCAGGTCGGCCTGCTGGTCCGGATCGCTGATGCTCGTGCGCAGCCAGGACCCATCGTTCAGCAGGCGCGCATACGAGACCCTGCTCGCGAGTCCCGGCAGATGCACGAAGCCCAGCGGCCAACTGAACAGGCTCAGGTAGAGCCGGTCGCCGCGGAGCGTGTACACGCCCTCTCGGGGCGGCGTGAACGGCGCATGACCGGCCCCGATCACGGCGCGGTCGTGGAGCCGCATCCACTCGCCGATCTCGGCGAGGGTCGCCGCGTCCCGGGGGGCGATCGCCCCCCGGCCGTCCGGACCGATGTTGAGCAGCATGTTGCCGCCCATCGACACCGAGTCGACGAGCATCTGCACGAGCAGCACCGGCGACTTCTGGTCGGTGTTGTCCCGGTGATAGCCCCAGGAGCCGTTGAGCGTCTGGCACGCCTCCCACACGAGGGGCACGCCGTCGCGGACGATCGGAGCCGTCGGCTGGTACTGCTCTGGCGTCACGAAGTCCGCGGGGATGCCGAGCCGGTCGTTGACGAGCATCTCCGGCTGCAGCTCACGGCACAGCGCGAGCAGCGCCTCGGCGTCCCAGTCCTGCGGCCCCTTCCCCTCCCAGCCGTCCTTGGACTCCGGGTAGGTGAAGTCGAAGAACAGGTAGTCGATGTCGCCGTACCCGGTGAGCAGCTCGCGGACCTGACCGTGCAGGTACTCCCGGTAGCGGGCCATGTCGCGCCCCTCGTTCAGGGCGTGCGCGTTCTCGTCGTCGCGTCGGGGGTGGTTCCAGTCCACCGTGAAGTCGGGGTGATGCCAGTCGATGACCGAGTGGTAGAGGCCGACGCGGATCCCTTCGGCACGGAGGGCGTCGACGTACTCGCGGACGAGGTCCCGTCCGACCGCCGTGACGGAGGTGAAGTCGGTCAGCTTCGAGTCCCAGAGGCAGAAGCCGTCATGGTGCTTGGTCGTGAGCACGACGTAGCCCATCCCCGTCTCCTTGGCGGTCTTCGCCAGGGCCGCGGCATCGAAGAGGTCGGGATCGAAGTTGTCGAAATAGGGGCGGTACTCCTCGTCGGTGAGGCGTTCGTAGTTCTGCACCCACTCGTGCCGCGCGGCTCCGCTGTAGAGGCCGAAGTGGACGAACATGCCGAAGCGGGCGTCATCAAACCATTCCTGTCGCATGCGTCCATCCTGGCACAGACATCCGATGTCTGCGCCCGTGAATGCTGTGCGGAACGCCGAACGGGCGCCCCCGAGGGGACGCCCGTTCGTTCGCGAGTCGAATCAGCGCGCGGCGCTGCCGTCGACGTAGTCCTCGTCCTGCTGCTTCCAGGCGAAGAGCGAACGCAGCTCCTTGCCGGTCGCCTCGATCGGGTGCTGCTCCTCCTTGGCGCGGAGGGCGAGGAACTCCTCGGCCCCGTTGTCCTGGTCCTCGATGAAGCGCTTCGCGAACGCGCCGGACTGGATGTCGGACAGGACGCCCTTCATGCTCTCCTTGACGCGCTCGTCGATCACGCGCGGACCGGAAACGTAGTCGCCGAACTCGGCGGTGTCGGAGATCGACCAGCGCTGCTTGGCGATGCCGCCCTCCCACATGAGGTCGACGATGAGCTTGAGCTCGTGCAGGACCTCGAAGTAGGCGATCTGCGGCTGGTAGCCTGCCTCGACGAGGGTCTCGAAGCCCGCCTGCACCAGGTGGCTCATGCCACCGCAGAGCACGGCCTGCTCGCCGAACAGGTCGGTCTCGGTCTCCTCGGTGAAGGTCGTCTTGATGACGCCGGCGCGGGTGCCGCCGATCGCCTTCGCGTACGAGAGCGCGAGGTCCCAGGCGTGACCGGACGCGTCGCGCTCGACGGCGATGATGTCCGGAATGCCGCGGCCGGCGACGAACTCGCGACGCACGGTGTGACCGGGAGCCTTCGGCGCGACGAGGATCACGTCGACACCCTCGGGAGCGTCGATGTAGCCGAAGCGGATGTTGAAGCCGTGCGCGAAGGCCAGGGTCTTGCCCGCCGTCAGGTTCGGGGCGATGGACTCGCTGTAGATCGTGCGCTGGTGCTGGTCCGGCGCGAGGATCATGATGACGTCGGCCCACTCGGTCGCCTCGGCGACGGTCTTCACGGGGAAGCCGGCCTCCTCGGCCTTCGCGGCGGACTTCGAGCCCTCCTTGAGGGCGATCGCGACCTCGACACCCGAGTCGCGCAGGTTCTGGGCGTGGGCGTGGCCCTGCGAGCCGTAGCCGACGATGGCGACCTTCTTGCCCTGGATCAGGGACAGGTCGGCGTCGTCGTCGTAGAAGATCTCGGTGCTCACTGGTTTCTCTCCTTGGTTGTGGTTGTGCGGGACGCGCGGTCCCTGAGTCTGTCGAAGGGTCAGCCGCGCAGGACGCGCTCGGTGATGCTCTTGCCGCCGCGGCCGATCGCGAGGAGGCCGGACTGGGCGATCTCCTTGATGCCGAAGGGCTCCAGAGCGCGCAGCAGCGCCTCGACCTTGCCCTTGTCTCCGGTGACCTCGATGACGAGGGCGTCGGCGGCGTAGTCGACGACCGAGGCGCGGAAGAGGTTGACGACCTCGATCACGTTCGAACGGCTGGCGTTGTCGGTGCGCACCTTCACGAGCATGTGCTCGCGCTGCACGGACGCCGCCGGGTCGAGCTCGACGATCTTGATGACGTTGATCAGCTTGTTGAGCTGCTTGGTCACCTGCTCGAGCGGCAGCTCCTCCACGTCGACGACGACCGTGATGCGGGAGATCCCCGGCACCTCGGTCACGCCGACGGCGAGGGAGTCGATGTTGAAGCCCCGGCGCGCGAACAGGCCGGCGACGCGGGTCAGAAGGCCGGGGGTGTTCTCCACCAGCAGGCTCAGGACGTGGGTCGACATGGCTCAGTCCTCCTCGTCGAACGCGGGCGCGTGGTCGCGCGCGTACTGGACATAGCTGTTGCTGACCCCCTGCGGCACCATCGGCCACACCATGGAGTCGGCGCTCACGACGAAGTCGATCACCACGGGGCGGTCGTTCGTCTCCAGCGCGAGCTGGATGGCGGCGTCGACCTCCTCCTCCTTCTCCACGCGGATCGCGAGGCAGCCGTACGCCTCCGCGAGCTTCACGAAGTCGGGGATGCGGATCGTGCCGTGCCCGGTGTTCAGGTCGGTGTTGGAATGACGGCCGTCGTAGAAGAGCGTCTGCCACTGCCGGACCATGCCCAGAGACGAGTTGTTGATGATCGCGACCTTGATCGGGATGTTGTTGATCGCGCAGGTGGCGAGCTCCTGATTGGTCATCTGGAAGCAGCCGTCGCCGTCGATCGCCCAGACCTGGCGTTCCGGCTCCGCGACCTTGGCGCCCATGGCCGCCGGCACCGAGTAGCCCATCGTGCCCGCGCCGCCGGAGTTCAGCCAGGCGTTCGGGCGCTCGTACTTGATGAACTGCGCAGCCCACATCTGGTGCTGCCCCACACCGGAGGCGAAGATGCCCTCCGGACCGGTGAGCTCTCCGATGCGCTGGATCACGTACTGCGGGGCGAGCAGGCCGTCGGTCGTCGGCGCGTACCCGAGGGGGAACTCGTTGCGGAGTCCGTCGAGGTACGACCACCACTCCTCGATGTCGGGCTTCGCGTCGGCCGTCGCTCCGCGGAAGGCGGCATCGAGATCGGTGAGCACGTCGCGCACATCGCCCACGATCGGCACGTCGGCCGTGCGGATCTTGGAGATCTCCGCCGGATCGATGTCGACGTGCACGACCTTCGCGTGCGGCGCGAACAGCGCGGCCTTGCCCGTGACGCGATCGTCGAACCGGGCGCCGAGCGAGACGAGGAGATCGGCCTCCTGCAGCGCGAGCACGGCGGGAACCGTGCCGTGCATGCCCGGCATGCCCAGGTGCTGCGGGTGCGAGTCGGGGAACGCGCCGCGCGCCATCAGCGTGGTGACGACGGGCGCGCCGGTCGACTCGGCGAGCTCGAGCAGCTCGGCCGCGGCACGGCCGCGGACGACGCCTCCACCCACGTACAGCACCGGCTTCTTCGCCTCGGCGAGGAGGGCGGCTGCCGCCTGGATCTGCTTGCCGTGCGCCTTGGTCACCGGTCGGTACCCGGGGAGGTCGATCTTCGGCGGCCACACGAACGGGGCCGTCGCCTGCTGCGCATCCTTGGTGATGTCCACGAGCACGGGACCGGGACGACCGGTGCCGGCGATCTCGTAGGCCGCGGCGATGGCACCGGGGATGTCGGCGGCGTCCTTCACCAGGAACGAGTGCTTGGTGATCGGCATCGTGATCCCCACGATGTCGGCCTCCTGGAACGCGTCCGTCCCCATCAGCGTCGAGAACACCTGGCCTGTGATCGCGAGCAGCGGCACCGAGTCCATGTAGGCGTCGGCGATCGCCGTGACGAGGTTGGTCGCTCCGGGACCGGAGGTGGCGATGCACACGCCGACCTTGCCGGATGCGGACGCGTAGCCCTCGGCCGCGTGACCCGCGCCCTGCTCGTGCCGCACGAGGATGTGGCGCAGCTGCGAGGCGTCCATGAGCGGGTCGTAGACCGGGAGGATCGCGCCGCCGGGAAGGCCGAAGACGTCCGTGACGCCGAGAAGCTCGAGCGAGCGGACGACGGCCTCCGCACCGGTGATCTCCGGAGCGGATGGACGGGCGGGCGGCCTCGGCACGGCCGAGACGGAGTCAGCAGTCATGACTTTCCTTCTGATGAACTGTGCGGGACACCGGCGCTCCGATCGAGCGGTTGCTGAGCCGGTCGATGGATCAGCCGGTCGTCGCTCCCTCGGCGGCGGACCGCACGAGGCGCGAGTACTTGGCAAGAACGCCTCGGGTGTAGCGCGGGGGAAGCGGCTCCCAGCCAGAGCGGCGGGAGGCGAGCTCTGCCTCGTCGACGAGTAGATCGAGAGAGCGAGCTGCGATATCGACCCGTATCAGATCACCATCGCGCACGAAGGCGATAGGACCTGCGTCCACCGCTTCGGGTGCTATGTGGCCGATGCACAGGCCGGTTGTGCCGCCTGAGAATCGTCCGTCCGTCAAGAGTAGTACATCTTTTCCGAGCCCCGCGCCCTTGATGGCCGCGGTGATGGCGAGCATCTCGCGCATGCCCGGTCCGCCCTTGGGGCCCTCGTACCGGATGACGATGACCGTCCCCGGCTCGATGCTGCCCTCGGCGACCGCGTCCATGGCGGCGCGCTCCCGCTCGAACACCCGCGCGGGGCCCTCGAAGACGGCAGCGTCGAAGCCGGCGGTCTTGACCACGGCACCCTCCGGCGCGAGCGATCCGTGCAGGATCGTCAGGCCGCCGGTGGCGTGGATCGGGTTGTCGAACGTGTGGATGACCTCGCCGTCGATCGGCTGCGGGTCGAGCTCGGCGAGGTTCTCGGCGAGCGTCTTGCCGGTGACCGTGAGCGCGTCGCCGTGCAGCAACCCTTCGTCGAGCATGGCCTTCATGATCACGGGGATGCCGCCGTGCCGGTCGACGTCGTTCATGACGTACTTGCCGAACGGCTTCATGTCGGCCACGTGCGGGACCTTGTCGCCGATGCGGTTGAAGTCGTGCAGGCTCAGCTCGACCTCGGCCTCGCGGGCGATCGCGAGCAGGTGGAGGACGACGTTGGTCGAGCCGCCGAGGGCCATCGCGAGGGCGATCGCGTTCTCGAACGCCTCCTTGGTGAGGATGTCGCGCGTCGTGATCCCCTGGCGGAGCAGGTTCACGACCGCCTCGCCCGAGCGGTGCGCGAAGTAGTCGCGTCGGCGGTCGGCGGCGGGCGGCGCGGCGGAGCCCGGGAGGCTGAGCCCGAGCGCCTCGGCGACGGAGGCCATGGTGTTGGCCGTGTACATGCCGCCGCACGCGCCCTCACCGGGAGCGATGGCGCACTCGATGCGCTTGAGGTCCTCCTCGCTCATGAGGCCGGCACGGCAGGCACCGACCGCCTCGAACGAGTCGATGATCGTGACGTCCTTCTCGGTGCCGTCGGAGAGCTTGACCCAGCCCGGCGCGATCGACCCGGCGTAGAGGAAGACGCTCGACAGGTCGAGGCGCGCGCTGGCCATGAGCATGCCGGGGATCGACTTGTCGCAGCCCGCGAGCAGGACGGAGCCGTCGAGGCGCTCGGCCATCATCACGGTCTCGACCGAGTCGGCGATGACCTCGCGGGAGACGAGCGAGAAGTGCATCCCCTCGTGGCCCATCGAGATGCCGTCCGAGACGGAGATGGTTCCGAACTGCAGCGGGTACCCGCCGCCGGAGTGCACGCCCTCCTTCGCGCCCTGCGCGAGCCGGTCGAGGCTCAGGTTGCAGGGCGTGATCTCGTTCCAGCTCGACGCGATGCCGATCTGCGGCTTGTCCCAGTCGGCATCCCCCATGCCGACGGCGCGGAGCATGCCGCGGGAGGTCGTGGCCTCGATGCCGTCGGTGACGACGCGACTGCGGGGCTTGATGTCGATGGGCGCGCTGGCGGAGGGATCATGCGAGGACATGACGAGAGTCTATTCCTGCGCGACGGCCCTCTCGTTCGCGAGCGTCTCCAGAAGCGCGGCGATCTGTTGTGGAGAGTCCACACGGAGGGTCGCGGCGCTCTCCCCCGGCCCGACGCGCACGCCGAGGTCGCCCTCCTGCAGCGCGCGCATCGCATCCTCGTCGGTCACGTCGTCGCCGGCGAAGAGGATGCCCGTCGCGTCGAAGCGCTCACGGAGGGCGATCATCGCGGCGTCCTTCCCCTCGTTCCGCGACGAGAACTCCAGCACCCGGTGGCCGGCACGCCGCCGCCACTGCGGGAAGCGCTCGGCGACGAGGGCATCGATCTCGGCGAAGACCTTCTCCTCGGTGTCCCGGTCCGCGCGGCGAGTGTGCACGCCCATGCCGAAGGTCTTGGGCTCCAGTTCCGCCCCCTCGTAACGGTCGATGATCGGTTGCGCGGCAGCCCACAGCTCCTCCCGCGCCCCGGTCTCGGTCGCATCGCCCGGCGCGTCGGCGGCCCCCTCGCCGGGGAACCAGTACTGCGCGCCGTGGGAGCCGGCGAGGACGACGACGGAGTCGTCGGTGTGCTCGGTGATCTCGCGGAGGTCGTGCATGCTGCGCCCGGAGACGTAGGCGACCACGGTGTCGGGCATCGCAGCGAGGCGATTCATCTGCACGGCCACCTCGGGAAGCGCCCGCGCGGCCATGGGATCCACGACGAGCGGGGACGCGGTGCCGTCGAAGTCGAGGGCGACCACCAGGCGCGGCGTCGTCGCGAGGGCGGTGAGGTCGGCGTCGGCGGTTCCGGGGATCCAGGGGCGCGTCACGGTGTCTCCGATCGAGAGGAAGAAGGGGGTGCAGGAAGGGCGGTCAGCGGCTGCGGACGTCCGCGAGGGCCTCGAGGAAGGACGACGACCAGGCGTTCACGTCGTTGTCGAGCACCCGTCGGCGCAGGGACCGCATGCGGCGTCCCTGCTCGGCGGGCGACATCTCCACGGCCTCCATGATCGCGTCCTTGAGCCCGGCGATGTCGTGCGGGTTGACGCGCACGGCCTGACGGAGCTCGTCCGCCGCGCCGGTGAACTCGCTGAGCACCAGCACGCCGCGGTTGTCCGTCCGCGTGGCGATGTACTCCTTCGCGACGAGGTTCATGCCGTCGCGCAGCGCCGTCACGAGCATGACGTCCGCCGCGAGGTACAGGGCGACCATCTCCTCGCGCGGGTATCCCTGATGCAGGTAGCGGATGGCGGAGTGGCCGACCGTGTCGTGGTCGCCGTTGATGCGGGCCACCGCGAGCTCGATCTCGTCCCGGAGGTGCGCATAGGCGTCCACCCGCTCCCGGCTCGGGCTCGCCACCTGGATGAGGGTGACGTCCTCCACATCGAGGCGGCCGTCTTCGAGGAGCTCGCCGTAGGCCTTGATCCGGTGCCCGATGCCCTTGGTGTAGTCCAGGCGGTCGACGCCGAGGAGGATGCGCTTGGGGTTGCCGAGGCTCGCGCGGATCTCCGCGGCCCGCGCCCGGACGTCCTCCCGCGCGGCGAGTTCGAGGTACGGGGCGGTGTCGATGGAGATCGGGAACGCCTTGGCGATCGCCGTCCGCGACCCGCCCTGCTCCGGGACCGTGATGTTCGGCCCCTTCACCTCGTAGCGCAGCCGGCGCCGCACCGCGGTGAGGAAGTAGGTCGCGTCCTGCGCCCGCTGGAAACCGATGACGTCGGCGCCGAGCAGTCCGCGGAGGACCTGGTCGCGCCAGGGAAGCTGAGCGTAGAGGCCGTGCGCGGGGAACGGGATGTGGTGGAAGTAGCCGATCGTGACATCGGGGCGCAGCTCGCGGACCATCTGGGGCACGAGCTGGAGCTGGTAGTCGTGGACCCAGACGGTCCCGTCCTCAGCGGCGGCGGCCGCGGCAGCCTCGGCGAACCGGCGATTGACCCGCACATACGCCTCCCACCACTCACGGTGGTACTGCGGCGGGGCGATGACGTCGTGGTAGAGCGGCCAGATCGTGTCGTTGGCGAAGCCCTCGTAATAGTCCGCGACCTCCTCGGAGCTCAGCGTCACCGGGATGAGATGGATCCCATCGGCATCGAAGGCCTCGAGCTCCACGTCCGGCTGACCGGGCCAGCCGACCCAGGCGCCGTGCACGCGGCGCATCATCGGCTCGAGGGCGGCGACGAGTCCGCCGGGCGACGTCCGCCAGGTCTCCTCGCCGTCCGGCCCCACGACCCGGTCCACCGGGAGGCGGTTGGCGACGACGACGAAATCAGCAGCGGTCACAGGGGCACTCCTCGGTCCAGGAGCTTCCAACCTACCGAGGATGAGCGCCGACCGCTGGTCCGCGCTCAGGCCTTGACAGCGGACGTTCCGCGGTGCAGACCGCTGAGGGCCCAGTTGGCGAGACCCGCCGCGAACGCGATGCCGGCCGCGATCATCGGAAGCACGAGGGCGGCCGACGTGCCGAGGCTCTCCGCGATCTCCCCCGCCACCGCGGCGCCGATCGACTGGCCGACGATCACCCCCGAGCCGAGCATCGTCATCACCGTCGCCGACCGGCCACGGGGGCTCCGCGCCGCTCCGAAGCTGTACTGGGTGACGAGGGTCGGACCGATGCCGATGCCCATGATGGCCAGGGCGAGCATCATCCCCGCCGGCGAGTCGACGATGCCGAGCAGCAGCGAGCCGGCGAGGAGGACTCCGGAGAACACGAGCCATCGCGCCCGGAGCGAGAACCGCGCGGGGAGCCACGCGACACCCAGGGCCAGCAGCGCGGAGCCGACGCCCATCACGCCGTACAGCAGGCCCGCCTGCTCCGGGGCACCGAGGTCGGCCATGAACGACGTGAGCGAGGTGAGCATGGTCCCGAAGAAGATGCCGACTCCCAGGATGCCGAGGACGACGATGAGGAGCTGCGGCCGGAACAGCTCGGACACGGCGGACGGCGCCCGGCCGTCCTCGGTGCGGTCCTGCGACACATGCCGTCCGCTCGGGTGCAGCGCGAAGGCCCCGACGAACACCAGGGTCAGCACGGCGGCGCCGACCAGCGGCGCCCAGGGCGCGAGTGCCGAGGCGAGGACACCCACGAGGAAAGGACCGAACACGAAGACGGTCTCGTCGGCGGCCGACTCGTACGCCATCGTGCCGGAGACCGTGCGGGCGCGGCGCTCCGCCGGCATCCGCTCGCCGATGATCGTGACCAGACGGGAGCGCGAGAGCGGCGCCACCTGCGGGGCCGTCGCGCCGATGCCGATCGCGGTGAGAAGCACGAAGCCGTCGGCGGCCGGACCATAGACCACCGCGGTGAAGAGCAGGAGCATCGCCGCGTTGCCCACGGCGAGCGCGAGGAGGACCGTGCGCTGGCCGAAGCGGTCGGCGGCGGCGCCCAGGAGCGGACCGAAGCAGGCGGTGCCGAGACCGACCGCAGCGGACGTGAGCCCGCCGAGGGACAGGGATTCCCGCGCCGATACGACGACGGTCAGCACACCGACCACCATCATGGCGAAGGGCAGACGCGCGATGAACGCGATCAGGAAGTAGGGCAGGCCGGCGAGGCGGAAGAGGCTCGGCTCGGCGGTATCGGGCGTGGTGCTGGCGTGTGTCATGGCTCTCGCGCGTCGACGACGCGATGTCGGGTGCCGCCGCTGTCCGCCGGAGACGCCGACGGCCGGTAGATACACGGTTTCTGCGGCCGCGGGCGAACCGCGACCCTTCCATGATATCCGGTGCCCCTGGGCGGGCGCCCTGCCAGCCTCTCCCCCGGCTTGTCAAGGCTCCGGCCCGCGCACCCCGGCTGCGGGTACCGTAGGGGCATGCGCTACCTCTTCAGCACCGGACTCGTCGCCGCGATCTCGGCTGGGATCTCGCTGCTGCGCGGCACCCGCAACGAACCCATCACCTGGCGCTCGCTCCTGTCGTGGGTGAGCTGGGGCATCACGATGGCGCTCGCGGTCGGCGCGGTCGTCGACATGCGCCGCGAACGCCACGGCGTGCCGGTGGACGCGGACTCCCCGCAGTCGGTGAAGAAGTCCAAGAAGGCGCAGCGTCTGCAGTTCCGTTCGCAGAAGGCCCTCGCCGACGCGCAGGGGCACGCCCAGGACAAGCGGTCCTGACGCACCCCCGCGCCTCCCGCGTCAGCGCGTGAGGATGAGCGCCTCGCCCTGACCGCCGCCGCCGCACAGGCCGACCGCCGCGGTTCCGCCTCCCCGGCGGGCCAGCTCGTGCGCGACGTGCACCACGAGACGGTTGCCGGAGGCACCGATCGGATGACCGATCGCGATGCCGCCGCCGTGCACGTTGACGATCTCACCGTCCAGCCCGAGCTCGGTCTGCGAGCGGGCCACGACGGCCCCGAACGCCTCGTTGATCTCCACGAGGTCGAGGTCCTGCGGGGTGATGCCCTGTTTCCGGCACGCCTGCTCGATCGCTCGCGCCGGCTGCGCCTGGAGCGAGTTGTCAGGGCCGGCGGTCTGGCCGCTCGCGCCGACGGTCACGAGCACCGCCCAGCCCTTGGCCTCGGCGGTCGCCCGCGTCGTGACGACCACGGCGGAGGCGCCGTCCGAGATCTGGGACGAGTTACCCGCCGTGATCGAGCCACCCTCGGCGAAGGCGGCTCGCAGTCCCGCGAGGGTCTCCACCGTCGTCTCGGGGCGCACGCCCTCGTCCCTGGTCACGCGCACCGGTTCGCCCCGGCGCTGCGGCACCTCGACGGCGACGATCTCCGCGTCGAGCACACCGCTCTCCTGCGCGGCGGCGGCGCGCTGATGCGAGAGCGCGGCGACCTGGTCCTGGGCCTCCCGGGTGAGTTCGTAGCGCGCGTTGTGCCGTTCCGTGGACGCGCCCATGCTCTCCCGGTCGTAGGCGTCCGTCAGCCCGTCGTAGGCCATGTGGTCGAGGACCTCGACGGTGCCGTAGGTCCAGCCCTCGCGCGATCCCATGAGCAGATGGGGTGCACGGGTCATCGACTCCATGCCGGCGGCGACGACGACCTCGGCGTCCCCGGTCCGGATCACGCGCGCCGCGTCGATCACGGCGGTGAGCCCGGACAGGCAGACCTTGTTCACGGAATGGGCGGGGACGTCCCAGCCGATTCCCGCGCCGATGGCGGCCTGACGGGCGGCGTTCTGACCAGACCCCGCGGCCAGCACCTGTCCCACGATGACCGCGTCGACGTCAGCCGGGTCCACTCCGCCCTGCTCCAGCGCACCGCGGATCGCGAACGACCCCAGCTGCGGCGCGGTGAAGGCGGCGAGCTGCCCCTTCAGCCGCCCCTGCGGGGTGCGCGCCGCGGCGACGATGACGACATCGTTCTCACTCATTGATCTCGGTCCTTCCGTTGTCCAGTTCCGGGGCGAGGCGGAGAGGCGGCTCCGTGGCGTGCCGCACCTGCTCCACCGTGACATCGGGCGCGAGCTCGACCAGGACGAGCCCGTCCGGCGTCACGTCGATCACCGCGAGGTCCGTGATGATCCGGTCCACGACGCCGCGTCCGGTCAACGGCAGCGTGCAGGCGTCGACGATCTTCGCCGAGCCGTCCTTGGCGACGTGCTCCATCAGCACGATCACCCGTCCGGCGCCGTGCACGAGGTCCATCGCGCCCCCGGGGCCCTTGACCATCTTGCCGGGGATCATCCAGTTCGCGAGATCTCCCGAGGCGGAGACCTGCATCGCCCCGAGGATCGCGGCATCGATCTTCCCGCCGCGGATCATGCCGAAGCTGAGGGCGGAGTCGAAGAACGCCGCCCCGGGCAGCGTGGTCACCGTCTCCTTCCCCGCGTTGATGAGATCCGGGTCGACGTCGGCCTCCCGCGGATAGGGCCCGACCCCGAGGATGCCGTTCTCCGACTGCAGCACCACGGTCACGTCGGACGGGACGTGGTTCGGCACGAGGGTGGGCAGGCCGATGCCGAGGTTCACATACGCGCCGTCCGGCAGCTCGGCCGCCGCACGCGCGGCCATCTGGTCTCTCGTGAGCGCCATGTCAGGCTCCTTCCGCGGCGACGGTCCGTCGCTCGATGCGCTGGGGGATGTCCTCGCCGACTTCGACGATCCGGTGCACGAAGACGCCGGGCAGGTGGATCGCGTCCGGGTCGAGCTCTCCCGGTTCGACGAGCCGCTCCACCTGCGCGATGCACACGCGCCCGGCCATCGCGGCGAGCGGGTTGAAGTTCCGCGCCGCCTTCCGGAACACGAGGTTGCCGTGCCGGTCGCCGCGGACCGCGTGGACCAGGGCGAAGTCGGTGGTGATCGCCTCCTCCAGCACGAACTCGCGCGGTTCGCCGTGCACCGTGAACGTGCGTACATCCTTGGGCGGCGAGGCCACCGCGATCGAGCCATCGGCGTGGTACCGGCGAGGCAGACCGCCCTCGGCCACCTGGGTGCCGACGCCCGTCTGGGTGAAGAACGCCGCGATTCCGGATCCTCCCGCCCGCAGCTTCTCGGCGAGCGTGCCCTGCGGGGTCAGCTCCAGCTCGAGCTCCCCGGACAGGAACTGCCGCTCGAACTCCTTGTTCTCCCCCACGTACGACGACGTCATCTTCCGGATGCGCTGCGCGGCGAGCAGGATGCCGAGCCCCCAGTCGTCCACCCCGCAGTTGTTGCTGACGACGCTCAGGTCGGTCGTGCCCTGGGCGAGGAGCGCTTCGATGAGGGCGATCGGGTTCCCGGAGAGCCCGAAGCCTCCGACCGCGAGCGAGGCGCCGTCCGGGATGTCGGCGACCGCGGCGGCCGCGGACTCCCATTGCTTGTCGATCACGTCTGCTCCTTCGGTTCCGTGTCCCCTCCAGCCTCTCGCCCCGGCGGAGCCACGGCCAGCACCCTCTTGCGATGTGGACGCCCGCACCACTAGCGTCCACGATGTGGACACTGTGACGAACGCCGTCCCCGGCACTCAGGCCGTCGCGCGGGCGGCTCGGCTTTTGCGCCTGGTGACGGCGGCCGGCACCGACGGCGCCACCCTGCAGGAGCTCGCGGCACGCGCCGGGCTCTCCCGACCCACCACACATCGCCTGCTCAGTGCCCTCCGCGCGGAGGGACTCGTGGACCGCGACGCCGACAGCACGCGCTGGATGCCGGGACCCGAGCTCTTCCTCATGGGGTCCGTGGCTGCCGCTCGATACGACGTGACCGCCCTGGCCCGGGACATCGTGCGGTCGCTCGCGGTGAAGACCGAGGAGAGCGCATTCTTCTCCGTCCGCCGCGCGGACGAGACGGTCTGCCTGCTGCGGGAAGAGGGCTCGTTCCCCATCCGCTCGTTCGTGCTGAGCGAGGGAGTGCGCTTCCCGCTCGGCGTGGCGAGCGCGGGCCTGGCGATCCTCGCCTTCCTCCCCGACCACGATGTGGATGCCTACCTGGAGCGCCATCCGGAGCTCGTCGAGAACTGGGGACGCGCTCATGGCGAGCGCCCGCTGCGGAAGCGCCTCGCCGAGACGAAGGAGCGCGGGTTCGCCGTCAACCCCGGCCTGATCGTCGAGGGGAGCTGGGGCCTCGGCGCGGCCGTGTTCGACCGCGCCGGACGCCCGGAGTGGGCCCTCAGCCTCACCGGTGTCGCGTTCCGCTTCGGCCCGGAGCGTCAGGCCGAGCTGGGCCGGATCCTCCTCGCGCACGCGCATCAGCTCTCCGCGAGGATCGCGCACGCCCGACGGTGACCTCGATACATACCCAAAGGTATATACTTTCTGGTATGAATCGCTCCGAGGTCATCCCGTCGCTCGTCCTGTCGGGCTACGCGCTGGGTCGCATCGCCGCCCAAGACGCGGGGAACGAGGCCCCCGCCGCGCAATGGCGGGTGCTCAGCCTGCTCGACCAGTCAGGCCCCCATCGCGTCGGCGAGCTCGCCGCGGCAGCCCGCACGACACAGCCCGGCATGACCCGGCTGCTCGGCGCCCTCGAACGCGAGGGCCTCATCCGCCGCTCCCCCGATCCCGACGATTCCCGTGCCACCGTCGTCGCCGCGACCCCCGACGGCACGGCGGCCCTGGCCGCTTGGCGCTCCGAGTTCCGGGAGACGATCGCACCGCGGTTCGCCGACCTCGACGACGACGACTGGCATGCCCTCACCCGTGCGGCCGAGATCCTCGCCGCCCACACCTCTGCCGACCGGACAGGAGACATCCGTTGAACACCGCCCCCGCATCCCCCGCCCCCTCGGTCTGGCGGCAGCCCGCCCAGGTATGGGCCGTCGCCTTCGCGTGCGTCGTCGCCTTCATGGGGATCGGACTCGTCGACCCCATCCTCCCGGCGATCGCGGAGTCGCTCGAGGCCACGCCGGTCGAGACGGAACTGCTGTTCACCAGCTACCTCCTCGTCACCGGCCTCGCGATGCTCGTCACCAGCTGGATCTCCAGCCGGATCGGCGCCAAGGCCACGCTCCTCGTCGGTCTCGGCCTGATCGTCGTGTTCGCCTTCCTCTGCGCGATCAGCGGCAGCGTCGACGCGGTCATCGGCTTCCGTGCCGGCTGGGGGCTGGGCAACGCGCTGTTCATCTCGACGGCGCTGGCCACGATCGTCGGTGCCGCATCCGGCGGCAGCAGCGCGGCCATCGTGCTGTACGAGGCGGCGCTCGGCCTCGGCATCGCCGTGGGTCCCCTGCTCGGCGGCATCCTCGGTGAGCAGAGCTGGCGAGGACCGTTCTTCGGCGTCGTGGCCCTGATGGCCATCGCCTTCATCGCCGTGCTCGTGCTGCTGCGGGGACCGGGCGAGAAGCGCACGCCGGTGAAGTTCTCCGCCCCTTTCACGGCTCTGCGCCGTCCCGCGCTCGCGATCCTCGCCGTGGCCGCCCTGTTCTACAACATCGGCTTCTTCGTGCTGCTCGCGTTCTCGCCCTTCCCCCTGGGCTTCGGAGCGATGGGCATCGGCCTGACGTTCTTCGGCTGGGGTGTCGCCCTCGCGATCACCAGCGTGTGGGTCGCGCCGGTGCTGATGCGCCGGATGCCGAGGACCCACGTGATCCTCACCGTGCTGCCGCTGCTCGCCGTCGACCTCGTCGTCGCGGGGCTGGTGGTCGCCGAACCTGCCGCTCTCGTCGTGTGCATCATCGTGGGCGGCCTGCTCCTCGGCGTCATGAACACCGTGCTGACCGAAGCCGTGATGGAGGCGACCGACCTCCCCCGCTCGGTGGCGTCCTCGGCCTACTCCGCGGTCCGCTTCCTCGGCGGCGCGATGGCCCCGCCGATCGCGGCTCTGCTGTGGCACCTGTTCAGCGCGACCGTGCCGTATCTCTTCGCCGCCGCCGCGGTCCTGCTGGCCGCACTGACGATCCTCCTCGGCCGGAAGGTCCTCGCGCACATCGACGACGAGCCGGGCGACGTGGCCACCGAGGACGCGGCGGCGATCCTCGTCGGCGACGCCGGCTGACCCGCTCGGCTACCGTGGGGACATGACCGACGCTCCTCCCCTCCCCGAGCGCAGCCGACGGGTGCAGGAACACCTCCACGCCGCCGGCGTGGAGACCGAGATCCGGGTCCTTCCCGACTCCGCCCGCACCGCCGCGGAGGCCGCCGCCGCCATCGGCTGCGACGTCGCAGCGATCGCCAACAGCCTCGTCTTCCTCGCCGATGGCCGTCCCGTCCTCGTCATGACCAGCGGCGGGCACCGCGCGGATCTCGCGGTCCTCGCGCGGAGCATCGGGGCGCGTGCGGTGGTCATGGCTCCGCCCGCCGTCGTCCGTGAGGCCACCGGACAGGCGATCGGCGGAGTGGCGCCCGTCGGCCACCCCACGCCCCTCCCCACCTTCATCGACAGTGCCCTGCAGCTAAACGACGTGGTCTGGGCGGCGGCCGGCCACCCGCACACCGTCATGCCGCTGACCTTCGCCCAGCTGTCGGATCTGACCGGCGGCACCGTGATCGACGTGGTCTGACACCCCGGATGTCCGCGCCATGCCCCATGATGGAGGCGATGCGGGCCGCGGCGCGAGCGACCGGCGAGACGGAGGCGACGACATGTGCGGACGATTCGCGAACGATGCGGCGACGGACGAGCTGATCCGGGAGTTCGTCGCCGAAGGCGGCCGCCCGGAGGACTGGTGGAAGTCCTGGCACGGCGCCTACTCGATCGCGCCCACCGAGAGCGCCCCCATCGTCCGGGACCGCGGCGAGGGCCGCATCCTCGAACTCGTGAGGTGGGACTGGCAGAGTCCCCCCAACCGTCCGCAGCGCGCCCCGCTGATCAACGCCCGGATGGAGAAGCTCGCCGCCGGGTTCTGGGCGCCGGCGTTCTCCGCCGCGCGGTGCCTCGTCCCGATGCGCGGGTACTTCGAATGGACGGGCGAGAAGGGCCACAAGACCCCGCACTTCCTCCACGGTGACGGCCTGCTCGCCGCCGCC
This sequence comes from Microbacterium sp. str. 'China', assembly GCF_002993305.1. NCBI lineage: Bacteria > Bacillati > Actinomycetota > Actinomycetes > Micrococcales > Microbacteriaceae > Microbacterium > Microbacterium sp. str. 'China'. The sequence goes on along the minus strand of NZ_CP027434.1, from coordinate 1,564,420 downwards.
GGCCTCACCTGGTCGATGGAGCACGAAGGAGAGAAGGTGCGCTGCTTCGTCGTCGTCACGCGGGAGGCACGCGACGCCGGTGGGGAGGTGCACGACCGGATGCCCGCCTTCCTGACTCCCGACACCTGGGACGCGTGGCTCACACCGGAGAAGCTCACCGGGCAGACCAAGCTCGACACGCTGGCGATGCTCGATCACACCTCCGCCGATGTCGCGGCGACGCTCCGCGGACACGTCGTGGACCGCAAGGTGAGCAACACGCGCACCGTCGACCCGTCCGATCCCACGCTTCTCGATCCGGTGGCCTGAAACAGGGAGACACGCGACGACGCACGACACCCCGGTCGGGTAGGAGAACGGGCAGAAGTGTGAAACGCTGAGCACACCCCACACCAGCGGTCATCGCGTCCGCGCCTCTTCGCACAGGTTCCCGTGGCGAGAAGGGAATCTTGCAATGGGCAAGTTCATCTACGAGAACAGCGTCAAGGTCGATATCGAAGACCGCGCTCTCACTCACATCCAGCTGGTCATGACCGCGAAGCTCCGCCGTGGCGAGCCCTTCGGCTTCACGTGGAAGGACGACGTCAGCATGGGCGGCGGCCGGACGACGGTCTGGATCCATGCCGGCAGCTCGCTCGTGTACAAGTACCACGGCAGTCGCCAGCCCAGCGTCAACCGCGCCTGGATCGAGGCCCTCGCATTCACCGCCAACGCCCCGAGCGGTCTGTACCTCGTCCCCGAGCCTGCGGAGCAGCAGCTGTCGGACGGCAGCGAGAGCGCTCTCACGCGGTCCTAACACGCTCTTCGACGGGGTTCAACCCCTCTTGTCGGGTTCCGAGGAGGTTCGTACCGTGGAGCGCATGGGGAACCAGACGGGAATGACGACGACGCACATCGAGATCGATGGGCACGACTTCCTCCTGCCTCGCAGCACGGATGTCGCGGACCTCATGTCTCGGATCGAAGCGGCGGCGCGCTCGCAACCGACGTTCATCGACTTGGCGACCGGCGACGCTCTGACGAGCGTGCTCATCACCGCGCAGTCGCGTGTCGTCGTCTACCTGATCCGCGAGGACGCCGGTCACGACGCCCCCGTCGACGTGCGCTCCACGCTCGACTGGGATCTCTGAGCAGCACGGTCCGCTCGTAGACTGGACGGATGCTCGTCGCCCTCATCCGCCCCCGAGGATCCATGACCGTCGACGTCACCGGGACATCCCTCGAAGACGTCCACACCCAGCTCGATGCTCATCGTGAGCCGGGCTACGCGCTCACCTCCGCCCCGGTGCGCATGCTCAAGGGTGAGGCGAAGATGGAGGCGACGGGAACGTTCCAGCGCGTCGACGGCGTCGAGCAGATCGAGGCCGACGACATGGCGGGCATCGAGGCGAAGGTTCCCGAGGGCTGGCAGCTGCTGTCCGTCCGCCGCGCCTGACGCGCGCCCCACCCCCAGATCCCGCCGCCCCCTCCCGCCCCGTGCGGGTTCGAAAAGGTTCCTCTCCCGGCCGCGAAAGGCACGGTTTCCATCCCGGCCCGAGCGATCCGGCCCCGAAACGGGCAGAGAAAAAGCCTCGGAGATGGCGAGATCTCTGAGGCTTGTTCCGTGCACCCCCAGGGACTTGAACCCTGAACCCACTGATTAAGAGTCAGTTGCTCTGCCGATTGAGCTAGAGGTGCGTGGCCCGGGATAACCCCGACCGAGGAATTACATTACCAGCGGTTGGCGCCGACACGAAATCCGGCGCGGCCCGGGCGTGGCTCGGGCGTTTCGCCCCCTGATCCTGGCCGATGGTCTCTGCGGGCGCGGTCGGGGCGGCGACTATCCTGAGAGCGTGACCGCCACTCCCGACGCCGCCGACCTGCGCGCCGATCTCCAGCTCGCCCTTCGCCTCGCCGACGCCGCGGATGCCCAGTCGCTCCCGCGTTTCGACGCCGCCGACCTGGAGATCTCCACGAAGGCGGACCACTCGCACGTGACCGACGCCGACCTGGCGACGGAGCGGGCGATCCGCCGGATCCTCGAGGAGGAACGACCCGACGACGGCATCTTCGGCGAGGAGTTCGGCGCTCAGGGCAGCACCGCCCGGCAGTGGATCATCGACCCGATCGACGGCACCGCGAACTTCCTCCGCGGCGTTCCTCTGTGGGGCACGATGATCGCTCTCGCGATCGACGGCGTGCCGCGCGTCGGCGTGGTCAGCATGCCCGCCCTCGGTCGACGCTGGTGGGCGGCGGCCGGACATGGCGCCTGGACCCTCAGCGACCGCACCGAGCGCCGTCTCGCCACCTCGACCGTCTCCTCGCTGGACGAGGCCAGCGTGAGCTTCCAGAGCATCGCGCAGTGGCGTGACGCCGGGCAGCTGGATGCCCTGCTGCGCCTGAGCGAGCACGTCTGGCGCGATCGGGCGTACGGCGACGTCTACGCCTACATGCTCCTCGCCGAAGGGCGACTGGAGGCGGTCGCGGAGTTCGATGTGAAAGAGTACGACATCGCAGCGGCTGTGGCGATCGTGAACGAGGCCGGCGGGCGCATGACGGCATTCGACGGCTCCGAGACGATCTCGGCGCGCTCGACACTCGCCACCAACGGCACCCTTCACGACCAGTTCCTCCGTCTCCTGCACGACTGACTCTCCGAGGCCACGATGACCACCCGACGACTCGCGATCCTGATCGGTCTCGTGCTCGCGGGAGCCGCCCTCACCGCATGCACGGGTGGCGGCACCCCTGATCCGTCGGCGCCGGGCTCTGCCGCTCCCACGGGAGACGGCGGCGCGAGCGCGACACCGGGCGGGGACGAGCTCACGTGCGAGTCGATGATCTCCGAAGGCACCGTCGCGGCCCTCACCGACGCCGGCTGGACGGCAGAGCCGCGCGAGTTCCGCGTCGGGGGCGTCGAGCTGACACAGGGACTCCTCTGCTTCTGGGCGGACTTCAGCGTGCCCTCGGACCACGGGCAGATGTACGGCTGGTCTCCCCTGTCCATCGAGGAGGCGGAGCGCGCACAGGCGGGCCTCGAGGAGGAGGGGTGGCGGAGCGAGGAAGACGCCCAGGGCACGTACGTCACCGAGGACCCGCAGTTCGCCATGAGCACGGACGAGGACGGGTACGGCATGACCTACCTCTTCGGCGACGGCTGGGTGAAGGTCGCCGACACGAAGCAAGGACTCCTCCTCATCGAAGGCCCCCGCTGACGGCACACACCATCCGGTCGGCTGTCAAGCGGCTGGGCCTGCGGCCGGTGATGGACGAGGCTGGAGGCATCCGAGGAAAGGAACGCCCATGGGTAACGACAGCGACCGCAACGACATCAGCACCGAGCCCTCCCCCGGCCCCGAGGAGAACGACAACCTCGGCGCCGAGGACAACAAGGGCGAGCCGCGCACCGTTCCGCCCACGGACGGATCGGATGACGACGGCGACGACGTGCTCGCCGAGGACCCGGACCGCTCGCACTGAGCCCGCTGGCCCGATGACAGGAGCCCCGCCTCGCACGAGGTGGGGCTTCTGCGCTGTCACTCCGTCGTCGAGCCCTGGACGATCTCGTCGACGAGCGTGATGCCTCCGGTGGAGTTCGCCGATTGCATGAGGTCGTCGATCCACTTCGGGTTCAGCTTGGGCGGCTCCCGCCCTTCGAACGTGAAGCGCAGCGGGATCGACGGATGCAGCCAGATCGTGGAGCGTCCGTATGCGTCGCCCTCGGGGTGGGTCCACGACACCGTGAAGCTCTCGTTGCGTCGGAGCTTCGTCGCGATCACGACCTTGAGGTGCGCGAGCGCGCGGTCCTCGATGTGGAGCTGGCTCGTGCTGTCGTACATGATGAACCCCATGTGCGAATCATAGGCCTCGCCCGACTCCGCCACCAGGGCCGTCATGCCGCGTGCATCTCAGCCGCGGACGTCCCTGGGGTCGTCGCCATAGCTGTTGCGCTCCCCGATCGTGCCGTCCTCCCGTCGGATGAGGTGCTCGACCTGACGCGCCCGAGCCGTCTCCCGCCCGACGGCGACCGCCTCGTCCTTCGTGTCATGCGGCCCGCTGAACGTGTTCACCTCGCCCTGGACGCGATTGAACCAGCCGCCTTCCTGGTGGAACGTGTCGACATCGCCCTTCGGCATGGTGTCTCCCTTCGTCGTGAACCCCTTGGTACCGCGCGACGCCGCTCGTCTCCGACCCCCTTGCGCGCGCGCCGGATCGGTCGTACGCGGCCGGGGATCCGTTCGCGTCCCCCGAAGAGGGGACAGACATCCGGCCCCTCCGCCTGCGATCATCTCGGTGAGGGAGTCGAATGGGCGGGCGCTGTCCCGCCGATCGGGGAAGGAGACTTCTGATGACGACCGATATGATCGCGGGGCCGTTCCTGACGGCTGTCCGTCAGGCCTGGGACCGTGCGCGTGGAACACTCATCATCCCCCGGGATTTCACCCTGACGCAGTTGGCGGCCGGAGCGGGATCGCTGAGCGCGGAGGTCACCGACTCGACGGGGACCCGGTTCGGCTTCCGCGTTCCGCTTCCGGCAGCCGCCCGGTGGGAGGGGAGGGCACAAGGTGGTGAAGGCACTCCGGAGCACTGGGCGCTGTGGAGCGTCATCATCCCCCTCATGGAGGAACTGGAGACGGACGCCGGGCGCCGCTTCACCCCCGACGCCGACGGCGTCCGCTGGGTGACCGCGTAGAGGATCGCGGTCACCGCGCCGCGGAGCCTAACGCAGACCGTCTTGGCAGTTGCTTCCCTGACGGGCTTCCCACCACAGCGCGTACTCGGTTCCGTTCTCGGTCTCGATCGTCCACGGCGGGAAGGTAAGGCCCGCCTCCCCAGTGAGCACTAGGGAGGCGGGCCTCATTCTGTGTGACAGCGACCTGGTGGAGCTGGGGGGAATCGAACTATGCCTCGCCCCGCATGACAGTTCGGCACCCGCGGAATCACGCGAAGAAAGCGATGGTAAGCGATGGTCGCTTACGTCGTGCGATGGGGGCGGGAGTGGGCAGAATGTGGGCACGCGGCCACGTCACGCAGCCATGCCGGTGCGACGAGCGCGAGCGGCCGCACGAGCTGCACCGAGCTCACGAACGCGACGCGCGGTGAGCGGCTCCGCCGCGATCCCGTCGATCGACTCCGCCGCACGGACGAGCAGCTGATAGTAGCGAGCCGGCGTCATGCTGAGCTCGCGACGGATCCGCTCGCCCTTCTCCGACGAATGTCCCGGCCCCCTCGACTCGAACGCAAGCAGTACCTCGGGCCTCACCCGTAGTACTCCTTGCGAGCGGCAGCGCGGGCATGCCGCTTCCAACCGCTCGCGGCGGCCTTCTCCGTAGCGCCGGAGCCCTTGCTCCCGCATTCACACGTCCACACCACGCGCGGACGCCCATGGCGGTCTTCCCCGCGATCCAGGTCGATGATCTGATGCACGATCACGATCCTCACCCCGACCGCCGACATTCAGTCCGTCGGCGGTCTCACCTAGACTCGAGATCTCTCGGCCGGGGAAAGGACACCCGGCCACCATGCGGCTCTCGCGCGACACCCTGCTCAGCATCCACCTCGACGCCATCTGCTCGAGGAACCGGTATACGAAAGACCCCGCGCCGGTCATCGACGAGCTCCGCGCCACGGCGGGTGACCGCACAGATCTGCTGGCGCAGTCGGTCGGCACGTGGGTGGGGTTCTTCGAGGACGACTACACGCGGATCCTGTGCACCGCGCTACGCGAGCTCGCCGACCTCGAACCGTGGATTGCTCTCGGCCAGCATCGACGATCACTCCCAGACCCGTCCACGCCCGAGCGCCTGGGGCACGGCCAAGCCGCTGCGCTCCCCCTCTACATCACCACGGACTCCGCCGTCCTCGACGCGCCCTGACCGAGCGGATAACGATCACGCGCCACGGTCGCTCACGAGGACTCCCTATGGGTATCCTGTAGCCCAAGCCAGCAAGAAAGTAGACCGATGAAGCCGATCCGCTCGGCGACAACGGCAGCGGTAATCGGCGCAACCACGGCAAGTATCGTCACTGCGTTGATCTTCGGTCAGACGCTCCCTTCACCGGAGCCCTCGCCTACCTCTGCCGTCGCGCCCACCGACGAACCGACTGCCACCACCACGAACAAGACCCACGACCTTCGTGTCTCCGCCGATGAGACGGAACCTCTCCCGGAGCCTGTGCCGGACCCAGAGACGCCGCCGACTGAACCGGATCCGGAACCGGAGCCCGAGCCGACGCCGACGCCGGACCCCGAGCTGCAGGTGCAGGAGATCGGTGGGACGATCCGGTGGGCGAACCGCTACCAGTGGGCTCTCGTCGATGACCGGGCGCACACCCCGTACGGCACCTCCCACGTCCTCGTCCTCAAAGACCGGGTACGCATCTTCTACGAGTTCGGGGCGGCCGAGGTCCGCGACTTCAGCGTCACCGTCGACGACGAGTTCGCATCCGCCGACGTCCGCGTCGGGGCCTCCGTCGGCCTCACCTACGCTGACGTCTTCTTCTTCATGGGCAACAGCAAGAAGCGGGTCAACCCGTCACTGCTGAGCAAGAAGGGCGCGAACGTCTGGTACTCCGGTTCGTTCAACGTGCTCACCCCGCCCGAACCCGCGCAGTGAACGCAGAAGAGACCCCCACCTGGCCCGAAGGCTAGGTGGGGGTCTCTTCTGCGCGGCGCAGCGCTCAGGGGAAGGTGCGGCTCTGGGGGTCTCGCGCGAGGGAGCCGAGGCCCGGATCTTCCTTCCGAGCGTCTGCCCAGGTGCCGTTCTCGGTCTGCGCGAGCGTGACCGCCGCCGCGGGGGTCGGGTCCGCGGGAAGGGTCGCGAGGATCAGGCGCAACAGCGAGATGAACGCGGCGCCGAGAGCGGCCTGCAGTACGACCCACCAGTCGACGTCGGAGAGAAGGACAGCTCCGGTGAGTCCGGCGGCGAGGGACTGGCCGAAGGTCTTCGCGACCCGCTCGAGCGCGGCGAGCCACCAGGGCAAGTCCACGCCCTCGGACTCGGGCAGCCCGAACAGCGACGTCGCGAAGGACAGGATCGCGCCGACCGTGGCGGCCGATGCGGCCATGAGCCACGGGACGTCTGCGAACTGCACGGCGGCGATGTACGGGATCGCGATGGCGATGGCGGTGTAGACGGCGCGCAGCAGCGCGGCGTTCCACCAGGCGGGGTCGGTGAGCTTGCTCATGGGGTGCCTCCTACGGCAGTCGGTATGCAGACGGTCGCCTGCGTCGGAATGAACGGGCCGAGCTGGGTGTCGGCCGTTTTGACCCAGCGGGTATCCGGTTCGCTCCCCGCGGGACAGGCTGGCCCAGGGGCGCCAGTGGGTCCGGCGGGACCTTGGGTGCCGGGCGGGCCGGGGTCACCCTTCGGACCCGCTGGCCCAGCCGCACCCGGCGGCCCGGAGGCGCCCGGCTCTCCTGCTTCGCCGGCGGCACCGGGAGCGCCTGCAGGACCGGAGATGCCGTCCTCACCGTCCTCGCCGTCGCTCCCGCGGGGTCCCGTCGGCCCCGGAGTTCCCCGGGGGCCAGGATCGCCTGCTGGCCCCGGGGCGACCTCTGCGGGCGCCTCTCCCTCCGGTTCGACGCCTTCGGCGAGTAGCTGCTCGTACAGGCTCTGCGCGTTCGACTGCGACGCCTGCAGGTCGGCGTACATGTCCTGGTTCTCCGCACGGAGCTGCGCGTTGTTCAGGGAGACCAGGACGATCGCGCCGAGCACGAGCACGACGATCAGCGCGCCCATGACCTTGTAGCCGACGGTCCACATCTTCGTCGAGAACATGCTCAACCTCCTGCGATCTGCTGCAGCCCGGCCGTCACGGTCCAGACGACGATGCCGCCGATGAGTGCGAGTACGGCGCTGAACGCGGCGAGGCCGATGGAGAAGAACTGCTGCGCGCGCGTCTTGCGCTGCTCCTCAGCGATGCGCCGCGCTTCCTTCTCGCGCTCGGCGTCCGCCTCTTCAAGGCCGCGGATTCGCGCATCCTGCCGGTCGTCGCGCTCCTTCTGGTTCGCCTGGACCTGGGCCAACATCGCCGACGTGACCATGTCCCGAGCCAGGCCATCGAGACGCCCGTTGATCTCCGACCGGGTGTCACGAAGATCGCCTCGCAGGATGTTGAACAGGGATGGAGGAAGCTCCTCACCCATGGACGCCACCTCCTCCGGCTCCGAGTTCACGCATCGCCCGCTCGACGTTGCAGCCGGTCGGTTCCGGCTCGGTCATCAGGCGTCCGCGTCGCCGAGGCTGACGGCGATCTGGCCCTGCGGGCGCACCGCCGCGCAGGCCTCGCCGATGACTCGGAACATGGACGCGGAAACCTTCATCGAGTTGCCGGTCTCGTACTGGTCGGCGAACGCCTGGAGGGTGTCCTTCGAGCCGGTGATGAAGTTCAGCTCGAAACCAGATCCCGGGTTGCTGACCTTCACCTCCATGCGCTTGTCCGAGTTGATCTTGTGGTGCATCACGTTCTTGACGTACATGTCGTCCTCGTCTTCCTCCCCGGCGGGGATGATCGGTGTCGCAGCGGCGCCGGTAGTGGCGGGCTTGCCGTAGTTCGTGTCGCGAGCACGGATGTACTCAAAGTGGTGGTTCTCGTTCGGAACGTAGAGCCGGTTCCGGATGAAGCCGTTCTCGGCGAGGATCTCGACGATGCGGGCATTCACCCAGTCGTCGGAGTCGAGCGCGGTACCGGCGACGTGGAACGACTCGGACGGGTGCACAGCCTTCGAATGCCCCGGGTACAGCGCAGCCTTGTAGCCCGAGGAGACGTACCGGCCCCAGTTGACAAACATGAGCATCTGGTCGGACCACGATCGGTACGTCGAGTTGACGTCGATGTGCCGCCCGAGCTCGGCGAGCACCTGCGCATCGGCGCGACGGAACGCGGCCGCCGCATCGGGGATGAACTGCACCCCGGGGCGGACAGTTTCGATGACGAGACCGCCCATCAGTTTCCCCCCTTTCCCGCGCTTAGGAGAGCGCGAACGAGCCCACGATCGGCAGGGTCTGCCCCGCAGCGAGCGAACCTGTGCGATACGGCAGCCGGACCTGCCCGGCCGTGGTGATGTCCAACATCCCTGTGACCGCGGCGCCCTGCCCCACGGTTGCCCCGATCCACCGAAGAGCGGTGGGGCGGGTGAGCACGGGAGCGGTGAAGATGTGGGTGAATGCGGCGCCCGTGCCGACCACTGCTGCGCCTTCGGCGTGAACGCGGTTCCCGACGAGACGGAGCAGGATCGGGTAGGTCGGCGACTCGGTCCAGCCCGGTCCCATCGACTCAGGACCGAAGACCGTCTCGGTCGTCGGTGACAGCCAATCGAACGCGTCCTCGCTCCACACGTTGATCTCGGCGGTGTTCTGGTTGAACACCGCGAGCCCGTCGAATCGGGAGGGGCCGGTGATGGCATCGCGCTCAGCCTCCGTCATCCCACCGCGGTAGTTGCCCATGAGCGCGAGGAGGTCGCGCAGCTTGTTCAAGTCCGCGGCCGTTTGGGGCGTGTCGTTGAAGGTGCCCAGGCCCTTCGGACCGCCGGTCGGTGAGTAGCCCATGTGGTTCTCCTAGGTGGTGTAGGTGACCCGCACGGCTCCGGACTGAGCGTCCTTCTGCGTGCCGGCCCAGATCGAGTAGCCGCCACCCGCGAAGCCGAGGCCCCCGGTGTTGGATTTGAGGTGTTCGATGAGTCCGACGGGGATGCTCCGCCAGCCCGTGCGCCGACCGCTGACTTCGGGGAGCTCGCTGACTGCAGCGAACGTGACCGGCCCGACTGGCTTGGTCGCGAAGCCATGGCGGCCCAACGGCGCGGCGCCGAGGTTCTTCGTCTGCGGCAGGTAGATGGAAGCGCTGATGATCGACGCGTTGTCGGGGATCGTGTCGCGGATCTTCGTGCCGTAGAACCACGCCCCGATGTTCCGGACCGAGCACCACACGTCGTTCTGCCACCAGCTGTTCTCGTACGCGCCCGAGTCGATCGCGGTGAACGTGACGGTCCGCCGACCACCGCCGCCGCCCGGTGCTGGCGGGACCTCGGGGTCCGGCTTGACGTCGGAGCGCACGCCGAGGATCCAGCATCCGTCGCCCCAGAGGAGCTTTACCGCGTCACCGGAGCTGTAGGTGCGTCCGAGGTCGAAGGTCGCGTCAACGCGCCCGAGGTCGGTCTGCACGCTGGCGACGCCGCCGGTGATCGTGGCGATCACGCCGTTCGTCGGCTTCGGTCGTGTCGGGCCGAGCATGTAGGCGACGCCGTCGGCGACGAGCACCCACACCGGTTCGTTCAGCTCGGGCATGTAGGAGCTGGTGAAGTTCGCCGGCACCCGCCCGTCGCTGAAGTCGACCGTTGCGCGCAGCCCGTCGATGCCGCGGAAAAATCCGGCGACGATCTGCACCCTCGACTTCTGACCGATCAGGTCGAGGATCGTCTCGGTTTCGGTGCTCACTCCGGCACCTCCTGGAAGCCCACCACCCAGAAGTTCCCGGAGGCGGCGGTGAGCTCGGACGGCTTGACCGGGCGGGAGCCGGGGCGCGTGATCCAGAACTTCATGTCCGTGGTCGGGGCCTTGGCGGAAGTGGCCGAGTTGTACGGGTAGACGAGGGCCCCGATCGAGGTCTTCGACCGGCCCTCCGCCGAGAGCCGGAGGTTCGCGGACCGGATCTCGATGCTCCCGCCGTAGTCGGTGGCGGCCTCCTTGTGGGTGAACGTGATGAGCCCGGTGGTCGCGTTCATCGCCCCTGCGATTACGAACCCGGTGAGCGACACCCAGTTGCTGCCGTCCCACTGGACGTAGTCGTAGAAGCCCGAGTCGTCGCCGAACCGGATCAGGATCTCGTCGGTCCCTACGGAAGCGCCGGGGTGAATCGCGCGCTGCGCGTACGTCTCGTCCTGTCCGACGACGAGCCCGACGACGCGAGTGGCGTCGAATGACAGCCCGAGCGTCACCCCCGAGTCGTCTTGGCTTATGGTGTCGAAGCCAACCCGCTGGTGCTGAGCGTCTTCGATGTACTGGAAGCCGGAGCCGGTGTTCCGGATCGAGCATCCGATCATCCGCATGCGTCGTCCCGGGTCGCCGATGACCATCCCCAGGTTGCCCAGGTCGGTCATCACCGCGGCATACTGCGACTGGAAGTGCGCGAGATCTTCGGCGCGGACCGGTGTCGTGCGGGCCGGCTTGTCCTGGTAGACGCGAGGGGTGAACGGCATCAGATATCTCCTCCGGGGAAGACCCCATCGCCCGGGAACGTCGAGTCACCAGGAAGTAGCAGTGGTTCCGGATCGGCCACCGTTGTAGTGCCACCGATCTCGACGGTGAGCGACTGCGTCGCCTGACCTCGGTTGATCGTCACGACCCGGCCGATCAGCCAGTGGGTGGGACGCTCGATGAGCACGACGTCGCCGCGCTCCCGCAGCGGGTTGAACAGCTCGACCACCGGAACCACCCGTGTGCGGAGCGTGGAGACCTGCGCGAGGGTCTCGTTCGCCCACTTCTGCGCCTGCGCGCGGGTGGTCACGAGCTCACTCGACAGATAGTGGGTGCGGGCGCCGAACGGTGAACGGCCCCCGGCCGGGTTCCGGACCCGCAGTGGACCCGTGGTGATCTCGGCGACCGCGAGGACGGCCGCCTGATCGGCACCGTTCGCGCGGACCACGACCCGGTTGTAGACCTTCCCTGCTGACATCATCGACCCGATGTCGACGAGCACCTCGCGAGTGATGCGGTCGACCGGGTCGGGCCACGCCTTCGGGCGTGCTGACAGAGCACCGTCGGCGGTCATGTGCGGGACCGCAGACAGGATCACGTCCATCAGCTCGTACAGCGCCTTGATCTTCTCGTCCTCGTACATCACCGAGCGGGTGATCGCCGCGTCTGGGACGGCCCGCTCGATCGGCATGCCTGAGATCCGGCCGACCTCGTCCCATGCGGAGACCAGCGACGCCGGGGCTGTGGGCACGTCGAACGTCTCCTCGCCGATCGCCGCGGTCAGCTCCTTGAGTTCGAGTTCGACTGTGGAGCCCACCGTGATCCAGTCACCGCGGAAGCGCATCTGCTCGTCGCGTGCGGACGGGACATCGGTGATGAGGAACCAGCCGTACGGGACCCGCTCCACGAACGGGCCGGAGTGGACGACGGAGAACACCTGCAGTTGGGCGCCGAACGGAGCGAACGGATCCTCCATTGCAGTCGGAAGGACGGAACGACCGAAGTCGTCCGTCCACACGACCGCGCACGTCATGGACTGCTGGATCTCTGCGCCTGCGTCCTCTGACGGCCGCACATCGGTCAGCGGCACGCGCTCCTGTCGGCGCTCGCCGTCGTAGTACAGGTCCGCCTCCCAGTAGTGGTCGAACGAGCTCGTGAGCAGACCGCGAAGAACCTCGGATCCGAAGCGCATCACACCTCCCGAAGTCAGTCGGCCAGCCCCGCCAGGGAGTAGTCGCGATCCATGTCCGTGTACGTCGGGTAGGCAGCGTCGCGCTCGGCGTACGTTGCGTATGCCGCATCCAGATCGCCGTACGTAAGCAGCGGTACCGCGAGCCCTGGGAACGGCGGCTCGACTTCGTCGACGCGCGCGTCGAATGTGACCTTGGTCCCGCCGAATCGGATGGTGCGATCGTTCTCCGCGAAGTCGCCTCGGGCGAAGAATGTCCGAGGCCACCGGATGGTCGACGAGGTACGAATGCACACCGTTCCGATCTGCCGGACCGCATAGCTTCCCTGCAGGTCCCGGAACGCGTCAGCCTCAGCGATGCTCCTCGTCTGCAGGGAGACTCCCACGCCGCGGAGTCCCCGACGTCCGGACCCGATCCACACGCCGACATCGCGACCCTCGGTCTGGACGAGAGTCCCCTCCTCGGGGCGCGTGAGCGGGCTGACGCTACCCGGCATGACGTCGACGGCGACCCACGATGTGGGGTCGAGTGGCTGGTGCACGATCGTTCCGGCGTACTCGAGCACTGTCGTCGACGCCTCTGTCCAGCCGATCGATGCGCCGGTAGCCGTGAACATTTGAGCCCGGTACGTCGCTTCGACGTTGAACGGCGCTTCGAAGTCGAGAGCGGCCACGCCCGGCGCGATGTTCACGCCGCCCCGGACTGGCCACTCCCGCCTCTCCGAGTAGCGCACCACACGGATGTAGGCCGCATCCGGTTCCAGCCCGCTCGGGTCGAAGAAGACCTCCACGTACGGATTGCCCGCGACGTCGACGGACAGCTGCGGCTCAGACGTGGTGACCATGACCTACCTCCTCCGTCCGTTCTCCAGCGCGCGCCTACGATCTCGACTGGCTGCCACGACTCGAGCGTCGATGAGCCGCGCGAAGCCCGACGTGTCCACGGCCAGTCGACCGGTGACCTCGAGGCCGACGAGACGATCTGTCCCGGCCGACGTCCGCCCGCCTGGGGCCGCGTCAACAGCCCCCGCCGCCATCGCTGAGAAGTTCGGCATCTGCCGGATCGTCTCCATAAGAAGCGCGACCGACCGCGGCGAACCGTCGAGCGGGATGTACGCCTCGGGCACGTCCGCACGATCACCGACGATCCGCCAGGTGTTCGCCGGGACCATCTGCGCGAGCGGCTGCATCGGCGTCAGCCCGGTACCCCGGAGCCCGCCAGCCGCCATCATCTCGACGATGGCGCCGTCGTGTTGCGCGGAAGCGGTGATCGACCCCATCCGGATCGACGTGCCGTCGGCCGCGACCTTCACCCGGATGACCCGATTGCTCGCGTCCCGGATGAAGTAGTTCAGCGAGTCGTACGCCGGCTTCGTGTTCGCGTAGATCACGGAGCTCCCGTCGGGAAGCGTGATGATCTTCCCGCCGAGACGCTCGACCTTGCCACGCTCCGAGTCGGCGTTCGAACTGAACTTCGTCGACGCTTCCTCGGGCGTCTGCAACACGGTGTCGATGAGCGCCTGCGCCTGCTCGGTCGTGAGCCCCATCGCGGTGAGTTGCCCCATGAGAGCGTCGCGGGTCGCCGTGTAGCGGCCCTGCAGATTCCCTTGGGACTCCCCCGCGGCGATCGCCGCGTCGTACTCAGCGCGCAGCGCTTCCGCCGCGGCGTCGAGCTGCGACTTGAGCTCACCGCTCGCGCGGACGGATCCATCCTGCGCCACGGTGAAGTTGGCCAGCAGGGACGAGCCATCGGCGGCGGCGTAGCCCACCTTCGAGACGGCATCAGCTGTCCGCAGCGCGGCGTCGTTGACATAGCCGAGCGCCACGAGTGGATCGGTGAAGTCGTTGAACTGCCCGCGCATTTCCTCGAGCCTGGTCACGGCATCGTCCGTGGTGGACTCGAAGCCGCGCATGCTCTCCGCGAGATCGTCGAGCTCCTTCGGCCGCTCCTCTCCCCCGTTGAAGAAGTCGATCAGCCCAGCGAGGCCGTCGACCATCTCAGCAAGCGGCCCCGACACGAACGAGCCGAACGACTCAGTAGCGGAGATCCCGAAGTCGATCGCACCGTTGATCAGGTCCTGGAAGAACTGCAGGATCGGACCGCGGTTCTGCGACACCCAATCAGCGAAGTCGCCGAGCGGCTCCGCGAACACCGATGCCAGGGCGCCCTTGATGCCCTCGGCAGCGACCTCGATGTTCCGCTGCGCCTGGTCGATCTTGGACGCGTCGTTGCTGGAGAGCGTGTCGAACATGCGCTGCGCAGAACCGGTGACCCCATCGAGCTGCGCAACGGCCGTGGTCAGGTCCATCGCGAACAGTGCGTCGCCGAGGTCCTCGGCCTGCGTGCCGAACAGAGCGACGGCGGCCGCGTTACGGACGACAGGGTCCTCGGTCTCGCGCAGTTTGGTCAGCACCTCGGCGAGCCCGTCTCGGGCTTCCTGTCCGCCCCGCGCGATCCGCGCGGTCATGTCCTCGGCGTCGAGGCCGAGCTTACGGAAGCCCTCAGCCGACTGCACCGACGCATCAGTAGCGCGGATCTGGAACTCCTTGAGCGCGTCCGCGGCGAGATCGCTGTTGCGCGCTCCAGCCCGCATGCCCTGGTTGACGAGACCAAGTGCTTCCTCGCCTGAGAGCCCGAGGCGCTTGAACAGCGATGGGTATTCGGTGAGGGTGTCGAGCAGGTCCTCGTTCCGGTTTATGCCGTTTCGGGCACCGGCCGCGATGAGGTCATAGGCCTGCTGCGCGGTCTTGGCGAGGCCGTTGCTGAGCAGCTGCGCGACAGCCTGTGCGATCGGGCGCACGTCCTCGCCGAGGACGTCGGAGATGCCGGCGAGCCCCTGGATGACGAGCTGCGCATCGCGGGTCGTCGCCGAGGGGTCGAGGATCCGAAACTGCAGGGCGAGGCGTGCGGCGTCCATGTTGGACTCGATCGACTCACCGAAGTTGTTGGCGTAGGCCTCGCCGGATGCGCGTCCGAGACGGAGTGCATCGGCTTCGCTGATACCGGTGAGGCCCTGCAGCCGGTCGGTGTTCTTCTCGACTGCGAGGCCGTCCTGGATGGCGCTGGTGATGCCCTTGCCGATCGCGACGCCGGCAAGGACGATTCCGCCGGCGATCGGGATGGCCGCGAGGGCGTCGATCAGGGTGGACTCGATGTCGCCACCGACGACCTCTCCGACCTTCTGGCCGGCGCCGCGGGTCGCAGCGTCAAGGTTCTGGGACAGCGAGCGGCCGCCCTCGGCCCCGGCCTCTTCGGTCTTCTTGCGGAAGAGGCTGAGGAAGCGCTTGAGGTTGGACTCGACCGGCTCGGGGTCGAGCTCCACGTCGACGACGTTGCGCGCACTGCGGAGGCCGTCGAGCTGGCGCTCGAAGCGCTGGATCGAGGCCTCCGCGCGACGCACGTCGGCTGTCACGTCGAGGCCGCCCTCTGCCCGAATGTGCAGATCCTCAAGGCGGTCGACGGCGCGCGCGAGGTTCTTCTCGGCGCGCGAGATGTCCGCGTCGAGCTTGACCACGGCGCGCTCGGAGACGAGCTTCTTCGCGGCCTGCTCGACACGGTCCATGCTGCCGAGTGCACCCTTGGCATCGGCGTTGATCTCGATCGGGTTGGACTCGATCTTCTTCCCGATGGCAAGGATCTGCTTGTCGGCCTTCGCCACCTGCAGTGTGTTCGCCGTGAACAGGACCTCGAGGTCAGCGACCGTCAGCTTTGCCATCGGGATCCTTCCGCAGGGCTGCTCTCAGCCGGGTGTTGGATTCGAGCAGCGAGAAGATGAGCGTTCGGACACCGGGCCACGGGCGCGCGCGGACGACCGGGTCGTAGAGGTCGACGCCGCGCTCCATGAGCTCAGCGACGACGAGCCGCCAGTGCAGCACGATCGCGAGCCAGGAGCCGTCGATCTCGGGCGCCTTCGGCACGGGGGCGAGAGGCTCCGGCTGGAGGTGCACCGGAACCGGCCGATAGTCCGGATACCAGCCGTCGGCGTCGGGTTCGCCGACGCCGTACGGCGCCCAGTCCTCGGCCGTCTCTAGTCTTTTGGGGCGGGCTCACCCGCTCCTTCGGCGTCGATGGGCTCGCGACCCCACAGGAGAGCGGCGAGACCGTCGGCGTACTCCTTGCCGCGGGTCCAGTAGAAGACCGAGTAGTACGCCGCTCGATCGATGGTCGTGGGGTGAACCCCTGCTTCGACCATCTCCTGATAGGCGTCGCCGAGCGCCGGGTGCTCGTCCTTGATGGAGTCGAGCACGTCCTGGATCTCGGGCGGGATCGGGCCGTTGACGATGCCGAGGCCCACCTCGCCGCGAACGGCGCAGGCGAGCAGCTTCCCCATGTCACCAACGCTGGGCGGGTGCACGACGAAGTCGCGCCCGCCCAGCGTGATGGTCAGGTCCGGCACCGCCCATGACGTGAAGTCAGTGGCGGTCCCCATGCGTCACGCTCCGCGCGTGAAGGGGAACGGATCCGAGACGCCGCCCGGGGTGGTGACGACGACGGGTGCGTCGCCGGCCTCGTCGACGGGGAGCAGCGCGACGATCGTGGCGCCCGAGATGACCTCGAACTCCGGGACGGCGATGCCGCCCACGGTGATGCCCGTGGCGCCGAGCAGGCCGGTGCCGGTGATCGTGGCGAGTTCTCCCGAGCCCGCGCCCTCCGGCGACACGGCCTGGATGGTCGGGGCGGTGACGCCCCATCCCGGGAACGGGTTGACGATCGGCTCGAACTCGCCCTTGCCCGTGAACGTCACCGACTTCACCTCGATGCCCGAGTTGTCGGTGTTCGAGCGCGTGACCTCGACGGTCACGAGCGAGCGGCCGGCGTCGGTCGGGTTCGGGGTGCCGTTCTCGGGCTTGTGGTACCAGCGGACGTCGAGCACCGCGCCCTCCAGCTTGCCCTTCGACGCGGCGACGATCGCCTCGAGCTCGGGCAGGTAGAGACCGGTGTTAACGTTGCGGTTGCCCTGGACCGTGAAGGACGACGCGAAGCCGCGGCCGGTGACGTCCTCGTTCGGCGAGCCGAGGTCGTCGTAGGACGCAACGTCGGTCGTGGTGGGCGGGTACGACGGCTGCCAGCCGCTCATGCGGCGGATGGCCTGCCACAGCGGGTTGGCGTACGTGCCGAGATTGACATCGCAGCCGTACTCGTAGGACTTCCCGAGGACAGTGCCGCCGGGGAGGGGAACGCGATTGCTCATAGGAGTGCCTCCAGGTTGTCGAGCGTGATCAGGTAGTTCTCGGTCCGCTGTTCGCGGCCGTTGGCGTCCGCGCCAAGTCGCGTGAACGACTGACGGACGATGCTGGAGATGCCGCCCCCGCGGAGCCGGCCCTCCAGCACGGCGAACACCACTCCGGCGATGCGGTCTGCACCGAACGGCTGGAGGCGTTCTCCGCGAATGTGGAACTGCACCCGACGCTTGAGCACGTCGGGCTCGTCGAGAGAGTTGTAGACGCTAATCCCGATCCCACGATCGGGCGCGTCGCGGAGCTTGCCGTACATGACGGCGACCTCGCGCGGGGTAGGAGCCGGGTCGTTCTCCCCGGGTCGCCAGGCGAAGGTGGGGACTCGGCCGAGGATCTCGCCGAGGCGATGGGTCAGGGTCTCGTCATCCACCGAGGGCCTCCTCGACCGCTGCGGCGACGAACTCGGAGAGGTCGATCTCGTCGGACGCAATCTCGAGGAACTTCGCTCCCCCGCCGCCGTCGTGTTCCCAATCGAGATGTTCGTGCTGGAACACGGCGTGAGGCGCGGTGAAGCGGACCGACATGCTCATGTCGTCGACGACGACCTTGCCGGAACGCCGGAGGTCTCCGTCGTCTTCCGGGGCGAGCTCGCGCGCGCGTCTCAGCATCTCGCGCCCGCCCTTGCGCATACCGTCCTGGGCGGCCTTCTCCAGAGCGGAGAGGATCGGCTTGTATTCGCCCACGGCGACCTCCTTCAGGTGAGCCAGAGCACCTCGTGCGAGGGCAGCGGCGGGTCGTTCTCGTCGCGGCCGACGCGCAGCACGGTCGCGGTGCGCTCCTTGGAGCCGCCCGGCCATACGGTCACGAGAGAGCCGAGCGGGACGTTGGCCTCGATCGGGACGGTGACCCGCGTGGAGGACGTCACCTCCTCGCCGTCGGCGTTGCGGACGAGCTCCTGCTGCTCGATGACCTCCGCGTCGAGGTTCCGCGCCGACGCAGCGTGCCGTGGGCCCATGCTTCCGCCGGGCAGGAGGTCTCGAACCTCGACGACGTGCGGGAAGAAGAACCAGCCCGGCCAGCTCACGAGTACTCCCCTTCGGGCCAGATCCGCCCGAGGGGGCGGCTCTTCGGGAAGTGGCCACGCGGCAGCCCGGTCGGCTGCATCTGGCCGCATAGCGACTGCAGGGAGAGGCGCGCATCGGCGTCGAAGGCGGCGTCGATCACCTCGAAGGACATCGACGTGCCGTTGCGGCTGAGGCCTCGTGTGCGCCGGGAGCCAGCGGCGGGGATCTCCGCAATCACACCCTTGAGGATCGCGATCGCATCCTTGCCTGCGTCCGACTCGGGGTCGAGAGAGTCGAGGCAGGGAGCGATGATGCGGGCTCGCACCAGCACGCGCCGGCCGAGGTTCTCGTCCGTACTGATGTCACCGTGTGCGATTGGCATCATCGCTCCCTCTCGATCAGGACTGCTGCTTCGCAGCAGTCGCCTTCGCGGCCTGGGCCTTCGCGCCCTCGGCCTTCTTGGCGTCGGCCTGCGCGGTCTCGAACGCCGACTTGTCGACCTCGAGCTGCTTGGCCGCCGCGGCGACCTCGCGCGCCTTGTCCTCGACGGCGTTGCGGGCCGTGGCGAGCTCGGCGTCCTTCGCGTCTTCCGCGGCCTTGACCGCGGCGTCGACGTCGGCCTGCGTGAACGCAGCCTCGACGGGCGCCTCCTCGACGACCTCGGGGGCGTCACCGATCAGACCCTGAGCACGAGCGTGCTCGAGGCCCTCCTCGGTGATCGCGTCCGAGTCGAACACCGCGCCCTCGTAGAGGTACTGCTCGCGGCCGTCACGGGTGGGCAGGACGGCGACTGCGGCCGTCACGATGAGCGCGCTCATCACAGACCCGTGTTCGTCAGGGCGACACCGGCCAGGGGCTCGGTGACGACGGGGACGGTCACGCGACGCGCGCGGAGGATGTAGCCCTCGGGCTTCTCCTCGCGGATCGTCTTCGCCTCGACGCCGAACGCCTCGGTGCGGACGTAGCCCGGGCCGCCGAGATCCTCGTCGGCCATACCGCCGAGCTGCTCCCGGTCGACCAGGAGCGGGTTCGCGCCCTGGAAGTGCGGCGTGGTCGCCCAGGTGAGACCGAGCGCGTCGACGGGCAGGTTGCCCTGGATCGCCGTGGCACCGGACTCACGCGGCAGCGCCTTGTCGTCGATCAGCATGCCGATGACCTTCGCGTACTGCGCCGGGCGCAGGACGACGGTGTCGAGGTCGATGCCGAAGCCGAGCGCGGCGCGCTCCGCCTGGATCGTCATCAGAGCCTCGACCGCGCTGCCCGCGGTCGTCCACGTCTCGAGCGACGCGAAGGTGCTCGTCACGCGGGAGGCGATGACGGCCATCGCGACGCGGTCGACGTGGCGCACGACCGTGTTGACGAGGCGGGTGATGCCGCGGTTGACGTACGCGATGCCCTGGCGGGCCATCTTCTCGTCGCTGACCACGGAGTCGAGGCCCCACTTCACGGTGCGCGCCGACACGACCTCGCCCGACTCGAGCACCACGGTCGGGTACTCGCCGAGCGGCGAAATCGCTTCCGGGTCCTCGCCGGCGAAGATCTCCTCGCCGGTCTCGTAGAACACGCCGCCACCCTGCGCCGAGAAGCGACCCGAGAGCAGGAAGTCCGCGATGAACTTCTGATCGGCGAGCTCGGCGACGCGGTGCGCGATGACGGTCGGGTTGGACAGGAGCAGGTGCAGCTCCGCGGTGGTGAGAGTCCCCTCGGGGTGCTTCACCGGGTAGGTGTAGGACACGTCATCTCCCTCAGATGAACAGGACGTCGATGACGTCGTTGTCGGCGGCAGCGGCCTCGAGGGCGATGCCGATGGCGTTGGTGCCGGCGCCGATCGTCGCGATCTTCCCGGCGGCAGCCGAGATCACGCGAGCGCCGACGGCGATGGCACCCGAGGCGGTGAGGCGGTGGACGCCGCCGGAGCGCGCGAACACCGTGACGCGGTCGCCGACCGCGGCATCCTGCGCGGCGACGCCGAGCACCTTGGCGGAGTCGGCACCCGAGGGGACGATCGCGTTCGCGGTCGACACCTCGACGAGGCGCCCGCCGACGACCGGCGTGGCGCCGACGGTCAGCGGCACCTGGGCGCCGGGGTTGAACTTGGGCAGGTAGTCAGCCATCTCAGGCCTCCTTCTTGGTCGTGCCCCAGCCGGCCTTCGCGGCGAGACGCTGGTTGTCGGTGACGGCGTCCGACTCGCTGTGGCCGATCTCGGCCACGGGGATGGTGCCCTTCGGGAACGTCGCCAGCACCGCGACGGTGCCGGCCTCGTCCTTGTCGAGCAGGGCGAGGAACTGCTCGCGCGACGCGGGAGCGATGCGGCCCTCGTTGATCGCGTTCTGCACGATCCCCTCGCGACGCTCGGTCTGCTGCGTTGCGTGCGCCGTCGCTCCGAGCCCGGCCTGACGCTGGAGCTCGGCGAAGGCACCCGCCTCGACGGTCACGGTGCCCTCGATGGCGGCTGCGGCGGGTGCCGCGGGGGTGGTGTCGGCCTGCTCGTCGAGCGTCTCGTCGAGCGCTGCGAGCAGCGTCTCGTCCGACACATCGGCTTCGGACACGCCGAGCCGCTTCGCGAGGCCAGCCTTCAGGTCGTCATAAGCCATGACGTTTTCCTTTCGGATGGGTTCACCCGGCTCGGACGAGCTCGGGGGCTTTGGGGCAGCCGCGCGCGCGGAGGCGGCGGCGGCGCGGACGCGCACGGTGCGCGCTTCGGCGTCCGCGTCGTCGTCCATGTCGGCGGTGATGAGGACGACCTCCATCTCGTCGTCCTCCTCGGTGCCGACGGTTGTTGCGGTGCCGGCGTCGGGGACGACTGCCACGCGATCAGCGAGGCCCAGGTCGACGGTGTCGGCGGCCGTGAGCCACGTCTCCGCCGCCAGCAACGTCGTCCAGTCCTGCTCGCCGGCCTTGGCCGTGTAGACCTCGACCATCGACTCCTGGAGCTTGTCGAGGAAGTCCGCGGTCTTGCGCATCTCGACCGAGTTACCCCACGCGATCGTGTGGGGCGAGTGGATCATCATCTGCGACCCGGGCGACATGACCGTCTCGTCACAGCTCGCGGCGATGAACGACGCGGCCGACGCTGCGAGCCCGTCGACCACGGCGACAACACGGGCGCGGTGTGCGCCGAACATGTTGAGGATCGCGATCGCTTCCCAGACCTCACCGCCGGGCGAGTTGATCCGCAGCACGATCTCGGTGACGGACTCGGGGAGGCTGTCGAGGACGTGAGCGACGTCTTCGGTCGAGATGCCCCACCACCCACCCCAGGAGTCGATCGGGCCGTACATGCGGATCGTCGCGACGGTGGCGCCGTCCTCCGTCGCCGACGGCGCAGTCACCGCCGAGAAGAACTCGGATCGGTTCTGCGGGGGTTCGAACGATCCCCAGTAGCGGCGCGCCTGATGCTCGCCGCTCTTCTCCGTGCCGGCCAGCGCCGCGGGGCGCGTCATGGACTTTCGGACGTCGTTCATGCAGCTTCCTCCTCGGGAGCCTCGGGAGCCGGGACGGGCTCCTGGTCGGGTGCGGCATCGGGGTCGATGTCCGCGCCGGAGCGCCGCACGAGTTCGCGGATCTCCCGGCGGGTGAGTACCTTGTCGACGCCGAGATACGCCTTCTGCAGAGTCTCCGCAGCGAAGCGCGCCTGCTCGGCGTCGGTTGCGGTGGCGATGGTGGCTACGAGCGCGTCCGCACCGCTCGGCGTGACCGCCGGCGCGTCCGGGTCGGGGATGACCTCGGCGAGCTTCGCCGGCAGCCGCATGAGCTCACGGACGTGTCCCTCGAGTGCCTCGTCCGGAGTGATCACCTTGGCGTCGACGAGCGCCCGGATAGCGTCTGCCGTCACCGGGGTGTCGGCGCCGATCTTCGAGACGACGAGTCGCGGTGCCGGCTCGTCCGGCCCCCAGTTGAGATCGACGTAGTCCTCGATCACGTGCTGCTGGGTCACATCGACGAAGTCGGCGGCGACCGCGTTGAGCGAGTTGGTGAAGATCGACGCGAGTGTGTCGCCCAGCGCGTAGGAGCCGGTCGAGTCGTCGCCCCCCAGGTTGAGGACGTGGGCGAGGACGGCACGTGCGATCTGCTCGTCGAAGTACTGCAGAGGCCGATTGGTGTCGGGCAGCTTGCCGGTGAGGGCGAGCAGCTCGAGCTTCGCACCATGCGGGATCGAGGCGCCGGAGTCGTCGCCGGCCCGGAAGTCCTGCGCGATCTGCAGGCCGGCATCCTTCTCGGATTCGACCCACTCTGCGTGCTTCTCGGGGCTGGCGTTGTCGGGGACGGGGGCGCTCGTGTAGACGGGAACACCGAGGCCGTTCCGCTCGATCGACATCGTCTGGACGCGCAGGACACGGTCCTTCAGGATGCACATCTTGTAGGCCGAGCGGAGCAGCGACTGCCCGATCCAGTTCGCGCCCTCACGCTCGTTGACGTGCACGACCAGGTGGCTCACCGGGATCTTCACCGCGCCACGCTGCCCAGAGAGCAGCCCGTGCTGAGTGATCGCCTCGAGGCCGCCGTCGGGCGCGACGAGGAACTGCGAGATCGTGCGCGGCGGACGCCAGGCCAGCTTCTTGAGGCGCAGGAGTCCGAACGCGTCAGGCTCGTAGACCTGCTCGAACACCGAGTGCCCGTAGACGAGGGAGAGCAGCGCGAGACGCAGGTACTCCCGCCAGGAGAAGCGGCCGCGAGTCCGGTGCGGCGGGACCGGGTCGCGCCCCTTGATGGTGAGGCCGAGGTCCGCAGCGAGGCGCGTCACGACTTCCTCACGCGCCTCGCCCGGATCGAGCTGGTACTGCGCGGACAGGATGGGGAGCATCACAGCGCGCAGCACCGACACGACCTGTGGCTCCTCGCGCCGCATCCTGTCGTACGCGTCGATCGAGAGCGGCCACACCAACTGCGGGTTCGTCTCGTTCGCGACGCCTGCGAGCGCGGCCCAGCTGGGGAGGGTGGTCGTCTGGTAGCCGATTTCCTTGGCCACGGGGTCTCCTTTCAGAACTGGAGCGTTCGGACGCTCTCGCTCCGAGCTCGTGAGGGGTCACCTCCGCGCGCGCGTTGCAGGGTCGTAGCCTTCGGCGGCGGGGGTGGGATCACCGGCGCGGGTGCGGGCTCGAGGACCTCGAGCCCGTAGAGGGCCTCGGTCATGGCGACCAGGCCGGCGATGTCGATCGGCTGCGACTTGTGCCGTGACCAGGCGAGGTTCTCGGCGTACTGCGTGACGACGCCGCCCTCGACTGCGAGGTCGATCGGCGGCTGCTCGATGACGACGAGGCGGCGATCGCGCACGCGATCGCGCATGCGTCCCGTCGCCATCGCGAACTGTCCGCCGTCGAGCGCATGCACCTGGAGCCCGCGGGCCTTGAGCGGTTCGATGAACTCGACCGCCGCGGTGCCGCGAGCCTGGATCACAACTTCCTTGTGGCCGGATGCTTCGGCGAGCTCGGCCATGTAGTCGGGCACCCAGAGCATGCCGGCGCGGCGAAGCCGCACCGTGGTGAAGGGACGGCCGTCAGCAGTCATCACCGCGGCCGCGATCCAGGTCGTCGAGCGATCGGGCGTCGAGGTGTCGATCGCCCAGACGGTGCGCGAGCCCTTCGGGATCTCGATGTCTGCGATCCGAGTGTGGCGCGGCCGCCACTCCTTTGGCGAGATGAACGAGTGCACCTTCGAGGTCACCCACTGGCAGAGCACCTCGGTGCGGTAGCTCGCCTCGAGCATGTCGCGTGCGTCCTGCAGGCACATCTCGACGGTGATCTCACCGTGGCCGATGCTCGGGTTCGCCTGGAGGATCGCGTCGACGTCGTCGAGCGCGCAGCCGTCCGGCGCCGACCATTCGAACAGCGCCGACGTCGATGCCGCGATCTCGCCGTTCGCGTACGCCTCGAGTTCGTCGAGGCCGCGCGCGAGCCATTCCTCGATCTCGGCGAGCAGGTTGTCGCGGAGCTTGCGGAGGACGACAGAGCGCACGTCGCCGGCGTTCGAGATCCCCCACAGCTGCGAGTTGAAGATCGCCTTCGTGGTCTGCGCGACCGAGTCCCACGCATCGAACGTCTGCTGCTCGCGCATCTCGTCCATGAGCACCCGTGCGGCCGCCTTGCCGCGGCCGCCCTTTCGGGATGCCGCACGGACCTCGTAGTGGGCGCCGTTGCGGAGGTAGATGCCGGGCTGGCCGTTCTTCCGTTGGACCTTCTGCACCAGGTCGGCGAGGGCCGGCACGTGCCCGTCGTTCTCGAGGTCGCACCAGCGGCCCGTCAGGTTCCAGACGTCCTGCGCGGTGTCGAGGTTCTGCGCGGTACCGAGCACCTTGAACCGGAACGGCGGGAGCCGATCCTCGAAGCGGTCGGAGTCGACGAACAGCCACCACGCCGCGAGCACCGCGGCGAGCAGGCTCTTCCCGTTCTGCCGGGCGACGAGCACGATCACGCGCCGGAACCGGAACGTGCCGTCGACGTTCAGCTCGAGCGCGTGGATGAGCAGCCACCGCTGCCACGGGTAGAGCGCGATGCCGAGGAACAGCCGCGCGAACTCGATCACCTCGAAGCCCAGAGAGGTCTCCTCGGTCAGCGGCCGCAGCGGCCGCGTCCACAGGCGTGGCTCCTCCGAGCCGACGAGGCCCGAGAAGTCAGCCTCCCCCGCTTCCGCGACGCCGCTGCTTGAAGTCACCAAGGTCAACGGGGCCCCCCTTCGGCGCATCCGTCTCGGCCGACGCATCCGGCGCCGGGAGGGATGCCTGCAGCGCGGCGCGCGCAGCCGGCGTAGCGCCGAGCTCGCGCAGCCCGTTCCACAAGTGCGGCAGCAGATACAGCGCCTTGGTCGCCTCGAGCGAGGTGCCGTTCGCGACCGCGTGATCGATCTGCCGAGCGACCTGCCGGCACGAGGCGACGAGCGCCTCGTCGGCATCCTGCAGCTCGAGTGCGCTGAGCGACTTGTCGAGCGCGTCCGTGATCGCGTTCTTCACGCGCGTCGGCTCGCCGAGCAGCCGTCTGCGGTCCTCGGCGATCTTCTGCACTCGATCGAACGCGGCGACGTCGCCGGCCAGCGCCTTCGGCCAGTACACCCGGTGCAGGGTCTCAAGCCGCTCGAGGTCGACGATCCGAGAGGCGGTCTGGTCGAGCGCGATCGTCGACGCGGCGATCGCGTCTTGCACGATGCGCTGCGCCGCGGCCGCGGTCTTCTTACCGACCTTCGGTGCGATCTCCTCGTACGTCGCGCCGGCCTTGAACAGGGTGAGCGCGATCTTCCACTGCTCGCGCTCAGACATACTCGACCGCGCTGAAGTCGACCGGTGCACCATCGCGAACCGGGACGATCCCGGTGTGCTCCTGGAACCGGCGGCAGATGACGTCGGCGTAGGCCGGATCCAGCTCGACGAGGAACGCCTTGCGACTCAGTCGGTGCGCGGCGATCAGCGTGGACCCGGAGCCGCCGAACCCGTCCGCCACCCAGGCACCCGGAGCGCTCGAGTTGACGAGCATCCGCTCGACGAGCTCGACAGGCTTCATCGTCGGGTGCTCGGCGGAGCGCGACGGGCGCCGCACATCGAACACGGTCGACGTACGGTTGTCGCCATGCCAGTGGGGGCCGCCTCGGCCGAGGCGTCCGTCGCCGCCCGGCGTGAAGCCGTAGGCGATGGGGTCGTGCTCGCGCTCGAGTTCGGCGTCGACCTCTCCGAAGAGGATCGGCTCCGACTGGTAGTGGTAGTCCGCGCGCGACAGGACGAATCGGTCCTTCACCCACATCAGCGTCTGGCGGTACCGGATGCCGAGCTGCTCCATCGCGGTCTGCAACGGTACCCGCAGCGCATCGGCGTGAGCGACATAGACCGGCGCACCGGGGCGAGCCATCTGGGTCGCGACCTCGAGGAACGCGATCGACACGGCGATCGCCGCCGCCGGGCCGTCGTTCTGGATCGTCATGCCGGTGCCGCCGACGTAGTCCACGCCGTACGGAGGATCTGTCCAGACGCAGTCCCAGCGAACGCCCTCGGGCATCGCGGCGCGCACCGCGTCGAGGTCGCCGGACGACCCGACGAGCAGGCGGTGCGGGCCCAGCATCCAGACGTCGCCGACGCGCGACAGCGCGGCCGCGGCATCCGGCTTCGCCGGCACGTCGTCCGGGTCGGTGAGAGACACAGGCGCCGAGAGCTGCGCGAGCAGCTCGTCGAGATCGGACGACGCGTAGCCGGTGCCAGCGAGGTCACCGGCCGCGGTCATCGCGGCCGCGAGGTCGACCTCGTCGTAGGCGCCGAGATCCGCGAGCCGGTTGTCGGCGAGCACGATGCGGTGCGCGGTCGCGTCGTCGACGTCGACGGTGGTCGCCTGCACCGTCGCCCAGCCGAGCGAGCACGCTGCGAGGTAGGTGTGGTTGCCCGCGAGGATCTCGAACGGCCGGCCCGTGTGCGTCCCGACGTTCACGACGATCGGTCGGTACTGCCCGTGGGTCGCGAGAGACTCCGCGATCGCGCGCACGTCGCCGCGGCGCGGGTTGCGGTGGAACACCTGCAGCGCGGCGACGTCGAAAGCGGTGACCTCGAGGCGGGTGACGATCGAATCGGCCATGCGATGCCTCACTTTCCTTGCGCGCGTGCGCGATGGGGGTGCCCGAAATGCCCGGGGAGAGAGGACCACTCCCCCGGGCTGTGGTCCGCCCCCGGGCCGGGTGCTGGATTTTTCGCGGGGTGGGGCGCGCCCTGGACACCCGCACCGCTACTGCGCCACGATTGGGGCCGTGGATCAAGACGACGTCGTAGACAATCGGCTCGACTCCGACGCTCTCTCGGCGTTCATTGACGAGTGTGTTGAGTACTTTCGTTTCCCGAGCGGGGTACAGGTCAAGGCGGAGAATGCACGGCGGTTCAAGATGCTGTTCGGCATCTGCGCCCAGATCATTCGTTACGCCCGTGGTTGGAAGCTGCTGTCTGAGTCGGGGCTACCGATCGAGGCGAGGCTCCTAGTTCGCAGTGCCTTGGAGTACGCGGGGACCGCGCAGTACGCCTATCTCAGGTCGGATGGTCTCGACCGGCTGTTCAAGGCTGCGCAGCTCAATCAAGCTGACCTCTTCCTTCGCCTTTACAGGTTCACCGGCGTCGACGAGTATCAGCGGATGGCAACCGACGTCGAGGTCCCGATAGCAGGAAAGGGGCTGCCGCCGATTGACCAGATCTTCACGACGCTCGACCCGGAGGACGTGATCTTCCGGCAGGCGTATGCGGTTCTCTCGCAAGCAACTCATGTGACGCCCACCTCAATGTCGCAGCACTTTGTCGTGACCAGCGAGGACCGGCAGACCTGGCAATTGAATCACCACTCCGATGTCGACCGGTTCAGGCCGCAGACGACCTACACCCTCGCGCTCGCTGTGATGTCCGCCACGTGGATCATGGCGCATGTTCGAGAAGACGACGATATGCTGGCGCGGCTCGACTCAGCGTCGGACGAACTGAGGCTTCCGATGCGTTACGACGACACCTGGCCCGATGAGCTCCGCGCCTTCCCTGCTTCCTGATGTGGTTGTTTACCACCAGTCGGGGAACTGTTCGCCGAGGTCGAGGGCGGGTGCGCCGGCTCCGCGCTGCTGGTTGCAGAGCGTGTGCGAGTGGCGGAAGTTGTCGGGGTCGGACTGCAGCTCGGGGTGCTCGGAGACGGTGAGGTAGTGGTCGAGGTTGTGGGAGTCGGGGGTGGTGCCCTGGCCGGCGGTGTAGTCGATCGGCTGGTGGCAGAGCCAGCAGTTCGCTTCGGGGTCGCCGAGTGCGTCGAGTCGTTGGCCTTCTTCGAAGAACGCCTGGCGGAGCTCGTGGTCGCGTCGGGTGTTGGTGCGCTGGCCGCTCATGGTGACGCGCCTCCTGGGTGGGTTCGGGGGCGCAGTTCGGCCGGCTGGGCAGGCTAGTCGTGCCGTGCGCGCGAATAACTATGTCCCTTAGTAACTATTCAAAGAGCTGTGGCGATTCAGAAAACTGCGCCCCACTGCGCCCCCAAGTGGGTTCACCCGCGTAATTCCGGGTGTAGGTGGGGGCGCGGTCGGTGATTTCAACTGCGCCCCAACTGCGCCCCGTGATGGGAACCGCGCCCCGCGCTGGTTGGGGTGGGGCGCGGTTGCGGGGCGCGGTTTGGGCGGGGTGTTCGAGGGGCGCCGGCTGGGGTGGGCGGGCGCCCCTCGAGGCGGTGCAGGTACTCCTCGCCCGAAGAGTCTGGCGGGCGTTCATGAGAGTCCTTCGCGGCCAATGGCAGGGTCCGCGTTGACACCGGTCGGGGGCCTCGACCGGGAGGAGCGGGGCGCGCGCCACCGACAACGCTTGAGCGCCGTGGGATGCTCGGACTCCCGGTCGAGGGATTAGATGGCGATGGTGTCGCCGTGGGTCGTGGTGGCCGTGTGGCCGTCGGTGCGGATGACGACGCTTTCGCGGGTGCGGCCGTTGGCCGGGTAGCGGAGGATGTCGCCGATCCGGATGTCGGCGGCGTCGTCGGCGTCGAAGGTGCGCGGGGTGGTGTCGTCGATCCAGTCGGCGGCCGCACGGGCTTCGTCGGCGAGCGTGGCGGCGTTGGGGAAGGTCTGGGTGGCGAGGACGTCGGCGAGCTGCAGGAGGCCGGCGCGGTCGCGTTGGTCGCGGAGGTGGGCGATGTTGCGGCGGTTGACGGCGTTGGTGCCGTGTCCGGGCTCGCGGATAGAGTCCACGTAGCCCTCCAATCGAGTTCGAGTCGATGAGGGGGTTAGGTCCCGGCGTGCGTTGGCGCGCGCGTCGGGGCCGTTCTGGTCGGTGACGCCGAAGGCCCCGTGAGCGATCTGCTCCGGGGCCCTCTGCGTTGGGTGGTTGGTGTGGCGTGCTGCGTCCGACACCTGTACAACCATCAAGGTAGGGGCGGCAAACGGGAACGTGTCAACATCCGGTTATCGTGTCGGCGTGTCGAGGCTTCGGTAGGGTGGCCGCATCGTTCAACAAAGGAGCCATGGTGGAAGACGCTCAGTGGAAGATTGTTCAGGATGCTCGGGGGCCGTGGGTGGCGCTGAAGGATGGAAGCACTTGGCCCAGGTGGGTGCGCACGCTCGATGTCGAACTGAGAGCATGGTTGCACGGGGAAGAGATCGCATACGCGGAGTACGGATGTGATCTGAACGGATCCCTGTACGAGGGCAATGCCGTCGAGGCTGACCGGTTGTGGGCGGTGATCTTCACGAAGAGGTATGTCGTCCGAGTGCAGGTGGACAAGACTCAGGATTCTCGCGACGTCGAGACGCCCGACGTAGTGCTGGTCGCGAGGTCCTCGATCGAGTCCCTCAGCATCGAAGTTGTCGACGAGGAGCCAGGCACGTTCGGGCCGCCGATCGTGACCACAGTGTCCTTCGAGGACATCGAAGACGACATTCAGATTCCGGCGAAGAAGGCGGACTGGTATCGAGTTGATCCCGACGTTCGAATGCAGCTCCTGGCGGGGCTCCGAGACGACATCTGGGGTCAGCTCGATTGATCGCGGAGCTTCGCGCGGACTCGGTTCTGCCACACGGGGTCGTTGTCCATGCGGTCGCGCCACCAGGCAAGTAGGACGTCTTCATCGACGACGCGCACGAGCTGTCCATCGCGCCGGTCCCACCCCATCCGCATGCCCTGGAGCTTCCAGTGGCGGATGGTGCGGCGGGACCGGCGAACGCGCTGCGCTGCTTCCCGGTAGGTGAGCATGGTCATCGGCGGTACCAGCGGATCTCGAGGACGGGTGCGGGAGCGGCCATCATGTCACCGCCGATAGAGTGCGGGACATGACGTGTGACACGGGCGATTGGGCGTGCGAGCTGTCGCGCATCGCCGACGCGATGAACGGGTTCGACTGGAACGCCTTCGCCGCGACCCTACTTGCGACGATCATCGGTGCAGCGGTCGCGGCCGGAGTCAGCTTCCTGCTCGCGGAGCGCGATCGCCCTCGGCCGGTGTGGAAGACCGATGCCAAGCTCGGGAGCTCCGATGCCCGGGACGGCGAGATGGCGGTGACCGTCACGATCACGAACGTCGGGGACGGCATCGCGTACCACCCTCGCATGGAGGTCCGGGGGCGGGACGTCTCCGGGCGCAAGAACGAGGAAGCCGCGATCTTGCGCCCGGGCGAGAGCTTCACGACGCATATCGGCGTGCCCGGGTCAGGTGAGATCGGCGTCGACGAAGCCACCCTCAACACGACAGATTCGAGGGCAGTGGACTGGTCGGGCGGCGTGGCTGTGTTCCTCCAGTGGAACCAGCCACCGCGGCGGAAGCGCACTCGCGACGAACTCCTTTCCGTGTCGCCGCCGGCCCCTTGAGGCAGCATCATCGGTCCTGACCGGTTCGACTCGGTGAGCCGACGCCACGCCTGGTAGGGCTCGTTGTACTGGGCGCCGGCGACGACGACCCACTCACGGCCGCACTCGTCGCAGCGCCAGACGTTGCCAGGTTGCAGATGCGCGGTCTGCGGTCGGTCGGCGCATCCCGCGGCTGTCTCGCAGCGCTGCAGGGGCGACGGGACGTGAACGATCTTGCCGGTCATGAGGTGGCCACCAGTTGAGCGATGGACTCGAGGCCGCATCCGAGTCCATGGGCCGGGTGGCCGTACTGGTCGGCGCCGCCGCAGGTGCACGCGTTGACCCGCTGCGCGAGGTAGTCGCCACTAACCTCGAACTCGGTGCGCCGGACGCCGAGCATGCCTGCGTACGGGATGGGCTCGTCGAGCGCGCGCGGGTTGGCGAGCACGAGGTGGTGGCCGGTGCGTTCTGCCCACTCGGAGCAGACGAGCCAGTCACCGTCGTGCTGCTGCTCGATGCAGTCGTCGACGGGGTGCGAGTCGACGAGGTCGACGACGCCGACGATCATGCCTGCGTGGGCGCGCCACGGCTGGGGCTCATCCCACACGCCGTCGTGCTGGTTCATGAGGCCGGCGAGAACCGGCGATCGCCACCCTGCGGCGTACTGCTTCGCGACGTGGATCAGCAGCGGACCTCGGTAGTCGCCGGCGACGTTCCTCGATCGGTTCTCGACGGTCTTGCCGGCATTGATGATGGCCCAGGCCCAAGGGTTGCGGACGGTGAGGATCCGCGCGTCGTTGCTCTCGGTCATGATGCGTTCCCTTCGGTGGGTGCGGCGGCGGCCGCGGGCGTGTAGGTGGTGCGGCAGACGACGCAGACCTTCGAGAGGCGGGCTTGTCCGTCGGGTCCGTTGATCCAGTCGACGGTGACACCGGTTTCGCCGCAGCGGGTGCAGAGCTCTGGGCGGGCGCGGCGAGTGGTGTGCAGGTCGAGGCGGGAGCGTGCGCGGCGGATGAGCCGGAAGAGCTGGTCCTCGCGCTCCTCGAGGTCAGGCCAGGATCGGATCTCGTAGACGACGTCGGAGAGCCACGCGTTCGCGGCGAATGCCCACTCGCGCGCGAGCTCGACATCGTCAGGCAGCCCGACGGGCAGCCCCGGCGCCTCAAGCCCGAGCCGAGACGAGGCGACGACGAGGTAGCCGCGGAGCGCGTCCCATACGGCGCGGGCGTTGCGGGACTCGGGGCCGTCGACGAGCGGGATGTTGTCGTAGAAGCCGCCGCCGGTGATGCGCTCAGTGAGCTGCGAGGCGCGCACACCGCGAACGGCCAGCGCAATCGTGCCGGTGGTTTCCACGAGGGCGGGAAGCTGGTCGACGTGCCAGAGGAATCGGTCGACCCATTCGCGGTAGGCGGCATCCGGGTCGATGGCGTCGAGTGGGATGGTCATGCGGAGCCCCCTGCGCGGTGGAAGCTCGCGTTCGCCGGTAGGCCGAGCCGGCGACGCCAGCTGGAGATCAGCGGCTGCGCCCTGCCCATCTGGCGGGCGATCTTGCCGTCGGTCTCGCCCTGAGCGTGGAGCAGGCGCAGCTGCGCAACGTCAGCATCCGTCATCGGCCGTCGCTTAGTGGAGGTCGATCCCACCTTCCGCGCCGGCTTGAGCTGTTCACCGACGAACGCCATCGCTGTGCCGTGGCCGTCGAACGGTCCGTGCATCGTGCCATCAGGGGCGAACGCGACCCATGCGTGTCGCACCGCCCACTTCGCGGGCGCGACCGGCTTCGGTTGCTCCCGGGAAGGCTCGATCGGTCGTACGACCGTGGCGGGCTCGACGAGCGCAGTCTGAACGGTCATCTGCGGTCGCTTCTTCGGCGCGGGCATCGCCGGGATCTCCGGGTTAAGACCGAGCTGGTCAGCGATTTCGCCCGGTGTCGCGCCGGCCTTCGCGAGCTTCTGGTAGCGGTAGTCACCCGAGGCGAGCATGTTCGCGCGTCGGCATGACAGCCCGTGCTCGATGCCGGCAGGGCAGGCGCCGCTGCGGCACCCGTTCGCGTAGCCCTCGCGGGTGCCGTGCGGGAAGCCATCTTCGAAAAGGTCTGCGCTGCTCATCGGTCACCTCGCGCTGCCTGCTCCGCCAGGTATGCGGCAGCGGTGTCGGCGGCCGCGGAGATCTCGGCGGCGAACTCGCGTGCCTCGTCGATGGTGAGGGGTGCGCCGGCGACGGCGATCGCCACGGTGCCGTGGTCGTCGGCTTCGGCCTTGGCGAGCAGGAGCTCGCAGACGTGGGGGCGGGTAATGGTCATCGTGATCTCCTTCAGAACGGGGGCGCGGCGAACGTGGGCACGGCCGGGGGTGCGAGGTTGAGGGCGGGTGCGTCCCAGACGCGGGAGCAGGAGTGCTCGGGGACGATGAAGCCGGGGACCGGCTCGATGGGCCACCAGCGGGATCGGCCGCTCGTGTACAGCCGGCCTGCGCGTCGCTCGATCTGCCAGAGGCGCAGCCCGGTGATGATGCACGCCGTGATCTGCGCCTCGTCGAGCTGCACGGCGTCGAGCCGCGGCGTGCCGACGAGGACGCCGAGCTGCTCATCCGCGCGGACCTCGAGCACGTCCCGCTTGCACCGCGGGCAGCGGATGAACAGCGGGGCGGGCGCGCTCATCGCTGGTCCCAGCGGGTCTCGCGCGGGTCGTCCTCGTCGGACTCCGTCTCCGGGGCGAACAGCACGACGTTGGTGTAGAACCGGCGGCCGTGGGACTTCGCGGTGCCGATGTTGAAGCGCTGCTTGAGCTGCCGTCCGAACGCGGTCGTGCTGACTGCGTCCTCGTGCTGCTCCCGGCACCAGACGTCGTATGCCTTGCGAAGCTCGCTCATCTCGACCCGGGCGATGTCGCCGCCGCCGATGGAGCAGCGGTCCTCCACGAACCGGCCCATGTGGTCTTCCTCGGCCCGGTAGGTGTCGGTCGCGGCGAGGACGACGTCCGGGGTACGGAGGCCGTCCGCGGCGTAGTCGACAGCGCCCTGGATGATCCAGTGCAGGATCCCCGGGCCCTCCTCGTCGACGAGCCGCTTCTGCAGATTCTCGATCTTGTCCGCCTCTGGCACCGAGTGGGTGAACGGGATCAGGCGGAGGCGGCGCCATACGGAATCGCCGCCGGTCTCAACGCGGGGCTGGCTGTTGCCGAGCAGGAGGAACGTGTGCGACGGCGGGAAGTCGAAGAAGTCCTTCCCCATGAAGCGCGCGGTGATCGTGTCGCCACCGGTGAGGGCCTTCATCTTCGCCTCGTCGAACTTCGTGTCCTCGTTGAGCTCGGATGCGACGACGATGCGGCGCCCCTGGAGCATGGCGAGCTCGGTCGGGTGCTTCGTCGGGCCGACGACGAGGAACCCCTGCGGTGCGGACGTGCCGTAGTCGCCGGCGATGCCGAGCAGGACCTCGGCGAAGACGCCCTTGCCGTTGCCGCCGGGGCCATGCGCGAACGGCAGCACATGCTCGATGACCTCGCCGATGAACATCAGCCCGGCGAGGCGCTGCATGTACCGCTCGAGGTGCGGGTTCGACTGGAACGTCGTCTGCAGGAATCGGTCCCACAGCGGCGTCTTCATCGTGGCGTCGGGCGTGACGGCGGTCTGCTTTGAGTGGAACAAGGCGGGCGTTGGCGCGGCGATCGCGCCGGAGCGCAGGTCGACCACGCCGCCGGGGGTGTTCAGCTGCCACGCACGCCGGTCGAACTCCGAGGCCGCGATACGCATCGCCGGCGTAGACCGTGCCAGGCGCACGGCGTCGCCGATCGCGCGGGCACGCATCGACTTCAGCCGCCACGCCTTCAGGTGCGCGTTGTCGGTCGGGATGCGGCGGATGACGTCGCGTGCCGCTTCGATCGCAGGCCCGTCGTCCGGGTGCCACTGCCATCGGGTGCCCTCCCATGTGACCCACTTGCCTGCGTCGGGGACGTAGCGCAGCTCGCCGGAGTACTCGGCGACGAGCAGGCGCGCGTTGCCGTCGTCGGTGAGGTCCGCGCTGTCGGAGCCGATCGTCGCGGCCGGTGCCGTCGCGGGTGCGGTCGCGCCGACCGCGGCGATCTGCGTGCCCGTCGACGTCGTGCGCGTCGACGGCGTGAGCTCGCGCGGTGCACGGTAGCCGTGGCCGGCATCCGCGAGCGCCTTCGCTGCGGCCGCGTGGTCGCCGCGGTGGTTGAGTAGCGCGTACGCGCCGAACTTCGTGTACGGCACCTCGGGCTCGAACTCCGTCGACGACGTGAACACGAACAGGCGATCGCGATCGCCGGCGTGACCGGTCGTCGCGCTGATGCCGTCGTTCTTCCCGGGGCGGCGCCAGTACTTCGTCGCACCGCGGGAGAACACGTGCACCCAGCCGACGAGGATCTCAGACCAGTCGGTCTTCGCTTCGAAGTCGTCGCCGGGGGTGATGTCGCCGGCGGCCGCGTGGAATGTTGTCGACCACTTCGCGTCGACCGGTCCCCCGTTGCTGACCGTCTCCTCGACGGGCATCGTGTCGAGCGCGGCGTGCACGACAGCGTGGAGCTGGTCGCGCTCTTCGCGCGTGATCGTCGGCACCGTGGCGGGCCCGCCGACGAGGCGCAGCCACGCCTTCGCGGTGGGGTGCACGGCGCCGGCGGACGGGGCGAGCACGACGAACCCGCCGGTGCCGCGCGTCTCGGCCAGGGTCTCCCGGTACGGGGCCTCGTCCTTGGGGCGCTGGGCCACCTTCTGGTTGCCGGGGACGGCGCCGCCGTCGATACGGTAGATGAGGTGGAGGCCGCCGGACGGGGACTGCTCCGACCAGCCCGCGACGAGGCGATCGTAGATGGAGCGCAGGCCCGTGCCATCGAGCAGCTCGAGGACTTCGCTCATCTGCTGCATCGCGACGCCCTCGACCTCGAGCAGCTCGACGTCGCCGTAGCCGGTGACGAGCCCGATGCCCTGCTCCATGTCGTTGTCGAACCAGGCGCGCAGCTGCGCCTCGTCGGCGGACGCGGCCGAGAACTCCTTCCAGGCGATGCGCGGTCGCTTCGTGCCGTCGGCCGCGACGGGCACGACAGAGAGCCCGGCGGCGTGCAGCTCGAGCGCGGTGGCGAGAAGAGCGTTCACGCGGCGGTCCTCTCGCTGGCGTCGGCCAGCCACGCGCTCAACGGGGCGACGCGGAGGCCAAGCGTGGCGCCGACGTTCACCTCCAGGCGGGCCCCGCCGGATGCCTCCCAGCCGTCGAGCAGCGCGACAGCGTCGCAGCGGATGAGCTGTGCGAGGCCGGCGCGCAACCACCCGTGATAGTCGCCCGGCGTGGGGTTCTCGTTCGTCGACGGGTCCTCGACGTCGAAGCCGCGCTCGCGGAGCTCGGCGGCCGCGGCGCGGAAGGCCGGGTAGTTGAAGTCGGGGAGGCCGGTCATGGGACCGGCGATGTAGATCAGCACGAGCAGGCTCCGGATTTGGTGCGGACGGTGAAGCAGACGGGGCAGACGTCGCCGGGGTCGAAGTCGAACTTCGTGCGCGGGCATGACGTGTGCCGCCATAGCTCGAAGTGGTTGGGGCGGGTGATGGTGTCGCCGACCTGGAAGTGGCCGCCGCAGTCAGCGCAGGCGCCGCTGAACCGGGCGGTGACGGTGATGGGGTGCTCGTTGCTCGTGGTGCTCATGTGCCCGGGCGAGGAGTCGAACCTCGCCTGCGACCGTCCGGGCGCCCTTCGTCAGAAGGGGGTGTTGTCGTACAGTGCGATCGCCTCGGGCGTCGCGTTGATCGCGGTGGCGATGGTCGCCGCCGGGATACCGGCACCGCGCAGCTGGTGCAGCTGCGCGACCTGTTCGCTCGTGAGCCCGCCGGCGTGCTGCATGGGCTGCGCCTGCGGCGTCGACCACGGGGCCTCCCCCGGCGCGACGGCCTGCTGCGGGGCCTGTGCCTGCGGAGCGGGCTGCTGCGGCACGAACTGCTGCGGGGCGGGCGCCTGCCGCGTCGGCGGCACGAACGCCTGCTGGACGGGCGCCTGCGGCTGCGGGGCCTGCTGAGCCGGCGCGGCCGCGGGCTGCTGCACGAACGCGGAGCTCGGCGCCGAGTACTGCGCCTGGTAGAGCTTCGCGGGGTTCGCCGGGTTCTTCGACGCCGGGTCGTTGCCGACGTACGTCACGGTCAGCACGCCGCCGGGCGCGATGTCCGATGCGTTCGCTGCCCGGATCGCCTCGCCGATCGCGCGCTTCATGTTCTTCGACGCGACGTAGAGCGTGCGCTCCCCGTCGTCCGACGCGTCGACGCGCTGCTCGGTCTGCAGGTCCACAAGGATCTGCATCTTCGGGTCACCGTTGGGCCAGAAGTCGGGCTCCTGGGTACCGTACTTCGTCTGCTGCCGCTCGCGCGGGGCCGACTTCACGGTGCCCGTGACGCTGGTGCCGACGGTGTCGAACTTGACACCCTTGCTGCTGGATTCGAAAAGGGACATGGTCTTCTCCTTGGTTGGTCTTTCAGCGGTCGAACAGGTTGATGACGGGTGCGATCGCCGCTGGCTGCGACGGCGCGAACACCGGCCGTGGAGCCGGGGGGAATGCGGGAATGCAGGATGGGTGGATGGTGTGTCCGTCCGCGATCACGGACGGCGGCAGCGGGTTGCCGCAGTCGTCGCAGAGGTGCGCGACCGGGCGCCGCTCGGGTGCAGGTGTCGGCGCGGGCACGCTCGGGAGGGCGCGCACGGGCGCCGGCGCAGCAGCCTCGGGCACGACGCGCAGCTCGCCGATGTCGAACAGCGACGCGCCGGCCGCGCGCTCCTGGGCGCGCTTCTCCGCGCGGCACCACGTGCACCACTGGTCGTCGCACAGCGGCGATGCGGCGAGCGCAGCCTCGATCCCGACGACGGTCAGCATGGTGTGCAGGCGGTTGTTGCGGAGCAACGCCTCGGCCGCGATGTGCGGGTTGTACGGCTCGGTCCAGAAGTAGGCAGTGGAGAGCTCGCCGTCCCGCGGGAGGAACGCGATCGCCACGCTCTGGCACGGTCCCCATCCCCCGTCGTCGGTGAAGCCCTTCCCGTACAGGTGCGCCTGCACGCGGTACTGCTCACTGGGACCGTGGAGCCGGTACTTCGACAGCTGCTTCGGGCCGACGATCTTGTGGTCGATGACCGTGCCCGTAGGGACGTGGAACAGGTCGGAGTGGCCAGTGATGAGCTGGCCGCCGATCTGGCCGACGGTCACCTCCCACTCGGTGATCCACTCCGTGCGGTCGACCTCTCCCCCGCCACGGTTCGCGGCATCGAACCAGCGCTCGAGCTGGTCGTGCATCGCGGTGCCGACAGCGGGCTTCCACGCGGGACCGCGGTCCGGCTCGCCGTCACCATTGAGCTTGTGCAGGATCCACCGATCGCACGGGCGACCCATCTCGGACGGGCCGATGCGCTTCTGCAGCGACCGCGGGTGCCGGGTGATGCCGTCCTTGATCACACCGAGGTAGAGGTCCTCGACGGAGGTCATGACTCGATCGCCTTCTGCTGCGAACGGAACATCGCGAACGCGGTCCGCCCGTCGGATCCGCCGACCATCCACGGGAACATGACCTCGTCGAGGGTGACGAGCTCGGCATCGAGAAGAGCCGACTGCGCGCGGAGCCAGTCGCGAGCGATCGCCCACGCCACGCGTGCTGCGTGCGCCGGGGTCGTGAACGTGCCGGCCTTCTTCCTCGACGCGGCGAACTCGCCGGCAGCTTCGGCCCGCTTGAGCGCCTCGAGGACTCCTGCCGTGCGGATCGGCAGGGCGAAGTCGCGCGGGCCGTAGTCGGTGCGCATGGTGAACTCGAGCCCGGACGGCTCACCGTGGTCGTCGTAGACGGTCGAGATGCGGGTGATGCCCCGTCGACGCAGGGCCGTGATGATCTCGGCCGCCGTGTCCTCGACGGACTTGCTGGTGGTGTAGTTGGCGATCGCCATGATGACTCCTTTCCGTGCCGCCCCGGAACTCGAACCCGGCGTGTATGCCGTCGCGGCGGTCGTGCTACTTGACGACGATCGACTTCGCG
Organism: Microbacterium sp. str. 'China'; assembly: GCF_002993305.1. Taxonomy (NCBI): domain Bacteria; kingdom Bacillati; phylum Actinomycetota; class Actinomycetes; order Micrococcales; family Microbacteriaceae; genus Microbacterium; species Microbacterium sp. str. 'China'. The sequence continues at coordinate 1,525,562 of NZ_CP027434.1, read as the reverse complement.
CCGTGCACCTGGTGCTCCTCGAGCACGGCCGGTGCGAACTGCTTCTTCACCGCGGCCGCGTCGACGGCGGTCGTGACCTTGTAGAGCTGCGGGTACTGCGACGGCGGGTACTCCGTCTCAATCCACTTCGTGTCGAGGCGGGTGTACTCGCGCACCTGGACCTTCGTGCCGCCGATGTCGTGCGTGCCGACCTCGCCACCGAGCAGCTCGAGCAGCTGCGCATCGATCGCTTCGACTTCGCCCTGCATGTACTCGAGGTCGGCCTTGAGAGTGGCGCGGCGGGCGATCAGCCGCTCTTTGATCTCGAGAGACTTCGGCACGTTCGTGTCGATCGGGGTGATGGGTGCGGGGTTGCTCATGGTCATGCCTCCTGGCTGGTTTCGTGAGTGGTGTCGTCGTCCTCGTCGAGGACCTCGGCGTCGACGACGTCGTCGTTGGTGACGCCCTGCTCGAACTCCTGGACGAGCAGGGTCGCGAGCTCGCCGATCTCGCCGCCGAGCTGCGCGACCGGGTAGTCGCCCGGCACGAGCTCGCCATAGTCCTCGCGCGGCAGGGCGCTGCGGGTGAGCACGAGCGCGCCCGACGATGCACGCAGCTCGATCGAGAACTTCCCGCCGTCCTGATCGATCAGTCGCACCGAGTACTCGCCGCTGCTCGCGGTCAGCTCGAGCGGCTGAGCGAGGACCGGCGGCTCGTCGGTGTCGGGCAGATCGAGCGGCTGCTTGATGTGCTGGACGCGGGCGTCGTGGAGCTGCTGGATGAGGTCGCGCACGGCCTCCTGATCGAGCTCGTCCGTCGCGATCTCGACGTGGACGAGCTCGATCTTCGGGACGCGCTCGAAGTGCTCGTTCTGGGTGATCTCCTTCGTGCGGACGAGCGCGACGATGGGGAGGTACTTCTGGCTCGGGTAGACGTCCAGCAGGTGCCGGGTGTTCGACTCGAGGCCGTTGTCGTCGTACTCCTTGGGGAGTGCGGGGGCGAGCTTGACCATGTGGGTTTCCTCTCAGTGGGTCGGTGTCGTGGAGCGGGTGGGCCAGGCGAGGCGCGTGAACGCTTCCTCCTGGCCCGGGAGGTAGGTGGGCGTCGCGGCGCCGGCCCAGCGGGCGCCGGCCCACATGAGCGCCACGGCGTCGCCGACGTTGTCGTCCGGGATATGCACGTCCGGGTAGGCGGCACGGGTGACCTCGAGCACCTGGTCCTTCGTGCCCTTCCCGCTGCCGGTGGCGAGCTTCGCGCGCTGCGACGGGGCGACCTCGACCACCGGCCCCCGGGCGAGCAGCTGGTCGACGAGGAACCAGTACAGGGCGATGCGCTCGTTCTGCGCACCGAACTGCTGACGGGAATGCGGCACCTCGATGACGGTCACGTCGACCCGCGGCGGGATCGGAGCGAGGATGCCCTCGACCGCGCGGCGGATCCGGTTGCGGCGAGCGAGCAGGCTCTTCCCGAGGTTCGGCGACACGACCCGGCGGGTGACGACGTCGGCGCCGTTCGCGATCGCGACACCCGTGCACGTGAGCGACGGGTCCAGGCCCACGGCGATCACAGCGTCACCGCCACCGCGACCGCGAGCTCGACGATCACGCCGAGCCCCAGCGCCCCCGTGCCGATGACGAGCCACCGCGGCGCGGGCTTCGGGGCCGAGTACTCCATGGGCATGTCGTGCGCCACGGCGACGCGTCTCGCACGCTTGGAGCGACGGCGGAGCGCGCCCGGACGGCGAACCTGCAGGCGGTTCACGCTGCGGCCTTCGTCTCGACGGCGGCCGCGTCGTCGACCACGCCCTGCTCGACCTCACTGAGTTGGTAGCCCCATCTGGCGAGCATCTGCAGGTAGGTCGCGGACGCCTTCGACCAGGCGCCCCTCGCTGTCAGCTCCTCCTCATGGCGAGCGATGACCATCGCGAGCGCTGCACGCCATCCGTTGATCGGCTTCTCCCCCGCCCAGGCGGCGATGGTGCTCTCGGTACCCCAGTCGTTGTCGGCGGCGGGGCGCTGCAGGAGCGCGAGCGCAGGACGCGCGCCCGACTGCCAGGTGCGCGGGTGACGCTGCGCGAGGTCGTGCACGGCAAGCACCTCCCACCCGGCCGGCGCGGTGCGTCGCGTGAGCAGCTGCTCGCGCACCCACTCGAGGCGAACCTCGGTCGCCGTCGGCCAAGCGGCGGTGCGCTGCTTCTCGATCTCCTTGCGGGCGCGCTCCGCGTCGGTGAGCTTCACCGGTGCCGCCTTGTTCGCGTCGCGGTGGCCATGCTTCGAGGGGTCGGTGCAGAGGTAGTGCGCCTCGACGGCGCCGCTGTAGCCGCGGACGCCGACGAACACGGCGTGTCCCGGGCAGCTCTTGTGCTTCGCGGTGCTGATTTTCTTGCCGGTGGCGGCGTCGACGAGGTCGCCGAGGTACCGGTGCTTGTTCTTCTCCTTCGGCTGGTACTCGTGGAGAGAAGGCTTCGAGACGACGGCGACACCGTCAGCCTGCAGCTTCTCGGTGAGCCGCGCGATCTCGGCGGCTCGCTCCCGTTCTGCGACGATCTGCTGCACCGCGTAGTCCTTGTTGTAGGCCTGGCCCACAACGCGCTGCACCTCAGCCTCCGTCAGCTCGGCCTCCGCCATCTTCGCAGCGAGCTCGAGCGTGACACCCTCACGGCCGATCGCAGCGGTCGCGGCCTTCGACTTCGAAGTGGTGATCACCGCGGCGACCGCTTCCTTGCTCGCGCCGGTGCGCTTCGAGATCTCGGCGGCAGACATCTTGAAGTCGAGGGCGAGCTGTGCGATCGCGGCGACATGGTCGGGCGCGGTGAGCCCGGTGCGGTCCTCGTTGACCACGATCTGCTCGACGATGCGCGCGGCGTCGTCGGCAGCCGGCGGCTGCACGAACACGGGCACGTCGGCCAGCTCAGCGTCGATGGCGGCGAGGGTGCGCATCTGGCCGTCGACGACTTCGAGGCCGTCAGGCGACTCCTGCGCGAGGATCGGGACGAGCACGCCGTGCTCGCGGATGGAGGCGACGAACTCCGGGCGGAGCGTGACCTCCTTGCGGATGTTGGGTCCGACGAGGAGTGTCTTGGGATCGACGCGAACAACAGTGGTGGACATGGTGACTCCTGAGTGGTGGATGAAGGTGAGGCGGCGGTGCGCGGTGTGTCAGGTCCAGAAGCTCCTGGAGAATGCGCCGGCGGCCCACGCGAACACCGCGGCGAAGATCGTGGCGAGGACGAGAAGTCCGTTCGCGACGCCGGCGACGCAGGCCAGCACCACGCAGAGGATCGTGAGGTTCAGCGCGGCCATGCCGATGACCACGCGGGCGGAGCCGATGCGGTCGGGTCGGGGCTGCTCCCCAGCAGAGCCCCGACCCGCCGATGCCCCATCCCCAGAGGGCGTCCCGGATCCCCACGGCCCGGAAGTCATGACTGCTCTCGCGTCGTCATGAACGCGGCCTCGACCCACGCGACGACGTCGTCCTCGCGGTAGAGGGTGATGTGTCCGCGTTCGCCGGTCGGCTTGCTGTAGCGCGGGCCCTTGCCGGAGGCGCGCAGGTCCTTGAGGTTGGCGACCGTCATCCCCGGGACGAGATCGCACACCTGCTCGGGCGACAGATACCGCGGCGTGATCGTGGCAACGGGCCGCTTGATAGGCGTGACGGCGCCCATCACGCGACCGCCGGCTCGGCCCGACGGGCGGTGAACAGGTCGTCCATGCGCGCAGTCGGGAACGCCAGCATCACGCGAGCGACGAACACCGGGGACGGCTGCACCTCCCCCTGCGACACGCGCCACAGCGTCGACGGGGCGACGCCAATGGCCCGCGCGAGCTCGGCCTCGGTGTCGATGCCGTGCGCCCGCCGCAGCTCGTCGAGCTTCTGCCGGTTAAGAGCGAGGACCGGGTCGCCCTGGCTTGCATGTGGTGTTTGCATGCAAGTGATGTTGCGCCTTTGCACGGCAGAACGCAAGTTCGGTGTTGCATCGAATCTGCGAGTCTGCTGCTAGTTCCGCAGAATAACGCGGAAGTTCACCCAAAAGTCATTGCATGCATGCAATGGGTCTGCTAACGTCGCCCCTCGTGAACAAGTTGCAGACCTGGCCCGAGTACCTCCGTCGGATCACCGGCGGACTCCCCCCGGCAGACATCGCGCGACGCTCAGGAATCCCGCTCTCCACCATCACCCGGTGGCTGGCCGGCGAGACGAAGCCCTCCCCCGCGAAGATCAACGTTCTCGCCGCCCACTTCCCACTCGACCGTGACGAGGCCCACCGAGTCGTCGCCGCCTACTCGGCCACCCCGCGGCCGCAGGAGCGCGCGCAGGTGTTCCAGATCGCAGGCGGGCAGGTCACCCGCAAGTCGCTCCTGCGGATGTACAGCGACCTCGAGCTAGCAACGGAGATCGTGCGCCGGATCGAAGAGCACGACTCCATCGAGGTCGCCGTACCCTTCGATCCCGAGCAGCATGGAGCCAGCAGCAATGTCACACCGCTGCGACCAAATGTCCCAGCCCTCGAAGAGGATGAGGAACTGAGCGCCGTCGCGCGCCCCGCAGAGACCGAGCCCACGGACGAGCAATGACCCCCACCGATCAGAGACTCCTCGACTTCGCCGACACCCTCGGCGTCCGCATCGAGTACCGCGAGCTTCCCGCCGACCGCGATGGACAATATGTCCACGCAAAGCACGTGATCTACCTGCGCCCTGGCATGCATGCACGACACCACCGCAGCGTCCTTGCACACGAGCTCGCACATGCGCTCTGGGGCGACGTGCCGTCGAAGTTCGGCCCCGTAAACGCGAAGCAGGAGCGACGTGCGGAGGAATGGGCAGCGCTACGCCTCATCGACCTCAACACCTACCGGTACCTCGAGCGAGTCCACCACGGTCGCGCTGCAGGAATCGCTGTCGAGCTCGGAGTGATGAAGAGCATCGTGCTCGCATACCAGGGGCTGCTGCTGCGCGTCGGCGACACGACCTACGTCGACGCGAAGATGGGTGCCGGCCAGTGGCACGAGCGCATCGAGGTCGCCTGATGGGGTGGTTCACCCGTAAGCCCAGCCGACGCATCGTGAGTGTCTCGTTTCGCGAACTCGCGTCCGTCACTCCCCCGAACGCAGACCACGCGTATGCGTACGAGTGGACGCTCGCGACGCCTCCCGCTGTGGGCGCACGCGTAGTTGTTCCTGGGGGTGACGGTCGTGCGGCGTTCGCCGTGATCGCTGCCATCGATGTCGCCCCGCCCCGCGGCATGGCGCTGAAGTCAGTCACTCGTGTCGTGACTGATGCGGAGATCGCCACGGCCGCGGCTGCTGCCGAGGCCGACGAGGAGGCCTGGTTGAACATGGCTCGCCGTGCAGCCGGGCTCAGCACCTCCGGCCGAGTCCGCTCACGCGTGCCCGATGGCTTCCCCCCGATCGCGCCTGTCGACGGTTCCGCATCGACGGAGCAGGCCGCGACCTACGGTCGAATGTGGTGGCGGGTTTTCAAGGCGGCTCAGTCCCGCGGCTGGGTACGCGGCGAAGTCATGCGGGTCGAGTCAATCGCTCGACGTTGGTATGCGGTTCGCGACAAGGGCGGGAACTAGTGGCCGGCTCGATCACGCCCTACGACACCGCTCAGGGTCGCCGATACAGGGTGCGCTATCGGAAGCCGAACAGGGCACAGACCGACAAGCGCGGCTTCCGGACCAAGAAGGAGGCGGAGCTGTTCCTCGCCTCGGTCACGGTCTCAAAAGCCACCGGTGAGTACTTCGACCCGAAAGACTCACGCGTCAACGTCGGCGCGCTGGGCGACGCCTGGCTGCTCACCAAGAAGGGCCTCAAGCCCTCGTCGTACCACTCGCTCGAGACGTCCTGGAACGTGCACGTGAAGCCGCGATGGGGCGAGACGCCCGTCGGCGACATCAAGCCCTCAGCGGTCGAAGCATGGATCTCCGAGATGAGTGCGGGCACGGCCATCACCGATCGGCAGAGGATCCGCCGGAACACCACCGGCCCGCGATCCGCGACTGTGGTGCTCCGCGCGCTCGGCGTGCTCGCCGGCATCCTCGACGTCGCGGTGCGCGATCGCCGGATCTCGAAGAACCCGGCCCGCGGCGCGAGAAACCTGCCGAAGAAGGTCTCAGCCAAGGAGCGCCGCTACCTCACCGACGCGGAGGTCGTGCGCCTCGCAGCCGCGACGCACGACCACACCCTCGCCACGCTCACCCTCGTCCTCGCGTACTGCGGGCTGCGATGGAGCGAAGCGATCGGGCTCCGAGTCTCCGACATCAACATGCTCCGCCGGCGAGTGCACGTGAACCGAGCCGCGGTCGAGGTCGACGGGGTGATCGAGATCGGCGCACCGAAGTCGTGGGAGAAGCGCACGGTTCCGTTCCCCGGGTTCCTCGTCGACGCCCTCGAACGACAGTGTGCGGGCAAGTCGAAGAGCGACCTCGTGTTCGCCGACGCAAGCGGCAACTTCCTGCGGCGCGCGAAGACGAGCGAGGGCGCCGGCTCTTGGTTCGCGCGCGCGACCGAGGAAGCCCGCCTGGAGAGGCTAACGCCGCACGACCTACGCCACACAGCAGCGTCGCTCGCCATCAGCTCGGGCGCCCACGTCAAGGCCGTGCAGCGGATGCTCGGACACAAGTCCGCGGCGATGACCCTCGACACGTACGCCGACCTGTTCGACGACGACCTCGACGACGTCGCGAACCGGCTCGACGAACGAGCGACCGCAGCAGATGTGGGCAAAGTGTGGGCAGGGCTCGCCGCCTGACGAGTTATCCACAACGCAAAAAGGGCCCGCCTCCCTAGTGATCACTAGGGAGGCGGGCCTCGTTCTGTGTGACAGCGACATGGTGGAGCTGGGGGGAATCGAACCCCCGTCCAACGCTGAGTCTCCACGCCTTCTCCGGGCGCAGTCTGTGGAAGCGTTCTGCTCGGCTCCGACCTTTGTCACAGACACCTAAGTCGACGAGCCCAGCCTGGGAAGAGTCCCACGAGACGTCCAGACGCCGTCACGCAGCAAGATTCCTAGATGACGCCAGGATCCGTATCGGAATCACATACGGTCTGACGGACTATCGGGCTCGCTTAGGCAGCGAGGGCGAAGTCGTTGCGCTTGGTTTCGGCAACTATTGTTTTGCAGAGAGCGTTTACGAGATAACTCTGCATCCTCGGCCCGCTTCTCGTGGATTCACAGGCGCTGTCGAAACCGATCAGCCCCGTGGTCCTTCTCTCGAAGGAGCCGCTGTCACGCTGTGGAATTGTCAGCCTCGGACGACGAACGCCCGAGCATCACAGACTACAACGTCTGCGCCTCCGCCGCCATTCCCCGCCGCCGTGCCCGTCGCGTAGAGTCGCCCCATGAGCGATGTGACAGTCACCGTCCGCGGCGAACACGAAGCCCGCCTGGCGCCGGAACGGGCGACCGTCCGCGTCTCGGTGCGCGCCGAGGGTCCGGAGCGCGCGACCGTCGTCGATCACGTCATGCGCCTGGCCGAGCCGGTCCGCAGCAGCATCGTGGGACGCGTGGACGCCGGCTCCGCCCTCGACTGGAGCAGCACGCGGCTCTCCGTGCGCGCCGAGCGCCCCTGGAACGCCGACGGCAAACGTCTCGCCCCGGTCTACTACGCGAGCATCGACCTCACCGCGACCTTCGCCGAGGCGTCGGAACTGTCTGTCTGGATCTCCGACATCTCCGCCTGGGATGGCGTCGAGGTCGGCGGTGTCGACTGGCACCTCACCCCCGAGACCCGCGTTCGCGTGGAACGAGAGGTCGCCACGCAGGCCGTCCATGTGGCCGTGACGAGAGCCGAGGCCTACGCCGCCGCGCTCGGCCTCGCTGAGGTGACGCCCCTGGAGATCGCCGACACCGGCCTGCTGTCCTCGACACCTGCACCCGGCGCTCCGCTGGGGAAAGCACGCGGCGCCGTCGCCTTCGCGGCCGACTCCGCGCCGGCCATGGAGTACGAGCCGCAGGACATCGTCCTCACGGCGACCGTCGAGGCGCGCTTCCTCGCTCGCTGAGCCTCCGCCGTCAGTCGCTGACGACGTAGGGCGCGAGGTCGGCCGCGAGACGCTCGGACACGTGCGCGTGCACCGCGGTCCCTGCCTCCTGGTGCTCGACGGACAGCAGCATCCCGGTCTCGTGGATCGCCGCGACGAGGTCACCGCGGTCGTACGGGATCACGGCGTGGAGCTCGACGGCCGGTTTCGGCAGCGCCTCCTCGATCGCCGCGCGGAGCTCGACGATGCCCTCGCCGGACCGTGACGAGACGAAGTGCGCCTGCGGCTCCAGGCCGCGCAGCACGAGCCGCTCGTCCTCGGGGATGAGGTCGGCCTTGTTGAAGACGACGATCTCGGGCATGTCTCGCACGCCGACATCGCCCATCACGTCGCGCACCGTCTGCAGCTGGCCGGCCGGGTCGGGGTGCGAGCCGTCGACCACATGCAGCACGACGTCCGCGTCACCGACCTCCTCCAGCGTGGAGCGGAAGGCTTCGACGAGCTGATGCGGCAGGTTCCGCACGAATCCGACCGTGTCGGTGAGCGTGTACACGCGGCCGTCTTCGGTCTCGGACCGACGGACGGTCGCATCGAGGGTCGCGAACAGCGCGTTCTCCACGAGCACGCCCGCGCTCGTCAGCGCGTTGAGCAGACTCGACTTCCCGGCGTTCGTGTATCCGGCGATGGCGACGGAGGGGATGGTGTTGCGCTTGCGTTCGGCCCGCTTCGCCTCGCGCGCGGGCGCGAAGTCGCGGATCTGCTTGCGCAGGAGCGCCATCTTCGTCCGGATGCGTCGGCGGTCGAGCTCGATCTTCGTCTCACCGGGACCGCGCGAGCCCATGCCCGCGCCTCCGGCGCCGACCTGTCCACCGGCCTGTCGGCTCATCGACTCACCCCAACCGCGCAGGCGCGGCAGCAGGTACTCGAGCTGCGCGAGCTCGACCTGAGCCTTGCCCTCTCGGCTCTTGGCGTGCTGGCTGAAGATGTCGAGGATCACGGTGGTCCGGTCGATGACCTTGACCTTCACGACGTCTTCGAGCGCACGTCGCTGGCTGGGGGCCAGCTCGGTGTCGGCGATGACGGTGTCGGCGCCGACGGCGGCGACGATGTCCTTCAGCTCCTGCGCTTTGCCGCGTCCGAGGTAGGTGGCGGCGTCCGGGTGCGGACGGCGCTGCAGCACGCCGTCGAGCACGACGGCGCCGGCGGTCTCCGCAAGGGCGGCGAGCTCCCGCAACGAGTTCTCCGCGTCCTCCTGGGCCCCTTGCGGGTACACGCCGACGAGCACGACGTTCTCGAGGCGCAGCTGACGGTACTCGACCTCGGTGACGTCTTCGAGCTCCGTCGACAGACCGCCCACACGCCGCAGCGCGTGCCGATCCTCGAGGTCCCACTGGTCGCCGTCTGCCGTCGAGTGCGCGGCCGTCGCTTCGTCCTGGAGCGCCTGTGCGGCGCCGAACATCCGCACCTCCGAGCGCTTCTCTGCGTTCGCCAGCACGCGGTCGACCGTCTGGTCGTCGGTGGAGGGTGTCTTCGTCTCCGTCATCCGTTCCTGTCTCTGGTTTCCTCGCGAGCCTTAACCTTAGCCCGCGCCGTCCGGTACGCTCACCGTATGGGGTCCGACCACTACTTCACTGCGGCCCCGGCTAGCCCCGAGAACCTGCGCAAGATCCGCGTATCCCTGGCAGGACGTGAGCTCGAAGTGACCACCGCGGGTGGTGTCTTCAGCCCGGATCGACTCGACGCCGGCACCGCAGTGCTTCTCGCCAACATGCCTCCCGTTCCTCCCGGAGGTCATCTTCTCGACCTCGGCAGCGGGTGGGGTCCCATCTCCCTGTCGATGGCGCTGGCCGCACCGCACGCGACCGTCTGGGCGGTCGATGTGAACGAGCGGGCTCTGGACCTCGTGCGTCGCAACGCCGCAGCCCTCGGCCTCACCAATGTCAACGCCACACTGCCCGAAGATGTTCCCGCCGACGTGACCTTCCGCACGATCAGATCCAATCCCCCGATCCGGGTGGGGAAGAACGAGCTGCACGGTCTGCTGGAGAAGTGGATCCCGAGGCTCGACGAGCGCAGCGATGCATGGCTCGTCGTGCAGCGGAACCTCGGCGCCGACTCCCTGCAGCGCTGGATCGCGGCGACCTTCCAGCCCGGTTACAGCGTCTTCCGGACGGCGACCGGCAAGGGGTACCGCATCCTCAAGGTGCGCAAGCACGGAACACCGCCGACGGAGCCCATCGACCTCGTCTGAGAGGTCCGCCCCGCGACCTCAGACGAGGTCGACCTCACCCTGATAGACGAGCTGCGCGGGCCCGGACAGTGCGACGTGCTCCCCGTCTTCGGCGGGGAACATGCGGACGCCGAGCGTGCCGCCGGGAACCTCGACCTGCCAGTTGTCGGGGGCCTGAGCGCCGGCCCAGTAGCGCACAGCGAGAGCCGTGGCGGCGACGCCCGTCCCGCAGCTCAGCGTCTCGCCGACGCCGCGCTCGAAGACGCGCATCCGCACGTGCCCGATGCCGTCGCGCACGAGGGGCTCGCCGGGCACCACGAACTCGACGTTGGCTCCCGCGGGCGGGGCCGGCTCCAGCTCGGGCGTGCGGGTGAGTTCCAGCAGTCCGAGCTCCGCGTCCGAGGCAAGCGCCACCACGACGTGCGGGTTCCCGACGTCGATACCCAGTCCCGGACGGGTGACGGTCAGCCCGTCCGCGCGCACCAGCGGGTCGTCTCCCGACAGCTTCCACGCGCCGAGGTCGACCTGATAGCCGCTCACGCTGCGTGTGACGTCACGGACGCCCGCTCTGGTGCCGATCGGAAGCGTGCTGCCGGGCTCGATCGACGCAAGACCGGAGCGGACGAGGTAGTGAGCGAAGACGCGGATCCCGTTGCCGCACATCTCGGCCACGGAACCGTCCGCGTTGCGGTAGTCCATGAACCACTCGGCATCCGGCTCTTCCGCCAGGGCCGTTGCACCCTCCGGGATCGCGGATGAGCGCACGACGCGCAGCACGCCGTCCGCGCCGATGCCGAAGTGACGATCGCAGAGCACGGCGATCTGCTCCGCCGTCAACTCCAGCTGCCCTTCGGGGTCGGCGATGATGATGAAGTCGTTGCCGGTACCGTGCCCCTTGGTGAATGCGACCATGGGACCAGTCTAGGGAGCCGACGCCCCTGCGACCGGCCGTGCGACGCGATAGCGCCCGCAGAGGAAGCTGCGGTTGCGGGCCACCTCGATCAGTTCCAGATCGAGTCGCCGCGGCAACAGCGGGGCGCCGCTCCCGAGTGTCACCGGTGCGTACTGCACCCAGAACTCGTCCAGCAGCCCCGCGTCGGCGAACTGCCCGGCGAGGTCTCCCCCGCCGACCACCCACAGATCCTTGCCACCCGCCGCGTCGAGCATCGCGCTGTGGACGTCGAGGATGTCGGCACTCGTCACGCGGACATCAGCCCCCTCCGGCACCGCGAGATCACGATGCGACAGCACCCACGTGGGCTGCGTGTACGTCCAGCGGCCCTCCTCATGGCGCATGACCCACTCGAACGTGGATGCCCCCATCACCAGCGCACCGATGCTCTTCTCAAAGCCGGGGTACGCCATCGGACCGTCCATGTCGATGTCCTGGCTCAGCAGCCAGTCCAGGGAATGCTCGGCAGTGGCGATGAAGCCGTCCAGGCTGGACGCGGTGAAGTAGTGAGTGGCCATACGCGCATGCTCGCACGGGCCGCCGACATCGCGGTCAGTCCCCCAGCAGGTCGGCGACGGCCACGGGTGGCGTCACCCACTCCAGCTCCGGGTAGCGCTTGAACCACGACACCTGCCGTCGTGCGTAGCGCCGCGTGAGTGCCTGCGTCTCGGCGATCGCCTCCTCGGCGGTGGAGCGTCCGTCCAGCTGTGCGAGCGCCTGCGCGTATCCGATCGCCCGCGGGGCTGTCGTCCCCCGCTCCAGACCGCGGTCCCGCAGCCCGGCGACCTCTGCCACCAGGCCGTGCTCCCACATCCGACGCACGCGCGCATCGAGACGGGCGACGAGTTCGGCCCGATCCACGTGCAGGCCGATCAGACGCGTGTGCGGGTGCCAGAGCGTCGGGGTCGCCGGGAGAGCGGCACCATGCGTCGCGCTCCCCTGCTCGATGATCTCGAGCGCGCGGATCACGCGTCTCCCGTTGCGCGGGTCCACTCGGGCCGCGGCTTCCGGATCGCGCGCACGCAACCGCTGAAGCAGGGACTCGACGCCCTCGCGATCGAGCTCCTGCTCGAGACGCTCGCGGATGGCGGGGTCTCGGGGCGGGAAGTGGAACTCGTAGACGACGCTCGACACGTAGAGCCCAGATCCACCGACGAGGATCGCGTCTCCTCCCGCCGCGTGGATCCGCTGCACGGCGTTACGCGCGAGCGGCTGATACCAGGCCACGGCGGCGTCCTGCGTCACCTCTCGCACGTCGAAGAGGTGGTGCGGAATGCCGCGACGTTCGGCGACCGACAGCTTTGCGGTACCGATGTCCATGCCGCGGTAGAGCTGCATGGCGTCGGCGTTGACGATCTCCGCCGGGTTGCCGCGACGCCGGAGCTCCCCAGCGAGATCGAGCGCCAGATCGCTCTTCCCCGTGCCGGTCGCACCGACGACGGCCCAGAGCCGAGGCGCGGTCACACTCCGACGCGGAGGGTCGGCAGGCCGAGGGAGACGGCGCGCGGAGCGCCGTCGCTCGGTACCGGCACGGCGCACGACTCGGCCTGTCCCCGATCCCACGCATCGCCACCACGCGTCCGGCGGATGCGGAGCGGGGCACCCGTCGGATCGTCGGCGAGGAGGTGGAACGGCGCGGCGTGCGTCACCGTCACCGTGACGACATCACCCGGCCGCGGCAGCTCCGACCCGGGAGTGACCTCGAAGTGCACGAGCCGGTTGTCCTGCGCCCGCCCGGTCAGGCGACGCGTCTCCGTGTCCTTCTTGCCTTCGCCCGTGGACACGAGAACCTCGACCTCCCGGCCGACCTGCTTCTGGTTCTCCTCGAGCGAGATGCGCTCCTGGAGCGCGATCAGCCGGTCGTAGCGGGCCTGCACGACGTCCTTGGGTACCTGGTCGGGCATCGTGGCCGCCGGGGTGCCTTCGCGGATCGAGTACTGGAAGGTGAAGGCTCCGGAGAAGCGCGACTGTTCGACGACGCGCATCGTGTCCTCGAAGTCCTCCTCCGTCTCGCCGGGGAAGCCGACGATGATGTCGGTCGTGATGGCCGCGTGCGGGATGCGCTCGCGGACGCGGTCCAGGATGCCCAGGAAGCGCTCGCTGCGGTAGGAGCGGCGCATCGCCTTGAGGATCCGGTCGCTCCCGGACTGCAGCGGCATGTGGAGCTGCGGCATGACGGCGGGCGTCTCCGCCATCGCGTCGATCACGTCGTCCGTGAAGGCGGCGGGATGCGGGCTCGTGAAACGGATGCGCTCGAGTCCCTCGATCTCGCCGGCGGCGCGGAGGAGCTTGCCGAACGCCTGACGATCCCCGAACTCCACCCCGTACGAGTTCACGTTCTGCCCGAGGAGCGTCACCTCGATGGCGCCGTCCTCCACCAGCAGGCGGATCTCGTTGAGGATGTCGCCCGGCCGACGGTCCTTCTCCTTGCCCCGGAGGCTCGGGACGATGCAGAAGGTGCAGGTGTTGTTGCAGCCGACGGAGATCGACACCCAGCCGCTGTGCGCCGAGTCGCGCTTGGTGGGAAGCGTCGACGGGAAGACCTCGAGGGACTCGAGGATCTCGAGTTCGGCATCGCCGTTGTGGCGCGCGCGCTCCAGGAGACCGGGCAAGGACCCCATGTTGTGCGTCCCGAACACCACGTCGACCCAGGGAGCCTTGTCGAGCACGGCCTGCTTGTCCATCTGCGCGAGGCAGCCACCGACGGCGATCTGCATCCCGGCCTTACGTCGCTTGACGGCGGCCAGATGCCCGAGAGTGCCGTAGAGCTTCCCGGCGGCGTTGTCCCGGACGGCGCAGGTGTTGATGATCACCACGTCGGCCTCGGCTCCGGCCTCGGCGCGGATGTAGCCGGCGCTCTCCAGGGATCCGGACAGACGCTCGGAGTCGTGGACGTTCATCTGGCAGCCGAAGGTGCGCACTTCGTAGGATCGCTGGCGCCCGTCATCGTCGACGGCCGCCGACGACGCGCTGATGATCGTCGGTTCACTGCGGGGGATAGTCATGATGCTCCCATTGTACGAGCGTCACCGAGAGCCGATCGCGTGCGGACCGTCAGTCGGAATCCACGAACCGGACGCCGGAGACGCCACCGCCGAACGAGGCTTCCCGCAGTGCCGTCTTCGCCGCGTTCATGGCGACCGATCCCCCGTACCCGCGGCGCGACAGCTGTCCGACCAACCGTCGGAGCGCCGCGTCGGGGTCGAGGCGTCCCATCGAACGCGCTTTGGTCCGGGCGAACTCCAGTGCCCGCTCCGCATCGTCGTCGGGCAGCTCGTCGAGCGCGGCGTCGATGACCTCACGAGGAATACCCCGCTGCGCGAGCGCTCGAGACAACGCGACCCTCCCCTGGCCCTTGCGTTCGACGCCGGACGTGACGAGGAGCTCGGCGAGCACGGCGTCGTCCAGGTATCCGCGCCGTACGAAGTCGTCGATCACGTCTTCGATGGCGTCCGTCGCGAGCCCGTGTCCTCTCAACACCAGCCGGGCCTCGGAGACGGACAGCGACCGCGTGCGGAGCTTCCGCACCAAAGACTCCTCCGCCGTCACTCGGATCTCCGCCGCCGAGGGGCCGTTCTCCGCGCCCTCTCCCCCTCCGGTCGATCGGGACGTATCGCCGACGGCGCGCAACGTGGTCGTCTTCCCGCCCCGGGAAGCGGCCCGCGCCGCGGCACCCCGGGCGGGGTGCCGCGCGCTGGGAGAACCGTCGTCGACCGACGGGGACCCTGCCGACGAGGGCTCGTGCCACGTCGAGCGCCAGAGTCCCGCCGCGTCCGCTGGCGGCCCCGACCGCGCAGGCGGTGCGGATGACGACTCGTCCGCACCGCCTTCGGCCGGACGCTCCGCACGCGCGGGTCCGCCGAAGAGAGGGATGATGGGGGCGATCCGCTCGGAATCGCCCCCACGCTGGTCACTCATCAGGCCGGGCGACGCTCGGCCAGCTCATCAGAACCCGGAGCCGCGGCCGGGCCGCCGATACCGAGCTTCTGCTTGATCTGACTCTCGATCGCCAAGGCGATGTCGGCGTTGTTGAGCAGGAACGTCCGCGCGTTCTCCTTGCCCTGGCCGAGCTGATCGCCGTCGTAGGTGTACCACGATCCCGACTTCTTGACGATGCCGTGCTCGACGCCGAAGTCGATCAGGCTGCCCTCGCGGGAGATGCCGACGCCGTAGAGGATGTCGAACTCCGCCTGCTTGAAGGGCGGGGCCATCTTGTTCTTGACGATCTTGACGCGGGTGCGGTTACCCACAGCGTCCGTGCCGTCCTTGAGCGTCTCGATGCGGCGGATGTCCATACGCACGGAGGCGTAGAACTTCAGCGCCTTACCACCGGCCGTGGTCTCCGGGGAGCCGAAGAACACGCCGATCTTCTCGCGCAGCTGGTTGATGAAGATCATCGTCGTGTTCGTCTGGTTCAGACCACCGGTGAGCTTCCGCAGCGCCTGCGACATGAGGCGGGCCTGGAGGCCCACGTGGGAGTCACCCATCTCGCCCTCGATCTCCGCGCGCGGCACCAGGGCCGCCACCGAGTCGACGACGATGAGGTCGATGGCACCGGAGCGCACGAGCATGTCGGCGATCTCGAGAGCCTGCTCACCCGTGTCGGGCTGCGAGACGAGAAGGGCATCGATGTCGACGCCGAGCTTCGCGGCGTAGTCGGGGTCGAGCGCGTGCTCCGCGTCGATGAATGCCGCGATACCGCCGGCCCGCTGGGCGTTGGCGATGGCGTGCAGCGTCAGCGTCGTCTTACCCGAGGACTCCGGGCCGTAGATCTCGACGATGCGGCCACGCGGCAGACCTCCCACGCCGAGGGCGACGTCGAGGGCGATGGAGCCGGTGGGGATGACGGCCACAGGGGCACGCTCATCGCTGCCCAGTCGCATGACCGAGCCCTTTCCGAACTGGCGGTCGATCTGGGCGAGGGCAGTCTCGAGGGACTTCTCGCGGTCGGCGGGTGATGGCATGGTGTGCTCCTTCTGCGCGTGTGCTGCCGCCTGTAGGCTGTCGCGGCTCTTCCGGCGGAAGGAACTCTCCGACAAGGCGTATGGCGTTTCAGCCTGGACCTCACGGTACGGCGGACCTCCGACATTGCGTCGAGGAGCCACGGATCGTGGGGATCAGAACCGTCTGACCACTTGTGCAGAAGACTACGCCCGGTTCGAACAGATTTTCGACAACACGCCGGTCCGGCGTGTCGGACTTCCGCACACCCGGGAAGCCGCCGTCATCGGCCGCGCGGCTCCAGACGCCCCACGCCGTGGCGACGGGATTCCGGGACATCCATGTCGGCGCAGAGCGCGAGCCAGATGTCGCGCGGAGGTACGCCGGCTTCGAGAGCCTCGAGTGCCGTTCGTCCCCCCATGCCGGAGAGCACGAGGTCGTTCACCAAAGAAGAGGCTCGGGCATGGAACTCGGCGTCGACGGCGCGCAGGAACTCACTGCGTCGCATAAGGGTGCTCTCCGAGTGTCAGCGGAGCGAGAGCTCGGGCTCCACGGAGGCGACCAGGTCGTCCGGAACGACGTCCGGGAAGACCTGGATGCCTTCGAGCACCGAGATGCGGTCCCCGACCTCGCGCATGATCGTGGAGATGGGGACGTCGAGCGCCTCTGCCACCGAGGCGAGGATCTCGCTCGATGCCTCCTTCTGTCCGCGCTCGACCTCACTGAGGTAACCGAGAGCGACGGATGCCTTGCTCGCGACCTGCCGGAGCGTCCGCCCCTTCTGCAGACGGAAGTCCCTCAGCACGTCGCCGATCTCCTGTCGTACAAGAATCATCGGAACCTCCTCCGCAGTTCGTGAATCGAGGTCTCCCTCGAAGAGACGGCCAGTCTAGTCCTCCTGGCTTGCACAGAATCTACCCTTGCACTCTGTGGTTTGAATGTGAGCACATCCATATCAACATGACGCGGGGGGTCGCTATTCCCGCAGCGCAGCGGCCAGCACATCGAGGACCGCCGCGACCGTCTGTGCTCGCACCGCGTCGCGGTCTCCCTCGAAGTGGAACGGTCGGGTCCGACTCACCGTCGGGGTGACCACGCCGATGTGGACGGTACCCACGGGCTGCCCATCCGGGGACTCCGGGCCCGCGATCCCCGTGGTGGACACCCCGACATCGGCGGGGAGACCATCCACCGCGACGGCGTCGCGCACTCCGGCAGCCATCTGCCTCGCGACCTCCGGGTGCACCGGCCCGTATCGCTCCAGCAGGTCGGTGTCGACGCCGAGCAGCGTGTGCTTGACGGGCGTGGCGTAGGCGACGACGCCGCCGAGGAGCACCGCGGAGGCGCCGGGAACCGCGACGAGCGCCGCGCACACCGCACCGCCGGTGAGCGACTCCGCCACACCGAGGGTCCAGCCTCGCTCACGCAGAGCGTCCAGAGCCTCGGCTGGCGTCGTGCCGCTCATCGGCTCTGACGCGCGCCGCGCACCTGCGCGACGATGTAGTCGATCCCGCTGACGACGGTGAGCACGAGCACGATGACCATGAGGACGGTCGTCACGACCGTCCACGGGCCGAGCCCGATGAACACGTGCAGCGGCAGGAGAGCCCAGCCGAGGGCGACGCCCTGGAAGGCCGTCTTGATCTTGCCCATCCAGGCGGCTGCGACAACGTGCTCGCTCGCGACGACCAGACGGTGGATGGTGATCCCCCACTCGCGGACGAGGATGATCACGACGATCCACCAGGAGACCTCGCCCAGGATCGCCAACCCGACGAATCCGGCGCCGGTGAGGAGCTTGTCCGCGATCGGGTCCCAGAGCTTGCCGAAGTCGCTGACGATGTCGTAGCGACGTGCGAGGTAGCCGTCGACCCAGTCGGTCGAGATGGCGACGATGAAGAGGACGGCAGCGATCCAGCGCACGGTGAGATCGACGAGGCCGTACGTCCCGCCGACGAGCAGGAGGACGAAGAACACCACGGCGAGCGGGATGCGCGCCACTGTGATGGCGTTGGGGAGCTGCCGAGGGATCGCCATCAGTCGCGTCCCGTCAGGCCCCAGGCGTCTTCGTCGCCCTCCGCTTCGACGACCGGCAGGCCGTCGTACTGCGCCTCCAACGGATCCCGTTCGGCCGGCGGCACCGCCGCGGCGGCGGGCGCAGCCGGAGCCGCCGGAGCCGACGGAACGTCTTCGCCGCGGAGCTTCGCCATGACCTGCGGCAACTGCTCGGGGGTCGCGAGCACATCGCGCGCCTTCGAGCCCTCCGAGGGGCCGACGACTTCACGCGACTCGAGGAGATCCATCAGGCGTCCGGCCTTGGCGAAGCCGACCCGCAGCTTGCGCTGCAGCATCGACGTGGATCCGAACTGCGAGGAGACGATGAGCTCGGCCGCCGCGAGCAGGAGCTCGAGGTCGTCGCCGATGTCCTCGTCGACCTCCTTCTTCTTCGCCGGCTCCATCGCCTCCTGGACGTCGGCACGGTACTCGGGACGCGCCTGACGCGTGACGTGCTTGACGACCGCGTCGATCTCCTTCTCGTCGACCCACGCACCCTGCAGTCGGAACGGCTTCGACGAGCCCATGGGCGAGAAGAGCGCGTCACCCTGGCCGATGAGCTTGTCGGCGCCGGGGCTGTCGAGGATCACGCGGCTGTCGGTGACGCTCGTGACCGCGAACGCGAGACGGGACGGCACGTTCGCCTTGATGAGGCCCGTGACGACGTCGACGCTCGGGCGCTGCGTGGCGAGCACCAGGTGGATACCGGAGGCGCGAGCGAGCTGCGTGATGCGGACGATCGAGTCCTCGACGTCGCGCGGGGCGACCATCATGAGGTCCGCGAGCTCGTCGACGACGACGAGGAGGTACGGGTACGGCTTGAGAACCCGTTCGCTGCCCGGAGGCACCTCCACCTCCCCCGCACGCACGGCGCGGTTGAAGTCGTCGATGTGGCGGAAGCCGAACGACGCGAGGTCGTCGTACCGCATGTCCATCTCCTTCACGACCCACTGCAGCGCCTCGGCGGCCTTCTTCGGGTTCGTGATGATGGGAGTGATCAGGTGCGGGACACCGGCGTAGCTCGTCAGCTCGACACGCTTCGGGTCGATGAGGACCATGCGCACGTCGGACGGGCGCGCCCGCATGAGGAGGCTCGTGATCATCGAGTTCACGAAGCTGGACTTTCCGGACCCCGTCGAGCCCGCCACCAGGAGGTGCGGCATCTTCGCGAGGTTGGCGACGACGAAGTTGCCGCCGACGTCCTTGCCGACGCCGATGGTGAGCGGATGCGTGCTCTTCTGCGCGGCCACGGAACGCAGCACGTCGCCGAGGGCGACCGTCTCGCGGTCGGTGTTCGGGATCTCGATGCCGATCGCGCTCTTGCCGGGGATCGGCGAGAGGATGCGGACGTCGTTGGAGGCGACCGCGTAGGCGAAGTTGTTGCTGAGCTGGAGGATCTTCTCGACCTTGACGCCGTGGCCGACCTCGACCTCGTACTGCGTGACCGTCGGGCCGCGGGAGAACCCGGTGACCTTGGCGTCGACCTTGAACTGGTCGAGGACGCTCGTGATCTGCTCGACGATGCGGTCGTTCGCCTCGGACCGCGCGACCGAGGGCGGACCCTCGGACAGCACGCCCGGCGACGGAAGGATGTACGGGGCCACCGGCGCCTGCGGGCCGCGGTCGCCCGGGCCCTCCGTGCCGAAGCCGTCGAGTCCGGGGAGCTCCGGCATCTCGCCGGTGTCGGACTCATCGTCCAGCAGCGCGGTCGTCTGCTGCTCCGCCAGCGCGTCGGTCACCGAGCGCACGTCGCTGAGCACTTCGGTCGCCGCGTCGTACGGGTTCGCCACCGTCACGGCCTGGTCGTACGCCGGGGTGGCCTCGGTCGTGGACAACAGCGCGGTGATGTCGTCCGAGGCGAGAGTCCCCTCGTCGGGGTCTTCCTCGCGACCGGTCTTGTTGCGCCGCCACCAGGGCAGGACGTCCGGATCGTCGACCTTGTCCGCCTCGTCGACCGCGTCCGCAGCGTCCTTCGCCGGCTTCTGCGGGCGCTCGGCGTCGAACATCCACGCGTAGAGGTCTCCCAGGCGCGCACCGATGCGGTTCGGCGGGGTCTTCGTGAGGATGAGGATGCTCAGGGCGGCGAGCAGCCCGAGGATGATGTAGGCCGGGATGTCGGTCAGGTACGTCAGGGGCTGACCCACGAGCCATCCGAGCAGACCACCCGACTCGCTCAGCGCGGGCATGCCCTGATTCGGGTGGGGGCGAGGGCCGGCGACGTGGAAGATGCCCGCCAGAGCGAGCACGAACATCCCGAAGCCGATGCCGATGCGTCCGTTGTCATGCACGGACGACGGGTGCCGGAAGAGCCATCCCGCCAGGAGGAGCAGCAGCACCGGCATGATGAAGGCCACCCGACCGACGAAGAGCCCCACCGAGTAGGCGCTGATGTTCGCCGCGACCTCGTTGCCGATGAAGAACCACTCGTTGACGGCGCCGAGCGCCGCCAGGATCACCAGCAGGAACGGGAAGCCGTCTCTGCGGTCGTCCTTCTGCAGCGTCTCCGGCCCGAAGGCCCGGAAGAGTCCGCCGACGCCGTGCGCGAGCCCGTTCCAGGCGCGCGCGGCGACGGGCGGCTTGTCCGCCTCGTCGATGTACTTCTTCGGAGCGGGCTGCGCCTTCGGAGCCGCCTGCCGCTTGGGGCGCGACGGGGCGCTCGTCGAGGCGCGCTCGGTCTTGGTGCTGCTCCTGGCCATGCCTCCACGGTACGACCCGAGACCGACATCTCCGCGTCACCACGCGGAAATCGACGATCACGGCGCGCGAGGGCGCGCCGCGATCCGAGGGTCAGGCCTCGATGACGAGAGGGACGATCATCGGACGACGACGCAGCTTCTGGTTCACCCAGCGGCCGATCGTGCGACGCACCACCTGCGACAGCGCGTGCGTGTCGCGCACGCCGTTGCCGGACGCCTCCTTCAGGGCGGCGACGATCTTCGGAGCGACGTCGTCGAAGACCGCGTCGTCCTCGGCCACACCGCGGGCATGGATCTCCGGACCGGAGATGATGCGCCCGGTGGCGGCGTCCACCACGACGATGACCGAGATGAACCCCTCCTCACCGAGGATGCGGCGGTCCTTGAGGTCGGCGTCGGTGATCTCGCCGACGGTCGAGCCGTCGACGTAGACGAACCCGAGGTCGAGCTGCCCGGCCACGCGGGCGACTCCGTCTTTCAGGTCGATCACGGTGCCGTTGGAGGCGATGATCGTGTTCTGCTCGGGGATCCCGGTGTCCTGGGCGAGCTTGGCGTTGGCGATCAGGTGCCGGTACTCCCCGTGGACAGGGAGGACGTTCTTCGGCTTGAGGATGTTGTAGCAGTAGAGCAGCTCGCCGGCCGCGGCGTGCCCCGACACGTGCACGCGCGCGTTGGCCTTGTGCACGACGTTGGCGCCCAGCTTCGTGAGCCCGTCGATGACGCGGTAGACGGCGTTCTCGTTGCCCGGGATGAGGCTCGACGCCAGGATCACGGTGTCGCCCTCGCTCACCTCGATGGCGTGGTCCATGTTGGCCATCCGGCTCAGCACGGCCATCGGCTCGCCCTGCGAACCGGTCGACATGTAGACGATCTGCTCGTCCGGGAGGTCGCGTGCCTTCTTGAAGTCGATCAGCACGCCCGCCGGCACCTTGAGGTAGCCGAGCTGCTCCGCGATCGTCATGTTGCGGACCATGCTGCGGCCGAGGAACGCCACCCGACGTCCGTGCGCGTGTGCGGCGTCGATGACCTGCTGCACGCGGTGCACGTGGCTGGAGAAGCTGGCCACGATCACGCGGCGCGGAGCCTTGCCGATGACCTGGTCGAGGACCGGGCCGATGGAGCGCTCCGTGGGCGTGAAGCCGGGGACGTCGGCGTTGGTGGAGTCGACGAGGAAGAGGTCGACCCCCTCCTCCCCCAGGCGTGAGAATGCGCGCAGATCGGTGATGCGGCCGTCCAGGGGCAACTGGTCCATCTTGAAGTCGCCGGTGGCGAGGGCCATGCCGGCGGGGGTGCGGATCGCGACCGCCAGCGCGTCCGGGATGGAGTGGTTCACCGCGACGAACTCGAGGTCGAACGGCCCGACCTTCTCCTGCTGACCTTCCTTCACGGTCAAGGTGAAGGCCTTGATGCGGTGCTCCTTCAGCTTCGCCTCGACGAGGGCGAGCGTGAGTCCGGAGCCGATCAGCGGGATGTCGCTCTTCAGCCGCAGCAGGTACGGAACGGCCCCGATGTGGTCTTCGTGCCCGTGCGTCAGCACCACGCCCACGATGTCGTCGAGACGGTCACGGATCGGCTCGAAGTCGGGGAGGATGAGGTCGACGCCGGGCTGGTGCTCCTCCGGGAAGAGCACCCCGCAGTCCACGATGAGGATCTTGCCCGCGTACTCGAACACGGTCATGTTGCGACCGATCTCCCCCAGGCCGCCGATCGGGATGACCCGGAGCGTCCCTTCGTCGAGAGCGGACGGTTCGGCCAGGGGAATGGACATGCTGTCTCCTCAGTCGGACACTCCACGCGTCCGTTCGTTCATGGTGACGCGGCTCAGCGCGTCGTGCCGTGCACCTTCGGCAGGGCGCCGCCCGCGGCCGCGTTGCGGTCGGGCCGGAAGTTCGAGAAGTCCGCCCCCGGCACGCCGCTGACGAGATCGAGCTCGTCCTCGATGAGGGCGGCCTCCCACTCCTCCGGACCGACGAGGGGAAGGCGGACACGCGGGCTGGAGATGCGACCCAACCCGTGCAGGATGTACTTCGCGGCGACCGTGCCGGGAACGTGCGTCATGACGGCCCTGACCAGCGGCTCCAGTCGCTTGTGCTCGGCCGTCGCCGTGGCGAGGTCGCCCCGGTTCACCGCATCGATGATGGTCCGGTACGGAGCGGCGGCGACGTTCGCGGTCACGCCGATGAGGCCGGTCGCCCCGATCGACAGATGCGGCAGCACGTTCGCGTCGTCACCGGAGAAGTACATGAGGTCGGTCTGGTTGAGCACACGGCTCACCTCGGAGAAGTCGCCCTTGGCGTCCTTCACCGCGAGGATGTTCGGGTGCTTCGCGAGCCGGAGGATCGTCTCGTACTTGATCGGGACACCGGTCCGCCCGGGGATGTCGTACAGGATGACCGGCAGGTCGGTCGCATCGGCGACGAGCCGGAAGTGCGTGAGGATACCCGCCTGCGTCGGCTTGTTGTAGTACGGCGTGACGATCATGATGCCGTCGGCACCGGCCTTCTCGCTGGCCTTGTACAGCTCGATGGCGTGCGCGGTCTCGTTCGATCCGCCGCCGGTGATGATCTTCGCGCGGCCCGCGGAGACGGACTTGCCGACCTCGACGAGCTTGAGCTTCTCCGGGTCCGTCAGGGTCGAGGTCTCGCCGGTCGTTCCCGTCACGACGATGCCGTCCGCGCCTGCGGTGATCACGTCATCGATGTGCTTCTCGACGGCGGGCCAGTCGACTTCGCCGTCGGCCGTCATCGGAGTGACGAGCGCGACGAGAACCTGTCCGAAGGGGTTGCCCGAGTGCGTCATGCGTCCAGCGTATCGGGTCGGATGCCGCTGTCGCGGACGCGTCCGCGTGCTCCTCCCCTGTCGGCCATAGGCTCGCACCATGGGTTGGATCACGCACGCCTCGCGCACGACCTACGAGAACGCCTGGATCCGCGTCCGTGAGGACGACGTCACCGGGCCGGGCGGCCCGGGCGTCTACGGCGTGATGACGGTCAAGAACCCCGCGGTGTTCATCGTCGCGATGGACGCCGAGGACCGCGTGTGCCTGGTGACCGTCGACCGCTACACGGTGGGACCGTCCGTCGAGGTCCCTGCCGGCGGTACCGACGGCGAGGACCCGCGTGCCGCCGCGGAACGGGAGCTCCGGGAGGAGTCCGGGTACCGTGCGCACCGGTGGGAGCACCTCGGCAGCACGCACGCGCTCGACGGCATCGCGGAGGCCACGGAGCACGTCTTCCTGGCGCGGGAGATCGAGCGCATCGACGACGCGGTCGACAGCCGCGCGGAAGAGGGCATCGACACCGTCGAGTGGGTCGCGTTCGGGGACGTCCTCCGGATGATCGCCGACGGTCGGATCACCGACGGGGAGACGATCGCCGCGATCGCTCTCGCAGGGATCCGCCTCGGTCGATTCCGCTGACCGGAAGCGTCAGACCCGGCCCCGACGCGCGACAGCCGCAGTGAGGGATCGGGGCAGCACCTTCGTCACGGCGACGACGGCCTTGTAACGCAGCGAGGGGATGGACACGGCCTTACCGCGCGCCGCGTCGCGGAGCCCCTCGCGCACGACGTCTCGGGCATCGAGCCACAGGAAGGTCGGCACGCCCTCCTCGCCGACCGCGAGACCCATCCGCTCATGGAAGGACGTGTGCGTGAAACCGGGGCAGAGTGCCGTGACGCTCACGCCGTCCGGGCCGTACGCGGTGTTCGCCCACCGGCTGAAGTCGATGAGCCAGGCCTTGCAGGCGGAGTACGTCGACCGCGAGATGAAACCGGCCACCGAGGCGACGTTGATGATCCGACCGCCCCGCCCCCGCATGGTCTGCAGGGCCGCGTGCATCAGGCGCATGGAGGCCTCGACGTGCACACGCAGATGCCGCACCTCGTCCTCGATGTCGTTGTCGGCGAACTGCAACGGCAATCCGAACCCGGCGTTGTTCACAAGCAGGTCGATCGGGTCGTCCCGATCACGGAGCCGAGCCGCGACGAGCTCGACGCCGGCCTCCTCGGACAGATCGGCCGGGAGCACCTCGACGGCCACTCCCCACTCGCCGCGCAACTCCCCCGCGAGAGCCGAGAGCGGTTCCTCCGAGCGGGCCACGAGGACGAGGTCGGCGCGTCGACGTGCCAGCTGACGGGCGAACTCGGCGCCCAGCCCCGCGCTGGCTCCGGTGATCAGTGCGGTGGGCATCAGCGCTCGTACCTCAGGAAGCGATACCGGACGCCGGTGCGGGACGTCTGCCAGTCCCCCTCGTCCACCACGCGCCACCCGGTCTTCGGCGGAGCGAACGTGTCGCCGTCGACCGTGAGGTCGAGCTCGGTGACCTCGAGCCGGTCGGCGTCGGCGATCACCTGACGGAAGATCTCCGCACCGCCGATGATCCACACCTTCTCCTGGCCGCGCACGGCCTCGGACACCGTGGCCGCACGGCGGGCGCCCTCCGCCGTCCAGTCCTGCTGGCGGGTCACGACGATGTTGTCGCGACCGGGCAGGGGACGGAATCGCTCGGGCAGCGAGTCCCAGGTCTTGCGCCCCATGACGACCGGCGCGCCCTGGGTGGTCTCCTTGAAGTGCGCCAGATCCTCCGGCACGTACCAGGGCATGCCGCCCTCGGCGCCGATCACGCCTCCGGCGGCCTCCGCCCAGATGAGCCCCACCCAGGTCATACCGCCACCGCCGCCCTGATCGGTGCGTGGTGCTGGTAGTCCTCGACGACGAAGTCGTCGAACCGATAGTCGAAGATCGAGTCCGGCTTCCGCGCGAACCGCAGCGTCGGGTACGGGTAGGCCTCTCGTGTGAGCTGCTCGCGCACCTGCTCGACGTGGTTGTCGTAGACGTGGCAGTCCCCGCCGGTCCACACGAAGTCGCCCGGCTCCAGCCCCACCTGCTGCGCGATCATCATCGTCAGCAGCGCGTAGGAGGCGATGTTGAAGGGGACGCCGAGGAACATGTCCGCGCTGCGCTGGTAGAGCTGGCACGAGAGCTTTCCGTCGGCGACGTAGAACTGGAACAGTGCGTGGCACGGTGCGAGGGCCATGTCCGGGATGTCCGCGGGATTCCAGGCCGAGACGAGCAGGCGCCGCGAGTCGGGTGAGCGCCGGATCTGCTCGATGACCTCGGTCAGCTGATCGATGCTGCCGCCGTCGGGAGTCGGCCAGGACCGCCACTGGACGCCGTACACCGGGCCGAGGTCGCCCTCCTCGTCCGCCCACTCGTCCCAGATCGAGACGCCGTTCTCCTGCAGCCAGCGGACGTTGGAGTCGCCGCGCAGGAACCAGAGCAGCTCGTACGCGATGGACTTGAAGTGCACGCGCTTCGTGGTGATGAGGGGGAAGCCCTGCGCGAGATCGAAGCGGATCTGCCGCCCGAACACGCTCGTGGTCCCGGTCCCGGTGCGATCGCTCTTGTGCGTGCCCGTCTCGAGCACGTCGCGGAGCAGGTCTTCGTACGGAGTCGGGACAGCGGCGCTCATGGTTGTCAGGATACCCGCCTCGCTCCCGGCGGGGGCGGTGGTCGTCACGCGATCCGCACGTCACGTAACGAAACATCGCGACGCTCCCGCGGCCGCGGATCTAGCCTCGAGGGATGTCCCCCGCGCTCGCTCTCGCCGCTCTGGCCGCGCTGCTGGTGCTCGCCACCGTGGTCGGGCTCGTGCTCCGCGGGAGAGAGGGCCGCCGCCGCGACGGCGGCGACCTGCGGTTCGATCCCGCTGATGCGGAGGGCGCGGCGCTGGGGGCCACGGCGACGCTCGTGCAGTTCAGCACGGAGACATGCGCCCGCTGCCCCCAGGTGCGTCGTCTTCTCGGCTCCTATGCGTCCGCGGACGCCGGCCTCGCGCACATCGAGATCGATCTCACGCACCGCCCGGATCTCTCGGCGCGCTACCGTGTGCTGCAGACACCGACCACCTTCGTGCTCGATGCCACCGGGCGCGTCAGGGCCCGGTTCGCGGGCATACCCGCTCGGGAGAGCCTGACCCACGCCGTCGCCGCCGTCTCAGACCCCGTCTGGAGCAGATGATGACCGCTCCCCCCGGAATCGATCCGCGCGGGCCCCGCTTCGCCGCCGGGATCACCGCGCTCCTGCTCGCCATCGCGACGTTCCTGGCCCTCATCGGGATCTCCACCGCGCGGACCCCCGATCGCTGGTTCGCGCTCACGGCGTCCTCGGAGTTCGCGTTCATCGGAGGAGGCGGCTGGGCGGTCTCCGCCGCAGGGCCCGTCGCGCGCGTGCTCGACCCTGGCTTCCTTCTGGCCACGCTGATCGCGCTCCTGTTCCTCTGGGGCGTCGTCTCTCCCACCACCGCGCCCTGGGGCGTCCTCTACCGCCGCCTCGTCCGTCCGCGCCTCGCGCCGCCCGCAGAGCTGGAGGATCCCCGTCCCCCGCGGTTCGCTCAGGGCGTGGGTCTCGTCGTCGTGGGACTCGGCCTCCTGCTCCACCTCGCCGGGGTGCCGTGGGCCCTTCCGATCGCCACCGCCGCGGCGTTCCTCGCCGCCTTCCTCAACGCCGTGTTCGGACTGTGCCTCGGATGCCAGCTCTACCTCCTGCTGCAGCGCGTCGGGCTCACCGGACGACCGCGCCGCGCCGCCTGACGCCGGTTCCCGAAGGCCCGGTCGCTCGGTAGGCTGGCGACCAAGCGACGCCGCTCCCCCGGTGGCGTCAGAACCGGAGGAACCATGCCCGTCACCAGTGAAGCCGCCGCCACCTGGACCGGATCGCTCACGGAGGGTTCCGGCACGGTCGCCTTCTCCTCCTCACATCTGGGGACGTTCCCGATCGACTGGAAGTCCCGCAGCGAGGGCAGCGACACGACCACGACGCCGGAGGAGCTCATCGCCGCGGCCCATGCCTCCTGCTTCAGCATGGCGCTCTCGCACGCGCTCGCCGAGAACGGCACCGCACCGGAGCGCGTCGACACCAGCGCCTCGGTCACCTTCAAGCCGGGCGTCGGCATCACCGGCAGCCACCTCAACGTCAACGCGACGGTGCCGGGTCTGACCGCGGAGAAGTTCCAGGAGATCGCCGAGGGGGCGAAGACCGGATGCCCGGTGTCCCAGGCTCTCGCGGGGATCGAGATCACGCTCGAGGCGACGCTCGCCTGAGCCGCGTGGACGTCAGGCGCGGGAGAGGCTGATCGCCTGTCGGATGCTCGCTCTGGCGTCCTTGCGGCGTCCCGCCGCATCCTGCACGACGCCGAGGCGATAGCGCGCCCGCCAGTCTGCGGGCGCCGCCTCCGCCTCCGCCGTGTAGCGCGCGACGAGCGCATCGGCATCCTTGCGGGCGATGCGTCCGCTGGGCGTGAGCTCGGTCTCCACGGGCGGCATGCCGCCCTCAGCGTCGAGCAGGCGCCCCAGCCGGTCGGCGCCGAAGCCGAAGAGCATCTCGCGCACCAGCGCCCACCCGCCCACGGGTGCGAGCACGAGGAGCGTGATGCCCATCCCGATGGAGACCGGCGTCCCCACGGCGAGGAACATGACGGCGAGCCAGCCGGCCACGACGAGGTAGAGCAGGAGGGCCGCGGCCATCAGCCCGACCCCGATCCGGGACATCACGAGCGGATGCCGATGTCGAGCATGTTCTCCAGGCCCACCACGACGCCGGTGGCGGTGGCCGCATAGGGCACGGCCAGGCGGATCCCCGGCGCATACGCCAGGGCCGGGTCGGTGGTGTCATGCGTGAAGGTCAGCGACTCCCCCGGTCCGGAGAGGATCACCTCCTGCTTGGCGATCACCCCGGGACGGCGGAGCGAGTGGATGGGCACGCTGCCCACCTGCTGTCCCCGCGCGCGCTGGTCTGCATGCGGCGCACTCACCGGACCCTGGGTCGCACGCGCGGCGGCGATGAGCTCCGCCGTGCGGACGGCTGTCCCGCTGGGCGAGTCCACCTTCGTATCGCGGTGCGCCTCGACGATCTCCGCCGAGCCGAAGTAGGGCGCGGCGGCCGCCGCGAGGGCCGAGCCGAGAACGGAGCCGAGGGAGAAGTTCGGGATGAACACCGCTCCGGTGTCGGCGGCCTCGACGAGCGGACGGACGAGGGCGATCCGCTCCGCCGACCAGCCGGAGGTGGCGACGAGGACGTTCAGCCCGTGCTCCACGGCCGTGCGCACCACGTCGATGCTGACCTGCGGCGTGGAGGCGTCGATCACGAGGTCGGCGCCTGCGAGCTCCGAGAGGTCACTCGCCGACGTCAGGACGCGGCTCACCTCGAAGCCGTCCAGCTCAGCGATCACGGCGCCGATGATCGTTCCGAGCTTTCCGGTCCCGCCGACGAGGGCTACCTTCGTGGTCATACGTCCAGTCTATTTCCGGGCGCCGGCCGGGAGACGCGGCGCGCGGAGGCGTCGATCAGACCAGCAGCGCGTCCGGGATCCCCGTCCGCAGCTCCATCGGTAGATG
The DNA here is from genome assembly GCF_002993305.1 of Microbacterium sp. str. 'China'. Taxonomy (NCBI): domain Bacteria; kingdom Bacillati; phylum Actinomycetota; class Actinomycetes; order Micrococcales; family Microbacteriaceae; genus Microbacterium; species Microbacterium sp. str. 'China'. Next base: position 1,496,328 of record NZ_CP027434.1, on the reverse strand, counting down.
GCCGGTGTCGTTGTGCGTGAGCAGGGTCCACGGCCGTCCCTGCTTCTGTGCGATCACCGTCAACCCGCAGTGCGACTGGTTCAGGGTCATCCAGCGCCAGTCCGGTGCGGCGAGGACCTCACGCACGAACCACGAGATCACGAAGTTGTGGGTGATGAGCACCTCGTGCACGTCGCCGGTCTTCCGCACGAGGAACTCGTTGACGGCATCCGACATCTGCGCGCGGCCCGCCTCGATCTCCGCCTCGGTCACGGAGCCGAAGAAGGGCTCGAACACCGCCGGCGTCTCCTCCGTCATCCCCGTCGGCACGCAGTCGAAGAGCAGAGCGGAGGGCTCCGGATCCACGGACGGGAGTCGGCCGGCGATCGCTCTCGCCGTCTCCGCGGCCCTCAGGAGCGGCGAGTGCCAGACGGCGTCGAGCGGGAGGCCGGACAGGCGGTCCGCGATGAGCTCCGCCTGCCGCTGACCGCGCGGGGAGAGGGGTCCGTCGGCGAGGCCGTGCTCGGCATCCTGATGTTCACCGTGTCTGACCAGATATATGTAGTGCGTCACAACTCGCTCGCTCGCCTCATCGCCAGCATCCGCCGGTCTTCCTCTTCCACCCTATGTCACGGGCGCCGCGAGCTCAGGCGCCCGCGCGGGTGAGGTCGGCGACCTGCACCCGGGACAGCGTGACCCCCGCGCCCTGCATCAGCTCGTCGACGTGGTCGGTCGCGAACGTGTTCACGATCGGCGCGGCGACCGTGCGCTGTGCGAGCAGCCATGCGATGGACACGGCCGCGACAGGCACGGCGAGCTCCGCCGCGACCTGATCCAGCGCACGCAGCACCTTGGTCCCGCGGCGGTTGAGGTGACCCCGCAGCTGCTCGCCGCGGACGCCGCGCGATGCGAGGGCCTTCGTCCGGTGACGGCCGGACAGGAATCCGTGCTCCAGAGCGTGGGACGGCGTCACGGCGAGGTTCTGCGCGCCGGCGACGAGCCGCAGGTCCCCCTCGAACGGCTGCCGGCGGACGAGGTTGTACGGCGTGTCGATCACCGTGATGCGCGGATATCCCGCCGACGCGAGGATCCGCGCCTCGACGAGCCTCTCCGGCGTGAAGCCGTACGCGCCGAGCGCCCCGATCTTCCCCGCCTCGACGAGCCACTCGACCGTGGCCAGGGTGTCCTCGAGGTTGGTCGTCGCATCCAGCGTGGCGTCCAGGTACAGCACGTCGATGCGCTCGACGCCGAGCCGGGTCAGCGACCCCTCGACGGCACGGACGAGGTTGACCGATCCCAGGCCGGGGTTGTCGGCGTGGGCTCCGATGCGCACGCTCAGGACGACGCGCTCGCGCTGGCCCCGCGACCGCAGCCACTGCCCGAGGATGTGCTCGCTCCGCCCGCCGGAGAACCCGTCCGCGGTATGGATGGCGTTGCCGCCGAACTCCACGTAGCGGTCGAGGATGCCGTGGCTCGTCTCGAGATCGACGTTCCATCCGAACTCCGCGGCGCCGAGCATGAGCGGGAACGTCTCGTACCCGGTCTCGCCGAGGGCGGCGCGGATGGACTCCCCCACGCCGGGTCCGACGATGGGGATGGGAGCGGAGGGGTGGTCCTCGTGCTCCTGCGGGGCGCGTTCAGCAGGTGTTCCTGCGCCTACGCTGAACAACCGCATACTCTCACCCCCGCCGTGATCGGCCGGAGCCGATCGACATCACTGCTTCGCTGGCACCCCCCGGTGCGTACTTCGAGGGTATGCGACGTGCGCGAACGTCCCGACCAATCCGGGGAACGGCGCGCAAACTTCCCATAACGTTTCGATCACGGCACAGACGACGGAACCCGGGCCTCTCCGACGGAGAGACCCGGGTTCCGTGTCATCCGTGTCTTACTCGGCGGCGTCCTCGGCCGGAGCCTCGTCCGCAGCGGGCGCATCGTCGAGCACGGGCTCGAGCGACAGCTTGCCGCGATCGTCGATCTTCGTGATCTTCACGAGGATCTTCTGGCCGACGGAGAGCACGTCCTCGACGTTCTCCACACGCTTGCCACCGGCGAGCTTGCGCACCTCGGTGACGTGCAGCAGACCGTCCTTGCCCGGCAGCAGCGAGATGAAGGCGCCGAAGGTGGCGATCTTCACGACGGTGCCGAGGAACTGCTCGCCGACCTCCGGGTTGGTCGGGTTGGCGATCGCGTTGACCTGGGCACGGGCGGCCTCGGCCGAGGGGCCGTCGGTCGCGCCGATGTAGACGGTGCCGTCCTCCTCGATGGAGATCTGCGCGCCGGTCTCGTCCTGGATCGCGTTGATCGTCTTGCCCTTCGGGCCGATCAGCTCGCCGATCTTGTCGACCGGGATCTGGACGCTGATGACGCGCGGCGCGGTGGGTGCCATCTCGTCGGGAGCGTCGATCGCGGCGTTCAGGACGTTGAGGATCGTCAGACGAGCGTCCTTGGCCTGGGTCAGCGCGCCCGCGAGCACCGACGACGGGATGCCGTCGAGCTTCGTGTCGAGCTGGATGGCGGTGACGAACTCGCTCGTGCCGGCGACCTTGAAGTCCATGTCGCCGAGCGCGTCCTCCGCACCCAGGATGTCGGTCAGCGCCGCGTACCGGGTCTCCCCGTTGACCTCGTCGGAGACGAGGCCCATCGCGATGCCGGCGACGGGGGCGCGCAGCGGCACACCCGCGTTGAGGAGCGAGAGGGTCGACGCGCAGACGGAGCCCATCGAGGTGGAGCCGTTGGAGCTCAGCGCCTCGGACACCTGACGGATCGCGTACGGGAACTCCTCGCGGCTCGGCAGAACCGGCACCAGTGCGCGCTCGGCGAGGAAGCCGTGCCCGATCTCGCGACGCTTCGGCGAACCCACGCGGCCGGTCTCACCGGTCGAGTAGGGCGGGAAGTTGTAGTGGTGCATGTAGCGCTTGCTGGTCGTGGGCGACAGCGAGTCGATCTGCTGCTCCATCTTGAGCATGTTCAGCGTGGTGACACCCATGATCTGGGTCTCGCCGCGCTGGAAGATCGCGGAGCCGTGCACGCGCGGGATGACCTGCACCTCGGCGTCGAGCGGACGGATGTCCGCCAGCCCGCGGCCGTCGATGCGGGTGCCCTCGGTGAGGATGCGACCACGGACGATCTTCTTCGTGACGGACTTGTACGCCGCGGAGAACTCCAGCGGGGCCGCGGCCGGGAGCGAACCCGCCTCGGTGGCCTCGATGAGCTCGGCCTTGACGCGGTCCTTGATCGCGTCGTCGGCGTTCTGGCGCTCGGTCTTGTCGGCGATCTGGTAGACGTCGCTCAGCTCGGCGAACGCGCGCTCGGACACGAAGTCGTAGACCTCGTCGCTGTACGCGGGGAAGACCGGGTAGACGCCCGGCTCCTTCGACGCGGTGGCGGCGAGCTCGGCCTGGGCCTTGACGAGCTGGGCGATGAACGGCTTCGAGGCCTCGAGGCCCTGGGCCACGATGGTCTCGTCGGGCTTGGTGGCACCGGCCTTGATCAGGTTCCAGCTGCCCTCGGTCGCCTCGGCCTCGACCATCATGATCGCGACGTCCTCGGAGCCGTCGGCCTTGGTGACCACGCGGCCGGCGACGATAAGATCGAACACGGCCTCGGAGACCTGCTCGGCGGTCGGGAACGCGACCCACTGGTCCTCGTGCTGACCGTGACCGGGGATGAACGCGAGGCGCACACCGGCGACGGGACCCGAGAACGGCAGACCCGAGATCTGGGTGGACGCGGACGCGGCGTTGATCGCGAGGGCGTCGTAGAACTCGCCCGGCGCGATCGAGAGGACCGTGATGACGATCTGGACCTCGTTGCGCAGGCCGTCGACGAACGACGGGCGCAGCGGACGGTCGATCAGACGGCAGACCAGGATCGCCTCGGTCGAGGGACGACCCTCGCGACGGAAGAACGAGCCGGGGATCTTGCCGGCGGCGTAGGAACGCTCCTCGACGTCGACCGTCAGCGGGAAGAAGTCGAAGCCCTCTCGCGGGTGCTTGCCCGCGCTCGTGGCCGACAGGAGCATGGTCTCGCCGTCCAGGTAGGCGGCGACGGCGCCCTGAGCCTGCTGCGCGAGGCGGCCGGTCTCGAAGCGGATGGTGCGGGTGCCGAAGCGGCCGTTGTCGAGAACGGCCTCGGTGGCGGTGATTTCAGGACCTTCCAAGAGGTCTCTCCTTCTTTGTTTAGACTCGCGAATCCGTGTGACGCGCGAGCGTGTTCAAAGGAGCGGAACGGAAGGGTTCGGGCGCGCGGGCATTCCCGCGAATCTCGCCTGCGCTGGCCACCAGTAGAAAGCCACCCGACGTGCGCCGAGGAACCCACCACAGGGGACCAGCTTCTCCGCCGATCGCTCCATGAGTCGATGTGAAATTGTCGGGTGACCGGAGTCACCCTCGACCACACTACCAGCGTGTCCGTCAAGACCCGAGGGTTCCGCGCGCGGCGCGGTCCCGACACCCGACCGTCACCCGGCGTTCACCGTGCGTGCGCCGGAGCGAGAGACGGCTCGGCTGTGCTGGGCGCATGCGGATGTCAGTGATCGGATGCGGGTATCTGGGAGCGGTGCACGCTGCGGCGATGGCCTCGCTCGGTCACGATGTCGTGGGGATCGACGTGGACGAGGGCAAGGTCGCCGACCTCACCGCGGGTGCCGCGCCCTTCTTCGAGCCTGGCCTCGCCGAGCTCCTCGAGGACGGGGTGCGGTCAGGGCGGTTGCGCTTCGCCGCTGATCCGGCGGCCGCTGCCGGGGCGGACGTGCACTTCCTCGCGGTCGGTACCCCGCAGTCCGCCTCCGGGCCCGCGGCCGACCTCCGCTTCGTCGACGCGGCGATCGACGGGCTGCTCCCCCACCTGCGACCGGGGGCGGTGGTGGCCGGGAAGTCGACGGTCCCCGTGGGCACCGCAGCCCGTCTCGCCCGTCGGATCGCGGAGACCGGCGCGACGCTCGCCTGGAACCCCGAGTTCCTCCGGGAGGGCTGGGCCGTCCACGACACCCTCCACCCCGACCGTCTGGTGGCCGGCGTCGAAGACACCCCGCAGGGCGCCGCCGCCGTCGACCTGCTCCGCCGCGTGTACGCCGCGGCGATCGACGCGGGCGCGCCCTTCCTCGTCACCGACCTGGCCACCGCGGAGCTCGTGAAGGGCGCCGCCAACGCGTTCCTCGCGACGAAGATCTCGTTCATCAACGCCATGGCCGAGATCGCCGAGGCGGCCGGAGCGGACGTCACCCTCCTCGCCGAAGCACTCGGACACGACTCGCGCATCGGCCGTCGCTACCTCGGCTCGGGAATCGGGTTCGGGGGCGGCTGCCTGCCCAAGGACATCCGCGCGTTCGCGGCGCGCGCCGAGGAGCTCGGACGCGGGGAGGCCGTCGGGTTCCTGCACGAGGTGGACGCCATCAACCTCCGCCGACGGGATCGGGCGGTGCGCCTCGTGGTGGATGCGCTCGGCGGCCTCGTCTTCGGGCGGAGGATCGCCGTCCTCGGTGCGGCCTTCAAGCCCTTCAGCGACGACGTCCGCGACTCTCCCGCCCTGGAGGTCGCCGTGCGGCTGCGGGGACTGGGGGCCGATGTCGTGGTGACGGATCCCGCGGCGATCGAGAACGCCCGCGAACGGCATCCGCAGCTCGGGTACGCCTCGTCCAGGGACGAGGCCCTGCGGGACGCGGATGCGGTCGTCGTCGTCACGGAGTGGGACGAGTACCGCCGGGAGCTCCGTCCCCAGCACGCCGGCGGGCTCGTGCGGGGCCGCATCGTGATCGACGGGCGGAACTGTCTGGATGCCGACGCGTGGCGGGCTGCCGGCTGGACCTACCTCGGGATGGGACGACGCTGAGGCCCCGTCGGTCAGACCACGCTCGCGTCCTGCCGCACGGTGGAGCGTCCGAGGTAGACGTAGTCGTCGTGCTTGGCCCGACGCCCGTCCCCCGCCGCGCGGCCGTGGAGTCGTCGCCACACCCATGGGAGCGCGTACTGCCGCCACCAGGCCGCGCGTCCGATCGGCTCGTTCTCGTGCAACGCCGCATCCAGCGCTCCCAGCGCGTCGGCGTGCGGCACCCCGAGCACCTCCGCGACGCGATAGGCGAGCACCCGGTGGCCCCGACTGCCGAGATGCACGAGGTCCTCGCCCCAGTGCTGTCGCTCCCCCAGCGCCGGGAGCAGATCGGTGTCGATGAGGATCGCACCGGTCCGCGCCGCGACACCGGCGAGCGCCGTGGCGAAGGCGGAGAAGCGCCGCGTGTACAGCGCCGCCGCGCGACGGGCCGGCAGGAACGGCGTGACCAGGATCACGTCGGCACCGGTCGCGCGCAGCCGCCGCACCGCGGTCTCCAGACTCGCGGCGAGCGCGGGCACGTCGACGCGGTGCCTCACGAGATCGTTGGCACCCACCAGGACGGTGACCAGGTCGGGGCGGAGTTCGCGCGCCCGCTCCAGCTGCGGTCCGCACACGTCGGACACCCGCTTCGACCGGATCGCGAGGTTCGCGTAGTGGAGGCCTCCCCGCGCGGCGAGGAGCAGCGCGAGCCGGTCCGCCCACCCGCGGAGCGCCCCGTCGGGTCCGGGATCGCAGAGCCCCTCGGTCACCGAGTCGCCGAGGGCGACGATCCGTCGCCAGCGGCGCGAGGGGGCGGGCGGGGCCGGCTCCGGCCGGACGAGGCGGCGAGCGCGCAGCCGACGGTCCACGGCGTGCAGCGTCCGCGCCTCCTCGAAGTGATCCAGGAGCTGATCGCCGAGGTGCGCCCAGCTCCGGCCCTGCACCGCGCTCCAGCCCGCCTCCCCGAACGCCCGACGCCGGCGCTCGTCTCCGGCGAGATCGGTCACGCGACGGCGGAGGTCTGCGAGGTCTCCTGGTCGGTACAGCCATCCGTCGACGCCGGGTCGGACGAGATCGAGCGGGCCTCCTCTGCCTGTGGCGACCACGGGGACACCGCTCGCATGGGCCTCCTGGAGCGTCTGCCCGAAGGTCTCGCTCTCCCCCGGATGCACGAAGACGTCGAAGGAGGCCAGCGCCGCGGCGAGCGCCTCCCCGTCGAGCCGCCCGAGGAAGAGGGCGTCGGGAAGCTGCTCCTGCAACCGCTCCCGCCGGGGACCGTCTCCGACGATGACGAGACGCGTGCCGGGGATGCCGTGCAGTGCGGCGAGATCCTCCACCTGCTTCTCGGGGGCGAGGCGTCCGACGTAGCCGATGACGATCTCGGCTCCCCACTCCGCCCGGAGCACGTCGCTGCGCCGCGAAGGGTGGAAGAGCTCGGCGTCCACACCCCGCCCCCAGGACCGGATGCGGTCGATGCCGAGCCGACTCAGCTGCTGTGCCGACTCGGTGGACGGCGCGAGCGTGAGTGTCGCCCTCCGGTGCAGTCGGGCGATGTGGGCATGGGCGATCCCTGTCGTCACCGCGACGCGATACCTCTCCGTGTACGCGGCCACGTCGGTCTGGTATGCCGCGACCGTTCCGACACCCCCGCGTTGTGCAGCGAGCAGGCCCCGCCACCCGAGCGCGAACGGCGACGCGAGGTGGACGACGTCGGGACGGAAGCGGTGGAGCTCCGCGCCGATCCTCCGAGTGGTCGCCGCGCCCACGCGGACGTCCCGGTACCCCGGGAGCGGGACGCTGGGAATCGCCGTGACGGGCGCGCCGTGCAGCTCCGCCGGGATTCCGATCGCGGCCGGAGCGAGCACACAGGACTCATGCCCTCGGCGCTCCAGGTGACGGAGGATCTGCATCACGGATCCGGTCACACCGTTCATGTGCGGAAGGAAGGACTCGGTGACGATCGCGACTCTCACACCCTCAGGATGGCGGCGATCCCCGTCCCCGCCGAGGGGAATCGGCGTCGGGCACCGGATGTTCACCGGATGCTGGATCACGGGTCACCGGCTATCCGCGCGTTGGTTCCCGTTCACCGCCCCGGGGCAGAGTGACGCCCGTGTCGACAGACCTGCTCGCTGACGTCCTCGCCAGCCCCTGGAGCCTGGCCGCGATGAGCCTGCTCGTGCTCGGCGACGCGTTCTTCGTCATCATCCCCGGGGAGATCGCCGTGACCGCCCTCGGCGCCGTGGCGGTGACCACCGGAACGCCCGCGCTCTGGATGGTGGTGCTCTGCGCTGCGGGGGCAGCGGTGCTCGGCGACGCCTGTTGCTATCTGATCGGTCGTGTCGTCGGCACCGAGCGCTGGGGCTGGATGCGAGGGCACCGCGTCCGGCAGGCCCTCGCCTGGGCACGCCATCGGCTGGACCACGGCACGGCCACGGTGCTGTTCACCGCGCGCTTCGTGCCGTTCGCCCGGCTCGCCGTCAACCTCGTGGCGGGCGCCTCCCGCATCCATCCCCCTCGCTACCTGGCACTCGTGACCCTGGCCGCGCTCGGGTGGGCGGGCTACCAGGCCGCCGTCGGAGCGATGGTCGCCGCAGTACTCCCCGGGGGCCCTCTCGTCGCCGTCCCGGTGTCGGTGGCACTCGCCGTCGCCCTGGGGCTCGGGCTCGACCGACTCACACGGAGGCGGGAGCGGTGACCCTCGCCGCCCGTCCGGCCGTGCTCTAGGCTCGGGAGCATGAGCACCGAAGAAGGCGCCGGCTCCTCCTCCGAGGACATGAAGCGCAAATTCAAGGAAGCGCTCGAGAAGAAGAACGCGCACCACCGACAGGGCGAGGCTCACCTCGACGGCGATTCCGCCGTGCACGCCGCCCACGCCCCGCAGACGCGGCGCGAGTTCCGACGCAAGAGCGGTTGACCGCGAGGATGCGGGAGCCGGTCTCCTGCTCCCGCATCCCCCTCCGCAGACACGGACGTGCCCCGCGCCGGAAGGCACGGGGCACGTCGCTGTCAGGCCGCCGTTCGGGTCACTCTCCGGCGAGACCGCCGAGCATGTGACCGAAGGAGCGTCCCTCACCCAGGTAGGTGGCGGGGTCGTACGGGTCGACGACCGCGGCGGCATCCCGGCGCGCGACGGCCTCGGCGAGTTCCCTCGCCCCCTTCTCGACCCGCTTCGCCAGCGGCGCGACGTCGTCCCCCGCGCCGCCCCAGTCGCTCGACGCCGCGAAGACGCCCGTCGAGACGGCCTCGGCATGCAGGTAGGCGAACAGCGGTCGGATCGCGTAGTCGATCGCGAGCGAGTGCCGCGGTGTCCCCGCGTTCGCCCCGATCAGCACCGGCTTGCCGGTGAGCGCGTCCGGGTCGAGCACGTCGATGAACGACTTGAACAGCCCGGAGTAGCTCGTCGAGAAGATCGGGGTGACCGCGATCAGCGCGTCGGCCGAGACGACGGTGTTGATCGCCGTCTCGAGTGCGGGGGGCGCGAAGCCGGTGAGCATGTTGTTCGTGATGTCGTGCGCATGGTCGCGCAGCTCGATCACGTCGACGGTGGCCTCGATGTCGCGCTCCGCGAGCGCCTTCACGGTCTCCGCGGCCAGCCGGTCGGCGAGCATCCGGGTGGACGACGGGTTCGACAGCCCCGCCGAGACGACGGCGATGCGACGCGAGGTCATGTCAGGCCTCCTTCCGGCCGAGTCCGAAGGCGGCACCCGCGGGCGCCGGCGTGTCCTGGTAGGGCGAGTCCCCGGTGAGGTTGTCTCCGCGGTTCGCACCGGGGCGCGCCTGCCGCGTGGGCCCGTCGCCGTACGTCGCCTGCACGCGCGCGGCGTGGGTCGGCGCGTCGGGCACCGTGGACGGGCGGTCCTTCGCGAGCTCCTTGCGGAGCACCGGCACGACCTCGGAGCCGAGGATGTCGAGCTGCTCGAGGACCGTCTTCAACGGCAGACCCGCGTGGTCGATGAGGAACAGCTGGCGCTGGTAGTCGCCGTAGTGCTCGCGCATCGCCGCGTACCGGTCGATCACCTGCTGCGGCGATCCCACCGTCAGCGGGGTCATTTCGGTGAAGTCCTCCATGCTGGGGCCGTGACCGTAGACCGGGGCGTTGTCGAAGTACGGGCGGAACTGGTTCACCGCGTCCTGCGACTTGGCGGCCATGAACACCTGGCCGCCGAGACCGACGATCGCCTGCTCCCGCGTGCCGTGCCCGTAGTGCTCGAAGCGCTGACGGTACAGCTCGATGAGCCGCTGGTAGTGCTCCTTCGGCCAGAAGATGTTGTTCGCGAAGAAGCCGTCGCCGTAGTAGGCGGCCTGCTCCGCGATCTCCGGGGTGCGGATGGAGCCGTGCCACACGAACGGGGCGATGCCGTCGAGCGGACGGGGTGTCGAGGTGAAGCCCTGCAGCGGGGTGCGGAACTTGCCCTCCCAGTCGACGACGTCCTCACGCCACAGCTTGTGCAGCAGCGCGTAGTTCTCGATCGCGAGCGGAAGGCCCTGACGGATGTCCTGCCCGAACCACGGGTACACCGGGCCGGTGTTGCCGCGGCCCAGCATGAGGTCCATGCGGCCGTCCGAGACGTGCTGCAGCATCGCGTACTCCTCGGCGATGCGCACCGGGTCGTTCGTCGTGATCAGCGTGGTCGAGGTCGAGACGATGAGGCGTTCCGTCTGGGCGGCGAGCGCGGCGAGGAACGTCGTGGGGCTCGACGACCAGAACGGCGGGTTGTGGTGCTCGCCGATGGCGAAGACGTCGAGGCCCACCTCCTCGGCGTGGGTGGCGATGGCCAGCGTCGCCTTGATCCGCTCCTGCTCGCTGGGGGTGACTCCCGTGGTGGGGTCGCGGGTGATGTCGCTGACCGACATGATGCCGAACTGCATCGCCTGCGCGCCTGACTGCTCGCTCATGATTGCTCCGTGTTCTCCGAATCGGATGCTCGACATCCGGTTCTATTCATTTGAATGTAATTGGGTCAACGCGTGCAGGGCAACTTTATTCCCGGCCGGTAGCCTCGGAGAATGAGCACCACCGGAGTCGGGACGACGGGGCCCCACACAGGGCCGGTCGCCCGCAAACGCCGACGCGTGCCCTTCTGGGACAACGCGCGATACGCCTGCATCGTCCTCGTGGTGTTGGGTCATGCCATCCAGCGCCTCAGCTACGACTCGGACATCGCCTTCGCCTTCTATCTGGCGCTCTACGCGTTCCACATGCCGGCGTTCGCCATCATCTCGGGCTACTTCTCCAAGTCGGGCTCCCCCACCCGGACGCAGATGGCCCGCGTCATCACCGACATCATCCTGCCCTACGTCATCTTCGAGGCGCTCTGGACGCTCACGAAGTGGCTCGTGGAGGGAGAGAGCACCCCGAATCCGACCCAGCCCAGCTGGACGCTCTGGTTCCTGCTCGCGCTCGGGATCTTCCGTCTCGTCCTCCCCTACCTCGCGCTGCTGCGTTGGCCGCTGCTGTGGACGATCGTGATCTCCATCGGCGCCGGCTACCTGCCGAACGTCGACAGCACGTTCTCGCTCTCCCGGACCCTGGGGCTGCTGCCGTTCTTCACCCTGGGCTGGTGGCTCCGGGAGCGGAACGTCGTCGACCGCCTCCGCCTCCTCGACGTCCGCCCGTGGTGGAGCCGCGTCCTCGCGCTCGTCGTCCTCGGCGCGGCCGGATGGGCGGCGTGGAACTGGCTGCCGCTGTGGCAGGCAGTCGACCTGCGGCACTGGCTGTTCTACGAAGACTCCTACGTCGACCTCGTCGGCGATCAGTGGTGGGCCGGCGGCATCCGCATCCTGCTCATGCTGCTGGCAGTCGTGCTGTGCGCCGCCTTCTTCGCCCTCATCCCGCGCGGAGCGTACTGGTGGACCACGTTCGGCCAGTACACGATGTACGTCTACCTCCTGCACTCCTTCGTGCTCTACCCGTTCCGCGAGAGCGGCGTGCTGCGCGACCTCGAGCCGACCTGGTTCTGGCTCCCTGCGGTCACGGCGCTGTCGGTGGTCCTCGCGCTGCTGCTCGCGACCAAGCCCGTGCGGCGGGTGTTCCGTCCGCTCGTGGAGCCGCGGCCGCGGTGGCTGTTCGCCGACCCCGAGCTCGCCTCGCGGGAAGGCCGCCGGAACGATCCGACCGGATCCCGGCGTCCGCGATGACAGCCACCCACCCCGCATCCGAGGTCCGGGACCGGCTCGTCGCCATCGCCGACTCCCAGGGGTTCGATGCGCACGGGCTTCACGTGCGCATCGGCGACGACACCGCGGGTCACCGCTGGACACCCGATGTCCGGGAGGACGTGCACTCGATCGCGAAGGGCGTCTGCGTGCTGGCCGCCGCGCTCGCCGCCGACGACGGACTGATCCGCCTGGACGACACCGTCGCCACCCTCCTGCCGGACCACGAACTCGGCGAGGGTGTCGCTCACATCACCCTGCGTCACCTGCTGTCGATGTCGAGCGGCATCGACCTGCCGTGGTCCGAGACGCTGATGACGGACTGGCCGGATCTGGCCCGGGAGTTCCTGCGACGGCCATCACGCGGCCGCGTGTTCCAGTACTCCAACGCGAGCACCTACACCGCCATGACCGCCCTCGCGACCCGGGTGGGCGATGTCGGCGACTACCTCTCGACCCGCCTGTTCGCCCCGCTCGGCATCGAGGACGTGGCGTGGTCCCGCTGCCCGAACGGCCGCATCGAGGCGGGGGGTGGCCTGCCGCTCCGCACCGAGGAGGTCGCGCGCCTGGGGCTGCTCATCCGCGATCGTGGCTCCTGGCAGGGACGTCGACTCGTCGCCCCGGAGTGGATCGACGCCATGCACGAGGACGGCGTCATCGCGGGCGTCAACCCGGGCTACGACCGCTATGCGCTCGCGGGCTGGCAGGGTCCGGGACGAGCGTGGCGGCTGCACGGGGCCCACGGCCAGCTGCTGCTCTTCCTCGACGACGCGGTGGTGACGGTGACCGCTCACGATCACGCCGGAGCGGATGCGTTCGCTGCGGACGCCGTCGCCGTCCTCGAAGACGTCGCCGCCGGCTGAGTGCTCAGGCGAACAGCTCCGCCCCCACGTACGAGCCCGGTTGCGCTCCCGGGGGGATGGCCCAGATGCCTGAGCCCACGTGACGGATGTACTCGTTGAGACGATCGGTCGACAGCCGGCGTTGCAGGCTGATGAACTGGGCGCGATCACGCTGGTAGGACAGGAAGAACAGCCCGGCGTCGAGTCGTCCGAGGGCGTTGTTGCCGTCGACGTAGTTGTAGCCGCGGCGCAGGATGCGGATGCCGTCGTTCTGCTCCGGATGCGCGAGCCGGACGTGACTGTTCGCATCGATCTTCGTCCCGCGGAAGTCGGGCGCCGTGAACTCGTCGCCACCGGAGAGCGGCGCCCCGACCCCCTTGTCCCGTCCGATGATCGTGTCCTGCTCGGAGAGGCGCACCCGGTCCCAGGTCTCGATGAGCATGGCGATCTTCCGGGCGACCAGATACGAACCGCCGGCCATCCAGGACGGCTCGTCACCTTCGGCGACCCAGACGTGCTCGGCGAGCGCCGCGGTGTCGTCGGCGAGGATGTTGGCCGTGCCGTCCTTGAAGCCGAAGAGGTTCCGGGGCGTGGCCTGGCTTGCCGTCGTGCGCGAGGTCTTGCCGAATCCGAGCTGCGACCAGCGCAGGCGGGCCCGCCCGAACGCGATGCGGCTGAGGTTGCGGATCGCGTGCACGGCGACCTGGGGGTCGTCGGCACAGGCCTGGATGCACAGGTCGCCGTGCGACGCCGCCGGATCGAGGTTGTCCCCGAGGAAGGCGGGGAGCCGTTCGAGGCCGGACGGACGCCGCGCGGCGAGACCGTAGCGATCGCCGTCCTCGTTCTCGAACAGCCCCGGACCGAACCCGAACGTGAGGGTCAGGCCCGCGGCGGGGAGCCCCAGCGCCTCCCCCGTGTCATCCGGGGGCGCTTCGGCGGGACCGTTCACCGCGCCGCTCGCACTCACCTCCAGCCCCTGCGTCATCCGCGCCGCGGCGTACGACCAGTCCTGCAACAGGGAGATGAGGTCGTCCCGATCGGTGCGGGGCATCATGTCGAAGCTCGCGAAGTGCAGGTGGTCCTGCACCGGCGTCGTGATGCCGGCCTGGTGCGCGCCGAAGAACTCGTACCGCGACTCGGCGTCCTCGGCGGCACGCGCACGCCCGAGCGCCATGCCTCCGGCCGTCCCGGCCCCCAGCCCGACGGCCAGGCCGGCGACACCACCGCCGACGGCCAGCCCGAGCAGCCCGCGGCGGCTGAGACCGCCGCCGGAGGGCTCCGACGGCGGGGCCGCCGGCGCCTCCCGGGCGACGGATTCCGACTCGTTCACGTCCGCGCTCCTCCGTGTGCCGCCGTCAGTCGAGCACCGTGCCGGTGAGCTGCGAGAGCGGCTCGGCGAGTGCGTTGATGAGGTCGGTGAACTCCCGCTTGTCCGCTTCGGTCAGCTCGCCGTAGCCGACGAAACCCTTCGTGAGCGAGCCGTGCGCGGCGAGGGACTCCTCGAGGGCGGTGTATCCGGTCTCGATCTCGGAGACGAGGGCCTCACCGTCGTCGCCCTGCGCCGCGGCGAAGTCCTGCACAAGTGAGAAGGCCATCTTGGATCCCTCGACGTTCGCGGCGAAGTCGAAGAGATCCGTGCCGGACCACCAGTCCTCCTCACCGGAGATCTTGCCGGTGGCCACCTCGTCGAGCAGTGCGATCGCGCCGTTCGAGATGCCGCCGATCCCCTGGTCGTCCAACGCGGTGGTGAAGTCGTCCGAGTGCACGTAGTCGTACAGCTCCTGCACGTCGGCCAGGAGCAGGTCGCCGTAATCGGCGCGCTCCGCGGGCGTGGACGGCGTCCAGTCCTGCCATGCCGGGGTCTCTCCGTCGGCGTTCAGCGCGTCCTTCGCCGGCACCCAGAGGTCCTTCTCGATGCGGTGGAATCCGGTCCAGTCCAGGCCCTCCGCCACCGCATCGACCTCTCGGTAGTCGATCCGCGGGTCGAGGTCTCCGAGCGCCTCGGCGACGGGCTCGATGCGCTCGTAGAACGCCCTCGTCTGGGGGAAGAGCGTGCGGGCGGTCTCGTCGTCGCCGGACTCATAGGCGGCCACGAGGTCTTCCACGGCCGGCACGAGCTGCCCGACCTGATCCTTCACGAACGCCCCGTAGAGATCGACGGCCTTCTGCTTCTGCTCGGCGTCGGGGCCGTCCACCGCCACGCGGTCTCCGGTCACCGTGAACGCCGCCCGACCGACACCGTCGCCGACCATGCCCGGCTTGCAGAGCGTGAAGTACTCGCCCGGCTGGGCGACCACCGTGAGGGTGCGGGACGCGGCCGGGGCAATGTTCTCGACTTCGCCGACGATCCGCAGTCCGTCCTCCGCCAGCAGGTAGAACTCGGAGACCTGGTCGGTGTCGTTCTTCACATCGAACGTCAGCGTCCCGCTCTTCGCGGTGGACGCGGAGACGGCGCAGTCCGTGGCGGTGGACGAGACGTCGAACGCCGCCGTCGCCTGGCTATCGCTCTTCGCGACGCAGCCGCTGAGGAGGAGGACGGCGGTACCCGCGGCGGCTGCCGCGGCGAGGACCCGGTGCGAGGTGATCATGCTGCTCCTTGCTGTGTGAGGGAGGACGTCGGGGTGGCGGCGGAGGCACCGCGCGTCGAAGGGCGTGCCGAGCGAAGGCCGCGGAGGTAGAGCCCGCCCACGACGAGGAGGTAGAGGCCCCAGGCGAGCACCTGCAGCCACGTCATGGCGGGCATGAAGCCGACCGTGGCCTGCAGGACGGAGGCCAGGGCGCCGCCGGGAGCGATCGCCGCCGACACGTCGAACGCCCAGCCGAACGGGAAGCCGGCCGCGCCCACGGCGACGGCGCCGGTGACCGGGTCGAGCGGAGCGGCGGCGGTGAACGGGCCGGGAAGCGCGCCGGCCTCCTGCAGATCCATCAGCGCGTAGGCGAGGACGCCTGCCGCGACGATCACGAGGAAGCCGCCCGTCCAGGCGAAGAAGCGCCGCAGGTCCAGGCGCAGCGCCCCGCGGGAGATGAGCCAGCCGAGCACGACGGCCACGGAGAGTCCCAGGAGCGCGCCGACGAGGGCCGAGGGGGCGTCGCCGAAGGACTGCACCATCGACCACAGCAGCAGCGTGGTCTCGATCCCCTCGCGGGCGACGGAGACGAAGCCGATCGCGATGAGCGCCCAGAGACCACCCACCGTCAGCGCGCGATCGATGCCGCCCTCCAGAGTCGCCTTCATGGTGCGGCCGGCGCGCTGCATCCAGAAGATCATCCACGTCACCATCGCCACCGCGACGAGGGACAACCCGCCGCCGATCAGCTCCTGGGCCTGGAACGTCAGTTCGTAGGCTCCGAAGGTCAGGATCGCGCCGATGCCCAGAGCGAGGGCGATCGCGAGACCGACCCCGGCCCACATCTTGGGCAGCGCGTCCCGCCGACCGAGACGGCGGAGGTAGGCGACGAGGATGCCGACGACGAGCGCGGCTTCGAGACCCTCGCGGAGTCCGATGAGGAAGGTGGCGAGCACGGGAGACACTCTCTGACTGACGACTGAGGTAAGGCATCCCTTACCACCGAGACTCTAGCACCGCGACCGGCGCCGCCCCGACACCACCGCCGGAGGTAATGGAGTGCAACAGAGCGTCCTCCGGCCACATCCCCGACATAGCCTCGGTCCATGGCTGAACTCTCGCTCCCCATCCTCGACCTGTCCCAGCTCGACGACGGCCCCGAGGCCGCGGCGCGCTTCCGCGACGACCTCCGCGCGGCCACTCACGACGTCGGCTTCTTCTATCTCACCGGCACTGGGATCTCACCGGAACTCGAGGCGCGGCTGCACCAGGCGGCCCTCGACTTCTTCGCCCTGCCGGAGGAGGACAAGCTCGCGATCGAGAACGTCAACAGCCCGCACTTCCGCGGCTACACCCGGATCGGCGGGGAACGGACGCAGGGCAAGGTCGACTGGCGCGAGCAGATCGACATCGGCCCCGAGCGCGAGCCGGTGGACGGCGGCCCCGCCTTCAACCGCCTCATCGGCCCCAACCTCTGGCCGGCCGCCCAGCCCGAGCTGAAGCAGGTCGTCACCGAGTGGCACGACGCCCTGACGGAGATCGCCCGCAAGCTCCTGCGCGCCTGGGCCCTCACTCTCGGGGCCGAGGAGACCTACTTCGACGAGACGTTCCGCGATCCGTCGACCCTGATCAAGATCGTGCGGTACCCGGGCACGAACGAGCCGGAACCGCAGCAGGGCGTCGGCGCGCACAAGGACTCCGGGGTACTGACGCTGCTCTGGGTCGAGCCCGGCAAGGGCGGGCTCCAGGTCGAGCGTGACGGCGAGTGGGTGTCGGCTCCCCCGGTGCCCGGCGCCTTCGTCGTCAACATCGGCGAGCTGCTCGAGTACGCCACCGGCGGCTACCTCAAGGCGACGAACCATCGGGTGATCTCGCCGCGGGCGCCCGAGGAGCGCATCTCGATCCCGTTCTTCTTCAACCCCGCCCTCGACCAGCAGCTGCCGTTGCTCGAGCTCCCCGCCGACCTCGCCGCCGAGGCCACCGGAATCACCGAGGACCCGAGCAATCCGATCCACGCGACCTACGGCGAGAACGCCATGAAGTCGCGACTGCGCGCGCACCCCGACGTGGCGGCCATCCACCACCCCGATCTGGTCCGGACGCCCGCCTGACAGGCTCCGCGACGCGTCATCCCGGACATGACGAAGGCCGCCCCACACCGTGGGGCGGCCTTCTCAAGAATGTTCTGCGCGATTGAACGCTGGGTCCGTGGTGCCTTATCGGCGAAGACCAAGGCGTGCGATCAGCGAGCGGTACCGCTCGATGTCGACGCTCTGGAGGTAGCCGAGCAGACGACGGCGCTGACCCACGAGCAGGAACAGACCACGACGCGAGTGGTGGTCGTGCTTGTGCTCCTTCAGGTGCTCGGTGAGGTCCTTGATGCGCTGCGTCAGCATCGCGGCCTGCACCTCGGGGGATCCGGTGTCACCGGGGTGCGTCGCGTACTCTTCGATGATCGCCTTCTTGACGTCTGCTTCCAGTGCCATAGATTCGATCCCCTCTCTGCTTGTTGCGCGGCGCCCGACGCCTGATGCGTGAGCTCTCTTTATCCGCGGCCGATCGAACGGCAACCTGACGAGTCTACCAGCCCGAACGACCACGGCGGGACACGGGGTCCGGACCGGGGTCCACCGGTCAACTAGGCTCGGAATGTGCAGAAGAAGATCGCCCTGTGAGCTCCCGACGCGGCCATCTGATCGACCTCACCCCGCTGAAGGCGAGCCCGGCCTTCGCCCGGATGTGGATCGGCTCGACGCTCGCCGGCATCGGCGGTCAGCTCACCATCGTGACCGTGATGCTGCACGTGTTCGAACTGACCGAGAGCACGTTCGCCGTCTCGATGATCGCCGTCGCCGGCCTTCTCCCGATGATCCTCGCCGGTCTGTACGGCGGCATGCTCGCCGACGCGTTCGACCGCCGGCGGGTCGCGCTGATCGCGGCCACCGTGACGTTCGCCTCCACCGCGCTCCTCGCCGCGCTCACGTGGACGGGGACGGAGACGATCTGGTGGCTGTACGCGCTGAGCATCGTGAATTCGGCGGCGAACTCCGTCGGCATGGCCACCCGGACGGCGATCGTCCCCCGGCTCATCCCCCGCCGCATGCTCGCCGCCGCGTCCGCGCTCAACGGCGTCGCCTTCGGACTCACGGTCATGGCCGGCCCCGCGCTGGCCGGACTCCTCGTGGCCCTCACCGGGTACGGCTGGACGTACACGATCGACGTCGTGCTCATGCTGTCGATGTTCCTCGGACTGTGGACCCTCCCCGCCCTGCGCCCCGAAGGCGACACCGTGCGCCCCGGCTTCGCCTCACTCGTCGACGGCTGGCGCTTCCTCCGACGGGCGGGCAACATCCGGATGCAGTACGTCATGGACATCATCGCGATGACCTTCGGGCAGCCCCTCGTGCTCTTCCCGGCGCTGGGCACCGTGATCCTCGGCGGCGGCGCGTTCACGACCGGTATCCTCACGGCCGCGGTCGCCGTCGGCACCTTCTCCTCGAGCCTGTTCTCCGGCCGCGTAGTGCAGTACCGGTGGCACGGTCGTGGGATCGCCCGTGCCATCGAGGCCTACGGCGCCGCGATCGCCCTGTTCGGCGTCGTCCTCCTGATCGGCGCGCTCTCCGCGACGCCCGCCGGTGAGGACCGGCCGCACGTCCTGCTCATCGTCGCCGCCTGCGTGGCGCTCGCGCTCTCCGGCGCCTCGGACAACATCAGCTCGATCTATCGGAACACCATGATGCAGGCCGCGGTGCCCGACGCCATGCGCGGACGCCTGCAGGGGCTCTTCGTCGTCGTGGTGACCGGCGGCCCCCGCGTCGGCGCCCTCTACGCCGGGACGCTCGCGACGCTGACGTCGCTGTGGTTCCCCCCGCTGCTCGGCGGCATCCTCGTGATCGTCCTCGTCGCCCTCCTCGCCCGTCGGCACCCGCGGTTCCGCGCCTACGACGCAGAGAACCCCGAGCCCTGACGGGCCCGGGGTTCGGAGAGGTCTGCGCGCGTCAGTCCTGCTGCAGCGCACCCTGGAGGTCGAGCGTGATCGTGACGTCCTTGCCGACGAGCACACCGCCGGTCTCCAGCGCGGCGTTCCAGGTGAGGCCGAAGTCCTCGCGGTTGATGACCGTCTTGGCGGAGGCACCGGCCTTGTAGTTGCCCCACGGGTCGCTGCCGAAGCCGCCGAAGTCGAGCTCGAAGGTGACGGGCTTGGTGATGCCGCGGATGGTGAGGTCGCCGTCCACGAGGAAGTCGCCGCCCTCGACGCGCGCGCCGGTCGAGACGAAGTCCATGGTCGGGAAGTTCTCGGTGTCGAAGAAGTCGGCGGAGCGGAGGTGCTGGTCACGGCCCTCGTCCTTCGTGTCGACGGAGGTCACGTCGACCGAGGCTTCGACCTTGGCGTCGAGGGGGTTCTCCGGGGCCACGAGCGTCGCGCTCTTCACGCCGAAGGTGCCGCGCACCTTCGAGATCATCATGTGGCGGACGCTGAAGGTCACCTCGCTGTGGGACGGGTCCAGGACCCAGGTGCCGGGGCGGTAACCGGGGATGTCGATGCTGCTCATGGTTGCTCCTCAGGAGACGTCGGCCGCGGCGGCGGCGAAGGGATGGCACCGCGATCGTCCGCGGCACCCTTCCCACAACATACATTCACTCGCATGTATTCCCGTGTCGAGCAGAAAGTCCGGAGACGTCGAAAGCGCCCCACACCACAGGGGGCGGGGCGCTTCCGAACGAGGATGTCAGCCGACGGCGACGAGATCGATGATGAAGATCAGCGTCTTGCCGGAGAGGAAGTGTCCTCCCCCGGCCGGGCCGTAGGCGAGGTGCGGCGGGATGATCAGCTCGCGACGACCGCCGACCTTCATGCCGGGGATGCCGTCCTGCCAGCCCTGGATCAGGCCGCGAAGCGGGAACTGGATGGTCTCGCCGCGACCCCACGACGAGTCGAACTCCTCGCCGGACTCGAACTCCACGCCGGCGTAGTGGACGGTCACGGTGTCGCCGGGCTTGGCCTCGGCACCGTCACCCTCGATGATGTCGCGGATGACCAGTTCTGCGGGGGCAGGGCCGGTCGGGGCGTCGAACTCGGGCTTTGTGCGATCAGTCATGGCTCCATCCAACCCGACCGTCGCGCGCCCGGTCAACGCGACCGCACCTGCTCACAGCGAACACCTCGTCGAGCCGCCGTGGCTGCCCGTCACGGAGACCCTTGACACATCCCCGGGGCCGGGTGCACCCTGGTGGCAGATCAACTCAGCGCCCGGGAGACATGCAGGCATCGCCGCAGCACCGGGCGCTGAGTCTGTCTCCGGGCGTGCCGCTCAGTAGGCCAGCAGCGCGGCTCGTGCCGCCCTCGTCCGGATCAGCAGGGCACGCTCGTCCTCGACCGCGAGCGGGTCGCGACCGGTGATCGCCCGCTGGCGGACAGCCGCCAGCGCCGTCGCGTCCTTGATGAACTCACGCATCAGCGGCCGGCGGTCGCCGCGCAGCTGCGCCGCCCACGCCAGCCCGACCTTGCGCCCGGCGGGCGTGGCGAGCATCGTGACCTCCTCCGGCGTGAACCAGCCGGCGGCCGCGTACTCGGCCAGGCGCGCCCGCGTGAGCCGCGCCTCCTCTCGCCGCAGCGCGACGATCCCGAGGATGAAGCCGATGAACAGCGGCACCTGCAGGGTGAAGTAGAGCCCGAAGAAGTCGGCGAAGGTGGCCGAGCCGTTCCACAGGCCGTGCAGGAGGATCGCCCCGACCATGCCGAGCAGGCCCGCGCCGGCGGCCGCTCCCGCGGAAGCGTGCCGGCGAGCCACGAGGCCGATCGCGAACCCGGTCAGCGAGGTGAACATCGCGTGGGCGAACGGCGACAGCACCGCGCGCACGATGAAGGTCACGCCGAGCTGCTCTCCGCCGCCCTCGATCAGGCTGATGGCGAAGTACTGGATGTTCTCGGTGAACGCGAAGCCCGCGCCGACGAGCGCCCCGTACACGACGCCGTCCACCGGACCGTCGAAGGAGCGCCGCGCGAGCAGGAAGATGAGGAAGACCCCGAGGCCCTTCCAGAACTCCTCGACGATGGGAGCCTGGACCACCGCGGAGAACTCCTCGGAGCGGATGTCGAACAGCATCGTGAGGCCGATGTCGACGAGGAGCGTGAGGCCGACCGCGGCCACGGCACCCCAGGCGATGGCGAACGCCACGAGACGCTTGGGCTCCGGCTCCCACCGGTCGATCATGCGCACCCCGAGGAAGACGATCGTGAGCGGGATCAACGCCAGGACGAGCCCGATCACCGACGCGGTCGGTCCGAGCGCCCAGCCGAAGTAGCCGATGAGCGCCAGGAGGAGGAACCCGAGGAAGCCGAACAGCCACAGCGAGATCGTCCGGCCCTTCTTGTTCGGCACCGGGAGAGCCGGCAGCGACTCCGCGGGCGACGGCGCGACGGGAGCCGGCGGCGTGTAGGGCGTCGGCTGCGCGAGGGCCGACGCATAGCCGGGCTGCTGTCCGAACGACGGCGGCAGATACGGCGACTGCGCGTACTGCGCGGCGGAGTACGCACTCGGCTGCGCGGGCGGCGCGGACGGCGGCGTGTACCGGGCGGGCTGCTGGGGGTCGGACGGTCCTCCGAAGGTCATGCTCAAAGCTTATGGGGCACAAGCATCCGCGCCGGGCTCTGGGGGCTTCCTCCACCCGACCGGCCGCACGCACCCGGTAGCGTAGAACCATGCGGTTCGCTCACCTGCGCCGTCCAGACTCCTCCCAGGCGGTTCTCGCCGTGGTGGAGGACTCGGACGCCATCCTCGTCTCCGATCTCCTGTCCGACGCGCCTGCCACCCTGCAGCAGCTGATCGAGCGAGGAGACGCCGGACTCGACGAGCTCCGCGCCGCCCTGCGCGACGGCACGGCCCCGCGCCACCCGCTGACCGGCTGGGGGTTCGCCTCCGCCGTGATCGCGCCGCCGGCCGTGCTCGCCGTCGGCCTCAACTACGCCGCGCACTCCAGCGAGCTCGGACTCAAGACCGACGCCGCACCGACCGTGTTCACGCTGTGGCCGAACTCGCTGACCGGTCACGACCAGATCACGTCCTGGCCCCGGAGTCTCAGCGAGGCCGTCGACTACGAGGCCGAGCTGGGCGTGCTCATCGGCACCCCCGCGAAGGACGTCCCGGAAGCCGATGCCCTGACGCACGTGTGGGGCTACACGGTGGTCAACGACATCACCGCGCGGAACATCCAGTTCTCCGAGGCGCAGTGGTCCCGCTGCAAGTCGTTCGACGGCTTCACCCCCACCGGGCCGTTCGCGGTGACCGCCGACGAGATCGCCGACCCGCAGGACCTCCACATCTGGACCGTCGTGGACGGACACACCGTGCAGGACGCCAGCACCGACCAGATGGTGCGCTCGGTGGCGAAGCTCATCGCCCACCTCTCCCAGTCGCTCACCCTGCTCCCCGGCACCCTGATCTCCACGGGCAGCCCCGGCGGTGCCGGCTACTCGCGCGACCCGCAGATCTTCCTCCGCGACCGCTCGACCGTCACGGTCGGCATCGACGGGATCGGCGAGCTCACGACGCACTGCCGCATCCTCGACTGACCCGGATACGCGAAGGGGACGGGAGCTTCGAGCTCCCGTCCCCTTCGCATATCCGGCCGACGCTCAGATCTGGATGAGGTCGTCCGGGGTGACGATCGGGATGGCCGCCGTGACCGCCTCCAGACCCGAGAGACGGGCGGGAGAGAGCTGCTTGGTGACCTCGTCGCGCGACATGAGTCCGGCCTCGACCACCAGGTCGGCGACGTTGCGGTTGGTCAGCAGGGCCGTCTTGGCCAGGGCGGCGGCCGCCGCGTAGCCGATGAAGGGCGTGAGCGCCGTGATGACGCCGACCGACGCGCCGACCATCGCGCCCAGACGGTCACGGTTGGCGGTGATGCCCTCGACACAGTTCACGCGCAGCGTCCACATGGCCTGACGCATCCAGGTGATCGACTGGAAGATCGAGTGCGCGATGACGGGCTCGAAGGCGTTGAGCTGGAGCTGACCGCCCTCGACGGCCATGGTCACGGTCATGTCGGCGCCGACGACCGCGAACGCCACCTGGTTCACGACCTCCGGGATCACCGGGTTGACCTTGCCCGGCATGATGCTGGAGCCGGCCTGCCGTGCGGGCAGGTTGATCTCGCCGAGGCCCGCCTGCGGACCCGACGACAGCAGGCGCAGGTCGTTGCAGATCTTCGAGAGCTTGATGGCGTTCCGCTTGAGCGATGAGGAGAACGACATGAAGGCGCCCGTGTCGCTCGTGGACTCGACGAGGTCGGTGGCCGTCTCCAGGTCGAGTCCGGTGATCTCGCGCAGGTGCTTCAGCACGGCGGGCGCATAGTCGGGGTGGGTCGTGATGCCGGTGCCGATCGCGGTCGCGCCCATGTTGATCTCGAACATGAGCGAGGCGTTCTCGGTGAGGCGGCTGTGGTCCTCGCCCAGGGTCGTGGCGAAGCCGTGGAACTCCTGGCCGAGCGTCATGGGCACGGCGTCCTGGAGCTGGGTGCGGCCGACCTTGAGGATGTCGTGGAACTCCCCCGCCTTGCCGAGGAACGCCACGCGCAGGGCGTCCAGCTCGTCGAGCAGCGAACGCAGCGTCAGCGAGAGGCCGATCTTGACCGCGGTCGGGTAGACGTCGTTGGTCGACTGGCTGCGGTTCGTGTGGTCGATCGGAGAGAGGAAGGCGTAGTCGCCCTTCTCGCGTCCGGCCATCTCCAGCGCGATGTTGGTGATGACCTCGTTCGCGTTCATGTTCGTCGACGTGCCGGCGCCGCCCTGGATGACGCCGACCGTGAACTGGTCGTGGAACTCGCCGTCGATGACGCGCTGCGCCGCGCGGTCGATGAGGTCGGCCCGCTCGGCGTCGAGGACGCCGATCTCCTTGTTGGCCCTGGCGCTGGCCTGCTTCACCATCGCGAGGGCGATCACCAGTTCGGGATAGACCGAGATGGGGCGCTTCGTGATCGGGAAGTTCGCATCGGCGCGGGCGGTGTGGATCCCCCAGTACGCGTCGGCGGGAATCTCCATGCTCCCCAGCGAATCGGTCTCGGTGCGGGTATGGGCGGGCGCGGCAGAAGCCATGTCACATCCTCGTGGGTCGTGGCGAACGGAAAAGTGGGGGATGCGACCAGTCTACGCCGGTCCCTGCGGGGTTTTCCGGGAGAACACCTCCAGGCGCTCCTCCGGGGCCAGCGCCGCCATCCGCGCGATCCACTCCTCCGAGAAGTAGTCGTCGGTCGGCGCGTCGACCACGGGGACGACCGTGTGCGTGAGGGTCTCCGGCCGCACGTGCACGAGCTGGAACGCCTGGGCGGCGTCCATGCCGTTCACCTCCGCCGCCGGACGGGCGACGTTCATCGTGTAGCAGGTGGCGGATGCCACGCTCACCGGGACACCGGCGAAAAGACCGTGTGCGGAGTAATGCAGGTGGCCGGCGAGGATGCCGCGCACGTCGGTGCCGCGGATGACGGCGGCGAGCTCGTCCTGATGACGGAGCTCGAGGATGTCGAACAGCGGCAGATGGCTGGGCAGCGGCGGGTGATGCATAGCCAGGATCGTGCCGTGCGGCGCGGGCTCCGCGAGGACGTCGGCCAGCCACGCGAGCTGCGCCGGGTCGAGGTCGCCGTGGTGCCATCCCGGGACGCTCGTGTCGAGGGCCACGAGCCGCAGCCCGTCGATATCCCAGACCCCGGTGACCGGCTCTTCGGTGGGCTCGCCGTCGAGGAGCGCTTCGCGCAGCGCCGGGCGCTCGTCGTGGTTGCCCGCGACCCAGACCACGGGAGCGCCGAGCTCGGCGGCGACCGGCTCGATCGCGGCCCGGAGCCGGCGGTACGCATCCGGCTCGCCGAGGTCGGCGAGGTCCCCGGTGATCACGATGGCGGCGGGAGCGGGATGCACGGCGCGGATCGCCTCGAGCGTCCGCGCGAACGTGCGCTCGACGTCGTACCGTCCCCCCAGCGCGGCACCGCCGGCCAGGAAGTGCGGGTCACTGACATGGATCAGGACATGGGACGCGGGGGCGTACCGGCCGAAGACCGGGGGCGTTCCGTTGAGTGCGGACATGCCCTCAGCCTAGGGGCGGGCGCCGACGCTCCCTCTTGGCGCGCCGGACGCTCAGTGGCCGACGACGATGAGCAGGATGCCGGCGATGACCGCGGCCCCGCAGAGCACGAAGCAGCCGTAGGCGCCCACGAGGGCGAGGGTCTTCTGCCCTTCGGTGAGCGGGCTCTTCCTCGCTGCCTTCGCCGCCTGCTTCGCGGCCCGCTTGAGCTCCTTCTCGGAGATCACCGTGATGGCATCGGTGAACTCCGCGGGGCTGACCACGGGCGCCCGTCCGCTGCGCACGAGCAGACGCAGCCCCAGGGCGTAGAAGGTGACGATGGCAGCGGCGCCGATGAGCGCGGCAGCGAACACCTGCAGAAAGGCGATCCAGTCGATCGTGACGTTCATGCCGAGTCCCCGTTCTGCGACGCGTCGGACGAGGAGACGCTGCCGGTCTTCGCTGCCTTCGCGTCGGCCTTGGCCTTGGCCTTCTTCTTCGCCTTGTCCTTGGCCTCGGCCTTCGCCTTCTCCTTGGCCTCGGCGCGGGCCTTCGCCTCCGCCTTCGCCTGGGCGATGCGCTGCTGGCGACGCGTGGGCGGCGGTGTATCCGGGACCTCGACCGCGAGGTGGGACTCGGCGACGTCGCTCATGGCGTTGGCCGGGGTGACGGCGTTGCGCCGGGAACGCATGTACAGCCCGAGGATGATCACCACGGCGAGCACGGCATCGATGGCCACACCCCAGGGACCGAGCCAGACGACGAGCAGCGCCGCCAGGGCGCCGACCCCTCCGGCCGCGGGCAGGGTCAGCAGCCAGCCGACGCCGATGCGACCGGCCGTCCGCCAGCGGACCGTCGAGCCGCGGCGACCGAGACCCGATCCGATGACCGATCCCGAGGCCACCTGCGTGGTGGAGAGGGCGAAGCCGAGGGCGCTGGAGGCGAGGATCGTGGCCGCCGTGGAGCTCTCGGCCGCGAAGCCCTGAGCCGGCTTCACGTCGGTCAGGCCCTTGCCCAGCGTACGGATGATGCGCCAGCCGCCGAGATACGTGCCGAGGGCGATCGTGAACGCACAGGCGACGATGACCCAGAGCTCGGGCTCGTGGTGCGCACCGGACTGCCAGCCGATCGTGATCATCGCGAGGGTGATGACGCCCATCGTCTTCTGTGCGTCGTTGGTGCCGTGGGCGAGCGCGACGAGGGACGAAGTGAAGATCTGACCCCAGCGGAAGCCGTCGCGCCCGTCGGGCTTGCCGTCGTAGCGCCGGGTGATCGAGTAGGCGATCTTCGTCGCGACGTACGCGATGATCCCGGCGGTGATCGGGGCGATGAGAGCGGGGAGGACGATCTTCGACAGAACGGCGCCGAAATCGATGCCGCCGAGGCCGGCGCCCACGAGCGTCGCACCGATCAGACCACCGAAGAGGGCGTGGGAGGAGCTGGACGGGAGGCCGAGCAGCCAGGTCAGCATGTTCCAGGTGATCGCGCCGATGAGTCCGGCGAAGATCAGCGAGAGGAACAACTCCGCCCCTGCGGCGATGATGGCATCCTCCTGGATGATGCCGCCGGAGATGGTCTTGGACACCTCCGTCGACAGGAAGGCGCCGACGAGGTTCAGCAGGGCGGCCAGGAGCACCGCGGTCTTGGGCTTGAGCGCTCCGGTCGCGATGGGCGTCGCCATCGCGTTCGCGGTGTCGTGAAACCCGTTCGTGAAATCGAAGAAGAGTGCCAGCGCGATGACGAGCACGACGATGAGGGCTGCGGTTTCCACCGTTCGCTTTCGGTCTTGAGGAAGAGGGAGATGTCGACGGGATCGACGTGACGAACGAAGAGTTCACCGTGGGTTTGACTTCCGTTTACCGGCCCCGGTAAATCCTGCCACCGTCCCCCCTGCCGGTCAACTCGACCTGGGATAGCGTGGGACGGTGACTGATGCCCCGATCGCCGCCCGCCGTTCCACCCTCCGCACGCACCACGGCGACACGGTCGACGACCCGTACGAGTGGCTGCGAGCCAAGGACTCCCCCGAGGTCATCGCGCACCTGGAGGCGGAGAACGCGCACACCGAAGCCGAGACCGCACACCTGGCCGATCTGCGGGAGACGCTGTTCCAGGAGATCAAGGGCCGGGTCCAGGAGACCGACCTCTCCGTGCCGACGCGACGCGGAGACTGGTGGTACTACAGCCGCACCGAGGAAGGCGCGCAGTACGGCATCCACTGCCGCGCCGCCGCTCTCGAAGGCGACTGGACGCCCCCGCGGCTCGAGCCGGGGGTGCCGGTGCCCGGCGAGGTCGTCCTGCTGGACGGCAACGCCGAGGCGGAGGGGCACGAGTTCTTCTCGCTCGGCGCGTTCGACACCTCCGACGATGCGACGAAGCTGCTGTGGTCGACCGATTTCGAGGGCGACGAGCTCTACACCGTACGTGTGCGCGACCTGGAGAGGGGCGTCACCCTCGACGACGAGATCCCGAACACCGGGGGCGCGTTCTTCACCCCGGACGGCACCGGGATCCTCTACACGACCCGCGACGACGCCTGGCGTCCGGACACTCTGTGGCTGCACCGGCTCGGGACCCCGGTGTCGGACGACATCATGCTCTTCCACGAGCCCGACGAGAAGTTCTGGCTCGGCGCCGGGATCACGCGCAGCCGTCGCTACCTCGTGATCGGCGTGGGGTCCAGCATCACGAGCGAGGAGTACCTCGTCGACCTCGCGGGCGACATCACCGCGAAGCCGCGCACGGTGTGGCCGCGGCGGGAGGGCGTGGAGTACTCGCTCGAGCACGCGGTCGTGGACGGCGAGGACCGCCTGCTCATCCTGCACAACGACGACGCCCTCGACTTCGAGCTCGTCTCCGTGGCGGCGGACGACCCGCAGGGCGAGCGCCGCGTCGTCGTCGCGCATCAGCCGGGACGACGACTGCTCGGCGTGGACGCGTTCCGCGACTTCGCTACGGTCGAGTACCGCAGCGAAGGCCTCGAACGGGTCGGGCTCCTCGACTACGCGACGGACGCCGTGGAGGAGCTGCGGTTCGACGAGCCCCTCTACTCGGCGGGCGTCAGCGGCAACCCCGAGTGGCACTCCCCCTTCCTGCGTCTGGGCTACACGTCGTTCGTCACCCCAGGCACGGTCTACGAGCTCGACCTCGCGACGCGGGAGCTCGTCCTCCGCAAGCAGGTGACGGTGCTCGGCGACTACGACCCCGCCGACTACGGGCAGCGGCGGGAATGGGCCACCGCGGAGGACGGCACGCGCGTGCCGATCTCCCTCGTCTGGAAGCGCTCCTTCGGAGAGCCCGGTGCGACCGCACGTCCCGTCCACCTCTACGGCTACGGCTCGTACGAGCACTCGATCGACCCCGGCTTCTCCGTCGCCCGGCTCTCGGAGCTGGACCGCGGGGTCGTCTTCGCCGTGGCGCACGTGCGCGGCGGCGGCGAGATGGGCCGGCAGTGGTACGAGGAGGGCAAGCTCCTGCACAAGCGGAACACCTTCACGGACTTCGTCGCCTGCGCCCGGCACCTCGTCGACGAGGGCACCACGACCCCGGCCCAGCTCGTCGCGGAGGGCGGCAGCGCGGGTGGTCTGCTGATGGGCGCGGTCGCCAACCTCGCCCCGGAGCTGTTCGCCGGGATCCTCGCGGCTGTGCCGTTCGTCGACGCGTTGACCACGATCCTCGACCCCTCGCTCCCCCTCACGGTGATCGAGTGGGACGAGTGGGGCGACCCGCTGCACGACCCGGAGGTGTACGCGTACATGAAGTCGTACACGCCGTACGAGAACGTGCGCGACGGCGTGGAGTACCCGCGGATCCTCGCGGTGACCTCGCTGAACGACACCCGCGTGCTCTACGTGGAGCCCGCCAAGTGGGTCGCCCGGCTGCGGGAGGCCGGCGCGGAGGACGTGCTGCTCAAGTGCGAGATGGTCGCCGGGCACGGCGGCGTGAGCGGACGGTACAACTCCTGGCGCGAGCGGGCGTTCGAGCTCGCCTGGCTCCTGGACACCCTCCACCTCGCCTGACGGCATCAGGCACTCGCGCGGCATCAGGCGCGAGTGACTCTCGCTGCCTGGTCTCGCGCGGACGCCTGTGGGGTCCACATGCGACGACTGATCCTGCACAGGGCGAGGATTTCGCGAGCTGATTCCCCATCCCGGGTGCGGCGATGGAGAGTGCGGCGCGAGCGCTCAGGGTGGAGGGGTGGGACGCACGAGGGTCGAGGGCTGGGTTCGAGAGCAGGGCGGATCGGCGCATTCGTCGCGGGTACGTGAGGCGGGTTTCACCGAGTACCATATGCGTCGCGCGGTGCAGGAAGGCACGCTCGAGCGCGTGCGCCGGTCGTGGCTCCTCGTCCCCGATGTCGATGCGCGGCGCCGGGCGGCTGCTTCGGTCGGCGGGAGAGTCACCTGTGTGAGCGCTGCGGCTCTCGCCGGATGGTGGGATGTCGGACCCACGAACGTGCATGTCGCCCTCCCCCGCACTGCCTCTCGGTTCGATCGCGCCGGCGTGGAGGTGCACTGTGCGCAGGGGCCTGTGCCCGTGCATCCGCGAGCGGCGGTCGACCCCGTCCTGGATGTCCTCTTCCAGGTCGCGCGATGTCGGCCGCCGGTCGAGGCCCGCGCGATCTGGGAGTCCGCCATCCGCCACGGAGCGGTGGAGCTGGATACGCTCGCGCGGGTGCGGTGGCGGTGCCACGCCGCTGACCGCCTCGCTCGAACCGTCCGCGGCCGGTCGGACTCCGGTCCCGAGACGGTCTTCGTCGAACGGATGCGCGCGATCGGCATCGACGTGCGACAGCAGGTGTGGGTGGACGGCCATCCGCTCGACGGTGTCATCGGCGAACGGCTCGCCGTCCAGATCGACGGCTTCCGCCACCACAGCGCCGCGGGCGATCGGCGGCGAGACCTCGCAGCGGACGCGAGGCTCGCGCTCCGCGGCTACACCGTCCTGCGCTTCGATTACCACCAGGTCATGGTCGATGACACTCATGTCGAGGACACCGTCCTGGCCGCGCTCGCGCAGGGGCTCCATCGCGCAAGCCGTCGGGCGACGGGTCGGTAGCCGACCCGAGCGCAAGCCCAGGCCCTCGCGCGAGAACAGGAATGGAAGACAGCACGATGCCTGAACCCGCGCGAGAGCCTGACACCGCGCGAGGCAGTGAGAACAGGCGAGCGGACGGGCACAGGCACTCGCGCGAGAACAGGCAAGAAAGACAGCAAGATGCCTGAAGCGGCGCGAGAGCCTGAAGCCGGGCGGAAGTCAGCCGAAGAGGGCGGCGGCCTCGTCGTAGCGGTAGCGGGGCACGGTGTTCAGCTCACCGAGAGCATCGGCGAACGGGACGCGGACGATGTCGGTGCCCTGCATCGCGACCATCTGCCCCCAGGCGCCGTCGACGATCGCGTCTGCGGCGTGCAGGCCCAGCCGGGTCGCGAGGACGCGATCGAACGCCGACGGCGAACCGCCGCGCTGGATGTGCCCGAGGATCGTGGCACGCGTCTCGATGCCCGTGATCCGCTCGATCTCGGGGGCGAGCAGGTCGCCGATGCCGCCGAGCCGCGGGCGGTTGAACGCATCCAGACCCTTGTCGCTGTAGGCCTCGTCCATACCGGCGAGCTTGAAGCCCTCGGAGACGACGACGAGCGGCGCGCGACCGCGATCGTGGGCGCTCGTGACCAGAGCGGTGATCTCGTCCAGCGACATCGGCACCTCGGGGATGCAGATGACGTGCGCGCCCGCGGCCATTCCGGCGTGGAGCGCGATCCAGCCGACGTGACGGCCCATGACCTCCGCGACCATGCAGCGCTGGTGGGAGTCTCCCGTGGTGCGGAGCCGGTCCATGGCGTCCGTGGCAATGTTCACGGCCGTATCGAAGCCGAACGAATAGTCCGTGGCACGGAGGTCGTTGTCGATCGTCTTCGGAACGCCGAGCACCTTGATGCCGTCCTTCGCGAGGCGGTCCGCCGCGGCGAGAGTGCCTTCGCCGCCGATCGCGACGATGCCGTCGATCTTGTGCCCGTAGAGAGTCTTCGCGATGTTGTCGGCGCCTCCGCGCTCCCCCTCGTAGGGGTTGGTGCGGCTGGTGCCGAGGATGGTGCCGCCCACCTTGGACAGGCCCTTCACCTCATGCCGCGTCAGGGGCATGAAGTCGCCCTCGACGACGCCGCGCCATCCGTCGCGGATGCCGACGAACTCGAGGTCGTAGGTCGTGGTGCCCTTGAGCACGATGCCGCGGATGACCGCGTTGAGTCCGGGGCAGTCGCCGCCGCTCGTCAGGATGCCGATCTTCATGCTGCTGCCTTCGGAGGTCGAGGGATGGGGGTGCGGCGACAGTGCCTGCGATCGACACTAGCGCGCCGCCCCCTCACGTGGCCATTCGAGCGCGTCGAAAATCGGGGATCTTGACGGCTGCGGCGAGCGATCACGCCGAACTTCGCGTTCCGGCAGGAAGAGGCCTCGGAATCGCCGTTAAGAACCCGCGTTCTTGACGGCGTCTCAGCGCCCGCCCAGAGCCTCGCGCAGAAGATGCGTGAGCGCCGCCAGCTGCACCGACTCGCTCCCCGTCTCCTCCGTCGCCTCGCCGTCCAGAGCGCGGGCCGCGAGGCCCTGCTTCTGGTCGATGAGCTCCGCGATCTTCGTGTCGATCGTGTGGGCGGCGATGATCCGCCACGCCGTGACCGGCTCGTCCTGCCCGATGCGGTGCACGCGGTCGATGGCCTGCGTCTGCTCGGCCGCCGTCCACGACAGCTCCGCGAGGACGACGTTCGACGCCGCCTGCAGGTTGAGCCCGACGCCGGCCGCCGTGAGCGAGCACACCGCGATGCCGACCTCGGGGTCGCCGTTGAAGTCGTCGATGGCCTGCTGCCGTGCCGTGTTCGTCTGGTCACCGCGAATGGATACCGCGCGGATGCCGGCCGAGGCGAAGTGCGCCTCCGCCTGGTCCATGACGTCGATGTGCTTCGCGAAGAACACGACCTTGCCGACCGACCGCTGCAGCTGTGCGGCGTAGTCGGCCGCGAGGAGGGCCTTCGCCTGACCGATGCGGCGCACCATGGTGAAGACGTTGTCTCCCCCGGTACCGGCGGCCTTCGACTCCTCGAGCTCGTTCTGCGCCACGAGCCGGACGATGTCGTCGTCGATCTCTCCGGGCGCGAGACCGCGGTCGCCGCGTGCCTCGATGATGCGGCGGTAGCGGGCGGCCAGACGCTCTCCCAGCTCGCGCTCGGCCTGGCGGATGCTGCGACCGAACTCGTCGTCGAGCTGCACCGGCAGATCGGCGACCAGCTTGTCGGGCAGGTCGGCGGCGACATCCTTCTTCTTGCGCCGCACGATGCCCATCGAGATCACCGCGTCGCGGGCCTCCGGGTAGAAGGCCTTGTCCGCCGGCGTGAGCCCGGTCGCGTCGAGCTTCTCCATGAGCTCCGGTCCGGGCTTCTCCCCGTTCGTCCAGCCGAGGAAACGCCAGATGGCGTCGAAGTCCTCGACGTCGTTGATGAGTGGGGTACCCGTGAGGGCGAGCATGAGCGGATCGTGCCCCGGGGTGCGCTCGCGCACCTGTGCCGCGAGCGACAGCACGTTCTGCGAACGCTGCGACGAGAGGTTCTTGATGAAGTGCGCCTCGTCGACGACCATGCCGCGCAGGCCGATCGACGCGAGCCAGGACATGTGACGGTCGAGGATCTCGTAGTTCACGATGAACACGTCGGCGAAGGCGTCGATGTCGTCACCGTCGCCCTGGATGACCGTGGCACGACGCTGCGGCGTCCACCGCTCGACCTCGCGCGCCCAGTTCATCTTCACGACGTTGGGCACCACGACGAGCAGCGGATAGGCGCCGGCGACCGAGGCCGCGAGCACCGACTGCGCCGTCTTGCCGAGGCCCGGCTCGTCGGCGAGCAGGAAGCTGCGGTGCCCGGCGCGCACAGCCTCGAGGAAACGGGACTGGTGCACCATGACCTCGCGCCCCTTGGGCGAGATGTGGTCGAACTCCGGGGCCGGCGGAAGCTCCATCGAGGCCGCGGCACCGCCCGCGCCGGTCTCGAAGGCCTTGTACAGCGGCCCCATGAGCTCCCAGCCGTCGAGGCGGCGGCGGGGCGTGCTGGCCGGTCGCGGGGTCAGGTCGGGCGCAAGGAACGGGTTGGCGAGCTGACGGGCCTCCACCGAGGGCGGGGTGACCTGACGCTCCGCGATGGCCGCGGGCACCACGGGCGTCTGCACGGGCGCCGGGTCGGCGATGATGAGCTCCTCCGGCGGGAGCTCCGCGCCGGACTCGAGCAGCCAGTCGCGACGCATCCGCTTCGCGACGGGCGACGTGGCCTGGTCCGCTTCGAGCAGCTGGATGAGCGAGGTGTCCCGTGCGGCCGTCTTCGCGAGGATCGTCGCGACGCCGTCGAGGCGCTTGAGCAGCTCGGCGCGGGCCGCGTCGGTGATCTCGGAATCGGCCTTCACGCGGGCACGCTCCTCGCGCACCAGGAAGGCGATCACCTGGAACTTCGTGCGGTTCGTGGGGCCCAGCTTGCCGCGCTGGGACTTCGCCTCGATCTCGCGCACCTTGCGCGCGAGGATCGGGATGAGCGGTGCCTCGTCGTCGCGACGGGACGTCTTCTTACGCCGCGGGGCGGCGGTTGCCGTGGTCGGCATGCTCCTCCTGAGCCTGAAGGGCTCCGGCGCCTCCGGGGAGCCGCGAGCCGTTCTCGTCGTCCGCGTGTGGCGTGAGCCAGGACCGTGCGGACTGTGGATCGGTGTTCCCTCCGGAGCACGCGATGAGTGCGGGACCGGCGGGAGCCTGATCCCATTCTATGTCATCGCGAGCACCGGCCGCGGAAACACGGCGCCGTCGTGTTACGCGGACACGTCCAGAATGGTCGCGGCCTGCGTGACATCGGCGGCCATCTGCGTCATCAGCTTCTCGATGCCCTCGAAGGCGACCATGCCGCGCAGCCGCTCGACGAACTCGACCGTCACGTCGTGACCGTAGAGATCGAGTCCGGTCTCCCCCAGCACATGCGCCTCGACCTGCCGCACGAGCACGTCATCGAAGGTGGGGTTCGTGCCCACCGAGATCGCCGACGGGTGCCGGATGCCCGTGTCGTGGTCGACGAGCCACCCCGCGTAGACGCCGTCCGCCGGCACGAACGCATCGACGATCGTGGAGAGGTTCGCGGTCGGGAAGCCGAGCTCTCGTCCGCGCTTCAGGCCGTGGACCACCACGCCGCGCACGTCGGGATATCGGCCGAGAGCGCGAGTCGCCTCCGCGACGTCACCGGCCATCAGGAGCTCGCGGATCCAGCTCGACGAGACGCGACGGCTGGACCCCGGGAGGTAGACGTCGTCGACGACCTCGACGGTGAAGCCGTACCGGGGGCCGAGCTCCCGCAATAGGTCGGGGGTGCCCGCGCCTCGGTGCCCGAAGCGGAAGTCGGCGCCCACGAGGATGGTGGACACGTGCAGCGCGCCGACGAGGATATCGGCGACGAAGTCCTCCGCACCGACGGCCGCGAGCGTCTCGTCGAAGGTCAGCACGAGCGTCGCGTCGAGCCCGAGCTCGCCCAGGAGCTCCAGCTTGCGGTCGACGGTCACGACGTTCTCGGGGCACCGGTCGGGGCGGATCACAGCGAGAGGGTTACGGTCGAACGTCACCGCGACGGCCCGGCTCCCCGACGCCGCGGCGGCCTCTTCCAGGCGACGGATGACGGCGCGGTGCCCCTCGTGCACGCCGTCGAACTTCCCGATGGCGACGGTGCTGGGACCGTAGTTCTCCGGCACCTCGTCCGGACTCCGGAACACGATCACGCGGCGACCTCGACCGGTCGCGCGGCGTCGACGGGCCGGTGCGTGCGCAGCCACCAGATGCCGAAGATCGGGAGGACCAGGGGGATGAAGAGGTAGCCGCGGCCGAACAGCGACCACACGGTCTCGTGCTGGAACAGGTCGGGCAGGACGAGGCTGAGCACGCCGACGACCAGCACACCGGTGAGCTCGAAGACGATCGCCACCCACGCGGCGGTGTACCAGCCGCGACGACGCGCGAAGACGAGCGCGAGCGTCGCCAGGACGTACACGACCGCGGCGAGCGCCGAGAGGCTGTAGGCCAACGGGGCCTCGTCGAAGCGACGGACGATCTGCACGAAGCTGCGCCCGGTGGCCGCCAGCGCCATCACGGCGTAGACGATCACCAGGACACGACCGATGCCGGTCATCCGAGTGGAGGGGGCGGTGGAGCTCATAGCGCATTCCATCCTAGAGCCGGGCGAGCCGCCCGGCGTCCGCGCCGGCTGGCGCTCAGGCGACCTGGACGGTCCAGATCACCTGCATGCGCCACAGCATGATCGCGATCGCGAGGGCGGCCACACCGAGCACGACGGTGCTCCACCGGCTGCGTTCCATCAGCGCCCAGAGCACGGCGCCGATCGGAAGCAGGGCCGCCGAGACGAGGTACACCCAGAGCTCCAGCAGGTCGCCGGTGGGCGGGTTCCCCGCGAGCGGCGCGACGATGGCGACGACGATCTGCACGATCAGCAGCACCTCGACGAGAGCCAGCGCGCCGACGGAGAAGTCGCTGGGGCGACGGCCGGCGAACCCCGCGCCGAGGCAGAAGAGCCCGGCGGCGATGGCGATGACGATCTGCACGATCGTGAACCACAGGATCATCGGGAGGCCTCCGGCATGTTCATGGCGCTCTTCACATCGGCACCGCGCTTCTCGACGATCCCCACCAGGCCGCCGTCGTCTTCGATGGCGGCCGCGAGCGGGCCGTCCAGCCGCGCAGCGGCGCCCGCCACTCGCTTGCCGTGCCGCAGATCGCGTGCCTCCTCCGCCGAGACGCGGAGGACGGGGAGGACGCGGCCGGCGGCCTCCCCGGGGGTGAGCACGGGAGCGCCCTCGAGGGCGTCGATCGTCACGGCGTCGCGCACGTCGAACGGGCCGACGCGGGTGCGGCGGAGGGCGGTCAGGTGGCCGCCGACGCCGAGGGCGGCGCCCAGGTCGCGGGCCAGCGAGCGGATGTAGGTTCCGGACGAGCAGTCCACGACGACATCGAGGTCGATCGCGTGATCGTCGCGACGTCGCGCGATGACGTCGAACCGGGACACGACGACGTCTCGCGGCTGGAGGACCACCTCCTCCCCCGCACGGACGCGGTCGTAGGCGCGGCGGCCGTCGACCTTGATCGCCGAGACCGCGCTCGGGACCTGGGAGATCGCGCCCGTCAGAGCGGCCACTCCGGCATCGACAGCCGCATCCGCGATCGCCGCGAGGGCGCTCTCGTCCGCGCGGTGGAGGGTCTCGCCCTCCGCGTCATCCGTCGAGGTGACGGCACCGAGCCGGATGGTCGCCTCGTAGGTCTTGTCCGCGCCCACGATGTAGGTGAGGAGGCGGGTCGCGCCCTCGATGCCGATGACGAGCAGTCCCGTGGCCATCGGGTCGAGGGTACCGGCGTGACCGACCTTGCGGGTGCCGAAGGCGCGACGAGTACGGGCGACGACGTCGTGACTGGTCAGCCCGCCGGGCTTGTCGACGAGGAGGATGCCGGGGGTCGCCATCCCTCCAGCCTACCGAGGCAGGGAGCGGTGCCCGCTCGCCTAGGCTGGAGGGATGGCCGCGCCCGCACCGTCTCCCGCGACGATGACGCCCCTGCTCGGCTGGTACGCCTCCGCGGCGCGCGACCTTCCCTGGCGCCGTCCGGACTTCCATGCCGCCTTCGGCGCCTGGGGCGTCCTGGTGAGCGAGTTCATGCTGCAGCAGACGCCCGTGACCCGCGTGATCCCGCACCTCGACGCGTGGCTAGCGCGCTGGCCGACACCCCTGGCGATGGCGGCCGCGTCCACTGCGGACGTCGTCCAGCAGTGGGCGAACCTCGGCTATCCGCGGCGTGCCCTGTGGCTGCACCGTGCGGCCGTCGAGGTGGTCGAGCGCCACGGCGGCGTCGTGCCGCGTGACGTCGACGCCCTCCTCGCCCTCTCCGGGATCGGCGACTACACCGCCCGTGCCGTGGCCGTGTTCGCGTACGGCGACCGTCATCCCGTCGTCGACACCAACACCCGGCGCGTGCTGGCCAGGGCGGTCGAGGGACGAGCGCAACCGGGGTCCCCGTCCCGCCGCGACCTTGCGCTCATGGCGGCGCTGCTGCCCGCGGACCCCGCAGAGGCCGCCGTCCTCAACGCCGCGGCTATGGAGCTCGGCGCGACGATCTGCACGTCCCGTGCGCCCCGATGCGAACGCTGCCCGCTGGCGGACGGGTGTGCGTGGCTCGCGGCCGGCCGGCCCGACACCGGGGATGAGCGACGACGACAGGCCGCGTACGAGGGTTCGGACCGCCAGGCCCGCGGCGCCGTGCTCCGGCTCCTGCGCGCCGCCGCCCCCGCCGCAGTCCCGCTTACCGCCGTCCTCCCGGACTGGCCCGACGTGCGTCAGCGGGATCGTGCGATCGACTCCCTCATCGCCGACGGGCTCGCGGAAGCCGACGGGGAGGGCCTCTCCCTGCCGCGGTGAGCGCGCCTCAGAGGTACTGTTCGGTCCTGTGCGCGAGCACCGTCAGCTCGACGCGATTGCGGACGTCCAGCTTCGCGAACACGCGTCCCAGGTGCACCTCGACCGTCCGGACGGAGATCGACAGGCGCTCCGCGATCGCGCGGTTCCCCGTGCCTTCGACGGCGAGCATGGCCACCTCCAGTTCCCGCGACGTCAGTCGCTGGGCCCAGGCGCTCCGGCACACGAAAAGATACGCGCCGCCCGTGACGTGCGGGTCGGTCTCCAGCCGCTGCAGACGCCGGCGGACGGCACGCCCCCACGCGCTCGCCCCGGCGGCCTCGAACAGCCTCTCGGCCTGCCCGAGGTGACTGCGGGCCGCGATCGGATCCCCGTGCAGCCCGGACCTGACCCCCAACAGCATCTCGACACGGCCGCGGGCGAAGGGCGACCGAAGCCGTCGTGCCGCCTCTCGCAGGGTCTCCTGCTCCGTGCGCCAGGCACCGTCGCCGGACGCCGCGACGGCGTGACGCAGGGCGTCGGCGAACTCCGTCTCCGGTGGGCGCACCGCCGGTGACGCCCGTCCGGCGTCGGGGACGAGCACGACCTCCTCCACCCCCGGCACCGCGAAGCGCGCCTGCGGCTCCCCGCGATCCCGCCACAGCCCGATCGCACCGGCGGCCGCCTCGAAGGAGCCGTTCAGGAACGCCTCGACAGCGCGGTCCACCAGTACGTCCATGTCTGCGGCCGGAGGCAGCACGGCGGTGAGAGCCCTGGCGATCGGGCTGAAAGCGCCGAGGACCGCGAGATCGAGCCGCCGCGCCAGCACCACGCCGAGTCCCGCGAACGGGATCGCGACGGGGAGCTCGACCGCTGCCCGCCGCAGCAGCAGCCGGGCGCGACCGATGTCTCCCCGCCAGACAAGAAGCAGCACCTCGGTGACGATCCGGTAGGCCCGGCCCAGTGGGCTGTGCTCGAAACCGGGGATCATCGGATCGCGCTCCCCCACCCCGGGGAGATCCGCGGTCTGCAGCAGCCGCAGGCCCTCGTCGATGTCGCCGCCGCACGCGGCGTGCAGAGCCCCCGACACGGCGCCCAGCAGCCCGCCGGTTCCTGGCACGTCACCCGTGGCGACCTCCCCGGCGAGAAGGCCGCACAGCGACTCGACCGCGTCCCGCAGGACGCCGTCCCCGCCGACGCGCGAGGCCCCATCACGGACATCGGCGAGCCAGCGGCGACCCGCCCTGCGGTCGCCGCGCTCCGCGCACAGGATCGCCAGGAGCGCCGCGAACCGCGCCCAGGAGTCGCCGTCCCCCGTACGCAGCGGAGCGAGCCGCTGCGGATCGACGGCCGGCACCGCTCCGTACCGGAACGTGCGGGCGACGAGGAACGGTCCGAGCGCTCGCCCCCGACGGTGCTCGGCGGCACCGCAGACGAGGCTTCCCAACCATTCCTCGGCATCCGCCGCATGACCGCATGCGAGCGCCGCGCACCCGGCGAGCACTCGCGCCTCCTCGCCGATGTCGCCGGCCGCGTGCTTCGCGGCCTCGGCGGCGAGCAGCAGTACGCGTTCCTGGCGTCTCTCTGCGGCAGCGGCGCGGGCACCTGCCGTCAGCACCGCTGCGGACCGTTGATCGCGGACGGCGCCCCCACGCGCGCGATGCCAGGCCGCAGCCACCCGATCTC
The DNA here is from genome assembly GCF_002993305.1 of Microbacterium sp. str. 'China'. NCBI lineage: Bacteria > Bacillati > Actinomycetota > Actinomycetes > Micrococcales > Microbacteriaceae > Microbacterium > Microbacterium sp. str. 'China'. The sequence continues at coordinate 1,456,770 of NZ_CP027434.1, read as the reverse complement.
GCCGCCGGACGGCGACCGCGGCCAGGCGCGCGTGCGTGTGCGCGACCTCAGCCGCAGAGGCGGCCGCGTGCACTCCCGTCTCCATCCGGGGGTCGGCGAACCGGACACGTCCCGCGTGGATCACCAGGTGCGGCGCGGCGCCGCTCGCCCGCACCTCCTCCACGCCGCGCCCGTCCACCGCGAGGACCGGATCGAGGTCATCCTCGAACGCCAGTGCCACGGTGAGCAGCAGCAGCCGGTCCGGGGCCGACAGCATGCCGAGAGGGACGGCGTCGGCGACGGACGGCAGAGGCCACGGCAGCCGGCCGAGACCTCGCCGCTGCTCCGGCGTGAGGCGGGCCGCCACCGCCATGACGGCCGCCGGGTCCGCCGGAAGCGCGGCGACGAGCCGCGCGGCCACGTGCGGGGCGCACGCGAGCTCCCGAGCCCGAAGCTCGTCCAGCAGCGCCTCGACGTCGCCGGGCGCGACGGACGACCCCGCAGGCGCGTTCCGAGACTCGATGTCGATCCCCCCAGATCCACCGGTTGTCCCGCCGCGGACCTGAGGGTATCAGACGGGATCAGTCCTCGTCGTCGTCCGACCGGTAGGGGTCGGCTTCGCCGGCGTGGGTCGCGGACGAGGCCAGCTTGGCCACCTCCGCGTCGCGCTCCTGCGCCTCGCGCAGCAGAGCGGTGATGTGGTCGGCGTTCTCCGGGAGCGCGTCCGGGATGAACTCGAGCGTAGGGACGAGTCGAGTGCTGAGCTGTCGTCCGACCTCGCTGCGCAGCATGCCGGTCGCAGAGGTGAGCGCGGCACCGCTGGCGAGGCGCTCCTCTTCCGTGCCGAGCACCGTGTAGAACACGGACGCGTGCTGCAGATCGCCGCTCACGCGGACGTCGGTGATGGTCACGAAGCCCAGACGCGGGTCGCGCAGCCCCTTCTCCAAGCGCTCGGCGAGGATCACGCGGATACGATCCGCGAGTCGGGCCTGTCGTTCACCAGCCATTGTTCCTTCTCCCACCTCTGTGCATCGCGGCTCCCAGCGAACCGCGGAGGCGGCTGCCCCCTCCCCCGTCACGGGAGGAGGAGGCAGCCGCCGCAGTCGTGCGGATCAGCCGCGCGGCTTCTCCACCATCTCGGTCGTCTCGATCTCGTCGCCGACCTGGATGTCGTTGTACTTGCCGAGGCCGATACCGGCCTCGTAGTCCGTCCGCACCTCGGTGACGTCGTCCTTGAACCGGCGCAGCGACTCGATGGCCAGACCATCGGCGATGACGACGCCGTCGCGGATGACGCGGGCCTTCGCGTTCCGCGTGATCGTCCCGGACCGGACGATGACACCCGCGATGTTGCCGAACTTCGAGGAGCGGAACACCTCGCGGATCTCGGCGACACCCGACTGGACCTCTTCGTACTCCGGCTTGAGCATGCCCTTGAGCGAGCTCTCGATCTCCTCGATCGCGTTGTAGATGACGGAGTAGAAGCGGATGTCCACACCCTCACGCTGGGCGCGCTCACGCGCCTTCGTGTCAGGGCGGACGTTGAAGCCCACGATGATCGCGTTGTCGATCGTCGCCAGGTTCACGTCGGACTCGGTGATCGCACCGACACCGCGGTGGATGATGCGCAGCTGCACCGAGTCGTCGACCTCGATCTTGAGGAGCGACTCCTCCAGCGCCTCGACGGCACCGGAGACGTCACCCTTGATGATGAGGTTGAGCGACTCGACCTTGCCCTCTTCGAGAGCACGGGTGAAGTCCTCGAGCGAGATGCGCTTGCGGGCCTTGGCCAGCTGGGCGTTGCGCTCGACGGCTTCGCGCTTCTCCGCGATCTGACGGGCCATGCGGTCTTCCTCGGTCACGATGAAGACGTCGCCGGCGCGCGGCACGGAGTTCAGACCCTGCACCTGGACCGGACGAGACGGTGCGGCCGCCTCGACGATCTCGCCGTTCTCGTCGATCATCGCGCGGACGCGGCCATAAGCGGTGCCCGCCACGATCGCATCGCCGACCCGGAGGGTTCCGGACTGGATCAGCACCGTCGCGACCGAACCGCGGCCCTTGTCGAGCTTCGCCTCGATGGCGACACCGCGAGCGGCCTTGTTCGGGTTGGCGGTCAGGTCGAGACCGGCGTCCGCCGTGAGCAGCACCGCGTCCAGGAGCTCCTGGATACCGGTGTTCGCCCTGGCCGACACGTCGACGAACATGACGTCGCCACCGTACTCCTCGGCCACCAGACCGTACTCGGTGAGCTGCTGACGCACCTTGGCCGGGTTGGCCTCAGGCTTGTCGACCTTGTTCACCGCGACCACGATCGGCACGTTCGCCGCCTGAGCGTGGTTCAGCGCCTCGACCGTCTGCGGCATGATGCCGTCGTCGGCCGCGACCACCAGGATCGCCAGGTCGGTGACCTGCGCACCACGGGCACGCATGGCGGTGAACGCCTCGTGACCGGGGGTGTCGATGAACGTGATCGCCCGCTCGATGCCCTCGTGCTCGGTCCAGACCTGGTAGGCACCGATGTGCTGGGTGATGCCGCCGGCCTCACCCTCGATGACGTTGGTCTGACGGATCGCGTCGAGAAGGCGGGTCTTACCGTGGTCCACGTGACCCATGACGGTGACCACCGGGGGACGGATCTCGAGGTCGTCCTCGCTCTCCTCCTCCAGCTCCTTCTCGAGGTCGAGACCGAAGCCCTCGAGGAGCTCCTTGTCCTCGTCCTCGGGCGAGACCATCTGGACCTTGTAGCCCAGCTCCTCACCGAGGACCTCGAACGTGGCCTCATCCAGCGACTCGGTGGCCGTGGCCATCTCGCCGAGGTTGAAGAGGATCGTGACGAGGGTGCCCGGCTGCACGGTGTAGCCGGTCAGGGACTCGATCTTGTCGGCGAAGTCCGCGATGGACGCGCCGCGACGCATGCGGATGATCTCCCCGTTGCCGCGGGTGACGTTGACGCCACCGACGACCGGGGCGCTCCGCATCTCGAACTCTTGCCGCTTCGCCCGCCGCGACTTGCGCTGCTTGCTCTTGCCGCCGCCCTTACCGAAAGCGCCTGCGGTACCACCGCCGGGACCGCGGCCACGGCCACCGCCGCCACCGGGACGGCCGGCGAAACCACCGCCGGGACGGGGACCTGCACCGGGACCGCCACCACCGCCGGGACGACCGGGGCCGCCCGTACGCTGCTGGAACGGAGCACCGGGACGTCCACCCTGACCGCCGCGGGGTGCACCGGGTCGCGGCGAGCCGGGACGAGGGGCACCCGGGCGCGGAGCGCCGGGACGGGGCGCCTGCGGGCGCGGGATGTTCCCGGGGGTCGGCCGCTGGCCCATCCCCTGCGCCGAGGCGAAGGGGTTGTTGCCGGGACGAGGACCGGCGGGACGCTGGCCCATGCCCTGGGCGGACGAGAAGGGGTTGTTGCCGGGGCGGGGCGCGCCGGGCTTCGGCGCGTTGCCGTCACCCGAGGACGGTGCGGCCGGAGCCGGAGCCGACGGCTTCGCGGGCGCCGACGGCGCCGGAGCCTTCTCCGCCGCGGGGGCGGGCGCCGGGCTCGGGGCGGGTGCGGCCGGAGCGGCAGGACCCGGCTTGGGGCCGGGCTTCGGACCGGGGGTGGGCGCCGAGGACTTCGGTGCCGGCTTCGCGGCGGGCTTCGCCGCAGCGGGCTCGGAGGCCGCCTTGAGGGACGGGTCGGCCTCGATCGCGGCACGCAGCTTGCGCGCCACCGGGGGCTCGACCGTCGAGGACGGGCTCTTCACGAACTCGCCGAGTTCCTTGAGCTTCGCAAGTGCGACCTTGCTGTCGACGCCGAGTTCGGCGGCGATCTCATGTACGCGTGGTTTACCAGCCACAATTCTCCTGTCTGGGTCGGTCTGCCCAGACAGGGCAGACCACTAGTCGCGGACGGGTCTCATTTCGAGCCGTTCACTTTGTTTCCATAGCTGTTCAGCCTTTGTTTCTTGGTGGGTGCTGTTCGAAGATCCGTGTATCCAGCTGAGTGGTCACACGCAGTGCTCTTCCGAAAGCGCGACGCCGCAGAGCGGCTTCCATGCACTCGGGTGTCGGATGCACCCACGCGCCACGCCCCGGCAGGACAGCACGCTCATCGGGGACGAGGGTGTCGTTCTGGGCAACCACCCTGAGCAGAGTGGAGCGGGGAGCACGCGTGCGGCAACCGACGCACGTTCGTACGGGTTCCATCTTACACCTGCGTTCCGTCCGTCCTCGCCGCCACCGGGCGTGGCGTCGAGGACGGACAGGTTTCAGTCGAGGACGCTGTCCGGCTGGATGTCGATCTTGGCGCCGGTGAGCTTGGCGGCCAGACGTGCGTTCTGACCCTCCTTGCCGATGGCGAGCGACAGCTGGTAATCCGGCACGAGGGCACGGACGGCCTTGGTGCTCGCGTCGAGGACGAACGAGCTCGTGACCTTGGCGGGCGACAGCGCGTGCGCCACGAACGTGGGCAGGTCGGCGTCGTAGTCGACGATGTCGATCTTCTCCCCCGCCAGCTCCTCCGTGACGGCCCGCACACGGCGCCCCATCTCGCCGATGCACGCGCCCTTGGCGTTGATCGCCGGGTCGTTCGCCTTGACCGCGATCTTGGTCCGGTGGCCCGCCTCGCGGGCGAGCGCCACGATCTCGACGAGCCCCGCGGCGATCTCCGGCACCTCGAGCGCGAACAGCTTGCGGACGAGCCCGGGATGCGTGCGCGAGACCGTGATCTGCGGACCCTTGAGCCCCTTGGCGACGCTGGTGACGTAGACGCGCAGCCGGGACCCGTGCGCGTACTCCTCGCCGGGCACCTGCTCCTCGGGCGGGAGGATCGCCTCGACGGAGCCGAGGTCGACGTGGATCATGCGCGGGTTCGGCCCCTGCTGGATCACGCCGGCGACGATGTCGCCCTCCTTGCCCTTGAACTCCCCGAGGACGGCGTCGTCCGCGATGTCCCGGAGGCGCTGGCTGATGACCTGCTTGGCGGCGAATGCGGCGATGCGCCCGAAGTCGTCCGGCGTCGCCTCCTCTTCGCCGATGATCGCGCCCTCGTCGTCGCGGACGACCTGGAGGACGGCGACGTGGCCGGTCTTGCGGTCGAGGTGCACGCGGACACCCTCGGGCGTGGCACCGTCGGGCGAGACGTGCTTGGAGTATGCGGTCAGGATCGCCTGCTCGATGATCGAGACGAGCTCGTCGAACGGGATCGCCTTCTCCTTCTCGATCCCTCGCAGCAGACTCAGTTCGATGTCCATGACGGCCTCCCTATTCAGCTCTCGTCGCGCCCGAATGCACGCGCGACATCCGTACAACGATACCGTGTGCCGCACCCCCGGGCCATCCAGTCCTCGCGGAGACAGGCCATCGCGCGACAGCAGGCGCTCACCGCGAGAACAGCCTGAACCCGCGTGGGAGCCTGTTGCGGGGGTCAGAGCTTCGGCGCGGACGGGAGCGCGTTGAGGGCGGCGATGAGCCGGAAGAGGTTGCCCACCTGACGCTGGTCCAGGTGCAAGGCGAGGCGCGGGAGGTCGAGCCGGTCGTCGTCGGCGACCTCCGGGGACCGGGGAGCCGTGCGCTCGATCCGCCCGGTCGACAGGAGTGCGGCGAAGGCGGTGTTGAGCTCCTCGATCTCGGCGTCCGTCGGCTCGGCCTTGAGTCGCAGCACGAGCGTGTCCCCCACCCACCGCAGCGAGTCGTAGTTGCGCCAGAACCCGGTGATCTCGGCGCGGGCCTCCTCGACCGAGTCGGTGATGACGACGCGATCGAAGTCCCCCGGGGAGATCACCCCCATCGGGGCGAGGTGCTCGTCGACGAAGCGCCGCATGCCCTGCCAGAATGATCCGCCCTTCTCATCGAGCAGCACGATCGGCGTCGGCTCGGCCTTCCCGGTCTGCTGCAGGGTGAGCAGCTCGAACATCTCGTCGAGCGTGCCGAACCCGCCGGGCAGGCAGATGAAGCCGCTCGATTCCTTGATGAGCATGAGCTTGCGGGTGAAGAAGTACTTCATCGCGACGACCTGATCGCTTCCCGCGACGAGGCTGTTCGCCTTCTCCTCGAAGGGGAGCCGGATGGAGACGCCGAGCGACAGCGCCGGCCCCGCCCCCTCGGCGGCGGCCTGCATGATCCCGGGGCCGGCGCCCGTGACGACCATCCAGCCGTCGCTCGCGAGCGCCGCGGCGACATCCCGCGCCTGCAGGTACAGCGGGTCGTCGTGGCGGGTGCGCGCGGAGCCGAAGACGGTCACCTTCGGCACCCCGCGGAACGGAGCGAAGAGGCGGAAGGCATCGCGCATCTCGGCCAGCGCGGCGGAGGCGATCTTGAGGTCGAGGCGGTCGGTGTCGTCCTCACCGAGGAGCAGCGCCGTGCGGAGCATCCGCATCACGAGCCGGCGGTCCGAGGACACCCCCGCTTCGTCCAGCACATGGTTGATCTCGTCGCTCAGAGCGGCCGGCAGCGGTTCCTCGGTCATGTCCCCAGCGTCCCACGCGGCACCCGGCCGGCGGGACGCAACGCCGAGGATCCGCACCGCCGCGCTCCGCAGCACGGGCAGGACACGGTGTCAACGCCCGTGCCCTCGGTCGGCGATGACGCCACGATGGCGACATGACAGAGATCACCGGACCCGAGGCCCTCGCCCGCATCAAAGAGCTCGTGGAGGACATCGACTTCACCATGCTCACCACCACCGACCCGGACGGGAACCTCGTCAGCCGGCCGATGTCGACCAGGCAGATGGACGACGACGGTGCCATCTGGTTCTTCACGGCGGAGGACACGGAGAAGGTCGAGGAGGCGCGCCGTCACCACGATGTCGGTCTCGCCTACTGCGACGCCAAGGGCATGCGCTACGTGTCCGTCGCCGGCACCGCCGAGATCGTCCACGATCGCGCGAAGATGGAGGAGCTCTACTCCCCCTCCCTCGACATCTGGTTCGAGGACGGGCTGGACACCCCCGGCATCGCCCTGCTCACGGTGACCCCGGTCGTCGCCGAGTTCTGGGAACCGGCGAAGGGCAAGGTGGCGATGGCCGCCGGGGCGCTCAAGGCACTGGTGACCCGAGACACCCCGGACGACGACATCATGAACCACGGCCGCGTCACCTGCTGAGCGACCGGGGGCGCCGGGTCAGCGTGTGGCGGAGAGCCGCTCCACGGCCTCGGCGACCGAGACCGCCTCGCGCTCGCCCGTGCGACGGTCCCAGAATTCGACCTGGCCGTCGGCGGCACCGCGACCGACGATCACGATCTTCGGGACCCCGACGAGCTCGGCGTCGCCGAACTTGACCCCCGGCGACACCTTCGGACGGTCGTCGTACAGCACGTCGAGCCCAGCGGCCTCGAGCTGAACCGAGAGGTCTTCCGCGACGTCGAAGGCGACCTGGTCGCGACCGGCGGCGACGACCTGCACGTCGAACGGCGCGACCGAGGCCGGCCAGATCAGGCCCTTGTCGTCGTTGTTCAGCTCCGCGATGATCGCCAGGATCCGCGTGACGCCGATGCCGTACGACCCCATGGTGACCGTGACGAGCTTGCCATTCTCGTTGAGGACCTTGAGGCCGAGCGCCTCCGCGTACTTCCGTCCGAGCTGGAAGACATGACCGATCTCCATGCCGCGGGCGAGCTCGACCGGACCGGAGCCGTCGGGCGCCGGGTCGCCGGCACGCACGTTCGCGATCTCCACGATGCCGTCCGCCTCGAAGTCGCGTCCGGCGACGACCGAGTGCGCGTGCTTCTGGTCGATGTTCGCACCGGTGATCCAGCTCGTGCCCTCACTCACGCGGGGGTCGACGAGGTAGCGGATGCCGGTCGCGGACTCCTCGCCCAGCACGGCACCCGTGGGTGACCACGGACCGATGTAGCCCTTCACCAGGAGCGGGTTGTTCTCGAAGTCCTCGGCGGTGGCGGTCTCGACCTCGGCCGGCGCGAAGGCCACCTCTGCGCGCTTCTCGTCCACCTCGCGGTCGCCGGGGATGCCGACGATCACGAGCTCGCGGGTGCCGTCGAGGTGCTTCAGGGCGAGGACGACGTTCTTGAGCGTGTCGGCCGCGGTGTACTCGCCGTCGAGCTCGCGGTTGCAGTGCGCCACGAGCGTCTCGATGGTCGGCGTGTCCGGAGAGTCGAAGATCACGGGGGCGCCGTCGGCGTCGAACGGGACCGGAGCCGGGACGGGCGTGGCGAAGGCCTCGACGTTGGCCGCGTAGCCGCCGGCGCTGCGGACGAACGTGTCCTCGCCCACGGGGGTCGGGTGCAGGAACTCCTCGCTGCGCGAACCACCCATGGCCCCCGCGTCGGCCTGCACGATCGCGTACTCGAGGCCCAGCCGCTGGAAGATGCGCTCGTAGGCGTCCCGCTGCGCCTGGTAGCTCGCGTCCAGCCCCTCGTCGGAGGCGTCGAAGGAGTAGGCGTCCTTCATCGTGAACTCGCGACCGCGGAGGAGCCCGGCGCGCGGCCGGGCCTCGTCGCGGTACTTGTCCTGGATCTGGAAGATCGTCAGCGGCAGGTCCTTGTACGACGAGTACAGGTCCTTCACGAGCAGCGTGAACGCCTCCTCGTGCGTCGGCGCGAGCAGGTAGTCCCCGCCCTTGCGGTCCTGGAGGCGGAACAGCAGATCGCCGTACTCATCCCAGCGCCCGGTGGCCTCGTACGCCTCGCGCGGCATCAGCGCGGGGAAGTGCACCTCCTGCGCACCCGCGGCGGCCATCTCCTCGCGGATGACGGTCTCGATCTTCGCCTTGACGCGCAGGCCGAGCGGCAGCCACGCGAAGATGCCCGCCGCCTGCGGTCGGATGTACCCGGCGCGGATCAGCAGCTTGTGACTGGTGACCTCGGCACCGGCAGGATCTTCGCGGAGCGTACGGAGGAAGAAGTTCGAAAGACGAGTGACCACGGCTCAAGTGTAGTGAGCCGCGGTCACCCGCCTCGTCGCTCAGTTGAGGGCCGGGAGTCCCTGCGGCACGACACCGCCGCCGTAGAGGCTCTCGGCGAGCTCCTGCAGGGCCGTGAGCGCCACTCGCTGCGGCAGCGGGCCATAGGAGATGCGGGCCACGCCGAGCTTCTCGTACTCGGAGGCAGCGAGCGCGCCGGGGATGCCGATCACGCTGACCTTGCGCTCTCCGATGCCCTCGACGAGCTGTCGAGTGACGTTCGCGTCGAGGATGCCGGGGACGAACACCGCAGTGGCACCCGCATCGAGGAACGCACGCCCGCGCTGGATCGCGTCCGCGACGCTCTCCTCCACGGGGCGCGACCCGGCCCGCACGAACGCGTCGGTGCGGGCGTTGAGGGCGAACGGCACGCCCTCGGACTCCGCAGCCTTCACGATGGCCTCGACGACGGCGACCGATTCGTCGAGCGGCTTGAGGCGGTCCTCGACGTTCGCGCCGACGACGCCGGCCGCGATCGCGAGCCGGGTGGTCTCCCCCGCGTCGCCGTAGCCGTCGTCCAGGTCGGCGGTGACGGGAACGGACACGGCCGCCGCGATCCGTCCGACCATGTCGAGCATGACGTCGCGCGGGGTGTCGCCGTCGTCGTAGCCGAACGACGCCGCGATGCCGTGACCGGCGGTGGCGATCGCCTTCGTCTCCGGCAGCGCGGCGACGGCGCGTGCGGAGACGACATCCCACACGTTCACCACGCGGAGGATCTCCGGGGCGTCATAGAGTCCGACGAGGGTCTGGGCCTTGGTAGCAGTGGTCATGTCCCCACGCTAGCGGCCGGTGCGGGCACGCGGGCCGGCTGCAGCGGATCGTCCCGGTGCTCGACCTAGGCTGGCGGCATGCCCCAGCGCCGCTCGCATGTCGCCCCCTCCGCCGCCCAGACCGAGCTCGCCGCGGCGCTCTCCGCGCTGCGGGAGGCCCTGGACACGCCGACCGCGTTTCCCGCCGACGTGCTCGCGGAGGCGGAAGCGGCGTCGGCGACGACCCCGGAGCTCGACCTCACGGACATCCCGTTCGCGACCCTCGACCCGGCGGGCGCCCGTGACCTCGACCAGGCCTTCCACCTCGAGCGCGACGGCGACGGCTATCGGGTGCGGTACGCCATCGCGGACGTGCCCGGGTTCGTCGTACCGGGAGGCGCCGTGGACGCGGAGGCGCGCCGGCGGGGACAGACGCTGTACGCCGCGGACGGCACGATCCCTCTGCATCCGCCGGTGCTGAGCGAGGACCGCGCCTCCCTGCTCCCCGATGTCAACCGTCCCGCTCTCGTGTGGACGTTCACGCTGGATGCCGCGGGCACCGTGACTGACTTCCGGTTGGAGCGCGCCCTCATCCGGTCCCGCGCGCAGCTCGACTACGTCTCCACGCAAGACGCCCTGGACCGGGGCGACGGCGGTCTCGCGGCCCTGCTGCCGGAGATCGGCGCCCTCCGCCTCGAGCAGGAGCGCCTCCGCGGTGGCGCCAGCCTCAACGTCCCGGACGAGGAGGTCGTGCGCACCGACGACGGCTCCTATGCGATCGAGCGCCGCAGCCCGCTGCCCGTCGAGGAGTGGAACGCGCAGCTCTCGCTCATGACCGGGATGGCGGCCGCGGCGCTCATGATCGACGCGGGCGTCGGTATCCTCCGCACGATGCCGGAACCCGACGAGACGGCGTTCGCGGCCTTCCGCCACCAGACGGAGGCGCTCGGGCGCCCGTGGATCACGGGCACCTACGGCGAGTATCTGCGGGGGCTCGACCGCTCCGACCCGATGACCCTTCCCGTGCTGGAAGCCGCCGCGTCGCTGTTCCGCGGAGCCGGGTACCTCGTGTTCGACGGGGAGCCGCCCGCCGACGCCGTGCAGGCCGCGATCGGAGCCCCTTACGCGCACGCGACCGCGCCGCTCCGCCGGCTCGTCGACCGCTGGGTCCTCACCATCTGCCTCGCCGTCTCGACAGGGCAGCCCGTGCCGGAGTGGGTGCGTTCCTCGCTCGGAGACCTCCCCGCGCTCATGCAGGACTCCGGCCGACGGGCGTCGCAGCTGGACGCGGACACCGTGAACCGCGTCGAGGCCGCACTGCTCACTCCCCTGGTGGGACAGACGGTCGAGGCGACGGTCATCGAGCTCCGGGGCGAGCGGGCTGCCGTCCAGATCGCGGAGCCTGCAGTGACGACGACCGCGCCGGTGACCCCCGACACGAGACCCGGGGACGTGGTCTCGCTGCACGTCGTGCGCGTGGACATCGCGACGGGCGAGATCGAGCTCGCTGTCTGACTCCGCCGGATCAGGCGAGGACGCCGGATCAGGCGCTTCCCGGTACGAGAGCCTGTGCCGCCGCGATCGCCTGATCCGGCACAGCGTCAGCCCGAGGGGCGCCGGTCGTCGGCGCCTCCCGGGACGAAGGGTTCGCGGCGCGAGTCGGCGAGGAACTGGAACTCGCAGGTGGTCGGGTGCAGGCGGGGTTCGTGCGCTGACCTCATCGCGGGAACAGGCAGTCACGCGACAACAGGCGACACCGGGCGCTGGCGCCTGTCCTCGCGCGAACGCCTGAGCCGGGCGAGGGCTCAGGAGGCGGGAGTCGCGGTCGTCGTCATCACGAGGAGCTGGGGGTCGGACAGCTCCAGAGCCACCGTGATGGCGGCGAACGCCGCAAGGGAACGGACATGTGTGCCGCCGCAGAGGATCACGGCCTCGCCCTGGGGGAGGTCGCAGTGCCAGCGCCGTCGGTCGACGATGGTCGGCCCGTCCACCTCGATACGGCTCGCGGCAGCCGCGGAGACCCACGCGGCGAGCTGCGCGTTGATGCGCTGCTCGCGGTCCGCCAGCGTGGCCGCGAACGTCTCCGTGTCGAAGCCCGCACGGCGCAGACTCTTACCCAGGCGGTACTCGTCGACCGCACCGTCCTCGTGGATGCGGCTGGACTGGTTCGCGCGTCCCTCGAAGTCCGGATTTCCCAACGCATCGTCCCCCGGGTCCTTGCGCCAGAGGTCGGCGACCGCGAGGTCCAGGGCGAGGGAGGCGAGGTGGCACGCGGTGTGACCGCGGCTGAGGCCGACGCGATGCTCCTCGTCGACCGAGAGCACCACGCGAGCCCCCTCTGCGAGCCACGCCGGCGCCGCGCCCTCCAGCCGGTGAGCGACCAGCCACGTCCACCCCTCGGTCCCGCGCTTGACAGGAATCTCGCTGCCCACTGCGAACTCGCCGTCGTCCGATACCGCAGCCATGAGCGCCTCGGTCACGCGGACGGATCCGCCCTCGCCGGAGATCGCGCCGGTGTCGCCTGGCTGATCGGGCCAGGTGTGATCGACGGGGTGGAACGGGGTGGCGTCGACGACGATCACCGTCCCGTCCGCGTCGTCCGCCACGCGGGTCACGACGGCGTCTCCGCGGAGGGTGCCGTCCGGGAAGGTGACGATCGTGGGCGTGGTCATGGGTCTCCTCGGAAAGGGGCGGCGGAGCCGACGGGGCACCGGGTGTCAGTGGGACGGCGGGATCGTGAAGCTGACGAGCCGGTCGCCGTCGACGACGAAGATCCCCTCGGACTCGCCGTTGAAGACGCGACTGCGCCAGCCGAAGCGGATGCGCGTCGTGTCGCCGTCCGTGGCGGCCGAGAGCACGTCCATCCGCGCCCCGGCGCCGATCGCATCGCTGTCCGCCCAGCCGCGCACGCCGTCGGCACCGGTCTTCACGGTGCCCCAATCGTTCACGAAGCCGTCCGGCGTGAACGCGGCGACGAAGGCCTCGGTGTCTCCGGCGTTGATCGCGTCGATCATGGCCTGGACCGGTGCGGGCAGGAGGAAGTCGGGCATGGCGCTCCTCGGCTCAGGCGGTGACGACCTGGGCGGTGCCGAGCGGAGCGTCCGGTCCCATCTCGGCGGCGATGCGGTTCGCCTCCTCGATGAGGGTGGCGACGATGTCGGCCTCCGGGACGGTCTTGATGACCTCGCCCTTGACGAAGATCTGGCCCTTGCCGTTGCCGGATGCGACACCGAGGTCGGCCTCGCGTGCCTCACCCGGGCCGTTCACGACGCAGCCCATGACCGCGACGCGCAGCGGCACCGTCATCTCCTTGAGCCCCTCGGTGACGTCTTCCGCGAGCGTGTACACGTCGACCTGAGCCCGACCGCACGAGGGGCACGAGACGATCTCGAGCTTGCGCTCTCGGAGGTTGAGGGACTGGAGGATCTGGTGACCGACCTTGACCTCCTCGGCCGGCGGGGCGGACAGTGACACGCGGATGGTGTCGCCGATGCCCTCTCCCAGCAGGATGCCGAAGGCGGTCGCGCTCTTGATCGTGCCCTGGAAGGCCGGGCCTGCCTCGGTCACGCCGAGGTGCAACGGCCAGTCGCCCCGCTCGGCGAGCTGACGGTAGGCCTTGACCATGACGACCGGGTCGTTGTGCTTGACCGAGATCTTGAAGTCGTGGAAGTCGTGTTCCTCGAACAGCGACGCCTCCCAGACCGCGCTCTCGACGAGGGCCTCCGGCGTGGCCTTGCCGTACTTCTCGAGCAGGCGACGGTCGAGCGATCCGGCGTTCACGCCAATGCGGAGCGAGACGCCCGCGTCCTTGGCGGCCTTGGCGATCTCGCCGACCTGGTCGTCGAACTTGCGGATGTTCCCCGGGTTGACGCGCACGGCCGCGCACCCGGCGTCGATCGCCTGGAAGACGTACTTCGGCTGGAAATGGATGTCGGCGATGACCGGGATCTGGCTCTTCTTCGCGATGATGTGCAGCACATCGGCGTCGTCCTGCGAGGGAACGGCGACGCGCACGATCTCGCAGCCCGAGGCGGTGAGCTCCGCGATCTGCTGCAGCGTCCCGTTGATGTCGGTCGTCTTCGTCGTCGTCATCGACTGCACGCTGACGGGCGCATCGCCGCCGACGAGCACCTTGCCCACCTTGATCTGGCGGGACTTGCGACGCGGGGCGAGGACTTCGGGGACCTTCGGCATCCCAAGATTCACTGCTGGCACGATCCCAGCCTACGCCGCCAGGATGCAGAAGGGCTGGATGCGGGCGCTTACGCTGAGGGCATGGCGGTCATCCTCCTCACTGGCTTCGATCCGTTCGACGGCGCGGCCCGCAATCCTTCGACGGAGGCTGTGGAGACGGTCGCCACCGGATACGACGGCCCTCACGACCTGGTCGTCGCGACGCTGCCGGTGTCGTTCGCCCGATCGGCCGCGCTCCTGCGGGAGCGGATCGCCCAGCACTCCCCCGACGCGGTCGTGTGCACGGGTCTCGCCGGCGGAAGCGATCGGATCGCGGTCGAGCGGGTCGGGCTGAACCTGATCGACGCGCGGATCCCCGACAACGACGGCGCGCAGCCGGTGGACCAGCGCAGCGATCCGGACGGTCCGGCCGCCCGATTCGCCACCCTCCCCGTGAAGCGCCTCGTGCGCCTGCTCGCCGATGCGGGTCTCCCCGCACGCCTCTCGCTCTCCGCGGGCTCGTACGTGTGCAACCACGTGCTGTACACGGCGCTCTCCGCCGTTCCCGCGCCCGTGCCCGCCGGCTTCGTTCATCTGCCCTGGTCCCGCAGCACCGCGCCGGCTGGCGCTCCGCACCTGGACGACGAGGAGATCGCGCGCGGCGTGCGTCTGCTCGTGGATCACTGCCTCGACGACGAAGAAGCGGGAACCGGCGGCTCTCTCTGGTGACGTCACGCCGCCCGGCCGGCAGGGCGGGGTGTGGTAGTTTCGCCCCAATGATCGCGCACATCACCTGGTGGCCCGCCTCCTAGGCGGTGTGTTCGCGTTCCCTCGAATCCAGACCGCCTCCGGGGCGGTCTTTTCGTTGCGCCGAGCCGGAGCCCTCGCACAGGAGACATCGATGACCCTCTCTCGCCTCGACGAGCTCAGCGCCGATCCCACCGCGTCCTTCGTGCTGATCGCCCGGGACGGCACGGACACCGTGGAGCTGCTCACCGGCGACGTGACCGACGTCGAGCTGCTCGCCGACATCCCGCTGACCGTCGACGGAGAGCCGCGGGAGGTGTTCGCGCTCGTCCCGTATCGACAGGTCCGCGAGCGCGGCTTCGTGGCTCAGGACGACGGCGCCCCGCTGCGCTGCCTCGTCGTGGCGGAGCACCTCCACCTGCCGACCGCCGCCGTGCTCGACGCGCTCCCCTCGTCCCCGGTCCCCCTGCGTGACGAGGGCTTCGACATCGCGGACGAGGAGTACGCCGCGATCGTGGAGACGGTGATCGCCGACGAGATCGGCCGCGGCGAGGGCGCGAACTTCGTCATCCGCCGCGACTTCACCGCGACCGTCGACACCGATGAGCGCACCGCGGCGCTCACCTGGTTCCGAGCGCTCCTCGCCCACGAGCGCGGCGCGTATTGGACGTTCGCGGTCGTCACCCCCGGTCATATCGCGGTCGGCGCGAGCCCCGAGGCGCACGTCGTGGCCCGCGGTGGCATCGTCACCATGAATCCCATCTCGGGCACGTTCCGGCATCCGGCGGGCGGCGCGACCAAGGAGACGCTCACCGACTTCCTCACGTCGACCAAGGAGACCGAGGAGCTGTTCATGGTCGTCGACGAGGAGCTCAAGATGATGAGCGCCGTCTGCGCCGACGGCGGACGCATCACGGGCCCGCATCTCAAGGAGATGTCGCGGCTGACGCACACCGAGTACATGCTGCGCGGCCGGAGCGGGCTGGACCCGCGGGACATCCTCCGCGAGACGATGTTCGCCCCGACCGTCACCGGCTCCCCCATGCAGAACGCCTGCGCCGTGATCCGGCGGCACGAGCGCAAGCCTCGGGGCTACTACTCCGGGGTGGCCGCGCTGTTCACCCCCAACGGCGACGGCGGGCACGACCTCGACGCGCCCATCCTCATCCGCACCGTGTACCTGCACGACGGCGAGCTGAGCGTGCCCGTCGGCGCGACCCTCGTCCGACACTCGGATCCGCACGGCGAGGTCTCCGAGACCCACGGCAAGGCCGCGGGCGTGCTCGGCGCCATCGGCGCGATCGACCGGGATCGTGTGGCCGAGGCGCGGAGCGACGCCGACGCCCCCGGTGAGCCCCGGCGTCTCGCGGACGACCCGGACGTCGCCGCGCTGCTCTCCTCGCGCAACGCCCGCCTCGCCGAGTTCTGGCTGAACCCGCAGGGCGAGGACTTCACCGGTCCGTTCTCCGGCCGCTCCGCCCTCGTCGTCGACGCCGAGGACCGCTTCACGACGATGCTCGCGCACCAGCTGCGGCACCTCGGGCTCGACGTGAGGATCGCCTCCTGGGACGCGGTGGACGACGAGGCGGTCGAGACGGCCGATCTCGTCGTCGCCGGCCCCGGCCCCGGCGACCCCCGAGACGGCGCGAGCCCGCGCATCGCCCGGATGCGCGAGGTCGTGGCGGCCCGCCTGCAGGCGCATTCGCCGTTGCTCGCGGTCTGCCTGAGCCACCAGATCCTGGCGGACCGGATGGGGATCGCGTTGACGCCTCTCGACGCTCCGCACCAAGGGCTGCAGAAGGCCGTGCCGGTGTTCGGCGAGGACGCCTCGATCGGTTTCTACAACACCTTCACTGCGCGGGTCGACCCCGGAATGACCACGGTGGGCACGGCCGAGGTCTCCGCCGATCCGGTGACCGGGGACGTCTACGCGCTTCGCGGCGACGGCTTCGCATCGGTGCAGGGCCACCTCGAATCGATCCTGTCCCGCGACGGCATCCGCACGCTGGAGCGTCTGGCCGCGCACGCCCTGGCCTGAGGCCGGGCTTCCGACCGCTCAGCCCAGGAGCTTGACCGGGTTGAACAGGTCGGCCACGAGTAGGAGCGCGCCCATCGCGATCAGCAGCGTCGCGACGACGACGGTCAGCGGCACGAGCTTGGTGGCGTCGACCGGCGCCGGCGGCGGCCGCCGGAAGAGCTTCGCCCACGCCCGCTTGACCCCCTCCCACAGCGCGACGACGATGTGCCCGCCGTCGAGCGGCAGCAGCGGGATGAGGTTGAAGACGAAGAGCGCGACGTTGAGCGAGCCGAGAAGGCCGAGCAGCACGGCGAACCGGTTGAGCACCGGAGCATCCGTCGCGGCCACCTCGCCCGCGAGACGCCCGACGCCGACGACGCTCAGCGGTCCGTTCGGATCGCGTTCCCCTCCCGTCACGAGCGAGACCCCGACGTCCCACAGCCGCACCGGCAGCGTGACGATCAGCGAGCCGACCCGGGCGACGGTGTCCGCCGCCAGCTGGGGTCCGGCGGTCAGCGGCTGCTGTACGTAGCCCATCTGCGCGATCATCCCCGCGTAGCCGACCTCCTTCACGACGGGATCGCCGTCGTCGTCGAGCACCGGCTGCCCGCTCGCATCCGTGAGGGTGCGCTCCGCGGCGATGGGCGTGAGGGTCAGCGTCCGCTCGGAGCCGTCCCGGCGCACGACGAGGGCGAGGGGATCGCCCGGTGAGGCCTGGACGATGGCGGTGGCCTCGGCGAAGGTCGACACCGGCTTCCCGTCGATCGACACGAGGACGTCGCCGGGCTGCACATCGGCCGCAGCGGCCGGAGACTCCGGATCATCGGCCCCGCACTCGGTCGCCGTCGACGACGCGGGAACCACGCACTCGTTCACCGCCGCGACCGTCGTGGTGCCCTGCTGCACACCGATCCCGCTGACGAGGACGGTGAAGATGACCACGGCCAGCAGGAGATTCATGAGCGGCCCGCCGAGCATCACGATCACGCGCTTCCACACCGGCAGCTTGTAGAAGACCCGGTCCTCCGCGCCTTCCGCGATCGTCTCGTCGTTGGCTGAGCGCGCGTCCTGGATGAGCGTGCGGAACGCCCCGGATGCCGGCCCGCTGTCCTTCGATGACGGATACATGCCCGACATCGAGATGAAGCCGCCGAGGGGCAGCAGCTTGAAACCGTACTCCGTCTCGCCGATCCGCTTCGACCACAGGCGCGGCCCGAAGCCGATCATGTACTGGCCGACACGCACGCCGAAGAGCTTCGCGGGGACGAGGTGGCCGACCTCGTGCAGACCGATCGAGAGGCCGAGGCCGATCAGCATGAACACGATGCCGCCCAGATAGAGCAGGAATTCCACAGGCCAACGCTACTGCCCGCCGCCTAGGAATCCGCCCGGCTCGCGCAGCGTCGCTAGGCTGGCACGATGACGTCCCGGCAGCTGCGCTTCCTCCGCGCCGCCGCCGTGTCCGCGATCGCCACGCTCCTCGCGGCCGTCTCCCACACGCTCGCCGGCGGCGCCGCCCCGCACCCGCTGCTCATCGCCACCGTCGCCGCGCTCTTCGTGCCCCTCTCCGCCGCCGTGGTCGGCGAGCGGTCGTCGCGCGCGCGGGTCGCGGTGGCCGTGATCCTGGCGCAGGGCGCGTTCCACCTGCTCTTCCAGCTTCTGGGCGCCCCCACCGCCGGAGACGCCCCCGGCCTCGGCGCCCACTCCCACCACCTCGACCTGAGCGCACTCGGCTCGCTGTCACCGGCCCCAGGGCCGGGAGCGCTGATGCTGTCGGCCCACCTCGTCGCCGCCCTGCCGACGACGCTGCTGCTGTGGCATGGCGAGAGCGTGCTGCGCACGATCGCCCGCTGGTTCCAGGCCGCCCTCCGACGCACGGCGACGCCCGCCTCCACGCCTCCGGCACCCCCGCGTCCGCTGCGCTCCGCCCTCCTCCCTCCGCTCGACGTCGCGACGACCGCCGTGGTCTCGCGACGCGGTCCTCCGCTGCTCGTCGGCGGCTGAGCCGTCCCTTGATCCGGCCGTCGCCGTTCGACGGCCCTTCCTTCCGGGCTGCGCTGTTCCGGCGCGCCCGCACACGAGCATCTGGAGACCCCATGTCGAACACCACCATCCGTCCCCGTCGTCCGCGCCGCACCCTTCTCGGAGCCACCGGCATCGTCGGCGGACTGGCCCTCGCCCTCGCCGTCCCCGCGATGGCCGGGGCGCACGTCAGCGTCAGCCCCGACGAGCTCGCCGCGGGCGACCACGGCGTGCTGACCTTCTCGTTCTCGCACGGCTGCGGCACCTCGCCCACCACGGCCCTGCGCATCACCATGCCGGACGGCCTCGCCTCGGTCGCCCCGACGCTCGACGGCGACTGGACCATCCAGGTCGAGCGCGGCGACGACGGTCTCGTGAGCGCCGTCACGTACACCGCCCTCACCCCTGTGCCGACCGACCTGCGCGGCGCCGTGAGCATGTCGGTGGGCCTGGACGAGGACACGCCCGAGACGCTCGCCTTCCCGGTGGTCCAGCAGTGCGTGGACGGCGCGACCGAGTGGACGCAGCTCGCCGAGAAGGGTGAGGACGCGCACGACCTCGACTCCCCCGCGCCTGTCGTGACGGTCACCGACGGCACCGCGGACGGTCACGGCACGAGCGCCGCGCCGCAGCCCGCGACTGCTGATGACGGCGACGACGCGCTGGGCATCGCCCTGGGCGCCGGCGGCCTCCTCGCTGGCGTCGCGGCGCTCGTGGTCGCGGTGCTGGCGTTCCGCCGCCGCGCCTGACCCTCAGTCCGCCGCGCCCGGCTCCGGCGCGCGGCGGACCGACCCGCCCGAGCCGACACCGCCGTCGTGAGAACATGGAGACGACATGTCGATGGAACAACAGCCGACCCTGCCCCCCGTGCTCCGCCCGGCGAACCCGCCCCGGCGCGAGCTGTCCGAACTCGCCTCCCTGTTCGCCCGCTCCGTGCGTGGCGACGTGGAGGGCGTCGCTCTCAGTGGCATCACCCTCGCCACGGCGGACCTGCGTCCCGGCGAGGCGTTCGTCGCGATCCGCGGCGTGAACCGCCACGGCGCGGAGTTCGCGAAGACCGCCGCCGAGAAGGGAGCGGTCGCGGTGATCACGGACCAGGCGGGTGCCGACATCGCCGCGGACGCCGGCCTCCCGATCCTCATCGTCGACGATCCCCGCGGCGTGCTCGGCGCGCTGAGCGCCTGGGTGTACGGCACGGGCGCGGAGGACCCGCTCCCCCTCCTGTTCGCGACCACCGGGACGAACGGCAAGACGAGCGTCTCGCATCTCCTCGAGGGCATCCTCGACCAGATGGGCGTCGTCACCGGGCTCTCCTCCACCGCCGAACGACACATCGCGGGTGAGGTCATCGTCTCGCGGCTCACCACCCCCGAGGCCTCCGAGATGCACGCCCTCCTCGCGCTCATGCGCGAGCGCGAGGTCGAAGCGGTCGCGGTCGAGGTCAGCGCCCAGGCCCTGTCCCGGCACCGCGTCGACGGCATCCGATTCGACGTCGCGGGGTTCACCAACCTCAGCCACGACCACCTCGACGACTACGCCGACATGGAGGAGTACTTCGAGGCGAAGCTGCCTCTCTTCCGCCCCGACCGTGCCGTGCGCGGCGTCGTCTGCCTCGACTCCTCCTCCGGCGCCCTGGTCGTCGCACGCTCCGAGATCCCCGTCGTCACCGTCGGGACACCCTCCATCGCGGCCGACGCCGATGCTGCGGCGCAGGCCGACTGGGTGGTCGTCATCGACGACGAGCGGACGACCGGCACGACGTTCACGATGACGGGACCGGCCGGCACGCTCACCACGACCGTCCCGGTGATCGGTCCGCACATGGCGGCGAACGCGGCGCTCGCGATCGTCATGCTGCTCGAAGGCGGCTATGCCTGGGATCGCATCGTCGAAGCCCTGCAGCGCGACGGTGGCATCCACGCCTATCTGCCAGGGCGCACGCAGCTCGTCTCGGGCGCGCGGGGGCCGGCCGTCTTCGTCGACTTCGGCCACTCGCCTGATGCTTTCGAGAAGACCCTGGCGGCCGTGCGACGGGTGACTCCCGGCAAGGTGCTCATGCTCTTCGGGGCCGACGGGGACCGCGACGCCAGCAAGCGCTTCGACATGGCCCGCACCGCGGTGGAAGGCAGCGACATCCTCGTCGTGACCGATCACCACCCGCGGTTCGAGGACCCGGCGTCGATCCGCGCGACGCTCGTCGAGGGCGCCCGTCGCGCCCGGCCTGGCGCCGAGATCCACGAGTACTCCCCGCCGGAGGCCGCGATCGTCGCCGCCGTCGGACTCGTCGGCGACGGCGACGCGATCCTCTGGGCCGGCCCCGGCCACCAGGACTACCGCGACATCCGCGGAGTGCGGACGCCGTACTCCGCCCGCGAGCTCTCCCGGCGTGCGTTGAAGGCCGCCGGCTGGCCGGTGCCGGAGCCGCGCTGGCCCGTGCCGTACCCGGACGAGGACTGAGCCCGCGCCGCGTCAGGCGGCGGCGATGAGCTGGTCGGCCTTCCGCCGCGCCCAGTCCTCGGCCGCCGCGAGCGATTCCACGGTCAGCGCGTCCGGAGCGTCGTGCGCGTCGACGACCCGCTGCACGGTATCGACGATGCCGAGGAAGGGCAGGCGCCCTTCGTGGAACGCGTCCACGGCCTGCTCGTTGGCGGCGTTGTAGACCGCGGGGAAGGTTCCTCCGGCCCTCCCGACCGCCTTCGCGAGCGTCACCGCGGGGAAGGCGATGTCGTCGAGCGGCTCGAACGTCCACGACGTGGCGGTGGTCCAGTCCAGTGGGCGGCCCACACCACCCACCCGGTCTGGCCAGTCGAGGCCCAGCGAGATGGGCAGACGCATGTCCGGCGGAGAGGCCTGCGCGATGGTGGATCCGTCGATGAACTCCACCATGGAATGGACGATCGATTGCGGGTGCACGACGACGTCGATGTCGTCGTAGGGCACGTCGAACAGCAGGTGCGCCTCGATGACCTCGAGGCCCTTGTTGACCAGGGTGGCGGAGTTCGTGGTGACCGTGCGTCCCATGTTCCACGTCGGGTGCGCGAGCGCTTCCTGCGGCGTGACAGCGCTGAGCTCATCGCGCGACTTCCCGCGGAAGGGCCCGCCCGAGGCCGTGACCACCAGCCGACGGATCTCGTCGTGTGTGCCGGAGCGCAGGGCCTGCGCGAGAGCGGAGTGCTCGGAGTCCACGGGCACGATCTGACCGGGGGCTGCGGCGGCCAGCACGAGATCGCCGCCGACGATCAGCGACTCCTTGTTCGCCAGGGCGAGCGTCCTCCCCTCCTCCAGCGCAGCCAGCGTCGATCCCAGACCGATCGAGCCTGTGATCGCGTTCAGCACCACATCGGCTTCGACGTCGCGGACCAACTGCTCCGCCTCCGCCGCGCCGAGAGCGGTGTGCTCCACCTGGAACTGCGCCGCCTGCTCAGCCACCATCGCCGCGTTCGACCCGGCGGCGAGACCGACGACCTCGAAGCGTCGAGGATTGGCACGGATCACATCCAGCGCCTGGGTGCCGATGGAACCGGTGGAGCCGAGGATGATGACGCGACGCATGACGCCAGCCTAGGACACGTGCCGGCGCCGTCCGGGACGGCGGCTACTGCTGCGGCTGGACCGGAGTCGTGGCGAGGATGTCGACGACGAACACGAGGCTCTCGTCCTGCAGCTCGTGCCCCTCGCTCGCACCGTAGCCATCGGACGGCGGCATGACGACGAGAACCTGCGAACCGACCTTCTGACCCTCGAGCGCCTTCTGGAACCCGGCGACGACTCCCGTGGTCTGGAACTGCGCCGGGGCGGCGTCGCGGCTCCAGCTGGAGTCGAACTCCTCGCCGTCGGACCACTTCACGCCGAGGTACTGGACGACCACGAGGTCGCCGGACGCGACCGTCGCACCGTCGCCCTGCTTGAGGACGGAGACCTTCGTCTCGGTCGGCGCGTCGCCGTCCGGGATCGTGACGGTCGGCTTGCCGTCGTCGTCGAGCTCGACCTCGGGCATGCCGGCGGTCGGCTCGACGGGCTCACCGGTCGCGACCTCGGGGAGTCGGTCGACGGCCTCCGCGTAGACGACGATGTTGCTCTGCCCCTCACCGAGCGCGCTGCCGGGGATGGCGAGGACGACGCGGGATCCGACCGGCTCGCACTCCAGCGCGGCGACGAACAGCGACGACTGGTTCGGGTCGAGGAGCACGGGGAGCGTGCCGTCCTCGCCGCGCGCCGACGAGTCGACCACGTCGCCGCTGGCGGCATCGACGATCTGGTACTGGACGGAGACGAGGTCGTTCGCCGCGAGGTCGTCTCCCTCGCCCTCGGACACGACGGTCCGCTCGACGTTCGCGAACTCCGCATCGTCGGGAACCGTGATCTTGGCGTCGAGGCCCTCGCCGTCCACCTCGATGGCGTCCGAGGTGTCGCCGGCCTTCGCGTTCACGAGGCACTGGCTCGACCCGGAGGCGTCCGGGGAGGACGTGCTCTGCGGATCGCCGTTCCCGGAGCAGCCCGCCAGCAGCAGGGTCGCCGCAGCGACGGTGGACAGGACGAGCAGCGGACGGGTGCGCACAGGAAGACCTCACGATCGCGGGCGGGAGCTTCCATCCTGCCTCATCGCCCTTTGCTCGCGCTGGGAAGCGGCGGCGCGAGTCTTCATTCCCACGTCGGCATGGATCCGGGAGTAGCCTGCTCTGATGAGCTCTGAGCAGTCCGTGGACCCCGAAACCCCCTCAGAGGACTCTCCGAAGCCCCGGCACGCCGGCTTCACCTACGCCCTGGGCCGCAGCCTCATCGCCCCGCTCGCCCGGCTCGTCTACCGGCCGCACATCGAAGGACGCGAGCACGTCCCCACCACCGGCCCGGTGATCTTCGCCAGCAACCACCTGTCGTTCATCGACTCCATCGCCATCCCGGTGGCGGCTCCGCGGCCCGTGCACTTCCTCGCCAAGTCGAGCTACTTCGAGGGCACCGGCGTGAAGGGCTGGGCGTCCAAGACGTTCTTCGAGGCGATCGGTGCGATCCCGGTCCGCCGCGGCGCCGGCCAGGCGGCTCTCGACGCCCTCGACCTGCAGCGTCAGCTCCTCGACGAGGGCCTCGCCGTCGCGCTGTACCCCGAGGGCACCCGTTCCACCGACGGCCGGCTGTACAAGGGCCGCACGGGCGTGGCGTTCCTCGCCCTGCAGACAGGCGCCCCCGTCGTTCCCGTGGGACTCATCGGCACCGACAAGGTGATGCCGGTCGGCGCCAAGATGCCCACGCTGTCCGAGCGGATCACCGTGCGCTTCGGGGAGCCCCTGGATCTGTCTCCGCACGGACCGGCGACGAGCGGCCGCGCGCGCCGACTCGCGACCGACGAGATCATGGCCGCGATCCACGCCCTCTCCGGTCAGGAGCTCGCGGGCACCTACAACGAGGCGCCGGCACAGAACACGATCGAGAAGATCAAGCAGGCGCTCCCGCACGAGCGCCGCTGAGCGGTCCGTTCAGCCGGCGGCCGTCACCGTCGCCTCGTGCCGGACGGGGAAGTTGACCGAGTTGGCGATGAAGCACCACTCGTTCGCCTGGGCGTGCGCCCGCTCGGCCGCCTCGATCATCGACGGCTCGGCGACGACGACCTCGGGTCGCAGCAGCACCTCGACGAAGGACCCGCCGCCGGCGCCGTTCTCCCGCATCACGCCGCTCGCGGTGTCGCGATAGGACACGACCACCACGCCGGCCGTCACGCACGCGTGCAGATAGGACAGCAGGTGGCACTCCGAGAGCGAGGCCAGCAGGAGGTCCTCCGGATTCCAGCGCGACGGATCGCCGCGGAAGGGCTTGTCGGACGACGCGAGCAGCTCGGGCTTCCCCTCGACCTCGATCGTGACGTCACGGCGGTAGTCGCGGTAACCGCTCGTGCCGGACCCGGTGTTGCCGGTCCAGGTGGAGGTGAGGACGTAGCGGTGCTCGCCGAGGGGCCGGGGAGTCGTCTGCTCTGGCATGCGCCCAGTCTGCCAGGCGGCGCCGACACCCGGGCTCTGCGCTCGACGGAGGCGAGCCGCACCCGCCGGTAGAGTTGTCGGGTGCTGGAGACTCTCACCGTTCAGGATTCCGTCGAACTCGCCGTCGTGAAGCGGAGCGGCTTCATCGAGTCGCGTCATGCCGGGGCGGCTGTCGTGCTGTCGCCCGAGGGCGAGGTGGTCGCGCGGCATGGGAACGCGGAGGCGTTGATCCTCCCCCGCTCCAGCCTGAAGCCCCTGCAGGCGGTCGCCTGCCTCACGGCGGGCGCGGTGCTCGAGGGCGAGCAGCTGGCTCTGTCCACCGCCAGCCATTCCGGAACCGACCGGCACGCCGAGGTCGTGCGCGAGATGCTCACCGTCGGCGGCCTCAACGAGGACGACCTCGCGTGTCCTCCCGCGTGGCCGAGCGACTCCGCGACCCGCGACGAGATGGTGCGGGAGCACGGCCAGGAGGCGCGCGTCCGGATGAACTGCTCCGGCAAGCACGCCGCCATGCTCCGCGCCTGCATCGCGACCGGCTGGCCGACCGACGGCTACCTCGACCCGGCGCACCCGCTCCAGGCTCACATCCGCGACGTCATCGAGCGGCTGACCGGAGAGAAGATGGCCCACACCGCGATCGACGGCTGCGGCGCCCCGGTGTACGCCCTCACCCTCACGGGCCTGGCCCGTGCCATCCATCGCATCGGAACCGCTTCCGAGCGCTCCCCCTTCGCACTGCACCGCGTGGCCGGCTCTCTGGTGAAGGCGGTACGTGAGAACCCCTGGACCATCGACGGCCCCGGGCGCCCCGACACGATCGCGATCGAACGCCTCGGCGTCTTCGCCAAGGGCGGCGCGGAGGGCGTCATGGTGATGGTGGCTCCGAACGGAACGACGGTCGCGCTCAAGATGCTGGACGGCGGCGCTCGCGCGTCGACCATCGTCGCCGCGACTCTGCTGGCGCGTGCCGGCGGCCTCAGCGAGGCCGACGTGACCGCGCTGGCCGAGGCCCTGCCGCTCGCGGTGCTCGGTGGCGGCTCCCGCGTCGGCGTCATCCGGCCGGGCGCGGGTATCTGACCGCCCATCGACGACACGGGACCCGCGTACCGCGGTCGGGTGGTCAGCGACGCCCCAGAGCATCGATGACCACACGCCGGGGTGCGCGGTCGCCGATCACGGACCACGCGCGTCCGGCGTCGGGTCGGGCGTACGGCGGGCGAGCGCGGATGCCGACGAGCTGACGCAGCTCGCTGGGCCGCTCCGCCCGGATGAGCACCTCCCCATGCGACCGCACCCGCTGCCACAGCGCCCAGTGACGTTGCCAGCTCTCGGCATCGGCGACGAGCACGAGCGGCTTGCCGTTCCTACCCGTCTCGGGACCCGCGGCCTGCACGTCCCACTCCGGGTGCGCCGAGGCCAGCGTCTCGACGACCGACGCCGCGCCCGGGGTGACCAGCGCCGTCACCTCCCCGGCCGGCGCCCAGGCCGGCACCCCCTCTCGAAGCGTGTGCACCGGCCGCACGGGCATGCGCTCGGTATCGACCCACGCGAACTGCATCTCCCGCTCCTCGAGCACTGCCCGCCCCGGCGGACGGTCGCGTCGGAAGGCCGCCAGCTCGCCACCGGCGGCGAGGTGCTCGACCCGGGTGGGCATCCGGAGCACCGCCCGTCGCGGAAGCGCATCGAACACGCGCGCCAGGGGGCCCACGGCCCGACTCGCCGCCAGTACCCAGGTGACGGCCACCTTCGACCGCACGAGGTGCTCCCAGCGCTGGACGAAGTCCTGACCGTCTTCGAGAGGCAGCGCCGCATGGAGAGCGTCGAGGTCGTCGGCGAGCACGACATCGGACGGAGCGGCGTCCCCCTCCGTCCACGCGAGGAGCTGATCGACGGCGCTCTCGAGGTCATCAGGGAACCACGTGCATTGCGAATACTGCGCGGCGATCACGCGCAGCGCTGCCGTCCTGCCGGTCCCCGGAGCGCCGAGCACGGCGATGCCGCGCTCGCGCCCCGGACGCAGGACCTCCAGCGGCTGTGCCTGGTGTTCGGGGTCGTCGGCGCGTCCGAGCACGATCAGGGGCCCCTCCTCGGTTCTCCTGTCGCCCGTCCTCGACCCGGCTCGCAGCGTCCCGAGCGGCAGGCACGTGGGGAGGGCCGGGTGCCACGGCGGTGCGGACGGGGTCGTTCCGGACCATCGCTCCTCGATGCGACGGATGTGCTCGTCGTCCGCGAGCGCTGTGCGCACGGGGTGGGGCTCCTCGTCCTGGGGGCGTCGGAGCAGCGCCCGACCGCGCCCGTCCGCGCCTCCGGGCAGATCCGCCGCCCCCACGGTCCCGATCACCGCTCGGCTGTCGGCGGCCTCCGCGACGCGGAGGCTGATCCGCAGCGGGCAGTTCGTCGCAAGAGCGTCACGGATGACGCCGGCGGCACGCTGGGTGCCCAGGATCAGGTGCATGCCCAGCGCACGCCCCCGCGCCGCGACATCGGTGAAGACCGCCGCCAGCTCCGCGTGATCCTGCAGCAAGGCGGCGAACTCGTCGACGACGATGACCAGACGGGGCAGGTCGGTCTCGCGCACGTCCCGGGCGCCCATCGCGGCAAGGGCTGCCTCGCGACGCCGCATCTCGGCGGCGAGGCTGGCGACCCCGCGTCGCGCCTCCGTCTCGTCGAGGTCGGTGATGACACCGACCACCTGCGGCAGACCGCGCAACCGGTCGAAAGCCGTTCCTCCTTTGAAGTCCGCGAGGAGGAAGCTCACCCGGTCAGGGGCGTGTCCCGCGCAGACCGCGACGACCCAGCTGACGAGGAGCTCGCTCTTGCCCGTGCCCGTCATCCCCGTCACGATGGCATGCGGACCGTCCTCGACGATGTCGGCTCCCACGGGCGCGCCATCCCTCCCGGTGCCCAGCGCGACGCGGAGGCCCGGCCCCGCCGGCGGCTGCGGAAGGTCTCGCAGGGCTGTCGCGGTGACGGCGGGTCCCTCCCCGTCCCCCGCGCCGCACAGCTCCGCCGCGGCCGATGCCTGGGCGGACGAGAGGAACTCCACCGCGAGGTCGGCCTCGCCGTCCGCCGTCCGCAGCGTGGCCGCGCCCGGTTCCTCGATGTCGATCACCGTCGTGATGCCCTCCGGGACCTCGGCGCCGGACGGAACGGTCCAGATCACGGCATCCGCACCTGCCCCCGCCCCGCCGGCCGAACCGGAGGCGAGAGCGAGACGG
Organism: Microbacterium sp. str. 'China'; assembly: GCF_002993305.1. NCBI lineage: Bacteria > Bacillati > Actinomycetota > Actinomycetes > Micrococcales > Microbacteriaceae > Microbacterium > Microbacterium sp. str. 'China'. The sequence continues at coordinate 1,428,982 of NZ_CP027434.1, read as the reverse complement.
AATCCGCCGCGTCGCGCCCGCTGCGCATGCGGAAGCGCTCGGAGCGCCCGGTCGCACCCCTCGTCGCCGACGAGGGACAGCACGCTCGGCGAGAAGCGCAGGCAGAGCTGGATCACGAGAGCGCGAGCTGCGGCCTGCACGAGCGGCTCCCGGCCGCGGAGACACACCCCGCGGCCGAGGGCGACGACCCACGGCGCATCCTCCAACACCGCGCAGCGGCGGCGGAAGGACTGAGCACGAGCGTCGTCACCGCCTTCGCAACGCACCCCGCTCGCCCGGGATCCGCGTCCCACCACGAGCGAGGTGTCGTCGCCCGGTGGTCGGGCATCCCGCAACGGTCGGTCGCGGATGCAGGATGCCGCATCCGGATGACGGCGCTCAACCTGCGCCCGCTCCTGCGCGTGGCGACGATGCAACTCGGCCTCGATGTCGGCCCACGCGGTGCTCACCCTGAGCGCGTCGGCCTTCCGTTCCCGTCGGCGCCCCCGGGCCGTGTCGAGGAGAGAAGCGCCCAGCATCAGGGGACCGAGAGCCGCGAACCACAGCGCGTGCACCGCCCCCGTCGTCATCCAGAGCGCGAGGCCGGCCGCCACGGGGACGACCGCGGCGACGAGGGGAAGCGGGCGGCGGCGGAGCGGTGCCGATGCGGACGGCAGGAGCAGGGGCGAAGGGTCCATGCCCCCAGTGCATCCCGCCCCCGGTGCCGATGCGGCCTCTCCACAGGCTGCGCGGCGCTACTCCGCGGAGTCGTCGGATGGGGAGGAGGAGTCGTCGGGTTCGTCGACCTGCAGGACGATCACCGTGACGTTGTCGCGGCCCCCGTTGTCGAGTGCCGCGGCGAGCATCGCGTCGACGCTCTCGGCCGGGTCGGCGTGGGCCCGGAGGAAGTGCTGGATGCCATAGTCCGTGAGCTCTTTCGTGAGACCGTCGGAGCAGATGACGAACCGGTCTCCCGGGCGCACGTCGATGGTGATGTAGTCCGGCGCCGTGAGTTCGCTCGCGCCCACGGCACGGGTGATCACGTTGCTGTAGGGGTGTCCCTCGGCTTCTTCCGGGCTGAGCTTGCCGGCGGCGATGAGCTCCTGCACGACGGAGTGATCGGTCGTGACCTGCAGCAGCCGATCGTCGCGCATGAGGTAGACGCGGGAATCGCCGATGTTCAGCGCCACCCAGTGCGGTTCGCCGTCGCGCTCTTCCAGGTACACACCGGTGAGCGTGGTACCCGTGCCCTCATCGGTGGTGTCGGGGTGCCCGGCGATGTCGTCCACGGCGAGAGCGAGCGCCTTCTCGATCGAAGACGGAGAGACCTCGTCGGCGTCCACCACCGCGCGCAGTCGGGTGACCGTGCTCTGACTGGCGATCTCGCCACCGGCGTGGCCACCCATGCCGTCCGCGACGATGAACAGCGGGTACTCGGCGAGCAGAGCGTCCTGATTCGTCTCCCGGCGTCGCCCCTGGTCGGTGACCCCGGCCCAGGACAGCAGCAACGGACGATGCGCAACCGTGACGGTGTGCGTCTTGGTCTCAGCCACGAACTGCCTCCGATGGACCTGCGGCGAATGGGGCGGGCGCAGGATACTCACACATCGTAGTGGAACTCGCTCTCCTGCTCCGCACCGGCGTCTCTGTGAACGGGGCGCGGGACGAAAGGAGGAGAGTGAACGGCCCTCCGGTGCGACGAGTCCATGCCTCCACGTTAGCGGCATGTCGGGGCGTGCCGGCACCACGGACGCGAAGAACCCCCGGTCCGGAGACCGGGGGTTCTTCCACCGTCGTCACGCAGGAGGCTGCGTGGGATCGTTCGGCGTGGTCGGCGGAGCCGGAGGCGCCGCGGGCGGAGCCGTCGGAGGCGCGGGAGGCGTGGTGGGCGGAGCCGCGGGCGGAGCCGGCGGAGTGGTGGGCGGCACCGGAGGGATCGGCGCTCCCGTCGCCGGAGCGGTCGGCGCGGCCGGCGGTGCGTAGCCCGGAGCGGCGGGCGGGGTGTACGGCTGCGTCGGAGGCGCGTACCCCTGCGGAGGGGTGCCGTAGCCCTGCGGAGCACCGTACCCCTGGGGCGCGCCGTAGCCCTGCTGCGGCGCGGCCGCGGCGGGCTGGACGGGGATGCCGTCCCAGACCGTGCGGTCGCCGAGGAAGCCGTTGCCCGCCCAGGACGCCGGCTGGATGTTCGGGTTCCAGCGCGACTTGTCGAAGGCGTTGATGCCGAGCCAGACGACGGCGAGGAAGACGTAGAGGACGACCCAGACGGCGTCCTTCTGGAGCTTGAGACCGACGCGCCACGCGGCGATGGCCGAGAGCACCCCGAGGGCGAGCGAGAACAGGAAGCCGATGCCGATCCAGCTCAGCAGCGCGGCACCCGCGATGCCGTAGAGGACCAGCCACGGGCTCAGGTCGCCGAGCTTGAAGAAGATCATGGAGTTGTAGACCGGCACCCAGGCGCGCCAGTTCCCCTGGACTCCGGCCTTCTGGAAGATCTTCATGTAGAAGAGCGACACCAGGACGTATCCGGCGACCGCGATCAGCAGAATGACGAAGAAGTAGGCGAAGAGCAGGCCGAGATAGCCCGCTCCGTAGTCGTCGTAACCCATGAGGCTCACATTCTCTGGTCAGGGGAGACGGCTTTCGTCCCCCACCACGAGACTCCCCGCCTCGCATTGGACATGGTAGCGGTGCACTCAGGGGGCAGCAACGACCGCCGGAGGCGATTCGCCGGGCTCGGGGCGACCGTCAGTCGGCGACGACCAGCTCGACCTCGCCGGGCACCGCACCGTCCCGGAGCACGAAGTCATGCGCCTGGGCCCACCGCTGCAGGGCGCGAAGCGAACCCAGCCGCGGACGCTCCTCCGCCAGCGCCCGCACGAGCAGGCCCTTGCTCTTCTTGTTGAAGTGGTTCAGGGCTCTCCCCTGCTCCGTGACGACCCGCACGTACGCCGACGACACCGCGCTCGGAACCGGACCGAGCGCCGCGTAGGCCTCGCTGCGCAGATCGAGGACGAACGCCGGGGCGTCGGCCGCGATCGCCGCCGTCGTCGGATCGGCCCAGTGGCGGCGGAGCGGCGCCACTCCGGGCAGCGCCGTGCCGGCGGCGAGCCGATACGTCGGAATCCCGTCCAAGGCGGCGACGGGGCCGAACGGGGCGCTGTGGATCCACACATGGGCATCCAGCCAGCGCCGAGACGCGGTGGACAGCGACGCCGCGTCGAGGGCGTCGAACAGCACCCCGGTGTAGCGGTCCACCGCGGGCATCGTGGAGGAGGTCCGCAGGGCCCGGTTGTGCGCGACGTCTCCCCGCTGCCGCTCGCTGAGCTTGAGCACCCGCCGGGCGGCGTCCTCGTCGTCCGCGAGAGCGACGAGGGCGTCGATCACGGCATCCCGTTGGGGGGCGAGGCCGGGAAGAGCCAGCGCCGACACGTCCAGCGGCCCGCCGTCACCGCCCTCGCGCTTGGTCTCGGACGGCGGAAGCAGGATCTTCATGGCACCTCGGGGAAAAGAGACGCGTCCGCCTCGGCACCCGGGCAGGGTGTCGAGGCGGACGCGATGTACAGGAGTGTCAGGAGATGAGTGCCGCGTTGCCGGCCACGATCGTCAAGACGTCGCCCTCCATGGAGAGGAATCCGTCCTGCGCGTTCGCCAGCACCTTGGCGCCATCCGTCTGGGTGATCCGGACCTGGCCCTCGGCGAGGATGGCCAGCACCGGCTCGTGACCGGACATGAAGCCGATCTCGCCCTCGACGGTCTTGGCGACCACGAGGCTCGCCTCTCCCGTCCAGACCTCCGCGTCGGCGGAGACGAGGCTGACGTGCAGCGCCATGGTCAGGCGTTCTCCTTCTGGATCTGCGCCCAGCGCTCCTCCACGTCGGAGATGCCACCGACGTTGAAGAAGGCCTGCTCGGCGACGTGGTCGAAGTCACCGCGGGTGATCGCATCGAACGACTCGATGGTCTCCTTCAGCGGCACGGTCGAGCCCTCGACGCCCGTGAACTTCTTCGCCATGTAGGTGTTCTGCGAGAGGAACTGCTGGATGCGACGTGCACGCGACACGACGATCTTGTCTTCCTCGGAGAGCTCGTCGACACCGAGGATGGCGATGATCTCCTGCAGCTCCTTGTTCTTCTGGAGGATCTGCTTGACCGTGGTGGCCACGCGGTAGTGGTCCTCGCCCAAGTAGCGGGGGTCCATGATGCGGGACGTCGAGGTCAGCGGGTCGATGGCCGGGTACAGACCCTTCGACGCGATCTCACGCGAGAGCTCGGTCGTCGCGTCGAGGTGCGCGAAGGTCGTGGCCGGAGCCGGGTCGGTGTAGTCGTCGGCCGGCACGTAGATCGCCTGCAGCGAGGTGATCGAGTGACCGCGCGTCGAGGTGATGCGCTCCTGGAGGAGGCCCATCTCGTCGGCGAGGTTCGGCTGGTACCCCACGGCGGAGGGCATGCGGCCCAGCAGCGTGGAGACCTCGGAACCTGCCTGCGTGAAGCGGAAGATGTTGTCGATGAAGAGCAGCACGTCCTGCTTCTGCACGTCACGGAAGTACTCCGCCATCGTCAGAGCCGACAGGGCGACGCGCAGACGCGTCCCCGGCGGCTCGTCCATCTGGCCGAAGACGAGGGCGGTCTTGTCGAAGACGCCCGCCTCCTCCATCTCGTGGATGAGGTCGTTGCCCTCACGGGTGCGCTCACCGACACCGGCGAACACCGACACACCACCGTGGTCCTGCGCGACGCGCTGGATCATCTCCTGGATGAGGACGGTCTTGCCGACGCCGGCACCACCGAAGAGACCGATCTTTCCACCCTGCACGTACGGGGTGAGGAGGTCGATCGACTTGATGCCCGTCTCGAACATCGTGGTCTTCGACTCGAGCTGGTCGAAGTTCGGGGCCTTGCGGTGGATGGGCCAGCGCTCCGTGACCTCGATGGTCTCACCGGGCTCGCCGTTGAGGACCTCGCCGATCACGTTGAAGACCTTGCCCTTGGTGATGTCACCGACGGGGACCGAGATGGCCTCACCGGTGTCACGCACCTCCTGACCGCGGACGATGCCGTCGGTCGGCTTCAGGGCGATGGCGCGGACCAGGTCGTCGCCGAGGTGCTGCGCGACCTCGAGCGTGATCTCGGTGGACTCCTCGCCGATCGTGATCGTCGTCTTCAGCGCGTTGTAGATGTCGGGGATCGAGTCGTGCGGGAACTCGATGTCGACAACCGGACCGTTGACGCGGGCGACGCGCCCGACGACCGCGGTCGCCGGCTGCTCAGCCGTGGCGGTGGTGGTCATTTCTTCGTCTCTTTCCTGAGGGTCTGTCAGCTCGATGCGAGAGCGTCGGCGCCACCGACGATCTCGGCGATCTGCTGGGTGATCTCGGCCTGACGCGCGTTGTTGCGCAGGCGGGTGTAGTCGGTGATGAGCTTGTCGGCGTTGTCGCTGGCCGACTTCATCGCCTTCTGCGTCGCGGCCTGCTTGGCGGCGGACGACTGCAGGAGGGCGTTGAAGACGCGGCTCTGGATGTACACCGGCAGGATCGCGTCGAGCACCGTCTCGGCGTCGGGCTCGAACTCGTACAGCGGGTAGACGGTGCTGCCCGCCTCCGAGTCGTCGGCCTCCGCGATCTCCAGCGGCAGCAGGCGCACGGACTCCGGCGACTGCGTCATCATGCTGACGAAGCGGTTGTACACGAGGTGGATCTCGTCGACGCCGCCGTCCTCTCCCCCACGGTTGAAGGCCTCGAGAAGCGTCTGCGAGATCTCCTCCGCCGTGTGGAATGAGGGGGTGTCGGTGTCGCCGGTCCACTCTGCAGCGGCCTCGATACGACGGAACTGGAAGTACCCGACGGCCTTGCGGCCCACGAGGTAGAACACCGGCTCCTTGCCCTGCTCGCGCAGGAGCTCCGCGACCTCGAGACCCTCACGGAGGATCTGCGAGTTGAAGGCTCCGGCGAGGCCGCGGTCCGACGAGAAGATCACGACCGCGGAGCGGCGGATCGTCTCGGGCTCGCGGGTGAGCGGGTGGTCGACGTTCGAGTGCGTCGCGACGGCGGACACAGCCCTCGTCACGGCCCGCGCGAAGGGGGTGGACGCCTTGACGCGTGCCATCGCCTTCTGGATGCGCGAAGCCGCGATGAGTTCCATCGCCTTCGTGATCTTCTTGGTCGTCTGAGCAGAAGAGATCTTCTGCTTGTAGACCCTGAGTTGAGCGCCCATGAATCAGTACCTCACGCGATTACGCGCGACGACCCTTGACGATCTTCTCCTGGTTGACGTCCTCGGCCTCGGCCGCAGCGTGCTCCTCGTGACCAGGGGCGCCGATGGCGTGGCCCTTGCCGCCCTGGAACTCCAGGAGGAAGTTGTCGGTCTGCTTGTCGAGCTCGGCGACGGTGGCGTCGTCCAGCACGTTCGTCTCCCGAAGCGTGTCGAGCACCTTGGTGTTGCGACGCAGGTAGTCGAGCAGCTCGCGCTCGAAGCGGAGCACGTCCTCGACCTCGATCGAGTCGAGCTTGCCGTTGGTGCCGGCCCAGATCGAGACGACCTGCTCCTCCACCGGGTACGGCGAGTACTGCGGCTGCTTGAGCAGCTCGGTCAGACGGGCACCGCGCGAGAGCTGACGGCGCGACGCGGCGTCGAGGTCCGAGGCGAACATCGCGAACGCCTCGAGCGAGCGGTACTGCGCCAGCTCCAGCTTCAACGTTCCGGAGACCTTCTTGATCGACTTCACCTGGGCGTCACCACCGACACGCGACACCGAGATACCCACGTCGACCGCGGGACGCTGGTTGGCGTTGAAGAGGTCGGACTGGAGGAAGATCTGGCCGTCGGTGATCGAGATCACGTTGGTCGGGATGTACGCCGAGACGTCGTTCGCCTTGGTCTCGATGATCGGGAGACCCGTCATCGAGCCGGCACCGAGCTCGTCGGACAGCTTCGCGCACCGCTCGAGCAGACGCGAGTGCAGGTAGAAGACGTCGCCAGGGTAGGCCTCGCGGCCCGGCGGGCGGCGGAGCAGCAGCGACACGGCACGGTAGGCCTCGGCCTGCTTCGACAGGTCGTCGAAGATGATCAGGACGTGCTTGCCGCCGTACATCCAGTGCTGGCCGATGGCCGAACCGGTGTACGGAGCGAGGTACTTGAAGCCGGCGGGGTCGGACGCCGGAGCCGCCACGATGGTGGTGTACTCCAGAGCGCCGGCCTCCTCGAGCGCGCCCTTCACCGAAGCGATGGTCGAGCCCTTCTGACCGATGGCGACGTAGATGCAGCGGACCTGCTTGTTGACGTCGCCGGACTCCCAGTTGGCCTTCTGGTTGATGATCGTGTCGATCGCGATGGCCGTCTTGCCGGTCTGGCGGTCGCCGATGATGAGCTGGCGCTGGCCGCGGCCGACCGGGATCATCGCGTCGATGGCCTTGATGCCGGTCTGCATGGGCTCGTGGACCGACTTGCGCTGCATGACGCCGGGAGCCTGGAGCTCCAGCTCGCGGACACCCTCGGTCGCGATCGCGCCGAGGCCGTCGATCGGGTTGCCGAGCGGGTCGACGACGCGGCCGAGGTAGCCGTCACCGACCGGGACGGAGAGGACCTCACCCGTGCGGGTGACTTCCTGGCCGGCCTCGATGCCGGTGAAGTCGCCGAGGACGACGACGCCGATCTCGTGCTCGTCGAGGTTCAGCGCGAGACCCTTGGTGCCGTCGGCGAAGGTCACGAGCTCGTTCGCCATGACGCCGGGAAGTCCCTCGACGTGAGCGATGCCGTCGGCGGCGTCGATGACGGTGCCGACCTCGGTCGCCGCGGCCCCGGTGGGCTCGTACGCGGCGGCGAAATCCTTCAGCGCGTCACGGATGACGTCGGGGCTGATCGATAGTTCTGCCATTGTCTTCCCTTTGTATCTGGGTGCGCGGTTCCCCGCGCGAAGTCGTGTTAGCCCGCGAGCTTCTGGCGAAGGTCGGCGAGTCGTGCGGAGATGCTGCCGTCGATGACGTCATCGGCGATCTGCACGCGCAGGCCTCCGACGACGGTGGGGTCGATGACGACGTTGAGGGACACCTGGCCGCCGTATCGCTGCGAGAGCGTCTGGCCGAGTCGCGTGCGCTGGGCGTCGCTGAGCTCGGTCGCGGTGTGCACCGTGGCCACGAGGCGGCCGCGCTGGCTCGAGACGATGCGCATCGCCCGGCTCAGCAGCTGCCGCACCCGGCGCTCGCGCGGCTGACGCACGAGGGACGTGACGATGAGGGCCGTCGGAGCGCTGGCGGAGGCGTCGGCGAGGAGACGCTCGACCAGGGTGGCCTTCGCGTCCTCTCCCCCGAGCCGGCTGCCGAGAGCGAGTTCGAGCTCCGGGTTCGCCGCGATCACGCGCGAGAAGCCGAAGAGCTCTCCCTCGATGTCGGCGCCGGGCTCGGCGATGGTCGCCGCCCGGATCGCGAGCTCTTCGAGGCCGTCGATCAGCTCGGACGCGTTCGACCAGCGCTCGGCGACCGCGGTGCGCAGGATGCCCTGCGTCGCGGAGCCGTACTGCCCGAACACGGCGGACACGACGTTCTGCCGCGCCGTGGCCGGAGCCGAGGGGTCAGCCAGCGCGCCGCTCAGCTGAGACGATTCGCCCACGGCCCGCGCGGCCGCGAACAGCTCGCGCGCGGTCTCGAGGGTGATGTCCTTCGCTGCGGCAAGCGCCTGAGTGGATGCCGCGAGTGCCTGAGCGGTCGCGCTGCCCATTACGACTGCCCGCCCGGTACCTGAGCCTGTCGAAGGTCGGATGCTTCGAGATCGGCGAGGAAGCGGTCGACCACGGCGGCCGCGCGAGCGTCGTCGGAGAGCGTCTCGCCGACCACGCCGCCGGCGAGGTCGAGAGCGAGCGAGCCGACCTCGCTGCGCAGGGAGACGAGAGCCGTCTGGCGCTCGGCCTCGATCTGCGTGTGCGCGGTGGCGGTCAGACGCGCGGCCTCGCTGGCTGCGGTCTCCTTCGCCTCGGCGATGATCTTCTTGCCGTCCTCACGGGCGGCCTCACGGATCTCACCGGCCTCGGTGCGTGCCTCGGCGAGCTGCCGGGTGTACTCCTCGAGAGCCGCTTCCGCCTGCTTCTGCGCCTCATCGGCCTTGGCGATGTTGCCCTCGATGGCGGCGGACCGCTCGTCGAGCATCTTCGTCAGACGGGGAAGGGCGACCTTCCACACGACGGCGAGGATGATGAGGAACCAGAAGCCCGACCAGATGATGTCGTACCACGCGGGGATCAGCGGGTTGTTCGCCGCCTCACCCTCAGCCGCGAGGTTCGTGACAAGAGCGTTCAGCATCCTGTCTCCTTCAGAAGTCGGTGGGGATTACGGGAAGGGGATGAATCCGACGGCGATGCCGACGAACGCAAGCGCCTCGGTGAAGGCGATACCGATCCACATGAGGACCTGCAGGCGACCGGCCAGCTCGGGCTGACGGGCGACGCCCTCGATGGTCTTGCCGACCACGATGCCCACACCGATGGCCGGGCCGATGGCCGCGAGGCCGTAGCCGACCGCCGCGAGGTGGCCGTTGATTTCAGCGAGAACCGTAGTTGCGTCCACGGGTTTTTCCTTTCGTTGGGTGGGTGGGCTGTTGCCCGCCCGCTCAGTGCTCTTCTGCGACCGCGAGCTGGATGTAGACCGCGGTGAGGACGGTGAAGACGTAGGCCTGCAGGACGGCGACCAGGATCTCGAAGAGAGTGAAGGCGCCGCCGAAGGCGAGGGTTCCGATACCGAGGGCGGCCCAGCCGCCACCCGCGGTGAAGAAGAAGAACTGGGTCGCCGCGAAGCAGAGGACCAGGATCATGTGACCGACGACGAGGTTCATCAGCAGTCGCAGGGTGAGGGTCACCGGGCGGATGATGAATGTCGAGATGAGCTCGATCGGCGTGACGATGAAGTAGACCGGCCACGGCACGCCCGACGGGAAGAGCGCGTTCTTGAAGAAGTTCTTCGGGCTCTTCTTGATGCCGGCGTAGATGAACGTGACGTAACTGACCACGGCGAGCGTGAGCGGCACCGCGATGATCGCCGTTCCCGGCATGTTCAGGAACGGGATGATGCCCGTGATGTTCATGAACAGCACCATGAAGAAGATCGTGGTGAGGATCGGCAGGAAGCGGTCGCCGTCCTTGCGGCCCAGCAGGTCGTGGGCGATGCCGCCGCGGACGAAGCCGAGGCCCATCTCGACGAGGCTCTGGAACCGGCCGGGCACGACCTTCATACGGCGGGTGCCGAGCCAGAGGATCAGGACGACGGCGATCACCGAGAGCAACTGGATCAGGTGGATCCGGTTGACCGGGATGGGTCCGACGTGGAAGAGGATCTCCGGGAAGAACTCATCGATCGAAGGGCCGTGGAACTCGCCATCCGAGGACGCGAGTCGGGGGGTCAGGGTCGCAGCAAGATTAAACAGCGCGGGCTCCAGCTTCGGGGCACCGGTCAGAACCGGGGCGACGATGGTCGGTGTGCTACACAGCGCAAGCGCTCGCGGGCGAGCGGCGGGCACTCCTCAACACTATCAGAATCCAAGGGTGCCCTAAGACCGCGGGGCGGTGTCCGCCGGGCCGTCCGGGGCGTCGTTCACCGCTCCCGGGGCACGGTCCTCCGGCACCTCGGTGGGCAGCGTGGTGTCGCTGACGTTCGGCAGCCGCATCTGGGTGAGGACGACGACATCGATGATGAGGGACATCAGCACCCCGGCGACGATCGACAGGAAGAACACCATCGGCTCGATCCACGGCTGTCCGGCGAGCAGGATCATCACGACGACGAAGACCCCGAGCTTCAGCAGCCAGCCGCCGAGGACGATCGCGAAGAAGAGCTGCACGTAGAGCGGGTCGCCATACCACCGGTTGGCGATCAGGATGCTCAGCCCGGTGATGCCGAGGAACAGCGCGGCCAGGAGCACGCCGAGAAGGCCGCTCACGAGCCCCTCCCCCTGCGCGACCGCGAAGCCGATCCCGCCGGCGACGAGAGCCAGCACGACGGTTGCCACCGCCGACCAGACGAGCGTGCGACGCAGGATCGGGGTGCTGGAAACGGGGCTGGGACTCATCGGGGCTCCAGGGGGATCGGGTCGGGCGCAGCGCCCGCGGCGGTCTTGCGTCGGCGGGTGGGGCTCAGGGTGATGACGAGGCACGCGGCGATGCCGACGACCCCGAAGGCGACCCCGGGGAGGTACTGGCCAGGCCAGTCCTCACGGGCGCCGACGTACATCAGGAGGACGGCGAGGGAGATGACGGCCGTCCAGGCGTAGAAGATGAGGACCGCATCGCGGTCGCGGTGCCCGAGGTCGAGCATCCGGTGGTGCAGGTGCTTCCGGTCCGGGGAGAACGGCGAGCGGCCTGCGCTCATCCGACGCAGCACGGCGAGCCCGAAGTCGAGCAGCGGCAGGAGCACGACGAGCAGCGGAAGCAGGATGGGCAGGAAGGCGCCGATGAGCTGCGAGCGCCCGAGGCGCTCCGGATCCAGGGCGGACGGATCCATCTGCCCGGTGATCGCGATGGCCGAGGTCGCCATGAGCAGACCGATCACGAGCGCACCCGAGTCGCCCATGAAGAGCTTCGCCGGACTCCAGTTCAACGGCAGGAATCCGAGGCACGCGCCGATGAGGACCGCAGCGAGGAAGGTGGAGAGGTTGAAGTAGCTCGACGCGCCGGAGTCGCGCGTGAAGATGTACGAATAGGCGAAGAAGACCCCGTTGGAGATCAGGCAGACGCCGGCGACGAGGCCGTCCAGCCCGTCGATGAAGTTCACGGCGTTCATGACGATCACGATCGCGAACATCGTGATCGTGATGCTCAGCCAGCTCGACACCACGATGAGGTCGCCGAACGGCAGGGAGAGGATCTGCAGACCGCCGCCGACCGTGATGATGCCTGCGGCGAGGAACTGCGCGCCGAGCTTGATCATCCAGTCGATGTCCCAGAGATCGTCCATCACCCCGATCACGGCGATGAGGAGCGCGGCGGCGAGGATGGACCACATGGTCTGCGGGGGCGTCCAGATGCTCTGGAAGAAGGGGTTGGCTGCCGAGACCGCGAAGGCGGCCACGATGCCGAGGAAGATCGCAACGCCGCCGAGGCGGGGCGTCGGCGTGGTGTGCACGTCGCGCTCGCGGATGCCGGGATACAGCTTGAAGCGCAGGCTCAACCGCCACACCGCCCACGTCAGCACGAAAGTGATCGCGGCGGTGACGATGATCGTGAAGAGGTACTGCTTCACGAATCCCCGTCCTGCGGCTCCGGCTCGAGCAGGTCGCCCAGGACCTCGCGCAGCTGCTCCCTGGTCACGACGCCGTCCCGCAGGATCCGGACGACGCCCTCCTCGGTATCGGGGCCGCGGCGCACGAGAGAGGTCGCGTCGACGATCGTGGAGGCGACGCCGTTCCTGCTCATGCCGTCGTCCAGGTACACCGCGACACTGTCGCCCAGCATCTTCTCCGCGTCGAGCGCGGAGATCGCCGCCGCCTTGCCGGTGAGGTTGGCGCTGGACACCGCGAGCGGTCCGGTCTCGGCCAACAGCTCGAGCACCACCCGGCCCTCGGGCATGCGGACGGCGACCGTGCCCTGGGTCTCCCCCAGGTCCCACACCAGCGAGGGCTGCGCCGGCAGCACGATCGTGAGTCCCCCGGGCCAGAACGCGTCGACGAGACGCTGGACGGGCTCCGGAACAGCCTCCGCGAGGGCCGTCAGCGTCTCCTTCGTGCCGACGAGCACGGGCGGCGGCTGATTGCGGCCGCGACCCTTGGCATCCAGGAGACGCTGCACCGCGGGCGGCGAGAAGGCGTCGGCGGCGACGCCGTAGACGGTGTCGGTGGGGATGACGATGAGGTCGCCGCGGCCGATCGCCTGACGCGCATTGCGCATTCCGGCGAGCAGCTGCGCCTCGTCGCTGCAGTCGAAGATGGGGGACATGACGGTTCGATTCTACGCGGGGCGGGTTCGGGACGAGCTCGACGACTGCTGATCAGGGACGAACGGCGGTGGTGGCGCGATCGCGCAGCGTCAGATCGCGATGGGTGGCCGCGGCCCGCCAGCCGTCCGCCGCGAGCAGCTCACGGATCGGAGCGCCCTGCAGTTCTCCGTGCTCGATCACGAGGGTTCCTCCGGATCTCAGCAGGCGCAGAGCCCTGGTGCTGAGCACCCGGACGACATCGAGCCCGTCCTCTCCGCCGTAGAGCGCGAGGGCGGGGTCGAACAGCCGGACCTCGGGGTCACGGGGGATCGCCTGTGCCGGCACGTAGGGCGGGTTCGAGATGACGACTGCTGCCGTACCGTCCAGTTCCGGGAACGCCTCCGCGAGGTCCGACAGCACGAGCGTGAGGTTCTCGACGCCCTCGACGTTGCGGCGGGCCCAGGCGTGCGCCTCCGGAGAGAGTTCTGCGGCGTAGACCCGCGCATGCGGCACCTCGGTCGCCATCGCGAGCGCGATCGCACCGCTCCCGGTGCCGAGATCGACGCCGATCGGGGAAGGATCGCCCGATCCCAGGAGAGCGTCGATCGCATACTGCACCACCGTCTCCGTCTCGGGACGCGGGACGAAGACGCCGGGACCGACCGCGAGCTCCAGGTGCCGGAACGGTGCCGTTCCCGTGAGATGCTGCAGCGGCTCCCTGCGCGCGCGGCGGGCGACGAGGGCGTCCAGCGCCGCCGCGTCGTCATCGTCGAGCCGGTCACCGCGGATCACCGCCGCCTGCACCTCTCCCCGGCGCTGTCCGCGGACGTGCCCGGCGAGCAGCTCCGCGTCGACGAGGGGGTCGGGCACGCCGGCGTCGGCGAGACGCTGCGCGGCGGCGCGCACGGCGGCGGCGAGGGAGAGATCGGGCATGGCTCCAGCGTAGAGTGCGCAGCCGTCACAATGCCCCGTGCCCCATCGCGCTCGCCTAGGCTGGAGCGGCAGCGCACCCGCACAGGAAGGCTCCCCCATGTCCGGCATCCACCCCGACATCACCACCGCTTTCGGGAACACCCCGCTCGTCCGCCTCAACCGCGTGACCGAGGGCCTCGGCGCCACCGTGCTCGCGAAGCTCGAGTACTACAACCCGGCGTCGAGCGTGAAGGACCGCATCGGCATCGCCATGATCAACGCGGCCGAGGCCGCCGGCGAGCTCTCCCCCGGCGGCACCATCGTGGAGTCGACGAGCGGCAACACCGGTATCGCCCTCGCCATGGTCGGCGCCGCCCGCGGCTACCGCGTCATCCTCACCATGCCCGCCTCGATGTCGAAGGAGCGCCGTGTGCTGCTCAAGGCCTTCGGCGCGGAGATCGTCCTCACCGACCCCACCAAGGGCATGAAGGGGGCCATCGAGGAGGTCAAGCGGATCGTCGACGAGACCCCCGGCGCCGTCTGGATCCGCCAGTTCGAGAACGCCGCGAACCCGCAGATCCACCGCCAGACCACGGCGCAGGAGATCCTCCGGGACACCGACGGCGCAGTCGACATCTTCATCGCCGGCGTCGGCACGGGCGGCACCGTCACGGGCACCGGGCAGGCGCTGAAGGCGGCGAAGCCCGAGGTCCAGGTCATCGCCGTGGAGCCCAAGGATTCCCCCGTCCTGACCGAGGGGCACCCCGGACCGCACAAGATCCAGGGCATCGGCCCGAACTTCGTGCCCGATGTGCTCGACCGCGACGTGCTCGACGAGATCATCACGGCGGAGTTCGAGGACTCCCTGCGCGTGGCCCGAGAGCTCGCCGCGAAGGAGGGACTGCTGGTCGGCATGTCCTCCGGCGCCGCCGTCTCGGCCGCGCTGACCGTCGCCGCGCGCCCGGAGAACGCCGGAAAGACCATCGTCGTGATCATCCCGGACACCGGCGAGCGGTACCTCTCCACCGCCCTGTTCGAGGATCTGCGCGAGGACTGAGGTCGTCGATGGGCATGATCGGGCGAATGCGCGAGGACATCGCCGCCGCGCGCCTTCGCGATCCGGCCGCGCGCAGCGCGATCGAGGTGGCTCTGCTCTACCCCGGCCTGCATGCTGTCTGGGCGCACCGCGTCTCCCACGCGCTGTGGCGGCGACGCTTCCGACTCCTCGCCCGTGCCGGGTCACAGGTGTCCCGCTGGCTGACCGGCGTCGAGATCCACCCGGGAGCCCGGATCGGCCGGCGCTTCTTCATCGACCACGGCATGGGCGTCGTGATCGGCGAGACCGCGGAGATCGGCGATGACGTGCTCATGTACCACGGTGTGACCCTCGGCGGTCGGACACGGGACGTCGGCAAGCGGCACCCCACCCTGCAGGACGGCGTCGCCGTGGGCGCGGGGGCGAAGATCCTCGGCCCCGTCACGGTCGGCGCCCGCTCGGTGGTGGGTGCCAACGCCGTGGTCACGAAGGACGCACCCGCCGACAGCGTGCTCGTGGGCGTGCCGGCGAAGCCGCGCCAGCGGAGCGCCGGTGAGGACACCAGAGCCCTGCTGACCGCCCCGGACTACTCCATCTGACGCGCCGCCCGGCGACCGGCGTTCTTCGTCACTGCGCGACGAAGAACGGGACGGCGCCGACCAGGATGCCGATCCCCAGCATCACGAGTGACACGATGACCGCGCGCCACAGCACCTTGCGGTGGTGGTCTCCGAGGTTCACCCCGGCGAGGGAGACGAGCAGCAGGATCGCGGGCACGAGCGGGCTCTGCAGGTGCACCGGCTGTCCGGTGATCGAGGCCCTGGCCATCTCGACCGGATCGATGCCGAAGTTCGCGGCGCTCTGCGCGAGCACCGGGAGGATCCCGAAGTAGAAGGCGTCGTTCGACATGAAGAAGGTGAACGGGATCGACAGCACACCCGTGATCGGGGCGAGGAAGGGCCCGAGCGCGGGCGGAAGCACGTTCGTGATCCAGGTCGCCATGGCGTCGACCATGCCGGTGCCGGAGAGGACTCCCACGAGGACGCCGGCCGCGATGACCATCGACACGACGCCGACGATGCTCGGGGCGTGCGCGACGATCTCGGCCGCCTGCTCCTTGATGCCGCGGAAGTTGACGACGAGGGCGATGCCCGCGCCGACCATGAACACGTAGGGCAGCGGCAGGATGTCGATCACCAGGAGCACCATGACCGCGACGGTCAGGAGGAGGTTGAACCAGATCAGCCGCGGACGCAGGGTCGGCCGGGCCGGGTCGAGCATGGTGTCGGCCATCGCCGTGTCCGCAGGGTCGACGCTCCCGGCGGCGACCGGAGCGTGTCCGCCGGCGACGACGACGAGATTGCCGGTGCGCAGCGAGGCGCGCGCGCCCGGCTTGAGCTCGGCGCCGCGGAAGATCCGAGGCACCGAGGAGAGGACGCCGCCGTCGACTCCGGTGAGCCGGCCGTCCGCGTCGATCCGCCCCAGGCGCCGCCGCTCCCCCAGGCCGAGGAGCCAGGCGAAGCCGAGCGTCACGACGATGCCTGCGCCCAGAGCGGGGAGCATCGGCACGAAGATCTCCGTCGGCTGCACACCGAGCGCGGTCGCGGCGCGCACGGTCGGGCCGCCCCACGGGACGATGTTGAGCGTGCCGTTCATGAGTCCGGCGACGCAGGTGAGGACCACGGGGCTCATACCGAGGCGCAGGTAGATGGGCAGCATCGCGGAGGTCGTGATGATGAACGTCGTCGAGCCGTCGCCGTCGAGGGACACCGCGCCCGCGAGGATCGCCGTCCCGAGCACCACCTTTGCGGGGTCGTCACCGAGCACCCGCGTGATCAGCCGGATGAGAGGGTCGAAGAGTCCGACGTCGATCATGATGCCGAAGAACATGATCGCGAACATCAGCAGCGCCGCCGTGGGCGCCATGGTGCCGATCGAGTCGAGGATCATGTCGCCGAGCCCGAGCCCCGCTCCCGCGAAGAGCCCGAAGGCGGTCGGCACCAGGATCAGGGCCACCATCGGGGTGAGGCGCTTGGTCATGATCAGCGTCATGAACACGAGGACCATCGTGAAGCCGAGGATGACGAGCACGCCCTCCGGCGGCACGAAAGCCACGTCGTAGGTCGGTGCCTCCTCCTCGGCGGCAGCGATCAGCGCGGTCGATGCGTGGAACATGCGTGACTCCTTCGTCGTCGCTCCGTCATCGCTGACGGATCCTGACGAGGCTAGGGAATCCGCGGACGCGGAGCGCGGTATGCCGCATAACCGCGCCTTGTGCGCGTACCGTGACTTCTGCGCATATTGCGCGATGGGAGGAGGTGGCGATGGCCCCGCGGAGACGGGTCCGGTTCGCGACCCGCGCGCTGCTGCTCCACCTCGCGGCCGTCGCCCTGGTCGTGACGCTGTGCACGGGCGTGTACCTCGCCCTCGCGGTTGAGCAGTTGCGCGCCGAGGCGGAGTCGACCGCGCTCGGCATCGCGAGGACCCTGGCCGAGGATGCGCAGGTGCGGGCGGCGGTCGCCGCCGTCTCCGCCTCGGACGACGAGCCGGACGCGGAGGCGCTGCGCGACGGAGACCTGCAGCAGATCGCCACGGACGTCATGGCCCGCACCGGGGCCCTGTTCGTCGTCATCACGGACGATGAAGGCATCCGTCTTGCTCATCCCCTGCCGTCCCGGATCGGCGAGGTGGTGAGCACCCCCTTCGCCGCGGTGCTGGCGGGCCACGAGGTGGTCGACTGGCAGACCGGCACGCTCGGCGAGTCCGCCCGCGCGAAGGTGCCGGTGCGCGACGACTCCGGCACGCCGGTCGGCGAGATCAGCGTCGGGTTCGAGCGCGCGGGTGTGTTCGACGACCTGCCTCCCCTACTCGACGCTCTCGGTCTCACTGCCGCCGGCGCGCTCGCCCTCGCCCTCTTGACCTTCCTCCTCCTGCGCCGCCGCTGGGAACGGTTGACCATCGGCGTGCAGCCCGAGGAGCTGGTCGCCCTCGTGCAGAATCAGACGGCGGTGCTCGACGGCGTTGGCGACGGCGTGCTCGCGGTCGATCAGGACGGTGTCGTGCGCGTGAGCAATGCGGCGGCGGACCGGCTCCTCGGGCTTCACGATCCGGTCGGCCACACCGTGGACGCGCTCCCACTCCCGCCAGTCGTGCGGGATACCGCCACCGGGGCTCGCGACCGTGCGGAGGCCGTCGTCGGCGACCGGATGCTGTACCTCGAGTCGCGTGCGGTGCGACGCGACGGGCGCGCGCTCGGCGAGGTGCTGATCGTGCGCGACCGCACCGACCTCATCGCCCTGACCGAGCGGCTGGAAGCCGTCCGGACGATGACCTCCGCGCTGCGTGTCCAGCGCCACGAGTTCGCGAACCGCCTTCATGTGGCCGCGGGCCTCATCGACGCCGGTCGTGTCGACGACGCCAGGGCATTCCTCGACGAGCTGGTGAGCCGCGGTCCGGTGGCGTTCCCCGTCACCGGACTCGACCTCGTGCGCGACCCGTTCCTGCACGCCTTCCTCGGAGCGAAGGGCGTCGAGGCCGCCGAACGGGGCGTCGCCCTGCGGATCGGAGACGAGACCCAGCTGATCGGCACCGTCCGCCGGGCCGAGGACGTGGCCAGCGTGCTCGGCAACCTCGTCGACAACGCGGTCGTGGCCGCTGTCGCGGGCGCGCGGGAGCCGCGGTGGGTGGAGGTCTCGGTGCTGAGCGACGGTGACGCGCTCGTCGTCACGGTGGCCGACTCCGGCGAGGGGCTCCGCCCGTCCGATCCCCGGCCGCGCGCCGACGACGGGAGCGGGGACTCCGTGCACGGACACGGCATCGGACTGCCGCTCGCGACGGAGATCGCCCGCCGCAGCGGAGGCGAGCTCTGGATCATCGACCCCGGCGGTCCCGGCCACGGCGCGGTGTTCGCCGCCCGCCTCGGGGATGCCGTCGACCCCGCTCCGCGTGTCCCGAAGGAGGACCCATGACCGAACCGCTGCGCGCGCTCATCCTCGACGACGACTTCCGGGTGGCCGATCTGCACCGGACGATCGTGGAAGACCACCCCGGGTACGCCGTGACCGGGACCGCGCGGTCCTGCGCCGAGGCACGCGACCTCGTGCGCTCGACACGCCCCGATCTCCTGCTCGCCGACGTCTATCTCCCCGACGGCGACGGCATCGGGCTCGTCCGCGAGGCCGGCGTCGACGCGATCCTCATCTCCGCCGCGGACGACGCCCCCACGGTACGACGGGCGCTGCGGACCGGCGCCGTCGGCTACCTCGTGAAGCCCTTCGAGCGCCGTGCCCTCACAGGGCTCCTCGACCGATACACCCGCTACCGCAATCTGCTCGCGGGCGATCGTGCGCTCACGCAGGAGGACGTGGACCGCGCGCTGGCGATCCTGCACGGGGGCGGCGAGCCGGTCTCCCTGTCGCGTTCGGCAACCGAGCAGCGCGTGCTCGAGGCGCTCGGGGCCGACGAGGCCTCCGCCGCGGAGGTCGCCGAACGGGTCGGCATCTCCCGCGCCACGGCGCAACGGCACCTCGCCGCTCTCGCCGCGCGGACCATCGTCGAGGTGCGGTTGCGGTACGGGTCGACCGGGCGTCCCGAGCACCGGTACGCCGCGCGCACCTGACGCCGTCGCGGCGGCCGCTCAGCCCTCGGAGCCGACGGCGGCGAGACGCGCCTCCTCGTCGGCGGCGATGGCGCTCTCGATGATGGGGTCGAGCGCACCGTCCATGACCTGATCGAGGTTGTACGCCTTGAACCCGGTGCGGTGATCCGCGATCCGGTTCTCGGGGAAGTTGTAGGTGCGGATGCGCTCCGAGCGGTCCATGCCGCGGATCTGCGACTTGCGCGCGTCGGAGGCGGCCGCATCGAGCTCCTCTTGCTGCTTGGCGAGCAGTCGGGCCCGGAGCACCCGCATCGCCGCCTCGCGGTTCTGCAGCTGCGACTTCTCGTTCTGCATCGACACGACGATCCCGGTGGGCACGTGCGTGATGCGGACAGCGGAGTCGGTGGTGTTCACCGACTGCCCGCCGGGTCCCGATGAGCGGAACACGTCGATCTTCAGATCGTTCTGATCGATCTGGATCTCCTCGGGCTCGTCCACCTCGGGGAACACGAGCACGCCGGTCGTCGAGGTGTGGATGCGCCCCTGCGACTCCGTCGCGGGAACCCGCTGCACGCGGTGCACGCCGCCCTCGTACTTCAGATGCGCCCAGACGCCCTGCGCGGGGTCGGACGACGAGCCCTTGATCGCGACCTGCACGTCCTTGTAGCCGCCGAGGTCGGACTCGTTGCGCTCGAGCAGCTCGGTCTTCCACCCCTTCGACGCGGCGTACTGCACGTACATGCGCAGCAGATCCGCGGCGAACAGTGCCGACTCCGCGCCGCCCTCCCCCGCCTTGATCTCCATGATCACGTCGCGGGCGTCGTCCGGGTCGCGCGGGATGAGAAGGCGCCGCAGACGCTCCTGCGCCGCCTGCACGCCCTCTTCGAGGGCGGGGATCTCCGCGGCGAACGCTTCGTCCTCACGGGCCAGTTCCCGCGCCGCCTCGAGATCGTCGACGGCCCCCGTCCACGCCTCGTGCGCCGCGACGATGCGCGACAGTTCGGCGTACCGACGGTTGACGCGCTTGGCGCGCGCCGCGTCGGCGTGCACCGCCGGGTCGGAGAGCTCCTCCTGGACCCGGCGATGCTCGTCGATCAGAGTCTGGACGGACTCGAACACGTCGGACCTCAGCGGATGTTGTTGTCGTGCCCGTGGGCGCCCGAGGGCAGCGTCGGGATCGACTTCTGCATCTGCACGAGGAACTCCACGTTGGAGTGGGTCTCCTTGAGCTTGCCGAGCACGACCTCCAGGGCCTGCTGCGGGTCGAGGCCGGCGAGAGCGCGGCGCAGCTTCCAGGTGATCTTGACCTCGTCGGCCGAGAGCAGCATCTCCTCGCGGCGGGTGCTGGACGCGTTGACGTCCACCGCCGGGAAGATGCGCTTGTCGGCGAGCTGACGGGACAGCCGCAGCTCGCTGTTGCCGGTGCCCTTGAACTCCTCGAAGATGACCTCGTCCATCTTGGAGCCGGTCTCGACGAGCGCGGTGGCGAGGATCGTGAGGGATCCGCCGTTCTCGATGTTGCGGGCGGCACCGAAGAAGCGCTTCGGCGGGTAGAGCGCGGACGCGTCGACGCCACCGGTGAGGACGCGGCCCGACGCCGGAGCGGCCAGGTTGTACGCGCGTCCGAGGCGGGTGATCGAGTCGAGGAGCACGACCACGTCGCGGCCCAGCTCGACGAGGCGCTTGGCCCGCTCGATCGCGAGCTCGGCGACCGTCGTGTGGTCTTCCGCGGGGCGGTCGAAGGTCGAGGCGATGACCTCCCCCTTCACGGTGCGCTCCATGTCGGTGACCTCTTCGGGGCGCTCGTCGACGAGCACGACCATGAGGTGGACCTCGGGGTTGTTCTGCGCGATCGCGTTGGCGATCTGCTGCAGGACGATCGTCTTGCCGGCCTTCGGCGGCGCGACGATGAGGCCGCGCTGGCCCTTGCCGATCGGCGCGACGAGGTCGATGATCCGCTGCGTGAGCTTCTCCGGAGCCGTCTCCAGGCGCAGACGCTCCTGCGGGTAGAGCGGGGTGAGCTTGCCGAACTCCACGCGGGTGGCCGCGTCGTCGACGGAGAGGCCGTTGATCGAGTCGACCTTGACCAGCGCGTTGTACTTCTGGCGGCCCTGCTGCTCGCCCTCGCGCGGCTGCTTGATGGAGCCGACGACGGCGTCGCCCTTGCGGAGGTTGTACTTCTTGACCTGGCCGAGCGAGACGTAGACGTCGCTGGGGCCGGCGAGGTAGCCGGTCGTGCGCACGAAGGCGTAGTTGTCGAGCACGTCGAGGATGCCGGCGATCGGGATGAGGACGTCGTCCTCGGTGATCTCCGTCTCGAACTCGTCGACCTGGCCGCCGCTGCGACGCTTGTTGCGCTGACGGTTGCGGCCGTTGCCGTTACCCGACTGGTCGTCGTCGGCCGGCGCGTTCTGTGCCTGCTCCTGGCCGCCGCCCTGACCACGGCCACGGTTGCGGTTGCGGTTGCGGTTGCGGCCCCGACCGCCCTGCTCCTCGCCGTTGTCCGCCTCGCCGGATGCATCCTTCGCCGGACCGTCCGCCTCGGCCTCGTTCTTCGCGGCAGCGCTGTCGTTCTTCGACTCGCTCTTCGCCGCATCGTTCTTGGCGCGGCCGCCCTGAGCAGCGCCCGCCTCGGCGGTCTCCGCCGTGCTGTCGGCCGGTGCGGCCTCGGCCTTCTCGGTCTTCGCCTGCGGGGCCTCGGCGTCCGCCTTCTTCGTACGACGCCCGCGGGCGGACTTGGGGGCCTCGGCGGGCGCCTCGGTGGTCTCGGCAGCCGGTGCCGCTTCCGCCGGTGCGGCCTCGGCCGGAGCCTCGGCGTCCGCCTTCTTCGCCCGCGTGCGGCGCGGAGCCTTCGCCTTCGGGGCCGCCTCCGCCGCCTCGGCGGAGTCGCCGGCAGCCGCAGGGGCCTCCGCCGAACCGGACTCCTCCGCGGCCTTGGCCGCCTTGGCCGCAGCCGTGGCGGTGTTCGCCCGGCGCGGCGCGCGCTTCTTGGCCGGAGCCGACTCGGTCGCCTGCTCGGCGACGGGGGCGTCGGCGGTCGGAGCCGCCTGATCGTTCTGGGTCTCGGAGAGGTTCTCCACGAGTACTCCCTTATAGGTCATGGGAAATGAGCGTGAACGCGCACAACGGGTGCTGCGCACGATCGCACGGGCTGACGCTCGGCGTCAGCCAGCCTCGGCACTTGTGCCTCAGGGGTTCGCGTGCGGGTCTTGCAAGAGATGCAATGGGGCCAGATTCACGAATGCTACGTGGAGCCCTCCGCTCGATCCCCCACTGTACCACCACGGACGTCGACGGCGAGCAGGAGCGCCTCCCACGGGGTGTCGGTCACCCTGTTGGCCACCTCCACCGCATCCAGCCGACTGCCGGGACCGTCGGCGAGCACGAGCACGCTGGGCCCGGCACCGGAGACGACGGCCGCGAATCCCGCGGCGCGCAGCGCCTGCACGAGGCGCTGCGTCTCGGGCATGGCGCCGGCGCGGTAATCCTGGTGCAGCCGGTCCGCGGTCGCGTCCAGCAGCAGCTCCGGGCTCTGCATCAGCGCCGCGATGAGCAGCGCCGACCGGGACACGTTGAACACCGCGTCGGCCGTGGAGACGTGCGGCGGCTGCAGGGAACGGGCCTGCGAGGTGGACATCGTGTAGGCCGGGACGAGGACGAGCGGGGAGACGCCGCGGTGCACGAGGAGCTTCTTGTGCTGCGGGCCGCGCTCCCCCATCCACGCGATCGTGAGTCCGCCGAACAGTGCGGGCGCCACGTTGTCCGGGTGGCCCTCCAGCTCGGTCGCCAGGCGCAGCAGATCGGTGTCGGAGATGTCGACGTCGCCGGCCAGCAGCCCCTTCGCCGCGAGCACGCCGGCGGCGACGGCCGCACCGGAGGACCCGAGACCGCGGCCGTGCGGGACGGCGTTCTCGGCCACGATGCGCAGACCGGGCATCGACCGACCGACGTCGGCGAACACGTGGGCGATCGTCCGGACGATGAGGTTGGACGCATCCTGCGGGATGTCCTCGGCGCCGGAGCCGGAGACCTCGATCTCGAGCTGCCCTGCGGGAAGCGCCGTCACCTCGAGACGGTCGTAGATGCTGAGCGCCAGGCCGAGCGTGTCGAAGCCGGGGCCCAGGTTGGCGCTCGTCGCCGGCACCGTCACCTCGACCGTGCGGCCCACGCGCGCACCGTGCTCCTCGGGGGCGGGAGCCGTGGCCGTCACCGTGGTCACTCGCCTTCCACCCGGAGGACGGACACCACACGAGCGACGACGTCGCTGCCCGCGAGCACGTCCACCGTGTCGCTGAGGGCCTGCTCCGTCGCGCGGTGCGTGCCGATGATGAGGCGCGCGGTCGGCTCGTCCTCCCCCTCGACGGTCTGCACGACGGTCGCGACGGACACCCCGCCGTCGCTGAGGATCCCGGCGACGGTCGCCAGCACGCCGGGGGCGTCGGAGACCTCGAGGGTGATCTGGTACCGCGTCGTGACGTGGCCGATGGGCACGACGGGGAGGTTCGCCCGGGTCGACTCGCCCACGCCGACGCCGCCGGCGATATGCCGACGAGCGGCGGAGACCACGTCGCCGAGCACGGCCGAGGCCGTCTGGATGCCGCCCGCGCCGGCACCGTAGAACATCAGGGAGCCCGCCGCCTCGGCCTCGACGAAGACGGCGTTGTTGGCGCCGTGCACGGAGGCGAGAGGGTGTGCGACCGGCACGAGAGCCGGGTAGACCCGCACCGAGATGGACTCGGCGCCGTCGGCCTCGATGCGCTCGCAGACGGCGAGCAGCTTGATCACGAAGCCCGCCGCGCGGGCCTCCTCGATCATCGACGCCGTGATGGCGGTGATCCCCTCGCGGTGCACCGCATCAAGCGGCACCGCGGTGTGGAAGGCGAGGCTGGCGAGGATCGCGGCCTTCTGCGCGGCGTCGTAGCCTTCGACGTCCGCGGTGGGGTCGGCCTCCGCGTATCCGAGGCGCTGCGCGTCCGCCAGCACGTCGGCGAAGTCGGCGCCCTCGGTGTCCATCCGGTCGAGGATGTAGTTCGTGGTGCCGTTGACGATGCCCATGATCCGCACGACGCGGTCACCCGCGAGCGAGTCGCGCAGCGGACGGATGATCGGGATGGCACCCGCGGCCGCCGCCTCGTAGTACACCGAGGCGCCGACGCGATCGGCCGCCTCGAACAGCTCCGGCCCGTGGGTGGCCAACAGCGCCTTGTTGGCCGTGACCACGTCGGCTCCGGAGCCGATCGCCTGGAGGATGTTCGTGCGGGCGGGCTCGATGCCGCCGATGAGCTCGATCACGATGTCGGCGCCGAGGATGAGCGACTCGGCGTCGGTCGTGAAGAGCTCCTTCGGGAGGTCGACGTCGCGGGGCGCGTCGAGGTTGCGCACCGCGATGCCCGCCAGGTCCAGCGCGGCACCCGCGCGGTCGGCCAGCTCGTCGCCGTGGCGGAGCAGGAGGGCCGCCACCTGGGAGCCGACGGCTCCGGCGCCCAGCAGCGCCACGCGAAGTCGTCTGTAGTCAGTCATGGATGCTCCTTCGGTGGTGGGTCATCGTGCTCCCTCAGGGGCGTGCGCCCCGTCGATGCCCGCGTCGCGGGCCAGCAGGTCGTGGACGGTCTCGCCGCGGACGATCACCCGCGAGCGCCCCTCGCGCACTGCGACGATCGGCGGCCGCGGGACGTGGTTGTAGTTGCTCGCGAGCGAGGCGCAGTAGGCGCCGGTCGCCGGGACGGCCAGCAGATCGCCCGGTGTCACGTCTCCGGGGAGGTACTCGTGGTCGACGACGATGTCGCCGGACTCGCAGTGTTTGCCGACCACTCGGCTCAGCTGAGGCTCGGCCGTCCCCGTCCGCGAGGCGAGGCGGGCGGAGTAGCTGGCGCCGTAAAGGGCGGTGCGGGCGTTGTCGCTCATCCCGCCGTCGACGCTGACGTAACGCCTGGTCGCTCCCGAGGCGACCGTGACGTCCTTCGTCGTCCCGACCTCGTAGAGGGTCACACCCGCCGTGCCTACGATCGCGCGCCCGGGCTCGAACGAGAGCGCGGGCACCGCGATGCCCCGCGCCGCGCAGCCCTCGGCGACCGCCGCCACGATGCCGTCGGCCAGCTCGTCGATCGGCGTGGGGTCGTCGACGCGGGTGTAGGCGATGCCGAAGCCGCCACCGAGGTTCAGCTGCGGCACCGGTCCGTCCTCGAGGAGGGCGGCGTGCAGTTCGAGCACGCGCGACGCGGATTCGCGGAAGCCGGCCACGCCGAAGATCTGGGAGCCGATGTGGCAGTGCAGGCCGGCGAACTCGAGCCCCGGGATCTCGCGGATGCGCGCCACGGCGACCTCGGCTTCGGCGAGCGGGAAGCCGAACTTCTGATCCTCGTGGGCCGTGGCGAGGAAGTCGTGGGTCTCGGCGTGGACGCCGCTGATGACCCGGACCATGACGCGCTGCACGGTGTCCGTACGCGCCGTGATGGCGGCGAGGCGCTCGATCTCGATCGCGCTGTCGACGACGATCGTGCCGACGCCGAGAGCGACCGCGCGCTCCAGCTCGGCGACCGACTTGTTGTTGCCGTGGAACCCCAGCGAGGCCGGCGCGACCCCCGCGGCGAGGGCGACTTCGAGCTCACCGCCGGTGCACACGTCGACGCGGAGCCCCTCGTCGACGACCCAACGGGCGACCGTCGTGCACAGGAACGCCTTGCCGGCGTAGTACACCTGCGCGGTAGTGCCGTGCGCGGAGGCGGCGCGGTCGAAAGCGTCGCGGAAGGCCCGGGCGCGGCGACGCACCTCGTCCTCGTCGAGCACGAGGAGCGGCGTGCCGTAGGTGCGGGCGAGCTCGGGCGCCGGCACTCCGGCGAGCACGAGGCTGCCGTCCTCGTCGCGCGTGGCCGACGATGGCCAGACACCCGGCGCGAGATCGTTCGGATCCTCGGGGACGACGAGCCAGTCCGGAGCGAGCGTGGCGGCAGAGTCGAGCACGGAACACCAATCGTGGGACGGATCTCGGGCGGAGGCGCACATCGAGTTGCCCCGATTCTAGGGCACCCTCTGTCCCGGCCTGGTCATGGTGACACGCCGCGTCAACCCCCTGGGGAGCGGTACCGCCCGGCTCATAGGGTGGGCACGTGGCAGACACCGACAACCGAGACTCCGAGAACCGCTCCGCAGCCCCGGCCCGCCCGGGGCTCGTCGCCCGCATCACGGGCCCGGTGATCGCCTGGGCCCTGGCTCGGCGACCGGTGAGGGCGGTGCTGCTGTACTCCGAACGACGCGGTCCGATGCTCGCCGACAGCGTGACCTATCGCGCCCTGTTCAGCGTGTTCGCGGGCGTGCTCCTCGGCTTCTCCCTCGCGGCCCTCTGGCTCTCCGGCAACCCGGAGGCCTGGCGCGCGATCATCGACGCCGTGCAGTCCGCGGTGCCCGGGCTCATCGGAGAAGGCGGCGTCATCGACACGAAGGACCTCCGGACTCCGGCGTCGTTCTCGATCGCCGGCATCATCTCCCTCGTCGCCCTGATCGGTGCCGCCCTCGGCGCCATCGGCTCGCTCCGCACGGCCATCCGGACCATCGCCGGCACGATCCAGGCGGACATCCTGTGGATATGGGTCATCGTCCGCAACCTGCTCCTCGCCGCCGGCATCGGGATCGCGTTCGTGCTCGCCGCCGGGATCACGTTCATCGGTCAGCTCGGGGTGACCTGGATCGGCGACCTGCTCGGGGTGCCGTCGGATTCACCTCTGCTCTCCTGGACGGTCCGGATCCTGTCGCTTCTCGTGGTCTTCATCCTCGATGCCGCCCTGATCGTCGGCGCCTTCCTCCTGCTCTCCGGCGTCCGGCCGGCCGCCCGTTCCCTGTGGAGCGGCGCCTTCCTCGGTGCCTTCGGCCTCATCGTGCTGCAGCAGCTCTCCGGACTGTTCGTGGGCGGAGCGACGAGCAATCCCCTGCTCGCCTCGTTCGCTTCCCTCCTCGCCCTCCTGATCTGGCTCCAGCTCTCCACGCAGGTCATCCTCGTCGCGTGCGCGTACATCGTCACGGCCGAAGAGGAGCGCGGCGACCGCCTGCACGAACGGTTCGGCGCGCGGACGTTCGTCCAGCGACGGCTGCAGCGCGCCGAGGTCGACGTCAAGATCGCCACGGCCGAGCTGCGCGACGCCCAGCGTGCGGCGGCCGAGGAGAACGGCACCGCCGCCACGGAGTGATGCCCTCGTTGTGACCGGAATCGATACGATGGTCACAACGAGAGGGGACGCATGTCCGCACCACGACGGCACACCGTGACCGTTCCCGGCGCGGCGGTTTCGATCCTGGAATGGCGCCCGTCCGGGGAGATGCAGCCGCCCGTGCTGCTGCTGCACGGCGGCGGGGCCGACAGTGCGGAGCTCTCCTGGGGCGAGGTCGGGCCGGCGCTGGCTGCGGCCGGGCACCGCGTCGTCGCGCCGGACCACCCGGGCTTCGGACGCAGTTCACACCTCGATGCACCGCTGACGCAAGAGCGCCTGGTGCAGTATGTCGGCGACCTCGTCGATGCCCTCGGGCTGCACGCCTACGCCATCGGGGGCCTGTCGATGGGCGCGGGGATGGCGCTGGGCCATCTGCTCGACCGCCCGGACGGAGCGCACGCCGCCGCCCTCCTCGGCAGCTATGGTCTGATGCCGCGCCTGACGGACGGCGCCTTCGGACCCCTCTCCCACCTGTCGACGTTCCTGCTCCTGCGTTCGGGCCTGCTCGGTGCGATGACACGCGTCTACGCACGCGACCGCAAGGCGATGACGCGAGGCCTTCAGGATCTCGTGCGCTCCCCCGACGCCCGCACCCCTGCTCTCGTCGACGCGGTGCTCGCCGAGGCTGCGACCGGCTCCGGTCTCAAGACGTTCGGCGGCTGGCAGCGCGACCAGGTGCGGCCGCTGCGGCTCCGCACCGACTACCGTGATCGACTCGCCGAGATCCGCGTCCCCGTCCTCCTCGTGCACGGCGACCGCGACTCCGGCGTCCCGCTCCGACGGGTCGAGGCGGCCGCGGAGAGCCTGCCGGACGGGCAGCTCTTCGTGGCCCCCGGCGCCGGGCACTGGGTGCAACGGGACCGTCCCGACCTCGTGATCCCCGCCCTGCGCGAGTGGTTCGCACGAGGCTCCGATGCCTAGGCCGCTCGTCCCGGACCGCCGGGCACGCATCCTCGACGCGGCGGAGGGGATGGTCCTCGCGGAGGGGTTCGACACGATGAGCGTCGCGGCGATCGCCCGCGTGGCCGGTATCGGCAAAGGCGCCGTCTATCTGGAGTTCGCCGCGAAGCGCGACATCCTCGACGCCCTGCTCCAGCGCGGAACCGCTCGGATCGCCGACGCCGTCGCCCGCACCGCAGGACCGCAGCCCTCGCTCAGCGCCCTCTACCGCGCCACGGCGGCCGCGCTGCTCGACGACGAGCTCATGACGGCAGCGTTCCTCGACGATGCGGGAGTGCTCGGCGCGCACGTCGCCACGCAACCGACCTCCCGGTACCGGACACGTCACGAGCGGGTCGTCACCGGGCTCCGTGACCTCCAGCGTCAGGGCCGTATCGTGCCGGACGTGGAGCCCGAAGCCCTCGCCCTCGCGCTCTCCAGCGCCACCCTCGGACTGCTCTCCGCGGCCCGAACGCTGGGACCGCTCGATCGGGGCACGCTGAAGAGCGCCATCGACACGGTCGGCCGCATGGCCGCGAGCTTCGAGACGGAGTGACATGCATCACGAGACATCGGGTCCCCCGGGAACACCACCGCTTCTGCTCCTGCACGGCGGCGGCGTCGCCGGCTGGATGTGGGAGCCGCTGCGCACGCACCTCGATCCTGCGCGGCGGGTCATCGTCCCTGATCTTCCCGGTCACGGCCGCAGCGCGACCGAGGACTACGCGTCGCACGAGGAGACGGTGGCGGCGCTCGTCCCCCTGCTGGAGCGGGAGACGGGACCGGCCACGGTCGTCGGATTCTCCCTCGGCGCGCAGCTCGCCGTCCTGCTCGC
Organism: Microbacterium sp. str. 'China'; assembly: GCF_002993305.1. Taxonomy (NCBI): domain Bacteria; kingdom Bacillati; phylum Actinomycetota; class Actinomycetes; order Micrococcales; family Microbacteriaceae; genus Microbacterium; species Microbacterium sp. str. 'China'. The sequence continues at coordinate 1,399,597 of NZ_CP027434.1, read as the reverse complement.
GGCACGACGCCCGGACCTCGTCGCCGACGCCGTCGTCATCAGCGCCCAGGCAGAACCGCTGCGCGCCATCCGACCGACCCTCGCGCTGCTCCGCCTCACGGCCGGGCTCGCCAGGAACGAGCGCTTCGCCCGTCTGCAGGCGCGCGAGCTGTTCATCCCGGACGCGCTGCTCCCCCGCTATCTGGAGACCTCCGCCGCCATCTCACGCACGACCCTGCTGCGCGCCGTCGAGGAGAACCTGCGTTTCACGCCGCCGCCCGCGTGGAGCACGCACCCCGGCTCGGCACTGGTCCTCGTCGGAGGCGACGAGAAGCCGCTCATGCGCCGTTCCGCCGCGCTGCTGAACCGTGTCCATCCCCGCAGCACCCTCGAGGTCCTCCGTGGTTGCGGACACGGCATCCCCCTGCAGCGGCCGACGGAGCTCGCCGCACGGCTGCAGGAGCGCCTGCCCGATTGAAGCGGGGTCCGGTCAGCGGTCGCAGGACCCCTTCTCCTGGAGCGCCTCATCCGTGACGATCGCCCCGTCCACGTCGATGTCGATCACGGCCTGATCGTCGACGATCTCGACCCCCGTCAGCGTGAGACCGGCCGGGAGCTGGTCCGCGATGCACACCCGCCGCGGCTGCGTGATCCCGTCACCGAGGGAGCCGAGCGACGACCCGACGCTGTCGAGATCGATGTCGACGCCGCCGATGCTCGCCGCCACCGGGGTGAGTTCGAGGTCGCCCTCGACAGCCCCCGGAGTGAGGGTGACGGAGACCGGGACCGCGGTGCCGAGCACGTCGAACGAGCCTCCGAGGGTCGCGTTCGGTGCCGCGAACTCCACGGTGTCGACCGGGAGCTCCGAGTCGGCGAGCAGAGCGGTGAACTGCTCCTGGTCGATGCGGATGGTGCCGTCGGCGCCGTCGAGGTCGCCGCCCCGCAGCGGAACGCCGGTCGCCGTGACGTCAGCCGCACCGGTGATGCCCTGCAGCGTGACGGCGTCCGTCGACAGCCGCAGGGTGTCGAGACGACCGGCGAGCAGCTGTGGGAGGAGGACCCCCTCGGTCTCGACGTCCAGCTGCTGGTCGGCAGGGAGGTCGAGCTGCTCGATGACGATCGAACGCACGACGCCGGGCAGTACCGCACGGGCGACGAGCTCCGCCGCGACCACGAGGGCCGCGACCACCACCACGACGATGAGGACGACCCACGGCCACCGGCGCCGCCGCGGCGCTGACCCCTTCCGCTCGCGACCGTCCGCCGGGTCCGGGACCACGAGCGTCGGGTGCTCGTCCGAGGGCTTCGGGTACGGGAGGGTCGGGTTGTCGTCGCTCATGGCGCTCCCTACATGCGCTCGGGCGCGGAGACGCCGAGCAGGTCGAGCCCATTGCGGAAGACCTGGCCGGCGGCGTCGTTCAGCCACAGGCGCGTGCGGTGCACGTCCTCCACCGGGGCGTCGCTGAGCGGGATCACCCGGCAGTTGTCGTACCAGCGGTGGTACAGCCCGGCGAGCTCCTCCAGGTAGCGCGCGACGCGGTGCGGCTCGCGCACCTCGGCGGCGAACGCGACGATGCGCGGGAACTCCTGGAGCGCGCCCAGCAGCGCTGCCTCGGTCTCGTGCGTGAGGGTCTCCGGGGCGAAGACCGAGCGGTCGATGCCGGAGTCGGCGGCGTTGCGCGCGACGTTGTGGGTGCGGGCGTGTGCGTACTGCACGTAGAACACCGGGTTGTCGTTCGTGCGCTTCTGCAGCAGCTCCGGGTCGAGGTCGAGCGGCGAGTCGGCCGGCGAGCGCTCCAGCGAGTAGCGCAGCGCGTCCGTGCCGAGCCAGTCGAGCAGGTCGTCCATCTCGATGATGTTGCCGGCGCGCTTGCTGAGGCGGGCGCCGTTGATCGAGACCATCTGGCCGATCAGCACCTGGATGTTCTTCGCGGGGTCGTCGCCCGCCGCCCCCGCGACCGCCTTGAGACGGTGCACGTAGCCGTGGTGGTCGGCGCCGAGCAGGTAGATCTTGTCGCGGAAGCCGCGGTCGCCCTTGTTCAGGTAGTAGGCGGCGTCGGCGGCGAAGTAGGTGTACTCGCCGTTCGAGCGGCGGATGACGCGGTCCTTGTCGTCGCCGAAGTCGGTGGTGCGCACCCAGACGGCGCCGTCCTCGTCGAACACGTGGCCCTGCTCGCGCAGACGGTCGACGGCCTGGTCGATGAGGCTGGTGCCCGAGGCGTCCTTCGCGTGGAGGGTGCGCTCGGAGAACCACACGTCGAACGGCACGTTGAAGCGCTCGAGGGAGTTCTTGATCTCGGCGAGCTGGTACTCGTAGCCGAGCTCGCGGGCGACGGTGAGCTGGTCCTCCTCGGGGAGGTCGAGCAGGTCGGGACGGGCCTCGAGAACGCGACCGGCGAGCGTCGCGATGTACTCCCCCGGGTAGCCGCCCTCCGGCGTGGGCTCCCCCTTCGCCGCGGCCAGCACGGACGCGGCGAAACGGTCCATCTGCACGCCCGCGTCATTGATGTAGTACTCGCGCACCGCACGGGCGCCGCTCGCGAGGAGCAGGCGGACGATCGCGTCGCCGAGGGCCGCCCAGCGCGTGTGCGCGATGTGCAGCGGTCCGGTGGGGTTCGCCGAGACGAACTCCACGTTGACGCTCACGCCCTCCTGCGAGGAGTTCGTCCCGTAGGCGGGACCGGCGTCGACGATGACCTTCGCGAGCGCACCGGCGGCCGCCGCGTCGAGGCGGATGTTGAGGAAGCCGGGGCCCGCGACCTCCACGCTCGCGATGCCGTCCACATCGGCCAGTCCGTCGGCGATCTGCTGGGCGAGCTCGCGCGGGTTCGTGCCGAAGGGCTTGGCCAGGCGCATGGCGATGTTCGAGGCCCAGTCGCCGTGGTCGCGGTTGCGCGGGCGCTCCAGCACGATGTCGGCGGCGGAGAGGTCGAACGGCTCGCCCGGACGTCGTTCCTCGGCGATGGGGGCGAGGACGGCGAGGAGGGCGTGGGCGAGCGTTTCAGGATTCATAGATCCCCCAGTTTACGGGGGTGCGCCGGCCCGTTCCGTCGCCCCGTGTCCTGCCGAGTTTGCGATCCGTCCTCCGTGATCTACTCTCACACCATGAACGCCCCCGCCGCCCCTCGTCGACTGCGCATCGCGGGCGTCGCCGCCGCCCTCCTCGTCGCCGTCGCCGCGGGCGTTCTCGGAGTCTGGCGGCCCTGGGTTCCGGCGCCGTCATCCCTCCCGGTCGGCGCCGCCGCCGGAGACGAGTCCGCCGCGGTCATCGCCCCCGCGCCGCTCGTGCTCCCCGACGAGCCGACCGTCCTCGTGTTCGGTGATTCCTGGACCTACGGTTCGGCCGCCTCCGACCCCACGCTCGGCTACGCGTACGTGCTCGCCGACCTCCTGCACGGCTCGACCATCGTCGACGGCGTCCGCGGCAGCGGCTACCTCAAGCCCGGGATCGACGGCCCCGACTTCGGCGACCGCATCGCGGCGCTGGACCCGACCCTCGATCCGGACCTCGTCATCATCCAGGGCTCCATCAACGACCGGGCGCAGGGCGAGACCGGCTACCGCGAGGCCGTGACCGCCGCGTGGGACGCGCTGACGGCGCTGTATCCGGAGGCGGCGATCGTGGTCCTCGGTCCCGCGCCGCACGAGCTGCCGGTGGGCGCGCAGACCGCACGGATCGACCGGGATCTCGCAGCTCTCGCCTCGGCCCGCGGTTGGTGGTACATCTCCCCGATCGAGCGGGACTGGATCACCGAGGACAACTATCTCGCCGTCATCGACGTGGAAGTCGGACGCAAGCATCCGTCCACCGACGGCCACCGCTATCTCGCCGAAAGGCTCGCCGCGGCGCTCGACGAACTGCGCGCCGCGCCGGTCACGGAGGCCGGTGGGTCGGAGACCACCCCCGACGAGTGATATTGTCGATCGGTACGCCTCCGTAGCTCAGTGGATAGAGCGCCGGTTTCCGGTACCGTAGGTCGCAGGTTCGACTCCTGTCGGGGGCACGTACAGCAAGAGGGATCGTCCAGACGGACGGTCCCTCTTCTCGTTCCCCCGGAGGTCGCTCAGCGGGCCCGCCGCCCGGACCGGTAGCCTGGATCCGTGCCTTCCCTCCTCATCGCCGGTTCGACGCGCGCCCCGCGCCGTCTGTCGTCCGCGACGCCGATGACGGAGTGGATGCGCGTGGTGCTGCACCCCGGCACCAACGGGTGGACGAGCGTCTGGGGCACCCTCTCGCACGGCGAGATCGCCGGCTGCCCGCCGCCACGGGGATAGGCCGCGCCCGGACGGGTGCGGCGACATCGCGCCACCCATCCATCTGCCGTGAGGTATCCCTGTGTCTTCTTCGTCGTCCCCTGCCCGTCTCCGTCTCGCGCCGCATGAGCTCTGGCGCGGCATCCGCTCCACCGCCCGCAGCGACGTGCTCGGCGGCGGTCTGCTCCTGACCGCCACGCTCGCCGCCCTGATCCTCGCCAACTCCCCCGCTGCCCCCTGGTACGAGGCCATCAGGGACTTCCGCTTCGGGATCCCGGAGTGGCACCTCGAGCTCAGTGTCGGCGCCTGGGCCGCCGACGGTCTCCTCGCGGTGTTCTTCTTCGTCGTCGGACTGGAGCTGAAGGAGGAGTTCGTCGCCGGGCGTCTGCGCGATCCGCGCCGTGCCGCGCTTCCGATCGCCGCCGCGGTGGGCGGTGTCATCGTCCCCGCCCTGTTCTTCGTCGCGATCAACGCCGCGTCGGGCGCCGAGGTCCTCCGCGGATGGGCGATCCCCACGGCCACGGACATTGCGTTCGCGATCGCGGTGCTCGCCGTCGTCGGCCGCTTCCTGCCACCGGCGTTGCGGGTGTTCCTGCTGACCCTCGCGATCATCGACGACCTCATCGCCATCACGATCATCGCCACCTTCTACACCGAGGCCATCAGCTTCCCCTGGCTGATCCTGGCGCTCCTCCCCCTCGCGGGCTTCGCACTCGCTGTGCAGAACGGCATCCGGTCCTGGTGGATCCTGCTTCCCCTCGCCCTGGCCGTCTGGGCGTTCGTACATGCGTCCGGGGTGCACGCCACGGTCGCCGGCGTGCTGCTCGGCTTCATGGTGCCGGTGCGTCCGACGGAGCGCGCGCGGGTGCGGACCGGGACGGACGCCGACGGCGCCCCGGTCTACGACGGTCTCGCCGCGCACTTCGCCGACCGCTGGGGGATCGTCGCGACCCTCGTCGCGGTCCCGGTGTTCGCGTTCTTCGCGGCCGGGGTCGAGATCGGCGGCGTGCACGGCCTCGTCTCGGCGCTGACCGACCCCATCACGATCGGTATCATCGTGGGACTCGTGCTCGGTAAGCCCGTCGGCATCCTGCTCACGACCTTCCTGTTGAGTCGCGTACCGGCCCTGCGCCTCGATGAGTCGCTGCGCTGGCCGGATCTCGCGGGCATGTCCCTGCTCGCGGGCATCGGGTTCACGGTCTCGCTGCTGGTGGGCGAGCTCGCGTACGGCAGCAGCAGCGTCGCGGACGATCAGGTGAAGATCGGCGTGCTCGTCGGCTCCCTCCTCGCCGCGGTCCTCGGTGGCCTCGTGCTCGCGGCCCGCAGCCGCCGGGCACGCGCGGAGATCGGGTCCCCGCCCAGGGCCTGACCTCGGCCCGCTACGCTCCCCGGCGCCATCCGTCAATGCCCTGAGTCATCCTCGAGGCGGCGCCTAGCGTCGGTCACTCCACGTAGCGAAGGAGCATCCGATGAAGGCGATGACCTACCGCGGACCGTACAAGATCCGCGTCGAGGAGAAACCTGACCCGACGATCCAACACCCCAACGACGCGATCGTCCGGGTCACGAGAGCCGCCGTGTGCGGGTCGGATCTCCACCTCTTCCACGGCATGATGCCCGATACGCGCATCGGGCACACCTTCGGTCACGAGATCGTCGGGGTGGTGGAGGAGGTCGGCCCCTCGGTGGAGAGCCTGCGGGCGGGAGACCGGGTGATGGTGCCGTTCAACATCTACTGCGGCTCGTGCTACTTCTGCCGCCGAGGCCTCTTCTCGAACTGCCACAACGTGAACCCCAACGCGACCGCGGTCGGGGGGATCTACGGCTACTCGCACACGACAGGCGGGTACGACGGCGGGCAGGCGGAGCGCGTGCGTGTGCCGTTCGCGGATGTCGGCCCGTCGGTGATCCCGGAGTGGCTCGCCTCCGAAGACGCGCTGCTGCTGACCGACGCGTTCTCCACCGGCTACTTCGGCGCGCAGCAGGCCGACATCGCCGAAGGGGACACGGTGGTCGTGTTCGGCGCCGGTCCCGTCGGCCTAGCCGCCGCCCGCTCGGCCTGGTTCCTCGGCGCAGGACGGGTCATCGTCGTCGACCACCTCGACTACCGGCTCGAGAAGGCGCGGGACTTCGCCTTCGCCGAGACGATGCACCTCCACGAAGCCGGTGACATCGTGCTCGCCCTGAAGAAGGCGACCGGCTACCTCGGCGCGGACGTGGTGATCGACGCGGTCGGCGCGGAGGCGGACGGCAGCGTCGTCCAGCATGTGACCGCCGCGAAGCTCAAGCTGCAGGGCGGTTCCCCCGTCGCGGTGAACTGGGCCATCGACAGCGCGCGCAAGGGCGGCACCGTGTCCATCCTCGGCGCGTACGGTCCTCTGGTGACCTCGGTGCGCCTCGGCGACATCATGAACAAGGGACTCACGGTGCGCGGCAACCAGGCTCCCGTGAAGAGGCAGTGGCCGCGACTGCTCGAACACATCCAGGCGGGGCACATCCGTCCCTCCGAGCTGCTGACGCATCGCTTCCCGCTGGAGCACATCGCGGAGGCCTACCACGTGTTCTCGTCCAAGCTCGACGACTGTATCAAGCCGCTCATCGTCGTCGGAGAGGAATGACCATGCCGTACGAAGGATCTCGACCCATCCCCGCACCGACCCCCGAGGAGCTGCGTGCCCGGATCCCGGGCTGGGGCGCCGACCTCGCCCCCGAGCACCGCCGCACCTGGCAGCAGCTGGAGGATGTCGGCGACACCGGCGCGCATTGGGACCTCCCCGAGCGTCAGGGCCCCGACCGCGGCCGCGAGCGCTCCATCGAGCACGGGATGCTGCCGCCCGTCTGGGGCACCGCCCAGCCGCTGCACGGCCTGTCCGGCGCCATCCGGCGCGTGGCCTACGACCGGTTCAGCGAGACGAAGAACACCCGCTGGCTGCTGCTCGTGCTGGGCGACCGGGTCGATGCGGTGACGGCGCACGCGCGCTCCCTGCTCACCCGGCGACCGGACGACCCCATCACGCAGACCGGTGTCCTCGCGGAACCGCAGCATCGTCCGCTCGCGTCGCGGTTCGGACGGGGACGGATCGATCTCCGGCACACCTGGCTCGACCCGATCATCGTCGTGGGACCCTGGGTGCTGACGGTGGTCCTGAGCGTCCGCGCTCTCCGCCGCCTCGGCCGTCGGCACTGAGCCGGGACCGAGACGGCGGCGTGGTGGCGCTCAGCGCTGCAGGATGCCCGCGGTGACGACCTCCGGACGGAGATCGAGCCGCCGGAGCAGCTGCGCGTTGAGCGCCACCACGATCGTCGACAGCGACATGAGCACCGCGCCGACCGACATCGGCAGCACGAAGCCGATCGGAGCGAGCACACCCGCGGCCAGCGGGACGGAGAGCAGGTTGTACCCTGCCGCCCACCAGAGGTTCTGCGTCATCTTGCGATACGAGGCGCGGGAGAGCTCGACCACCGACAACACGGCGCGCGGGTCGTCTCCGGCGAGGATCACCCCGGCGGAGGCGATGGCCACGTCCGTTCCGGCGCCGATCGCCAGGCCCACGTCGGCCTGAGCGAGCGCGGGGGCGTCGTTCACGCCGTCGCCCACCATCGCGACCCTGCGGCCCTCATGCTGCAGCTCCTGCACCTTCGCGGCCTTGTCCTCCGGCCGGACGCCCGCGAACACACGGTCGATGCCGAGGTCGGCCGCGACGGTGTGCGCGACGGCTTCCGCGTCGCCGGTGATCATCACGACCTGGACGCCGAGCGCGTGCAGCGCATCGACCGCATCCCGCGACTCCGGACGCACCTCGTCCGCGAGCTTGAGCGCCCCGATGACGCGGCCGTCCCGCAACACGTGCAGGATGATCGCGCCGTCCGCACGCCACCCTTCCGCGACGGGGAGCTCGTGGGCATCCTCCTCCGTGAGCAGGTGCGGGCCGCCGACGCGGATCACGGCGCCGTCCACCGTCGCGGTCACCCCCACCGCCGGCGAGGAGGAGAAGTCGCGGCTCGCCGGCACGCGGAGCTCCTTGTCGCGAGCGGCCCGGACGATGGCCTTCGCCAGCGGATGCTCGCTGTCGGCCTCGGCGGCCGCGGCGAGCGCCAGCACCTCCTCCGCGGTCTCCGCACCGGCCACCGACACCTCGGAGACGACGGGCTCGCCCTTGGTCAGCGTGCCGGTCTTGTCGAACAGCACAGTGTCGACGGTGCGCATGCTCTCCAGGGCCAGACGGTCCTTCACGAGCACGCCGCCACGGGCCGCGCGCTCGGTCGCGATCGAGACGACGAGCGGGATGGCCAGGCCCAACGCGTGCGGGCAGGCGATCACGAGCACGGTGATCGTGCGGATGACGGCGTCGTCCGGCAGGCCGACCGCGCTCCACACCACCGCGGTGATCGCGGCAGCACCGAGCGCGAACCAGAACAGCCAGCCGGCGGCCGTATCGGCCAGACGCTGTGCGCGGGACGAGGAGTTCTGCGCTTCCGTCACGAGCCGCTGGATGCCCGCGAGCGTCGTGTCGTCTCCGGTCGCGGTGATCTCCACGCGGAGGCCGGAGTCGGTGGCGACGGTCCCCGCGGTCACCGCGTCGCCGGTCGTCCGGGTGACGGTGCGGGACTCCCCCGTCACCATGGACTCGTCCATCGAGGCGCGGCCGTCGACGATCCGCCCGTCGGCAGGGATGCTCCCGCCGGGGCGCACCACCACGACATCGCCCACGCGGAGGTCCGACGGGGCCACCCGCACGACCTGATCGCCCTCGACGCGCTCGGCCTCGTCCGGCAGCAGCGCGGCCAGCGAGTCGAGGGCGGAGGTGGTCTGCGCCAGCGACCGCATCTCGATCCAGTGCCCGAGCAGCATGATCACGATGAGGAGAGCGAGCTCCCACCAGAAGTCGAGCTCATGATGCAGCAGCCCGAGACTCGCTCCCCACGACGCGACGAACGCCACGGTGATCGCGAGCCCGATGAGCAGCATCATGCCGGGCTGCCGGGCACGGATCTCGCTGACGGCGCCGGTGAGGAACGGCTTTCCTCCCCACACGTACATGACCGTGCCGAGGACCGGCGACACCCAGGCCAGACCCGGGATGTCGGGAAGCGGGTAGCCCACGATCATCGCGAACATGCCCGAGAGCAGCACGGTCGGCACGGCCAGGACGAGCATGATCCAGAACAGCCGCCGGAACTGGGCGACGTGGTCGCCGTGACCGCCGTGTCCCGCGTGACCGCCGTGCCCGGCGTGCGCACTGTGTCCCGCGTGGTCCGTGTGGTCTCCGGGCGCGGCGTGCTCCGCGTGTCCGGTGTGATCCGCGGGCGTCCCGGTCCCCGCTCCCCCGGGGTGACCGTGCGCGGAATGGTCGTGATGCGAGGTGCTCATGTCTTCCCTCCAACGTCGATGATGCCGTGCGGGGCCGGATCTGTCGCGGCCCCGCACGGGTGGGGGCTCAGGCCGCCCTGGTGTACTTCGCGGGATCAGCGTCGAACGCCGGCCCGCAGCCCGCGCAGCAGAAGTAGTAGCGGGTGCCCTCGTGGTCGCGATACAGGCCCGCTGCCTCGGCGGTCGCGATCACCACGGGCGTTCCGGCCATCACCGGGCATTCGGCCATGCCCTCGGCCGGCACGGCGAGCAGGTCGGTGCGCCCTTCGGCGGAGACGCCGCTCTGGCGCGGGACGCTGCAGCAGGATCCTGCGGGGGAATCGGACATGTCGGTACTCCTCTGTCGTTCGTTCACGGGGTGTCCACCGCCCTGCTGCGGAAGGACCGCAGGCGGAGGCTGTTGCCGACGACGAAGACGCTGGAGAACGCCATCGCCGCACCGGCGAGCATGGGGTTGAGCAGGCCGAGCGCCGCGAGCGGGATGGCCGCGACGTTGTAGGCGAACGCCCAGAACAGGTTGCCCTTGATCGTGCCGAGCGTGCGGCGGGACAGGCGGATCGCGTCGGCCGCGCTGCGGAGGTCGCCGCGGACGAGCGTGATGTCGCTGGCCTCGATCGCCGCGTCGGTCCCGGTCCCCATCGCCAGCCCGAGGTCCGCCTGGGCGAGGGCCGCGGCGTCGTTCACGCCGTCTCCCACCATCGCGACGACCTTTCCTTCGCCCTGGAGCCGGCGCACCACGTCGACCTTGTCCTGGGGCAGCACCTCGGCGATCACCTCGGTGATCCCCACCTCGCGGGCGATCTGCTCGGCCACCGCACGGTTGTCTCCCGTGAGCAGGACAGGCGTCAGTCCCAGCGCCCGGAGCTGCGCCACCGCCTCCGCGCTCGTGGCCTTGACCGTGTCGGCGACGACGAGCACCCCGCGGGCACGACCGTCCCAGCCCACCGCGATCGCAGTCTTGCCCTGGGCCTCCGCCTCGGCCTTGACCGCAGCCAGCCCCGCGGACAGGTGCTGCGACCAGTCGGCGAGCAACGAGGCGCGTCCCACGACGACGGCGTGGCCGTCGACGATGCCCTGGACGCCCCTGCCCTCGACGTTCGCGAACTCCTCGACGCTCGGCAGGGCGCCGAGCTCCCGGGTGGCCGCGGCCGCCACGGCCTGCGCGATGGGGTGCTCGGAAGCGTCCTCGAGGGCACCGGCGAGCCGCAGCAGCTCCTCGCGCTGCACGCCGTCGTCGGTGTGCACCGCCGTCAGCGTCATGCGACCGGAGGTGACGGTGCCCGTCTTGTCGAGCACGACCGTGTCGACCTTCCGGGTCGACTCCAGCACCTCGGGCCCCTTGATGAGGATGCCCATCTGGGCACCGCGACCGGTGCCGACGAGGAGGGCGGTCGGCGTGGCCAGGCCCAGTGCGCAGGGGCACGCGATGATGAGCACCGCGACGGCGGCGGTGAAGGCGGCGGCAGCCGGGAACCCGGCCGCGAGCCAGGCGACGAGCGTGCCGAGGGCGATCACGATCACGATCGGCACGAAGATTCCGGAGATGCGGTCCGCGAGGCGCTGCACCTCGGCCTTCCCGGTCTGCGCCTCCTCCACGAGCCGCGCCATCTGGGCGAGCTGGGTGTCTGCGCCGATGCGGGTCGCACGCACCACCAGGCGTCCTCCGGCGTTCACCGTAGCGCCGGTGACGGCATCGCCCTCGCCGACCTCCACCGGCACCGACTCGCCGGTCAGCATCGAGGCGTCGACCGCAGAGGTGCCGCTGACGACCACGCCGTCGGTGGCGATCTTCTCCCCCGGGCGCACGACGAACTCGTCCCCGACCCGGAGCTCGCTCGTCGGGATCCGGGTCTCGACGCCCTGCCGGAGTACCGCGACCTCCTTCGCTCCGAGCTCCAGCAGCGCCCGGAGCGCCGCACCGGCCTGCCGCTTGGAGCGCTTCTCGAAGTAGCGCCCGGCGAGGATGAACGTGGTCACCCCCGCCCCGACCTCGAGGTAGATGTTCCCGGCACCGTCACTGGGCGCGACGGTGAACTCGAACGGGTGCGTCATGCCGGGCATCCCGGCGGTGCCGAAGAACAGCGCGTACAACGACCACAGCAAGGCGGCGATCGTGCCCATCGAGATGAGCGTGTCCATCGTGGCCGCACCGTGCCGGAGGTTGATCCACGCCGCCTTGTGGAACGGCCAGGCCGCCCAGACGATCACGGGACCCGCGAGCGCGAGCGACAGCCACTGCCAGTACGTGAACTGGAGCGCCGGGATCATCGCCATCGCGATGACCGGGACGGTGAGCACGACGGAGGCGATCAGCCGCTGCCGCAGCGCCGTGAGCTCCGGATCCGGCTCCTCGCCGTCGGGCTGCGCACCCTCCGGCGCGGGAGGCGCGGGGACGACGGCGGTGTATCCGGTCTTCTCGACCTCGGCGATGAGCAGGGCGGTGTCGATGCCCGCGGGCACCGTGACGCTCGCCTTCTCGGTCGCGTAGTTCACGGTGGCGGTGACGCCGTCGAGACGATTGAGCTTCTTCTCGATCCGCATCGCGCACGACGCGCAGGTCATGCCGCCGATCTCCAGCTCCACGCTGGTCGCGGACGGGGTGTCCATCAGGACCGGACCGCCTGGTAACCCGCCTCGTCCACGGCGGCCAGCACGGCCGCGTCGTCGACGGGGGCGGAGCTGCGCACCACGAGCTTCCCGCTCTGTGCGCTCACATCGATACCCTCGATACCGGGGATGCGCGACACCTCGCCGCGGATCGCCATCTCGCAGTGGCCGCACGTCATTCCGGTGACCTGGTACTCGCTCGTGCTCATCATGCTTCCTTTCCTCGGGATACCCCCCTGGGGTACTCCTTCGGCACAACCCTATACCCTGCGAGGGTATTCCCGCACGCCCGGTTGCAGCGGGACTCGTCCGCTCCGGGTGAGGGACGCTCGGCATCCGACGCCACGCCTGGGAGGATCGCGGTCATGGACTCCTCACCTCTGTCTTCCTGGCGGGACACCGGCACGCGGCGCACGATCGAGGCGTTCGTCGCCGCCGTGACGGAGGGCCCCGACCCCGTCCCCGTCGACGAACGCATCGCCGTGTTCGACAACGACGGCACTCTCTGGTCGGAGAAGCCCATGCCCACCCAGCTGCACTACGTCGTCGAGCGCTGGCGCGAGGAGGCGACCCGTGACCCCTCCCTGGCCGACCGGCAGCCCTACCGCGCCGCGGTCACCGGTGACCTCGCCTGGCTCGGCACCGCGATCGACAAGCACTACGCCGGCGACGACTCCGACCTCGGCGTCATCATCCACGCGCTCCTGGGGCTGACCGACGGGGTGAGCGTGGAGGACTACGCCCGTTCGGTCACGGAGTTCTACCGCACCGCGCAGCACCCGCTCCTCGGTCGCTCCTACGCCGAATCGGTGTACCGCCCGATGGTCGAGCTGCTGCGGTATCTCGAGAGCCACGGCTTCACCTGCTACATCGTGTCGGGCGGCGAGCGCGACTTCATGCGACCGATGACCCAGGCGAACTACGGCATCCCTCCCGAGCGCGTGATCGGCTCGGCGCTCGGACTCGCCTACGACGAGAAGGATGCCAGCGTCCGCTACTCCTCCGCCCTCGCCTTCTTCGACGACGGGCCGGAGAAGCCGGTGCGGATCTGGAGTCGGATCGGCCGGCGCCCGCTCCTGGCGGCCGGCAACTCGAACGGCGACATGCCGATGCTCGACTTCGCGCACGGCGGCCCTCGGCCCGGACTCGCACTGCTGATCCATCACGACGACGCCGACCGCGACGACACGCCCTACGACACGGGAGCGGAGCAGGCCCTCCACGCAGCCGCCGACCGCGGGTACACCGTGGTGAGCGTCCGCGACGACTGGGCGTCCCTGTTCCCCGACCCCGTCTGAGTCGGGGAACTCCGGGCGGTCAGAGGGCGCAGCGGAAGCCGATGTGGGTCATGGCGGTGTCCTCCGCCTGCGCCGATCGCGCCGCGGGGCGGTAGCGGAGGCAGTACTCCGGAGCGCACAGGTGCGATCCCCCCTTGAGAACGCGGCGCGGGATGGGCGACCCGGGTTCGGAGGACAGCAGGCTCGCTCGATGCCCCGCCTCCACGCCCACGGCTCCCGGCGGCACGTGCCGGTGCGTCCAGTAGTCCGCCGTCCACTCCCACACGTTGCCGATCATGTCGTGCAGGCCGTAGCCGTTGACGGGGAACGAGGCCACCGGAGCGGTGCCGATCCACCCGTCGGCACCGTCGTTCCGGTACGGGAAGGCGCCCTGCCACGTGTCCGCCATGAGGGTGCCGCCCGGCTTCGTCTCCTCCCCCCAGGCGAAGCGGGCGCCGACGAGGCCACCGCGCGCCGCCCATTCCCACTCCGCCTCGGTGGGAAGGCGCCGGCCCGCCCACGAAGCGTAGGCGACGGCATCGGGGTACGCGACCTGCACGACCGGATGATCGAGGCGGTCGTCGATCGACGAGGCCGGTCCGAACGGCTGGCGCCACGACGCACCGGGCTCCCACCGCCACCACTGCCGCCAGTCGCGCAGGTGGACGGGGCCTCGGGTCGGCGTGAACACCATGGCGCCGGGGACGAGGTCGTCCGGATGCACGCCGGGGTAGTCGGCGGGGTCCATCGGCCGCTCGGCGATCGTGATGTAGCCGGTGTCCTCGACGAACGCGGCGTACTGGCGGTTCGTCACGGGGTGCTGATCGAGCGCGAACGCTTCCACACGCCGTTCGTGGACGGGGCCTTCCTCCGGGTAGAACTCGTCCGACCCCATGAGGAGCGTTCCGCCGGGGACCTCGATCATCGCCGTCATGCCCTCATGCTAGGCCGCCACCCCCTGCGTTCGGTCACTCGCGCGACAGCATCGCGGCCGCCTCAAGCTCCATATCGAGATACTGCTCCGTGCTCACGTCCACCGCCACGCCCAGGAGCTTGCCGCCGGTGAACGGGAACGGATTGCGGTACTGCGCGCTGACCGGGTCGGCGCTGTCCCACCCGACGCAGAGTCCGTCGCCGCAGAGCGTGAACTTCCCGACCTGCGCCCGCATCGGACCGGACGCCACCGCACGATCATCGACGTACAGCGTGGTCGTGCCGACGGACTCGCCGTGCTCCCCCGCTCCCTCGCGCACGAACTCCACACCAAGAGTGTGCGGGCCGGGGGTGAGCTCCTCCGAGGTGAACGACTGCTCCGGCGGGATGCCGAGGAAGTTGTACACGTAGACCAGTCTGTTGTCCTTGAGGAACAGCGAATGCCCGCCGAAGCGGGAACCGTGCGCGAAGATCACACCCTCGGCGCCCTCGTCGAGGACGGCATCGGCGATGATCTTGTAGGAGCGCCCTCGGACGTTCACCGCGACGCTCTCCGGCACCGCCGCGGTGCCGGGGAAGTACACATACCGTCCCCGCGGCGGCTCCGCCTGCGGACGCTCCACGTTCAGCAGGTCACGGGCCGAGCGGTCGTCGAGCGGAAGGGCGAAGTTCGCCTCCGCCTCTGCGAACCACGCAGCGATGAGCTCCTGCAGCTTCTCCGGGTGCGTCCCGGCGAGGTCGTTCGACTCGGAGCGGTCCTCGTCCACGTGGTACAGCTCCCACACGTCGTCGTCGAAGTGGCCCTTGCCGCTCAGCGGCGCGTGCACGGCCGCGGCCTTCCAGCCATCCTTCCAGATGCCCCTGGTGCCGAGCATCGAGTAGTACTGCACGCTCTTCTGCGTCGGTCCGTCCGGCGCCGCGTCGAAGGACGACTTCATCGAGACGCCGTCGAGCGGTCGCTGCGGCACCCCGCGGTACGTCTCCGGCATCGCGATGCCGATCACGTCGAGCACCGTCGCCACGACGTCCACCGAGTGGTGGTACTGGTGGCGCAGCTCACCCTTCGCCGCGATCCCCTTCGGCCAGTGGACGACCATCGGGTCGCAGGTGCCCCCGGAGTACTGGGAGTAGCGCTTGAACATCTGGAACGGCGTGGAGAACGCGGCCGCCCACCCGGTCGGATAGTGGTTGTAGGTGTCGGCCGAGCCGAGCGTGTCGATCATCGCGAGGTTCTCGGCAAGATCGTCGGGGTACCCGTTGAAGAACTTGTTCTCGTTCACGGAGCCGTCCGGCGATCCCTCCCCCGAAGCGCCGTTGTCGGCGCAGTAGAAGATGATCGTGTTGTCCAGCTGGCCTGTCTCCTCCAGATAGTCCACGATCCGACCGACCTGGGCATCCGTGTACTCGGAGAAGCCGGCGAAGACCTCGGCCATCCGCGCGAACAGCCTCCGTTCGTCGTCGTTCAGCTCCGCCCACGGGCGCACGTAGTCGGCCGGGTTCGCCGCCTCGTCCGGCAACGGGTTGAACGGCGTCATCTGCGTGCCCTCCGGCAGCACGCCCTTCTCGATCATGCGGGCGAGCACCCACTCGCGATACGCGTCGTAGCCGTCGTCGAACGCCCCCTTGTACTTGTCGATGTACTCCTGCGGCGCGTGGTGCGGGGCGTGGTTCGCGCCCGGGCAGAACCACATGTACCACGGCTTCGAGGGGTTCGAGGCCTGCTGGTTCCGGATCATCGCAAGTGCCTGGTCGGCGAGGTCCTTCGACAGGTGGTATCCCTCCTCCGGGCTGTACGGCTGCTCGATGAAGTGGTTGTCCTCCACGAGGTCGGGGTACCAGTTGTTGGTCTCGCCCCCGAGGAAACCGTAGAAGCGGTCGAACCCGAGCTGCAGCGGCCACATCGAGCGGCTGCCCCCCGGCGCGATGTCCTCCTCCGGGACGTTGTGGTCTTTGCCGAGCCAGAACGTGCTGTACCCGTTCTCCTGCAGCACCTGCCCGATCGTGGCGCACTCCGCGGGGAGCCGCCCCGCGAAGCCGGGGAAGCCGTTCGTGCCCTCCATGATGACGCCGGCGCGGTTGACGTGGTGGTTGCGCCCCGTGAGCATGGTGGACCGCGTCGGGGAGCACAGCGCCGTGGTGTGCCACTGCGTGTAGGTGAGACCCCCGGCGGCCAGACGGTCCATCGTCGGCATCGCGATGCGGCCGCCGTACGGCGACCAGGAGGCGAGCCCGGTGTCGTCGTACAGCACCACGAGGACGTTCGGCGCGCCGTCCGGTGCCTTCCGCAGCTCGTACGGCGACCAGTCGGGACGGGAGTCGCGGACGTCCAGCGTGATCTCGCCCGAGAAGTCTGCGTTGAATTCCGACATCGTCTCTCCTTCGTTCAGGGCGCGTCCGCGCTCTCTTCGGCCCGAGTCTTCCGACCCCACGCGCATGCCGACAGCGGCCCTCACCCGCGCAGGGTGATCTCCGCGTCGTGCGCGTCCTCGACGACGGCGGCGTCCTGCTCCTCCGGCGCCGTGGCGGGGCCTGGCCGTCGCAGCAGCTCCACGAGGATCGTGAGCACGAGCACGCCGATCGCCACACCGAGGACGGCACCGAAGGTCACGGGACGCGTCGCCAGGAGGATGAGCACCCCGATCGCCATCCCGGCGATGAGGATCGCACCGCGATAGCGGTCGACCGCCCGCCCGAACCGCCCGGAGGAGATCCCCCGTGCCTCGGCTGCCTCGCGAAGCGCCCCGAACCCGCTCTCCGTGACGCCGCGCACCGTCCGGGCGCTGCGGCTCGATCCGGCGAGCCACGCCCAGAGTGCGATGAGGACCCCGACCAGAGCGAGCGCGACGATGGTGGAGCCGAGGAGCGCGGTGAGCTGATCGAAGAGGGACTCGGCCGCCGCGGCCGTCATGATCGACGGACTGACGGCGCTGACGAAGAACCCGCGTCCGATCCCCATCCCGGCGGCGAGGAGGAGGAAGACGACGGCGAACCCGGCGCTCGTCCAGAACAGCGCCCGCGGCCGGTTCACCGCGAGCAGCACTCCGAGGACGACGAGGCCGAGCACGACCCACGGCAGCCAGAAGCCCGCCGTCACCGCGATCTGATAGACCGTGCGGACCAGCACCAGCGCGTCGGTCTGCACCACCGGGATGGTGCGATCGACCACCGGGATGAGGTCGGCGACCCCGGCCCCGCGTTCGGCCAGAGCCTCCTTGACGCGTTCGACGACCGCCCCCACGTCCACCGAGAGCACCCCGTCGTCGCTGAGGTCCAGCGCGGTGCCTGGCTCGTCCTGCAGGATGGCGACGGCGCGCTCATGGGTGAAGCGCAGCGTCTCCGCCCAGATGTCGGCGAACTGCCGCGAGGACACGACCTCGTGCACGACGCCGTCGATCAGGGACGACAGGCCGGAGGCGGCCGGCGCTTCCAACAGCCCGAGGGCGGCGGTGGCGCGCGGCGGGAGGTCGAGGGCACGCAGGCCGTCGAAGAGCTCGCCGACCACCGCATCCAGGTCGACCTGCTCGTCGATGGCGGCCGTCACCTGATCGGCGACGAAGTCCTGTACGTCCGGATCCTCGGCCAGCGGGGCGAAGGTCGCGACGAACCGGTCCGCGTCGACGAGCTGCAGCCGCGCCCACGTCCCCATCGCCGCGATCGGCGCGAGGAGCACGGCGACCACGAGCGCGATCCCGGCGATGATGCTGCGGGCCGAGATCCGGCGTCGGGGGCGTCGGAGCGCCTCGTTCTCCTGCTCCAGCGCACGCAGCCGTGCCCGCAGGTCATCGATCTCGCTCATCGCGGCCTCGTCTCGATCGTCGCGACGCTCAGCTCAGCAGCTTCTGCTTCGCGGCGGCGAACTCCTCGTCCGTCAGCACCCCGGAGGCCTTCAGCGATCCGAGCTCCTGCAGCTTGGCGATCAGGTCGTCCGCCGCTGCGGGCGGCGCGGCCGGCGGGCTCGTCGGCGGCGCATACTGCGCCGCCGCGGTGCGGGCCGCATCGTCCATCTGGGCCTGTTGCTGGGCGGCCTCGTACTGCTGCTGCTCGTACTCGCTCTGTGCGCGGCGCTCCTGGTGCCGCATGGCGGCTCCCTGCACCGCGGTCGCCGTCCCGGCGACCACCGCGGTCCGCGCGGCGAGACCGATGAGCCCCGGCCGGCCGAATCTCCGCAAGGGCATGTCATTCACCTTCCTGTTCGAGGATGTCCATCACCGCGTTCACGACGGGTGCCGGAACGCGCTCGCTGCGCAGCACCTGGCCTCCCGCGGCGGCCACATCCTGGGCGAGGGTCCGCGCGAACAGGAGCTCCAGGACCACGACCGCCGCCGACCGTCCCGGCGGCACGACCTCCGCCAGGGCGCGCACGTCGTCCTCGCTCGCGAGCCCGGCGACGATCGGCTCGAGGCCGTCGAGGACGGCAGCCCCGTCGTCCTCCTCCACCTCGAGGATGTCGAGATCCCCGTCCGCCGTCCGTGTCACCAGCACGAGGTCCAGCACGCGCACCACGCCCTTCGACACCAGGTCGGTCAGTGCGCCGAACGTGGACGGATCCGGCCGATCACCGTCGAAGCCCACGAGATAGAACTCGACGGGCCCGAATCGGAACTCCTTCATGTCGCCACCCTTCATCCGCGGTCCAGAATGGCACCGCCATCGTCGCCCGCGCGCCGGTCCTCACCCGCTTCGGGTGAGGATTCGGGCCTCCATCTCCGTGCGGCTGTCACGATCGGAGGACGCGACGAATCGAGGGTGGCCATGAGGAGCCGGGTGCTGGGAGACGTGGCGTTCATCGTGGTCGAGCTGCGCAGCGCACACCCGGGACCGCCCGTCCTGGAACCGCTGCTGCGTCAGGTCGAGGACGGCACGCTGCGCGTGCTCGACTTCCTCGTCGTGCGCCGCGATGCCGTCGAGGGGCACCGCATCACGGAGGTCGACGGCGACGACTTCTCGCTCGCCGGCCTGCCCCTGTACGCACCGGGCCTGATCTCCCTCGACGATGTCCGGCATTTCCTCCCGTGGGTGCCTCCCGGCGCCGTCGCCGCCGTCATCCTCGTCGAACAGCGCTGGGACGTCCGCTTCATCCGCGAGGTCGAGGACGCCGGGGACCGGATCCTGGCGACGCAGGCGATCCCCTCCGCGGTCGCGAACGCCGCCCTCGTCGCCACCCTCGGTGGGAGCCCCTGACGCCCGCGCCTGCTCACACGGTCGCGTGGACGGCCTCCCGCCGGGACGAGACCCCGAGCTTGCGGTAGATCGCGCGTTGATGCGTCTTCACGGTGTTCACCGAGACGCGCAGTTCCTGGGCGATCTCCGGCAGTGTGCGTGAGGTCTGCATCTGGTGGAAGACGTCGCGTTCCCGCTCCGACAGCCGATCGGTCACAGAGCCGACCGCGTCGACCGCGAGGCACCTCTCGATGAACCCCTCGAACTGCGTGCCGTGGTGCACGTGCGCCTGCAGCAGCCGGCGCACCGCGACCTCACGCGGACCGAAGAGCACGACGAGGTTCTCCGCTGACGCGACCGCGAGGGCGGCCTCGCACAGGTCATGCGCGTCCTCCTGGTGCCCCGTCGCCCTCCGGAGCGCGGCCGCGGTGATCAGCGTGGCGGCTTTGACGTACGACAGCTCGGACGCACCCCGCAGCGATCGCAGCATCTCCAGCGCCGCAGCGTGCTCCTCGGCGCGACGCAGGATCCCGGACAGGGCGACGCCCACGAGCGGCAGGTCGGTGCCGCCCGCATACTTCATCGCGATCCGCAGCGCCCGCTCCCTCCGCCCCACCGCCTCTTCGAGCAGGGCCACCGACGACTCCCGGAACGCCGGCCACGCGACCCCCTGCACGACGTCGATGGGGAGCTCCTGCACGCTGATGGCCGCTCGGCGGCAGATCCCGGGGTCTCCCGTGAGCGCGGCCGCATAGGCGCCCATCATGCGTGCATGCCCGGCCAGATCGCGGCCGGACGCGGCTTCCTCGCGTGCCGCGTCGAAGATCCGGACCGCCTCCTCCGCCTCGCCCGACCAGTACGCGACCCACCCCGCGGCGGCCACGGCGCTTCCTCGCGCGAAGGTGTTCCGCGGAGGAAGAGCCTCACGGGTGCTCTCGGCCTCGGCGAGCACGGCCGCGGCCTCCGTGAGTCGGCCGGACGTGGCGAGGCCGTAGGCGAGATGTCCGACGGCGCGGGACGTGAGCTCCCGATCACCGGCCTGCCTCGCCTCGCGCGCCGCCGCCGAGAAGTACTCGATCGCGAGGTCCGGCGATTCGCGATTGCGCAGCGCGGTCCACCCCAGCAGATGGTTGAGCGCCACCCGGCCGCCGTACATCCTGTCGTCCTCGGCATCCAGCAGCGCGCGGATCTCCGCACCGGACACCGCCACCTCGACGGACGACTCGGCGAGCAGCAGGCGGACGATGAGCAGGACGGCGGGGTCGGCCTGCCCCGGCGTGCGATCGAGGAGGGCCTCGGCCCGTCGACACAGCTCCCGGGCGACGCGATGGTCCCCGAGGACGTCGCTGGCTCCGGCCCGTACGAGCAGCAGGTGCGGATCGTCCGGGTTGTCGCGGAGGAGCGTCGTCGCCGTCCGCTCCACGTCGACGGCCGAGGAGCCGACCACGAGGCCCAGCCAGTGCCGGAGGAGGATGGCCCTGGCGCCCGCCGGATCCCCGGCGCGCCGCGCATGCGTCACGGCGGCGATCGGATCCGTGTGCTCCAGAGCACGAGCGGCCCGGCGGTGCACCGTGGCGAAACGCGCCGCATCCGTCCGCGCGAGGTCGGCGCACCGACGCGCGAACGCGGGGTGCCAGCGGTAGGTCGGGCCCTCCGGGCCGTCGAACCGGTCGAGGAACAGTCCGAGCCGGACGCAGGTCTCCAGGAGGTCGGCGGCGTCGTCCCTCGCCGTCACCTGTGCGGCGGTGTCGGGAGTGAGCTCCGCGCAGGCCGTTCCCTCGAGGACGAAGTCCGCGAGCGCGGGCGGCAGCGCGTCCAGGACATGCTCACGGATGTACGCGCCGAGGAAGGACGAGGCCGTCGACGCCGGGCTCGACGGCAGGGAGCCGCCGACGAGGACCAGCCGCACCGCGATGGGCCACCCTCCGGTCTCGTCGCGCACCGCGGCCGCATCGAGCGCGCCGGGCGCCGATCGCGTCAGACTCCGGATCTCGTCCTCCGAGAACCGGAGGGTGTCCACACCGACGAAGGCTCCCGGATGCATCAGGCGATGGCGGGACAGGGTGACCTCGATCAGGGTCGTCCCCACCAGGAGGAGCCGCAGCCCGTCCGGAGGCTGGTCGGCCAGCATCCCGAGGAGACCATCGCCCCAGGCCTCCCCGGCACGGTGGGCATCGTCGACGACGAGGTACACCGGGTGCTCGGCGTCCTGGAACGCCGCGCATATCTGCCGGTAGGCGCGCATCGGATCCTCGATGTCCCGCGGCGCGGCGAACACGCGCCCCGCACGCTCCGCCGCGAGCGCCAGCGCGTTCAGGACGCCGGCGGTCAGCAGTGCGGGGTCGTCGTCGGACGCGCTCAGCGCGAGCCAGGCGACGTCGTCGCGCGATGACGCCCAGGCAGCGACGGCGGTGGTCTTCCCATAGCCGCTGGGCGCGCTGAGGACCGTCACCCCGTCGGCATCGATGGCAGCCGCGATCGCCGCGGTCACACGTTCCCGCGGCACGACGCCGATGGGCGTGGCAGGCGGCCGGAAACGCATCGCCGGTCCCGGCCTCGTGGAACGTACGGGAGGCGACATGGCAACACGAAACCACGCGTCCGCGCGCCCTTCCAGAGCACCGGCGCGCAATCACCCGGATGAAAGTGCTCTCTCGGGGTCAGATCTTGATCGGGAAGGTGGCGAGCAGGACGACGCCGGTCACCGCGATGACGCCGCTGAGTGAGAAGAACACCGTGCGCCGCCACAGGGCGTGTTGATTCTGCGAGAGCGCGGCGAAGAACAGCACGAGCGCGAAGAGGACCGTCAGGAGGGAGTAGTCGTCGCCCCGCTGGTTGTTGCGCAGGGCGTCGGCGAAGCGCGCGTCGGCCCCGGCGGAGAGCTCCTCCGCCTCCCGTGCTCCGGGCGGGACGTACTCGTCCATCACGAACGGCCCCCGTTCGCTCCTGCCGTCCGCCACCCAGGCGTCGAAGGCGACGGCGAACTCGTCGGTGAACCGCTGTTCCACGAACTCGACGAGGTCGTCTCGCCCGTCCGCCTCGGCGAGCACCCACTCGGTGAAGAGGGTGAGGTCGTACTGACGTGCGGCCTGTGCGGTCGCCTGCGCCGATGCCGCCTGCACCCGCGCGGAGGACGCCTGGCTGAACGCGATGGACATCTCGCCACCCCATTTCGACGCCTCGAACCCGCACCAGGCGGTGAGCACGGCCGTCACCGCCAACAGTGACACCGTGGCGATCTCGAGGAACCGATGGGGCCTGTGGGCCTCGCTCTGCGCGTCCATCCGCTCATTGTCCGGCCCCGAGGGAGCGGGCGGTCACGCGCTCACCCGGGTCGGGTGAGCCGTCCACTCATCGACAGCCGGACCGGGCGTGCCGCGGAACGCGCGTGCGTTCGGCGGTTACGCTGGCGGCGTGACCTCGCTCCCGTCTGCTCCCGTACCCGCCGGTCCCACACCGTCTCCGGCCCTGCGGACCCTGCTGATCCTGGCGGCGAGCGCGATCGTCCTCGCGGGCGTCTCGCTGGCGCGCGAGGTCTTCGGCCCCCTGGCCCTCGCGATCGTCATCGTGGTGATCTGCGAACCGATCCGCCGTCCCTTCCAGCGCCCCGGTCGCCCCGCCTGGATCGGGACGACCGCCGTGATCGTCCTCGCCTACGTGATCCTGCTGGCGATGGCGGCGCTGCTGTGGCTCGCCGGCACCCAGTTCGCCCGACTCGTCGGCGACCTCGCGTCCCAGGACGGCCTCGTGCGCGCCGCCGATCAGGTCGTCGCCTGGCTGCAGTCCCTCGGATTGGATCAGGAGGCGGCGGATGCGGCCGCCTCGATCCTCGACCCCGAGACCCTGCTCGGTGTGGCGGGGAGTCTGGGCAGCGCGGTGCTCGGCGTCGCCACCGCCCTGTTCTTCGTCTGCGCGTACATCATCTTCCTCGCCGCGGACGCTGCCCGGTATCGCACGGCTCCTGCCCTCTTCGGCGCCACGCACGGCCCCGCCCTGCAGCGCATCGCCCGGCTGCAGACGGGGGTCCGTCGCTACTATGTCGTGAACGCCGCGTTCGGTGCCGTCGTGGCGGTCGTCGACGGCCTCGCGCTGTGGTGGATGGGCGTCCCCGCCCCGGTCGTCTGGGCGATTCTCGCCTTCGTGACGAACTTCATCCCGAACATCGGGTTCGTGCTCGGTCTCATCCCGCCCGCGATCCTCGCCTTCGTCGTGGGCGGCTGGCCTCTGCTGCTCGGCGTCATCGCCGTGTACTGCGTGGTCAACGTCGTGCTCCAGGTGCTCGTCCAACCCAAGTTCGTCAGCGACGCCGTCGACCTGAGCCTCACGCTGAGCTTCTTCTCCGTCATCTTCTGGACCTTCGTGATCGGGCCGCTCGGCGCCATCCTGTCGATCCCGCTGACCCTGCTCGTGCGCGCCGTCGTGCTGGAGGGCGACCCGGGGGCGACCTGGGCGCGGTGGGTCAGCGGCGACCGCACGGCCGTCCCGGAGCCGACGCCGGAGTCGTCCGCGGCGCCGACCCGGCGCCGGTTCCGCCGACGCTGACGCCGCTTCGCCGGCACCGCACCGCGAAATCACCAGGGCGAGGTTGCCCGCCGCTCTGGTCGTCGCCGTCCGACGATGCCATCGTGAAGCCGGACACCACCGGTGACGAAGGGAGAGCGCATGCCGCGTCCGCTCGCAGGTCTGACCCGACGCACCCTCGCGACCGAGCTCACCGCGGGGGTCACCCTCCTGGCGATCGCCATCCCGCTCAACATCGGATACGCGCAGATCGCCGGGCTCCCCGCGACCGCCGGGCTGTACGCACTGATCGTCCCGACCGTCGTCTACGCGCTCGTGGTGTCGTCGCGCCAGCTGGTCGCCTCCCCCGATGCCGCCGCCGCGGCGCTCGTGGCCTCCTCCATCGGCGGTCTGGCCGTCGCCGGCAGCGCCGACTACGCCACGCTCGCCCTCGCCCAGGCGATCCTCTGCGGGGGGATGTTCGTGCTGCTCGCCGTCTTCAAGCTCGGCTTCCTGGCGAATTTCCTCTCCAAGCCGATCCTCGTCGGATTCGTCGGCGGACTGGCGCTGGACATCATGGTGAGCCAGATCGCGAAGATGCTCGGGGTGAAGATCGACTCCGGAGCCGAGTTCGTGGACAAGGTCGTCGCGCTGGTGACCGGCCTCCCCTCGCTCAACGGCTGGTCCGTGCTCCTCGCCGCCTGCTCCGTCGCGGTGCTGCTCCTCGGGCAGCGCTACCTCCGTGCCGTTCCCTGGGCGCTGATCGTGCTCGTCGCCACGACCATCACGGTCGTCCTCACCGGCCTCGACGGACGGGGCGTGGATGTGCTCGGCGAGGTCCCCGCCGGCCCTCCCGCGCTCACCTGGCCGATCATCGACTGGTCGCTGTGGCTCGCTCTCGTCCCCTCCGCGATCGCCCTGACCCTCGTCACCACCGCGGAGGGTCTGCTCGTGTCGCGCTCCTACGCCGAGAAGCATCGCTACCCGTTCCACGCCAACCGGGATCTGCTGGCGTTCGGCGTCGCGAACGTCGCCGCAGGCGCGCAGGGCAGCTTCGCCGTCGGGTCCTCGACCTCGCGCACCGCGGCGATGGATCAGGCGGGCTCGCGCACACAGCTCCCCGCCCTCGTGCTCGCCGTCGGGACGCTCCTGCTGCTGCTCTTCGGCACCGCGCTGCTCGCCGACATCCCCTCGCCGGCGATCGGGGCCATCGTCGGCGTCGCGATCATCCCGCTCCTCGGCATCCGCGACTTCGTGCGGTTGTGGCGCTTGGACCGGTTCGAGTTCGTCATCGGCGCGGTCTGCTTCCTCGTGACCTTGTTCGTCGGCTCGATCGCGGGGATCGTCGTAGCCTTCGTGCTGGCCCTCATCAACCTCGCCCAACGTGCCTCCCACCCCGCCATCGACGTGCTGGAGACCTCGGGCGACCCCGGCGAGTCCCTCCTGGAGGACGCTCCTGCGGGCACGACCACGGCACCGGGGGTCATCGTCGTCCGGCTCGCGGCCCCGCTGTTCTTCGCGAACGGCGCCGTGTTCTCCGCTGCCGTCAAGGAGGCCGTCCGCGCCGCCGGCCCGGCCGCCGTCCAGCACGTCGTCATCGACATGGAAGCCGTCACCGACGTCGACGTCACGGGCGCTGAGGCCTTCCAGGCGCTGCGGGAGTGGCTGGACACGCAGTCGATCTCCCTCGCCTTCAGCCGCGTCCGGCCGAACACGCTCCGCCGCCTCCGGTCGCTGGGGATCCTCGACCGGGAACCGGTCTACGCGACCAATCGCGCCGCCATCACCGAGCTCGCGCCGACCGATGCCGCTTCGCCGGCTCCGAACAGGAAGGGCAGCTGAATGGGTGCCGTCATCGGGGAGATCCTCCCCCTCGCCGTGGGCGTCGCGATCAGCCCCGTGCCGATCATCGCCGCGATCCTCATGCTCCTGTCCCCGAAGGCACGGGTCACGAGCGTCGGATTCCTGCTCGGCTGGATCGCGGGCATCGTCGTGGCGGTCGGCCTCTTCACCCTCCTGTCGGCGGTGCTCCCCGAGGAGGATCCGGACGCCTCCCGCCCGATCCGCGGCGTCATCCAGCTCGTCCTCGGACTCCTGCTGCTGGTGCTGGCGGTGGGTCAGTGGCGCAAGCGCCCGAAAGCGGGGCAACCGGCGGCCCTGCCGTCGTGGATGAAGGCGATCGACACGATGTCGTTCGGCACGGCGCTCGGACTGGGGTTCCTGCTGTCGGCGGTGAATCCGAAGAACCTCCTCCTGGCCGCCGGAGCCGGGGTCGACATCGGCGGCGCAGCGCTCGACGGCGGATCCACGATCCTCGTGATCGCCGTCTTCACCCTGATCGGGGCGTCGACCGTGCTCGTGCCCGTCGTCGGCTACCTCGTCGCCGCCGCACGGCTGCGCGCCCCGCTCGACGCCCTGCGCGGATGGCTCGCCGCCGAGAACGCGGTCATCATGGCCGTGCTGCTGCTCGTGATCGGCGTAGCCATGATCGGCAAGGGCATCGGCAGCTTCTGAGTGCGCCGCTGCCGCGCCACGGAGATCACCCGGATGAACGCATCGCGGGACCCGTGACCCCGGCCCTGACCCGGCAGTACTGTGCGGGGAAGGCGGTTCGGCAGAGATGAAGGAGATGGACATGGCCCGTGACTTCCAGGGCAGAATCGAACTCGACGTCCGCGATTCGGAGGCCGACTGGGAGGCGTTCCTCCCGGCGAAGCCCCGCGAGGGAGCACCCAACGTGCTGGTCGTCCTCTATGACGACACCGGCATGGCGGCCTGGTCCCCGTACGGCGGACGCATCAACATGCCGACCATGGACCGCCTGGCGCAGAACGGCCTGACGTACTCGCAGTGGCACACGACGGCGCTGTGCTCCCCCACCCGCTCGACGTTCCTCACCGGACGCAACCACCACCTCAACGGCTTCGCGACGATCTCGGAGTCGTCGACCGGCTTCCCCGGCTACAACTCCCACATCCCCGACTCGAACACCACGATGGCACACGTCCTCCGTGACGCCGGCTGGTCGACGTTCTGGGTGGGCAAGAACCACAACGTCCCGATCGACGAGTGGACGGCCGGCGCGTCCAAGAAGCACTGGCCGCTGGCGCAGGGGTACGACCGCTTCTACGGCTTCATCGGCGGGGAGACCAACAACTGGTATCCCTCCCTCGCCGAGGACAACCACTACATCGACCAGCCCTACCTCCCCGAGGACGGCTACCACCTGTCGAAGGACCTCGCCGACCAGGCGCTGTCGATGATCCGCGACGTGAAGCAGACCGAGCCGGACAAGCCCTGGTACCTGTGGTTCTGCCCCGGCGCGAACCACGCGCCGCATCACGCGCCGCAGGAGTACATCGACAAGTACAAAGGCGTGTTCGACGACGGCTACGAGGCCTACCGCGAGTGGGTCCTCGCCCGGATGATCGAGAAGGGCATCGTCCCGGAGGGCACCGAGCTCACCGCGCTCAACCCGATGCCGGAGGGGACCTTCTCCCAGACCGATGAGGTGCGTCCCTGGGACTCGCTGAACGACGAGGAGAAGGCGATGTTCTCGCGGATGGCGGAGGTCTACGCCGGCTTCAGCGAGTACACGGACGCCCAGGTCGGCCGCATCGTGGACTACCTGGAGGAGTCGGGGCAGCTCGACAACACCCTCATCATCTACTGCGCCGACAACGGCGCGTCCGGCGAGGGCAGCCCGAACGGCTCCGTCAACGAGGGCAAGATCTTCGGCGGGTACCCGGACGACGAGGCCGAGAACCTCCGCCTCGTCGACAAGCTCGGCTCCCCCGACACCTACAACCACTATCCGACCGGATGGGCGGCTGCCTTCTCGACGCCCTACAAGATGTTCAAGCGCTACACGTACCAGGGCGGCGTGTGCGACCCGCTGGTGATCCACTGGCCCGCCGGCATCAAGGCCCGCGGCGAGGTGCGTCATCAGTACCACCACTCCACCGACATCGTGCCGACGATCCTCGAGGCCTGCGGCGTCGAGTTCCCGGAGGTCTACAACGGCATCGAGCAGACGCCGCTCTCCGGCGTCTCGATGGCCTACTCGTTCGATGCGGCGCCGGAGGCGCCGACAGCGAAGGAGACGCAGTACTACGAGATGTTCGGACAGCGCGGCATCTGGCACGACGGCTGGAAGGCGGTCACGGTGCACGGTCCGGTCAGCGGCAAGGGTCACTTCGACGAGGACGAGTGGGAGCTGTACCACACGGACGTGGATCGCGCCGAGGCCGTCAACCTCGCCGCCGAGCATCCGGACAAGCTGGAGGAGCTCAAGGCCCTCTGGATGGAGGAGGCGAAGGCGAACGCGGTGCTCCCGCTGAACGATCTCCAGGTCATCGGCAATCCGAAGGACTTCGAGACGTTCGTCGCGATGGAGTTCCATCAGCCCGCGCCGCCGTCCGGCCGGTTCGTCTACTACCCGGGCACCAGCGAGGTGCCGGAGCGGTCGGCGGCGAACACCCACGGCGTCTCCTTCAAGATCGCCGCGGAGGTCGAGTTCACTCCGGAGACCGAGGGCGTCATCTTCGCGCACGGCTCCCGGTTCGGCGGACACGCCCTGGTGGTCAAGGACGGCCAGGTGCACTACGTCTACAACTTCCTCGGGATCCCGCCGGAGGACCGCATCTCGGGACCCGCCCCGACCTCCGGGAAGCACATCATCGGGGTCGAGTTCGTCAAGGAGGGCATGGGCGAGTACCGGGAGGGCGTCGGACCCGCGCGGCTCTACATCGACGAAGAGAAGGTCGACGAGAAGCAGATCCGCACGGTCCTCGGTCACTTCTCGCTCTGCGGCGAGGGCCTGACGATCGGGCGGGACAGCGCCGACCCGGTGTCGTCCCTGTACGGCTACGGGTTCGACTTCCGCGGCGGCCACATCGCACAGGTCGTGTTCGACATCGCCGACGACGCCTACCTCGACCTGGAGGCGCACCTGGCGGCGGCCATGGCCCGCGACTGACGACCGGCGGCCGCCCAGGCCCTCAGAGCAAACCGAGGGCCTGGGCGGCCGCTGTCACGCCATCGCGATCCGAGACCCCGAGCTTGCGGTAGATGTTGCGCACATGCGTCTTCACCGTGTTCGGGGAGATGTACTCCTGCTGGGCGATCTGGCGGAGCGTGGCATTGCGGCTCAAGGCGCTCAGCACGATGCGCTCACGCTGCGTCAGCTCCTCCTCCACGAGCACACCGGCGGCGGCGAGCCGCTCCCGCACCCGATCCGCGAAGTGCGTGCGGGCTCCGGCCGTCGCCCGGGCCGCGAGCAGCCGCGACACGATCGGACCCGCCTCGGCGACGCGGCGCACGTGGTCCTCCGGCTCCGCGAGGGCGAGCGCGGTGGCGAGCGCGAGCTGCGCCCGATCCGGCTCCCCGTCGTGCACGTCGAGCTCGGCCTCGACCAGCCACGCGTCGATCATCGACGCCGGGAGCATACAGGGGATGGCGCCCTCCAGCACCGGCGCCAGCGCGCCACGGGCGATACCGTCACGGCGGTCGCGCACGGCGGCGATGGCGCGGAGCACGAGCACGTCTCCCGTGTCCCCCAGCGCATCCTCCATGTCGGCGATGAACCGGTCGCGGAGCGTCGGCTCCCCCAAGCGGTCGAAGGCGTGCACCGCGAAGGGCCCCATCATGGCGTACCAGTGCGGGGGAAGCGGGAGGTCACTCCGCGGCGTCAAGGTGTCGAGAAGCCCCACGGCCGCGTCACGGGGATCGGCGACCTGCTCGGCCGCCAACAGTGCGCGCATCCCCTGCAGGCCCCTGGCGATCGCGGTCTCCCCGCCGTCGTCGATCACCCGTGCGGCCGTCTGCAACGTCTGCACCTCCTCCAGGCTCTGCATGCCCTCGTAGGGGGCCCAGAAACGCCAGACGCGCGTCACTTCGAAGAAGGGGTTGTCCGGTTGGTCGAGCTCGTGCCAGCGGCGCTCCAGAGCGGCTCCCGCCTCGGTTGCGTCCCGGAGCCTCCCCCGGAACAGCACGCTGGTCGCGAGAACCGCCTCCGCCTGGAGCTCCGCCGCACGCGCTCCGATCGCCCTGGCGAGATCCCCGGCGAGGCGCGCCGTCGCCTCTGCCCGGTCGAGCCGTCCGCTGTAGAGTTCCGCCGTCGCAGCCTCCAGGAGCACGTAGGCATCGACCTGCTCTTCGCCGCTGAGATCGCGGAGGTCGGCACCGACGCCGTCCAGTGCCTCGGCGATCCCGCCCCGCCGGAGCGCGGTGTGCAGCTCGATCCCCTGCCGCCAGCGGCGGTCGGCGTCGGGCTCCCCCCGACCGACGGACGGGACGATCACCGCAGCCGAGGGGTCTCCGCACGACAGCTCCGCCGCTGCGATGAGCATCCGCACCGTCGGCGCCACCCGCAGGATGGTCGGAAGCTCGGCCATCACCTCCCGCACCTCGTCCGCGCGGCCGTCCAGCACGAGCTGCATGCCGCAGCGCCGCAGGACTCCCGCCGTGCACGCCGTCTCCCCGCCGCGCACGGCATGCCGCAACGCGAGCAGCGGCTCATCGTGCGTCGCGAACCAGTCCGCCGCCCGGCGATGGAGCTGCTCCTCGCGGTCCGCTCCGCCCTGCCGAAGCCGGCCGAGGAGGAACTCCCGCAGCAGCGGCGGATAGTGGTAGCGGGGCGGTTCCGCGGTGTCAGGGCCGGCGAGCACGGTGAGACGGAGCAGCCGGTCGATCATGGCCGTGACCGCGCCGGCCCCCGAGAGCTCCGCGGCGAGCTCGGCGGTGAAGACCTCCGCGACCGCGGTCGCCTCCAGGAACGACCGCAGCTCGCCGTCGAGGTCTCCGAGCACCTCCTCCACGAAGTAGTCCGCGACCTCAGGCGCATCCCCCCGCAGCGGATGGGCGAGGACCGTCTGCGCCCCGGCGGCATCGAGCATCATGAGCTGCAGCCCCGTCGCCCACCCCTCGGTGCGGGAGAGCACGGAGCTGACCTCTCCCTGCGAGAGCCGGATGCCGCGGATGCGGAAGAACGCCCTGACCTCGGCCGGGTCGAACGCGAGCGCTCGGGCGTCGATCTCGAGGGCCACCCCTGCGATGCGTCGTCGCGCCAGCGGAATGGCCCTGGTCCCTCGGCCGGAGAGCACCACGTGCACGTTGCCCGGCGCGTTCTGCACGAACGTCGAGATCAGTTGCGCCGTCTCCTCATCCTGCACGCGGTGCACGTCGTCGACGACGATGACGATGCGCCTCCTCGCTTCGGCGAGGGCTCTGGCGAGCGCCCGCGCGGCGGCCGCCGACCGCACGGACGGCACCTGTGCCAGCGCCTCCTGCAAGCCGCGATCATCGACCCTGCCCAGGGCCGCGCGGACGAGCGGCAGATCCGCCTCCCCGCGCTCCAGCGCCACCCATACGAGCTCGATGTCTGCGTGAGCGCGGAGATCCTCAGCCCATTGCGACAGCAGCCTGGTCTTCCCCGACCCTGCCGGGGCGCTCACGAGAGTGAGCGTCCACGGCCCGTCCATCGCGGCTGTCAGTCGTGAGAGCAGGCGCTCCCGACGAACCTCACCCTTCACTGCAGCGGGTGCCGCGCTCTCGCCCGTTCCCGCCGTCCACGCACTGTTCAGCACTCGAAACCCCCCGATTTCGATCTTGCTCCCCCTCGCGGGCAGTCTATTGCAAGGTGGGAGCGGTCCCGCAAGGGGAGCGCCCGTCGCGCTCATTCCGAGACGTTCGCGCGCGTCGGCCGCCGGATCGCCAGCAGCGCCGGGATCAGCGCGCCGAAGAACAGCGCCAGGGCCACGCCCAGAAGCGTCTCGAGCGTCCTCTCCAGGAAGCGCGCGGTCGGCGGCTCGGACGACGTCGACAGCAGCAACGTGAGCACGAGGAAGGTCGTGAACGCCGGCGCGACGTACCACCGGCTCTCCTGGACCGCACCGAGACAGCCCACCACGATACCGATTGCGAGCCCGATCGCCGCCCCGCTCGGAGACAGCAGGGCGAACCCCGCCGCGACCAGCGCTCCGACGAGCACCGACGCCGCCCGACCGACGCTGCGCAGGACGAGCTGGCCGCGCACCGGACGCATCACCAGCAGCACGGCGCCGGTCGCCCAGCCGACGTGCTCGACCCCGGTCGCGAAACCGATGGCGGCCGCCGTCGCGGCGGCGAGACCCAGCAGCGCCCCGTACATCAGCAAGGCTCGCCCCTTCGGCAGCGATGCCGCGGCCCGTACGCCCGCCTCGTGTTCCGGCCAGAGCAGGGCGATGAGCCACGCGTACACCGAGCCGGCGACGATCGCGCCGGCCAGGAGGACTGTCGTCGTCGACAGCGGGAAGCTCAGACCGATCCCGACCATGGGCAGGACCAGGGTCAGCGCGAGCTGACCGGCGCGCTCCCGCGCGGCGAGCATGCTGGCGAGGACCGCCAGCACAGCCACGGCGAGCACGGCGAGGACCGGTACGAGCGCGAGCGTGGCACCGAGCAGGAGCCCCAGCGCGACCAGCGTCCCGAGCACGGGGATCGCCGAGCGCGCTCGTCGCCGTGCAGGAAGCCCGACGACGGCCGCCGGCAGGACCCCGATGCTCAGAGCCAGCGCGACAGCAGGATCGAACGGTGCGACCGCGATCGCGGGCACCGCGTAGAGCACGCCGAGACCAAACCGCGACCATCGCCACGTCACTCCGGCGCGTGCCGCCATGCCCGCCTCGCTCTCCGGTTCCGGCTGCGGTCGGGCCTCGTTTCCGCTGTCTCGATCGCCCCGTCGGTCTTCCGTGCCGTCAGCCTAGGCAGGCGGTGGCCACACGTCACCGCTCATCGGCCGCGTTCACCCGGGTGAACGCGGCCGCTCCTCGCGGTCCGCCGCGGCCCGGAGCCCGGCATCGACCGCGGGGTGCACGCGTCCGGCCGCCGTCAGGGCGGAGTACCACGACGTCCGAGCCGCGACGGCCGCCGCCGCCTCCGGCACCGCCGCGAGGTGGAGCTCCACGCCGAGCTGCGCCAGCTCCCGATCGAGGGCTTCGAGGGCGTCGAGCACCGTGATGGACATCACCACCTGCTGCGGCAGTCCGAGCACGAGCGTCCGCACCGGCTCGACCTGCGCGGCGACGGTCTGCACGATGAGCCGCTGATTGGCGAGCGCATTCGCCGTGTAGAGTCCCCGCTCGGGCTCCAGCCCGAGAGCGCTCCCCCGCCTCCCCACCACGCGGACACGGGGGATGTTGAGCTCTCGCAGCACGAGCACCAGCGTCACGACGACGCCGACAGCCACCGCGGGGAGGAGCCCCGCGGTGAGACCGATGGCCGCCACGGAGGTCGCGACCCAGAAGTCCATCCGACTGATGCGCGCCCAGCGCACGAGCTCGGGGATGTTGACGAGTCCGGCCACCGCCGTGAAGACCATCGCCGCGAGCGTCGCCTCGGGCAGCAGGCTGAGCACCGGAGCGAGGAACAACGCGACGAGGACGGCGAGCCCGACAGTGGTCAGCGTCGCCAGCTGGGAACGCGCTCCGGCACCCTGGTTGACGGCGCTCTGCGAGAACCCTCCCGCCGCGGGCATGGCCGCGAAGAAGGCACCGACCGTGTTCGCCGCGCCGGTCGCGAAGAGCTCCTGGTCGCTGTCGATCTGCGGCTCCGTCGCCTGGCGCAGGCTGCGTGCGACCGCGGCGGACTCGAGGAAGGCCATGACGGCGATCGCCAGCGCTCCCGGCACGAGCGCCGCGGCCTCGGACAGGTCCGGGATCCCCGGAACGGGAAGACCGCCGGCCACCGGGGCGATGAGGTCGACACCGAGATCATCGATCCCTCCGACCCCCACGAGCAGCATGCCGGCGGCCACGACGACGAGAGTGCCCGGGACCCGCGGAGCGAAGCGTTTGAGGAGCAGGAGTGTGGCGATGGACCCCGCCGAGAGGAGGAGCGTCGGGATGTTGACGCTGTCGAGCGCCTCGCCCACGGCGACCAGGGAGCGGATGAAGCCGTGGCCGGAGAAGTCGAAGGACTCCCCCAGGAGCTTCGGGAGCTGCCCGACGGCGACCGTCGCCCCCACCCCGATCTTCAGCCCGAGCACGGTCGCGCCGCTGATGTTCTCGACGAGGGATCCCAGCCTGCACGCCCGTGCCAACAGCAGAACCGCTCCCACCAGGAGGGTCAGCATCATGAGCGCGCCGATCGCGTCGTCTGCGCCCGCGGCGACGCCTGCCGAGACCAGCGTCGTCGCGGTGAGGGTCGCGATGGTCGATGTCGTCGAGACGCTCATCGCCCTGCTGCCACCGAGGAGGGCGTAGACGAGCATGGGGACGATGCATGTGTAGAGGCCGACCTGCACCGGGAGATTCGCGATCGTCGCGTACGCCATGGCCTGCGGAACCACGACCGCACCCGCGGAGAGGCCGGCGAGCACATCGCGTACGATCCAGCGGCGCTGGTAGCCGTCCAGAGTGCTCAGCAGCCACGGTGGTCTGTGCACTGTGCTCATGGGACTCCCTCCGCCGTCGAGGGAAGCGTACTGCCGACGCTCCGGGCGCGACCGGCCGGAGGCGTCTCACCGCGGCGAGTCACCCGGGTGAACTCCGGACGGAACCGGTGCGCCGGCGCTGCGCCCGCCGGTATGTTCCGAGCGTGCCCCGGAGACGGCGGCACCGAGAAAGGAGCAGTCATGGGATTTTGGGCA
This sequence comes from Microbacterium sp. str. 'China', assembly GCF_002993305.1. NCBI lineage: Bacteria > Bacillati > Actinomycetota > Actinomycetes > Micrococcales > Microbacteriaceae > Microbacterium > Microbacterium sp. str. 'China'. Next base: position 1,364,889 of record NZ_CP027434.1, on the reverse strand, counting down.
TCGTTCTGGGACATCATCTGGTGGTTCCTGTGGATCTTCGCCTTCACCGCGTATCTCTTCGCCCTGTTCGCGATCATCGGGGACCTGTTCCGCGACCACAAGCTGAGCGGCTGGTGGAAGGCCGTGTGGATCTTCTTCCTGATCTTCGTGCCGTTCCTCACGGCGCTCGTGTACCTCATCGCCCGGGGCAACGGCATGGCCGAGCGCAGCAGCGCGGAAGCCCGTCGAGCACAGGAGGCCGCGAACGCGTACATCCAGCAGGTGGCCGGCAGCAGTCCGAGCGAGGAGATCGCGAAGGCCAAGGCGCTTCTGGACGCCGGGACCATCACCCCGGACGAGTACTCCCTCATCAAGGCGAAGGCGCTGCAGTAGGCCGCGCACCGGCCCCCGCCGGCGTGAGGAGCCCACGGCATGGACCTGCAGGATCTCCTGCCCACCGACATCGACTGGTGGCAGCTGCTGCTGGCCCTGCTCGTCGCCCTCGCGACCTGGATCATCTCGCGGTTCGCACGCCGGGGCACGACAGCCCTGCTCCGGCGTGCTCCCGGCATCTCCACCGCTGTGGGGACCGCGACCGCGCAATTCGTCGGCTACGCGATCCTCCTGCTGGGCTTCGGCATCGCGCTCGCCCTGCTGGGCGCGAACGTGCAGCCCCTGCTCGCGATCGTCGTCATCCTCGGCATCGTCGCGATCCTGGTCCTCCGCGGCGTGGCCGACAACTTCGCGGCCGGTGTGCTGCTGCAGGCGCGGCAGACGGTCCGCATCGGGGACGAGATCGTCGTGGAGGCGCTGGACTCCGTGATCGCCGGGACGGTGACGGAACTCAACGCCCGCGCGGTGATCCTGCACACCGTCGACGGCCGCACCCTCCACATCCCCAACGCACGTCTGCTCTCCGATCCCGTCGTCAACGACTCCACCCGCGGAGCCCGACGCAGCGAGGTGGAGGTCAGGGTGCGACGAGACGGGACGACCGGGATCGACGGCGTGCTCGGGCCGCTCGTCGATGCGGCGAGGACGGCGGAGGGCGTGCATCGGCACGAAGGCGTGCGGGCGCTCGTGGTCAGCGTGAGCGGGGACCGGCTCATCGCGCGACTGCAGTTCTGGCACCACCCGCTGCACGGCGCCCTCGTGAGTGCCGCCGTCGTGGTCGCGGTCTTCGACGCCCTCGGCGGCCTCGGCACGACCGGCACCGTCACCAGCGTCCCGGCCCCGCCACCGCTCGTGCCGTCCGATGCCGTGTGAGACCCGGGTGCGCGATGTCGGTGCCCTCGGGCATGATCTGCGCATGGACATCACCTTCCTGCAGCCGGACGGCCTCGTCCGCAGCCCCGCATTCAGTCACGCCGCCGTCATCCCCCCGGGGGCGACCACCGTCTACATCGGAGGGCAGAACGGTGTCGACGCCTCCGGCGCCGTCGTCTCCCCCGACGTGGGGGCGCAGGCGCTTAGAGCTCTCGACAACGCCCGGGTCGCGCTGGAGTCGGCGGGGGTGACGCTCGACGACGTCGTGAGCTGGACCATCCTCATCCACCAGGATGCCGACCTGCGCGCGGCGCACGGTGCCGTGGCCGCCACCCTCGCCAGGGACGGCGCCCCGCCGCTGGTGACCGCCGCGCGGGTGGCGGGCCTCGGCGTGCCCGGAACCCTCATCGAGGTGAGCGCGATCGCCGCGACGGTCCGCGACTGAGTCAGATGCGACCGCGCACGGGGGTGCGTTCGACGCCGTCCGGTTCGTCGGGCATCGTCATCTCGGCACGGACGCCGAGCAGACGCACTTCCCGGGCGGGGTCGAGGGTCTCGCCGAGGGCGAGCGCCATCGCGACCACGTCCTCTCGATCAGCCGTGGGAGCCGGGAGCTTCCGGCCGAATGTCCTCGTCTCGAACGGGGCGTACCGCACCTTGAGATGCACCCGCATGACCGGGCGCCCCTCGGCGGCGCAGTCGTCGAACGCGTGTCCCGCGAGCTCCCGCAGCGCGTCCTCCACCGCCTCAGGTGTCGTGAGGTTCTGTTGATACGTGGTCTCCCGGCTGTGGCTCCGTGCCACCCACGGAGTGTCGTCGACGATCCGCGGCCCCAGCCCGGAGCCCAGGCCGAGATACCACCGCCCCATCTTGGGACCGAACTCCGCGACGAGGGTCTCCTCGTCCGCCGCCGCGAGTTCGCGCACCGTGGCGATGCCGTGTGCCGCGAGCCGCTTCTGCACCTTCGGCCCCACGCCCCAGAGGTCACGGGTCGGCCGGTCGCCCATCACGGCGAACCAGTTGTCGGCCGTCAGCCGGAACACGCCTCGCGGCTTGCCGAACTCCGTCGCGATCTTCGCCCGCACCTTGTTGTCTCCGATACCCACCGAGCAGTGCAGACCCGTCGCCTCCTCCACCGCGCGCTGCGCGGCCCGCGCGACGCCCTCCGGGTCGTCGGTCACGACGCCGAGGAAGCACTCGTCCCACCCGATCACCTCCAGCACCACGTCGGGCAGCGTCCGCAGCGCCGCCATCACCTCGTCCGAGGCCCGCTCGTACTCCGCGTGATCCACCGGCAGGAACACCGCGTCCTCCGGCGCCTTGCGCGCCGCGATCTTCAACGGCATCCCCGACCCGATGCCGAAGGCGCGCGCCTCGTACGACGCCGTCGAGACGACGGCCCGCTCGGTCGGGTCGCCGCGGCCCCCGACGATGACCGGCCGTCCGGCCAGCTCCGGGCGGCGCCGCACCTCGACCGCGGCGATGAACTGATCCATGTCGACATGCAGCACCCACTCGGCCATGCATCGAGTGTGGCCGCTGACGCCGGGGAAGTCACCCCGTCAGACCAGGAAGATCGGCAGCAGCCCCGGGTTGTGGGCGTGGACGAGGACGGCGAAGACGACCGCGTCGAAGAGGAGGTGCACTGTGACGACGTAGGTCAGCGAGTGCGTCCGGAGGAAGATGAATCCCTGCAGGAGCGCGAACGGGATGGTCAGCAGCGGCCCCCATTCGCGGTACCCGAGTTCCCACAGGAAGGAGACGAAAACGACGGCCTGCAGCGCGTTCGCGAGCGCATCGGGGAAATGGCGCCGCAGCAGCGCGAAGACGGTGCAGATGAAGAACAGCTCATCCCAGATGCCGACCGCGCCGACGCCGACGAACAGCCGCGCGATGAGATCGGGCGTGTCCACCACGGGCCAGTTCTGATAGACGCCGCTGGTGATGAAGTAGAAGGGCAGGATCAGCCAGCCGAGCACCAGCACCGCGACGAGCCAGCCCCAGTGCAGCACTCCCCAGCGCTGCCCCGTCCGCCAGGGGAACCGGATCGCCCGGTCGCGGAAGGCGAACCGCGAGATCAGATACGGCACGAGCACCGCACCGCCGAGCGCGAGGGTGAAGCGCAGCATGGCCAGGTTGTCGAGCTCCGCCGCGAGCGGGATGACACTCACGATGAGCATGCCGAGCGCGATCAGCGAGAGGTCCCGCGTGAGCGATGGCCGCCGGGATCCGTCGGGCCCGGGGAGCGGCTCGCCGCGGCGCTCCACGAGCAGGGCGGCACCGACGCCCAGCGCCAGCAGCAGCCAGCCGAGCCAGGGCAGCGCCACGACGAAGAAGGCCGGGGCGGCCGCGCACACCAGCGCCGCCGGGACGAGGCGCACCCCCACGGGCGCGCTCGGAGGGGCCTGCGTCATGCACGATCCCGTCGGCGGTACACGAGATCGCGGATGTCGCGCCCCTTCGCGAGACCCTTCCGCTCGAACGCGGTCATGACCCGACCGTCGAACCGCTCGGCCCAGTCGCCCTCGAAGGCCCGCTCGAACAGGGGCTCGGCGTCCAGCACCTCCCGCATCTGGAGCGCGTAGTCCTCCCAGTCGGTCGCGAGCCGCAGGAGGCCGCCGTCGCGCAGCGCCCTGGCCGCCGTGTCACCGAATCCGGGCCGCACCAGACGACGTTTCGTGTGGCGCTTCTTGTGCCACGGATCGGGGAAGAAGATCCACACCTCGGCCGCCGCGGCCTCCGGCAGGTACGAGGAGAGCACCTCCGGCGCGTTGGCCTCCACGACGCGGAGGTTCTGTACACCCGCACGGTCGGCGTCGAGCATGGTCCGGGCGAGGCCCGCGCGGAAGACCTCGACGGCGAGGAAGTCGTCGCGCGGCCGGTTCGACGCGGCGGCGACGATGGCATGCCCCTGGCCGGAGCCGATCTCGACGAAGAGGTCCGCCTCCCGGCCGTACTCGGCGACGACGTCGAACCGCGCCTCGGGGTGCACGGAGGTCCACGCCACCGCGCGCGGGACATCCAGCAGATAGCGCGGGGCGAGATCGGTGAAGGCGCGCTCCTGCGCCTCGGACATCCGGCCGCTCCGACGCACGAAGGACACCGGCTCGTCGCGGAAGGTACGCGGTTCGGGCATGGATCCAGGGTAGTCGCCGGCGCCGCCACCGCCGGACGCGGTCAGCCCGCGGGCTCGGTGACGAAGTCGATCAGCTCTTCCACCCGGCCCAGGAGCGCGGGCTCCAGGTCGCGGTAGGTCGTGACCTTCGACAGGATGTGCTGCCAGGCCCTGGCGGTGTCGGCCTGCGTCTCGTGCGGCCAGCCGAAGGCGCGGCAGATGCCCGTCTTCCAGTCGATGCCGCGCGGGATCTCGGGCCACGCCGCGATGCCGAGGGCCCGAGGGGTCACGCACTGCCAGACGTCGACGAACGGGTGGCCGACGATGCGGACGTGCCGGCCGTGCGGTCCGCGGGCCACCGCCTCGGCTATGCGGGACTCCTTCGACCCGGGGACGAGGTGGTCGACGAGGACGCCGTACCGCCGGCGTGCGCTCGGCGGCTCCGCCGCGAGGAGGTCGTCCAGCAGGTCCACGCCCTGGAGGTACTCGACGACGACGCCCTCGACGCGCAGGTCGGCACCCCACACCTTCTCGACGAGCTCGGCGTCGTGCCGTCCTTCGACGAGGATCCGGCTGGGCAGCGCCGTCCGCGCCCGCTGATCCGCCACCGCGAAGGAGCCGGAGGCGGTGCGGCGGGGTCCCTGCGCGGATGCCGCCGGCACCGTGAGGCGGACCGGTGCCCCGTCGATGAGGAAGCCGCCGCCGAGGGGGAACAGCCGCCGTCGCCCGACGCGGTCCTCGAGCTCCACCGCACCGCCCTGCACCTTGGTCACCGCACCGCAGAATCCGTCCGCCGCGACCTCGACCACGAGATCGACCTCCGCGGGCACCTGCGGCACCGGCTTCACGCCGCGCTCGCGCCAGCCCGTCGCCAGCACGTCCGATCCGTACCTGTCGTCCATGCCTTCCAGCGTATGTGTCTCCGCTGAGGGCGAACGCCGAGAGGCGCGCGAGTGCTGTCGCGTGTCGGACCCAGTGCATAGACTCGACACATGGGGCTCGGCTGCCGGTCGGAGGGAACACGATGACGAAACGGTGGCTGGCGCTGGGCGCTCTCGCCCTCGCGGTCGCGACGGGCGCGCTGTCCGCCTCGGCGGCGTCCGCGACCGATCCGCTCACGCTCGACTCCGGGTACGTCACCGACCAGGCCGACGTCCTCTCCCCCGTCGAGGAGGAACAGGTCGAGTCGCGCCTGCAGGAGCTCACCGACAACTCCTCCGCCGATCTCTTCGTCGTCCTCGTCGACGACTTCACCGACCCGAGCGACAGCGTCGCCTGGGCCGACCAGGTCGCGAACGACAACCGGCTCGGCCCTGATCAGTACCTCCTCGCGATCGCCGTCGAGGGGCGCAGCCTCTACATCTCCGCGGACTCCTCCGGGCCGTTGAGCGACGCGCAGCTCGCCGCCATCGAAGACGCCATCGCCCCGCTCGCCGGCGACGGCGACTGGGTCGGCGCGATCACGCTGGCCGCCGACGAGATCCAGGGGGACGGCGGTGCCGGAGCGCTCCGCGTCACGCTGATCGTCGTCGGGGTGATCGCGGCCGCCCTGCTCATCTGGCTCATCGTCGCTCTGGTCCGACGCGCACGCCGCAACGCAGCCATCCGCGAGCGGGGCGCCATGCCGGAGACCCCGGATCCCGCCGACCCGTTCTCCACGCTCACCGATGCCCAGGTCGAGCAGCAGGCCGGCGTCGCACTCGTCCGCGCCGACGACGCGATCACCTCGAGTCGGGAGGAGCTGGGATTCGCCGTGGCGCAGTACGGCGAGGGCGCGACCGCGGAGTTCTCCCGCGCCGTCGACGAGGCGAAGGCGAAGATCGCCGAGGCGTTCGATCTCCGGCAGAAGCTCGACGATGAGATCGAGGACTCCGTCCACGACCGGCGCGCCTGGCACATCCGTATCATCCGGCTGGCCGACGAGATCGACGAGATCCTCGACGACAACACCGAGGCCTTCGACAAGCTGCGCCAGCTCGAGCAGAACGCACCGCAGGAGCTGGAGCGGGTACGACGAGAGCGCGCCGATCTGACGCCGCTCCTCGCCTCGGCCGCTCCCGCCCTCGCCGCTCTCGCCGCGACCTACGACCGGGCCGCCCTGAGCACCATTGCGGACAATCCGGCACAGGCGCAGGAGCGCGCGTCCTTGGCCGATCGAGCGATCGATGCCGCGGCACAGGCACTGACGAGCGGACGCTCCGGTGAGGCGGCGTTCGCGATCCGCACGGCCGAGCAGGCGGTGGCGCAGGCGGCGCAGCTGATCCAGGCGATCACGGCGCTCGGCACCGAGCTGTCCGGCATCGAGGCGCAGGCGCAGGCGCTCGTCACCGAGCTCCAGGGCGATGTGGCTGCGGCGGCACAACTGCCCGACCTGACCGGTGCCCTGGCGAGTGCGTCCCAGGCGGTGACCGCGCAGCTGCAGAGGGCGCAGGCCGACCTCGTCGCCACGCCACGCAACCCGCAGCGGGCCCTCGACGCCCTCACGGCGGCGAACGCGCAGATCGACGAGGCGATCGCGCACGGACACGAAGCCGTGGAGCGCGCCCGAAGGGCCCAGCAGCTCCTGGAGCAGACCCTCGCCCAGGCGACCTCCGAGATCCGGGCTGCCCGGGAGTTCATCGAGACACGCCGCGGCACCGTGGGCTCCACCGCCCGCACGCGCCTGGCGGCCGCCGACGCCGCGTTGACCCAGGCCCTCACCCTGCGCACGTCGGATGTCGAGAACGCCCTGGCCGAGGCCCAGCGGGCGCTCGGTCTCGCGCGCGAGGCCGCATCCGCCGCACAGGCCGATCTGCGCGCGTACTCCCCCGGCGCCTACGCGGACGACGGCTGGGGCGGAGTCTTCGGCGGCTCCGGGTCCCGTTCCGGCGGCTCCGGCATCGGCGGGGACATCCTCGGCGGGATCATCGGCGGACTCCTCGCCGGCGGCGGGGGCGGCGGCTCGTCACGGCGCAGCAGCGGCTGGCGCTCCTCGGGCGGCTTCCGCAGCTCCGGCTTCGGCGGAGGCGGGTCCCGCGGCGGCGGACGCGGACGCTCCGGAGGTCGACGCTTCTGATCCCCCGCACAGACACATACGCCAAGCTCTCGAAGACGCCCCTCTGAAAGGAACCACGCATGACCAAGCAGTCCATCTTCGGACGGATCTCCACCCTCGTCCGCGCGAACATCAATGCCCTCCTGGACTCTGCGGAGGACCCGCAGAAGATGCTCGACCAGCTCGTCCGCGACTACACCAACAGCATCGCCGACGCCGAGTCCGCCATCGCGGAGACCATCGGCAACCTGCGGCTGCTGGAGCGCGACCACGAGGAAGACGTGCAGGCGGCCAACGAATGGGGCAACAAGGCCCTCGCCGCCAGCCGCAAGGCCGACGAGATGCGCGGCGCGGGCAACACCGCCGACGCCGACAAGTTCGACAACCTCGCGAAGATCGCCCTGCAGCGCCAGATCAGCGCCGAGCGGGAGGCGACGAGCGCCGAACCGCAGATCGCGGCCCAGACGGAGATCGTCGACAAGCTCAAGAGCGGCCTGAACGGCATGAAGGACAAGCTCAACGAGCTGAAGAACAAGCGCAGCGAGCTCCTCGCCCGCGCCAAGGTCGCCGAGGCGCAGACCAAGGTGCAGGACGCGGTCAGCTCCATCAACGTGCTCGACCCCACCAGCGAGCTCGGCCGGTTCGAGGACAAGGTCCGCCGCCAGGAGGCTCTCGCCCAGGGCAAGGCGGAGCTGGCCGCGTCGAGCCTCGACGCCCAGTTCGAGAGCCTCGAGGATCTCGGCGAGCTGACCGAGGTCGAGGCGCGCCTCGCCGAGCTGAAGGCCGGCGGCACCGCGCCGCGCCAGGCGCTCGAAGGCAACTGACACCGACGCGGATGCCCGGGCGCACGCCCGGGCATCCGCGGTTCCGTCTCCGGGAGGTCTCCCATGGTGCGTTTCCTGGTCGTGCCGCAGTGGCAGGGTTCGCCCGCCGCGCGCGCGATGCTCCTCGTCGACGGCGCGTCGGCGATCGCAGGCGATCTCCCGCGTGCGGCGACGACGGTCCTCGACGTTCCGGTCGAAGCCGGCGAGGCGCTGGGCACGGGCGTCCGGCGGCTCAGCGCCCTCACACGTACGCGGGATCTCGTCGCCGGACATCTCGAAGCCGGAACCGTGCTGATCGGCGGCGACTGCAGCATCACCGTCGCCGCACTCGACACGCTCCCCGGCGGAACCGACGACCTCGCCGTGGTCTGGTGCGATGCGCACGGCGATCTGCACACGCCGGACACCTCGCCGTCCGGGGCCTTCTCCGGCATGGCGCTGCGTGCGGTCCTCGGTGAGGGAGAACCGCAGCTCGCCCTGTCCCCCGGCATCCCCCGCGATCGCGTCGTCACCGTGGGTGTCCGGAACCTCGACGAGTCCGAGACCGACGAATGGGACCGCCTCCGGAATCTCGGGGTGGCCGATCTGGACGACCCGGCGGCGCTGGCCGACGCCGTGCAGGCCACGGGGGCGCAGCGGGTGTGGGTGCACATCGACATCGACGTCCTCGATCCGGCGTCGTTCACCGGAGTCTCCGCCGCCGTGCCCTTCGGCGTGACCCCCGCGTCCCTGAGCACGGCGATCCGCGAGCTCCGGAGCCGCGTCCCCCTCGCCGGGGCGACCATCGCGGGCTTCGCCCCTCGCACGCCGGCCGACGCCGTCGACGACCTCGGCGCGATCCTGCGCCTCGTCGGAGCCGTCGCGTGAGCCCGGCACCCGACTGGGAGCCGGTCGCGGCGGAGCGCCTCGCCCGCGGACGCCGGGCGGACCGCCGCATCCCCTCCTTCCTGCTGCGCTCCCCGATCAGCCGCCTGGGCTACCTCTGGGGAACCGCCGTCGGCTGGATCTGGGGCGCGCTGTGGAGCACCGGTCCGATCGAACGGCGCGGCGGACTCTGGGTGTTCCGGGGCATGCCCCGATGGACCTTCCACCGCGGCGGCGTCTGCGTGGGCGGGTGCTTCCTCACCGGTGACGCGCGGCCCACCGACGCGGTGCTGCGCCACGAGGCCGTGCACAAGCAGCAGTGGCTGCGCTACGGCTTCCTGATGCCGGTGCTCTATCTGTTCGCGGGACGCGACCCCCTGCGGAACCGCTTCGAGATCGAAGCGGGGCTGGAAGACGGCAACTACGTGCGCCGCCCCCGCTGACTCAGCCCTCGACGGGAAGCAGTCCGAAGCGCTCCGGCACGCGGATCCGGTTCACGGCCACGCCGAGACGGTCGGTGAGGTGCTCGACGATGTCGGCGGTGCCGAGGTAACCCCCGAGCAGCGTGACGTGCGTCTCGACCTCGTCGTCCACGAGCATCTCGTCGGCCCATGCGCAGGTGGCTCGGGCCAGGGCCTGTCCGGGCGCGCAGCCGCGACCGCTTCCCGGGGCTCCGGAGCGCGCGGAGCGGGCGAGCCAGGTGACCGTCATGCGACCGGGCGCGTGGATCACGCCGATGTCGGAGGCGTCGGGAACCTCGATGAAGATGCGACCGGACGCGCACAGCGGGAGGGTCGCGAGGAACGCCTCGAGGTCGAGCAGCGAGTGCTCGTCGGCGGTCACCAGGTGGTGTGCGCGACGGCGCGCCGCGCGGCGAGCCGCACGTGTGCCTCGGGTGTCGAGCGTGGTGTCCATCGTGATCCCATCGTACACCAAGCGAAGGCTTGCCTAACCTTCGACGACGCGCTCTTCCGTCACCGGCTCGACGAGGGCCTCGCGCAGCGCGGTGAGCTCCCTCTCGGTCATGCCGTTCGCGCGCAGGTAGCCGGCCGCCGACCCCCAGCGCTCGTCCACCTGGGCCAGCAGGCGACGCATCACCTCGGCGGGAGAGCGGGTCGCGAGATCCACCGCGTGCACCGCCTCGGGGTGCTGCGACCGCAGATACGCGGCGATGCGCCGCGACCGTTCGGCCGGCAGCTGCGACTCGGTGAGTGCGTAGTCGGCGATGACGGCATCCCGATCGGCGCCGACCGCCGAGAGCGCCAACGCGACCGTCACACCCGTGCGGTCCTTACCCACCGTGCAGTGCACCAGGGTCGGCTCCCCCGCGGCGATCACCCGGACAGCGGCGACCAGGCGCTCCCCACTCTCCTCCAGGAGATGCAGGTACAGGTCGTCGAGGCTCGTGTCGGATTCGAAGAAGGAGCGCACGGACCCGAGGAACAAAGGCAGGTGAGTCGTCTCCGGGCCCTCGATCTCGCTCGGTTCCGCGGCGACCTCCTCCCCGTCGCGGAGGTCGACGATGTGACGCACCGTCGCCCGCAGGAACGCCGCGCCGTTCGTGGTCGCCGTGGAGAGCTGGCCGGAGCGCAGCAGGACGCCGGGGCGGATGCGTCCACCCTCCGCGGGGATCCCGCCGACGTCCCGGACGTTCGTGACGCCCTCGACGTCGAGGATCGTCACGCGCCCGCCTGGGGGCCGCGCGGGGGCACCGGGTAGCGCCCGGCGATGACGATGCGGTTGAAGGCGTTGATCGACACGCACGCCCAGCTCAACGCGGCGTACTCCTTCTCGGTGAACACGCTCCCCACCAGGTCGTAGACCTCGTCCGAGATGCCGTCCTCCGCGATGAACGTGAAGGCTTCCGCCAGTTCGAGCGCGGCACGCTCCCGATCGCTGAACACACCGCTCTCGCGCCACACCGAGATCTGGCTGATCGTGTCGACATCCAGCCCTGCGGCGACCGCCCGGTCCACGTGCACCCGCGTGCAATAGCTGCAGCCGTTCAGCTGCGAGCAGTGGATCATGACGATCTCCTTCAGGCGATCGTCGATCCCGTTCTCGGCGCAGATCGCGCCGACCGTCTTCGAGAAGGCGTCGAGGGCCTGGTGCGCCGCAGGCTCCGTCTTGGACAGGTGCACGCGCTGTTCGGTCATACCTCCATGATATTCGGCGCCGGGCGCGGGAGACGGTGCGCGACCGCCCTCGCCGAAATGCAGACTGCGAACTTTCGAGCGCAATTCCTCTGCATATCGCGCTGCCGTATCATCGTTCATCTTGTCACTTTGCTCCGACATTTCCTGCGAGGTCGAATCGGGGCGCAGAATAGCCGCGTGGCGATCGACACCAGCGAGTTCTCCTATCTTCCCGCGCAGGCCGACGCGCTCGGCGTGCCGCTTCCGACCGTGGAGCGCCTGACGCTCCCCCTCCCCGAGGGTCGCGTCGTGAGCGGGCTGCACTTCGGGTCCGAGCCGCCGCGCATCACTCTGCTGCACGGCGCCGGTCTGAACGCTCACACCTGGGACACGACGGCGCTGGCGCTGGGGCAGCCGCTCCTGGCGATCGACCTCGCCGGCCACGGCGACTCCTCCTGGCGCGACGACGCGGACTACTCCCCCCGCACCCTCGCCGCCGACGTCGTCGCCGCTCTGGACGCGTGGGTCTCCGCGCCGCAGATCCTGGTGGGACAGTCGCTCGGCGGTCTCACCGGCGCCGCCGTCGCCGCGGCGCGGCCCGACCTCGTGGCCGCTCTGATCGTCGTCGACATCACTCCCGGGATCGACGTGTCCGCCGGCCCCGCGGCGCTCCGGGAGTTCTACGCCGGGCCCACGGACTTCGCGACCCGCGACGAGCTCGTCGACAAGGCGATGGCCCTGGGGTTCGGCGGCACTCGCCCCGAGACCGAGCGCGGCGTCTTCCTCAACACCCGTGTCCGCGCGGACGGCCGCGTCGAGTGGAAGCACCACTTCGCCCACCTCGCCGCCACCGCTCTGGCCGCCCACGACCCCGGCACGGCGACGGCGCCGTCGGTCCTGCATGAGACCGGCTGGGACGACCTGGCGGCGGTCACTGCGCCCGTCACGCTCGTCCGCGCCGAGCGCGGCTTCGTGAGCGCTGCCGACGCAGAGGAATTCCAGCGCCGCCTCCCGGAGGCGCGGGTCGTCGCGATGGACGCCACGCACAACGTGCAGGAGACCGCGCCCCGAGACCTCGCCGCTCTCGTCGGCTCCGCGGCCGCCGCCGGAATATGACGTTCCGTTCCACGGCCGCCGCGCCGCATCCCGCCCGACCCTAGGCTCGTCCCACCGGCACACAGCACCTGCCGCACCGAGAGGAAACACCCATGTTCCGACGTCATCGACGCCTCGCGCTGATCTCCGCCCTCGCGGCCACCGCCGTGATCCTCAGCGCCTGCTCCGGCTCCGCCGACCCTGCACCGTCGGCGGGCGGCGAACCCGACCCCGACGCCACCCTGCACGTCGGTCTCGTGCTCGAGCCCACCAACCTCGACATCCGCCACACCAGCGGTGCCGCGCTGGAGCAGATCCTCATCGACAACATCTACGAGGGACTGGTCAGCCGCACGCAGGACAACGAGGTCGTGGAGCGGCTCGCCTCGGACTACGAGGTGTCGGACGATGGCCTCACCTACACCTTCACCCTCAACGACGGGATCACCTTCCACGACGGCTCGCCCCTGACGGCGGCCGACGTCGTCTCCTCCTACGAGACCGTCCGCACCGACGAGACCGTGCAGGGCAACGCGGAGTTCGCGTCCGTCTCCTCGATCTCCGCTCCGGACGACACGACCGTCGAGATCGTGTTGTCGGAGCCGAACCAGAACTTTCTCTTCGCCCTCACCGGTCCGGCCGGCCTCGTCTTCAAGAAGGGCGACACCACCGATCTGAAGACCGCGGAGAACGGCACGGGACCGTTCACCCTTACCCGCTGGAACAAGGGCAGCACGATCACCTTCGCCCGCAACGACGACTACTGGGGCGAGCCGGCCGGCGTCGCCGAGGTCGAGTTCCAGTACATCCCCGACTTCACGGCTGGCGTGAACGCGGCGCTCGCCGGCGACGTGGACGTCCTCACCGCCGTCGACCCGAACCTGGCTCCGCAGCTCGAGGACTCGGGTGACTTCAGCCTCACGACGGGCCGCACGACCGACAAGGCCACGCTCGCCTTCAACAACAAGAAGGCGCCGCTGGACGACGTCCGGGTGCGCGAGGCCCTGCGCCTGGCGATCGACCACGAGGCGCTCATCGAGGCCGTCGGCGCCGGCACGCCGTTGTACGGCCCCATCCCCGAGCTCGACCCCGGCTACGAGGACCTCTCCGACGTCATCTCCTACGACCCCGAGCGGGCCAAGGAGCTGCTCGCCGAGGCCGGCCAGGAGGACCTCGACCTCACGCTGACGATCCCGTCGTTCTACGGCACCACCGTCCCGAAGGTGCTCATCTCGGACTTCGACAAGGTGGGCGTGAACCTCGAGGTCGATTCCGTGGAGTTCCCGACCTGGCTCGAGGACGTGTACACCAACAAGGACTACGACCTCAGCTTCGTCCTGCACGTCGAGCCGCGGGACTTCGGCAACTTCGCCAACCCGGACTACTACTTCGGCTACGACAACGCCGAGGTGCAGGACCTCTACACGCAGGCGCTGGCCGAGGTCGATCCCGAGGCCTCCGCGAAGCTCCTCGCCGAGGCGGCCCGGATCGTGTCCGAGGACCACGCGGCGGACTGGCTCTACAACGGTCAGACCATCACCGCCGTGAATCCGGTCGTCAGCGGCTTCCCGGAGGACTCGATCAACTCGCGCATCAACCTCGCGGGTGTGACCGTCTCCGCCGCGAGCTGACGACGGTCGACGCTCCGTGCTGCGTTACGCGCTCGTCCGAGGAGCCCTGCTGATCGCAGGGCTCCTCGTGTCGAGCGCGCTCATCTTCCTCACCCTGCGCGTCTTCCCCGGCGACGTGGCCCAGCTCATCGCCGGCACCCAGGCCTCCCCCGCCGAGGTCGAGGCGCTGCGGGAGTCGCTGGGGCTGAACCAGCCTCTGCTCGCGCAGTACGCCGACTGGATCGGCGGCATCCTCCGCGGCGACCTGGGCACGTCGCTGCTGTCCGGCGCCTCCGTCGGCGAGGAGCTGCTGCTGAAGGCACAGGTCACGGTTCCGCTCGGGATCATGTCGCTGGTGATCGCCGTGCTCATCGCCGTGCCGTTCGGGATCCTCGCCGCCCTGCGTCGCGGCCACCGCGACGGCACGGCGCTCAGCGTGGGCGCGCAGGCTCTCGCGGCCGTCCCCGTCGTCTGGGCGGGCATGATGCTGATCGTCGTGTTCTCCGTGTGGCTCGGCTGGCTGCCGCCCCAGGGCTTCCCCCGCACCGGGTGGTCGACACCGGGCAGAGCGATCGAGGCGCTGCTGCTGCCCGCCCTCACGATCGGCATCGTCGAGGGCGCCATGCTCATGCGCTTCGTGCGCAGCGCGACCCTGCAGGCGGCCGGACAGGACTTCGTCCGCACCGCGGCCGCCAAGGGTCTGACGAAGACCCGCGCCCTCATCCAGCACGGCATCCCGGCGGTCGGGCTCTCCATCATCACGGTGCTCGGCCTCCAGGTCGCCGGGATCATCGTCGGCTCGGTGGTGATCGAGCAGCTGTTCACGCTTCCGGGCATCGGCCGCATGCTCGTGACAGACGTCGGCACCCGCGACCTCGTCAAGGTGCAGAGCGAGCTGCTCGTGCTGACCGGCTTCGTGCTGGTGGTCGGTTTCCTCGTGGATCTGCTGCACCGGGCGATCGACCCTCGACAGCGGGAGGCCGCATGAGCGCGCGCTGGTTCCCTCGGCTCTGGCGGACCTCGACCGGCCGCTTCGGACTGATCGTCATCGCCATCGTCGCCCTGGCGGCCGTCGTGTCCCTCTTCTGGACGCCGTTCGACCCGCGGGCCTCGAACATCGGCGACCGCTGGCTGCCGCCGGGCTGGCCGCACCTGCTCGGGACGGACGACACCGGACGCGACATCCTGAGCCTGCTCATGGCGGGCGCGCGGACCACCGTGTTCGTGAGCGTGGGCGCGGGACTCGTGGCCACTGTGGTGGGGATCGCCCTCGCCACCCTCGGCGCCCTGACCACCCGGCTCGTGCGGGAGACGGTCGCCGTGTTCGTCGACATCCTCATCGCCTTCCCCGTGCTGCTGATCGCGATGATGATCTCGTCGGTGTGGGGCGGATCGCTCTGGGTCGTGATCTGGGCGGTGGGGATCGGGTTCGGCGTGAACATCGCGCGGGTCACGCGGCCGGAGCTGCGTCGCGTGCAGCAGAGCGACTTCGTGCTCGCCGCGCGCGCGTCCGGCCTCACCCCCGCGCAGAGCCTCGTCCGTCACCTCCTCCCGAACGTGGCTCCGGTGTTCATCGTGCAGCTCTCGTGGTCGATGGCCGTCGCCGTCCTCGCGGAGGCCGGCCTGTCGTACCTCGGCTTCGGAGCCTCGGTCGTGGAACCGAGCTGGGGGCTGCTGCTCGCGGATCTCCAGCGCTACATCGGCGTGCACCCTCTCACCGTGATCTGGCCCGGGCTCACGATCA
Source organism: Microbacterium sp. str. 'China' (assembly GCF_002993305.1). Lineage (NCBI taxonomy): Bacteria > Bacillati > Actinomycetota > Actinomycetes > Micrococcales > Microbacteriaceae > Microbacterium > Microbacterium sp. str. 'China'. Next base: position 1,349,223 of record NZ_CP027434.1, on the reverse strand, counting down.
CTTTGACCGTGCTCGCCCTCAACCTGCTCGGCGACGGGCTCCGCGAAGCCACGGACCCCACCCTGCGGCACCGTGCCGCCGAGACGCACACACCGGCGGTGGTCGCATGAGTCTGACGGTCGAGGATCTCGTCATCGAGATCGACGGACGCCGGGTGGTCGACGGCGTCTCGCTCCAGGTCCCCGACGGCACCCGGCTCGGGGTGATCGGCGAGTCCGGCTCCGGCAAGTCCCTCACGGCGCTCGCCGTGCTCGGGCTGCTGCCGGAGGGCGCGACGGCGCACGGGAGCATCCGGTGGGACGGCACTGAGCTGATCGGGATGCCGGACCGTGAGCTCGCCCGGCTGCGCGGTGACGACATCGGCATCGTGTTCCAGGAGCCCCGGACGGCGCTCAACCCGATCCGGACGGTCGGCCGCCAGATCGCGGAGTCCATCCGCATCCACGAAGGCCTGGGCCGGCGCGAGGCCCGCGAGCGGGCGATCGCGGAAGCCGCCCGCGTGCGACTCCCCGACCCGGAGACCATCGTCGACCGGTATCCGCACCAGCTCTCCGGCGGCCAGCGGCAGCGCGTCGCGATCGCCATGGCCCTCGCCTGCCGTCCGCGGCTGCTGATCGCGGACGAGCCCACGACGGCCCTCGACGTGACGATCCAGGCCGAGATCCTGTCGCTGCTGCTCGGACTCGTCGCCGACGAGGGCATGTCGCTCCTGTTCATCACGCACGACCTCGCGGTGCTGTCCCAGGTGGCGACCGAGGGCGTCGTGCTGGAGCACGGTCGCGTCGTCGAGAGCGCACCGGTGTCGCGGCTGCTGACCGCGCCGACCTCTCCTGTCACGCAGGGGCTGCTGCGGGACGCGACCGCGACGCTGTGGCGGCCCGAGGGAGGAGCGGCATGAGCCTCATCGAAGCGCGCGGGCTGCGACGGGACTTCGTCGTGCCGAAGCGGACGGCGTTCGAGCGGACGCGGCGGCAGACGGCGCTCCAGCCGACCGACCTCGACGTGCCCGAGGGCGCCTCCCTGGGGATCATCGGCGAGTCCGGCTCGGGGAAGTCGACACTCGTGCGACTCCTGCTGGGCCTGGACCGACCGACCGCGGGCACCGTGTCGGTCGACGGCCGGATCGTCGACGCCGGGGCCTCCGCGCGATCCCTGCACTGGTTGCGTCGGCAGACGGGTCTCGTCTTCCAGGATCCCTACGCCTCCCTCGACCCCCGGATGACCCCGGGGCAGATCGTGCGGGAGCCGTTGTGGGCCCTCGGCATCGACGGCGACCATCGGGCACGGGTGCGCGAGGTCATGGCCCGGGTCGGCCTGGACCCCGAGATGGGCGACCGCTATCCGCACGAGTTCTCCGGGGGGCAGCGGCAACGGATCGCTCTCGCCCGTGCGCTCGTCCATCGTCCGCGGATCCTCGTGGGCGACGAGCCGCTGTCGGCGCTGGACGTCACGGTGCGCGCACAGATCCTCGAGCTGCTCGCGGAACTCCGAGTCGCGGACGAGCTCACGCTGCTGCTCGTGTCGCACGACATCGGCGTGGTGCAGAACCTCTGCGACACGGTCGTCGTCATGAAGGACGGCCGCATCGTCGAGCGCGGTCCGACGCGCGACGTGCTCCTGCACCCGACCGCGGACTACACCCGCACCCTCCTCTCCGCGATCCCCGTCATCCCCGACGCCTGATCGCCGACCCACCCCTTTACGGCCGCCCCGGCCCTTTGCGTGCGCTCGCAACGGGGTGGGAGGCACGCAAAGGGGTGGGGCGAGGGGTCAGCGCGGGAAGAGCGAGAGGCGACGGCGAGGGCGGAACGGGCGCAGCACGCGGCGCAGGTAGACGGTGCCGAGGTCGCGGCCGAACTTGTGGCCGACGCGCCCCATACGACCGGCCTCCACGAAGCCCAGCTTCTCGTGCAGCCGGATCGAGGCCTCCGCACCCTGGTCGCTGATGACGGCGACCATCTCCCGGAGCCCCCGCTGCTCGCACGCCGCGATCAGCGCCTGCAGAAGGGCCGACCCGAGGCCCTTGCCGGCCGCGCCGGGACCGAGGTAGATCGAGTCCTCGACCGTGTACCGGTAGGCGTTCTTGCCCGCCCACGGCTGCGCGAGCGCATACCCGAGGATGGCGCCGGAGGGCGACACCGCCACGAGGAAGGGCAGCCCGAGCCGCTCCAGCAGGGTGAACTTGTCCCGCCAATACGGGATGCTGCTGCGGCGCTCGTCCAGGGTGACGGCCGAATTGCTGACGAAGTGGTTGTAGATCTCCCGCACGTGCGGCAGATCGGCCGCGCGTGCCGGTCTGATGACGTAGGAGAACGTGTCCGGCGCGGTCGCCGGTCGCAGATGACGCGGGAGAACGCGGCGGCGGTCCCCCGGCTCGAACTGCATGCGCTCAGCTTAGAGAGCCGGACGCCTCGCCCTCCACCCTCCAATCCACCGGAGCACTGCCGAGTCCCTCCAGGAGCGCGTTCGCGCGGGAGAAGGGCCGGGAGCCGAAGAAGCCACGGCTCGCGGAGAGAGGGGACGGATGCGCCGAGGCGATCACGGGGGTGTCGCCGAGAAGGGGCTGGAGGTTCGCCGCGTCACGCCCCCAGAGGATCGCGACGAGCGGCTGCTCCCGGGCCACGAGGGTGCGGATCGCGAGCTCCGTCACCTGCTCCCATCCCCAGCCGCGGTGGGAGGCGGCCGCTCCGGGGCGCACCGTCAGGACGCGGTTGAGCAGCAGCACGCCCTGATCGCTCCACGCGGTGAGGTCTCCGTGCGGTGCGGGCGGGAGGCCGAGGTCGGCCTCCCGCTCCTTGTAGATGTTCGTCAGGCTCCGCGGCAGGGGCCGCACATCGCGGTCCACGGCGAACGACAGCCCGATCGGGTGCCCGGGGGTCGGATAGGGGTCCTGGCCCGTGATGAGCACACGCACGTCGGCGAGTGGACGCTGGAAGGCGCGCAGCACGTTCGGCCCCGCGGGGAGATATCCGTGACCGGCCGCCTGCTCGGCGCGCAGCCGCTCCCCGAGCGCCGTGATGGTGTCCTGCACCGGGGCCAGCGCCTCCGCCCATCCCGCGTCGATCAGTCCCTCGTCGGCGAGCTCCGCGAGGGTGCGTCCTCCGCTCACTCGACGGGCCGGACCCGCAGCGGGCCTCGCGCGAGCAGGTGCTGCGCCGACTGGGCGACGGGCCGCATCGTGACGAGGTCGAGGTTCACGTGGGCGGGAGCGTCCAGAGCATAGGCGATCACGTCCGCCACGTCCTCGGCGCGAAGGGGCGCCTCGACCCCGGAGTACACGGCCTCCGCGGCGACGGCGTCGCCCCCGAGCCGGTTCAGCGTGAACTCCTCCGTGTGCACCATCCCCGGAGCGACCTCGGCCACGCGGAGCGGCTCGCCGTTCAGCTCCTGACGCAGCGCGCGGACGAGCATCGCCTCGGCCGCCTTCGCCGCGTTGTAGCCTGCGCCGCCCGGGTAGGCGGTCTGCGCGGCCGTCGAGGTCACGAACAGGAGGTCGGCGTGTCCGTCCACGTCCGCGGTGCGACGGAGCAGCGGCAGCAGTCCGGCGACGAGGCGCTGGGTCGCGAGGACGTTCGCGTCGTACATCCACTGCCAGTCGGCGAGCGCGGCGTCCTCGACGCGGTCGGTCCCCCGCGCGCCACCGGCGACCTGGACGAGGGCGTGCACGGGTCCGGTGCGCTCGATCTCCCCGAGGAGCGCCGCCACCGCCGCGTCATCGGTCAGGTCACAGGCGATCGTCGACGCCCCGGTCTCGGCGGACAGGGCGGCGAGCCGGTCCGCACGGCGGGCGACGCCGACGACGTCCCACCCCCGAGACCGCAGCACCCGCACCGTCGCCTGACCGATCCCGGAACTCGCACCTGTCACCACTGCACGTCTGTTGGCCATGTCCTCCACCGTACGATGTCCGCGCGGGTTCCGCCCGTTCGCAGCCCCCTCGCCGTGTTACGTCACATTTCCCGGTCGTTGTTGACACGGCGCGATATTCCGTACTCTCGCTGCAAGGGCACCAGCCCATCCGACCTTCCGACCGTTCCAGGGGGAACACATGTCCGCACCCGAGACCTGGCGTTTCGAGACCAAGCAGATCCACTCGGGCGCCGCCCCCGACCCGGTCACCAAGGCCAGGGCGACGCCGATCTACCAGACCACGTCCTACGTGTTCGACAGCGCCGACCACGCCGCGAACCTCTTCGCGCTCGCCGAGTTCGGCAACATCTACACCCGCATCCAGAACCCGACCCAGGACGTCCTGGAGCAGCGCCTCGCCGCGCTCGAAGGGGGCACCGGCGCCCTCGTCCTCTCCAGCGGTCAGGCCGCCTCCACCTTCGCGATCCTCAACATCGCGCAGGCCGGTGACCACTTCGTCGCGTCGAGCTCGATCTACGGCGGCACGTACAACCTCTTCAAGTACACCCTCGCCAAGCTCGGCATCGAGGTCACCTTCGTCGAGAACCAGGACGACCCGGAGGAGTGGCGTCGCGCCGTCCGCCCGAACACGAAGCTGTTCTTCGCGGAGACCATCGGCAACCCGCAGATCAACGTTCTCGACATCCGCACGGTCGCCGACATCGCGCACGAGAACGGCGTCCCGCTGATCGTCGACAACACGATCGCGACCCCGTACCTCATCCGCCCGTTCGAGCACGGCGCCGACATCGTCGTCCACTCGATCACGAAGTTCCTCGGCGGCCACGGCACCACGATCGGCGGCGTCGTGATCGACGGCGGTTCGTTCGCGTGGTCGGAGAACGTCGAGAAGTTCCCCGGACTCACCGAGCCGGACCCGTCGTACCACGGCGCCAGCTACACGGCCGCGGTCGGCGACCCGCTCGCCTACATCATCAAGGCCCGGGTGCAGCTGCTCCGCGACCTCGGCTCGGCCATCGCCCCGCAGAGCGCGTGGAACCTCATCCAGGGTGTCGAGACGCTGTCGCTGCGCATCGAGCGCCACGTGCAGAACGCCCAGGAGATCGCCGAGTGGCTGGACAGCCGCGACGACGTGGCCGCGGTCAACTATTCCGGCCTGCCGTCCTCGCCCTGGTACGCCAAGGCGAACGAGTACGCCCCGAAGGGTGTCGGCGCCGTGCTGTCGTTCGAGCTCAAGGGCGGTGTCGAGGCCGGACGCGAGTTCGTCAACAGCCTCTCCCTGTTCAGCCACCTCGCCAACATCGGCGACGTGCGCTCGCTCGTCATCCACCCGGCCTCCACGACGCACGCCCAGCTCACGCCCGAGCAGCAGCTCACCGCGGGTGTGACCCCCGGCCTCGTGCGCCTGTCCGTGGGACTCGAGAACATCGAGGACCTCAAGGCCGATCTCGACCAGGCGCTCGCCGCCGCCCGCGCCGTCTCCGAGGCCGCGCGCGCCTGAGCCCCCTCTCCGCGAAGGCCCCGGACCGCACGGTCCGGGGCCTTCGTCGTTCCCGGTGTCGTAACCTGCGGGCCGGGACCGACCGGCCAGGCGAGAATGGAGACATGGACTGGCAGACGACCTCCGAGGACACGGTGCCGTCGGCACCGGTGACGGAGGCCGACGTCCGGCTGCTCCGTGCCCGGCCACCGGCCACCGGCGCCTGGCGCGACGGCGACCCCGTCGGCGGCCGCCGGTTCGCCGCGTTCGGCGCCTTCGATACGGAGAGCGGAGCCCAGCTCCCCGGCATCCGCCTCGCGTACGAGAGCTGGGGGGAGCTCAACGCCGCACGCGACAACGCCGTGCTCGTCCTGCATGCCCTCACCGGGGACAGCCACGTGCGCGGAGACGCCGGTGCCGGCCACCCGACCGCCGGCTGGTGGGAGGACGTCGTCGGCCCCGGTGCGCCGCTCGACACCGACGAGTGGTTCGTGATCGCGCCGAACATGCTCGGCGGCTGCCAGGGATCGACCGGCCCCGCGAGCATCGCGCCGGACGGCTACGAGTGGGCGTCGCGCTTCCCGTACCTGACGATCCGCGACCAGGTGGCGGCGCAGGTGCGCCTGGCCGACGCACTGGGCATCGACACCTGGGCAGCGGTGATCGGCGGCTCGATGGGTGGCATGCATGCCCTGGAATGGGCGGTTTCGCAGCCCGACCGGGTGCAGCGCCTCGCCGTGCTCTCCTCGCCCCCGGTCACCACGGCCGACCAGATCGCGCTCAACACCGTGCAGCTCGAGACCATCCGCATGGACCCGCGGTTCCAGGGCGGCGAGTACTACGACCTCGCGGACGGCGACGGCCCGCACCGTGGCCTGGCCCTCGCCCGCCGCATGGCGCTGCTGAACTACCGCAGCCCGATCGAGCTCAACCAGCGGTTCCAGCGCTCCTGGCAGTCGGACGTGTCGCCGCTCGGTCACGGCGGACGCTTCGCCGTCGAGTCCTACCTCGACTTCCACGGGAACAAGTTCACGCGCCGCTTCGACGCCAACAGCTACATCACCCTCGTCGAGGCCATGAACTCGCACGACGTCGGCCGCGGCCGCGGCGGCGTGGAGGAGGCCCTGAAGGCGGTGGCCGCGACGACCCTCGTCCTCGGCATCGACAGCGACCGCCTCTTCCCCGTCGACGGTCAGCAGCGGATCGCCCGGAGCATCCGGAACGTGCTCGACGGCGAGGCGGTGGTGCTCACGAGCGACTTCGGCCACGACGGGTTCCTCATCGAGACCGAGGCCGTCGGCACGCACCTGCGGCGCCTGCTCGACGCCTGAACCGCGTCAGGCCGGGTCGAACCGCCACGGCAGGGTGTGGGCGTGAAGAGTCCCCTGCGCCCAGCCGAACGCCCCGCCCCCGTCGCGCACCTCCGTCTGGAACAGCTCGACCGCTCCGCCGGACGCCAGCGCGGCCTCGACGTCGGTGAAGGCGGAGAGCCGGTGCAGCGTGACCCAGGTGGGCGGGAAGAGCCGCCATTCCCCCGTCGCGTGCCGCTCGAAGGCCGTGTCCGGTGACACCCAGGCGAGCTCGACGACCTCGTCGGCCGCCGGTGACGGCTCGGCATCCGGGGCGAGGGCGAGGAAGAACCAGGTGCGGATCCGCACGGGTGCCTCCGCGGGCGGGTGCCACTCCGACAGAGGCACCAGGTCGTCGACGACGAGTCCGACCTCCTCCGCGGTCTCCCGGGCGGCGGCCCGGCGTGCGTCGTCGATCTCCGCCGCGCCCGCCCGCCGATCCTCCGGCTCGACCTTCCCCCCGGGGAACACCCAGGCGTCCGCGAAGGAGCCCCGCGACGGACGGCGCAGCAGCAGCACCTCGAAGCCACCGGGGCTCGGGCGCAGCAGCACGACGGTTCCGGCGAGCGGGAGGTCGTCGTCGGGAGCGGTCACCCCGTCACTCTACGACGCGAGGACCGGCGTCTGCGCGACCCGCCGTGCCTCCACGCGGTACGACACCAGAGCGATGAGGAGTCCGGCCACCGCGAGCACCGCCCCGGTCCACGCCGGTGCCGTGAAGCCCCAGCCGATCGCGATCACGATGCCCCCGAGGAAGGCACCGAGGCTGTTGCCGATGTTCAGAGCGGAGTGGTTCATGGCCGCCGCGATGGACTGGTTGTCGCCGGCCACGTCCATCAACCGCGTCTGGATCGTCGGGCTGAGCACGGAGGAGACGAAACCGACGAGGACGACGACGAGGCTCAGGCTCACGATCCAGAACGAGAGCACCGCGAGGAGAGCGAACACGACGGCCATCGCGGCGAGGCCCAGCAGCAGCGTCCGGCGGAGGTCGATGTCCGCGAGATGACCGCCGACGAGGTTCCCGCCCGTCATGCCGAGCCCCATCAGCACGAGCACGATCGGCACGACCCAGTCCGGCGATCCGGCCACCTCCGTAACGAGCGGGGCGATGTAGCTGTAGACGGCGAAGAACCCGCCGAAGCCGATCGCCCCGACGCCGAGCGTGAACCAGACCTGACCGATGCGGAACACCCCGAGCTCCGCCCGCATCGTGCGTCCGGGGTTCCCCGGGTGCGCGGGCACGAACAGCGCGATGAAGACGGTGGCGAGCGCGAAGACGAGCGCGACGACCGCGAAGGCCGCGCGCCAGCCCCACTCCTGGCCGAGGAAGGTGCCCAGCGGCACGCCGACGACATTGGCGACCGTGAGCCCGGTGAGGATGAACGCGACGCCCTTGGCACGGTTGCCCGGCCCCATCACATCGGCGGCGACCAGCGCGCCGATGCCGAAGTAGGCGCCGTGCGGGAGTCCGGCGAGGAAGCGCGAGACCCCGACGAGCTCGAACGTCGGCAGCACCACGGTGAGCGCGTTGAAGACGGTCAGCGCGAGGGCGAGCACGATCATCACCCGATGCCGCGGATAGCGGGCGACGAAGCCGGCGATGGTCGGGGCGCCGATGACCACGCCGAGTGCGTACAGCGAGATCAGCCAGCCGGCCTGGCTCAGCGCCTCCTCCTGGCTCGACGCCCAGACGGACGGGAGGAGGTCGGCGGCGATGTTCGGCAGCAGGCCCATGACGACGAACTCGGTCATGCCGATGCCGAAACTGCCGATGGCGAGGGAGAGGAGCGCCCACTTCGCCGCACCCCTCGAAGGTGTCGAGGGATTCACCGGTTCAGCTTACCGGTCGCCGGACTCCTCGATCGCCGCCTCCAGACGCTCGACCTTGGCGTCGAGCTCTCCCGTGTACCCGGGGCGGATGTCCGCCTTGAGGACGAGCGACACCCGGGAGCCGAACGGCAGGACCGCCTCGGTCGCGCGCTTGACCACGTCCATGACGGTGTCCCAGTCGGGCCCCTCGATCTCGGTGAACATGCTCGTCGTGCGGTGCGGGAGGCCCGACGCGCGGACGACGCGCACGGCCGCGGCGACCGCGTCGTGCACGGAGGCATCGGTGCGCTCGGCACCGTCGGCGGGCGTGCCGCTGGGGGCGACGGAGAAGGCGATCAGCATGGGTTCACTCCTGGGTTCGAGGACGACGGACGGCGGGGACCCGCGCGAGCGCGACGGCGCTCACGGCGGCGAGGACGACGAGCAGAGCGTTGCGCATCGTGAGCAGCAGCACGGGGGCGGCTTCGGCCCGCAGCAGCCCGTCGTAGCTCAGGGGATACACGAGACATGTGAGCAGGCACAGCGCGAGCACGAGGGCGGCGGCGGTGCGCGCCCGGCGGCGGTCGAGCACGAGCCACAGGATCACCGGTGCGAGCAACCAGGTCTGGAACTGCGGCGAGCCGACCTTGTTCAGGGCGATGAGCACCGTCACCAGGAGCAGGGCCAGCGGCGGGAAGAGTCGCGCGAACGACGCGCCGCGGGCGGCCTTGACCCCACCGACGACGGTGACGACGGCGGCGGCGAGCACCAGGAGCGGGGTGAGGATCGTCGCGAGGGCCTCCGCGCCCGGCGCGACGATCTGGAAGGTGAGGATGTCGTAGCTGTACTCGATGCGGGCGGCCCCTGTCACGGCCATCCAGAGGAACGGGGTCGCGGCGACCGCCTCGATCTGGAGTCCCCGGCCGGTCTGCGCGGTGAGGAAGCCGAGGATCTCGGTGTCAGCGCCGAGCAGCAGGAGCACCACCACCACACCGGCCGTGACGCCCGCGGCGGCCAGGAGCATCCGCAGCCGCGCCCTCGCGGCCACGACCGCCGCGAGGAGCAGCGCACCGGGCCAGATCTTGATCCAGGCGCCGATGGTCAGCAGCGCCGCGGCGATGGTCGGGCGGGTCACCAGCCAGAGACCGGCCACGACGGCGATCGGCACGGTGACGGCATCGATGCGGTACAGCGCGATGGGTCCGAGGAGCAGCAGCGCCGCGCACCAGAACCATGCGGCGGTGCGCCGCGCCCGCACGTGTCCGCGCCCGACGAGCACGGCGAAGGCGACGGCGTCGAGCACCGTGACCAGCAGCGCCCACCCGATGAGGTAGGCGCCCGAGACGCCGAGCAGCGGGAGGAACGGGGCGGCGAGCACGGCCGCGAGCATCATCGGCAGGAGCGCGAGCTGCGGATACACCCAGGACTCCGTGACGCCCACGATCTCCCCGCCGCTCCACGCCGCCGTCGCCCAGGGCTCGTAGACCAGCACGACGTCCCCCATGGGCTGGCTCGGGTAGACCCAGCCCAGCCCTGCGGTCAGGAGGTGGACGAGGAGGAAGGCGATCCACAGCGCGACCAGGCTCCCCCGGACCGTGGTCCTCACGACAGGAGGTCCGCGACCGCGCGGGGCAGCGCCTCCGCGACGTCGAGCGCCACGATCGGATGACCGCTCTCGCCCGCGGTCGCCGCGGCGGCGAGGCGGGCGGCGTGCCCGTGCAGCCAGACGGCCGCCGCGGCGGACTCGACGAGCGGGCTGTCCGGATTCGCGGCGATCACGGCGGCGACGATCCCCGCCAGCACGTCCCCCGTCCCGGCCGTCGCGAGCCAGCCGGTCCCCGCCTCGACGGCGATGAGCGTGCCGTCAGGTGCGGCGAGCAGGGTGCGTGCGCCCTTGCGCAGCACCACGCCGTCGATCGCGGCGGACACGTCGCGGACGTCGCCGAGATCGTCCCCGGCCCCGTCGATGCCGACGCGCTCGCGCAGCCGCGCGAACTCCCGGCCGTGCGGAGTGGCGACGAACGGGGCGCGGGCGCTCGGCGCCAGATCGAGCGCTCCGGCGTCGATGACCACGGGGACGTCGCCGCCGACGATATCCCGCAGCGCCTGCGCCTCCGCCACGTTCCGGTCGTCCGGATCGGTCCCGGAGCCGATCACCCAGGCGCCGATCCGCGTGCGTCCGGCATCCGGCCCGCCGACGGTCTCCGGGCGTCGGGCGAGCACCGCCGCCACCGCCGACGGCGCGCCGACATAGCGGACGAATCCGGCACCGGTGCGCCAGGCGGCCTCGACGCCCAGCACCGCGGCGCCGGGGTAGGCGGCGGATCCGGTGCGGATGCCCACGACGCCCCGCGAGTACTTGTCATCCTCGGCGGTCGGCGCGCGGAAGAACCGCGCCGCGTCGCTGCGGGACCACTCGCGCACGTCGCTCATGACTCCACGTTAGCCCGACGGCCCTGTCCCGTCCGCGTCGGCGGTACCGTCGAACGGTGAGTCTTCTCTTCTCCCCGCTGACCATCCGGTCCACCACGTTCCGCAACCGCCTCTGGGTCTCCCCCATGTGCATGTACAGCGCCGTCGACGGCGTGGCGCAGGAGTGGCACCACACCCACCTCGCGCAGTTCGCCTCGGGCGGCGCCGGGCTCATCGTGGCCGAGGCCACGGCCGTCGTGCCGGAGGGGCGCATCTCCCCTCGCGACCTCGGGCTGTGGGACGACGCGCAGCGCGACGCCCTCGCCCCGATCGTCCGCGCGATCCACGACCGCGGGGCCGCCGCGGGCATCCAGCTCGCGCACGCCGGGCGGAAGGCCTCGACCTGGTGGCCCTGGGCCGACGAGCGCGGCTCGGTCCCCACCGCCGCGGGCGGATGGACGACAACCGCCCCGTCCGCGGTCGCCTACGAGGGGTTCGCCGCGCCGGTCGCGCTGGACGCGGACGGCATCGACCGCGTGGTCGACGGGTTCGCCGCGGCGACCCGTCGGGCGCTCGAGGCGGGCTTCGACGTCATCGAGATCCACGGAGCCCACGGCTACCTCCTGCACCAGTTCCTGTCGCCGCTGTCGAACCTCCGCGAGGACGAGTACGGCGGCTCGCTGGAGAACCGGGCCCGGCTGCTGCTGCGCGTCGTGGACGCGGTGCGCGAGGCGGCCGGCGACGACGTGCCGCTGTTCGTCCGCATCTCGGCGACGGATCACGCAGAGGGCGGGTTCACGCCCGAGGAGGCCGCGACGGTCGGCGGCTGGGCTACCGCGCGCGGCGCCGACCTCATCGACGTCTCCAGCGGCGGCCTCGTCGCGCACCAGCGCATCAGCGTCTCCCCCGGCTACCAGGTCCCGCTGGCCGAGACGGTCCGCCAGGGCGGGCGGATCCCGGTGTCGGCCGTGGGCCTCATCACCGCCGCCGCCCAGGCCGAGCAGGTGCTCGCCGACGGGGCGGCCGACGCGATCTTCGCCGGACGGGAGTGGCTGCGCGACCCGCACTTCGCGCTCCGGGCCGCGCACGAGCTGGGCGATACGGTCGCCTGGCCGCCGCAGTACGAACGCGCGCACTGGCGCTGACACCCACGACGAAGGCCGCCGGTCCCCGAGGGAGCCGGCGGCCTTCGCGTCTCCGGATGTCAGTGGCCGCGGACGCGACGGGTCGCGTCCTGCACCTCGCCGACGAGCTCCTCGAGGATGTCCTCCAGGAACAGCACGGCGGTGGTCTCCCCCCGGGCGTCGCGGACCTTGGCGAGGTGGCGACCGGCCCGGCGCATGACGGCGAGGGCGTCCTCCAGATCGGTGTCCTCCTGCACGGGCACCATGTGGTGGATGCGCTTGCCGGGGATCGGCTCGAGCACCTTGGCCTCGGCATCCGGGCCCTCCGAGGCCCGCAGGATGTCCTTGAGGTGGACGTAGCCGATCGGGACGTCCTCGTCGTCGACGATCACGTAGCGCGAGAACCCGTAGCGGGCCACCGCCTTCTCGATGTCGTCGGGCGTGGTCGTCTGCGGCAGCGTGACGAGGTCGCTCAGCGGAACGGCCACGTCGCGCGCCTTCTTGTCGGTGAACTCCACCGCGGCCGTCACCGTACCGGCGGTGTCCATGAGCACGCCCTCACGGCGCGACTGGTTGACGATGGTCGCCACCTCGTCGAGTGTGAACGTCGACGCCGCCTCGTTCTTCGGCTCCACCCGGAAGAGGCGCAGCACGCCGTTCGCCGCCGCGTTCAGCAGCCAGATCACCGGCATGAACACCTTCGACACCCACACCAGCGGCGTCGCCAGCAGCAGCACGGCCCGGTCCGGAATCGAGAACGCGAGGTTCTTCGGCACCATCTCGCCGAACACGACGTGCAGGAACGACACGATGAGCAGTGCGATCGTGAACGACACGACGTCCACCGCGCCGTCCGACCAGCCCAGCGCGTGCAGCGGCACGGCGAGCAGGTGGTGGATGGCGGGCTCGGAGACGTTCAGGATGAGCAGCGAGCAGATCGTGATGCCGAGCTGCGAGGTCGCGAGCATGAGCGTCGCGTGCTCCATGGCGTACAGCGCCGTCTTGGCCGGGCGCGAGCCACGCTCGGCCTTCGGCTCGATCTGCGAGCGCCGCGCCGAGATCACCGCGAACTCGGCGCCGACGAAGAACGCGTTCGCCGCCAGCAGGACGACGAGCCAGGCGAGGCCTCCCCAATCGCTCACAGGGACACCCCCTCGATGATGACGGCATCCGGTCTCGGGACGTAGCGCACCCGATCCACCCGGCGGCCGTCCATGCGGACGACCTGCAGCGTGCCGCTCTCCAGGGGCACCTCGTCCCCGACGACCGGCACCCGCTCGAGGACGCTCATGACGTAGCCGCCGACCGTGTCGTAGACATCACCCTCCGGCACCTCGACGCCCGCACGGCTGCGCAGCTCGTCCGGGCGCAGCTCGCCGGGGAAGGTCACCCCGTCGCGGTTGCGGATGATGCCGGCCCTCGTCCGGTCGTGCTCGTCGGACACCTCGCCGACGAGCTCCTCCACGAGGTCCTCCAGCGTCACGATGCCCGCCGTCCCGCCGTACTCGTCGACGACGACCGCGAGCTGGTAGCCGCGACCGCGGAGGTCGGAGATGAGCGCGTCGACATGGGCGGTCTCCGGCACGCGGAGCGGGTCGGTCGCGAGGGCCCCGACGGGCACCTCGGCGCGACGTTCCCGCGGCACCGAGATGGCGGCCTTGAGGTGCACGACGCCGGTGATGTCGTCGAGGTCCTCGTCGAACACCGGGAAGCGGCTGTGGCCGGTGCGCCGGGCGAGTTGGATCACGTCGTCCACGGAGTCGCCGGCGGCGATCGCGTGCATGCTCGGGCGCGCCGTCATGACGTCGGCCGCGGTGAGCCGCGAGAACGTGAGCGTGCGGTCCAGCAGCGTGGCGGTGTCGGCCTCCAGCACTCCGGCGCTCGCCGACCGTCGCACGAGCGACGACAGCTCCTCCGCGCTGCGCGCGCCGGAGAGCTCCTCCTTGGGCTCGATGCCCATGCTGCGCAGCACCCCGTTGGCGCTGCCGTTCAGCACGACCACCGCCGGCTTGAACACCGTCGTGAAGGCGATCTGGAAGGGCACGACGAGCTTCGCCGTGGCCAGGGGCAGCGCCAGCGCGAAGTTCTTCGGGACGAGCTCGCCGAGGATCATCGAGAGCACCGTCGCGACGAACATCGCCACCACGGTCGCGATGGGAGCGACGGCGGCTTCCGGGATGTTCCAGGCGACCAGCGTGGGACGCAGGAGGTTCGACAGCGCCGGCTCCATCGTGTATCCGGTCAGCAGCGTGGTCAGCGTGATGCCGAGTTGCGCGGAGGAGAGATGCGTCGAGGTGTGCCGCAGGGCGCTGATCGTCAGGGAGAGGCGGGACTCGCCTCGCGCCTGCCGCGCTTCCAGATCCGCGCGGTCGAGGTTCACGAGGGCGAACTCGCTCGCGACGAAGAGGCCGGTGCCGACCGTGAGCAGAAGCCCCACGCCCAACATGATGTAGTCCATCAGATCTTCCTCTCCGGGGAGAGAACGGGACGGTGGGGCGATGTTCGGCAACTGGGAGGGTCGTCCATAGTGCGCTCGATTCTACAGAAGCGGACTGTGGTCGCGGCAGGTGATCACCAGCTGACCGGCAGCGCCTTGCCCTCCTCGTAGCCGGCCGCCGACTGCAATCCGACGACGGCGCGCTCGTGGAACTCGGGCACGGTCGCGGCCCCGGCGTAGGTGAAGGACGACCGCACGCCCGATGTGATCATGTCGAGCAGGTCCTCGACTCCCGGGCGCAGCGGGTCGAGGTAGATCTTGGAGGAGGAGATGCCCTCGGCGAACAGCTCCTTGCGCGCCCGCTCGTAGGCGTCGAGCCGACCGAACCGCGCCTGCACGGCCTTGGTCGAGGCCATCCCCCACGACTCCTTGAACAGACGACCGTCCGTGTCGCGCTGGAGCTCGCCCGGGGCCTCGATCGTCCCGGCGAACCAGGAGCCGACCATGACGGAGGCGGCACCGGCCGCGAGCGCGAGGGCGACGTCGCGGGGGTAGCGCACCCCGCCGTCGGCCCAGACATGGGCTCCGGCCTCCGCGGCGGCCTGCGCGGTCTCCAGCACCGCGGAGAACTGGGGACGACCGACCGCCGTCATCATCCGTGTCGTGCACATCGCCCCCGGCCCGACGCCGACCTTGAGGATCGAGGCGCCCGCGTCGACGAGATCCCGCACGCCGTCCGCGGTGACGATGTTCCCCGCGACGATGGGGAGCCCGAGCCCGAGGGACGCGACCTCCTGCAGCGCCCGGAGCATGCCCTCCTGGTGGCCGTGCGCGGTGTCGACGACGAGCACGTCCACCCCGGCCGCCGCGAGCGCCTTCGCTTTCGCCCCGACGTCGCCGTTGATGCCGACCGCCGCGGCGACGGCGAGGCGCCCGTCGGCGTCCACGGCCGGCCGGTACAGCGTGGCGCGGAGGGCGCTGCGGGCGCTCAGCGTCCCGACGAGGTGGCCGTGGTGGATGACCGTGACCACTTCGACGTCCGCCTCGGTGATGACGTCGAAAGCGTGCCGTTCGGAGCCGATGTCGTCCGCGTCGATCGACGGCGTCCCCCGGTGCACGAGGTCGCCGAGCTGCGCGTCGGGCAGCGCGGTCGCGAGACGGGTGGCCGGGAGCACGCCGACGATGCGGTCGACGGGGATCGGTGCCGCACCGGAGGCGACGACGATCCCGTGGCCGGGGGCGGCGGGGAGCAGGCGGAGGGCGTCGGCGACGGTCGCCTCCGGGGGCAGCACGAGCGGCGTGTCCCAGAGCACCGGCTGCCCCTTCACGTCGCGGATCGCGGCGTCGAGCTCCTGGAGCGGGAGGTCCTGCGGCAGCACGCCCAGCGCCCCGCGGCGAGCGAGCACGGCGGCGATCCGCGGCCCGGTCACCGAGTTCATGTTCGCGGCGACGAGCGGCAGCGTCGCCGGGGTGCCGTCGTGCGGAGCGAGATCGACCTGGAGGCGACTGGTGACGGCCGAACGGCGCGGCACCAGGAAGACGTCCGAGTAGGTCAGATCGACGGTCGGCTGCGCACCTGAGAACTCCATGTCTCCACGGTACCCAGATCGGCGCGGCACGGGTCGGTCTCTTCGACGTCTCTGCGGTCGAAACAGGTTAGGCTTGGTGGTCGAGAGTGTGCGGGCCCGAGCGCATCCTGCGTCGTGCGTCCGCATCGGAGATCTTCAGCGATGAAAGAGGGCGATAGAGCGTGTCGAACCAGGTGACCGGCGTCGGTGGCGACGGGGGGTTCGGAGCCAATTCCTGGCTCGTCGAAGAGCTCTACGAGCAGTTCAAGGAGAACCGCGACTCGGTCGACAAGGAGTGGTGGCCCATTCTGGAGAAGTACCACTCCGAGACCACCGCAGCCGGAGGCGCTCCCGCCGCGACCGCGGCCCCGGCGCACCCCGTGACCGCTCCCATCCCCGTGATCGGTGCACAGCCCGTCGCCCGCACCACGGCGAAGCCGGCGGCCGCCGCGCCGATCCCCGCCCAGGCGCCGAAGCCGAAGCAGGAGTCCAAGGAGACGCAGCCGCCCTCCGAGGAGGACAAGGTCACCCCGCTGCGCGGTCTGCCGAAGACCCTCGCCGCGAACATGGACGAATCGCTCACCGTCCCCACCGCGACGAGCGTCCGCACGGTCCCGGCCAAGCTGATGATCGACAACCGCATCGTCATCAACAACCACATGGCCCGCACCCGCGGCGGCAAGGTCAGCTTCACCCACCTCATCGGCTGGGCCCTCATCCGCACCCTCGACGAGTTCCGCAGCCAGAACGTCTTCTACGCCGAGATCGATGGCAAGCCCTCCGTCGTGGCCCCGGCGCACGTCAACCTCGGCATCGCGATCGACCTGCCCAAGCCGGACGGCACCCGCGCTCTCATGGTCCCGAGCATCAAGCGTGCCGACACCATGACCTTCACCGAGTACCTCGCCGCCTATGAGGATCTCGTCACCCGCGCCCGCGCCAACAAGCTCACCGCCGCCGACTTCCAGGGCACGACGGTCTCGCTCACCAACCCGGGCGGCATCGGCACGGTGCACTCGGTCCCGCGTCTCATGAAGGGCCAGGGCTGCATCATCGGCGCCGGTGCTCTCGAGTACCCCGCGGAGTTCCAGGGCGCGAGCGACAAGACGCTCAACGAGCTGGCGATCGGCAAGACCATCACCCTCACGAGCACGTACGACCACCGCGTCATCCAGGGCGCCGGATCCGGCGAGTTCCTGAAGAAGGTGCACGAGCTGCTGATCGGCCAGCGCGGCTTCTACGACGACATCTTCGCGGCGCTGCGCATCCCGTACGCGCCGATCCGCTGGAACCCGGACATCGCGGTCGACCTCGCCGAGCGCGTGGACAAGCAGTCCCGCGTGCAGGAGCTCATCAACTCCTTCCGTGTGCGCGGCCACCTCATGGCCGACATCGACCCGCTCGAGTACCGTCAGCGTTCGCACCCGGACCTGGAGATCGAGAGCCACGGCCTGACGTTCTGGGACCTCGACCGCGAGTTCGTCACCGGCGGGTTCGGCGGGCGCCGCGTCGCCAAGCTCCGCGACATCCTCGGGGTGCTGCGCGACTCGTACTGCCGCACTCTCGGCATCGAGTACATGCACATCCAGGACCCGGAGCAGCGCCGCTGGTTCCAGGAGAAGGTCGAGGTCAAGTACCAGAAGCCCGGCCACGACGAGCAGCTGCGCGTGCTGCGCAAGCTCAACGAGGCCGAGGCCTTCGAGACCTTCCTGCAGACGAAGTTCGTCGGCCAGAAGCGCTTCTCGCTCGAGGGCGGCGAGTCGCTGATCCCGCTCCTCGACGAGATCCTCCAGGGCGCGGCCACGGCCGGGCTGGAGGGCGCCGCGATCGGCATGGCCCACCGCGGCCGCCTGAACGTGCTCACCAACATCGCCGGCAAGACGTACGGCCAGGTCTTCCGCGAGTTCGAAGGCACGCAGACGCCCGGCAACCAGCGCGGCTCGGGCGACGTGAAGTACCACCTGGGTACCGAGGGCACGTTCGTCGCCGACGACGGCTCCGCGCTGCCCGTGTACCTCGCCGCCAACCCCTCCCACCTGGAGACGGTCGACGGCGTGCTGGAGGGCATCGTCCGCGCCAAGCAGGACCGCAAGCCCATCGGCACCTTCGCCTGGCTGCCCATCCTCGTCCACGGCGACGCGGCCTTCGCCGGCCAGGGCGTCGTCGTCGAGACCCTGCAGATGTCGCAGCTGCGCGGCTACCGCACGGGCGGAACGATCCACGTGGTCGTCAACAACCAGGTCGGCTTCACCACGACGCCGAGCGACGCCCGCACCTCGGTCTACGCCACCGACGTCGCCAAGACGATCCAGGCGCCGGTCTTCCACGTGAACGGCGACGACCCCGAGGCCGTCATCCACGTCGCGCAGCTCGCGTTCGAGTACCGCGAGCGCTTCCACCGCGACGTCGTGATCGACCTCGTCTGCTACCGCCGTCGCGGCCACAACGAGGGCGATGACCCCTCGATGACGCAGCCGCTGATGACCGACCTCATCCAGGCGAAGCGCTCCGTCCGCCGCCTGTACACGGAGTCCCTCGTCGGTCGCGGCGACATCACCGAGGAGGAGTACGACGAGGCCAAGGCCGACTTCCAGAACCGTCTGGAGATCGCCTTCGCCGAGACGCACGCCGCCGAGACCGGCACGACCCCGATCGCCCCGGAAGAGGCCCCGCAGGTCGAGGACCAGGTCGGAGCCCCCGAGGTCACCGGTGTGCCGGCCGAGGTCATCCGCCTCATCGGCGACGCGTTCGTGAACAAGCCCGAGGGCTTCACGGTGCACCCGAAGATCCAGCAGCTGCTGGAGAAGCGCCTCGACATGAGCCGCAACGGGAACATCGACTGGGGCTTCGGCGAGCTGCTCGCCTTCGGCTCGCTCCTGGTGGAGGGCACCCCGGTGCGCCTCGCCGGCCAGGACTCGCGACGCGGGACCTTCGTGCAGCGGCACGCCGCGCTCCACGACCGTGCGAACGGCCAGGAGTGGCTGCCGCTGTCGAACCTGTCCGACGCGCAGGGCCGCTTCTTCGTCTACGACTCCCTCCTCAGCGAGTACGCCGCGCTCGGCTTCGAGTACGGCTACTCCGTGGAGGCTCCCGAGGCCCTGGTGCTGTGGGAGGCGCAGTTCGGCGACTTCGTCAACGGCGCCCAGTCGGTCATCGACGAGTACATCTCCGCCGCGGAGCAGAAGTGGGGTCAGCAGTCCAGCGTCACGCTCCTGCTCCCCCACGGCTACGAGGGCCAGGGACCGGACCACTCCTCCGCGCGCATCGAGCGGTTCCTGCAGCTGTGCGCGCAGGACAACATGATCGTGGCGCGCCCGTCGACCCCGGCGTCGCACTTCCACCTGCTGCGCCGTCAGGCCTACGCCCGTCCGCGCAAGCCGCTGATCGTGTTCACGCCGAAGGCGATGCTGCGCCTGCGCGGCGCGACGAGCCCGGTGGAGGCGTTCACCGGGGGCCGCTTCGAGCCGGTCCTCGACGACGACCGGGGTCTCGACCGTTCCGCCGTGAAGCGCGTGCTCGTGCACAGCGGCAAGGTGCATTGGGACCTCCGCGCCGAGCTGGAGAAGAACCCGAACCCGGAGATCGCCCTGGTGCGTCTGGAGCAGCTCTACCCGACGCCCATCGACGCGCTGAAGAAGATCACCGACTCGTACCCGAACGCCGAGCTCGTGTGGGTGCAGGAGGAGCCGGAGAACCAGGGCGCCTGGCCGTTCCTCGCTCTGGCCTTCGCCGACGTCCCCGGCGACCGCTCCTTCCGCCCGGTCTCGCGTCCGGCGTCGGCCTCGCCGGCGACGGGCTCGTCCAAGGTGCACGCGACCGAGCAGGCCGCGCTCATCCGCGCGGCGGTCACCCTGGGCTGACCGCCTCTGTGACGACGAAGGGCGCCCCGGCTTCGGCCGGGGCGCCCTTCTCCGTTCCGCGGGTCAGTACCAGATGTCGAGGGACGGCGCCGGGAAGGCGACGAACGCACGGTCCAGTGCCTCGACGGCGTCGACCGGGCCCGTGATCCGGCCTGCTCCATGCAGCGCGGCGACGCGGATGCTGCCGGCGTAGATCGACGAGAGCGCGGAGACGTCGAGGACGAGGTCCGCCTCGGCGCCCGGAGCGTCCTCGATGTCCGCGTGCCCCTGCGCGTCGACGCGGAGCCGCCAGGTGCCCGCGGCAAATCCCAGGGCGTCCTCGATGCGGAGCACGGTGTCCAGGGGCGCGGCGTAGGTCCGGGCCGTGAGCGCGGCGGGGACGTCCAGGACGCGAAGCCAGCCGTGGTCGTGCACCTCCTGGGTGACGCCGCGCGGGTCCGCGACCAGCCACGGCAGGGCGTCGTCGAGCGGTCGGAGATCGGCGGTCACCTCGTCGACGAGGTCGTGCTGCAGCGCGAACCGCCACAGCGCAGCCGTCGCCTCCGCCGTCTCGGCGACGAGCAGGCGCACGTGCAACGCGAACCGGAACGTGCCACCGCGCTCGGTGAGGTGGAAGGCCATCACGCCGCGCACCTGACCGGACTCGTCGCGATAGCGGATGCCGCGCACCCGGTCCCGGTCGGTGTCGGTGCTCGCGAGCCCGCTGATGCCCGCCCAGCGGGCCGCCCACCCCGGCACCTGGCCGGACCGCGCGGTACGGGCGCGCTCGTGCGCCTCCGCCAGGGCCTCGGCGAGCTCCTCGCGCTCGAGGTACTCCACGCGGCCGGCCGGGACGGGGCCCGCCCAGCCGGCGCGGCGCACGTCCACGGTGAACCGCGCCACGGGGACGGCGGAGCCGAAGCCGTACCGCCCGTAGATGGTCGCCTCGGACACCGTGAGGCCCGCGACGGGGAGGCCGGCATCGACGGCGGCGCGCAGCTCGCCCTCCAGCAGGGCGCGCGCGATGCCACGGCGGCGATGCGTGCCGGCCACGGTGACCCCGCTGATCGCCCACATCCCGATCTCGCTGCCGGGGATCGTCAGCGGTGTCACCCAGGAGTCGATGGTCGCCACCGGGAGGCGGTCGGCCGGGGCGTCGGTCTCGTAGACGCCGATGTTTCGCCGGCTCTTCAGGGTGCCGACACCTTCCTCGCGAGCCGTCTCCGAGGGGTCGGCACCGAGGAACCCGCGGGCCATCGCGCGCTGGAAGGCGGCCACGCGCGTGGCGTCCGTCGTATCCAAGACCCGATAGTCGAGGCCGTCCTCCGCGAGGCGGTCGACGGACGTCTGGTCAGCGGGGATCCCGCGTGCATCGATGAGGGCCATGCACACAGCCTACGGGCGGTCTCCGACGCTCCGCGCCCGGGGGACGCTCAGTGCTGCGCGGCCTGGACCTCGCGGAGCCGGGCGAACACCTGGTCCCGCAGCTCCTCCGGAGCGGTCTCCTTGCAGGCGCGGGCGATGACCTCGGTGAGGGTCGTCGCCACCAGAGCCTCGTCCCGGCATGCCGGGCAGTTCTCCAGGTGCTCGCGGATCTCGGCGTGCTCGGTCTTGCACACCTCGTTGCGGAGGTACTCCTCCAGATCCTGACGGGCCTTGTCGCAGCCGCAGTCGCTCATTTCTTGCTCCTCGGGTCAGCCGCGGCGATTCCCCGCTCCGCGGCGTAGTCGGCCAGCAGCTCCCGCAGCATCCGCCTGCCACGGTGCAGACGGCTCATCACGGTGCCGATGGGGGTCTTCATGATGTCGGCGATCTCCTGGTACGCGAAGCCCTCGACGTCGGCGAGGTACACCGCGAGCCGGAAGTCCTCCGGAACCGCCTGCAGCGCGTCCTTCACGACCGACGCCGGCATGCGGTCGATGGCCTCCGCCTCCGCCGACCGGCTGTGCGACGCCGTCGTCGACTCCGCGCCGCCGAGCTGCCAGTCCTCGAGCTCGTCGATGGTGCCCTGGAACGGCTCGCGCTGCCGTTTGCGGTAGATGTTGATGTACGTGTTGGTGAGGATGCGGTACAGCCACGCCTTGAGGTTCGTGCCCTGCGCGAAGGTCGACCACGAGCCGTAGGCCTTGACGAAGGTCTCCTGCACGAGATCGGCGGCGTCAGCGGGATTGCGCGTCATGCGCATCGCGGCGGCGTAGAGCTGGTCCATGAAGGGGAGCGCCTGCTCCTCGAACTCGCGCCGAGGGTCGCCGACGGTGGCTGCGGTTGCGGTGTCGTCCATCACCGGCCAGTCTAGGCGGCTGAGGTCGATCACCTCGCGTTCCAGCGTCGCAGGCATCCTCTTCCCTTCGCACGGGTGCCGCCTCTCACGAGGACGGCGTTGCGTTTACTAAGGTGAGAACCGATGAGCGCCAAAAGGTATTCCCCCACCCGTGTGCAGGGCGCCTACCCCGCGCCCACGATCGACGGCCCGGTGCACGCCGAGCTCACGATCCCCGGCTCCAAGTCCCTCACGAACCGCGAGCTCCTCATCGCGGCGATCGCGGACGGCCCCGGCCGCCTGATCGCGCCGCTGCACTCCGACGATTCGCAGCGCATGGTGGAGGCCCTCCGCGCACTCGGCGTCGGCATCGAGGAGGTCGACGCCGGTCATGAGTTCGGTCCCGATCTCGTGATCACGCCGGGCAAGCTCCGCGGCGGCACGACGATCGACTGCGGCCAGGCCGGGACCGTCATGCGCTTCATCGCGCCGCTGGCCGGCCTCGCGGAGCAGGACGTCCACCTCACCGCGCACGAGACGGCCCTGCACCGGCCCATGGGCGGGCTCATCAGCGCCCTGCGCGACCTCGGCGTCGACATCGACGACGAGGGCACCTGGGCCCTCCCGTTCACCATCCGCGGCCACGGCCACATCCGCGGCGGTCGCGTGGAGATCGACGCGTCGGCCTCCAGCCAGTTCGTGTCCGGGCTGCTGCTCGCGGCCCCGCGTTTCGACGTCGGCCTGCACCTCGTGCACACGGGCGAGCGGCTGCCGAGCCTGCCGCACATCGACATGACCATCGAGGCGCTGAGCCGCCGCGGCATCCGCATCGAGCGTCCCGCCGTGGGCGAATGGCTGGTGGAGGCCGGAGTCCCCCGTGCCAAGGAGATCCCGATCGAGCCGGATCTCTCCAACGCCGCCCCGTTCCTCGCGGCGGCCCTCGTCGCCGGAGGCTCCGTCGCGATCACCGGCTGGCCGGCGCACTCGACCCAGCCCGGAGCGCTGCTCCCCGAGATCCTGCAGGCGGCGGGTGCGCACGTCAGCCGTCACGGCGGGGTGCTCACCGTGCGGGCAGGGTCCGGAATCCGCGGACTGGATCTCGATCTCTCCGCCGCCAGCGAGCTGACGCCGACCCTCGTCGGTCTCGCGGCCTTCGCCGACGGCCCCACGACCATCCGCGGCATCGGCCACATCCGCCTCCACGAGACCGACCGGATCGCGGCGCTCGTCGGGAACCTGCGCGCGCTCGGCGGGACCGCCGAGGAGCTCCCCGACGGCATCCGCATCGTTCCCGGCCCGCTCCGGGGCGGTACCTGGGCCGCGCACCACGATCACCGGATGGCGACGACCGGCGCGCTGATCGGCCTCCGCGTCCCCGACGTGATCATCGATGACATCGGCACCACCGCCAAGACCCTCCCGGAGTTCACCATGCTCTGGGAGCGGATGCTGCGAGGCTGACGGGTGAGCTGGCTGAACGACGCCGACGACCTCGAAGACGACTTCGAGGACTACGACGAGAGCAGCATCCGCACCCGGCCGAACCCGAAGGCCAACCGTCCCCGCACCAAGCGACGCCCCGCGCACGAGGACGCGCAGATCGGCCGCGTCCTGGGCGTCGACCGTGGCCGGTACTCCGTGCTCCTCGACGAGGACACCGCGCAGGAGCGTACGATCACCGCCGCCCGCGCGCGAGAGCTGCGGCGCACGCCGATCGTCACGGGCGACCGGGCCCGCGTCGTCGGCGACACCTCGGGCGACGAGGGCACGCTCGGCCGGATCGTGGGAATCGTCGAGCGCACCTCGCTCCTCCGCCGCAGCGCCGACGACACCGACGAGGTCGAGCGGGTGATCGTCGCGAACGCGGACCAGATGCTCGTCGTCGTGGCCGCCGCCGACCCGGAGCCGCGTGCCCGGCTCGTCGATCGCTATCTCGTCGCGGCCCTGGACGCCGGTATCCGCCCGCTCCTCGTCGTGACGAAGACCGATCTCGCCGACCCCGCCCCCTTCCTCGCGCACTTCGAGGGCCTCGACCTCCGTGTGTTCACGAGCGCACAGGACGAGATGCCGGTCGACGAGATCGGCGCCGCACTCATCGGCCACTCGACGGTGTTCGTCGGACACTCCGGTGTCGGCAAGTCGACGCTGGTGAACGCCCTGGTGCCCACCGCGGGCCGCGCCACCGGACACGTGAACCAGGTCACCGGCCGCGGGCGTCACACCTCCTCCTCCACCGTCTCGCTGCGCTACGAGAGCGCCGACGGCTCCGGCTGGGTAATCGACACCCCCGGTGTCCGCTCCTTCGGCCTCGGGCACGTCGACCCCGCGAACATCCTCGCCGCCTTCACCGAGCTCGCCGTCATCGCGGAGGACTGCCCCCGCGGCTGCACCCACCTCCCCGACGCTCCCGACTGCGCCCTCATCGAGGCGGCGGACCGCGGCGAGCTGAGCGAGACCGGACGCGCTCGCCTCGACTCGCTGCAGCGCCTCCTGCAGACCTTCGCCGACAAGGCGGAGCAGCCCCCCGGACGATAAGCTGGGGCCGTGACCGAACGCCTGGAAACCGGAACCGCCGCCCCCGACTTCTCCCTGCTCGACCAGGACGGGAACACCGTCCGCCTGGCCGATCTGCGCGGCACGAAGACGGTGCTGTACTTCTACCCGGCCGCCATGACGCCGGGGTGCACGACGGAGGCCTGCGACTTCCGCGACAGCATCTCGTCGCTGCAGGGCGCCGGGTATCAGGTCGTCGGCGTCTCGCGGGACGAGCCGGCGAAGCTCGCCGCCTTCCGCGACCGCGACGGCCTCACGTTCCCGCTGCTCAGCGACCCCGACCACGCGGTGCACGAGGCGTACGGCGCCTGGGGCGAGAAGATGAACTACGGCAAGGTCGTCGAAGGCGTGATCCGCTCGACGTTCGTCCTCGACGAGGACGGCGTCATCACGAGCGCGCAGTACAACGTGAAGGCCACGGGCCACGTCGCGCGGCTGCGCAAGCAGCTCGGCATCGACGCCTGACAGGGCGGCGCGGACTCACTCCGCTTCGCGTCGGGTCCCCTCCCGGCGCGCGCTCGCTATGAGGAGCGCGAAGCCCGCGACAGCCGGGATGCCGAGTCCGAGCACGAAGGCCCACGGGATGGGCGGCAGCGTGAGGGCGCCGAGCGCCAGGGCGATCGCGAGGACCTGGAACACCACCCCGCCCGATCGCGCCCAGGAGCGTCCGGCGCGAGTGCCGAACGCGAAGGCCGCGAGCGCGGCGGCGCCGATCAGCGTCAGGACGATGAGAGCGATGGCCGTCGGCAGCGACGCGGCGTCCCCGGCCCCGAGTCCGGCCAGCTCGATCACGGCGAAGACGAGCAGGGCGACGGCTTCCACCGCCAGCACGGCGGCGGCGGCGCGGGCGATTCCCGGTGCGCGCACGGGTGTCCTCCCGGGGATCGAATGACGAGAAAACCCTTGATTTCAGGGTATTCATGTAACAGAATAGAGAAAGTCATGTGCTCCCACAGCGGCGTGGGGCGAACGTTCGCGTTCGCATCACAATCAGCGGGCATCCGCCCGTATCTCAACAGGGTAGCGGAACCCGAACCGTCGCCCGAATCGAGAGGTCGCATCGCGACATCTCATGAAATCCACACCGAGGAGCCCCCATGGACTGGCGTGACAAGGCCGCCTGCCTGACCGTCGACCCCGAACTGTTCTTCCCCGTCGGGAACACCGGCCCGGCCGTCGATCAGATCGAGAAGGCCAAGACCGTCTGCGCGACGTGCACGGTCACCGAGATCTGCCTGCAGTACGCCCTGGAGACCAGCCAGGACTCGGGCGTCTGGGGCGGCCTGTCCGAAGACGAGCGCCGCGCGCTCAAGCGTCGCGCCGCACGCGCCCGTCGCGCCTCCTGAGATTCGCGAAGCGGCCTGAGACATCGTCTCAGGCCGCTTCTGCATGTTCCGGGCAGAGCGTCAGCGCTCGAGCCAGCGCAGCGGGATGTCGATGACCACCTCGGTCCCCTCGCCCTCACTCCCCCGCCAGTCGATCGTGCCGCCGAGCTCGCCCTGGATCAGGGTGCGGATGATCTGGGTGCCCAGGCCCTGACCGATCCGGCCCTCCGGGAGCCCGTGGCCCGTGTCGCGGACCGTCACGCGGAGGTTGTCCTCGGTGCGCTTGGCGTCGATGGTCACGACACCCTCCTGCCCGGCGAGGCCGTGCTCCACCGCATTGGTCACGACCTCCGTCAGGGCCAGGGCCAACGGAGTGGCGTACTCGCTCGGGAGCACGCCGAAGTGTCCCGTCGACTGGGTGCGGGCGCGCGTGTTGGGAGCCGACGCCACTTCGGCGACGAGCTTGAGCACGCGATGGAAGACCTCGTCGAAGTCGACTTTCTGCGTCAGCCCCTGGGCGAGGGTATCGTGCACGACCGCGATCGCGTCCACACGGCGCATGGCCTGCGTGAGAGCATCCCGCGCCTCGTCGGAGTGCGTGCGTCGGGCCTGGATCCGGAGCAGGGAGGCCACGGTCTGCAGGTTGTTCTTGACGCGGTGGTGGATCTCCCGGATCGTCGCGTCCTTGGTGATGAGTTCCTGCTCCTGGTGGCGCAGCTCCGAGACGTCGCGGCAGAGCACGATGGCCCCGATGCGTGTGCCGTGATCCTTCAGGGGGATGGCGCGGAGCGAGACCGTCACGCCACGCGCCTCGATGTCCGTCCGCCAAGGCGCCCGACCGGTCACCACCACGGGCAGCGACTCGTCGACCTGCCGGGAGGGCGGCACGAGCCGGGTGGTCACCTCGGCAAGGGACTCCCCCTCCAACTCGTCGTCGAAGCCCATCCGATTGAACGCGGACAGGGCGTTGGGGCTGGCGAAGGTCGTGATGCCGTCCACGTCGATCCGGATCAGCCCGTCGGACGCCCGGGGAGCGCCACGGCGCGGTGACGTGGGGGCTGCCGGGTCCGGGAAGCTGCCGTCCGCGATCATGCGGAACAGGTCGTTGGCACACTCGTCGAAGGTGATCTGCTGACGCGACGGCGTGCGCACCTCCCCGAGGTTGGTGTGCCGTGTGACCACGCCGATCACGCGAGGAGCCTTGTCCTCACCCCGACGCTCGATGACGATCGGGACGGCGCGGACCCTGGTCGGTGTCTCCTCGAACCAGTCGGGTGAGGAGGAGTCCACGATCTCCGCCGACTCGAAGGCACCCTGCACCTGCGTGCGCCACTGCGGACGCACCCGCTCCCCGACGATGTCGCGGTAGAACAGCGTCGCCGCGCCGCTCGGTCGTGCGTGCGCGACGGCGACGAACGATCCGTCGTCCGTCTGGATCCACAGGACGATGTCGGCGGAGGCGAGGTCCGCGAGGAGCTGTCCGTCACCGGCGAGCCGGTGCAGCCACTCCACGTCGTCGTCGGTCAGAAGGCCCTGGGCCTGGGCGAGATCACTGAGGGTTGACACCTCACCAGCCTAGGCTCCCCCGCCTCAGAGGATGGCGAGCGACGTCGCGCGCCACCGGTGGTCGAGCCCTTCCAGCCGGAGGGCCACCGCGCGCGTGCGCCCCGGTCCCGCCACCACCACGACAGCCTCCACGATGCCGTCCCGCGGGTGGGTCACCCGCACAGTGCGGATGACGAAGGTGGGCCGCGTCGGCGCGACACCACGAGCGCTGCGCGCACGGGCGGCGAGGTTGGCCCGGACGACCACGCTGCGGTAGGCCTCCTCGCTGAACCACCGGGCGAGCTGGTCCACCTCCCGCACCCCCGCGAGAGCCTCGAGCGCGCCCTGGGTGAGGCTCCGCACGAGAAGTGCGGGGTCCGGAAGCTCATCGGCCGGGGTGGGCTGCGGTCCGAAGTACTCGGCCAGCATCATCTCGATCTCCCTTCGAAGGGGTCGGCGAGCCGTCAGTAGAACACGTTCCCGGTGCGGCACGGGCTCCACCGGCCCAGGTCTGTGGACAACCCGTAGACGACCGCAGCACGGGCCGGAAGGAGTGCGGTCTCGGCAGGGATGTGGATAACTCGGAGGAGGCGACGCCCGCCCCTACGCTCGGTCGGGTGCACTGGGAATCCCTCTTCGACGACTTGGAAGGACAGCTCGCCGCGGAGTGGGAGGCGGAACGCGCCGCCCGCGACGCCGAATCCGAGCGGCTCCGCATCGCCCGGCTCGATCTGCGCGCACGATTGCGTCATCTGTGCGACGAGCGCACCGACACGACGCTCCACCTCGCCGACGGCGCCCGTGTCCCCGTCGGGCTGCGGTCCTTGGGAGTGGACTGGCTCGCCGCCGTCTCCCGGGTGCCCCAGGGCGCGCGCGTGCCGAGCTCCATGCTGCTGATCCCGATGACGTCGGTCCTCGGGCTCACCGTCGACCATGGCTCGATGCTGAGCAGCCTCGTCGACGAGAGCCAGGGAGCGCCGACGCTCCGCGAGCGGATGTCGCTGGGTTTCGCTCTCCGCGACCTCGCGCGTCGTCGCCTCCCGGTGCACCTCCGTCTCCTTGTCGGGGACGACCTCCACGGGACCATCGATCGCGCCGCCGCCGATCACCTCGACCTCGCCGAGCACGACAGCGGCGCAGCTCGTCGGGCCGACGCCGTCCGAGGATTCAGGATGGTGCCGTACGCGGCGCTGGCGGCGATCCGGGTGCAGGGGACGGCGACGCTCTGACGCTCAGCGGTGCCGCGCCGCGGAGGAGCCCCACAGCTCGGGGAAGCTCGCGGCCTGCGACTGCCGCCACAGGGCCATCCGGCGCGCCTCCTCCGTCTGCGCGGCCAGGTACTCCTCGATGCTCGGCTCCTCGATGCGCCAGCGCGCGGGAGCGCCCAGGGGGGCACCGCGAAGATGACCGGCGTGGACGAGCGCGATGACCTCGTCCACGTCGATGCTCAGCAGCTCTGCCACCTGCGCTGGCGCGAGGAACCGGGGGGTGTGCGGGTGCGGGGGTGTCATGCCCTCATTCTGGGTGCCCACGGCGCGCGCCGTACGGGCAGGCGCGAGCCTGTGGATAACTCGACGGCCCAGAACCCTGCGTCTGTGACCATATCGCCATGGCCCCGCTCTCCCGCTCCCCTCGTCGCTTCCGCGGTGATGCCCGCTTCGCGGTGGGTATCGTGCTCGTCCTCGCATCGATCGCCGGCGTCTGGTTCGTCCTCACCTCGTCCGACCAGGCGGTCCCGGTGCTCCAGGCACGACGCACGATCGCTCGCGGGGAGGTCCTCCGTGCCGCCGATTTCGAGACGGTCGATGTGGCGCTCGGCGCGGTGTCCGACGAGTACCTCCGGCCGGATCAGCTCCCTGCGGGACAGGTCGCCGTCCGAACGCTGACGGAGGGCGAGCTGGTGCCAAGGACGGCGATGACCGCGGCCTCGGACAGTCGCACCACCACGGTCGTCGTCGAGAGCAGCGTGGGTCTCCCGGAGGACGTCGCGGCGGGAACCGAGGTGGAGATCTGGCAGGCACCGCTGCGCGAGGACGGACGCTCGTACGATGAACCCCGCATCCTCGTGGGGGACGTCGTCGTCCGCGCTGTCCTCGAGCCGGAGGGACTGCTGGCGGAGAATGCGGCGGAGCTGGAGATCGTGATCGATCGGAGCGACGTCGCTGCGGTCCTCGCCGCGGTCACCGGTGGCGCCGCGCTCTCCGTCGTCCCGGTCGGAGCCGGGTCGTGAGCGTCGTCCTCCTCGCCGTGACCCAGCCTCGAGCCGACGAGCTGGTCGCCGAACTCGAATGGGAGGGCGTCTCCGCCCTCAGCCTCCCATCCGCGTCCGCTTCCGCGATCATCGCCCGTCTGCGACCGGACGTGGAGGCTGTCGTCGCCCCCGCGACCAGGGCTGTGCTGACCCCCGAACTCCTTTCGGCGTGCGATCGCGCCGGCGTCCGCATCGTCACCCTCGGAGGCACGGACAGCCGGGCGGTCATGCGGATGGGCCTGGCCCCGCCCCTGCGCACGGATGCTCCGGGATGGGAGATCGCTGCAGCGCTCTCCACCGACGTGCGGCACCCTGTCACGGGCCCGCCGAGGGCGGCGTCCCGCCTCACGGCCATCTGGGGCTCGCACGGAGCGCCAGGACGCTCCACGATCGCCGTTCAGCTCGCCGTGGAACTCGCGCGGCGCGGGCGCCGGACGGCGCTGATCGACGCCGACACCGTGGCGCCCTCTCTGGCTCTGCTCCTCGGGATGGACGACGACGCCCCAGGGCTCGCGGCAGCCTGCCGTCGCGCCGAGGCCGGTGCGCTCGATCCGGCCGAACTGACCCGCCTGTCCGCCCGGCTCGCCGCAGGCGGCGCCGAGGTCGACGTGCTGGCGGGCCTCAACCGTCCGAGCCGCTGGCCCGAGCTCTCCGACGCGCGGATGCGGGCGACGCTGTCGGTCTGCCGGAGGTGGGCGGAAGAGACCGTGGTGGACGTCTCGGCCGCCGTCGACACGGACGAGGAGGCGATGTACGACGTGGTCGGCCCGCGGCGACACGCCGCGACCGTCGCGACGTTGAGCGAGGCGGACCGGGTCGTGGCCGTGGCCCTGGCGGACCCGCTGGGGGTCAGCCGCTTCCTGCGGGACCATGCAGAGCTGCGGCGTCTGGTCGGCCAGACGCCGGTGACGGTCGTCGTGAACCAGGTCCGTCCCGGGCCGCTCGGCCTCGACGCCCGAAGTCAGATCCGACGCACGCTGGAGCGGTTCGCCGGGCTCACCGATATCGCCTTCCTCCCGCTGGACCGCCGTGCCGTCGATGCGGCTCTCCTGCATGCCCGGCCGATCTCCGATGTCGCGCCGCGGTCGGCGCTGGTCGCCGCCGTGCGCCGGCTCGCGGCCGACCTCGACCGCTCCGTCTCCGGGGAGACTACTGCCGGTAGCTCGACAGGAAGTTCCCGAGGCGCTCGACGGCTTCGCTCAGCACTCGCGGCTCTGGCAGGGTCACGAGGCGCAGGTGATCCGGCGTCGGCCAGTTGAAGCCCGTCCCCTGCACGAGCAGGATGTGCTCGGACACCAGCAGATCGTAGACGAGCTTGGCGTCGTCGCGGATCTCGTGCACGTTCGGGTCCAGTCGGGGGAACGCGTAGAGGGCGCCCTGAGGCTTCACGCAGGACACACCGGGGATGGCCTCCAGCCCCTCCCAGGCGATGTCGCGCTGCTCGTGCAGCCGCCCGGTCGGGGCGATCAGGGCGTCGATCGACTGCACGCCGGACAGCGCCGCCTGGACGGCGTGCTGCGCCGGGACGTTCGGGCAGAGCCGGGTCGAGGCCAGCAGCGTGATGCCCTCGATGAAGCCCTTGGCGTGGTCCTGCGGGCCCGTGACGACCATCCAACCGGACCGGTAGCCGGCCACGCGGTAGGTCTTGGAGAGCCCGTTGAACGTGAGGCAGAGCAGGTCGGGGGCCAGGGTCGCCGTCGGGATGTGCACCGCGTCGTCGAACAGGATGCGGTCGTAGATCTCGTCGGAGAGGATGAGGAGCTGGTGCTCGCGCGCGATCTGCACGAGGCCCTCCAGCACCTGCCGGGAGTAGACCACGCCGGTGGGGTTGTTCGGGTTGATGATCACGAGCGCCTTGGTCCGCGGCGTGATCTTCGACCGGATGTCCTCGAGGTCGGGCTGCCAGCCCGCGTCCTCGTCGCAGAGGTAATGGACGGGCGTGCCACCCGCGAGGCTGGTCATGGCCGTCCACAGCGGGTAGTCGGGCGCGGGGATGAGGACCTCGTCCCCCTCGTCCAGCAGCGCCTGCATGGTCATGGTGATGAGCTCGGAGACCCCGTTGCCGAGGTACACGTCATCGGGATCGAAACGGGGGAACCCGTCGATCTCCTCGTACCTGCTCACCACGGCACGCCGGGCGGAGATGATGCCCTTGCTGTCGCTGTACCCGTGGGCCGTGGGGAGCGCGGCGAGCATGTCGTGCACGATCTGATGCGGGGCGTCGAAGCCGAAGATCGCGGGATTGCCGGTGTTGAGCTTGAGGATCCGGTGGCCCTCTGCTTCCAATCGCGCCGCCTCGACGAGGGCGTTTCCGCGGATCTCGTACAGGACGTTCTTGAGCTTCGACGACTGGTCGAAGGTGCGCGATGGTGTCATCGATCAAGCCTACAGGGACGACAGGAGGGCCAATCCGCACGGACTGGCCCTCCTCGTCACCCGAAGGCCTACTTCTTCTTCTTGCTCTGCGCGCGCCGCTGCTCGCGGTTGCCCGCCGCCGGGGCGGCCGCCTCCGTGCGCTGCCCGAAGGCGCCGCGCGGGGCGTCCTCCGGCTCGGCCTGCTGCGGAGCCTGCGCCCGAGCCGCAGCCTGGCGCATCCGGTCGGTCGCGGCCTGCTGCACCTGCCCGCGGTCGTTGCGGACCTCGACCTCGCCGGCGTCGTTCGCCGCCGAGTACTCCAGGCGCTGCTCTCCCCCGTCGGTGGCGAGCCCCTTGGCCTCGACCTCCGCCGTCTCGGCGTCGCCGGCGCGACGGACCTCGACCTCGAGGTTGTAGAGGTAGCCGACCGACTCCTCCTTGATCTGGCCCATCATCGACTGGAACATCGCGTAGCCCTCGCGCTGGTACTCGATGAGCGGATCGCGCTGCGCCATCGCCCGGAGGCCGATGCCGTCCTTGAGGTAGTCCATCTCGTACAGGTGGTCGCGCCAGCGGCGGTCGAGCACCTGCAGGACGACGCGACGCTCGAGCTCGCGGGTCGCGGCCTCGCCCAGCGACTCCTCGCGCTTCTCGTAGGCGATCTTCGCATCCGAGAGCAGCTCGCGCGTCAGGCCCTCGGCGGTGATGCCGCCCTTGCGTCCTGCGGCCTCCGACACGACCTCGTCGATCGTGACGCTCACCGGGTACAGGGTCTTCAGCTCGGTCCAGAGGGCGTCGAAGTCCCAGCTCTCGTTGTGGCCCTCGCCGGTGTGGTCCTTCACGACGCCGCTGATCGCGTCCTCGATGAAGTGCTGCACCCGATCGGCGATGTCGTCGCCCTGGAGGATGTGGCGGCGGTCGGCATAGATCGCCTCGCGCTGACGGTTGAGGACGTCGTCGTACTTGAGGACGTTCTTGCGCATCTCGGCGTTGCGGGCCTCGACCTGCGACTGCGCGCTGCGGATCGCCCGGGACACGAGACCCGACTCGATCGGCACGTCGTCAGGGAAGTTCGTGCGGGCGAGGATCGCCTCGGCGGCGCCGGACTGGAACAGCCGCATGAGGTCGTCGGTGAGGCTCAGGTAGAAGCGGCTCTCGCCGGGGTCGCCCTGGCGACCGGACCGACCGCGCAGCTGGTTGTCGATGCGGCGCGACTCGTGGCGCTCGGTGCCGAGCACGTAGAGGCCGCCGGCTTCGATGACCTTCTCGGCCTCCTCCTCGACCACCTTCTTCATGGTCTCGTAGGTCTCGTCCCACGCGACCTCGTACTCCTCCGGCGTCTCCACCGGGTCGAGTCCCTTCGCCTTGAGCTCCTGCACCGCGAGGAACTCGGCGTTTCCGCCGAGCATGATGTCGGTGCCTCGTCCGGCCATGTTCGTCGCGACCGTCACGGCGCCGAGGCGGCCGGCGCGGGCGACGATCTCCGCCTCACGGGCGTGGTTCTTCGCGTTCAGGACCTCGTGCTTGACGCCCTTCTTGGCGAGCAGGCGCGACAGGTACTCGCTCTTCTCGACGCTGGTGGTGCCGACGAGCACCGGCTGCCCGCTCGCGTGGCGCTCCGCGATGTCCTCGACGACCTGCGCGAACTTCGCGGCTTCGTTCTTGTACACCAGGTCCGGCTGGTCCTTGCGGATCATCGGCTTGTTGGTCGGGATCGGGATGACGCCGAGCTTGTACGTCGACATGAACTCGGCGGCCTCGGTCTCGGCGGTACCGGTCATGCCGGCGAGCTTGTCGTAGAGGCGGAAGTAGTTCTGCAGCGTGACGGTGGCGAGGGTCTGGTTCTCGGCCTTGACCGGCACCCCCTCCTTCGCCTCGATCGCCTGGTGGATGCCCTCGTTGTAGCGGCGTCCCACGAGGATGCGCCCGGTGTGCTCGTCGACGATCATGACCTCGTCGTTCATCACGACGTAGTCGGTGTCCTTCTTGAACAGCGCGAGCGCCTTGATCGAGTTGTTCAGGAACGAGATGAGCGGCGTGTTGGCGGACTCGTAGAGGTTGTCGATGCCGAGGTAGTCCTCGACCTTCTCGATGCCCGGCTCCAGGACGCCGACGGTGCGCTTCTTCTCGTCGACCTCGTAGTCCTCGCCGGCGACGAGCGTGCGAGCGATCTTGGCGAACTCCGCGAACCAGCGGTTCGCCTCGCCGGAGGACGGCCCGGAGATGATGAGCGGCGTGCGCGCCTCGTCGATGAGGATGGAGTCCACCTCGTCGACGATCGCGAAGAAGTGCTCGCGCTGGACGAGGTCCTCCTTGCGCCAGGCCATGTTGTCGCGGAGGTAGTCGAAGCCGAACTCGTTGTTCGTGCCGTAGGTGATGTCGGCCGCGTACTGCTCGCGGCGCACGGCGGGCGTCTGACCGGACACGATGATGCCCGTCGTCATGCCGAGGGCGCGGTAGACACGGCCCATGAGCTCTGCCTGGTAGCTCGCGAGGAAGTCGTTCACGGTGATGACGTGCACGCCCTCGCCGGCGATCGCGTTCAGGTACGCGGGGAAGGTGGCGACGAGGGTCTTGCCCTCACCGGTCTTCATCTCGGCGATGTTCCCGAGGTGCAGGGCGGCGCCACCCATGATCTGCACGTCGTAGGCGCGCATGCCGAGCGTCCGTTTGGCGGCCTCGCGCACCGCGGCGAAGGCCTCTGGCATGAGCTGGTCGAGCGTCTCGCCCTTCTCGTAGCGGGCACGCAGCTCGGCGGTCTCGTTGCGCAGCTCGTCGTCCGTGAGCTGGGAGATGTCCTCCTCGAGGGCGTTCACCGCCTTCACCACCTGGTTCAGACGGCGGATGATCCGCCCCTCACCTGCGCGCAGCAGCTTCTCAAGAGGATTCGCCACGGATGTCATCTCCCTGTCATTGGGTCATTCGCCGGCCGCCGTGAGGCGAGCGCCAGGCATACTTTGCCATGTTACCGGCCTGTGACCTCCACGTCGCCTGCATGGGTCCGCCGCGCCGCGTCCGGGAAGTTGCCCGGTATGCATATACTCGGCACTGCTTTCCATCCGCCAGCTTTCAGGAGACCGGTCATGTCCGTACGCCAGAGCCTGCTCGCCATCCTCGATCAGGGCCCCTGCTACGGCTACCAGCTGCGCCACGAGTTCGACCGCCGGACCGGATCGACCTGGCCGCTCAACGTCGGCCAGATCTACAACACCCTGGAGCGGCTCGAGCGCGACGGGCTGGTCCAGCGCGGGGAGGCCGACGAGCACGGCCACGTCTACTGGCGCATCACCGCAGCGGGCTCGGCCGAAGCGGCGCGCTGGCTCGCCGCTCCGGTGCTCCGCGCTCCGGCGACGCGCGAGGAGCTCGCCGTGAAGCTCGCGGTCGCCGCGACGTTGCCCGGAGTGGACGCCGCGACCATCCTCCGCCGCCAGCGGGACGCCTCGCAGCAGCGGCTGGAGGAGCTGCGCCGCACGCCCTCCCCCGGGCTCGCGGCGGGCAGCCCCGAGGATCTCGCGTGGTCGCTCGTCCTCGACTCGCTCGTCTGCGCCGCGGAGGCCGAACTCCGGTGGCTCGACCAGGCGGAGGCCCGACTCGCGCAACACCCCCATCCCGAGATGGCCCTGGAGCTGACCACCGAACGCCCCAAGCGAGGACGCCCCGCGAAGGCGGCGCCCTCACCCGTCGCCGGCGGCGATCCCGTCGCCCTCCCTGCCTGAAGCACCAGCCCGCGGTGCCGGCCGTTCGCCTGGAGCGGATGCTCAGCCCGCGCACGCGCCCGGGAAACTAGGATCGGCACATGGCTGGATTTTGGGGCAGACGCAAACGCGAACAGGAAGAACTCGCCGCACAGGACGCAGACCTCGCCCGGCGTGCGGAACAGGCACTCGTCGCCGCCGACGAGCGCATCCGCACCACCTCCGACGAGCTCGTCTTCGCGGAGGCCGAGCTCGGCGAGTCCCTGACCGCCGACCTCAAGGCCGCGCTGCTGTCGGTGCGCACGCACCTGCGCGAGGCCTTCCAGCTCCACCAGCTCAACCACGACGAGATCCCGGACACCGACGAGGAGCTGCGCACGCGGAACGCGCGCATCCTGCAGCTCTGCGACTGGGCCCAGGACCTCCTCGACGAGAAGACCACCGTGCTCGCGGAGTCCGTCGCGAAGGTGCGGCGCGCGCCCGAGATCATCGCCCAGGTCCGCGCGGACGCCGAGGCGCTGAGCGCCCGCATCCCGCAGACGGACGAGACGGTGTCCCGGCTGTCCGCGCGCTACTCCGACTCCGCCATGCATCAGATCACCGCCAGTGCGGCCGAGGCGGAGCAGCTGATCCGTTTCGCCACCCACAGCGCCGACATCTCGGAGCGTCGCCGCGCCGCGAAGCAGAACGAGGAGGCGAACCTCGCGCTGGAGACGGCCACCGAGGCGACGCGTCGCGCCGCTGCCCTGCTCGACGCGGTGGAGGACTTCGAGATCGAGGCCCTGCGCGCCGAGTCGACCCTGGCCGAGGTCATCGCCGACTCCCGCAACGACCTCATCGCCGCCCGGACCGCTCCCTCCACGCCCGCCGTGGCGGAGGCCGTCGCCCGACTGCAGGCGGCCCTGGCCGCGCTCACCCCCTCGGGCCAGCCCAACGACCCGTTCGCCGAGCTCTCGCGTCTGCGCGAGGCCAACGCCGGTCTCGACGAGGCGATCGCCACGGCCCGGCATCGCGCCGAGAATCCGCTGCCGAGCATCGCGCAGGTCCAGCACGCGATCGACGACGCCGACCGCCAGCTGGGCGTCGCCCGCGGGCTCATCGCCGGACATCGCGGAT
This sequence comes from Microbacterium sp. str. 'China', assembly GCF_002993305.1. Lineage (NCBI taxonomy): Bacteria > Bacillati > Actinomycetota > Actinomycetes > Micrococcales > Microbacteriaceae > Microbacterium > Microbacterium sp. str. 'China'. Next base: position 1,312,232 of record NZ_CP027434.1, on the reverse strand, counting down.
GGATCGGCGCCGATGCGCGTACCCGTCTCGCCGAGGCGGAACGACTCCGCGTCGATCTCCCGGCCCTGCTTCCTGCCGAAGAGACTCGCGAGGCGGCGCTCGCCCAGGCCCGCCGGGTCGCGCACCTCGCCGCGGAGGCCCTCCAGCTCGCGCAGCGGGACATCGACTCGTCCCGCCCGCAGGATCAGGACTGGGGCGGCGGCGGCTGGGGCGGCGGTCCGCGCCGCGGCGGCGGGATGGGTGGCGGCGATCTCGCCTCCGGCATCCTCGGCGGGCTCGTCATCGGCAGCATCCTCGACGGCATCTTCGACTGACGCCGTCCGGTCCCCGCACGAGAACGGCCCGACCCCCGCGGGGGTCGGGCCGTTCTCGGTCGTATCAGGAGGCGAGCGCCTCGGCGGGCGGAGCCTGCGTGCTCAGAGCGATGACTCCGTAGTCCCAGCCCTTGCGGCGGTAGACCACGCTCGGGTGGTCGGTGCGCGCATCGACGAAGAGGAAGAAGTCGTGCCCGACGAGCTCCATCCGGTCGACGGCCTCCTCCACCGTCATCCACTCCGCCTCGAAGCTCTTCGTGCGGATGACGACAGGCGAGTAGTCCTCCTCCTCCTCGCTCTGCACCGGGATGCTGCCGGTCGCGACCGCGTGCAGCACCTCAGCGGAGGCGGGCTGCACGTCGATGCCCTCGAGCGAACCGCTGCCCTTCTCGAAGTGCGGGCCGCGCGGATGCTGTCGTCCGTCGACGCGCTTCTCTTTCGCGCGGCGCAGCTGCTCCGTCATCTTGTCGATCGCGAGGTCGAGCGCCACGAACTTGTCGCCGTCGACGGCCTCGGCACGGACCACCGGGCCCTTGCCGACCAGCGTCAGCTCGACCGTCTCGTCCGGGATGCGCCCGTTGCGGTAGACCCGGTGCGTGACCTTCACCTCCAGTCGTTGCGCCTTGGCGGCGAGTGTCTGGATCTTGGCGATCTTCTCTTCGACGACGGTGCGGAAGCGATCGGTGATGCCCACTCCGACGCCCACGATGCTCGTTTCCATTGCTGCCTCCTTGTCCCGGTCCACCCGGCCAAGGGCGGACCGTGGTCGCCTTGTGACACCCCACCGTAGTCCGACCCGCGCCGGATGTCACGGCCTGAGACCCTGTGTCTCCGGTGAGTCTCCGATGAACCTCATCCGGATTCGGTCGGCGACGGCGTGGCGGCGAGCGCGACGGCCCCGACGACGACGAATCCGACGGCGGTGAGCGCTCGCGTGGACTCGTCGAGCGTGGCCCCCGTCGTCACCACGTCGTCCACCAGGACCGCAGGCGCACCGTGCCCCTGTCGGCGCGCGCGCATCGCCCCGCGGACGTTGTCGGACCTCGCCGCAGCAGGCAGCTCCCGCTGATCCCGCACGCGACGGGTGACGGCGAGGACGCGTTGCGGCTCCACGCCCGCGCGCCGCACCAGGAGCTCGGGCACGCGGTAGCCGCGCCGGCGGAACGCGGCCCGCGAAGTGGGGACGGGGATCACCCACGCCCCCGGCACGAGGGCGGGCAGGAGCACAGCGGCGAGTGCGGCGCCCAGCGGCCGGGCCAGCACGGTCTGCCCCGCTCCCTTCAGCCGCCGGATGCAGGAAGCGGCCGGGCCGTCCAAGACCAGGGCGGCTCGGACCCGCAGCCCGTCCGGGGTACGCACCTCCCGCGGCACGGGAGCGAGCGCGCCCAGGCAGGAGTCGCACAGCACGGTACCGGGATGCTCGCACCCCGCGCAGCTCGCCGCGAGCAGCAACGCCCCGGTCTCCGCGGCGAGCGCGCCGATCCGTGTCGTGATCCCCATGCGGAGATCCTGCCGCCGGAAACGTGCTCGCGTGTCATCCCGTGGCAGCGGTGAGATCGATCGAGCGGGATCCCGTTCCGTGCAGGAAGGGTCATTCGCCGGCGCGTGTGGCGAGGACGGATACCTCTTCGGCGATCTCCCGCCACGCCGAACCGGCGTGCGCGAACAACTGCCCCGTGGTGTCCAGGATGCGCACGCCCGCAGGAGTCCTGGCACCGGCGATGGACGCGGCATCGCTGGGCGCGCTCTCCGCCGATGCCGGTCCGCCGACCGGCTGCACGATCAACCGGGGCGTCGTGGAGTCCGTGAGCACGGCAAGCCGATCGGGTCCCAGCCAGACGAGCCCGGTCGACGGCTCGGTGAGCTGGATGAGCTGTCGTACCTCACCGAGCTCTGTGGGCACCCCGGCGCCGTCCCGGACGATCGCCGCGACGACGACCCAGAGCTGGCCGCCGACGCGCACCACCGCCGCGACCCTGGCGCCGTCCGCGGCGACCCGGATGTCGGAGATGGCCGACGCGTTCGGCCACGCGCCGGCGACCTCGTGCCCGACGACGTCCGGGCCGACCGCGAGCAGTGCCTGCGGCGCTCCCGTGGGCACCGACCACACGTAGCCATAGGGATCGAGGGACGGCTGCACGAGACCCGGGCGCGCGTCCAGCTCGTTGCGGGCATCCTCGGTCACCAGGTACACGTGGCCGTCGTCCAGCTGCAACGCGGCGGTCGCATCGTCCGCGGCCACGTCGATCGCCGAGATCGGCTGCGGAACGGCCTGGATCTGCGCACTGATCCCGGGGATCGACGCGATCTCGTCGCCGACGATGCGACCGAACCTGCCGTCCTTCAGCACGAGCGTCCCCGGCTCCGGCGTGGTGCCCACGACGTCGACGACCCCCGCATCGAGCGCTCGGCCGTCGACGCTGAAACGCACCTGGGTGACGTTCACCCCCGCGGCCTTCAGAGTGGCTTGCAGCTGTGTGCGCATCCGGGCCAGGGTGGTGTCGTCCAGGCTCGCCGCGGGGCGCGTCAACGCCACCTCCGCCGCCTGCCCCGTGATCAGCACCGCGTCCTGGGCCAGCTGGACGTCTGCGGGGAAAGCCGTCTGCACAGCCGGATCGAGCCACTCCGCCGGCGTCCCGCTGACGAGTGCCTGCGTGACGGTCGTCGCCGGACTCTGGCGCCGCGGGAACCATCGCATGTCCGGGACCAGCCGCGACCAGCGCGCATCGAACCATTGCAGCGAGTATCCCTCGAACACGTTCGGGAACCTGCTCTGGTCGATCACCACGCCGTCCGGTGCCTCGGTGATCCGCCACTCGCCGTCCTCGCCACGGGCGAGAGCGAACGGCACGCTCGAATCGCCGGGGGCGCCGCTGTACGCCCCGGAGTCGTCGACGCTCGCGACCAGCTCGAGCAGGACCTGGACCTCGGCCTCCTCGGCGTCTTCGACCTGGTCGTCGGCGAGGTCGGAGGTGAACGTGCGGGCTTCCGGCCCGGCGTCGATGGAAACCCCCGCCGAAGGCCGCCAGCTGCGCTGCAGCGGCGGTGCCAGGAACTCCCGGGCCGTCGCCCAGTTGTCTGAGGTGGTGATGCCGGCTTCGAGGAACCCCTCCACGATCTCTTCCGGCCCCGCCCCCGCCACGGGACCGGAGGCCACCGGGAGCACATCGACGTCGTCAGGCGACTCCCCCAGCTCCAGTCCGACGGCGACGTCTCCGCTCGTCGGCAGCCCGGCGCACGCGGGAAGCAGGAGCGCGACCAACGCCAGTGCGGCGCCACGGACGAATCGACTCCTCATGCGCGTGCTCATGACTGATCCTTCCCGTCGAGCAGATCGGAGTACGCCTCGGCGATGGAGATCGGCTGCGTGGCATCGCCGAGTTCGGCGAGCGGCTCCTGCGGCTCCACCGGGATCGGGCTCGGACCGTCCAGCACTCCGTCGTGGCGCGGGATGGTGAGCACGAAGTGCGAGCCGACGCCGAGCTCCGACCAGACCGCCAGGGTCCCGCCGTGGAGTGTGGCGTCGCCGAGGGCGATCGACAGACCGAGCCCCGTGCCGCCGATGGTGCGCTGACGCGACGGATCGGCCCGCCAGAAACGATCGAACACCCGTTCCGCGTCCCCGGGGTCCATGCCGAGCCCGAAGTCGCGGACACCCGCCGCCACCGCATGCTGGTTGCTGTCCACCGTGACGACGACCGGGCGTCCCTCTCCATGCTCGATCGCGTTGCCGATGAGATTGCGCAGCACCCGCCGCACGCGGCGCGGGTCCATGTCCACCGGCGAGTAACCCCCCGGCGCCACCAGGCGGACCTCCGTGCCGTGTCCTTCCGCGAGCGGCCGCATCTGCTCGATGACGTCCTCGGCGAGCTGCGCGAGACTCGTCGCCTCCAGCTCGAGCTGCACGGACCCCGCGTCGTAGCGGCTGATCTCCAGCAGGTCGGCCAGCAGCGTGTCGAACCGCTGCACCTGCGCGTGCAGGAGCTCGGCGGTGCGTGCGGTCGTGGGGTCGAACTCGTCGCGCTGGTCGTTGAGCATGTCGGCGGCGAGGCGGATCGTCGTCAGCGGGGTCCTGAGCTCGTGCGACACGTCGGACACGAAGCGCTGCTGGACCATGGACAGCTCGCCGAGCTCCTTGATCTGCGCCTCGATGCTGTCGGCCATCGCATTGAAGGAGCGGCCGAGGGTCGCGAGCTCGTCCTCGCCGTGCACCTCCAGCCGCACCCCGAGATCGCCCGCCGCGAGCCGTGCGCTCGTCTCCGCTGCCTGGACGATCGGAGTGGACACCGTCCGCAGCACGATCCAGGAGATGGCCGCGACGATGGCCACCAGCCCGATCCCGGCGATCCACAGGGTGCGCTGCACGAAGACGAGGGTCTGGTCGGCGTCGGCGAGGTCGTAGGCGAAGTAGATCTCGAAGGATCCGGCCTGCGGCACCTGGAGCTGCTGCCCCACGACGATGCCCGGCACCACGCCGCCGTCCTCCGTGGGCAGGGCGACGGACTGCCAGGCCTGCCGGTCGTCGAACTCGCGAACCCTGGCCTGCAGCTCGGGGCTCAGCAGATCCGGCGTGAGCCCGGCGGTGAAGCCGTTGAGCCGGACCGCCCCCGAGCCGTCCTGGATCTTGAAGCCGGCGAGCAGGTCGGCACTCGACGTCCGGGAGAGGGTGTCGGGGATGCCGTTCCACAGATCGGTCAGAGCGGCGGGATCGTCGCCCACCTCCGCCACGTCCAGGAGCGACTGCGCCTGGTCCACCGCTCGCCGTGCGTCCTCCAGCGCGACGTTCTTCCGGGACACGAAGAGGTCGTTCTGGATGACGAGCGCCATCGTGACGCACGTGATGAAGATCGCCAACGACGTGGCGACCAGGGTGATCGCGAGGGTGCGGAACCGGAGCGACCGTCGCCACAGCGCCGCCAGCACGTCCGGCCAACCGCGCCAGTCGCGGAGGACGGCGACGGCCGTGGTCGCTGTCGTCGCGGCCATGGGGTCCCTAGGTGACGCTGCCGGCGCGGTAGCCGACGCCGCGGACCGTCATGACGATCTTGGGGTTGTCCGGGTCGAGTTCCACCTTCGCCCGCAGGCGCTGCACGTGCACGTTCACGAGCCGGGTGTCGGCCTTGTAGTGGTAGCCCCAGACCTGCTCGAGGAGCATCTCCCGGGAGAACACCTGCTGGGGCTTGGAGGCGAGGGCCACGAGGAGCTGGAACTCCAGCGGCGTGAGGGCGATCGGCGTCGTCCCGCGGCGCACCTCGTGCGCGTCCACGTCGACGGTGAGGTCGCCGATCCGCAGCTGCTCGCTGGAGGCCTGCGGCGTCGGCCGCAGCCGGGTGCGGATGCGCGCCACGAGCTCCTTGGGATTGAACGGCTTGACCATGTAGTCGTCGGCCCCGACCTCGAGACCGCGCACCACGTCTGCCGTGTCGCTGCGTGCCGTCAGCATGATGATCGGCACCCCCGACTCGGCGCGGATCCGCGTGCAGATCTCGATGCCGTCCATACCGGGGAGCATCAGGTCGAGGAGCACCAGGTCGGGACGCTGCGCGCGCCACTCGTCGACGGCGCGCGCGCCGTCCGCGCAGAACACCGGCTCGAATCCCTCCGTGCGCAGCACGATGCCGATCATCTCGGCGAGCGCGGTGTCGTCGTCGACCACAAGGATGCGTGAGGTCATAACTGTTACCTTATGGCACCGAGTCCCGCCCTCCGCAGGTCTGCGCCTCAGCGCGAGGATATGACACGATGGGAGCGCACGACGGAGGGAGGCCCGTGAGCGGCCAGACGTGGACCCCAGCTCCCCGGAAGGGCATCATCCCCCTTCACCCGCTGACCTTCGGCATGCTGCTGGGCAAGGCCTTCGCGGCGCTGCGGCACAACCCCAAGGTCCTGTTCGGGTTCGCCGTCGTCATCCAGCTCATCGTGGTCATCGCCACGGCCGGGGTGATGGGCGTCGTCCTGTTCACGACGTTCTCCCGGTTGGAGACGGTCTCCCCCTCCTCCCCCGACTTCGAGGCCGTGTTCGCCGGCACGATCGCCATCAACCTCCTCGCCGGACTCCTCGTCGGGCTCGCGTCCATCGCGTTCACCGCGATCATGCAGGGCGTCGTGGCCGCCGAGGTCGGCTACGCCACGGTCGGCGTCAAGGCCACGCTGCGCATGCTGTGGCGCCGGATGGCCCCGGCGTTCTGGCGGCTCGCGGGTTTCGCGTCCCTCTCGGTGGTCGCCCTCTTCGGCGGCCTCGCGATCGTCGCGGGTGTCATCGGCGCGCTCATCGCCGGCGGCCTCGGCGGCACCCCGGAGATGATCGGCATCGTCGTGCTCGTCGTGGTCCTCCTGGGCCTGGCCGCGATCCCGCTCACGGTGTGGCTGTCGACCAAGCTGCTGCTCGTGCCCTCGATCCTCGTGCTGGAGCGCGCCCGCTTCCGCGAGGCGTTCGTGCGGTCCTGGCGCCTGACCCGCGGCCGCTTCTGGGTCGCATTCGGCGTGACGTTCCTCATCAGCCTGATCATGGGCCTGGCGATGCAGGTGGTCAGCTTCCCGACCGCCATGCTCTCCTCGTTCCTCGGCACCGTCATCGCGCCGACCGGCGCCAGTGAGCCGAGCGCGGTGGTCGGGTACGTCTTCGCCCTCCTCGCCCCGCAGGTTCTCCTGCTGATCCTGCAGGCGATCGCCATCGTCGTGCAGAGCACCGGCGGCGTGCTCGTCTACCTCGACTGCCGGATGCGCTACGAGGGTCTGGACCAGGCCCTCCTCTCCCATGTCGAGCGCCGCGACTTCGGCGTCCCCGAGGAGCAGCTCGGCGATCCGTTCGCGGTCGATCCCTCGCGAGCAGTCACCAGTGCTCCCCCGCCGCGCCAGGTGCCGGAGCACGTCATGATGACGCAGGCATACGGTGCCCCCGGATACGGCACCCCCGGGTACGGTCCCGCGGCTGACGGTCCCCCCGGGTACGCGCCGCCGCCCGCGCCCGGCGCGCAGACGGCGCCGGCCGCTCCCCCCGCTTTCGCTCCGCCGCCCCCGCCCGCACCGGCGCCTCCGGCCTCACCCCCCGCCGAGGCGGGAGGCGGATGGACGGCTCCGGGCGGCACCCCGCAGCCATGATGCGGCGCTTCGACGACGTCTTCGTCCCGGACGGGGACGAGGCACGACGCTGGGCCGAGGAGGAGCTGTCCAACCCGCGGTACGCGGACGCCAAGCCGACCTGGTTCGATCTGCTCGCCCGCGATGTGATGCGATTCCTCACCGACCTCTTCAGCGGGGACAACGGGGCGAACGTCGGCCCGACCGCACTCATCGTCGTCACGGTCCTCATCGCCGCGGCCCTCGTCACCGCGCTGATCGTCTGGGGACGACCCCGACGGTCGCGAGCGGTCCGCCGCCCCCAGGGAGACCTGCTCGGCGCCGCCGACGATCGCAGCGCCGCTCAGCTCCGCGCCGATGCCGAGCGCAGCGCACGCCAGCAGGACTGGGACACCGCCGTCGTGCTCCGGTATCGCGCGATCGCCCGCAACCTGCTCGAGCGCGACCTCATCGATCCGGCGCCCGGCGCGACCGCACAATCGCTCGCCCGCTCCGCGAGCGCGGTGTTCGCCGATGAGGCGGACGCCCTCCGGCACGCCGCCGCATGCTTCGACGATGTGCGCTATCTCCGGCACCCGGCCACCGAGGACGACTACCGGCACCTCGCGGCGACCGACGAGCGCCTCCGTGCCCGCCGCCCCGAGGAGGTGCCCGCATGACGACGACCGCACCCGACCTCGCCGCCGGCGGCACCGCCGAGCGTCCGCGGCGTCGCACCGCCTCCGTCCTCGGATGGCTCCTCGTCGCGGCACTCGTGATCACGGTCGCCCTCGCGGCCTCCCAGCTCGCAGCGAGCGGACCCGGCGCGCGCGGCACCCTCGATCCGGAGAGCCGCTCGGGAACCGGCGCTCTCGCCCTGGCCGAGATCCTGCGGGATCAGGGGGTCGAGGTGGAGGTCGTCCGCTCCCGGGCCGCAGCCGTCGCCGCTCTCGACGCGGACAGCACCCTCGTCTTGACCAACCCCTACACCCTCTCGGACGACGCGCTGGCGGATCTCCTCGCCCCGGCCGACCGTGTCGTCTTCCTCTCCACCGGGACGCACCTGCTGAGCGAGCTCGCCATCGGTGAGAACGCCTCCGGCCCGGCGTCGCCGCGATCAGCCGGGTGCGCCATGCCCGCCTTCGCCGAGGTCGGCGACATCCGCCCCGATCGGCTCTTCACCCCCGCCGACGGCGTCACCGGCTGCTTCGGCGAAGACGGCGCCGCGGCCGTCCTCGTCGACGAGAGGAACGGATACCGCGCGGTCGTCGAGGGAGTGAAGCTGTTCAGCAACGCGGCTCTCGCCGAAGACGGCAACGCCGCGCTCGCCCTCGCCCTGCTCGGGCAGACCGACCGGGTCGTCTGGTACGTGCCTTCCTTCGAAGACACCGATATCGAGACCTCCTCCCCCGACACCCTCGGCACGCTCACCCCCGAATGGGTCACGCCGGCGATCCTGCTGCTGCTCACCGCCGGCCTCGCCGTCGCAGTCGCCCGAGGCCGGCGATTCGGTCCGCTCGTCGCCGAGACGCTCCCCGTCACCGTGCGTGCGTCGGAGACCATGCACGGACGCGCCCGCCTCACCGCCAGGGCCGCCGACGCCCCGCACGCCGCCGAAGCGCTCCGAGAAGGCACCCGAAGACGACTCGCGCGACGTCTCGGGCTGGCCGTGCATGCGGACGCCGACGAGATCGCCGACGCCGCCGCCGATCGCCTCCGGATCCCCCGCGGCACACTGCAGAGCCTTCTGGCGGGGCCGCCGCCCGGCGATGACGCCGCGCTCGTCGCCCTCGCCCGACGCCTGGACGAGCTGGAGACAGCCGTGGAGACGAGCACACAGTCCCCGGGAAGCCGCTCATGAGCATCCGTCCACCCCGCATCCCTTTCACGACCGAAGCCGAGGAGACCCCGTGACCGACGAGAACAGTCCCGCCGACGACGCCGCACTGCGGCAGGCCATGCACCGCGTCCGCACCGAGGTCGACAAAGCGGTGGTGGGCCAGGCCGGCACGGTCACCGGCCTGCTGGTGTCGCTCCTGGCCCGCGGCCACGTGCTGCTGGAAGGGGTGCCGGGGGTGGCGAAGACCCTCGTCGTGCGCTCGTTCGCACGCGCATTGGGCCTCGACACCAAGCGGGTACAGTTCACGCCCGACCTGATGCCGGGTGACGTCACAGGGTCTCTCGTCTATGACGCCCGGACCGGGGAGTTCGACTTCCGCGCGGGACCGGTCTTCACCCACATCCTGCTGGCGGACGAGATCAACCGCACTCCGCCGAAGACCCAGGCGGCGCTCCTGGAGGCGATGGAGGAACGCCAGGTCTCGGCGGACGGCGTGAGCCGCGCGCTGCCCGACCCCTTCCTCGTCGCCGCGACGCAGAACCCGATCGAGCACGAGGGGACGTATTCGCTGCCGGAGGCCCAGCTCGACCGCTTCCTGATGAAGCTCGTGGTCGGCATGCCGGAACGCGATGCCGAGGTGGCCGTGCTCCGGCGCCATGCGCAAGGCTTCTCCCCGCGCGAACTCACGGGAGTGGAGGCGGTGATCGGCGCCGACGAGATCCGCGCCGCCCAGCGCGCCGCAGCCCGGGTGGACGTGACCGACGACGTCCTCGGCTATGTGGTCGATCTGGCCCGGGCGACCCGGCAGTCGCCATCCGTGGAGCTCGGCGCCAGCCCGCGCGCCTCGACCGGCCTCCTCGCCGCGGCGAAGGCCTGGGCGTGGCTGAACGCCTCCACCGCTGTGACCCCGGACCACGTCCAGACGATGCTCGTCCCGGTGTGGCGGCATCGCCTGCAGCTCCGCCCCGACGCCCAGATGGAGGGCGTGTCCGCGGACGCCGTGCTGACGTCGGTGGTCCAGCAGACCCGGGTGCCGATCTAGGTGTTCGTCACGGGCCGTCTCGCCGTCGCCCTCGCCGTCGGCATCGTGCCGCTGGTCCTCGCCGGACTGGCGGGCTTCCCACCCTACGCCGTCCTGGGCGGGTGGATCGGTCTCTGCGTCCTCCTCGTCGCCGTCGATCTCGTCTTCGCAGGCGACCCGCGCGCGGCGACCGTCACCCGTCGTGTCCCGTCGCGCGCGCGCCTCGGCGAGTTGATCCCGGTCAGCGTGGCGGTGCAGAACCGGGGGACGCGGATGCTCGACGTCCTCCTCCGCGACGCCTGGCAGCCCACCGCGGGAGCGCCATCCGAGCGGCAGCACCTGCGCGTCCCGCCCGGCGAACGACGGCGGGTGGACATCCCCCTGCGTCCGCGGCGCCGGGGCGAGCTCGTCAGTGCCTTCGTCGCGCTCCGTTCCCGAGGGCCCCTGCGGCTCGCCGGCCGACAGGCGCAGCACCCCGTCCGCGGCGCGATCCGCGTGCTCCCCGCCTTCACCTCGCGCAAGCATCTGCCCTCCCGGTTGGCGCGCCTGCGCGAGCTCGACGGCAACACGAGCATCCAGGTCCGCGGCCAGGGCACCGAGTTCGACTCGCTGCGCGAGTACGTCCGCGGCGACGACGTGCGCTCCATCGACTGGCGGGCGACGGCGCGGGCGGGCACGACGATGCTCCGCACGTGGCGTCCCGAGCGGGACCGGCATGTGGTCCTCATCGTCGACACCGGGCGCACGGCTGCCGCCAGGGTCGGTGACGGCACGCGGCTCGATGCGGCGTTGGAGGCGGCGCTCCTGCTGTCGGCGCTCGCCGCACGGGCGGGGGATCACGTCCACCTCCTCATGCACGACCGGGTCACCCGGGCACGGGTGACCGGAGTGGACGGCGCCGCGCTCCTGCCCGCGCTCACCGATGCGATGGCTCCGGTGCACGCCCGCCTCGTCGACACGGACTGGCATGCGGCCTTCGCGGCGGTGCGCACGCTGACGACGCGGCCGTCCCTCGTCGTCGTGCTCACCGCTCAGGACGCGGCCGAGTCCGCCCGGGGCTTCCTCGGGGCCTTCCCTGACGCCTCGCGCGCGACGACGGTGCTCGTCGGGTCGGTGACCGATGACGGCATCGCCGCGCTGGCCCGCGCCCGAGGATCACGCGAGGACGTCTATCTCGCCGCCGCCGCCGAGCGCACGCTCCGGGACGCCGAGAACGTCGCGGACGCGATCCGTCGGGCCGGCGGCGAGGCCATCGCCGCGGACCCCGAAGACCTCCCGCCGCGGATCGCCGACCGCTACCTCGAGCTCAAGGCGGCGGGGCGGCTCTGACCGCGGACGCCGACCCTCACCCGGCGACGAGCCGCGGCGTGCCGGACTCGTACTCCACGAGATCACCGGTCTCGCCGCGACGAGAAGCGCGTCGGCCGATCACGAGCATGTAGATGAGGAAGACCGCGAGGGCCGCGGCACCGATGCCGATCTTGACCGGCCAGGGCAGGGCCCATCCGGTGACGAAACCCTCGACGAGTCCGGAGAGGAAGAGCGCGAACACGAGACCGAGGGCGACGGTGGCCAGCGCCCTGCCCTCCTCCGCGAGCGCCTCGCCGCGCGTGCGGTGGCCCGGGGCGACCCAGGCCCAGAACATGTGCAGACCGGCGGCCGCAGCGACGAAGATGCACGTCATCTCGAGCATGCCGTGCGGAAGGATGTACAGGACCATGAGGTCGGCCTTGTCGTGGACCGCCATGACCGCACCGGACGTGCCCAGCCCCATGGCGTTCTGCACGAGCATGTAGACGGGCCAGATGCCGGTCACCCCGAACAGCACGCACTGCATCGCGATCCAGGCGTTGTTCGTCCAGACCATGCCCATGAACACTGCTGCCGGGTTCTCGGTGTAGTACCCCGTGAAGCTCTCGTCGGCGTACTGCTGAAGGGCGTCGGGCGGCCCGAGAGTGGCGACGAGGGCGGGGTCGCTCGCGATCCAGGCCGCGGTGCCGACGGCGACGGCCACGAAGGCGAGAGCGATGACGAGGGTCGTCCACCGCAGCCGGTAGAGGGCTGCGGGCAGTTGGAGACGGAAGAACCGCGACGTCTGCGTGAGGATGCTGTCGGCAGCACCCGTGAGCCGGAGCCGCGCGCGCACGAGGATCGTGGAGAGGTAGGCGCCTTGCGGCGACTCCCCGACCGACGTCTTGAGCTCCGCGAGATCGGCCGAGGCGGCGCGGTACCGCACGATGAGCTCATCGACACCGGCGCCGTCCAGACGGGCGCGACTGAGGGTGTCCAACCGTTCCCATTCGGACCGGCGCGCATCGGTGAGGGCATCGGCATCCACCTGATTTACTGTACTCATGTCCGCGCAGATCGACGTCTCCGACGAAGTGCTCTCCGGGGAGGCGGTCGCGATCGACGTCCAGCCCGTGGGGTTCCTCCTTCGGGCGGCCGGGGCCGTCATCGACATGTTGCTCGGCTATGCCGTCTTCGTCGGGTCGATCCTCCTGCGCATCTGGCTCCTCGACATCGGCGTGCTCGACCCGGCGACCGACCGCATCGCCCTCGTGGCTTCCCTCGTCATCAGCTTCGTGATCCTGCCGATCACGATGGAGGTGGCGCTGAAGGGACGGAGCCTCGGAAAACTCGCCGTCGGCGGCAGGATCGTGCGGATGGACGGCGGAGCCGCCGGATTCCGCCACGCGTTCATCCGCGCGCTGCTCGGCGTCCTGGAGATCTACCTCACCTTCGGCGGCCTCGCCGTGCTCGTCGGCGCCTTCACGGCTCGATCCCAGCGGCTGGGCGACCTCGTCGCCGGCACGTACAGCCAGCGGGTGCGCACTCCGAAGCTGGTCACGCTCGCACCGGTGCTGCCTCCGCAGCTGACGGCGTGGGCACAGGCGGCCGATGTGGCGCGCCTGCCGGACCGACTCGCCCGGCGCATCTCGCAGTTCCTCGTGAGCGCTCCCCGCATGCTCCCGGCTGCGCGGGAGCGGGTAGCCCGCGATCTGCTCACCGAGGCCGCGCCCTTCATCTCCCCCCTACCGGCTGCGCCGCCCGAGCTCGTCCTGGTCGGTGTCACCGTTCTCCGGCGCGAGCGCGAACGCCGCGCGCTCGCCAACGCGGACCGGCGCGCGGAGCGCCTGACCGGTCGCCGTCTCAGCGTCTGACGGCCTCGCCGGTCAGGGGCGGTCCGCGCTCATGCGCGCAGCGCCTCGTGGCGGACGACGAGCCATCCCGCGGGGACCGAGAGCCGGTCGGCGTGCGGCGCGCAGAGGTCGTGCGCCTGCGGATCGTTCGCCGCGCCGAGCGGGCCGAGTGCGGCCATCTGGTCGCCGTAGTCATACGTGAGGGTGGCCACGGCCTCGCGCGCGCAGCCGACCTTCGAGCACAGTCGTCCGTCCATCCCCGTCAGCGTACGACTCCATCCGACCGCGGCGGCGGTGCCGCGCCGGAAGCGGCCGCTGCGCCTAGACTTTTCGACATGCCCCGTCGCCGTTCCGTCCCCGCCTCCGCCGCTCGCCGCGGTGCCAGGCACGGCCGACACGGCCGCCTCGGGCGAAGCGAGGTCGTCAAGCCTCCGCTCGCCCCTTTGGATGGGCGCATCGATCGCTTCGATCTCACCGTCGGCACCGCGGTCGAGTTCCTCCGCGGGACGTGGCCGGAGCTCCAGGACGTCCGGTTCGAGATCGGTGCGCTGCCGTCGTACGACGCCGACGGCGAGGTGCCGCGCTGGCATCTCGACCGTGAGCAGCGGAGGATCGTCCTCTTCCGCATCCCCATCGAACGCCTTCTTCCGCCCGGTCACGACGACGCCGCGCATCGACGGATGGCGATCGAGAGCGCTGTCTTCCGCGCGGCGGCCGAGTACGTGGGCCGGGAGCCGTGGGATCTCGGCCACGACCACTGATCCGGCTCGTCAGGGGTAGACGGTGATCGACGTCTCGACGCCAGGGGACGGCGGGACCGGAAGCACGGCCACGGCGCCGGGCGCGGTCATCGTGACGGCGGCGTGCACCTCGCCGGAGGGACGGAGCAGATAGGTCGTGTCGGGCGCGACGTCGATGCCGCGGGTCTCCCCCGCCGGGATGACGATCTCCTGCGGCGACCCCCCGTCGACGGACGAGAGCGCGACGGTGGTGTCCTCGTCGGACGAGTTGGCCAGCTGGAGTCGCGGAGACGGACCGGACGGCACCGCGAACGCGACCTCCGCATCGATCTCGGGGGCGGGGGTGACCCACGCGAAGTCGGAATCCGCTCCGAAGCCGTCCTGCTGACGGGCTCCCGCGATGACCGGGGCGTCGGCCTCGATCTCCACGGTGTACGTCCCGGGCTCGAGGCCGCTGAGCGAGACCTGGGCCGGCTCGTCCGCGGTCAGCGGCACCGTGAACTCGTCCAGACCGGCACCGCCGCCCTCGGCGGTCACGCGGACCTGGGCGACCGCGTCCGCGCCGGGAGCAAGCAGTCGCAGCACCGTCATGTCTCCCTGGTCCCCCGTCGCGGCGAACGCCTGCACGCCCGGGAGCACGACGCGCTGCTGGGGCCCGGGCACCGCTTCCTGCTGGTCGGCCCCCACCGGGTCGAGCACCTGCATCAGCGCGGACTGCAGGACGGCGCGGACCGGTGCCCCGACCGCGCTCACCTTGACGACGGGGATGTCGTTGCCAGCGGCGATGGAGGTCAGCGGCAGCGCCGTCTGCGTACGCGGAGGGACGATGACCGTACGACCGCCACGCGCCGATCCGTAGACCGCGAGGGTCACGGTCGCGGGGACGTCGGACGCGTTGGCGAGGAGAACTACATCCTCTGCTCCGGTGCCCACCGACCCTCCGACGAGCCACGACTCCAGCCGCGGGATCCCGCAGGGCGATGCTGCGAAGCCGGCGAGGTCGTCCGCGGCGAGGGTGGACGACTCGGCTCCCGCGATGAGCGGCGCCGTGCGTCCCTCCACGGCGCCGGTGAGCACGGGCACCTCCTGTCCGTCCACCAGATCCGGGACGGCGAGCCCCGCCTGCGACGGGACACCGCTCGTGCCCCCTGCCGTGAGTTCAGGAGTCGCCGCCCGGCGCATCTCCGACGGGGCGGCCGTGTTGCGACCGAGAGCGCGGAAATCGCCCGCGCACACCAGGACGCTGTCCCCCGGGAGCGGAGTCACCTGCTGCTGTGCCGGCTCGTGCGTCACTGTCGGCCAGGGGGCGTGCACGGCGGTCGCGACGCCCAGCACACAGGCCGCGGCGACCACGACTCCGGTGACGACGCGCGCACTGGTCGCGGCGACGCGGAACGCACGGTTGCCGGTCATCGGTGGTCCTCCTCGGTGCCGGTGCTTCCTCGGCTCTCGGCGGACGCACGGTCCTCGGTCGGAGCGCCGTCCGGCACGTCGTCATGGTCTTCGTCGGTCGGGTGCGCGTCGGCGATCGGGGCGAGCGCCTCGTCGGCCAGCGCGGGCTCGTCCTGCGGATCCTCGACGGTGCCGACCGGCGGCACGTCGGCCGCGTCTGGCACGGTGTCCTCCGCATGCCGCGGGAGCACCAGCGGCTCCTCCGGCGCCCTGCCGACGATCCGCGACTGCGCCCTCGCCGCCCGACGCGACGCGCGCGTCGGGATGGACAGGAGCAGCGCGGCGAGCAGGACCAGGAGCTGCACCGTCACGACGAGCCGGGCGGTGCCCTCCTGGGTCGCGCTCAGCGATGCCGACGCCGCCGGCTCGCCCTCGAGGCGCCAGAGGACTCCTCGATCCGTCGACCCGGCCTGCACGAGGCCGGCCCGTTGGTCGATCGCGGCTACGGACGCCGTGCGCAGTGTGCGTGCGCGATCCCCCTCGCCCGGCGCCTCCGCGAGGAGGACGTAGCTGATCCCCTGCGCGAGCAGTTCCGCCGGCGCGTCGAAGTCGCGGGCGGAGATGAGGTCGACGGCGAGAGTCGCGATGTCGGTCCCCTGCGGTTCGATCGCCGTCGAGAGCATCGTGGTCTGCGAGCCGAGGGTCTCGCTGGGACCGCGCACCACGACGACAGCGAGACCGCCGTCGTTCTGGGGCGTGAGGATGAGAGTGGAGATCGGCCGGTCCCCTGCCGCCTGGGCTCGCACATAGGCGGGAAGGGTGGACTCGGGGCCGTTCGTCAGTGCGGAGCGGTCGGTGTGGAAGGCGGTGAGAGCAGGGACAGCGCACGCCACGAGGGCGAGGGCGGCCACCCCTGTGGCGGCGACGCGCAGGCGCGGCAGCGTGATCGCCGTGTCGAGCGTGATCGTCGCGGCACCCACGACGCCGATCCAGGCGAGGCTCAGACCGGTGCCGGGCCAGATCGGCACCGGGGTGCCCCCCGCGGCGGCGACGCTGATCCCGACGGCGAGAAAGGCGGTTGCCAGTCCGCTGAGCGCGACGACCAGCAGGGTGATGCCCGCCCGCCATCGAGGGGAGACGGCGGACCCCAGCGCGAGCAGCGCGAGCGGTGCGCAGAGCAGCGCCGCCCAGGTTCCGGGGACGACGCTCGCCCAGCCCGCCAGATCGTTCGTCGGGAAGCCCCCGGCGATCGCCAGGCGTCCGGCGGCGTCGGCCGACGCCTGCGGCCCCAGCCACGTCAGGCCGGGATCGGCGAGCAGACCGAGCGCGCTGCCGTGGGCGAGCTGCCAGAAGATCAGCGGAGCGAACAGCACCGCGGTGGGCAGGGGAAGCCAGAGCAGGCGACCCGCACCTCGGAACTGCGCCGTGCCGAGCACGATCCCCAGAGCCACGACCCACAGCAGCGCGAGGGCCGGAGCCAGGACCGGTGCACAGGCGACGACCGCCGCCAGGAGCAGGGACGCACTGCCGGCCGCGCCCCAGGATCGGTGGGCGACCACCGCCGAGTGGAACAGCCACGGGAGCAGCAGGTGGACGAGCACGGCAGAAGGCCGCCCGTCCACGAGCGCGGTGAGGAAAGTCGGCGCGAGCGCCCACGCGATGCCGGCGAAGATGCGCAGTCCGGCCCGATCGGTGACCCGGGTCGCGGCGAACCATCCGCCGAGGACGGCGAGCGGCAGCGCGAGGATCCACAGCAGCACCATCGCGAAGGACGGCGCGCCCGGCCACAGCGACCCCAGGACGGCGATGATCGCAGCGAACGGGTCCGCCGGTCCGACGAGATCGACGCCGATCCCGCGCAGACCCCATGCCGCGTCCTGCCACAACGCGCCGACGGTCTCACGCAAGGGCAGGAGTCCACCGCCTCCCAGCGCCGGCCAGGCCAGGAGACTCGTGAAGGAGGCGATGCTCACCACCAGCGCGGCCAGCACCGCCCAGGCTCCGCCCCCGGAGAAGAAGCGGAGCTCGCTGACGGCACCATGCTCGCTGCCGTGCCCGTCGTCGAGCCGGCGACGCAGTTGTGCGGGGGTGACGCGCAGCGGGGCGATGCTCGCCCAGGTGGAGGATCGGAACGAACGGATCCGGGCGCGCGATCGGGCGACGGCGCCGAAACGGACCATCGCGAGGAGAGCAGCCCCCCACTCCGGGAACACGGCCTCCGGCCGCTTGCCGATGAGATGGGTGAGGGAACGCCACAGCGCGAGCGGCAGGAACGTCAGCCAGTGCAGCGGCACGGCGGCGGCAGGCGCATAGGCGAGGCGGCGATGCAGCTGGGCGAGGCGGGTGACGAAGGCACGGCGCGCCCGTCCCGCCGGGAGCGCCGCAGGGCCGTCCGGAGCGGCGGAGACCCTCGCAGCCGGAGCGAGGACGACACGGCCGCCTCCGAGTCGCGCCCGCACGCCGAGGTCGAGGCCTTCGTCCGCACCCCCGAGGGCAGGATCGGGGCGAAGCGCCTCGCGCACCTCTCCGCGAATGAGCAGGCCCCGGATGTCGGCGCCGAGGGCGTCGTCCATCCGGTCGTGCTGGCCCTGGTCCAACTCCCCCGCCGCCAGCTCGACCGAGCGGCCGAACGTGGTCATGCTCACGCCCAAGGAGACGATCTCGCGCTCATTGTCGGTGGCGACGAGTTTCGGCGCGATGATCGCGGCGGACGGCGACCGCTCCAGCATGCCGGTGAGACGCTCCAGCGCACGCGGGTGCGGGGCGGTGTCCTGCGCGAGGATCCAGATCGCCGATCCGTCGAGGACGCGCGGGCGCGCCAGATCGAGGGCCTCGGCGAACGAGGTCGACGCGCGCGCCTCGATGATGCCCTCGACGGTGGCGGCGACGGCTTCGCTCTCCCGTGCGGTGGTGGCGTCGCCGCAGATGATCAGTGTGACGGCCGCGGGCGGGAGCGTCTGCGAGCGCACGGCGTCGAGCGTGCGGAGGAGCTGGGCGCGGGCGGAGGGGCCGGGGCGCGCGACGATGAGGGCATGAACTCGGGCTGGCATGACGTGGTCAGCCTATGCGGGGCGTCACGCCGGGATGCGCACCGCTCCCGGCGCGCCCGGGAAGCCGCGCCGCGAAGTCGGGTCAGCTGGCGCGACGCTTGAGCTTGCGCCGCTCGCGCTCGGAGAGACCGCCCCAGATGCCGAAGCGCTCGTCGTTGGCCAGCGCGTACTCGAGGCACTCGCCACGGACGTCGCACGCCGTGCAGATGCGCTTGGCGTCCCGCGTCGAGCCGCCCTTCTCCGGGAAGAACGCCTCGGGGTCGGTCTGCGAGCAGAGCGCATCGCTCTGCCAGGCGAGGGCGTTGTCGTCGTCCTGGTCGGACCGGCGGACCCCGGGGACACCGAGGTTGACTGGATCGACGAACCAGTTCTCCGGCACATCGGAACGGTAACCCGTCATCTCGACCTCCAACCCTTCAGAAACCGCCCCCCTGGCGGGCCGTGCTCACCTAATTACACCCGTGTCATTCGCTCGGGTCAAGTCGCGGATCGTAAACCCTCAAGCGATTCTTGAAGGTTCTTGGACGTTCCTCGGCGTGTCGCGGCCCCGGGGATGACGTCTCAGCGGCCGGGGGTCGCGACGAAGGCCTCACCCGCACCGGAGAGCGTGAGGGAGCGCTCGTCGGCGTCGGCGAACGCCGCCGTGCCGACCGGGACGGCGGTCTCCGCGCCGGACTCCGCGGTCACGTGGACGGAGCCGGCCGTGGCCAGCACCATGGTCGGGCCGGAGACGTCCAGGGTGACCGCCGCGCCATCGATCCGGACCCGTCGGAGGGCGAAGTCGGGCACGGGAACCGGGTACGTCGTCACGGCTTCGTCGCCCGTCTGCCGCAGCACCGGGACCTCGCCGGGGGTGGTGTCCAGCACGGCGAGCAGCTCGGGGACATCGATGCGCTTGGGGGTCAGACCACCGCGGAGCACGTTGTCGCTCGCCGCCATGATCTCCACGCCGAGGCCGGAAAGGTATGCGTGCAGCAGTCCGGCCCGCAGGAAGACGCCTTCGCCGCGGCGCAGTACCACGTGGTTCATGAGCAGGGCGACGACGACCCCCGGGTCGCCCGGCGAGGTCTCGGCGATCGCGGCCACGGCCCGCAGAGCCGGCTCCTCCTCCCCCGCCTCCCCGGCGGCGGCGCCGACGACGGCGGAGATGATCTCGTCGACGTGGCCCTGCGCCTGCCCTCCGAGCAGCCAGCCGATCGCGTCCCCGAGCGGGTCGCCCTCGCCCGAGAGCCGCTCCCGCAGGGCCCGCACGCCGGGGACGTCGTCGAGGGAGTCGAGAATTCGCAGGGTGTCCGCGACCGGACGCAGGCCGCTGAGCGACTCGAAGCGGTCACTCAGGGCGACGATGAGCTCCGGCTTGTGGTTGGCGTCGCGGTAGTTCCGCCGCGGGTCGTCCAACGGCAGCGCGCTCTCCCGCGCCCAGCCCTCCTCCGCCTGCTCCCTGGTCGGGTGCACCTGGATCGACAAGGGCCGCGCGGCGGCGAGGAGCTTCAGCAGGTACGGCAGCGAGCCCCCGGTCACCTCGTCCAGCGTCCCGCCGTCCGCGAGGTCGGCGGGATCGCCGGGGTGATCGCCGAACCACACCTCGGCCTCCGGCGCGCCCGTCGGGGTGCGGCCTTCGAGCTCGGCGAGGAGGGAGGACGATCCCCAGGCGTAGTCGCGGGGCACGTTGGTGAGGCTGCGCAGCATGCCCCCAGCGTAGAGCCCGGCGCCACGGACAGGTCGGATCCGGGCCCGTCGAGGTAGCCTGAGTCGCGATGGCCCAGTACACCAAGCACCCGGTGGCAGCCCCGCCCACCGCGCCAGAGCGCGAGTCCACGGGGCATCTCCTGCTGCGCGGATACGTCATCGCCGTCCTGTTCGTGGCCTTCGCGCATTCGGCGGTGTACAACCTCGTCGGCGAGATCGGGGCGGCGATCGTGCTCGCCCTCTTCAGCGCAGCCACCCTCGCGATCGGCGTCCCGATGCTCGCCAGGAAGCGCCCGCAGTCGTTCCGCTGGCGTCGGCTGCCGTGGGCGGCCATCGGCTACACGGCACTCGCCCTCCTCTCGGTCGCCTGGTCGCAGTGGCGCGTCCCCACCGTCGCCACGGGTGTGCTCCTGGCGGCGGTCACGGTGAACGGTCTGTTCATCGCACACGTGCTGACCTGGCACGAGATCGTGCGCGCCCTGTCGTCCGCCTTCAAATGGATCCTCGGCCTCTCCCTCGCCCTCGAGCTGTGGGTGTCGCTGGTCCTCCATGGTCCCCTGCTGCCGAACTTCGCGGACATCCCCGACGGGAAGATCGACCCCCAGTGGTACTGGGTCCGCGACAACCTCTTCGACGGCGGACGCATCCAGGGCATCCTGGGCAACGCGAACCTGCTCGGCATCGTGTCACTGTTCGCGCTGATCACCTTCGGCGTGCTCTTCGCCGCTCGAGCCCGCTGGCGGACCACGCTCGCGCTGTGGATGCTCCTCGCGGCATACTTCCTCGTCCGCACCGCGTCGGCGACCGCGCTCGTGTGCGCCGCCGCGGCCGCCGTGGTCCTCGTCGTCGCCCTGCTGATGCGTCGAGCGGCCTCGCCGACCGCGCGCACTCGGATCTACGTCGTCGCGATCGGCTCCACGGTCCTCGGCGGTCTCGCCGTGTGGCTGCTGCGCGAGCCCCTCCTCGGTCTCCTCGGCCGCAGCGCCGACCTCACCGGCCGCTCCGACAAGATCTGGGCGGCGGTGCTCGAACGGGTCGGCGAGCACCCCGTCATCGGCAACGGCTTCTCCAGCCCGTGGGTGCCCACGGACCCGGCTTTCGACGGCTGGATCGTCGACCATGGGATCACCGTGTTCCACGCCCACAACATGTGGCTGGACGTGCTGCTGCAGCTCGGCATCGTCGGCCTCGTGCTGATGGCCGTGGCGTACGGTAGCCTGCTGTGGCGCTCCTGGTTCTTCGCCGTCGACCGCCCCCGGTGGGACCTCGACGCGCGGCGCCCCTACTCCCCGCTCACGCTGCTGCCCAGCCTGTTCACCATCGTGCTGCTGGTGCAGGGGCTCACCGAGTCGACCCCCATCATGCTGTGGGGGTGGCTGCTCCTGGTGTTGCTGTCGTTCAAGCTCAAGTCGGTGCCGCTGGTGGGCGTCGGCGAGCGGGATCTCGTCTTCGAACGCGGCGCGACGCCGCGGCGGGTGCCGTGACGGCGGCACACCCGCTCGCCCGGCTCCTCGGCTCGGCGGAGATGGCGCGGGCGTTCACGCTGGCGGCACTGACCGCCGTGTTCGGCTCGTTCGCGATCGGACGGATGACGTCGGCCGTCACCCTCGCCACCATCATCACGGCCCTGTGCCTGCTCGGCGCCGCGATCCTCTGGGTGCGGAGAGAGGAGCTGTCCCCGCTGCGCATCGCGCCGTCCTCGCTGCTGGCCTTCCTCGCCTGGGCGCTCGTGAGCCTGGTGTGGACGACCGACCGCTCCGACACAATCCTGGGCTGGCTCTCGCTCTTCGGCTACGCATTCCTCGCGATCACCATCGGACACATCCGCGACACGCTGCAGACCGTCCGCGCGCTGGGCGACACCCTCCGCGTCCTACTCGGCATCTCCCTCGGCGTGGAGATCCTCTCGGGCGTGCTCCTCGACCTCCCATTCTCCTTCCTGGACATCCAGGGCAATCTCGCCTCCGGCGGCCCGGTCCAGGGGCTGTTCGGCAGCCGGAACATGCTCGGCTTCATCGCCGTGCTCGCCCTGATCACCTTCGTGATCGAGTGGCGCACCCAATCCGTGGATCCGCCTCTCGCGGTGGTCTCCGTCGCCCTCGCCGGCGGGCTGGCCTTCCTGTCGTCCTCGCCGACGGTGCTCGTGCTGGCCGTCGCCGTCGGAATCGTCACGGTCGCGCTCACCATCGTCCGCCATACCGCCCCGGCCCGTCGGAACCTCGTGCAATGGACGTTGGGCGTCCTGGTCGCCCTCGCACTCACCGTCGCGTTCGCCCTGCGTCACCAGATCATCGCGCTGCTGGACGCCGGATCCGACTTCTCCATGCGGGCCGAGCTGTGGAACATGATCCTCGACTTCGTGGCCGTCAAGCCCATCACCGGATGGGGTTGGTTCGGCGACTGGGCCCGAGGAGAGTATCCGTTCACGTTCATCAACTTCCAGCTCGACGACCGGCATCAGAGCGCACTGAACGCCTTCTTCGACGTGCTGCTGCAGCTCGGCGCGGCAGGGTTGGTGCTGTTCCTCCTGCTCGGCGGCATCGCGCTGATCCGCTCCTGGCTGGTCGCGAGCGTCCGCCGCTCCGTCGTCTACGCCTGGACGCCGATCACGCTCGTGACGCTCGCGGTGGACTCGATGTTCGAGAGCTTCACCCTCGTCGGCGCCGGGTGGTTCATGCTCGCCCTGTGCGCCCTGCGCGCCGGGCAGTCCCGCTCGTGGCGCGAGAACATCGACGCCGCGCACACCGGCGCCATCCCCACACTGCGCCCGCAGGAGTGACGGCGCGCCGTCAGCGGACGGTGGGGAGCTTCTGCGCCCAGGCGAGGGCGTCGCGGACGCCGTCGTCGACGGAGCGCTCCGCACGCCACCCCAGCACCTCGCGCGCCCGCTCCACGATCGCGAAGGCGCCGGCCTGGTCCCCGGGCCGGCGATCGGTCTCCACGACGGGCAGCGGGTCCCCGGTCACCCTCTCGAAGGCCCGTACCAGCTCGCGGACCGTGACACCGTCGCCGGTGCCCAGGTTGATCACCTGATACGGCTGCTCCGGCGTCGCGACATCGTCGAACCGGGTCACCGCCGCGACGTGCGCGAGCGCGAGGTCCCAGACGTGGATGTAGTCCCGCAGGCCCGATCCGTCGCGGGTCGCCCAGTCGGTGCCGGTGATCGTGAACGGCTCCCCCGCCGCCCGCGCCTGCATGATCTTGCCGAGCGCGTGCGACGGAGTCGGGTTCTGCAGTCCGGTCCGCAGCTGCGGGTCGGCGCCGATCGGGTTGAAGTAGCGGAGCGCGATGGCGCGGAAGTCGCCGGCCGCTGCGGCGTCGGCGAGGATCTGCTCGACCATCGCCTTGGTGGTCGCATAGGGGCTCGAGGGGGCGAGCCGCCCGCTCTCGTCGACCCCGTCCCCCGTCTCCCCCGCGTAGATCGAGGCGGAGGAGCTGAACACGATGCGCCCGATCCCGGCGTCCCGGAGGCGGCGGAGGAGCGTGATCGTCTTGCCGACGTTGCTGTCGTAGTAGCCGAGCGGATCGGCGACGGACTCGGGCACGACGATACGGGCGGCGCAGTGCACGACGGCATCGATGTCGGGGTGGTCCGTCAGCAGCCGGTCGAGGACGGCGGCGTCGGCGATGTCGCCGACGTAGAGGTTGCGTCCCTCGCCGAAAGCCGCCAGCCCGGTGGACAGATCGTCGAGCACCACGACCTGGATCCCGGCCTCGATGCACGCCGTCGCCACGGTCGATCCGATGTAGCCGGCCCCGCCGGTGATCAGTACCTTCATCGCGGTCAGTCTAGCCAGCCACGCCGAGCGCAGGGGATCGGCTCTCCGCAGATCCGAAGGCGACCACCGGTAGGCTACTCACTGCTCGTCGAGTCCCGCGCTGCCCTCCGGCAGCGGCCGCGGCATCAACAACGGAGAACCTCCCTGTGGCCCACGTCCTTCAGAACGTCGTCTTCCCGCTCGATCGCGACCCCGATCTGCTCCCGCTGTATGCGGATCCGGAAACGTGGTCGGTGATCGAGGAGGAACCGGTCCGGGTCTCCAGCCGCGCGCATCTCGGCAACATCCTGGGACGGCATCGCGCCCGGATCGTGGCCGGTCGGCGCGTCTCCCTCGGCACCTACTTCAACGCGTTCCCCGCGTCGTACTGGCAGCACTGGACGAGCGTCCGCGAGGTGCAGCTCACCGTACGGACCACGGGGCCGGCGACCATCCTCGTCTACCGCTCCAACGGCGGCGGTGTGCGCCAGCGCGTGGCCACCCGGGAGGTGACCGGCGAGGCCACGACGTCGTTCGACCTCGACCTCACCCAGTACAGCGACGGCGGGTGGATCTGGTTCGACATCGTGGCCGACGAGAAGCCCGCCGTGCTCGAGGGCGCGGAGTGGACCACCGAGCAGGCTCCCACCCGCACCGGGAAGGCCTCTCTCGGCATCACGACATACAACAAGCCCGACTACTGCGTCGAGACCCTGAGGGCACTCGCCTCCTCTCCTGATGCGCTGGAGTTCGTCGACCGCATCTTCCTCGTCGACCAGGGCACGCAGCTCGTCGCTGACCAGGACGGTTACGCCGAGGTCGCCGAGCGTCTGGGCGAGACCCTGCAGGTCATCCGCCAGGGCAACCTCGGCGGATCGGGCGGCTTCGCCCGTGCGATGCACGAGTCCCTGCAGCGCCCCGAGAGCGACTTCGTGCAGCTGCTGGACGACGACGTCCGCATCGAGCCGGAGTCGCTGCGGCGCTCCATCATCTTCGGTCAGTTCGCCACCACGCCCATGCTCGTCGGCGGACACATGTTCGACCTCCTCGACCGCCCCAAGCTGCACGGCTGGGCGGAGGTCGTCGACGAGGGCCCCTTCATGTGGCGCAACCTCTACCAGGAGAAGATGCCGCACGACTTCGGTGTCGCCAACCTGCGCCAGTCGCCGCTGCTGCACATGCGGATGGACGCCGACTACAACGGGTGGTGGATGTGCCTCATCCCCCTCGACGCGGTCCGCAAGGTGGGACTCTCCCTCCCTGCGTTCATCAAGTGGGACGACGCGGAGTTCTGCCTCCGCGCCGGCGAGGCGGGCTTCCCGACCGTATCGATGCCCGGTGTGGCGCTCTGGCACGTCTCCTGGGTGAACAAGGACGACTCGATCGACTGGCAGGCCTACTTCCACGCCCGCAACCGGATCGTCGCCGGGCTCCTGCATTCCGGAGCACCGCGAGGCGGCCGCCTCATCGTGCACAGCCGCCGCGTGGATCTGAAGCACCTCATGATGATGCAGTACTACCCGGTGGCGCTGCGCAACCGGGCTCTGCGCGACGTGCTCTCCGGACCCGGCCACATGCGCCGCAACCTGGCCACGGCGATGCCGGCCGCGCGCGCCCTTGCCGCCGAGTACCCGGAGACGGTGATCCATCGCGACCCTGCCCGGGTGCTGCATTCCCGCCACGGCCGCCAGGTCTACAAGCGGCTGCCGAAGAACGAGTTCGACAGCCCGACCGGCTTGCGACTGCGGATCTTCACGCTGAAGACACTGCTCTCGCACTGGGTGCACCGGCCCGACCCGGCGAACGTCGCTCAGCCGGAGGTGGAGTTCGGGAAGGGCGACGCGCACTGGTGGCGCCTCCCGCTGTATGACAGCGCTCTCGTGAGCGCCGCCGACGGCTCAGGGAAGAACATCTACACGCGCGACCGCGCCAAGTACCGCCGCATGCTGCGCGAGTCCGTGCGTCTGCACGCCGAGCTGCGACGACGGTGGCCGGAGCTCCAGCGCCAGTACCGCGCCGCTCTGCCGGACCTGGTCTCCGCCGAATCCTGGCAGCAGGTCTTCGAGGAGAAGGCATGACCACCGACGCCCCTGCCTTCGATCCCTCCTCCGCCGCGATCGTCATCGTCACGTACAACCGCTCGCATCTGCTGACCGGCCTGCTCACCAGCATCACCGCGATGGACCCGAAGCCGGGCCACGTGATCGTGATCGACAACGCCTCCTCGGACGATACGACCGACGTCGTCGAGTCCTTCCGCGACGACATCGGCACCGACCTCGTCTATCGCCGTCTCGACGTCAACACCGGCGGCTCCGGCGGTTTCAGCGAGGGCATGCGCACGGCGTACGATCTCGGCGCCCAGTGGATCTGGATGATGGACGACGACGTCGAGGTGCTCCCGGACGGTCTCGCCCGGATGGGCGCCTGGGCGCCGCGATTCAAGAGCATCCAGGGACGGCGCTACGACTACGACGGCAGCGAGTTCTACTGGCAGTACCGCATCGCGGAGCGCATGGGCATCCCGATCCCGTTCGCCCCGGCAGGCTTCGACTCCTCCGGCTACAAAGAGATGAACAGCGGCTGCTTCGAGGGGATGTTCATCCACCGCTCGATCGTGCAGCAGATCGGCCTCCCCGACCCGCGCTTCTTCATCTACTGGGACGACCAGATGTACGGGTGGCTGGCCTCTCGCCTGACCACGGCGGTCATCGTCGATGAGTTCGTGCTCCGCCGCACGCGCGAGATCCGGCAGTGGGACATGGGCATCCGCCACATGAACGCCTCGAGCAATGCCTACCGCTACTACATCATGCGCAACCGTGCCTTCATCAAGCAGTACTACCGCGTGCACGGCGTCTACAACCCCGTGCTGTTCGGCCTCGGGACGACCGCGACCTTCTTCAAGGAGCTGATCCGGCTGGTCTTCGTCGAGCGCACCGTCCGCGGCACGAGCAATCTGTTCCGCGGGCTCAGGGACGGTGGCCGCATCGGTCGCGATCGCACCTGGGAGCCGATGAGCCCTCTGGAGGCCTGACATGGACGAGCCCCAGCCCGAGGTGCGGTGGGCCCCGCTTCCCCCGGCGCCCCAGCGCACCGGTCGGGTGTGGCTGATCGTCGGGCTGAGCGTCGCCGCACTGGCCGTCGTCGCGCTGGTCCTGTTCTTCGCCGTCTTCCGCGGTGGGATGCCGGGCCCAGAGGGGTCCGGGACACCGCCTGTCGGCTCATCGGAGACTCCCCCGGACGGGGCGACGCCGATGACGTCCGCACCGCCGGTCGATGACCCGACGCTCGAGGTCTTCCGGGACAAGGTGTCCGGTTGGTTGAGCGCCGTCGAGCCCGGCCTCGACATCGTCACGGGTGCGAGCACCGAGGACGCCATCCCGGTCGTCGACTCGCTGATCGACGACGCACAGCGCCTGGGCGACGCCCTGCCGCCGTCGTCCATCCAGGACTCCTGGCGCTCCGGCGTGGAGACCTACGCGCAGCAGCTCACGGCGCTGCGCTCGGCGGTCGAGGACGGCTCCGGTGTGTCAGCGGCCATCGACAGCGCGCGCGCTGCCGCGGCAGACCTGCGCGATCTCGTCGGCCTCTGACACCCCGCCGGGTCGGCGCGTCGGCTCAGACGGAGTAGTCCGCGTTGTAGCGGTCCAGGACATCCGTGATCGGGGCGTCCAGAGCGAGCGTGCCCCGGTCCAGATAAAGCCCTCTGGTGCAGAACCGGCGCAGGTCGCGCTCGTTGTGACTGACGAAGAACAGCGTGCGGCCGTCCGAGAGCAGTTCGTCGATGCGCTTGTAGCACTTCTCCCTGAAGGCCTTGTCGCCGACCGCGAGCACCTCGTCGACGAGCAGGATGGGCTCGTCGAGCTGGGAGACGACGGAGAACGCCAGACGCACCTTCATTCCGTTGGAGAGGTGCTTGTACGGCGTCTCCTC
Organism: Microbacterium sp. str. 'China'; assembly: GCF_002993305.1. Classification (NCBI taxonomy): domain Bacteria; kingdom Bacillati; phylum Actinomycetota; class Actinomycetes; order Micrococcales; family Microbacteriaceae; genus Microbacterium; species Microbacterium sp. str. 'China'. The sequence goes on along the minus strand of NZ_CP027434.1, from coordinate 1,284,290 downwards.
GAACCCGGCGAGCTCGGCGAACGCGATGATGTCGTCGTATCGGCGGGCGACCTCGTCCTTCGACATGCCGTGCAGTCCTGCCGTCAGCCGGACGTTCTCCCTGACCGTCAGATCGCCGACGAAACCACCGGTGATCTCGATGAGCGGGGCGACCCCGCCGTTGACGCTGACAGAGCCCTCATCGGGCAGCAGCACGCCAGCCACGAGGCGGAGCAGCGTCGACTTGCCCTGACCGTTCCGCCCGACCACGCCGATCGATTCGCCCGGTTGCACGGTGAACGAGACGTCGCGGAGCGCCCAGAACTCTCCGGGACGCGAGCGACGGGACGCTCCGGCGAACAGGTCCTTGAAGCTGCGCTGTCCCCGACGGTTGCGGCGGAAGCGCACACCGAGGCCCCGCACGTCGATCGCGGCGTCCATCACAGCTCCTTCAACACGGGGCGCTCGAGACGCCGGAACGCCCAGACGCCGAGCGCGAGGATGAGCAGGCACATCACGGCGCTGACCGTGAGCGTGAACGGGTTCCACTGGTCCGGGAAGAACGGCATGCGATACAGCATGAAGATCCCGGCGAGCGGATTGAAGGCGCCGAGCGTCTGGAAGACACCGGGCAGGTCCGTGACGTTGTAGATGATCGGGGTGGCGTAGAACATCGCCCGGAGGATGAGCGCCGTGGTGCGCTCGAGGTCCGTGTAGAGCACGCACAGCGGCGCGACCAGCAGGCCGAGGCCGACGAGCAGCACCGTCTGCATGAGGATCGCCACCGGCACCCAGAGCACGCCCCAGCCGATCTGCACCACCTGGTCGGGATGGCTCTCGAACAGGAGGTTGACCACGATGAACAGCACCAGCACCGGCAGTGAGAACAGGAACTCCATGCCCTTGCTGAGCACGATGCGGTTCACCCAGATGGAGCGCGGGATGGATGTCGAGCGGACGAGACGGGCGTCCTTCTTGAACGCCCGCGTGAAGTCCGACACGGAGCTGTTGAACCACACCCACGGCAGCAGCGCGCTGATGAGGAAGATGATGTACGGCTGCTCCCCCACGTCGCGACGGAACACCTGGGTGAACACGAACCAGTAGATCGCGCTCATCACCAGCGGGTCGAGAACAGACCACACGTAGCCGAGGAAGCTCGTCGCGTACCGGACCTTGAGGTCACGGGCCGACAGCAGCCACAGCGAATGCAGATAGCGCCGGGGCGTCCCGGGCGCCCCGACAGCAGCGTGACTCACGATTCCGAGTCTAGGAGAGAGTGTTGTTCCAGAGCGACAGCGCCGACCCGATGGCCATGTGCATGTCGAGGTACTGGTACGTGCCCAGGCGACCGCCGAAGTGGACGTCCTTCTCCCCCTTCGCGAGCTCGCGGTAGGCCAACAGGCCCTCGCGGTCGGCCGGGGTGTTCACCGGGTAGTAGGGCTCGTCGGTGCGCTCGGCGAAGCGGGAGAACTCCCGCATGATGACGGTCTTGTCGGACTCGTAGACGTCCTTGCGCTCCGGGTGGAAGTGCTTGAACTCGTGGATGCGCGTGTACGGCACGTCCATGTCCGGGTAGTTCATGACGCTCGTGCCCTGGAAGTCGCGGACGTCGAGCACCTCCTGCTCGAAGTCGAGCGTACGCCAGCTCAGCGCGCCCTCGGCATAGTCGAAGTAGCGGTCGACGGGGCCGGTGTAGACCACCGGGACCTGCCCGACGGTGGCCCTCTTGTTCAGCGCCTGGGACTCGTCGAAGTAGTCGACGTCCAGCTTCACCTCGATGTTGGGGTGGTCGGCCATGCGCTCGAGCCACGCGGTGTAGCCGTCGGTGGGCAGCCCCTCCCACGTGTCGTTGAAGTAGCGGTTGTCGTACGTGTAGCGCACCGGGAGCCGGCTGATGATGTCGCCGGAGAGCTTCTGCGGGTCGGTCTGCCACTGCTTCGCGGTGTAGTCGCGGAAGAACGCCTCGAACAGCGGGCGCCCGACGAGCGCGATGCCCTTCTCCTCGAAGTTCGTCGCGGACTTCGCATCGAACTCGCCCGCCTGCTCCTTGACGAGCGCACGGGCCTGATCCGGCGTGTACGCGGCCTGGAAGAACTGGTTGATCGTCCCGAGGTTCACCGGCATCGGGAACACGACGCCCTTGTGGGTCGTGTAGACACGGTGCACGTAGTTCGTGAACGAGGTGAAGCGGTTGACGTACTCCCACACCGTCGCGTTCGACGTGTGGAACAGGTGCGCGCCGTAGCGATGCACCTCGATCCCGGTCTCGGGTTCCGCCTCGCTGTAGGCGTTGCCGCCGATGTGCGAGCGGCGGTCGATGACTGTCACCTTGCGGCCCGCTTCCGCGGCGCGCTCGGCGATGGTGAGGCCGAAGAAACCCGACCCGACGACGAGGAGATCCATCAGGCTGCCGTCCCCACCACGAGGCGCGGCGTCCCGGACCACAGCGCGGCGTCCGTGGCCGCGCGACCGTCCACGAGGAGCTTCACTCCCGGCAGCTGGGCCGGGCTGAGCTCACGATAGTCGGCGTGGTCCGTCTGGAGGATGGCGAGATCGACCGGTCCGCCGAGGTCGTACGGCTCGAACCCGAGTCGACGCAGTTCCTCGTCGGTGTACAGCGGGTCGTGCACGACGACCTCGGCTCCGCGGGCGCGCAGCGCCTCGACGGTCGGGAACACACCGGAGAAGGCCGTCTCCTTGACGCCGCCGCGATAGGCGGCCCCGAGCACGACCGCCCGCAGACCGCTCAGGTCACCGAGGATGCCTTCCGCCTGCGCCACCAGGCGCTCCGGCATGGAGGCGTTGAGCTGGCGCGCCACCCGCACGATGTCGGCGTCGGGGTCGGTGGAGAGATACAGACGGGGGTAGACCGGGATGCAGTGTCCGCCGACGGCGATGCCCGGGCGGTGGATGTGGCTGTACGGCTGCGAGTTGCAGGCCTCGATGACTTTATAGACATCGATCCCGTGTTCTGCGGCGAACAGGCCGAACTGGTTGGCCAGGCCGATGTTCACGTCGCGATACGTGGTCTCGGCGAGCTTCGCCATCTCGGAGGCCTCGGTCGTGCCGAGGTCCCACACACCGTTCGGGCGAGGGAGATCGGGACGCTCGTCGAACTGCAGGACGGACTCGTAGAACTCGCGGGCGCGACGGTTCCCCTCGTCGGACAAGGCGCCGATGAGCTTCGGGTACTTGCGCAGGTCGGCGAAGACCCGCCCGGTGAGCACGCGCTCCGGCGAGTACGCGAGGAAGAAGTCCGTGCCCTCCGTCAGCCCGGAGCCCTCCTCGAGCATGGGCTTCCACCGGTTCCGGGTCGTCCCCACGGGCAGCGTCGTCTCGTACGACACCAGGGTGCCGGGCGTGAGGTGCTCGGCGAGCGATCGCGTCGCCGAGTCCATGTACTGGAAGTCCGGCTCCCACGTCTCGTCGTTCACGAACACGGGCGCGACGAGGACGACGGCGTCGGCTCCCGGGATCGCCTCGGCGTAATCGGTCGTGGCGCGCAGACGGCCGGAGGGGACGAGCTCCTGCAGCTTCTCCGCCAGGTGGGCCTCACCGGGGAACGGCTCCTGCCCGGCGTTGATGATGTCGACCGCCTTCTGGTTGACATCGACGCCGATCACATCGTGACCGGAGGAGGCGAACTGGACGGCGAGGGGAAGCCCGATCTTTCCGAGGGCCACGACGGCGATACGCATGACGCCTAGTCTACGGGGGCACCGGCTGGACGGGCGCCAGGAGCGGCGCACCGCCCCGCCTTCAGCCCCGGGCGCCGAGTGCGGCGAGGAACGGCTCCTCGAGGGCAGGGGCGAGGTACGACACGAAGGCCGTGGTCAGATGGTTCACATCGCGGTAGACGAGCAGGTCGTCGATGATCACGGGGCACACGCTGTCGTCGCACACATAGTCGGTGAGGTCGACGTACACGCCGCCCGCCGCCGTGACGGAACGCTTCTCCGCGGCGGTGAACGCAGCGTCGAGGACCTCGTCGCGCGCGCCGTCGCACCGGGTGGTGTCCAGGACGTCCGCGGAGATGCACGTGGCGGGCGGCGACTCGAATCGCGGGGTGTCTGCGATGACGAGCACTTCGGAACCGGCGGCGCGGAGGCGTTCGACGGTCGTGCGCATGCCTGCCTCCCACTCCTGCGTGCGTGCCTGGGCGTCGGAGGCGTCGGCGAGATCGTAGTGCGCGTAGCTGGAGATCACGACCAGCGCCGGAGGGGCCTCCTCCAAGTGCTCCAGGACTGCCTCACGCCAGCGGTCGCAGGAGGTGTACGGCACGTCCTTGTCCAGCACCGTGGTGGAGACGGCGGGACACGAGGACTTCGTGTACGACGAGAGCGCGATGCCCCCGTGCTCCTCGGCGATCTCGGAGACCGCGGGGAACCACTGGGCTGCGTGGGAGTCGCCGAAGACCGCGACGGACGTCTCGCCGTCCCCGTAGGTGCAGTCTTGCACCTCCTCCTGGGACACGCTGTGATGGCAACCGTCGGCATAGAGGACGGGCAGATCCGCCGCCACGTCGGCGAGCGACGGCGTCATGTTCCGGGGCACGAAACCGGTGCCCCGGGGCGGATCCGTCGGGAAATCCGGAGCCGCGGCCACGGCCTCACCGGTGCCGACGTCGCGTGCGGCGGCCCAGTGCGCCGCTCCCGTCAGGCCTGCGGCGAGGACGAGGGTGAGGGCGAGCGTACCGAGCAGCGTGAACCGCGGGCGTCGGCGGGTGAGCCAGCCGGGTGCCCGGAGCGGCGTCTCGACGAAGCGGAAGAGCAGCCACGCGAGAGGCACTGCCAGCACGATGCCGAGGCCGATCTTCACCAGCAGGCGCAAGGGGTGTTCCTCCCCCACCGCGGACTGCGTGACGATCAGCAGCGGCCAGTGCACGAGGTACAGCGAGTACGAGATGAGACCGATGAACTGCATCGGCCTCAGAGAGAGCACCCACGTGGGGCCCCACGCCGGAGAACGGGCGCCGAAGAGGATGACGAGGGCCGTGCCGACGGTCGGCACGATCGCCGCCGTGCCGGGAAAGACCGTGGCGTCGTCGTACAGCACGGCGCTGGCCAGGACCAGGGCGATGCCGGCCCATCCGCCGACGGCGCCGAGCCAGGCCGGCACACGGAACGCGCCGTGCAGGAGGATGGCACCGACCAGTGCGCCGATCAGCAGCTCCCACGCTCGCGTGGGGAGCAGGAAGAAGGCGGCCGGTTGGTTGACGGGGGTGAGCACGATACCGGCGACGAGACTCGCGACGCCGAGCGCGGCGATCGCGGCGACGACCATCCCCATACGCCGGCGCAACAAGACGAACAGCGCGAGCAGGATCAGCGGCCAGAAAAGGTAGAACTGCTCCTCCACTCCCAGCGACCAGTAGTGCTGATACGGCGAGGGCGAGTGGTCGGCGAGGTAGTCGGTGTTCTGGATCGCGAACCACACGTTCGGCACATAGAGGATCGTGGCGAGGGCGTCGCGGAGCACGCGCTCCAGTGCGAGCGGCGGCACGAAGGCGATCGCGGCGATCGCGGTCAGCAGCGCCACGGTGAGCGAGGCCGGCAGGATCCGCCGGATACGACGGGCATAGAAGTCCGCGAAGCGGATGCGCCCGTGTCGTTCCAGCGATTCCAGCAGGTGACTGGAGATGAGGAAGCCGGAGATGACGAAGAACACGTCGACGCCGACATACCCCCCGGTGACGACCGGGATGCCCGCATGGTAGACGAGCACCAGCCCGACCGCGATCGCCCGCAGCCCCTGCACATCGGTGCGGAAGCCGCGGCGCTCGCGCAGCACGGGGGCGGGGGCGGTCACGCGCCGTCGGTGGTCCCCGCGGCGCGGAGCAGCTCGGACACCACCCGCTCCGCCGCATGTCCGTCGCCGTACGGCGCCTCGTCGGTGTCGGCGGGACGAGGACGGGTGACCCCGGCGGCGATCTCCTCGGCGGTGTTGGCGAGGACGTTCCAGCCGAGCTGCACCGTCTCCACCCACTCCGTCTCGGTTCGCACCGTCGTGCACGGGACGCCCAGCAGGAACGCCTCCTTCTGCAGCCCCCCGGAGTCGGTGACGACGCCCGCGCTGGACAGCGCGGCGGCGATGAGGTCGGGATAGGCGAGCGGCGCGTGCGCGATGAGCGTTCCCTGGGTGAGCTCGATGCCGTGCGCGGCGGCCTTGGCGACCACGCGCGGGTGCGCGAGGAGCACGACCGGCTTGTCGAGGCCCGCCAGGGAGGTGGCGACCTCGGCGAGACGGGACGGGTCGTCGGTGTTCTCGGCGCGGTGGATCGTGGCGACGTAGTACCCGCCGGCGGTGAGGCCCAGCTCTTCGAGCAGCGCGGACGGGCGCCCGGAGACCTCGTCTCGCACCTCGAAGAGGACATCGGTCATCACGTCACCGACGAGAACGGTGCGCTCGGCCAGCCCCTCGTCGGCGAGGTGGTCGACGGCCACCTGGGTCGGCGCGAGGAGGATGTCGGCGGCGTGGTCGGTCATCACACGGTTGTGCTCTTCAGGCATGCGGCGGTTGAAGCTGCGCAGACCCGCCTCGAGATGCGCGACCGGGATGTGCATCTTCACGGCACTGAGGGCGGCGGCCACGGTGGAGTTGGTGTCACCGTAGACCAGCACCCAGTCCGGGCGGTGCTCATCGAAGACGGCGTCGAGCGCCGCGAGCATCGCGCCGGTCTGCACGCCATGGGACCCGCTGCCGACGCCCAGGTGGACGTCCGGGGCGCCGATCCCGAGGTCTTCGAAGAACACATCGGACAGCATCGGGTCGTAGTGCTGACCGGTGTGCACGATGACGTGCTCGACACCGGCCGCCTTCGCGGCCTTGTGGATGGGGGCGAGCTTGACGAACTGCGGGCGGGCCCCGACGACGCTGACGATCTTCACGGGACACAAGTCTAAACGCCCCCGCTCCCCCGCCCGCACCGGGGCCCCGGGCATGACCTAGAGTGCGCCGAGGAAGCTGCGTCCTTCGGCCGCGGCGTTCAGCCGCTCTGCGGCGGCATGCGAACCGCGCTTCATCTGCTCGACGTCCGCCGCGGTGAGACCCTGCAGCGCGGAGGCGAGGTCGTCGCCCTCGTACCCGCTGGTCACCACCACCCCGTTCTGCCACTCGCGGACGATGGGCGCCATCGTCCGCCCGTCCGCGACGACGATCGCGAGGCGGCCCTGGATGGACTCGAAGAACTTGTTCGGCAGCGCGAACTCGAGGTTCTTCTCCCGAGGCCGATAGAAGATGATCTCCATATCGTATTCGTTGACTCGCTCGGCGATCTCCCGCATCGGGGCCGGCGGCACGATGTGGAGGCGGTCCCTGGCCGGGTGCGCGGCGATCTGATCGCGCAACCAGCCGTGCATGAAGGCGTTGGGCATGATCATGAACGTCATCGAGAAGCGTGGCGGGAGCGTGCGCATCGCGTCGAGGATCTCGGTGAACCCTCGGTGCATGCTGGGCATGCCGTGGAAGAGCATGCGGATCTCGCCCTCGTCCACCGGCGACGGCTCCTGCGCGACGAAAGGCGGCGCGTTCTGCACCACCGCCGGTGCGGGGAAGCCGAACTCCTCGGCGTAGAGCTCTCCGATGGGCGCGCACACGACGGTCCGGCTGGTGAACGCCGCATCCCCGATGTGCCGGCGCACCCAGCGGTAGTGCCCGGCCGTGAGCCGCCCGCCGATCGTGTCGCGGCGACGGTCGGTCCGCCGGTACTCGTGCAGATCCAGATGCAGGCTTCCGGCGAGAGCCTCGGGGGTGAAATCGCGGCGGTCGTCAACCCAAGGGGTGAACTCGTACTCGTTGAAGACGATGAGTCCGTAGCGCCCGCTCCGCACACGCGCGCGGAGCTCCTCGGGGATGCGGCTGGTCACCGTCGCACGGAATCGCGCCGGCGCGGTCAACAGGAACTGCGCGACAAGGGTTCCCCATCGCGTGGTGGTCCAGCGCGGAGCGGGTCCGAGCACGTGGTGTTCGACGACCTGGGGCGACGGATGCCCGCCGAGGCCGAGCGTCTCGACCTCCCATCCGTCCGAGATCAGCCAATCGACCTGACGGCGCACTCGCGGATCGGTCTCGATGTCGGAGTAGGACAACAGCAGCGCGCGGCCCTGACGCGGATCGGCCGTCACCGGGTCGCTCCCGCGGCACCTTCGGCGCGCACGCGGCTCACAGTCGAAACGAAAGGCATACGGCTATTCTGACAGAGGCCTGGAAGAGGCCGTGAACCCCGGAGCAGGAGATGCGCCGGGACGGAGGCGCCGCCATTCGGGTGCGGCGCCGTTCGCCGCCGGCCACACGATCACCCGGCGGGATCAGCATTGGAGGACGCCGGGTGAAGAGCCTGTGGCACACACTGGTCGCGCTTTTCGAAGTGCTGCCGCGAGGGGCGAAGCCCTTCTACACCTGGTACTCGATCTTCACCGCGGCATTGGCGATCCTCGACACCCTCGCGCTCGGGCTGATCGTCCTGTCCGTGACGCCGCTGGCCAGCGGCAAACCCATCGTCCTGCCACTGATCGGCGAGATCCCGGAAGCCGCGACCGTGTGGGTGGTCGTCGTCGTCTGCGCCCTCTTCATCCTCAAGGGCGTGCTCGCCGTAATCCTGCACTGGTTCGCCACCCGGCGCTTCGCACGGTACGAACTGGAGGTCGGTAACCGTCTGTTCCGCGCCTTCACGCGGCGCAGCTGGCAGGACCGGTCCTCCCTCAGCACCGCGGAGATCACGCGGATCGTCGACGGTTCGATGGCCAACACCAACCTCGGATTCATCCTCCCCCTCTCCCAGGTCCCCGGCAACGCGCTGACGTTCGTCTCCGTCCTCGGCGTTCTGGTCCTGTCGCAGCCGCTCACCGCGTTGATCGCCGTGGTTTACCTGTCGCTGATCTCCCTGGTGATGCTCAAGGTCGTCACCGCCCGCACCCGCCTCGCCGGCCAGCACAACCGGAAGTACGGCTATCGGGTGGCGACGGTCATGACCGAGATGATGGAGGCGCTCAAGGAGGTCACCCTCCGCGGAAAGCTCGATGAGGTGGGCGCCGAGGTCACTCGCCTCCGTCGCCGCGCGACGACCGCGCGCGCCAACATCTCCTTCCTCGGGATCGTGCCGAAGTACTCGTTCGAGGCGGCGCTGATCGGCGGCTTCCTGCTGATCGGCGGCACCAGCTTCCTGCTCGGAGGCATCGACGCGGCAGTGGTCTCCATCTCCCTCTTCGCTGCGACGGGATTCCGCATGATCCCCGCCATGAACGGCATCCAGACGAGTTTCAACGCGGCATCCGCCAATGAGGTCTACGCCAAGGACGTGATCCGCGAGCTGTCGCGCGTCGCCGACGAAGAGGCGCAGCCCACGCCGGCGGCGCGGTCCGTCGCGCGCGTCGAGGTCCCGCTGCCGGACGACCCGCGCGAGCTCCGGCTGCGCGACGTGACCTTCCGGTACCCCGGCTCCGAGCGCGCCGTCCTGCAGGACGTCTCGCTGACCGTGCCGTTCGGATCCCGCTTCGCGGTCGTCGGGCCGTCCGGAGCCGGGAAGTCGACACTCATCGACATAACGCTCGGATTGAGTCGGCCCACCGGCGGGCTGATCTCGATCGACGACGTGCCGCTCGATGACGTCCTGACGCAGTGGCGCTCTCGCGTCGGCTACGTCCCTCAGAAGGTCGCCCTCTTCGACGCCTCCATCGCCCAGAACGTCGCCCTCACGTGGACGGACGATTTCGACGAGGATCAGGTGCGGAAGGTGCTCGAACAGGCGCAGCTCGACGAGCTGCTCTCCCGCCCAGGCGGCATCCACGCCCGTATCGGCGAGCGTGGGCTCGCGATCTCGGGCGGACAGCAGCAGCGCCTGGGAATCGCACGGGCGCTCTACGCCGATCCGCTCGTCCTCGTTCTGGACGAGGCCACGAGCGCGCTCGACACGGCAACGGAGGGGAGGGTCATGGAAGCCATGCGTGCCCTGCAGGGAGAGGTGACCTTCATGACGATCGCCCACCGCCTGGCCACGATCCGTGATTACGACCAGGTGCTGTACCTCGAGAACGGCGTCGTCGGCGGCGTCGGGACCTTCGACGAGGTGGTCGCGTCGGTGGCCGACTTCGAGGTGCAGGCTCGGCTCGCCGGGCTCGCGGGCGGAGGGAACGCATGACCGCCGGCCGCCCCCGCGTCCTCGTCCTGTCGCTGTCGAAGGTGGCGTCGGATGCACGTGTACTGAAGCAGATCGCGCGTCTGTCCGAGACCGCCGACGTCGTGTCCTGCGGCTACGGCCCCGCCCCCGCCTCCAGCGTCGCCCACGTCGAGCTGGCCGAGGCCGAACCGCGGTGGGCGGTGCTGCTGCGTGCTCTGCTCATCCGTGCCCACCTCTACCGCAGCGCCTACTGGACCACGCCGGCGGTCCACCGCGCGCGACGGCTCCTCCGTCGGCAGTCGTTCGACGCCGTGCTCGCCAACGACCTCGACACCGTCGGCCTCGCACTCGCCCTGACCGCCCCGGAGCGGATCCACCTGGATCTCCACGAGTACTGGCTCGGGCTTCACGACAACAGCGCCGCCTGGCGGAAGCTGCGTCAGCCCTACTACCGGTGGCAGCTGCAGCGGTGGGCGGCTCAGATCCCGTCCGCCACCACCGTGAGCCGCACGATCGCCGATCGCTATCGCGACGAGTTCGGCATCGACGGCGGCGTGGTCCTCAACGCCACCAGGCTGCACGACCTCGCGCCGACGCCGGTGTCCCGTCCGCTGCGCCTCGTCCATTCCGGCGGGAGCCAGCCGAGTCGCCGGATCGAGAACATGATGAGGGCGGTGGCCCAGTCGACCTCCGGTGCGACGCTGGATCTCTACCTGGTCGGGCAGGGTACCGATTATTACCGGAGCCTCACGGCCCTCGCCGACGAGCTGGGCGACAGGATCCGGATCCTCCCTCCCGTGCCGTCCGCGGAGCTCATCGAGACGCTCAACGACTACGACGTCGGCATCCATGTGCTGCCACCGACGAACACCAACAACGAGCTCGCACTGCCGAACAAGTTCTTCGACTACGTGCAGGCACGGCTCGCGCTGGTCATCGGCCCGACGCCGTCGATGGTCGAGATCCTCCGACACCACGACCTGGGGATCGTGACCGCAGACTTCGAACCGGCGTCCTTGACCGCCGCGCTCGATGCACTCACCCCCGAGGAGGTCGAGGGTTTCAAGGCTCGGTCGCACGCGTCCGCAGCCGAGCTCTCCGCCGAGCCGCAGAACGACATCTGGCACCGGGCGATCCAGGCGATCGTCCCGCAGGACTGAAGGATCGAGACAGTGACCGCACGCCCCGCGATGATCTTCCATGTGCCGTTCCGGCTGAACCCGGACGCGGTGAGCGCCAGTGGCATCCGTCCGGTGCGCTTGCGCCGCGCGTTCGAGGAGATCGGGTACGACGTCCATGAGGTCTCGGGCACACACGCCGAGCGCCGCGATCGGATGCGGGAACTGCGCACCGCGATCCGCGACGGCCGACGTTTCGATTTCGTCTACTCCGAGGCCGCGACCACGCCCACCGGCCTCGGCGAACCGGTGACCCCCGCGACCAGCCTGACGCGCGACATCGCCTTCCTCCGTGCGTGCCGCCGCGCGGGCATCCCGGTCGGACTGTTCTACCGGGACATCTACTGGCAGTTCGAGGAGTACGCGAAGCGCGTCGGTCAGCCGTATGCGTCCGTCCTGCGCTGGCGGTACCGGGCTGACCTGCGCGGTTACCGCTCGGCGGTCGATCGCATCTACCTGCCCTCGATGCGCATGGCCGAGTACCTGCCGATCGCCAACCGCCCCCAGGCGGCCTCCCTCCCGCCGGCTTCGGAGGCCATCGACAGCGTCGCCCCCGCCGCCGGGCTCGGACTGTTCTACGTCGGCGGGACGAACGACTATTACCGGATGGAGCAGACCGTCCGCGGCGTCGAGGCGAGCGCAGAGGCCACCTTGACGATCTGCACGCGGGAGACGGAGTGGGCGGCCAACAAGCATCGGTACTCGGACGTCCTGGGACCGCGAACCCGCGTGGTGCACCGCTCGGGCGCCGAGCTGGAGCCGCTGTACGCGGACGCGCACATCGGCTCGCTGCTGATGGAGCCGATCGAGTACCGCGAGTTCGCCGCCCCGCTGAAGCTGTACGAGTACCTCGGACACGGGAAGCCCATCGTCGCGACCGCCGGAACCCTGGCAGGTGACTTCGTCGAGGAGAACGGCATCGGGTGGGCGATCCCGTACACCGCCGACGCGCTCACCGCTCTCCTCGACGAGTTGTCCGCGTCGCCCGACGCACTCCGCGCCGCCACAGCGCGCGCGCAGGAGGTGCGACACCAGCACACCTGGGCGGCGCGTGCACGCACCGTCGCTGCCGACCTCGCCGGCGTCGAGGCCCCCGTCTCGTGAGCGGCACGGACCTCGGTCGCCGCCGGCGCGTCCTCGTCGTCACCCCCTGGTTCCCCGCTCCCGGCGCCGAGGGCGTGGGAATCTTCAACCTTCGCGACGTGGAACTGCTGCGCCGGGAGCAGGATGTCACGGTGCTGCACCTGTGCCCGCCGGCCCAGGCCGGATCGCCGGTCGATGAGGCCGAGAGCATGCGGATCGTGCGCGTGCCCTTCTCCTTCGCGCAGCCGGCGACGTTCCCCGGTGCGGTGCGCGCGCTGAAGGCCTTGCTGCACACCCACGACGTGCTGCACACGATGGCGTTGCCCGCCTTGATCCCCGCTCGCTTCGTCCGCGTCAGGCAGCCGTGGGTCCATACCGAGCACTATTCCGCGCTCGTCACACCACCCGCCTCCGTGCGCAGCGCGGTATCTCTCCGCCTGCTGAAGACGCTCTTCGCTCGACCCACCGAGACCGTCGCCGTCAGCGCCGCGCTCGGGCGGGTGATCGACCAGCACCGTCGTCGCCCGTCGACCGTCATCGGGAACGAGGTCATGACCCCGGTCGATGCCGTGACCGACCGGGCGATCCCCGCCCGGATGCGACTGATCGCCGTGGGCGGACTCGTCGCCCGGAAGGGACCGGACATCGCCGTCAGAGCCCTGGCGCTGCTGAGGGCACTCGGGATCGACGCCGAGCTGGTGTGGGTGGGAAGCGGCCCTCTCGAGGCAGACGTGCGCGCGATAGCCGCGGAGGAGGGGGTCGGAGGCCATGTGCGCCTCGCGGGTCAGCTTTCGCCCGCCGAGCTGTCCTCGGAACTGCTCGCCGCAGACATCTTCGTCCTGCCGGTCGAGACCGAGACGTTCGGCGTGGCCATCGCGGAGGGCCTGGCCCACGGGTTGCCGGTCGTGGCCACGGGAACCGGCGGGCACGAGGAGTTCCTCCCGCGTGAAGCCTCTCGCCTGGTGCGCCCCCGCACTCCCCAAGCCGTCGCCGACGCGATCCTCGACCTCCGTGATGATCCCGATCGGTGGAGCCGGACGCGGATCGCTGCGGACGCGGCCCGGCGATTCTCCCCCGAGGCACGGCGGGATGCCTACCGCGAGGTCTACGCGCGCGCGCTCGCCGAGAGGCCGGCAGCGCAGCGGTGAGAGGTCCGTCCGGGGCCGGCCTGCCACCCGCGCTTGCCGACCCCGCCGGACGTCAGAGGGTCCGGGACTCGGCGGTCCGCGATGACTCGAGGGCCGCCTCGACCACGGCCAGCGTCCGTAGTCCCTGCTCCATGGTGACGACGTCGGTCTGCTGCCCGAGCACGGCATCGCGGAAGGCCTCATGCTCGACGCGCAGCGGCTCGCGCTTGGCGAACGCGTAGCGCGTGACGTCTCCTTCGGAGACCCCGCGGAAGGAGGACACGGACTCCCATTCGAGGGGGATCGTGCCGTTGGCGTAGAAGGTGAGGTCGCCGGTGGAGGTGTCGGCGACGAACGCGCCCTTCTCCCCCGTGACGACCGTGACGCGCTCCTTCATCGGGCTCAGCCAGTTGACGATGTTGTTCACGATCACGCCGTTCGCCGTGCGGCCGGTGATGGTGATCATGTCCTCGTGCTCGCGACCGCTCTTGAAGGCGGTCTGGGCGAACACACGCTCGTAGTCGCTCTGCACGACCCAGGCGGTGAGGTCGACGTCGTGGGAGGCGAGGTCCTTCGCCACCCCGACGTCCGCGATCCGGGAGGGGAAGGGGCCCTGTCGGCGCGTGACCACCTGGTACACGGCGCCGAGCTCGCCCGCCTCGATCCGGCGGCGCAGCTCCTGCACCGCCGGGTTGAAGCGCTCGATGTGGCCGACCGCTCCGACCAGGCCGGCGGCGGCGAAGGCATCGACCATGCGCTGGCCGGCGTCCACCGTGTGCGCGATCGGCTTCTCGACGAGGGTGTGCACGCCAGCGGCCGCGAGCTTGAGCGCCGCGTCCTCGTGGAATCGCGTGGGAACGGCGACCACGGCGATGTCGATGCCGGCGTCGATGAGCGCGTCGATGTCCGGCAGGATCTCCAGGTCACCGGCCACACCGTGCGGGTCCCCGCCCGGGTCGGCGATGGCGGCGAGCTCGACACCGTCCAGCTCGCGCAGCACGCGGGCGTGGTGACGGCCCATCATCCCCACGCCGAGGAGACCTGCGCGCAGGTCTGCCATCAGGCACCGGCCTTCGCGACGGCGTTCACGGCGGCGACGATGCGCTCGAGGTCGTCCTGGCTGAGCGACGGGTGCACCGGCAGCGAAGCGACCTCACGCGCGGCGCGCTCCGTCTCGGGCAGGTCGAGGCCGGGCGCGAAGTGCGTCAGGGACGGGAGGCGGTGGTTCGGGATCGGGTAGTACACGCCGGCGCCGACGTTGTGCTCGTTCTTCAGCGCCGCGACGAAGCCGTCACGATCCTCGGGGACGCGGATCGTGTACTGGTGGTACACGTGCACGGCGCCCTCGGCGACCGGCGGGACGACGACGCCCTGCAGGTTCGCGTCGAGGAAGGCAGCATTCTGCTGCCGGGTCTTCGTCCAGCCGTCCACCTTGGTCAGCTGCACACGACCGATCGCGGCGTGGATGTCGGTCATCCGGGCGTTGAAGCCCACGATCTCGTTCTCGTACTGCCGCTCCATGCCCTGGTTGCGCAGCAGCTTGACCTGACGGGCGATCTCGTCGGTCGCCGTGGTCACCATGCCGCCCTCGCCACTGGTCATGTTCTTCGTCGGGTAGAGGCTGAACATGGCGAACTCGCCGAACGAGCCGACCGGACGACCGTCGAGCGACGCGCCGTGCGCCTGCGCCGCGTCCTCGTACAGGGCGACGCCGCGCTCGGCGGCCAGGGCCTCGAGCTCGCGCATGCGAGCCGGGTGCCCGTAGAGGTGCACGGGGAGGATGCCCTTGGTCTTCGGCGTGATCGCGGCGGCGACCGCCTCGGGGTCAAGGGAGAAGGTGTCCGGCTCGATGTCGACGAAGACCGGGGTCCCCCCGGTGAGCGCGACCGAGTTGCCGGTCGCGGCGAACGTGAAGGACGGCACGATGACCTCGTCGCCCGGGCCGACGCCGGCGGCGAGCAGACCGAGGTGCAGGCCCGCAGTTCCCGAGTTGACCGCCACGGACGGGCGGCCGGGCACGAAGTGCGCCGAGAACTCCTGCTCGAAGGCGGCGACCTCCGGGCCCTGCGCGACCATGCCGCTGCGGAGGACGCGATCGACGGCCTCGCGCTCTTCGTCGCCGATGAGGGGCTTGGCGGGGGGAATGAACTCGCTCACACGGTCTCCTTGGTCAGTGTTCCGTCGGTCTCGATGAAGCGCGCCCCGGTCGCGGGGCACACCCAGGTGTTCTCGTCCTCGCCGCGGGTGAGCGGGACGCCCGCCTCGCCGACCCAGCCGATGCGCCGGGCAGGGACGCCGGCGACGAGGGCGTGCGCCGGGACGTCCTTGACGACCACGGCGCCGGCCGCGACCGTCGCCCAGGCGCCGATCGTCACCGGAGCGACGCAGGTCGCGCGGGCGCCGATCGACGCGCCGCGCTCGATGGTGACCCCGACCGGCTCCCAGTCGTGAGCGCTCTTCAGGCTGCCGTCGGCGTTGATCGCGCGGGGGTAGGTGTCGTTGGTGAGCACGACGGCGGGGCCGATGAAGACACCGTCGCCGAGCTTGGCGGGTTCGTAGACGAGGGCGTAGTTCTGCACCTTGCAGTTGTCCCCCATCTCCACGCCGGTACCGATGTACGCGCCGCGGCCGACGATGCAGTTCTCGCCGAGGCGGGCCTGTTCGCGGACCTGGGCGAGGTGCCAGATGGAGGATCCGTCGCCGATGACGGCGTCGGCGGACACATCGGCGGAATCGACGATCCGCACGCGGGAGGTTTCAGTCACGGGGCTCCTTGCACGCTGCGCGATGAGGCAGCACTGACGAGATTCTACTTGGCGTTGCTCCGTGAACCTCGACGCGCGCCGCGAACGACCTCCGCGGCGCGGGCGCCGACGGTGGCGAGCGAGGCGTTGTCCGCCGCCCATGCGGCCCGATCCGCCCTGGTGCGCTCGGTCCCGCCCGATGCCCACTCGGAGAGCAGCCGCCGCATGGCCGCGGCCACCTCCTCCGGGTCGAAAGCGACGGCTTCGCCGAGACCCCCCGCACGCACGACCTCGCCGCCGGTCTCCGCGCCCGTGAAGAGCACGGGGGTCCCGACCGCGGCCGCGGCATACGTCTTGGTCGGTCGGGCGAAGTCATAGCCGATGCCGGGGACGATGCTCACCAGCGCCCCGACGGCTCCGCGGATCCACGAGGCCGAGGTCGCGGGGCCGACGAGTCCCCCGAAGTGCACCCGGCCCGGCGCGAGCCGTGCAGCGAGTTCCTTCAGCTCTGCCTCCACGGCGCCCTGTCCGAAGAACCGGAGTTCGACGTCCTCGTCCGGGAGCAGAGCGAGCGCACGGATGAAGACGTCGGGCTGCTGCCACTCCGACATCGTGCCGGTGTAGACGAAGTAGGGCCGCTCCGCTTCGTGCGGGACGACGTCGGGACGGAATACCGCGGTGTCGATCCCGTTGCCCACCGTCACGACACGCTCCGGTCGCCCACCGATCGCGGCGAGCCGATCGGCGACCTCCGTGGAGACCGCCAGCGATCGTGCCGCGCGGCGCAGGACGAAGCGCTCGACGAACCGCATGACCGCCACCACCGGGCCGGGGGCGTCCATCGACGCGACCGCATCGGTCCACACGTCGCCCGGGTAGTAGACCAGCGGGCGTCGGGTGAGGAAGGCGGCGATCGCGGCCGCGAACCCGGTGGTCGGCGGCGCCTCCGCGACGATCACGTCGGTGCGTCGGACCAGCAGCCGGAAGAAGAGGGGGACGTCGAAGGACAGGTACGGGACATACCCGCGGATGGCTCCGCTGCGGTCTCTGAGCACCGGCGCGCGACGCACGACCACGCCAGGGGCATCGGCGATCACCGTGTCCCGCGGCGGCTTCGTGCTCAGCACGGTGACATCCGTGTCGGCGGCCAGTGCATGGGCGAGCGCCTCCATCCGGAAGCTGGCGGCGGTCACCTCCGGCGTGTACAGCCGTGTCGCGATGACGGCGCGTCGTCTCCTCGACATCCTGCCCCTGCTGTTCGGTGGACCGGCGCCCGAATCGACACCTGACACAATAGAACCATGTCCTCGAGCGTCCCCGCGCCTTCCCCCGCCGATCCTCGCGCCTGGGTCGTGATCCCCCTCTACAACGAAGCCAGCGTCATCGGCGGCGTGATCGAGGGCCTCAAGCCCCACTTCACCCACATCGTCTGCGTCGACGACGGATCCAGCGACGGCTCGGCGGCGGAAGCCGCCGCGGCGGGGGCGCATCTCGTGCAGCATCCGGTCAATCTCGGTCAGGGGGCAGCCCTGCAGACGGGGATCGACTTCGCTCTGGCACACCCCGAGTGCGATTACATCGTGACCTTCGACGCGGACGGCCAGCACCGAGTGGAGGACGCACTCGGCATGCTCCAGCTCGCCAGGGACGAGGATGTCGCCATCGTGTTCGGCTCCCGCTTCCTCGACGACCGGACCAACCCGGGATGGATGAAGAAGGTCATCCTGAAGACCGCCGTGTGGGTCACGAACCTCACCACGAGCCTGAAGCTCACGGACGCCCACAACGGCCTCCGCGTCATCCGCCGTGACGCTGCGGAACACATCGATCTGCGGCAGGACCGGATGGCCCACGCGACGGAGATCGTCCTCGAACTCGGCCGTACCGATCTGCCGTGGAAGGAATACCCCGTGGAACTGCTCTACACCGACTACTCGAAGGCGAAGGGCCAGAGCGTGCTCAACTCCGTGAACATCCTCGTCGACCTGGTGGTGCGCTGACCATGTGGATCCAGTTCCTGCTCATCGCGGCGATCATCGTCCTCGCCGTCTTCATGATGCGTCGTACCGGCGCCGACAGCCACCTGGCGATCCGGCGGCTTCTCATGGGCCTGTTCGTCGTCGTCGCCGTCCTGTCCGTGCTCTTCCCCCAGTGGCTGAGCTGGCTGGCCGGCCTCGTGGGCGTGGGCCGAGGCACCGACCTCGTCCTCTACGGCTTGATCGTCATGTTCCTCGCGTTCGTGTACTCGCAGTACCGGCGCAACATCGCCCTGCAGCGTCAGCTCACGCTCCTCGCGCGGAAGATCGCACTCCTGGAAGCCGCCGAGATCGAGAAGGACGCTAGTCGCAACCCGTGATCTCGTAGAGGACTGCGTCCCCCACCCGATCCACCTCGGTGAGGATCGGCGAATCGTCGAGGTCGTGGAGACCGTCGTACGTCGTGTAGTGGTTCTGATACAGGACGGTGTCGCCGAAGTCCATCGCGTGGGTGACGCCCAGCCGCTCGGCGGCATCGCACACCTCAGGACCGCCGTCCACGAAGTACCGCGCCAGCACCGAGGCGTCCCGGCCGTACCGGCCCGTCACGTGCGGGAAGACCACGTCGTCACCGGTGTATGCGAACAGCAGTCCGGCTCCCGTCAGCGGGTCGCCGATCACCAGGCTGCCCTCCGGGAGTTCTTCCGCGGCGCGCTCGAACAGCTGCGCCTCGTCGGGTGAGAGCCCCTGCGACTGCGCATCGAAACGGAAGCTCACATCGCGCATGTATCCCAGGTCGTTGCGTATCGCCAGCAGGTGCGTGGCGGCGGCCAGGGCGACGACCGCCATGATCGCGAGCGCCAGAGCCCGTCGGCGCGCACGCCAGAGGCCGGCGAGCCAGTCCCCCACGACGGTCGCGCCGATCGCCGCGAAAGGGATCCCCCACATCGCGAGCAGCGCGGCCACGCGCGTGGTGTCGTCGTACCAGAGGCCGACGACGGCGCTGCGCAGCCACAGGACGGGGAGCCAGGATGCGACGAGATACAGTCCGACGCTGACGGCATAAGACCACAGGACCCACCACATCCGCTCTTTCGCGAGCCGCCAGATGCCGAGCGCGGCGAGAGGCCCGAGCAGCAGTCCGGTGCTGCGGTTCACCGGGTTGAGGAAAGCGACTTCGCCGAGCGCCTGCGAGATCGTGAGCCGGGGCAGCCACTCGTGGGTCGTCACGTTCGCCTCGAGCCAGACCACGGTCAATGCGATCAGGCCGATCACCACAGCGACGCCGAGCAGCACGCGCGTCCGCCGCCCACCGGAGACCGCGAGCCGCCATGCTCTCCAGAGCAGGTACGGCACCAGAAGAGCCACGGCCCCCAGCAGAGCGGACGGGTGCGCGAATCCGGTGCTGCCCACGATCGCCAGGACGATGAGGATGCGGAGGGTGCGGCGCGTCCAGCCGGCAGCGGGTGCGAAGGCGAGCAGCACGGCGGCGAGGAGAACCGGGATCAGGGCCGTGCCGAGCAGGTTGGGATACAGCACTCCCCAGTTGAGGAATCCCAGGGGGAAGACGCTGATCCCGAATCCCAGAAGCGGCGCCCACAGCGCTGCGCGGGCGTGCTGGGGAAAGGCGACAGCCGTGAGGGTGGCGAGAGCGACCGGCCACACGAGCGCGACGACGGCGAGCGTCGTGACGTTCGTGGCCGCGACCACGCTGCCGGCGGCCGGGAGGACGAGGCTCACCAGCGCATGCCAGAGGGTCGGGTAGAACGAGGTCTCCAGGCTCGGCGTCGCCATCGTCATGTGCAGCGGGGACGCGTCACCCGTGGCTGCGATGAACTCGACGGCGTTCAGATGGAACAGGCCGTCGTAGAGCTGGGACGGGTGGTCCGGTCGACCGATCCCGGCCAGCAGGATGACCATCCACCCCAGGAACGCGACGCCGATCGCGATCCACGTTCCCCGGCTGCGGGTCCGGACGTCGCCCGGTTCCGCCCGGTCGAAGAACCGCAGAACCGCCGCGACGATCCACACCGGCGCGGTGACGAGACCGACCGGAAGCAGACCCCACGAAAACCCCAGCACCGGAGCGACCAGCGAGGCGGCCGCGACGATGCCGAGCGAGACACCGATGGCGAGGCCGAGCCTCACGACGCTGCTCACCCCGCGGACGCAGAGGGCCACCGGAAGGCCAGGGACGACGAGCAGGGCGAGGGCGACGAGCAGGGCCGGCGCCTGCTCGATCCAGGCGGTCACGCCCCCACCAGCGCGATCGCGCCCTCGATGTCGCCGTCGTACGCGACCTCACCCTTGTTGATGACGATTCCGCGCGTGCACAATTCGCGCACCATCTCC
The DNA here is from genome assembly GCF_002993305.1 of Microbacterium sp. str. 'China'. NCBI lineage: Bacteria > Bacillati > Actinomycetota > Actinomycetes > Micrococcales > Microbacteriaceae > Microbacterium > Microbacterium sp. str. 'China'. The sequence continues at coordinate 1,263,734 of NZ_CP027434.1, read as the reverse complement.
ATGTCATGGCTGACGACGACGAGGGTCTTCCCCGCAGCGATGAGTTCTTCGAACTTCAGCCGGCACTTCTCCCGGAACGGGGCGTCCCCCACCGACAGGATCTCGTCCACCAGCAGGACGTCGAGTTCGACGTGGATGGCGACGGAGAAGGCGAGGCGCATGAACATCCCGGAGGAGTAGTGCTTGACCTCCTGGTCGATGAACTGCTCGATCTCACTGAAGGCGACGATCTCGTCGTAGCGTTCCTCGATCTCCCGCCGGCGCATGCCGAGGATCGCGGCGTTGAGGAAGACGTTCTCCCGACCAGAGAGTTCCGGATGGAATCCGGCCCCGACCTCGATGAGACCGGCGACGCGACCGCGGGTGAGCACCTGACCGGAGTCCGGCTCCATGACGCCGGAGATGAGCTTGAGCAGGGTGGACTTGCCGGACCCGTTGAAGCCGAGGATCGCGACCGATTCCCCTTCGCCGATGACGAGATCAAGGCCCTTGAGCGCCTCGAACTCGCTCGAGAGCTTGCGACGCTTGATCCAGGACACGACGGTGTCCTTGAGGGAGAACGCGTGGTTGAGCGTGAAGCGCTTGCGCACGCCGTCGATGATGATGCTGGGCTTGGTGACCGTCTGTGCGCTCATAGATCCTGCGCGAACCTTCCCTCGAGACGCCGGAAGACGAGTTGTCCGACGAGCAGTGTGCCGATCGCGATGAGGAACGTCCACAGCGTGTTCCAGGCCAGCCCCGGCGGGAGTTCGAAGGCCGTCGACGTGACCGGACGCCAGAAGGCGTAGTGGAAGAGCTCCACGCCCTGGGTGATGGGATTCAGCATGTAGACCTCGACCAGCCACTGCGGCCATCCCAGTTTGTCGACCACGGCATCCTGCACCTGTGTCCAGGCATACAGCACGGGCGAGGCCCACGTCGCCAGGAGCAGCAGGAGCTCGACGATGTTCTCGGCGTCGCGGAAGCGGACGTTGATCGCGCCGAAGAACAGCCCGAGGCCGAGCGCGAACACCATCACGATGACCATGCCGGCGAAGATCGCGAGGACGGAGAGGAGGGAGATGTGCGTGATCCATCCGAGGAGGAGACACACGATCAGCAGAAGGCCGACCTGCGGGAGGAAGTGCACGAAGGCGACGATGACGGCGGATACCGCGAAGAGCTGCCGCGGGAGGAACACCTTGCGGACCAGCGGTGCGTTGCCCACGATCGACGTGGTGGCGTTCTTGAACGCTTCGGAGAAGAGGTTGATGATGACGATCCCCGAGAAGAGGTAGATCGCGTAGTTCGGGATGCCGCGGTCCAGGTTCATGAACAGCCCCAGGACCACCCAGAACACCAGGAACTGGGCGGCGGGACGCACGTAGGACCACGTCCACCCCAGCACCGAGTTGCGGTAGCGCGTGGTGACGCCGGTGCGCACGAGCAGGTTCAGCAGGTAGCGCCAGCGCACGACGTCGATCAGACCCCGGCTGGTGCCGGGGACGTCGAATTCGGAACGCGGGACGGCGGCGAAAAGATCTCGGGTTTCAGTCACGGGCCCACTCATTCGGTCGCGGTGACGGAGCGCACCGCAGGCTTGAGTATCTTATGACACGGACGCTGAGAGGAACGGCGGCGCGCTACTTCACCGTGACCTTGCCGGTCCGGGTGTCGTAGGAGATCTCGCCCTTCTGGAAGAGCTGCGTGGTGATGGTGCCGGACACCGTCGCCGACGCCTTGGGGTATCCCAGAGCGCTCTCTGCGCCGCCCAGCCGGGTCCATTCGGTCAGGATCGGCCCGACCGGGACGAGCACCGAGCCCGTGGCCGAGGACCACCCCACGACGCCCTTCTGGAACGACATCGCGCACCCGCCACCGGCGAGCGTGCAGTCCACGGTCGACGTCGGCCACCCCCACGCCGCCCCCTGCGGACCGCCGGCAGCCTCGTAGTTGCGCAGGAACACGCCGGAACCGATACCGAACGTCCCCGCCGGGGAATCGAACACCTTCCCCCTGGTGAACGCCTGCACCGTGCCGCCACCGTTCGCGCTCACGACCGTCGCCTTGCCGGACGGGTAACCCAGACGCGCCGCGCCCCCGTACCGCGTCCACTCCGCGCCGACCTTCGCACTCACCATGACCGAGCCCGTGGCCGAAGACCACCCCACGACGCCCTTCTGGAACGACATCGCGCACCCGCCACCGGCGAGCGTGCAGTCCACGGTCGACGTCGGCCACCCCCACGCCGCCCCCTGCGGACCGCCGGCAGCCTCGTAGTTGCGCAGGAACACGCCGGAACCGATACCGAACGTCCCCGCCGGGGAATCGAACACCTTCCCCTTCGTGAACGCCTGCACCGTGCCGCCACCGTTCGCGCTCACGACCGTCGCCTTGCCGGACGGGTAACCCAGACGCGCCGCGCCCCCGTACCGCGTCCACTCCGCGCCGACCTTCGCACTCACCATGACCGAGCCCGTGGCCGAAGACCACCCCACGACGCCCTTCTGGAACGACATCGCGCACCCGCCACCGGCGAGCGTGCAGTCCACGGTCGACGTCGGCCACCCCCACGCCGCCCCCTGCGGACCGCCGGCAGCCTCGTAGTTGCGCAGGAACACACCCGCACCGATACCGAACGTCCCCGCCGGGGAATCGAACACCTTCCCCTTCGTGAACGCCTGCACCGTACCGCCACCGTTCGCGCTCACGACCGTCGCCTTGCCGGACGGGTAACCCAGACGCGCCGCGCCCCCGTACCGCGTCCACTCCGCGCCGACCTTCGCACTCACCATGACCGAGCCCGTGGCCGAAGACCACCCCACGACGCCCTTCTGGAACGACATCGCGCACCCACCGGCCGTCGTCGAGCAGTTCTGTGCCGAGATCGGCCAGCCCCACTCGCCGGCTTCCCCCTGGGCAGCGAGATAGTCGGTGAGCATCCCACCGGTCTTCATGCCGAAGGTGCCGGCGGACGAGGACCAGATCTTGCCCTTGGTGTACTCCTGCACCTGCCCGCCGCCGTTCGCGGTGACGGCCAGCACGGCGGTCTTCGGATACCCGTAGACGCTCTTGACTCCGCCGGCTGCTCGCCAGAACGTCAGGAAGGAGCCGCTGACCTCGACGAGACGCGTCGCCGGCGAGTAGGCGATCACGCCGTTCTGGAACGTCTGCTCGAATCCGGCATCCGGCCCGGCGACAGCGGCCTTGGTCGGGTAGCCGAAGCGGCTCGACTCGGCACCCAGGGTCTCGTAGAGGGCGGCGAAAGCGGTGGGCACGAGCATGGAAGCGGTCGCCGCCGAGTAGTACACGGTGCCCTTCTGGAACACCATCTTGCAACCGCCGTCCGCCAGCTGGCACACCGCATTCCCGGTAGGCCAACCCCACGAGCCCTTCTCGCCGCCGGCGGCGAGGTAGTTCGTGCGGAAGGGTCCACTGCTCATCGGGTACGCGTGCGAAGAGGAGGCCGGCTTCCAGATCGTGCCCTTGGCGAACTGCTGCACGTAGCCGCCCCCGTTGGCCGACACGTACACGGCGTTGCCGGTGGGCTGCCCGTACCGCCCGGTCGCTCCGCCCTGGGCGTTCCAGGCCGTCAGGATCGCTCCGGAGACGGTGTACTTCGTGGCGCCGAACCAGTCGGTGAAGTAGTTGTAGAAGTTCCGGTTGCCGTAGGCGGAGCAGCTGTCACCCGTGCCGTAGCCGGCGCGGAGTGCTGCCGCGTTCGGCTGGTACGGCGTGTAGTAGTACAGCGCCGCCGTCGCCGCGTTGGCGATGTAGACGGGCGAGGAACCGCACGACTTGTTCGGGTTGTAGAGGATGTTCCAGGTCTTGCCGGGGGCATACCACTGGAACCACTTCCCCTCCATGTAGATCTGCATCTGACGCGCAGCGCCGTAGATCTGGTGGAAGAATCCCACGAAGTTCGGATCGCACGGTGCCGTGTCCGGGCACCCCTGGCCGAGCGCGATGTTGTAACGCCATGCGCTGGGCCAGGTGTGCGTCACGAGGCCCTGTTCCTTCTGGAGCATGACGATGAGGACCCGCGGGTTGATGTCGCAGGCCTTGGCGACGCGGTAGATGATGCGAGCTGCCGACTCGTTCTTCGCACCGGTGTATCCATCGCAGTACGCATCGGCAGGGCGGGTGACCGACGTGATCTTGAAGTCCTTCAGGCAGACGTATCCGCTCTGGCACTTCGAGACCTTGCTGTTGAAGAAGCTCTGGATCTGCGCCTCGGTCATGGTGCCGCTGTCGGTGAAGACGGCGTCACTGATGATGTTGCCGGGTGTGAACCCGACCAGCGATGATTTCACGATCCCGGCGGCCGCGGGGTCGCCGACGACCCTGCTCACGGAACCGCCGACGGCGGACGTCACAGCGGCGGAGGCGGCGGTGGCGGGGACCACCGTGCCGATCACCAGGGCGGAGGCAGCGAGGAAACAGGTGAGAAGGCGGGTGACCTTCGTGGTGTTTCGAGAGCGTGGGGCACGTCGAGACATGTGACCAGTGTGACGGAAGTTGCGGGATGATGCCACTGTTGCCACGGAAACGCGATCAGCTCCCGGCGTGTCGCGTGGATGCGAAGCTGGCGTTCAGGTGATCAGAGGTCTGCGTGCAGACTCCACACCCGCTCCGCGGCACTCGCCCAGGAGAAGGCCCGCGACCGGTCGGCGGCGAGCACGCGCAGGCGCTCCCTTCCGGCGCCCGCCGCGTCCTCGATCGCCTCCGGCAGCGCCTCCTCGGCGACCACCGCTCCCCCGTCGGCGAGGACGTCGTGATGACACCCGGACTCAACGGCCACGACGGGGACGCCCAGCGACATCGCTTCCACAGCGCGCCAGGGCCATCCGGTGACGGCGTCGGTGGAGACGAAGACGCGAGCCCCGGCGACGACGGCGGCGCGGTCCGACACCTCGAGGGTCCCTCGGACGTGCGCACGGCGCTCGGGCAGTCCGGCGGCGGCGGCGATCTCGGCGATACGCGGTTCCGTGCCTTCCGCCGCTCCGATCACCACGGCGTCGAGACCGGCCGCGACCGCCCCGCGGAAACCGGCGGCCAGGGTGTCCTGCGGGCCGGACAGGACGAGGTACTCCGACGGCAGGCCGAGTGCGTCGCGTCGCGACGTGGCGTCCGCCGGGAGGACGAGACCCTGGGGTGGAGCGCCGGCGATGACGCGGATGCGGTCGCCGAGCTTCACGAGGCCGGACAGCCGCTGCGCCATCGAATGCGAGGGGACGACCACGGCATCCGCATGTTTCACGGCACGTCGGAGCATCCCGCGCTGCCAGGCGACGGCGCCCCTGGACAGTTGGGACGGCGCCTCCCAGGCCCGCAGATCCCACAGCGTGACGGTCGTCTGGTCGTTGTCGTGCACGCGGTCATGACGCACCAGCGGAGCGAGCAGCGTGGGTGCGTGGATGAGGCCGCCGCCGACGCCAGGGGCGATACCGAGCTGCCAGGACGCGGCGAGCTCACGGCGGCCGACCGCGAGGGTGCGCACCTCTCCGATGCCGCGCAGGTCGACGTCCGCCCCCGACGGCACGATCGCGTCGACCGTGCAGTTCGGTGGGGCCGTCTGGACGAGACCGGCGGCGAGATCTCGCGACGCCGCCGCCTGATCGGGGTCGACGACGTGCACGAGCTGATCCAGAACAACACGCAGTCGAGCACCCATGCGATCAGGCTAACCGCGGGATGCCGACGACCCCGGGAGCGCATCACCTGTCCACACCGCTACTCAGCGTTCCCACAGCATCGGGAGCGCGGCGGGCAGCCTCGCCGTGCTTGAATGCCAGGGTGAGCGATGGTCGCCTTCCCGTCCGCCGCCGATGGGTCGGGTGGACCGTCGGCCTCGTCCTCGTGTTCCTCGTCCTCGCACTGGGCTGGGTCACGGTGCGCGGCATCGGCGCGGTCGACAACCTCCAGCAGATATCGAAAGCGACCAGTCAGCTCAAGCAGTCCATCGCCGAGGGCGATCTCGATGGGGCAGCCCCGGTCGCCGCCCGCATCTCCCGCAACGCGGAGTCGGCCCGATCGCTGACGGGAGACCCGATCTGGCAGGCGTTCGCTGTGCTGCCCTGGATCGGCCCGAACTTCCGCGCGGTGAGCGAGGTCGCCGAGATCGCCGACGACGTCTCCAGGGACGCCCTCGGTCCGCTGCTCGACGTCGCCGACGACGTCGACCTCACGAGCCTCGGCTTCGCAGGCGGGGCGATCGACCTCGCTCCCTTCGCGGCCGTCGAGAAGCCGCTCGGCACCGCGAGCGCGGCGTTGACCGTGGCGGAGGAGCGGGCCCGCCGCATCGACGCCGACGCCACCCTTCCGCCGCTCGCTGACGCGGTGCGGGAGATGCGCGGCGCCGTCACCCAGGCCGCCACGGCGGTCGGTGCGCTGCACGGCGCCTCCGTCCTGCTGCCGACCATGCTCGGCGGCGATGGCCCCCGCACCTACGTCCTCGCGATGCAGAACAACGCAGAGCTGCGGTCATCGGGCGGCATCATCGGCTCGATCGCGCTCCTGCGCGCGGAGAACGGCAAGGTCACGCTGCAGCGGCAGGCGTCGACGCGCGACTTCCCCCCGCTGGACACGGCGCTGCCGGTCAGCGACAGCACCGTCGCGCTCTTCGAGGACCGCCCCGGCCGCTATCTGCAGAACATCACCAGCATCCCCGACTTCCGTGAAGCGGGACAGACCATCGCCGCCCGGTGGGAGGGGCGCTACGGGGGGAAGGTCGACGGGGTTATCGCGGTGGACGCCGTGGTCGCCGCACACCTCATGCGAGCCACCGGGGATCTCTCCTTCGGACCCTTCACGGCGACTGCGGACACCGTGACCGATCTGCTCCTCTCGGAGATCTACGCGGCGATCCCCGATCCCGCGGCTCAGGACGCGATCTTCGCCCAGGCCGCCGGCGGGCTGTTCTCGGCCGCTCTGTCCCACGCGGAGCCGCAGGCCCTCGTCCGCGCTCTCGCCGACGCCGCCGGCGAAGGCCGCATCCGGATCTGGAGCGCGCACGAGTCGGAGGAGTCGCTCCTCGCCGCCAGCGCGCTCGGCGGCGCCATGCCGCAGGACGACGAGGACGCCGCGGTGGTCGGCGTCCTGATCAACGACGGGACCGGCGGGAAGATGGACTACTACACCCGCGCCTCGATCGCGACGGCGGTGGGGACCTGCGCGGGGGTGCCGACGACCCAGGTGCGCGTCACCTGGTCGAACACGGCCCCCGCCGACGCCGCCACTTCTCTGCCTCCGTACGTCACCGGCGACGGCATCTACGGCGTGCCGGCCGGCAGCGTGCGCACCCTGATCGCCGTCTACGGTCCGGACCGTGCCCTGCCGTCGCATATCGACCGGGACGGCAAGGAGGAGGGCGTGCAGACGACGACCATCGGCGATCGCTCCGTCGTGCAGCACGAGGTGCTCCTCGCCCCCGGCGCCTCCACCACGATCACCGTGGAGTTCCAGGGCGAGGGCGCCGGAGCGCGCCTCACCGAGGTGCAGCACACCCCGTTGATCGTCGCCCCGAAGCTGACCCGCGACACCCTGCAGTGCGGCTCGTGACAATCGCCGACGGATGAGGTACTGTCATCTCACTGGGGAATAACCGGGGTCCGTGAACCTGCCGTGGGGGCAGAGGACTCCGCGCAGTCGGACGCAGGGGTGTGTCCGGAGGCGATTCCGCGTGAAATTCTGGGGAGAAATCATGCTGAAGAAACTGGCTGCCATCAGCCTTACCGCTGGCGCGCTCATCTTGGCCGCGCCGACCGTCGCCTCTGCGGCACCGAGCGACTCCTACCCCTCGCCTCCGGGTGCGAAGGTGGGCGACGCGATCATCGACACCTGTGAGGTCTCGACCGTCGCCTTCGGCGCCGGGTACTTCGAGCCCTCGGAGACCGTCGGAGTGTCCGTCTCGGGGCAGAACGCCGGCGCCGCCGCCATCTCGGGCAACACCGCCGCATCCGACGGCAGCCTGAGGGTCACGTTCCGCCCGCCCTCCGACGGGCAGGGGGCCTACGCCCTCGACTTCGCCGGTTCCCGGGCCTACACCGCGACGGTGACGGTGTCTCACGGGAACGCCGCCGCTTCCAGCTGCGACCACGATCCCGGCACCGCCGCGCCCGCCGGGACCGAGCTCCCGCTCACCGGCGGCACGGAGCTCGCCCTCACCGGTGGATCGGTGTCGCCGTGGATCATCGGCGGCGGAGCAGTCGCTCTGGTCGCCGGTGGTGCTCTCGTCGCCGTCGGAGCCGCGCGTCGCAAGCGCGCCTGAGTCGCGCGCCGCATGCGCGCCTGAGCCAGGTCGCCGCCTTGCGCGGTGGCCGGCTGGACGACGGTGATCCCTCCCCCTCCGATCACCGTCGTCTGGCGAATCCGGTCATGCACCGGACGGCCCACGGGCGATGTTCCCGGGAACATCGCCCGTGGGCTGCGTCGTTCCCCGCTGTCTCAGGGAGCCGGAACCGGGGTCTCCGTCGGCGGGTGCAGCTTCTGCTGCATGAGCTCGTGGATGAAGTCGTAGTTCGGGTCGAACTCGTCGACGCCGTTCTCGGGTGTCAGCTCGACGGTCTGGACCGGCTGCTCCTTGGCCTTCAGCATGAGGTCGAAGAACTCCGGCAGCTTGCCCTGCGGAAGATCGGTGCTGATGAGTGCCGTGCCCGCAGCGGCCACCTCGTTGAATCGGGTGAGGACGGTCTGCGGAGTGAACTGGGCGAGGATCGCCTCCTGCAGTTCGCGCTGCCGCTTCATGCGGTCCCAGTCGCTGGTCGTGTACCGCGAGCGGGCGTACCACTGAGCCGTGTCGCCGTCCATGTGCTGCTGCCCGGGCTCGATCCAGCCGATCGCCCATTCGTTCACGTCCGTGCCGGACCAGCCCTCCGGCGGGCCGCCCTTGGGCAGGCGCTCCGTGACGGTGATGTCGACGCCGCCGAGGGCATCCACGAGGTCGGCGAAGCCGTGCATGTCGACGAAGACGTAGTACGGGATCTCGATGCCGAGCACGCCCTCCGCCGCATCCTTGGTCGCCTCGATACCCGGCGCCGAGCCCGTGGCCTCCGCGTCCGGATAAAGCCCGGTCCCCTTGTCCTCCCGGCAAACCTCCGCGGCGTTGCGGACATGGTTCATCCACCCGTTCCAGCCGCAGGTGGACGACCCGTGGCCCTGGAAGCCCTCGGGATAGAGCTCTTGCATCGGGCTGCCGTCGCTGAACGGCGCATGCGGGAGCTCACGCGGGATTCCGGTGATGGTCACTGCTCCGGTCTCGGCGTTGACCGAGACGACGGAGATGCTGTCGAAACGCATCGAGTCACGGCCGTCTCCGCTGTCCGCGCCGAGCAGCAGGATGTTGTAGTAGCCGTCGCTGGGCGGGAGGCTCGGGCCGCTCTGCCCGAAGATCGCCCCGACACTGCCGCGCACAGAGCCCACCGCGGTGGCCGCGTAGCCCATGACGCCTCCGACGAGCCCCAGCAGGACGAGCGCGACGACCGGCACGAGGAACCGCGACGGCGCGGGGACCCTGACCAGGCGGACGAGGCGGAGCGTGTCGAACGTGAGGACGATCCAGAGGACCACGACTCCCACGAGCAGCACCTGCACGAGTGTGAGCAGCGCCGCCGATACGAACCCGCCACCGATCGTGAGCCAGAGGAAGACGGGGCGGGCGAACAGCACGAGCCCGACGGCGACGAGGGCCAGGAACCACGTCGTCAGGGTGACGCCGAGCCCGAATCTCCCCAACCGTCGATTACCCGCCAGGACCTGCGCGGACCCCGGCAGCAGGAAGTTGAGACCGACGAGCCACCAGGCGCGTTTCGACATGAGCCCGGCATCGGCCGTATCCGGGTGTCGCAGCGGCCGCGTCTCGATGAGCGGACGTCGCGTCGCGCGCGGGGGCGCAAGGGTCACAGCGAGCCCTTCAGCCGATCGTTCTTCTCCTCTACCTGGGCCTCGAGGTCGGCGGCGTACGCCTCGACACGGTCGGCCAGCTCGTCGTCCGCGGCACCGAGGATCCGGGCCGCGAGCAGACCCGCGTTGCGTGCGCCGCCGATCGACACCGTCGCGACCGGGATACCCGCGGGCATCTGCACGATCGACAGCAGCGAGTCCATACCGTCCAGGTATGCGAGCGGCACCGGGACCCCGACGACGGGAAGTGCCGTCATCGACGCGAGCATGCCCGGAAGGTGGGCGGCACCACCGGCGCCCGCGATGATGACACGCAGGCCGCGAGCCCGGGCTTCCCGCGCATAGGACATGAGCTTGTCCGGCGTGCGGTGGGCCGAGACGACCTCGACCTCGTGCGGGATCCCGAAATCGGTGAGCGCCTGGGACGCGTCGCTCATGACGCGCCAGTCGGAGTCGGATCCCATGACGACGCCGACCAGAGGGACGGCGGAGGAGTGCAGTGGCTCGGTCACCAGATCAGGCTACGGTCTCGCGCTGGGAGAACACCCGAGCGGCACACGTCTTTTCCCGTGCGCCGCCGCGGGAATACTCAGACGAAAGCGGCCGCGGCGGCCCTGGCCACGTACACCGCGTCGTCGAGATCGTCCCCGGCGACGTTGACGTGGCCCACCTTACGACCGGGGCGCGGTGCCTTGCCGTACGTGTGGATCTTGGCGTCCGGGTGCGCGGCCATCGCCGCCTCGAAACGGTCCCCCAGCGTGCCCTCTGCGGGCCCTCCGAGGATGTTCACCATGACCGCCCAGGACGCACGAGGTCGAGTGTCCCCCAGCGGCAGGTCCGCCACGGCACGCAGGTGCTGCTCGAACTGCCCGGTGACGGCGCCGTCCTGGCTCCAGTGCCCGCTGTTGTGCGGACGCATCGCGAGCTCGTTCACGAGGATGCGCTCGTCGTCCGTCTCGAAGAGCTCGACCGCGAGCATCCCGGTCACGCCGAGACCCTCCGCGATGCGACGACCGATGTCCTCGGCGACCTCGGCGAGACGCTCGGTCGCCGCGGGCGCCGGGGCGATCACCTCGGCGCAGACGCCATCGCGTTGCACGGTCTCTACGACCGGATACGGGATCATCTCTCCTCCAGGTCGGCGCGCGACCTGCTGGGCGAGCTCACGGACGAAGGGGACGAGCTCCTCGGCGAGCAGGGCGTCGGAGCCCTCGAGCGCATCGAGCCAGTCCTGCGCCTCAGCACCGGAGCGCACGACCCGCACGCCCTTGCCGTCGTACCCGCCCCGCGGCGTCTTGACCACCGCGGCACCGTCGTGCTCGTCGAGGAAGCGCTGCAGGTCATCGGCGGAACGGACCGGCGCCCACTCCGGCTGCGGCACGCCGAGCTCCGCCAAGCGGGCGCGCATGACGAGCTTGTCCTGGGCGAACTGGAGGGCATCCGGTCCGGGATGCACCGCGATCCCCTCGGCGACGAGGGCGCGGAGCACTTCCTGCGGCACATGCTCGTGGTCGAAGGTGAGCACGTCGACGTCGGCGGCGAAGGCGCGCACGGTGTCGAGGTCCCGGTAGTCGCCGACCGCTGTGGCGGCCAGGCCCGCGGCCATGCCCTCCTCCTCGGCGAGCACCCGCAGTTCGAGACCGAGCTCGACCGCCGGAGCGATCATCATCCGTGCCAGCTGTCCTCCGCCGATCACGCCCACACGCAGCGCCATGTGCCGCCTCCATTCGTCATGCCCATTCTTCCGCACGCTCACCGGTCCGGGGAACGGCGAAGCGAACGGGCCGCGAGGCGGCCGTGAGTTCGCGCTCAGGCGATCTCGTCGCCGCTCGCCTGCGCGTCGCGATGGGCGAGGATCTGCCCGACCTCGATCTGATCTGCGAGCGTCTCGTGCACGAGGGTGACGTTCGGGACGTTCACGAGACGGAGCGGTGCGTCCACGCCGTTCGAGAGCGTGATGGTCCCGCAGCCCCACATCCGCTGCAGCGGACCCCGGCGGACACCGATCGTATAGCCGCGGGCATGCGACATCTCGCGGCGGTTGCGCGCGCCCAAGCCCTGGGCTGCGATGACACGTCGGGTCGTGATCGTCGTCGTCCGCGAGTACCAGACGATGAAGGGGATCACGACGGCGATGAGGACGACGACTCCGGCGGCGGCGAGCAGCATCCAGTCCTCGAACCCGGCCGGAAGGTTGCCGTAGAAGTAGGCGGTGGCCCCGAAGGCGGCGATGAGCACGAGCGCCGACCAGAAGAGCCGGCGAGCGTGGCCGCGGAAGCGCGCGATGAGCAGCTCCTCGGCGGGAGTGCCGGGCGGCGGCATCAGCGGGCGTCCGCCGAGCGTCACGGGCTGGGTCACACCCCCATTGTGCCCGCGATCGCCGACAACACCGTCCGCGGGACGGCGTGTCCCCGCGTCACGCGGGCCGGACGTGCACGACGTCACCCGCGGAGACCGCGTGCACCGTCCCCTCCGCCGCGACGAGCAGACGCCCCTCGTCGTCGATGCCGACGGCCACGCCCTCGAGCAGGGACCCGGCGGGGAGCGAGACGCGCACGGCTTGTCCGACCGTCGCGCACCGCGCGGTCACCGCCGCATGCAGACCGCTCGCGGTCGCGTCGTCCGCCGCGGCGAGCGCGCGGAGGTGGCCGTCGAGCGCCGACACGTAGGAACGGAGCAGCTCGTCCTCGTCGACGACGACCCCCTGTACCGCGAAGGAGGTGGCCGTGGGAACCGGAAGCTGGGTCGCGGTCATGGCGGTGTTGACGCCCGCCCCGACGATCACGGCCGTCGGCGTCGCCTCGGCGAGGATGCCGCAGATCTTCCGGCCGTCGACGAGGACGTCGTTCGGCCACTTGAGGACGACGGTGGCCTCAGGAAGCTGTGCGGCGACGGCCTCGGCCATGGCCGCCCCGGCGGCGAGCGGGATCCAGCCTCGCGCTGCCGGCTCGGCAGGCAGATCGCGGAGGAGGACGCTCACCGCGAGCGCCGAACCCGCCGGGGCGATCCACCGGCGATCCAGCCGCCCCCGTCCGGCCGTCTGGTGCCGGGTCAGGAGGACCGAGAGGTGCGGCCAGGCGTCGGCGTCGTCCGCGTTTCCCCGGAGGTCGGCGTTCGTCGAGCCGGTCGCGTCGACGACCTCGAGACGTGGTAGGAGCGCAGCGGAGCGCGGGAAGTCGCTGCTCATGCGTCCTCGTCGTCGGCCTCGTCGTCGTCATCGTCCGCATCACCGCGGACGGCACCGATCTCCCGGTCGCGCCACCGCTCCCACTCCCCCATGAGCCGGTCGACGGCGGCGTGGAACTTCTGCGTCGCCACGCCGGGGGTCGTGTCACCGAAGTAGTGGCGCACCCACATCTGCAGGCGCGCGACGGCCGCTTCGTCCTCCCGTACGCGCTCGACCTCGGCGACGATGTCGTCCGCCGCCTCCGCGGACAGCCATTCGCAGTCGGAGAGGTAGCCGGTGGTGTCGACGGCGGCCTCTTCGTCGACCGGGCGCGTGATCATGAGCGGCTTTCCCGCCGCGAGGCGGTCGTACACCATGGCCGAGATGTCCACGACGGCGACGTCGGCGGCGGCGAGCTGCCAGCCGAGCTCGGGGCCGTCGTCGTACACGTGCTGCGCGGTCGGGTCGGCGGCGTTCGCGGCGGCGATGGCCGCGACGATGCGGCGATGCGCCGCCCCGTAGGCCTCGTCGACGACACCGCTGCGCGGGTGCGGGCGGTAGATGACCCGGTGCTCGCCCGTCGCGAGCAGTCGCGCCACCAGGCGCTCGCCGTGCGAGGCGATGGAGCCGTAATGCGCGCTGGGACGATCGCCTTCCCACGTCGGGGCGTAGAGGACGACGAGACGGTCGTCCGGCGTATACGGGAGCGAGCCGGAGTAGTGGTCCGCCTGGGGGCGTCCGATCTCGATGGTCCGGCTCTCCACGTCGTAGTCCCACAGCGTCCGCGACAGCCGATCCCTGGCCGCCTGACCGGCGACGAAGGCGTAGTCATAGGCCTTGTACTGATTCGTGGTCATGTACATCTTGTCGGACTCGCCGTGGTTGATGAACACATGCCAGCGACGGCCGTACCGGAACATCTGGAAGTTACGGGTGTTCTGATTCACGTAGAGGACCACCCGGATGTCCTGTGTGGCGAGGAATCGCTCGAGGTCGCGCACCTTCGGCACGAACGCGACGGGCGGGCCGTCCTCCTCCAGCAGCTTCTCCGCGCCGGTCGCCTGGCGCGCGAGGACCACCACGGGCCACCGCTCGGCGAGCGCGCCCAGCGGGCGGTACCACTGCCGCATCTGGTACATGTTGACCGCACCGTCGGCGAAGTACACGGCGACCCGGAAGTGATCTGCCGGGTACGGCGCCTGATCCGCCAGCCGGCGGCGGACACGCTGCACCGCGGAGCGCGAAGCGAGCGCCCGCCGCAGGAGACGGTAGGCCTTCTTCGCGTCAGACAGTGCACCCATCCCTCCAGGATAGTTCGTCCGCTCGCGGCCCCCGCTGAGCCGCGACGACCGCGCTCTGCCTGGGAGAGCGGGGCAGGAGCGGCGTGACATGATCGACGTGTGCCAGCCAACGGATCCCCCGCCCCCGTCACCGGGGTGTCCTTCGTGATGCCGGTGCTCAACGAACGCGCCTACCTGGAGCACGCGGTCGCGTCGGTGCTCGCTCAGGAGGTCGGGGTTCCGGCCGAGCTCGTCCTCGCGCTGGGACCGTCGTCGGACGGCACCACGGCCCTCGCCCGCCGACTGGCCGCTGCCGACGACCGGATACGCCTCGTGGACAACCCCGCCGCGCACATCCCGGTCGGACTCAACGCCGCGATCCGGGCCAGCCGCTACCCCACCGTCATCCGGGTCGATGCGCACTCCGAGCTCGCCCCCGGCTACGCGGCCCGTGCCGTGCAGACGCTGCAGCGCACGGGGGCGGCCAACGTCGGCGGCGTGATGCACGCCGAGGGTCGGACTCCCTTCCAGAAGGCCGTCGCCCGGTTGTACAACTCCCCCGTCGGCCTGGGCGGCGGCGCGTATCACGGCGGCCGCGTCGAGGGCGAGGCGGAATCCGCCTACCTCGGCGTGATGCGGCGGGAGGTCCTCGATGAGGTCGGCTTGTTCGACGAGACGATCCGCCGCGGCGAGGACTGGGAGCTGAACCTGCGCATCCGTCAGGCCGGCCACCGGGTGTGGTTCGATCCCGAGCTGTCGGTGACCTACTGGCCGCGGGAGAGCTGGCTGCGACTGGCCAGACAGTTCCGCGCGACCGGTGCCTGGCGAGGGGAGCTGGTGCGCCGCTTCGGCCGCCGCAACGGTCTGCGCTACTTCGCCCCGCCGGTGCTCCTGCTGTTCGTCGTGCTCGCCGTCGTCCTCGGCATCCTGCAGCTCACCGGCGCGGTGTCCGGCACCGCCTCGCTCATCGCCTCTGGCCTGGTCTACGTCCCGCTCGCGCTCTACGTCCTGCTCGTGGTCGGCGTGGCTCTCTCGCCGGGCGGGGGTGGCCTGCGGCAACGCCTGTGGACGCTCCTCGTGCTGCCCACGATGCACCTCTCGTGGGGCCTCGGCTTCCTCGGCGGCGTGCTGCGCGGAGCCGGCGACACGGTGGACGCATCGCGGCTCGGCACGCGGAACACTCCCCTGCCCTGAACGCGGACGGCTACGGGGTGACGAATCCGAGGTCGAGGATCCGGTCGACCACCCGCTGCGCGGCCCGGCCGTCGTCGAGCGCGTTGAACTGCCGCTGCCACGCGGCATAGCGTTCCGCGTACCGTTCCCGGTGCCCCTGGTCGTCCAGCGCGGCCACGAGCTCGTCCTGCGTACGGACCAGCGGGCCCGGCGCGCGTTCCGCGAGATCGAAGTAGAACCCGCGGAGCTGACCGCGATAGTGGTCGAGGTCGGGCACGAGGAAGTACATCGGCTTGCCGGTCACCGAGAAGTCGAACATGACGGAGGAGTAGTCCGTGACGAGGGCGTCGGCGGCGAGCAGGAGCTGCGACGTCTCGGGGTATCCCGTCACGTCGATCACCCGCGCGCCGGCACGGTCCCTGCCCTCCCCCAGCGTGCGCGAGTGACCGCGCACGAGCACGACGGCGTTCGTCTGCCGCGCCAGGAGTTCCGGATCGACGAAGTCGACCATCTCCGCACGGTCGTCACGCCACGTCGGGGCGTAGAGCAGCACGCGTTCGTCGGCGCCGATGCCGAGCGCCGCGCGCACGGCGACCGGATCCCCGGTGCGCAGCGCATCATTGCGCGGGTAGCCGTCGACCCAGATCGGCCGCCCGAAGAACGCGTAGGCCTTGCGGAGGATGCGCGCGGAGTAGGTGTTCTGCGCCAGCAGCACGTCCCACCGCCGGGACTCCTTGACCACCGCCGCCATCCGCCGGGGGGCGAACCCCGGGCGGTGCAGCGCCAGACGCTTGAGGGGCGTGCCGTGCCAGGTCTGCAGCACCTTCTGTCCGGGCTTGCGCGCGAAGCGACGGCGCAGCCAGTCGTTCACGATGAGCAGTCGTGCAGCACCGCGGGCGCGCCACCATTCCGGGCTGCCCTCGATGACCGCTATCGCGCCGTCCGGCACCTCGACCGAGAGATCGGCGACGCTCCAGTACCGGCGCACCTGCGGAGCACGCCGCGCCAGCTCCCGATCGATGGCGCGGGGGTTGCACCCGACGCTTCGGCCGTAGAAGCTCTCGAAGAAGACGGCGTTCTCTGTCCCGCCGGTCTGCGCCACATAACGCTCCTCGAGCGTCGAGCGCCCTTCTGCCGTGTCATACACGGGATCGACGGGTGCCGCGATGCGGACGACCGCACCATCGACGGCGATCCGCACTCCCGGGAGCACGACCGGCGCGAGACGCAGCTCCGACAGATCGGCGCCGCCGATGCGCAGCTCGTACTCGCCTGATGGCAGGGGCAGCTCCGGGCCACCCCACCGGGATGCGCGGAGCGCGAACGTCGCCTTCCAGGTCTTCCCCCCGCCGGTGACGCGGGCCTCCACCCGCGCCCGCGGTCCGGCGAGCTCGGCACTCTCCGGACGCTGCCCGGTCCCTGCGATGACCAGCGCCTGTGCCGTGTCATCGATGCGGGCCGTCGTCATGCTGCTCCCTTCGGCGCGGGGATCCCCCGCGCGCGGATCGTCCGGTATACCCGACGAGTGTTCCGACCATCACGGAACGCGTGCATCTCCGCGCTGAGCGTAGCGGAACGTCGGGCAGCCTCGTCGAACGCGGCGGGGTCGCCGAGAAGCGACGCCAGCCGGACGAGCGCCGCCTCCCATCCCGTCGCGACGCCTGAAGCGGCGACCTCCTCGAAGCGCCCGTAGAAGCCGCGGGTGCGGGCGTACTCCCTCACATCGGGTGCGAGGAAGACGACCGGCATGTCCAGGAGTCCCACGTCGTAGGCGAGCGAGGAGTAGTCGGTGATGAGGACGTCGACCGCGGCCAGCACCGGAGTGACGTCGCTGACGACCGTGCTGGGCAGCGCGCGCACTCGCGCCGTCGGCAGCGGCGGCGTGTAGCTGCCGTCACCGAGCGGATGCGAACGCACGAGGAGGACGGCGTCGTGCTCCTCCAGCACCCGGATGATCTGCATCCATTCCTCGGCCGTCGGCACGGAGGGGTCGGGGGCGCCGTCCCGCCACGTCGGCGCGTAGAGGACCAGTCGTCGGGCGTCGCCGATCGCGCCCACGGCCTCCACGAGCAGGGCCCGTGCATGCGCGCGGCGTTCCTGGGGCGTGCCGAGGGAGAGCACATCGACGCGCGGCTCCCCCGTGACCACGACCCGGTCGTCGCTCAGCCCGAACGCGGACTCGAGGCGCGCCCTGGCCCGGTGCGAGGCGGCGGGGAGCACGCGGATCCGCCGCGCGGCGCCGCGGTACAGCAGCCCGACGAGGCGCCGGAGGATCGGGGCGCCGGGGACGGCGGGCACCTGCGTCGTGGCCGGCGAGTCGAGGCCGATGCGCTTGAGCGGGATGCCGTGCCAGAGCTGCACGACGAAGGCGCCACCGCTGCCGTAGCGGTTCACGTCGCCGAGGCCGTGCGTCACGATCAGCACGCCGGCGCGCGCGGTCGCCCACCATCCGCGGAGCCCGCCCCGCGGGACGGTCCGCAGGCCGAGGGCCTCGGCGTCGGCCGCTTCGCGCGCCGATCCGGTCAGCCAGAGGGTGTCATGCCCCTCCCCTGCCGCATACCGCTGCAAAGCCAGAGCACCGTCGCCGACGCCGGCGCCGCATCCGAAGACCCAGCGCCGACCGCGCGGCACGACGAGGGTGCCGAGACGACCGAGGGCGTACAGCGGGATCCGGAGCAGCTTGGCCGCGTTGCCGGTGCCGAAAGAGAAGGACGCCACCCGGCGAGCCTATCGCGCGGGTGGCGTCCTTCTCTGACCGTCGGGATCAGCCGGCGAGCGTGCCGAGCGTCACCTCGATCTCACTCTGCTTGCCGTTGCGGACGTAGGTCACGTCGGCCTTGCTGTCGGCCGCCGCCGCGCGCACCTGCGCGGTCAGGTCGGTCGCGCTCGTGATGGGCACCCCGTTGAAGCTCGTCACGACGTCGCCGGCCTGGAGGCCGGCAGCCGCGGCCGCACCCCCGTCGGTGACCTCGGCGATGTACGCACCGGCCTCGGTCGCGCCCTCGACGCCGGAGGCATCACGGACCGATGCGCCCAGCAGGCCGTGGGTGGCCGCGCCGTCGGCGATGATCTCGTCCGCGACGCGCTCGGCGATGTTCGACGGGATGGCGAAGCCGATGCCGATCGAGCCCGACTCCTCGGAGCTGCCCGAGCTCGCGATCGCGACGTTGATGCCGATCAGCTCGCCTTTGCTGTTGACGAGGGCCCCACCCGAGTTGCCGTGGTTGATCGCCGCGTCCGTCTGGATCACCGCGATCGAGATCGACTCGGTGGCCTGCTGCCCGCTGTTGCCGGGGAGATCGAACTGGAACGGCCCCTCGCCCTGGCCGTCCTCCGGCGCCTGCTCCTGCGGGGCGTCCTCGGACGAGGAGTCCGGCAGAGCGGAGGAGGCGATCTGGATGCTGCGGTTCAGTGCGCTCACGATGCCGGTGGTGACCGAGTTCGCCAGTCCCAGCGGGGCGCCGAGAGCTACGGCGGTGTCGCCGACGTTCAGCTTCGACGAGTCTGCGAACTTGATCGGGGTCAGGCCCTCGGCGTCGGTGAGCTTGATCACCGCGAGATCGTAGATGGGGTCGGTGCCGACCACGGTCGCCTCGTAGATGCGGCCATCGGAGGTCGTGACCCGGATCGTCGGGTCCGCCGCCGCCCCGCCGAGCGTGACGACGTGCGTGTTGGTGAGGACGTAGCCGTCCTTGCTGATGATGACGCCCGAGCCGCTGCCGGCCTCCTGGGAGCCGGCGACTTCGATGGTCACGACAGAGGGAAGAGCCTCGGTCGCGACCGCGGTGGTCTCGTTGACCGAGCCGGGGTTGTTCACCGTGACGGTCTGCGGTCCCTGCGCCGACCCGGAGGACGGCGAGTCCTGCAACCCGGTGAGCAGCGCGCCGCCACCGAAGCCGGCGACGCCGCCGACGAGGGCGGCCGCGACGATGAACGCCGCGACGCGGGTGCCGCCGCGCGACTTCTCCTTCGTGGCGGCGGGGGCCGGCTCAGCCGGCGGCACCGTGCCGTCGAGCGGGCGGGTGTCCTGCGCCGGGACGCCGAATGCGGCGCCGGGGACGCCGGCCGCGGTCGGTCCGGGCGCGGCCAGCCCGTGCGGCACGGGGGCCACGGTCGGGGCGCCGGCGGCGTGCGACGCGAACGTCGGCGGCATGTGATGTCCCTGCGGGGCGGCCGGTGCGGAAGCAGCCGGGGCCACGGGGGTACCGTCGGCGGCCTGCGACGACGCACCGGACGCGGTCTCCGGGGTCTGGGGGTTCTGTGCGGCCGACACGGCGTCGTCCGACGCCGGTGCCGGGCGGTCCTGCGGGTTGTCCTGGTTCATGGTGTGCTCCTTCAACGCTCCTCCAGGATGCCCCGCATCCCTGTGCGTTCCTTATGCCGAGCTTGAGTTTCAGCTATGGCCTTAGCCTGTTCTTCATGAGTGTCATCCCCGGCGCATGGCGTCGCACGGCGGCCGGTGCCGGTCTGCTCGACGCGGACGGTTCCGTCGCGCCCACCATCTTCGCAGAGATGTCCGCCGCGGCGGCCCGAACCGGCTCGATCAATCTGGGCCAGGGCTTCCCCGACGAGGACGGCCCGGAGGCGGTGCTCACCGCCGCCTGCGACGCGATCGCCGGCGGCCTCAACCAGTACCCGCCGGGACGCGGGTTCCCCGATCTGCTTCTGGCCATCGCGGAGCATCAGCAGCGCTTCTACGGTCTGACGGTCGACCCGGACTCCGAGGTCATCGTGACGGCCGGGGCCACCGAGGCCCTCACCGCGACCCTGCTCGCCCTCATCGACGGGCCGGACGACGAGGTCGTCGTCTTCGAGCCCTACTACGACTCGTACGCCGCGGCGGTGGCGCTCGCGGGTGCTCGCCTGCGGACGGTGCCGCTGCGCGCGCCCGATTTCCAGCCCGACCTGGATCAGCTCGCGGAGGCCGTCACGGACCGGACCAGGATCATCCTCGTCAACGACCCGCACAACCCCACCGGAGCCGTCTTCGACGAGGAGGTGCGCCGTGAGGTGGTGCGTTTGGCGGCGCGGCACGACGCCGTGATCGTCACGGACGAGGTCTACGAGCACCTCACCTTCCACACCCCGCACGTCCCGATCGCCACCGTGCCCGGTGCCGCGGAGCGGACCCTCACGATCTCGTCGGCGGGGAAGACCTTCTCGACCACGGGGTGGAAGATCGGCTGGGTCCACGGTCCCGCCGCGCTCATCACGGCCGTCCTGACCGTCAAGCAGTACCTCACCTACGTCAACGGCGCCCCGTTCCAGCCCGCCGTCGCCGTCGGGCTCCGCCTCGACGACGCGTTCTTCACGGACGCGGCCGCCGTGCTCGCCCGCAAGCACGGGATCCTCGGCGACGGGCTCCGCGCAGCCGGCTTCACGGTCCACGCACCGCAGGGCGGCTACTTCACGGTGGCCGATGCGACGGCCCTCGGCGGCGCCGATGCGGCGGCCTTCTGCCGTGCCCTCCCGGACCGTGCCGGCGTCGTGGCGATCCCGCTGACCGCCTTCGTGTCCCCCGCGCAGCGTCCGGCGTATGCGGGGCTCGTGCGTTTCGCTGCATGCAAGCGCATCGATGTCCTCGAGGAGGCGGCGGCGCGCCTCGCCGGCCTGAACACGTGAGCGGGTCCGGTCAGCGCGGCACCACAGCGTAGCGACGGGCCCGCAGCGAGGGATTGGTCGCACGGACGCGGGCGATCGCCGCGCCGTCGACCACCCCGAGGGCCACTCCCGGCTCCGGCCCGATGCCCGCGCGGACGACCCCCTGCGGGTCGACGATGCGTGAGTGCCCCACGCCGATCGGCGCCGGGTGGTCCGCGGCGATCACGAACACCGTGTTCTCGATGGCGCGCGCCGCGAGCAGAGTGGTCCAGTGCTGCTCCTTGAGCGGTCCGCGCACCCACTCCGCCGGCACCACGAGCGCATCGGCGCCGGCGACCGCGAGAAGCCGCGACACCTCGGGGAACCGCAGGTCGTAGCAGGTCATCAGTCCGAAGCGCAGTCCGCCGACCTCGAACACCGCGGGCTCGCCGATGTCTCCCGGCTCCACCCAGTCCGACTCGGTCTGCCCGAAAGCGTCGTAGAGGTGCTGCTTGCGGTAGACCGCGAGGATGCCGTCGCCGCGCACGGCGACGACCGTGTTGCGCACGCGCCCCTCGTCCGAGGCCTTCTCCGTGACGCCCGCGACGATGACGACAGCGAGCTCCGCGGCCAGACCGATCAGTCCGGTCACGAACTCGCCGTCGAGATCCTCCGCATGGGCCGCGAGGCGTTCGTCCATCGGATCGACGAAGTAGCTCGAGTACTCAGGGAACACGATCAGCTTCGCCCCGAGCCGTGCGGCCTCCGTCGCCAGCTCCGCGATCCGTTCCCTGTTGTGCTCGCGCGAATCGGTGGGGGCGAACTGGCACACGGCGACGGGCACGGCGGTGTTCTCAGACATGACGCCATCCTCTCGCACCCGCCGGCGCCGCGCTCGATTCGACGCCTCCCCGGATCCGTGATAAGTTATCTCTTGTGCCGCGGGGTGGAGCAGTTCGGTAGCTCGCCGGGCTCATAACCCGGAGGTCGCAGGTTCAAATCCTGTCCCCGCAACAAAGGAAAGGCCCTCCGGCCGGGAGTGATCCCAGGCCGGAGGGCCTTTCGCATGAGACGGGAGCCGACCTCTGCGAGTATCGAGGGGTGAACCGACCGGTCGACATCGATGAGCTGCTCGTCGCCGACCTCGTCGCGGAGCAGTTCCCCCGCTGGGCGCACCTGCCCGTCCGCGCCGTGGCGCGTCAGGGATGGGACAACCGGACGTTCCGTCTCGGTGACGAGTTGTCGGTGCGACTTCCTCGTGCCGAGGGCTACGCCGCGGCCGTGCAGAAGGAGAGCAGAGCGCTCGAGTTCCTCGACGGAAGGCTTCCCGTCGCCGTTCCCTCCGTCGTAGCGCTGGGGGAACCCGGCCGGGGCTACCCGTTTCCGTGGTCGATCCGCCGGTGGCTCGACGGCGACACCGTCGAGCGCGCCGGGGGGCTCGATCGCGTTCGCCTCGCCGCCGATCTCGGGACAGTTCTCCGCACCGTGAGGTCCCTGCCCGTGGACGCGGGTTCGGCGGCCGGGCGGCACTCGTTCTTCCGCGGTTCGCATCCGAGCGTCTACAGCGATGAGGTCCACGCCGCGCTCCAGCGGCTGGACGGCACCGTGGACGCGGGACTCTGCCGGAGCGTCTGGCTCGATGCGACGAGCAGCGCGTGGGAGTCCTCGCCGGTCTGGTTCCACGGCGACGTCGCCGTGGGCAACCTGCTCGTCAGCGACGGCCGCCTGTCGGCGATGATCGACTTCGGCACCTGCGGCGTCGGCGATCCCGCCTGCGACCTCGTCATGGCATGGACGTACTTCGACGGGGACGCGCGCGACGCGTTCCGCGACGCCGTCGACCTGGACGCCGCGACCTGGCGACGGGCTCGCGGCTGGGCACTCTGGAAGGCCCTGGTGACTCTCTCCGACGGGTCAGGGCCGGGCGGCGACGACAGCCGACGCGTGCTCCACGAGGTGCTGACAAGCCCGCTCTAGGCCTGCGGCCCCCGGTCAGCGCACGACGGCGGTGGGCGCCACGAGCGCCGCGAGCACCTCGTGGCTGATGGAGCCGAGCAGGAAACGGGCGACCGCCCCCCGTCCGTGCGAGCCGACGACGGCGAGGCTCGCGGTGGCGGCGGCGCGGTTGATGACCTCGGACGGGTATCCGCGTTCGACCCGGGGCTCGATCTCGAGATCCGGATAGGTCGAGCGCAATCCGCCGAGAGCGACGGCGAGGGTCTCCTCGGACAGCTCCTGCATAGAGGAGAGGTACTGCTCGGGATACGACCTCGCTCCGCGCGGGAGGGGGACGGGAGTCCATACCGTCACCGCGACGAGGGGCTCGCCGAGACGGTCGGCCTCGGCAGCGGCGAAAGCGACGGCAGCCTCCGAGATCGGAGACCCGTCCACCCCGACGACGACACCGCGACGGTCGCTCGTCTCGATGTCGGGGATCACCACGACGGGGCAGGAGGAGTCGGCGACGATGCGCAGCCCATGGGCGCCGCGCCGAGGGCTGTCCGCGTCATCCGGACGGAAGTCGCTTCCGATCACGAGGAGGTTCGCGCCCGCGGTGGTCGACACGAGCTGACGGACAGGGTCGCCGCGGAGCACGACGAGGTCGACGTCCAGGCCCTGATCCTTCAGCGTCTCCGCGTGCTCCTCCAGCAGACTCCGCGCCGCCGCGATCGCGGCGTCCACCACAGGGCCCTCCCCGACGGCGCCGACCGCTCCCCCGACGACGCTCGCGAGGAGCAGAGAGGCCTTCCGCGACCGCGCGCGGTGCGCCGCCCACTCCAGTGCCCGTCGTCCCGCCGACGTGTCCACCACTCCCACAACGATGCGCTCAGCCACGGCACCCTCCCTGTTTCCCTCCACCCTCCCATGCCATCCCCTCCGCGCGCGACGGTCCGTCCCGGAGAAAACCCTCCGCCTACTCAGGCACTCGCGCCAGATCAGGCTTCCTGCCCAGAGGTCGCCTGACCTCGCGGGCCCGCCTGCTACCGCGAGACCGCCTGTCCTGGCGCGCCGCACGCGGACGCAGGCACCCGCGCGGAATCAGGCTCACGTGCCGGGTGTCGCCTGATTCCGCGCGAGTGCCTGATGCGGCGGACCGGCTTCCGGCGCATGGGTGCCGGGAATGCGAAAGGGCACCCCGTGGGGGTGCCCTTTCGTGTGCGTGGGGAGGATCACTCTCCCGCGGCGGCCTCCAGCTCCAGGAGCTTCTCGACGGCCGCGGTGAGGCGCTTGTCCGCCTCGCCGAACTTCTCCAGGTCGCCCTCGGCGAGAGCCGCCTGGCGGTCGAGCAGCGCCTGCTGCGCCTTCGCCAGAGCATCGGCCTGCTCATCCGTCGGCGTCGGCGTGGTCGGCGTCTCCCCGGTGTCGGGATCGGTCGTGCCCGGATCGGTGGGTTCGACCTCGTCGTCACCACCGGTCGCGCCGGAGTCGCCGCCGAACAGCGTGTCCAGCGCCTCCGTGAGCGTGTTCTCGAAGGCCACCCGGTCACCGAAGGCGACGAGCACCTTCTGCAGACGCGGCAGCTGCGTCCCCTCGGACGACTGCACGTACACCGGCTGGACGTAGAGCAGACCGCCACCGACGGGCAGGGTCAGCAGGTTGCCGTAGATGACCTCGGACTCCCCCTGCTGGAGCAGGTTGAGCTGCGGGACCACGGCCGTGTCGGAGTTGTAGGTGTTCTGCACCTGACCGGGGCCGGGCACCGTGGTGTCGGTGTCGATCTCGAGCATGCGCAGCTGCCCGTACCCCTCGGCCTTCACGCCCTTCTCGGCGCCGGCATCCGAGTCGACGGCGAGGTAGCCCATCAGCACGTCACGACTGCCGCCCGCGCCCTGGGAGGCGGGGATGAACGTGGAGAACATCGAGAACCGCGGTTCGTCCTGACCCGGCATCTGCATGGTCAGGTAATACGGCGGCTGCAGCATCGCGTCGCTGCGCGGGTCGTTCGGCGTCTGCCAGCGATTGTCCTGCTGGGCGAACGAGCCGGCCTTGTCGACGTGGTAGATGCCGAGGATGTCGCGCTGCACCTTGAACAGATCGGTCGGGTACCGGACGTGGCTCATGAGCTCGCCGGACATCTCGCTGATCGGCTTGAGGGTGGACGGGTAGACCTTCTGCCAGGTCTTCAGGACCGGGTCCTCCTCGTCCCAGGCGTACAGCGTGACCGAGCCGTCGTAGGCGTCGACCGTGGCCTTGACCGAGTTGCGGATGTAGTTGATGTCGTCGATCGCGAGCGACGGCGTCGGGACGTTCGAGTCGGCGATCGCGTCGGACAGGCTCACGCTCGTCGAGTACGGGTAGGTCGAGCTCGTCGTGTAGCCGTCCACGATCCAGACGATGCGGCCGTCCACGACGCTCGGGTACGGGTCGCTGTCGAGCTCGAGGTACGGCGCGACCTTCTGCACGCGCGTCGTCGGGTCGCGGTCGTAGAGGATCTGCGAGTCCTCGTTGACGAGGTTCGAGAACAGGATCTGCTCCGACTGGAACTTGAGCGCATAGAGCAGCTTGGTGAAGCTGTCGCCGATCTTCGGCCCGCCGTTCCCGGAGAACGTCGTCTTCGTCTCGCTCGAGCCGTCCTTGCCCCGCGGGTAGTCGATCTCGACCGGGTCGGCCCCCTCCGGGGCGCCGACGATGGAGTACTCCGGGGAGTTCTCGCCGAAGTAGACCCGCGGCTCGAAGTCACCCTGCTCGGACAGGAAGCCCGAGGTGGGGATGCCGCGCTCGAGGAAGACGGGCTCGCCGTCGGTCGTGCGCTGGTTGCCCGCCGCGGCGACGAGGCCGTAGCCGTGCGTGTAGACCGCGACCCGGTTGTTCCAGTTGTCGCCGTCGCCGAGACCCGACATGTCGAGGTCGCGGACGGAGACGACCGTGTCCTGCTTCACCCCGTCGATCTCGTAGCGGTCGACGTCCATGTTGGTCTGGAACTGGTAGTAGCCGCGATACTGCTCGAGCTGGCGGACCGTCGGCGGGATGACCTTCGGGTCCATGATGCGGATCGATGCAGTGGTCTCGGCGTCGGCGCGGAGCTGCCCCGCCTCGGCGTCGGTCTCGGCCTCGAAAGCCGTGGTCTCCAGGTCGGCGACGCCGTAGGCCTCCTTCGTGCCGTCGATGTTCCGCTGGTAGTACTCGGCCTGATAGGCGTTCTGGTTCGGCTTCACCTGGAAGGTGGTGACCACCCAGGGGTAGCCGATGCCGATGACGAGCGAGGCCACGATCAGCAGCGCGGTCGCCGCGAGCGGGAAGCGCCAGCGGCCGATGACGGCCGTGACGAAGAAGAGGATGGCCACGACGGCGGCGATGATCGCGAGGATGCCGAGGCCGGGGATGGTCGCGTTGGCGCCCGTGTAGGCGGCACCGGTGATCCGGTCGTCCGGCTCGACGAGGGTCTTGTAGCGGTCCAGCCACAGGCTCGCCGCCTGCACGAGCAGGTACAGGCCCGCGATGACCGCGAGCTGGATGCGGGCCGGCTTCGAGATGCGCAGCTCGCCCTGGCCGATGCGCACGGAGCCGTAGAGGTAGGACACGAGCGCAGTGACGAGAAGGCTCAGCAGCAGGACCGCCGAGACGAACGCGAGGAGGATCGAGTAGAACGGCATCGCGAACATGTAGAACCCGGTGTCGACATTGAACTGCGGGTCGACCTCACCGGTCGCGACGCCGTTGGCCCAGAGCCACACGGTCTTCCAGTTGCCGGCCGCCGCGAACCCCGCGAAGAGGCCGAAGAAGATGGGCATGCCCCACATCGCGAGGCGGCGCAGCGGCTCGATGACCTCCTGGTAGCGGTCGAGCTGCGAGCTCAGCCGGACGTAGACCGGACGCAGCCGGTAGGCGAGCTGGATGACGACGAACAGCGGAACCGCCATGCCGAGGAAGCCGATGACGAACATCACCGCCGTCGCGATCCACTGCGTGGTGAGCACGCCGGTGAACCCGACCTGGTCGAACCAGAGGAATTCGGTGTAGAGCGACGCGAAGACGAAGAACGCCGCGATGAGCGCGGCGATGATCACCAGGGAGATTCCGAGGATGCGTCGGGAGGTTCGAGGCGTGGCCGGGGGCTGGGCTGGGGTCGAGGTCACCCCTCCATCCTAGGCACCGCTCGCTGTGGGGGGGCTGTCACACCGGTCACGGCGGGGTCACGACCCGCGCCGGCTCAGGTGGCCGGGACGTCGCAGGTCGGCAGGGCGTCGACGTCGCCGTCCTCGGCGATGACCTCCAGCGCCGCGAGCGATTCGTCGAGGGTCGCAGTGCGGATGACCTGCAGGCCGTCCGGCACGTGCCCCACGACCTCATCGCAGTTGGCCTCCGGCGCGAGGAAGTAGTCCGCACCGGCGTCGCGAGCACCGTAGAGCTTCTGGCGGATGCCGCCGATCGGGCCGACGGTCCCCTCGGCATCGATCGTCCCGGTGCCCGCGACCTCCTTGCCGCCGTTCAGCTCGCCCGGCGTCAGGGTGTCGATGATCCCGAGGGCGAACATCATCCCCGCGCTGGGGCCGCCGACGTTGTCGAGCTGGATCGTGACGTCGACCTCGAAGTCGTAGTCGGTGCGCAGGGTGATGCCGATGAGCCACGACGTCGTGCCTTCCTGGGTCTGCTCCTCCGGCGTGATCTCGACCGTCTGCTCGTCGCCGTCACGGCGCACCGTGAGTGCCACCGGATCGCCGCCGGCCTCCTGGATGGCTTCGCGGAGTGCAGTCGCCGAGGTGACGGGCGTGCCGTCGATCGCGGTGATCACGTCATCCGCCTGCAGCAGGCCGTCGGCCGGCGACCCTTCGACGGCGTCCACCACCACGACCTCGGCTCCGGTGTCGTAGCCGAGCTCGTTCAGCGCGGCGGCCGTGGCCTCGTGCTGCGAGTCGACCATGAGCATCGCGTTCCGCTCGTCCCGCTGCTCGGTGGTCACGCCTTCGGGGAACACCGCGTCCAGCGGCACGACGGCCCGCGACGCGTCCATCCACGCGAGGGCGAGCTCGAACCAGCTCGGCGTCCGTTCCCGGTTGCCGACAACCTGGACGGTCGTCAGGTCGAGCGTCCCGCCCGTCTCGTACGTCTCGGTCCCGTCGACGCTGATGAGCGGGACCTGCTCGCCGTCGGCGTTCTTCGCCGTGCCGAGGGTGTCGTACACGGGGCCGGGACGCTGGATCACATACGGCGACGGCAGGAAGGTGAGGACGGCGAGCGCGGCGAGCGCGACCACCAGTGCCCAGACACCGAGTCCGAGCTTCCCTGCGCGCGGTCGTTCCACAGCAATCCTCCGTCGTTCGCGAGCGGCGTACAGCGATCTGCCCGCTTCGGGGTCGCGCACTGAAACCTGTGACTAGCGTAGATGCCACGGCTTCAGACGTGCTGAGAGGGCGAGCGACATGGCAGACAACGAACCGAACCCGGAGGACTTCCAGGAGTTCCTGCGACGGATGCTCTCGAACCAGGGCGGCGGAGACATCGACCCCGAGGCGCTGCGCGACGCGTTCCAGGGAATGGACGGCTTCACCTTCGACCCGGCGATGATGCAGACGATCATGGCGCAACTCCAGGGCGCCTTCGGCGGCGACCCGTGGGAGAACTCACTGCGGCAGGCCCTGCACATCGCGAACCGCGAGGGCCAGGGCATCGGAGACGGCTCGCGGTCCTCCCTCGCCGACTCGTTCGCTCTCGCCGGCCTCTGGCTGGGCGAGGCGACCACCATCTCCGAGCTCGCGGACCCGCCGGTGGCGATGACCCGCGGCGAATGGGTCGAGAAGACGCTCCCGGTGTGGAAGGAGATCGCGGACCCCGTGTCCACCAGCATCGCCGACGCGCTGACGGCTGCCCTCGACACCCAGGTGCCGGAGGAGATGCGCGGCGTGGTGCAGGGTGCGGGACGCCTGATGCGCGGCCTGGGCGGCTCGGTGTTCGCCGCCCAGTTCGGGCAGGTGCTCGGCAACCTCTCCCTCGAGGTCGTGTCCGGCGGCGATGTCGGCATCCCCGTGCTGCCGGCGGGCACGGCCGCCGTGATCCCGCAGAACCTCACCGCTTTCGGGGAGGGGCTCGAGATCCCCCAGGATCAGATCGCCCTCTACGTGGCGACACGCGAGCTCGCCTACGCCCGCCTGTACCGGCACGCCAAGTGGCTGCACCTGCATGTGATGGCGCAGATCACCGACTTCGCCCGGGGCGTCACGGTCGACGTCGACGCTCTGGAGGATGTGGCGAGCCGCCTCGACCCCTCGAACCCCGAGGAGCTGCGTGCGGCGATCGAGGGCGGCGCCCTGCTGCCCACGCAGACCGAGGCGCAGCGCGAAGCCCTCGCCCGGCTGGAGAACCTCATCGCGACGATCGACGGGTGGGTCGACGTCGTCACCGCGGACGCCACCTCCCGGCTGCCGGACGGCGGCAGGATCGCCGAGGCGGCACGGCGTCGGCGGGCGGTCGGCGGTCCTGCCGAGGATGCCCTGGGCGCGCTGGTCGGGCTCAAGATCCGACCACGGCGCATCCGTGAAGCCTCGGCCATGTGGCGTGCGGTCACCGACGCGGTCGGTGTCGCGGCCCGGGACTCCCTGTGGGACTACCCGGACCTCATGCCCACCGCAGAGGACATCGACGACCCGACAGCGCTGATCGCCCGCCTGCAGGCCGCTGAGCGCGGCGAGCAGCCGGAGGCCGACGAGTTCGACGAGGCCCTTGCCCGCCTGCTGGACGGCGACGACTTCTCAGAACAGACGCCCGCCGAAGGCGACGACGCGGCGCCCGACGGCGACGATCCGGAAGGCGGGCGTCCGGTCTGAGTCCTTCTCAGCCGAGCCGGGGAGCACGATCACTCTTTCTCCCCGACCTCGGGCGGAACGCCGACTTCTCCACCGATCCCTCGAATCGACCTGCGCTCCCTCGGTGATCCGCAGAATCGAGAGGTGCCGCTCACCCCGACGACCCTGACCCGTCTCGACCCCGCGCTGCCGCTGCTCTGGCGAGACGGAACGACCCTCCAGGTGGGCGACGACCCCGCCATCCGCATCCCCGCGTCCGCGCCGTGGGTCGAACGGCTCCTCAGCCGCATGCGTCGAGGATTCCGGCGCAGCGCCTTCGACGTCGTCGCCCATCGCGCGGGCGCACCGCGGGAGGACGCCCGCCGACTACTGGCCGTCCTCGAACCGGCCTTGCAGGACGAGCCCGTCCGCCCGCGCGCCGCCCGGGTCTCCGCGCTCGGGCTCACCGACACCCGCGCCGAGGGGCGGCTGTGCGAGACGCTGGCCGACGAGGGGGTCCCGCTCGCATCGGACGAGGCACCGGCCTCGACCACGGTCGCCGTCCTCCTCGTCCCCGGCGCGGCCGCGGCCGTGCAGTTCGCGCCGTTCCTCCGGACCGACCGTTCGCATCTGCCGATCGCCATCGAGCCGTCGCGCATCACGGTGGGACCGCTCGTCTCGCCCGGGCTCACCCCGTGTCTGAGCTGCCGGGATGCCGAGGACACGGCGCGCGACCCTGCCTGGCCGCTGATCCATGCTCAGCTCGTGGGCCGCGACCCCGGGCGCATCACGCTCGCCAGGGTGGCGTCGGCCGGTGCCGTCGCGGCGCACCTCCTGGCCGCGGCCGATCCGGCGCGCATCGCCAGGATCAGCGCGGACGGCGCGATCGTGTGGCGCTCGGTGCGGTTTCGCGCAGAATGCCTGTGCCGCGACCCGTCGTCCCCATCTCCGCCAGGAACCGGGACGGCGCCCGTTCGCCGCGCCCTGCCGACCGCGCCCACGAGAGCTCCAGCGTGCGCGCAGCCCGCGTGATCCCGACATACGCGAGGCGTCGCTCCTCATCGACGGCCTCGAACGTCGTCGCGTACGAGATGGGGAGAGACCCCTCCGCCCACCCGGCGAGATAGACGTGCGGCCACTCGAGGCCCTTCGCCGCATGCAGGGTCGAGAGGGTCACCGTCCGCATGGTCGGCTCGTGCTGATCCTTGGCACGGGCCATGAGCTCGTCGCTGAACGACCGGAGCGTCGTCTCCGGACCCGCTTCCTCGGCAAGCCGCAGGATGGCGCGACGCGCTTCCCAGCCGTCGCGCTGCGCTCCCCCGGCCGTCGGCGGCTCCTCGGTCAGCCCCAGCTCCCGAAGCACGCGTCGCACCCCGGGCAGGAATCCGTGCTCGGTCGGCGCGACGGCGGCAGCTCGGAGCGCGAGGATCGCCTGACGCACCTCCGGCATGGCGAAGAACCGCGTGCCGCCGAGCACCGAGGTGGCGATCCCCTCGGCGGCGAGGGCCTGCTGCAGCACCGCGGACTGCGCGTGGGCCCGGTACAGCACGGCGATCTCGGCCGGCGAGGCGCCGTCGGCGATGCGGGCGGCGACGCCGGCCGCGATGCCTGCGGCCTCCTCGGCCTCCGAGTCGTAGGCCGTGATCGTCGGCGGCTCGGCGGTGAACTGCTCCCGGGCAGGGATCAGCTCCAGCGCCCCGGGGCGACCGCGCATCAGCGCGTTGGCCGCCGTCAGGATGGGAGCCTGCGACCGATAGTTGGTCTCCAGTCGTACGACGGTCGCGTCCGGATGCCGCCGTTCGAACTCGAGCAGGAACCGCTGGTCGGCTCCGGCGAAGGAGTAGATCGTCTGGCTGGCATCACCGACGACACAGATGTCGTGACGATCCCCGAGCCACAGCTCCAGAAGCCGGTTCTGCAGCGGCGACACGTCCTGGAACTCGTCGACGGTGAAGTGCCGGTACTGCTCGTGGACGGCGGCTGCGACGCGCGGCTCGGTCTCCAGCATCCCCGCGCACGCGAGCAGCACGTCCTCGAAGTCCAGTTGGTGACGCTCGTCCTTGAGCGCCTCGTAGCCGCGCATCAACTCCACGAGCTGCGTGGGGTCGACCCCGCTGACCGGGCGTCCGAGCTCGGCGTACCGGTCGATCGAGATCATCGACACCTTCCGCCACTCGATCTCCGACGCGATGTCACGCAGGGTCGCCGTTCGAGGACGCAGGCGGATGGCGTCGGCGGCCTGGCCGAGCATGCGCACCTTGTTGTCGATGATCGACGGCGCGGGAGCCCCCGCCAACGTGGGCCAGAAGAAGTTGAGCTGCGCGAGAGCGGCGGCATGGAAGGTGCGAGCGGCGACACCCTCGATCCCCAGGGCACGGAGGCGACCGCGGAGCTCGCCGGCGGCCTTCGCGGTGAAGGTCACCGCCATCACGCGCGACGGAGAATAGGCACCGGTGTCCACCCCGTGCGCGATGCGGTGGGTGATGACCCTGGTCTTGCCCGTACCGGCCCCCGCGAGCACCGCCACCGGTCCTCGCAGCACCGATGCGGCCGCTCGCTGCCGCTCGTCGAGGGCATCGAGTGCGCTCACGGGCGATCCTCGAACCAGTCGACGATGAGAGCGCGCGCGATCGACGCGGGCCCCGGCAGCCCGACGGGGCCGTCCCCGGCGAGCGCGGAACCGATCTCCGCCCGTGTGAACCAGCGCACGTCGATGATCTCCTCACCGTCGGCCCTGGCCGCCGATTCGTCCTCCACGACGGCACGGAAGCCGACCATGAGCGACCGCGGGAACGGCCACGGCTGCGAGGAGACATAGCGGAGGGCCGACAGCCGCACGCCGGACTCCTCCTCGATCTCCCGGTGCACGGTGGCTTCGAGGGACTCCCCCGCCTCGGTGAAACCCGCGAAGCAGGAGTACATGCGTCCGCCCCAGTTGGCGTTGGCGCCGAGCAGCAGCCGCTCGCCGTCCGCGCTCTCGACGGCGACGATCACGGCAGGATCGGTCCGCGGGAAGTGCTCGCGCCCGCACACCAGGCACCGCCGAGACCAGCCCGCGTTGCGCAGCTCCGTCCCTCCGCCGCAGGTGGGGCAGAACGGGGCGTCGCGGAGCCAGCCGGCCAGGGCGACGGCGGCGACCAGGACCTCGGACTCCGCCGCGTCCAGGCGCCCGCCGAGGTCGCGGAGCCCGAGCCAGATCTCGTCGGGCGCGGTGTCGAGGGCATCGGTCTCCGGCGGCAGCGCGGCGAGCAGGAGCGCCGTGCCGTCGGCATCCCGGCCGAGCAGCGCCCATGTCCCGTCCGCGACCTCGTCCGCGGAGACGCGCAGCAGCGCGGAGGCCGCCACACGCACACGTCCCTCCCGGACGACGACGACGCGCGAGCCCGCGTCGTCGCGCAGACGCTCGAGCACGCCCTCCTCCTCGCGGAGTTCGGCGGCGCGGTCGAAGAACGGGCGCGGAATGCTCATCGACTCCCCCTTTCACGGGCGTGGCGGAGGCGGGACCGCCCCTGAGCCGACCTACCCTGGGGGCATGGGACGCTCTCCATTCACTCTAGCCGCGGCGGTGACGGCCGCACTTCCCGGCGCGGAGGTCACGGGCACCCGGGCGCTCACCGCGGACGGCGACGGGCGCTTCGACTCCGCCGTCGCCTCCCTCGCCGACGGCCGGGAACTCGCGATCCGCGTGGCGGACGACGACGACGCGGCGCGGGAGCTGGCGGCAGAGGCCCTGGCGCTGCGCGCCCTCACCGACGGCGCGCGTGCCATGCTGCCGTTCCGCGCCCCCGGCTACATCGGCGAGACCAGGGTGGGCGAAGGGCGCGCGCTCGTGACCGAGCTGCTCCCCGGCTTCCAGATCGAGGCGTCGATGGTGCCAGCCGGACGCGGCGCGGCGGAATCCATGGGAGCCGCGATCGCCGCCGTGCACGGGCTGCCGACGTCGGTCGTCCGCGGCGCCGGACTCGTGATGCGCAGCGCCGAGGAGAGCCGCGCCGAACTGGAGCGGCTCGTCGACACCGCAGCCGCCACCGGACGCGTCCCCGCCCGCCTCACGGTGAGGTGGCGGGATGCCGTCGCCGACGACGACCTCTGGCGCTTCGAGTCGACGGTCGTCCTCGGCGGCGCGCAGGCGACGTCCTTCCTCTTCGACGACCACCCCGAGCGCGGCCCCGAGGTCACCGGCGTGATCGGCTGGCACGGTCTCGCGGTCGGCGATCCGGCACTCGATCTCTCCTGGCTGTCCGCGGCTCCCGACGCGGCGGCCGACGTGCACGGCGCCTACGCCCGCACCATGGACCGCACTCCCGACGCCGGGCTCGAGGTTCGCGCGCGCCTGCTCGCCGAACTGGAGTTCGCGCGCTGGCTCGTCCACGGCGACGCCTTGCGGCGCGAGGACATCGTGGAGGATGCCGCGGCTCTGCTCGAGGCTCTGGCCGACGGCCTGCGCCATGACGACCTCGGCGTGCCCGGCGATCGTCGCTCGGACGTCGACTCCGCGATGGACGCGCTCGACCGCGTGCCGGTGGCGGCCGCTCCGGAGGTGGACACCTCGATGCAGACCGACGCCTACAACCCCGAAGAGCTCTGGGTGGCGGAGACGGACGACGCGGACCGCGACGCGCCGGCCGACGTGTCGGCCGACCTGGATGTGCCTGGGGGTGCACCGTCGCAACCCGACGCGGAGCACCGCGCCGCGGTGGCGAGCATCGAGACCGAGGACCTCTCCGGCGTCGCACACGCGTTCGCCGAGACGCGAGGGGGCGGACGAAGCGAGTCCTCCGCCTTCGCCTCGTCCCCGGCCGCGGACGACGACGACTCCGAAGAGGCTCAGCGCGCGGCGCGGGCGGCGCTCCAGCGCTGGAAGAGCTCCTCCTCGGAGTAGACGCGATCCCCGCGGATGACGAGGTCATCGGCCACGTAGTACAGCGCCACGTCGATCTCCTCCAGCGGAACGCCGAAGCGCCGATGGTACGCGAGCCGATAGAGGGCGAGCTGCAGCATCCGCTCCTCGCGCTCCTGTGGCGTCCGTGGCGCCCGCCCGGTCTTCCAGTCCACGATCTCGATCCGTCCGCCGCGGTCGGCGCGTCGGTACACCGCGTCGAGCTTGCAGATGACGATGTGCGCGTCCGCGCCTGAGTGCAGCCCCGGAAGGCCGGCTCCCAGCGCGAAGTCGATCTCGATCTCCACGGCGAGCGGCTGCAACGGTCCCCACTCGCTCCGCTCGAATGTCTCCTGCAGCGCAGCGAGGTCGGCGGCGTCCGCCGCAGCCCCGGATGCGGAAGCGCCCGGGGCGCTGTCGCCCTCGGGCTCGTCCTCGTCGATCTCCCAGAGCGCCTCGTCGACCCGGGTTCCCACACCGACGAGTTCTGAGCGCTGCTCGACCCACGCGTGGAACAGGGTCCCCAGACGGGTCTGACGGTACGGACGCTCCGGCATCGGACGCACGAGCGAGGACAGGGTGCCGGTGTAGTCGGTGACGTAGTCCTTGAACCGCGACGCGGGAACCCGGGTCGGGGCTTGCGCGTCCGTCCCGCGTTGGCGGGCCGCGCGCTCCTCCAGCAGCCGACGCAGTTCCTCCGTCGGCACGACGGCGTCGTCCTGGAGGGCCTCTTCGACGACTGCGGCCGCGGCACCGACCACCCCGCGCCGTCCTCCGAGCGGATCGAGCGGCCAGTGCAGCGTGGCCCCGGGGCCGTCGTACGGGTTCTCGTCCGGATCGACCGGCGGGATCTCGTCGAGCCCGAGGACGTCGATGGCCTCCAGCAGGTACGGACTCGGGGTGCGTGGTGCCTTCTGACCCGCCCAGTGCGCCCCGCTGAGCAGCAGGTCGCTCTTCGCTCGGGTGATCGCCACGTAGGCGAGACGGCGCTCCTCCTGCCGCTGGTACTCACGGTAGGCGTCCTTGAACCGCTTGAGCGCGCCGCCGTGCGGGTTCGCCTTCGTCGCGCCGCCCGACAGCGACGCCTGGGCGAGCTTCTGCCGCTTGCCGGGGTCGGTCTCGCCCTCCATCGCCTCCTCCGGATCCCAGACGAAGCGCGGAAGCGCGTCGCGGTCTCCGCGCAGCGCGAAGGGCACCACGCCGAACCCGAACCACCCGGAGGTGTCGGACACCCGCGCCGGCAGCTCGTCGACGACGAGGCGCACGACGGCGACGGCATCCCACTCCAGGCCCTTCGACCCGTGAATCGTGAGCAGCTGCACGACGCCGGCCTCCGGCGGCTCCGGACGGGGCATGAGCTCGTCGGTGCTCTCCGCCTTGTCGAGCCAGGCCAGCAGGCTGCCGATGGTGCCGCGTTCGTCGGCGGCGAGGAACGCCCGCACCTCGTCGGCGAACGCCCGCAACTGTGTGGCTGCGACCCGCGCAGGTCCTCGGGTCTCGTTGGCGGCGAGCTCGATGTCCAACCGCAGCTCCAGCTCGATGAGTCGGATGAGCTCCGGGATGGGCTGGGACGATGCGCGACGAAGGCGTTCCAGCATCTCCCCCGCGGACCGGATCCGGGCGCGCCCCTCCGGGGTGATGCCCTCCAGCAGGCGATAGTCGTCGCGCACCGCGCGTACGATGTCCACCGCGTCCACGATGGAGACGGCCTCGTCGGCGCCACGGGACGAGCGCAGCCGCGCCCGCACCTCCTCGGGGAGGGGCATGAGGGCGGTGTCGCGCTCCGCGATCGCCCGTCCCAGCTCGTAGAGCGCGGCCATGTCCGCCACCCCGACCCCGAAGCGGGGGCCGGTGAGGAGCCGGATCAGCGCCGAGCCGGCCGTCGGATCGTGCACCACCCGCAGCGTCGAGACCACGTCCACGACCTCGGGCGTGGCGAGCAGTCCGCCCAGTCCGAGGATGCGGTGCGGAATCCCCCGCGCGGCGAGCGCGCCGGCGAAGGTCTGCATGTGGCGCTTGGACCGGAACAGGATCGCGCCGGTGTGCGGGGACGTCGAGGTCTCGTCATGGGCGGCGCGGCGCTCGGCGAACCAGGCCGCGACCTCGGCGGCCTCGTCGTCGACGGTGAACGGGTAGCGCACGGCGACCGTGCCCTCCCCCGCGCCCGGCCGCGGCTCCAGCGGCGGGACGTCGAGTCCGGGGCGTTGCAGCGGCTCGAGGACGCGGTTGGCGATGTCGAGGATGCTCCGATCGTTGCGCCAGCTCGTCATGAGGCTGTAGGTGCGCACGTCGCCCGTGCTCGAGAAGGACCGGGGGAACGCGTAGAGGTTGTCGGCGCTGGCCCCCCGCCAGCCGTAGATCGACTGATGCGGATCGCCGACGGCCATCACGGCCGTGTCGCGGAACAACTCGGCGAGGAAGCGGGTCTGGATCACGGAGGTGTCCTGATACTCGTCCAACAGCACGACCCGGTGCTGCTCGCGGAGCTCGGCGCGGACGTCCGGAGCCGACTCGACGATGTCGAACGCGCCGGAAACCTGGTCGGCGAAGTCGAGCACTCCGCGCCGGTCCTTCTCGGCGATGTAGTCCCGGACGAGACGGGTCAGGGTCGACAGACTCCGGAGGTTGACCGCCGCCTTCTCGACGTCGGCGTGGGAGCGGTAGGGCTCGAACGCCGCGGCCTGCGCCGCGGCGAGGCGCTCCGCCTCCGCGAGGTCGACCCGGTGATCGAGGGCCTCGCCGGCGAGCCGCTGCACGGCGTCGATGACCGTTCCCAGGGCGTAGTCGACCTCCTCCAGCTCCGGCAGGTCGCTGCGGAGCACGACCTCGCGCGCCAGCATCCAGGACGCCGCCTGGCTGAGCATCGCCACATCGGGGTCCCGGCCGATGCGCGCGGCGTGCTCGCGGACGATGCCGTCCGCGAAGGCGTTGTAGGTCGATACGCGAGGACGGATGAGGAGGTCCTCGGCCGTGCGGACCGCACCGGGCTGCCCGCCCGTGCCGTAGTGCCGCGCGAGGTCATCGAGGACGTGGGCGCGCACGAGTTCACGCTGCCGCCCCGGCGCGGCCTCCGCCACGCGGCGCAGCGCCTCTCCGGCGACGATCTCCGGGAGATGCGGGAGCAGACCCCGCCGACCGTATTCGTCGACGACCGCGAGGCGGGCGCCGATGCGCTCCGCCAGCTCCCCCGCCGCCTTGCGGGTGAACGTGAGTCCGAGGACTTCGTCCCGGCGGACGAGCCCGTTCGCGACGAGCCAGACCACCCGGGCCGACATGGTCTCCGTCTTGCCGCTGCCGGCTCCGGCGACGACGAGGGCGGGCTCGAGGGGAGCCTCGATCACCTGCTGCTGGGCGGGCGTCGGGGTCGGGAGTCCGAGCGCGGCGGCGATGTCGGTCGCCGAGAGCACGGCGTCCGGGGTTCCTGCGGTCATGCGCTCACCGCCGGCACGGTGTGGATCCGGCAGGGATGCACCCGGCGCTGCGTGTCCGCGCAGTGCGCCTCGACCTGAGCCGTGAAGCTCGCCGCCGACATGCCGCGGGCGACCTCGGCGACCCGGTTCAGGAACTGCGACCGCGCCTCGGCGTCCAGCGCGTGCTGGTGCGCGACGCGGTAGTCGCTCTTGGCCAGCGTCTTCGAGACGATGACGAGACGTGCGCCCCCGAGCGAGCCCGGCGCGGCCCCCGGCACGAGGCCCTCCTGCACCGCGATCTGATAGGCCGCGAGCTGGGCATGATCGACCACGCCGCCGTCCGACTCCGGATCGGTCTTGCCGGTCTTGAGGTCGACGACCACCGTGGTCCCCTCCGGCCCGCCGGACATCGACTGCCAGCCGCGTCCTCGGGCCGGGCCGTGCTCGCCCGCCCCGGGCGGGTACGCCTCGACCCGGTCGATGTAGCCGTGCACGATGGCACGGTGACCGCGGTCCTCTCCCACCGGGTGCACGGTGGGCTCGGCGGTCTCGCCGGACACGTCGACGGCGAACCGGAACTCCACCTCGCTGCCGAGGATGCGACCGCCGTCTCGCCTCACCTCGCCGAGATAGCTGTGCAACCGGTCGATGAACAGGTCGGCGCGACGACGCTCCTTGCGACCGATCCACGCCGTCTCGAAGTCGAGCTCCGGCCAGTGCTCCTCGACGATCTCGCGCATGCGCTCGAGGTCGCCGTCCGGTACGCGCTCCATCGCCTCGTGGACGATCGTGCCGATACCGGCCGTCGGCGGCATGACCGTATCGCCTCCGAGGGCCGAGACGACCCAGTTGAGCCCGCACTCCTCGTACGACTCCACGGCCGAGGGCGACACCCGTGCTCCGCTCGCGGCGAGATCGCGCAGCGGCGCGGCCGTCGACGGCGCCGTGACCCCGTACCAGTCGTGCGGATGCGCTCCCGGCACCCCCTCCCTCGCCAGGACGGCGAGCTGGGCGGCGGCCTCGCGCTGCGCCGGTTCGGAGTGGGCCGTGGTGAGCACCCGGCGGTACCGCGCGACCAGCCCACGCAAAGTGAGGGGGTGCTCTGCGGAGGGATGGCGCTCGGACGGCTGCGGCGCGGGAAGGAAGCCGAAGAAGGCGCTGGGCGTCAGATCGTCGTCGTCGACGGCGGTGATGAGCAGCCGGTGGCGGGCGCGCGAGATCGCCCGTACGAACAGCCGCAGCTCGTCGTGGAGCGCGGCGCGACGCCGGTCGAGGACGTCCGGCACCTCGGCCGGCAGGCCGGAGCGAGCCGCGGTCAGCGCGTCCGCCAGCCGCCAGGTCTGCAGGAGCCCGCCGCGCAGTCGCACGTTGGGCCAGACGCCGTCCTGGACCCCGGCGACGACCACGGCGTCGAACTCCGTCCCGAGCGCGGTGGCCGGCGTGAGCAGCGTGACCGTGCCCGGCCGCTCGGGCGACGACAGCGTGTCTTCCGGCACCTCGCTGTCGAGGATGTCGCGCACGAAGACCTCGGGGCGCTCGTTCGGGGTGCGCTCGACGAAGCGCTTGGCCGCGTCGAAGAGGGCCACGAGGGCGTCGAGCGACCGTGCCGTCTCGGCGCCGGTGGGCAGCAGCGAGATCTCCCGCCACGCGACGTGCAGCCGCCGCCCGTCGACGGCCCTGGCCTGCTCCCAGATGCGCCACAGGAGGTCATGGATCGTCTCTCCCTCCGCCGCGGCACGGGCGACGCCCGCTACGGTCTCGGCGAAGCGCTCGGCAGTCCGTGACTCCGGTGCATCGATGAGGGTGAGGGTGGCCGGTGCCGACATCGCCGCGCGCAGGAGCTCGCGCGCCGGAGTCGACCCGCCCTGGCCGAGTTCGAGGTGGCGGAGCCGCGCGCGCAGCCGACGGAGCGCGATCGCGTCCATGCCACCGAAGGGTGTGCGCAGCGCCTCCTCCCAGGCCTGCACCGTGCGCTCTTCGTCCGGGGTCAACGCGAGCCGCACGATGCCGACGATGTCGCGCACGATCCCCTCGCTGCCGAGCGGGCGCTGCACCCCCGCGGCCCTCGTCGGGATCTCGCGCGCGGCGAGCTCGGTCTCGAGGGCTGTGACCTGACGGGTGTCATGGGCGATGACCGCCATCCGCTCCCAGGGGATTCCGGCCCGGAGATGCCAGTCGCGCATGACCCCGGCGATCCGGTCGAACTCCTCGTAGGGGGACGGGGCGAGGAACGTCGACACCTCGGCCTCGTCGTCCTCCGCCGCCGGTGCCGGCGCCCGCCGGTGCTCGACCCGTCCGGACACCCCGATCGCCTGCGTCACCGTGCGCGTCAGCGCGGTCAGCAGGGGACGCTGGCGGTGCGCGCCGTCGAGCACGTGCACGGCGCCGAGCGCGCCGGTGAGCTGCGCGAACAGCTCGGGACTGGCCCCGCGAAAGGCACCGGAGGAGATGTCGGGGTCGCCGAAGGCCTGCACGGCGATGCCGCGGTCGAGGAGCGCGCGCACCACGCCGATCCCGCCGCGCGTCAGCTCCTGGGCGTCGTCGATGAGCACCACGCGCAGTGGTGCCAGCGCTCCGAGCGTCGCGGCGTCCGCCGTACGGAGGATCCCCGCCGCCTCACCGAGGAGGTCGGCGGCGTCGCGGTGGGCGGACCGCAAGGCGTCGAGCACGGTGCGGTACTCCTCCACGAAGTCGGCGGCCGCTGTCCAGACCGCATCGCCGGTGGCACGCAGTTCCGCCGGGCTCGCCCCCAGCTCCGTGCACTCCGCGAGGAAGGCGCGGAGTTCGGAGCGGAAGCCCTTCGAGGCGCGGACCGGCTCGCTGAGCGCCGGGGGCCAGGAGATCCGGCCGTCTTCGACGTCGCCCGCCAGCAGCTCGGCGATGATGCGATCCTGGTCGGCGCCGGTGAGCAGCGCCGGCGGCTCGGCCCCTTCGCGGACCATCGCCCCGCGGACCAGCTGGAACGCGAACGACCCGAGCGAGCGGGCCAGTGGCCCCGGCGTCGCCTGGCCGATGCGCACGCCGATGCGGTCGCGCAGCGCGGTGGCCGCCTGCCGGCTCGGGGTGAGCGCCAGCACCTCCTCCGGCCGCAGCCCCTCGACCTCGAGGAGCTGCACGACCCGGTCGACGAGCGTGCGCGTCTTACCGGTGCCGGGGGCACCGATCACGACGCCGGACGCG
Source organism: Microbacterium sp. str. 'China' (assembly GCF_002993305.1). NCBI lineage: Bacteria > Bacillati > Actinomycetota > Actinomycetes > Micrococcales > Microbacteriaceae > Microbacterium > Microbacterium sp. str. 'China'. Next base: position 1,222,467 of record NZ_CP027434.1, on the reverse strand, counting down.
GTCGGCGGCGCCGTGATCACGGCTCGCTGGGCGGCATCCGACAACATCCCTCCACGCTATCGGGAGGCGCGGACATCGACGTCGAAGGCGACGCTCGTCGCGGGTTGTGCGCTCAGGGCGAAACGGCCGCCGTCGCCGGTCTCCGCCGCCGGCTGCGCGATAGAGTTGGCGAGTCCGACGACCTGCAAGGAGCATCCGTGGAAATCCGCATCGGCATCATCAACACCGGCCGCGAGCTGAGCTTCGACACCGCTGCCACGGCGGACGAGGTCCGCACCCAGGTCTCCGCGGCACTCGAGCAGAGCGCCTCGCACCTGAGCTTCGCCGATGTGAAGGGCAACTCCTACATCGTGCCGACCGCGAACCTCGCCTACATCGAGCTGGGCACCGAGGAGTCGCGTCGCGTGGGCTTCGTCGCCTGACCCGCGCATGTACATCCTCCTCGCCCTCGTCGGCGCCTGCGTGCTCGGGATCGCCGCGCACTTCCTGATCGGCGGTCGCGAGCTGCGCGGCGTCGCCCTCGCCCCGGCGATCGCGACGGCCGTCTCGGCGATCGTCTACACGAGCCTGCAATGGGCCGGCGTGGGCGAGGACAGCCCCTGGCTGTGGCTCGCGAGCATCCTCGGCGCGGCGGTGGTCGCGGCCCTGGCGACCGCGGCCCTCACCGCAGGGCGTCGACGCGGCGACGCGCAGAGGCGAGCCGCGCTCGGTATCTGACCTAGGACGCGAGGCCCATCGCATCCATGCGGCGGGCGTGCGCTCCCATGAGCTCGGTGTACACCGGCTCGATGCGGGCCTCCTCCACGGCGAGGAGCTCCGGCCGCAGCGCCGCACGGCAGACGAGGATCGTGTCCCCGACGAGGCGTCGTGCCCACATGGACAGCAGCGAGCGCCACTCCTCGTCGCTCTCGATCGTCTCCTGGATGATCGCGACGATCTCGTGGCGCGCGTCGTCCTCGCGCAGGATCTCGGCGACCCGCCGCCCCGTCTCGCCGTAGCTCGAGGCGAGCGCGAGGTAGAAGTCGTCGAGCATGCCTGCCGTGATGTAGACCGCGAGCAGGGTCTCGCGCGGGCGCGCCCCGATGGTCTTGCGCCGGAACGCGTCCAGGTGCTCGCGGAACGGGAGCATGAGCTGCGTCGGGTCCTGGCCACGTGCCGCGATGATGTCGACGATGCCCCGGTGCTTGGTGAGCGCGGCACCGGCGGCCCGCGACAGCGACTCCTTCTCGGCCAGCTCGGGAGTCGCGCGGATGAGCCGCGTCAGCGTCTCGAAGTAGCCGAGCTGGAGGTAGGCCGCCTGGCCGAGGAACCGGTCGAGCTCAGGCGCCAGCTCCGCGAAGTCGACGCGCGTCGCATCGCTCTGCTCGCCCCGGCTGCGCAGCGCCAGGGTGCGTCGCGGCGCGGCGTCGCGCTGCCAGAACCACTTAACCACGAGGTGTTCCTCCCGAGTCGGCCACGTCGTTCACAATACTCGGGCGACGGCGTCCTCCCTGTCCGGAGCCGCCCCTCCGGTAGGCTGGGCGTGTCCCCGCCGTCGGAGCGGGGCCCCGCGCCTGTGGCACACGAGACGGCGTGGCTCCGTTTACGAGGCGATCGCGAGGTCGCCGGACAGGCATCTGAACACAGTGACAAGTTTCGCCGAACTCGGCATCGACCAGGACATCGTCGACGCACTGGCAGCGAAGGGCATCGTCGATGCCTTCCCGATCCAGGAGCAGACCATCCCCCTCGGCCTCCCCGGCCAGGACATCATCGGGCAGGCCAAGACCGGTACGGGCAAGACCTTCGGCTTCGGCATCCCGGTCGTGCAGCGACTCGGGAAGGACCCGGAGCCGGGCGTCAAGGCCCTCATCGTCGTCCCCACCCGTGAGCTCGCGGTGCAGGTCTACGAGGACATCGACCTCCTCACGAGCAACCGCTCCACGAGCGTCGTCGCCATCTACGGCGGCAAGGCCTATGAGGGGCAGATCGACCAGCTCAAGGCCGGCGCGCAGATCGTCGTCGGCACGCCGGGTCGTCTCATCGACCTCGCCGGCCAGCGCCTGCTCGATCTCTCGAACGCGACCGAGGTCGTGCTCGATGAGGCCGACAAGATGCTCGACCTCGGCTTCCTGGCGGACATCGAGAAGATCTTCCAGAAGGTGCCGGCGGTGCGGCACACCCAGCTCTTCTCCGCGACCATGCCCGGTCCGATCGTCGCGCTCGCGCGGCGGTTCATGACCAACCCCATCCACATCCGCGCCAACGACCCGGACGAGGGTCTGACGCAGGCGAACATCAAGCACCTCGTCTACCGCGCACACTCGCTCGACAAGGACGAGGTCATCGCCCGCATCCTGCAGGCCGAGGGGCGCGGCAAGACCGTGATCTTCACGCGGACGAAACGTGCGGCGCAGCGCCTCGTCGACGAGCTCACCGACCGCGGCTTCAACGTGGGCGGCGTGCACGGCGACATGGGCCAGGATCAGCGCGAGCGCTCCATGGCCGCGTTCAAGGCCGGCAAGAAGGACGTTCTCGTGGCGACCGATGTCGCCGCGCGCGGCATCGACGTGGATGACGTCACGCACGTCATCAACCACACGATCCCCGACGAGGAGAAGACGTACCTGCACCGCGCGGGACGCACCGGACGCGCGGGGAAGACCGGCATCGCCGTCACCTTCGTCGACTGGGAGGACCTGCACAAGTGGGCCCTCATCAACCGTGCCCTCGAGTTCGGCCAGCCCGAGCCCATCGAGACCTACTCCTCGAGCCCGCACCTCTACACCGACCTCGACATCCCCGAGGGGACGAAGGGCCGGCTCGTGAGCGCGCCGAAGAAGGAGGCGGTCAAGACCGAGCGCTCCCGTCGCCCGGAGCGCGCTGCCGACGCCGCCGCTGAAGGGACCGGGGAGGGCGGCACGCGCCGCCGTCGCCGCCGCCGCACGGGTTCCACGCCCGTCGGCTCGACCTTCGCCGAAGGGGCGAGCGAGGGAGGGTCCGCCGAGGGCTCGACCGCGCAGGCCGCCGACCGCGGCGCCGAGGGCGCCGGCACGCACGACGGCGCCGGCAAGGAGCACCACGATGGCAAGCCCGCTCCGGCGCGTCGTCGCCGCCGTCGTCGCGGCGGCTCCGGCACCGGAGCGGCACCCGTCACGGGCGCCTGATCCGCATCATCATCGTCCGAGGGGCGCCGCACGGTCTTCCGTGCGGCGCCCTTCGTTCTCCAGGAGTGCAGCCGGGACCTGCGGCGGGTAGACCCAGGCGACGAGTACGACCGAGATGATCATCAGCAGGAACCACGAACTGAGTTTGCTCAGGGACACGGGCTGCCACACATCCGCCTGGTCGGGATACGCCCAGGCACCCGCCCAGGTGCCGATGTTCTCGGCCAGATAGATGAACACCGCCACTCCGGCGAAGACGGCCAGGAGCGGCAGCCGGATGGTGCGGCGCCATACGCGGGCATGCATGATCGTGGGCAGCCACAGCACGATGACCCCTGCCAAGAGCACCCAGCGCGCATCCCACCACCAGTGGTGGGTGAAGAAGTTGACGTAGATCGCGGCGGCCAGCACAGCCGTCAACCACCGGCGGGGGTAGCGGGTGAACCCGAGGTCGAACAGCCGATACACGCGCACCATGTAGGAGCCGACGGCCGCGTACATGAAACCGCTGAACAGCGGGACACCGCCGATACGGAGGATGCCGTCCGCCGCGTACGCCCAGGAGCCGACGTCGGTCTTGAACAGCTCCATCGCGGTGCCGGTGATGTGGAAGAGCACGATCACCCAGAGTTCACGTCCGCTCTCGAGGCGGAACACGAGCATCGCCACCTGGATCAGGACGGCCGCGATCGTCAGCGCATCGTTGCGGGCCAGTGCCGCGTCGTCGGGATACCAGAGGCGGGCCGCGACGATCACCACCAGCAGGGCCGCTCCGAACACGCACGCCCATGCCTGTTTCAGCACGAACACGACGAACTCGGCGAGTCCGGCGCGGAAGCCCGTGGTCGGCACCGCGCGGAGGAGTCGGCGAGCGGTCGCGTCGACGCGGCGCTCCAGGGAGGTGGGACGTTGCATGCCTCGGACCGTATCGGTCCGTCTCGACAGAACGCCGGGAGACCGCCGACAGTCCGCCGGGGTCAGGGACGCCGCGGACCGGAGCCGGAGGCGCGATCGATGATCCGGGCGACCATGTCCTCCGCCGTGGTGTTCTCTCCCGGAACGTTCGGTTTTCCGGTGCCGTGGTAATCGCTGGACCCGGTGACGATGAGGTCGTGTCGTTCCGCCAGCTCGCGCAGCAGCTTCTTGCCGGCGGTCGTGTTCTCCCGGTGATCCACCTCGAACCCGGCCAACCCCGCGTCGATCAGACGCTCGATGTACGGCACCGGCATCATCCGGTCCCGGCCGGCCGTGACCGGATGGGCGATGATCGCCACACCTCCCGCCTGAGTGATCAGTCGCACGGCCGTCAGCGGGTCCGGAGCGTAGTGCGGCTCGTAGTAGCCCTCCCGCGGGTGGAGGATGCCGTCGAAGGCCTCGCCCCGATCACGCACGATGCCGCGCGCCACCAGCGCGTCGGCGATGTGCGGGCGGCCGACGGTCGCGTCGAGCGTGGTCTGGGCCAGGACGTCGTCCCAATGCAGGTCATAGTCGCGGCCGATGTTTCGGACGATGCGCTCCGCTCTTCCGATGCGGTCGTTCCGGATCCGGTCGGTCTCGGCCCGCAGCGCCGCGTCGTCCGGATCGAAGAGATAGCCGAGCACGTGCACGCTGCGCCACTCGTGCTTGGCGGAGAGCTCCATCCCGGGAAGGAAGGTCATACCGAGGGCGACGGCGGCTTCCCCGGCCTCCGTCCAGCCGGTGGTGCGGTCGTGGTCCGTGAGCGCGGCGGTCCGCACGCCGTGTCGATGCGCCTGTCTCATGACCTCGCCCGGCGCCTCGGTGCCATCGGAGTGATTGGAGTGCAGGTGCAGATCGGCGGGACCGGCGGGCGGAACGGGCATCCTCCGAGCGTACCGAGCGCCGACGCGCGTGGCGCGGATTCCCGGACCCCGATCGCGGCGTCGGGCCGGCCGCGAGGCAGGGACTTCACAGGCGACGCTTCTAGGCTGAAGGGGATGTTTCGACTCCTGGGGATCCTGCTCACCGTGCTCTTCGCGATCGCGGCGGCGGTCGTGGTGTGGCCGCAGTTCTTCAACCTCGAGCAGACGTACCCGTTCGCGCAGCTCGTGGCCGCCCGCGGCCTCGTGCTCGGCGGGTTCCTGATCATCGCGGTGCTGGCGCTGCTGCTCCTGCTCGCCCGGCCGCTGCGCGGCTTCGCGGCGTCCGTCCTGATCGTCGCCCTGCTCGGCGCCGCCGCGACCGGGGTGATCGGAGCGACGCGGGGGTTCGGCGTGGCCGCCATTCCCGAGCGGACCGACACGAGCCTGCGGGTGCTCACCTGGAACACCGCGGGTGAGGCCGTCTCCGCCGAGCAGATCGCCCAGGAGATCCTGGAGCAGGAGGCCGACGTGGTGGCGCTGCCCGAGACCACCGAGGAGGTCGGCGAGCGGATCGCGCTCATGCTCCGCGAGCAGGGGCATCCGATGTGGGTGCATCACGTGCAGTTCCGCCCGGACGTGGAGGACGGCCCGCAATCGTGGCAGACGACGGTCCTGGTGGCCCCCGAGCTCGGCGAGTACTCCGTCATCGAGTCGTCGAAGGACGGGAGCAACAACACCGGATCCGTGCCCAGCGCCGTGCTGATGCCGATCGACGGCGACGGTCCGACGATCGTCGCCGTGCACGCGGTCGCGCCGCGCATGGAGGAGATGCAGCAGTGGCAGAGTGATCTGCAGTGGATCGCCGACCAGTGCCCCGCGGGTGACTTCATCCTCGCCGGCGACTTCAACGCCACCGTGGATCACATGGCCTCCCTCGGCATCGACGGCGGCGACATGGGGTACTGCCGCGACGCCGCCTCCCGGACCGGGAACGGGATGTCCGGAACCTGGCCGAGCTCGTTCCCTGCCCTCGCCGGCGCCCCCATCGACCACGTGATGGCCTCCCCCAACTGGCGACCCACGGGTTCCGCCGTCCTCGAGGATGCCGGCGGGAGCGATCATCGCGCCCTCATCGTGCAGCTCGAGCCGACCGGCTGATCCGCGCCTGGCGCGTCCAGGTGAGAGACTGGACGGATGAGCACCGGAGAAAACGACACGATCGCTGACGAGACCGTCGAAGCCACCGTCGAGAACAGCTCGACCAACCGCAAGCAGCCGTTCCCGCAGGGGTTCCTCGACACCATCTCCACCGGATGGGCCGAGCGTCCGGATACCCTGCCCGCGCCGCGCGCCCAGGCCGCGTACGCCGAGCGCCGCCGGGCCGCCGTCTCGGCCGCTTTCCCCGGCAAGCGGCTCGTGATCCCCGCCGGCTCGCTCAAGCAGCGCAGCAACGACACCGACTACGTCTTCCGCGCGCACTCCGCCTTCGCGCACCTCACCGGCTGGGGGTCCGACGCGGAGCCGGACTCGGTGCTCGTCTTCGAGCCGACGCACGACGGGCACGACGTCACGCTGTACTTCCGCGAGCGCGCCGACCGCACGACGACGGAGTTCTATGCCGACGCCACCGTGGGCGAGTTCTGGATCGGTCCGCGTCCGTCGCTGGCCGGCGTCGCCGCCGACCTGCAGGTGGCCACGGCCCACCTGCACGAGTTCGCCCCGGTCGACGGCGAGCTCGTCCTCGAGGAGGATGAGTCCCTCACCCGTTTCGTCTCGGAGCTGCGACTCATCAAGGACGACTTCGAGATCGCCGAGATGCGGCGGGCCGTGGAGATCACCGCGCGGGGCTTCGACGACATCATCCGCGAGCTCCCGGCCGCCGTCGCGCACGCCCGAGGCGAGCGCGTCGTCGAGGGAGTCTTCCACCGGCGCGCCCGCGAGGACGGCAACGGCGAGGGGTACGACACGATCGCCGCGTCCGGGCCGCACGCCTGCTACCTGCACTGGACGCGCAACGACGGCACCGTCATCCCCGGAGACCTCATCCTCGTCGACGCCGGCGTGGAGGCCGACAGCCTGTACACCGCCGACATCACCCGTACCCTGCCGGTGTCCGGGACGTTCACAGAGGTGCAGCGCCGCGTCTACGAGACGGTGCGCGAGGCGGCCGACGCCGCCCTCGCCGCGGCCAAGGTCGGCGTCCGCTTCCGCGACGTCCACGCGGCGGCCATGTCCGTGATCGCCGCCCGCACCGCGGAATGGGGCCTGCTCCCCGTCACCGCCGAGGAGGCCCTCGACGCGGACGCGGGCGGCCAGCACCGGCGCTACATGGTGCACGGCACGTCGCATCACCTCGGCATCGACGTGCACGACTGCGCTCAGGCGCGCCGCGAGATGTACTACGACGGCATCCTCACGCCGGGCATGGTCTTCACGATCGAACCGGGACTGTACTTCCAGATCGACGACCTCACGGTACCCGCCGAGCTGCGCGGCATCGGCGTCCGCATCGAGGACGACATCCTGATGACCGAGGACGGCCCGGTCAACCTCTCCGCGGACATCCCCCGCACGGCCGATGAGGTCGAGGCCTGGATGGCCCGTCTGCAGCGCTGAGCTCTGACCGGAGCCGCTGAGCCGAGGCTGGGGAGGACGGAGGGCCGCCGCTCTCCCCAGACCGGCGGCCCGTTCCCCCTCTGCGGAGACGAAGGTCGACCAGGGGCCCTCCCCCGAGGATCCCTGGAGCCGCCCCCGGCATGGTGCCCGTGCCGGCGCCGCGTCTCCCCCCGAAGACCTGCGGCCGCCTCCCACGGAAGAGATGCGGGAGCCGGCCGTTCATTACGCGGTTCCCCCGGTTCTCCCGATTCGGAGGAGGATCAGCCCCGTCGTGCTGCGACGAAGGCGTCGACCACGGGCGCGATGTCCGCGCCGACCTCGGCCGGCGGGCGCCGGTTCCCCTTGACCTCGAAGGAGTGCCCGCCGCCCTCGATCCAGTGCACCCTGGCGTCCTGACAGCCGGCGACGGCGTCGTCGAGCTGGGCGATCGGCTGAATGAACGGGTCCGCCGTGCCCTCGATGAAGAGTTGCGGGACGGTGATCGACGGCAGATGGGCGACCCGGGGCTTGTCCGGGCGGCCGGGCGGATGGAGCGGGTAGCCGAGGTAGACGAGGCCCTCCACGACGAGTCCCTCCGCCGCGGCCAGGGACGCCATGCGCCCGCCATAGGACTTCCCGGTGGCCCACACGGCGGCTCGTGGCGCTCGTACGCGGGCGTCGGCGACCACGGCGTCCCACGTCGCGACGGCGTGCGCGGCCGGACCGGGCATGCGGCGTCCCTGCTCGGCGTACGGGAAGCTGAAACGCAGCGTCGCGTACCCGAGCGCCACGAGTGCGCGGTCGTACCCGACGAGGAAGGGGTGGTCCTTCCCGGCTCCGGCCCCGTGGGCGATCAGGACGACGTCGTCACGGATGCCCGGTGTCCAGTCGGCGGACACCGTCGTCGTACCGGTCGGCAGTGCGACCTCGATGCGGACCGGCGTGGGCTCCGCGGTCACCGCACCGATCCGGGGGTGCCGGTCTCCGGGTCGGCGGGTCGCGGCGGAAGTCCCGGCTCGGGCGCGGGCTCGGGAGCCGGTGCAGGCTGAGGCTGAGGCGCCGGGGCAGGATCAGCCTCAGGCTCGGGTGCAGGCTCAGGCGAGGGCTGGGGAGGACCGGGCGGGATCCGCTCGCCGTACTTCGGCGGCTCGTCCAGGTTCACCGGCGGACGCACCGGGGCGACACGCTGCGCACCGAGGACCTGGCGAGCCTTCGCCAGCGAACCGGGCTGCACGGTCACCTCGTAGTGATCCGCGGCGAACTGCGTCACGCTCGCGAAGTCCCGACGGCGACGCACGATCGCGTAGGTGATGAGGCTCAGCAGCATGCCCACTGCGACGCCGATGAGGACGAAGCCGACGAACAGCTGGATCGGCACCTCAGGATTGCCGAGGACGAGGATCGCCGAGAGGAACAGGCCGATGAGGATGCCGTTGATCGCTCCCGACCGTGCCGCCGCGGCATAGCCGAGCCGTCCGGTCACCCGCTCGACCGTCCGCACGCTCTGACCGACGATCGCGATGTCGCGCGCGGGGACCTCTCCGGCGATCAGTTTCGACACCGCCTTCTGCGCGCTCTCGTAGTCGCGCATGGAGGCGACGATCTCACCGGTGTCCGTGCCGCTCGCGGGGCGATTCAGCATGCTCATCCGGCTATTCTTCCACGTCGTGCCCCGCGTCCGGCCGAGCGACCGCCGCGACCGCCGTCCCGGCACGGCGCGGGCTACGCTGGTCGAGTGAGCACACAACGGGTTTTCGCCGCGCGCCTGGCAGGGTGTGCCGTCTTCGATCCCGTCGGCGACCGGCTCGGCAAGGTCCGGGACGTCGTCGTCGTGTATCGAAGTACCGCGGCCCCGCGCGTGATCGGACTGGTCGTGGAGATCCCCGGCCGCCGCCACGTGTTCCTCTCGATCGGCCGGGTCACGTCGATCCGGTCCGGTCAGGTCATCACCACGGGCCTCATCAACGTCCGTCGCTTCTCGCCGCGCGCCGGCGAGGTACGCGTCCTCGCCGAGATGCTCGGCCGACGCGTGAGCCTCACGGACGGAAGCGGCACCGCCGTCATCGAGGACGTCGCGATCGAGCCCAACCGCCTCGGCGAGTGGGCGATCAGCCAGCTCTTCCTGCGCCGGCCGAAGACCGGTGCGTCGCCGTTCGCCAAGGGCCCGACGACGTTCGCCGCCTGGAGCGAGGTCACCGAGGAGCACGCACCGGGCGAATCGCAGTCCGCCGAGCAGCTCGTCGCCTCCTACTCCGAGCTGCACGCCGCCGACCTCGCCAACACGCTCCTCGACCTCCCCCAGCAGCGGATGATCGAGGTCGCGGAGGAGCTCTCCGACGACCGCCTCGCCGACGCCCTCGAGGAGATGCCCGAGGACGAGCAGGTGCACATCCTCGACCGCCTCGGCGAGGAGCGGGCAGCCGACATCCTCGATCAGATGGAGCCGGACGACGCCGCCGATCTCCTCGCCCAGCTCCCGCCCACCCAGCTGGAGCAGTTGCTCCAGCGGATGGAGCCGGAGAGAGCCGAGGACGTACGGATGCTGCTGCGCTACGGTCCCGACACGGCGGGCGGTCTGATGACCCCGGAGCCGATCATCCTCTCCGCCGACGCCACGGTCGCCGAGGCACTGGCGCTCATCCGCCGCCACGAGCTGCATCCGGCTCTCGCCGCGGCCGTCTTCGTCACGCTCCCGCCGTTCGAGACGCCGACCGGCCGGCTGCTCGGCCTCGTGCACTTCCAGCGGATGCTGCGCTATCCGCCGCACGAGCGGCTCGGCGCCATCCTCGACGACAGCCTCGAGCCGGTGCCCGTCACCGCCTCCGCCGCCGAGGTCGCCCGCATGCTCGCCAGCTACGACCTCGTCTCGCTGCCCGTGATCGACGCAGCCCACCGCCTCGTCGGCGCGATCAGCATCGACGACGTGCTCGACTACCTGCTGCCGGACGACTGGCGCACCCACGACAGCGACGATGTGACACCGCCCGTGACGGAGGCGCGCTGATGGCGCGCAAGGAGCGGGCCGCCCGCCTCGACGCGCCAGGACGGACGAGCACCCGCCCCCGGTCGACCTCGCGCGACCGCTTCGGTCGCTTCACGGAGTGGGTCGCCCGCGCCATGGGCACCCCGGCGTTCCTCGTCATCCTCAGCCTCTTCTGCATCCTCTGGATCGGCTGGAACACGCTGATGCCCCGCGAGGTGCGCTTCGACGACGCCGCGCTAGGCTTCACCGCGCTCACCCTCATGCTGTCGCTGCAGGCCTCATACGCCGCGCCGCTGATCCTCCTCGCGCAGAACCGCCAGGACGACCGCGACCGCGTGCAGATCGAGCAGGACCGGCAGCGCGCCGAGCGCAACCTCGCCGACACCGAGTACCTCGCCCGCGAGATCGTCGCGCTGCGGATGTCGCTGGAGGAGCGCAACGCGCAGGTGGTCACCCGCGACGTGCTCCGGCAGGAGCTCCGGGCCCTGCTGGCCGAGCTGGGCGACGCCGAGGAGAAGCCCGCGGGCGGCACCGCCTCATGACCGCGGCCGAGAGCGTCAGGGCCGCGGTGGCGGCGGTGACCGATCCGGAGCTGCGGCAGCCGATCGGCGACCTCGACATGGTGCGCGACATCTCGGTCGAGGACGGGGTCGCGCGCGTGAGCATCGTGCTGACGATCGTCGGGTGCCCCGCCGCCGACCGCATCGAGCGCGACGTGCGCGGTGCCGCGGCCGCGGTCCCCGGGGTCACGGACGTCGAGGTCGAGGTGGGCGTGATGACCCCGGCCGAGCGCAAGGCCCTCACCGAACGGCTCCGGGCGGGACGCCCCGCCCGGCACATGCCCTTCGGCCCCGACTCCCTCACCCGCGTGATCCTCGTCTCCAGCGGCAAGGGCGGCGTCGGCAAGTCGACGGTCACCGCGAACCTCGCGGTCGCTCTCGCCGACCGGGGTCTCGCCGTCGGCCTGGTGGATGCGGACGTGCACGGCTTCTCGATCCCCGGGCTGCTGGGTATCCCCGCCGGCACGCAGCCGACGCGCATCGACGACCTGATGCTGCCGCCGGTGGCACACGGGGTGAAGACCATCTCGATCGGGATGTTCCTGCGCGACGGGGAGTCCGTCGTGGCCTGGCGCGGACCGATGCTGCACCGCACGGTCTCGCAGTTCCTCACCGACGTCTTCTTCGGCGACCTCGACGTCCTGCTCATCGACATGCCACCGGGCACCGGTGACATCGCGATCTCGATCGGGCAGCTCCTCCCCCACGCCGAAGTGCTCGTGGTCACCACTCCCCAAGCGGCGGCCTCCGACGTGGCCATCCGCAGCGGACTCGTCGCCCGTCAGACCGGTCAGCGCGTGATCGGCGTGATCGAGAACATGTCCGCGTACACCCTCCCCGACGGCACGGTCATCGACCTGTTCGGCGCGGGTGGCGGAGCGGCGGTCGCGGAGGCCCTGTCCGAGCCCGACGCGCCGGTCCCCCTGCTCGCCTCCATCCCGCTCAGCCCGGCGCTCCGTCAGGGCGGGGACGTGGGCGTCCCGGTCGTCACCTCCGCGCCCGACGACGCCGCCGCCCAGGCGATCCGCACGATGGCCGCCGGCCTCGCCCGACGGGGCCGTGGCCTCGCCGGACGCTCGCTGCCGATGTCGATCGCCTGAGACCGAAGGGGAGGATGGACGGATGCCGCACCGATCTGTGACCGTGGATGAGAGCCTGCTGCGGCGGATGGCGCGTGACGCCACCGTCTACTCCCTGACCAGGCCCGTCGCGATCGTGATGTGGGTCGCACTGGCAGCCGGACTGGTCCTCTCCGTCTTCACGCTCAACGACCTCCTCTCCCGCGGAGCGGAGGTCAGCACGATCGTCGCCTGGCTGCCCGCCGTGACGGTGGCACTGGGTGCCTACGCGGTGATCCTGACCACCTCGAGCGCCCGCAAGGCCGTCCGTGCCGCGATGCCGGTCGAGAGCGTGGTCTGGGTCGCGCTGGACGAGGACAGGCTGCAGCTGGGAAGCGATCGCCGCCGCTCCGAGATCCCGTACCGCACGTTCCAGAGCCTCCGTGTCGGCAGGGACGCCGTGATCTTCAAGGTGCGCGATGCCTCGGTCGCCACCGCGATCCCGCGCTCGCTGTTCAGCGACGAGGAGCTGACGATGCTGCGGACCCGGATCTCCTGAACCGACGACTCAGGTCGCCTCGGTGTCGAACGGCGGGCGGTTCTCGGCGCTGAAGGTCGGCGGCGCGGTGCGCGGGGCCACCGGCTCCGCGATCGTCGCCGTCGCCTGCGCGGGGGTCGCGGGCTCCGGCTCCTCCAGGAGCGCGTCGCGGATGATGCGCCGGGGGTCGTACTGCCGCGGGTCCAGCTTGCGCCAGTCCACGTCGTCGAGTTCCGGACCCATTTCCTCGCGGACGCGGGACTTCGTGTCGCGGATGTACTCGCCGGCCCTGCGCACGATGCTCGCGAAGGCCTCCGCGGCACGCGGCAGACGCTCGGGGCCGATGATCAGCACTGCGATCAGGCCGATGAGCAGCAGCTTCTCGAAGGTGAGGCCGAACGTCATGTGACCAGGCTACCGCCGCGCCTGCGGGCTCTGCGCGCGGTGAGCGAATACCCTGGACACATCAGCCATGCACGCAGGGAGAGGCAGGTCATGAGCGAGCACGACGCCAACGCGCGCTTCCTTCGCGAGTCCATCGTCGAGCCGGAGACCATCGCCCGCGCTCGCACCCACGCCGTGGAGCTCGGGGCGGCCCCCATCAGCGCCGTCGTCGGTTCGCAGATCGCGGTGCTCGCCGCCGCGGGCACCGCCCGCTCCATCGTCGAGATCGGAACCGGCGCCGGCGTCTCCGGACTCTGGCTGCTGCGCGGGGCACCGAACGCGGTGCTGACCTCGATCGACAACGAGCCCGAGCACCTCGCCGCCGCCCGTCAGGCGTTCGCGGACGCGAAGGTGCCCGCCACCCGCGCGCGGTTCATCGCCGGACGCGCGATCGACGTGCTCCCCCGCATGAACGAGGCGTCGTACGACATCGTCCTCGTCGACGCCGACCCCGAGAACGTCATCGAGTACGTCTCGCACGGACTCCGTCTCGCTCGTACCGGTGGCCTGGTGCTCGTGCCCCGCATCCTCGCCGGGGGCCGCGTGGCCGACCCGGTCCAGCGCGACGACATCACCTCCGCCTATCGATCGCTCGTCCAGGAGACGCAGGAATCGTCGGCGGTGCTGGCCACGGTCTCGCCCGCGGGCGAGGGCCTGCTGCAGCTGATCCGCCTCGACGACCGCGCCTGAGCGGCACCTCCACACGACAAGAGGGCGAGGGATCCGCGATCCCTCGCCCTCTGCGGTCGCGCTTCAGCGGACCGGGTTCGATCAGGCCGGGGCCACGACGGCACCGAGCACGTCGTGAAGCTCCTTGGCCTCGGCGTCGTTCACGGAGACGACCAGGCGGCCTCCTCCTTCGAGCGGAACACGCACGATGATGAGTCGTCCCTCTTTCACGGCCTCCATGGGTCCGTCTCCGGTCCTCGGCTTCATCGCTGCCATCGTGGCTCCCTTTCCTCCGGTGGTATGGGACGAGTTTATCGGGTGCGACCGCGCCGTGGACGTCACGGGGACACAATCCGCTCCCCCGCGTCGTCAGGGCACCTGCCAGAACGTACTGCCGAGGGCATACACGTGGTAGATCCACACCCACTGGCCGACCAGGCACAGTGCCAGCACCCCCAGGCGCCAGGTTCGTGACCGGGGCACCGCGACCGCACCCCACGCCGGGCTGAGCGGCAGCAGCAGGCGGAAGGTGCTCGACTGCGGGAAGAACACTGCGAGCAGATAGAGCAGGTAGCTCGCGCTCCAGAGACGGAGGTCCGGGCCGAGCGCGCGCACCTGCGGGGACAGCATCAGCGCCGCGCCCGCCGCGACGACGAGGACGACGAGGGCGACCGGTCCCCAGGCCGGTGGCAGACCCCACAGCTCGAACCAGAAGTGCGACGCCTGCACCCACCCCTCGAAGGGCACGAAGCCCTCGACTCCCCCGGCGATCCAGTGTCGTCGCCAGGCGAGTTCGGTGGCGAGGTAGGCGCCGGGGTCACCGGTCACGACACCGGCGATCAGCTGCCAGGCGAACCCGGTGGCCGTCGCGAGCGCGCCGAGGGCGACGATGTGCACGATCTCCCTGGCGCCCAGCGGATCGGTGCGGCGATGCCGCCAGCGGAGGATGCCGTGCAGACCGAGGTACAGGGCGAAGGCGAGCACGCCGGGGCGGGTGAACCCCAGCACCGGGATGAGCACGTACAGCCAGGTGTAGTTCCGCCGGATCGTCGCATCCAGCGCGAGGAAGAGCAGCAGCAGGAAGAGCGTCTCCGCGTAGCCGACCTGGAACAGCGCGGCCAGCGGCCCGGACGCGAAGAAGACGACGGCCCACAGCGCCGCTGCGTTCCCGATGCGGTCGCGGAGCAGACGATGCAGGGCGAGACAGGCAAGGTAGCCGGCTCCGAGCGAGAGCACGAGAGCGCCCGCGCCCCAGGAGCCGAGCACGAAGCCCAACGCCTTGGCGGCGTACGCGAACACGGGCATGAAGGCCCACGCGTTCTCGGCCACCTGCCCGTCATCGGTCAGCGGGAGGTCGGCGGGATAGCCGTGCACCGCCACCTGCCAGTACCACTGCGCATCCCACGCGAGGACGAAGTCCACGAGCCCGGCGTCGCCGCCGAAGCGCGAGAACACCGTGGACAGGGCGGCCGCTGCGATGAGGAATCCGGTCGTCACGACCCGTGCGAGGACGTAGACGATGCCGATGCGCAGAGCCAGCGGTATCCGCGCCCAGCGCCGTGCGAGCGTCAGTGCGACGTCAGCCATGCGCGCAGACCCCGCTCGACGGCGTCGATCTGGGCGAGCGGCACACGCTCCTCGTCGTGATGGGCGAGATGCGGGTCGCCCGGCCCGTAGTTCACGGCCGGGATGCCGAGGGCCGAGAACCGCGCCACGTCGGTCCAGCCGTACTTCGGCTGCGGCTCCGCGCCGACAGCCGCGACGAACCGGCGCGCGATGTCCGCGTCCAGGCCGGGGCGGGCACCTTCGGCGGCATCCGTGATCTCGACGTCGAATCCGGCGAGCACCGCTCGGACGTGAGCCTCGGCGTCGGCCGCGGACTTGCTCGGCGCGAAGCGGTAGTTGACCTCGACCTCGCAGGCGTCCGGGATGACGTTGCCCGCGACTCCTCCCGCGATGCGGACCGCACTGAGGCCCTCCCGATAGAGAAGTCCCTCGACCATCACCTCGCGCGCTCGGTACTCGGACAGCCGGGTGAGGATGGGCGCCGCGCGATGGATCGCGTTCTCGCCGATCCAGGCTCTGGCGCTGTGCGCGCGGACGCCCGTGGTCCGCACGATCGCCCGCAGCGTGCCGTTGCATCCCCCCTCGACCTGGCCGTTCGAGGGCTCCCCGAGGATGGCGAAATCGGCCTGGAACAGGTCGGGACGCGCTGCGGCGAGAAGCCCGAGGCCGTTCAGGGAGGCCGCGACCTCCTCGTTGTCGTACCACATCCAGGTCACGTCGATCGCGGGGTCGGTGAGCTCGGCGGCCAGCTTGAGCTGCACCGCGACCCCCGCTTTCATGTCGACGGTGCCGCGACCCCACAGATACGGCACGCCGTCGATCTCGATGTCGCGCGTGGGCAGGTTGTCGTTGAGGGGCACGGTGTCGATGTGCCCGGCGATCGCGACGCGCTGCGCCCGACCGAGATCCGTGCGGGCGACGACCGTGTTGCCGTGCCGGATGACCTCCAGGTGCGGCAGACCGGACACGGCCTCCTCGATCAGGTCGGCCAGTGTCTTCTCGTCGCCGGAGACACTCGGGACGTCGCAGATCGCGCGGGTGATGTCGGCGGAGGACGCGGTCAGATCGAGCACCATGCCCCCAGCCTACTGATGCCCGTCATGCGGGACGGGACACCGTCGTCGGCGCGATACCGTGGAGGCATGAGCGACGCACGATCTGTCTCGGGACTCGGCCTGACGACCACCGCGAGCGACGGCACGGTCCTCGACGCGTGGTACCCGGAGGTCCGCTCGTCCGCGCCGTCCGACGCCGAGGTCGCCGCCGCGCGCACAGCACTCGACGCACAGACCGGACCGGACGAGCGCCGCGACGTCACCCTCGCGGTGATCGAGCTCACGATCGACCTGGACGCGGCCCCGATCTCCACCGCGGACGCCTATCTGCGCCTGCACGCGCTGTCGCACCTGCTCGTGCAGCCGAACGCCCTCAACCTCGACGGCATCTTCGGTCACCTGCCGAACGTCGCCTGGACCAATGCCGGCCCGCTGCTCCCCGCCGACGCCGCGCGCCTGCGTCCGCAGCTCCAGCGCGCCGGGATCCAGATCCAGGGCCTGGACAAGTTCCCTCGTCTCACCGACTACGTGCAGCCCGCCGGAGTGCGCATCGCCGACGCCTCGCGCGTGCGGCTCGGCGCTCACCTCGCGCCCGGCACCACGGTCATGCACGAGGGCTTCGTCAACTTCAATGCGGGCACCCTCGGCGCCTCGATGGTCGAGGGTCGCATCTCGCAGGGCGTGGTGGTCGGCGACGGCAGCGACATCGGCGGCGGCGCCTCGATCATGGGCACGCTCTCCGGCGGCGGGTCGCATCGCGTGTCGATCGGCGCCCGCACACTTCTCGGCGCGAACGCCGGCATCGGCATCTCCCTCGGCGACGACTGCGTCGTGGAGGCCGGGCTCTACGTCACCGCCGGGACGAAGATCGTGCTCGCCGACGGTCCTGCGACGGCCGATGGCGGCCGCAAGACCGTCAAGGGCGCCGACCTCTCAGGTCAGGACGGCCTGCTCTTCCGTCGTAACTCGCTCACGGGTGCCGTCGAGGCGGTCCGCCGCGCCGGCGTCGGCGTCACGCTCAACGAGGCGCTCCACGCCTGACAGCCCGCCTGCAGCCTTCGACCGGTCTCCGCTGGTAGACTGGCTCCGTTGCCCGCGCCGCCGGCCGGTCAGCATCGTCGTCGTCTAGGGGTCTCCGAGGACCGAAGCGAGCGCCCGCGCTCCCCTCTCCAGCCCGAACTGGCCATTCGCACGGCGAACGGACGCGCACTCGCTGCGTCTTCGCCCACCTCACCCCACTATCCCGCGCCGTTCTCGTGCGCTGACGGAGTTCTCTGCATGCCTTCCTTCCTCGATCTCGGCGTCCCCGCCGAGCTCGCCACCGTTCTCGCCGCCTCCGGAAAGACCGAGGCGTTCGCGATCCAGCGTGACACCCTGCCCGACTCGCTCGCCGGCCGTGACCTCCTCGGTCGCGGACGGACGGGCAGTGGCAAGACCATCGCCTTCGCGCTCCCGCTCGTCGCCCGCCTGGCGGCCTCCGGCCACAAGCGCCGGTCCGGCCTGCCCCGCGGCCTCGTGCTCGCCCCCACCCGCGAGCTCGCCACCCAGATCGCGGCGACCGTCGCCCCGCTCGCGGAGGCCGTCGGCCTCCGGGTCACCACCGTGTTCGGCGGCGTCAGCCAGCGTCCGCAGGAGCAGGCGCTGCAGGGCGGCGTCGATATCGTCGTCGCCTGCCCCGGCCGCCTGGAAGACCTCATGAAGCAGCAGGTCGTGCGCCTCAGCGCGATCGAGGTCACCGTGCTCGACGAGGCCGACCACATGGCCGACCTCGGGTTCCTCCCCGGCGTCACCCGCATCCTCTCGGCGACCCCCGCCGACGGTCAGCGCCTGCTCTTCAGCGCCACGCTGGACCGCGGCATCGACACCCTCGCCCGCCGGTTCCTCACGAACGCCGTCAGCCACGAGGTCGACGAGGCGAGCGTGCCCGTCGGCGAGATGACCCACCGGGTGCTCGTCGTCGACTCCCCCGAGAACAAGACCGTGCTGGTGCGCGACCTCGCCTCGGGCACCGGCCGTCGCATCCTCTTCACGCGCACCAAGCACCAGGCGAAGAAGCTCGCCAAGCAGCTCACCGCCGCCGGGATCCCGGCCGTGGATCTGCACGGCAACCTGTCCCAGAACGCCAGGGAGCGCAACCTCGGCGCCTTCTCCACCGACCCGGCGGACGGGGGCGTCCGCGTGCTCGTCGCGACCGATGTCGCCGCTCGCGGTGTGCACGTCGACAACGTCGACCTCGTCGTCCACGTCGACCCGCCCGTCGAGCACAAGGCCTACCTGCACCGCTCGGGCCGCACGGCGCGGGCCGGGGCGGCGGGCACGGTCGTCACCGTGGTCCTGCCCGAGCAGCGCCGCGACGTGAAGGATCTCCTGCGCAAGGCCGCCATCACGGCACCGCTGGAGAACCTCACCGCCGACGCCGTGACCGAGCTCGTCCCCGAGCGGGCGCCGCACGTGCGCCCCGCTCCCCCGCAGCCGCAGCAGCAGCGCTCTGCGAAGCAGCGGCCCGCGGGCGGCGAGAAGAGCACCGCGACCACCCCGCCCTCCCGCCGTCGTCGCCGTCCGCGCTCTGCGGGCCAGGGCGCGCCGGGTGCGCAGCGCCAGGGCGGTCAGGGCCGCCAGGGCGCGCGCGGCGGCCAGGGACGCTGATCCCGGCTCGCGCCTGACGACGACGAAGGCCCCCTCGCACTCCGGTGCGAGGGGGCCTTCGGCGTCTGCGACGCCCGCGCTCAGCGCGTCGGGAAGGCGCGCTCCGGCGACCCGGTGTAGAGCTGCTGCGGACGGCCGATCTTCGTCTGCGGGTCGAGCTGGAGCTCGCGCCACTGGGCGAGCCAGCCGGGCAGGCGGCCGATCGCGAACAGGACCGTGAACATCCGCGTGGGGAAGCCCATCGCCTTGTAGATCACGCCCGTGTAGAAGTCGACGTTCGGGTACAGGCGCCGCTCACGGAAGTAGTCGTCCGCGAGGGCGATCTCCTCGAGCTCCTTCGCGAGGTCCAGGAGCGGGTCGGTGACGCCGAGCGAGCTCAGCACCTCGTCCGCGGCCTCCTTGACGAGCTTGGCGCGCGGGTCGTAGTTCTTGTAGACCCGGTGCCCGAAGCCCATCAGCTTCACGCCCTCTTCCTTGTTCTTCACCCGCTCGACGAACCGGGAGACGCTCTGGCCCGAGTCGCGGATCTGGCCGAGCATGGTCAGCACAGCCTCGTTCGCGCCGCCGTGCAGCGGACCCGAGAGCGCCTGGATGCCGGCCGAGACGGAGGCGAACTGGTTGGCTCCCGTGGAGCCGACCAGGCGGACGGTGGAGGTCGAGGCGTTCTGCTCGTGGTCCTCGTGCAGGATGAGCAGCAGTTCGAGGGCCTTCACCATGGTCGGGTTGATCTCGTAAGGCTCGGAGTTCACGCCGAAGTTCAGCTTCAGGAAGTTCTCCACGAAGCCGAGCGAGTTGTCCGGGTAGAGGAACGCCTGGCCGACGCTCTTCTTGTGCGCGTAGGCGGCGATGACCGGAAGCTTGGCGAGCATGCGGATGGTGTTCAGCTCGACGTGCTCGGGGTTGTGCGGGTCGGTCTGGCCCTCGTAGTACGTCGACAGGGCCGCGACGGCGGAGGACAGCACCGACATGGGATGCGCGGTGTGCGGCAGCGCCGAGAAGAAGCGCTTGAGGTCCTCGTGCAGCAGCGTGTGGCGGCGGATCTTCTCGTCGAACTCCGCCAGCTCGCCGGCGGACGGCAGCTCGCCGTAGATGAGCAGCCACGCGACCTCGAGGTAGCTGGTGCTGCCGGCGAGCTGCTCGATCGGGTAGCCGCGGTAGCGCAGGATGCCCTTGTCTCCGTCGATGAACGTGATGTCCGACTTCGTGGAGGCGGTGTTGACGAAGCCGTAGTCGAGACCGGTGTAGCCGGTCTGACGGGTCAGCGTCGAGAAGTCGATACTGTCGTGGCCCGCGGTACCGCGCACCAGGGGGAATTCGGCGGTAGTCTCGCCGATCGTCAGCTTCGCCGTCTGGTCTGCCGCAGCGCTCACGCGGACCTCCTCCTTCTGTCTGATCGCCCCGGCGTCGCGGGCGTCAGCAAGTTCTTGATCAAGCCGGAACTGGCGATCTCTCGGGCGCCGAGCGCCTGGCCGGGTGCCGACCGAATCGCCTTTACAGCCTAGTCGTCGCGCAGGCCTACTGTGACAACGGCCAAAGAGATCGGCGCAACAGGGAGGGTTCCTACAGAACCGCTCCGCGCAGGCGCTGAGCCGCCTCGGCCACGCGGTCGGTCGGCGCCGTGAGCGACAACCGCACGTGCTCGGGTGAGGAGGCACCGTAGAAGTGCCCGGGGCCCGCGAGGATCCCGAGGTCGGCGAGGCGCGCCATCGACTCCCAGGCGTCGCGTCCCTCGGTCGCCCAGATGTACAGCCCCGCCTCCGAGCCGTCGATGCGGAAGCCGGCAGCCTCGACGGCGGGCAGCAGCAGCGCCCGCCGCTCACGGTAGAGCTCCTTCTGCGCCGCGACGTGTGCATCGTCACCGAGGGCGACGATCATCGCCTGCTGCACCGGCGCGGGCGGCATGAGGCCGAGGTGCTTGCGTGCGGCGAGGAGCTCACCGACCACGCGGGCGCAGCCTGCGACGAAGGCCGCCCGATAACCCGCGAGGTTGGACTGCTTGCTCAGCGAGTACACGCTGAGCAGATTCGCCCGCGTGCCACCGGTCACCCTCGGGTCGAGCACCGACGGGATGGGCTCCTCGGTCCACGGACCGTCCCATCCCAGTTCGGCGTAGCACTCGTCGCTGGCCAGCACGGCCCCCAGCTCACGCGCCCGCTGCACAGCCACGGAGAGCTCGTCGACGGTCCACGTGCGACCGTCCGGGTTGCCCGGGGTGTTGATCCAGATGAGCCGCGCGCCCTCCGGCCATTCCGCCGGGTCGTCGGCCGCGACAGGCGTCGCCCCGGCGACCCGCGCGCCGACGTCGTACGTCGGGTAGGCGACGCGGGGGTGCACCACGATGTCTCCGGCGCCGAGACCCAGCAGCGTGGGCAGCAGCGCGACGAGCTCCTTGGAGCCGATCGTCGGCAGCACGTTGTCGACCCGGAGGTCCGGGACGCCGCGGCGGCGGGCGTACCAGTCGACGATCGCCTCCCGGAGCGCGGGGGTGCCGACGGTCTGCGGATAGGCGTGGGCGTCGGTCGCCTCGGCGAGGGCCTGACGGACGATCTCCGGCGTGGGATCGACCGGCGAGCCGACGGAGAGATCGACGAGCCCGCCAGGGTGCCGGGCGGCGCGCTCGCGATACGGGACCACGGCGTCCCACGGGTAGTCGGCGAGGTCGCGGACGCTCACGGAGCGGGCCTACTCGCCCTGCGGCGGGAGCGCGGCGATGATCGGGTGGTCGAACGGGTAGACGCCGACCTTGGCGGCGCCTCCGGGCGAGCCGATCTCGTCGAAGAACTCGACGTTGGCCTTGTAGTAGTCCTGCCACTCGTCTGGGAGGTCGTCCTCGTAGTAGATCGCCTCGACGGGGCACACCGGCTCGCACGCTCCGCAGTCCACGCACTCATCCGGGTGGATGTAGAGCGACCGTTCGCCCTCGTAGATGCAGTCAACGGGGCACTCGTCGATGCAGGCGCGATCCTTGACATCGACGCACGGGAGGGCGATCACATACGTCACCCCCTCAGTCTACGACCCGTGGACCTCGGGTTCCTCCGAGGACGGCGTGGCGGGGCGGACCGGCTGCCGGGAGAACGACGGCCACGCGATGACGAGCAGCACGATGCCGGCGGCGAGATAGGTCCAGATGCGCCCGGCGAGGGTGTCCTGCACGACGACGGAGCCACCGGGACCGACGCCCGAGATGAGCACGATCATGCCCAGCATCCCGAGTCCGGCGGCGACGGCGGCGCCCCGGTCATGGGTGAGCGCCCGCACGGCGATGAGGATCGCGGCGCAGGCGATGGCGGCGACGATCAGGCCGATCGGGATCGGCCCCCACATGACGCTGTGCGCGATGGTCCCGGCCACGCCGTAGACCCCACCCACCAGGGCAGCAGCCACCCAGGACAGCACCCTCGACAACCACTTCCCGCGCACCCCCCGATCCTACCCGGGCACTGTCCGGCGAAACGACGTGTCAGGCGGCGAGACCCCCCAGCCGCAGCAGCGCGGCGACGAGGGCGGCGGCTGCCACCACCACGAGGAACGACTGCCGCAGCCAGAGGAGTCCCGCCGCGACGAGCAGGGCGGGGACACGCGCGTCGACG
Organism: Microbacterium sp. str. 'China'; assembly: GCF_002993305.1. Lineage (NCBI taxonomy): Bacteria > Bacillati > Actinomycetota > Actinomycetes > Micrococcales > Microbacteriaceae > Microbacterium > Microbacterium sp. str. 'China'. The sequence goes on along the minus strand of NZ_CP027434.1, from coordinate 1,199,794 downwards.
GTGATGGCCTGCCCGTCGCCGAGCGACTGCACCGCGACGAGGGCGGCGAGCAGCGCGACGGTGAGGAGATCGGAGATACGGGCGGGGCGCGGGGCTTCGAGCACCTTCGGCGGCACGAGGTAGCCCACGGCCTTCAGTGCGAGGCAGATCAGGGCGGCGAGGAGGATGGCGCTCCAGAGACTCATGCGCCGACCTCCCCGTCGCCGACCTCTGCGGCTCGCGGTGCCTCCAGCCAGTTGAACCACCCGACGACGATCGCGACGAGCGCGGCGACCAGCACGGGGAGTCCCGGCAGGAGGAACGGGGTCAGGGCGGCCGCGATCACGGCCGCCGCGATCCCGACGGCGACCGCCTGCCGCCGGCGCAGTCGCGGCCACAGCAGGGCGAGGAACGCTGCGGCCGCCGCGGCATCCAGGCCCCACGCCTTCGGGTCGCCGAGCACGTCGCCGACCAGCGCGCCGATGAGAGTGGTGAGGTTCCAGCCCAGGAAGATGCCGACCCCGGTGACCCAGAAGCCCACCCGGCGCAGGCGCGGATCGTCCTGCGCGATCGCCACCGCCGTGGACTCGTCGATGGTGAAGTGCGCGGCGACGGCCCGTCGCGCCGGTCCCCCGCCGACGACCGGCGACATGCGCATGCCGTAGGCGACGTTGCGCACGCCGAGGAGGGCGGCCGACGCGATCGCCGACGGCAGCGCGGCCAAGCCGCCGGCGGCGAAGACGCCCACGAAGGCGAACTGGGATCCGCCGGTGAACATGAGGAGGCTGAGCACGCACGCCTGCCACACGTCGAGGCCCGCGGCCACGGCGAGCGCACCGAAGGAGATGCCATAGGCACTCGTGGCGAGCACGACGCCGAGGGACTCACGCCACACCTCACGTCCAGCGGTCATCGACAGCCATCCGTTCGCTTCACTGAACACACGATCATCATTCTGAACATGGCGCTCGGCATAGTCAAGCGAACGATCGTTTGCCATGATGAACGCATGGAGGATCTCCGCACCCGCATCGCCCGCACGCTCCGCCGCGAGCGCGAGACGGCGAACCTGTCCGTCTCGGAGCTCGCCCGCCGGGCCGGCATCTCCAAGGCCACGGTCTCCCAGCTCGAGAGCGGCGCAGGCAATCCGAGCGTGGAGACGCTGTGGGCGCTGGGCGTCGCGCTCGGTGTCCCGTTCGCGGTGCTCGTCGACCAGCAGGCCAACGCCCCCACCCTCATCCGCGCCGACGACCTCGCGGGGGTGCCCTCCGCTGCCGCCGCCTACAGCGCCACACTCCTCTCGGCGAGCCCTCCGGGCGCCCGGCGCGACGTGTACCTCATCCAGGCGGAGCCCGGCGACCCCCGCCGCTCGGACCCCCACCATGCGGGCACGATCGAGCACGTGATCCTCATCGCCGGGCAGGCGCGGGTCGGCCCGCCCGAGGATGCCGTGGTGCTGAACCCGGGCGACTACCTGACGTATGCCGGCGACGCGGCGCACGTGTTCGAGGCCATCGCGCCCGGGACGAGCGCCGTGCTCATCTCCGAGCTCCGCTGAGGATCACTCCCCCGGCCCGGCCGGCGAGGGATCCGGGATCTCGTGCGGACGGTAGTTCGGCAGGCGCGACGCCGGCAGGATCGCGAGCGCGCTCACCGCGGCGAGGATCAGCAGGCCGAGCTTGAGCGTGCGCAGGCGCGACTCCTCGTTCACGGCGACCGCGGCGTCGACCTGTTCCGGCGTCGCGTCCGTGGTGTCCAGGACCGCACGCAGCTCGTCGTTGCTGACGAAGTTCACCTCGTTCAGGTCGATCTGCGACACCAGCGACGGCGGCAGTTCCGGATGCTCCACGACCGCGCGTCCGACGTTGAGCGCGAGCAGCGAGACCAGCAGCGCCCCGGCGAGCGCCGTCCCGACCGCGGAGGCGAGGTTCTGCGTGGTGCCGCGCAACGATCCCACGTCGCCGGCGAGCTCCGGCGGTGCCGCGGTCACGAGCACGTTGAACACCAGCGTGACGAGGGCTCCCTGGCCGATGCCGAACACGATGAGTCCGGCGATGGTCGGCACCGTCTCCCAGTTGTTGGTCACGACGACCGAGAGCCAGACCAGCGCCGCCGTGGTGAGGATGAACCCGAAGACGCCGATCGTGCGCGGCGGGTAGCGCGTGTAGAACCGGACGACGAGCGTCGCCGTCACGAACACCGTGAGGTTGAACGGCATCATCGCGAGGGCGGTGTCGAACGGCGTCCGCCCCTGGACGATCTGGATGTACAGCGGCACCGTGAAGTTCACGCAGGCTTCCAGCGCCACGACGATGAACATGGCGTACACCGCGGCGCGCTCCCGGGACGACCCCAGCACGCTCAGGTCGATGAGCGGCACCTTCCCCTCGGCCATCCGCCGCCGGGTCCACAGGAAGAACCCCTGGCCCAGGATGATCCCCGACACGATGAAGATCGGTGCCGGCGAGAGCCCGAGGATGGAGAACGGGGCGGACGGCGCCGCCGCGAGCGCTCCCCAGCTGTTCAGGTTGTTGAATCCGAGGGTCAGCAGCACGATCGCCGCGCCGATGAGGAGCGCCGCGACGAGATCGATGCGGATCGCCGCATCGCCGCGATCGCCGCGCAGCGTGAAGCTCAGCGCGAAGACCGCGACGGCGATCGCCAGCACGATGACGAAGAGCGGACGCCACCCGACGAGCGTCCCGAGCGTCCCTCCGATGAGGAAGGCGCTGACGCCGGAGATCGCGCGTGCCGAGCCGATCGCGCCGATGGCCGTGGCCTGCTGCGGGCCCCGGTAGTTCTCGGCGATCAGAGCCACGATCGAGGGGACGATGATCGCCGCGGCCGCTCCCGCCACAGCCTGCCCGGCGATGGCCCACCAGACGGTCGGGGCGAGGAGCATCATCACGGCCGACCCCGCGAAGAGCGCGACGACGACGCGGAAGATCAGCACCCAGCCGACGCGCTGCCCGAGCTTGGCCCCGGTCATCACGAGCGCCGCGACGGCGAGGCCGTACATCACGATCGTCGTGCTCGCGACGGTCGGCGGGACGCCGAAGTCGCTCACCATGCCGCCGAGGGAGATCGGCAGCGCTGCGACGTTGAAGGACATGAGCACCTGTGCGAGGAACAGGCTGACCATCGGCAGCCAGGACGTCTTCGCGGGGGCGGGGGCCGTGCGGGTCATGAGCGCTCTCCTTCCGAGGCTGACGAGACACGCGCCTCGCCGGCATGCGCGGGCGCGGGCGCGGAGGCGAAGAGGTTCAGCCCCAGCGACCGCGACAGGTGGCCGATCGCCATCTGCGACCGGATCGAGTTGCCCGCCTCGTCCAGCCGGGGCGAGAAGCCGGCGACGGCGCCCTTGCCGGGAGAGACGGCGACGAGGCCGCCCGAGACGCCCGACTTGGCCGGAAGGCCGATCTCGAACAGCCAGTCCCCGGACCGCTCGTACAGCCCGCTCGCCGCGACGACGGCGAGCGTGTCACGGCAGACGTCCGCGGAGACCACCCGCTCTCCCGTCACGGGGTTGACCCCGCCGTCGGCGAGCGTGGCCCCCATGACGGCGAGGTCGTGCGCGGTCACGCTGAGCGCGCACTGACGGGTGTAGACGTCGACGATCTCGTCCGGATCGCCGGCCAGTCGTCTGTAGCTGCGCAGCAGCCATCCGAGTGCGCGGTTGCGCTCGTTCGACCCGGCCTCGGAGGCGTAGACCTCGCCGTCCAGGCTCAGCGGTCGTCCGGCGAACGCGGACAGCCCCTCGCGGACGCGCTCCCACTGCTCCACCGCCGTGGCGCCGGGCATCAGCGCCGTGGTCGCGATCGCCCCGGCGTTGACCATCGGGTTGCGCGGATGCCCGTCGTTGAGCTCCAGCGCCACCACCGAGTTGAAGGCGAGGCCGGTGTTGTTGACGCCCACGATCTCGCGGACCCGCTCGTGGCCGTGCTCCTGGATCGCCAGCGCGTAGACGAACATCTTCGAGATCGACTGGATGGAGAACGCGTGCAGCGCGTCTCCGGCGTCGTGGATGCCGCCGCCCACCTCGATCACCGCGAGCCCGAACAGCTCCGGATCGACCGCGGCGAGGACGGGGATGTAGTCCGCCACCTCCCCGGACACCTCGTCCGCGTACCGGGCGTGCGCCTCCCGCACGAGCTCGTCCACCCGCTCCCATCCGGGAAGCGTGCCCGTGGAGACCTCCTGCGGGACGTCGAGCCAGACGGTGGGGTCGAGCACCATTCCTCCTCGGAAATCGCGACGCCCCCAGCCGTCTCCCTGTCACGGTAGCGTCCGTGTCGGGTGACGGCTAGGGGCAATCGTTCGCGAGGGGGCCCGCTCTGCGGCTCAGTACCAGTTCATGGCCTGGGAGTGTCCCCAGGCGCTGCACGGGGTGCCGTAGGCGTCGGCGATGTACTGCAGGCCCCAGGCGATCTGGGTGGCGGCGTTCGTCTGCCAGTCGGCACCCGCCGAGGCCATCTTGCTGCCGGGCAGCGCCTGCGGGATGCCGGTCGCTCCCCCGTCGTTGTTGTACGCCTGGTAGTTCCAGCCGGACTCCTTGTTCCACAGCGAGTTCAGGCAGGAGAACTGGTCGCCACCCCAGCCGTAGCGGTCGGCCATCATCTGCTGTGCGGTGGCCCGAGCCCCGTCCGGCGTGTTCGCGGAGGCGAGCGCGGCCGCTGCGGCCGCCGCCTTCTCCTCGGCGGCGCGCGCAGCGTCCTCTGCCGCCTTCTTCTCCTGCGCGGCGGTGTAGGCCTGCTGGAGCTCTGCCGTCGCGGTCACGACCTTGTCGGTCTCCGCCTCGGCCTGCGCGGTCGTCACCGTGATGAGGACCAGCGGGAGGGTGGATCGGTCGGCGAGGGTCTCCAGGTCGTCCTCGAGAGCGGTGGTGTCCACGGACGCCGCCGCGCCCACGTCGAGGCCCGACTCGGCGACCTCCGTTGACAGGCTCTTCGCCGCGGCGACCGCATCGGTCGCGTTCGAGACCGTCATGACGGCCTGATCGGCGATACGGGTGAGGGGCTCGGTGCCGAGGTCGTGGCTCGTGACGGCGGAGGTGGCGTCGGAGCGCTCCGCTCCGGCCGCCGGGGCGGAGGCGAGGCCCACGCTGAGGGTGATGCCGACGAGCGCGACCGTGGCGGCGCCGAGGGCGATGAGGGGTGTACGGGTGACGGTGGCGCGAGCGGCTGCCGCGTCGGAGGCGCGCCGAAGCGCACGGGTCTTCTGAAGCAAGGCTTTGACTTTCGGGTCGTCGTACGCCCATATCGGGGACTCATCGGGAGCTCGCCCCGGGCGCAAGTCAACGAGTCTGCGTCATCAACCTGAACGAAAACTAGCCCTCACCTGGGATTTTCATGAGAGAGGGCCCCACGCGGCCAGGCGGCGGCGTGGGGCCCTCTCGAAAGGAGTGCGGTGCGATCAGGCGTTCGCGTCCTGACGCTTGAGACGCGAGGCCTCGCGACCGCGGACGGTCTGGTCGAGGATCACCTTGCGGATGCGGACCTTCTCCGGAGTCACCTCGACGCATTCGTCGTCGCGCGCGAACTCCAGGCTCTCCTCCAGCGTGAGGATGCGCGGCGGCGTCATCGACTCGAAGTTGTCGGCCGTGGAGGAACGCATGTTGGTGAGCTTCTTCTCCTTGGTGATGTTGACGTCCATGTCGTCGGCGCGCGAGTTCTCGCCGATGACCATGCCCTCGTAGACCTCTTCGGTCGGCTGCACGAAGAACGACATGCGCTCCTGGAGCGCGATCATCGCGAAGGGGGTGACGACACCCGAGCGGTCGGCCACGATCGAGCCGTTCTGGCGCGTGGTGATCTGCCCCGCCCACGGCTCGTAGCCGTGCGAGATCGCGTTGGCGATACCCGTGCCGCGGGTCGTCGTGAGGAACTCGCTGCGGAAGCCGATGAGACCACGCGAGGGCACGACGAACTCCATGCGCACCCAGCCGGTGCCGTGGTTGGTCATGTTCTCCATGCGGCCCTTGCGGTTCGCGAGGAGCTGGGTGATCGCGCCGAGGTGCTCCTCCGGCGTGTCGATGGTCAGGTGCTCGAACGGCTCGTAGACCTTGCCGTCGATCTTCTTGGTGACCACCTGCGGCTTGCCGACCGTGAGCTCGAAGCCCTCGCGGCGCATGTTCTCGACGAGGATGGCGAGGGCCAGCTCACCGCGACCCTGCACCTCCCAGGCGTCGGGACGCCCGATGTCGACGACCTTGAGCGACACGTTGCCGATGAGCTCGCGGTCGAGGCGGTCCTTCACCATGCGTGCGGTGAGCTTGTGCCCCTTGACCTTGCCCATGAGCGGCGAGGTGTTGGTGCCGATCGTCATGGAGATCGCGGGGTCGTCGACCGTGATGGCCGGCAGCGGACGGATGTCCTCGGGGTCGGCGATGGTCTCGCCGATGGTGATGTCCTCGAAGCCGGCGATGGCGACGATGTCTCCGGGGCCGGCGGATTCGGCCGGGTAGCGCTCCAGGGCGCGGGTCTTCAGCAGCTCGGTGATCCGGGCATTGCTGGTCGAGCCGTCGGAGCGGACCCAGGCGACCGTCTGGCCCTTCTTGAGCGTGCCGTTGAAGACGCGCAGCAGGGCGAGGCGACCGAGGAAGGGGCTGGAGTCCAGGTTCGTGACCCAGGCCTGCAGCGGGGCCTCGTCGTCGTAGGCCGGGGCCGGGACGTGCTCGAGGATGGCCTCGAACAGCGGCTCGAGGTCGTCGTTGTCGGGCAGCGAGCCGTCGGCGGGACGGTTCTGCGACGCGGCGCCGGCGCGGCCGGAGGCGTAGACCACGGGCACGTCGAGCAGCGCGTCGACGTCGAGATCGGGCACGTCGTCGACGAGGTCGGAGGCCAGACCCAGCAGGAGGTCGTGCGCCTCCTCCTCGACCTCGGCGATCCGGGCGTCCGGACGGTCGGTCTTGTTGACCAGGAGGATGACGGGGAGCTTGGCCTCGAGCGCCTTGCGCAGCACGAAGCGGGTCTGCGGCAGCGGGCCCTCGCTCGCGTCCACGAGCAGCACGACGCCGTCGACCATCGACAGGCCGCGCTCGACCTCGCCGCCGAAGTCGGCGTGGCCGGGGGTGTCGATCACGTTGATCGTGATCTCCTTGCCGCCGGCGTGCTTGCCCTTGTAGGTGATCGCCGTGTTCTTGGCGAGGATCGTGATGCCCTTCTCGCGCTCCAGATCGTTGGAGTCCATCGCGCGCTCCTCCACGTGCGAGTGTTCGCCGAAGGAGCCCGTCTGGCGGAGCATCGCGTCGACGAGCGTGGTCTTGCCGTGGTCGACGTGGGCGACGATTGCGACGTTGCGGAGGTCAGAGCGGAGGGCGTGCGCCATACAAGGGTCCTCAAAGAGTGTGGGGTTGCGCCGGGAAGCCGACGTTCCAGGATAACGTACGCGCGGATCGGGTTCCTGAACGCACGTCGTACCATCGTCCCGTGAGCCTCCCCGACCCGACTCCCCCGGTGCCGCAGACGCCGTCGACCGCGCCCATCCGGCGCGACGAGCCGCGTGAGGGTCGAGCGCGCCTGTGGTGGGAGATCGCCATCGTGCTCGCCCTGGGTCTGGGCCAGTCCGCGATCTACGCGATCGTGCAGCTCGCCTATCGGCTCACCGACGACACGCCCCTCGCGGATCAGACCGCCACCCTCAACCCCTCCCGCAGCGACCGGGAGGTGTTCGACCTCATCTATCAGGTGCTGTCCATCGGCTTCGCCCTGGTACCGGTGCTCCTCGTCTGCTTCCTGCTGTGGCAGCGCCGTCGCCCGCACCTGGAGCGCCTCGGCCTCGACGGTACCCGCGTGGCCGGCGACGTCGGCCGGGGCGTGCTCCTCGTCCTCGCGATCGGCGTGCCGGGCCTGGCGCTCTACCTCGGCGGCCGGGCGCTCGGACTGTTCGTGGCCGTGAACCCCGCGGGTCTGGACGCGCACTGGTGGACCGTGCCGATCCTCCTGCTCGCCGCCGCACGCGCGTCGCTCCAGGAGGAGTTCGTCGTGCTCGGATACCTGTTCGCCCGCCTGCGGGAGCTCGGGTGGTCGCCGTGGACGATCATCGTCTCGACGTCGGTGCTCCGTGCGACGTACCACCTCTATCAGGGGCCCGGCGCCTTCATCGGCAACCTCGCGATGGGACTGCTCTTCGGGTGGCTCTACCACCGCACCGGTCGGCTGCTGCCGTTCCTGGTGGCGCACTTCCTCATCGACGCGGCGGCGTTCGTCGGCTATCCCTGGGCCGCGGCGACCTGGCCCGCCCTGTTCGGTCTTCCCGGCTGAGGCGCGCTCAGCCGAGGTTGACGACGACGAGCGCCGCGACGGCCCACAGCACGATGACGGCGAGGGCGATGAGGGCCGGGCCGTCCCAACTGCGTCGGATCGGGGCGTCCGCCGTCGAGGGTGCCGCGCTCCACAGGTCGCGGATGCTCGTGAGCACCCGCAGAGCCGACGGCACCTTCACCTCAGCGTCCTCCTCGCGGGACGGACGGGGCGGGCGCGCCTTGGCCGGTCCGCCCCAGCAGCTGAGGCTGCGGCCGTCGTCCAGCGTGAACTCGAGCTGCCAGCGCATGTCGATGTCCTGCACACGCGCCCAGCCGACGGTCGTGCGACGCAGCAGGTTCTGCACCACGGCCCCCTCCTGATCCACGCGGACGAAGGAGACGAAAGCGGTCTCGTACACGATCCACAGACCGAGCAGCAGCCAGGGCGCCACGAGAAGCGCCTGCACGATGCTGCCGTTGACGACGGTGTCCCCGAGCAGGAACAGCACCAGCAGGATGCTGAGGACGAAGACGACGGTGCCCGAGGGCGCACGGTAGGTCCGTGCGCCCTCGGGGTGTCCGGGAGATGCCACCTCAGAGGCCGCCGAGCGGGATCGAGGCACCGGGGATCGCCTGCAGCAGACGATCCGTGTACTCCTCCTGCGGGTTCGCGAAGATCTCGTCGACCGTCCCCTGCTCGACGACCTTGCCCTTCTCCATGACGCAGACCAGGTCGCTGGAGACCCGGACGACCGCGAGGTCATGCGTGATGAAGAGGTACGTCAGGTTCAGCTCCGACTGGAGTTCGGCGAGCAGCTGCAGGATCTGGTCCTGCACGAGCACGTCGAGTGCCGACACCGCCTCGTCGAGGACGATGATGTCGGGCTTGAGCGCCAGCGCACGCGCGATCGCCACGCGCTGCCGCTGTCCGCCGGAGAGCTCGTTCGGGTAGCGCGTGGCCAGCGCCTGCGGCAGGGCGACCTGCTCCAGGAGCTCTTCCACGCGAGCCCGATGCGAGGCCCGGTCGCCGACGCCGTGTATCTGCAGCGGCTCCGCGATGGTGTTGCCGATGTTCCGCAGCGGATCCAGGGATCCGTAGGGATCCTGGAACACCGGCTGCATGCGCCGGCGGAGTCCGAACGACTGCGCGTTCGACAGGTGGGACACGTCCTGCCCGTCGATCTCGATCGTCCCGCTCGTCGGCTCCTCCAGCTTGAGCACCATCTTCGCGACCGTGGACTTCCCCGAACCCGACTCGCCGACGAGCGCCAGCGTCTTTCCGCGCGGGATCTCGAACGACACGTCGTCCACCGCCCGGAACGCCTCGCTGCGGAAGTTGCCCTGCCGGATCTTGTAGTCCTTGGTCAGGCCGGCCACACGGACCGTCGGCGGGATGTCGGCCAGGTCGTCGAGGGTCTCGATGCCCCGGTCCTCCACAACCGCCTGGATCCGCTGCGAGGCGACGCTGGGCGCCGCGGCGACCAGTCGCTTCGTGTACGGGTGCTGCGGGTTCTCCAGGATCTGCCGGCTGGGGCCCGCCTCGACGATGTTGCCGCCGTTCATGACGATGATCTTCTCGGCGCGTTCGGCCGCGAGTCCCAGGTCGTGCGTGATCAGCAGCACCGAGGTGCCCTTGTCGCGCGTGAGCGACGCCATGTGGTCGAGGATGACCCGCTGCACCGTCACGTCGAGAGCCGAGGTCGGCTCGTCGGCGATGAGGAGCTTCGGGTCGGCGGCGAGGCCGATCCCGATCAGCGCCCGCTGGCGCATTCCGCCGGAGAACTGGTGCGGATACTGGTGGAGGCGACGCTCGGCATCCGCCAGCCCGGCCTGCTGCAGCACCTCGATCGTCCGCGCCTTCGCCGCGGCGCGCCCCTGGGCGACGCCGTTCGCGCGGACGGCCTCCTTCACCTGGAAGCCGATGCTCCACACGGGGTTCAGGCTCGACATCGGGTCCTGCGGGACGAAGCCGATGTCTCGACCGCGCACCGCCTCCATGTCGCGCCGGCTCAGCCCGGTCAGCGGGCGTCCCTCCAGCGTGATGGACCCGCCCGTGATCGTTCCCGTGCCCGGAAGCAGGTCGACGATGGCGGTCGCCGTGGTCGACTTGCCCGAGCCTGACTCGCCGACGATGGCGACCGTCTCACCGGGCATCACATCGAACGTGATCCCGTGCAGGACCTCGCGCATCCCGCCCTGCGTGCGGAACGCGACGGTGAGGTCGCGCACGCTCAGCAGCGGCATCTGTGGGGTGGTGCGGTCGCTCATCGGCGAGCCCTCGCCTTCGGGTCGAGGGCGTCTCGGATGAGCTCGCCCAGGGTGACGAACGCGAGCACCGCGAGGGTGAGCGCGAGCGCCGGATAGATGAGGGACATCGGAGCGACGCGGAGCGAAGCCTGTGCCCTGGCGATGTCATTACCCCACGACATGACCTCGCTGCCGAGCCCGACCCCGAGGAACGACAATGTCGACTCCGCGACGATCGCCGCCGCCAGGCCGAGCGTCGACACGACCAGCAGAGGTGCGATCGCGTTCGGAACGACATGGCTAAGGAGCACTCGGAACTTCGATTGCCCCAGTGCCCGAGAGGCCATGACGAAGTCCGCCTGCCGCACGCGGAGGATCTCCGCCCTGACGACTCGCGCCGTCGAGGCCCACGCGAACCCGCCGATGGCGAGAGCCAGCGTCCAGACCGAGCGCGCGTCCTTCAGCACCGTCATCACGACCACGGCGGCGAGGATGTAGGGGATCGCGAAGAAGATGTCGCCGACGCGGGACAGGACCGAGTCCAGCCAGCCGCCGTAGAAACCTGCCAGGGCTCCCATGATGAGTCCGAGGATCGAGGAGATCACGGTGGCGATGAGGCCCACCGCCAGCGAAGTCTGCGATCCCCACACGATCCGCGCGTAGATGTCGCACCCTTGGAATGTGAATCCGAGCGGGTGGCCTTCCGTCGGGCCTCCGTTGCTGTTGGAGAGCTGGCAGTCGCTGTTCGGCGGGGTCGACGTGAACAGCGTCGGCCAGAGGGCCATGAGAAGGAACACCAACGCCAAAACCACCGAGAACCAGAAGAGCGGACGGCGGCGCACGTCGCGCCACGCATCGCGCCAGAGATTGCTCGGCTTGTCGGAAATTCGGACGGCATCGACGTTGATGGACTCCGTCTCGACAGGGGCTACGAAGTGTTTCTGGGTCGTGGGATCAGACATATCGAATCCTTGGGTCGAGCAGACCATAGAGCAGGTCGATGAGCAGGTTCACCAAGACGTACAGGATGACGAAGACCGTGACGAACGAGACGACCGTCGGGCCCTCCCCCCGTCGGATCGCTTCGAAGAGGGTGTTGCCGACACCCGGCACGTTGAAGATGCCCTCCGTGACGGTGGCCCCCACGAGAAGGACGCCGAAGTTGGTGGCCGAGTTGGTGATGACGGGAATGAGGGAGTTTCGCAGCACGTGGACGGGGAGCACGCGATTCCGCGAGAGCCCCTTGCCGTACGCAGTACGCACCCAGTCCTGATTGAGGGTGTCGATGACGGAGCTCCGCATCAGCCGCATACTCACGGCGTAGAGGCTGAACCCGAGCACGAGGGCAGGGAGCCAGAGTCCGCCCCAGTCGTTGTCCGCTCCGACCGTGGGCTTGAACCACCCGAGTCGGATGGCGAGGAAGTACTGTGCCAGGAAGGCGACCACGAAGATCGGGATGGCGATCGCGACGAGCGCCACCATGAGGGAGACGTTGTCGAAGAACTTGCCCTTCCGCAGAGCGGAGATCGTGCCGATGACGATGGCGAGCACGAACTCGATTCCGATGGCCATGACGGCCAGGCGTCCCGTCACGGGCAAGGTCGCCGCCAGGACCGTCGACACCGGACGACCGGAGTAGGTCGTCCCGAGGTCGCCCTGGAACACCCCGGTGATGTAGTACCAGTACTGGACGAGGAACGGGTCGTTCAGGTGGTACTGCTCACGGAGCTGCTCGATGACAGCCGGATTCGGGGTCTTGTCGCCGAAGAGGGCGAGGATGGGGTCGCCGGGCATGGCGAACACCAGGAAATAGATGAGCAGGGTGGCTCCGAAGAAGACCGGGATCACCTGCAGAAGACGTCTCAGAATGTAACCGAGCATCCGCTTGTCCCTTCTCTGAGGGGCAAAGAAAGCGAGCCGAACACAGCCTGTGAGGCGGTGACGAAGATCGCCACCGCCTCACAGGTGAAGTGCCGTCAGACTTACTCGCCGGCCTTCGTGATCTCGTAGTAGAGCGGAACCGAGTTCCAGCCGAACGTCACGTTGTCGACGTTCTCGCTGTAGCCACCGGTCACGTTCGAGTACCAGAGCGGGATCGCCGGAAGATCCTCGAACAGGACCTCCTGGGCCTTGGTGAAGTCCTCGAGCTGAGCGTCCGGGTCAGGGTTGCTGATACCGGCCTTGATGAGCTCATCGAACTCCGGGCTCGTGTAGTCGCCGTCGTTAGAGCTGGCGCCGGTCGCGTAGAGCGGGCCGAGGAAGTTGTACAGGCCCGGGTAGTCCGCCTGCCAGCCGGAGCGCGCCGCCGTGGTGATGGTGCGGTCGTTCACCTTGGTGCGCAGGTCCTGGAAGGTCGGGTACGGGTCGCCGGACGCCTCGATACCGAGCGTGTTCTTGATGCTGTTGCTGACCGCATCGACCCACGCGTCGTGTCCGCCGTCGGCGTTGTAGGCGATCTTGAAGTCACCCTCCCACGGCGAGATGGCGTCGGCCTCTGCCCAGAGTTCCTTCGCCTTCTCCGGGTCGTAGTCCAGAACCTCGTTGCCGGGGACGTCCTCCGACCAGCCTGCGATCACCGGCGACGTGAAGTCGGCAGCCGGGGTGCGCGTTCCCGAGAAGATCGTCTCGGTGATCTCCTCCCGGTTGATGGCCATCGAGATCGCCTGACGACGCAGCTTGCCCTCTTCGCCGCTGAAGTGCGGGAGGAACTGGCCGATCGTGAAGGACTGGAAGACGGCGGAAGGCTGGTTCACCGCGCGGTCGCCGAGCTCGTCCGTGAACACCGGAAGCGAGTTGGTCGGGATCGCATCGATCACGTCGACCTCGTTTCCGAGGAGGTCAGCGTACGCGGACTCCTGGGTCGCGTAGAACTTGATGGTCAGGCCGCCGTTCTTCGCCTGGCGTCCACCCTCGTAGTCGTCGTTGCGGACCAGGTCGATCTGCACGTCGTGCTGCCAGGCGTCGTCACCGTCGATCATGTACGGGCCGTTGCCGATGGGGTTCTGTCCGAAGGCGTCCATGTCCTCGAACGCGACATCGGGCAGCGGGTAGTACGCCGAGTACCCCAGGCGCAGAGCGAAGTCCGAGGCGGGCTTGTTCAGCGCGATGGTGAACGTGTAGTCGTCGACCTGCTCGAGACCGGTGAGCTCGGTGTCCTCCTCGTAGCTGAAGCCCTCGATGTCCTCGAAGAAGTAGCCGGACAGGTGGGCGTTCGATGCCTTCGCACCCTCGTTCCACGCCTTGATGAAGTTGTCGGCCGTGACCTCCTCACCGTTGGTGAAGGTCTGCCCCTTCTTCAGCTTGATCGTGAGGTGCTGAGGGTCGTCGGTGACGATCTCCTCGGCCATGTCGTTGACCGGCTTGCCCTCGGCGTCGTAGTAGACGAGTCCGGCGAAAATCTCGTCGAGGATCTTGCCGCCGCCGACCTCGTTGGTGTTGGTCGGGATGAGCGGGTTCTCCGGCTCGGAGCCGTTCGTGGTGATGATGGCGTCGGCATCCGCGTTCGCGTCGCTTCCTCCGTCACTCGTGTTGCCGCCGCCGCTGGCGCAGCCTGCCAGGGTCAGGGCGCCGATCACGAACAGTGCGCTGCCCGCGAGGGCGATCTTGTTGCGCTTCACTTTTGTCCTCCTGTGGACGTGGGAATTCTGCGCGGCTCATCATCGAGCGCGCAGGGATACCTGAGCGTAACCCGGGGGTCGCGAGTCCAGGACGTTCGGCTAACGAACTGTTACTGAGTGGTGACCATCTGTCACATGACGGAAACATGGCGTAACGCGAACGGCGCCGCGCCGCCGGGAGGCGGGCGCGACGCCGTTCGTCGTGCGGGTCCGTGTCAGGCGAAGGCCTCGATCGGCGGGCAGGCGCAGACGAGGTTGCGGTCGCCGTACGCCTGATCGATCCGGCGGACAGGCGGCCAGTACTTCGCCGCCACCAGCGAGCGCACCGGATAGGCGGCCTCCTCGCGGGTGTAGGCGTGCGCCCACTCCCCCGCGATGAGCGAGACGGCGGTGTGCGGGGCGTGCACGAGCGGGTTGTCGTCCGCAGGCCAGCGCCCCGCGGCGACGGCGTCCGCCTCGGCCTTGATCATGATCATGGCCTCGATGAAGCGCTCGATCTCGTCGAGGTCCTCCGACTCGGTGGGCTCCACCATGAGGGTGCCGGCGACCGGGAACGACATGGTCGGCGCGTGGAACCCGTAGTCGATCAGGCGCTTGGCGACGTCGTCGACGGAGATGCCGGTGGCCTCCTTGAGCGGACGCAGGTCGAGGATGCACTCATGCGCGACCCGTCCGTTCTCCCCCGTGTACAGCACGGGGAAGTGGCCACCGAGGCGCTCGGCGATGTAGTTCGCAGAGAGGACCGCCGCGGCGGTCGCGCGCCGGAGGCCCTCGGCGCCCATCATGCGCACGTACGCCCACGAGATCGGGAGGATGCCCGCAGAGCCGTACGGGGCCGCGGAGATCACCGCACCCTCGAACGTGTGGCCGCCGAAGTGCTCGGCGCGCTGCGCGAGCGGGTGCGACGGCAGGTACGGCGCGAGGTGCGCCTTCGCCGCGACCGGACCGATGCCCGGGCCACCGCCGCCGTGCGGGATGGCGAAGGTCTTGTGCAGGTTGAGGTGCGAGACGTCGCCGCCGAGGTCGCCGAATCGCGCGTAGCCGAGGAGCGCGTTGAGGTTCGCGCCGTCGACGTACACCTGACCGCCGGCCGCGTGCACCGCCCCGGTGATCTCCACGACCTGCTCCTCGTAGACGCCGTGCGTGGACGGGTACGTGATCATCAGCGCCGCCAGGTCGTCAGCGTGCTGGGCGATCTTCGCGCGGAGGTCGTCCAGGTCGACGTTGCCGAGCGCGTCGCTCGCCACCACGACGACCTTCATGCCGGCGAGCACAGCGGAGGCCGCGTTCGTGCCGTGGGCGGAGGACGGGATGAGGCACACGATGCGGTGGTCGTCGCCGTTCGCGCGGTGGTAGCCGCGGATCGCGAGGAGGCCCGCCAGCTCCCCCTGCGAGCCGGCGTTCGGCTGCAGCGACACCGCGTCGTACCCGGTGATCTCGGCGAGCCAGCCCTCGAGCTGATCGATGAGCTCCAGGTAGCCGCGGACGTCGGCCTCCGGGGCGAACGGGTGGATTCCCGCGAACTCCGGCCACGTGATGGCGGCCATCTCCGTGGCGGCGTTGAGCTTCATCGTGCACGAGCCGAGCGGGATCATGCCGCGGTCGAGGGCGTAGTCCCGGTCGGACAGGCTCTTCAGATACCGCATCATGGCGGTCTCGCTGCGGTGGCTGTGGAACACCGGGTGCGTGAGGTACTCGTCTTCGCGGCGGAGGGCGTCCGGCAGCGCGTCCGCGTCGCCGAGGCCGAAGCCGAAGGCGCGCTCCTGCTTCCCTCCGAAGACCTGCGCGACCTGGTGCAGCTCGGCCACCGTGGTCGTCTCGTCGACCGCGATGCCGATCGTGTCGGCGTCGGCGACCCGCAGGAGGATGCCGTAGCCGCCTCGCGCCTGGTCGGCGTACTCCGCCGCCCGGCCCGGGACGCGCACGGTCAGCGTGTCGAAGAAGTGCTCATGGACGACCTCGGCGCCGGCCTCGACGAGCCAGTCGCGCAGCAGGGCCGCCTTGGCGGCGACGTCGCGGGCGATCTCGCGAAGCCCGTCCGGGCCGTGATAGACCGCGTACATCGACGCCATCACGGCGAGGAGCACCTGGGCGGTGCAGATGTTCGACGTCGCCTTCTCGCGGCGGATGTGCTGCTCGCGGGTCTGCAGCGAGAGACGGTAGGCCGGCTTGCCTTCGGCGTCGACGGAGACGCCGACGAGGCGTCCGGGCAGCTGCCGCTCCAGGCCTGCGCGCACGGCCATGTAGCCGGCGTGCGGGCCGCCGAAGCCCATCGGCACGCCGAAGCGCTGCGTCGTGCCCACGGCCACGTCGGCCCCGAGGGTGCCGGGCGCGTTGAGGAGCGTCAGCGCGAGCAGGTCGGCGGCCGCGACGGCGAGCGCGCCGGCGACGTGCGCGGCGTCGAACACCGCGGACGGATCCCATACGCGGCCCGAAGCCCCCGGATACTGCACGAAAACGCCGAAGAGCTCGGCGGGGAGCTCCTCCCCCGCCGCGAAGTCGACCGTGACGAGCTCGATGCCGAGCGCCTCGGCCCGGGACGCGAGCATGGCCTTCGTCTGCGGCAGCGCATCCGCGTCCACCGCGAAGACGTTCGAGGAGGTCTTCGAGGCCCGGCGCGCGAGCAGCATCGCCTCCACGACCGCGGTGGACTCGTCGAGCATCGACGCGTTCGCGGTGGTGAGGCCGGTGAGCTCGGACACCATCGTCTGGAAGTTGATCAGCGCTTCGAGGCGCCCCTGCGAGATCTCGGGCTGGTACGGCGTGTAGGCCGTGTACCAGGACGGGTTCTCGAGGACGTTGCGCTGGATGACCTGCGGCGTGACGGTGCCGTAGTATCCGAGGCCGATCATCGAGCGGTTCACCGTGTTCCGCGCGGCGAGGGCACGCAGTTCGGCCAGCGCCTCCGTCTCCGACGCGGCGACCGGGATGCGGGAGTCGGCGACCGCGTCCTCCGGTCCCGTGTAGATCGAGGCGGGGACGGCCTGACGCATGAGTTCCTCGACCGGGCTCAGCGTCCCGCTGTCGACGGAGCCGAGACCCAGCGCGTCGAGCATCGTGCGCTGGGCGGCCTCGGTCGGTCCGATGTGACGATCGGCGAATGCAACCACTTCCGGATCAGCCCTCCGTGAGTGCGACGTAGGCGTCGCGGTCCAGCAGTCCGTCCAGCGCATCGGGGGCGACGGACACCTTGAGCAGCCAGCCGCCCTCGAAAGGCTCGGCGTTGACGAGCGAGGGGTCGTCAACGACGGCGTCGTTGATCTCGACGACCGTGCCGGCGACCGGGGCGTAGAGCTCCCCGACCGACTTGGTGGACTCGATCTCGCCGACGACGGAGCCGGCGGTCAGCTCGGTACCGACGGCGGGGAGCTCGACGAAGACGACGTCCCCCAGCTTCTCGGCGGCGTAGTCGGTGATGCCGATGGTGACGGTGTCGCCGTCACCGGCGATCCATTCGTGCTCGTCGGTGTAGCGGAGTGCGCTGAGGTCGGTCATTTTGTCCTCCGGTAGAAAGGCAGGGCGGTCACGGTCGCGGGGATACGGGTCCCCCGCACATCAAGGAATACTGCGGTTCCCTCTTCCGCGGAAGAAGGGTCGACGTACGCCATCGCGATGGGATGGCCGAGCGTCGGGCTCAGGGCGCCGCTGGTGATCTCGCCGATCGGAGAGCCGTCGGCGTCGACGACCGCATAGCCGGCGCGGCCGGCGCGCCGCCCCTCCGCCGTCAGGCCGACGAGGATGCGGGCGTCGTCGGCCGGCGCCGGTGCGTCCTTGCCGACGAAACGCTCCTTCGCGGCGACCACGACCCGGCCGAGGCCGGCCTGGGCGGGTGCGGTGTCGAGGCTGAGCTCATGCCCGTAGAGCGGCATGCCCGCCTCCAGGCGGAGGGTGTCGCGCGCGGCGAGGCCGGCGGGGACGAGCCCGTGCGGCGCGCCGGCGTCGAGGACGGCGTCCCACAGTGCGGTCGCGTGGGCGGCCGGGACGAGGAGCTCGAAGCCGTCCTCCCCGGTGTAGCCGGTGCGGGCGAGGAGCAGCGGCTCCCCGGCGAACGACGCGGTCGCCCACGCGTAGTACTTCTGCTCCGCCCAGGGGACGCTGACGTCGGCGATGCCCGCCGTCGCGGCGAGGATCTCCTCGGCCCGCGGGCCCTGCACGGCGATCAGCGCGTAGTCGTCCGAGACGTCGGCGACCTCCACGGGGCCCGCGTCCGCGTCCGCGACCCGCGCGGTGAGTGCCTGACGCACCGCGTCGCGGTTGCCCGCGTTGGAGATGATGAGGAAGTCGTCGTCGGCCAGGCGGTAGACGATCACATCGTCGACGATGCCGCCCTCGGGCGTCAGCAGCAGGGAGTACTTCGCCTTGCCGACCGCGAGAGCCGACAGCCGCCCGGCGAGGGCGTAGTCGAGGAAGGCCGCCGCGCCGGTGCCGCGGACCGTGAACTCGGCCATGTGCGAGATGTCGAAGATGCCCGCCGCCTGGCGCACCGCGTGGTGCTCGGCGAGGTCGGACGTGTAGCGAACAGGCATCTGCCAGCCGCCGAAATCGGTGAAGGAAGCGCCGAGCGCCTCATGGCGCTCGCGCAACGGGGTGTAGCGGGGGTCGGACATGGAGTTCTCCCGGGCTGGGTCGGGCGGGACGACGACGTCGTCCCTGGGAACTCCCCCTCTGTCATGGGCCTGAGAGCTTCGCCCGCGCGAGCGCTGGGCTTTCACCGTCGGCGGATCCCCCGGTGCTCGGGATCGCTTTTCAGAGCGGCCGGACCTCCGCGGTACGCGTACCTGAGAGATTGGCGGGGAGGCTTGCTCCTTCGGTGCCCGGCTGCGTGCGCCGGGGCTCTCCCGCGTCGGTCGTTCGGCCTGTCTTCGATTGTGGGTTCAGTCTAGCGGTCTCCCCCGCCCGCTCAGGAGCCCAGCGCGAGCTCCGCTCTGACCTCGTCACGGAGCCTGCCGAGGTTCTCCGGTTCGGGGGCCGCCGCCAGAAGCGTCCTGGTGTACTCGTGCTGCGGGTTCAGGATCACCTCGTCGGCCGTTCCCCGCTCCACGACGTCGCCCTGGAAGAGGACCATGATGTCGTCGGAGAAGTGCCGCGCGGTCGCGAGGTCGTGCGTGATGTAGAGGACGCCGAGGTTCTCCTCGCGCTGCAGCTCGGCGAGCAGGTTGAGCACGCCGAGCCGGATCGACACGTCGAGCATCGACACCGGCTCGTCGGCCACGATGAACCGGGCGCCGGGGGCCAGGGCCCGCGCGATCGCCACACGCTGCCGCTGTCCGCCGGAGAGCTCGTGCGGGCGCCGTTCCGCGAAGCTCTCGCCCGGAGTGAGCCGCACGCGCTCCAGCAGCTCGATCGCCCGCGCCCGCACCTCGCGGCTGTCGAGCTTGGGGTGGTGCAACCGGATCGGACGCTCCAGGTGGTGCACGATCGTGTGGAACGGGTTGAGTGAGGCGAACGGGTCTTGGAAGACCATCTGCACGTCCGACCGGTAGCGCTCGAGGGCCGACCCCCGCGTGCCGGACTCCTCGCCGTCGAGGAGGATGCTTCCCGAGGTCGGCGTCTCCAGCTTCATCAGCATCCGGGCGATGGTCGACTTGCCCGACCCGGACTCGCCGACGAGCGCCGTGGTCCGCCCGGCCTCCAGCGTGAACGACACGTCCTTCACCGCGTGCAGCACGCTGGTGCGGAACCCCGAGCGCAGGTGGAAGTCCTTCACGAGGTTCCTCGCCTCGAGGGTGCCGCCGCGCCTCGTCCCGTCCACGCTCATCCGATGACCTCCTGGTTCACGCTGCCGCTGCGGACGAAGTCGCCCCGCTCGCCCGTGAGGGACGGGAAGCTCGACAGCAGCCGCTGGGTGTACTCGTGCTGCGGGTTGCGGTAGATCTCGGCCGCGGTGCCCTGCTCGACGATCCGGCCCTGCAGCATGACCGCGATGCGGTCGCTGATCTCGATCAGCATGGGCAGATCGTGCGTGATGAAGATGACGGCGAAGCCGAGCTTCTCGCGCAGGCGCATGATCTCCCGGATGATGCCGCGCTGCACGACCACGTCGAGCGCCGTGGTGGGCTCGTCCATGATCATGACCTGCGGGTCGAGCGCGAGCGCCATCGCGATCATCATGCGCTGGCGCATGCCGCCGGAGAGCTCGTGCGGGAAGCTCGTCAGCCGGCCGGGGTCGACGCCGACGAGCGTGAGCAGCTCCTCCGCGCGCTCCTGCTTGGCCTTCTTCGACATTCCGGGGCGGTGGGTGTCGAAGATGTCGAAGATCTGCGCGCGGACCGAGATGACGGGGTTGAGGGAGTTCATCGCCCCCTGGAAGACCATCGAGATCTTGTCCCAGCGGAAAGCGCGCAGCCCGTCCCCGTCGAGTCCGACGACGTCGATGTCGTGGCCGTCGCGGTCGTGGAACACGATCTCGCCGTCGGTCATCAGCGCCGGCGCCTTGAGCAGCCGGTTCATCCCGTACGCGAGGGTCGTCTTGCCGCAGCCCGACTCCCCCGCGAGTCCGAGGATCTCGCCGCGGTGGAGCGTCAGCGAGACGTCGCGGACGGCTTTGACGGGCGGGTCGACCTCGTACTCGATCGAGACGTTCCTGGCGGTGAGCACGGCGTCGCTCATGCGGTGACCCCCTTCTCCTTCGCGGCCTTGCGCAGACGACGGGCCGCATCGGGCGCGTTGCGCAGCTTCGGGTTGATGACCTCGTCGATGGCGAAGTTGATCAGCGCGAGTCCCGCGCCGAGGATCGCGATCATGATGCCCGGCGGCACGAACCACCACCAGGCACCGCGACCGAGGGCCTGACCGGACTGGGCGTCGTTGAGGATCGAGCCCCAGGTGATCGAGGAGTTCGGACCGAGACCGAGATACGACAGCCCCGCCTCGCCGAGGATGGCGAAGATGATCGCGAAGAGGAACTGCGCGGTCAGCAGCGGGAGCAGGTTCGGCATGATCTCGACGAGGATCACCCGGAGGGACTTCTCCCCCGCCACCTTCGACGCGTACACGTAATCGCGGGTGCGGAGCGAGCGGGTCTGCAGCCGCAGCACGTACGCCGCTCCGGCCCAGGAGGTGATGCCCAGGACGAAGGCCACGAGCTGCCAGCTGCGCTGCGGCACGAACGACGCGATCACCATGACCAGCGGCAGTCCGGGGATCACGATCATGACGTTCGTCAGGAGAGCGAGGACGTCCTCCCGCCAGCCGCCGAGGTACCCGGCCAGGACACCGAAGAGGAGCGAGAGCACGATGGCGATGCCGCCGGCCGTGACGCCGATGAGCAGCGACCCCTGCGCCCCGACGGCGAGCTGAGCGAGCACGTCGTTGCCGAGCTTGGTCGTGCCCAGCCAGTGCTCCGCCGAGGGCGCGGCGAGGGCGGGGTTGTCGGTGCTGCGCGGGTTCTGCGTGAAGAACGGCGCGATGATCGCGAAGAGCACGATGGCGAGCACGAGGACGGACCCGACGATGAACTTCGGCGACGTGCTGGGCAGGATCCGGCGGCGCCGGCGCTCCTGACGCTGCGTGGCCAGGGCGACGGTGCCCTCGGGGGCGACGGTGGGAGGCTCCTCCACGAGGAGCGGGTTCTTCGTGTCAGACATTCTGGCGAGCCCTCGGGTCGATGAAGCCATAGACGAGGTCCATGAAGAAGTTGGCGACGAGCACCGTGAGGGTGATCACGAGGAACAGTCCCTGCATCAGCGCGTAGTCGTTGTTGGTGACGGCCTGGAACATGAGCTTGCCGACGCCCGGGTAGGTGAAAACCTGCTCCATGACGATGGAGCCGGCCACGACGAACCCGAGGGTGATCGAGAAGCCCGCGATCGACGGGATGGCCGCGTTGCGGGCCGCGTACGTCGTCATGATGCGCCGCGGCCGCAGTCCCTTGGCCTCAGCGGTGAGGACGTAGTCCTCGGCGAGCGTGGAGACCATCATGTTGCGCATGCCGAACATCCAGCCCCCCACGGAGCTGATCACGATCGTGATCGCGGGAAGGAGCGAGTGCGCCACGGCGTCGGTGAAGAACGCCCACGTCGGTTCCGGGCCCTCCGGGAAGTCGAAGACGTCGTAGCCGCCGAACATCGGGAACCAGCCGAGCCCGACCGCGAAGACGGCGATCAGGACGAGCGCGAGCCAGAAGTACGGGATGGACTGCAGCACGGTGGTTGCCGGGATCAGGTGGTCGACCCAGGTACCGCGCTTCCACCCGGCCCAGGCGCCGAGCACGACGCCGAGCAGGAAGGAGATGACCGTCGCGGTGCCGACGAGCACCAGCGTCCAGGGCAGGGCGCCGGCGATCAGCTCGGCCACCGGGGTGGGGAACTTGGTCACCGACACCCCGAGATCGCCTCGGAGCATGCGTCCCCAGTAGGCGAGGTACTGCTCCCAGAGGGACGCATCGTCGCCGCCGAGCAGGAGCTTGATGTTGCGGATGGTGGTCTCGGAGACCTCTCCGCCGGCCCGCTGCATCTTGGCGATCATGATGTCGGCGGGATCCCCCGGCATGAGCCGGGGAAGCAGGAAGTTGATGGAGATCGCAGCCCACAGCGTGAACGCGTAGAACCCGATCCTTCGTGCATAGAACTTCATGTCACTCGTCCTGACTTCCTGCTTCCCCTGCTCCTCTCGTCACTCAGCCGGCGGGCTTGATCTGCGTCAGCACGTATCCGGCAGCGATGGCGCCCCAGGACGGCGGGAACGCGTAGAGGTTCTCCTCGGTCGGCCAGCCGGTGTAGTCCTTCGTGTTGTAGAAGGTCTGCGTGGCGTTGATCACGAGCGGGATGTAGGGCACGTCGTTGACGATCGCGTCCTGGATGGTGGCGTAGAGCTCCTTGCGCTCGGCCTCGTCCTCGGTGCTGATGGCCTGCTGGATGGCCGCATCGACGGTGGGGTTGTTGTAGCGGCTGAAGTTCCAGCGCCCCGGGGGGATCTCGGTGCCGACCGGGCTGGTGGACTGCACCTCGGTGCCGCCGAACCAGTCGCGGTAGATCTGGAACGGGTCGGCGATGGTCGTGCCGACCACGCCGCCGACGATCAGCTGGAACTCGCCGGACTGGCGGGCGTCGACGAACTCCTGCCACTGCACGGTCGACGCGGTGATCTTGATGCCCGCGGCCTCGGCCTGCTCGGCGATGAGCTTCGCGGCGTCGTTGTAGTCCGTCCAGCCGTCGACCGAGATCAGGCTGAGCTCGACGGGAGCGCCGTCCTTCTCGTAGATGCCCGACGAGCCCTTGGTGTAGCCGGCGGCCTCGAGGATGGACGCGGCCTCCTCGACATTGGCCTCCTGCGGGCTGACCTCGTACGCGTCGTCCGTGAGCCACTTCTCATCGCGCGGGAGCAGCGTGTAGGCGGGCGAGACGTCGGCGGTGAGACCGACGAACGCCTTGTCCTTGATGGTGGCCCGGTCGACGGCGACGTTCAGCGCCTGCCGGACGGCCACGTCCGTCTGCGGACCCGTGCAGCCGAGCTCGGCGTTCGAGCACGTGTAGAGCACCGTCGGGTCCTGCGGAGTGTTGATCCACTCGATCTTGCCGTTGGCGGTCGCGTCATCCGGGTTCGGGATGAACATGCCGGTCCAGTCGAGCTCGCCCGCCGTCACGAGATCCTGCGCGGTCTGGTTGTTGTCGACCGCGATGTACTGGACCTTCTTGATGGCCAGCTCGTCGGCACCGCGGTAGTTCTCGTTGGCGACCAGCGTGTAGGACTCGCTCGTGGTCTTGTCCACGACGTACGGGCCCGACCCGACCGGCTCCTCGTTCGTGAAGTTCGCGAAGTCGTCGACGTCCTTCCAGATGTGCTCGGGGAGGATGTAGCTCGAGCCCATCCGCTGGAACTCCGTGGTGTACTGCGCGATGCCGTAGGTGAGAACGACCGTGGTGTCGTCGGTGGCCTCCGCGGAGACCAGCTGATTGCCCTCGGGGTTGTTCGCCTCGTACAGGAAGGTGAAGGCCACGTCCGCGGCCGTGAGCGGCTCGCCGTCGCTCCACTTCAGGTCGGGCTTGATCTTCACCGTGATCTGCGTGCCGTCCTCGTTGTACTCGAAGGACTCGCCGATGAGGCCGATGGGCTCCTCGTCCTTGGTCTTGTTGTAGAAGAACAGGGGCTCGTAGATCGGGCCGAGTGCGCCATGGAGCACGTTCGGGGCGAAGGGGTTGTAATTCGTGGTGATCGGCGTCGTGCTGCCGGCCCAGACGCGGAGGGCGCGGTCGCTGGACGCGTCGCCGCCTCCGTCATCGCTACCGCCGCCGCCGCAGGCCGTCAGGCCCAGGACGAGGACCGAGGCCCCCGCGACCGCCGTGAGCGCGATCTTGCGCTTTCCGTTACGGATCATTCTTCATTTCCTCTCGGTGCTGCACTGCAGGAGGGATTCTCCGGTTGGAGCCGAACCCCGGGCGGGGTTCACGGGAACCCCGGGAGGCGGCCGGTGGCCACTCTCGAAGGGGTTTGTTAGGACAGTAACCTAACAAACCCACCCCGGGGGGACAAGCCTTCCCGCGGGGAGGAGATAACGTTTCGGACTCGACGCGTTCGTTCGTCATCTGCGCGCACTAAAGGTCCCGATGACACTAAGATCGAATCCGGAGGTTAAGGTGCCTATGACTCGAAGTGCGGACATCCGCGTCGCCGTCTCGACGGTGATGCTCACGCTGCGCCGCGGTGACGATGGTCCGCCCGTGCTCGCGCTCCCCCTCGTCCGCCGCACCCGCGAGCCGTTCGCGGAGCGGTGGGCGCTCCCCGGCGGGTGGCTCACCCCCGAGGAGTCGCCGGTCGATGCCGCGGCCCGCACGCTCGCCGAGACGACCGGCCTCGCCCCCACCTACCTGGAGCAGCTCTACGCCTTCGGCGCCGTCGACCGCTCCCCCACGCGGGTCGTCTCGATCGTGTACTGGGCCCTGCTCCGCCAGGACGACGTCGAGGCCCAGATCACCGCGCACCGGGCCTCGGGCCGCGCGCCGGAGAACGTGGAATGGTTCGCTGCCGACGACCTGCCGGCGCTCGCCTTCGATCATCGCGAGATCATCGAGTACGCGCTCTGGCGCCTGCGGAACAAGGTCGGATACAGCCGTGTGGCCCAGGGCTTCCTGCCCGCCGAGTTCACGCTCGCCGAGCTCCGGGAAGCCTACGAGTCGATCCTGGGGCGCGCGCTCGACCCCGCGAACTTCCGGCGGCAGGTCGAGTCCGCCGGCAACCTGACCCGCACCGACCGCTTCCGGACGGGCAGTCATCGCCCGGCCCGCCTGTACCGCGACGACACCGATCTCGAGCTGGCCGACCGCGGTCCGCTCCGCCCCGAGGAAACGAGAACCCGATGAGCATCACCTTCGTCCCGACGCCCGCGGTCCCCCCTGCGGACCCGTCCGTCGACCACGCGATCCAGGCCATCGTCGGCGGGGTCTCCACCGACGCCACCTGCACGACCGACCTCGCCGTCGGACCCTGGGACTTCGACACACGCCCCGGCTACGGACCCGGCTCCTCCATGGGTGATGTCATCCCCACCGGGGCTCCCCGGCAGGGAGAGCTCCCCGGGGCCTACCGCGAGGCCGGCGAGGCGGAGCTCCACCGACGCATCGAGGCGGCGAAGGCCACGCTCGGAGACAGGGTGGTGATCCTCGGGCACTTCTATCAGCGCGAGGAGGTGGTGGCCCATGCGGACGAGGTGGGCGACTCGTTCCAGCTCGCCACCGCCGCCACGATGCGGCCGGATGCGGAGGCGATCGTCTTCTGCGGTGTGCACTTCATGGCCGAGACCGCCGACCTCCTCTCCCAGCCCGACCAGGCGGTGATCCTGCCGAACCTCGCCGCGGGGTGCTCGATGGCGGATATGGCCGACATCGACCAGGTCGAGGAGTGCTGGGAGCAGCTCGCCGACGTGCTGGGCGACCTCGACACCCCAGACGCCGACGGCCGCGTGCCGGTGATCCCCGTCACCTACATGAACTCCTCGGCGGCGATCAAGGGCTTCGTCGGGCGACACGGCGGCATCGTGTGCACCTCGTCCAACGCCGCCACGGTACTGGAGTGGGCGTTCGCCCGCGGCCGCCGGGTGCTCTTCTTCCCCGATCAGCATCTGGGACGCAACACCGCGAAGGCCATGGGGGTGCCCCTCGACCGGATGCCGATGTGGAACCCGCGGCGAGCGCTGGGCGGCTCCACCGCGGAGGAGCTCGTCGACGCGCAGGTGATCCTCTGGCACGGGTTCTGCTCCGTGCACCGGCGCTTCACCGTGGCGCAGATCGACCAGGCTCGGGCCGAGCACCCGGGAGTCCGCGTGATCGTGCACCCGGAGTGCCCGATGGAGGTCGTCGACGCGGCCGACGAGGCGGGCTCCACCGAGTACATCCGCCGCGCCATCGCCGAGGCGACGGAGCCGACGACCTTCGCCGTCGGTACCGAGATCAACCTCGTGCGCCGCCTGGCCGCGCAGTACCCGCAGCACCGGATCTTCTGCCTCGACCCGGTCGTCTGCCCGTGCTCGACCATGTACCGCATCCACCCGGGCTACCTCGCGTGGGTCCTGGAGGAGCTGGTCGCCGGCCGCACACCGAACCGCATCACGGTCTCCCCCGATGTCGCCGACCCGGCTCGCCTCGCGCTCGAGCGGATGCTGGCCGCCAAGCCGCCGGTGGCCGCCGGGGCACGATGAACGTCGTCGTCGTCGGCTCCGGCATCGCCGGCCTCACCGCCGCGCTGCACGCTCACGAGGCCGGGCACACGGTGACAGTCGTGACGAAGGGCGACCTCGGGGGCGGATGCACGCCTCTCGCGCAGGGCGGTGTGGCCGGCAGCTACGGGCCGGGAGATGGACCGGCCACGCACGCCGCCGACACGATCAGCGCCGGAGGGGGTCTGTGCGATCCGGCCGCGGTCGACGCGCTCGTGGCGGACGGCGCGGCCCGGACCGCCGAGCTCCTCGCCCGCGGCGTCGCCTTCGACCGGACTCCGGGCGGCGCTCTCGCCCGCGGGCGCGAGGCGGCGCATACTCATGCCCGCATCCTGCACGCCGGAGGCGATGCCACCGGCGCCGCGATCTCCGCCGCGCTATGCGCCGCCGTTCGCCGTGCGTCCATCGCCGTCTGCGAGGGGACGATGCTCCTCGACCTCGTCGTCGAGGAGGACCGGGTCCGTGGGATCACGGTCCTCCGCGACGGGGACACGGCCGAGATCCGGGCCGACGCCGTGATCCTCGCGACGGGCGGGGCGGGGCAGCTCTACGCGCACACGACCAACCCGGCGGAGGCGACCGGCGATGGCATCGCGGCGGCCCTGCGCGCCGGCGCCGCCGTCGCCGACCTGGAGTTCGTGCAGTTCCACCCGACCGCGCTTCCCGGCACCCCGGTCTTCCTGCTCTCCGAAGCCATCCGCGGCGAGGGTGCCGTGCTCCGCGACCACGAAGGGCGACGGTTCGTGTTCGACAGCCACCCGGACGGGGAGCTCGCGCCGAGGGATGTCGTCGCGCGAGCCATCGCCCGACAGGCCGCCCGGCAGGGGGCGCCCGTGCACCTCGATGCGACGGCGCTGGGGGCGGACGCGCTCGCCCGCCGCTTTCCCACCATCGACCGGGTGACACGTGCTCGCGGTTTCGACTGGTCCAGGGAGCCGCTGCCGGTGACGCCCGCCGCCCACTACCTCATGGGCGGCGTCGTCACCGATCGCCACGGACGGACCACGATCCCGGGGCTCTACGCCGTCGGTGAGACCGCCCGCACGGGGGTGCACGGAGCCAATCGGCTCGCCTCCAACTCGCTCCTCGAAGGCGCCGTGTTCGGTGCCAGGGCCGCCGCCGCCCTGGACGGATCGTGGGCCACTGCCGTCGACATCACCCCGCGTCCGTCGCCGACCGACTCGGCAGACGCGGATGTCGCACCGGAGCCTCTCCCCCCGTTCGACCGCGCCGGGCTGCAGCGGTTGCTGTGGGACGAGGTCGGCCTGCACCGGACCGGATCGGGCCTGCAGCGCGCGCTCGGGATCGTGCGCGGATGGGCCGTCGAGACGCCTCCCCCCTCCGACGCCCGCGCGCACGAGGACCGGAACCTGCTGCAGGTCGCCGACGCCACCATCCGTGCTGCCCTTGCCCGCCCCGTCTCGGTCGGCGCCCACCACCGCGACGACCCCGTCCCCGCCGAGCCGAAGGCGGAACACGCACCGATCCTGGAGACCGCCTGATGCTCACCCGCGCCACCCTGCACCGCGTCGTCGGAGCCGCACTCGAGGAGGACGCCCCGTGGGGCGACCTCACCAGCATCACCCTGCTCC
The DNA here is from genome assembly GCF_002993305.1 of Microbacterium sp. str. 'China'. Classification (NCBI taxonomy): domain Bacteria; kingdom Bacillati; phylum Actinomycetota; class Actinomycetes; order Micrococcales; family Microbacteriaceae; genus Microbacterium; species Microbacterium sp. str. 'China'. The sequence goes on along the minus strand of NZ_CP027434.1, from coordinate 1,171,468 downwards.
CCGCGGAGACGACGGCCACGGCCGACCTCGTCGCCCGCGAGGACGGGATCTTCAGCGGCGGTGAGGTCTTCGCCACCGCGTTCCTCCTCACCGATCCCGATGTCGTCGTCGACCTGCACGTGGGCGACGGCGATGCCTTCACCGCCTCCGACGTGCTGGCCACCGTGACAGGGCCGGCCCGCACGCTCCTCACCGCCGAGCGTGTCGCCCTGAACTTCGTGCAGCGGATGTCGGGCATCGCGACCCTCACCGCCGCCTATGTCCGCGAAGTGGAGGGGACGCGGGCGCGCATCGCAGACACCCGCAAGACGACGCCAGGACTGCGGGCGTTCGAACGGCACGCCGTGGTGTCAGGCGGCGGCCGGAACCACCGGTACTCCCTCTCCGACGCGGTCATGGCGAAGGACAACCACCTCGCGGTGCTCCAGCGGTCCGGGCTCGACCTCGCGACGGCTCTTCGCGAGGCACTCTCGCGGCTGCCGCACACCGCCCACGTGGTCGTCGAGGTCGACCGTCTCGACCAGATCCCGGCGGTGCTCGACGGCGGTGCGCACACCGTGCTGCTGGACAACTTCTCCCTCGACGATCTGCGCGCCGGCGTGGCCCTCATCGGCGAGCGCGCCACCGTGGAGGCCTCGGGCGGCGTCGACCTGACCACCGTCCGCGCCATCGCCGACACCGGGGTGGACGTGATCTCGGTCGGAGCCCTCACGCACTCCGCGCGGGCGCTGGACCTCGGACTCGACCTCCGGATCGGTTGAGTCTCGTGCTGTACCTCGATCACGCCGCGACCTCGCCGGTACGCCCCGAGGTACGGGCGGCCATGGAACCCTTCCTCACCGAGGTGTTCGGCAACCCCGCCAGCCACCACACCGCGGGCGAGACGGCAGCGCGCGCGCTGGAGGATGCCCGCGCCAGGGTCGCCCGCGTCTTCGGGGTGCGGGCGGGCGATGTCGTCTTCACCGGCGGCGGCACGGAGGCGAACAACCTCGCCGTGAAGGGGATCACGCTGGCAGCGCTCGCCTCCGGGCGGCGGCGCGTCGTGGTGTCCCCCATCGAGCACGAGTCGATCCGGGAGTCGGCGGCGTACCTCGCGCGCTTCCACGGGGTGACGGTGGCGATGCCCGCGGTGGACGGGACCGGGCGGATCGGGCCGGACGCCCTCGACACGGTGCTCACCGACGACACGGCCATCGTGTCCGTCGGGCACGCGAACAACGAGATCGGCACCGTCCAGGACATCGCCGCGCTCCGCGAGGTCGTCCGCGCCCGCCGCGTGCCCCTCCATGTCGACGCCGTGCAGTCGGCCGGCTGGCTGCCCCTGCATGATCTGGATGCCGACGCCGTATCGATCGCCGGGCACAAGCTCGGCGCTCCCAAAGGGACCGGGGCGCTCGTCGTCCGCGGACGCCTCCCTCTGGAACCGCTCCTGCACGGCGGCGCTCAGGAGCGTGGACGGCGGTCCGGCACCGTCGACGTCGCGGGAGCGGTGGGCCTGGCGACGGCGTTGGAGCTCGCCGAGCGGGAGCGCGAAGACACGGCGACCAGGGTGGCGGCCACGACGACGCGTTTCATCGTCGAGGTGCAGCGACGTGTGCCCGTGGCCGCGCTGACGGGGCATTCCACGCAGCGTCTGCCCGCGACGGCGAGCTTCACGATCTCCGGCGTGAGCGGCGAGGCGGTGCTGCTGGAGCTGGAGCGCCGCGGGGTGATCTCGTCCAGCGGCTCCGCCTGCGCGGCCGGCAGCGACGAGCCCTCCCCCGTGCTGCTCGCGTGCGGCATCGCCCCCGAGGTCGCTCAGACGGCCGTGCGGTTCACCTTCGGGCGCACGGCCCTCCCGGCGGATGCTCCCGAGCGCCTCGCCGCACTGCTCGCGGAGGCGGTCGCCGCCGTCCGCGGCTGACGGACGGCTCTAGACTCGGCGGAGTGACCGCCCCCACCCCGATCGTGACGCTGATCGTGCCAGGACGCGACATCGCCGCGTTCGCCCCCGCCGCCCTCGACTCCCTCCGCGCGCAGACGGACGAGCGGTGGCGTGCCCTCCTCATCGACGACGGCTCCACCGACGACACGGGAGCGATCTTCGCCGACGCCGCCGCGAGGGACGCCCGCTTCACCGTGATCCGGCATGAGGCCTCCGTCGGGCTCGGCGCCGCGCGCAATGTCGGCCTCGCACGGGTCGACACGCCCTTCACCGGTTTCCTCGACGCGGATGACGAGCTGATGCCGGACGCGCTGGCGACGCTCGTGGGCACGCTCGAGCGCACGGAGAGCGACTTCGCCGCCGGCGCCTACGTGCGGCTGCGTCCCCAGGGGCGAGGATACGTGCCCGGCCGCGTACAGCCCTGGGTGGCCGCGGCGACCTCTCCGGCCCGCCTCGGCACCACCCTCGCAGAGCACCCGCAGGCGGTGTCGAACATCGTCGCGTGGTCCAAGGTGAGCCGCACGGAGATGTGGTCCGACCTGAGATTCCCGGAAGGTGTGGCCTACGAGGACCAGGTCGTCGCGCAGACGATGTACACCCGGGCGCGCACCTTCGATGTGCTGCCCGACGTCGTGGCGCGCTGGCGCGTCCGAGCGGACGGCACCTCGATCACCCAGAGCAAGGCGCAGCTCCCCGTGCTCCGCGACTACCTCGCTGCGCTCCGCGGCGGGATCCGCGTCCTGCAGGAGGCGGGCGCGCATGCCGCCGTGACCGCACGGCTCGACCTCATCCTCGCGATGGACGTCGCTCCGCTCCGGGAGATCGCGGACACCCACCCCGATCCCGCCTATGCGGCGGACGTCTCCGCGTTCCTGGCCGAGCTGCGTGCCCTTCCCGAGTTCGCCGACGCCCGCCCCGACCCCACCCTCGCCGACGCCCTCGCGTGGTGAGCCCCGCCGAAAGGACCCCCGCATGACCGACTACCTCTCCTCGCTCTTCGCACTCGACGGCCGCACCGCGGTCGTGACCGGCGGCAGCTCGGGCATCGGTCGCGGCATAGCGACGGCGCTCGCCCGGGCCGGCGCGGCCACGGTGATCGTCGCCCGCGGCGCGGAGCGCATCGCCGAGACCGTCGAGGAGCTGACCGCGCAGGGGTGCCGGGCCGCGGGCGTGGTCGGCGATCTGAGCACGCGCGGGGGCATCCATGCGGTCGCGGAGGCCGCAGCCGTCCCCTTCGGCGAGCCGGACATCCTCGTCAACTCCGCCGGCATCAACATCCGTCCGCCCTACGCCGAGATCACCGAGGCGGACTGGGACGCCACGATGACCGTCAACGCGCTCGCCCCGTTCCTCCTCGGTCAGCGCTGGGCGCAGGGCATGGCGGCGCGCGGCTACGGGCGACTGATCCACATCAGCTCGCAGCAGGCGCACCGGGCATTCGTGGGCAGCGGGGTCTACGGCGCCTCCAAGGGCGCGGTCGAGTCGCTCATGCGCTCGGAGGCCGAGGCCTGGGGCGGTACCGGGGTGACGAGCAACACCCTCGTCCCCGGATTCGTCCTCACGCCCCTGAACGCCCGCCTGCAGGAGGACTCCGCCACGATCGCGGCCCTCGCGGCCCGGACGATGATCGGACGCAACGGCCTCCCGGAGGACTTCGCGGCGGCCGCGGTCTTCCTCGCGGGCCCGGGCTCGGCCTACGTCACCGGCCAGTCGCTGTTCATCGACGGCGGGCTCTCCGTCCACTGAGCCTCGCGGTCGTCACCCGTCGGTCGGGCGCGGCCGCGCATCGGCACTCGATGCCGTCGGCAGCGGGACGCCCGTCGTCAGCGCCACGACGGCATCGGCTGCGGCGGAGTCCTCCGGCTCACGGTCGGCACGGCGCGCGGCGAGACCAGCGTCGACGCCTTCTCCGACGCCCCCGCGGATCGCGGCCTCCTCCTCGGCCTGCGCTTCCATCTCGGCGTCCAGCACGCGCGACGCGGCCACCTGCTGCGCCGCCAGCTCGGCGTAGAGGCCGCCCTGCGCGAGGAGCTCGGCGTGGGTGCCGGACTCCACGATGCGCCCGGCCTCCAGCACATGGATGACGTCCGCCCCCATGACCGTCGACAGGCGGTGCGCGATCGACAGGGTGGTGCGCCCCTTCGCCGCCTCGTCGAGGGCCTCCTGCACCACGCGCTCGGACACGGTGTCCAGGGCGGAGGTCGCCTCGTCGAGCAGGAGCACCGGCGGGTCCTTCAGCAGCACGCGCGCGATGGCGATGCGCTGCTTCTCGCCACCGGAGAGCCGGTACCCGCGCTCCCCCACGACCGTGTCGTAGCCCTTCTCGAAGCCCGCGATGATGTGGTGGATGTTGGCCGCGGTGCAGGCGGCGACCAGCTCCTCGTCCGTCGCATCGGGCTTCGCGTAGCGGAGGTTCTCCCGGATCGTCGCGTGGAACAGGTAGGTCTCCTGGGAGACGATGCCCACATCGTCGATGATCGACTCCTGCGTGAGGGTGCGCACGTCCGCCCCCGCGAACAGCACCGCGCCGCCCTTGGCCTCGTACAGTCGAGGCGCGAGGTAGAGGATCGTGGTCTTGCCCGCGCCGGAGGGGCCGACGAAGGCGACGTGCTGCCCGGGCTCGGCCACGAAGGAGACCCCGTGCAGCGTGGGACGCGAATCGGCCGCGGCATCCGGATACCGGAACACGACGTCCTGGAACTCGATGCGTCCGCGCGGACCCGGCGCCTGCGCCACGGCGATCGCATCGGGGGCGTCGGTGATCTCGGGGACGAGGTCGAGGTACTCGAAGATGCGGGCGAACAGCGCGGACGAGGTCTGCAGGTCGAGCGAGACCCGCATGAGCCCCATCAGCGGCATGAGCAGCCGCGCCTGGACCGTCGTGAAGGCCACGATCGTCCCCGCGGTGATCGCTCCCGTCCCGCCCGCGATGAGGTATCCGGAGACGAGGTAGATGACGGCGGGGACGCTCGCCATGATGACCTGGACGACCGCGAAGAAGCCCTGACCGCTCATTGCTCGGCGCACCTGGAGGCGCACCTGGTTGCGGTTCTCCTGCTGGTAGCGCTCGGACTCGGTGCGCTGGCGGTTGAACGCCTTGGACAGCAGCATGCCCGAGACGCTCAGGGTCTCCTGGGTGATCGAGGTCAGCTCGGACAGCGACTCCTGGGTCTCCCCCGCGATGCGTGCCCGCACCTGTCCCACGCGTCGCTGCACGAGCACGAGGAACGGCATGAGCACGACGGCGATGAGGGTGAGGCGCCAGTCGATGAGGATCATCGCCACGAGCGAGGCGATCACCGTGACGGCGTTGCCGAGGATGCTGGTGACCGTGTTCGTCAGCACGCCGGAGACGCCGCCGACGTCGTTCTGCAGCCGGGACTGGATCACGCCGGTCTTCGTGCGGGTGAAGAAGCCGAGCTCCATGGCCTGCAGGTGCTCGAACAGCCGCACCCGGAGATCGCCCGTGACGCTGTTGCCGACCGTCGCCGTGAGCCAGGTCTGTGCGACTCCGAGGACCGCCGAGAAGAGGAAGAGGCCGACCATCGCGCCGACGAGCACGCCGAGCAGCGAGAGGTGGGGGCCGCCGCCGTCGACGGGGAACAGCGCGTCGTCGAAGATGCGCTGCACGAGGAGCGGCGGGATGACCGCGATGCCGGCCCCCAGGACCACGAGGACACCGGTGAAGAGGATGCGCCACCGGTAGGCGCTGAACAGGGCGACGACCCTGGTGCCGAGGCCGTCGATCTTCGGAGCCTCCGCATTGAGCCGACGCTGGGCGTCCTCGTCCACGCCGCGGAAACCGCCCCGCGGACCACCGCCCATCCCGCCCATGCTCATGGCGCCAGCGTACTCACCCCCGAGGACACGGGCTCCGTTCCCGCGGCGTTCAGCGATATCCCAGATTTCGGAATGAAATGTCCGCCCGACCCGTTACGCTGAATGACTCTCGCGAACTCTCGCACCTCCCTCTTCTCTCCGATGCCCTGGAGGCCGCCCATGTCTGCCGTCGATACCGGCTCCATCACGACGCCCCCCGCATCGAGCGGGGGCATCCCCCGCAAGGACATGCGGGTCATCTGGCTGCTGCTCGTCGCCGCCTTCGTCGCCATCCTCAACGAGACGACGATGGGCATCGCGATCCCGCACCTGAACACCGATCTCGGCATCCCGCCCGAGCTCGGACAGTGGCTGACGAGCGCGTTCATGCTCACCATGGCGGTGGTCATCCCGACCACCGGCTTCATCCTGCAGCGCTTCACGACGCGGCAGGTCTTCATCGCCGCGATGACGGCCTTCTCGCTCGGCACGCTCGTGGCGCTCGTGGCGCCCGGCTTCTCCGTGCTGCTCGCGGGCCGCGTGATCCAGGCGGCGGGCACCGGCATCATGATGCCGCTGCTGATGACGACGATCATGAACGTCGTGCCGGCGCAGTCGCGCGGCCGCATGATGGGCCGCGTCGGCCTCGTCATCTCGCTCGCGCCCGCCATCGGCCCGACGCTCGCGGGCGCCGTGCTCGACGCGTTCAACTGGCGCGCGCTGTTCGCGATCGTGCTGCCCATCGCCCTGATCTCGCTCGGCATGGGTGCGAAGTGGATGACGAACCTCGGCGAGACCCGCAAGGCTCCGCTCGACGTGCTGTCCATCCCGCTCGCGGCGCTGGGTTTCGGCGGCATCGTCTTCGGCCTCAGCCAGTTCGGCGGCGAAGGCGGTGCGGGCGGCACGACCGGTGTCATCGCCCTGGTCGTCGGCGCCGTCTCGCTCGCCCTCTTCGTCTGGCGCCAGCTCGTGCTGCAGCGGGTGGACGACGCGCTGCTCGACCTGCGCGTGTTCCGTTCGGCGAACTTCTCGCTGGCCGTCATCATCATGACGATCCTGGCCCTGTCGATGTTCGGCACGCTCACGCTGCTGCCGCAGTACCTGCAGAACGTCGCCGGACTCAGCGCTCTGGAGTCGGGCCTCATCCTGCTCCCCGGTTCGGTGCTGATGGGCCTCCTCGGACCGATCATGGGTCGCGTGTACGACGCGAAGGGCACCCGACCGCTGCTCATCCCCGGCACGATCCTCGTCTCGGCCTCGCTCTTCTTCTACTCGACGGTCGGCGAGCACACCGTGTGGTGGCTGCTGATCGTCGTGCAGGCGGCCATGTCGGTCGGCCTCGCGATGTCGTTCACGCCGCTGTTCTCCTCGTCGCTGGGGTCGCTGCACCGCTCGCTGTACTCGCACGGCTCCGCGGTGCTGAACACGCTGCAGCAGGTCGGCGGCGCGGCCGGCGTCGCGCTGCTCACGGTCACGTACTCGGCCATCCTGCACGCCGGGGAGGACGAGGGCCTGTCGCGGGCGGTGGCGGGTGCCCCCGGTGCGCGGACGGCGTTCCTCATCGCGGCGATCATCTCGCTCGCGGCGGTCGCGCTCAGCCCGCTGGTGCGTAAGCCCGCCGACGACATCGGCGATGCGGCGCACGGCGGTCACTGACCGCGCAGAGACACCGACGGCGTCTGCGGCTCACCGCTCCTTGGGGGCGGGGATGTGGCAGACGCCGTTGCTGCAGTAGCCGGCGGCATCGCCGTCGAGCAGCTCGATCGCACCCGGCAGCGGCTGCAGCCCGAGCGGCGCGTCCTGCCCGGTGTTCTCCTGCTTCGATTCGGTCATCCCTCGATCGTACGCCTGCCAGGAGCACCGGGCGCCGCACGCTCTTCTCTGCGACCCGGGAGCGGCGTATCGTTCCCGGCGAGGGGGTGCGCACCCTCGCCGCGCCCCCGGAGCCGAGGAGGCGCCATGATCATCCATCCTCCCGAGCGGGCCACCGCGACCGGCCACGTCGCCGCGATGTACGAGAGCGACCTCGCCGACGACGGCATCGTGTTCGCACACACCAGGGCCATGGCCGTGAACCCCGAGGCCCACGCCGCGTTCGAGGCGCTCGTCCGTGCGGTCGTCCCGTCGATCGGCGTCCGCGTGTACGAGGCCGCGACCCTCGGGGCGGCGCGGGCCATCGGATCCGCGCACTGTCTGCTCGCCCACGGCCGCCGCTCCCTCCGCGCCGGAGTCGTCGACGAGGAAGGACTCGCCGCCTTCGCCGCCGGAGACGACAGCGGTTTCACGGAGCAGGAGCAGGTCGTGATCCGCTTCGCCGCACGCCTGTCGACCGATCCGTCGGCGATGACCGATGCGGAGACGCAGGAGCTGCGCGAGGCCGGGTTCAGCGACCGGCAGATCGTGGACATCACCCTGGCGGCGGCGGCGCGCAACTACTTCAGCAGGGCACTGCTCGCGCTCGCCGTCCCCGTCGAGGACGTCCCCGGGCTGGATCCCGCACTCGCCGCGGCGCTCACGCACGCCTCCGCGGCCGGCCCGCCAGGCGATCGATAGGCCGCTCCCCTTAATCTGGACGGATGCTCCGACGATTCCTCGCCCGCGTGTACTGGGCCGTCAGCCGGTGGACCCTCGTCGCCGACGCCGCCCCCACGCGTCCGACCGTCCTGATCGGCGCCCCGCACACCTCGAACTGGGACTTCGTGCTCATGCTCGCGATCGCCTGGCGGCTGGGCATCGAGGTCCACTGGCTGGGTAAGAAGAGCCTGTTCCGCGGCTGGCGCGGCCCGATCATGCGCGGCCTCGGCGGCATCGCCGTCGACCGGGCGGATCCGGCGCGCATCGTCGGCGAGGTCGTGGAGCAGGTGCACGCCGGGACCGTGTTCGGCCTCGTCGTCACCCCCGACGGCACCCGCGGCGGCAACGAGTACTGGAAGAGCGGCTTCTACCGGATCGCGCGTGCCACCGGCATGCCGGTCACCCTCGGCTTCGTCGACCGCCACACCATGACGACCGGCCTCGGGCCGACGATCGACCTCACGGGAGACGTGGCCGCCGACATGGACCGGATCCGCGCGTTCTACGCCGACAAGCACGGCGTGCGTCCGGAGCGCCGCACGGAGCCGCGGCTGCGCGAGGAGACGGCCGAGCGGCCGGAGGGCTGACGCCTCACTCCTCCGCGGGCGCGTGGTCTCGGGCGTACGCGAGGTCGTCGTCGGACAGCGACTCGATCATCCCGACCACCGCTCCGGTGATCTCCCGGATCTCCTCGCGGACGTCCTCGTCGAGGTGCCGCGAGCCGCTGCCGATGACCGCTCGGCGCGCCTCGTCGGACAGCTCCGGCCACCATTCGTCGATCGGGGGCAGCGTCATCCGGGGTCCTTTCCTGAGGCCTGTCCGCCGGGCCGCGCAAGGTCCTGGACAGCGGCGGATCGTGCCCACGAGACTATCGCCATGAGAGCAGAACCCCGTGGCGACGCGGACGAGCGCGACGACCGCGATGACGGTCGCGACGAGACCCCGAATGAGCGCGCGGACCGCAACTGGGAGGAGCTGCTGCAGGAGCTGCGGGTCATGCAGACCGGCACGCAGATCCTCACCGGCTTCCTTCTGGCGGTCGCGTTCCAGCCGCGCTTCACCGATATGGACGAGTTCCAGCGCGACCTGTACGTCGTGCTCGTGGCCCTCGCCGCTCTCGCGACGATCCTCGCCCTCGCCCCCGTCGGCATCCACCGGGCTCTGTTCGGCAGCCGGCTGAAGCCCGAGCTCGTCCGGACGGCGGCGCGGTTGGTGAAGATCGATCTGTTCGTGATCGGCGCCCTCACGATCGGCGTCACGACCCTCATCGTCGACTTCACGGTCAGCCGGACCGCCGGGATCGTCGCGCTCATCGCGTCCCTCGTGCTCGTCGTCGGACTGTGGATGGCGCTGCCCGGCCTGCTGCGGCGCGCCCGATCCCGGGCGCGGTCACACGACGGACCGCCGCCCCCGGCGGCGTGAGCGCGACGAGGGCGGCGGTCCGACAGCGGGTCGATCAGCGACCGGCAGGGCTGCGGTTCTCCGCGCTCACCATCCAGGCGAACTGCTCCAGCCGCTCGATGACGGCATGCAGCAGATCGGCGGACGTCGGGTCCTCTTCGTCGACGGCGTCGTGCACGTCGCGCATCGTCCCGACCGCGGCCTCGAGGCGCGCGGTGACGAGGTCGATGGTCTTCGTCGTGGACACCTCGCCGGTGGGGAACTCCGGCAGCGTGGTCGTCTTCGCGATCGTGGCGCTGCGGCCGTCGGGGACGGCGTGCAGCGCGCGCATGCGCTCCGCGATGGTGTCGCTGAACGTCCGGGCGTCCTCGATGATCTCGTCGAGCTGACGGTGGGTGTCGCGGAAGTTGCGTCCGACGACGTTCCAGTGCGCCTGCTTGCCCTGCAGCGAGAGTTCGAGCAGATCGACGAGCACGGCCTGCAGGTTCGCCGCGAGGGTCGGGGATGCCGTGAACCCCTTCTCCGCGTTCTGCTGGCGGGTGGTCTTGACGCCCGCCTTCGCCGCCCCGTTCTTGCTGCTGGAGCTGCCGGACTTCTTGGTCTTCGTGTCTGCCATGGTGTGACCTCCTCCCGGCACGGTAGCCCGCAGCGCGGCCCGTTCCGAGGGGGTTGACACCCGCCGGTCGCACCCCTGAACGTGAGGAAGGCGACAGGGCCATCGAGAGAGGCGGAACAGTGGGAACAGCAGCAGCACAGGAGGATCGACCCGAGGTGGTCGTCGCCCCTCTGACCGCGGCGGATGCCGGCGAGGTGCTCACGATCCAGCGGGCGGCCTTCGTGTCGGAGGCGGCGATCTACGGGAGCGTCGACATGCCGCCCCTGACCCAGACGCTCGCCGAGATGGAGGCCGAGCTCACCTCAGAGCGCGGCCTGGGTGCCCGGATCGACGGCCGCCTGGTCGGAGCCATCCGGTTCGTCGAGGACGACGACCTGCTCCTGATCGGACGGATCGCGATCGCTCCCGACATGCAGGGCGAGGGCATCGGCCGGAAGCTCCTCGAGGCGGCGGAGCAGGCCTCCGACGCCCGCGAGGCCGAGCTCTTCACCGGAAGCCTCAGCGAAGCGAACATCCGGCTGTACGAGTCCTGCGGCTACGAGGAGCACGAACGGGTGCCGCAGGGCGACGGCACCGCCCAGGTGTTCCTCCGCAAGCGGCTGCGAGGTTAAGGGCAGCGCCCCCGTCTGCGCAAGGGGGTCGAGGGGATCCGGGGCGATGGGGAATCGTAGCCGGGACATGTCGCGACCGCGTCATGCCCCAACCGGAAAGGAGAGCTCGTGCTCACCCTCACCGACAACGCCACCGCCATCGTGTCGACCCTCGTGAGTCGGCAGAACGACGCGCCGGCCGCCGGGCTGCGCATCCACACCGCCGAGGCGCAGGACGACACGGGCGCGGCCCGTCTCGCCGTCGCCGTGACCGCCGATCCGGAGCCCGCCGACCAGGTCGTCGAGCTTTCGGGCACGCGCCTGTTCCTCGACGAGGCCGCCGCCTCCGCGCTCGACGACAAGGTCCTCGACGCGGGCGTGGACGACGAGGGCTCCGTGTCCTTCGCCGTGCTCCCTCAGGTCGCCTGAGACCTCAGACTTCGGACGCCGCGGCCGCCTCGGCCGCGGCGTCCGTCCGTCTCCGAGCACGGTCCGGTAACGAGAACCGCGCCACCTTCGGCGGCGGCCCCGAGCGCTCTAGCATCGGGACCATGCGACGACCCTCTTCCCTCCTTCTCGCCCTCGCCGCCACCGCGCTCGCCGTGACGGCCTGCGCTCCGGCGACCTCAGCCGAGCCGTCCGCGTCCCCTCGTCCCTCGGAGACCACCAGCGCATCGCCGACGCCGACAGAGACCGCCTCCGCGCACATCGTCGTGTCGCTGGACGGTCTGACGGTCACCGGCTCGGAAGAGCGGAGCGCTGACTACACGGATTCCGCCGCCCTCCTCGAGCTCCTCCAGGAGGTCACCGGCGAGCTTCCCGAGCCGGAGGGCGTGGAGATCTTCCCCGGCGAGGCCTCCACGCTGGAGGCGTACGACTGGGAGGGGCTGCGCGTCCTGGCCGACAGCACGGGCGAGGCCCCGGCCAGCGTCTCCGTCACCGCCGCCGAGGTCGCGGGCCTCCCGATCGCCACCGAGGACGGATTCCGCGTCGGCAGCACCCGCGCCGAGCTCCGCGCCGCCGATGCCTGGGCGCTGACGGATGCGGAGGACCCGGAGACCGCGAGCGAGCTCGGGCTCGGCGGGCGCGAGGTCCCGGACACCGAGTCCCTGACCCGCCCGGGCTCCACCGGGATCATCTACACGATGTTCGTGCTCGACGGCGACACCGTCACGCAGATCATGGTCCCCGCGAACGACTTCAGCGACCTCTGACCCGCGGCGTCACCCTCAGTCCCAGTCCAGGTACTCCTCGAGCACGACGGCCGTCTCGATGGGGTGCGTCATCGGGAAGAGGTGATCCCCGCCCTCGACGACCTTGATGCTGGCGCGCTCCGGAGCCGTGGCGCGCAGGCTCTCGGCGTTCGCGGGCGGGGTGACCTCGTCGGCCGTCCCCTGGATCAGCAGCACCGGGATCACCGGGGCGAGGGGCGTCTCCACCTCTTCCACGCCGAGGAGTGCGAGACCGTTCACGCGCTCCGGATGAGCCACCGCGAACGACCGCGCGATCGTGCCGCCGAAGCCGTGTCCGCCGATCCACGTGTCGCCGAGGCCGATGTGGTCGATGACGGCGAGCGCGTCCGCGACGCGGTCCTCGATCGACGTGTCGGCGTCATCCGCGCGATGGCCGATCCGCACGACGTGGAATCCGGCCTCCTCGGCCAGGTAGTGACCGACCACACCGAGCACGTCGGCGGCCAGGCCACGCTCCTGGATGAGCACGAGCTTGACCGGCCCGTCGCCCTCGTCGACGAACGGGATGGCGCGGCCCTCGGGCTCGAAGGTCTGGGTGTCGGTCATCGGCGTCGTTCTCCTCAAGCCGTCGGTGTCAGGTTCGCAGGCGTCGTCCGCGCCGGGCTCCTGCGACCGGGCACCGGGCGGTGGCGCCTGCGTCCAGCGTAGCCCGCCGGGGGACGAGCCTCCTCCTCGCATCCCCCGGCGGAGTCATGAGGCGGCGGCGAGCTCGCGCCACAGATGCGCGAGGGTCGCGGCGCCGCGGACGAGCATGCGCAGATCGATGCTCTCGTCGCTCGCATGCCAGTGGTCCTCGGCCAGCCCCGTTCCGAGGAAGACGACCGGGGCGTCGAGTTCCCGGGACAGCAGCTCGGCCGGTCCTCCCCCGGCATTGCCCATCCGCCCCTGGATCGGCCGGCCGTGCCCGAGGGCGAGAGCGCGCTCCAGCGCATCCCGATACGGCCCCGGAGGAGAGACATACGGCTCCTGTGCGATGTCCTCGTCGAGCTCCAGACGGTACGTCGCCTCCCGGGGCATGACGTCGGCGATGAAGGCGCGGAGCGCGTCAGCGACGTCATGGTTGCGCTGGTTGGCGACGGTCCGGATGCTCAGCGAGGCCCTGGCCTCCCGCGGGATGACGGAGCGCTCGATACCCTCCGGGTCACCGGCGAGCAGCGAGATCACCTCGATGGCCGGGCGCACCCACAGGCGCTCCTTCGGGGTGAACCCCTTCTCCCCCACGATGACCCTGGTCTCGGTACGCCGCGTCCAGTCGTCCGGGTCGAACGGCAGCGCGTCGAGCTCCGCGGCCCGCTCGTCGCTGAGCGGGGCCACGCCGTCATGGAAGCCGGGGATCGCGATGCCTCCGTCCTCGTCGTGCAGCTGCGCGAGCACCCGGGACAGGACGAGGGCCGGATTCACGGTCACGCCGGAGGCGGCGCCGCTGTGCACGTCCCGGTCGGGCCCCTGCACCGTGAGCGTCGCGGTCAGCGTCCCGCGCATCGAGGTCACCGGAGCCGGGGAGTCGACCTCCCACTGCAGTGTGTCCGAGAAGACCACGAGGTCGCACGCGAACCGATCGGGGTCGGCCTCCAGGAGGTTCTTGAGGTGCGGGGAGCCGATCTCCTCCTCACCGTCGACGAGCAGCTTGAGATGCACCCCCGCATCGGGGCCGTCCACGGCGGCGAGCGCCCGCTGGGCCCAGACGTGCGCGAGCGCCTGACCCTTCGCGTCCGACGCCCCGCGCCCGTAGAGCCGTCCTTCTCGGAGCACCGGCATGAACGGCGCCGTCTCGCTCCACTCCTCCGGCTTGGCGTGACGGACGTCGTGGTGGGTGTAGACGAGCACGGTGGGCGCCCCGGGCGCGCCCTCCCGCTCGGCGAACACGGTCACCGCATCGCCCGCAGGGAGCCGCGTCGTCGTGAAGCCCGCGTCCCGCAGTTCGGCGGCTATCCAATGGGCCGACCGCACGCCGTCGATGCGACGCTCGGGGTCCGCCGACACGGAAGGGATCTCGACCCAGGCGGAGAGTCGGTCGACCATCTCGTCCCGACGGGCTTCGAGGAACGCGCCGATCGCGTCGTCCGCGGCTGCCGTCTGATCCCCCATGCCCTCAGCATGCCCGGGGGGACGCCGAGGAGGGCGGGGGTTGACGGCGCTGCCGCCGACCGGCTAACACCGGCGCGGCACCTCACGTGCCGAGTGTGATTGTCCCAGGCGACTCCGGGTTTGGAAAGGCCCTGAGTGGATCGGCCGACCGGGCGTTGCATGGCCAGCCCATCCCCAGAAGAGAGAGGCTCGATATGTTCTTCCATCGACAGGAGCTCCAATTCTCCGCGACGCCCGAGGCCCCGGACGCCGTGTACGCCCGCAAGCTGCAGGAGGTCCTCGGCGGGCAGTACGGCGAGATCACCGTCGCCCTGCAGTACCAGTTCCAGGCGTGGAACATGCACATCCCCGGCAAGTACCGCGACCTGGTCTTCGGCATCGGGGCCGAGGAGATGGGCCACGTCGAGATGCTCGCGGTCATGATCGCGCAGCTCCTCGAGAAGTCCCCGCTCGGCATCACGGAGGATGCCGTGCAGGACGACCCGACGGTCGCGGCGATCGTCGGCGGCACGGACGTGCAGCAGGGCATCGTCGCCGGTGCCGGCGCCCGCCCGGTGGACAGCAACGGCAACCCGTGGCAGGGCTCGTACATCACCGCGAGCGGCAACCTCCTCGCCGACTTCATGGCCAATGCGAACGCCGAGATGCAGGGCAGGGTGCAGGTCGCCCGGCTTTACCACATGACCGACGACCATGGCGTGCGCGATCTGCTGAGCTTCCTGCTGGCGCGCGACACCATGCACCAGAACCAGTGGCTCGCCGCCGCGGAGGAGCTCAAGGCCGAGGGCGCCGAGAAGCTGCCCGTGCCCAGCAACTTCCCGCTGTCCAAGGAGCACCGCGACGTGTCGTACCAGTACCTCAACTTCAGCGACGGCCCTGCCGCCGCGGAGGGAACGTGGGCATCCGGACCGACGCCGGACGGATACGGCGAGTTCAGCTACCACGAGGGCCCCACGACCACGGCCGAGATGCCTCCGCCCACCCACCCCGACGCGCGCTTCTACGGCACGACCGAGCTGCCGAACGTCGTGGAGAAGGTGGCCGGCGCCGCGCAGGACGCGCTCCACAAGGAGTGAGATGCCGCCATCGTTCTCGCGGAAGGGGCGGTCGCCGCGCATACGCGCACGGCGGCCGCCCCTCGACGCCCAGGTGGTCGTCGTCACCGGCGGCTCCCGCGGCATCGGCCGGGAGGCGGCCCTCGGCTTCGCGCGAGCGGGGGCATCCGTCGTCCTGCTCGCCCGCGGTGGGCAGGCGCTGACCGAGACGGTCGAGGAGATCGCCGCGGAAGGCGGGGACGTCCGCGGGATCGTGTGCGACGTCTCCGACCGCCGGGCGGTGCAGGACGCGGTCGACCAGATCACGCACGCGTTCGGCCGGATCGACACCTGGGTCGGCAACGCGGGTGTGCTCCTCTACGCCCCGGTCGCCGACACCTCGCCGGAGGAGTTCCGTCGCGTCTTCGACATCAACGTCATCGGACAGCTCAACGGCGTCCAGGCGGCGCTGCCGGCGCTCCGGCGCTCGGGAGGGACGATCATCGTCGTGAGCTCGGCCGAGGCCGTGGTGGCGATGCCGTGGCACGGCGCGTATGCCGCCTCCAAGCACGCGCTGGAAGGAGCGATCGACGCGCTGCGCCGTGAACTGCGTGCCGAGCGCGCGCCGGTCACGATCACGGTGGTCCGACCCGCCGTCATCGACACGCCGATCTACCGTCATGCCCGCAGCCGGATGGCGTTTCGGCCGAGCGGGCCGCATCCGCATTACCGTCCGCGGTCCGTGGCACGAGCGATCCTCCATGCCGCCGCGCACCCCGCGCGCACCATCCACGTCGGTGGCGGCGCCCTGCTGCTCACCGGGGTCCAGCGTGTCATGCCGGGCGTGCTCGATGCCGCCCTCGGCCGGTTCGGGCCGCGGATGATGCACACAGCCGTCGCCGCTCCGGCGCAGTTCGGGAACCTCGTCGGTCCGCTCCGCGACACCGAGCAGCGCGGCGGGCTGCCGCACCGCGGACGCGGCAGCGTCAGCACCTGGCTGCGGGTGCACCCGGGGTGGCGGACCGCAGCGGTCGTCGGCCTCCTCGGCGCGGTGCTCGCGCCCTGGCGCCGCTCGCGTCGCCGACCGCCTACCTGACCGGGTCGACGCGGCGCAACTCCCTCGTGCCGGTGCATCGGCGCGGATACCGTCGAGGTACACGGTCTCCGGCAGAAGGGAACTCCATGCTCCTCGGCATCCTCAGCTCCTCCTCGGACAGAAGCCTCGGGGCTGGGGCGCGCCGATGACGGCGCGCTTCACGGTCGAGCCGTGGGCGGTCGGCATCGAGAGCGTCGACGCGGCCCATCTCGCGCAGGAGGAGTCCGTCTTCGGTCTCTCCAACGGCCACATCGGCTGGCGGGGCAATCTCGATGAGGGCGATCCGCGGGGTGTCGCCGGCAGCTACCTCAACGGCGTGTTCGAGGAACATCCGATGCCGCATGCCGAGGACGGCTACGGGTACCCCGAGACCGGCCAGACGGTGATCAACGTGCCGAACGGGCAGCTCATCCGCCTGCTGGTCGGCGACGAGCCGTTCGACGTCGAGCATGGGACGGTCCACGCCCACGCCCGCCGCCTCGACCTTCGCGAAGGTACGCTGCACCGGGAGGTCGACTGGGAGTCCGCGGAGGGGCGTCGGGTGCACATCGCCACGACCCGTCTGGTCTCTCTCGAGCACCGGTCGTTGGCCGCCGTGCGCTACCGGGTGCAAGCGCTCGACGCCCCGCTCGCGATCACCGTGCTGTCCGAGGTGCTCGCGAACGAGCCGCTTCCCGTGACCCATGACGATCCGCGGGTGCAGGAACTCCTCGCCCGTCCGCTGGAGACCGTCGCGGCATCGGAGCGCGGCGCACGGAGCACGCTGCTGCACCGCACCCGCCGCAGCGGTCTGCATGTGGCGGTGAGCACGGACCATCTCGTGCAGGCTTCCGGGCAGGGCGCTCCGGAGGTGACGACCGAGGTCGACGACGACTTGTCGCGGACCCGCATCCGCGTCGACCTCGCCCCCGGCGAGGAGCTCGAGGTCGTCAAACTCGTCGGACACGAGTGGTCGGCATCCCTCGCACCGCAGACGCTGCGTGACCGCGCGGAGGAGGCCGTGGAGGAAGCGGCTCGCCTGGGGTGGGACGCGCTCGTGGCGGGACAGCGTGCCGTCCTCGATCGGTACTGGGAGTGCGGCGACGTCCGTATCGACGGCGATGCGCGGCTGCAGCAGGCCGTCCGCTTCGCTTTGTTCCAGGTTTTCCAGGCATCGGCGAGAGCCGAATCCCGCTCTGTACCGGGCAAGGGCCTGACCGGTTCCGGCTACGAGGGCCACACGTTCTGGGACTTCGAGGCGTTCGTGCTCCCCGTGCTCACCTCGACCGCTCCCGATGCCGCGCTCCAGGCACTGCGCTGGCGGCATGCGACGCTGGATCACGCCAGGGAGCGGGCGCGCACGCTCGGCCTGCGCGGCGCGTCCTTCGCCTGGCGCACGATCGACGGACGCGAGAGCTCCGGATACTGGCCCGCGAGTACGGCCGCCTTCCACATCAACGCCGCCGTCGCGGGCGCCGTGATGCACTACGTCCGCACGACGGGCGACCGCGACTTCGAGAGGGAGGCGGGAACCGAGATCCTCGTCGAGACGGCTCGTCTGTGGGCGGCCCTCGGGCGGTGGGACGAGACCGGCGGCTTCCACATCGATGGTGTCACCGGTCCGGACGAGTACACCGCCGTGGTCGACGACAACGTCTACACCAACCTCTCCGCGCGCCGGAACCTCCGCGGCGCGGCGGCGGCCGCGCGACGACACCCGGACGTCGCCGCCCATCTCGGTGCGGACGACGAGGAGATCGCCGAGTGGGAGTCCGCTGCCGATGCCATGACCGTCCTCTACGACAAGGAGCGGCAGGTGCACTCCCAGTCGGCGGGGTTCACCGCGCACGCCCGCTGGGACTTCGACGCCACCGGCCCCGACGAGTATCCGCTGCACAGTCACTTCCCCTACTTCGACCTCTATCGCAAGCAGGTGCTGAAGCAGGCCGACCTCGTTCTGGCGCTCTACACCTCTCACGAGGAGTTCACCTGGGAGGAGAAGGCGCGGGCATTCGCCTACTACGACGCCCTCACCGTGCGCGACTCCTCGCTCTCCGCGGCCGCGCAGGCCGTGATCGCCGCCGAGGTGGGTCATCTCGAGCTGGCATCGGCGTACCTCGCGGAGCTCGCGGCCCTCGACCTGGACGACCTCCACGGCAATACGGACGAGGGACTGCACATCGCGGCCCTCGCCGGCATCTGGACGGGAGTCACGGCCGGCTACGGAGGCATGCGGGACGGAGACGACGGCCTGTCCTTCCGGCCCCAGCTCCCGGACGGTGTGACCCGTCTCGCGTTCGGGGTGCGGCTGCACGGGTGCATCCTGCACGTCGACATCACGCCGGCGGAGACGACCTACCGGCTGAGCGCCGGCGAACCGGTGACGATCCGGCACGCCGGCGAGGAGCTCGTCCTGCATGCCGGCGTTCCGTCGAGCCTGCCGACGCCGGACCGCGTCGAGCCGCTCACCCCGGCCCCGGTGCCGCCGCGCTGGCGGGAGCCGGGACGACCGCGCGCCGGCGACTGAGGCGGCGTTCGGTGCGTGTGCCATATCGAGGCGGGTCAGCGCAAGGCCCGAGGCGATGTCGGCCGCCCGCCGTAGGGTGGAGCCGTGCCTGATTCCCCCCACCCCGCATCGGATGTCCTTTGGGCGTGCGTCGAGGACGGCTTCCATGTCGGAAGCCGCGGCGGAGACTTCCTCGGCTACGTCGACCGTCAGCCCGACGGCCGCTTCGCCGCGTTCTCCGCGTCCGCGCAGCCGCTCGGTCTGCACGCCACGTTGAGCGACGCGACCACGGACGTCGTCGCCCACGCCGGCCCCTCGGAGGGCGACGCCGCCCTCGGCACCCCGGAGCTGGTGCAGGGGTGACGGCGGCCAGGGCCGACGGGCTGCTCCGCCTCGTCTACACCAGCACGGCGGCACAGCCGTTCCGTGAGACCGCTCTGGAGCAGCTCCTCGAGCAGTGCCGCCGGTCGAACGCGGCGCGCGACATCACGGGCCTCCTCCTCTTCCGCGACGGGCGCTTCCTCCAGATCCTCGAAGGACCGGTCGAGGCCGTGCGCCGACTCGTCGACTCGATCGCCGACGATCCACGACACCGCGCGATGCGCATCCTGCTGGAGACGCCGATCACCGCCCGGCTCTTCTCCGACTGGTCGATGGGCTACCGGTCGTTCCGTACGGGGAGCACCGCCGCCCCCACGGGCTTCCGCGACTCCTTCGACGACCTCGTCGACGGCGCGGACACCTCCACCATGGAGCGCGCCCTGTTCGAGCTCACCCTGTGGTTCCGCACCCGCTCCGGCGCTGCGGTCCCGGTTCCGGCCGCGAGCGGCGCGGGTACCTCGCTCCGGGTATGAGCGAGCCCGCGGGCGGACCTGAGCCGTCGCTCATCCAGCAGCGCATGGCACTGGAACGGCGGCGGAACTGGGGCGTCTACGCGATCGTGTTCTCCTCGGTGATGGCGGTGGGCTGGACGGTCGCGTTCCTCCTCGATGCGCCCGCCGGGTTGTGGCGCGTTCTCAGCATCATCGTGTTCGCGGCGGGGATCATCGTCGGGATCGTCGAGACGCGCCGCGCGAGGCGCGCCCTCCGCGAGTTCGAGGACCGCCACGGGCCGGACGCAGGTGTGCGGCGCTAGCGGGTTCCTCGCGCTCGGGCTTGCAGAACCCGTAGGGTGGGCCATATCCCGAGGCATAGCGATGCGGATTGGAGCCCGATGAGGAGCGAGGTCCGTTTCATCGGAGAGCGCGCACGCCGCGACGCCGAGGAGCTTTCGCGGGTGCTCGAGAGGAGGCGAGAAGATGAGACGGTCGACGTCGACCTCCTCAGAGGAAGAGCGGCAGAGCTCGCCGCCTCGATCGACTCGGGTTGGGCCTCTGTCGTGCTGCTCGCCGTGTGGAACTCGCTCAGGGAGCCGACCGAGCCTGCCCGCCCATTCGTGAAGCGAGCGTTGGAGCTCCTGCAGAGGATGCCGGACAAGGGAAGCTCCAGGGCTCTCGTCGATGTCGCGAACCTGGTGTCGGCCTGCTGGCTCAGTCACGAAGCGGACATGACGGATCTCGCTCCGATCTGGCAGTCCTCCGACCCTGACCAGACCGTCACAATACTGATCAGCGGAGCAAGCCTTCCCACGACCGCCGACGCGCTCTCCCTGATGAACGACGTGCACGGCAGCATCCGCGCGGTGGCTGAGATCCTCTCGCTGCAGTCCGACCCTGGAGAGCTCTTCTCCACCGAGGATTTCCCTCATCTGTCGCGGCTGCCGGCGTCCGGCGAGGCACGTCCGATCTGGTTGGCGCTGTATCTCCGACTGTCGCTGATCATCCGTCTGGCACCGTTCGAACCGGATATCGCACCCCTATCCGAGCAGTTCTCCACGCAGGTCTACTCCGAAACCGGAGAGTCGATCGTGCTGGGGCACGCGGAGATCACTTCACTCCTCATCAGTCGAGAGGACGAGGTTGCCGCGTACCCGGTGATCAACTCCGCCGGTGTCTGCTGGACGAGCTGCTACCTGCTCGCGGACTCCCTCGCACCGTGGCTCCTGGCTGCTATTCAGCAGACCACGCTCCGCGAACACGTCATCTCGCAGCCTTTCGAGGACAAGGTCGTGAGCCTGCTCCGCTCCCATGGGTTTCGAGCCGGCTCGGTGGATGACAAGGGCACGTGGACGACACAGTGGGGCAAGGAGCGCCTCCGGTGCAACGAGAGGATCCCCGGCCAGATCGATGTGCTCGCGACGCGCGACGACGGTGTCTTCGTGTTGGAATGCAAATCCATCTTCTCGATGGGTCGGATTCGGAACATCGCAGAGAAGCTCGGACCCGATAGCCACAGCTGGCGTACCACGCTGGGGAAGAAGCGAAAGTGGGTCGAGAAGGCACTTCATCGCGACGCCGACCTCTCGTTGGTCGTCGTGGAAGGAATACAGACATATGCATCGGCGCAGGAGTGGGAGGGGGAATCTCCCCTGATCACGTTCGAGACTTTGACCCAACTGCTCGACGCTGCGGCGCTGCAATCGGAAGATCCGCGTGACGCGTGACGATCACATGGTCACGGAGATCAACGAAGAGGGAGTACGTGATCCGTCCCGGTGGGAACGGGATTCGCGTGTTGGCACTCGGCGTCGACGGACAGTGCGCGAGGGTACGCCTCAGTTGTTGAAGCGGAACTCCACGACGTCGCCGTCCTGCATGACGTAGTCCTTGCCCTCGAGTCGCGCCTTGCCCTTCGCGCGGGCCTCCTGCACGGAACCGGTCTCCACGAGGTCGTCGAACGACACGATCTCGGCCTTGATGAAGCCCTTCTCGAAGTCGGTGTGGATGACGCCGGCGGCCTGCGGGGCCTTCGATCCCTTGGGGATGGTCCAGGCGCGGGCCTCCTTGGGGCCGGCGGTGAGGTAGGTCTGCAGACCGAGCGTGTCGAAGCCGATGCGGGCGAGCTGGTCGAGGCCCGACTCGTCCTGTCCCGTCGAGGCGAGGAGCTCGGCGGCGTCCTCGGGGTCGAGGTCCTTGAGCTCGGACTCGATCTTCGCGTCGAGGAAGATCGCCTGCGCCGGGGCGACGAGAGCGGCGAGCTCGGCCTTGCGGGCGTCGTCGGTCAGCACGGACTCGTCGACGTTGAAGACGAAGATGACGGGCTTGACGGTCAGGAGCCCGAGCTCGCGGATCGGCTCGAGGTCGAGGCCGCTCGTGGACAGGAGGATCCCGCGCTCCAGGGCGTCCTTGGCGGCCTTCGCGGCTTCGAGGACCGACGGGTCGATCTTCTTGCCCCGCACCTCCTTCTCATACCGCGTGATGGCCTTCTCGACGGTCTGCAGGTCGGCGAGCATGAGCTCCGCGTTGATGGTCTCCATGTCCGACGCCGGGTTCACGGCACCGTCCACGTGCACCACGTCGTCGTCGGAGAACCCGCGCACCACCTGGGCGATCGCGTCGGCCTCGCGGATGTTCGCGAGGAACTGGTTGCCCAGCCCCTCCCCCTCGCTCGCCCCTCGGACGATGCCGGCGATGTCCACGAACGACACGGCGGCGGGAAGGATGCGCTCGCTTCCGAAGATCTCCGCGAGCTTCTGGAGCCGCGGGTCGGGAAGGTTCACCACGCCGACGTTCGGCTCGATCGTCGCGAACGGGTAGTTCGCCGCGAGCACGTCGTTCTTGGTGAGAGCGTTGAAGAGGGTGGACTTGCCGACGTTGGGCAGGCCGACGATTCCGATAGTGAGAGCCACGGGGTATGAGTCTACCTGCGCCGCTCTCCCCCGCCTCACCCCCGCGCGGGCAGGCCCCCACGCGGGATCAGGCGGCAGAGCGTTAAAAGTGCCTGATGCGGCGCGGACGCCTGTTCAGTCGCGCACCGCGCGGAAGGCCCTCGTCACATAGGGCACCTCGATCACACCGTCCCCGTGCAGGCCGAGCTCGTCGAACAGGGCGTCCATCTCGCGGCGGATCCGCGCCTTCTCGGCCTCGTCGGCGGTGATCACGGCACTGCGGGACGCGGCCATGCGGTGCAGGAGCTCCCGCGTCATGGGGCGCGACCACTCCCAGCGCTCCTGCGCCAGAGCGCCGAAGGGCTCCGCCACCACGGGGTCGCCCGCGGCGAGCATGATCTCGGCGTTGCTGCCGTGCATGATGTCGGTGAGCCGGCGCACCCAGTCGACGCGCTCGTCGCGGAGGTTCCAGATGAGCCCGAGCACACCGCCCGGGCGCATCGCGCGACCGACCTCCGCCGAGGCGGCGACCGGCTCGACCCAGTGCCACGCCTGGCCCAACACGACGGCATCCACGCTCGCGTCCGGAAGCGGCAGCTCCTCAGCGGTCCCGACGAACGTGGGCACCCCGGGAACGGCGTCGCGAAGGGCCGCGAGCATCGCGGGGTCCGGATCGATCGCCACCACCTCGGCGTCGGCAGCCGCGACGAGCGCCCGCGTGAGCTTGCCGGTACCGGCGCCGACATCGGCGACCCGACGCGCACCGTCCGCCATCGGCTCCAGCATCCAGGCGACGGCCTCGAAGGGGTACTCGGGCCGTCCGGCCTCGTAGCTTCCGGCCGCCGCGCCGAAGGATCTCGCGAGTTCGTCCGCCATGTGGCCAGCATACGGCGAGCCTGCACAGCGACGTCGGAGGCCCGGGAGAGAGTGAGGACGTGCCACTGGACTTCACTGCGATCGACTTCGAGACCGCGAACTCCAGCCCGGCCTCCGCGTGTTCCGTGGGACTCGTGCGGGTGCGGGACGGGGAGGTCGTCGCCACCGCGAACTGGCTGATCCAGCCTCCGCCCGGCCATGACGAGTTCCAGGAGTGGAACGTCCGCATCCACGGCATCCGCCCCGAGCACGTGCTGTCGGCGGCGACGTGGGTCGATCAGTTCGACCGTCTGTGCGGCTTCGCGGGTGCCGATGTGCTCGTGGCCCACAACGCCGGCTTCGACCTCAACGTCCTGCGGCGGGCGACCGAGGTCACCGGTCAGATCTGCCCGCCGTACCGGTCGCTGTGCAGCCTCCAGGTGGCACGGAAGACCTACCAGCTCGACTCCTACCGTCTGCCTCTCGCCGCCGCGGCGGCAGGATACGCGGAGTTCTCGCATCACGACGCGCTGGCGGATGCCCTCGCCTGTGCCCAGATCATCGTGGACGCGGCCGCGCGAGCCGGAGCCGCGGATGTCTTCGGGCTCGCCGACGCCCTCGGCCTCCGCGTGACCGAGCCCGCCGTGCCGGCACTGGAGCGCGCCGTCGCCTGACGCACCAGGCTTCCTCCCGGCGATGTCGGTCGCCCCCGGCATCATGGAGCCATGGATGCCCTGTCGATCGTTCTCCTGCTCGTGGCCCTCGCCGCGGGCGTCGCTCTCGGCTGGTTCCTGCGAGCCGCACGCAGCGCCGCCGACATCGCACGCACGCAGGCGGAGCTCGCGGCCGCGCGAGACGACCGCGATCGCCAGTACGACCTCTATCGGGACGCGGTAGAGCACGCCCGCTCCGAGCAGCGGGCGGAGGCACACCGCGTCCAGCAGCAGAACGCCGTGCTGCAGGCTCTGGCGCCGGTCCGCGAGAGTCTTCAGCAGATGCAGTCCAAGGTCGCCGCGATCGAGAGCGAGCGGCAGGCACAGTTCGGCACGCTCGCCGAGCAGCTTCGGCGCGCCCAGGAGTCGGATGAGGCGCTCCGCGCGACGACCGAGTCACTGGCGGGCGCGCTGCGCTCCACGTCCACGCGCGGTGTCTGGGGCGAGACGCAGCTGCGGCGCGTCGTCGAGGCGGCGGGGCTGACCAGACACGTCGACTTCGATCTCCAGGCGACGATCACCTCCGACCGCGGCCAAGGGCGCCCGGACATGGTCGTCAGCCTTCCGGGCGGCACGTCGATCGCCGTCGACGCGAAGGTTCCCCTCGACGCCTACCTCGAGGCCTCGGCGCTCCCCCTCGGCGATACCCACGAATCCCAGCGTCGCGCCCACATGCAGAAGCACGTCCGCGCCGTCCGCGCCCACGTCGACGCCCTCGCCAAGAAGGCCTACTGGTCGGGCCTCGACGCGAGCCCCGAGTTCGTCATCTGCTTCCTGCCGAGCGAGTCGCTGCTGGCGGCAGCCATCGACGAGGACCCCACGTTGCTCGACTACGCCTTCAGCCGCCGCGTGGCCCTCGCCTCCCCCGTCAACCTCTGGGCGGTTCTCAAGACGGTCGCCTACACATGGACCCAGCAAGAGGTGTCCACCGAGGCCAGGAGTCTGCTGGCGCTCGGCACGCAGCTGTACGAGCGCCTCGGCACCCTCGCGGGCCACGCCGACGACCTGCGGCGGGCGATCGAGCGCACGGTCGACAGCTACAACCGCTTCGCCGGGTCCCTGGAGTCGCGGGTGCTCGTGACCGCCCGGCAGTTCCCCGGCGTCGATGCGGAGGCCCTGGCACCGGCGTCGCCGATCACCGCGGACGGGCGGCGCTTCACCGCTCCGGAGCTTCTGGCCCCGACCGAAGCCGAAGAGGCCGCCGACGCGATGCAGGCCGACGTCGGCGAGGTCCGCGCGCGACTGGACCACGCCGCCGCGCTCCACGACCGGGAGCAGTGACGACGAGAGCGACCGGATGTTCCGACCGTGCGTGCGTCAGGCGACGCCGGGCACGCCGCTGAGCAGCACGATGACGAGGCCGCTCGTGGCGAGGAAGGCGCCGATCATCCACCAGGCACTCACCTCGTGCCCCTCGGCGCGACGGACGCGGAACAGCACGTCGGCGCGGCGAGCCGGATCGACGGCCGGCTGCGCGACCGGTGCCGGCGGGGCTACGGCTGCCGCCTCCGCATCGGCGCTCACCCGGAGGATGCGTCCGGTGTTCGTCGTGATGATCTTGGTCGGCGCGGCGCTCTTCGAGCCGCTCGTGTGCTGCGTTGTCATGCGTTCGCCCTCCTGTGCCTGCGGTGCCTGGCGGCTCCGTCGACGGCGACAAACCCAGTGACAATTGTGACACGGCAGCCGGCCGGACCGGGGCCGACCCGTGGAGGAGGCGATACCGGGTCGGTAACGATGGCGAGATTCCTGCCCGCGATCATGCCGGCAGGAGAGCCGTCACAGCCACTTCGAGACGAGGTGCTCGGACGCGATCCGCCGGAGGGTTCCGGAGGCGCCCCGCAGGACCACGCTCTCGGTATAGACGTAACCGCGCTCGCGGCGCACACCGGCGACGAGCTGGCCGTCCGTGACACCCGTCGCGACGAAGATCGTGTTGTTGCCCTGCACGAGGTCGTCCGCCTCATAGACCTTGTCCATGTCGAGACCTGCGTCGATGCCACGCTGACGCTCGTCGTCGTCGCGGGGCCAGAGCCGACCCTGGATGTGGCCGCCGAGAGCCTTGATCGCGCACGCGGTGACGATGCCCTCCGGGCTGCCGCCGACGCCCACGCACATGTCGGTGCGGGCGTCGTGGCGTGCGGCGTTGATCCCGCCGGCGACATCGCCGTCGCTCATGAGACGGGTTCCGGCCCCGGCGTCCCGGATCTCCTGGATGAGTTGCTCGTGCCGCGGACGGTTGAGCACCGAGACGACGATCTCGTCGACGGGCTTGTCCAGCGCGCCGGCGAGCTTGCGGATGTTCTCGCCGATGGGCAGGCGGATGTCGACCACGCCGACGCCCGCAGGCCCCGTGACGAGCTTGTCCATGTAGAAGACGCTGGAGGCGTCGAGCATCGTGTCACGGTCGGACACGGCGATCACGGAGAGCGCGTTCTGCCGGCCGGCCGCGGTCAGCGACGTGCCGTCGATCGGGTCCACCGCGATGTCGCAGAGCGGCCCCCGTCCGGTCCCGACGACCTCGCCGTTGAACAGCATCGGGGCGTTGTCCTTCTCGCCCTCGCCGATCACCACGCGTCCCTGGAAGTCGACCGTCCCGAGGAACGCCCGCATGGCGTCGACGGCGGCGCCGTCGGCGGCCTCCTTCGCACCGCGACCGATGAACGGAACGGCACGGATCGCCGCCGCCTCGGTCGCGCGCACCAACTCCATCGCGAGGTTACGGTCGGGACGCAGCGGGCTCAGGTCGGCAGTCAGACTCACCATGATCCCCAGCCTATCCGCGAGCAGGGGATCGTTCGGCTCGTTTTCCGCCCGCACGCGAGGAAGAAATCGCGGTTCTTAACACCACCGAAGGACGGCGACCACCGACGCGCGACTCCTCCTGCCGAAGCCGGACACCCGCCCCGATAGAGTGGCAGCTGTCCCGGCTTCACCTACCGCAGGAGTTCTCATGCCCGTCGCCACCCCGGATCAGTACGCCGACATGCTCGACCGCGCGAAGGCAGGCGGCTTCGCGTACCCCGCGTTCAACGTCTCCAGCTCGCAGACGATCAACGCCGTCCTCCAGGGCCTGACCGAGGCCGGCTCCGACGGCATCATCCAGGTCACCACCGGTGGCGCCGACTACTTCGCCGGTCACACGGTCAAGGCCCGCGCGACCGGCGCCCTCGCCTTCGCCCGCTACGCCACCGAGGTCGCCAAGAACTACCCGGTCACCGTCGCCCTGCACACGGACCACTGCCCGAAGGAGGCTCTCGCGGGCTTCGTCGAGCCGCTCATCGCCGCCTCGGAGGAAGAGGTCAAGGCCGGCCGCAACCCGATCTTCCAGTCCCACATGTGGGACGGCTCGGCCGTGCCGCTCGCGGAGAACATCGAGATCGCCAAGGAGCTGCTCCCCCGCATGAAGGCCATCAACGCCATCCTCGAGGTCGAGATCGGCGTCGTCGGCGGCGAGGAGGACGGGGTGCAGCACGAGGGCTCGAACGAGGCGCTCTACACGACGTTCGCCGACGTGGACCAGGCCGTGCAGGCGCTGGGCCTCGGCGAGCAGGGCCGCTACATCGCCGCGCTCACCTTCGGCAACGTCCACGGCGTGTACAAGCCGGGCGGCGTGAAGCTGCGTCCGGAGCTGCTCGGCGAGATCCAGGCCGAGGTCGCCGCGAAGTACAACACCGGCGAGAAGCCGCTCGACCTCGTCTTCCATGGCGGCTCCGGCTCCACCGATGAGGAGATCGCCCTCGCGGTCGCCAACGGTGTCATCAAGATGAACATCGACACCGACACCCAGTACGCCTACACGCGTGCCATCGCCGATTACATGTTCAAGAACTACGACGGCGTGCTGAAGGTCGACGGCGAGGTCGGCAACAAGAAGCAGTACGACCCGCGCGCCTGGGGCAAGATCGCGGAGTCGGCCATGGCCGCCCGCGTGGTCGAGTCCACCCGCCAGCTCGGCTCGTACGGCCAGTCGAAGAGCTGACACCACCAGACACGCGAAAGGGGCCCGGCATCATGCCGGGCCCCTTTCGTCTGCGTGCTCGGGGTCAACGCACCCCGGTCGCCTGGTCGAGGTAGGCGATGAAGGCCGGGTCGCCCATCATCGGCACGACGAGGCAGAACGAGGCGATGCCCAGCGTGATGACGGCTCCGACGAGCGGGAGCCACCAGGTGAGGCGGCCACGACGCAGGCGACGGATCGACAGGGCTGCCGTGACGCACCAGCCGACCGCCAGCACGACGGCCGCGATCGTGCCCCACGTGCGGCCCGCGGCGTAGTTGGTGAACTCGCCCTCGATGCCCAGCATCCCCATGGTCTGATTCATCACGGGGACGATGTCGAGGTAGGACAGGCCGGTGACGACGACGTTCACGAGGCCGTAGGCGAGCAGCGCGATCGTCGCGAACCGATCCACCGGATGAGGGCGTGCGGGACTCGCGGCGGCCGACGCGGGAGGCGAAGACGGCGCCGGAGCGGCCGGGGCGATCACCTCCGCCACCGGGGGCAGGCCCGCGGCCAGCCGCTGCTCCTCTGGTGTGGCGAGTTCCCCGTATCGAGGGCGCTGGTCGGTCATCCCGCCATCGTATCTGCCGAGGCTCAGCCCACCCGTTCAGGGAAACCGGGTCCCCAACCGATAGCGGCCCCGGAGAAGTGGGGACTTCTCGGGGCCGCGGACGTGGAGCGCTGGGGACGCTCCTCATCCCGTTGGTCGCCGGCGCTGGGGACGCCGTAGGCGATCAGTAGGGCGTTGTCAGCCACTACGCCTTCGATCATAGGGAACCCGCGATGCCCACACCAGGGCCACGAATTCAGATGGTGAACTCGGCGTCCGGACCGTCGGTGTCCAGGGCATCCGCCCCGAGCTGCAGGGAGAGCCGCCGCGCCGTGCGCTGCAGGTTCGACACGAGACGGCGGTTGACCACCGCCCGGTCTGCGGGCAGGGAGACGGCCAGCGACGCGGTCACCCCGGGGGCGACGACCGGAACCGCGACACAGGTGGCTCCGATCGCATACTCCTCCCGGTCTATCGCCCACCCCGGTGTCTGCTCGAGCTGGGTGAGAAGCGTCCGGCGATCGCTGATCGTCCGAGGCGTGAGCTCCTCAAGCCGGTGCCGGGAGAGGTAGTCCAGGCGATCCTCCTCGGAGAGCGCCGCGAGGATCTGCTTGCCGAGAGCGGTCGCGTGAGCGCTGGCGTGCAGCCCGACCCAGAGCTCGATGCGCGGATTCCGCACGGCGTCCACGATGTCGACGAGATGCATCTCCCCGTCCGCATACCGGGAGAGGTAGGCCGTGGCGCCCACGTCCTCGGTGACCGCGCGCAGAGCGGCGCGCACCCGAGCCAGGAACACCCCGCGAGAGTCGATCTCCTGCTGGAACGCGGGGAAGCGTCCGCCCAGCACGAGCCCGTCCGGTTCGGCACTGAGGTACCCCTCGTGCACGAGCGTGCGGACGAGGTTGTAGGTCGTTCCCGGGGTGAGCCCCGTGATCGACGAGAGCATCTTGGCCGGAAGCGGCCGCGGGGAGTTGGCGACGATGTCGACCAGGCGGAGCGCGCGTTGCACGGACCCGATGAGGGTCGGCTCCGCCTCCGCGGCGTTCACCGCTACGCACCCCCTCCAGCGGAGGCGCGGCCGCCGAGGGCACGCGCGTCGCGCTGACCCGAGGCGTCCTGACGGAGCTCCTTCGGCAGGGAGAACATGAGGTCCTCCTCCGCCGTCTTGACCTCTTCCACGTCGCGGTACCCGGCGTCGCCGATCGCGTCGAGCACCTCGCGCACGAGAACCTCCGGGACGGACGCGCCGCTGGTGACGCCCACCGTCTCCACGCCGTCGAGCCACTCCTGGCGGATCTCCTCGGCGTAGTCCACGCGGTACGCGGCCTTGGCTCCGTACTCGAGGGCGACCTCGACGAGACGCACGCTGTTGGAGGAGTTGGCAGAGCCGACCACGATGACGAGATCAGCGCCCTGCGCGACCTTCTTGATCGCGACCTGCCGGTTCTGCGTCGCATAGCAGATGTCGTCGGACGGGGGATTGTGCAGCTCGGGGAAGCGGGTGCGCAGTCGGTTCACCGTCTCCATCGTCTCGTCGACGGAGAGCGTCGTCTGCGACAGCCACACCACCTTGGACGGGTCCTTCACCTGCACGGTGTCGGCTTCTTCCGGAGAGTTGACGACCGTGACGTGATCGGGAGCCTCGCCTGCGGTGCCCTCGACCTCCTCATGTCCGTCGTGGCCGATGAGCAGGATCTCGAAGTCGTCCCGCGCGAAGCGCACGGCCTCGCGGTGGACCTTGGTGACGAGCGGGCAGGTGGCGTCGATCGCATGCAGACCGCGGTCGGAGGCGGCGTTCACGACCGCCGGGGAGACGCCGTGCGCACTGAAGACGACGTGCGCGCCCTCCGGCACCTCGTCGACCTCCTCCACGAAGATCGCGCCCTTGGCCTCGAGCTCCGTCACGACGTGGATGTTGTGCACGATCTGCTTTCGCACATAGACCGGGGCGCCGTAGCGCTCCAGCGCCTTCTCCACAGCGACCACCGCACGGTCCACCCCAGCACAGTAGCCGCGGGGGGCGGCGAGCAGGACGCGCTTGTGTCCGGGCACCGGGTTATCCTGAAGCCGCCCGGCCGCGGCGCGCACTCGTGGGATGCGAGGAGCGGGAAGATGAACGGCAGTCGAAGTCACCCCTCGATTCTACCGTCGCCCGGCTGGACGGGGCCGGTGAGCGCGCGAGCAGGAACGGGAGCAGATGACAGTCTTCGAAGCGACGACGGGACCGGGTGAAACCCCGCCGGCGGATGCCGTCGCCCCCCGCGACTCCACCGCGCAGGCGCCGACCTCGGTCGCTCGGCTGAACGCCACCATCCGCGACTTCGTCGCACGGTGGAACACGGTGTGGGTCGAGGGCGAGATCACCTCCTGGAACGTCCGCGCCGGCAACGTCTTCGCCCGTCTCAAGGACACCCGCTCCGACGCGCAGATCTCCATCCGCGTCTGGTCGAGCGTGCGCGGCCGTCTCCCCGCCGACCTGGGCGTGGGCGATCATGTGGTCGCCGCCGTGAAGGCCGACTACTTCGTCCGCTCCGGGGACTTCAGCTTCGCGGTCTCGGCCATGAAGCACGTCGGGCTCGGTGACCAGCTCGAGCGCCTGGAGCGGCTGCGGGTCCAGCTCCGACAGGAGGGCCTCTTCGATCCCGCCCGCAAGAAACGCCTGCCGTTCCTCCCCCACGTCATCGGACTCATCACCGGCGAGCGCTCCGACGCCGAGAAGGACGTGCACCGCAACGCTGAGCTGCGCTGGCCGCAGGTGCGGTTCAAGACCGCGTACGCCGCGGTGCAGGGCGATCGCTGCGTGCCGGACACGCTGGCGGCTCTCGCCCGCTTGGACGCAGACCCCGAGGTCGACGTCATCATCATCGCGCGCGGCGGCGGCGACCCGCAGACCCTCCTCGGCTTCAGCGACGAGCGTCTCGTCCGGGCGGTCGCCGCGGTCTCCACACCCGTGGTCAGCGCCATCGGCCATGAGAACGACCACCCTCTCCTCGACGACGTCGCCGACCTGCGCGCGTCGACGCCGACCGATGCCGCCAAGCGCGTCGTCCCCGATGTCGGGGAGCAGCGCGCGCTCATCGCGCAGCTCCGGTCCCGGGCCACCACCCGCCTCACCCAGCGCCTCACGCACGACATCGCCCAGCTCGAGCAGCTGCGATCCCGTCCGGTGCTGCGCTCCCCCGATCCGATCATCGACACGCGCGCCCAGGAGACCTTCCTGCTCCTCGCCCGCGGCCGCGACGCGGTGACCAGGCAGCTCGACGACGCCGGCCGGCGGACGAGCGAACTGCGAGCCTCGCTGCGCGCTCTCTCCCCGGCCGCCACTCTGGCCCGCGGCTATGCGATCGCCCACCTCGAAGGCGGCGTGATCCTCCGCGATGCGTCCGATGCACCCGCGGGAAGCGCCCTGACCCTCACGGTGGATCGCGGGTCGCTCGCGGTGCGCTCGGAGGGCGAGATCGCGGAAGGCGCCTGAGCAGGCGGCGTCCGGGGCACGACGTAGGATGGAGGAGTGAGCGCCGTGAACGACACCCCTGTGGACACGCTGTCGTTCGAGGCCGCCCGTGACGAACTCGTGCGGGTCGTCGCCGAGCTCGAGCAGGGGGCACCGACCCTCGAGCACTCGCTGGCACTCTGGGAGCGCGGTGAGGCTCTGGCCGCCCGCTGCGAGGAGTGGCTGCTCGGCGCGAAGCGTCGCCTCGAAGCCGCGCGCACCGCCACCACCGACGAGAGCGACGCGTCATGAGCAAGGGTCCAGCGATCAATGCCGACCTCGGTCGACCGGAGACGCCGGACGAGACCGCGGCACGCAAGGCCGCGTCGAGCAAGGCCTACCGGTCGAGCCAGACGGTCCGCAACCTCGTCGCCGCGCTCGTGGTGACCCTCGCGGTGGTCGTCGTCATCATCGCGCTCGTCCCCCGGGGCGAGCCGGTCGCCGCGAAGCCGATCGACGTGGCCGCCATCGCCGCGGACGTCGAGTCGTCCATGGGCAGCCCGGCGATCGTCCCCGAGACGGACGACTTCTGGCGGGTGAACGCCGCCGAACTGCAGAGCGGAGCCCCCGTGGTCTGGGAGGTCACCCTCGCCCCCGCGGCACAGGACGAGCGCGGGTTCATCAAGCTCGCCCAGGCCTTCGACGCCGACGCCTCGTGGGCCCCGCAGAGGCTGAACGGCGTCGCCCCGACCGACACCGTGCGTATCGGCGGCCGGGAGTGGGACGTCTATCGACCCGGCTCCGCCGGCGCCGACGCGAACGTCACCTATGCCCTCGGCACCCAGGCCGGCGACGACTACGTGCTCCTCTACGGCTCCCGCTCCGCGGACTCCACCGCGGAGCTCGCGGAGTCGCTCATCCCCCAGATCCGCACCGTCTCGGAGGCTCGATGACCCACCCGCTGACCCCCGCCGCCGCCTGGAAGCAGATGCAGGACGGCAACCGTCGCTTCGTCCGCGACGAGCCCCAGCACCCGAACCAGAACGTCGACCGCCGCAAGGACCTCACCGCGGCCCAGCACCCCGTCGCGACGCTGTTCGGCTGCTCGGACTCCCGCCTCGCCGCGGAGATCATCTTCGACCTCGGCCTCGGTGACCTCTTCGTGGTGCGCAACGCCGGACAGGTGATCGGCGAGTCCATCGTGGCGAGCCTGGAGTACGCGGTCGCCGTTCTCGAGGTGCCGCTCATCGTGGTGCTCGCACACGACTCCTGCGGTGCGGTGCGCGCCGCCATCGACGGCACCGCCATCGATGCCGACCCGCTCCCCCCGCACATCTGGAAGCTCATCGCGCCGATCGTCCCTGCCGCGCGCAAGGTCCTCGCGGAGAGCGGCGGCGGCACGGTGGCCGACATCGATGCGGAGCTCGTCGGACGCGAGCACCTGCGCAACACCGTCAACGACCTGCTGCAGTCGTCCGAGATCATCAGCAACGCCGTCGCCGAAGGCCGTCTCGGCATCGTCGGCGCCAACTACCGTCTGGCCGAGGGTGAGGCAGCGCCCGTCATCACGGTCGGCATCGAAGCCGAGGGGATCGACCCCGCAACCAAGGAGGGTTCGGAATGACCGACACCGAGTACCGCATCGAACACGACACCATGGGTGAGGTGCGAGTGCCCGTGAACGCGCTCTACGGGGCGCAGACGCAGCGCGCCGTGGAGAACTTCCCGATCTCCGGCAAGGGCCTGGAGTCCACGCAGATCGCCGCACTCGCGCGCATCAAGAAGGCCGCCGCGCTGGCGAACAAGGAGCTCGGCACGCTCGACGGCGCCATCGCCGACGCGATCGCCCAGGCCGCCGACCAGGTCGCCGCAGGCAGCCACGACGGCGAGTTCCCCGTCGACACCTATCAGACCGGCTCCGGCACCTCGTCGAACATGAACATGAACGAGGTCCTGGCGACGCTCGCGAGCCGCATCCTCGGCTCGACCGTGCACCCCAACGACCACGTGAACGCCTCGCAGTCGTCGAACGACGTGTTCCCCACCTCGGTGCACATCGCGGTCACCCAGGCGCTGATCGACACCCTGATCCCGGCGCTCGACCACCTCGCCGTCGCGCTCGAGGCCAAGGCGGAGCTCTGGAAGGACGCGGTCAAGTCCGGCCGCACGCACCTCATGGACGCGACGCCCGTCACGCTCGGCCAGGAGTTCGGCGGGTACGCCCGTCAGATCCGCCTGGGCATCGAGCGCGTGCAGTCGGCGCTCCCCCGCGTGGCCGAGGTGCCGCTGGGCGGCACCGCTGTCGGCACCGGTATCAACACGCCGCTCGGCTTCCCGCAGAAGGTCATCGAGCTGCTCGCGGCCGAGACCGAGCTGCCCATCACCGAGGCGAAGGACCACTTCGAGGCGCAGGCGAACCGGGATGGTCTCGTCGAGGCCTCCGGCGCGCTGCGCACCATCGCGGTCTCGCTGACGAAGATCAACAACGACCTGCGCTGGATGGGGTCCGGCCCCAACACCGGTCTCGGCGAGCTGCACATCCCCGACCTGCAGCCCGGGTCGTCGATCATGCCGGGCAAGGTCAACCCCGTCGTTCCCGAGGCCGTGCTGATGGTGTGCGCGCGCGTCATCGGCAACGACGCGACCGTCGCCTGGGCCGGGGCCTCCGGCTCGTTCGAGCTGAACGTCGCCATCCCGGTCATGGGCACCGCGCTGCTCGAGTCCATCCGCCTGCTGTCGAACGCCTCCCGGGTGCTCGCCGATAAGACCATTGACGGCCTGCAGGCGAACCTCGACCGCGCCGCCGCCTTCGCGGGCATGAGCCCGTCGATCGTGACGCCGCTGAACAAGCTGATCGGCTACGAGGCCGCAGCGAAGATCGCGAAGCACTCGGTGGCCAAGGGCATCACGGTGCGCGACGCCGTGATCGACCTCGGCTACGTCGAGCGCGGCGAGCTCACCCTCGAGCAGCTCGACGAGAAGCTCGACCTCCTGTCGATGACCCACCCGGGCTGATTCACGCCTGACACGGATGCCGCGGGGGCTTCGGCCCTCGCGGCATCCGTCGTCTCCGGCTCCGGATCGTGCCGGTGACGGGTCAGCTGAGTTCGCCACCCTCCAGGAGGTCGGTGACGAGGGCGGCGATGGCGGAGCGCTCCGAGCGGGCCAGGGTGACGTGACCGAAGAGGCCGTGTCCCTTGAGGGTCTCGATGACGCTCGCGATGCCGTCGTGCCTGCCGACGCGGAGGTTGTCGCGCTGCCCGACGTCGTGGGTGAGGATCACGCGGGAGTTCTGGCCCATCCGGCTGAGCACCGTGAGCAGCACGTTCCGCTCCAGGGACTGCGCCTCGTCCACGATCACGAAGGCGTCGTGCAGGGACCGTCCGCGGATGTGGGTGAGGGGCATCACCTCCAGGAGCCCGCGCTCGACCACCTCGTCGATGACATTCCCCGAGACCACGGAGCCGAGCGTGTCGTACACCGCCTGACCCCAGGGGTTCATCTTCTCGCCCTGGTCGCCCGGGAGGTAGCCGAGCTCCTGGCCACCCACGGCGAACAGCGGACGGAAGACGATGATCTTCTTCTGCTGCTGGCGCTCCAGCACGGCCTCCAGCCCCGCGCACAGCGCGAGCGCCGACTTGCCGGTACCCGCGCGCCCGCCCAGGGACACGATGCCCACCTCCGGGTCGAGGAGCAGGTCGATCGCGATGCGCTGCTCGGCGGAGCGCCCGTGCATGCCGAAGATATCCCGGTCACCGCGGACGAGCCGGAACTCGCCGACACCGGTGACCCGACCCAGTGCGGACCCGCGCTCGGAGTGGATGATCAGGCCGGTGTTGACAGGAAGCCCGTGCACATCCTCGCTGAGTCCGACCTCGCTCTCGTAGAGGTCGCTGATGTCGTCGCCGGAGAGATCGACAGTGGCGATGCCGGTCCAGCCCGAGTCCACGGCCTGCTCCGCGAGGTACTCCTCGGCACGCAGCCCGACGGACGCCGCCTTCACCCGCATCGGCAGGTCCTTCGACACGATGGTCACGGCCTGGCCGTCTTGCGCGAGGTGCATCGCGACGGAGAGGATGCGGCTGTCGTTGTCGCTGAGGCGGATACCGGCCGGGAGCACCGAGAGGTCGGCGTTGCCGAGCTCGACGCGGAGAGTGCCCCCCTCGCCGACCTCCACCGGGAAGTCGAGTCGGCCGTGCTCGACGCGCAGATCGTCGAGGTGCCGCAGCGCCTGGCGGGCGAAGTACCCGATCTCCGGGTCGTGCCGTTTGCCCTCGAGTTCGGTGATGACGACGACCGGGAGCACCACGGAATGCTCCGCGAACCGGAAGAGCGCCTGCGGATCGCTCAGCAGGACCGAGGTGTCGAGGACGTAGGTGCGCAGATCCTGATCCGGTTCTGCGGCCGCGGCCTGACTCGGCGTCTGACGGGTGGACTGCTGCGCGGTGCTGGTGGACTGCTGCGCTGTACGTGTGGTCACGACCCACTCCCGACCCGGGGATTCCCGGCTATTCGAACGAGTCGACCAGGGGGTCACGAGTCGCGAACCTGAGGCCGACCCGACCGGGCGCCTTGCCCGATGCCTTGAAGGTACGGCCGCCCGAGGGTTTTCCACGGACTCGACACGCCAGCGATTCGTTACGGGACGATGAACGATTCCCTGCCGAACGCCCCGAGCGCCTCGTCGAGCAGGCCGAGGGTCTCGGCGTCGGTTCCGGCGTGCGGCGCGATGCGGATGGATCCGCCCCGAGCGGTGACGACGAGACCGGCGTTGGCGAGAGCCGCGGCGAGCCGCGCCGGTTCCTCCGGTGCGAGTGCGACGATCCCGGCGCGTTCGGTGCGCTCGCGTGGGGAGACGACGGCGATCCCGTGGTGGTCGGCCGTGGCGATGACCGCGTCCACATGCGCGGCCACCCGCTCCTCGATCGCCGCGACCCCGGCGTCCCTGACGTCCCGAGCGCCGATCGCGAGCCGGCCGGCGGCGAGCGTGTCCGGCATGCTGATCGTGTAGGCCCGCGCGTCCGGTGCCGGGGCGGGCAGCTCGTCGACGACCAGCCCGCTCGCCGCCGTCCCGGTGATGCCGGAGAGCACCGGCGCGATGCGCTCCCGTGCGTACGGCGAGAACCAGGCGAACCCGGTGCCCCGGCCCGCGCGCAGCCATTTGTAGCCATGTCCGACGACGACGTCGGCGACGCTGTAGTCCGCGTCGACCACGCCGACGGACTGCACGGCATCGACGATGAGGAGGCGGTCGGGGCCGAGGACGTCCCGCAGCGCGGCGAGGTCGGCCCGATAGCCGGTGCGGAAGTCGACGTGGCTGACGGCGAGCGCCACGACATCGTCGTCGAGGACGGCAGCGACGGCGTCGGGGGTGACCCGTCCGTCGTCGGGCGTGATCCAGCGGGGCGTGACCGCGTGCTGTGACGCGGCCGCGGCGCGCTCCAGGGTGAGGCTCACGCTCGGGAACTCCGCCGTGCTCGCGACGACCGTGCCGGGGATCCCGTAGAGCGCCTGCATGAGGCCGTGGGTCGACGACGGTTGCAACGTGACGTCCGCGGCATCGGCTCCGAGGAGCTCGGCGACGACCTCCTGCGCCTGCCCGATCCGCTCCCCCACGAGCGTCAGCGACGACGGCCGGCCGTTCCCGAGGAGGTCCGCGTCCGCGAAGACCTCGGCCCGGACGGAGGGCGACACGGGACCGAAAGCCGCCCAGTTCAGATAGCCTGGCTCCGCGTCGAAGGTGCCGAGGTAGTCGTCGAAAGTGCTCACTGCGTCATTGTGACACGCGCCCGCGCCCCTCGGATCAGCGTCCGAAGCGGCGGTCGCGGTCGGCGTAGTCGCGGATCGCACGGAGGAAGTCGACCTGACGGAGGTCCGGCCCCAGCGCCTCGACGAAGTAGAACTCGCTGTGCGCGCTCTGCCACAGCAGGAAGTCGCTGAGCCGCTGCTCGCCGCTCGTG
This sequence comes from Microbacterium sp. str. 'China', assembly GCF_002993305.1. Classification (NCBI taxonomy): domain Bacteria; kingdom Bacillati; phylum Actinomycetota; class Actinomycetes; order Micrococcales; family Microbacteriaceae; genus Microbacterium; species Microbacterium sp. str. 'China'. The sequence goes on along the minus strand of NZ_CP027434.1, from coordinate 1,133,371 downwards.
CGGATCACGAGGTCGGGATCCGGCTGGCCGCCCGTGTAGAGGTGCTCCCCGATCATCTCCGGAGTGAGCTGCGCCGCGAGGTCCTCCAGCGTGCCGCCGGACGCCTCGTGTGCGGTGATGATGCTGCGCACCGCGTCCACGATCTCGTTCCGGCCGCCGTACCCGACCGCGAGGTTCACGTGCAGACCCGTGTGGTCCTTCGTGCGCTCCTCCGCATCGGCGAGCACACGCGCCAGCTCCGCCGGGAGGATGTCGGAGCGGCCGACGTGTTTGACCCGCCAGTTCCCCTTCTGCGACAGCGCCTCGGCGAGCTCCGCGATGATCTCGATGAGGTCGGCGAGCTCGGCCGAGTCCCGTTTGCGGAGGTTGTCGCTGGAGAGGAGGTAGAGCGAGACCACACGCACTCCGAGTTCGTCGCACCAGCCGAGGAACTCCTGCATCTTGGCGGCGCCTGCACGGTGCCCTTCGGCCGGGGTGTCGAACCCGAGCTGCCGCGCCCACCGGCGGTTGCCGTCGATCATCATGGCGACGTGGTGCGGAACGGAGGCCGGATCGAGGTGGCGACGCAGCCGGCTGGTGTACAGCCGGTACAGCGGTCCCCGCCCCGGGCTCTCGCGTGACATCACCCACCTACGCTACCCTGCCCCGCCCTTCCGCGCCGGTGCAGAACCTGGGGACATGTACGGGGACGGGCATGCGCTCCCGCTTAGAGTGAGCTCGTGAGCACTTCCGACCAGACCGGCGCCGACCTCCCGAAGCTGCCGCTGCTCGAAGCGGCGGCCGTCGACGCGGCGGCCGAGATCAAACCGACCTGGCGCGGGTGGATCCACGCCGGCACCTTCCCCGTCGCGATCGCCGCGGGCATCGTCCTCATCGCCGTGTCCCAGGGGGCGGCGGCGAAGTGGGCGGCGGCGGTCTTCATGGCCACCTCGCTGCTGCTGTTCGGCAACTCCGCCGTGTACCACCGCTTCAACTGGCGGCCCCGGGTGAAGGGCATCCTCAAGCGGATCGACCACGCCAACATCCTGCTGCTCATCGCCGGCACGTACACCCCGCTCGCGACCCTGGCGCTGCCGCCGGAGAAGGGCGTGCTGTTGCTGACCCTGGTCTGGAGCGGTGCCCTGGTCGGCATCCTCTTCCGGGTGTTCTGGATCCACGCGCCGCGCTGGCTCTACGTCGCGCTGTATCTGCTGCTCGGCTGGGCCGCGGTGATGTACATCGTCGACCTGCTCAAAGCCAACGTCGCCATGATGGTGCTCGTGATCGTCGGCGGTCTGCTCTACACGGGCGGCGCCATCGTCTACGCGCTGAAGAAGCCGAACCCCTGGCCGGGCCACTTCGGCTTCCACGAGATCTTCCACGTGTGCACGGTCCTCGCCTTCCTGTGCCACTGGACCGCGTGCCTGCTGATCGCCCTGCACCCGCTGTCGCCGTCGCTCGGCGCGCCCTGAGCGGGGGTCAGCGCTCGCGCGGCTCCTCGTCGGGCGCTTCCGGTGCGCCCGGTGCGGTGCGGCCGTCGTCCGCGGCGTTCTCGGCGGCGCGGGCGGCCTCCTCCGCATCGAGCTCCTCGCGGACCTCTTCCCGGTACCGCACGCGGCGGATCCGGCGGTTCATGTCCCAGATCAGCAGGATCACGGCGACGAGCACGATGACGATCACCGCGAAGCCGGCGAAGCCCGGCGTGACCGACTCCGGAGCCACCGTCATCGACGGTGTCGGCATCGGGGTCTCGGAGAGGAAGCGCATGAATCGGCCTTTCGTACGCAGGTCGCATAACCTGGTATCACCAGCCTAACGACCGGAAGACCCCACCTGTGACGACCGCCCTCCAGCTCGACGAACGCTATGGCCGCACCCGCCGCCGTCGGTGGCCATGGTTCCTCGCCGGGGCCGTCGCGCTCCTCCTCCTCGCCGCCCTCGCGTGGTCCATCGTGGGCCAGTCGCTGAGCGCGGTCGACGCCGATGATCTGGGCTTCGAGCTCGTGGACGAGCACGCCGTCGACGTGCGCTTCCAGGTGACAGGCGTCCAGGGCAAGGACGTCGTGTGCGTGCTCGAGGCCCTCGACGAGGAGTTCGGCGTCGTGGGCTGGAAGATCGTGGAGATCCCGGCGGGAGATGCCCATGCGCTCACCCGGGCGGAGCGCATCCCGACCGTCGCGGAGGCCACGACAGGTTTGGTGAACACCTGCTGGGTCGCCTAGACTGATGCCAGACAGACGACGCCCCGGCACCGTGCCGGGGCGTCTTGGCATATCCCCCGCGGTATCTCGGCGGGATCCCGATAGAAGGAGCTTCGTCATGTCCACCGATGCTCAGGTCCCCTTCCTCACGCAGGAAGCCTACGACCGGCTCGTCGCCGAGCTGGAACACCTCTCCACCGTCGGTCGCGACGAGATCGCCAAGCGCATCGAGGCGGCCCGCGAGGAGGGCGACCTCAAGGAGAACGGCGGCTACCACGCGGCGAAGGACGAGCAGGGGAAGCAGGAGGCGCGCATCCGCACCCTGGAGGCGCTGCTGAAGACCGCCAAGGTCGGCGAGGCCCCTGCCAGCCGGGGCATCGTCGAGCCGGGCACCGTCGTGACCGCGATCGTCGCGGGCGGCGAGGAGGTCTTCCTCCTCGGCAGCCGTGAGATCGCCGCCGCCGGCAGCGACCTCGACGTCTACAGCGAGGCCAGCCCGCTGGGCCAGGCGATCCTGGGCCTCAAGGTCGGCGAGTCCTCGTCGTACGAGGCGCCGAACGGCCGCTCGATCAGCGTCGAGATCGTGAAGGTGGAGACCTACACGGGCTGACGCCCGCCACCACGAGACACCCCCTCGACCGCCACGGTCGAGGGGGTGTCGCGCGTCCGGGGGTCAGTCCTGGACGACGATGGGTGCGAAGCCGGCGCGACGGAGAGTGTCGAGCGTGTGGGCCGAGTGGTCCGCGCCGCGGGTCTCGACGCTGAGCTCGAGGATGACCTCGCTGATCTGCAGTCCGTGGCCGTGACGCGTGTGCATCGCCTCGATGACGTTCGCTCCCGCCTCCGCGATGAGCTCGGACACGCGGGCGAGCTGGCCGGGACGGTCGGGAAGCGGGATGCGGATCGTCAAGTACCGGCCGGAGGCGGCGAGGCCGTGCGACACCACGCGCTGCAGCAGGAGAGGGTCGATGTTGCCGCCCGACAGCACGGCCATCGTCGTGCCGGTCGCCGACACACGTCCGGAGAGGATCGCGGCGACGCCCGCCGCACCGGCGGGCTCCACGACGACCTTGGCCTGCTCCAGGAGGACGAGCATGGCGCGCGCGAGGTCGTCGTCCGAGACGGTCACCACCTCGTCGACGAGGTCCTTGATGATCTCGAACGGCACAGCTCCCGGGCGCGCGACGAGGATGCCGTCGGCGATGGTGGGGCGCGTGACGATGTCGACCGGCTCCCCGGCCGCGAGCGACGGCGGCACCGCGGCCGCGTTCTCCGCCTGGACGCCGATCACGCGGATCGTCCGTCCGAGCTCGGCGGCCTTGGCCTTGACCGCGGCGGCGACCCCGGCGATCAGTCCTCCGCCGCCGATGCCGAGGACGACGGTGTCGATCTCGGGCGCATCCTCCAGCAGCTCCAGACCGAGGGTGCCCTGCCCGATCACGATGTCGCGGTGGTCGAACGGGTGGATGAGCACGGCGCCGGTGCGCTCCGCGAACTCGGCGGCCAGGCGCAGCGACGTGGCGACCGTCTCCCCCTCGAGCACCACCTCGGCCCCGTAGCCGCGGGTGGCGAGGAGCTTCGGCACGGGGACCCCGAGCGGCATGAAGATCGTCGCGGGGATGCCGAGCGCCTGGGCGGCCAGAGCGACGCCCTGCGCGTGGTTCCCGGCCGAGGCCGCCACGACGCCACGGGAGCGCTCCTCCGCGCTGAGCCGGGAGAGCCGGTACGCCGCGCCGCGGATCTTGAAGGAGCCCGTGCGCTGCAGGTTCTCCATCTTCAGCAGCACCGGGGCACCGAGCGCGTCGGACAGCGCCCGGGAGGGCAGCGTCGGGGTGTGCGAGATCACCTCAGCCAGACTTCGAGCCGCGTCCTGGAACTCGGTCAGGCTGGGGACTGCGCTCATCGATTCCTCCGTCTCCGCTCGCGCGGAACTGTGCTCCAGATCAGGTCTCCGCTCGGCCCGACGCCGGTGCGCCAGGATCCCGAGCTGATGGTCACCGCCGCCACGTTCACGAACGCGGCCAGCGGGACGGCGAACAGGGCACCCGGGATGCCCGCGATCATCGCGCCGCCCGCGACCACGAGGACGACGGCGAGGGGGTGCACCTTGACGGCGGAGCCCATCATGATCGGCTGCAGGATGTGGCCCTCGATCTGCTGGACGGCGAGGACGACGACGAGCATCCAGAGGGCGATCCACGGCCCGTTGTAGACGAGCGCGAGGAAGACGGCCACGGCACCGGTCACGACCGCACCGACGATGGGGATGAACGAGCCGAGGAACACGAGGACCGCGACGGGCAGCGCGAGCGGCACCTGGAGCAGGAACGCGCCGAGGCCGATGCCGATCGCGTCGATCGTCGCCACGAACAACTGCGTCCTGGCGTAGTTGACGATCGTCGTCCAGCCGTTGCGCGCGGCGCCGTCGACGGCGGGACGGGCCTTCCGGGGGAAGATCCGCAGCGTCCAGCGCCAGATGCCGGCGCCGTCGGCGAGGAGGCAGATGAGGATGAACAGCGACAGCAGCGCGCCGGTGGCGACGTGCCCGACGGTCGTCCCGATCGCGAGGGCCCCCGTCCAGAGGACCTGCGCCTGCTCGCTGATGAAGTCGAGGCCCTGCTGTAGGTAGTTCGCGATCTGCGTGTCCGACAGGTTCAGCGGACCGTCGTGCAGCCACACCTGGAACTGGTCGAAGGCCTCGGTCGTGCGCTGCTGCACGTCCGGGAGCTGGGCGCGCACCTGCCAGACCACGAGCCACATCAGCCCCGTGACGATGGCGATCGTGCCGATGAGGGAGACAGCGATCGCGAGCCAGCGCGGGAATCCGTGACGCAGCATCCAGGAGAACGCCGGCCACAGCAGGGCGGTGATGAGGATGCCCACCATCAGCGGGATGACGAGGAGCTTGAGCAGCATCACCAGCCAGATGAAGACGCCGGCCGCCGCGGCGATGAGCAGCAGGCGCCAGGCGTAGCTGGCCGTGATGCGCAGGGGCAGCGGCACCGCCTCGTCGGCTTCGGTGGTCACGGTCCGATCGGTCACCACGGGGCGCGGACGGAACAGATCGCGCAGCCGGGGTCGCTGGTCCTCGCTCATCGCCTCAGTCTACGGTCATGCCGTATGCCGTTCGACGCATCCTGCGCGCCAGGACGATGTCGGAGAGCGGGGATACGCTGGCGGCGTGACCGACACCCTCAGTCCTGCCCAGGCACGACGGATCGCCCTCGCCGCGCAGGGCTTCACCCGCGCGCGCCCGGCCACCGTCTCCGGTCGCCATCTGCACCGGGTGATGGACCGGCTCGGCGTGCTGCAGATCGACTCGGTCAACGTGTTCGCCCGGTCGCACTACGTCCCGCTGTTCTCCCGGCTCGGCGCCTACGATCCCGCACTCCTCGACCGCCTCTTCCTGTCGCGCACGACCCACTATGTGGAGTACCTCGCTCACGAGGCGACCTTCATCCCCGTCGAGGACTGGCCCCTGTGGCGGTTCCGCATGGACGACTTCCGGCGGCGCTGGTCCGCGGAGGACTCCTGGCTCCGCACGAATGCCCGGACGGTGCAGTGGGTGCAGGACGAGCTCCGTGCGCGGGGACCGCTCCGTCCGGTCGATCTCCGTGCCGACGCCCCGCGCGAGCGCGGCACCTGGTGGGACTGGGACGAGGTCAAGCTCGCCCTCGAGCACCTGTGGCGCACGGGCGACGTCGCTGTGAGCGGACGCCGGGGGTTCGAGCGCACCTACGCCCTCGCCGAGCAGGTCATCCCCGAGCGCATCCGGTCCCGCCAGATCCCGCGCGAGGACGCCGTCCGCGAGCTCGTCCGACGCGCCGCGCGGTCCAGCGGCGTCGGGACGGCGGCCGACCTGGCCGACTATTACCGCCTCCGCGACCGTGCCGCCGTGACCGGGGCGATCGCCGAGCTCGTCGACGCCGGCGAAGTGCAACCCGTGACCGTCCGCGGCTGGGAACGCGGCGGCCGGCCCCTGCCCGCCTGGCGGCATCGCGACGCGGTTCTTCCGCGCCGGGTCGAGACCGCCGCCCTGTTGACCCCGTTCGATCCCGTGGTGTGGTTCCGGGAACGTGCGCTGCGGGCGTTCGAGCTCGATTACCGTATCGAGATCTACGTGCCGGCGGCGAAGCGCCGGTACGGCTACTACTCGCTGCCCGTCCTCGTCGGCGACCGGATCGTGGCACGGGTCGACCTCAAGGCCGACCGCGGCACGTCCACGCTGCAGGTGCAGTCGGCATGGTGGGAGCCGCAGGCGCGTCCCGGTGACGCCGAGGCTATCGCGGCGGAGCTCCTGCGCGCCGCGCAGTGGCAGGGTCTCGAACAGGTGTCGGTCTCCGGATGGGGCGATGCGACCGCGGCCGTCCACACCGCACTCGCCTCCACCGCCCCGGACACGGTGCGTCGTCATGTCCACGTCCGGGAGGGCGTCGCGTGAGCCGTCATCGCTGGTGGCTCGTGGGCGGTGCCATCGTAGCCGTCGCTGTCGCGGGGGCGGTGTGGTTCGGGCTGTCCGCGCTCCGCTCGCCCACGGCGGAGGAAGCAACGCTGGCCTATCTCCACGCACTGGAGTCGGGCGATCCCGAGGCGGTCGCGGCGACCGGGACCGCGGTGTCCGACGCCGCCCTCACCGCGTTCGCCGGAGCGTCGTCGACCATCCAGGATGCCGAGGTCACCGATGTCCGCGAGGGAGACGGTGGCGCGTCCGCGACGGTGCGCTTCCGGCTCGACGGGGACGAGCACGAGGCGGACCTCCGGCTGACGCCGGGCAGCGGCGGGTGGGCCGTCGATGGCTCCGGCCTCGGCGCCCTCCGCACCACGACCACGATCGGGACGGCTGTGCAGGTCGGCGGTGCAGTCCTCCCGGTGGACGAAGACGCCGCGCTGCTCCCCGGCGTGTACCCCGTGACGGCCGCGCCTCGGACCCTGCTGACCGGCACGACCGACGCCGTCGTGCTCCCCGGGGATGACGCGACCGCGAGCGTGACCGCCGAGCTCCGGCCGGAGGCGACGGAGGCCGCGCAGACCCAGCTCGAGGCCTACCTGAAGACCTGCACCGCCGACGGCACCGCGGTCCCCGACGACTGCGGCATCCGGATCCCGTGGGGGACGGAGTTCCGAGAGATCTCCGACATCGCGTTCCGTGTCGAACGGTTCCCTGCGGTGGTGCTCACCCCGACCGCGTTCGCCGCGGACGACGGCATCCTCGAGGCGACCGTGACCGGCACCGGCCAGGACGGCGACGCGCGCACGGCCACCTACCGCAGCACCGCGTGGAGCGTGCGCGGTGGCGTGGACATCACCGCAGACGAACTCGCCCTCACCGTGTGGTGAGGGCGAGGATCAGAACTGCACGCGCGGAGGCTCGGAGATGGCGCCGCTGTCGGCGACCTCGAAGAACTCGCGCTCGGTGAAGCCGAGCCCCTTGGCGAAGAGGTTGTTGGGGAACACCTTGATCTTGGTGTTGAGCTCGCGGACGCCGCCGTTGTAGAAGCGCCGCGCGGCCTGGATCTTGTCCTCGGTGTCGACGACGGCCTGCTGAAGCTGGAGGAAGTTCTGGCTGGCCTGCAGCTGCGGGTAGGCCTCGGCCACCGCGAAGAGGCTGCGCAGGGCCTGCTGCAGGTGCCCCTCGGCGATCCCCGCCTCGCCGGGACTGCCGGCGGAGAGAGTCTCGGCGCGGGCGCGGGTGACGTTCTCGAACACCGCCTTCTCGTGCGAGGCGTAGCCCTTGACCGTCTCGATGAGATTCGGGATGAGGTCGGCCCGGCGCTTGAGCTGGACGGTGATGCCGCTCCAGGCTTCGTCCACACGGACGTTCAGCTGCACCAGCGAGTTGTACGTCGCCCAGAGATACACGCCGACGAGCAGGATCACCCCGACGACGATCAGTACCGGCACGAGCCATTCCATCAGTGCCCCACCCTTTCCCGTATTTCTCTCATCCTAGACGCGGTGCCTGCACGTGGACTGGGGACGAGAGTCTCCGGCCCCACTCGATCAGCGCCCGAGCACGCGTTCCAGGTGACGGTTTGAGAATCGGCGGTCCGGATCGAGGCGGTCGCGCAGTGCCACGAAGTCCTCGAAGCGCGGATACCGCTCCCGCAGCGTCTCGTGCGTGAGCGTGTGCAGCTTCCCCCAATGCGGGCGACCGCCGTGCGCGCTCATGATCTCCTCCACCGCGCCGAAGTAGGCGGTCGGGTCCGCCCGCCAGTACCGGTGGACCGCGATGTAGGCGGTCTCGCGACCGTACGCGGTCGAGAGCCAGCGGTCGTCTGCCGCCGCGAACCGCACCTCCACCGGGAACTCGATCCGCCAGCCGCGCTGGTCGATGAGGTCCTGGAGAGCGCGGAACGCGGGCACGACGTCCGCCGCCGGGAGCGCGTACTCCATCTCACGGAATCGCACCGTCCTGCTCTGGGTGAGCACGCGGTTCGACAGGTCGGTGTACTCGCGGTCCCCGGTGAGTCGTACCGCGAGCCGGTTGAACGGAGGCGTGATCGCCGGAACAGCCTGTCCCGCCGCACAGACGACGCGATACACGCCGTTCGCGAGCAGCGTCTCGTCCACCCATCGGCCCACGGGAGGAAGGGGCCGGCGTCGCGTCGACTCCGGCAGACGCGTTTGGCGCTTGGTCAGCGCGACGTCGGTGTGCGGGAACCAGTAGAACTCGAAGTGATCGGCCGCGGCGACGCGCTCATCGATCGTGGAGAGGACCTCCTCCATCGGCACGGGTTCGTCGATCGCATGCATCACGAACGTCGGCACGCACTGCAACGTCACCTCGACGATGATGCCGAGCGCTCCCAGCCCCACGGCGACCGCGGGCAGCAGCTCGGGGCTGTGGGCTTCGTCGATGCGGAGGAACTCGCCGTCCGCGGTGATCAGAGTCACGCCGACCACCTGCGTGGCGAGCCCGCCGAAGCCCGCGCCGGTCCCATGGGTGCCCGTGGAGATCGCCCCGGCGATGGACTGCCGGTCGATGTCGCCGAGGTTCTCCATCGCGAGTCCGTAGCGCGCCAGCAGCCCGGGGATGCGGTGCAGCCGGGTGCCGGCGAGGAGCGTGACGCGCCCGCTCGCTGCGTCCGCGGATACGAGTCCCTGCAGGTCGTCGAGCTCCAGGAGGACACCGGGAGCGACGGCGATCCCGGTGAAGCTGTGACCGGCGCCGACCGCTTTGACCGTGAGTCCCTGTCGCACCGCTGCCCGCACGGCACGTTGCACGCCCTCAGGACTGCGCGGCCGCTCGACTCGGACCGGGCGCACCGACGCCGACCGGCCCCAGTTCTGCCAGGTGCCGCCGATTCTCGTCACAGGAACGCCTTCCCCTCGCCGCGGTACGTCGGCAGCTCGTCGATGACCTCGTCGCCGGACACGAGATGGTAGGCGGCGATGCGCTCGGCCGGTTCGCCGCTCTTCGCATGACGGAACCAGACGCGATCGCCGACGCCGAGCGTCGCGGCGCTCGGTCCTCGCAGCGGCGTCTGCACCTCGCCTGCCGCCTCCCGCGGAAGCGTGCGGAGGTTCGCCGGCCATACCGGGTGCGGCTGTCGCGAGGCGACCGCGGGCCCGGAGGCGATCCAGCCGCCGCCCAGCACCGTGGCGATGTCGGCCGCAGGACGGCGCACGACGTCGAAGGCGAAAGCCGCAGCCGGCGCCGGGTGGAAGGATCGGTACCCGTCGAACAGGTGCCCTCCGAGCAGGCCGCTGCCCGCGCTGGCCTCGGTGAGGGACTCGTCGCTGCCGCTGAACTCGAGGGAGCCGGTACCCCCGCCGTTGAGGAACTCGAGGGACGTCACCGCACCGACCGCGGCGACGATCTGCGCCCGCCGCTCCCGCAGCTCGTCGCGCGAGCGGGCCTGAACGCGGCGGATCAGCGGCCCATCGGGGCCGGCGTCACCCTGTCCGGCGATCTGGGCGTCATACATCTGCAATCCCACGAGGCGGAAGCCGGGGCGTGCCACGACCTTCCGCGCGAACGCCGCGACCTCGCCTGCGGAGAAGAGAGCCGACCGGCGGACGCCGATGTGCCCGAGCAGCGGCGATCGCCAGGACGCGTCGACGTCGATCGCCACCCGGAGCTCCGGGCGCGCCGAGGGGGCCACCACGCTGTCGACGAGGTCGAGGTGCACGGGGTCGTCGATCATGAGGGTGATGCGCTGAGCGGCCTCTTCGTCGGCGCAGAGCCGTTCGAGGGCGGCCCGGTCCACGGTCGGATAGCCCAGCACGATGTCGTCGTGCGTCTCGGCGAGCCAGAGGGCTTCCTCGAGCGTGAAGGCGAGGATGCCGCGGAATCCGGGGAGGCGCAGCACGGCATCGAGGACGGCACGCACCCGCACCGATTTCGACGCCACCCGGATCGGCAGACCGCCGGCACGGACGAGCAGATCCATGGCGTTGTAGCGCAGCGCCTCCCGATCGATGACGGCGACCGGGGCCGGAAGATGCCCGGTCGCGGCCGACAAGCGCGGCCAGTAGCGGCCCGGGTCCTCCCATTCGGGGGCGACCACAGGGCCACCCGGGACGGGGCTCAGTTCGTCGGTGAGGTCGAGCACTCCCCCACCCTACGGCCTGAGCCCCGCCCGGGTCACGACCCCGCCGACGATAGGCTGGCGGCGCGGCCCCCGTAGCCCAATGGCAGAGGCAGGCGACTTAAAATCGCTTCAGTCTGGGTTCGAGTCCCAGCGGGGGCACCCGTCAGCGGCCGAGGATGTCGCCGATCCCCGGGATGCCGAGATCGCCGAGCCGCTCTCCCCAGCCGGTCGCCGTCTCGCCGAGTCCCGAGACGGCCTCGCCGGCCGAGCCGAGCATCTCGTCGGCGCCACCGGCCAGCGCATCGACGTCGACGCCGGAGGCGAGGGCGTCGATGTCGATGCCCTGCGCCCATGCGTCGAAGTCCACCCCGAGGCCTGCAGCCTGTTCCAGGAGGGGTGCCGCCACGGTGCTCAGGACGGCCCCGCCGGCCACCACACCCAGCAGGCCGACCGCCGCACCGCCGGCGGCGACCGCGGCCCCACCCGCGCCGGCGCCCCGGACCCGGGAGAGGAGGCCGCGCAGACGGCCCGGCTGCATCGCCTCGGCGCGGCCCGCCGCGCGGGCGAGGTCGTCCGCGGAGGAGGAGCGCGGTCGCTCTTCGGCGGGGAGCTCGGCTCGCATGCGGGCCTCGACCTGCTCCCGCTGCGACGGCGTGAGACGGGCGAAGGCCTCGCGATGGATCTGCTCGACGCGGTGCGGGTCCGCCGTCTGCAGGAGGTAGTCGTACCGGGCGATGGCCGCACGGTCCGCCGCGGAGGTGTCCGGCCGACCACCGGAACCGGGGGCAGGCGGCGGCGCGTACGAGGTCGACGGTCGCCCCGCGGCAGGGCCGCCGGCCGACGACGAGGCGGGAGACGGGGTGTTCGGGCGCGGCCCCTCGGCACCGGGGCCACGGACGGCATCCACGGCGCCACGGATCATCCCGCTCCAATCCGTCGAGGAACGGGAGCCCTCCCCGCCCCTCGCGGCGGGGCTCGCACCCTTCGCATCGAGGGCGTCGGTGGCCAGGCGGATCAGGCGGGAGAGTTTCGACATGGGGGTCCGTTCGTGGGACGGGCCGCCGTTCTCCGCGACGTCGGTCGACGCAAGGTTCCGGGCAGCCCGCGATGCGGGCGCCAAGGTCTCCTCCACCCTCGCGGGCCAGCGGGCCGGGGCACGATGACATGCCCGTCATGACGACGTCGCTGCAGACGGGAGTACTCCCCTTGCCCTCCACACGCTAGTGAGGCGGCCTATGGATCGGCTCCACGCTCCGGCCGGGGCGATCCGCGGAGGATGGCGGTCATCTCCTCGTACAGCGCCTCGAACGTCTCCCGGAGCTCCGCCGCACCGTCCGGACGACGCGCTGCCGGAACGGCCTCCGCCAGCGTCCCGAGTGCGAGGGTCGCCGCCGATTCCCGGGCTACGGCCGCGCCGAACCCCTCGGACGGCCGCCCCCACGCCGCTGCGAGGAGGAGCTGGTCGCGCAGCACTCCCGCCACGCCGAGGAGTACAGCCGCCGCCCGGAGGTGGCTGCGAGCGACCTCCGTGCCCAGAAGCCGTTCGTGCATCACCCGCGCGAACCGGCGGGCGTGCGGTGTCGGCACATCTCGGCGCGGACGAAGCCGCCAGCCGTCCGACGTACCCGGCACAGCCTCGTACGACAGCGGCTGCCCGTCTCGCAGATGCACCACAGGGATCAGCGGTGGCGCCTGGAGCGTGTCCTGTCGCCACCACTCCGCGGGGGCGACCGCGGCGGGCAGGAAGGCGGTGGCCGGAGCGTGCGCCCCCGGCCCGTCGCGTTGCACGAGATCGGCTGTGCTCGCGAGCAGGGCGAGTCCTCGCTCCTCCGCGAACCGCTGGAGCAGCACGCCCTCAGGAGTGTCGTCGCCCGCCGGGACGGAACGGGCGAACTCCGCCGCCTCGGGAATCGGCAGCACCACGGCGATCGACGTCGGATCGGGTCCGGGCGGCAGGAGCCACGGATAGCCGGCGAAAGCCGCCAGCCGGAGGGCGTGCGAGGCATAGCCGTCTCCGGGGGTGAAGAACCGCAGGGCGGCCCTGGGCCGTCCTCCCACGGCTTCGTGCACCTGCGCGACGAGACGCGGGTGCGGGCGCACTGCGGCGTCCAGGACCATGTGGTGGGTCGCCCGTCGGGTCCACGGCTGCCACGCCTCGGCGAAGGCTCCGGCATCCGCCCCCGTTCGGCAGATGCGGACGAAAGCACCGTCGAGTTGTTCCGCGAGCTGCTCTGCGCGCCTCTCCTGGCCCGAAGCCGCCCGGATCGACACACTGACCGTCGGCGGCTCTCCCCCCTGCGCGCTCACCGGACCTCCTCCCAGCGTCGTCCGGGGTTGCGTGGTAAACGCCCCTCCCGAGCACTCTGCGAGCGTACAATGTGAGATGTTACGTCGCCAACTCGCGCTACGGCCGGGAACGGAGAAGGCCCCGGCGCTCGTGCGCTCGGGGCCCTCCTCTCAGAACCGTGCGGTCACTTCACCGCGGCGGTCTCCACCGAGTCATCCGCCGATGCGGCCGGAGCCTTCTTGGCGGCCGGAGCCTTCTTGGCCGCCGGCTTCTTGGCCGCCGGCTTCTTGATCTCCGCCGGCGTCTCCGCCGCAGGCGCAGCAGCCGGCTTCTCGGCGGCCGGCGCCTTCGCGGCCGGAGCGGCCGACGCGGGGGCCGCGTCCGCAGGTGCCGCGGGACGCGGGCGAGCGGCGAACTCCTCGAAGACGTACCGCGGGTTCTGCACCGTCTGCAGGTTCACGAGGTCGCGGCCCAGCCACAGGTTGTTCCACCAGCCCCAGAGCACGCGCCACTTGCGCTCCCACGTCGGCATGGCGAGACCGTGGTAGCCACGGTGCGCGAGCCAGGCGATGAAGCCCTTCAGCGCGATCTTGCCGGACTGGAAGACTCCGTTGTACAGGCCGAGACCTGCGACAGCGCCGAGGTTCTTGTGGAAGTACTCCTTGGGGTCCTCGCCGCGGAGCACGGCGACGACGTTCTTGGCCAGGAGCTTCGCCTGGCGCACGGCGTGCTGCGCGTTCGGGACGCAGAAGCCACCGACGCCGCCGCCCGAGAGGTCGGGAACGGCCGACACGTCACCCGCGGCCCAGGCCCCCTCGACGAACGCCTCAGGCGTGCCGACGCGAAGGTCTGCGCGGGTCTGGATGCGACCGCGCTCCTCCACCGGCAGATCACCGCCGCGCACGACGGTCGGGTTGGCCATGACACCGGCGGTCCACACGATGACGTCCGTCGGGATGACCTCGCCGGTGGAGAGCTCGACGTTGCCGTCGATGGCACCCTTGACCTGGGTGTCGAGGTGGACGTTGGCCCCGCGCTTGGCGAGGTCTTTCAGCACCCACTCGCTCGTCTTCAACGAGACCTCGGGCATGATCCGCCCCATGGCCTCGATGAGGTGGAAGTGGGTGTCCTCGAAGGACAGCTGCGGGTACTTGCTCACCAGCGAGGACGCGAGGGAGCGGAGCTCCGCGAAGACCTCGATGCCGGCGAAGCCGCCGCCGACGACGACGACGGTCAGCAGGCGGTCGCGCTCGGGACCGGCGGGGAGGGAGGCAGCCTTGTCGAAGTTCGACATGACCTTGTCACGGATGGCGACGGCCTCTTCGATCGTCTTGAGCCCGATGGCGTTGTCGGCGATGCCGGGGATCGGGAACGTGCGCGAGACGGCGCCCGCGGTGACGACGATCTGGTCGTACGCGAACTCGTACGGCTCGCCGACGGGCGGCGTGATGGTGGCGACCTTCTGCGCGTGGTTGATGTTGGTCACCTTGGCGGTGAGCACGTGGGTGCGCTTGAGGTGACGGCGGTGCGCGACCACCGAGTGACGGGCCTCGATGGAGCCCGCGGCGACCTCGGGGAGGAACGGCTGGTACGTCATGTACGGCAGCGGGTCGACCATGGTCACGTCGGCCTCGCCCTTGCGCAGATGCTTCTCGAGCTTCCACGCAGTGTAGAAACCTGCGTACCCTCCGCCGACGATCAGGATCTTGGGCACAGTGCTGTTCTGAGGCACAGAAGAACTACTCCTCGGAGTCGGGATTGTGGCGTACGGGAACGCGCGCCGATCGGATGCGCCGGGCAGCTGCGGTGACGCCAAGCGCTACCAGGATACCAGGGACGGTGAGGGCGATGAGCGGCAGGGTACCGTAGCGCAGGGAATCGGCGCTGGGAAGCAGCGGTGAACCGGCCTCGGTCGGGGCGTCGGCGTCCGGCAGCGGCGGGATCTCCACCGGGCCGAGAGACGGTTCCGGCGTGGGCACGCTGTCTGCACGACGGAACAGCCGCACCCATTCCGCCAGATCTCCCATCGGGTTCTCGCTCACGGAGGGGATGTTCGCCGAGATCGCCGCGTCCGCGTCCACGAGCCCGAAGCCGTAGAGCGGGTCTCGCGGCTTCTGTGCGTCGGCCACCGGCATGGCCGTCTTGATGATGCGGTTGATGACGTCGTTCGCCGAGATGTCGGGATGCGCCGAGCGGATCAGCGCCGCGACACCTGCCACGATCGGAGCCGCACCGCTGGTTCCGCTCCACGAGACGACCTCGCCGTCCGCCGACACCCCGAGCAGCCCCTCGCTCGGCGCCGAGATCCCGATGGTGATGCCCTGCGTCGATGCCTCGATGCTGGCCGTTCCGGTCTGGTCGACACCGCCGACCGTGAGCACGCCGGGGATCGTGGCGGGCGCTCCGATGATGTTCGTGCCACTCCCCCGGTTGCCGGCGGCGACGACCACGACGACATCGTGCTCGAAGGCGTACAGGAACGCGTCGTCCCAGCTCTCGTCCCAGTCGAGGGTGTTCGTCGTGAACGACAGGTTGATGATGTCGGCACCGTGATCGACCGCCCATCGGATGCCCTTCGCCACCTGCTCGGTGAACGGCACGGCTGCCGCGGCGCCGAAGCCCACCGAGACCGACAGCAGGTCGGCCTCCGGCGCGACGCCGATCATGCCCGTGCCGTCAGCCTTGCCGCGCCCCGCCGCGAGGGAAGCCACCCAGGATCCGTGGTTGCCGTCCACCGCGCCCAGCGGCGTGCGGCCGTCCGGGGTGCCGGCACCGGAGACGTCGGTCCCGCCGACCACCGCGTCCCCGAACACCTCCGGGACCTTGCCGATGCCGGTGTCGATGACGGCGATGGTGACGCCTTCTCCGCGCGTCGTCTGCCATGCGTCCCTGATCCCTGCACCGTCCAGCCAATACTCCGCCGCACGGACCGGGTCCGCGGGGTCGTCGGCGACCGGCGGCGGCGTCGGGGTCGGGGTCGCAGTCGACCCGAGGAGCAGGACGGATGCCGCCACCGCCACGAGGGCGACGGCGCCGCGCAGCATCCGTCGCCGCGTCATGCCGAGCGTGCCGGATCGTCGCGGAGGGCGGCTCCGGGCTCCTCGCAGCGGCAGACCTCGGGCGACCAGGAGCTGCGAGCGAGAGCTGCGTCACCGATCGGGTTCACGCCGGCACCCGCCGCCAGGGCGTGCCCAGCGAGGGCGTGCAGGCACTTCACTCGCGTCGGCATGCCCCCGGCGGAGATCCCGTCGATCTCGGGCACCTCGCCGAACTGCGCGCGGTCCGCGAGGTACGCCTCGTGGGCGGACCGATACGCCGCGGCCACGGCCTCGTCCTCCGCGAGCAGCGCCGCGAGCTCGGGCATGACCTGGTTCGCTTCGAGCGTCGACATCGCCGCGGTCGCCGCCGGATGCGTGAGGTAGTAGAACGTGGGGAACGGCGTCCCGTCCGGCAGCCGCGGAGTGGTGGCCACCACCGTGGGGTTGCCACAGCGGCAGCGCGCCGCGATGCCGACGACGCCGCGTGCGGGTCGTCCGAGCTGGGTCGACACGACGGCGAGCTCGGCGGAAGTGGGCGCGGGGAACGGCGGGTTGGTCACCCCACCAGCGTAGGGGAGCCGGCCGGGAGGATGCTCGGAACGAGCGTTCAGCCGGGGGCGGCGGCCGTGTCGCTCAAGCCCGCGGAGACGAGGGTGCGCAGCAGCTGCGGCATCCAGTCGGCGGGCTTCTCCTCGAGGGTGTCGCTCACCGGATCCTGCTCGCGCGGGAGGGTGGACGGATCGAGGTCATTGTCGATGAGGTACACGACCTCGCCCGGCTTCACGTAGTAGAGGCGCTCGCGGGCCTGCGTGGTGATGTACGCAGGGTCTTCCCACCGTTCACGCTCCGCGGTCAGCGCCGCGATCTCGTCCTCGCTCACCTGCACCGACTGCTCCAGCGCCGCGATCTTCTGCCGCTGGTCGATGAAGGTGCCGAGCGTGGGCACGAGCACCCAGGCTCCCAGCACGACGAGGGAGAGCATGATCACCGAGAAGGCGGAGAGCCGGATGCCCGATGCCCACTCGCGCACGTCCACGCGAGGGGCGGCCGTCGCACCACCCCGCGGCTGCCGCGATGTCGAGGCGGCGCGGCGCGCTGTCGCAGGCCCGGGAGACGGCGAAGGAGGAGCCGGTCGTCGTGCCACGGCTCCTCCTTCGTCTCTGTCGCCATCCGGGCGGCGCGGTCCTGCCGCGGATGCGGCGTCATTGCTGTCGCGGGTGCTCAGCCCTGGTAGCGCGGGAAGGCGGAACGCCCGGCGAAGACCGCGGCGTCGCCCAGCTCCTCCTCGATGCGCAGCAGCTGGTTGTACTTCGCGACGCGCTCGCTGCGCGCCGGGGCACCCGCCTTGATCTGGCCGGCATTCGTGGCGACCACGAGGTCGGCGATCGTCGTGTCCTCGGTCTCACCCGAACGGTGCGAGAGCATCGCCGTGTAGCCCGAACGCTGCGCGAGGCTGACCGCGTCGAACGTCTCGGTGAGCGTGCCGATCTGGTTGACCTTCACCAGGAGCGAGTTGGCGACGCCGCGCGTGATGCCGTCGGCGAGACGCTGCGGGTTGGTGACGAACAGGTCGTCACCGACCAGCTGGACCTTCGACCCCAGCGCCTCGGTGAGGTGCTTCCAGTTGTCCCAGTCGTCCTCGGCGAGCGCGTCCTCGATCGTGACGATCGGGAAGTCGTTGACGAGCCCGACGTAGTACTCGGTGAGCGCCTCGGCGTCCCAGTCCTTGTTGTCGAGGCGGTAGACGCCGTCGTTGAAGAACTCGGTGGCGGCGACGTCGAGGCCGAGCGCGATGTCGGTGCCGGGCGTGAAGCCGGCCTTCTCGATCGCCTTGACGAGGAAGTCGAGGCCTTCGCGGTTGCTGGGCAGGTCGGGGGCGAAGCCGCCCTCGTCGCCGAGACCCGTCGCGTAGCCGGCGGCCTTCAGCTCCGCGCGCAGCACGTGGTAGGTCTCCACGCCCCAGCGCAGCGCCTCGGAGTAGGTCTCCGCGCCGATCGGGGCGAGGAAGAACTCCTGCATGTCGATGCCGTTGTCAGCGTGCTCTCCGCCGTTGATGACGTTGAACAGCGGGACGGGCAGCACGTGCGCGTTCGGACCGCCGAGGTAGCGGAACAGCGGCAGGTCGGCGGAGTCCGCGGCGGCCTTCGCGACCGCGAGGCTCACGCCGAGGATGGCGTTGGCGCCGACGCGCTTCTTGTTGTCCGTGCCGTCGACCTCGATGAGGATCTCGTCGACGATGCGCTGCTCGCTCGCCTCCACGCCCTCGATGGCCGGGCCGAGCTCGTCGATGACCGCCTCGACGGCTTTGAGCACGCCCTTGCCGCCGTAGCGGCTCTTGTCGCCGTCCCGCAGCTCGTACGCCTCGAAGGCGCCGGTCGAGGCACCGGAGGGGACGGCGGCGCGCTGCACGATGCCGTCGTCGAGGAGCACCTCCACCTCGACGGTCGGGTTTCCGCGCGAGTCGAGAATCTCGCGTGCGCCTACAGCCTCGATCAGTGCCACTGATGTGCTCCTTGCTCAGGATGGAAGGGTGTGTGGAGCGTCGTCGATCCGCGCCCAGTCTATCCCCGGCGGGGCGGGGCGCCGGAGTCAGACGACGAGGGCGAGCGCGATGCCGTCCCATCCCTTGATCCCGACCGTCTGCAGCGCCGTGGCGTCGAAGCGCGGGTCCTCCCCGAGCATCCGCAGCCCCGCGCGGGTGCCGTTCACCTTGGGGTCCGTCGAGTCGTCGCGGACGATCTCGCCGTCGCGGCCGATGTTGTCGAGCACGACAACGGTGCCCGGGCGACCCAGCTTCGCGGCCCAGTCCAGGTACACGGTGTTCGACTCCTTGTCGGCGTCGATGAAGACGAGGTCGAAGCCGCCGACGAGGGTCGGAAGCACATCGGCTCCTCGTCCGACGCGGATGTCGACCCGGTCCCCCACCCCGGCGGCATCGATGCTCGCGCGGGCGACGGCGGCGTTGTCGGCCTCCGCCTCGATCGTCATCACCTGCCCCTCGGGACCGACGGCGCGGGCCATCCAGATCGTCGAGTAGCCGCCGAGGGTCCCGATCTCCAGCACGCGGCGCGCGCCGCTCATCCGTACGAGGAGGTTCAGCAGCTTCCCCGCGACCGGGGCGACCTCGATCTCGGGCAGCCCCGCCGCCCGCTGCGCTTCGAGCGCGTGCTCCAAAGCCGGATCCGTGCCCACGAGCATGTCGGCGAGGAAGGTGTCGGCGCGGGCCCAGGCGGCGGGAGTGGATTCCATGTGCTCAGCCAACCCCCGGCGCCGGCCGGCCGTCAAGCGTCGGCGGGGTGGGCGGGGTGCGCGGCACGGCGAGCCCCGGCTGTCGGCGGAACTGCCCCGTGAGCACGAGGACGAGGGCCACGACGGCGGCGACGATCCAGCCCGCGACACCGAGCGCTCCGGCGAGGGCGAGGTCGGGCTGTACCGCGGCGACGATCACGACCAGGCCCGCGGCGGCGTTCAGGGCCCCGTGCGCGGCGACCGCCGGCCACAGCGAGCCGGAGCGCAGCCGCAGCCAGCCGAACAGCACACCCCACGCCACGCAGCCGCCGATCATGAACAGCACGCCGGTGACGTCCGTCCGGCCGAAGTTGTAGCCGAGGAGGATGACGGGGCTGTGCCACAGTCCCCAGATCGCCCCGCTGAGCAGGAGCGCTGGCCAGGTGCCGAGCGGGCGCAGCGCCGGGAGCAGCCAGCCGCGCCAGCCGAGCTCCTCGCCGAAGGCGAGCACGCTGTTCACCAGCGCCCCGACCGGGATCGCGGCGAGCTGTGCGAACACGACCACGCCGACCGGCGGCACCGGCGTCCCCGGGGGAAGCGCCTGGGCGAGCTGATCCGCGAAGGCCGAGAAGGTGAGGTCGAGCCGCACCCACCCGAAAGCGGCCGCGAGGAGGACGCCGAGGGCGACGAGCACCGGCGGCACGAGCCAGGCCGTGACCAGCAGCCCGACGACGCGCTTCGCGGGCCGCAGCGGCCACAGCCCGAGGAAGCGCGCCCGGTCGCCCTTCCTCGGTACGCCCGTGGTGAGCATGACGACGAGCACCGCGGCCGCGGGCGTGAACATCATCACGGGGAGGAGCGCTCCCGCGAAGGGTTCGGCGAGGCCGTCGCCGAGCCAGAGGGGCAGGCAGACGAGAGCCGCGAGCCCGCAGGCCGTGAGGGTGAAGATGAGGACCGCGCGCCAGGGCACGCGGGTCGGCGTCGTCAGGACGGTCATGGCGCCACCCGCCCGGTCTCCCCGGCGGCGGCCGACCCCGCGGATCGGTCCACGTAGGCCTGCAGGAGTGCGGCCGCCTCCTCCGCCCCGTCGATCGTGATGACGAACGGTCCGTGGTCGCGGCGATGCACCTCGATCGCCGACCCCTGGCGCATCACGATCCCGCTGCGGCCGTCGGGAGCGAGACGCCACCCCCAGCCGCCGAACTCGCCGAAGGGCGACATGCGCACGGCCCTGGCCGACGCGATCTCTGCCACCGGGATGGTCTTCCGAGGCCACCCGATCACGGCACGGGCGTCGATGCCGTCCGGCGTGACGCGCACCCGGAACGAGGCGGTCGCCGCCAGCGCGAACCCGACGACGAGGGCGACCAGACCCGAGACCCAGGCCAGCGGGGTGCCCGTGAGGAGCATCGCCACGGCGAGCGCCACGAGCCCGAGCAGCACGAGCAGGAGGAAGACGAGGGCACCGGTGGGCATGGTCGTGGTGCCCACCCAGACGACCCGCTCGCCGTCGCCGACCCGCACGTCGTGGCGGGGCTCGAGAGCGGCGCCGGGCACCGACTGCACGCGCGGCTGCACGAACCACGCCATCGCGCCCACGCCGAGGAGAGCCGCCCAGGCCAGTGCCATCACTCCCGCGATGCCCGGGACCTCTCCGGAGGGCGGGAGGTCGCGCTGGATCGCGAGGGAGCCCAGGCAGATCACGCCCGCGAACGCCGACATGCCGGCCGCGGTCGCTCCGAGCAGACGGGCGGTCGCGCCCCAGTGCGCCCCGACGGCGACCAGTGTCGTGACGGTCAGGAGCACCGGGATCCCGAGACCGACGCCGAGGAGCACCCAGAGGTAGGTGGCGGCCGGGCCGAAACCGTCCGCCCCGTCGACGCCCCAGTGGATCGCGACGTCGGTGGGGAACGACGGCAGCCAGGCCGTGAGCACGAGAGCGGAGATCGCGACGATGAGCACCGGGAGGACGAGCGCCACGAGGACGAAGGCCCGTCGCGCGCGGCGCAGGGTGGCCGGAGGGGTGCGGGTGGGGTCAGGCGTCGTCATGGGAGGCCTCCTGGGGGGTCGCGGCGGGGGTGGGAGGTTCGGCTTCTGCGCGGTGCGTGCGGACGATGCCGGCGAGGGTCTCGGCGGAGACGCCCAGGGCCGCCGCCCGCCGGATCAGCCCATCGATCTCGTGAGAGAGTTCGGCGAGCGGCGCGGCGGAGGCGGCGATCACGGCGCCCCTCCCCCGCCGGAGGTCGACCAGGCCCTCGTCGCGGAGGCGCTGGTAGGCGTGCAGGACGGTGTGCTGATTGATGTCGAGCGCGGCGGCCACGTCGCGGGCGGCCGGCAGACGATCGCCGGGGGCGAGAGCACCGGAGAGGATGTCGGCGCGCACCGAGGCGGCGACCTGGTCGTAGAGCGCGTGTGGGCTGTCGACATCGACGCGGATGAGCATGGCACCTCCCTTCGCTAGTTATTCTATGTGAACTAGAACAACTGTGCCAACCCTCCAGACGTCTTCGCGGGGACTCGGCGCATCCTCCACACTGACCTCATGCGCATCACGCCCCGCCGCCTCGCCCTCGGCATGAGCCTCTGGATCCCCAACCTGTGCAGCGGCATCCGCGTCCGCCGGTTCAGCGACGACTGGACCCACGCGACCGTGGAGCTGCACGTGAACCTCCTCACCCGCAACTACGTCAAGACGGCGTTCGGCGGATCGATGTCGGCGATGACCGACCCGTACTTCTTCATGCTCGTCATGCATCAGCTCGGGCGGGACTACGTCGTGTGGGACACCCGTGGCGAGATCGAGTTCCTCAAGCCGGGGCGCGGGGTGCTGACCGCGGAGTTCGAGGTGACGCGGGAGAAGGCGGAGGAGCTGCGGCAGCGCGCCCACGGCGGCGCGAAGGTGCTCGAGTGGTTCGAGACGGTCATCACCGATCGCGACGGAGACGTCGTGGCGAAGGTGCGCCGCGAGGTCTACATCCGCGAGAAGAAGCGCGTCACCGCGTCCCGCGGCTGACACGTCACCGGCCGTTCACCCCGGCGTGGGACGATGACCGGATGCCCCTCGCCCGCCGCCTGACGCTGCCGGACGCCGTCGCCATCGGCCTCGGCTCGATGATCGGTGCCGGCGTGTTCGCGGTCTGGGGACCGGCCGTCGAGGTCGCCGGCATGGGGATCCTCCTCGCCCTCGGAATCGCCGCCGCGGTCGCCTACGCCAACGCCACCGCCTCGGCACAGCTCGCGGCCGTGCACCCCGTGGCAGGAGGCACGTACGCCTATGCGCGAGCGGAGATCGGACCGTGGTGGGGCTTCGTCGCCGGCTGGAGCTTCGTGATCGGCAAGATCGCGAGCTGCGCCGCCATGGCCATGACCTTCGCCGCCTACGCCGCTCCCGCGGGGTGGCAGGCCCCGGTCGCCGTGATCGCCGTCGCCGCGCTCGCGGTCGTGAACTGCCTGGGGGTGACGCGGACGGCGCTGGCGACCCGCATCCTCGTGGCCTGCTCGCTGCTCGGGCTCTCGGTCGTGGTCGCGGTCGGCCTCGGCGCCGCGCCAACCGCCTCCCCTGCGCCGCTCCCCGACACGACCGTGTACGGCGTGCTCCAGGGCGCCGGACTGCTGTTCTTCGCCTTCGCCGGCTACGCCCGGATCGCCACGATGGGTGAGGAGGTGGTGGATCCCGCGCGCACGATCCCCCGCGCGATCGTGCTCGCCCTCGGCGGCGCCGTCGTCGTCTACGCGCTCGTCGGCGTCGTGGTGCTCCTCGTCCTCGGTGGCGACGCGCGGGGGGCCGCCGCGCCCCTGGCCGACGTCCTCACCGCCGCCGGCTGGTCGGCGTTCGTCCCCGTCGTGCGGGTCGCCGCGGCCGCCGCCTCCCTCGGCGCCCTGCTCGCTCTGCTCACCGGCATCGGCCGCACGACACTCGCCATGGCGCGAGAGGGGGACCTGCCGCGGTTCCTCGCCCGCATCGACGAGCGCCATCAAGTACCGCGCCGCGCCGAGGTCGCCATCGCCGTGATCGTGATCGCGCTCGTGCTCGTCGGGGATCTCCGCGAGGTGATCGGGTTCTCGTCCTTCGGCGTGCTGCTGTACTACCTCATCGCGAACGCCGCCGCGTTCCGCCAGCACGGCGCGGCCCGACGATACCCCCGAGCGCTGCAGGTGGGCGGAGCCCTCGGCTGTCTCGCACTGGTGAGCACGCTTCCCGCCCTCGCCTCGCTCGTCGGCGTGGGTGTCGTGCTGCTCGGGATCGCGGGGCGGGCGCTGCGGGTGCGGCGAGTGCGGCGGCAGCAGCAGCGCGGCTGATCGCCTCAGCCGGAGACCCTGGTGCGATAGTCGCGCGGCGGCAGGCCGAGGACGGCCGCGAAGTCGCGCGTGAGATGGGCGTGGTCGGCGTATCCCAGCGCGGCGGCGAGCGCCGTCAGGTCCGTCTCCGGCTCCTCGCGGAGACGCTGCGCCGCCTCCTGCAGCCGGCGGCGGCGGATGATCGCGCCCGGCGAGAGCCCGACGGTGCGGTGCGTGAGCCGCTGCAGCGTGCGCACCGAGAGCGCGAGTCGGGTCGCCGCTTCCTCCGGCGTCAGCGCCGCCCCCTCCCCCAGCAGCACGTCGAGCATCGCGTTGGCCTGCCGCCCCGCCGCGCCGACCGGGCCGACGCGCTGCGACAGCCATGCGGAGAAGACCGCGACGGCGCGCTCCCGGCGTTCGGGCGCGGTCCGCATCGCCGTCGTCACCGCCGCGTGCAGATCGGGGGCGTCGAAGGCCCGCTCCGCGTCGATCAGGGCCGGAGGGTCGTCCGTGAGGGCAGGGACCGCGGCAGGGCGGAGCAGAGCGCCGACAGCCCACCCCGACCCCCGCAGCTCCCTGGTCGACGCGCGGGTCGTGGCGCCTGAGATCGACACGCCCTCCGGGGCGACGACGAGGTTGACGGCCGGATACGAGACGATCTCCTGCCGGGACACCTCGCCCTCCGGAAGGCTCCACTCCGGGATCCAGAACCAGGCGACGAGCGCGGCGGCCTCTGCGGGCGGCGGCAGCCGATGGAACGAGGGCAGCCGTGCGGGATAGAGCACTCCGCGCGTCCGGTCGACCATCGCCCCAGCGTAGAACGCGCCACCGACGCGGCGTCGGCGACGTGTCGCGGATCTTCAAGCGGCGGGTGCCCTCCCCCGCCTACCGTGGCCGCATGACCGATCAGACACCTCCGGCCGGCGTGACCGGCGCACACACCACCGACGGCCGCCCGCACAGCGCGACCTCGCTCACCCCCTTCCTCGCGATCCCCGACGCCGCCCGCGCCGTCGAGTTCTACCGGGACGTCTTCGGCGCCCGCGTGGTCGACGTGACGGAGTTCGGCGGTGTCGTCGCGCATGCCGACCTCGACTTCGGGCTCGGACGGCTCCAGCTCGGCGAGCCCAGCCCCGAGTACCACCTCGTGCCCGCGCCTTCCGGCGACGATGACTGCTACTCGATGGGCCTGTATGTGCCGGACGTGGACGCCGTGGTCGCGCGCGCCGTCGCGGCGGGGGCGACCGTCCGCGAGGCGCCGTCCCTGTTCGTCTCCGGCGACCGCTACGCCAGCATCCGCGACCCGTTCGGCGTCCGCTGGTCGATCATGACCCGCGTGGAGGACCTCTCCGACGAGGAGAGCGCACGACGAGTCGCAGAGTGGGCGGCCTCGTTCAGCGCGACGCCGGAGACCGCCGGGAGCTGAGCGCGACCAGGGCGGCCCGCTCGACGGCCGGCAGCAGCGCCTCCGCGGTGCGGCGGTAGCCGAGGGCGCTCGGGTGGAAGCGGTCGAGGCTGAACATCTCCTCCGGCTCGTCGAAGAACATCGGGCCGACAGCCCGCCGCAGGTCCACCGTCTCCGCTCCTTCCCGGTGCGCGGCCTCCGCCTGCGCCTCCGCCAGCCGTCGGGACAGACCGGAGGCGATGCGGCGCAGCGGCTGCGGCACCGCGCGCAGGGCACCGAGGTCGGGGCAGGTGCCGACGACGACGCGGGCGCCGCGAGCCTGCAGGCGGACGATGGCCTCGCGCAGGTGGCGGGCCGACTCCGCTGCCGGGAGGCGATGGGTGACGTCGTTGCCGCCGACCACGACCACGGCGACGTCAGGGCGATAGTCCGCGGGGAGGCGGGAGAGCTGCCCGTCGAGATCCCGCGACTCCGCGCCCACGACCGCGGCGGTGCGCAGCCGCACGGGACGCCCGAGTCGGCGTGCCGTCGCCTTCGCGAGCCGTGCCCCGAGGGTCTCCTTCCGCCGTGCCGCTCCCAGGCCGGCAGCGAGGGAGTCGCCCAGCAGCAGGAGGTCGAGCGGCTCGCCCTCGAGCCCCGGGCGCCAGACACGGTCGGCGTCGAGAGACTGCTGCCCCAGCGGCTTTCCGATGCGCCGACGCGCGACGGCGGCCTGCCGGTCGAGGACCGTGCGTGCACCCACGACGAGCGCGGCGGCGAGCGCGACCAGGGTCAGCAGGGGCAGACGACGCACGGCGCGATTCCAGCGGACCGCCGTGAACGCCCGGTGAACGCCCCGTCCCGACGGGGGTGACTCAGGCCAGCGTCTTGACCTCGAGCTCGTCGTCTCCGGGGCGCACGCTCGCGAAGTGGGTGTACCCGTCCGCCGCCGACCGTTCCAGCAGCGCCTTGAGGTTCTTCGTGCGCTGCTCGAGTCGCACCCGCGCGCCCTTCGCGACGAGGGCCGTCTTGTGCGCCACGAGCTCCGCCACGGGGACGGCCGCGTCGTGGACCAGCACGATCGCCTGCGCCGCGGTGGCCGGGTCCGTCGAGACGAGGTCGACCAGGCGCTCGAACCCGAGGGAGAAGCCCACCGCCGGCACGTCCTGCTGGAGGAACCGGCCGATCATGCCGTCGTACCGTCCTCCGCCACCGAGCGAATACGTCACCGACGGGTGCGCGAGCTCGAAGATCGTCCCGGTGTAGTAGCCCATGCCGCGGACCAGGAACGGGTCGAACACGAGCGGGATGTCGTCCTGCCCGCGCCCCGCCGCGACCGCCTCGCCGATGCCGACGAGGTGGGCGACGAGCTCGTCCGGCGCGCCGTCCGGGAGCGCCTTGCGGATCTGGCGGTCACCGAACGGGTGGTACTCGAGCGTCTGCGGACGACCGAGGAAGGCCTGGAACGCGTCGACCGCGGTCGTCGTGGCCCCGCGCTCGCGGAGCTCGGCGGCCACACCCTCCGGCCCGATCTTGTCGAGCTTGTCGATCGTGATCAGCACCTGCGGGCGCTCGTCCTCGGTGAACCCGAAGTGCTCCAGCATCGATTCCAGCACGCGGCGGTCGTTGATCCGCACGCTCGCGCCCTCCAGGCCCAGGGCGTCGACGGCGTCGAGCGACGCGGCCAGCAGCTCGGCCTCGGCGCGCGCGGACGCGTCGCCGATGATGTCGATGTCGCACTGGACGAACTGGCGGTAGCGCCCCTTCTGCGGACGCTCGGCCCGCCAGACGGGACCGATCTGGATGGACCGGAAGACGCCGGGGAGCTGTCCCCTGTTGCTCGCGTAGAAGCGGGCGAGCGGCACCGTCAGGTCGTAGCGCAGGCCGAGGTCGGAGAGCTCCGCGGGGTCGTCGGCGGCGGCGCGGACGGCCTCCGCATCCAGGCCGCGGCGCAGGATGTTGAACGACAGCTTCTCGTTGTCGCCGCCGATGCCGGCATGCAGCCGGTCGTACTCCTCGACCACGGGGGTCTCGATCTCGTCGAATCCGTGCGCGCGATAGCGGTCGCGGATGACGGAGAGCACCCGCTCACGGCGGGCCTTGTCGGCGGGGAGGAAGTCGCGCATGCCGCGCGGCGCGTTCACGGTAGCCACCCGTCCATCTTCCCAGGTCGGCGGCGGTGTCCGTGTCCGATCAACCGGCCTCGGCGGCGCGGACCTCGTCCTCCAGGCGCGTCAGCCGTTCCCGGAGGGCGCGCTCCGCGTCCCAGCCCTCGGCCCGAGCGGTGTCCACGAGGGCGAGGAGGGCATCGCCGAGCTCCTCCTCTGAGGACGGGCGCAGGGCGGTCAGCTGCGCGGGCACCACGCCGGCGCCGGCGGCACGACCCGACATCTTCTGGGCCCGGGCGAGGGCGGGCATCGCGCGCGGGATCCCGTCGAGCACGCTGCGGCGGGTGCGCTTCTCCGCCGCTTTGGCGGCGTTCCAGTGCACGAGCACCTCCTCCGGCGTCTCCGCGACCTCGTCGCCGAACACGTGCGGATGCCGCCGCACCATCTTCTCGGTGAGCGTGCGGGCGACGTCGTCGATGTCGAACGGGTCGTCCGGGTCCTGTGCCGCGATCGCGGCATGGAACAGCACCTGCCACAGCAGATCGCCCAGCTCCTCGCGGAGGTCGGCGCGCGAGCCGTCCTCGACCGCGTCGATCACCTCGTGCGATTCCTCGATGAGGTACGGCACGAGGTCGCGGTGCGTGATGCGCTGCGACCACACGCACCGTTCCCGCACCGCACGCATGGTCTCCGCGGCCGCGCGCAGCGGATCGTCGATGTCCTCGGGGCCTCGCTGCTCGCTGGTCATGCTTCCTCCGGACTCCGGCTCAGGCGGGGATGGGCGCAGCGCGACGGTACCACCGGGCGCGCAGGGTGACGACGATGCCGGAGAGGATCAGCGCGAGGAGCGACCCCACGAGGACGCCGAGGATCGCCTGGTCGCGGATGACCGCGTCGCCCTCGAACGCGAGGTTCGCGAGCAGGAGCGAGACGGTGAATCCGATGCCGCCCAGGGCACCGGCGGCGAGGATGTCCGCGAACGGCAGGGCCGGGTCGGCCCCCTTCGGACGGATGCGCATGGCGAGCCAGCCGAACAGGGAGATGCCGATGATCTTCCCCACCGGAAGGGCCACCACGATCGCCCAGAAGGCCGGGGAGAGGGCCGTCGGCGAGACGGCGGGGATGACGACGAAGGCCGCCACGAAGGCGAAGAGCGGCAGGATCGCGCCGTTCACGGTCGGCTCCAGCGCATGCCGGGTGCGTCCGGCGGGTACCGGCGCCATGACGAGGCCGAGCATTACGCCGGCGATGGTCGCGTGGATGCCGGACGAGGCGACGAGGCCCCACGTGATGACGCCGACGACGGCCATCGCGACCGCGACGAGCGTGTGTCCGGTGGCGTGCAGCAGGCGGCTCAGCAGCCAGAACACCGCCACCCCGACGATCGCGAGCCCGAACAGGAGCCACTGCACGTCGTGCGCGAAGAGCACCGCGATGAAGATGATGCCGATGATGTCGTCGAGGATCGCGAGGGCCAGCAGGAACACCCGCACCCGGGACGGGAGTCCTCGTCCGAACATCGCCAGCACGCCGAGCGCGAAGGCGATATCGGTGGCGGTCGGGATCGGCCAGCCGGACGCCGTCTCCGGCCCTCCCGCGATCAGCAGGTACACGAGGATCGGCACGAGCACGCCGCCGGTGGCCGCGATGGCGGGCTGCACGGCCTTCCGCGGGGAGTCGAGCTCGCCGTGGGTGAGCTCGTGCCGCAGCTCGATCGCCACGACGAGGAAGAAGATCGCGAGCAGTCCGTCCGACACCCAGTGCGCGATCGAGAGGTCCAGCGCCGTCCCCGGGACGGCGAGGTGCGTGTCCAGCAGCCCGGCGATCGCGTCGTGCGTGGGCAGGTTCGCGAAGAGGAGGCCCAGGCCGGCGGCCACGAGCAGGAGGACGGCGGGGAACTGCTGCCCGCGGAGGGGGTTCGCTGTGATGCGCATCCCGTCCATCGTAGGCCGCGGCGTCACACGGTCGTCATGCGTGCAGGACACCCCGATCCACCCGGCTACTCTCGGAGGGTGACCCCCGATTCCCCCGCTTTCTCCGAGCCGACGCCCACCGAGGCCATCCGCGTGATCGGTCGTTTCGAAGCCGGTCGCGGCATTCCCGATGCCATGCGCTCCGACGTGCGGATGCTGGGCCAGCTCCTCGGCCAGGTGCTCCGTGAGGCCGGCGGCGACGACCTCTTCGAGGACGTCGAGCGCCTGCGCCTCGCGACGATCCAGGCCTACGAGGACCACAGCTCCGACGCGTTCGACCGCGCCGCGGCGATCGCCGACTCCTTCACGATCGCCCGTGCCGACGAGGTCGCCCGCGCGTTCACCTGCTACTTCCACCTCGTGAACCTCGCCGAGGAGCACCAGCGGGTGCGCGTGCTCCGGGAGCGGGCGGGGCAGGCCCCTTCGACAGGCTCAGGGACCCAGGTGGGCTCAGGGACCCAGGTGGGCTCAGGGACCCAGGTGGGCTCAGGGACACAGGTGGGCTCAGGCCCTTCGACGGGCTCAGGGGCCCTGGCGACGGACACGGTCGCGGGGGCGTACGCCCGGCTGCGCGAGGAGGTCGGCGACGACGAGGCCCGCCGTCGTCTGGACGGTCTGCGCTTCCACCCCGTCTTCACGGCCCACCCGACCGAGGCCCGGCGCCGCGCGGTCTCGTCGAGCATCCGCCGCCTCTCCGAGCTGCTCACCCAGCACGACGCGGCGAGCGCAGGCGGCTCCGAGGAGCACCGCGCCCGCCGCCGGATGCTCGAGGAGATCGACACCCTGTGGCGCACGGCGCCGCTGCGCGCGCAGAAGCCCTCCCCGACCGACGAGGTCCGCACCGTCATGGGCGTCTTCGACGAGACGCTGTTCACCACGGTCCCCCACGTCTACCGCCGGATCGACGACGCCCTCCGCGGCGAGGAGTCCGGTGCCAGCGCCCCGGTCGTCCCGGCGTTCGTACGGATCGGCTCCTGGGTCGGCGGCGACCGCGACGGCAACCCGTTCGTCACAGCCGCGGTGACCCGTGAGGCCTCGCAGATCGCCTCCGACCACGTGCTCCGCGGCCTCGAGCGGGCGCTCGACCGGATCGGCCGCACGCTCACGCTCGCCGCGGACGACACCCCGCCCAGCGCCGAGGTCACCGCGCTCTGGGAGCGTTTCGCCGACGCGGAGCCGACGGTCGCCGACGAGCTGGCGGCCCGCTCCCCTGACGAGCCGCACCGCCGGGTCGTCCTCGTCATGGCCCGCCGCGTGGCGGCCACACGGCGTGGTGACGAGGAGGGGTACACGGGTCCGGAGGAGCTGCTCGCGGAGCTGCGCGCCGTGCAGTCCTCCCTCGTCGCCGCCGGAGCCCGACGCCACGCGTTCGGCGGCGTGCAGCATCTGATCTGGCAGGTCGAGACCTACGGCTTCCACCTCACGGAGCTCGAAGTCCGTCAGCACTCCCAGGTGCACGCGAAGGCCCTGGCCGAGCTCGAGGCCGGCGGTCCGATCAGCACGCAGACCGAGGAGGTGCTGGAGGTGTTCCGCGCGATCGCGGACATCCAGCGCGACCGCGGACTGCGCGCCGCGGGTCGCTACGTCGTCTCCTTCACGCAGGCGGCCTCCGACCTCGCGAACGTGTACGAGCTGGCCCGTCACGCGCTCGGCGACGACGCCCCGGTGCTCGACGTCGTGCCGCTGTTCGAGACCTTCGCCGACCTCCAGGCGGCCCCGGGGATCCTCGCCGAGGCCGTCACCTTCCCGGAGTTCCGCGAGCGGATGGCCGCGACCGGCAACCGGCTGGAGGTCATGCTCGGCTACTCCGACTCCTCCAAGGACGTCGGGCCCGTCGCCGCGAACCTCGCGCTGTACACGGCGCAGGAGAAGATCGCCCGCTGGGCGCAGGAGTCCGGCATCGAGCTGACCCTCTTCCACGGCCGCGGCGGGGCGCTCGGCCGTGGCGGCGGCCCCGCCAACTCCGCGATCCTCGCGCAGCCCCCGCACTCCGTCGACGGTCGGTTCAAGCTCACCGAGCAGGGCGAGGTCATCTTCGCCCGCTACGGCGAGCCCGCGATCGCGATGCGGCACATCGACCAGGTCGCCGCCGCGACGCTGCTGGCCTCCTCCCCCACGGTCGAGGAGCGCACGAGCCGCGCGGCCGCCCGCTACGCCGACGTCGCCGCGACGATGGACGCCGCCTCCCGCGAGCGGTTCTTCGCGCTCGTCAAGGCCGAGGGCTTCGCCCCGTGGTTCGCGACCGTGACCCCGATGGAGGAGATCGGTCTGCTCGCGCTCGGGTCGCGTCCCGCCCGCCGCGGCCTCTCGGTGGAGTCGCTGGAAGACCTCAGGGCCATCCCCTGGGTGTTCGCGTGGACGCAGGCCCGGATCAACCTCGCCGGCTGGTTCGGACTCGGCACCGCGCTCGAGGCCGTCGGCGACGAGGAACTGCTCACGGAGGCCTACCGCGAGTGGCCGCTGCTGCGCACTCTGGTCGACAACGTCGCGATGAGCCTCGCCAAGACCGACGAGCGCATCGCCCGGCAGTACCTCGCCCTCGGCGACCGCGACGACCTCGCCGCCCTGGTGCTCGACGAGCTCGCCCTCACCCGTCGCTGGGTCATCCGCCTCACGGGAGGCGAGGGGCTGCTGGAGAACAAGCCCGTTCTGCAGCGGGCGGTCCAGCTGCGCAGCCCGTACGTCGACGCCCTCTCCCTCCTGCAGCTGCGGGCGCTCCGCGCGCTCCGGTCGGCGCCGGAGCAGCCGGAGGGATCGGGAGCCGACGCCGAACAGCAGCGCCTGCTCCTCCTGTCCGTCAGCGGGGTCGCCGCCGGCCTGCAGAACACCGGGTGACCCGAGCCCTCCTGCCGCGTGTGCGGAGGCCCTCGTCGCCGACGCTAGAGTGAAACCTCCGCCTCACCCGGCTCTGCTTTCGCGCGCGACACGATCGCCCGCACCCCATCCCCCATCAGAAAGCCCTCCCGCGTGACCGTCACCACCCCCACCGACTTCCACCCGCTCGCCGACTCCGTGCAGCCCGTCTTCGACACGGTGCTGGCACGCAGCCCGCACGAGCCGGAGTTCCACCAGGCCGTCCACGAGGTGCTGCACTCGATCGCACCCGTCCTGGAGCGCCACCCGGAATACGTGGACGGCGGGATCCTGGAGCGCCTGGTCGAGCCGGAACGGCAGATCATGTTCCGCGTGCCGTGGGTCGACGACGCCGGGAAGCTGCAGGTCAACCGCGGGTACCGCATCCAGTTCTCCTCCGTGCTCGGTCCGTACAAGGGCGGCCTGCGGTTCCACCCGTCGGTCAACCTCTCGATCATCAAGTTCCTCGGCTTCGAGCAGATCTTCAAGAACGCGCTCACCGGCCAGGGCATCGGCGGCGGCAAGGGCGGCTCCGACTTCGACCCGCACGGCAAGTCCGACGCCGAGGTCATGCGCTTCTGCCAGTCGTTCATGAACGAGCTCTACCGGCACCTCGGCGAGCACACCGACGTCCCTGCAGGCGACATCGGCGTCGGCGGCCGCGAGATCGGCTACCTCTTCGGCCAGTACCGCAAGGTCACCAACCGCCACGAGTCCGGCATGTTCACGGGCAAGGGCACCGGATGGGGCGGCGCCGAGGTGCGGACGGAGGCCACGGGCTACGGCGCGGTGTTCTTCGCGCAGGAGATGCTCGGCGTGCACGGCGACTCCCTCGACGGCAAGCGCGTCGGCATCTCGGGCTCCGGCAACGTGGCGATCTACGCGATCCAGAAGGCCGCGCAGCTCGGCGCGACCGCGGTCACGGCCTCCGACTCCTCCGGCTACGTCGTCGACGACGCGGGCATCGACCTCGACCTGCTGCGTCAGCTCAAGGAGGTCGAGCGCGCCCGCATCGTCGAGTACGCGAACCGCCGCCCGAGCGCCCGCTTCGTGGAGAGCGGCAGCGTGTGGGAGGTGCCCGTCGACATCGCGGTGCCCTCCGCCACCCAGAACGAGGTCAGCCTCGCCGATGCGGAGGCCCTGATCGCGAACGGCGTGCGCGCCGTGTCCGAGGGCGCCAACATGCCGTGCGTGCCCGAGGCCGTCGAGGCCTTCCAGAAGGCGGGCGTGCTGTTCGCCCCTGGCAAGGCCGCGAACGCCGGCGGTGTCGCGACCTCGGCGCTGGAGATGAGCCAGAACGCCTCGCGGCAGCGCTGGAGCTTCGGCGACAGCGAGAACAAGCTGCGCGAGATCATGGGCGACATCCACCACGCCGCCTTCGAGGCCGCCGAGCGCCACGGCGTCCCGGGCGACTACGTGGCCGGTGCCAACATCGCCGGCTTCGAGCGCGTCGCCGCGGCGATGCTCGCCCAGGGCGTCATCTGACCCGTTCGAATCGCCTGAATGGTCCCAAATCCGGCCGAGATGCGACTATTCGGGCGATTCGAAGGACGGGGTCAGACCTGGCGGTCGTCGGCGTGCCGCGCGAGGGAGCTGCCGTAGCGCTCCGTGAGCTGCACCATGAGGTCGGGAGTGTCCCGATCGACGCCGAAGACGTGTCCGGGGAAGTCGAGCTCGGGCTGTGCGGCCGCGATCTCGGCGTCCCGGTCGGGTGAGAGCAGCTGCACCGGATCGCCAACCGCGACCCACCCGATCGGCACCACCGTCCCCGACGGCAGCACGGCCCGGCGATGCACGATGGCGTTGACCCGCACCTCGCAGCGATCCCCGACGAGCGCCCCGTTGAAGATCCGGGCTCCGGACGCGAAGAACACCTCCTCGCCCACGGTCGCCCCGGCGATGCTGGCCAGTGTCCCGACGAGGGTGTGCGCCCCGATGTGGACGGCGTTGGCCGCAGTCGCCCTGATCAGCGCGTTCTCCATCACGATGACGTGCGCGCCGAGGGTGATCGGGCCGCCCTCCGCGGTGATGACGGCGCCGTGCAGCACCTGGCAGCCCGGTCCGAGCTCCACGTCGCCGGAGATGACGGCGGTGGGAGCGACGACGGCGGTGTCGTGGATGCGGGGGCGAGCCCCGAGGTGCTCGTACAACATGCGGCCAGACTAGCCCGCGGCGTCTGCGGCGTGCACGACTTCGGAGATCATCACCGACACGCCGGCCCCGAGCCGCTCCCGACGGCGTGTCGTACGCCGACTCCGGAGTTGTGCACGGCGGAGGCGGACGCCACCGCCGAGGGCCGGGTCACTCGGGCTTGGCGGGCTCGGGGAAGATGGCGGTGAACAGCTGGTCGACCCAGGCGAGCAGCTCCGCGTCGGGAAGCGGCTCCACGCCCACGCCGACCGCCGCGGGCACCGTGGGCATCGGCACGACCAGCGCCTCCCCGCCGGAGACGAGCTTCGCCTTCGGATACAGCCGCTGCAGCCGGACCTTGATGGAGTCCTCGAGGCGGGCGGGCGCGAGGCGCAGGTTCGACCCCATGGCCACGACGTCGGTGAGCCCGGCCCTGGCCGCCCGGCGCCGCAGTCGCGCGATCGACACGAGTCCGGTGACCTCCTCCGGCGGCGTGCCGTACCGGTCGACGAGCTCCTCCACCACGAGGTCGATGGCGTCGTCCTTCGCGGTCGCGGCCGAGGCGGCGGAGAGCTTCTGGTACGCCTCGAGCCGGAGGCGCTCGCTGTCGATGTAGTCCTCGGGGATGCGGGCGTCGAGCGGCAGCTCGAGGCGGAGCTCCTGTCCGGTCTCGACCTCCTCGCCGCGGAAGGTCGCGACGGCCTCGCCGATCATGCGCAGATACAGGTCGAAGCCGACTCCGGCGATGTGCCCGGCCTGCTCGGCGCCGAGGAGGTTTCCGGCACCGCGCAGCTCGAGGTCCTTGAGGGCGACCTGCATTCCGGAGCCGAGGTCGTTGTTGACCGCGATGGTCTGCAGCCGATCGGCCGCGGTCTCGCTCAGCGGCTTCATGTCGTCGTAGAGGAAGTACGCGTAGGCGCGCTCGCGTCCGCGGCCCACGCGTCCGCGGAGCTGGTGCAGCTGGCTCAGCCCGTACTTGTCGGCGCGGTCGATGATGATCGTGTTCGCGTTGGAGATGTCGAGGCCGGTCTCGATGATCGTGGTCGAGACGAGGACGTCGAACTTGCGCTCCCAGAAGTCGTCGACGACCTGCTCCAGCGCGTGCTCCCCCATCTGCCCGTGCGCCACGGCGATCCGCGCCTCCGGGACCAGCTCGGCGAGCTCGGCCGCGACCCGCTGGATCGACTGCACGCGGTTGTGCACGAAGAAGACCTGCCCCTCGCGGAGGATCTCGCGGCGGATGGCGGCGGCGATCTGCTTGTCGCTGCGGGGTCCGACGAACGAGAGGATCGGGTGCCGGTCCTCCGGGGGCGTGGCGAGCGTCGACATCTCGCGGATGCCGGTGACCGCCATCTCCAGCGTGCGCGGGATCGGGGTGGCGCTCATGGCGAGGATGTCGACGTTGGTCTTCATCTTCTTCAGCGCGTCCTTGTGCTCGACGCCGAAGCGCTGCTCCTCGTCGATGATCATGAGGCCGAGATCCTTGAACAGCACCTGCTCCGTGAGGATGCGGTGCGTGCCGATCACCATGTCCACCGAGCCGTCGAGCAGGCCCTGCAGCGTGAGCCGCGCCTCCTTGTCGGTCTGGAACCGCGACAGCGGCCGCACCTTGACCGGGAACCCGGCGAAGCGCTCCGTGAACGTCTCGAGGTGCTGCTTGACGAGCAGGGTGGTCGGGACGAGCATCGCCACCTGCTTGCCGTCCTGGATCGCCTTGAAAGCCGCGCGGACCGCGACCTCGGTCTTGCCGAAGCCGACGTCGCCGGAGAGCAGCCGATCCATCGGGATGGGCCGCTCCATGTCGGCCTTGATCTCGTCGATGGTCTGCAGCTGGTCCTGGGTCTCCGCGAACGGGAACGCCTCCTCCAGCTCGCGCTGCCAGGGGGTGTCCGGGCCGAAGGCGTACCCCTTGGCGCTCATCCGGGCGGAGTAGAGCTTGACGAGCTCGACGGCGATGTCGCGGACCGCCTTGCGCGCCTTGCCCTTGGCCTGCGCCCAATCGCTGCCGCCCATCTTCGACAGCGTCGGGGCCTCGCCGCCGACGTACTTCGACAGGAGATCGAGCTGGTCGGTGGGGACGAACAGCTTGTCGCCGGGGTAGCCGCGCTTCGACGGCGCATACTCCAGCACGAGGTAGTCGCGGACGGACTTCGCGGCGTTGCGGCCCCCGGTGGAGACCTCGCGCTGGGTCATCTCGACGAAGCGGCCGATGCCGTGCGTGGCATGCACGACGAAGTCGCCCTGCTTGAGCTGCAGCGGATCGACGACGTTCTTCCGACGGGAGGCGAGCTTCTTGACGACGCGCTGGTCGCCGCCGATGGTGCGGCCGTAGAACTCGTTGTCGGTGAGGACGGCGAGCTTCGCCTCCGGCACCTGGAAGCCGGCCTCGACGCCGCCCACGGTGAGCGTCGCGACCCCCGGGTCCGGCGCGTCCGCGATGGTCTCGACGACCCGCGCCGCGATGCCGCGGTCGGAGAGCACGTCGCGGGCGCGGTCGACGAGGCCGTGACCGGTCGCGAGGACGACCACGCGCCAGCCGTCGGCGACCTTCGCGTCGACGAAGGCGATGGCGCCGTCGACGTTGCCGTGGAACGACGGGATGACGGTGGCCGCCTCGACGCTCTCCGCTGTCGCATCGCCGATCCCGAACGGACTCAGCCGCCACCAGACGCCACCGCGGTCGCGGACGACCTCGCGCAGGTCGGCGATGGTGAGGAAGTCGCCGGCGCCGAGGTCGATGGGGGCCGAGGCACCGGAGGTCGCCGCGCTCCAGGCGGCGTCGAGGAACTCGCGGTTCGTCTCGCCGAGGGTGAGGGCGCGGGCGGTCGAGCGCTCCGGGTCGATGACGGCGGTGGCACTGCCTTCGGGCAGATACTCGACGAGCGACTTGAGGGGGTAGGCGACCGCGGGCAGCAGCGACTCCATGCCCTCGACCGGGATGCCCTCGGCCATCTTCTCGAGCATGCCGCTGATGGCCGGGAAGCCCCCGATGAGCGCCCTGGCGCGCTCCCGCACCTCGGCCGTGAGCAGGAGCTCGCGGCTGGGCGGCAGGTCGACGCGCGGCACGTCGCCCGGGAGGGAACGCTGGTCCGCCACGGAGAACGCGCGGATCTGATCGATCTCGTCGCCGAAGAACTCCACGCGGTACGGGTGCTCGGACGTGGGCGGGAAGACGTCGAGGATGCCGCCGCGGACGGCGAACTCGCCCCGTCGCGACACCATGTCGACGCGGGAGTATGCCCGTTCGACGAGCTGCTCGGCGACGTGGTCGAGCTCATTGCCGCGGCTGCCCACCGCCAGCTCCAGTGGCACGATGTCGCCGAGGTTCCCGGCGATGGGCTGGAGCGCGGCGCGCACCGAGGCCACGACCACGAGGGGACGCTCCCCTGACCATTCGGCGATGCGGCGCAGGGTCTGCAGTCGCAGGCCGACCGTGTCCGGGCTGGGGCTGAGGCGCTCGTGCGGCAGCGTCTCCCAGGCGGGGAAGGTGAGCACCTCGGCGTCCGGGACGTACGTCTCCAGGGCCTGCGCGACCGATTCCGCCCGGCGCCCCGTGGGCACCACGGCCAGCAGCGCCGCCGGGTGGCCGGCCGCCGCACGCTTGGCGAGCAGACCGGCGAGCACGGGCGCGTCGAGCCCGTCGACCAGGCCGAGGTCGGCGTCGGTGTGCGCCCAGGCGAGAGCGTCACGATACAGAGACGCCTCTTCCAAGGCGCGCAGAATCCCCGGAACAGTCACCGGACAAGCCTAATCGCGCCCACGGACACTGCGGTCGGCTTCCCTGCATCCCACCCCTTTCCGTGCCTCCCACCCCGTTACGGACGCGCGGAAGGGGCCGGGGCGAACCGAAGGGGCCGGGTCGAGCGTTTTAGGCTGGAGGGATGCTTCGGGTCACCCTCACCACCGCACGACTCGTCCTCCACGCCCCGACGGAGGCGGATGTCGACGCGATCACCGAGGCGTGCCAGGACCCCGAGATCGCGCGGTGGACGACGGTGCCCTCCCCCTACTTCCGGCAGGACGCGGAGGACTTCGTCGCCCTCGTCGAGCAGTGGTGGGAGGACGGCTCGCAGACCGTCTGGGGTGTCTACGCCGACGACGTCCTCGTGGGCATGGTCGGACTCCACCACATCGGGGAGCATCCGGCCGGGGGCCATGCCGAGCTCGGCTACTGGGTCGTCGCGGACGCCCGCGGCCGCGGCTACCTCGTCGAGGCCGCGCGGGCCGTGCTCGACTGGGGCTTCGCGGAGCTCGGCCTCGCCCGCATCCGCTGGCAGGCCGTCGTGGGCAACGTCCCCTCCGCCCGCGCCGCCCGCGCCCTCGGCTTCCGCTTCGAGGGCACCATGCGTCAGGGACTCACCAGCCAGCGCGGACGGGACGACGGCTGGCTCGCCGGGCTGCTGCGCGACGACGACCGGACGCCGGTCGAGTGGCCGATGCTCTGACCGCACGTCCCACGCGTGACAGCGTCGGACCCCGGTGACAGGATGGCTGCATGCCTGAGATGCCGGAGGTCGAAGGACTCGTCGCGTTCCTCGGCGAGCGCACCACCGGACGCACGATCACCCGTGCCTCCGTGGCCGCGATCGCCGCGCTGAAGACCTACGACCCGCCGATCTCGGCACTGGAAGGCGCGGCGATCACCGGGGCGGAGCGCCGCGGCAAGTTCGTGGTGCTCTCCTGCGGGTCCGAGCTGCACCTCGTCTTCCACCTGGCGAAGGCCGGATGGCTGCGCTGGTACGACACCCTGCCGACCACGCTCCTCAAGCCGGGCAAGTCGCCCATCGCGCTGCGGATCGCCCTCGACGACGGCAGCGGCTTCGACCTGACCGAGGCCGGGACGAAGAAGTCGCTGGCCCTGTACGTGGTCCGCGACCCCGCCGAGGTGCCCGGCATCGCCCGGCTCGGCCCCGACCCGCTCGATCCGTCCTTCACCCGCGACGCCTTCGCCGCACTGCTGGACGACCGACGGATGCAGATCAAGGGTCTGCTGCGCGACCAGGGCGTGATCGCGGGCATCGGCAACGCCTACTCGGACGAGATCCTGCACGCGGCCCGCATGTCGCCGTACGCGATCGCCGGCACGCTGGACGACGCCGAGATCGACCGCCTGTTCGCGGCGATGCAGGAGACCCTCGCCGAGGCCGTCGCGGCCGCCGCGGGCAAACCTCCGGCTGATCTCAAGGACGCCAAGCGCCGCGGCATGCGGGTGCACGCCCGCCGGGGCGAGGCGTGTCCGGTCTGCGGCGATGGGGTGCGCAGCGTCTTCTTCGCCGACCGCTCCCTGGAGTACTGCCCCACCTGTCAGACCGGCGGCAAGGTGCTCGCCGACCGGCGGCTCTCCCGCCTGCTCAAGTGAGAAGCCGGGAACGGCCCCTGCCACGGAATGAAACGGGCGCGGACGCGTTGAGTACACTCAGAGCAGCAACGTGCTCCGGGGTCGGTGGGAATCCGAACCGGCGGTGACAGTCCGCGAGCGTTCCGAGTGATCGGGATGCCGATCCGGTGGAATTCCGGAACCGACGGTGATGCGAGGGACACCTCGCTAGTCCGGAAGGGAGGCAGCACGAGGCGCACGCGCGTGCGTCCGTTCCGCCACCCTGCAGCGACCCCGAGGCCGCAGAGAGGACGACGGATGGCAGTGACCGCGACAGAGCGCCGCGCGATGGATCGCGCGCTCGCCCTCGCGACCCGTGGCCCCCGCGGAGTCAACCCGCAGGTGGGCGCCGTGCTCCTCTCCCCCGACGGCGAGGTGCTGGCCGAGGGCTGGCACCGGGGCTCCGGCACTCCGCACGCCGAGGTCGACGCGCTGTCGAAGCTCGCCCCCGGCGCCGCACGCGGCGCGACCGCGGTCGTCACCCTCGAACCCTGCAACCACACCGGTCGCACCGGTCCCTGCGCGCTCGCGCTCATCGAGGCCGGGGTGGCACGGGTCGTCTACGCCCTCGACGACCCGGGTGAGGTCTCCGGCGGCGGCGCGGAGCGGCTGCGCGCCGCGGGCGTGAGCGTCGAGTCCGGCGAACGGGCCGCGGAGGCGCGCACGCTGATCGGCGACTGGCTCTTCGCGGCGCGGCGCGGCCGTCCGCACGTCACCGTGAAGTGGGCGCAGAGCCTCGATGGCAGGGCTGCGGCGGACGACGGCACCAGCCAGTGGATCACCGGTCCCGAGGCGCGTGCCGATGTGCACCGACGACGCGCCGAGGCCGACGCCATCGCGGTCGGCACCGGCACCGTGCTCGCCGACGACCCCGCGCTCACCGCCCGCGCCGGGGACGAGCTCCTTCCGCATCAGCCCGTCCCGGTCGTGATCGGCGCGCGGCCCACCCCTGCGGATGCGGCGGTGCACCGTCATCCGCACACGCCGGTGTTCTTCGACACGCACGACCTGTCGGCCGTCCTCGCCGCGCTGCACGCGCGCGGCATCCAGACACTGTTCGTGGAAGGCGGCCCGACGCTCGCCAGCGCGTTCCTCGCCGCCGGACTCGCGGACCGTGTGCTCGCCTACGTCGCCCCGGTCCTCCTGGGCGGGAGCCGCCTGGCCGTGTCCGACATCGGCGTCCGCTCGATCGACGAGGCGCGCCGCCTCGTCGTGGACGAATGGCTGCCGTTGGGCGTAGACCTGCTCGCGATCGCGCATCCTGCGGACGCGGACGACCCGGACCACACCGGCCCGGAGAAGGGAAGCCTCTGATGTTCACCGGAATCATCGAGGAGATCGGCGAGGTCACCGCCATCGCCGAGTCGGGCGACGGCTGGCGGCTCACCGTCCGCGCCCCGAAGGCGGCCGCCGACGCCGTGCACGGGGAGTCGATCGCGGTCTCCGGCGTCTGCCTGACCGTCGTCGGCTCCACCGCCGAGACCTTCGACGCCGACGTCATGAAGCAGACGCTCGACGTCGCGGCCCTCGGCACGGCGACCGTCGGGACCAGGGTCAACATCGAGAAGGCGATGCCCGTGGGCGCCCGGCTCGGCGGGCACATCGTGCAGGGCCACGTCGACGGCACCGGTGTCGTGCTCGAGGTGCGCCCGGGCGCGCAGTGGAGCGTGCTCCGCATCAGCCTTCCGGACGACCTCGCGCCACTCGTCGTCGACAAGGGCTCCATCTCGGTCGACGGCACCTCCCTGACGGTGAGCGCGGTGAGCCCTTCGGACCCTTCGACCCCTTCGACAGGCTCAGGGACCCAGGAGGGCGCGGGGACCCGGGAGGGCTCAGGGACCCAGGAGGGCGCGGGGACCCGGGGCGGGCACTGGTTCGAGGTGTCGCTCATCCCGGAGACCCTGGCGGCGACCACCCTCGGCACCCGCGCGGTCGGCGACCGCGTGAACCTCGAGACCGACATCCTCGCGCGGCACGTCGAGCGGCTGCTCGCCTTCCGCGCCGCACCGGAAGGGGGCTCGCGATGAGCCTGGCAACCATCCCCGAAGCCCTGGAGGCGCTGCGCGCCGGCCGGCCCGTGCTCGTGGCCGACGACGAGAACCGCGAGAACGAGGGGGACGTCGTCCTCTCCGCCGAGCTCGCCACCCCCGAATGGGTGGCGTGGACGGTGCGCTGGTCGTCCGGCTTCATCTGCGCGCCGATGCCCACCGACCTCGCGGACAGCCTCAACCTCCCGCCGATGGTCGCGGCCAGTGAAGACGCCCGCTCCACCGCCTACACCGTGAGCGTCGACGCCGCGGAAGGGGTGACGACGGGGATCAGCGCGAGCGACCGCGCGCACACCCTCAACGTCCTCGCCGATCCGTCCTCGACGGCGACGAGCATCATCCGTCCCGGCCACGTGCTGCCGCTCCGGGCCGTCGACGGCGGTGTGCGCGAGCGCAGCGGTCACACCGAGGCCGCGGTCGAGCTCATGAAGCTCGCCGGCCTCCGGCCCGTCGGCGCGATCGCGGAGGTCGTCGCCGAGGACGGCAGCATGATGCGGCTTCCCGGGCTTCTCGAACTGGGCGCCCGCGACGGCGTGCCGGTCATCACGATCGAGCAGCTCATCGCGCACCTCAACGAGATCGACCCAGACGGAGCCACACCGGCCGCCCAGCGCGGACGCCGCGTGAGCCTCCGTGCCGACGCCACCGTGCCCACCGACCACGGCACGTTCCGCTTCCTTGCCTACAAGGACCGCGTCACCGGCACCGACCACATCGCGGTCGTGTCAGGCGAGCCGACCGAGACCGCCCTCGTGCGCGTGCACTCCGAGTGCCTCACCGGCGAGGCGTTCGGCTCCCAGAAGTGCGAGTGCGGGCCGCAGCTCGATGCCGCGCTGGACGCGATCGACCGCGAGGGCGGGATCGTCATCTACATGCGGGGGCACGAGGGGCGCGGCATCGGGCTCATCAACAAGCTGCGGGCCTACAGCCTGCAGGAGGACGGCCTGGACACCGTCGACGCGAACCTGGCACTGGGGCTCCCGGCGGACGCCCGCGACTACGCCGCGGCGGCCGGGATCCTCACCGACCTGGGCGTCTCGAAGGTCCGGCTGCTCACCAACAACACCGACAAGGTGAACAAGCTGCGCGAGCTCGGCCTCGACGTCGTCGAGCAGGTGCCGCTGATCGTGGGCGTGGGCCCGAACAACCACCAGTACCTGGAG
This sequence comes from Microbacterium sp. str. 'China', assembly GCF_002993305.1. NCBI lineage: Bacteria > Bacillati > Actinomycetota > Actinomycetes > Micrococcales > Microbacteriaceae > Microbacterium > Microbacterium sp. str. 'China'. The sequence continues at coordinate 1,090,790 of NZ_CP027434.1, read as the reverse complement.
ACCAAGCGCGACCGCATGGGCCACATCATCGGCGAAGCAGAGCTCGCCGAGGCCCTCGCGGCAGGAAAGGACGAGGAATGAGCGGCGCCGGAGCACCGAAGACGGGGAACATCGACGGGCGGGGGCTGGAGATCGTCGTGATCGCCGGCACCTGGCATGAGGTGATCTCGAACGGCCTGATCGCCGGCGCCCAGCGGGTGCTCGACGAGGCGGGGGCGACGCATCGGCTCGTGCGAGTGCCCGGTTCGTTCGAGCTCGCCGTGGCCGCACAGGCCGCCTTCGCCGGCGGTGCGGACGCGGTGGTCGCCCTCGGGGTCATCATCCGTGGCGGCACGCCGCACTTCGAGTACGTCTCGGCGGCGGCGACCGACGGACTCACCCGCGTCTCCCTCGATGCCGGCAAGCCGGTCGGGTTCGGGCTGCTCACGCTCGACGACGAGAAGCAGGGGCTGGACCGCGCGGGCCTGCAGGGCTCGAAGGAGGACAAGGGCGCGGAGGCCGCGGACGCCGCACTGCGCACCGCCCTCGTGATCCGCGAGCTGCGCGGCTGACTCCCTTCGCCTCGCGCCCGATCGCGGGCGCGAGGTCAGGCGTGCCTTGGTGGCGCGGAACACCGCACTCTCGTACGGTGAGGGCATGGAGACCCTGCGCCACATCGTGCTCTTCGTCCACCTCATCGGCTTCGCCGTGCTCTTCGGGGCCTGGGCGGCGCAGGCGTTCGGCGGCAAGCGGGTGTTCACGCGTCTGATGACCATCGGCATGACGATCGCCGCAGTCGCCGGCCTCGCCCTCGCCGCCCCGTGGGGCCTTCCCGAGGGCGTCGAGATGAACTACGCCAAGATCGGCACGAAGCTCGTCATCCTCCTCGCCATCGGCGCCCTGCTCGGGATCGGCACGGCGCGCCAGAAGCGCGACCAGGTGGTGCCGCCCGCGGTCTTCTGGCTCGTGGGCATCCTCACCGCGGTCAACGCGGCCATCGCCGCGATCTGGCGCTGAGGCGCGGATCAGCGGAGGCTGCGCTCCCAGAGTGCGGCTGACTGCTCCCCGACCCCGGCCGTGCGGATGCGCTGGCCGTTGCGTCCCCCGCGGGCGAACGTGGCCGTGACGCCCGGCGGGACATCGGGGGGCGCCACCGGGGTCGACGTCCAGGTGCAGTCGCGCACGTGCACGAGGTCTGCCGCCACCGCCGCCGGATCCTCGTCGTAGCGCCACGGCCCCGTCAGCGTCCCGAGCCAGAAGTACCCGTCGACGTCCCGCGTCCAGACGAGGGTTCCCGTCGGAAGCGCCGCGAAGCGCTCCAGCCGCCGCGCCGCCCGCTCGCCATGACGGGCGTCGACGGCCGCGAGCGCCGTGGTCAGTGAGCGAGGCGGGCTGTCGAGCCGCCCGCCCATGCCGCACACACCTCCGGCGAGCGCGCGCTCGACGGCGACCCCCGGGGCGACGGCGTCGTCGCGGGAGCGCATCGGTGCCCGGTAGGCGATCGGGACATCGGCTCCGTCGTCGGTCATCGGACCGGCACCAGGGTCGCCTCGACATCGCGTCCGTCGACGACGACGTGCATCATCGTGTGCACCGGCTGCCGGCGCCGGTCGGTGGGAGAGCCCGGGTTGAGCAGCCGCAGTCCGTTCGGCGTCACGGTGTCCCACGGGATGTGCGAGTGCCCGAAGACCAGCAGGTCGGTGTCAGGGAAGGCCAGATCCATCCGCTTCTCCCGCCCCGTCGCGGCGCCCGTCTCGTGGATGACGGCGACGGCGGTGTCCTCCACGGTGAACCGCGCGATCTCCGGCAGCACCCGGCGGATCTCGGGGCCGTCGTTGTTGCCGTGCACGCCGTGGAGCACGCGCGCGCGGGCCTGGAGCAGCTCGACGGTGGCGAGATCGACCCAGTCCCCCGCGTGCACGACGACGTCGGCCTCGTCGATCGCCCGGAGCACCGCGTCCGGCAGCCGCTTCGCGCGCTTCGGGACGTGCGTGTCGGCGAGGAGCAGCATCCGCGTGGTCATGGTCCCCCTCCGGCCGGTCTCCCCCGACTCTACGCGGCGGCACAGACGCGCTCGGCACCGTCCCGTCATGAACGTCCAGCGAACTCCCAGGAAGGCGTAGACTCGCCCGAGTCCGCTGGTATACCGGCGGAGGATCGGAGACCCCTTGAGCACCGCCACCACCCCCGCGAACCCCCGCTCGCGCGTCATCACCGCGAGCCTCGTCGGCACCACCATCGAGTTCTACGACTTCTACGTCTATGCGACGGCAGCCGTGCTCGTCTTCCCCACGCTCTTCTTCCCCAGCACGAACGACACCGCGTCGCTGCTGTCGTCGTTCGCCGTCTTCGGCGCGGCGATGGTCGCCCGCCCGATCGGCGCCGTCGTCTTCGGTCACTTCGGCGACAAGTTCGGGCGCAAGGCCACCCTCGTCGCATCGCTCCTCACCATGGGCATCGCGACCTTCGTGATCGGTCTCCTGCCCACCTTCCAGCAGATCGGCTGGGTCGCCCCGCTGCTCCTGCTGATCCTCCGTCTCGCTCAGGGCTTCGCGCTGGGCGGCGAGTGGTCGGGCGCGGCGCTGGTGGCCACCGAGAACGCCCCGAAGGGCAAGCGCGCCTGGTACGGCTCGTTCCCGCAGCTCGGCGCGCCGCTCGGGTTCATCATCGCGAACGGCATCTTCCTCGCCATCAACTTCGCGCTCCCCCACCCCGAGGACCCGGCGCTGAAGTCCGAGGCCTTCCTCTCCTGGGGCTGGCGCGTGCCGTTCCTGTTCTCCGCCGTCATGGTCATCATCGGCCTGTGGGTGCGGCTCCGTCTCGTCGAGTCGGACACGTTCAAGAAGGCGGAGAAGACCGGGGCCATCCGCAAGCTCCCGCTCGCGACCGTGTTCCGGCACCACTGGAAGCAGCTCATCCTCGGCACGTTCATCATGCTGGCGACGTACGTGCTGTTCTACCTGATGACGAACTTCACGCTCACCTACGGCACGAAGGCCGCCGACCTGGAGACCGCCTCGGCCGCCGCCCGTGCTGCCGCGGAGGCGACGGGAAAGGACTTCGACCCGAGCGCGTTCGCAGCGCAGTTCTATCCGGGCCTCGGCTTCGGCTACACGGACTTCGTGCTCATGCAGATCATCGGCGTCGTGTTCTTCGGCATCTTCACGCTGCTGTCCGGGCCGATCGCCGACGCCATCGGGCGCCGCAAGCTGCTGCTGTGGGTCACCGGACTCATCGTCGTCTTCGGCCTGTCGTTCAACATCTTCCTGCTCCCGCAGGCGGACCCGAAGTTCACCGGCGCTCTCACCCAGGCCTTCCTCGTGTTCGGCTTCATGCTCATGGGTACGACGTTCGGCCCGATGGGCGCCCTCCTGCCGGAGCTCTTCCCGACGAACGTTCGCTACTCGGGCTCGGCGATCGCGTACAACGTGTCGTCGATCCTCGGTGCGGCCGTGGCGCCGTTCATCGCGGTGGCCTTGTGGGCGGCCGTCGGCGGCGAGCCCTGGCTCGTGGGGCTGTACCTCTCGTCGATGGCGGTGCTGACCTTCATCGCACTCATCTTCACCCCGGAGACGAAGGACCACGACTACGAGGACGACCTCGGCCTCGCCTCCGCCGTCGAGCTCTAGAGGCCGACCGAACGACGAACGGCGCCCGTGTCCTCGGACACGGGCGCCGTTCGCTGTCATGGTGCGCTCAGGCCCGGAGGAACTGCTCGATCGCGGCTACGGTCTGCGGGGTGCTCCGGTGGAGGAGCGCTGACATTCCGATCTCACGGGCGCCGCGGACGGCCTCCACGTGGTCATCGATGAAGAGGACATCCTCCGGGGCCGCATCCATCCGTTGGAGCGCGCTGCGGTACGCCCGGGCGTCGGGTTTCGCCACTCCCAGCTCGTGGCTGTAACAGATGGGATCGAACACCGCAGAGAACCCGTAGCGCCGTTCCTCCTCCTCGCGCGCGCCATCCGCCGAGTTCGAGAGGATCGCCACCCTCGCCCTTCCCCGCAGCGTCGCGGCGTGCGCGATCAGCTCCGAGTCGGCATGACCGCAGTAGGAATCCCAGAACTCCGCACGCATCTGCGCCTGGCGGTCACTGTCGAGACGCAGCACCGCCCCGAGTCCCTCCCAGAACGCCTCAGCCACTCCCGCTTCGAGGTCGATCCTCGGGAGTGCCGCAGCCGCCAGGCGCTCATCCGCTTCCTGGGGCGTGATGTCAGCCTCACGGCACCAGCGCGCCCACCACTGGTCCTGCCAGGCGTCATCGTCGACGACCTCGAGCACGCCGCCGACGTCGAACAGTATCCACTTCTCCGGCATCCGCTCACCCTAGTCTCGGAGCGGGTGGGGTGTTCTCGCCTGGCCGGGTGCTCACAGCACCACGACGTCGCAGTACCGGGCCGCCGTCTTCGCCAGCCGGTGATCGGCCGTGAGCAGAGGGACGTCGAGGGCCTCGGCGAGCGCGACATAACCGGCGTCGTACGCGGAGACGTCCTCGCGCAGCGACCAGATCCGTGGGATGAGACGACGCAGCGGATGGCGGGTGATCTGCAACGCCCCGAACGCATCGAGGGCCTCGCGGGCAGCGTGTGCCGGCATCGACGACCGCATCGTGAGCCGGCGCAGCACGGACAGGACCTCGATGTCGAGACCCGCGTGTGCATGGAACTCCTCGCCGTGCGTCCAGACCTCCTCGCCGAGCAGGGCCTCGATCGCCGCCGAGGCGTCGAGCACGACCGCCTCGGACGACACGCTCACCTGCGCCCGTCCCGTTCACGATCACGGGCGGCGAGGATGCTCTCGCGCGTCAGGGAGACACCGGCGGCGCGCGCCCGTGCCCGCGATGCCTCCAGGACTTCCGCATTGCTGCGGTACCGGACGAGGTCCTCCAGCTCGCGCGCGACGTAGTCCGACAGGCTCATGCGTTCCGCCGCGGCACGCTCTTTGAGCCGAGCGTGAACCTCATCCGGCAGGTTCCTCACTTGCAGCATGCGAGCCATCCTGTCAGCATCGCATGCGCTCCACATGCGGGCAAGGCCGTGCTGTGGACAACGTGCTCGTCAACACTTCTTGACGCGGGCCCGCCGCGTCAACGAATATTGACGCGAAGGAGGTCCCCATGTCTCAACCGACCACCATCGCCGCGGCCGAGGGCGGCGGACCCCTCGCCGAGCTTCACCGCCTGGCCGCGTTGCGCAAGGAGCTCGCGCGCGCCGAAGAGTCCCAGGTCCGTCGCGCCCGCACGAGCGGCTACTCGTGGCAGGCGATCGCGAGCGCCCTCGGCGTCACCAAACAGGCGGCACATCGGCGCTTCGGGCGCACCTGAGCCCATACAGCCGCCCCATAGGAAACGGCCGTCCCCCGAGTACGGTCGAAGTACCATCTCCAGATCGAGGTCCCCCATGTCCCGCACGGCGACAGCACGCCGACGCGGACGGGGCGCACCGGCCGACGGGCCCCGCGCCACCTTCCGCCAGCTCCTCCCCTTCCTCTTCGAGCACAAGCGCACCCTCGTCGTCGTCGCCGTCCTCAGCGTGTTCGGCGCCGCGACCTCGCTCGTGCAGCCCCTCCTCGTGGGCCAGGTCATCGAGGCCGTGCAATCCGACGGCACGATCGGCGTGCTCGTGTGGCTGCTCGTCGGTTTCGTGATCGTGTCGTCGATCATCTCGGGGTTCCAGCACTACCTGCTGCAGCGCACCGGCACCGCGGTCGTCTACTCCAGCCGCCGCAAGCTCATCGCCCGCATCCTTCACCTGCCGACGTCCGAGTTCGACGCACGGCGCACCGGCGACCTCGTCTCCCGTGTGGGCACCGACACCACGCTCCTCTATGCCGTCCTCACGCAGGGGCTCGCCGACGCGGTCGGCAACGTCGTCCTCTTCGCCGGGGCGCTGATCGCGATGCTGCTCATCGACCCCGTGCTGCTGCTGCTCATCGTCGTGGTGATCGGCGTCTCCGTCGTGGTCGTCGTCGCCCTCAGCGGCCGGATCCGCACGGCGTCCACCGCCCAGCAGGAGAAGGTCGGCGAGCTGGCCTCGGGCGTCGAGCGGGCCGTCGGGTCCATCCGCACCATCCGGGCCTCGGGCGCGACCGAGCGGGAGACCGCGGCGGTGACGGAGCGGGCCTCTGAGGCCTATGGCATCGGCGTGCGGATCGCGAAGATCTCCTCGCTCGTGGTGCCGGTCGCCGGCATCGCCCTCCAGCTCTCCCTCCTCGTCGTGCTCGGCGTCGGCGGCTTCCGCGTCGCCGCCGGAGCCATCTCGATCGCGGCCCTCATCTCGTTCGTGATGTTCCTCTTCCTGCTGGTGATGCCCCTCGCCTCGACGTTCGGCGCGATCACCTCCGTCAACCAGGCCCTCGGCGCGCTCGGCCGCATCCAGGAGGTCCTCGACCTGCCCACCGAGACCCAGGACGACGCCGCCACCGCCGCCGCACTGCCCCGTGACGAGGAGCCCGGTGCGGACGCCCCCGCCCTGGAGTTCCGCGACGTGCGGTTCCGCTACCCGGAGAACGTCGTCGCCGCCCGCCGTGCCGCCGCGAGGGAGGCGCAGACCCTGCTCGCCGATGCGCACCTGGAGCAGACCGAGGCCGCCGTCGACCCGCAGGACCACGAGGTGCTCCGCGGGGTGTCGTTCGCGGTCCCGCGCGGGGCACGGGTGGCGCTGGTCGGTCCCAGCGGGGCGGGGAAGAGCACCATCCTCTCCCTCATCGAGCGCTTCTACGACCCGACGGGCGGCTCCATCCGCCTGAAGGGACACGACACCCGCACCTACGCGCGCGACGAGCTGCGCGCGCACTTCGGCTACGTCGAGCAGGACGCCCCCACCCTCGCCGGCACCCTCGCCGAGAACCTGCGTCTCGCTTCCCCCGGCGCCACCGATGCGGACTGCGAGCGCGTGCTCCGCGCCGTGAACCTCGGCGACGTGCTGGAGCGGAACCCCCTCGGGGTCGACGCTCCGGTCGGCGAGGACGGCGTGATGCTCTCCGGGGGCGAACGGCAGCGGCTCGCGATCGCCCGGGCACTCCTCACGGACGCCCCGATCCTCCTGCTGGACGAGTCGACCTCGTCGCTCGACGGCGTGAACGAGCAGCGCATGCGCGAGGCCATCGACGCGGTCGCCACCGACCGCACGCTCGTCGTGATCGCGCACCGTCTGTCCACCGTCGTCGACAGCGACCTCATCGTGGTGCTGCAGGACGGCGTGGTCGTCGGACAGGGCACGCACGCCGAGCTCGTGGAGTCGACCCCGCTCTATCGCGACCTCGCCCGCCACCAGCTCCTCGCCTGACCCCCTCTCCCCCCTCCCCCCCTACTCCCCTCCCCCTACCCCCTGTCCGCCGCTGAGACCCCGCGTTTCCGCCGAGACCCCGCCTTCCGCACGTATGCGGGGCGGGGTCTCGACGCGAAACCGGGGTCTCGGCGGAAGTGGGTGCCACGAAGGCGGGGCGTCGGAGACCACTCAGCCATGGGTTCGTCTCTGATGCCCCGCCTTCGCGGGTCTGTCTCGACCCGGAGGCCGAGGGTGCCGGCTCCCCCGAACCGGCACCGGTCTGGGGGCTACGCCTTCGCGAGGCGGTAGCGCAGCGACGCGAGCTCCGTGCGGAGGGCCGCGGGCACCCGGTCGCCGAAGGTGTCGTAGAACTCCTCCGTGAGGTCGGCCTCGGCCTTCCACGCCTCGGGGTCGACCGAGAAGAGCTCGTCGAGGTCTTCCGCGGGGATGTCGAGCCCGTCGAGGTTGAGGTCCTCCACGCGCGGCAGGCGTCCGATGGGGCTGTCCACCGCCGGCACGTCACCGGCCACCCGGCGGATGATCCAGTCGACGACGCGGGAGTTGTCGCCGAACCCGGGCCAGAGGAACCGGCCGTCCGCTCCGCGACGGAACCAGTTCACCTGGAAGATGCGCGGTGCACGGTCGAAGCGCAGGCCGCTGCCGACCTTCAGCCAGTGACCGAAGTAGTCGGCCATGTTGTAGCCGCAGAACGGCAGCATCGCGAAGGGGTCGCGGCGCAGCTCGCCGACCGTGCCCTCGGCCGCCGCCGTGCGCTCGGAGGAGATGTTCGAGCCCAGGAACACGCCGTGGGTCCAGTCGGTGGCCTCGACGACGAGCGGCACGTTGCTCGCGCGGCGTCCGCCGAACAGGATGACGTCGAGCGGCACGGCCTCCTCCCAGTCCTCGGAGATCTGCGGGCACTGGGCCGCCGACACGGTGAAGCGCGAGTTGGGGTGCGCCGCGGGACGACCGGAGTCGGGCGTCCAGTCGTTGCCCTCCCAGTCGATCAGGTTCGCAGGCGCCTCGTCGGTCAGGCCCTCCCACCACACGTCACCATCGGGACGGAGCGCGACGTTGGTGAAGATCGTGTTGCCCCACAGCGTCTCGACCGCGGTGACGTTGGTCGACTCTCCGGTGCCGGGCGCGACGCCGAAGAAGCCGGCCTCCGGGTTGATCGCCCAGAGTCGTCCGTCCTCGCCGGGGCGGATCCAGGCGATGTCGTCGCCGAGGGTCTCGACCTTCCAGCCCGGGATCGTCGGACGCAGCATCGCGAGGTTGGTCTTGCCGCAGGCCGACGGGAACGCGGCGGCCACGTGGTACGCCTTGCCCTGCGGATCGATCACGCGGATGAGGAGCATGTGCTCGGCGAGCCAGCCCTCGTCCCGGGCGATCACCGACGCGATGCGCAGCGCGAAGCACTTCTTTGCGAGGATCGCGTTGCCGCCGTAGCCCGATCCGTACGAGTACACCTCGAGCGTCTCGGGGAAATGCACGATGTACTTGTCGTCGTTGCAGGGCCACTCGACGTCCGGCTCGCCCGGCTCCAGCGGAGCGCCGACGGAGTGCACGGTCTTGACCCAGGGCGCGCCCTCGGCGATCTGGCGGGTGACCTCGTCGCCCACGCGGGTCATGATGCCGATCGACGCGACCGCGTAGGCGCTGTCGGTGATCTGCACGCCGATGTGCGAGAGGGGGCCGCCGACGCGACCCATCGAGAACGGCACGACGTACATCGTGCGACCGCGCATCGAGCCCTCGAAGATCTCGTCCATCTTCGTGTGCATCTCGGCGGGGTCGGCCCAGTTGTTGGTGGGGCCGGCGTCCTCCTCGCGCTCCGAGGCGATGAAGGTGCGGGCCTCGGTACGGGCGACGTCGCTGGGGTGCGAGCGCGCCAGGTACGAGCCGGGACGCCACTCGGGGTTCAGCTTGATGAGCTTGCCCTCGTCGACGAGTCCGCGCAGCAGCCAGTCGTTCTCAGCGCGCGAGCCGTCCACCCAGTGCACGGCGTCCGGCTGCGTGAGCGCGCGGATCTCTTCGACCCAGGCCACGAGTTCCGCCATCGCAGGGGTGTCGTAGGAGGGGGCGGTGCCGAACGTGCGCGTCGGGGCGACAGGGGACGTGCGAGGGGTGAGGACTTCGGCCATGGCCATGACTGCTCCTTCGAAGTGTGGGGCGTTGCTTCCATCTTCTTCGCCCTCGGCGCGGACTTTCGGCCAAATCGAGCGATAAGAATCACGCTTCTTTCGCTAGACTCAAACTATGGCGTCCTCCGGCATCCACCTCACGACCCTCGGCCACCGCATCCGGCACCGCCGCCTGGAGAAGGGCTACACGCTCGACGAGCTGGGAGCCGTCGTCGGGGTCGCCGGCTCCCAGCTCAGCCTCATCGAGAACGGCAAGCGCGAGCCCAAGCTCTCCCTCCTCCAGGCGATCGCGCAGGCCACCGGCACGGAGGTGACCGACCTCATCTCCGGCGAGCCGCCGAACCGACGCGCGGCCCTGGAGATCGAGCTGGAGCGGGCGCAGGAGAGTCCGGTCTTCCGTCAACTCGGGGTGTCGCCCGTCCGGGTCACGAAGGGCATGAGCGACGAGACCATCGAGTCCATCCTCGGGCTGCACCGCGAGCTGCAGCGCCGCGAGCGCGAGGCCATCGCGACCCCTGAGGAGGCCCGTCGCGCCAACACGGAGCTGCGCCTGCGGATGCGCGCGCAGAACAACTACCTCCCGGACATCGAGAAGCTCGCGGAGAAGCAGCTCAAGGCGGCCGGCCATTCGCAGGGCGCCCTGACCCACCGCACCGTGAGCATCATGGCTGAGAAGCTCGGCTTCGAGCTCATCTACGTCAACGATCTGCCGCACTCGACGCGCTCGGTCACCGACCTCGAGAACGGCCGCATCTACCTGCCCCCGGCGTCCATCCCCGGCGGACACGGCCTGCGGTCCATGGCGCTGCAGGCCATGGCGCACCGCCTGCTCGGGCACACGCCGCCGACCGACTACGCCGACTTCCTGCAGCAGCGCCTGGAGATCAACTACTTCGCCGCGTGCTGCCTGATGCCGGAGACCGCCGCGGTGGCCTTCCTGCAGCAGGCGAAGAAGGACCGCAACCTCGCGGTGGAGGACTTCCGCGACGGGTTCGGCGTGACGCACGAGGCCGCCGGTATGCGCATGACCAACCTGCTCACGCAGCACCTCGGCATGTCGCTGCACTTCCTGCGCGTCGACTCGACCGGAGCCATCACGCGCGTCTACGAGAACGACGACCTGCCGCTGCCGATGGACGTGACGGGAGCGGTGGAGGGACAGCGGGTGTGCCGGAAGTTCCAGGCCCGCTCCGCCTTCACGGAGCAGAACCGCACCGTCGAGCACCACCAGTACACGGACACCCCGTCCGGCACGTTCTGGTGCTCCACGCAGACCGGGTCGTCGAGCGAGGGCGAGTTCTCCGTCACGGTCGGCGTGCCGTTCGACGACGCCCGGTGGTGGCGGGGACGCGAGACGAACGACAGGGCCGTGTCGACCTGCCCCGACGAGGCGTGCTGCCGTCGCCCGTCGGCCGAGCTCACTGAGCGCTGGAAGGGTCGGGCGTGGCCGAGCGCCCGCGTGCACACCCACATGTTCTCGCCGCTCCCCCGCGGCATGTTCCCCGGCGTGGACGACAACGAGGTCTACAACTTCCTCGGTCGCCACGCCAGCGAGTGACGTCGACCCACCCCCTTGCGTCCACCCCGGCCCGTTACGCGCGGCCGTAAGGGGCCGGGACGCGCGGAAGGGGGTGGGTCGACGCGAGGTCAGGCGAGGAACGCGGCGAAGCGGGCGAGTGCGGAGGCGACGGCGGCGGGATCCTCGGGTGCAGTGAAGAGCTCCGGAGGGGTGGTGTGGGCGGCGGCGGCGTGCGTCCAGCAGCCGATCACGCGGCCGTGCTCCACGACGGTCGCCCGGACCATCCCGTTCTTCCCCGGTCCGACGGCGGCGAGGTACTCGGGGTCACAGACGACGGTGCGGTCGGCGTAGGAGATGTAGTACTCGTCGAAGGCTCCGAGGGCGAACACGGCCGGACGGCCTGCCGCGCGCCGGGGCGGGGTGCGGCCGACGAAGACCCCGTCGTCGGCCTCGGTCACCCGTGTCGCCGCGCGCTCCGCCGCCTCCCTGGACCGCCCGAGCGTCAGCCCCGACCACCTCGCGAAGTCCGCGACCCCGGCGGGCCCGTGTCCCTCGACGTAGCGGACGAACAGCTCGGCCAGCGGGTCCTCCGGGTGGGCGTGATCGCGGATGTGGTCCGCCGCGAGCACGAACCGCTGCTCCCGCGTGATGCCCTCCCGCGGCACGACCGGCCCCTGCACGAGCACGCCGGAGACCGTCAGCGCGAACAGCAGGTGGATGCCGCGCTGCCCTGAGGGGTCGATGCCGATGCCCTCGAGCACCGGGAAGATCTCGCCCCGGGTGAGGCCGCCGTCACGGAGCCGCGGCGTGAGCTCCCGGACGACCGTGTCGATCATGTCGTCGTCGATGCCGAGCTGCCGCTGCCGGGAGGCCGCCTGCTGCAGCTGTCGTGCGGCCGTGACCTCCAGCACCCAGCCGAGGTCGCGCGCGGGGATCGTGTGCAGCGTCCCCCGCATGGCCCAGGCCCGGACGAGGTCCCCACGGTCGAACGCGGCGTCGACGTCACGAAGCCGTACGTCGCCTTTCGTCCGCAGGGCCAGCGCCCACCGTCCGGCCGTGAAGTCCTGGCTCTGCGTCGCGAGAAGCCGCGCCGCCGCCCCCGCCACGTCCGGCTCCGGCGCCGTGAGCCCTTGGAACCGCAGCCGCTCCTCCCGCCATCGTGAGGTCTTCATACCCCTCATCATGCCGCGACCCACCCCCTTTCGCCTGCCCCGGCCCGTTGCATGCGCACGCAGGGGGCCGGGCTGGGCGGAAGGGGGTGGGTGGACGGGAGGGGTCAGAGGGTGACTTCGCGGCGGGCGGGGAGCACGACCGGGTGCGACCCCGCCATGGTCTCCAGCACCCGGATCACCTGGCAGGAGTAGCCGAACTCGTTGTCGTACCAGACGTAAAGGATGAGGGTGTCCTCGTCGGCGATCGTGGCCAGGCCATCGACGATGCCCGCGCGGTGCGAGCCGACGAAGTCCGTGGAGACCACCTCCGGGCTCTCCACGTAGTCGATCTGCTGCCGGAGCTTCGAGTGCAGCGAGACCCGGCGCAGGTAGTCGTTGACCTGGTCCTTGGTGGCGGGGCGCTCCAGTGTGAGGTGCAGCACCGCGAGCGAGACGTCCGGCGTGGGGACGCGGATCGCGCTGCCCGTGAGCTTGCCCTCGAGCTGCGGCAGAGCCTTGGCCACGGCCTTCGCCGCCCCGGTCTCGGTGATGACCATGTTCAGCACGGCGGAGCGACCGCGGCGGTCACCCTTGTGGAAGTTGTCGATGAGGTTCTGGTCGTTCGTGAACGAGTGCACGGTCTCGACGTGACCCTTCACGACGCCGTAGGCCTCGTCGATCGCGGCGAGCACCGGGGTGATGGCGTTGGTCGTGCACGACGCCGCGGAGACGATGCGGTCTTCCTCGGTGATCGTGTCGTCGTTGATGCCCTGCACGATGTTCTTCAGCGGGCCCTTGCCGGGGGCGGTCAGCAGCACGCGGGCGACGCCCTTCGCGCGGAGGTGCTGGGAGAGTCCGGCCTCGTCACGCCAGCGGCCGGTGTTGTCGACGACGATCGCGTCGTCGATGCCGTAGGCCGTGTAATCGACGGCCGCCGGGTCGTCGGAGTAGATGACCTGGATGCGCGTGCCGTTGGCGATGATCTGCTCGGCGTCCTCGTCCACCGTGACCGAGCCCGCGAAGCGGCCATGCACCGAGTCGCGCAGCAGCAGAGACGCGCGCTTGACGAGGTCGTTCTCGGAGCCGCGGCGCACGACGATGGCGCGGAGCCGGAGTCCGCTGCCCCCGCCGGTGTGCGCGATGAGGATGCGTGCCAGCAGGCGGCCGATGCGCCCGAAGCCGTAGAGCACGACGTCGGTCGGCGGTGCCGGGACCGCGCCGACGGCCGGGGCCAGGGTCTCGGCCAGGTACTCCCCGAGCGGGCGTCCACTCGAGGCGTGCCCTTCCACGAGGCGGGCCACGTCGATCGACGAGGCTCCGGGGGCCAGGGCGTGGATGCCCTCGAGCACCGCCAGGCTGTCCTCGACCGCCAGGCGCTCGTGTCCGAGCTGGGCCACGCGCTCGTGCACCTCGACGAGGCCGGTGGCCGAGAGGCCGAGCAGGCGATGCCCGTGCAACGAGGTGACCACGTCGCGCTCGCGCTTGAGAGCCCCGATGAGCGGGATCATCCGCTCCGCCAGCTCTTCGCTCGCCGTCCATTCGTCGCGGTGTGCCGCGGAATCGTTCATCTGCGTCCTTGCATGTGTGAGCGCGCGCCGAGGTCGCCGGCGCGCACGAGGTTGCCGGGGTGTTCGGGGGATGACTCCAGGGTACAAGCCGCGGAACCACGCGCCGAATCGGCCGACGCGTGGCCTCCCGTGCGCGAGAGTTTTACGTCTACACTGGTGGAATAATGAGCAGCGCACTCCTCCGCGACGACGCCGACCTCCTTCTCCGCGGCGGCCGCATCCACACCGTCGACGCCACCGATTCCGTCGCCACCGCGATCGCCGTCCGGGACGGGGTGATCGTCGCCACGGACGCCGCCGCCGAAGCCCTCCCGGCCCGCGAGATCGTGCAGCTGGACGGTCGCACCGCGATCCCCGGCCTCAACGACGCCCACCTCCACGCCGCCTGGCTGGGCGCGCGCTGGCCGCACCTCTTCTTCTCCGACACCCCGCCCGAGGAGCAGCCCACCGGCCGCCTCGTGGCCACGGCCGACGAACGACACGCGGCCCTGCGCCGGGCCTGGGCACTGCTCGCGGAGTTCGGCATCACCAGCTACACGGAGCCGGGCATAGGCCCCGGGGAGGACGACGGCGAGACCGGCTGCTTCGGCACCGACATGCTCGACGCATACGTGCAGCTGCACCGGGAGGGCGCGCAGACCTCGCGCGTCACGCTGCTGCGCCTGTTCGGGACGATCGACGGCGAGAGCTCCCTGGAGGACTTCGCCGCCGGACTCCCGGTGCCGCCCCCGTCGACCGACCCCCGCTGGCTCGCGATCCCCGGCGTGAAGATCTTCGCCGACGGCATCCCGCCGATGGCCACCGCCTGGACGTCGGCCCCCTACCCCGACGGGACGACCGGGCATCTGCTCACGCGCGGCGATGCCGATCCGCTCAGCGCCTTCCAGCGGATGATCGCGCTGGCCGCGGGTCGGGGTCTCCAGATCGCGGTGCACGCCACCGGCGACCGCTCGATCGAGGAGTTCCTCACCGCACTGGAACGGCACGGCCGGACACCCCCGCCGCCGGCACCCCACCACATCGTGCACGGCGACCTCGCGACCCCCGCGCAGATCCGCCGTGCGGAACGCCTCGGCGTCGGCTTCGCCGTGCAGCCCCTCATCGCCGCGCACACGCACTCCTGGGCGGCCGTGCAGCTCGGCGAGGCCCGCGTCGCCGCGGCGTGGCCGCTGGCCGAGATGCTCTCCTCCGGGGCGCTGACCACCGTGACCAGCGACGCCCCGATCGCCACGCCGGACTGGCGCCCCAGCCTCGATGCCTCCCTCGCCCTCCTCGCCGCCGACGGCCGGGCGGACGACGCCGCGACCCGGCGCCGGCTGCTGCGCACGATGACGGCCGACGCCGCGATCCAGGACGGCGCCGCGAGCTGGAAGGGCACCCTCGAGCCCGGCAAGGTCGCCGACATCACGGTGCTCGATGAGGATCCGTGCACCCCGGGTCGCCCGTTCGCCGACCTTCGGGTCGAGCGCACCATCGTCGACGGCCGCACGGTGTTCGCGCGCGACTGACCACCCGAGCCACGAAAACGGCGGGCGGCATGTTCACGCATGCCGCCCGCCTCTGATCCCCCTCGGACCAGTCTCGAACCGCGGTCGTCAGACCGCGGTGGCCAGGAGCACGCGCGGGCTCCCCGGCAGGGCGACGGTATCGCGCACCGCCCAGCCGGCGTCCGTCAGCCAGCCACGGACCTGCGACTCCGGGTACACGACGGTGCCGTCGATCACGAGGTACTCCCCCGCGTGCAGGGCGTCCAGCGCGCGCTGCTCGTCCTCGTCGTCGAGGAAGAAGTCGAGCACGGTCAGCGTCGCCCCCTCGACCGCTGCGGCACGGAGCCGGCGGAAGATCTGCGCGTTCTCCTCCGCGGAGAAGCGGTGGATGACGTGGTTGGCGAACACCGCGTCGTAGGCGCCCTCGGGGGCCGCAGTCGCCGTGTCCCCCACCTCGACGGCAGCCCGGTCGGCGACGCCCGCCGCCTCGACCGCCTCGGCCACGCCGTCCTCGAATCCCGGGGCGTAGACGAACGTCGTATGCAGCTCGGGGTTGCGCGCCATGACGGCGAGGGCGAACTCGGCGGACAGACCACCGAAGTCGAGGGCCTTCGTCGCGCCGGCGAGCTCGACGAGCCGGCCAAACTCCTGCGCGTGCAGGCGGTTGTACGTCATGACGCCGGCCATGAACGTGCCCCACCGCGCGTCGTCCATCTGCAGATCGCCGGGCTCGGTCGTGTCGACCGTGTGCGCGAACTGCAGCCAGTGCGGGTAGCTGATCTCGTCGAGGAACGTGAGGAACGGAGCGAGGTCGATGACCGCGCCCTCCCCCGTGAGGTAGGCGGAGGCGTCCGGAGCCAGGGCGTAGCGCCCCTCCGTCCGGACGAGGAGACCCTTCGCGGCGAGGGCGTCGGCGAGCAGCCGGGCGATCCGCTCGCTCACCCCGCAGCGCTCGGCGATCGCCGCGGCCGTGTCGGCGCCCGCGGCGACGGCGGCGAACAGCCCGATGCGGCTGGCCTGGAAGAGCTGCTTCGCGGCCATGTAGCCGGTGGCGATGTCGAGGATGCGGGCGGCGTCGGGGGTGGGGGTGTCGGTCATGGCGGATGCCTTTCGGTATGTCTACGAACGTGGGAAATAAAGGACAGGAGGACGCCGGGCGTCGGACCGGCGGGTCAGTCCGCGAGGAACCCGCGTACGGCGTCGCGGAACGCGGCGGTGTGCAGTGCCGCGAGGTGATCGCCGGGGACGCGCCGCACCCGGACGTCCGGCAGCCGCGCGGCGAGCTCGTCGATGCCCGCGGCCATCGGGTCGTCCTCGCCACCCAGGAGCAGCACCGGCATCGTCGGCGCTCCGGCTTCGGGCGCGAACGGCTCGGTCGCGAGCCCCTCGATGAGGTCGAGCAGATCGTCCGGGCGGTTGCCGGGCAGGCCCACCATGTGCACGATCATCCCGGTCAGCGGATCGACGGGAGACGGTCCACCGGCGATGGCGGCTCGCGCGGCGGAGAGGCCGACGAGCGCGAAGGGCTCCCCCGCGCTGAGGCCGCCGAGCACGAGACGCCGCACCGCGACACCCGGGTGCCGGGCGAGGTCCCAGGCGAGCCGGGCCCCGAGCGAGTAGCCGACGAGGTCGACCTCGTCCGGGCCGATCGCTGCGGCGAGCGCGTCGAGCACCGCGGCGGTCGGCACGACTCCGAGCCCGGGGGCGTCGCCGTGCGCCGGCAGATCGAGGACCCGGCGCGGCCGATCGCCGAGCACCGCCGTCCACTCACTGTCCGGCCAGTCCTGCGTGCCGCGCGAGGCGAGGCCGTGCAGGAACACCACGGGTCGTTCCGGGGGAAGGGTCATGACGGGCCGTCCTCTCGGGACCGGCCCCTCGCCCTCAGCGCAGCCGCGCGAGGAACCGGTCGATGTAGTTCTCGTAGTCGGCGATGCGGTCGCCGTCCGGGTACATGAGGTTGATGACCGTCGCACCGACCGCCGCGGAGATGTACTCGTCCGCCAGCGGGCCGTAGTCCTGATCGCGGATCGACCCCTCGTCGCGGGCCGCCTCCATGCGCGCGATGAGCGAGGCTCGCCAGGAGCCCAGGTGTCCGCGGTAGAGCTCGGCCAGCGACTCGTTCGCCATCGCGTACTCCCACAGCGCCAGGAGCACCCGGCCCGCGGCGATCTGCTCCGGGTCGCGCGGCACGGTGGCCTGCAGGAAGCCGCGCAGCGCGTCGTCCGCCGCCACCGGTTCCTGCCCGGCGGCCTCCACGCCCTCGGACATCTGCTGCAGGATCGTCTCGAACGTCGCCGCGACGATGCTCTCCTTCCCGGGGAAGTAGTGCTTCAGCGCACCGTTCGCGAAGCCCGCCTCCGCGGCGATGCTGCGCATGGTCGCCGCCTCGAACCCACCCTTCAGGATGATGCTCTTGGCCACCTCGACGATGTCCCGTCGCCGCTGGTCGTGGTCGATGATCTTCGGCATGGCGTCCTTCCGGCCGAGTCCGGGGTGTGGCGAGTTCCGGCCTGGAGCTACCGTACCGCCGCATCGGGCACCTCCCGCAGAGCGAGCCACTGCGCCCGGCGTTCCCGCTGGGACGCTGGGTCGGCGACGGGCGAGGCCAGCCGCAGCCGTTCGGCGTACGGGTGGCGTGGCGCGCGGGTGACCTGCTCCCCGTCACCGATCTCCACGATCTCGCCCCGGTACATCACCGCGACCCGGTGGCAGACCCGCCGGACGACGCCGAGGTCGTGCGACACGAACAGGTAGGCCACACCGGTGTCGCGCTGCAGCTCGATGAAGAGGTCGAGGATGGTGGCCTGCGTGGTGAGATCGAGCGCGCTGACCGGCTCGTCGCACACGATCAGCCGCGGACCGCGGACCAGGGCGCGGGCGATCGCGATGCGCTGCCGCTGCCCGCCGGAGAACTCGCTCGGGTACCGGTCCATGCTCGTGGCGGGCAGGCGCACGCGGTCGAGCATGTCGCGCACGCGCGCGTCGGCCGCCTTCGCCCCGATGCCCGTCGTCAGCAACGGCTCGGCGAGGATGTCGCCGATGGTCAGTGCCGGATTGAGGGAGCCGTACGGGTCCTGGAACACGACCTGCACGTCGTCGGCGAGCGCCCGTCGGGCCCGGCCGCCGAGGCGGCCGATGTCCCGGCCGTCGAAGCGGATGCGCCCCGCCGTCACCGGGGCGAGGCCGAGGATGGCCTTGCCGAGGGTCGATTTGCCCGATCCGGACTCGCCGACGAGGCCGAGGCACTCACCGGGGGCGATGTCGAGGGAGACGCCGTGCAGCGCGCGGAAGGCGTGCCGACCCCGGCCGTACTCGACCACGAGGTCGTCCACCTGCAGCAGGGGGTTCACCGGAGCGGTGTTCATGCGGGGACCTCCGTCCGCCGGCCGTCGAGCGCGGCGCGGCCCTCGGCTTCGTCGAGCGACGCGGCGATGAGCTCGCGCGTGTACTCCTGGGTGGGCGCGGCGAAGAGGTCGTCCACGGGCCCCGACTCCACGATGTCGCCGCCGCGCATGACGATCACGCGGTCGCAGATGTCGGCGACGACGCCGAAGTTGTGCGTCACGATGAGCAGCGCCATGCCGTACTCGGCCTGCAGCTCCCGCAGCAGTTCGAGGACCTCGGCCTGCACGGTGACGTCGAGGGCGGTGGTGGGCTCGTCGGCGACGAGGAGCGACGGCCGACCGGCGATCGCGCCGGCGATGAGCACGCGCTGCGCCATGCCGCCGGACACCTGATGCGGGTAGCTGCGCATCACGCGATCGGGGTCGGACAGCCCGACCCGCAGGAGCACCTCCCGCGCGCGCTGCCGGGCGGCGGCCTTCCCCAGCCCGTGCGTCCGGCGCAGCGGCTCGATGAGCTGGTGCCCGATCGTGTACGACGGGTCGAGATTGCTCATCGGCTCCTGCGGCACATAGCCGATGGTGCGCCCGAGCAGGGCCTGGCGCTCCTTCGGCGTCGCGTGGGTGACCTCCGCGCCGCCGACCCAGATCGCGTCGGCGGTCGCCCGGCCGGTCGCGGGGAGCAGGTCGAGCACCGAGAACACGGTCTGCGACTTGCCCGACCCGGACTCGCCGACGATCCCGACGACCTCCCCTGGCGCGACGTCGAGGGTCACTCCGTGCACGACCTCGGTCTCCCCTGTCGGTGTCGCGTGCACGACGTGCAGGTTCTCGACGCGGAGGGCCGACGCCGGAGCCTCATGACGCACGCTGCCCGTGGCGGGAGCCGCGGCGACCTCGTCCGCGGTCTCGAGCACACCGCGCCGCCGCCGTCGGGCCGCCCGCGGCGTGCGCACCTGCACGAGCTCGGCGAGCGTGGAGCCCATGATCGCGAGGACCGCGATCGTGAGACCGAGCGCGGCGGAGGGCCACAGCAGCATGAGCGGGTACGTGAGCATGAGCCGGAAGCCCTCGAGCATCATCGCGCCCCAGCTCGGCACGTTCGAGTCGCCGATGCCGAGGAACTGGAGCCCCGCCTGCATGCCCATGGCGATGCCCGCCGTGAGCGCGGTCTGGATGATGACCGGCGGGTAGACGGCCGTGATGACGTGGCGGAAGATGATGCGCGCGTCCGACAGCCCCGACACGCGGGCGGCATCGATGTACGCCTCGCCGCGGACGGCGAGCGTCTGCGACCGCGCGATGCGGAAGTAGCCCGGCACCATGAAGACGCCGACGGTGACCATCAGCAGCTCGAAGTTGTTGCGACTGCCGGCGGCGACCACGAGGAGGATGATCATCCCGGGGATCGACTGGAGGGCGTCGCTGATCCAGGTCGCGACCCGGTCGAAGACGCCGCCGAAGTACCCGGCCGCGACACCCGACGGGACGCCGATGACGAGCGCCGTGACGATCGTGATGAGCGCACCCCACAGCGTCGTCCTCGTCCCGTAGATGAGGCGGCTGAGGATGTCGCGCCCGGTGGAGTCGCCGCCGAGGAGGTGCTCCGGCGAGGGCGGGGCCTTCGCGGCTGCGAGGTCGACGAGGTTCGGGTCCATCGGCGCCAGCAGCGGCGCGAACACCCCGACGAGCACGATGAGCACGAAGATCGCGAGCGGAATGTAGCCGCCGGGGTGACGGAGGAAGCGTCGGAACAGGCTCGACCGGCGCTTCTGGGCGGCCCGGTCGAAGGCGACGCGGATGTCAGTCGTGGTCATGCGACGCGCACCTTCGGGTTGATCCAGCCGAGGACGAGGTCGAGCAGGAGGTTGATGAGGACGACGAAGACGATGGAGACCACCGTGATCCCGAGCAGCATGGGGATGTCGCCGTTCTGCGACGACTGGTTCGTGAGCTGCCCCAGACCGGGGAGGCTGAAGATCTGCTCCACCACGATCGCCCCGGAGAGCAGGCCCACGAACATCAGGGCGATCACCGTGAGCGCGGCGGGCGAGGCGTTGCGGAGGATGTGCAGGTTCACCCGGGCGGCGGACAGGCCGCGACTGCGGAGGGTGCGCACCCAGTCCTGGCGGCTCTGGGCGATCACGGCATTGCGCAGCTGCTCCGAGACGGCGACGATGCCGCCCAGGGCGAGGGAGATCGCCGGCAGCGTGATCGAGCGCAGCCACCCGTCGACGGACTGTGTCGGCGGGACGTACCCCACGGCCGGGAACCACTTGAGCTGCACGGCCAGCCACATGACGAGGACCAGGCTCACCCAGAACCCGGGGAGCGCGAAGAGGACGACGGAGATCCCCTTGATGATCCGGTCGAACCAGGTGCCGGGGCGGAGTCCGGTGATCATGCCGAACGCGACGCCGATGACCGCGGTGATGAGGGTCGCGAGGGTCACCACGGAGAGCGTGACGGGGACCTTGACCGCGAGCTGCGCGCCGACCGGCTGGAAGTTGCGCCACGAGACGCCGAAGTCGAGCAGCACGGCGTGGGAGAACCAGTCCCAGAACTGCACGATCAGGGGGCGGTCGAGACCGATCTTCGCCGCCAGCGCCTCCTGCTGCGCAGGACTCGCCGTGGTCCCGAGGAGCGAGGCGGTCGGGTCGCTGATCGCGAGGTGGGCGAGGAAGAACGTGCCGATCGAGACCGCGACGAGCAGGAGGATGCCGGACAGCACCCGCTTCGCCGTGAAGAGGAGCATGGGGGCCTCTCGAGGGTGAGGAGGAGGGGAAGGGGTGCCGGGGCGGCCGCATGGCGACCGCCCCGGCGGGCGTTCAGCCCTGCGTGATGTACCGCAGCGTCGGGAACATCATCCCCACGACGGGCTGCAGCTGGATGCCGGGCGCCGTGTAGTAGATGTTGTTCGCCTGGTACCAGACCGACCACCAGGCCTGGTCGACGAGGGCCTCGTTGAGCTCCTTGATGGCGGCGGTCTGCGCGTCGCCGCGCTCCGTCTGCACCTTCTCGACGAGCGGGGCGATGACCTCGTTCTTCGCGTAGTCGGGCTCCGGGTTGAACCACTGCACGCTCGTCAGCTGGCGAGAGACGGTGGCCACGTCGTTGCCGTCCATCGCGAGGAAGGAGATGAACATCGGGTAGTTCGGTGCGTTGAGCTGGTAGTCCGGCATCTGCATGTTGTCCCAGGTGACGGTGATGCCGAGCTCGTTGAGGGCCTGCTCGGCCGACGGTTTCCACATCTCGAAGATCGGGGACATCGGCATCGAGATGTCGAAGCCGTCCGGGTAGCCGGCGTCGGCCAGGAGCTCCTTCGCCTTGTCCATGTTGAACGCGTAGGCGTCGTTGAGCTCGGGGTCGTTGATGTCGCCGCCGTCCGGGAAGACCTGGTTGGTGGCCACGCCCGCACCGCTGCCGACCGCCGCGAGGACGGCCGCACCGTCGAACGCGTAGTTCAGCGCCTGGCGTACCTCGAGCTTGCCGAGGGGCTCGCTCTTCGCGCCGGTGTGGTCGGTGATGACGAGGCCCGCCCACCCGGAGACCCGCTGGGCCGTGTTCCAGCCCTGCTGCTCGGCCTGGTCGAGGTTGGCCACGTCGCCGTACTGCACGTTGATCTGCCCGCTGAGCATCGCGTTGTGGCGGGCGGTCGCGTCGGTGATCGGGTAGATCGAGAGCTCGGCGAACGGATATGTCTTCGCGTCCCAGTGGTCCTCGGTCTTGGTGAAGTGGTACTCGGCGCCCGCGACGCTGGTGTCGCTGTCGAGCACATAGGGGCCGGAGCCGACCGGATCGCTGCCGAGCGTGCCCGCCTCGATGGAGGCCGGGGGCATGACGTAGCTGCGGCCGAGGCCCATCAGGTAGAGGATCGTGTCGTCGCGCTGCGTGAGGGCGATGCGGACGGTGTCGTCGTCGACCTTCTCGAACCCCTCCGCGTTGACGTAGGCCTCACCGGACCGGGCGCCGGCCTTGAGGTACTCGAGGCTCGCGACGACGGCGTCGGCGTCGACCGGGGTGCCGTCGCTGAACACGGCGTCGGTGCGGATGTCGAGGTCGATGCTGAGGTCGTCGTCGGCCACGGTCCACTTCGTCGCGAGCGACGGGATCGGGGTGCCGTCGCTGTCGAGGGCGATGAGGGCGTCGTACACCGCGGACAGGTAGGGGCCGTCGAAGCCGATGTCGGCGAGGGACGGGTCCCACGAGGTGACGTCGAGG
The DNA here is from genome assembly GCF_002993305.1 of Microbacterium sp. str. 'China'. Taxonomy (NCBI): domain Bacteria; kingdom Bacillati; phylum Actinomycetota; class Actinomycetes; order Micrococcales; family Microbacteriaceae; genus Microbacterium; species Microbacterium sp. str. 'China'. The sequence continues at coordinate 1,068,112 of NZ_CP027434.1, read as the reverse complement.
AAGTTGCCGATGTTGAGGGCGTCGGGGCCTTCGGCGCCACCGCCCTCGGACGGCGAGGGCGTTCCGCCGCCGCTGCAGCCGGCGAGCGCGAGGGTCGCGGCGACGGCGGCGGCGACCGCGAGGGGCATTCGTTTCATGGTTCCTTCTCTCGGGTGCAGGGGGTGGTGAAGAAGGTTCGAAGAGCCGCTGACCGGAGACCGGGACCGACGCCACTTCGATGTGTCGTGCTGGTTAGTCTACATGCGTGGAAAAAGAGCGCAAGCGTGTTTTCGACCCCAGCCGCGCGGACCGATGCCTCAGCGCGCACGCGCCTTGCTCCCCCGCGCACACCCCCGCCTCGCGGGTGCCGGTGCCGGTGCCGGTGCCGGTGCCGGTGCCGGGATCACTTCCGCACCTCTGCCCTCCCCACAGGGCCCGTTTCTGATCCCGCCACTGCGCCCACCCCGCCAGCCGGATCAGAAACGCCCTCCGCGTCGCCTTCCAGGCACCCTTTTCATCCCGCGCTGGAGCGAGTGACGGCGCGGACGTACTATGCCGCCGCTCCCGAGGGACACCACACCCACCTTCCCGGGATCAAGAACGCACCTCCCACGCGGGCCGGACGAGCACTTCTGATCCGGCGCATGCGCGGGAGCACTTCCGATCCCACACTGAGGCGAGGAGCACTTCTGATCCGGGGCACCGAAGAGCGGTTCGCTTGCCCACGAGCGGCGGGCCCGGCGACTGACATACCGCCGCCGCCAGAAGCCGGATCAGAACCGGCCGCACGCCCTCCCCACGCGGCGGGGTTTCGAATCGGCGCGCAGAGAGTCACGCCGCGCGGGATCAGAAATGTGCGCGCGGGGCGCGCGCGAGGTGCGGAAGTGATCCCGCGCGGCGAGTGGGACGCGGGGGCCGCGCGAGGCGGGATCAGGAACGTGCCTGCGGGGCGTGTGAGAGGTGCGGAAGTGATCCCGGACGGCCGGGAGGGGGTGGGGAGGCGGGGGGGGTGGCGGGGGGGAGGCGGGGCGTCGGAGGTACGGGGTCACCAGGTGCCGTCGGGGCGGACGGCGTGGTCGACGCGGCAGTCGGCGAGGGCGACGCGGACCTCGGCTCCGTGGTCGCGGGCGAGGGCGAGGGCGGCGTGGTTCTCCTCGAGCTGCGCGACGCGGGAGGCACCGAAGAGCACGGTGGCCGTCGCGGGGTTCGCCAGACAGAAGGCGATGCCGAGGGCGGCCGGGGTGACCCCGAACTCCCCCGCGACCCGTGCGACCTCGGGGTACACGGCGAGGATCCGCTCGCGGATACCTCCGACATCGGCACCGATCTTGCGCTGAGGCATCCGTCCGGTGGCGAGGATTCCGCCCTCGAACACGTCCGAGGCCTGCAGCGCGAGGGTTCCGTCGGCGAACAGCGGGCCGTACGCGTCACCCTCCGCCATGGCCCGTCGGGCGATGCCGTACTTGAGCTGCGCGAACGAGGGGCCGATCAGCCCCTGAGTGTCCGCCTCGGCCAGCGCCGCCCTGGTGTCCGCGATCCGCCAGTTGTTGATCCCCCACGAGTCGACCAGGCCGTCCGCGAGGAGAGCGTTCACGTCGGCGACGAGCCGCGGCATGTCCGGGGCGTCGAGGTAGTCCCCCACCACGAGGGTGTCGAAGCGGTCGAGGCCCGCCCGCTCCAGCGACTCCTCGATCTGCCCACGGAAGCCCTGATTCGGCCAGTCCCACAGCCAGAGCTTGCCGCACAGCACGACCGCGGCACGGTCCACCCCGCTCGCCTGGAAGGCCTCTCCGAAGAGGATGTCGGTCCGGGAGTTCTCGGCGTGCGGCCCCATGTTGTAGTACGCCACGTCGAAGAATCCGGCATCGAGCTCGACCGCCCGGTGGATCAGCTGCACGGCGTCGTCGAACTCCATGCGATCCCAGGTGTTCCACGATCCGAGGGCGAGCGGCGGCACCGTCGCCCCTCCCGGAGACAGCGGCTTGCGGGGGGATGTCGCATCGGGCATGGGGGCTCCTTCGCCGGCTCTGGGCACGGGGTTGCGTTTTTCTATGTTTGTAGAATATAACGGACTCATCCCGTCAGAACACCCGTCAGTGAGGACGAACATGACCGCTTCCCCCCGTCGCATCCTGGTCACCGGAGGCGCGTCCGGACTCGGCCGCGGGATCGCCACCGCCTTCCGCGCAGCGGGCGACGAGGTGTTCATCGGCGACGTGGACGACGTCGCCGCCGCAGCCGTCGCCGCCGAGATCGGCGCCACCGCCCTCCCCCTCGACATCGGCGACGAAGCGTCGGTGCAGGCGGCAGCCGAACGGATCCGCGAGGCCGGCGGACTCGACGTCCTCGTCAACAACGCCGGTGTCGTCGCCGGCGGGGGAACACTCCAGGAGGTCGCGGTCGACGCGGTCGATGCGGCCCTGCGCGTCAACGTCCGCGGCACGTTCCTCATGCTGCGGGTCTTCGGCAGGCTGTTCGCCGCGGCCGGCCACGGGACCATCGTCAACATCTCCTCGATCGGCGCCCGGCAGCCCACACCCGGCCTCGGGCACTACGAGGCCACGAAGGCCGCGGTCGACGCGCTCACCCGGACGGCGGCCATCGAACTCGCCGACTCCGGGGTGCGGGTCAACGCCGTCGCCCCCGGCCCCGTGCTCACGCCCCTGACCGCCGACTTCGCCTCCAACCCGGACGCCCGCGCCGCGTGGGAGTCGCGCATCCCGCTCGGCACCATCGCCGAGGTCGACCAGGTCACCCCGCTCGTGCTGTTCCTCGCGAGCGAGGCCGCCAGCCACATCACCGGGGTCTCGGTCCCCGTCGACGGCGGCCAGCTCCTCGTCTGACCCCGTCCCCCTCCGTGCAGGATCGATTCCGCCCCTCCCGGGCTCCGCGGAGGACCGTCTTCGATCCCGCCACCCGCCCCGCGACTGGAGAACCATGACCCTCCCCACCACCACCCGCGCCGCGGTGCTCACCGCGCACGGCGAGCCGCTCACCCTGCAGGACCTCCCGCTGCCCGCCGAGATCGAACCCGGCGCCGCCCTCGTCCGCATCGCCTGCACCACGCTGTGCGGCACGGACATCGAGATCTGGGCGGGGAAGATGTCGTTCCCCGGAATGCTGCCCATGGTCCTCGGCCACGAGATGGTCGGCGAGATCGTGGCCACCGGACCCGACACCCGCGACGCGCTCGGCCGCCCGCTCTCCCCCGGCGACCGGATCGGCTGGTCGGAGTCCACCTGCGGCGAGTGCCACGGCTGCGTCGTGCTGCGGGAACCGGTCGCCTGCTCCCGCCGCGGCTACGGCTTCCTCCAGCGCGCCGACGTGCCGCCGTTCGCGACGGCGGGGCTCTCCGAGTACGCGTACGTCACCCCGGGTGCCGCCAAGCTCCTGCTCCCGGCGGCGGTGAAGGACACCTGGGCCTCCATGGCGGGCTGCGCCGCGAAGACCGTCCTCCGCGCGTTCGAGCGGGCCGGCCGCATCCGCCCCGGCTCCCGCGTGGTGGTGCAGGGCTCCGGCGCCCTCGGCATCTTCGCCACGGCAGTCGCGAAGATCGCGGGTGCCGGGCAGGTCATCACCGTCGGTGCTCCCGCGGCCCGCCTGGAGCTCGCCGCCCGCGTCGGCGCCGACGCCGTCGTCGACTTCCGCGACGGGCCCGTCGTCGACCAGGTCCTGGCGCTCACCGGAGGCCAGGGAGCGGACCACGTATTCGACTTCGCGGGCGCACCGAGCGTCGGACCGGACGCCGTCGGCATGGCCGCCCACCGCGGCACCGTCGCGATCGTCGGCTCGACCGGCCCCGCCGGAGACGGCTTCGCCCTCAGCACGATCATGGGCAAGGAGCTCACGGTGGTCGGCTCTCTCAACGGCGACATCTCCGACTACGCCCGCGCGATCGACTTCTTCACGGCGTTCGCCGACCGCTTCCCCTGGGACGACCTGTTCAGCGCCCCGGTCGGGCTCGCCGGCGCCTCCGCGAAGATCGCCCACATGCACCACCTCGATGAGGTCAAGGCCGTCATCGACCCGAGCCTCTGAGGAGCATCATGACCACTCCCCTCCCCGTGCGCGAGATCGGCCGCAGCGGCCTGCACGCCTCGCTGTTCTCCCTCGGCTCGTGGCATACCTACGACCGCATGGACTTCGCCGACGCGGTCGCACTCCTCCGCGAGGCCACCGACCGCGGCGTGAACCTCTTCGACGTGGGCGTGTACTCCGCACCCAGCGCCCCGCCCGTCTTCACCGACGTGATCTTCTCGGCGATGGTGCGCGCGGCGGGGTTGCGCCGGGAGGAGTGGCTGCTGTCGTCGAAGCTCTGGCTGGAGGCCTTCGGCGCCGACGGCTTCCGCCCGCAGCTCGAGAACGCCCTGATGCGGGTGGGCACCGAGCACGCCGACCTCGTGATCCTCGGCGACCTGCGCCGCGACGACCTCGACCTGCGCGACCTCGTGCTCGACCTCGCCGCCCTCGCCGATGCCGGCCTCATCCGCGCGTGGGGCGTGAACAACTGGTCGGCGGGGAGCATCCAGGCCCTGATCGACCTCGCCGCCGCGGAAGGCGTGCCCGGCCCGCAGATCGCGCAGCTCAAGTACAGCGTCTCGCGGCGGTCGATCCCGGACGGCGAGCCCTTCGCACGCCTCTGGGAGCAGGGCCTCACGCTGCAGGCCTCGGACTGCCTGGAGGGCGGGATCCTCGCCGGGACGGTGAACGGCGGCCGGCAGATCGGGCGCGACCCCGGCGGCATCCGCGAGCGGATCGTCGCCGACGTCCCCGCGTTCACCGCGGTCGCGGAGGACCTCGGCGTGACCCCGGCCCAGCTCGGCATCGCCTTCACCCTCACCCATCCCGCCCTGACGACCACCCTGTTCGGCGCCTCCCGCGTCGCGCAGCTGCGGGCGAACCTCGACGCGGCCGCGCTCGTCGACCGCATCGGCGCCGCCGAGCTGCGCCGTCTCGTCGAGCCCTTCTGGACCGACCGCGGGGTCGTCGACCCCGAGGGCCCCTGACGCCGTCCCACCCGAGGAGAACCATGACCATCCCCGTCCCCTTCGATCCCGACGTGCAGGCCGTGCTCGACGAGATCGCGAAGAACCCGCAGCCCGCCCTCACGCGCGAGACCCTGCCGCGCGACGGCGTCGACCGGATGTTCCCGGACAACGACACCGTGATCGCCGGCCGGGACATCACCTGGGAGGACCGTGTGATCCCCGGCCCGCCCGGAGCCCCGGACGTCGAGGTCACGATCTTCCGCCCCGCGGGTTCCGAGACCTCGACGCTCCCGGGCTTCGTGAACATCCACGGCGGCGGCATGATCGTCGGCCACCGCTCGTGGGAGACGGCTCGGGTCGTCGACATCGTCGCGGAGCACGGCGTCGTGGCCGTGAACGTCGAGTACCGCCTCGCGCCGGAGGACCCGTACCCCGCGGGCGTGGAGGACTGCTACGCGGCCTTCGTGTGGACGCACGCCCACGCCGCGGAGCTCGGCATCGACCCCGCGCGCATCGTCGTGGGCGGCGGTAGCGCGGGCGGCGGTCTCACCGCGGCCGTCGCCCTGCTGGCGCGCGATCGGCGGGGCCCGGTCATGGCCGGGCAGCTGCTGCTGTGCCCCATGATCGACAACACCAACACCACGATCTCCAGTCGGCAGTACGACGGCATCGGCACCTGGCAGCGCGACATGAACCTCCTCGCCTGGTCGTGCGTCCTCGGCGAGGACCTCGCGTTCAGCACCGAGGCCCCGGCCTACGCCGCGCCGAGCCGCGCGACGGACGTCTCCGGCCTCCCTCCCGCCTACATCGAGGTCGGCGAGGCGGAGATGTTCCGCGACGAGGACACCATGTACGCCCTCCGGATCTGGGAGACCGGCGGACAGGCCGAGCTGCACGTCTGGGGCGGCGGCGCCCACGGCTTCGACATGTACATGCCGGAGGCCGAGATCACCCGCGCCGCCCTCGCCGCGCGCGACTCCTGGCTGCGACGGATCTGGCGGGCCGCCGCATGAGCGCGCCCGAACCGGTGCCCTACGACCCGGAGCTCGTCGCCGGACTCGACGCCTTCGTCGACCTCGTGGAGGTCATCCCGCTGCGCGCCGACACGATCCACGCCAACCGCGACCACTTCGCGACGATCATCCCGCCGATGGCCGTGCAGGCCGAGGGTCGCGCCGTGACCTGGGAGGACCGGGTCATCCCCGGCCCCGTCGGTGCTCCGGAGCTCGAGATCACCGTCGTGCGCCCGGCGCAGGCGCCCACAGCCCCGGCTCCGGCGGTGCTGTCGATCCACGGCGGCGGCATGGTGCTCGGCACGCGCTTCTTCGGCACCGCCGAGCTCATCGACCTCGCCGAGCGGCACGGCGTCGTCGGCGTCGCGGTCGAGTACCGCCTCGCCCCCGAGCACCCCGGACCGGCGCAGGCGGAGGACTGCTACGCGGCGCTGGAGTGGATGGTCGCCCACGCCGACGAGCTCGGCATCGACACCTCCCGCATCATCGCCTCCGGGCAGAGCGCCGGGGGCGGGCTCTCGGCGGCGGTCGCGCTGCTCTCCCGTGACCGCGGCGGGCCCCGGCTGGCCGGGCAGCTCCTCGGCTGCCCGATGCTCGACGACCGCAACGAGACCCCGTCGAGCCGCCAGTACGACGGCTTCGGCGCCTGGGATCGGAACAACAACGACACCGCGTGGGACGCGATCGCCGGAGCCGACCGGTTCACCGACCGCGTGTCGCCGTACACGGCACCGGCCCGGGCCACGGATCTGTCGGGACTCGCTCCGGCGTTCATCGAGGTGGGCGCCGCCGAGACCTTCCGCGACGAGGCCGTCGACTACGCGCTGCGGATCTGGGCCACGGGCGGGCAGGCTGAACTGCACGTCTGGGCCGGCGGCTACCACGGTTTCTCGGGGTTCTCCCCCGATGCCGAGGTCTCCCGGGCCGCAGTGGCCGCGCGGGAGAGCTGGCTGCGCCGCGTGCTGCGCCTCGAGGGATGAGTCTTCCGTTCGCCGCTGACGCCCCGCGGCCCCGCATGGGCACTCTGCGGGCGATGCTGGTGCTGGGCATGCTGGAAGCCTTCGGTCCGCTGTCGATGGACCTCTACCTGCCGCAGCTCCCCCAGCTCGCGGCCTCGCTCGGCACGACCGAGGCCCTGGCGCAGGTGACCATGTCGGCGTGCATGATCGGCCTCGGCCTGGGGCAGCTCGTCGCCGGCCCTCTCAGCGACCGGCTGGGCAGGCGGCTGCCGCTGCTGATCGGCGTCGCGGCGTTCGCGGTGCTCTCCGCGGTCTGCGCGGTCGCTCCGACCATCGAGCTGCTGCTCGTCGCCCGCTTCCTGCAGGGGCTGGCGGGATCAGCGGGCATCGTGATCTGCCTGGCGATCGCCCGCGACCAGTTCGAGGGGGTCGAGCTCTCCCGTATGCTCTCGCTGCTGTTCCTCGTCTCGGGCACCGCGCCGATCATCGCGCCGGTGGTGGGCGGCCAGCTCGCCCGCATCATGGACTGGCGCGGGATCTTCGGGGTGCTGGCCGGGATCGGCGTCATCCTGCTGCTCGTGGTCGTCTTCCTCCTGCCGGAGACGCTGCGACCGGAGGCGCGCCACGGCGGAGGCCTCCGCGTGCTGCGAGCGCACGCCGGCGCCGTGCTGGGCGACCGGCTCTTCGCCGCGGTCCTGTGCGCCTCCGCCGGTGCAGGCGTGGCGTTCTTCACCTATCTCTCGATGTCGTCGTTCGTGCTGCAGGACGAGTTCGGCCTCAGCCCGCAGAGCTTCAGTCTCGCCTTCGCCGCCGGCGCCCTCGCGAGCATCGTCGGCAGCCAGTCGAGCCGCCTGGTCGTGCGCCGGTTCGGCCCCCTCCGCGTCTACCTCGGCGGGGTCACGGCGACGCTCGTCGCGACCACGACCTTCCTCGTCCTGGCACTCAGCGGGACGGGGGTGGCGGGCGTGGTGGCGGCACTCGTCGGATTCATGCTGTGTGCGGGCCTCGGCGGCCCGAACGGCCAGACACTCGCCCTCGCGCATCACGGCGCCAGGGCGGGGACGGCGTCCGCCCTGCTCGGCATGTCCTCGTTCCTGTTCGGCCCGGTGCTCGCCCCGGTAGCCGCCGGGATCGGGGGCACGAACGCCGTCACGATGGCGGTCACCATGACCCTGGCCGCCGCCGTCGCGGCGATCGCCGCCTGGGCGTTCGTCCGCCCCGCCGCGCGGGAGTGAGGTCGGGCGTCGCACCGCACGGTCAGCCCGCGATGCCCATCGCGACGACCCCGATCGCCATCGCCCAGGATTCCACCGCGAGCAGCCGGGCGGTGCGCCCCCGATGCCCCGTCGGACGCAAGGCCGCGGCGAGCGTCCACCCGACGACGGCGACCGTGCCGAGCACGAGGAGCGCGCCGAGCGCACCGCCGAGGCCGTGCCCCGCGTGTCCCGCTGGCGTCACGCCCTGGCCCCCCGCTCCGGCGGCACTGTGGAAGGCGCAGATCGCCATCACGAGCGCCCCGAGCGCGCGGTGGCAGCAGCCGGCCGCCGATGCCGCCCCGCGGACGCCCATCGTGCCGATCATGCCGGACACGAGCATCAGGGCACCGAGCAGCAGCGCACCCAGCGCTCCTGTGATCCCCGTCGCCACCAGCAGCATCCCCACCGCCATCACCACCGCGGCCTGGCGCCCCTGCCACGGCACAGCGCGCCGGGCAGCGAGGCAGGCGCCGGCCGACACGAGCGCCGCCGCCGCCATCAGCCACGATGCTGCCGGGAGCAGGAGGTCCACAGCCGAAGTATATTGATCGATCGCTCAAAAAAGCGAGACCCCGTCGCGATGCGACACAATGAGCACGTGCCCCGCATCGTCGACCATGATGAGCGTCGCCGCCAGATCGCCGACGCGCTGCTCGTCGTCGCCGCCAGGGACGGTCATGAGAGCGTGTCCTCGCGGGCGGTCGCGAAGGAGCTCGGCGTCGCGACCGGCTCCCTGTGGCACTACTTCGACGGCTTCGACGACGTCGTCCGCGCCGCGGCGGCCGAGGTCACCCGTCGCACCGACGAGCGCATCGCCGCCGCGACGGACGGGCTGCGCGGCCTCGCCCGCCTGCGGGCCCTGATGGGCGAGGTGCTCCCCGTCGACGAGCGCACCCGCACCGAGGCGCACGTGGTCGTCGGCTTCTGGGGACGCCTGGCCACTCTCGCACCGACTCCTGACGCCGGAGCGCCGACCCTCGCGACATGGCAGGACAGCATCCGGGAGGCCCTGGACGAGGCGGCGACCGACGGGGAGCTGCGCCCCGACACCCCCACCGGCGACCTCCTCGCCCTCCTGCGCTCGATCACCTACGGCCAGCAGGTCGTCGAGGTCACCGAGCCGCAGACGCCGGCGGCGCACTTCGCAGTCCTCGACAGCATCCTCGCCCCCTGGCGACGCTGACCCCGACATCGCCCACACGCACGGTTGTGCACCCGTGCACGCCGTCGTATCATCGTGCCAACCCGTTTCTTGAGCGTTCGCTCGAAAATAGTGAGGTCAACGATGTCCCCGCACTCCCCCCAGCCCGTCTCCCTCGAGCCCATCGCCGCTCCGCATCCGCTCGATCCGCTCACCGGCGCCGAGATCGCCGCCGCCCGCGCGGTGCTCGACGCAGCCGGCCTGCTGACGGCGACCACCCGCGTGCCGATGCTGCTCCCCGACGAAGCCACGAAGGAGGAGCTCGCGGCCTGGCGCCCTGGCGCCCCCATCGACCGCCGGGTCGACGTGACACTGCTCGACATCGCCACCGGCGTCGCGACCGAGGTGATCGTCTCGATCACCCGCGGCGAGGTCGTGCGCCAGGAGCGGGTGCCCAACGACGCCCCGCCCTACGGCCAGCCGCAGTACCTCTTCGAGGAGTACGAGCGGGCCGAGGCCATCGCCAAGGCGTCCCCGGAATGGCAGGCGGCCATGCGCCGCCGCGGCCTGGCGGACCACATGGCCCTCGCCTTCTGCTCCCCCCTGGCCCCGGGCTACACGGGCCGGGCCGACGAGGTGGGCCGCCGCGTGATCCGGTCCCTCACCTTCCTCCGATACGACGAGCAGGATTCCCCGTGGGCGCACCCCGTCGAGGGGCTGATCGTGCACATCGACCTCACCTCGGACAGCGTGATCCGCGTCGAGGACGAGGGCGACGTGCCGGTCCCGGCCGGACACGGCAACTACTACCCGGAGGTGCAGGGCGCGGCACGGACGACGCTGAAGCCCATCGAGATCACCCAGCCGGAGGGGCCGAGCTTCGGCGTGTCCGGCTCGCTCGTCGAGTGGGAGGGCTGGTCGATGCGCGTGGGCTTCAACGCCCGCGAGGGCCTCGTGCTGCACGACGTGTCGTTCCAGGGGCGCTCCGTCCTGCACCGGGCGAGCGTGCCGGAGATGGTCGTGCCCTACGGCGACACCGCCCCCGGCCGCTTCTGGATCAGCTACTTCGACGCGGGCGAGTACCTCCTCGGCAAGAACGCCAACCACCTGGAGCTCGGCTGCGACTGCCTCGGCGTGATCCGGTATCTCGACGGATACGTCGCCGACGACCACGGGCACCCGGTGCGCATCCCGAACGTGATCTGCATGCACGAGGAGGACTTCGGCATCCTCTGGAAGCACACCGACCTCTCCGGGCGCTCCGACGTGCGGCGCTCGCGGCGCTTCGTCGTCTCGTACTTCTCCACCATCGGCAACTACGACTACGGCTTCTACTGGAACTTCGGTCTGGACGGCTCGATCGAGGTCGTCGCCAAGGCCACGGGCATCGTGTTCGCCGGTGCCGGAGAGCCGGGCGTCCGCCAGAAGCACGCGACCGAACTCGCCCCCGGCGTCTTCGCCCCGGTCCACCAGCACCTGTTCTGCGCGCGCCTCGACGTGGCGATCGACGGCCAGGACAATCGCCTCGTGGAGGTGGACGCGCAGCGGGTGCCGATGGGGTCGGACAACCCGTTCGGCAACGCGTTCACCTGGTCGGAGACGGTGCTGGAGACCGAGCACGCCGCCCAACGCGAGGCCGACTCCTCGGTCGCCCGGGTGTGGGAGGTGCAGAGCGCCTCGCAGACGAACCACGTCGGCCGCCCGACCGCCTACCACCTCGTGCCGGAGCCGACCGCCCTGCTGATGGCCGACCCCGCGTCGTCCGTCGCTGCCCGCGCGGCCTTCGCCACGAAGCACCTCTGGGCGACGCGATACGAGCACGGCCGGATCTGGCCGGCCGGGCGCTATCCCAACGCGCACCAGGGCGGCGCCGGCCTCCCGGAGTACACGGCCGATGATCGCCGGATCGACGGCGAGGACATGGTGCTCTGGCACACCTTCGGGCTCACGCACTTCCCCCGCCCGGAGGACTGGCCGATCATGCCCGTGGACTACGCGGGATTCTGGTTCAAGCCCTACGGCTTCCTCGACCAGAACCCGGCCATGGACGTGCCGGAGTCCTCCCAGGCGCACGGCGGAGCGACGGCGACGGCCTCCTGCTGCGGCGGCGACTCCTGCGCCTGCGGCCACTGAGAGCACCGGGGCCGCTCCGCCCCGTGATCAGTAGCGGGCGGAGAAGGCCCCGTCGGCCTGGAGGAGCTGCCCGGAGATCCAGCGCCCCTCGTCCGAGACGAGGAACGAGACGACGGCGGCGATGTCGCCCGGCGTGCCGAGGCGCCCGAGCGGCGTCATCCCGGCGAGGCCGGTGCGCGTCCCGTCGTCCATCCAGCCGGTGTCGATGGGGCCGGGGTTCAGGACGTTGGCGGAGATGCCGCGCGGACCGAGCTCGCGCGCGGCGGAGATCACGAGCCGGTCGAGCGCGCCCTTGGACGCCCCGTACGGCAGGTTCCCGGTGACGTGATCGCTCGTGAGAGCCACGATCGCGCCGCCGTCCTCGGCCTGGCGGGCGAAGGCCGCGATGAGGAGCAGGCTCGCCCGCGCGTTCACGGCGACGTGCCGGTCGAAGCTCTCCGCCGTGGTGTCGAGCACGCCGGACTCGACGTCATGCGCGTGGCTGAGGACGAGCGCGGAGATCGGGCCGTGCGCCTCCGCGACCTCGGCGATCAGCCGCTCCGGTCCGTCCGCGGTGGAGAGGTCGGCCGGGTGATCGGCGTCGTCGAGGTCGCTCGTGACGACGGTCCAGCCGTCGGCACGGAGCCGCGGGACGATGCCGGCGGCGATGCTGTTCGCGCGCGCGGCGCCGGTGACGAGAGCGAGGGGCATGCCCTCACGCTAGTGGGCAGCCCGTCGCGGGTGCGAAAACGTGCCCCGATCGTTCCGGGCAGGAGCGCTTCACATCCCGCACCACGGGGAGGGCGACGACCGACTCAGGTGAGGGCGGCGATCGCGTCGCGGAGGATGCCGTCGGCGTCCGCCAGTGCGGCCGCCGCGGTCTCGGCGGAGGCACCGGTCGCGAGCAGGAGCAGCGCGAGCTTGACGGAACCGTCCGCGGCCTCCAGCGCTGCGGACGCGGCGTCGACGTCCACGCCCGCGAGCTGCGACACCGTGCGGATCGAGCGGGCGTGCAGCTTCTCGTTCGTCGCCAGCAGGTCGACCATGACCCCGCGGTACGTCTTGCCGAGCTTGATCATCGAGAGCGTCGTCAGCATGTTCACGACGAGCTTCTGCGCCGTGCCGGACTTCAGCCGCGTGGAGCCCGAGATGAACTCCGGCCCCGTGACGACCTCGATCGCGATCTCGGCCTCCGCGCCGATCGCCGACCCGGCGTTCGAGGCGATCGCCACCGTGAGCGCGCCGAGGCCCCTGGCGTACCGCAGCCCGCCGATGACGTACGGAGTGCGGCCGGATGCCGAGATCCCCACCACCGTGTCCAGATCGGTGAGGTCGAGGTCGCGCAGAGCGAGGGCCGCGGCCTCGTCGTCGTCCTCCGCGTTCTCCACCGCCGAGCGGATGGCCGTCTCCCCGCCCGCGATGAGCCCCACGACCATCGACGGGTCGGTGCCGAAGGTGGGCGGGCACTCGCTCGCGTCCAGCACGCCGATGCGTCCGGCCGTGCCCGCACCGATGTAGATGAGGCGACCGCCGCGTCGGAACCGCTCCGTGATGCCGTCCACCGCCGCCGCGATCTCCGCCGTGCGACCGGCCACGGCCTCGGGCACGCGCCGGTCCTCGGCGTTCATGCGCTCGACGAGCTCGGTCGTGCTCAGCAGGTCGAGGTCGCCGCGCTCGGTGGTGGAGGCCTCGGTGTCGAGGCCCGCGAGCTCGGCGAGGAGGGTGGTCAGACGGGGGTCATTCGGCACGGTGCACGAACCTTTCATGGGGGAGGTCGAGGCGACGGGTCAGCAGCAGGGCCCCGTCCATGGCGCCGCCGCGCGCGGGGACGACGCGGTGGCCGCTCGTCTCCAGGGCGCGGGTCAGGGCGGCGCGGAAGCCGTCGTGGTCGGTGAGGCCGCCGTGCAGCACGACGACCGCTGTCGCGCCGGCGGCCGCAGCGGTCGTCGCCGCGAGGAGCCGGACGGCCTCGTCCACGATCCCGCCGGCGACGGGGTCGTCGTCTGCGGCCGCGGCGAGCACGAGGGGCGCGAGGGTCGCGAGGCGGCGGGCGAGGGCTCCGTCGGCGGCGAGCCAGGCCTGCACGGCCGAGGGCGGGCCGACGGGGGCGGCGAGCGCCGCGGTGAGAGCGGTGGGGGCGGCCAGCCCGTCGTGGGCACGGAGCACGGCACGCAACGCCTCCCGGCCGAGCCAGGATCCGCTGCCGAAGTCGCCCAGCTCGGGGCCCCAGCCGTCGACCAGACGCGCACCGGAGGGGTCGACGCCCAGCGCCACGGCTCCGGTGCCGGCGATGAGCAGCACGCCGGCCGCGCCGTCGAGAGCGCCCGCATGGGCGGTGACCACGTCCGACGCCACCGCCACGCGTGCGCCGGTCCGTGCGGCGAGCGCGGCGGCGAGTTCCGCGGCCGCCTCCGGGGCGAACCAGGCGCCGGCCGCCCCCACGCCGAGCGTGTCGATGCGCTCGACATCGTCGAGCAGCGGGAGAATCGCGGTGAGCGCCGCCTCCACTCCGCCCGCCGCGGCGAGGCCCGGGGCTCCGAGCCCGGAGCGCTCCCCGGCCGCCGCGCCGTGCACGACGAGGCGGCAGCGGGACTTGCCGAGATCGACGGTGGCGATCGTCTCGCTCATCGGCACTCCTCGGATCCGGCGGAAAGAAAGAAAAGCGACTACACAACACGTAGACTCGCTGAAAAGAATTTACCATCCCGTTCCGCCGTTCCGGAGGATACCGTGAGCATCCAGTCGACGATCGAAGCCGCCGCTGCGACCCTGCCCCCGTCGCTGGCCCGTGTCGCGGCCGCCGTGCGGGAGAACCCGAGCCTCGTGATCGACAAGACGATCAGCGAGCTCGCGACGGAGTGCCGCACCTCGGTCGCGTCCGTCGTCCGGTTCTGCCGGGCGATCGGCTTCACCGGATACGCCCCGCTGCGCATGGCCCTGGCCACCGAGCTCGGCAAGGAGGCCGCCCAGTTCTCCGCCCGCGGCGCCTACGGCTCCGAGATCTCCGACGAGGACTCCCTGGAGGAGGCCGTCTCCAAGCTCGCCGCCCTGGAACTCCTCGCGATCGAGGAGACCGTCGGTCAGCTCGACTTCGCCGTGCTGGCGGCGGCGGTCGCGGCCATCGACGGCGCCGACCGGATCCTCCTCTACGGCATCGGCGCCAGCCAGTTCGTCGCGGAGGACCTCGCGCACAAGCTGCTCCGCGTCGGCCGCAACGCCCACGTCCTCTCCGACCCCCACGAGGCGATCGCCGCCGCCGTGCTCCCCGTGGGCACGACCGTCGCTATCGGGTTCTCGCACGCCGGGTCGACCATCGAGACGGTGCGGTTCCTCGAAGCCGCCGTCGCCAACGGCGCGACGACGGTGGCCGTCACCTCCGTCAAGGACTCCCCCCTCGCCCAGGTCGCCGACCACGCGCTGTTCACCGAGGTGCGCGAGTCGACCTTCCGCGCCGGGGCGATGGTGAGCCGGATCGCGCAGCTCGCCCTCGTGGACTGCCTGTTCATCGGCGTCGCCAAGCGCCGGTACGCCGAGACCGTCGACGCCCTGCAGCGCACGCGTCAGGCGACGCGCCTCCTGCGCGACTGACGACGCCTCGCCCCGTCAGTCGAGCGCCGACTCCGGGGTCGCACGGGCGTCCGCGCGCGTCGCGGAGGCTCCCATCGTGCCGGCGGTGCGCAGGAACACGATGATCCAGCTGAAGATCAGCACGGCCGCGATGAGCTCGACCGCCGTGAGGTTGTAGTAGCCGACCGCGAAGAACGCCCCCAGCAGCACGATGACCAGCACGTACGCCCAGCCGAGCCCCACGAACACCCGCGGGATGCTGCGCACGAACCACGGCAGGCCGACGACGATCACCGCGAACACCACCGCCATGCCCGTCGCGACCGTGTTGTGCAGGCCGAAGAACTCGTCGACCGGGAAGATGCCCACGCACGCGAGGAAGATCCCCATGAGGATGAGGCCCCCGCGCACGATCGTCCGGCCGCGGCGGTCGACCGGGTCGTCGACGGGCAGCCCCGCGGTCGCATAGCGGGAGATGGTCGTCACCATGATCCCCGCGATGATGAGGGTCACGTTGAAGGCCACCGAGGCGCTGTTGCTGCTCATGCCCAGCGCCGACAGGTTGTCGCGCCACCAGTGCACGTCGCTCGACGCCAGCATCGCCGCGAACGCCCCGACGACGAGGAACACCGCCAGGACCAGCGACAGCACGGTCGGCGTCAGAGCGACGGCGCTGAGGAAGGCGACATACCCCGTGAGCGCGAAGGCCACCGCGACGAGGATCGCCCCGGGGAACGGGAAGACCGGGGCGTCGACGAAGCTCTGCTCCAGCAGCTGCGCGATGCCGAGCCAGCCGAGGTAGGCGATGGCGGCGTGCGCGAAGGCGATGGCGGCGAGGTCATACCAGCGGAGCCGGTCGCCGGGGACGGCGAATCCGTCCCTCGCGACCGAGGGGTCGACCTCCGGAGCCCGCACGGCGAGGCGCCCCAGGGCGAAGGCGAGCGCGGCCGCGATCGCACCGCCGTACGCCGCGAACATGCCGATCGAGCCGGTGCCGCTGATCGAGAGCTGGTGCCCCCAGAACACCGGCAGGGCCACGAGGAATCCCACCAGGAGGAACGCCGCGCCGACGATCAGCGCCGTCGCTTCGAACACCGCGTCCGAGGTGGCGGGTCCACGCACCTGACGGAGCACGTGCCGGATCCGCTGCCCCACCGTCGACATCATCCCGCCGTTCACGGACCACATCCTAGACGGCACCCCGCGCGGCCGTCGCCGGTGGTAGCATCGCGGAACGGATCGTATACAACGTCGTCGTTCCCACCAGCCCGAGGTGATCAGTCATGAACGGTGCCCTCACCACCCCCGCCGAATCGGTGTCGACCCTGGTCGCGCGCAACATCAGCGAGTTCCGCGCCGCCGTCTCCGAGTCCTTCGTGCCCCTGCAGGTGTCCTCCGCGGGCGCCGACCAGTTCCGCGGCGTGATCCGGGGCGCGGCCGTCGACGAGGTCCACGTCAACGACATCCGCGCGACCTCGCACGTCGTCGAACGCACGACCGAGCTCATCGCCCGCGGCGACCGCTCGTACTTCAAGGTGAGCCTGATGCTCGCCGGGACCGGGCTGCTCATCCAGGACGACCGCGAGGCCGTGCTGCAGCCGGGCGACCTCGCCGTCTACGACACCGATCGGCCGTACTCCCTCGTCTTCGATCAGGACTTCCGCACCATGGTGGTCATGTTCCCGAAGCACCTCATCAGCCTGCCCGCGGACATGATCGGGCAGCTCACGGCCGTCCGCATCTCCGGGCAGGAGGGGCTGGGCGGCATGGTC
Organism: Microbacterium sp. str. 'China'; assembly: GCF_002993305.1. Lineage (NCBI taxonomy): Bacteria > Bacillati > Actinomycetota > Actinomycetes > Micrococcales > Microbacteriaceae > Microbacterium > Microbacterium sp. str. 'China'. The sequence goes on along the minus strand of NZ_CP027434.1, from coordinate 1,051,325 downwards.
GTGCCGTACCTGACGCAGCTCGCCGGCAACCTCGACGAGCTCGCCGGCACGACGGGAGCCCGGCTCGCGCACAGCGCCCTCGACCTCGTGACCACCGTGTTCACGCGGGAGCTCGGTCTCGACCAGGCCTCCGCCGACCCGCACCGCGCCCTCATGCAGCGGATCCGTGCGCATATCGACCGCAACCTCGCCTCCACGGACCTCGGTCCGGCCTCCATCGCCGCGGCGCACTTCATCTCCACCCGCCACCTGCACGGACTGTTCCAGGAACAGGGGGTGACCGTGTCGACGTGGATCCGCACCCGCCGCCTGGAGCAGTGCCGTCGCGACCTCCTCGACCCGATGCTCGCCGACCGCCCCGTCGCCGCGATCGCCGCCCGCTGGGGCTTCGTCGACGCGGCACATTTCAGCCGTGCGTTCAAGACCGCGTTCGGCGTCTCCCCCAGCGAGTACCGCGCCACCCACTGACCCCGTCGTTCCTGTCCTCCCCGTCGCGCGCGGGATCAAAACCGCCCCGCCAGCGCCCGCCCCGCGCACGTTCCTTATCCCGCACCGTCCCCCGCCCCGCGCGCGGGATCAAGAACGCACCCCAGACGCCCTTGGCAGGTGCAGTTTCGACCCCGCACCGACGAGCGGCACGCCCTGCACGGAAGAACACGACTCCCGTGCACCAGAGGTACACCGCGTTCGGGTGCGGGATCAGGAACGGGCCTCATACGCGTCCGGCAGGGGCGTTTCCCGTCCCGCACCGGGGCGGCCGCACGCGGGACGCCGGTGCGGGATCAGGAACGCACTCCACCCGCGTCCGGCAGGGACGTTTTCGATCCCGCTCCGATGAAAGGCACGCCGTGCGCGGAAGGGCGCGACTCCCGCGCGCCAGAGGACACGGCTGACCCCCGCGTGGGGGATCAGGAACGGGCCGCACACGCGTCCGGGAGGGGCGTTTTCCGTCCCGCGCCGGGGCGGCCGCAGGCGGGACGCACGTGCGGGATCAGGAACGCACCCCAAACGCGTCCGGCAGGGGCGCTTCTGATCCCGCACGGAGGGCCGGGGGCGGATCCGCGGACGTGACCGGAAGGCGGGGCTGCCGCGGGGACGGGACCGGTACGGGGCATCCGCGGGGGCGGGCTTGCCCGGGAGGGCACGCCGGTTGACTCTCGGCGCGGGATGGACTCCGCGCGCTTGAGGGCTCCCCCGGGCCGGCCGGAGCATGAGGCAAGCGCATCGCGACGACGCGGTGCCCGGGGCGACGAGGCCCCGCCGTGTGCGACGTCAGGACCCTCATGACCGACATCTCCACCGACCCCGCTCTGGACGAATGGCGCACGTACGACGACTTCGCCGCGGGCATCGACACGTTCCGCCTGCCGAACACGACGCTCGCCGGAACCGCGCTCATGCTCACCCTCGACGACGACACCACGCTCGCGCTCCGCTTCGACGAGGACTCCGTGACCTGGGAGGGACTGAGCTCCTCGGGACGCGACCCGTATGACGCGGTCCGCGTGCGCGACGACGTCGTCTTCGTGAACATCCCCTTCGAGACCCGCGAGCGTGAAGCCCTCACCGTCGTGTTCTCCACCACGACCCACCGCGCCACCGTCATCCGCTCCCGCATCGCGGCGGAGGCCGTCGAGGGCACCCCGCAGGTCGGACAGGACTTCTGGGCCGCGACCACCGACGCCGGCCCCGCCACCGGAGAGGTCCCCGGTCCGAGCCGCGACCTCATCGGCAAGCGGAACATCTACCGCTACAGCCCCCACCACCTGTACGAGCACGTCTACGTGTCCAGCCAGCGCTACGCGTGGCAGTGCCTCGAGGGCGTCCAGCGCGGTCACGGCGACATGGACCTCTCCACGGTGTGGAAGTTCGCGGACGGCCTCTACCTGTTCTGCTTCCGCGAGTTCCGCATCGCGGTGGCGAGCGTCTGGCTCCACGACCTCGGCTACCAGCTCATGACGACGGGGATCTTCCTCGGACTCAACGGCGACGGCGAGTCCGAGCACTCCCGCGCCGGCGGACACATCTACCCCCTGGGCGCCGTCGCCTACCCCGACGCGCAGCCCGTCTGACCCTTCGACAGGCTCAGGGACCCCCCTTCGACAGGCTCAGGGACCCCCCTTCGACAGGCTCAGGGACCCACCTTCGACAGGCTCAGGGACCCACCCTCGACAGGCTCCGGGACCCACCCTCGACAGGCTCCGGGACCCGGAACGAAAGAGAGCACATGAGTAACGCAGACCTGATCCGCGAGCACTACGCCGCGAACGACCGGGGCGACCTGGACGGCATGCTCGCGCCCTTCGCCGCCGACATCGAGTGGACGGAGGCCGCCGGATTCCCCTATGCCGGGACCTACATCGGCCCGGACGCGGTCGCCGAGAACGTCTTCGGCCGCATCCAGGAGGAGTGGGACGACTACACCGTCGCGATCGACGAGGTCGTCGACGGCGGCGACGTCGTGGTCGGCATCGGCACCTACTCCGGCACCTACAAGCGCACCGGGCGGTTCTTCGCCGCCCGGGTGGCCCACGTCTGGCGCGTGGCGGGCGGCGAGATCGTCGCCTTCGAGCAGTTCACCGACACGGAGCTCGTGAACCGCGCCCTGCGCGCGCCGTCGACGAGCACCGATACCCAGCCTTCGAGCTGACAGCACGACCCGAACAGGAGAGGCAGAAGCACATGAACAGACGAGCATCCGGCACCGCGGCGGTCATCGCCGTGGCCGCCCTCGCTCTCGCCGGCTGCGCCGGTGGCGACGGAGCCGGGGGCGACGGCGCCCCCATCGTCGTCGGCTCCGTGAACACGATCAGCGGCCCGGCGACGTTCCCGGAAGCGTCGCAGGCGGCCGCCGCCGTCTTCGACGCGTTCAACGAGGATGGCGGCCTGGACGGCCGGAAGATCGAGTACAAGATGCTCGACGACAAGGGCGACCCCGCCACGGCCACCGCCTCGGCGCGGGAGATCGTTGGCAGCGACGAAGCCGTCGCACTCGTGGGCTCCGCGAGCCTCATCGAGTGCGAGATCAACGCGAAGTACTACGAGCAGGAGGGCATCCTCTCGGTGCCCGGCATCGGCGTCGACACGGGCTGCTTCGACAGCGAGAACATCTCGCCGGCGAACGTCGGCCCGTTCAACGACATGACCCTCACGCTGCAGTACGGCTCCGAGGTGCTCGGACTCGACGACATCTGCATCCTGCTGGAGATCGCCGGCTCCACCCGCCCGACCTACCAGGCCGCGATCGACAAGTGGACCGAGATCACGGGCAAGGAGCCGAAGTACGTCGACGACACCGTGCCGTACGGCGCCTCCGACTACACGCCCTACATCGTCAAGGCGCGCGACCAGGGCTGCAAGGCCCTCGCGATCAACCCCGTCGAGCCCGACGCGATCGGACAGGTCAAGGCCGCGAACGCCCAGGGCTGGGACGACGTGACCTGGCTCTACCTCACGAGCGTCTACAGCGAGAACTTCGCCGACGCGATCGACGACGCGGGCGCCGGCATCTACGTCCCCGCCGAGTTCTACCCGTTCACGGACGACAGCGACATCAACGCGGACTGGCGGGCGCTGATGGAGGAGAACGACATCCCCCTCACCTCGTTCAGCCAGGGCGGCTACCTCGCGGCGACGTACTTCATCGAGGTGCTGAAAAGCATCGACGGCGACATCACCCGGGAGAGCGTCTCCGAGGCACTGAAGGGCATGGACCCGATCGAGAACCCGATGGTGGGCACGCCCTACGCCTTCGGCACGCAGAACACCGCGGGCTGGCCGATCATCCTGAAGTCGGGCACGAACGCCTGGGAGAAGGTCGCCGACGACTGGCTCCGGATCGGCGAATAGTCCCGCGCTTCGACAGGCTCAGCGACCCACCCCGGGTCCCTGCGCTTCGACAGGCTCAGCGACCCACCCCGACAGGCTCGGCGACCCACCCGGGTTTCCCGCGCTTCGACAGGCTCAGCGACCCACATCTGGGTCCCTGAGCCTGTCGAAGGGCCCCTCACCAGAAAGGACGCCTGATGCTCCAAGGCGCCATCGCCGGTCTCGCCGCCGGCGGCCTCTACGCCGTCCTCGGCGTCTGCCTCACCCTCATGTCGCGCCTCGTGCGCGTGGTGAACTTCGCCCAGGCCGCGACCGGCATGTTCGGGGCCTTCACCGCCGTGTGGTTCGTCCGTGAGATCGGGCTGCCCATCTGGCTGGGCTCGATCCTCGGGGTCCTCGTCGCGGGCCTACTCGCCGCGGCGATCGGGTTCATCGCCGCGACCTGGCTGTCGGAGGCCTCGACGACGACCCGCTCGGCCATGACGGTCGGCCCGCTCCTGCTGCTCATCTCGCTGTCGTTCATCCTGTTCGGCAACAAGCCGCAGCCGTTCACCCCGATCATCGCCGGCCCCGCGTTCTCCTTCGGCGGCGTGGTGATCAGCCAGGTCACCGTCGCGACGGTGGCGATGGCCGTCGTCACCGCCGTCGCCGTGCGCATCGTGCTGCGCCGCACCCGGGTCGGCACCCAGCTGCGCGCGCTGTCGGAGCGGCCGACCACGGCGGAGCTGCTCGGCATCCGCTCCCGGCCGCTGTCGATCGCCGTCTGGTTCGTCACCGGGATCATCAGCGCCATCGCGATCATCATCGTCGCACCCTCGCAGTCGAACGATGCCACGAGCCTGTCCATGCTCATCGTCCCCGCTGCGGCGGCCGCGCTCCTCGGCGGCTTCCGCCGGCTCGACCTCGCCGTCGTCGGCGGCCTGCTCCTCGGCGTCCTCGGCGGACTCGTCGCGCAGATCGACGAAGTGGCGCTCGTGCGCAACTTCCTGCCGTTCCTGTTCATCGTCGTCCTGCTGCTGTGGACGCAACGCAAGGAGGTGTGGGATGCCGCTCGCTGACCGCCCCTGGTTCCGGATCACCTGGCCGTTCGCCGTCGCCCTGGTCGGCATCGGCGTGGGTGCGCTCCTCAGCGCCGCCCTTCCCGGCTACTTCGTCTTCCTCGCGATCAGCGCCGTCACGGCCGCGATCGCGATCCTCGGACTCGGCATCGTCACCGGCTCGGCCGGCATGATCGCCCTCTGCCAGCTCACGTTCGCCGCGGTCGGCGCGTGGATCGTCTCGCTGCTGAACGTGATGCAGGCGCCGGGCGGCTTCCTCGTCTGGCTCGTGCTCGGTGGCGTCGCGGCCGGTCTCGTGGGCATCCTCGTCGGGCTCCCCGCCCTGCGGCTGCGCGGGGTGAACCTCGCGGTGGTGACGCTCGGCTTCGCCGCGGCGGCCGACGTCACGCTCGTGCAGATCCAGTTCCCCGGCTCCGCGGACGGCATCGCGATCGAGCGCCCGGCACTGTTCGGGAGCGACCGGGAGTTCTTCTTCCTCTCCATCGTCGTGCTCGCCGTCTGCGGCCTGGCGGTGTTCTTCCTGCAGCGCGGCCGGTGGGGCGCGAGCTGGAAGGCCGTCGCGTTCTCCGAGCGGGGCACGGCCGCGGCCGGGCAGAGCGTGCGCACCGCGAAGCTCACGGCGTTCGCGGTGTCGGCGGCCCTCGGCGGCATCTCCGGCGGACTGCTCGCCGGACAGGTGCAGCTCCCCTTCGCCTCGAGCTTCACGCCGCTGCAGTCCCTCGCCCTGTACGTGCTGGCTATCATGTCCGGCGCGCACCTCATCGACATGGCCATCTTCGGCGGACTCCTGTGGGTGCTCGTGCCGGAGCTGCTCAAGCGGTGGGGCGTGCCGCAGGACTGGGGCTTCGTCGTGTTCGGCGTGCTGGGGGTGCAGGCGCTCACGAGCGGCACGAACCTCGGCCAGGGCATCCGCAACCTCCTGTACCGACGGGCCGACCGGCGCACGGCCAGCGCGAAGCTCACGGCGCTCCCGCCTGACGCGGGAACCGATGCGGCGGCGATCACCACGACCACGACGGCCACCGTCGACGAGGCCGCCCTCGACGGCGCCCCGGTGCTCACGGTCGACGGTCTGACCGTGCAGTTCGGGGCGCTCAAGGCCCTCGACGACGTCTCGTTCACGGTGCCCGCCGCCTCGATCATGGGACTCATCGGTCCGAACGGCGCCGGGAAGTCGACCTTCGTCGACGCCATCAGCGGCTTCCTCCCCCAGCACGAGGGCCGCGTGCTCCTCGGCGACCGCGACCTCGCCGGGCTCTCCCCCACCCGGCGTGCGCGACTCGGACTGCGACGGACCTTCCAGCAGGACCGCGTCCCTCCGGCGCTGACCGTGGGCGGCTACGTGCGCTTCGTGGCCAGACGGCGGCTCGCCGCGGCGGACATCGACGAGGTCCTCGCGTTCTTCGGGTGCCCGCCGGCCCGGGCGCGCCTCTCGAGCGTCGACGTCGGCACCCGGCGGCTCGTGGAGGTCGCGGCGAACGTCGCCGCCCGCCCGCGACTGCTCATCCTCGACGAGCCAGCCGCCGGCCTCTCGCACGAGGAGCATCTGGCACTCGCGGCTCGCCTGCGCGAGCTCCCCGGGCGCTACGGCGTGGCCCTCATCATCATCGAGCACGACCTGGACCTCGTCCGCTCGGTGTGCCCGACCCTCACGGTCCTCGACTTCGGCCGCGTCCTGGCGAGCGGCCCGCAGGCGGAGGTCCTCGCGAACCCCGACGTCGTCAAGGCGTACATGGGAGAGACGGAGCTGCTGAAATGAGCGCACTGGTGCTCGACGGCGTCACGGTGAGCCGCGGCGCCGGGCCGGTCATCTCGGACGTCTCGCTGCGGGTCGCCGGCGGCGAGGTCCTGGCCCTGGTCGGCCCCAACGGGGCGGGCAAGACGAGCCTGATCGAGGCGGTGTCCGGCGTGACGCCGCACTCGTCCGGGTCGATCCTGCTGGACGGGGATCCGATCGACCGGCTCTCCCGCGTGGCGCGGGCCCGGCGCGGCATCGTGCACATCGAGCAGGGGCGGGCCGTGTTCCCGTCGCTCACCGTGCGCGAGAACCTCTCCCTCACGGCACGCACCGCCGGGGAGATCGAGGCCGTGCTGGCGCAGTTCCCGGAGCTGGAGAAGCGCATCGACTCCCCCACGGCACTGCTGTCGGGTGGGGAGCAGCAGATGGTGGTGCTGGCACGGGCGTTCGCAGCGAAGCCCCGGGTGCTGCTCATCGACGAGATGTCCCTGGGCCTCGCGCCGGTGGTGTTCCTGCGCCTGATGCCGATCGTGTCGTCGATCGCGGAGTCCGGGGTGGCGGTGCTGCTGGTGGAGCAGTTCACGCAGCTCGCCCTCGGTCTCGCGCAGGAGGCGGTCGTCGTCGCTGGCGGCCGTGTGTCGTTCCAGGGCGCGCCGCAGGCCCTCCAAGACGACCCCGCCCTCCTCCACCGCGCCTACCTCGGGGGCTGACTCCCCGTCGACCCACCCCGTTGCGTTCCTCCCGGCCCCTTGCGCGCGTTCGCAAGGGGCCGGGGCGCGCGAAAGGGGGTGGGTCGGCGGCGTGGGGGTTAGCCTGAGGGAGTGACCGAGATCCTCCATGCCCGCGCCGCCCTCCTCGACATGGACGGGACCCTCGTCGACTCGACCGCCGTCGTGGAGCGCCTCTGGCTCGCCTGGGCGGAGCCGCACGGGATCGACCCCGAGACCGTCCTGCGCACCGTCCACGGGCGCCAGGGTCACCAGAGCATGGCGATCCTGCTCCCCGAGCGCGACCACGCCATCAACCTCCGTGAGAACGAGGTCATGCTCGCGACCGAGGCCTCCGACGTGGACGGTGTGATCGGCATCCCGGGCGCCGAGGACCTGCTCGCCGCGCTGGAGCCGTTCCCGCACGCGGTGGTCACCTCGGCCAACGTCGCGCTCATGACCGCGCGGATGGGCCAGGCCGGGCTCACGGTCCCCGAGCTCGCCGTCACGGCGGAGAACGTCTCCGCCTCGAAGCCCGATCCGGAGGGCTTCCTCCTCGCCGCCCGCACCCTCGGCATCGACCCCGCGGACTGCGTCGTGTTCGAGGACTCCGGCGCCGGCATCCAGGCCGCCCACGCCGCGGGCATGCGCGTGATCGGCATCGGTCCGCACGCGGGAGCCCACGCCCCGACCGCACACGTCGACGACCTCACGCACGTCGCCGTGGTCCCGACCGACGACGGCTTCGAGCTCCGGATCAACTGATCTCGGGGCGACGGCCACCGCCCCTGACCCGGCGCTACATCCCGGCGTGGTCGAAGGCGATGGTCGGCACGTCGACCACGTGCGACCCGCCGTCCGCCACGATCACGGCGCCGGTGATGTAGGACGACTCCCCCGACCCGAGGAACCGCACGACGGAGGCGATCTCAGCGGGCCGCGCCGGGCGGCGCAGCGGCACGTCGGCGGTGACCGTCGCGTAGCCCTCCTCCCGGGAGCCGAGACCGGCGTGCGCCGCGAACTCGTCCATCTCCTCGTCGGCCATCGGCGTCTGCACCCACCCGGGGCAGATCGCGTTGACGCGCACGCCGTGGCGCCCGTAGTCGCGCGCGAGCGTCCGGGTGAGGCCGATGAGGGCGTGCTTGCCGACCGTGTATCCGGCCACCGACGGCCCCGCGAAGAGCCCGGCCAGCGAGGAGACGATCACCACCTGCCCCTTGGCCTCGATCAGCGCCGGCAGCGCTTCCCGCGCCATCACGAACGCGGTCGTGAGGTTGGCACGGATCGCGGCGTCCCAGCTCGCGTCGTCGGTCTCGGCGACCGGGGAGAACCCGTGTCCTCCGGCGTTCGCGACGAGGACGTCGATGCGGCCGAACCGCGCGAGGATCTCGGCGATCGCGGCCTGCGCCGACGCGGTGTCCGCCGCATCCGCGACGATCGGCAGCGCCCCGACGGCCCGCTCGACCTCGTGCAACGGCTCCGGCCGGCGACCCACCACGACGACGTGCGCCCCTTCGGCCGCGAAACGTTCCGCGACCGCCGCGCCGATGCCCGTGCCGCCTCCGGTGATGACGACGACGCGTCCGGAGACGCTCGATCCGACCACGGTTGCCATGTGTGCTCCTGTGTGTTCTGCGCGCGTGCGCGGTGGGGCCGGACGCGGGCGCGTCAGGCGGGGAATCCCGACCGGGCGGTGTACCCGAAGTCGCTGAGGAGGGTGGTGCCGTTGACCGCCCGGCTCCGCGGGGAGAGGAGGTAGGCGACGTGCGCGGCGACCTCGTCGGCGCTCTGCACGGGGAAGGCGGGCTCGTCGAACGCCGCGGCGCCGAGGTCGCCCCGGCTCATCGGCGTGTCGACGATGGACGGTGACACCGCGTTCACGCGCACCCCGGTGCCGGCGAGGTCGACCGAGAGCGCCCTTCCGAACTGGACGAGCGCCGCCTTCGACGCGGCGTAGGGGGCCATGCCCGGGGAGGCCACGACAGCCGAGTCGCTCGCGAGCAGCACGACGGATCCGGCGGCGGACTCCCGGAGCGCCGGCATCGCGTGCTTGAGCACGAGGAACGCGCCGGTGACGTTGACGGCGAGGACGCGGTTCCACACCTCCAGGGGGGTCTCCTCGATCGGCGTCCCGACCGGGCCGGAGATCCCGGCACAGCAGACCACCGCGTCGAGACCGCCCAGCGCGCGGACACCGGCGTCGACGGCGGCGGCCACCTGCTGTTCGTCCGTGACGTCGGCGGCGAGCAGCACCGGATCGATGCCGGCCTCCCCCGCCGCGTCCCGGAGCGCGGCGGCGTCCCGGTCGAGCAGCGCGACCCGCACCCCCTCGGCGGCGAGCGCCCGGGCGACGGCACGACCGATGCCGGAGGCAGCCCCCGTGACGAGGGCCGTCGTGCCGTCGAGCTGCAGGTCCATCGCATCCTCCGACCGCGGCCCGGCGCCGCGCGGCGCCGACGAGACAGCGGTGTCGTCCCGGTCATCCTGCTCCGCGGTGCGGAGGGCCCGCACGCTCGACGCCGGGGTGTGCGCGGTGGCACCATCGTCCTTCGCTCACGGTCAAGCGTCGGAACGGGGCGGCGAGCAGACTCGCTCTATCGACGATTCCCCTCGTCGTCGATGCCGTGTCCACACGGCCGTCACCCGAGCAAAGGAGCCGACGTGGCAGAGCAGACCTCCGCACCCACGACGCCGCACCACACCTCCCTCCGCCCCGGCGCCCTCGGCGTCGCCGGCATCGTCTTCCTCGTCCTGGCCGCCGTCGCGCCGCTGACCGGGATCGTCGTCGTCGCCTCGCTCGCCATCGCGCTGGGCAACGGCGGCGGCACCCCGATGGCGTTCTTCCTCGTCGCGGCCATCCTGCTGCTGTTCGCGATCGGCTACGCCCAGATGTCGAAGCAGCTGGTGAACGCCGGAGGCTTCTACGCCTTCGTCGTGAAGGGCCTCGGCCGCACCGGCGGACTCGTCGCGGGCCTCATCGCGACGCTCGGCTACAACTTCTTCGTCGTCGGCACGATCGGCACCAGCGGCTTCTTCATGCAGACGATCATCCGCGACCTCACCGGTCTGGACGTGCACTGGCTCGTCTGGGGTCTGCTGTCGATCGTCGTGTGCTTCGTTCTCGCCCGGATCGGCGTCGACTTCAGCTCGAAGGTCCTCGGCGTGTGCCTCGTGCTCGAGGTGCTCATGCTCGTCGTGTTCGACGTCTCCGTGCTCGTGCAGACCGGCTACGACGTGGCGGCGTTCAGCCCGGAGGCCGTGTTCTCCGGCTCGCTGCCCATCGGGCTGCTGCTCGCGGCGACCGGCTTCCTCGGGTTCGAGGCCACCGCGCTCTTCAGCGAGGAGGCCAAGCAGCCGCTGCGCACCATCCCGCGGGCGACCTACACCTCGATCATCGCGATCGGCGTGATCCTCGGCGTCACGACCTGGGCCGTGGTGAGCGCGACCGGCGTCGCACAGGCGCAGGCCACCGCGCTGGAGCACCTGCCCACGGGCGACCTCATCTTCTCGCTCTCGCAGCAGTACCTGGGCGGCCCGCTCACGACCGTGATGATGGTGCTGCTCCTGGTGAGCCTGTTCGCGGCGATGCTCGCGTTCCACAACTCCGCCACCCGCTACCTGTACTCGCTGGGACGCGCGAAGATCCTCCCGCAGGCCCTCGCCCGCACCCGCCCGAACGGCGCCCCGCAGCTCGCGGGCATCGTGCAGGCCGGCTTCGCGGCGATCGTGGCGATCCTGTTCGCCCTCGCCGGTGCCGATCCCATCGTCACACTCGTGCCCGCGATGCTCGGCTTCGGCACCCTCAGCGTGCTGATCCTGCAGGGACTCGCGGCGATCTCGATCGTCGTGTACTTCCGGCGCCGGAACGACCCTCGGTGGTGGAGCACGTTCATCGCTCCAGGCATCGGCTTCCTCGGCATCGCGGCCATCTCGATCCTGGCGATCGTGAACTTCAACATCGTCGCCGGCTCCGAGGAGCTCGCGATCCGTCTGATGCCGCTCCTGCTCGTGCTCGCGCTGATCGGCGGCATCGTCTACGCCGCCTACCTCCGCCGCGCGAAGCCCGCCGTCTACGACGGTCTCGCGACCGACCTGGAGCGGTTCAGCGACCGCTGACGCCCGCGCCGACCCCGTTCTCCGAAGGAAGGAAATCCCATGACGACCCTCAACCCCGCCGACACCTCCACCTGGCTGCCGTTGGAAGGACTCGCCCCCGGCTTCGACGCCAACAAGGCCCCGCACAGCACCGCCCTGAGCGGTCGCGAGATCGCCGTCGTCGACGACCGCGGCACCCGCATCGTCCACCGCTTCGACGACTCGACGGTCGCCTGGGAGTACCAGCCCGGCGCCGAGGACCCCACGGAGGCCGCGTCCGACACCGACGACTACGAGGCGTTCGAGGTCGACGACGAGCTCTACTTCGTGCAGTTCCACCACCGCTACCTCCCGAACGAGGCCGTCTCGCTCGTCCTCGACCTGCGGCACGGACGCTCCCTCGCGGTGATCTCCGAGATCCTCCCCGCGCCCGAGCAGGGCCGCACCCGCGTGCAGCACCACTTCGCCCCCGGCACCATCGAGGGCGCCGACGTCACCGGCGCCGAGGCCGCCCCCACGATCACGCTCATCGGCCGTCGGGTGGAGTGGGTCTACAGCGAGGAGCACGCCTACGAGCACGTGTACCTCTCCCCGCGCTGGTACTCGTGGCAGTGCCTGGCCGGTCCCGAGCGCGGGCTCGCCGACACCGACGAGAACAGCGTGTGGGAGGTGCGCCCCGGGATCTACGTCTTCGCGTGGCGCGAGAAGGTGATCCCGTGCGCCTCGGTCACGATCGCCGACCACCGCGACGTGAACGCGATCCGCTCCCACGGCGTGCTGTTCGGGCTGGACGAGAGCGGTGAGGTGCCCACGCACTTCACGTTCGGCGCACACGGCCGCCTGCTGTCGACCACCCACCACACCCCGTCGCTCGAGCCCGCGACCTTCGGAGACGCCTGACATGACCGACGTCGCCGACCTCATCGTCACCGGTTCCGTGATCCGCACGTCGGACCGCGCCCGCCCGCGTGCCGAGGCCTTCGCCGTACGAGACGGACGGATCCTCGCCGTCGGCGACCGCGCCGACGTGGAGGCGTTCCGCGGCCGTCGCACGCGGCTGGTCGAGGTCGGCGACGCGGCGGTCTACCCCGGGTTCGTCGACGTGCACAACCACCACGCGCTCGCCGGACGGACCGAGCTGTTCGAACTGTCGCTCGCCCCCTCGCTCACGCTCGACGAGATCCTGGACCGGGTGCGGGAGAAGGCACAGACCCTGCCCGAGGACGCGTGGATCGTCGGCGGCGCCGTGGCCACGACCCTGCTCCCGACGCTGGCGAACACCGCCACGCGGCGCCGGCTGGACGAGGCAGCGGGCGGACGGCCGGTGGCGCTCATGGAGGACTCCCGCCACAACCGCTGGGCCAGCACCCGGGCCCTGGAGCTGGCCGGCATCACGGCGGACAGCATCCCGACCTCCGGGGTGACGCTGCTCGACCCCGACGACGGCACGCCCACCGGCGTGCTCCTGGAAGCCGCCGGCATCCCGGTGCAGGAGGCGTACGACCGCAGCGGCGGACTCACGCCGGAGCAGCACGCCGCCGCGTCTCGCCGCGGCATCGAGCTGCTGAACTCCTTTGGGATCACGGCGTTCCAGGACGCCGGGGTCTCCGTCGACATCCTCGCCGCGCTCGCCGGACTCGACCGCGCCGACGAGCTGCACGCCTGGGTGGTCTCCTCGCTCCTCATCAACGACGAGATCTTCGGGTTCGACCCCATCGGCGCTCCCCTGCTCGACCGCGGCGAGGATTTCCGCACGCCGCACCACCGTCCCGACTTCGTGAAGATCTTCCTCGACGGCGTGCCGCCCGCCCGCACCGCCTCGTTCCTCGACCCGTATCCGGCGGATCCGGTGCACGGCGCGCACTTCCACGGCGAGACGACCATGACCCTCGACGAGCTCACCGACTGGCTCCGGGCCGTCGCGGCGCGCGGTCTCGGGGCCAAGGTGCACTGCACCGGCGACGGGTCGGCACGCCTCGTGCTGGACGCCGCCGAGCGCCTGCGCGCGGACGGATTCACGACGCCGGTGCAGATCGCGCATGGGCAGTTCCTCGCGGAGAGCGACATCCCCCGACTCGCGGCGCTGGACGTCTCCGCCGACATCTCCCCGTTCATCTGGTACCCGGGCGTCATCCCCCAGGCGCTCGCGGACGTGCTGGGAGAGCGTGCCGAGCACTCGCAGCCCAACCGCGCGCTCCTCGACGCCGGGGCCCTCGTGGCCGGCGGCTCGGACTGGCCGGTGAGCGAGTCGCCGAACACGCTCGAGGGCCTGCAGGGGCTCGTGACACGCGCCGATCCGCTCGGCCGCGCCCCCGGCACGCTGTGGCCGGAGCAGGCGATCTCGGCCGAGGAGGCGCTGGAGGTCTTCACGATCAACGCCGCGACGGCGATGGGGCTCGGCGCCGAGACCGGGTCCCTGACCCCCGGCAAGTCGGCCGACTTCGTGATCCTGGAACGGGATGCGATCGGCGGACCGGCGGAGGAGATCGTGCACACCGAGGTCGTCTCGACATGGTTCGCCGGGCGCACGGTGCACGAGCGCTGAACACGACGCGCCGTACGATGGGCGCATGCGCCGCTTCCCCGCCTCCGTCTACCGGGTCGGGGACGAGCCCGATCCCCGGTTCTCCCTCGCCAACGAGCGCACGTTCCTGGCCTGGACCCGGACCGGACTGGCGCTGATCGCGGGTGGCGTCGCGCTCGAGGTCCTCGGCCTCGACCTGCACCCCGGCTTCCGGCTGGCCGCCTCGCTGCTGCTGATGATCGCCGGCACGGCCGTGGCCCCGCTCGCCTGGTTCGAGTGGATGCGGGCCGAACGCGCCCTCCGACAGGGACGGCCCCTGCCGGGCGCGCTGTCGGCGGTGGTGCTCGCCGTGGTCGTCGTGACGACGGGGCTGCTCGTCCTCGCCGGGGTGCTGTGGCGCTGACGGAGCCCTGCCGATGACCGCCCCCGATACTCCCGCGCCCGACACCTCGGCGCCCGATCTGTACGATCCCGGGCTGCAGCCGGAGCGCACGGAGCTGGCCTGGCGGCGCACGGCCCTCGCGATCGCGGTCGGCTCGCTGCTGTCGCTGCGGGTGTTCCCCCTCGTGCTGCCGACCGGCGCCGAGGGGTGGGGCCTCGTCCCGGGCGTGCTGGGCGTCGGCACGGCGGCGCTGCTCTGGATCGCCGCTCGCCATCGGCAGCGCCGGACGACCGCGGTGCTCACCGCCCGGGCGCGCGGGCCGCTGCCCGGCGGCGGACTCCCGCTCGCGCTGACGGTGTTCGCGACCGGGTTCGGTCTCGTCGCCCTCGCGCTCGTGGCGGTGACGCTGCTCACGCGCTGACACCCAGGAGCGCGGGGCGATCACGACAGATGCCGTGACCGCCCCGCGTCCCCTCGCCGCCCTCCCTCAGTCCGCGAGGAGGAACCGCGCGCCGCGTTCGCCGATCATGGCCGCGGGCGCGTTGGTGTTGCCGGTGGGCACGGTCGGCATGACCGAGGCGTCGATCACCCGGAGCCCCTCGATCCCGCGCACCCGGAGCTGCGGGTCGACCACCGACTCCGGGTCGGAGCCCATGCGACAGGTGCCGACCTGGTGGTGATAGGTGATGGCCGTGCGGCGCACCCACTCCTCCACGTCGTCGTCCGCCACGTCCGGCCCGGGGTAGACCTCGACCGCTCCCCACTCCTCGGCGAGCGCGGGCTGCGTGCCGATCCGGCGGCACTGGCGCACGGAGGCCGCGAGGGCGTCGGCGTCTCGTTGATCCTCCAGCGCCGCCAGGTCGATGTGCGGCAGGTCGTCGAGGCCGGGACCGGTGAGGCGCAGCTCGCCGCGGCTGTACGGCGTCACCAGGCCCGCCATGAGCGTGAACCCGTCGGTGCCCTTCGGCTCGAGCTCTCCCCACATCGGGACGGAGAAGTGGATGGGCTGCGTGTCCGGCTGCGCGAGGCCGTCGCGGCTGCGCCAGAACAGATGGCTCTGCGTGACGGAGACCCCCGGCTGCGGCGGGCCGACGGGCTTCTTCTCGGTCGCGAAGACGACCGGCGACAGGAGGTGGTCGTGCAGGTTCTTGCCCACAGCGGGGGCGTCGAGCACGACGGGGATGCCGAGCGCACTCAGCTCGTCGGCGGGACCGATGCCCGAGCGGAGCAGGATGACAGGAGTGCCGAGTGCGCCCGCCGAGAGGATGACCTCGTCCGCGAACACCTCCTCGGTCTCGTCGCCCTCCCCCAGCCGGATACCGACCGCACGACCATCGCGCACGATCACGGAGTGGACCGCGCGGCCGGTGAGGATCGTCATCCGGTCGGCGACGGGCTGCGCGTACACGGTCCAGGTGTTGACGCGCCGTCCGTCCTTGATCGTGACCTGCTCCTGGGAGACCCCGTCGAGCGTGCCCCCGTTGTAGTTCGGGTTGCGCGGCAGCCCCTCCTCCACGGCGGCGTCGATGATCGAGGCCTGGATGGGCGCGAGCGCGTAGTCATCGGTCACGGGCAGCAGGTCGTTCTCGATCGCGTCGTAGATCGGCTCGACCTCGGCCCAGCCCCATGCGGTCGCGCCGGCCGCCTCCCACGCGTCGTAGTCGGAGGCCGCGCCGCGCACCCAGATCATGGCGTTCAGCGCGTGCGACCCACCGGTGACCTTGCCGCGAGGAAGATGCAGCCGACGACCGGCCGCGTGCGGCTGCGGCACGGTGAAGAAGTCCCAGTCCTCGGCGGAGTGCCACAGCTCGCCCGCCCGCGAGGGGTCGTGGATGGCCGGGTTCGTGTCGTAGCCGCCCGCCTCGACGAGCGTCACCGCGACACCGGCGTCGGTGAGACGCCGCGCGACGATGGCGCCCGACGTACCGGCCCCGACGACGATCGCGGAGCGCACCGCACCGTTGTTCGCCGCGGTCACGCTCACGCCTTCCGGCCGGGTCCGGAGACGACCTGGGTCACGGCGACGGACTTGAGCCCCTCGACGCCGAACTCCAGCCCGTAGCCCGAGCTCTTCACGCCGCCGAACGGCACCATCGGGTGCAGCCCGCCGTGCGAGTTGATCCACACCGTGCCGGACTGCATGCGCGCCGCGACGGCGCGGGCCTCCTCCGGGTCGCTCGCCCACACCGACGCGCCGAGACCCACGTCGAGGGCGTTCGCGAGCGCGAAGGCCTCGTCGACGTCGCTGTACCGGATGACGGGGAGCGCGGGACCGAACTGCTCCTCCTGCACGAGCGCCGCGTCGTTGTCGATGTCGGCGACGATGGTGGGCCGGTAGAACAGCTCGCCGAGGTCGGCGGCCGGCTCTCCACCGGTGACGATCCGGGCGCCGCGGCTCCGCGCATCGTCGACGAGGCGACTGACGATGTCGAACTGCGGGCGGTTCTGCAGCGGCCCGAGCACGTTGCCCTCGTCGAGCCCGTTCCCCATCGGCACCTGCGCGGCGATGGCGGCGAGCGCGTCCACGACCTCGTCGTACACGGAGTCGTGCACGTAGAGGCGCTTCATGGCGGCGCAGGTCTGTCCGGTGTTGATGAACGCCCCCCAGAAGAGGTCTTCCGCGATCGCGGAAGGGTCCGTGCCGGGGAGCACGATGCCCGCGTCGTTGCCGCCCAGTTCGAGCGTGAGGCGGGCGAGGTTGCCCGCGGAGCTCTCGATGATGCGGCGCCCGGTCGCGGTGGAGCCGGTGAACATGATCTTGGCGATGTCGGGGTGCGAGGAGAGGCGCGCCCCCACCTCGCGGTCGCCGGACACGCCGATGAGGACGTCGGCGGGCAGCACGTCGTTCATCACGGCGAGCATCGCCAGGACGCTCAGCGGGGTGTATTCGCTGGGCTTCGCGACGACCGTGTTGCCCATGCGCAGCGACGGCCCGATCTGCCAGATGGTGATCATGAGCGGCCAGTTCCACGGCCCGATGGCGCCGACCACGCCGGCCGCTTTGTACACGAGCTCGGCGTGCAGCGTCTCGTCGTCGACGAGGACCTGCGGCTCCAGGACGGTGGTGGCGTTGGTGCGCAGCCAGGCCGAGCAGGCGCCGAGCTCGAACCGCGCGTTGGGGCCGTTCAGCGGCTTCCCCTGCTCCCGCGACAGAAGATAGGCGAGCCCCTCGGCGTTCGCGTCGATGGCGTCGGCCGCGGCGAGGAGGAGCGCGCTCCGCTTCTCGTGTCCGAGCGCCTCCCACGCGGGCTGCGCGGCCTTCGCGCGGGCGATGGCGTCGTCGAGGTCGGAGACCGTGGCCACGGGCGCGCGTCCGATGACCTCCCGCGTCGCGGCGTCGGGGATCTCGCGCCCCTCGCCCTGCGGGGCCTGGATGCGGTCGAGCAGCGCCGCAGCGGCGGAGGCCGCGGAATCGGCTGGTCCGTGGTCGACGGCTACGGGAACGGCGGAATCGGACATCGGTGTCTCTCCTTCGAGCGGGTCACGGCGCGGACGCCGGTCTTCTTCTCATTCTCGGTCGGCCTTTCCCGCCGCACTTGTCGCGGAGCGCGCCGGAGATGTCCCCGCGCGAAGGATGCGCTCCCGCGCCGGTCCCGCGTGAGCGAATCGGGCCCCTGTGAGCGAATCGGCCCCCGTCCGGTCCGTGAAGCCGCGAAGCACCGGGCGCGGCATGCGCCATCGTCGCCGCGGATCCCACCACGCCGGCCCTCGCACCTGCGGCACTCCCCCGCGCATGCGGATCTGCCACCCCGAGGTGTCCAGAGTGCGGTGGTGATGCCAGCACAGCGCGACCCCGTTGTCGGTGTGCGTCGGGCCCCCGTGCGCGTGCTCCGTGACGTGGTGGATCTCGCACCAGGCGGCGGGGACGTGACACCCGGGGATGAGGCACTCGCCGTCCCGCACGCCGATCGCCCGGCGCTGCGCCGGGGTGAAGATCCGGTCGCTCGACCCGAGCCCGACGATCCTCCCGCCTGCCCCCAGCACGACCCGCTGGACCGTCCCTCCGCACGCCGTGTGTGCGGTCACCCGCGTCGACACCGGCGTCTCGACGCCCTCGACCCGCGCCCAGCCGCGCCCCGTGGCATAGTCCTCGGCGCCGACCGTGACCACGAGTGTCGGGGCCCCACCGCCCAGCCGTGGCATGTCGTCGTGCCGGGCCGCGATCCCCAGGGCCGCCGCGAGCGCGTCGTACTGCTTCTGTGCCCGCGTGCGCCCGTCGGCCATCCCGCCGGGGTCGCCGGACGGGAGCACATCGTCGTCCGGAGACACCGCGGTGTGCCGCCACTCAGCATCCGCGAGTTCCGCGGACGGCACGAAGTGCACGCCGGGAAGCGGCGGCCCGTCGACCTTCGGGTTCAGGTACGCGTCCCAGATCCGCTGCAGCTGCCCCGCGACCTCGGGCAGCAGTGCGCCCCGGACCGGGATCACACCGTCCTTGGCGCGCCCCAGCACCAGACCGCGAGCGCGCAACGCGATGTCTTCCGCGGGCTCCGCGCCGTCGGGGTCGAGGTACTGCACGATGAGCTGCGCCCGCACCCGCAGCTCCTCGGGCGTCGGCGCCGGACCGGGCTCGTTCTCGTCATCCTCACTGTTCTCGTCGTCGCTCTCCTCACCCCGAGCGACCTCCGCGAGATACGCGTCGGCCTCCCAGCGGTCGGCGAGGCGCACGCGAGGGCCGGCCTGCTCGATCGGCCCGGTCGCGGCCAGCAGCCCGGTCACGCCGATCGCCGCGTCGAGGAGCGCTTCACGCAGCGCCGGCCACCGCGCCGGCAGCCACTCCCCGGAGGAGAGATCGACCTCGCGTCGCACCAACCGCGCAGCCTTCACCAGGCGCGCGGCGGACGCGCCGTCGGTGCGGAGCACACGCTGCAGCAGCTCGTTCATCGAGCGGCAGCCGAACCGTCCGCAGAACGCCGGTTCCCCGGACCCCGCCGGACGCGGATCGACGCTCGCCACCGCGTCGACGATCACGGCCTCCACGCGTCGCTGGATCTCACCCGCGACCCGCAGCAGGTCCATCATCGCCCCGGCATCGAGAGCGCCTACGGTGCCGGACTGCAGCACGGCGTCGAGAGCGACGACCGTGTCGTCGAGAACCGCTGCCGGGGTGCTTTCCATACGACGATTCAACAGAGGGCCACCGACATTGCGAGGCCGGATTACCCCTGCTCAGAGCGATATTCCAGTACGCGCGAAGGACTCCTCCTGCACGCGAAGAGACGCGCAATCACCTCTCCACACCACCGCCGCACCCCAACGACCCCGTCACGGGAGACGACCGTCACGCCCGGTCGAAGTCCTCGAAGATCAGGATCGTCCGTGTCGAGCGGATCGACGGGATCGCCTGGATGTCCTCCAGCACGATGCGGCGCAGGTCGCGGGCGTCATTGGCGCGCACCAGCAGCAGCACGTCGAAGTCGCCGCCGACGAGCGCCATGTGCTCGATCTCCGGGATCGCCCGGAGCCGCGCGCTCACCTCCTGCCACGTGGCCTGTTCGATCGCGAGGGTCACGTACGCGCTCGCGTGATGCCCCAGCAGCACGGGGTCGGTGCGCACGGTGTAGCCGGTGATCACTCCGGCATCGGTGAGGCGCTTGATGCGGGCATGCGCCCCCGCGCGGGAGATATGCACCGCCTCGGCGATCGCGGTCATGGACGCCCGCGCATCCCGCCGCAGCTCCGCGAGGATCGCGCGATCCGTCTCGTCCAGCGCCGCCATGGCACCCCCCTCCCGTCCGGGAAATCCTGACATTTCGGAAGCCATTGTGGCATGTCTCGAGCAATCGTCCACGATCCCTCGACGGATCTTGGATGACTGTCGCACGCGCGGCATGCTGTCCTCATCGAGTTCGGCAAGGAAGGCGGACGGATGCACCCCCACGACATGCTCCCGCGAGACACCGCGGTACGACTGATCGCCGAGGACGGGACCACCCTCCCCGACGAGGCCTACGCGCTCCCCGCCGCCGACGTCCTGCTGGCGGCCTACCGCGGCCTCGTCGAAGGCCGTCGCATCAACGATCAGGCCGGCGCGCTCGTGCGCCAGGGCCGCCTCGCGGTCTACCCGTCGTCGCACGGCCAGGAGGCCTGCCAGGTGGCCGCGGCGATGGCACTCGGCGACACCGACTGGCTCTTCCCCACCTACCGCGACTCGGTCGCCGTGATCGCCCGCGGCGTCGCGCCTGCGGAGGCGATGGTGCTCCTCAAGGGTGACTGGCACTCGGGCTACGACGTGCGCGCGCACCGCGTCGCCCCGCAGGCCACCCCGCTCGCGACTCAACTCCTGCATGCGGTCGGCTTCGCGCAGGCGGCGAAGCACCGCGGCGAGGACACCGTGGTGCTCGCGCTCTGCGGCGACGGCGCGACGAGCGAGGGCGACTTCCACGAGGCGATGAACTTCGCGGCGGTGTTCCACGTGCCCGTCGTGTTCTTCGTCCAGAACAACGAGTTCGCGATCTCGGTCCCCCTCTCCCGGCAGACCGCCGCCCCCTCCCTCGCCCACAAGGCGGTCGGCTACGGCATGCCGGGGCAGCGCGTCGACGGCAACGACGTGGCCGCGGTCCTCGCGGTGCTCACGGAGGCCGTGGACCGCGCCCGCGCCGGTGGCGGCCCCTCCCTCGTCGAGGCGCACACCTACCGCATGCAGGCGCACACCAACGCCGACGACGACACCCGCTACCGCCAACGCGAGGAGGTGCAGGCCTGGCTCGCCCGCGATCCGCTGCTCCGCCTGCGCGCGCACCTCACCGCGACCGGCGCTCTGGACGACGAGGCAGAGTCGCGCTTCGCCGCGGGCGCGGAGGAGATCGCCGCCGCCATGCGCACCGCCCTGAACACCGATGCGGAGCTCGACCCGGAAGACCTCTTCCGCTTCGTGACCGCGACCCGCTCGCCGCAGCGTGAGGAGCAATGGCGGCTCCTCCGCGACGAGATCGCCCGCTCCCACCCCGCCGAGACGATGACGACCGGAGGCCCCCGATGACCATCGCCGAGCACGAGACGCCGGTCGCGACGGACGCCGCCACCACGACGACCATGACCATGGCCGCCGCCCTCAACCGCGCCCTCGCCGACGCCCTCGCCGCGGACTCTGACGTGGTCGTGTTCGGAGAGGACGTCGGAGCCCTGGGCGGCGTCTTCCGCATCACCGACGGACTCACCGCCCGCTTCGGCGAGGACCGCTGCTTCGACACCCCGCTCGCGGAGTCCGGCATCATCGGCACCGCCGTCGGCATGGCGATGAACGGGATGCGCCCCGTCGTCGAGATGCAGTTCGACGCCTTCGCCCTCCCCGCGTTCGAGCAGATCGTGAGCCATGTCGCGAAGCTCGGCAACCGCACCCGCGGCGGGATGCGCATGCCGCTCGTGATCCGCATCCCGTTCGGCGGCGGCATCGGGGGCGTCGAGCACCACTGCGACTCGTCCGAGGCGTACTACGCGCACACGCCCGGCCTCACCGTCGTGAGCCCGTCCACCCCGCAGGACGCCTACTCACTGCTCCGGGCAGCCATCGCCTCGCCGGACCCGGTGGTCTTCCTCGAGCCCAAGAAGCTCTACTGGTCGAAGGGCGAGGTCGACACCGCGGTGACGGCGGAGATCGGCGCGGCGCGCATCGCCAGGGAGGGCTCCGACGTGACCCTCCTCGCGTACGGAGCCTCCGTGCCGCTCGCGCTGGAGGCGGCGGAGGTCGCCGCGGGCGAAGGGCGCAGCGTGCAGGTGGTCGACGTGCGCTCCCTCTCCCCCTTCGACGACGAGACGGTCACCGCGGCGGTGCGGTCCACGGGACGCGCGGTCGTCATCGCCGAGGCCCCGGGATTCGTCAGCGTCGCCTCCGAGATCCAGGCCCGGGTGTTCGAGCGCTGCTTCGAGTACCTGGAAGCCCCCGTGCGGCGGGTGACCGGGTTCGATACCCCGTACGCGCCGCCGAAGTTCGAGCACTGGTACCTGCCGGACGTCGATCGGGTGCTCGACGCGATCGACACGTTGCACTGGGAGGACGACGTATGAGCACCCCGGTGAAGACCGCAACCCGCGTGTTCCGCCTCCCCGACCTCGGCGAAGGACTCACCGAGGCCGGCCTCGTGCAGTGGCTGGTGGCCGTCGGCGACACGATCGCGACCGATCAGGCCATCGCCGAGGTCGAGACCGCGAAGAGCGTCGTCGAACTGCCCTCGCCGTTCGCGGGTGTCGTGACGGCGCTGCACGGCACGCCCGGCGACACCATCGACGTCGGCGCCCCGGTGCTGGAGGTCGCCGACCCCAGCAGCGAGGAGACCGCGTCCGCGCGGCAGGCCCCCGCCGCGCAGCCCGAGCACGAGGCGTACCGGCAGGAGGAGCGTGCGGGGTCGGGCAACGTCCTCATCGGATACGGCACCTCCGCGTCCGCCTCGACGGGTCGGCGACGTCGCCCCGCGGCACCACGCCCCACACCGGCACCCGCCTCGACAGCGCCCGCACCGGCGGCCCCCGCCCCTACCGCTCCGGAGTCGCCCGCACCGGCCTCCCGCGAGCCCGCGCGACCCGCGCCGGTCGCCGTCCGGTCGCCGCTCGTGCGGCGCCTCGCCCGCGACCTGGGCCTCGACGTGCACACGATCTCCCCCACCGGAGCGGACGGGGCGATCACGCGCGCCGACGTGCTGCGCGCCGCCGTGGACCACGCGGTGGACGGCGTCGCCGCGGCCCCGACGCCGACCTCCGCGACCGCTCCCACCGGCGAGATCGACGGCCTCCCGGTTCGCAGTCGCGAGCGCCTGTCCCCGCTGCGCCGCACCGTGAGCGCCCGGCTCGCCCGCAGCCGCTCGGAGATCCCCGAGGCCACCGTGTGGGTCGACGTCGACGCCACCGAGCTCTGGAATCTCCGCGGGCAGATGGCTCCCGAGGGCGCGAAGGCCCCGTCGATCACGGCGCTGCTCGCGCGCTTCGTGCTGCTGGCACTGGAGGACTACCCGGTGCTCGCCTCCCGGCTCAGCGACGACGGCTCCGAGCTGATCTCGTTCGAGGGCGTGAACCTCGGCGTCGCGGCCGACACCGAACGCGGTCTCCTCGTCCCGGTCGTCCCGCACGCGCACCGGCTCACGGTCACCGACCTCGATGTCGCCCTGCGCGAGCTCGCGGCCACCGCGCGCACCGGCACGCTGCCGCCCGAGCGCCTCCGCGGATCGACCTTCACCCTCAACAACTACGGCGGGCTCGGCGTCGACGGCTCCGCGGCGATCATCAACCACCCCGACGTCGCGATCCTCGGCATCGGCCGGATCATCGAGCGCCCCTGGGTCGTGGACGGGGTGATCGTGCCGCGTCGCATCGTCCAGCTCTCGCTCGTGTTCGACCACCGGGTCTGCGACGGCGGGTATGCGGCCGGATTCCTCCGCCGCGTGGTGGAGCTCATCGAGCATCCGCTCCGCGCCTTCGGGCGGGTCTGAGGTCGACCCGGCCGGCGAACCCTCGTGGGCGGAGCGCCGATACGCTACGCTCGGCGATTACTGACCGATCATTCGGTAAGTCATCGCCGACGTACCCGCGTCGGCGCTCCCCCCTCGCAGAACAACGGAGTTCGCATGACCTCAGCCACCGCAGCCGCCTCGTCGACCGGAAGGATGCCCGCCGAGGAGCGGCGCGTCCTCGCCGGCACCCTCGTGGGGACGTCGATCGAATGGTACGACTTCTTCATCTACGCCCAGGCGGCGGGCCTCGTGCTCGCCCCGCTCTTCCTCGCCCCCATCGCGGAGTCGAGTCCCGGGCTCGCCCAGGTGCTCTCCTTCGCGACCATCGGCATCTCGTTCCTGTTCCGCCCGCTCGGCGCGATCGTCGCCGGACACCTCGGCGACAAGCTCGGCCGGAAGAAGATGCTCGTCTTCACCCTCGTGATGATGGGGCTGTCCACCTCCCTCATCGGCCTGCTGCCGACGTACGCCGCCATCGGCGTCGCCGCCCCGATCCTCCTGATCCTCCTGCGCATCCTGCAGGGCTTCTCGGCCGGCGGCGAATGGGGCGGCGCGGCGCTCATGGCCGTCGAGCACGCCCCGACGGCGCGACGCGGCCTCTTCGGCGCGTTCCCGCAGATCGGCGTGCCGGTCGGCATGATCCTCGCCACCTTCACCCTCTGGGCGCTCACGAGCTCGATGTCCCCCGAGGCCTTCCTCGAGTGGGGCTGGCGCATCCCGTTCCTGCTCTCGATCGTGCTCATCGCGGTCGGCTACGTCATCCGTCGCGCGGTCGACGAGAGCCCCGTGTTCGAAGACCTCCGTCGCCGTCGCAAGGAGGCGTCGGCGCCCCTCGGGCAGCTCTTCCGGGCGCACACGAAGCAGGTCGTCCTCACGGCCGTCATCTTCATCGCCAACAACGCCGCGGGCTACCTGCTGATCGCCTTCTTCGCGACGTACGCGGTGACGGGTCTCGGCATGGAGCGCCCGCCGGTGCTGCTGGCGACCACGCTTGCCTCGTTCGGCTGGCTGATCTTCACACTGTGGGGCGGTGCGCTGTCCGACCGCCTCGGCCGCATCCGCACGTTCCAGATCGGGTACGTCGCCCTCGCCGTGTGGGCCATCCCGATGTGGTTCCTCATCGACACCGCGAACATCGTCTGGTACTTCGTGGCCCTGTTCGTCATGACGTTCGCGCTCGGACTCTCGTACGGCCCGCAGGCGGCGCTGTACGCCGAGATGTTCCCCGCGAACGTGCGCTACTCGGGCGTCTCGATCGGCTACGCCCTCGGGGCCATCCTCGGCGGCGCGTTCGCACCGATGATCGCGGAGGCGCTGCTGAACCAGTTCCACGCCGCGTGGACGATCGGCGTGTACATCGCCGTCGCGTCGATCATCTCGCTCATCGGCGTCTCGCTGGTGAAGGAGACGAAGGGCGTGGATCTCAGCGTCTGACTCCTGGTCCGGGATCGCGGCCGGCCGTATGCCTGTGCCATAATTACCTTACGATCGGTCAGTAATTCACGACCGGCCGCTCCCGGACCACACCAGGACGACGAAGTCAGGAGATCCGCATGCCAGAGGCCTACCTCGTCGGAGGCGTCCGCACCCCCGTCGGCCGCTACGGCGGCACCCTCTCCGCCGTCCGTCCCGACGACCTCGCGGCGCTCGTCGTCGGCGAGGCCGTGCGTCGCGCCGGGCTCGACCCGGCGCGTACGGAGCTGGACGAGGTCATCCTCGGCGCCGCCAACCAGGCCGGAGAGGACAACCGGAACGTCGCCCGGATGGCCGTGCTCCTCGCCGGTCTCCCCGACACCGTGCCGGGCATCACGGTCAACCGCCTGTGCGCCTCCGGGATGTCCGCCGTCACCATGGCCGCGCAGGCGATCCGCGCGGGCGACGCCGATCTCCTCGTCGCCGGGGGCGTCGAGTCGATGACCCGCGCCCCCTGGGTGCAGGCCAAGCCGGAGAAGGCGTGGGCGAAGCCCGGAGCCGCGTTCGACACCTCGATCGGCTGGCGCTTCCCGAACCCGCACCTCATCGCGCGGGACAAGGCCACCTTCACGATGCCGGAGACGGCGGAGGAGGTGGCCCGCGTCGACGGCGTCACGCGCGCCGAGGCCGACGCCTTCGCCGTCCGCTCGCAGCAGCGCGCCGCCGCCGCGATCGCCGCCGGCCGCTTCGCCCCGGAGATCGTCGGCGTCCCGGTCCGCGACGGCGAGGTGCTCGTCGACGAGGGCCCGCGCCCGGATACCACCCTCGAGGTGCTCGCGCGCCTCCGTCCCGTCGTGGCCGGCGGAGAGGTCGTCACGGCCGGCAACTCCAGCGCCCTCAACGACGGCGCCTCGGCCGTGCTCGTGGCGAGCGCCGAAGCCGTCGAGCGCCACGGCCTGACGCCCCGCGCGCGGATCGTCGTCGGCACCTCGGCCGCCCTGGCTCCGGAGATCATGGGACTCGGACCGGTCCCCGCGACGGAGAAGGCGCTGCGCCGCTCGGGGCTCTCCCTCGACGCCATCGGCGCCGTGGAGCTCAACGAGGCGTTCGCCTCGCAGTCGCTCGCCTGCATCCGGCGGCTCGGCCTCGACGAGGACCGCGTGAACGCCGACGGCGGCGCCATCGCTCTCGGCCACCCGCTCGGCTCGTCCGGCTCGCGCCTGCTCGTGACGCTGATGGGACGCATGGAGCGCGAGGACTCCCGTTACGGCCTCGCCACGATGTGCGTCGGCGTCGGCCAGGGCGCGGCCGTGATCCTGGAGAAGGTGTGAGGGGCACGGACGAGCCGCTGCTCGTCACCCGCACCGCGGACCGCGTCGTCGCGACCCTGAACCGTCCGCACAAGCGCAACGCGATCGACCAGGCCACGATCGACGCCCTGCACGCGCTGTGCGCCGAGCTGGAGGAGACGCCGCGCACGCTCATCCTCACCGGCGCCGACGGGGTGTTCGCGGCGGGCGCCGACATCGCCGAGCTTCGGGACCGTCGCGCCGACGACGCCCGTCGCGGCATCAACGCCCACGCGTTCGTCCGCGTCGCGGAGCTGCCGATGCCCGTGATCGCCGCGATCGACGGCTACGCGCTCGGCGGTGGCGCGGAACTCGCGTATGCCGCCGACATCCGCCTCGCGACGCCGACCCTGAAGATCGGCAACCCGGAGACCGGCCTGGGCATCCTCGCCGCCGCCGGAGCGAGCTGGCGGCTCAAGGAGATCGTGGGCGACGCCCGTGCCATCGAACTGCTGCTCACGGGACGCACCGTGCACGCCGAGGAGGCCCTCCGCATCGGGCTCGTCTCCTCGCTGCACGAACCCGCAGACCTCCTCGCCGCCGCCCATGCGGTCGCCGACCGCATCGCCCGCAACGACCCTGCGGCGACCATCGCGACCAAGCGGGTGTTCCGGGCGCCGCGCGACCAGCACCCCGCGGTCGACCTCGAGGAGCAGGCCGCGCTGTTCGAGAGCCCGGAGAAGCACCGTCGCATGACCGCCTTCCTGGAACGGAGAGACCGATGAGCACGCCCTCCTCCCCCGAGGCCGCAGTCCCGGCCCGCGTCGGCGTGCTGGGTGGCGGACGCATGGGCGCTGGTATCGCCCACGCCTTCCTCCTCGCCGGATCGCCTGTGACCGTGGTCGAGCGGGACGACGCCGCCGCCGCGGCCGCTGCCGCCCGCGTGCACGGGTCGATCGACGCCTCGCTCGCCCGCGGCACGGCGATCGAGACGGCCGAGGTCTACCGGGCGCGGTTCGCGACCGGGACCGACGCCGCCCTGTTCGCGGACTGCACCCTCGTCATCGAGGCCGTCCCGGAGGAGCTGTCGCTCAAGATCGAGGCGCTCACCCGTGTCGAGCAGCACCTCGCGGACGATGCGGCGCTGGCGTCCAACACCTCGTCCATCTCGATCGACGAGCTCGCCGCGGTGCTCGACCGCCCCGAGCGCTTCCTCGGGATGCACTTCTTCAACCCGGTGCCCGCCTCGACCCTGGTGGAGGTGGTCCGTGGCGGCGCGACCGCGGAGACTCTCGTCGCGGACGCGGCCTCCTGGGTCCGCGCGCTGGGCAAGACGCCCATCGTCGTCGCCGACGCCCCGGGTTTCGCATCGTCGCGGCTGGGCGTCGCCCTCGGCCTCGAGGCGATCCGGATGCTCGAGGACGGCGTCGCCTCCGCGGCCGACATCGACGCGGCCATGACCCTGGGCTACAAGCATCCGGTGGGGCCGCTCCGGCTCACCGACATCGTCGGGCTGGACGTCCGGCTCGGCATCGCCGAGTACCTCGCGGCACAGCTCGGCCCGCGCTTCGAACCCCCGGCCCTGCTGCGTCGCCTCGTCGCGGAGGGGCACCTCGGCCGCAAGAGCGGACGCGGCTTCTACGAATGGGACGACTGATGAAGGGAACCCCCATGACCGAGATCCTCCCCAGCTACGTGCAGGGCTCCTGGTGGACGCCCGCCTCCGACGCGGACGCCACCGCGGTGCGCGACGCCTCGACCGGGGAGACGGTGGCCCGCGTCTCCACCGCCGGTCTCGACCTCGGTGCGGCGCTCGACTTCGCCCGCACCACCGGTCAGGCGGCGCTCGGCGAGCTCACGTTCCACCAGCGCGCCGTCCTGCTCAAGCAGCTCGCGCTCGCGCTGACCGCCCGCAAGGAGGAGCTGTACGCGCTCTCCAGCCGCACCGGCGCCACCGCGCAGGACTCCTGGGTCGACATCGACGGCGGCATCGGCGTGCTCTTCGCGTACTCCAGCAAGGGCCGCCGCGAGCTGCCGAACGCGAAGGTCTACGTCGACGGCGCCGTGGAGAACCTGTCGCGGGACGGCTCCTTCCTCGGTCGGCACATCTACACCCGGCTGCCCGGGGTGGCGGTGCAGATCAACGCCTTCAACTTCCCCGTCTGGGGCTCGCTGGAGAAGTTCGCGCCGGCCTTCCTCGCCGGTGTCCCCACGGTCGTGAAGCCCGCCACCCCCACCGGCTACCTCACCGAGGCCATGGTGCGGGTGATGGTCGAGTCCGGGCTGCTGCCCGAGGGGTCGCTGCAGCTCGTGTCCGGCAGCGTCCCCGACCTCTTCGAGCACCTCCGGCTGGGCGACCTCGTCGCGTTCACCGGTTCCGCGTCGACGGCGGAGCGGCTGCGGGCGCACGACGCGGTGCAGACCGGCGGAGTCCGCTTCACCAGCGAGACCGACTCGATCAACGCCTCGGTGCTCGGCACGGATGCGACCTCCGGCACCCCGGAGTTCGACGCCTACGTGAAGCAGCTCGTCGCGGAGATGACGTCCAAGGCCGGACAGAAGTGCACCGCGATCCGGCGGGCGATCGTGCCCGAGGAGGCGGTGGACGACGTGATCGCCGCGGTGCGCGACCGGCTCGCCGCGCGGATCGTCGTGGGCGACCCGCGCGCCGAGGGCGTGACGATGGGACCGCTCGCCTCGACGGCCCAGCGCGACGAGGTGCTCCGGCAGGTGACGCGGCTCCGCGAGGGCGGCGGCGAGCTCGTGATCGGCTCCCCCGAGACGCCGACGGTCCGCCGTGCGGACGGCAGCGAGGGCCCCGCGGAGGACGGCGCGTTCGTGGCGCCGATGCTCCTGCGCTTCGCCGATGCGACCAGCCCCGCCGTGAACGAGATCGAGGCGTTCGGCCCCGTCTCCAGCATCCTCGGCTACCGCACGCTGGACGAGGCGGCGGCGCTCGTGGCCCGGGGCGGCGGCTCGCTCGTGACGAGTGTCGCGACGCACGACCCGGAGGTCGCGACGACGCTGGCCACGGGGATCGCCGCGTACAACGGGCGCGTGCTCTTCCTCGACCGCGACGACGCCCGCAGCTCGACGGGCCACGGCTCGCCGCTCCCGAACCTCGTGCACGGCGGTCCCGGTCGCGCCGGCGGCGGAGAGGAGCTCGGCGGCATCCGGGCGGTGCTGCACCACATGCAGCGCACCGCGGTGCAGGGCTCCCCGGAGATGATGACCGCGCTCACCGGGGTCTGGCACCAGGGGGCCTCGGCCCGTCCGTTCGACACCGGCGACGGCGTGCACCCCTTCCGCAAGTCGCTGGCGGAGCTGCGCATCGGGGATCAGGTCGTCAGTCCCTCGCGCACCGTCACCCTCGACGACATCGAGACGTTCGCGGCGTTCACGGGCGACACGTTCTACGCGCACATGGACGAGGCGTCGGCGGCGGCGAACCCCTTCTTCCCCGGACGCGTGGCCCACGGCTACCTGCTGGTGTCGTGGGCGGCGGGGCTCTTCGTCGACCCGGCTCCCGGGCCCGTGCTCGCGAACTCCGGGCTGGAGAACCTGCGCTTCGTGACGCCGGTCTCCCCTGGCGACGAGATCCGCGTCGAGCTCACCGCCAAGCAGATCACGCCGCGGGAGACCGACGAGTACGGCGAGGTGCGCTGGGACGCGGTCCTGAAGAACCAGGACGACGAGCTCGTCGCGACCTACGACGTCCTGACCCTCGTCGCGAAGGAGCTCACCCCCGCCTGACCCCGAGACCCCGGGTTCTCGTCGAGGCCCCGCCCTTCCCACGCGGAGACGGCGGGGCCTCGGCGCGAAGACGGGGTCTCGCGAGTCAGGGGTGGCGGAGGCCGTCGAGGGCGATCGCGACGACGTCGTCGGCGAGACGGTCGGCGCCCTCGCGACCACCGGGGCGGTACCACTCGACGATGGAGTTGATCATGCCGAACGTCAGGCGGGCGACGACGGCCGCGTCGATGTCGGAGCGCAGGGCCCCCTCGGCCTGCGCCTCCGCGACGAGGGCCGTGATGCGGCGGTCGAACGCCCGCCGCCGGGTGAGGGCGCGGCGCTCGACGTCCGTGTTCCCGCGCACGCGCAGCAGCAGCGTCACGGCGGGGAGCTGGTCCACGAGCACGTGGACGGCGCCGCGGAGCACGTGCTCCAGGCGGGCGACCGCATCGGCGGCTCCCTCACCCTCCGGAAGGGGCGCGTCGACCACGGCTTCGAGGCCGCCGAGAGCACTGTCGAGGGCCCGGTCGAGCATCTCGTCCTTCGACCCGAAGTGATGGTAGATCGCCGACTTCGACAGCCCGAGGCGCTCGGCGAGCATCCCGATCGAGGTCGCGTCGTAGCCGTGCTCGTTGAAGGCGGCCACCGCGACGGCGAGGATCCCCTGCTGGTCGTACCCGGGGCGGCCGCGCCGCGTGGTCTGCATCTCGGACATCCCCCTCAGTCTCGCACCGCCCGCGCCGCGCACCGCGGAAGACGGGTGCGAGACCCCCGCGTGTCAGCGCAGGTCGTAGACGCGCTTGTACTTGCCCTCGCTGCGCGGCAGCGCCCCGGGCTCCTCCAGCCGGACGGCGACCGACGAGCCGATGAACACCTTGATGCGCTGCACCAGCACCTGCGCCGCCGCCTCGCACGTCTCCACGGACAGGTCGGGGTGGCGCTCGATGCGCACCGTGAGGGCGTCCATCCGGCCCTCCTTCGTCAGCTCCAGGATGAAGTGCGGCGTGAGCTGCTCGATCCCGAGCACCAGCTCCTCGATCTGCGTCGGGAAGAGGTTGACGCCGCGCAGGATGATCATGTCGTCGTTGCGCCCGGTGACCTTCTCCATCCGCCGCATACCCGGACGCGCCGTGCCGGGGAGAAGGCGGGTGATGTCGCGCGTGCGGTAGCGGATGACGGGGAACGCCTCCTTGGTGAGCGAGGTGAAGACGAGCTCGCCCCGTTCGCCGTCCGGCAGAGCCTGCAGGCTGTCGCCGTCGATCACCTCCGGCAGGAAGTGGTCCTCCCACAGGTGCGGGCCGTCCTTGGTCTCGAGGCACTCGTTGCCGACGCCCGGCCCCATGACCTCGCTGAGCCCGAAGATGTCGAGGGCGTCGATGCCGAGCCGCTGCTCCAGCTCGTGCCGCATCTCATTGGTCCAGGGCTCCGCGCCGAGCACCGCCACCTGGAGCGAGGTGGACCGCGGGTCGATGCCCTGCGCCGCCATCGCGTCGGCGATCGTGAGCAGGTAGCTCGGGGTGCACAGGATCGCGTCCGGCTCGAAGTCGCGGATGAGCTGCACTTGGCGGGCGGTCTGTCCGCCCGACATCGGGA
Organism: Microbacterium sp. str. 'China'; assembly: GCF_002993305.1. Taxonomy (NCBI): domain Bacteria; kingdom Bacillati; phylum Actinomycetota; class Actinomycetes; order Micrococcales; family Microbacteriaceae; genus Microbacterium; species Microbacterium sp. str. 'China'. The sequence goes on along the minus strand of NZ_CP027434.1, from coordinate 1,019,523 downwards.
TCACGGTGGCACCCAGGGCCTCGATGCCGGCATGCGCCCCGAGCCCGCCGGTGAACAGGCCGTACCCGTAGGCGTTGTGCACCTTCATGCCGCGCCGGATGCCGCTGGCGCGGAGCGACCGGGCCACCAGCGTCCCCCAGCGGTCGAGGTCGCCGCGCGTGTAGCCGACGACGGTCGGGCGGCCCGTGGTGCCGCTGGACGCGTGGATGCGGGCGACGTCGGCCATCGGCACCGCGAACATCCCGAACGGGTACGTCTCGCGCAGGTCGTCCTTGGTGGTGAAGGGCAGCCGGTGCACGTCGTCGAGCGTGCGGATGTCGTCGGGATGCACGCCCACGTCGTCGAACTTCCGCGTGTAGAGCGGCACGTTGCGGTAGGCGTGCTGCACGGTCCACTGCAGGCGCTCGAGCTGGAGCTGCTCGATCTCGGCACGGCTCAGCCGCTCCTCGGGATCGAGCTCCTCAGTCGTCGGCGGGCGGAGGGCGGAGGCGGGGGCGGTCATCGTCGACACGGGGACTCCTCGGAACGGGTGGGATCAGAAGGTGCGGGAGGTGGTGCGGGAGCGGCCGCGGAACTCGGCGACGGCGTCGCCCTGCTCGTCCACGACCGTCACGTCGTAGAGGCCGGAGCGACCGGTGCGGGTGCGGCGGACGGCCGTCGCGGTGAGCGTCTGCCCCGCGACGGTGGGCTTGAGGAACGAGATGTCGGCACCGGCAGCCACCGTCACCCGATCGTCCTCGTTGCAGGCGATCGCGAAGGCGGTGTCGGCGAGCGCGAACACGAGGCCACCGTGGGTGATCTGGAAGCCGTTGGTCATGTCCTCACGGACGCGCATGGACACGACCGCGTATCCCGGGTCGTCGCGTTCGACCACGAGCCCGAGCATCGCCGAGGCCCGGTCGCGTTCCATCATGGCCCGGTTCGGCCGCACAGCCTCCGCCGTATCCGTCGCCTCCGTCATCGCCGACCTCCTCGTCGTGCTGGGACGGGACCACCGCGTCCCGTCCGCCCATACTAACTGAACGATCGGTCAGTAACGCAAGGAGGTCGGGACGACGGTCGACGGTTCACCTGATCGTGAGCGGCGGCCAGAGGGTCGCGTCCTCCACGGTCACCCCGGTGATGACGGCCGCGGGGTCCGCCGCATCCCGATCGGCGCGGAAGCGGATGATGCCCCCGTCCCGCGTCGCTGACTGGTAGAAGTACTCCCCCGACGAGACGATGCGGATGAAGGTGCCCTCCGGGAATGCGGCAGTCGCCTCCGTCACCGGCGCGCCGATGCGGACTCCGCCCGTCGCGGGCAGGTCGGCACCGTCCGGCTCGACGTCGCCCTGCACGTTCGCGATGCCGGCGGTGATCCCCGCGAGCGTCGTGCCATCGTCCGTGAACTGCAGCAGGAGCGTGCTCGCGTCGTCCCCGCTCGTGAGGCGCACCAGCGTGTCCGTCCCGCCGGCGGCCTGCGCGGTCGTCCCCGGGACCGCCGCCAGCGCCTCCTCGCGAGACATACCCAGCTGGAGCGGTCCGACGCCCATCGCGGTCATCTCCCATTCGCTCCACGGGGCTGCGGGGTCGGCCGTCTCCGGCGTCGGCGTCGCGGGCGGCGTGGCGGTCAGCTTCTCCACGAAGGCGGTCTTCGCCTCCCCCGCGCGGTCACGCAGGAGCAGCGCCGCACGCTCGGCGTCGAACTCCGAACCGTCCCTGGCCGGCTGCCACAGGTGCACGATGATGTTCCCCACCGCGGCGAAGCCGTGGTGGGCCCGCCAGGCGCTCTGCCCCGAGCCCATCTCCAGGGTTCCGGCGAAGGCCCGGACGCCGTCCGTCTCCGGCGCCGCGACGGCGGCGAAGGTCCCCGCCCCCTGCGCATCGAACTGCGCGCACTGCTCGACGGTGTCGACCAGGTCGTCCATGCGCGACCCGGCGATGTCTTCCGACGGGAACTGCAGGATCTCCTGCTTCCCGCTCATGCCCGTGTCGTCCGCGTTCACCCACGGCACGGTTCGCGCGCCGATGCTGCCCATGGAGGCTTCCATGATCAGCAGCACGCAGACCGCCGGCGTGAACTCCGGGCCGCCGCCGTCGGAATACTGCAGCAGCGTGTCCTCGACCTCCGTCGCCGGAGGCGCGGAGGGAAGAAGATCGGCGACCTCGGCGGGCGTGAGGGCGAACGCGTCGAGCTCGTCCCCGACGAAGAGGAGGGGCCCGGAATAGGGATCGGGAGTGGGCGTCGGGGTCTCCGGCGCCCGTGATGCGGTCGCCGTGGGTGTCGCCTCGGGCGTCGCCGCGCACCCCGGGAGCACCACCAGCACTCCCGCCACCACAGCCGCGAGGAGCGCCGCTCCTCGCAGCTTCCATCCGCCGTGCACCGTCGCCGACATGAACCCTCCGCATGATCATGTGCGCCGTGAACACGGCGCCCCCTGACGGAAGAGTAGCGGTCGGGAGACGCCCAAAGCCCGCCCGCCCACGGTCGATATGCGAACGAGACAATAGTCATGCCACGGAAGGCATACAAGCCATGCCGATCGCAGCCGGAAGAGCCGTGCGGCTCAGCCGGCGCCGCCTCCGCCGAGCACGAGAGCTGCTGCCTGCCGTGCCTCTGCAGCGGTCGCTGCGCGGCTCGCACCGTCAGCCGCCCGACGGCACTCGTCCGGGCCCGCCGCGTCGAGCGCGGCCGCCACCCGCCCGAGTGCGCGAGGCGTCATCGACAGCGAGGTCGCGCCGAGCCCCACGAGCACGGGGGCGAGTGCCGGGTCACCGGCCGCCTCCCCGCAGATCCCGACCGGCTTGCCCGCCGCCCGTCCCGCTGCCCCGACCGTCCCGATCAGCCGCAGCACCGCCGGCTGCCAGGGATCGTTGAGATCGGCGAGCGCACTGGACAGCCGGTCCGCAGCCAGGGTGTACTGCGCGAGGTCGTTGGTCCCGAGACTCACGAAGTCCACGACCTCGAACAGCTCGGCGGCCAGCAGCGCCGCCGCCGGGGTCTCGATCATGATCCCCGCTCTGTCCAGGCCCGCGGCACGGCACCGTGCGGCGAAGTCCGCCGCCTCGTCGACCGTGGCGACCATCGGGGCCATGACCTCCACCTCGGCGGACTCCGTATCGGCGGCCCTGGCCAGCGCGTGCAGCTGGTCGTCGAGCAGGGCGGGCCGGCGACGGGAGAGGCGCAGACCCCGGACGCCGAGCGCCGGGTTGTCCTCGTCGTCGTCGTTCGCGAACGGCAAGGGCTTGTCGCTCCCCGCATCCAGCGTGCGCACGACGACCTTCCGCCCGGGGAACGCCCGCAGCACCCCGCGGTACGCCTCGACCTGCTCCTCGATGCTCGGCGCCTCCGTCCGGTCGAGGAAGCAGAACTCGGTGCGGAAGAGTCCGACCCCCTCGGCGTGCGCAGCGGCCGCGCTCCCGGCGTCCACGGCCCCTCCGACGTTGGCCAGGAGCGGTACGCGGGACCCGTCCGCGAGACGGCCCCGTCCGTCGAAGGTCACCACGACCGCCGCGGCCCGCGCCTCGGCGATCTCCGCCTCGTCCGGGTCGACGTGGATCGTGCCGCGATCCCCGTCGACGAGGAGCATGGCCCCCTCGGGGATGCCGGTCGCCCCTGGCACTCCGACCACGGCCGGGAGCCCCAGCGCCCGCGCGATGATCGCCGTGTGCGACGTGGGTCCGCCGTCCGCGGTCACGAGAGCGACGCAGCTCCCGCCGTCCAGCGCTGCCGTGTCGGCGGGAGCGAGGTCGGTCGCGACGAGCACGAACGGCTCGTCTCGTTCGGGGACGCCTGGCATGTCCGCCCGGAGGATCTCGGCGATCATGCGATCGCGGACGTCACGGATGTCGGCGGCGCGTTCCGCCATCCTTCCGCCGAGCGCCGCGAGCGCCGCCTCATGCGCCGCGGACGTCTCCCAGACCGCCCGCGCCGCCGTCCGCCCCTGTGCGCGCACGAGGGCGGTGGCTTCGGCGACGAGCTCCGGGTCCGAGGCGAGGAGCCGGGACGCGTCCAGGATCGCCCGCGCCTCTCCGCGGGCCCGTTCGGCGCGCGAGCGCAGCTGATCGGCGACGGCGACCGCCGCCCACTCGATCGTGGAGACCTCCGCCTCCCGACCCTCCGGCGGGACGACGGTCTCGGCATCCGGTTCCGGGAGTGCCGGCGCGAGGGACACCGCCCTCGCGGCCACACGTCCCGGGCTGACGCCGCGGCCCTGCAGCACGGATCCGGAGACGATCTCCGGCGTCGGCGCCGACTCGTGGTCGGCCCGGGCTCCCGCCTGGTCGTCGCCGGCGGTGGCGCGCGCGGGCGCGGTTCCGGGGCTGCCGGCGGCGCCCTCGTCCGTCTCGACGCCCTCGCCGAACCCGCCCTGGAAGAGCGACACCAGGCGGTCGATCGCCGCCTCCGCGTCGGCTCCCCGACCCGTGAGCTCGACCTCGGTCCCCTGACGTGCTCCGAGTGCGAGCAGCCGGGTCAGGCTCCCGGCCGCGGCTTCCGGGCCGTCCGGCAGCCGCCGCAGGCGCACGTCCGCGCCCGCCGCCGATTCCGCGATCAGGGCGGCGGGCCGGGCGTGGATGCCGAGAGGGTTGCGCACCCGCACACGACGGGACACCGTCTCCCCGGCCGGCTCCGACCCGTCAGGAGCGGGCTCCGCGGGCGACGTCTCGGTGTCTTCTGCCGTCGCATCGTCCGTCGGGCCGAGCTGACCTGTCTTCGCGGCGAGGGCCGACGCGGCTTCAGCGGCGACCGCATCGAGGTCGCCCCCGGCCGCCGCGGCCACGACCGCGGCGAGGAGCCCCTCGACGAACGGCGCGGGCGCGAGCCGCACCGGCACGTCGCTGCTGCGCAGTTCCAGCGCGAGCTCGGCGCTCAGCACGGCCGAACCGAGGTCCATGAGCACGAGCACGCCGTCGACCTCGCCGGCGAGCTCGTCGATCGCCGCCGAGACCGCGACGGCGTCCGTCCCCAGGATCGGCGCGCCGTTCGCGTCCACGCCAGCGCCGGCCGCCACGCGGACCTGCACGCCGCCGCCCGGCACCATCTGCAGGGCGAGTTCGAGTGCCGCCTCCCCGAGCCGGGCACTGTGGGAGACGGCGACGATCCCGATCATCCGGCGTCCGCGAGGGCCGCCGCGAGCGCCTCGAACAGGAGCGCGGTCGAGGCGGCACCGGGGTCGAGGTGACCGGCGCTGCGCTCACCGAGGTAGCTCGCTCTGCCCTTCCGGGCGACGAGGGGCACTGTGGCGTCACGACCGGCGGCCGCGGCGTCCGCAGCCGCCCTGGCCGCCGCCGCCGCGTCCGCTCCGCCGGCGAGGGCGGCATCGAAAGCGTCGACCGCGGGGGCCATCGCGTCGAACATCGTCTTGTCGCCGGCCTCGGGCTTGCCCCGCGCGACGATGCCCTCGAGCCCCGCCCGGAGCGCGGCGGCGAGCGCCGGTCCGTCCAGTGTCGTCACCGCACCGGCCGACATCCCCATGCGCAGGAAGAACGTGCCGTAGAGGGGGCCGCTCGCGCCGCCCACCGAGCTCACCAGCGTCATGCCGACGGTCTTGAGCAACTCGTCGATCGTCGCGGGCGTCGTCGCCGCGAGCTTCTCCCCGACCGCCGTGAAGCCCCGCGCCATGTTCGCGCCGTGGTCGGCGTCCCCGATCGCGGAGTCCAGTTCCGTGAGCCAGTCGCGCTGCGCGGTGACGGCCTCGCGGTACCGGGAGATCCAGTCGACGAGGACGTCGGTGCCGACGGCCGCCATCACGCGCCCCACCGCAGGCCGGGGGTGTTCACCGGGGCGTCCCACAGGCGCAGCAGCTCGTCGTCGGCCTTCAGCACCGTGACGGAGCACCCGGCCATGTCGAGGGAGGTGATGTAGTTGCCCACCAGGTTCCGCGCGATCTGCACGCCGGACTTCTCCAGCATCGCGGCGACCTCGCCGTACATGAGGTAGAGCTCGATCAGGGGCGTGGCGCCCATGCCGTTGAGCATCACGATCGCGGGTCCTGCCGCATCGAGGTCGCCGAGGATCGGCTCGACGAGCTGCCGGGCGATCTCCGACGCGGGGGCGAGCGGCTCACGGTGTCGGCCCGGCTCTCCGTGGATGCCGATGCCGATCTCCATCTGGTCGTCGGGGAGGTCGAACGTGGGCTTGCCCGCGGCGGGGACCGTGCAGCTGGTGAGGGCCATGCCCATGGAGCGCCCCTGACCGTTGATGCGCTTCGCGAGGTCGACCACGGCCGCGAGGTCGCGGCCCTCCTCCGCGGCTGCCCCCACGAGCTTCTCCAGCAGGACCGTGAGGCCGACGCCTCGGCGCCCCGCGGTGTAGAGCGAGTCCTGCACGGCCACGTCGTCGTCCACGACGACCGTGCCCACCTCGATCCCTTCCATGGCGGCGAGTTCGGCCGCCATCTCGAAGTTCAGCACGTCGCCCGTGTAGTTCTTGACGATGTGCAGAACGCCGGCGCCGCGGTCGACCGCCTGGGTGGCGACCTGCACACGGTCGGGGGTGGGCGAGGTGAAGACCTCGCCGGCGACGGCCGCGTCGAGCATGCCGGTGCCGACGTAGCCGCCGTGCAGGGGCTCATGGCCGGATCCGCCGCCGGAGACGACGGCCACCTTGCCCTGCGCCTTCGGTGTCGCCCGGGTGATGACGTGGTTCTCCAGGTCGACCGAGAGTTCGGGGTGCGCGGCGGCGACGCCCTTCAGGGACTCGACGAGGACGTCCTCCGGGGCGTTGATGAGCTTCTTCATCCTGCGATCTCCTTTGATGCGGCGTGAGTCTCGAGCGGAAATCCGAAAAGGATTCGTCAATGTCGAATATGCTCGGAGCCTGCCGGGTTGTCAAGATCGATCCGGCGACCGGAAACCCGGCTCGACGACGACCGGAAGGAGGACGCGCATGATCCAGGCGATCGACCGCGCGGCGAAGATCCTCGACCTGCTCCAGGGCGCCCGCCACCTCGGCATCACGGACCTCTCCGCGGCCCTGAGCCTGCCGCCGTCGACCGTGCACGGCCTCGTGAAGTCGCTGCGCGCGCACGGCCTCGTCGCGAAGGAGCGCGGCGGACAGCGGTACATGCTCGGCCCCACCCTGTTGCGGCTGAGCAACGTGTACCTCGACACCCTGGACGTGCGGGCGCGGGCGATGCGCTGGACGCAGGAACTGGCGCGACGCACCGGGATGTCCGTGCGCCTCGGCGCCCCGCACCTCACGGACGTCCTCGTCATCCATCACAACCTCCGCCCCGACGACAGCCCTCAGATGCTGGAGACGGGGATGGCGGTCCCCGCCCACGCCTCCGCGATGGGGAAGGTGCTCCTCGCGTACGACCAGGGCTTCCAGGAGAGCGTGTTCGCCGAGCCCCTGCGCAGCCTCACCGGCGACACGGTCACCGACGTCGCCCGGCTGACCCTCGAGCTGCCGGGGATCGCGGAGCGTGGGACGGCGGCGGAGAGCGATGAGGCCGTCCTCGGCGAATCGTCCCTCGCGGCGCCGATCGCCGACGCCTCGAACACGATCGTCGCCGCGGTGGCCGTCGTGCTGCCGACCGCGGAGGCACCGGCATCCGACACCGTCGTGCACGCGCTCCGCGAGACGGCACGGAACATCTCCCGCGAACTCGGCGCGACGACCTGGCCACCGCCCGTGGCCCCCGCCGAGGACTGACGGCGGCGGTCAGCCGCGCAGGCCGAGCGCGAACGGCAGCACGGCCGTGGCCCCGGCCTGCCGCACCGCGCGCGCCGCGACCGTCAGGGTCCAGCGACTGTCGATGAGGTCGTCGACGAGCAGCACCGGACCGGCGGGCACCTCGAGCTGCGCCGCGTCGAACCGGTCCCACACCCCCGCGAGCCGGAACACGCTGTTCCCGCCCGCCTGCCCCGACGGCCCTCCGCCGCGCCACTCCAGCGCGCCGAGGTACGGCAGCCGCCCGATCTCGGACAGCCCGCGGGCGAGGGAGTCGACGAGCTGCGGATGCGACCGCGACGGCATCGCGACCACGGCCACCGGTCGCTCCGCCCAGTCCCACCCGGCGAGCACGCGCACGCAGGCCTGCAGCAGCGCCGGGCTGATCGGCGCGTCCGCGGCACCCGCGGCGAAGATCTCGCGCAGCGTGCCACCCCACCCGAGGTCGGTGAGCCGGGCGAGGGCACGCCCCTCATCGGCCTGCTCCCCCGCGGGGATGCGGCCGCGCACCGGCACATCGAGGCGGTCGGCCCCTGTCGGCCACGCGCGACGCGGCTCGACCGGCACGCCGACCCGGTCGAGGGAGGCCGCCGCCTGCACGCTCGCCGTCTGCGCGACCTCCGCCGGGAACCACACGCCCGCACAGTTGTCGCACCGGCCGCAGGGGGCCGCGGTGTCGTCGTCGAGAGCCCGTTGCAGGAAGGCCATGCGACAGCCGTCCGTGCGCTCGTACTCCAGCATGTGCTCCTGCTCCGCGACCCGCTCGGCGGCGATGCGCTCGTAGCGTTCGGCGTCGTACGTCCACGGCTGTCCCGTCGCGACCCACCCACCCTGCACGCGACGCACGGCACCATCCACGTCGAGCACCTTCAGCAGCAGCTCGAGGGGCGTGCGGCGGATGTCGACGAGGGCCTCCAGCGCCGGCGTCGAGATCGGGCTGTCGCCGAGCGCCGCGATCACCCGTTCGGCACGCTCCCGATCCGGCATCGACGCGGTCGCGAAGTAGTGCCAGATCTCACGGTCTTCGACACCGGGGAGCAGGAGCACGTCGGCGCTCTCGCTGGCACGCCCCGCTCGTCCCACCTGCTGGTAGTACGCGACGGGCGAGGACGGGGCTCCGAGGTGCACGACGAATCCGAGGTCCGGCTTGTCGAACCCCATGCCGAGGGCGCTGGTCGCGACGAGGGCCTTCACCTCGTTGCGCTTGAGCATGCCCTCCGACTCCGCACGCTCCTCGGCGTCGGTCTGCCCCGTGTAGGCGCGCACGTCATGGCCGTGATCGCGCAGGAACCGCGCGGTGTCGACCGCCGCCGCCACCGTCAGCGTGTAGATGATTCCGCTGCCGGGGAGGTCGTCGAGGTGGCTGAGCAGCCAGGCCAGGCGGCTCGCCGAGTCCTTGAGGCGGAGCACCCCGAGCCGCAGCGAGGTGCGGGCGAGGGGCCCGCGGATCGTGAGCACGGGCACCGTCTCCGCTTCGCCCGCACCGCCAGGCAGCGCCCCGAGCTGCTCGGCCACGTCTGCCACCACGCGGGAGTTCGCCGTCGCGGTCGTCGCCAGCACCGGCACATAGGCGGGCATCTGCGCGATGAGGTCGCGCAGTCGGCGGTAGTCCGGGCGGAAGTCGTGCCCCCAGTCGCTGATGCAGTGCGCCTCGTCGACGACGAGCATGCCGAGCCGCGCCACCAGCGCGGGCAGCTGCTCCTCTCGGAAGGCCGGGTTGTTCAGCCGCTCCGGCGAGACGAGCAGCACGTCGACGTCGTCTCCGGCGAGCCGCTCCTGCACCTCTGCCCACTCGTGGGCGTTCGTCGAGTTGATCGCCACGGCGCGCACGCCCGCACGCTCGGCCGCGGCGATCTGGTCGCGCATGAGCGCCAGCAGCGGGGAGACGAGCACGGTGGGGCCGGCTCCCTGCCGGCGGCGGAGCAGGGTCGCGACGAAGTACACCGCCGACTTCCCCCACCCGGTGCGCTGCACCACGAGCGCGCGGCGACGCCCCTCCACCAGTGCCTCGATCGCCTCGAACTGGCCGTCGTGGAAGTCGACGTCGGGACGACCGACGAGTTCGCCGAGGGCGGCGCGGGCGGCCTCGCGGAGGGGGACGGCGGTCGGAGAGGTCATGCCCTCCACTCTGCCGCAGACCTCGGACAGGACTCCGACCGCCGCCCGCTCTCGGTGGATGACCGGTGGGAAGGCCGTAGCGTGGAGGAATGATCACCCGCGAACTCGCCGTCGCGCTCCGCGATGCCGGTCTGACCTGGAAGCCCGCGGAGGGTGACCGGTTCCAGCTCGATCTGCCCGACGAGGTGGAGCTGGAGGCGGAGGCCGACGTCTTCACGGTGAGCGCGATGACCATCGAGGCGAGGCAGACGCCGTCCGGCACGGACCTCGCCTTCAACGGCACGACGGAGTGGGCGCTCGACGCCGTGACCCTCGCCGATGCGGTGTGGCTGCCGCGCGAGGACCAGCTGCGCGACCTCCTCCGCGGGACGTTCCGCACCCTCACCCGCCTCCCTGACACGTTCCGCGTCGAGATCGAGCTCGCCGGTGCTCCCCTGCGTTTCGAGCACCCGGATCCGGCGGAGGCTTACGGCCGCGCGCTGCTGGCACTGATCTCGCGCTCCCGTTGACACGCCCTGTTGAATCGGGCCGTCGGGTGTGTCAGAATTACCTAACGATCGGTCAGTAAAGAAGGACCGGAGCCCGAGGAGTCGACGATGACCAGTCCCGCAGACCTGTCCCTCGTGGACGGCGAGACCTCCGACGAGGAACGCCTGTTCGACGAGCTGATCGCGAACGAGCAGCGCATCGAGCCGCGCGACTGGATGCCCGAGGCCTATCGCAAGACGCTCATCCGGCAGATCTCCCAGCACGCGCACTCCGAGATCATCGGCATGCAGCCCGAGGGCAACTGGATCACCCGCGCGCCGAGCCTCAAGCGCAAGGCGATCCTCATGGCGAAGGTGCAGGACGAGGCCGGGCACGGCCTCTACCTCTACTCCGCCGCGCAGACCCTCGGCATCACCCGCGACGAGATGATGGACCAGCTCATCTCCGGCAAGGCGAAGTACTCGTCGATCTTCAACTACCCCACCCCGACCTGGGCCGACATGGGCGCGATCGGCTGGCTCGTCGACGGCGCCGCGATCTGCAACCAGGTGCCGCTGTGCCGCGCCTCCTACGGCCCCTACGGGCGCGCGATGGTGCGCATCTGCAAGGAGGAGTCGTTCCACCAGCGCCAGGGGTTCGAGATCCTGCTCTCGCTCATGCGCGGCACCGACGAGCAGCGGCAGATGGCGCAGGACGCGGTGGACCGCTGGTACTGGCCGAGCCTGGCGATGTTCGGGCCGCCCGACGACCAGTCCCCCAACTCCGCCCAGTCGATGGCGTGGAAGATCAAGCGCTTCTCCAACGACGAGCTGCGTCAGCGGTTCGTCGGCATGCTCGTGCCCCAGGCCGAGATCCTCGGCGTCACCCTCCCCGACCCGGACCTGCGGTTCGACGAGGAGACCGGTCGCTACGAGATGGGCGAGATCGACTGGGACGAGTTCTTCCAGGTGCTGCGCGGCAACGGCCCCTGCAACGCCGAGCGTCTGGAGCGCCGCCGCACGGCGCACGACGAGGGCGCGTGGGTGCGGGAGGCCGCCGCGGAGTACGCCCGCAAGCAGCGTTCCCGCCTGACCCCTGAAGGGGCGGTGGCGTGATGGCGACCCCCGGGGCCGACCCTTCGACGAGCTCAGGGACCCAGGGCCGCGAGGTCTGGCCCCTGTGGGAGATCTTCGTGCGGGCGAACCGCGGGCTGAGCCACGTGCACGTCGGCTCGCTGCACGCCCCCGACGCCGACATGGCCATCCGCAACGCGCGCGACCTCTACACCCGCCGGGGCGAGGGCGTGTCGATCTGGGCGGTCCCCGCCGAGGCGATCACCACGAGCGACCCCGATGCCAAGGGGGCGTACTTCGAGAGTCCCGCCGGCAAGAACTACCGGCACGCGGTGTACTACACCGCCTCCGAGGGGGTGCCGCACCTGTGACCCTTCGACAGGCTCAGGGCCCCAGCTCCGCTCAGGCCCCCGGCTCCGCTCAGGCCCCCGGCTCCGCTCAGGGAGCCGGCGCCGTCCACGGGGAGGCGCATGGCGACGTCTCCGTCGACGAGCTGCGGCTCAGCGAAGAGCTCGCCGGCGCGGGCACGACCGCGGCGAGCGCCGACATCGCCGAGTACGCCCTGTGGCTCGGCGACGACGCCCTCATCCTGTCGCAGCAGCTCGGCGCCTGGATCTCCCGGGCCCCCGAGCTCGAGGAGGACGTGGCGCTCGGCAACATCGCCCTCGACCTCCTCGGACACGCGCGCTCCTTCCTGCACTTCGCAGGCACGTGGGACGGCCGTTCCGAGGACGACCTCGCGTACTTCCGCGACGAGCCGGAGTTCCGCAGCGCCTGGATCGTGGAGCAGCCGAACGGCGACTTCGCGCAGACCATCGCGCGCCAGCTCGTCGCCTCGGTCTACCTGGTGGAGCTCTACGCCGCCCTCCGCGCGAGCACCGAGCCCACGTTCGCCGCGATCGCGGAGAAGGCGCTGAAGGAGGTCGACTACCACCGTGACCACGCCGTGCAGTGGGTGCTGCGCCTGGCGGGCGGCACGGAGGAGTCCCGGCGGCGGATGATCCGTGCCCTCACGGACGTGTGGCCGTACGTCGACGAGCTGTTCCGCGACGAGCCGCTGATCGATCGACTCGGCGACGTCGCCGTGCGGCCGTCGAGCCTCCGGGCCCCGTTCGACGCGGTCATCGCCACCGTGTTCGCCGAGGCCGGGCTCGCGGTTCCGGAGGTCTCGGCGTCGTCGGCGGGCGGCCGGAACGGCGCGCACGCGACCCCCTTCGGCCACCTCCTCGCCGAGATGCAGGTCCTGGCGCGACGACACCCGGGGGCGTCATGGTGAGCCGGACCACCGCCGACACGACGGCCGAGGCGTGGCGGATCGCCGCCGCCGTGCCGGACCCGGAGGTGCCGGTGCTCACGATCGAGGACCTCGGCGTGCTGCGGGCGGTCGAGCTCCGCGGCGAGCGCGTGATCGTCGACATCACGCCGACCTACAGCGGGTGCCCGGCCATGGACACGATCCGCGACGACGTGGTCCTCGCGCTCACGGCCGCCGGCTTCGCGGACGTCGAGGTGCGGCTCGTGCTCTCCCCCGCGTGGACCACCGACTGGATGAGTGACGCCGGGAAGCAGAAGCTCCGCGCGTACGGGATCGCGCCGCCCAGCGGCCGCGCGGCCGTACCCGCTGGTCCGATCCGGCTCGCCCTGAGCGTGCGCTGCCCCCGATGCGGCTCGCTCGACACCAGGGAGGTCTCCCGCTTCGGGTCGACCTCGTGCAAGGCGCTGTACGAGTGCCGGGCATGCCTGGAACCCTTCGATCACTTCAAGGTGCACTGATGTCGCTGTTCTCCCCGGCCCCGACGACGACGCCGGCGTCCTCTCCCGCCTCCGCCTCCCGGGCGCGGAGCCGTGCCCGGTTCCACACGCTCGAGGTCGAGGACGTCCGTCCGCTCACCGAGGACGCCGTCGAGGTGACCTTCACGGTGCCCGCGGAGCTCGCCGACGACTACGACCACCTCCCCGGGCAGTACGTGGCGCTGCGCACGACGCTGGACGGCGTGGAGGTGCGGCGCTCCTACTCGCTGTGCCGGGCGCCCGAGCATCGCACCGACGGGGCGCCCACCCGCCTGAGCGTCGCCGTGAAGCGCGACGAGGGCGGGATGTTCTCCACGTGGGCCCAGACCGGCCTGCGCCCGGGCTTCCGCATCGACGTCATGAGCCCCCAGGGCACGTTCACCTCCGGTCTCGACGATCTGGACGAGAAGCACGTCGTCGGCATCGCGGCCGGCTCCGGGATCACCCCGCTGATGGCTCTCGCGCACACCGTGCTCTCCCGCTCGCAGACCTCGCGGTTCACGCTCCTCTACACGAACCGGTCGACGCTGGACGTGATGTTCCTGGAGGACCTCGCCGACCTCAAGGACCGCTACCCGACGAGGCTCACGCTGCACCACGTGCTGTCCCGCGAGCAGCGGACCGCGCCGGTGCTCTCCGGCCGCATCGACGAGCCCAAGCTGCGGACGATCCTCGACGCGCTGATCGACCCGGCCGACGTGGACGAGTGGTTCCTGTGCGGACCGCTCGCGCTCGTCGACCTCTGCCGGGAGGTGCTGGCCGACGTGGGCGTGCCCCGCGAACACGTGCGCTTCGAGCTGTTCACGACCGGCGACGAGCCGGTGCGGGCCGCTCGGCCGGTCACAGTGCGCTCGGGCGAGAAGACGGTGCGGATCGAGGTGAACCTCGACGGCGTCTCGTCCACGGTGGAGAGCCCGGTCGCGGCGCGCGAGTCGGTGCTGAACGCCGCGCTGCGGGTGCGGCCGGACGCGCCGTTCGCGTGCGCGGGCGGCGTCTGCGGCACCTGCCGCGCGCGCGTGCTCGAGGGCAGCGTCACGATGACCGAGAACTACGCCCTGGAGCCCGACGAGCTGGAGCGCGGCTACGTGCTCACCTGCCAGTCCCATCCCACCAGCGACCGCGTGGTCGTGGACTACGACGTCTGAGGAGTCCTGATGATCGATCTCGCCATCGCCGACGACGTCGCCACCGTGGTGCTCGACGCCCCCGCGAAGCTCAATGCCCTGGACGAGGCCGCCCTCGCGGAGCTCGACGCCGCGTACCGGGAGGCCGAGGCCGCCGGGGTGCGGGCGCTGCTGCTCCGCGGTGAAGGGCGGGCATTCTGCGCCGGGCGGGACATCTCCGCCGTCGATCCGCGCGACGACGACGTGCTCGGCTACCTCGGCGGGCGGGTGACACCGCTGCTGCAGCGGATGTCCCGCTTCCCGGCGCCGACCTTCGCCGTCGCCCACGGCGCCTGTCTCGGCGTGGGCCTCGGGCTGCTCATCGCGACGGATGTCGTCTACGTCGCGGAATCGGCGAAGATCGGCTCGCCGTTCGCCGCCCTCGGGGCGACCCTCGACTCCGGCGGGCACGCGCTGTTCCTCGACCGGCTCGGCGCGCACAAGACCCTCGACCTCATCTACACGGGCCGGCTCATGAGCGGCACGGAAGCCGTGCGCTCGGGGCTCTTCTCCCAGGTGTTCCCGGACGACGAGGTGCTCGCCGCCACGACGGCCGCTGCGGGGAAGGCCGCCCACGGCGCCACGGCCGCCTTCCGGGCGAGCAAGGAGCTCGTCGCCCGCATCCGCGACGAACGCCTCACCCTGTGGGAGTCCATTGACGTCGAGAACGCGGCGCAGGCCGCCCTGTGCGACACCGAGGACTACCGCGAGGGCTTCGCCGCGTTCCAGGAGAAGCGGAAGCCGGAGTTCAGCGGGCGCTGACGTCACGGCCCTGTCGTCGCTGTCAACCGTCTCGTGCGGTGTCCGACCCCGGTGGGAGGATGCCCGCATGCTGCTCTCGGAGCTCGTCACCACCACCGACCAGGTCGCCGCGACCTCGTCTCGCCTGGCCAAGATCGAGGCGATCGCGGCGCTGCTCCGCCGGGCCGACGCCGACGACATCGCACCTCTCGTGGGCCTGCTCCTCGCCGCGCCGCGCCAGGGACGCCTCGGCGTGGGCTGGCGGGGGCTGACGAATCTCGCGATCGAGCACAGCGCGACCTCGACCCTGACCATCGCGGAGGTCGACCATGTCTTCGACACACTGGCGCACACCTCGGGCTCCGGTTCGGCCGGCGTGCGCAGCGAGCTGCTGCACGACCTCGCCGCCCGGGCCACCGCTCCCGAATGGGACTTCCTGACCAGGGCGATGCTCGGGGAGCTCCGCACCGGCGCGTTGAGCGGCGTGCTCCTCGACGCGATCGCCCGCGCCGCCGAGGCCCCGCCTGCCACGGTGCGACGGGCCGCCATGCTCTCCGGCGACCTCGGTGAGACGGCGCTGCTCGCGCTCACCGGTGCCGAAGGAGCGCTCGACGAGGTCGGGCTCCGGGTGGGACGCCCCGTGCTCCCCATGCTCGCGGCCACGGCGCCGACGCCCACGGCCGCCCTGGAGATCACCGGACGCGCCTCGGTCGAGTACAAGCTCGACGGCGCGCGGATCCAGGTGCACCGCCGCGGCGATGAGGTCGGCATCTACACACGGAGCCTCGCAGACGTCACCCACCGGCTGCCCGAGATCGTCGAGGTCGTCCGCGGTCTTCCCGCGCAGGAGGTCATCCTCGACGGCGAGACCCTGGCGCTCGACGAGGACGGCGGTCCCCGGCCGTTCCAGGAGACGATGTCCCGGTTCGGCGCGGATGCCGCGCGCGAGCTCGCCCTGCGACCCTGGTTCTTCGACGTCCTGCACGTGGACGGCCACGACCTACTGGACGAGCCACTGTCGGTGCGTCAGGAGGTCCTGGCCGAGATCGCCGGCGAGTGGCGTATGCCCGGCATCGTGACCGACAGCGCGGAGGAGGCCGAGCGCCTGTCCCGCGAAGCCCTGGCGGCCGGTCATGAAGGCGTGCTCGTGAAGGCCGTGGATGCGCCGTACGCCGCCGGCCGTCGCGGCAAGTCCTGGGTGAAGGTGAAGCCGGTCCTCACGTTCGACCTCGTCGTGCTCGGCGCCGAGTGGGGGTCGGGGCGACGGCGCGGCTGGCTGTCGAACCTGCACCTCGGTGCCCGGGATCCGGACGGCGACTTCGGCGACCCCGGCGGGTTCGTGATGGTGGGGAAGACGTTCAAGGGCCTCACCGACGCGCTGCTGCAGTGGCAGACCGACGAGTTCCCGGCGCACGAGACCCGTCGCTCCGCGTCGACGGTTTTCCTCCGGCCGGAGCTCGTGGTCGAGATCGCGATCGACGGTGTGCAGCGGTCCCCGCGCTACCCCGGCGGCCTCGCCCTCCGGTTCGCCCGGGTCAAGGGCTACCGTCCGGACAAGAGCGCTGCGGAGGCCGACACGATCCAGACCCTCCTGGCGCTGCGGCGCGGTGCGGCGGACGACTCCTGATCAGGCCGTGGGCGGGAGTCCCTCGTCCTCCTGACGCACCGTGCCGCGGAACGACCAGGGGAAGTCGATCCAGAGGTCGGTGTCCTTCCACGCGAAGTCCGGCTGGATGATCGTCGAGGGCTTCGTGTAGATCGTGACCGAGCGGACGTCGGCGCCCTTCTCCTGCAGCAGCTGCACCGCGAGCGCCAGCGTGCGACCGGAGTCGGCGACATCGTCCACGAGCAGGACGCGGCGACCGTCGAGGTAGGCCATGTCGAGTTCGGGCGGCAGCACCTCCGGGGCGTCCAGCACGGTGCCGATGCCGGTGTAGAACTCGACGTTGATGGCGCCGCAGTTCTTCACGCCGAGTCCGTACGCGATGGCGCCGGCCGGGAGCAGGCCGCCGCGCGCGATCGCCACCACGACCTCCGGCTCGAAGCCCGTCGCGATGATGTTCCGCGCCAGATCGCGCGTCGCCGCGCCGAAGCCGTCCCACGTGAGCGTCTCGCGCTCGATCGATGCATCCGTCATCGGTCCATTCTCGCGCATCCGCTCCGTCCGAGCCGCCGCTAGACTGAGCAGGTCCGGCCCCGCCGGTGCCTGAAAAAGAGGCACGAAGCACCTCGCATCGCCGCGAGGGCGAGACACATACGGATCCCCCTTCTCCGTCCCTGTCTCGAAAGGCTTCTCCATGCCCTCCGTCTCCGCGCACGTCGCCCTCACCCTCGCCCAGCACGTCGATGCCGTCTTCGGCGTCATGGGCAACGGCAACGCCTACTTCCTCGACGCCCTCGAGACGCAGACCGACGCCACCTTCACCGCCGTCCGTCACGAGCAGGGCGCGGTCGTCGCCGCCGACGCGCACTTCCGCGCCTCCGGCCGCATCGCCGCGGGCACCTCCACCTACGGCGCCGGCTTCACGAACACGATCACGGCGCTGGCCGAGGCCGTGCAGGCGCACGTGCCGCTCGTCCTCGTCGTCGGTGACGAGCCCACATCGGGGCCGCGGCCGTGGGACGTGGACCAGATCGCTCTGGCCTCGGCGGTGGGCGCGCGCACCTACACCGTCGGGCGGACCGATGCCGCCGCGACCACCGTCATCGCCGTCGAGCACGCCCTCACCTATCGCGTGCCCGTCGTGCTCGCCATCCCCTACGACGTGGCCGCCCTCGAGGCCGGTGCGGTGCCGGCGGCCCCGGCTCCCCGGCTCCCCGCGCCGCTCGCCCCGCGCGGGGACTTCGCCGAGGGCATGCTGGATGAGATCGCCGCCGCCCTGCGCGACGCCGAGCGCCCGTTCCTCCTCGCCGGGCGCGGAGCGTGGCTGGCCGGCGCGGGCGAGGCTCTCGGCGCCCTCGCCGCGCAGACCGGGGCCCTCACCGCCTCCTCTGCCCTCGGCCGCGGCATCTTCCCGGACGCCCGGTACGACCTCGGCGTGACGGGCGGCTTCGGCGCCGAGGGGGCGATGGAGCTCGTGCGGACCGCCGACGTCGCGGTGGTCTTCGGCGCGAGCCTCAACCAGTTCACGATGCGCTTCGGCGAGCTGTTCGCCCCGGGCACCCGGGTGTACCAGATCGACACCACTCCGGCCGCGACGCACGCCCACGTCGGCGGCTTCGTGCGCGCCGACGCCCGCCTCGCCGCCGAGGCCCTCGTCGCCCGCCTCTCCTCCGGGCACGACTTCGGAGATGCCGTCGGACTCGCCGAGGCCGCCCCCGGCTCCGGCGGCGTGTCGGGCGCGGACTCCGCAGTTGTGCCCGCCCGACCCTGGAGGGAGACGGTCGACGTCGCCGCGGCCCGCGCGTACGAGCCCGGAGACGAGCTCGCGCCGGACGGCCGCCTCGACCCGCGTTCCGCCGCGCGCCGGATCGCCGACCTCCTCCCCGAAGACCGCGTCGTGGTCTCGGACGGCGGGCACTTCATCGGCTGGGCGAACATGTACTGGCCGGTCGCCGCGCCCGACCGGATGATGATGATCGGCACCGCGTTCCAGTCGATCGGACAGGGCTGGCCCAGCGTGGTCGGCGCCGCCCTCGCCCGTCGTGACGCGACCATCGTGCTCACCTCCGGCGACGGCGGCGGGCTCATGGCGATCGCCGACCTCGAATCGGCCGTGCGGGCAGCGGGCGGACGCGGCATGGCCGTGGTCTGGAACGATGCCGCGTACGGCGCCGAGGTCAACCTCTACGGACTGAAGGGCCTGGCCGAGGGACCGATGCGCATCCCCGAGGTCGACTTCGCCGCGTTCGGGGCCGCGGTCGGTGCGGAGGGCGTCGTCGTGCGGACGCTCGACGACCTGGAGCGTCTTTCCACCTGGGCCGAGGAGGACCCGGCGACCCGGCGCTTCCTCGTCCTCGACCTCCGGATCTCCGGCGACGTGATCGCGCCGTACCAGCAGGAGATCATCCGCGTGAACTCCTGACCGCGCGGGCCGATAGGCTCCCGGAATGACGGATGCTCCCGAGGTCCTGCGCTACAGCGCCTTCGCCGCGACGCCGGACGGCGGCAACCCCGCGGGGGTCGTCTTCGACGCCGACGGGCTCGATGAGGCGGACATGCAGCGGATCGCGGCCGAGGTCGGCTACTCCGAGACCGCGTTCGTACAGGAGGCCGCGGCGGACGGCGCCCGCTTCCGCGTGCGCTACTGGTCGCCGGCTGCGGAGGTGCCGTTCTGCGGGCATGCGACGGTCGCGACCGCGGTGGCCCTCGCCGAGCGGCAGGGTCCGGGGGCGGTCGTGTTCGAGACCGCGGCCGGAGACGTGTCCATGGAGTCCTTCGCGGACGCCGACGGCCGGGTCACGGTGTCGTTCACGAGCGTCGATCCGGAGGTGCGCGACCTCGACCCCGTCGTGCGTGACCGCCTCCTCGCTCTGCTGGGGATGGAGCCGGGCGATGTCGACCCGCGCTTCCCGGTCCGCGAGGCGTTCGCGGGCAACTGGCATCCGATCGTCTTCGTCGCCGACCGGGAGCTCTTCCACCAGTTCCGCTTCTCCCCCGCCGACGTGGCGGCCCTCATGCGCGCACAGGGGTGGCACGGCACGGTGACGGTGCTGCACGCCGACGATCCGGCCGAGATCCAGGCCCGCAACCTCTTCCCCGTGGGGCGCATCACGGAGGATCCGGCGACAGGGTCCGCGGCCGCTTCCGTCGGCGCCTATCTCCGCGCCCAGGGCTATCCCGGCGACACCGTCCGCATCCATCAGGGCGCCCACGTCGGTCGCCCGAGCGAACTCCGCGTCGCGATCCCGTCCTCCGGCGGCCTCGTCGTCTCCGGCGGAGCCACCCGCCTCCCCTGACCTCCGGGCTCCCTGATCCCGGACCGCCCGCACCACCTCGGGACGGATGCTCGACCGATCCGGACCCTCGGTCGTGCATCCGTCACCCGGTCGTGCATCCATGACCGCACACGACCCCCAGCCCCAGCCCCGGACCCGGACCCGTCAGCCCTGGGCGCTGTAGTCCGGGAGCTCCTGCAGGGTCCAGGTGTTGCCGTCCGGGTCGTCGAAACGCACGAAACGGCCCCAGTCCTGCTCGTCCACACCCTCCGCCTCCACGCCGAGGCCGCGCAGGTGCGCGAGAGCTTCGTCGGCGTCGGGGACGACCACCTGGATGGTGTTCTGCTGCCCCGGCTCCAAGCCGCTGGTCAGCCCCGTGCCGAAGGCGATCGAGCAGGCCGATCCCGGCGGGGTCATCTGCACGAAGCGCAGCCCCTCGTACGGCACCTGATCATGGTCGGCGTGGAAACCGATCTTCACGTAGAAGTCCTTCGCCCGGTCGACATCGCTGACCGGGACGAAGATGAGCTCGATCTTCCAGTCCATCACGCACTCCTCCTGTCGGGCTCCGTCACCCGACGGCCCTCACAGTACGCGCGGCCTCCGACACCCGCCAGAGGAGTCAGAGCCAGCCCTTGTCGGACGCGATCCGCACCGCCTGCGCCCGGTTCTCGGCACCGGTCTTGCCGATCGCGGCGGAGAGGTGGTTGCGCACGGTGCCCGCCGATAGGAACACCTCCGCCGCGATGGCCGCTGCGGATCGTCCATCGGCGGCCAGCCGCAGCACCTGCCGCTCCCGGTCGCTCAGCGGGTTGGCTCCCTCGAACAGGCTCTCCTCGGCGAGTTTCGGATCGAGCACCCGGAGTCCGGCGTGCACGCGGCGTACGGCCGCGGCGAGTTCCTCGGCCGGGGTGTCCTTCACCACGAACCCGCTCGCCCCGGCGTCGAGTGCCGCGCGCAGGTATCCGGGTCGCGCGAACGTGGTCACCACGAGCACGCGCGTCTGCGGACTGGCCGCGCGGATCTGTTTCGTCGCCTCGACGCCGTCCACGCCCGGCATCTGGATGTCCATCAGACACACGTCCGGCTGCAGGTCCTCCGCCAGGCGCAGCGCCTCCGCGCCGTCCGCCGCCAGGCCCTGCACCTCGAGATCCGGCTCCAGGTCGAGCAGGGCCCCGAGCGCCCCGCGCACGAGAGCCTGGTCGTCGGCGATGAGCAGCCGGATCGGAACCATCGGGGCCGCCGTCACCACGTCACCTCCACCCGCGTGCCCGCCACCTCGCCGGGCCGCATGGTGAACCCGGCGCCGGCCGCCGCCGCGCGCTCCCGCATCCCCCGGATGCCGTTGCCCTCGCGATGCCCGGTCGCGGACGCGAGCCCGACACCGTCGTCCTCCACGGTGAGCACGCCCGGAGCGATGCGCACACGGACGGCCGCGGCACCGGAGTGCCGCAACGTGTTGGTCGTCGCCTCGCGGAGGATCCAGCTCGCCGTGATCGCCTGGACCGGCGAGAGGGCGTCCGGGGTCCCGTCCACGACGAGCGCGATGTCCGCGGCGCGCAGCGAATCCTCGGTCGACGCGAGCTGCTCGACGAGGGTCGTCGCCCGCGCACCCGCGACGGTCTGCCGCACTCCCGCGATGGCCTCCGCGGTCAGACGTTCGATGTCGGCGAGCTCGGCCTTGGCGCGCTCCGGGTCGGAGTCCATCAGCCGCCGCACGAGCTGTGCCTTGAGTCCGACGACCGTCAGCGAGTGGCCGATGAGGTCGTGCACGTCGCGCGCCACGGCTTCCCGCCCCTCGCTGGTCGCCAGCTCCCTGCCCAGCTGCTCCGCCTCCGCCGAGCGCACGATGAGCCAGGTCGAGACCGTGTTCACGACGCCGAGGAGGGTGACGATCGCGAGGACGGACAGGTAGGAGAGGTTGTCGGGGATGAGGAAGACGCAGCCGGCCGCCACCACGAGCGCGGCGATGGTCGTGATCCAGTGCCAGGCACGGGTCAGTCCGTACGAGGCGAACGACATGATGAACGGCAGGAAGCTCAGCGCCGACCCGCCCACGGCCGGGATCGTGACGAGCGCGCAGGCGATGAGCGCGGCGAACGTGATCCACTGCCGCCGCGAGGGGGTGCGACCGAGGCCACCTCCGCCGCGCATGCCGTGCAGGAACCCCGTCACATAGAGGACGATGAACGCGATCAGCGCCACCCATCCCGTGACGACCCACGCCGGCGGAGCGGCGGAGGCGAGCAGCGCGAGGACCGGGTAGATCAGGAACACGAGCCAGACGACGGCCATCAGCCAGCCGAACCGTGCCCAGGGGTCCTTGCCCGTCCCGGATCGGACGTCCGCCTCCCGGCCCTCCTGCATCGTCATCCGTCCAACCTACTGTCGTGCCGGGGCGCTCACCGCCGTGACCGCGAGCGCCGCACGCCCATCGTCACCAGCACCGCGAAGACGACGAGCCAGACCGCGACGTTGAGGAGCAGCATCCACAGCTCATCCGTCTGCCCCGTCGTCAGCACGCCCTCCGTGAGCGGCCACCGGCTCAGGGCGACGAAGCCGTACAACGGGGTGAACCGGGCGATGTCGAGCATGACGCCGTCGAGCGGCATGAACACGTTGCCGAAGAAGGCGAAGAAAGTCATCGAGATGGACGCGAGCGCGGCGGCGGAGTCGGAGCCGAAGAACAGGCCGACCCCGAGCCCGTAGAGGCCGAACATGAGGCCGATGCCGAGGATGAGGGCGGCGGTCACGACCCAGCGCCAGGCGCCCTCCGCCTCCGCGCCGGTGAGCAGCCCGGCGACGAACACCGCGACGAGGGCGAGCGCCGCGAACGACACGGCGGTGAGCAGCTTCGTCAGGGCGTAGCCGGTGGTCGTCAGCGGCGTCATCGCGAGCTGCCTTCCCCACCCCTGCTTGGCCTCGGTGGCCGCGAGCGAGGTGAGCGAGCTCATCGCCACCGCGGTGCCGTATGCCGCCATCGAGACCATCACGTAGAAGGAGACGTTGCCGTTGCCGGCGGAGAGCGTGCCGTACCCCATGCCCGCACCGAAGAGCAGGTACATGGCCACGGGCATGGCGAGGGTGAAGGCGAGCGTGTAGGGGTTGCGCAGTTGGCGCAGCCCCTCGATGCGCAGCATGGTGGGCGAGACTGTCGTGGTCATGTCAGTCCTCCGTGAGGGCGGTGAAGGCGGTCTCGAGCGTGGCGGCGGCGATCTCCAGGTCATGCGCTCCCCCGTCGAGCAGCAGGCGGGCGGCGGCGTCGGAGTCGGTGGCGCGGAGGCTGAGGCGGTCCCCGTCGATGCGCACGCCCGTCACGCCCTCCGCGGCGGTCAAGGCCGCGACCAGCGCGTCCGACACGGCGGGCACGGTGGCGGAGACCGTGCGCTCACCGAGGCTCGCACGGAGCAGGGCGGTGGGCGCGTCCGCGACGACGGTGCCCCGATGCATGACCACCGTGCGGCGGGCGAACTGCTCCGCCTCCTCCAGATAGTGCGTGGCGAACACGATCGTGCGCCCGGCGTCCGCGTCGGCGCGCATCACGTCCCAGAAGTGGCGCCGCGCGGTGACGTCCATGCCGGCGGTCGGCTCGTCGAGCACGAGGATGTCGGGATCGGAGATCATCGCGAGCGCGAACTTCACGCGCTGCTGCTCGCCGCCCGAGCACTTGGACACCCGGCGGCGCGCGAGACCGGCGAGGTCGGCACGGCGCATCACCTCCGGCACGCGTGCGAGGGCTTCCCGCCCGTACAGCGAGGCGATCAGCCGCACGGTCTCGCCGACGGTGAGGTCGCCGAGCAGGCCCCCGGTCTGCAGCACGGCCCCGATGGCCCCGTTCGCGGTGGCCCGTTCCGGAGCCGCCCCGAGCACGCGCACGGTCCCGCTGCTGGGGGCGGTGAGCCCGAGGAGCATGTCGAGCGTGGTGGTCTTGCCCGCGCCGTTGGGGCCGAGCAGGGCGACCACCTCGCCGCGCCGGACGGAGAGGTCGACACCGTCGACGGCCGGCACGCGGCGCTCGCCGCTGCCGAAGTGCTTGCGCACGTCGATCAGCTCCAGCGCCACGGGTCTGTCATCGACGGCGGGGGACGCGGAGGACGACGCGACGCGCGGTGCCGCCTCCTGCACGGATGTCTCGTTCATGCCTCCAGCCTCGCGCCGGAGCGGGCGGCCGTCCGGAGGGCGGTGTCATCTCCTCGGCATGACACGTGTCATGCCGAGGTTCAGCGCACGGGAAGCAGCGCCCCGTCCAGGAAGCCCGCCAGCTCGTCCACGCCGTCGAGCGGGAGGATCGCGGCGACGTACTGGTCCGGGCGCACGACGATCACGACGCCGTCGCGGGACAGCTCCCGCGCCTCGAAGATGTCCGTTCCGCACCACTTGCTCGGGCCCGCGGCGTAGACCTTCTCCCAGTCGGTGAGTCCGAGCGGGCCGGTCTTCGGCTGGAAGAGCTCGGGCGTCGTCGTGACCTCGACCTCCTCGAAGGGCTGCTGGTACACGGCCTTCACGTCGAACACGGCGTCGGCGTCGGCGTCAGCCGGGGTGAACCGTGCGAACACGGGCGCCGCCTCCTCCGCCCACGCGGCGAGCGCCTCGCCGGTCCGGTCGCCGAACGCGTAGACCCGCCACCGGCCGTCGGCCTTCGCGTGGTGTCCGAGGTGGACGACGTTGCCGTCCCCGACCCGGACGACCTCCGCCGACTTGAAGCGCTTGCCCAGCGGGTACCCGACCGCGAGCGCCTGGTGGGCGTCGGTGCCGGTGATCATGGAGGACGTGTACTGGGTCATGAACCCGGACGGGAACTCGGCCGTCGCCAGGTAGTATGTGGCCAGCTCGTTCGGGTCGGAGATCTCCTCGGGCTTGCGCGCCATGAGGCTGGACCACTCGCGGTCGAAGTCGATGAGCTGCTGCGCGACGGGACGACGCTCGGCGCCGTACGTGGCGAGCAGCGCCTCGGGCGCACGGCCGCTCAGCACGGAACCGAGCTTCCAGCCGAGGTTGAACCCGTCCTGCATCGACACGTTCATGCCCTGGCCGGCCTTGGCGCTGTGGGTGTGGCAGGCGTCGCCGGTGAGGAAGACGCGCGGGCTGCGGTCGGCGCCGGGGTCCACGTCGTCGAAGCCGTCGGTCACGCGGTGGCCGACCTCGTAGACGCTGTGCCAGGCCACCTGCTTCACATCGAGCGTGTAGGGGTGGAGGATCGCGTTGGCGCGCCGGATGATCTCCTCGATGGGCGTCTGCCGCACGCGGTGGTCGTCGTCCGCCGCGACCTCGCCGAGGTCGATGTACATGCGGCTGAGGTAGCCGCCCTCCCGCGGGATGTGCAGGATGTTGCCGGCCTTCGAGTTGATCGCGCACTTGGTGCGCCAGTCCGGGAAGTCGGTGTTGACGAGCACGTCCATGACGCCCCAGGCGTGCGCGGCGCTCGCGCCGACGTGCGTGCGTCCGATCGCCTGACGCACGCCGCTCCTGGCGCCGTCGCAGCCCACCACGTACTTCGCCCGGATGGCGCGTTCGTCGGCCTCGCCGACATGGCGGACGCGCACCTCGACCGGGTACTCGCCCTCCTCGTGCACGGTGAGCCCGAGGAATTCGACGCCGTAGTCCGGCACGATCCGTCCGGGGCCGTCGGCCGCCGCTTCGGCGAAGTAGTCGAGCACGCGGGCCTGGTTGACGATGAGGTGCGGGAACTCGCAGATGTCGTAGGCGTAGTCGGCGGTGCGGGTGGTCCGCACGATCCGATCGGGGTGCTCGGGGTCGGGGCCCCAGAAGTTCATCCAGCCGATGTTGTAGGCCTCGGCGATGATGCGCTCGGCGAAGCCGAAGGCCTGGAAGGTCTCCACGCTGCGGGGCTGGATGCCGTCGGCCTGTCCGAGGACGAGGCGACCCTCGCGCTTCTCGATGATGCGGGTCGTGATGTCGGGGTACTGCGACATCTGTGCCGCGAGCAGCATGCCCGCGGGCCCGGAGCCGACGATGAGGACGTCGACCTCGTCGGGCAGGGCGGCGGGGCGGTCGATCCCGGTGCCGGCGGCGTCCTGCACGCGCGGGTCTCCGGACACATAGCCGTGGTGGTGGAACTGCATCGTCGTCGATTCCTTCCGGACGTCTTCGTCGGGTGTTGCGTCCAGGAACACCGTGTTCTATATTCGAACACAGTGTTCTACTATTGAACACAGCCTAGACCGGTGCCTCGCGCACCGCAAGGAGAGCCATGCCCGAGCGCCCCGTCGCCCCCGCCTCTCAGACATTGAGCCGCGGCATCCGCATCCTCGAGGTGCTCGCCGACGCCCGCGCCGCCCTCACCATCGACGACATCGCCGGACGCCTCGAGGTGCACCGGTCCATCGCCTACCGCCTCCTCCGCACCCTCGAGGATCACGGTCTCGTCACCCGCGACGCGAGCGGCGCCGTGAGCCTCGGCGCCCGCATGGCCGCCCTCGCCGCCGGCGTCGCCCACGACCTCCAGGCCGAGGCCCTGCCGGAGCTCACCGCCATCGCGAACGAGCTCGGCATGACCTGCTTCCTCGCCGTCCTCGACGGGGCCGAGTGCATCACCCTCGCCAGCGTCGAGCCGCGGCACGCCGTCGCCAGCGTCGCGCAGCGGCCCGGCGCCCGGCACTCCGTCACGGTCGGCGCCCCCGGGAAGGCGATCCTCGCGCAGCTCGACGGCGCGGAGGTGCCCGTCGGCATCTCCCCCGCCCTGCGCGCCGACGTCGACACCGCCGCCGCACGCGGGTACGCGACCAGTCACGACGAGGTCATCCCCACGGTGCAGTCCGTCGCCGTCCCGCTGCGTCTGCGCGGCCAGCGTCCCGCCGCGATCGCGGTCGTGCACGTGGCCACCGACCTGGACGACGGGGAGATCGCCGCGCGACTCCAGCGTTCCGCCGCCCTCATCCGCGAAGCCCTCGACGGCTGAGCCGGAACGCCCGAGAGCGCACGCCCCGGGACGGGACGTGCGCTCTCGTGGCAGGGGGGGTCAGACCTTCGCGAGCCCGCGGATCGGGCTGACCGACTGCTCCTCCTCATGGTCCGGACCGAGCGGGATGCCCGAGCGGTCGCGCAGCAGGAGCGTGGCGACGAGGCCGAGGAGGGTCATGCCCGCGAGGTACCAGGTGACCGCCTCGGTGGAGCCTGTCTGATCGACGATGAACGTCGCGATCGCGGGCGCGAAGGCGCCACCGGCGATCGCGCCGATCGCGTACGAGATGGAGACACCGGAGAACCGGATGCTCGCGGGGAACAGCTCGGTGTACAGCGCCGCCTGCGGCCCGTAGGTGAAGCCCAGGCCGATCGTGAGGATCGCGAGACCCGCGAACAGCAGCCCCACGTCACCCGTGTTGACGAGCGGGAACAGCGTGAACACGCCGACGAGCTGGAGCACCCAGCCGATGAGGTAGGTCGTGCGACGGCCGATGCGGTCGGACACCCAGCCTGCCAGCAGCGTGGTGAGCAGCCAGGTGACGGCCGATCCGGTGACCGCCCACAGCACGGGCCCGCGCTCGAGGCCGATGGGCCCCTCGGGGTTCGTGGCATAGCCCTGGATGTAGCCGCCGGTGGTCATGTAGCCCACCGCGTTGTTCCCGGCGAAGACGAGGGCGGCGATGATGACGAGCAGCAGGTGCTTGCGGAAGAGCTGCACGATCGGCATCTTCGCCTTCTCCTTGCGCTCGGCGAGCTCGGCGAACACCGGGCTCTCCTCCACGCGACGGCGGACGTAGTAGCCCACGAGGATCAGCACGACGCTCAGCAGGAACGGTACACGCCAACCCCAGGCGAGGAACTGGTCCCCCGGAGCGATCGCGGTCATCAGCGCCATGACGCCCGACGCCAGCAGCAGGCCGAGCGGCACGCCGATCTGCGGGGAGGCGCCGAAGATGCCGCGCTTCTTGCGCGGGGCGTGCTCGACGGCCATCAGCACCGCGCCGCCCCACTCGCCGCCGGCCGAGATGCCCTGCACGATGCGCAGCAGCACGAGGAGGATCGGCGCCATCACGCCGATGGTCTCGTAGGTGGGGAGCAGACCGATCAGGGCGGTCGCAGCCCCCATGAGGATCAGCGTCCACATCAGCACGGCCTTGCGGCCGAGCTTGTCGCCGTAGTGGCCGGCGAGGAACGCGCCGAGGGGCCGGAAGAGGAAGCTCACACCGACCGTGGCGAAGCCGACGAGAGCGCTGTTGGCGCCGAGCGGCGCGAAGAAGAGCTGTCCGAAGACGAGCCCGACCGCCGTGGCGTAGATGAAGAAGTCGTACCACTCGACGGTGGTCCCGACGACGGTGGCGAAGACGACACGACGCCGGTCGGCCGGCGTCGCGATGGTTCCGGTGGGCGTGAACCCACCCTGTGACTGCCCGCTCATGGGGTGTCTCCTTTGTGCTTGTGACCGCGTTGTCACGGCGCGCCCGGACGTGAATCCGATCTGCTTGCCGAGGGGTGAGACGATGATATATGATTTCGGATACGACGCACAACGCGTCCTGACGAGCGCGAGGAGGCGCATCCGTGACGGACACCATCGCCCGCCCGGGGAAGATCATCGCGATCCACCTGAGCTACGCCTCGCGGGCCGACCAGCGCGGTCGACGCCCCGCCCACCCCTCCTATTTCTTCAAGCCGGCCAGTTCGGTCGGGGTCTCCGGCGGCACCGTCGAGCGCCCCGCCGGCACCGAGCTGCTCGCGTTCGAGGGGGAGATCGCGCTGATCATCGGCGCCCCGGCCCGCCGGGTCGCCCTCGCCGACGCCTGGGATCACGTGCAGTGGGTGACCGCCGCGAACGACCTCGGTCTCTACGATCTGCGCGCCAACGACAAGGGCTCCAACGTCCGCTCCAAGGGCGGCGACGGGTACACCCCGCTCGGTCCGGAGCTGATCGACGCCCGCACGGTCGACCCGGCGGCCCTCCGCGTGCGCGCCTGGGTGAACGGCGAGCTCCGCCAGGACGACACCACCGCCGGGCTCATCTTCCCGCTGGCCCAGCTCGTCGCCGACCTCTCCCAGCACTTCACGCTGGAGACCGGCGACGTGATCCTGACCGGCACCCCCGCGGGCTCGTCGGTCATCGTCCCCGGCGACGTGGTCGAGATCGAGGTCGACGCCCCGGACACCCCCGGCGCCCCCACGTCCGGCCGTCTGGTCACGACCGTCACGCAGGGGGATGTCCCCTTCGACGGCGACCTCGGCTCGCTCCCCGCGGTCGACGACCTCCAGCGCTCCGAGGCCTGGGGCTCCCGCGAGCTCGCCGGCCTGCCCGTCGAGGACACGGCGCCCACGCTCACCCCGGAGCTCCGCGCGCAGCTCCTCGAAGCCCCCACCGCCGGCCTCTCGGCACAGCTGCGCAAGCGCGGACACCACTCCTGCTTCATCGACGGGGTCTCCGCCAACCTCCCGGGCACGAAGATCGTCGGCACCGCGAAGACCCTCCGCTTCGTGCCGTTCCGCGAAGACCTCTTCCGCACCCACGGCGGTGGGTACAACGCCCAGAAGCGCGCGTTCGACGCGGTCGCCGAAGGCGAGATCATCGTCATCGAGGCCCGCGGCGACGCGACCACCGGCACGCTCGGCGACATCCTCGCCCTGCGCGCGCAGACCCGCGGCGCGGCGGGCGTGGTCACCGACGGCGGTGTGCGCGACTTCCAGGCGGTCGCCGAGATCGGACTCCCGGTCTTCTCGCAGGGCGCGCACCCCTCCGTGCTCGGCCGCAAGCACGTGCCGTGGGACGTCGATGTGACGATCTCGTGCGGCGGTGCCACCGTGCAGCCCGGCGACATCATCGTCGGCGACAGCGACGGCGTGATCGTGGTCCCCCCGGCTCTCGCCGCCGAGGTCGCCGCCGACGCCGTGGCCCAGGAGATCGAGGACGCCTGGATCGCCGAGCAGGTCGCCGCCGGGCACCCGGTCGACGGCCTCTTCCCGATGAACGCCGAGTGGCGCGCCCGCTACGAGCAGGCGACAGGCACCGGAGCGGAGCGGAAGTGAGCACGGTCGAGAGCGCCAGCAAGTCGGAGCAGGCGTACGCCTGGATCCGCGCGCGCATCTCGGCGCACACCTACGGTCCCGGCTACCGCCTGGTCCTCGGTCCGATCGCCGAGGAGCTGGGGATGAGCGTGGTCCCGGTGCGCGAGGCGATCCGCCGCCTGGAGGCCGAGGGGCTCGTGACCTTCGAGCGCAACGTCGGCGCCCGCGTGACCCTCGTGGACGAGGGCGAATACGCGCACACCATGCAGACACTCGGACTCGTCGAAGGGGCGGCCACCGCGCTCTCCGCTCCCCTGCTCGACGCCGACGCGCTCGCGCAGGCCGCGGAGGTCAACGAGCGCATGAGCCGCCTGCTCGACCATTTCGACCCGCACACGTTCACCGAGCTCAACCGGCAGTTCCACTCCGTGCTGTTCGAGCCGTGCCCCAACCCGCACCTGCTCGACCTCGTGCACCGCGGCTGGGCCCGGCTGTCCGGCATCCGCGACTCGACCTTCGCCTACGTGCCCGGCCGCGCCCACCACTCGGTCGACGAGCACGCCCAGATCCTCGAGCTGATCCGCGACGGCGCCGAGCCGCTGGAGATCGAGCTCGCCGCCCGCAACCACCGGTGGCGCACGAGGGACGCGTTCCTCGACGCCCTGCACACCCGTTCCGTCCCCGCCGAAGGAGAAGCATCATGACCGACTCCCGCATCCCCGCCGACCTGCCCGACCACATCCAGCACTACATCGACGGCGCCTTCGTCGACTCGATCGACGGCGACACGTTCGACGTGCTCGACCCGGTGACGAACCAGACCTACACGACGGCCGCCGCCGGCAAGAAGGCCGACATCGAGCGGGCCGTCGCCGCGGCCAAGCGCGCCTTCGACGAAGGTCCCTGGCCGCGCATGCTCCCCCGCGAGCGCTCGCGCGTGCTGCACAGGATCGCCGACATCGTCGAGTCGCGCGACGCCCGCCTCGCGGAGCTGGAGTCCTACGACTCCGGCCTGCCGATCACGCAGGCCCTCGGTCAGGCCCGCCGCGCCGCCGAGAACTTCCGCTTCTTCGCCGACCTGATCGTCGCCCAGGCCGACGACGCCTTCAAGGTGCCGGGCAAGCAGATGAACTACGTCAACCGCAAGCCGATCGGCGTCGCCGGGCTCATCACCCCGTGGAACACGCCGTTCATGCTCGAGTCCTGGAAGCTCGGCCCCGCGCTCGCGACCGGCAACACGGTCGTCCTCAAGCCGGCCGAGTTCACGCCCCTCTCCGCCTCGCTGTGGGCGGGCATCTTCGAGGAGGCGGGGCTCCCGCAGGGCGTCTTCAACCTCGTCAACGGCCTCGGCGAAGACGCCGGCGACGCGCTGGTGAAGCACCCTGACGTGCCGCTCATCTCCTTCACCGGCGAGAGCCGCACGGGGCAGATCATCTTCGGCAACGCCGCGCCGTTCCTCAAGGGCCTGTCAATGGAGCTCGGCGGCAAGTCGCCCGCCGTGGTCTTCGCAGACGCCGACCTGGAGGCCGCCGTCGACGCCACCATCTTCGGCGTCTTCTCCCTCAACGGCGAGCGCTGCACCGCCGGGTCCCGCATCATCGTGGAGCGCTCGATCTACGACGAGTTCGTGGAGCGCTATGCCGCGCAGGCGCAGCGCGTCAAGGTCGGCTACCCGCACGACCCCGAGACCGAGGTCGGCGCGCTCGTGCACCCCGAGCACTACGACAAGGTGATGTCCTACGTCGAGATCGGCAAGACCGAGGGCCGCCTGGTCGCCGGTGGCGGTCGTCCCGAGGGCTTCGAGGAGGGGAACTTCGTCGCCCCGACAGTGTTCGCCGACGTCGCCCCCGACGCCCGCATCTTCCAGGAGGAGATCTTCGGCCCGGTCGTCGCGATCACCCCGTTCGACTCCGACGAGGAGGCGCTGGCGCTCGCGAACAACACGAAGTACGGCCTCGCCGCCTACATCTGGACGAACGACCTCAAGCGCGCCCACACGTTCGCGCAGTCCGTCGAGGCCGGCATGGTGTGGCTGAACAGCAACAACGTCCGTGACCTCCGCACGCCGTTCGGCGGCGTGAAGGCGTCGGGCCTGGGCCACGAGGGCGGCTACCGCTCCATCGACTTCTACACCGACCAGCAGAGCGTGCACATCACGCTCGCCTCGACCCCGCACAACCCGACGTTCGGCAAGAACTGACGCCCGCCGGACACAAGCAAGGACGCTGACATGACCGACAAGACCGCCAAGACCCTCACCTCCTCCGGCTACTACGTGAGCCAGGAGGCCCCGATCCAGAGCGACAACCCCGTCGCGACGCCCCGGAGCACGCCGCCGGACATCCTGCGCTGCGCGTACATGGAGCTCGTCGTGACCGATCTGGCCGCCTCGCGGCAGTTCTACGTCGACATCCTGGGCCTGTACGTGACCGAGGAGGACGACGAGGCGATCTACCTGCGCTCGACCGAGGAGTTCATCCACCACAACCTCGTGCTGCGTCAGGGGCCGATCGCCGCGGTCGCCGCGTTCTCGTACCGGGTGCGCGCCGCGGAGGACCTCGACCGCGCCGTGGAGTTCTACACGGAGCTCGGCTGCGACGTCCGTCGTCAGGAGAACGGCTTCGTGAAGGGCATCGGCGACTCCGTGCGCGTCGTCGACCCGCTCGGCTTCCCGTACGAGTTCTTCTACGCCACCGAGCACGTGGAGCGCCTGTCGTGGCGGTACGACCTGCACACCCCCGGCGAGCTCGTGCGCCTCGACCACTTCAACCAGGTCACCCCCGACGTGCCGCGCGCGGTGCGCCACTACCAGGACCTCGGCTTTCGCGTGACGGAGGACATCCAGGACGACGAGGGCACCGTGTACGCCGCGTGGATGCGCCGCAAGCCCACCGTGCACGACACCGCGGCGACGGGCGGCGACGGTCCGCGCATGCACCACGTCGCCTTCGCGACGCACGAGAAGCACAACATCCTCGCGATCTGCGACAAGCTCGGGGCGCTGCGCCGCTCCGACGCCATCGAGCGCGGCCCCGGCCGGCACGGCGTCTCCAACGCGTTCTACCTCTACCTGCGCGACCCGGACGGCCACCGCGTCGAGATCTACACGCAGGACTACTACACGGGCGACCCGGACAACCCGGTCGTCACCTGGGACGTGCACGACAACCAGCGCCGCGACTGGTGGGGCACCCCGGTGGTGCCCTCCTGGTATACCGATGCCTCGCTCGTGCTCGACCTCGACGGCAACCCGCAGCCCGTCGTCGCCCGCACGGACTCCAGCGAGATGGCCGTGACGATCGGCGCCGACGGTTTCTCCTACACCCGCGCGGATGAGGGCGAAAAGTCGATGCCGGAGTACAAGCAGGGCGAGTACAAGCTCGGCCACCAGCTCTAGGAGACGCTCATGCTGTCTGAGGAGACCATCGCGCAGATCGCCGCGGAGCTCGCGGAGGCCGACCGCACGCACGGGGTGATCCCGCGCATCACGGCGCGGTACCCCGAGGCGACCGTGGAGGACTCCTACGCCATCCAGGGCGTGTGGCGGGATTCGCAGGTCGCGGCCGGCCGCCGGCTGGTCGGGCGCAAGATCGGCCTGACCTCGAAGGCCATGCAGCAGGCGACGGGGATCACCGAGCCCGACTACGGCGTCATGTTCGACGACACCGTGTACGAGTCCGGCGCGGAGATCCCCACGGATCACTTCTCCAATGTCCGCATCGAGGTCGAGCTCGCGTTCGTGCTCAAGGAACCACTGGAGGGCCCCGACTGCACGCTGGAGGACGCCCTCGCCGCGATCGACTACGCCGTGCCGGCCCTCGAGGTGCTGAACTCGCACATCGAGCTCGAGGGCCGCACGATCGTCGACACCATCAGCGACAACGCCGCCTACGGGGCGATGGTGCTGGGGACGGTGCGCAAGCGCCCGGACGAGATCGACCTGCGCTGGGTGCCCGGCGTGCTGTCCCGCAACGGGGAGATCGAGGAGACCGGCGTCGCCGCCGGGGTGCTCGGGCATCCGGCCACCGGAGTGGCGTGGCTCGCGAACAAGTTCCATCAGCACGGCGCGCGTCTGGAGGCGGGCGAGATCATCCTGGCAGGATCGTTCACACGCCCGATGTGGGTGTCGCGCGGCGACGAGGTGCTGTGCGACTACGGACCGATGGGGACCATCACATGCCGCTTCGTCTAGATCCGTCCTTCCGCGCGCAGCTCGCCGCGTCCGATCGTCCCTTCGTGGGGATGTGGGTGTGCTCCGGCAGCCCGCTGCTCGCCGAGGTCGCCGCGGGCTCCGGACTGGATTGGCTGCTCATCGACATGGAGCACTCGGCGAACACGCTTGAGTCCGTGCTGACCCAGCTCCAGGCGGTCGCGGCCTATCCTGTCGCCCCGCTCGTCCGGGTGCCCTTCAACGATGCGGTCGCGATCAAGCAGGTCCTCGACCTCGGCGCGCAGAACCTCATCGTGCCGATGGTGTCGTCCGCCGACGAGGCCAGGGCCGCCGTGGCCGCGACCCGCTATCCCCCCGAGGGCGTCCGCGGGGTCGGCAGCGCCCTCGCCCGCAGCGCCCGCTGGAACCGCGTCGACCGCTACCTGCAGGAATCCGCGCAGCACGTGTCGCTGACGGTGCAGATCGAGACGGCCGCGGGGGTCGAGGCCGCCGCCGACATCGCCGCGGTCGACGGGGTGGACGCGGTGTTCGTCGGGCCCTCCGACCTGTCCGCGTCGATGGGCCTGCTCGGACAGCAGACGCATCCGGACGTGGTCGCCGCCGTCGAGTCGGTGTTCGCCGCGGTCCACGCCGCAGGGAAGCCCGTGGGCGTGAACGCCTTCGACCCCTCCGCCGCCGACGCGTATCTCGCGGCGGGTGCGGACTTCGTGGCCGTCGGCGCCGACGTCGCCCTCCTCGCCCGCGCCTCCGAGGCCCTCGCCGCCCGCTTCGTCCCCCGCTCCGACGCCTCCGGCCGCCCCAGCTACTGACTTCGAGTCGCGCACCTGGCTCCATCCGCGGCCGGAATGGGGCCATTTGCGCGATTCGAAGCGGGCGGGAAGGATGAGCCGGTGCACAGACTGGCGGCGATGCAGGACCGCAACTTCCGGTGGTTCTTCCTCGCGCGCGCCCTGACGCTCGTCACGGGCTCGATGTCGGCCATCGCCCTGGCCTTCGCGGTGCTCGAGATCGACAACGACGCCCGGTCGCTCTCGATCGTGCTCGCGGCCTTCACGATCAGCAACATCGTGTTCGTCCTGTTCGGGGGCGTCGTCGCCGATCGCCTCCCCCGCGCCCTCATCATCCAGTCGTGCTACGTCGTGGACATCCTGTCGGTCGGAGCCATGGCCGCTCTCCTGTTCACCGGCACGGCCACGGTCCCGCTCCTCGCCGTGCTCTCCGCGATCAACGGCGCCTCGTCCGCGTTCGTGCTCCCCGCGATGCAGGGCATCATCCCGCAGCTGACCACCCCCGCGCACCTCCAGCAGGCGAACGCGATGCTGTCGTTCGTCCGCTCGGCCGTCACGATCGGCGGCCCGGTCATCGCCGGGGTCCTGGTGGCCACCGCGGGACCCGCGTGGGCCATGGTCGTGCAGGCGGCGGGCTGGCTGCTCGCGATCCCGGTCCTCGCGCTCGTGAAGCTCCCGCCCCCCGCGGCCTCCGGCGGCACCACGATGTTCCACGACCTCCGGGTGGGATGGCACGAGTTCTGGAGCCGCTCCTGGCTGTGGACCATCGTGCTCGCCTTCATGATCATGAACGCGATCCACGTCGGCGCCTGGGGCGTCGTCGGCCCGTACATCGCGAAGAACGACGATCGCCTCGGCATCTCCGGCTGGGGGTGGGTCGTGAGCGCAGAGGGTGCAGGGGTCCTCGTGATGACCCTGCTGCTGATGTGGTTCCCGCTCCGCCGGCCTCTGCGCTACGGGATGATCGGGATGGCGGCGTTCGCCCTGCCGCTCACCCTCCTCGGCGTGCACCCGGCCGTGGTCCTGCTCGCGATGGCCGCGTTCGTCGCCGGGGCCGGGGCCGAGGTCTTCGCGACCGGCTGGAACCTCGCGATGATGGAGAACATCCCCGGGGAGAAGCTCTCGCGGGTCGCGAGCTACGACATGCTCGGCAGCTTCGTCGTGATGCCCATCGGCACGCTCGTGTACGGCTGGCTCGTCACGCACGCGGAGCCGGCCACCGTGCTCACCACCTCCGCGGTCCTCTATGCGGCGATCGCCCTGATCACCCTGCTCGTCCCCTCGGTGTGGCGGATGGGGCGGCCCGCGGCGGCCGTCCCGGAGCGCGCGGGAGTGGCGGATTCATAGCAATCCCGGCGAGACTGTGGGCATGACCTTCCCCCCGCTGCAGCCCCTCGCCGACCGTGCCGCCCTCTTCACCGCGCTCCGCCAGGACGCCCTCTCCGCGGCCGCCGATGCTCTCGGCGAGCACCGGTGGGACGCCGACCTCGCGGCGGGGACCCTGACCTTCACCGCGAACGACGACCCGACCCGGCAGCTCGTGACGCGCGCGCACCTCATCGCCACGATCGCCCCGGGCCCGCGCTCGCTGCTGTGGGCGTGGGCGCACCCCCAGGGCGACCCCCAGGGCGTCGCGGCGCAGCTCCGCGCGTACGGCGAGCAGCACGGGATCGCCGAGCTCACCGCCCCGGAGGTCCCGTTCCCGGCCGATGCCCCGGGCGACGCGGAGTGGATCGCCCGCGCGGCGCACACGATCGGCGGCGTGGCGGTGGAGCTCACCGGACGCTCCCCGTACTACTCGGCCCCCGTCGACGGCGGCACCCGCGCGGTGTTCCTGCTCGACGCCCCGCTCGCCCCGCTCACGGTCGCCGACACGGTGGTGGCCCTCCCCCGCACCCTCGCGCAGACGCCCCTTCCCGACGCCCGCACGGCGGTCTGGGACCTCGCTCGTCTCGCCGGGTGGACCCTCGCCTGGACGGATGAGTCCTTCTCCGGCGCCACGGTGACCGACGCCTCGGGCACCGCGACGATCCGCTTCGACGAGCAGGCCCGGATCAGCGGCGTGGAGAGCTCGCTGCACGGCCAGGTCTGAGTCCGCAGAATCGCACGAACGCCGCAGGGATCCCGGGGATCCCTGCGGCGTTCGTGTGAATCTGCGACGTGGTGGGGAGGTCAGACCGTCCGCTCGGCCGCCTCGACGACGTTGGTCATGAGCAGGGCGACCGTCATCGGCCCCACCCCTCCCGGATTCGGCGACAGGTACCCGGCGACCTCGGCGACCTCGGGAGCGACGTCACCGAACACGAGGTTCTTGCCGGTCTCCGGATCGGTCTCGCGGGTGACGCCCACATCCAGCACCGCGGCTCCGGGCTTGACGTCCTCGGCGCGGATGAGGTGCTTGACCCCCGCGGCCGCGACGATCACATCGGCCTCTCGCAGGTAGCGCGGCATGTCGACCGTGCCGGTGTGCGTCAGCGTGACCGTGGCGTTGAGGTCGCGACGGGTCAGCAGCAGCCCGATCGAGCGCCCGATCGTGACACCGCGACCGACGACCACGACGTGCTTGCCCTTGAGGTCGTAGTCGTTGCGCAGCAGCAGCTCGATGACACCGCGCGGGGTGCACGGCAGCGGCGTGTGGATCGGCGCGTTGACGTTGAGGACGAGGCGCCCGAGGTTGGTCGGGTGCAGCCCGTCCGCGTCCTTCGCCGGATCGATCCGCTCCAGGATCGCGTCGGTGTCGAGGTGCTTCGGCAGCGGCAGCTGCACGATGTACCCGTGGCAGGCGGGATCGGCGTTGAGCTCGTCGATCAGCGCCTCGACGTCGGCCTGGGTGGCATCAGCCGGCAGCTCGCGCTGGATCGAGTTCATCCCGATCGCCTCCGACTGCCGGTGCTTCATGCCCACGTAGAGCTGCGAGGCGGGGTCGGCTCCCACCAGCACCGTGGCGATGCCGGGGGTGACGCCCTTCTCCTTCAGCGCGGCGACCCGCTCCGTCAGCTCGGCACGGATCTCGGCCGCCGCCGCCTTGCCGTCGAGGACGACCGCGGTCACTGCTGCAGGTCCGGGTAGAGCGGGAAGGCCGCGGCGAGCGCGTCCACGCGAGCGCGGAGCGCCTCGATGTCGGCACCCGGGAGCAGCGCGAGGGCGATGATGTCGGCCACCTCGGTGAACTCGGCGTCGCCGAAGCCGCGGGTCGCGAGCGCCGGCGTGCCGATGCGGAGACCCGAGGTCACCATCGGCGGACGCGGGTCGTTCGGCACGGCGTTGCGGTTCACGGTGATGTGGATGTCGTGCAGGAGGTCCTCCGCCTGCTTGCCGTCGATCTCGGCGTCGCGGAGGTCGACGAGCACGAGGTGCACGTCCGTCCCGCCCGAGCGCACGGCGATGCCGGCGTCCTTCACGTCCTGCTGCGACAGGCGCTCGGCGATGAGCTTCGCCCCGCGCAGCACGCGCTCCTGGCGCTCCTTGAACTCCGGCGTGCCGGCGAGCTTGAACGCGGTCGCCTTCGCCGCGATCACGTGCATGAGCGGACCGCCCTGCTGACCGGGGAAGACCGCGGTGTTGATCTTCTTGGCGAGGTCGGCGTCGTTGGTGAGGATGAAGCCCGAGCGGGGGCCGCCGATGGTCTTGTGCACCGTGGAGGACACGACGTGCGCGTGCGGCACCGGGTTGGGGTGCAGGCCGGCGGCGACGAGGCCGGCGAAGTGCGCCATGTCGACCCAGAGGATCGCGCCCACCTCGTCGGCGATGGCGCGGAAGGCAGCGAAGTCCATCGTGCGCGGGTAGGCGGACCACCCGGCGATGATGACCTTGGGCTTGTGCTCGATCGCGAGGCGGCGGACCTCGTCCATGTCGATCGTCGAGGTCTCGGCGTCGACCCCGTAGGCCACGATGTCGTACAGGCGCCCGGAGAAGTTGATCTTCATGCCGTGCGTGAGGTGGCCGCCCTGGTCGAGCGAGAGGCCGAGCAGGGTGTCGCCGGGGCGGGCGATCGCGTGCAGCACAGCGGCGTTCGCGGACGCACCGGAGTGCGGCTGGACGTTCGCGAACTCCGCGCCGAACAGGCTCTTGGCGCGGGAGATCGCGAGCTCCTCCGCGACGTCGACCTCCTCGCAGCCGCCGTAGTAGCGGCGGCCGGGGTAGCCCTCGGCGTACTTGTTGGTGAGCACCGAGCCCTGCGACTGCAGGACCGACACGGGGACGAAGTTCTCCGAGGCGATCATCTCGAGGAAGGTCTGCTGGCGCTTCAGCTCGCGATCGAGGACCTCGGCGATCTCCGGGTCGACCTCGGAAAGCGGGGCGTTGAAGTAACGGTCGGTCATGACGTGCTCCTTTTGACGACGGATTCGAAAAGGGTGTTCCTATCGGCCCAGGCGCGCGGTCGAATTCCGTGGTCAGTCGCTCCCCGGTGGTTGTCCACCCAGACGCCAGTCGCGACGGTTACGAGCATAGCCGATGCGCGACCCCGCGCACGCGGCCGTTTCGGGCACCGTGCCCGCCGTCCGCAGAATCGTTTCGATCCCCCTGTTCCCTTGCGGCGATCCGACGGCTAGGTTTTGTTCATGGTCCTACCTCTTGATCTGCCCCTCGTTCCCGCTCCGGTGTCCGCGAAGGCCAGGGAGGGACGTCTGCCGCTCGCCGCGACGACGCGCGTGCTCGGCTCCTCCCCCGCCGCCGGACAGCTGATCGACGCCGTCGAACGCCGCACCGGCCTCCGCCTCACCGAGGTGGACTCCGGCCCCGCCGAGATCGAGCTCTTCGTCGACGCGGCGTCGTCCGCGCCGGAGGGCTACACGCTCGAGGTCGGCGACCGCGCCATCCTCATCGGCGCCGACGAGGCGGGGCTCTTCTACGGGGTCCAGACGCTGCTGCAGCTGCTTCGGGAAGACGACGCGGGCTGGGCGCTGCTCCGCGCCGACATCGCGGACGCCCCGCGCTTCGCCCGCCGCGGCGTGATGCTCGACGTGGCGCGGCACTTCTTCGGCGTCGAGGACGTGAAGCGGTTCATCGACAGCACGAGCGCGCTGAAGTTCAACCACCTGCACCTGCACCTCACCGACGACCAGGGCTGGCGCGTGCACATCGACTCGTGGCCGCTGCTCACCGAGCGGGCCGCCGCCACCGCGGCCGACGGCGCCCCCGGCGGCTTCTACACCAAGGACGACTACCGCGAGATCGTGGCGTACGCGGCCGCACGCCACATGATCGTGATCCCTGAGGTCGACCTTCCCGGCCACACCCACGCGATCGGCGTGGCTTACCCGGAGTTGGTCGAGGCCCCGGTCCTGAACGACGCGCTGGTCACCCAGTCCGAGCAGCTCGGCCAGCCGCTCCCCGTGGCCGGAGAGCCCTACCTGGGCTGGGGCGTCGGGCACTCCAGCGTGCGCATCCACGAGGAGGAGACGTACCGGTTCGTCCGCGACGTCGTCCGCGAGCTCGCCGAGATGACCCCGGGGCCCTACATCCACATCGGGGGCGACGAGTCCCTCGGCACGCCCCAGGCCGACTTCGACCTCTTCGCGGAGCGCGCGACGGCGATCGTCGTCGAGGAGGGCAAGACCCCGGTCGCGTGGCAC
This sequence comes from Microbacterium sp. str. 'China', assembly GCF_002993305.1. Classification (NCBI taxonomy): domain Bacteria; kingdom Bacillati; phylum Actinomycetota; class Actinomycetes; order Micrococcales; family Microbacteriaceae; genus Microbacterium; species Microbacterium sp. str. 'China'. Next base: position 979,148 of record NZ_CP027434.1, on the reverse strand, counting down.
GAGATGGGGTCGGCAGCCGGCATCGCCCGCGGCACGATCGGCCAGTACTGGGGCATGACGACGCCGACGGGCACGCATGCCGAGGAGGCCGCGCACTTCGTCGAGCGCGGCGGAGCCCTGATCATGTCGGCGGCGGATGCGACATACCTCGACATGAAGTACACCGCCGAATTCCCGCTCGGCCTCACCTGGGCCGCGATCATCGACGTCCGTCGCGCGTACGAGTGGGAGCCGACCGCCGTGCTCGCCGTGCCGGACGAGGCGATCCTGGGGATCGAGGCGCCGCTGTGGTCCGAGACCACCCGCACACTCGACGAGGTGGAGCAGCTCGTGTTCCCCCGTGCCGCCGCGCAGGCCGAGATCGCCTGGTCGCCGCGCGAGGGCGTGGGCCGCACGTGGGAGTCGTTCCGCGCCCGGGTCGGCGCCCTCGCGCCGCTGTGGAAGGCTGAGGGGGTCGATTTCCACCCCGCCCCCGATATCCCCTGGAGCGCCCGTTGAAGACCCTCTCCTCCGCGACCGGTTCCCTGGTCATCCACTCCGTCCGCCTCGTCGACCGCGGGGAGATCGTCGAGGACGGCTGGGTGCGCATCGAGGACGGCGTCGTGGCGTCCCGCGGCACCGGAACGGACTGGGAGCCCGCGACCGAGGTCGTGGACGGCGCGGCGGTGGCGGGCGCGGGCGCGCTGCTCACGCCGGGCTTCGTCGACATCCACGGTCATGGCGGAGCGGGCGCGGCGTACGACGACGGTGTGGACGCGATCCGGACCGGACGGGATCTGCACCGCGAGCACGGCACCACCAGGGCCGTCATCTCGCTCGTCACCGGCACGATCGACGACCTCGCCCGCAGTGTCGCCCTGATCGCCGCCCTGACCAGGACCGATGCGGACGTGCTCGGCTCGCACCTGGAGGGGCCGTTCCTCGACCCCGGTCACCACGGCGCCCATGAGCCCTCGCTGCTGCGGCACCCCGTCGCGGCCGACGTGGCCCGTCTGCTGGAGGCCGGAGAAGGCACCGTCCGTCAGGTCACCATCGCGCCGGAGCTCCCCGGCGGGATCGACGCCGTCCGTCAGATCGTCGCGGCGGGGGCCGCGGCAGCGGTGGGGCACACCGACGCCGACGCCGCCATGGCCGTCGCCGCCTTCGAAGCCGGCGCCTCGCTGCTGACCCACGCGTTCAACGCGATGCCCGGCATCCACCACCGCGCCCCCGGTCCGGTGCTTGCCGCGGCCACCGATCATCGAGTGATCCTGGAGGCCATCGCCGACGACGTGCATCTCGATCCGCACGTCGTCAAGCTCGTGTTCGACGCGGCGCCGCGTCGGGTGGCGCTCATCACCGACGCCATGGCCGCGGCCGGGAGCGCCGACGGCAAGTACGACCTCGGTGCGGTGAAGGTCACCGTCGAGAACGGCGTGGCCCGCGCGGACGACACCGGCTCTATCGCCGGCTCCACGCTGACTCAGGATGTCGCCCTGCAGCGGGCGGTGGCGGCCGGCGTCCCCCTTCCGGAGGTCGTGCGGGCGCTCACGGAGACCCCGGCCCGCGCGATCGGACGCGAGGCGCACCTCGGCGCGCTGCGGCCCGGCCTGCTCGGCGATGCCGTGCTTCTGGACGCGGAGCTGCGCGTCGCGCGGGTCTGGTCGGGACCGGCGCTGCCCGCCTAGGAGGACAGCGCTGCGCGCGACGCGCAGCGCTGCGGTCTCCGGTCGATCGGACGAGATGCGGCGCCGGATTCCCCAGATCGGCGTCGCGCGTCTCGCAAGGTGGGAGTGGAGGGCCGCCGTTCTCCCCAGATCGGCGGCCCTTTCCCTCCCGCTCGAGCGGGCGGGGCCGGGAGCTCCTCCCCCGAGGATCCCGACCCGCCCACTGGTGCAGTACCCCCCGCACCAGCGCCGGAACTCCGCCCCCCGGTGGAGTCCATTTCGGCTGTCTCTACGGGATGAGACGAAGGGGCGCCCGGTTCATTACGCGGTTCTCTGAAAAAAGTTCAGAAAACTTTCCGGGCGGTCTGCGCCGGGCACCGCGGAGCCCTCCCGAGCATCTCCTCCGAGTCCGCACCGGGGCTGGCCACCATGCCGATTTCGCGAGAGAATGGTCTGACCGCGTAATGAAAGACGCCTTCTCGCGTCTCTCCTCCTGGGGACGGCTGTGTGCCCCGGGACCAGATGGATGACAGTGCACCGAGAGAACACCACACCAGACGAGACCATCGGCGATGCCGATCTGATCCTCCGCGTCCGCTCCGGCGACAAGGGGGCGTTCGGGGAACTCTGGAGACGGCACTACCCGTCCGGCATGGCCGTCGCCCGATCGGTGACATCCTCGATCGATCCGGACGACCTGGTGCAGGAGTCCTATACCCGCATCTACCAGGCGATCCTCAAGGGCGGCGGCCCCAACGGCTCGTTCCGCGCCTACCTCTTCACCAGCATCCGCAACACCGCCGCTGCGTGGGGACGCGCACGCCGCGAGACCGCGATCGACGAGCTCGACACGGTGGCCGACCCGGACAGCACCGAGCACGCCACGAACGAGGCCCTCGACCGCAGTCTCACCGCGCAGGCCTTCCGCAGCCTCCCGTCGCGATGGCAGGAAGTGCTCTGGTACACCGAGATCGAGCAGATGAAGCCCCAGGAGGTGGCCCCGCTCCTCGGCATGAAGGCGGGCGCGGTCTCGCAACTCGCCTTCCGCGCCCGTGAAGGGTTGCGTGAGGCCTGGATCCAGGCGCACCTGCGCAGCGCGAGCCCCGGCTCTGAATGCCAGTGGACCATCGAGCACCTCGGTGCCTACTCGCGCGGCAACCTCGCGACCCGCGACCACCGTCGCCTGGAGCTGCACCTCGACGAGTGCGCCCGCTGCATGATCGTCGCGGCCGAGGCCAAGGACGTCTCCAAGCGCCTCGCACTCGTCCTGCTCCCGCTCGTCCTCGGTGCCACCGGCGCCTCCGGGTACCTCGCAGCTCTTCAGGGCGGTGCGCCGGTCCTGGCAGTGGCGGGGATGTCGTCGACCATTCCGGGTGCGGTCTTCGTCGGCGACGGCGGCATCGGTCAGGCCGCGGCAGCCGGCTCCGGCGCCGCCGGGTCGGGAGCCGGCTCCGCCGGCGGCACGGGCGCGAGCACGGGTGGCGTCTTCACGGGCATGGGCGCCGTCGTCGGTGCCGGGTCCGCCGCCCTCGTGGTGGCCGGAGTGGTCGCCGCTGCGGCGATCGTCCCCGGCCTCACCGGTTCGAACCCGGCGACCTCGCTGCCCAGCGCCTCCGACACCGATCCGTCGTCGATCACGACCGACATCGCGCCGGACTCGTCGCTCGACCTCGACGAGCCCGTGGTGATCGAGACGCCGGACGTCGAGCAGCCGCCGGCTCCGCCCGCAGAGGACGAGGCGGCTCCGCCGGTCTTTTCGGAGACCGGACCCGACGCGGCTCCCGCCGCCCCCGTGGTCGTCCCCGCGCTCCCCGAGGCCACGCTGCCGCCCGTCGATCCCGTGGATCCGGTAGACCCCGTGGACCCGGTAGACCCCGTCGACCCGGTAGACCCCGTCGACCCGGTAGACCCCGTCGACCCGGTAGACCCCGTCGACCCGGTAGACCCCGTCGACCCGGTAGACCCCGTCGACCCGGTGGACCCCGTCGACCCGGTGGACCCCGTCGACCCGGTAGGCCCCGCGATCCCCACGGACCCGCCCACCTGGAGCACCGCCGACGTCTGGTTCGGCGACGATCTGCACTGGTACTACTTCGTGCCGATCGCAGGCGCCCCGGGTGCGATCGTGCAGGCCCTTCTCGCTGGCGAACTCGCCGACAGCGTCGTCCTGGGCGAGGCTGGCACCGGCACCCTCGAACTCCGCACTTCGTGGGACCAGTTCTTGAACGCCGACCTCGTGCCGGTGACGTTCCGGTACTACCTGCCGTCCGGCGAGGCGGGCCCCTCGTCCGACACGACGCTCTACGCACTGGAGCCCCAGGGCGCGGGCGCGGATGAGCGCACGGCGGCTTCTGCTCCCGTCGAGCAGACGGCGGTCGTCATCGACGAGGCCGAACCGGTGGCCCCTCCGGTCGATGAGGTCACGGCGCCCACCACCCCCGAGGAGAACGCGCCACCGGTCGACGAGGCCGCGGACACCGTTGAGCCGGAGCCTGCTGCAACGGCGCCGACGGAGCCCGCACCGGCCCCCGAAGCTGCACCGGCCGCCGAAGCTGCACCGGCCGTACCGGCCGAGGAGGCCCCGGCCGCGGAGGCCCCGGCTCCGGCGGAGGACGCTCCGGTCGCGGAATAGACTGGACGCATGACCCCGGATTCCTCCCCTGTCGCCGGCGTCGATCGTCCGGCCCTCACGGCCCTCGACATCGTGCGCGTGGTCGTCCTCATCGCAGCGATCGCCTCGCTCGCCCTGTGGGGGTTCGCCAGCTGGGAGCTGCCGTGGAACATCGTGATCGGCGTGGGGGCGCCCGTCGTCGCCCTCCTGCTGTGGGCGCTCTTCCTCTCCCCCCGTCCCGTGCTCCGGGTGCACCCCTTCCTCCGCGCCGTCGTGGAGCTCTTCATCTACGTCGGCGTGACCATCGCGTGGTGGTCCATGGGCCAGGCCCTCATCGGCACGGCCTTCGCGCTGGTGGCCGTCGTCGCCGGGGTCCTCAGCGGACGCCGCGCCCTGGCATGAGCGCACGGTCGTGAGCGCCGTCTCGCTGCTCCGCGACGCCCTCGGGGCGCGCGTGGACGTCAGCGAGCAGGCGAGGCATGACGCCACGGCCGACCGCTCCGGCCATGCCGCGGTGGGTCTCCCCCTGGCCGTCGTCCACGCGGAGAGCGTGGACGACGTGCAGCAGACCATGCGCATCGCCTCGGCTACGCGCACCCCCGTCGTCGTGCGCGGCGCCGGGACCGGGCTCGCCGGGGCCGCCAACGCCGGCGATGGAGAGATCGTCCTCTCCCTCCGCCGTATGGACGCCGTCCTCGAGGTGCGGCCGGACGACCTCCTCGCCGTGGTCGAACCCGGGATCCTCAACGCCGACCTCAACGCGCATCTGGCGGCCCAGGGACTCTGGTGGCCGCCCGACCCCGCCAGTCGCGACATCTCCACCGTCGGCGGCAACATCGCGACCGGAGCCGGCGGACTGCTCTGCGCGAAGTACGGCGTCGTCCGCGATGCGGTGCTCGGCGTCGACCTCGTCCTCGCCGACGGGCGCCTGTTGCACCTCGGGCACCGCAGCGTGAAGGGCGTCACCGGGCTCGACCTCACCGCCCTCGTCGTGGGGTCGGAGGGAACGCTCGGCGTCGTCGTCGGGGCCACGCTCAAGCTGCGCCGCCTGGTGCCGGGCGAGACCTGCACCGTGACGGCGACCTTCCCCGGCGTGCGCGCGGCGGCCGCAGGATCCGCGGCGGTGACCGCCGCGGGGATCCAGCCCGCCATCATGGAGCTCATGGATGCCGCGAGCCTCGCCGCCGTCCACGCCCTGCTCGCCCTCCCCGCGCCGACCCCGGGCGCCGCACAGCTGACGATCCAGACCGACGGTCCGGCCGCGCGCGCGGAGGCGGACGCCATCGCCGCGATCCTGAGCGCCCACGAGGGCGTTCCCGTGGTCTCGCACGACCCCGTCGAGGGCGATCGTCTGCTCGCGATCCGACGGTCGATGCACGCCGCGATGGCGTCCCTCGGGACCACGCTCATCGAGGACGTCTCGGTACCGCGGAGCGCGATGCCGGCCATGTTCGACGAGATCGCCCGGATCGAGCGGCAGTTCGACATGGTGATCCCGACGGTGGCCCATGCCGGCGACGGCAACCTGCACCCGAACTTCATCTTCGAGGGCCAGGAGACCCCGCCGCAGGTGTGGGCGGCGGCCGACGAGCTCTTCCGCGCCGCGATCCGGCTGGGCGGAACCCTCACCGGCGAGCACGGCATCGGCGTGCTCAAACGGCGCTGGCTGGCCGACGAGCTCGGCGAGGATCAGTGGCGCCTCCAGCGCGACATCGCCGCGGTCTTCGACCCGCTCGGCATCCTCAACCCCGGAAAGGTCTTCTCCCCCGATGCCTGACATCCATGTGAGCGCCGCCGTGATCGTCGATACGCAAGGGCGGGTCCTCGTCGTCCGCAAGCACGGCACGACCCGCTTCATGCAGCCCGGAGGCAAGCCGGAGCCGGGCGAGTCGCCCATCGAGACCCTCATCCGCGAGCTGCACGAGGAGCTCGGCCTCGAACTCGCGGAGTCCGACCTGCGCCCTTTGGGCCGCTTCGTGTCGGCGGCCGCCAATGAACCGGGTCACCGCGTCGTGGCCGATGCCTTCGCGACCTCGGTGGATCCGGCGACGGTGCAGGTGCAGGCCGAGCTCGCCGAGCTGCGCTGGATCACCCCGGACGACGCCGCAGCGCTCCCGCTGGCCCCGCTGAGCGTCGAGCATCTGCTGCCGCTCGCGTGGCCGGCCGGAGCGCGCTAGCGCCCCCGGATCAGATGCCCTGCCAGGCCGGCTTGTTCGCGAACGTGTAGCGGTAGTAGTCGGCGAGCTGCAGCTTCGAGGCGGCGGCCTCGTCGACGACGACGGTCGCGTGCGGGTGCAGCTGGATGGCCGACCCGGGCAGCAGCGCGGTGACCGGCCCCTCGACCGCACCGGCCACGGCCTCGGCCTTGCCTTCGCCGAACGCCAGCAGCACGAGGTGGCGCGCTTCCAGGATGGTCCCCAGCCCCTGCGTGATGCAGTGCATCGGGACATCGTCGATCGAGTCGAAGAAGCGGGCGTTGTCCTCGCGGGTCTGCTCCGTCAGGGTCTTCACCCGGGTGCGGGAGGCGAAGGAGGATCCGGGCTCGTTGAACCCGATGTGCCCGTCGGTGCCGATGCCGAGGATCTGCAGGTCGACCCCGCCCGCCGCGGCGATGGCCGCGTCGTAGTCCTCACCGGCGTGCTGGATGGTGGCCTCCGCGCCGTTCGGCACGTGGATGCGCTCCGGGTCGAGGCCGAGCGGCTCGACCACCTCGCGCGTGATCACCGATCGGTAGCTCTCCGGGTGGGACGGATCGATCCCGACGTACTCGTCGAGCGCGAAGCCGCGCACCTGCGAGACGTCGCGCCCCGCCAGGCGACTGCGGAGTGCCTGGTAGACGGGCAACGGCGTCGATCCGGTCGCGAGCCCCAGGACGGCGTCGTGGCGACGGTCGATGAGCTCGACGATCTCGGTGGCGACCAGGGCGCCGGCGGCCTCGGCATTCTCGACGATGACGACCTCAGCCATGCGGAACGATCTCCTTCTCAGAAATGGATGCGCCCACCAGAGCGGCGCCGAAGGCGGCGGCGGGGGAACCCGCGGGGAGCAGTTCGATTCTCTCATCCAGCCGCAGGGACTTCAGGAACGGTGACGCCTGGGCGCCCGCGTGCAGGGCGGCGCGGATCCCGTCCGCGAGACGACCGCCCAGCGCGGTCAGACCGCCGCCGATGACCACGGTCTCGACGTCGGCCGACAGCACGAGCACGCGCACGGCCGCTGCCGCGCCGAAGAAGAGGTCCGCCTGCAGCGCCAGAGCGTGCGGATCGCCCGCGTCCGCCGCCTCGACGATGTCCTTGACGGGCAGTGCGCCGGGACGCCCCCAGGCCTTGGCCAGCGCCCCGCCGCCGCAGAAGGTCTCCACGCAGCCGCGCTGTCCGCAGCCGCACAATCGACCGCGCGGGTCGACCGAGAGGTGCCCGACCTCCCCCGCGGTCCCCCGCGCGCCGCGCCAGATGCGGCCGTCGACGACGATGCCGGCTGCGACGCCGGTGCCGAGGTTCAGGTAGGCCATCGAGCCGGCGACGTCGCTCAGGACGGCGGCGCCGAGCGCAGCCGCCTTCACGTCGTTCTCCACCCGGAAGGGGACGCCCAGCGCCTGCTCGGCGCGCGCCGCGAGGTCGAGCGACTCCACGCCGAGGTTCACGGCGTGGAGCACACGGCCGGTCTCCGCGTCCACGAGACCGGGGATGCCGATGCCGGCGGAAGCGACGGCGGACAGCGGCAGCCCGCTCTCCTCGGCGAGGGCGGCGACGGTGGAGACGATGCTGTCGACGACGGCGTCCTCTCCCCACCCGGTCGGGCGACGCAGGCGGGCGAGGATCGTCCCGGCCGGGTCAACGGCGACGGCGTCGATCTTGGTGCCGCCGACGTCCAGACCCACGCGAAGGGGCCGACCGGCGCGGTCGGCCGAGGCGGGGACGATCATCGGATGCCGTTCCCGGTCATGGTCGCGGAGGTCACGACACCCCCAGCTGCCCCGAGAGCACCATCACCGCGGCGCCTCGGAGCACGATGTCGTCCTGACGGGTGAGCCGCACCATGACGTCCTCGAAGACGCCTTCGAGCGTCCGCGCGTGGAGCGTCTCGACGGCCGCGTCGATGAGCGTGCCGTCCAGCAGCTCAGCGGGCCCGGAGAGCACGACCTCGGACAGGTCCAGGGCGGCGACGATCGGGGCGATCGCGATCGCCATGCGGGTCCCGGAGTCGCGGAGGATCTCCTCGCGCGCGGCCGGGTCGGCGTCGAGCGCCTCCTGCATGCGACTCACGCTCAGCCAGGCCTCGAGGCAGCCGATCTTGCCGCACGCGCAGCGAGGCCCGCCGTCCGTGCCGACGACGACGTGACCGATCTCCCCTGCGGCGAAACGGCTGCCGAGGAGCGGCTGGCTGCCGGTGATCAGCCCTGCGCCCACGCCTCGGCCGATCTTGATCAGCATGAAGTCGGCTTCCGCCTCGCCGAACGTGTACTCGGCGAGGACCGCGGCATTGGCGTCGTTCCGCGCCAGCACGGGCAGGTCGAGGTCGGCGCTGAGCTTCGCCTCCAGCGGGAAGTCGGTCCAGCCGAGGTTGGGCGAGCTGAGGACGAGGCCGTCCGGACGCACGACACCCGGGGTGCCGATGCCCACGCCGAGCACCGGCTGCGTGGCGATCTCGACGAGGGTCTGCGCGAGGCCGCGGAGGGCGTCGTACGCCGCGTCGCCGTCCGGCGTCTCCGGACGCGGCACCTGCCGCCGCTCCAGGACGTCGCCGTCGAGGCTGAGCACGGCCCCCTCGAACGCGGTCGGTCCGGACAGGTCGAGCCCGATGATCTGATGCCCCACCCGGTCGATGTCGATGAGGATCGGCGGCTTTCCGGGCCCGACCGCCTCGCGGACGCCGATCTCGACGACGATGCCGTCGGCGATGAACTCCGCGACGAGGTCGGAGATCGTGACCCGCGTGAGGCCCGTCTCGCGGGAGAGGTCAGCTCGGCTCATCGCCCCCGAGTGGTAGAGCGTCTGCAGCACGAGCGCGCGGTTGTGGCCGCGGGCGTGCTCGGGGAGCACCTTGGTGCGCGAACGGAGATGCCGCGCAGGGCCGAAGGCGTGCGCGTTCGCGGCGACGAAGTCTGTCGTCGCCGCGGGGCGCTGATCATCCGAAACGGACATGTTTGTTAGTAGACCTTACGAACAGGAATTGTGCAACTGTCCCGCGCGATTCCGCGGGCAGGGTTACCGAAACGTGACATCAAGCCGACCGCGGATCCTCGACAGCCGCCCGGCGGAGCAGGCGCTCGACGAGGCCGGCGACGACCCCCTCCCTGGTCTCCACCGTCATCGGCTTGCCGGGAATCCCCGGTCGCCGCTGCTCGGGCGACGGACCGTCCAGCGGACGATACCGCACCCCCGCGGCGGCGAGGCGTCGCAGATGCGTGGGCAGCCGCCGTGCGAAATCGGCGAACGGTGCGGGTTCTCCCCCATCCCAGAGACGCTCCGCGATCGCGGCGAGGCGCGGGAACATCGCGAAGTCGACCCGGTCCCTGCTCGGCAGGTGCTCCGTCCAGACGTTCGCCTGCCCGCCGACCGCGCCCTCGACGACCTCGAAGGAGTACGCGCGCTCGATGGTCAGCGGGGGCCCGACGCGGATGGGCTCCTCGGGCGATTCGGACTGCGGGTAGTCGAGGTAGACCTCGAGATCCGGACATCCCACGACCGGGATCCCCCGCCGCAGCGCCTCGCGCATGGCGACCGGCCCGCGCCAGGCGAGGATGCGGACGCCCTCGGGGACGTCGCCCTCCAGCACCTCGTCCCAGGCCAGCGCGGTGCGCCCGCGGCGGCGGACGTGGTCCACGAAGTGCGCCGTGAACCACGGCTGCACGTCGTGCGCCGTGGCGAGCCCCAGCTCTCGCATGCGTGCCGCGGCGGCTGCACTCTCCGCCCACTCGGTCACCGGCACCTCGTCGCCGCCGATCCCGATCCATGCGGACGGGAACACGTCGCACAGCGCGTCGATGGCGGCACGACCGAAGGCCAGCGCCTCCGCGGTCGGCGCGAGGGTGCGGGCGTTCACGCCGAATCGCTCCCACGGCCCGGTGGGGGGCGCCCCGACGTCGAGGTTGCCCAGCTCCGGGTAGGCGGCGAGCGCGGCCTGGATGTGCCCTGGCAGCTCGACCTCGGGCACGAGCGTTACGAAGCGCTCCTCCGCGTACCGCACGAGGTCGCGGAGCTCGGCGGAGGTGTAGAAGCCCTCGTGCACGCCGGGCTCGACCGTGGCCTCCGGTCCGTGACCGCGTTGCGTGGCCTCGCGCCGTGCGCCGACCTCGGTCAGACGCGGGTAGCCGGGCACCTCGAAGCGCCATCCCTGATCGTCCGTCAGGTGCAGGTGCAGGATGCTGAGGTGGTGATCGGCGAGCAGGTCGACGAGGCGACGCACGTCCTCCACGGGGCGGAAGTGGCGCGCCACGTCGAGCATCACGCCGCGCCAGGCGGAGGCGGGAGAGCCCTCCCAGCGCCCTGCCGGGATCGTCGCGGGGAGAGCGGGGTCGTGGTCCGGGTCGCGGAGTTGGCGGAGCGTGGTCGCGCCGCGGAAGACCCCCTCCGGCGTCGCCCCCGCGATCTCGATCCCGGAGGCCGTCACCGACACCCGGAAAGCCTCGGGCCCCTGCCGCCCCGCCGCGGAGGCCGCGGCACCCAGCTTCTCGTCGATCAGAAGGCGGATGGCGGGCAGGGTGTCGTCCCCTCCCGCGCCGCCGAGCCGTGCGACCGCGGCCGCCAGCTCCGGCGCGCCGAGGATCGGGGTCGAGGGCGTCCACCGGAAGCCCGGAGCCAGGGAGTCGATCTCTGCGGCGATGTGCGGCACCGTCGCCCGCGGCGCCGACGGAGGCATCCGCAGCGCACGGCCGGCGACGGCACCCGTGGGGTCGCCGTCGATGACGACCGGCACGCCGCCGACGAGCACCTCGCGCACGCCCTGCGGCGCACCGTGCGGGTCGTCGAAGGTGGCGCCGGCCGCGATCGTCTCCGGGTCGAACAGCACCAGGTCGGCGGTGGCGCCCTCGCGGATCACGCCGCGCGGTGCGTCGCCGCGGTCGAGGCCGAGCCGGGCAGCCGGGTTGCCGGAGAGATGACGGACGGCCTCCTCGAGGCTCAGCACCCCCAGCTCCCTGACGTAGTGCCCGAGGTAGCGCGGGAACGTGCCGCGGCCGCGCGGGTGCGGGCGCGCGCCGATGAGGATGCCGTCGCTGCCGCCGGAGTGCCGCGGGTGCCGCATGATGGCCCGGACGTTGTCCTCGTCGCCGATGTGCATGAGCACACCCGTGGCGCCCGCATCGGCGAGAATCGTGTCGATCACGACATCGACGGCGCGCTGCCCGGTCTCCGCCGCGATGTCGGCGATCGTCCGGCCGACGAGCCCGGCGAGATCCGGGTGGGCCGTCCCGGAGATCTGGATCGCCGACCAGTCCGCCGCCTCGCCGTGGAATCCGTCGCAGCCGATCTCCTCCAGCTCGACGCGGACCGCCTCGCGTCCCTCGGCGTCGAGGGCCCCCAGGACGCCGAGCAGGTCGCCGGTCGCCGCCAGCCTGCTCGGCAGCAGAGCGGAGAGGGTCGTGGCCCCCGGAAGGTAGGGGTAGGTGTCCAGGGTCACGTCGACACCGTCGGCCATCGCCGCGTCGACGAGCGCCAGCAGCTCGGCGGCGCGCCCGCGGTTCGGGGCGAAGTTCATGGTCGCGTGGGTGAGATGGACGGGGCACCCGGTGCGGCGGCCGATCTCGATGGCCTCGCGATACGCGTCCAGCGCCGCCCGCCCGTAGCTGCGGATGTGCGGCGCCCAGTAGCCGCCGCGCTCCGCCACCACCCGGCAGAGGGCTTCGAGCTCCGCGGTGTCGGCGTACATCCCCGGGGTGTAGGTCAGGCCGCTCGACATGCCGAAGGCTCCGGCATCCAGGGCCTGGCCGAGGATGTCGGCCATCGCCGCGATCTCGGCAGGGGTCGCCCGGCGGTCGTCGTGCCCGACCACCATCATCCGGAGGTTGCCCTGCGGCACCAGCACCGCGGCGTTCGCCACCGCGGCGACGTCTATCGCCTCCAGGAAGTCGTTCATCGACCGCCACGGGACCTCCGCCGGCCGCCCGTTCCAGCCCGCGATCTGGGCGGGGATGACGGCGGCGGTCGCCTCGTCCAGCGGCGCGTAGCCCAGGCCGTCCTGCCCGAGCACCTCTGTCGTGACCCCCTGCCGGATCTTGGCGTCGTGCGCGGCGCCCTGGAGCACCGCGAGGTCGCTGTGCGCGTGCATGTCGATGAAACCGGGCGCCAGGACGAGGCCGGACGCGTCGACCTCGACCGCGCCGTCCGGCAGCTCGAGCGTCGTCCCGTCGCCGTCGCGGACGACGGTGACGACCCTTGCCCCCTCCACCGCGACGTCCGCGACGAAGCGCGGCGCGCCGGTGCCGTCGACGACGGTCGCCCGCCGATAGACGCGCACCAGGCCGGCGGCGGCCTTCTCGGCGCTCAGAAGCATGTCGCCACCGCGTCGATCACCCGGGGGTCCTCGGCGTCGGGGTCGTCGATCACGGCGACGACGCGCCACTTGTCGAACGCGGTGCACGGATGCGAGAGACCCAGCCGCACGACCTCGCCCACCGCGACGGTCGCCCCCTCGGCGGGTCGGAGGAAGGCGTGCTGGTCGTTCAGGGCGGTCACGGCGCCGGCGACCGACTGCGGCACCGGGAGGTCGATGTCGAACGGCACGTCCCGCCGCCCGGCGTCGAGCAGGGCGAGGCCGGGTTCGGGCTGGGAGACCACCCGCGACCACGCGTGCATCGCGGAACGCAGCGGAGCGGTGTCCGTGAGCGGGCCGAACGGCGACATGCGGGAGTAGAAGCCGTCGTCGTGGATCTGGAAGGCACCGGAGCGCAGCACGACCTCGGCGTCCGCTCCCGCGGCGCCGAGGACCGCGGCGGCGCGATCGGGGAAGGAGCTGCCCCCCGCGCTGAGCACGGGGCGGACGCCGTCGGAGTACTCCAGTCGGCGGTGCAGCTCGACGAGCGTGGCCAGGAAGCCGTCGACCGCGGCGACCGAGGCCGCGGAGCGATCGGGACCGAAGGGCCCCTCGTAGCCCGTCACCCCGGCCAGGCGGAGACCAGGGGCGGCCGCGATCGCCGCGGCGATGCGCTCGCCCTCGGCCACGGTCCGCGCCCCCGTCCGTCCCTGCGCGCCGCCCAGCTCCACGAGCACGTCCAGCGGCCGCGGGGCATCGGCGAGCGCGTCGGCGAGGATCGCGACACCGGCGAGGGAATCCGCGCCGCAGAGGATCCGCAGGTCCTCGTCGGCGGCGAGCATCGCTCCGAGCTCGCGGGCCGCGGCGCCATCCGTCACCCCGTTGGCGATGAGCACCGTCGGCACGCCGGCGTCGACGGCGACGCGGGCCTGCCACGGCGTCGCGACCGAGATCCCCCAGGCTCCGGCGTCGAGCAGCCGCTGCCAGAGCGCGGGCGCCATCGTGGTCTTGCCGTGCGGGGCGAGGCGGACGCCCTCGCGCATGGCCCAGCCGAACACCGTGTCCTCGTTGTGCGCGATCGCGTCCGCGTGCACCGTGAGCACCGGAGTACCGAGGTCCGAGAGAGGCAGACCGGCCGCGCCGACCTCCGACAGACGCAGCCCCGCGGCGTGCGCCGGGAACCCCTTCGCCCAGGCGCCGAGGACGGGATCCGGAATTTGTAGAGGCATCTAACAAGGCTACTAGGCTGGCGGCATGACCGCGAAGACACGAGTTTCCACCGACGCCGCCCCCGCCCCCGCGCACACCTTCTCGCAGGGCGTCCGCAAGGGCCCGATCGTCCAGGTCTCCGGCCAGGGCCCCGTCGACCCGCAGACGAACGAGTACCTGTACCCGGGCGACGTCGCGGCGCAGACCACCCGCACGCTGGAGAACGTCAAGGCCATCGTGGAGGCTTCCGGGGCCACGTTCGACGATGTCGTGATGCTGCGCGTCTACCTCACCAAGCGCGAGGACTTCCCGATCATGAACGAGGCCTACGGCGCCTTCGTCGAGGCCCACACGACCAGCGGCGTCCTGCCCTCGCGCACCACGGTGTTCACCGGCCTCCCCCGCGAGGAGATGCTCGTCGAGATCGACGGGCTCGCCGTCGTCGACTGACCCCACCCGCCCCGGGCGAACGGGGAGGCACCTTATCAGGACCGTTGCCTCCCCGTTACCAGCCATCCCGTACCATGGACGACAGGACACGTCGAGACTGCGGGGGGTGTAGTTCGTGACCGATCTGATTTCCACGCCGGGCGCTGCAACGGGGGCACAGCCCGACGATGCGACACCGACGAGCGTCCTGACGCCGGAGGCGGCGACCGACACGGCCCCGCCGCAGACCGGCGAGCAGCCCCTGGCCTGGGCTCCCGTCGAGCCCGCCCCGAAGAAGCGCCGCCTCGGCCTGTGGATCGGTCTCGGCCTCGGCGTGGTCGCGCTCGGCGCCGGCGCCGCCTCGATGATCCTCATCGCCCCCGGCACCACCGTCGCGGGCATCCCGGTCGGCTGGATGACTCCGGGCGCGGCTGCCGAGGCGATCAGCTCGCACCTCGCCCAGACCGAGGTCACCCTCACGGGCGATGGTGATGACGCCGTGCTCACCGGCGCCGACCTGGGCGCGACCGCCGACGCCACGGCCCTCGCCGATGCGGCGTTCGCCGCCCACCCGATGTGGAACCTCGGGTCCTGGATGGGTGACCCCGTGTCGGCCGACATCGTGCTCGACCAGGAGACCGCCACCGCAGCTCTCCGCGGCGCCGTCCCCGGCAGCTTCGTCGACCCGGTCGACGCCGGAGTCGTCTTCGACGCCGCGAAGGGCACCTACACCGTGACGCCCTCCGTTCCCGGCACCGGTATAGACGTGGCCGATCTCAACGCCGCGTTCGTCGAGGCCGTCGGCGACGGCCGCACGACGTTCGACTACCCCGGCGGCCCGGCGGAGGCCCTGCCCGCGGTGTCCGACGAGGACGCGACGGCGACCGCCACCACGCTCAACACCATGCTCTCCTCCATCGGCTTCTACGTCGGGAAGGAACGGACCGTCCCGGTCTCCCCCGCGGTCGCCGCGTCCTGGCTGACGGTGGTCGACGACGAGGGTCAGCTGCGGATCGAGGCGGACCCGGCGGCGATCCAGACCACCGTCGACACGCTCGCCGCCGCGGTGGACCGCGCCCCTGTCAACGCGACCAACATCGTCGACTCCGCGGGGAACGTGCTGCGCGCCGAGAAGGAGGGCGCCACCGGACGCGCCCTCGGCGACACCGACGGCATCGCCGACGACTTCGCGACGCAGCTCGCCGCGGGAGACGGCGTCTTCGCCCTCTCCGTGACGGAGACCCCCTTCGAGACCACGAACCTGTTCCGCCGCGCCGAGATCAACCTCAGCACGCAGCGCGCCTACCTGTTCGAGAACGACAAGGTGGTGCAGTCCTGGGCCGTGTCGACCGGTCTCCCCGGAACGCCCACGCCGACAGGCAACTTCAAGGTGTTCGCACACACCGCGATGCAGGACATGGGCTGCTACGAGGGGGCGCCGTACTGCACCGAGGACGTGCCCTGGATCACGTGGTTCGCCCCGAACATCGGCTTCCACGGCACCTACTGGCACAACAACTTCGGCAACCGGATGAGCCACGGCTGCGTGAACCTGCCGATCGACCTCGCCAAGTACGTCTACGACTGGTCCCCCGTGGGCCTCGAGGTCTCCGTCTACAACTGATCCGGAGCCCTGCACCGGGCGAAGCCGGCAGGGGAAGACAGCAGAAGGGGGCGGATGCCGCAGCATCCGCCCCCTTCTCGTCGTCTCAGCGCAGGGCGTCGACGATCTCGTTGAGCGTCGTGGACGGGCGCATGACCGCCTCGACGAGCTTCTCGTCCGGACGGTAGTAGCCGCCGATCTCCACCGGGGAGCCCTGCACCGCGTTGAGCTCGGAGACGATCGTCTCCTCGTTCGCGGCGAGCTTCTCGGCGATGGGCGCGAAGGCGGCGGCGAGCTCTGGGTCCTTCGTCTGCTTCGCCAGCTCCTGCGCCCAGTACAGGCCGAGGTAGAAGTGGCTGCCGCGGTTGTCGATCGTGCCGAGCGCACGGCCGGGCGAGCGGTCCTCCTCGAGGAACGTGCCGGTCGCGGCGTCGAGCGTCTCCGCGAGCACGCGGGCCTTCTCGTTACCCGTGCGGTCGGCGAAGTGCTCGAGGGAGGCCGCCAGCGCGAAGAACTCGCCCAGCGAGTCCCAGCGCAGGTAGTTCTCCTCGACCAGCTGCTGCACGTGCTTCGGCGCGGAGCCGCCGGCCCCCGTCTCGAACAGTCCGCCGCCGGCGAGCAGCGGCACGATGGAGAGCATCTTGGCGCTCGTGCCGACCTCGAGGATCGGGAACAGGTCGGTGAGGTAGTCACGCAGCACGTTGCCGGTCACCGAGATGGTGTCCAGGCCGTGACGCATGCGGGCGAGCGTGTACCGCGTGGCCTCCTCCGGCGCGAGGATCGTGATCGTCAGACCCTTGGTGTCGAGCGTGGCGAGACCCTGGTGCACCTTCGCGATGATCTGCGCATCGTGCGAGCGGTTCGCGTCGAGCCAGAACACCGCGGGGGCACCCGTCGCGCGGGCACGGCCGACCGCGAGCTTGACCCAGTCCATGACCGGGATGTGCTTGGTCTGCGTCGCGCGCCAGATGTCGCCCTCGCCGACCTCGTGCTCGATGAGGACGGTGCCCTCGCTGTCGAGCACCTGGACGATGCCGTCGGCGGCGATCTCGAACGTCTTGTCGTGGCTGCCGTACTCCTCGGCGGCCTGCGCCATGAGGCCCACGTTCGGCACGGTGCCGATCGTGGCGGGGTCGAGCGGGCCGTTCGCGATCACATCGTCGATCACGGCCTGGTAGACGCTCGCGTAGGACGAGTCGGGGATGACCGCGATGGTGTCGGCCTCCTCGCCGTCCTTGCCCCAGAGCTTTCCGCCGTTGCGGACGAGAGCGGGCATGGACGCGTCGACGATGACATCGCTCGGCACGTGCAGGTTGGTGATCCCCTTGTCGGAGTTCACGTACGACAGGCGCGGCCCCTCGGCGATGGCCTTGTCGAACGCCGCAGCGATCTCCTCGCCACCGGCGACGTCCGCCAGCCCCGCGAGGATCGAGCCGAGACCGTCGTTCGCGCTGAGTCCGGCCTCGGCGAGCTGCGTGCCGTACTGGTCGAAGACGTCCTTGAAGAACGCCTTCACGACGTGACCGAAGATGATCGGATCGCTGACCTTCATCATCGTGGCCTTGAGGTGCACCGAGTAGAGCACGTCGTCGGCCTTGGCCTCCGCGAGCGTGTCCGCGAGGAACGCGTCCAGCTCCTTGGCGGACAGGAACGTGGCGTCGATGATCTCGCGCGGGAGGACCTTGAGCCCCTCCTTGAGGACCGTGACGGTGCCGTCCTTCGCGGTGTGGCGGAAGGAGAGGACGTCGTCGTGCGCGGCGACCCAGGAGCGCTCGTTGTGCTTGAAGTCGTCGTGGCCCAGGGTCGCGACGCGGGTCTTCGAGCCCTCCGCGAACGGCTTGTTGCGGTGCGGGTGCTTCTTGGCGTAGTTCTTCACCGCCAGCGGCGCGCGGCGGTCGCTGTTGCCCTCGCGCAGGACGGGGTTCACGGCGGAGCCCTTGATGCGGTCGTAGCGGGCGCGGATGTCCTTCTCCTCCAGCGACGAGGGCTCGTCCGGGAAGTCGGGGACGTCGTAACCCTGCTGCTGCAGCTCCGCGATGGCGGCCTTGAGCTGCGGGATCGACGCGGAGATGTTCGGCAGCTTGATGATGTTCGCCTCGGGGAGCGTGGCGAGGCCGCCCAGCTCCGCCAGCGCGTCGCCGACCTGCTGCTCGGGGGTGAGCTTCTGCGGGAACGCGGCGAGGATGCGGCCGGCCAGAGAGATGTCCCGCGTCTCGAATTCGATACCCGCCTGGCCCGTGTAGGCCTGGATGATCGGCAGGAAGGAGGCGGTGGCCAGTGCCGGTGCCTCGTCGGTGTAGGTGTAGATGATGGCGTCGTCGGTCACCGGGACGTTCTCCGTTCACGAGGGCTATTTGTCTCGATACCAAGATACCTGAGCGTCCCGGACCCCGAAGCGGCGGTCCCACCGAAGAGACTCCCTCGGACGAACGGTCCGTGAAAAGTCCGCCCGAGTGGTGAATGCGGTGAGCGGAGGGGCTAGCCTGGGGGCATGTCCGAACTGCGCATGGTCGAACTCTCCGCCGCGACGATCGTCGCCGTGAACAACCTGTCGCTCAAGCCCGGACAGGAGCAGTTCCTCGCCCCCGTCTCGTACGGCATCGCGGCCACCGTCATCAACCCGCAGACCTCCTGGCAGCGGGTGATCCTGGACCGCAACGAGGTCGTGGGATTCGTGAGCGCCAACTTCGATGACGAGGCGCCGGAGGAGCACTTCCGCTCCGTGCTGTGGCGCATCAACGTCGACGCGGACGACCAGGGTCGCGGCATCGGCCGCTTCGCCGTCGAGAACCTCATCGACGAAGCGCGCAACCGCGGCGTCGACCACGTCAACGTCATCTACGAAGCCGGCGAGGACGGCCCGGAGGCGTTCTTCCGCCGCGTCGGGTTCACCCCCGTCGGGGAGACGGCCTACGGCGAGGTCATCGCCGAGATCCGCGTCCCCTCCTGAGACCGGCGGCGGGGTCTCGAATCCCCTCCCCCATCGAGACTCCGTCGCCCTCGGACCTGCAGGGCGGCGTGCTCTCGATCCTCCTCAGCGCTGACCACTGCCGTCCGGGGGCGTGCCCTTGCCCCGACGGCTGTTCCACGCGGCCAGCGCGGACGCGGCGGCACCCGCCGCCCGATCGATGGCCTCGGCGGAGCGGTGCAGCATGTCCTGCGCGGCGTCCTGCCAGGCCGGTGTGGGCGGCGCCTCCCCCGTCTGGACCTTCGCCGCGTGCTCGGCGGCCTCGAACGCCCGCTCCAGCTCCGCGACGGCGTCGCGGTAGGCCGCGTACTCGGCGGCGGTCACGCGGCCCGTCGTCTGCCGACGCGCCTCGACCGCCGCACCGGCGGCCCGCAGGTAGGCGGCCGTCTCCGGGCGCTTCACGTCCGTCATCTCGGGATAGGTGATCTGCAGCGCGGTGTCGGTCTCGTACCGCATCCATCGCGCCGTCACCGCGTCGTGCTCCGCGTACAGGCGCTCCAGCGGCCGCGGGGCGGAGCCGGCGGGGATCGCGGCGCGGGCGGCGTTCACCCTGACGCGTCGGGCGCGGACGTCGGCGGCCGCCGCTCTGGCGTCGCGTTCGCGCTCCTTGAGCATGCGCCGGGCGCCGGCCACCTGCTCGGCGCTCGCGCGTTGCGCGGCCCGCTCGGCGGAGACCCGCGCGAGGTCGGCTCGTGCCACCTTCAGCGCCGTCCGTCGCACCACCGCGCGCTGCTGGGCCTCGCGGAGGTCGTGCCGGGCGGCGTCGTACTCCAGTCGGCGGCCGCTGCGGGTGTTGCGACGACGCACCCCGATCGCGCCCGCGGTCACCCCGGCGGCGGCGGTCGGCGCGAGCCACCACCACTCCGCGACGAGGAGGAAGGGGTCCATCCTTCGATGCTACCGATCGCGGAGCACGCGCGCCCGGACGAGGAAGCCCCGGCATCCGGACGGATGCCGGGGCCGCTGTCGCGTCAGCGCGTCAGCGCGTCAGACGAGCGTCTCCTGCCAGGCCGCGTGCAGCTGGGCGAACTTCCCGGTGCCGCCGATCAGGGCGGCCGGGGTGTCGTCCTCGATGATCCGGCCGTGCTCCATCACGAGCACACGATCCGCGATCGCCACCGTCGACAGCCGGTGCGCGATGATGATCGCCGTCCGGTCGGCCAGCAGCGTCTGCAACGCGTCCTGGATCAGCCGCTCGGACGGGATGTCCAGCGAGGCCGTCGCCTCGTCGAGGATCAGCACCGCCGGGTCGGCGAGGAAGGCGCGGGCGAACGAGATGAGCTGTCGCTGCCCGGCCGAGACACGACCACCGCGCTTGTTCACGTCGGTGTCGTACCCGTCCGGCAGGGCCGAGATGAACGCGTCGGCGCCCACCGCCCGCGCCGCCTCGCGGATCTCGTCGAGCGTCGCGTCCGGGCGCCCGAGCGCGATGTTGTCGGCGACGGTCCCGCTGAACAGGTACGCCTCCTGCGTGACCATGACGATCGCGCGGCGGAGGTCCTTCGGGTGCAGCGACCGCAGATCGACGCCGTCGAGGGTCACCGTCCCCGCGGACGGGTCGTAGAACCGCGAGATGAGCTTGGCCAGCGTGGACTTGCCCGCCCCCGTCGTCCCGACCAGCGCGATCGTCTGCCCGGCGGGGATGTCGAGCGAGAAGTTCGGCAGGATCGTCTTGTCCTCGTTGTACGCGAAGGTGACCTCGTCGAAGCGGATGTGACCCCGGGACTCCCAGAGGTCCACCGGCTTCTCGGGGTCCGGCACCGTCGGCACCTCCTCCAGGACGCCCGACACCTTCTCCAGCGCCGCGGTGGCGGACTGGTAGGAGTTGAGGAACATCGCGATCTCCTGCATCGGAGCGAAGAAGTTGCGCACGTAGAGCACGGCGGACAGCAGCACGCCGACCGTCAGCGCTCCTTCCGAGACCCGGATGCCGCCCCACAGCACGACCACGCCGAGCACGAGCGCCGCGACGCCCATGAGCCCGGGCTCGAACGTGCCGAACAGCAGCATCGAGCGGCGGTTCACGTCGCGGTACTCGCCGGCCACGCCCTGGAAGGCCTCGTCGTTGCGCGGCTCCTTCCGGAATGCCTTGACCGCGCGGATACCCGTCATGGTCTCCACGAACTGCACGATCACCTTCGCGCTGATCACCCGGGACTCTCGGTACACGAGCTGCGAGCGCGAGTAGAACCAGCGCATGAGGAAGAACAGCGGCACGCCGCCGATCGCGAGGATCAGACCGGACTGCCAGTCCCACACGCACAGGGCGATGAAGGTGAAGACACCGAAGAGCACGCCGGAGACGAGCTCGTTCAGGCCGCCGTCGAGGAGCTCCTTGATGGAGTCCAGGTCGCTCGTCTGGCGCGAGATGATCCGCCCCGAGGTGTACGACTCGTGGAACTCCAGGCTCAGGCGCTGGGTGTGCAGGAAGATGCGCTTGCGCAGGTCGAGCAGGACGGCCTGGGTCAGCTTGGCCGCGATGATGACGTACCAGGCGATGAGCACGGCGGCGAGAGCACCCGCGAGCAGGTAGATCCCACCGACGACGAACGTCGGCATCCAGTCGGCGTCGTCGAGCACCGCGGGGAGCGCCCGGTCGAGGCCGATGCTGATGAGGATCGGTCCGGCCACCTGCAGCGCCGTCGAGATCACGAGCACCGTGGCGGCGAGCACGATCTGCGGCTTGAGCGGACGCACGAGCGAGCCGAGCAGCCGCAGCGAGCGGCGGCGGATCGCCCTGCTCTCCTCCGTGGTGAGGCGGGAGCGGTCCTCGTCCTGGGTTCCGGTGAGGGAGCTCATCGCTGCACCTCCTCTCCTGCGAATCGGGGGGCGCCTCCGGGCGCCTCGTCATCGGCCTCCTCGCGGATGCCTTCCTGCACGGTCTCGTGGATCTCGGCCTGCTCGTCGCGGATGATCGGGATGGCCCCGGTGCGGGCGGCCTCCTCGGCCTCCAGGCTGGAGATGACGTGCCGGTAGTGCCGACTCGTCTTCAACAGCTCGGTGTGCGTGCCGACGGCGGTGATCCGGCCGTCCTCCAGCAGCGCCACGCGGTCGGCGAGGGCCACGGTGGACGGACGGTGCGCGACGATCATCGCGGTGGTGTCGGCGAGCACGTGCCGCAGCGCCTCCTCCACGAGCGCCTCGGTGTCGACGTCCAGCGCCGACAGCGGATCGTCGAGGACGAGCACCCGGGGGTTGGCGGCCACGGCGCGGGCGAGGGCGAGCCGCTGGCGCTGTCCGCCGGACAGGCTCAGTCCCTCCTCGCCGATCACCGTCTCGACACCCTCGGGGAGGGTGTCGACGAAGGCGGCCTGGGCGACGTCGAGCGCCTCGCGAAGGACGCGCTCGGCTTCGGGGCTGTGCACGTCGAGGTCGGCGCGGCCGAGCAGGACGTTCTCGCGGACCGAGGCCGAGAAGAGCGTCGCGTCCTCGAACGCCATCGCGATGTGCTCCCGCAGCTCGGCGAGCGTGAGGTCGCGCACGTCGACGCCGTCGAGCGTGACCCGCCCTCCCGTCACGTCGTACAGCCGCGTCGGCAGCGTCGTCAGCGTGGTCTTGCCACTGCCGGTGAGGCCCACGAGCGCCATGGTCTCGCCCGGCCGCAGCACGAGGTCGATCCCGTCGAGCAGGTCCCGCTCGTCGGCCGCCGCATCCTGGTAGCGGAAGTGCGCGTTCTCGAACGCGAGCTCGCCACGCGGGTTCTCGATGTGCACCGGGTTCTCCGGATCGGTGATGGTGTTCGTCTCCGAGAAGATGTCGAAGACGCGGTCCGTCGCCGTACGCGCGTCGAGCATGAACGAGAAGAGGAAGCCGATCGACTCGATGGGCCAGCGCAGCACGACGGCCATCGCGAAGAAGGCGAACAGCTCCGCCGACGTGATCGCGTCCTGCGAGATGAGCCAGATGCCCGACATGAGGCTGAGGCCGAAGGCGATCTGCGGCATGAGGTCGAGCCAGAACCAGATCGAGGCGATGGCCCCGGCCTTGCTCATCTCGGTCTCGCGCAGCGTCTCGGCCTGACGGCTGAAGCGGCGGAGGGCGTGCGTGCCGCGGCCGAACGCCTTGAGCACGCGGATGCCGTGCACGCTCTCCTCGACGCTCGTGGCGAGGTCGCCCGCCTGGTCCTGGCTGCGGCGGGTGAGGGCGCCGTAGCGCTTCTCGAACAGGTAGCCGCGGATCCACAGCGGGACCGCCGTCACGAGAAAGATCGTGCCCAGCAGCCAGTGCCAGCGGAACAGCAGCACCGAGCCGATGAGGATCGTCAGCACGTTCACGACCAGCAGCACGAGACCGAAGGCGAGCCACCGGCGGATCAGGCCGATGTCCTGCATCATGCGGCTGAGCAGCTGCCCGGACTGCCACCGGTCGTGGAACGCGACGGGGAGCGTCTGCAGGCGTGAGTAGAGCTCGGTGCGCATGCGGTACTCCACCTGCGTGGCGGGGAAGAGCACGAACTGCCGACGGAGCCACACCATGAGCGCCTCGCCGAGGCCGAGGGCGAACACGGCGAGCGCTCCCCAGACGATCGCGTCGAGCGCCCCGGACTGCACCGGCCCGCCGATGATCTGCTCGAGCACGATGGGGATCATCAGCGCGATGAGGGCCGCCGCGAGCGCGCTGGCGGCACCGCCGGCGAGGCGCCAGATGACCGGCTTCACGAACGGCTTGAGCCGCCACAGCGCGGCGGGCGTGGAGAGGGAGGAGGAGGGGGACGGGTTCTGCGCGGAAGACGAGGAAGACATGTCTCTCAGAGGAGTCGAAGGGGAGAAGAGCGGGGGAACGGATGCGAGAGCGAGCTCACGGAGCCCGGCATCCGGTGCAGAAGGGGGGCGGAGGCTCTAGGAGAGCGGGCGCGCCGGGGTCGAGCCGAGGGTGGCGATCCGCGCGGTGGCGATCGTGGTCATGGTGTCCTCCTCAAGGGCTCGGCGAGGTCGTCCGGTTGGCGCGACAGCCCATCAGCCTATTCCTGTGAACGAGCTGAGCGCAAGGGGAATTCCCGGGACGGCGAAGAGCCCGCTCCGTCCGGAGCGGGCTCCTCGGCTCGGGAGGTCAGCGGGCGGCGTGTTCGCGCGCCAGAAGGCTCTCCTTCACGGGCAGCCCCCAGGCGAAGCCGCCGAGGGAGCCGTCCGTGCGGAGCACGCGATGGCAGGGCACGAACAGGGCCGGGGCGTTGCGGGCGCAGATCGACGCCGCCGCGCGCACGGCCTGGGGGTTGCCGAGTCGGGTCGCGAAGCCCGTGTAGGTCAGGGGCTCCCCCGGTGCGATGGTGCGCAGCGCCGCCCAGCCGGCGAGCTGGAGGGCGGTGCCGGTCTGCGCGACCGCGACCCCGTCGATCGCCGCGACGTCGCCCGCGTAGTACGCGCGGACGGCGCCCGCCGCGTCCGTCTCGGCCTCGCGCACGGCATCGGGGCGTACCCGGGCGGGAAGACGGCCGAGGATCGCCTCGACGTCGTCCGTCCAGCCGGACACGAGGACCCGCTGGCGGTCGTCGGCGAGGATCGTGAAGGGACCGTCAGCGGTGTCGAGGGTCTGGATGAGAGCGGTCATGAGGTCTCCTCGGTGTCGGATGCGATGTCGCGGACGGGCCGGACGGTGGATCTGCGCCGCGGTCCGACGGGACGGATCGGGGCGGCACGCCACAGGTGCGCGCTGAGGTAGCTCCGCCACGGTGCGGCGCGCTCCGCCCAGGCGGTGAGGGTCTTCGGTTCGGCGGGCAGCCCGGACGCGGCAGCACCGGCACGGAGAGCGACGTCGCCGGGGAGCAGCACGTCCGGATCGCCGAGCACCCGCATCCGCACGTAGTCGGCGGTCCATGGTCCGATCCCCGGCATCGCGAGGAGGGCGGCGCGCTGCGTCGGGCCGTCATCGCCCACGGTGAGGGTCAGGCTCCCGTCCGCCAGGGCCGCGGCGGCTCCCGTGACGGCGCGGATCCGGGCGGCGGGCCCGCGCAGCACCTCCGCGCCGTGGGTCGCGATGGCCGACATCGTCGGGAACAGCAGGCCCTCGGGGGTCCGCTCCCCCAGCGCGTCGGTGAGCGCGGTGAGCGCGGTGCGGGCGGCGACGACCGTGATCTGCTGCCCGATCATCGCGCGGATGAGCATCTCGTGCGGATCGGCCGCCCCGGGCACGCGGATGCCGGGGGTCCGCGCGACCAGGGGCGCGAGGGGCGGGTGCGCGGCCAGGGCCTCGTCGACCGCGAGAGGGTCGGCGTCGAGGTCGAAGATGCGGCGTGCGATGGCCACCAGCGGCGTGAGGTCGCCGAGTTGCGCGACCCGGGCCCGGAGGTGCAGGCGCTCCGTCTCCTCCTGACGCACCTCGAACCACGCGGGGCCGCCCGGCATCCGGAGATGACGGGAGAACGACGTCGCCGTGGCCTCCTCGACGCCCGTCACGGCTCGCGCGGCCATCCACGCGAAGACCCCGGCCGCATCCAGGGGCCCCCGGTACGGCAGGACGAGATCGATCGTTCCGGGGGCGGCCGCGGAGGGCGTGCGGCGGCGGGCACGCAGCTCCCCCGGCGTGAGCCCGAACACCTCCCGGATCGTGTCGTTGCCCTGGCGGATGCTGTGGAAGCCGGCGGCGAAGGCGACATCGGCGATGGGCATGTCGGTTCCCACGAGGAGCATGCGGGCGGTGTGGGCGCGGTGCGCTCTCGCCAGCGCGAGCGGTCCGGCGCCGAGCTCGGTCGTCAGCAGCCGCGTGAGATGACGGCTCGAGTAGCCGAGTCGCGACGCGAGTCCTGGCACCCCCTCGCGCTCGACCACGCCGGACGCGATCAGGCGCATGGCCCGCGCGGCCGTGTCTCCGCGGACGTCCCACGCGGGCGACCCTGGGGCGGCCTCCGGCAGGCACCGCTTGCACGCGCGGTAGCCGGCCTCGTGCGCCGCGGCACTCGTCGGATAGAACGTGACGTTCTGTGGCTTCGGCGTGCGCGCGGGGCAGCTGGGCCGGCAGTAGATCCCTGTCGAGCGCACGGCGGTGACGAACTGCCCGTCGAAGCGGGTGTCCCGAGCGCTGATCGCCCGGTAGCGCTCGTCGAAGGAGGGGCTCATGTCCTCCACTCTCTCACCCCCGCGCGGCTACGGCTGGCGGAAATCGGACATCGCGGTTCTCTCCCCGAGACCCCGCCTACGCGCCGAGACCCCGGCGTGCAGACGTGCGCATGCCGGGGTCTCGGCAGAAGACCGGGGTCTCGGTCAGTGGAAGAAGTGGCGCTCCCCCGTGAAGAACATCGTGACGCCGGCCTTGCGCGCGGCATCCACGACCTCCTCGTCCCGCACGGAGCCGCCGGGCTGCACGATCGCCGTGACACCCGCGTCGATGAGCACCTGGGCACCGTCCGCGAACGGGAAGAACGCGTCGGACGAAGCGACGGATCCGGCGGCACGGTCGCCCGCCCGCTCCACCGCGAGGCGGCACGAGTCGACGCGGTTGACCTGGCCCATGCCGACGCCGACCGTCGCGTTGTCCTTCGCCAGCACGATCGCGTTCGACTTCACGGCCCGGCACGCCTTCCACGCGAAGATCAGGTTCTCCATCTCCTCGTCGCTCGGGCGCTCCCCCGACACGAGCTCCCAGTTCTTGGCGACGGAGACGATGTCGTCCGGGAAGCGGTCCGCGTCCTGGAGCAGAAGCCCGCCGGACACGAGGCGCACGTCCATGCGCTCCTGCTGCCAGTCCTCGGGGAGTTGCAGCAGGCGCAGGTTCTTCTTCGCCTTGAACACCTCGAGGGCCGCGGGCTCGAACGACGGCGCGACGATGACCTCGGTGAAGATGTCCTTCAGGTTCTCGGCCATCTTCAGCGTCACGGTGCCGTTCGCGGCGATCACGCCGCCGTACGCCGACACGGGGTCGCACTCGTGGGCGCGGAGGTGCGCGCTGGCGATCGGGTCGAGGGCGTTCGGCGCGGTCGTGGCGATCCCGCACGGGTTCGCGTGCTTGATGATCGCGACCGCCGGCTTGACCATGTCGTAGGCGGCGCGCAGGGCGGCGTCCGCGTCGACGTAGTTGTTGTACGACATCTCCTTGCCCTGCAGCTGCGTGGCCTGAGCGATGCCGTGGCCGCCGGCGCGGGTATAGATGGCGCCGCGCTGGTGGGAGTTCTCGCCGTAGCGCAGCGTCGCGAGCCGCTCGGCCTGGATCGTCAGGTGCGCCGGAAGGTCGCCCGGGTCGTTGAGCGTGCCCTCGGCGAACCACTGCGCGACGGCCGTGTCGTAGGCCGCGGTGTGCGCGAACGCCCGCGCCGCGAGCTCCCGCCGCTGGGCGAGAGACGTGCCGCCCTGTGCCACGGCCGCGACGATCGCCGGGTAGGACTGCGGCGACACGACGATCGCGACGTTGGCGTGGTTCTTCGCCGCTGCACGCACCATGGCGGGGCCGCCGATGTCGATCTGCTCCACCACGTCGTCACCCTCGGCACCAGAGGCCACGGTCTCCACGAACGGGTAGAGGTTGACGACGACGAGCTCGAACGGCGCGATGTCGAGGTCGGCGAGCTGCCGCTCGTGATCCTCCAGGCGCAGGTCGGCGAGCAGCCCGCCGTGCACCTTCGGATGCAGGGTCTTGACGCGACCGTCGAGCATCTCGGCGACACCCGTGACCGCGGCCACATCCGTCACCTCGAAGCCGGCGTCGCGGATGGTGGACGCCGTCGACCCGGTCGAGACGATCTCTACGCCCGCCTCCGCGAGCGCAGCGGCGAGCACGAGCAGGTCGGTCTTGTCGCTGACCGAGACGAGAGCGCGCCGGATCGGCACGGTGTCGCGATCGCGGTAGAGCGTGGGGTCGTGGCGGGGGCCGGCCATGATGGGCTCCTTCGTGCGGGGCGTCGGGGGGGTCAGGGGGCGGAGGTCAGGGGGAGGTCGCCGGTAGCGATGCGCCGGACGACGTCGATGAGGAGCCGGCGCTCGACCGGCTTGATGCGCTCGTGCAGCGTGTGCTCGGTGTCGTCGGCCCGGATCGGCACGCGCTCCTGGGCGAGGATGGGCCCGGTGTCGACCCCGTCGTCCACGACGATCACGCTGGCGCCGGTCTCGCGGACGCCCGCGGCGAGCGCGTCGCGGACGCCGTGCGCTCCGGGGAACTCCGGGAGGAACGCGGGGTGGGTGTTGATGATCCGCGGCGCATAGGCGGCGACGAGGGAGGACGGCAGCAGGCGCATGAGGCCGCTGAGCACCACGAGGTCGGGCGACCAGACGGCGAGCTGACGGCCCAGCTCCTCGCCCCACGCCTCGCGGCTCTCGTGTTCGTGCCACGGCACGGTGAAGCTGGGGATGCCGAACCCCTCGGCATGGGCCAGCCCGTCGGCTTCGCGATCCGCCCCGACGACGACGACACGCGCCGGGAAATCGGGGTGACGAGCGGCCTCGAGGAGGGCGCGAAGGTTCGAGCCGGCGCCCGAGATGAGTACGGCGACCGTGAGCACGCGCCCAGTCTACCGGCGTGCCGATGACGCTCCGACCGGCGTCGCCGGAGGCCCGAGGCGGCTAGCGGCGGTCGTCGTCAGCGTGCTCCTCGGAGGCCCGTTCGGACATCTCCGCGATCCAGCGATCGGTGCGCTCCTCCGCGAGCTCGTCGCGGTTGCGGGGCGACAGCAACAGGATCGCCGCCCCGACGAGGACCTCCGCCCCCAGAGACAAGGCGAACGGCAGTATCGCCGGACCGACGACCTCGAGTCGGCCCGGGCCCATCGAACCGTTCGCGAAGGCGGCGGCGAGCGCGGCAACGCCGCCTGAGACCGCGGCGATTCCGACCGCGATCACGACGCGCTGCAGGAGCCCCAGCGGCGTCCCCTCCCATACGAGCCGCGAGCGCACGGCCCACCCGGCGAATGCCCCGGCGGCCACCGGGATCAGGATGACGATGAGCATCCAGAACGAGGAGTTCTCCGGCAACAGACCGAACGCCGGGATGCCGGGCACGACGCCGAGCTGGGTGCCGGCGGGCGACACCGCGGTCCCGGCCCCGACCGCGAACCCAGGGCCGGCCAGCCACGCGGCCGCCCACACCACGAAGGTCGGCAGATATGCGAGCTGCCCGAGGGTCAGCACGGTCGCCCCCAGGGCGTCGACCCGCGCCGCCTGGAACAGCGCGACGACCTCTCCGCCCCGCGTGAGGACCGACAGGGCGACGGCCAGGGCGGCGGCCCCGGTCACGCCCACGAGCGCGAACGCGGCGCCCCGCACGATCGCGGCGGGCACCGGCGCCCAGTCCTCCCGGGAATCCAGGATGTCGTGGATGCGGTCGAGCAGCCCGCCGTCGCCGTCCTCCCATGCCACCCGCACCGCGCCGCACACGGCGCCCACGAGGTACACGACGGGGGGCAGCAGGATGGCGAGAGCCAGCGGGACCCGCGCGGCGCCGAGCGCCGATGTGAGAGCGACGACCGTCGAGATCACGGCGAACACGACGGTCCCCGAGAGCGATCCCCACACCCAGGCCCCGGACCGAGCGGCCCGGCCCCCGGAGCGAGCGGCGAGGAGCAGGGTGAGGAGCACGAACGCCAACGGTGTGACCGAGAGGACGAAGCGCGCTGCCTCCACGGGGATCGCCAGAGTCACGAGCAGGGCGTCGGGGATCACGACCTCCAGCGGCACGCCGTGGCCGAACTGCCACAGCGTTCCGGTGAGCGGCCACAGCGCTCCCCAGTCGGCGGTCACGCCGAAAGCGAGTGTCCAGAGGAGCGTCAGCGGCGCCAGCAGCACGGCCAGACCGACGGCAGCCGTGATGGCGGCGTCGAGGGCGGCGAGGAGCGCGACGAGGAGGCGTTGCATAGCGCCTTCGAGACTACGACGAGTTCCCCTTCGGCCCCCGTGGGCGCGCGCGAGGCGGACGACACGGTAGCGTTTCTCCGGAGGTTTCCCGATGACTACTGCCCCACCCGCCCCGGCGTCCACCGGACCCACCGGTACCCTGGACCGCTTCTTCGAGATCAGCAAGCGCGGATCGACGATCGGCACCGAGATCCGTGGAGGCCTCGTGACGTTCGTCACGATGGCCTACATCGTGATTTTGAACCCGATCATCCTGTCCGGGAAGCCGGACGTCGCCGGCGACATGCTCGACTTCAACGCCGTCGGCGCCGCGACGGCCCTGACCGCCGGCATCATGACGATCCTCTTCGGTGTCGTCACCCGCCTGCCGTTCGGCTTCGCCGCCGGTCTCGGCATCAACGCCTTCGTCGCGTTCTCCGTCGTCGGCCAGGTCACCTGGCCCGAGGCGATGGCGCTCGTGATGATCAACGGCGTCGTGATCGTGCTGCTCGCCGCCACCGGGCTGCGGAAGGCGATCTTCGATGCCGTGCCCTTCCAGCTCAAGATCGCGATCACGGTCGGCATCGGCCTCTTCATCGCCTTCATCGGCTTCGTGAACTCCGGCTTCGTCACCGCGACCGGTGCCTCGTCACCGCCCGTCGGCCTCGGCGTCAACGGCTCCGTCGCGACCGTGCCGAGCCTGCTGTTCGTGATCACCCTGCTCCTCACCGGCATCCTCGTCGCGCTCCGCATCAAGGGCGGCATGCTCATCGGCCTCATCGGCGGCACCGTGCTCGCGGTCGTCGTCGAGGCGATCTGGCACATCGGCGCCCGCGGCGTCGACGATGAGGGCAATGTCGTCAACCCCGGCGGCTGGGGTCTCACCGTCCCTGCGCTGAACGGCTCCCCCGTCAGCGTCCCCGACCTGAGCCTCATCGGCGCCGTCGACTTCTCGTTCGACCTCGGCAAGGTCAGCCTCGTCGCGCTCGTGATGATCGTCTTCACGCTCCTCTTCACGAACTTCTTCGACGCCATGGGCACCATGACGGGCCTGGCGAAGGAGGCGAACCTCGCCGATGACAACGGCGACTTCCCGCGCATCAAGTCGGCGCTGGTGGTCGAGGGCGTCGGAGCGATCGCCGGTGGTGCGACCTCGTCGTCCTCCAGCACGGTCTTCATCGAGTCCGGAGCCGGCATCGGGGAGGGTGCCAGGACGGGCCTCGCGAACGTCGTGACGGGCATCGTCTTCCTCATCGCGATGTTCCTCACGCCGCTGACCTCGATCGTCCCGACCGAGATCGCCGCCGCGGCACTGATCATCGTCGGTGCCATGATGATGGCGCAGATCCGGCACATCGACTTCGGCGACTTCCGGGTGCTGCTGCCGGTGTTCCTCACGGTCTCCGTCATGCCGCTGACGTACTCGATCGCCAACGGCATCGGGGCGGGCTTCGTGAGCTGGGTGCTCATCCACGCCTTCTCCGGCAAGGCCAGGACCATCAGCCCGCTGCTGTGGGTGGTCGGCGCCGGCTTCCTCATCTTCTTCGCCCGCGGTCCCATCGAGGCCCTCTTCGGCGTCGGGATCTAGCCCGTTTCGAATCGCGCAAATGGCCCCATTCCGACACGGAATGGGGCCATTTGCGCGATTCGAAAGTGTGGCGGCATGACGAAGGCCCCGGGGTGGAGCCCGGGGCCTTCAGGTCAAGCGTAGCTCAGATCAGAGCGACTCGATGATCTCGCGCATGAGAGCGGCGGTCTCGGACGGCGTCTTGCCGACCTTGACGCCGGCGGCCTCGAGGGCCTCCTTCTTCGCCTGCGCGGTACCGGCGGACCCGGAGACGATCGCGCCGGCGTGCCCCATGGTCTTGCCCTCGGGAGCCGTGAAGCCCGCGACGTAGCCGACGACGGGCTTGGTGACGTTCGCCTTGATGTACTCGGCCGCACGCTCCTCGGCGTCGCCGCCGATCTCGCCGATCATGACGATCGCCTTGGTCTCCGGGTCGGCCTCGAACGCGGCGAGCGCGTCGATGTGCGTGGTGCCGATGACCGGGTCGCCGCCGATGCCGATGGCGGTCGAGAAGCCCAGGTCGCGCAGCTCGAACATCATCTGGTACGTCAGGGTGCCGGACTTCGACACGAGGCCGATCGGGCCCTTGCCGGTGATGTTCGCGGGCGTGATGCCGACGAGCGCCTCACCGGGCGTGATGATGCCGGGGCAGTTCGGCCCGATGATGCGGGTCTTGTTGCCCTTGCTCTGCGCGTAGGCCCAGGCCTCGGCCGAGTCGCCCACGGGGACGCCCTCGGTGATGACGACGAGCAGCGGGATCTCGGCATCGATGGCCTCGACCATCGCGTCCTTCGTGAAGGCGCCGGGGACGAAGGCGATCGACACGTCGGCGCCGGTCTCCTTCATGGCCTCGGCGACCGAGCCGAAGACGGGGAGCTCGACGGCGTTGCCGTCCTTGTCCGTGTGCGAGACCGTGGTGCCGGCCTTGCGGGCGTTGACGCCGCCGACGACCTGGGTGCCGGCCTTGAGCATCAGCGCGGTGTGCTTGGTGCCCTCGCCGCCGGTGATGCCCTGGACGATGACCTTGGAGTCCTTGTTGAGGTAGATCGACATTCTTCTCGTCCTTCAGTCTCAGGCGTTGGCGAGCTCGGCGGCCTTGTCGGCGCCCTCGTCCATGGTTGCGGCCAGGGTGACAAGCGGGTGCGCGTAGTCGGCGAGGATCGCGCGACCCTCGTCGACGCGGTTGCCGTCGAGGCGGACGACGAGCGGCTTGGAAGCCGTGTCACCCAGTGTCTCCAGGGCGCCCTTGATGCCGTTGGCGACGGCGTCGCACGCCGTGATGCCACCGAACACATTGACGAACACGCTCTTGACCTGCGGGTCGCCGAGGATGACGTCGAGGCCGGCGGCCATGACCTCGGCCGAGGCGCCGCCGCCGATGTCGAGGAAGTTGGCGGGCTTGACGCCGTTGTGGTTCTCACCGGCGTAGGCGACGACGTCGAGCGTCGACATGACCAGGCCCGCGCCGTTGCCGATGATGCCGACCTCGCCGTCGAGCTTGACGTAGTTGAGGCCGGACGCCTTGGCCTTGGCCTCGAGTGGGTCGGCGGCGTCCTTGTCCTCGAGCGCCTCGTGCTCGGGGTGGCGGATCTCGGAGGCGTTGTCGTCGAGCGTGACCTTGCCGTCGAGCGCGATGATGTCGCCGTCTTCGGTGCGGACGAGCGGGTTGACCTCGACGAGCGTCGCGTCCTCACCCTTGTACACGTCGTAGAGCTTCACGAACACGTCGGAGACCTTCTCGACGAGGTCCTCCGGGAAGTTCGCGGCGCGGGCGATCTCGACCGCCTTCTCCTTGTCGATGCCGGTCAGCGGGTTGACCTCGACGCGGGCGAGCGCCTCGGGCTTCTCGACGGCGAGCTGCTCGATCTCCATGCCGCCCTCGACGGAGCAGAGGGAGAGGTAGGAGCGGTTGGCGCGGTCGAGCAGCACCGAGAAGTAGAACTCCTCGGCGATGCGCGCACCCTGCGCGACCATGACGCGCTTGACGACGTGGCCCTTGATGTCGAGGCCGAGGATGGCCTTCGCTGCCTCGTACGCCTCGTCGGGCGTCTTGGCGACCTTGACGCCGCCCGCCTTGCCGCGGCCTCCGGTCTTGACCTGGGCCTTGACGACCACGACACCGCCGATCTTCTCGGCAGCCGCCTTCACCTCCTCGGGGGTGTCCGCGACGATGCCGGCGAGGACCGGCACTCCGTACTTCTCGAAAACGTCTCGTGCCTGGTACTCGTACAGATCCACTGTGCTTCCTTCACTGGGCTGCGGTCTGGTCTGGTGATTCTCTCGATGTCGAGACATCGACCAGTCCCCCAGCCTACTACCGCAGGCTGAGCGCTCCGACGCCCGCGGACGTGGGCGACGCCCCGACTCCTCCGGTACGATCCTCAGTCTCGGAGCAGGACGGAGGAGACCACGTGAGCGACCTCACCGCCACCCAGGCGCAGCGCATCATCCGCGAGGAGAAGCTCACCGCGACCGCCAACTGGTTCGGCCCTACAGGCCGGCCTCAGTCGTCCGCCTGGATCGAGCGGGAAGGCGAGGAGTGGATCGTCTGGGAGGCCGATGAGCGCGGTGAGCGCTTCCATGCGCCGCTCCGCTTCCGCTCGGAAGCCGAGGCCCTGGACCTCTTCATACGGATCGCTCGGCGGTATCGGGCATCGGACTCGCGCGCGAGTCGGCGACCCTCGGACGCCTCGTGACCACAACCAGGATCAGCATGGACGGTCGCGCGCCCTCACGGAAACGCGGGTCCTGGAACTGCCGTAGCGGTGCGCTCCCGCGGGGACGCTCGGGCGCGAGCCCCACGGCGGTCTAGGATTTCGCCATGCACGAATCCGCAGAGCTGCGCACCGGGGGCGTCGTCGCCGCCGCGCTCGAACTCTTCAGCGCCCAGGGGTTCGACCAGACGTCCGTGGAGCAGATCGCCAAGGCCGCCGGCGTCTCCCGGTCGACCTTCTTCCGGCAGTTCGGCGGCAAGGAGGACGTGGTCTTCGCCGATCACGAGGTCCTGCTGGAGCAGCTCCGGGAGTTCCTCGACGAGGGGCACGACGATCCGTGGGGTGCGGTCTGCGCGGCATCGGAGTCCGTGTTCACGCACTTCGCGAACGACCCTCAGCTCGCGCGACGGCGCTATCAGATCGTGCGGGAGGTGCCGGTGCTCCGCGAACGCGAGATCATCACCGTGTTCCGCTACGAGCGGCTGTTCGACGAGTACCTGCGCAGCGCCCTGCCGGGAGTGGATCCACTGGACGCGGTGGGCTTCGCGGCCCTCGTGACGGCGGTGCACAACCACGTGCTGCGGCAGCTCCTGCGCGGGCGGAAGAAGGTGCCGCTGTCCACCCTCCAGTCCGCGCTCGCGGATGCGCGTCGGCGGTACGGCGTGGGCGAGGCCGCCGACGCGGGCGCTCCGGACGACGTGGTCGTGGCGGTCTTCCCCCGGTCGATGCCGATCGCCGAGGTGACCAGGAGGCTCCGCTCCGAGCTCGACTGAGCCGACCGGGGCGGTCGTGGTACCGAGTATCGAGGAGTACGATACCTGGTGTCACGAAGGAGCACCCATGAGCATTGAAGCCTCCCCCTTCCCCGGCGAGCGCGTCTCGTCCTACGACGTCACCGGACGTCAGGGCAGCGACTACTACGCGGTCTTCGCCGACATCCCCGCCGCCGACCGGGAGGCCTGGGACCGCGCGAAGGCGTACGTCGACGAGGTCGCCCCGCAGATGGCCGAGGCGTGGGACCGCGCCGAGTACCCGCTCGACGCCGCACGCCGCATGGGCGAGATGGACCTCGTCGTCGACGGCGTCGACCACCCCGCTCTGACCCGGCTCTCCCCGCTCGCCGCGGGCCTGGTCAACATGGAGATCTCGCGCGGGGACGGCTCCCTCGGCACGATCCTCGCCGTGCAGGGGGGCCTCGCGCTGCGGACGCTCGCCCTCTTCGGTTCGCCCGCCCAGCAGGACCGCTGGCTCACGGCACTCGCCGACGGCTCGGTGCTCGGGTCCTTCGCCTTGACCGAGCCCGACCACGGCTCCGACTCCGTCTCGCTGGAGACCGTGGCCCGCCGCGACGGGGACTCCTGGGTGCTCCGCGGCGCCAAGAAGTGGATCGGCAACGGCGCCTCGGGCGGGATCACCTTCGTCTGGGCGCGGGTCGAGGACGAGTCCGCCGCCGAGCACGGGGCGGTGCGGTGCTTCCTCGTCGAGCAGGACACCCCCGGATACACCGGCACCGTGATCCGCGGGAAGGCCTCCCTCCGCGCGATCCATCAGGCCCACATCCGCCTGGACGACGTGCGGGTGCCGCTGGACGCGGTGCTGCCGGGGACGAAGAGCTTCAAGGACGCCTCGACCGTTCTCTACGCCACCCGGTCCGGGGTCGCGTGGTCGGCGCTGGGCCACGCGACGGCCTGCTACGAGGCGGCGCTGGCCTACGCGAAGCAGCGCGTGCAGTTCGGCAAGCCGCTCGCGAAGTTCCAGATGGTGCAGGAGCGGCTCACGCACATGCTCGAGGATCTGACGGCGATGCAGCTGTACTGCCGCCGGATGGCCGATCTGGAGCAGGCGGGGTCGCTGCGGCCGACGCAGGCCTCGCTCGCGAAGTTCCACAACACCCGGGCGGCCCGACGGATCGCCGCGACGGCGCGGGATCTCCTCGGCGGCAACGGCATCCTCCTCGAGAACGGCGTCATGCAGCACCTGGCCGACATCGAGGCCATCCACACCTACGAGGGCACCGAATCGGTGCAGGCGCTGCTGCTCGGCCGCGACATCACCGGGATGAGCGCTTTCGCCTAGCCCTTCGAATCGCTCACTTTGCTGGATTCGGCGGCCGGATGCAGCAAAGTGCGCGACTCGAAGCAGAGGAGGCGGTCGCGGTCGTCCCAGGGGTCGACGGGACGGAAGCCGCGGGACGTGTAGAGCCGGATCGCGGCGTCGCGCCAGTCCCAGACCGACAGCCGCACCGTCCCCTCAGCCGCCGCCAGGACGGCGTCGAGCAGCGCGGAGCCGACGCCGCGGCCGCGGACCGCCGGATCCGCCCACAGTCGCTTGATCTCGGTGTACCCGGCATGCGGAAGAGCGATCACCACGCCGACCGGAGCCTCGTCGAGCTCCGCCACGAGCACCCGTCCTCCGGCGTACGCGGTCGCCGGATCACGGACCTCCGGCCGGTACCGCTCGGGGATCTCGCCCTCGGGTTCCGCCGGATCGCCCAGGACGTCGTGCTTCTCCTGCTCGGTCTGCCGGAGGTACGTCGACACCGCGGCACCGACGAAGGCCGCGTCACCCGACCACTCCGCCTCGCGGACGGTGACGCCACCGCGCGACGCGGAGGCGGCGGGCATCAGTCGCAGCCGCAGCCGCCGGCGGGCGTCTTCACCATGAAGCACACGTCGCACACGCCGTAGTCGCGCTCGACGGGCTTCGGAGCCGCGGGCGTGCGGGGAGCGGCGGGGGTGCGCGGCGTCGAGGAGCGCTTGGCCTTGACCGGGGTCTGGGGGGCGAACTCGCTCGGGTGCGTGACGTAGAAGTAGGGCGCGCGTCCCTCGCTGGGCTGCAGGCGGAGGCGGGTGGACCCGACGGTCACGACCTCGTCCTCGGTGAAGCCGTTGGTGTACGTGCGGCCGATGTGCAGCGCCGCCCCCTCGCGGCGGATCGCCTCGATGTAGCGACCGCGATCGATCAGCGAGGTCACCCCCGCGGAATCGACGATCTCGGTGATGAACGCATGGTTCACCGGATCGATGCGGTGCGCGCGGAGCGCCTCGGAAAGCGAGCGGTACGGACGGGAGGTGCCGGCGGGGGTCGGGCCCTGGACTTCATTCATCCCTTCCAGGATCGCACGGCGCAACCCCCTCCGCCGACCGGGGGTTCGCGTGCGAGACTGACCGCATGGCACTCGCGACGATCATCGGATCCGGACCGAACGGCCTCGCCGCCGCCGTCTCCCTGGCCCGCGCCGGCTACCGGGTGCGGGTGCTCGAGGCCGCGGACACGGTCGGAGGCGGCCTGCGCACCCAGGAGGCCACCCTCCCGGGCTTCCGTCATGACGTCTGCTCGGCCGTCCACCCTGCGGCGGTGGCCTCGCCGTTCTTCCAGGCGTTCGGACTCGACGAGCGGATCGAGTGGATCCGCCCCGAGATCTCGTTCGCCCATCCGCTGGACGGGGGCCGTGCCGCCATCGCCTGGCGCGACATCGAGCGCACCGCGGCCGAGCTCGGCATCGACGGGGACGCGTGGCGGCGCCGGCTCCGCCCCCTCAGCACCCACATCGACGGCGTCACGGACTTCACCGGGAACCAGCTCCTCCGCCTCCCGCACGACCCGATCACCGCCGTGCGCTACGCCATCCGCATGCTCGATCAGGGCACTCCCCTGGCGCGCGCCGCCTTCCGCACCGACGAGGCGGCCGCGCTCATGGCGGGAGTCGTCGCGCACGCGAACTCTCCGCAGCCCACGCTCGCGGGGGCCGCGGCCGGCCTGCTGCTGGCCGGGCTCGCCCACGCCGGCGGCTGGCCGTACCCCCGCGGCGGCTCGCAGGTGATCGCCGACGCCCTCATCGCCGACCTCGAAGCCCACGGGGGCTCGATCGAGACCGGGGTCCGCATCGCCGATCTCGCCGCGCTGGACTGGGGCGACCCCGGCCGCGGCGACGTGCTCCTGCTCAACACCTCCCCCCGGCTCGCCCTCACCCACCCGGACATCCCGGCGTCGTATGCCCGTGCGCTCCGTGGGTATCGTTACGGCGCCGCGGCGGCCAAAGTCGACTTCGCGCTCGACGGCCCGATCCCGTGGACGAACGAGCACGTGCGGAGCGCGCCCACCGTGCACGTGGCCGGGACGAGGGACGAGGTGTGGAACAGCGAGAACGCGGTCGCCGTCGGTCGCGTGTCCGAGCGCCCCTACGTCCTGGCCGTCCAGCCGTCGCTCTTCGACCCGACCAGGGCACCCCACGGCAAGGCCGTGCTCTGGGCGTACATCCACGTGCCGAACGGCTCCGACCTCGACCCGACCGAGCTCATCACCGCGCAGGTCGAGCGGTTCGCGCCGGGGTTCCGCGACCGGATCCTCGCCCACCACGCGGTGCCGGCGTCCTCCCGCGAGGCGATCAACCCGGCCGAGATCGGCGGCGACATCTCCGGCGGCGTCTTCGACATGCGTCAGGCCCTGCGCCGCCCCGTCCTCTCCCCCGCGCCGTGGCGCACGCCGATGCCGGGCGTTTACCTCGCATCGGCCTCGACTCCGCCCGGGCCCGCGGTCAACGGCATGGCCGGGTGGCACGCGGCACACACCGTGCTCCGCGACGCCGGCACGCCCGCGGAACTCGACGACCTGTTCGGCTGACCCGGCTCTTTCCCCCGCTCGCTGCCCGGTCCAGGATGGGTGCATGCGCTACGAGATCCCGGCCCCCATGCTCGCCAAGGCCGTCGCGACAGTGCCCGACCCCGACAAGACACCGGGCGGGCTCCTCTACGAGCCGAAGTGGGACGGATTCCGCGGGCTCATCGCCTGGGACGGCGAGACGGTCGAGATCGGGTCTCGCGGAGCGAAGCCCCTCACGCGCTACTTCCCGGAGCTCGTCGACGCGATCCCGCAGCTGCTGCCGGTGCCCTGCCTCCTCGACGGCGAGATCGTCGTGGCCACGGGTCCGCACGGCGCGCAGCGTCTGGACTGGGAGGCCCTCAGCCAGCGCATCCACCCGGCCGCCTCCCGGGTCGCGAAGCTCGCCGTCGAGACCCCGGCCCTGTTCATCGCGTTCGACCTGCTCGCGTCCGGCGAGGACGACCTGCGCGACCAGTCGTTCGAGACGCGGCGGGCCCGGTTGGAGACGCTCATGGAGTCCGTGGAGCACCCGCTGCACCTGACGAGGACCACTCGCGATCGGGATGCCGCCGTCCGCTGGCTCCAGGAGTTCGAGGGCGCGGGGCTGGACGGCGTCGTGGCCAAGCCGCTGGCGCAGCCGTACGCGCCGGGGAAGCGCACCCTCTTCAAGATCAAGCATGCGCGGACCGCCGACGTCGTCGCCCTCGGCTACCGCATCCACAAGTCCGGCACCGGGGTCGGCTCGCTGCTCGTCGGGCTCTACGACGCCGAGGGGACCCTGCGCCAGGTCGGCGGCGTCGCGGCGTGGAGCGACGCGAAGCGGAAGCAGCTCGTGGAGGAGCTCGCTCCGCTGGTCGAGCGCGACGAGGACGGCGCCGCCGTGACGGGTGAGGGTGAGCGGTCGCGGTTCAGCGGGTCGAAGGACGTGTCGTTCGTGCGGCTGCGTCCCGAGCGGGTGCTGGAGGTGCGGTACGACCAGCTCGAGGGCGCGCGCTTCCGTCACACCGTGCAGTTCGAGCGGTGGCGGCCGGACCGCGACGCCCGCTCCTGCACGTACGACCAGCTCGACACCGTCGAGGGCTACGACCTCGCCGACGTCCTGAGCTGAGCCCGGCTCAGTCGTCGACGGGGTTGCCGTCGGCGTCCCAGTTCGCGGCGTTCTTCTTGCTCGGCTGCACGCGCGGCGGCTCGCCCGGCATCTTCGGGAACTCCGGCGGGAAGGGCAGCTCCCCGAGGCCGTTCGCCGTGTCGCGCTCCCACCACTCCAGGAGCGTGTCGATGCGCCCGGGCCTCGCCTGCATGTCGGCCCACGGGTCGCCGACGTCCGCCAGCCGCTGCGGGATGCTGCGCACGGTGAAGGCGCGCGGGTCGAGATCGTCGAGTTCCTCCCAGTGCACGGGCGTCGCGACGGTCGCACCGGGGAGGGCACGCGGACTGTACGCGCCGGCCATCGTGCGGTCGCGGTTGGCCTGATTGAAGTCGACGAAGAGGCGCTCGCCGCGCTCCTCCTTCCACCAGTTCGTCGTGACCCGGTCCGGCATCCGGCGCTCGAGCTCGCGGCCGGCGGCGATCACGGCATGCCGCACGTCGAGGAACTCGTGGGTGGGCTCGATCGGGGCGAAGACGTGCAGTCCCCGGTTGCCGCTCGTCTTCGCGAACGCCTCCAGGCCGGCCTCCCGCAACACCTCCCGCAGGGCGTGGGCCGCGGGGACCGCCTCGGCGAAGCCGGTGCCCGGCTGCGGGTCGAGGTCGATCCGCAGCTCGACGGGGTTGTCGGAATCGGTCGCCAACGACGCCCAGGGATGGAAGACGATGGTGTTCATCTGCACCGCCCACACGATCGCGCTCGTGCGGTTCAGGACGATCTGAGGATGGCGGCGGCCGCTGTTGTACGTGACCGTGACGGCGTCGACGAAGTCCGGAGTGCCCTTGGGCGGGTTCTTCGAGAAGAAGCCCTCCGGCCGCGGTCCTCCGGCGGTCCCCACGCCGTCCCGGAAGCGCTCCAGCGACACCGGCCGGTTGCCGTTCGCCGCGAGGAACGGCACCGACACGAGCTGCACGTACTCGGCGAGCTCGGCTTTGGTGATGCCGAGGTCGGGCCAGACGACCCGGTTCGGACTGGAGAGCGCGACCTCACGCTCTCCGTCGGTGTCGGCGACGGTCAGGGTCACGCGTTCAGAGGCCATGCTCCGACCCTAGGGGGCGGTCACGACCCGCGGAACCCCCGGCAGATCCCGGTGCGCGCGCCGTCAGTCCTCGATCCGCACCGCGCGCACGAGCACCGGCGCGAGGGCGTCGCGCTCCACCACCATGGAGGGCCCTGCGGAGTCGATGATGACGCCGGCCATCTCGGAGTGGCTCGACAGCACCTTCGCGAGCTGGTCCGGCTCGAACGGCAGCGGGCGGTCGCCCCGGCCGAGCGCGATGACCTCCAGCGGGTGCGAGAAGAGCTGGAGGAAGCGGCGGCCGTCGGCGGTCTGCGCCTCGGCGATGCCGACCTGCCCGGTGCCGGATCCGTCGTTCACGGCCACCCACATGCGCGTCGTGGCGAGAGCCTCGCCCACCTTGGCGGGCGAATCCTGCTCCCGCGGCGCCGCGAGCAGGGACTTCACGGTCATGTCTACGTCGGCCTGCTCGAGCGTCTTCTGCAGGAGCTCGGTGGGGAACACCACACGGTGCGGCGCGGACGCGTTGTCGATGATGAGACCCGCGAAGTCGCCGGAGACGACCTGCTGCATGACCGAGGTCGTCGGCTGGGCGACAGCGGAGGTCGCGGACGGATCGGCTTCGAGCTGCACGGAATCCCGGACGGCGGCCGCCGAGCTGAACGCCAGCATGAACTGGCGCTCCCCGTCGCGGACCACGGCGACGGCCAGCGGCTTGCCCTCGCTGATCTGCGCGCGGGCATCGCCGTTCACGCGGATGTAGAGGTGCCCCTGGAGAGCCTGGCGGAGCACCCCGAGGAGCTGCTCGTTCGAGGCCCCTGCCTCGATCTGCGCCAGGGACTCGCGCAGGAGGACGTTGTCCTTCATGCCGGCCACGGTCTCGGTCTGCTCGGGCGGGAGCGCGGGAGCGAGCGGGAGCTTCCGCTCGGCCGCCGGTGCCGCGGGCTCCGCGGTGGGGCTCGGCGGCGTCGGCGCGGCAGCGGGCGCTGCGGCTGCCGCCGCGGCCTCCGGATCGGGAAGCGCGACCTCGGGCCCGGCTTCGGCGCCGACACCGCGGAACGCCTGCACCGAGATGCCGACGGTGGGCGATGCCTCGGCCGTCGACGCCTCCGACTCCTCGGTCGCCGTGCTCGCGTCCTCCTCGCTCTCGGTGGCCGGAGCGGCGGTGGGGGCGGGAGCGACGGCGTCGTCGCCGGACTTCTTGCGGCGGGAGAAGAGGGCCATGGGAGCCAGCCTAACCGTGTCTCCCCGCCCTCTCCGCCGCGACGTCAGAGCTTCTGGATCGGGGCGACCTTGATGAGCAGCTTCTTCTGCCCTGCCGTGTCGAACCGGACATGGGCGATGCGCTTGGCGCCTTCGCCGGTGACGGCGTCGACCCGCCCCTCGCCGAAGTCGTCGTGGCGGATGCGGTCTCCGGCGGCGAGTTCGAGGTCGCCGTTGTCGCGCATCTTGGCGGTGACGCGGTTGGGGATCTTGTCCATCGCCGTCGAGAGCGGCTTGAGGGAGTCGCGGGGCAGGGCCTTCACGCCGAAGCGGTCGCCGGACCCGCCGGAGCGACGGGCGTTCAACGCACGCGACTGCATGCCCCCGCGGGAGTTCACGTCGCCCGGGGACTGCCGCCAGTCGATGAGGGAGGCCGGGATCTCCTGCAGGAACCGGCTGGGCATGGCGACCGTCACCTCGCCGAACTGTGCGCGGGTCATCGCCAGGGACAGGTGCAGGCGCTTGCGGGCGCGGGTGATGCCCACGTAGAACAGGCGCCGCTCCTCCTGCGGGCCCCCGGGCTCTCCCGCCGAGATGCGGTGCGGGATGAGGTCCTCCTCGACGCCGGTGACGAAGACGGCGTCGTACTCCAGTCCCTTGGCGGTGTGCATCGTCATGAGTGAGACCGACCCGGACTCGTCGTCGAGGTCGTCCGCGTCGGAGACCAGCGCGACCTCGGTGAGGAAGTCGGTGATGGTGCCCTCGGGGTTGTTGCGCGCGAAGTCGCGGGTCACGGCCACGAACTCGTCGAGGTTCTCCACGCGGGCCTCGTCCTGCGGGTCGCGGCTGGCACGCAGCGCGTCGAGATAGCCGCTCTTGGAGAGCAGCAGGCTGAGCCCGTCCGCCACGGAGGTGGGCGGCGGCACCTCCCCCGTCGGCGGGAGCATGATCGCCGTCGCCTCGGCGAGCACGGCGTCGAGCTGGGCGATGGCGGCCTGGATCTTCGGGCCGACGCCGAGCTGACCGGGCAGCGACAGGGCATCGCGGAAGGAGATCCCGTGCTCCTCGGCGAAACGGGCGATGGCGGTCTCGGTGACGTCGCCGATGCCGCGCCGCGGCTTGTTGAGGATACGGCGCACCGCCATCTCGTCGGCGGGGTTCGCGACCGCCACGAGGTAGGCCAAGGCGTCCTTGATCTCGGCGCGCTCGTAGAACTTCGTGCCGCCCATGATCTTGTACGGCACGGCCGAGCGGATGAAGATCTCCTCCAGCGCGCGGGACTGCGAGTTCGTGCGGTAGAAGACGGCCATCTCCGAGTACGGCATGCCCTTGCGGTGCAGGGCCTCGATCTCGTCGGCGACGAACTGGGCCTCGTCGTGCTGCGAGTAGCCGGTGAAGCCGATGATCCTGTCGCCCTCGCCGCGGTCGCTCCAGAGCTTCTTGTCCTTGCGGTCGAAGTTGTTGCCGATGACGGCGTTCGCCGCGGAGAGGATGTTCTGCGTCGAGCGGTAGTTCTGCTCCAGGAGCACGACCTTCGCCCCCGGGAAATCGCGCTCGAACTCGCTGATGTTGCGGATGTCCGCGCCGCGGAAGGCGTAGATCGACTGATCCGAGTCGCCGACCACCGTCAGCGACGCTCCGGCCTCGCCTGCTCCCGGCGCGGGCTCGGGGTCGGGCTCGAAGATCATCATGCCGTTGGCGGCATACGGCTCCGGTGTCGAGCCGACGCCGGACACCGGACGGGTGAGCTCGTGGATGAGCGCGTACTGCGCGTGGTTGGTGTCCTGGTACTCGTCGACGAGGATGTGCCGGAAGCGGCGGCGGTAGGTGTCGGCGACCTGCGGGAACGCCCGGAACAGGTAGACCGTCTGCCCGATGAGGTCGTCGAAGTCGAAGGCGTTGGCCTTCTGGAGCTGCCGCTGGTAGTCGGCGAAGACCTCGACGAAGACGCGCTCGGCCGGGTCGCTCATGTTGGCCTGTCGCGCGTAGGACTCGGCATCGGAGAGCTCGTTCTTGAGCTTGGAGATGCGCCCCTGGACCGCCGCCGGGGTGAGCCCGTAGGCGTCGGCCTCGTGCTCCTTGACCAGCCGCTTGAGGAGGGCGCGGGAGTCTCCGGAGTCGTAGATGGTGAAGTTCTTGGTGAACCCGAACTGCTGGGCCTCGCGGCGGAGGATGCGCACGCACGCGGAGTGGAACGTGGAGATCCACATGCCGCGCGCGGCGTCCCCGATGAGCCCTTCGACGCGCTCGCGCATCTCGCCGGCGGCCTTGTTGGTGAAGGTGATGGCGAGGATCTGGCTCGGCCACGCCTCGCGGCTGCGCAGGAGCGAGGCGATGCGACGCGTGAGCACGCTCGTCTTGCCCGAGCCGGCGCCGGCGACGATGAGCAGGGCGGGGCCGCGATACGTGACGGCCTCGAGCTGCTGGGGGTTGAGGCCGGCGAGGAGGTCGTCCTGCGCGGGGGCGCCGGAGGACTGCGGGCCGACGGAACCGGGGACGATGAGAGGGGCTTCGGTCATGACCTCTCGAGTCTAGGCGGCGGCACCGACATCGCGGTCCGCGTCGGGAAGGGATGCAGGCGACCGCCCGCACCCCTCCCCCGGTCAGGCGGTGCGCTTCCGACGGCGCAGCGCGAGGACCCCGGTCGTGAGGAGCATCAACGCGAGCGCGGTGGCGGCCACCGGCAGGTCCGCTCCCGTCGCGGCCAGCCCCTCGCCCGCGGCGGTGACGCGCAGGTCGGCCCAGCCGAGGAGCGTCCCATCCGCCGCGTAGACCGCGATGCGGTGCGCGCCCAGTGGCGCGTCCACCGGAACGGTGACCGTGAGGGCACCCGTCGCCGAAAGCGTCCCGGCAGCCAGGCGGACCGGGACGGAGTACATCCAGACCTCCGCCCGCGCTCCCGCGGCATCCGCGCCGACCGTGACGGTGACCCGCTGCCCCGGTGCGGCCACCGCCGGATCGACGGTGACGCCGTGGCGGTTGCCGTCCA
The DNA here is from genome assembly GCF_002993305.1 of Microbacterium sp. str. 'China'. Classification (NCBI taxonomy): domain Bacteria; kingdom Bacillati; phylum Actinomycetota; class Actinomycetes; order Micrococcales; family Microbacteriaceae; genus Microbacterium; species Microbacterium sp. str. 'China'. The sequence continues at coordinate 934,219 of NZ_CP027434.1, read as the reverse complement.
CGAGCTCCGTGCCGGGAAGCGGCGGGTTCTCCGCACCAGGGTTCTCCCCACCAGGGTTCTCGCCGCCGGGGTTCTCCCCACCGGGGTTCTCGGCGCCTGTGCCGCCCGGCAGCGTGCCGGTGCGCAGCGCCTCCGAGGCGAAGCCATCGGCGAACCACCACACCGGACGCTGTCCGTCGACCGCGAGCGACGCGGGAGCCGTCGCGAAGCCCTCGTTGTTGATGTCGGGCATGCCGGCGGGCCGCGCGTAGTGAGCGATCCCGGGCCGGGCGGTCCCGTTCAAGGTGAGCTCGGCGGAGCGGCCCTGGCAGCCGTCGTCGCACACCGCCCACAGGGTGCCGCGGACGGCATCCCAGTCGAGCGCCATGACACCGGTGAGCCCGGGGGAGATCTCGGAGACGAGCGTGGCCATGCCGTCCGCGGCGAGCGCGAAGGCGTAGACGTGCCCGTTGTCCTCCACCGCGACGAAGAAGAGGCCGTCGCCGTGTCCCGGATGCACGGCCGGGTCGTAGGCGGTCCCGGTGGTGTCGTCGAAGAGCTTTCCGTTCAGCGCACTGTCCGGCACCCACTGCACGGCCTCGATGCCGAGGTTCGCGCCGACCGCCGGGAGCATCGCCGTGAGATCCCATTCCCGCTGCGCCACGAGATCGCCGGCCGCCGCGTCCGGATCGACCTGCAGCAGCACGTTCTGGTTCACGCCCTTGGCGCTGTTGTCGCGCTCGGACGCCACGTAGACCAGGCCCCTCCCGTCGACTGTAATGCCTTCGGTGTCCGGCCCTGCGGCGCCCGGGTTCCCGGCGTCCTTGGCGAAGCGCACACGCTTGCCCTCGTCCCAGCCCGCGGCCTTCTCCACCGAGCCGTCCGCGTGGGCCTCGAGCTTCCAGATGCGCCCCTCCCCGTTGTCCACGGCCCAGAGGAATGCCCCGTCCGCGGTCTCCTGCACGTCGAGGCCGGAGCTGTCCTCGAGGAACGTCGGCACGTCGTCGAGCACCCGCACTTCGGCCGACCCCGGCCAGGTGCCGACGGCGACCTCGCCCGCGCACACGTTCGGCGCGCCCTTCGTCGGCGTCGCGGTCGCCGCGAAGGCTCCCGTGGTGTCAGGGCAGCGGCCCCAGGAGGTCGCCGCGTGGCCCTCGCCCCAGGCGGTCTCGTCGATGAGCAGCTCACCGTCGAAGAGGCGGACGGCGTCGCCCGCGCCCAGCCCGAAGCCGAGGGCCGAACGCTCGATGACGAAGAAGCCTCCGGCCGGGATCGTCGTGCCGACGGGAACGCTGTAGGCGTGGGCGTCGTCGTCGTCCTTCACGACGACGCCACCGATCTCGAGCGAGGCGCCGGTCGGGTTGACGAGCTCGATCCAGTCGTCCGGCGCGCCGCCGTCCGACTCGACCTCGTTGATCCGCACCGGGTTCCCGCAGGCGTTGCGCTGGCCCTTCGTCGCTGCCGGCGCGTCGATGAACGCGCCCGTCCCGTCGGCGCAGCGTGCCCAGACGCCGTCGGCGTGCGCGGAGTAGACGTGCTCGTCGATCATGAGTCCGTTCGCGTCCCGCAGCGTCACGGTGTCGCCGTTGCCCAGCCCGAAGACGAAGTCGGCGGGCTGATCGAAGACCCGGTATCCGCCCGGAGGCAGCAGCGTCCCCGCCGGCAGCGGCGTCGTCTCCGAGGCGTGTCCGACCGGATCGCCGTCCATGACGGTCCAGCCGGACAGGTCGACCGTGGTGCTGCCGGTGTTCACGACCTCGACCCAGTCGGTCGCGTCCCCGTTGGACTCGATCTCGTTGATCGCGACATCAGGGAGGACGCAGGAGTTCCCCGCTCCCGGGGTCGCGTGCGCGAGCACGAAAGCGCCGGTACCGTCCGGGCAGCGCGCGAGTGTGGCGGCGGCGAAGTCCCCGTCGATGGCGGCGTGTCCCTCCCAGGGCTGCGTATCGTCGACGAGCGTGCCCGCGGTGTCGAAGAGGCGGATGCGGTCGGCGCTGCCGATGCCGATCGGGTCGCGGAACGCCGCCTCCACGCCGTCGACGTGCCCGATCGTGCCCTCATCGACGACGAGGAACGCTTCTGGTTCGATCGTGGTGCCCGGCAGGAAGCGCCACCGGTGGTCATCGGAGTTGTCGCGGATCTCGTACCCGGAGACATCGAGCGCCTCCGTCCCCGGGTTGTGGAACTCGACCCAGTCGGCCGGCTGCGAGTCGACCTCGTTGATGCGGATCGACCCCGCGACCGGCGCGACCTGACAGTCGTTGGGCGCGCCCGGTGTCGCCGCCGTGGCATGCGCCCAGTCGCCCGTCCCGTCGGGGCAGCGCGCCCAGACCGCCAGCGGCGCGGTGTTCGCGTAGGCGTAGGAATCGACCTCGACCCCCTCCGGGTCGTGGAGGACGACCTCGTCCCCCTTGCCCAGCCCGAAGGCGAAGTCCACGTCCTTCACCAGGACGAGGAACGCGCCCGGCGCGAGCACCGTCCCGGCCGGTGCCGCGCCGAAGCTGTCGCGCTTCTCGTCCGAGACCCGCCAGCCGGTCAGGTCGACGCTCGCCGAGCCCGCGTTGTAGATCTCGATCTGGTCGGCGAGCCCGGTCGCCGCGTCGTCGTAGACGATCTCGTTGAGGACGAGCCCTGCGTCGGCGGTCGGCGCGGGCTCGCCGGGAGGGATGGCACCGGAGGCGGCGACGGGGGCGGCGATCAGGGCGGCGGCGCTCAGCGCGCACGCCGCCGTGACGGCCGCCACGGAGTGCAGACGGGGCATGGGGGCTCCTGGAAGATGGCTCGACTGAGCGCAGACGGGTACCCGTCCAGACCACCGCTGCCGCATGGCCGTCCGTCGACCCGTCGGTGGACGGCCGGTGAACGGTCGGTGGCGTCTTCCTCGGCCCCGCCGCTCAGGCGATCCGCGTGCCGGGCGGTAGCCGCCGCGCGGGCGTCCGGGTGCGAGCCCATGCTCCCGCGAACAGCGCTCCGGCGAGCACGACCTGCACGCCGAGCCCGACAAACCAGCTCGGCACGGTCTCGTCGATCACCTGTTCGGCCGTCTGCGAACCGCTCTCCGGATCGCAGTCGTCCCAGCGCTGCTCCAGCGGCGAGAGCTGCGCGCTGCGGACGCCCCACTTGATCTGCCCGTACAGATCGACCGGGTAGCCGTCCGTGCTGAACTCGGTGGGGGTCGCGTCGGCGAGCACAACGAACGGGTTGGCGGCGAGCGCCCACCACACGAGGTCGAACCGCGGCGCCTCGTACGTGTACTCCTCCCAGCTCTCGCAGTCCACGTTGCCGTTGCTGTCGTAGGGGCGGCTGTAGCTCGTCGCCTCGCTGCGCACGGCCAGACCGCCGAGCGCGAAGACGATGATCGTGCCGATGACGAGCGCGGACACCACGAGGTAGGTGGACGCGACGGAGAAGAGCGGGCGGGCGATGAGTCCGCTCAGGCCGACGCCGATCGCGGCGACGATGATGATCTCGACGGCGAGGATGAGCAGCGCCACGAACAGCACGATCGGATCGGTCCCGCCCGCCAGCAGCGACGCCGCGAGGAAGGGAACCGCCACCAGGAGGAACGCGCCGCCCGTCGCGATCGCCGCGAGCAGCTTGCCCAGCATGATGTCGCCGGTCGACGCCGCGGTGACCTGGATCGGCGCGAGCGTGGCCGCCTCCCGGTCGCCGTTGATGGCGTTGCCGCTGAGGGTGGGAGAGACGAGCACGACGAGCAGCAGGACCACGTTGACGACGATGGACGACACGCCCGCCCCGACATCCTCTCCCCAGGAGTACACGGCGAACGACAGACCGGTGACGCCGAGGAGCACGAGCGCGAAGACGCCGAGGAGCACGTACCAGCCGACGCTCCGCAGCCGCTGGGTCAGTTCGAGGCGCGCGATGACGCCGATGTTCGCGAGGCTCATGCTCCCGCCTCCGTTCCGTGGGGTGCCGCAGGCGGCGGGGGCGGCGGGGTCGTCGCCGCGGGCGGCTGCGGGTGCCGGAGCGCGAGGAACGTGTGCTCCAGATCGCTCTGCGCGGGTGCGAACTCCGCGACGGGCAGTCCCGCCTCCACGAGGAGACGCAGCGACCGGGCGGCGGCATCCTCCCCGGGGAAGCCGACGAGGACGGCGCCGCGGTCCACAGCGAGGGACTCGGGCGCCAGTCCGAGGGTCGATGCGACCTGCCACGTGTCCGCGTTCAGGCGTGCGGGTGTCGCGCCGGCGAGCCGCACCCGCCAGGCGCGAACCGCGCTCTGCGCCGGAGCGGCGTCCACGACCGCCCCGCCCACGAGGAAGACGGCGTCGTCGACGACCTCCTCGAGCTCGGACAGGACATGGCTGGAGATGAGGACCGTGCGTCCTTCGGCCGCGAAGCGGCGCAGCAGCACCCGCAACTGCACGCGGGCCTCGGGGTCGAGACCCGACGCGGGCTCGTCGAGGAGCAGCACCTGCGGGTCGTGGACGAGAGCGCGGGCGAGGCCGAGCTTCTGCTTCTGCCCGCGGGAGAGCACCTTCGCGGCGGAATCCGCGAGCTCTCCCAGGCCGACGAGACCGAGGAGGTGCTGCGCCCGCCGCTCCGCGTCCGCGCGGTCGATCCCGTAGAGGCGGGCCGTGGTCACGATCGTCTCGCGGGCCGTGAGCGAGGGCCAGGCGCCGAGGGCGTCCGGCATCCACCCCAGCACGCGACGCGCCGCGAGCGGATCGGCTTCGGGGTCGATGCCGCCGATGCGGATCGAGCCGCTGTCGGGGGCGAGCAGCGAGGCGAGCATGAGGAGCAGCGTCGTCTTGCCCGCGCCGTTCGGGCCCACCAGGCCCGTCACCCTTCCCGCCTCTGCGCGCAGCGTGGCCCCTCGCACGGCCTGCACGTCCCCGAACGCCCTGCTGACGTCGTCCACCACTATTCCGGTCATGCGGTCAGTCTGGCATCGCCGGGCGCGAGCGCGGGGGACCTCCGGGCTGATGCCCAGCCGCGCCGCGCCGCGGGTGACACAATCGCTGTATGCGCACGATCCTCAACATCATCTGGGTCATCCTCGCGGGCTGGGCGCTCTTCCTCGGCTACGTGCTGGCCGGCCTGCTGCTGTGCATCCCGATCATCACGATCCCGTGGGCCATCGCGTCGTTCCGTATCGCCGCCTACGCCATCTGGCCGTTCGGGCGCGAGGTCGTCAGCAAGCCGACGGCCGGCGTCGGGTCGTTCCTCGGGAACGTGCTCTGGGTCATCCTCGCGGGGTGGTGGCTCGCGCTCGGCCACATCGTGTCGGGACTCGCGCTGTGCATCACCATCATCGGCATCCCGATGGGCATCGCCGACTTCAAGATGGTCCCGGTGTCGCTCATGCCGCTCGGCAAGGAGATCGTCTCCACCCGTCAGGGCGCGTTCGACCGCACGCTCTGACCCGACGGGTCAGCTGCGGAAGAACGCCACGCCGAGATCGGGGTGGTCGACGAAGACGCCGTCCACGCCCTGCCGGGCGATCACGCCCCACTCGGCCTCGTAGTGCCCGAACGCGCTCTTGCCTCCCGGACCGCGGTAGGGCGCCGCGAGGAAGGCGTTCTCCGGGCGGCAGGTCCACGTGAAGACGGTCAAGCCGCGGGCGTGCGCATCGGCGACCAGCGCCGTGCCCGGCACCAGGAGCATCTTCTTGTCGACGCTGATCCCGTCGACCCGACCGACCAGGCGGTCCAGACTCCCGGGGGTCACGGTCTCCGGGTAGCTCAGGGCCTTCGACCCCTCGGCGACGAGCAGGTCGTACGGCTGTCCCGCCGCCTCGATGAGGTAGACGAAGCTCGCGTCGACCCCCACGGCGCGGAGCTGTCCGAGCACGGTCGACTCGAAGCTCTCCACGATCAGCGGCAGCTCCCCCGCCGCCCACCCCGCATCCCGCAGCTCCTGCGCGATGAGGGGCGCGAGGTCGAGCCCGATGCTCGCGAAATGCGTGGCGTGCTTCACCTCGAGCACGACGCCGATCGGTCGGCCCTGCTCCTGCGCGGCCGCCCGTACGAGGTCCAGGACGTCGCGCAGGCGCAGGATGGGTTCCGTGCCGTCGAAGGAGGCGCTGGACGCCCGGAGCTTCGGCAGCCGTTCCCGGCAGCGCAGCGTGGACAGTTCGGCCCAGGTGAAGTCCTCCGTGAACCAGCCGGTCAGTGCGGCGCCGTCCACGCGCCGCGTCGTGCGGCGGTCGGCGAACTCGGGGTGGTCGGCGACGTCCGTGGTGCCGGAGATCTCGTTCTCGTGCCGCACGACCAGGACGCCGTCCTGGGTGGCGACCACATCCGGCTCGACGGCGTCGACCCCCATCGCGAGGGCGAGCTCGTAGGACGAGCGGGTGTGCTCCGGTCGGTGGCCCGGGGCACCGCGGTGCCCGATGACGAGCGGGGATTTGCTGGGCACGCTCACAGCGTAAGGCACCCCGGGAGTGTCGCCTCACGGGTATCGTGGAGGAAAGCGACCTACGACCCCCCTTTTGGAGTGAGGCCCACCTGATGAGCAACTTCGCTTTCAACAATCCTGCTTTCCAGCAGCAGGACCCGCGCAACGTCGCGACCTACCCGGGTGCGCCCCAGGGCGCTCAGGGCGCGCAGGCCGCGTCGCTCCAGCACGGCGCGATGGATGCCGCCGCCAACGCGCAGCTCGAGGGCATGTACGCCGCTCCCGCCGCGGGAGCCCTCGAGACCGACCGGATGTCCGTCGAGGACACCGTGTGGAAGACCGCCGGCCTCTTCGGCATCCTCCTCGTCACCGCCGTCGTCGGCTGGGTGCTGACGCTCGGCGGCCTCGACGTGCCGCGCTACGACCCGTACAACCCCGCCGCCGTCAACGTGCTGCCCTGGGCTCTCGGGGCGCTCGGCGGCTTCGTGCTGGCGATGGTCATCACCTTCACCTCGCGTAAGAAGGTCCGCCCCGCGCTGATCTTCGCCTACGCGGCCTTCGAGGGGCTCTTCATCGGCGGCATCTCGGCGTTCTTCGAGGTCCGCTGGCCCGGCATCGTCTTCCAGGCGACGCTCGCGACCGTCTCGGTCGTCGGCGTGACCCTCGCCCTCTTCGCCAGTGGCAAGATCCGCGCGTCCAAGAAGGCCACGAAGATCTTCATGATCGCGATGATCGGCTACCTGGTCTTCTCGCTCCTGAACCTCGTCCTCATGTGGACCGGCGTCAACACCAACGCCTTCGGACTCTTCAGCCAGGAGATCATGGGCATCCCGCTCGGCCTCATCATCGGCGTCCTCGTCGTGATCATGGCGGCGTACTCCCTGGTGCTCGACTTCGACCAGATCCAGCAGGGCGTCCGCAACGGCGCTCCGCGCAAGTACGGCTGGCTCGGCGGCTTCGGCATCATGGTCACCGTCGTCTGGCTCTACGTCGAGATCCTCCGGATCATCGCGATCGCCCGCGGCAACAACTGACGCGATCCGTCGCGACCAGAGGCCCGTCTCCCTGCGGAGGCGGGCCTCTTGCCATATCCGGGAGGGAGCGCGCAAGGGGTTGGCACGCGATTCCGCGGCCGGGCACAGTAGGTGTCACGAAGCCCCGGCACCCCGGGGCTCCTGACCCAAGGAGCTGACCATGAGTTTTCTCGGCTTTCTTCTTCTCGGCCTCATCGCCGGAGCCATCGCGAAGCTGATCCTGCCCGGCAAGCAGGGTGGCGGATGGTTCATCACCCTGCTGCTCGGCGTCGTCGGCGCCCTGCTCGGCGGCTGGCTCGGCAGCCTGATCCTCAACCGTCCGCTCACCGAGTTCTGGGACCTCGGGACCTGGCTCCTCGCCATCGGCGGTTCGATCATCGTGCTGCTGATCTACGGCCTCATCGCCGGCCGCGGCCAGCGGGTCAACGACTGACGCAGACCCCACTCGACGCGCTCCGCGTCACCCACGCCCGTCCCTCACGGCTGCGAGAGCATCCGTGAGGGGCGGGTCTTTTCGTGCCGCGGCCGGTCAGCTCGCGGCGCCACGCGCCTTGCGCTCCAGGAGCTCGCGCTCACGGTCGTTGCCGGCCAGTCCCGCGGCCGCCGCGAACTCGCTGCGCGCCTCGCTCTCCCGCCCGAGTCGGCGCAGCAGCTCGCCGCGCGTGGCCGGGAGCAGGTGGTACCCGCGCAGCGCCCCGGACGCGGCGAGTTCATCGAGCATCCGCAGCGCGGAGGCGGGCCCGGTCGCCATGGCCACGGCGGCCGCGCGATTGAGCTCCACCACCGGGGACGGAGTGAGCCGGCTGAGCGCCTCGTAGAGGACGACGATGCGGTCCCACTCGGTCTCCTCCAGGGACGGCGCGACGGCATGGCATTCGGCGATGGCGGCCTGCAGACTGTAGGGGCCGCGTCCACGGCCGAGCCCGTCCGCCCGCGCCAGGGCCGCTCTCCCCCGCGCGATGCGGCTGCGGTCCCACCGCCGACGGTCCTGATCCGCGAGCAGCACCGGGTTCCCGTTCCGGTCGGTCCGCGCCGGGAAGCGTGCGGCGGTGAGCTCCAGGAGCGCGAGCAGGCCGTGAACCTCCGGTTCCCGAGGCTGCAGCGCGGCGAGCACCCTGGCGAGCCGGATGGCCTCGTCGCCCAGCTCCGGCCGCATCCACTCCGGACCGCTGCTGGCCGCGTGCGCCTCGTTGAAGATGAGATAGAGCACACCGAGGACCGCGCCGAGCCGCGCCGGCTGCTCTTCCCGCGGCGGCAACTCGAACGGCGCGTGCGCGGCCGCCAGCGTCTTCTTCGCGCGCACGATCCGTTGCTGCACGGTCGCCGTGGGGACGAGGAAGGCGCGGGCGATCTCCTCACTCGACAGACCACCCACGACCCGCAGCGTCAGCGCGACCTGCGCCTCCCGGGAGAGCACCGGGTGGCACGCGATGAAGAGGAGGCGCAGCACATCGTCGTCCACGGCATCCGGGTCCCAGGGCAGCTCGGGCCCCTGCGCCTTCTCCCGTTCGAGGTCGTGCGCGATCAGAGCGAGGCGGTCGTCCAGCCGCTCGCGGCGGCGCCACCCGTCCACCGCCTTCCGCTTCGCCACGGTCGTGAGCCACGCCGCGGCGTTGCGTGGCACCCCCTCAACGGGCCACTGCCGCAGCGCGGCGACCAGAGCCTCCTGCGCGAGGTCCTCCGCCAGACCGAAGTCGCCGACCATCCGCGTCAGTGTGCCGACGATGCGCGCGGACTCGATGCGCCACACCGCCGCGACGGCCCGCTCGGCCGCCTCCTGCGCGGAGGCGGCCGAGCTCGTCACGGGGTCGGGTGAGCGGTCCATCAGCGGAGCGGCGTCACGCCTGCTCGGCGCGGCGGGCCTGCTCCTCCCGCCAGCCCGCCTCCTTCTCGATCCACTCGTTGTCGGCGGGGAAGTCCTCCGGCCCGGTCACCCGGCGCACCTCGAGGAACGATCCCGGTCCGAGCGGCGCCCGGCTCGCCCATTCCGCGGCCTCCTCCCGCGAGGAGACCTCGATGATCCAGAAGCCGTTGAAAAGCTCCTTCGTCTCCCCATAGGGGCCGTCAGTGATGAGCGGCTTCTCGGCGCTGAAGTCGACGACGAAGCCCTCGGCCGCGTCGGTCAGCCCCTCGCCCGCGACGAGGACGCCCGCCTTCATCATGGACTCGTTGTACCGGCCCATGGCCTCGACGACCTGCTCGAAGGGCATCTCCTGATAGGCCGCCACCGCGTCGTCGGTCGCGCGCATGATGAGCATGAACTTCATGATGTTCTCCTTGTTCCGAAGGGCCGTGTCTCGACCCTCTCATCACAGACGTCGAACGGGAACGGCGGAGATCGACATCGGGGGCGAAAGTTCTTTCCGCTCCCACGCCGGGCGCCCTGTTCGACATCGTCGGGGCCGGGGGCGCGGGAGCGCTACGGACCCGACGTACCGCGACGCCCCATCGGGACGGTCGCGTTTCAGCGGCGCCGTGACGGAGCCTGCACGACGGCTGAGATGGTCGCGGCCAGCGCCTCCATCGACCGCTCCGGACTCCACGCCGCAGCGACGGCCGGCGCCTCGGCACGCAGCGCCGTCAGACGCTCCGGGTCGGTCAGCAGTTCCCGCAGCGCAGCGCCCAGCGCAGCGATGTCTCCCGCGGGGACGAGAACGCCACCGCCCGCGCCGAGGACATCGCGGATGCCGTACCGCACGTCGTAGGACACCACCGGCGTGCCGTGCAGGAGCGCCTCCACGATGCCGAGCGGCTGTCCTTCGAACGCGGTGGAGGTGATCAGGACGGACGCACGATCGAGCACGGTGGCCGGGTCCGCGGTATAGCCGCAGAGCCGCACGCGGTCCGCGGCGTCGAGCTCGGCGATCAGTGCCGCCAGCTGCTCCTGCTCCGCTCCCGTGCCCCAGATCTCCATCCGGGAGCCCGGCACGTCCGCCTCGACGAAAGCGCGGATGGAATGGTCGATGCGCTTGCCGGCCGCGAGCCGACCCAGCACGACCACGAGACCCTCCTCGCGCAGGTCGTCACGACGCTCGACCGGCGCGATGGGATTCGGCACCACGACATGGTTGGCGGCCTCACCGAACCGCGCCACGACGTCGTCCCGCTGCGTAGCGGTCGGCCAGATGACCGCGTCGAAGCGGTCGGCCAGCCGGAACCAGCGCGTCCAGAGCGTGTTGAGGGTCGCGTCGGGCGTGTAGGGCGCCTCCACGTGCATGGTGTGGATGGGGTGCAGGATGCGCACGCGCGGGTCCCCCCAGTCGGCGACCAGTTCGCCGAGCTGACGGGATTCGCAGATCACGACGATCGGCCGGTCGCCCAGCGCCGCCGTGACGTGGTCGAGCCAGGCGCCGTAGAGCCCGCGGAAGCCGTGCAGCGCCCCGACGACCGCACCGCTCTCGTCGTGGACGGGGACGGGCTCGTCCGTGAGGTGCCAGTCCGGGTCGCCGGGGATCACCGGGAGGGCCACGAAGGGACGACCCTCCGGGTCCGCGAGCACCCGGTACTCCACATCGGGGTCGGCCGTCACCGCATCGTCTGCCGCGTCCCGCAGCCAGGCGGCGGCTCCGCCCTGCGGGGCGACGGCCTCGTCGAAGAGGTTCCGCAGACGATCCGGGTCCGCGAGCGCGCCGCGGTCGGCGAAGACGCGGCGGTGCTCGGCGTGATCCGCGCGCGTTCCCGGGTCGAACGTGAGGAGCTGCGGACCCCGGCCCTCACCGGCGCCCGCTCCAGCGAGCATCCTGGCGCGCGCGAGCGTCGCGATGGTGTACCCGCCGTCCAGACCCGGGATCAGGCGACTGGACAGCACCAGATACTCGGCGTCCGGGAGGACCGGTGCCGAGACCGGGGGCATCGTGCCCCCTACTCCCACTCGATCGTCCCCGGCGGCTTCGACGTGACGTCCAGCACGACGCGGTTGACGTCGCGGACGCCGTTCGTGATGCGGTTCGAGATCTTCGACAGTACGTCGTACGGCAGACGGGTCCAGTCGGCCGTCATGGCGTCTTCGCTGGAGACCGGACGCAGCACGATCGGGTGACCGTAGGTGCGGCCGTCGCCCTGCACGCCCACCGAGCGCACGTCAGCGAGGAGCACGACGGGGCACTGCCAGATCTCCTGGTCGAGTCCCGCCTTGGTCAGCTCCTCGCGGGCGATGGCGTCGGCCTCACGCAGAATCTCGAGACGGTCAGCGGTGACCTCACCGATGATCCGGATGCCGAGGCCGGGCCCCGGAAACGGCTGCCGTCCGACGATCGCCTCGGGGATGCCGAGCTCGCGGCCGATCGCGCGGACCTCGTCCTTGAAGAGGGCCCGCAGCGGCTCGATGAGCTCGAAGTCGAGGTCGTCCGGCAGCCCCCCCACGTTGTGGTGCGACTTGATGTTCGCGGTCCCCGCGCCGCCGCCCGACTCGACGACGTCCGGATAGAGCGTGCCCTGCACGAGGAACTTCACCGGGGCGCCGCCGTCGGCCTTCGCCTCCTCGACGAGGTCGAGCTGCACCTTCTCGAACGCGCGAATGAACTCGCGGCCGATGATCTTGCGCTTCTCCTCGGGGTCGGTCACGCCCTTCAGATGGCCGAGGAAGGTCTCCGCGGCGTCGACCGTGATGAGCCGCACACCGGTGGACTCGACGTAGTCCTTCTCGACCTGCTCGCGCTCGCCCTTGCGGAGGAGACCGTGGTCGACGAAGACGGCGGTGAGCTGGTCGCCGATGGCCTTGTGCACGAGAGCGGTCGAGACGGCGGAGTCCACGCCGCCGGACAGCGCGGAGATGACCCGGGCGTCGCCGACCTGCTCGCGGATGCGCTCGACCTGCTCGGCGATCACGTTGTCGGGGTTCCAGTCGGACGCGAGGCCCGCCCCCTTGTGGAGGAAGTTCTCCAGCACGCGCTGGCCGTGGTCGGAGTGCTTGACCTCCGGGTGCCACTGCACGCCGTAGAAGCCGCGCTCCTCGTTCGCGAACGCGGCGACCTTCGTGGCCTCCGTCGTCGCGAGCACCTCGAAGCCCTCCGGTGCCTTCGCGACCTGGTCGCCGTGGCTCATCCACACGTTCTGCTCGGTCGGCTGCCCGCTGAGCAGCGTGCCGCCGTCGCCGGAGATGACGGCATCCGTGGCGCCGTACTCGCGGAGGCCGGTGTGCGCGACCTCCCCGCCGAGGGTCTGGGCCATGTACTGGAAGCCGTAGCAGATGCCGAGCGTGGGGACGCCGAGGTCGAAGACCGACGGGTCGAGCTTCGGCGCGCCCTCCTCGTACACCGACGAAGGTCCGCCGGAGAGGATGATCGCGACGGGGTTCTTGGCGGCGATCTCCTCGGCCGTGGCGGTGTGCGGCACGATCTCGCTGTAGACGCCGGCCTCGCGGACGCGGCGGGCGATGAGCTGCGCGTACTGGGCGCCGAAGTCGACGACGAGCGCGGGGCGCTGCTGGGTCTCGGACTGTTCGGTCAACGGACACCTTCCGGAGCGATCGCGGAGGCCTCGGCGGCCTCCCGGGTGGCGAGATAGGTCTTGACTTCACGGGCGACGACCGCCTCCATGAAGAACGACAGCAGCGGCACGACGCCGCCGAGCGCGAGCAGGATGAACCGCGGGAAACGCCAGCGCATCAGGCTCCACATGCGGAAGCACGCGAAGAGGTAGACGACGTAGAACCAGCCGTGGGCGACGAGGATGAACAGCGAGATGTTGAAGCCGTCCCCGAGGGAGGTCATCTCGCACGAGTTCGTCCACGGCGCGAACAGCGACCACCACTGGCAGTCCGGCCCCGCGATGACGCCGGCGAACCAGAGCGGGCCGCCCGATCCTCCGGCGAAGAGCTCGAGGTGGATCGGGGTGTACTTCAGCACCATCTCGGCGAGCAGCAGGAGCAGCATGACTCCCGTGATGATCGACGCGATCTGGTAGAACTTCAGCGCACCGCGGATCGCCGGAAAGCTGGCGACTTTCGGTTCGGGCATGCCCCCAGTCTAGTCGGCAGCGGGCGACGCCCCGACCCCGCGGGAACGACGGAGGCCGCCGGGTCTCCCCGACGGCCTCCGCCTCGTCATCCGCCGATCGGCATCAGAACCATCCGGTCAGGAGGTCCCACAGCCAGTCGACGATGTCCTTGATGATCCCGCCGATGCCGCCGGCGCGGTTGACGGTGACCGTGGCCGTGGCCTCGTCCCCATCGGCCTGCGCCACCGCGACGGTGTACTTGCCGGGCTGGGCGTTCTTCGGCACCGTCACCGAGGCGCTGAACGTGCCGTCCTGCCGGACCTGCACCGTGCCCACCTGGACGCCCTGCCCCTTCTTCGGCCGGAGCTCCACCGTGACGGTCTCGCCGGGCTGGTAGCCCTCGCCGGTGACGTCGAGCTTCTTACCCGCGGCCACCTTCGAGGAGCCGAGCGCGATGGTCCCCGCGAACTCCTCCTCGCCGGCGATCGTGAACGGCACCTGCACCGTCGTGCCCGTCGCCGGGACCTCGACCGTGAGCTGCTGCTCACCGAACACTCCGGACGGCACCGCGAAGGTGAGGGTGGCGCGGCCGCCCTCGTCGGTGGTGTCCACGATGGTCGGGTCGACCGTGCCGGCCGCGAGCTGGGTGTCTCCGAGCGACAGCGTGACCGCTCCCGGTGCCGCCTCGCCACCGCTGAAAGCCAGCGAGGAGAGCGAGACCGTCACCTGGTCGCCCGCGCGGTAGCCGTCGGCGTCCGCCGGACTGACGGTCACGCCGACCGCACGTTGGGCGAGGTCCGGCGAGGCCGTCTTGTTCGCGTCGAACCAGTCGACCATCGACTGGAGGTCGATCTTGCCGGTGTCCCGCTTGCCCGCGCCCTCCTTGAAGGTGGCGAAGTTGTCGCCGCCCGCAGCGAGGAAGGAGTTCGCCGCCACCGTGTACTCCCCGTTCGGGTCGATCGCGGTGCCGTTCAGCGTGATCGAGGTGATCCGCGAACCCGCGGCCGCCGTCGGGTCGTAGGTGTAGACCAGACCCTCGGAGACGCCGAGCTTGAGGAACGGTCGCGCCGATCCGGCCGGCTGCCACTGCTCCTCCAGCACGCCCTTCAGCTGCGTCCCGGTGAGGGTCAGCGTGACCAGGGTGTTCGCGAACGGCTGGACGGTCGCCGCCTCTCGGTAGGTGACGTTGCCGTTCGGGTCGGCGGCGTTGCTCGACGCGTAGGTCAGGTTGGCACGGATGCCACCCGGGTTCATGAGCGCGATGTCCGCACCCGTGGACCACTTCTGCACGTCGGCGACGAAGTTGCCGATGGTGGACTCGCCACCGCGGTTCTCCGAGCCGTTGGTCTGCCGCGCGCGGTTGAAGTCGGCGGTGATGTCGCCCACCTTCACCGCTCCCAGCACGTCGGCCTCCGCCTTCGCCTTGTCGACGATGGCCTGCACCTCCGGCACCGCCGGGTACAGCGGCTTGCCTGCGGACGTGAGGGGCTTGATCTCGTTGGTGATCGAGAGCAGCTCCTTCGTCTTCGGGTCGACCTGGATGTTCATGAGGCCGAGGTTCTCGCCGTACTGCCCCGCCGAGACGACCGGCCGGCCGTCGATGACGTGGTTGTAGGCGAGGTGCGTGTGCGCCGAGACGATCGCGTCCACGTCGTCGTCGACTCCGTAGACGATCTCGCCCAGCGGCGAGTCCTCGGTGATCGCGGACAGCGCGGTGCTCTCCGCACCCTCGTGCACGAGCAGGATCACGACGTCCGCCTCGCCGTTCGCGGGGTCCCCGTCGCGCAGGTCGTCGGCCACGGCGTTCACGGAGTCGACGATGCTGCGCACCTCGAGATCCGCGATGCCTTCAGGCGAGACGAGCGAGTCGAGGTCTTCGGTGACGGCGCCCACGAAGCCGACGCGCACCCCGTCGAGCTCCTTGACCCAGGCCGGGGCGAGCGCGGGCTCACCGGTCTCGGTGAGGAACACGTTCGAGGAGATGTACTCCCAGTCCGCGCGCTCCTGCACCCGGTCGCGCAGGTCTTCCCACCCCTGGTCGAACTCGTGGTTGCCCGCAGCGCTCACGTCCAGGCCGGCGGCGTTGAGCGCGTCGATCGTGGGGTTGTCATCGTTGATGAACGAGGTGAACGTCGAGGCCCCGATCAGGTCGCCGGCTCCGGCGAAGATCGTGTTCGGGTTCGCCGCGCGGAACTGCTGCACAGCGCCCGCGAGCACCGCGGCACCCGCCGCGGCCCCGTCGGCCTCGATACGGCCGTGGAAGTCGTTCACCGTCACGACGTCGATGTTCACCGGCGGGATCTCCGAGGAGACGCCGACGAGGATCGGGTCGTGGTCGCTGGACCGGTAAGGGGTGCCCTCCTCGGTGGCGCCGAACGCATAGCCGCGGTCGCTCCACTCCGGCGAGTTGATGCCCCACACACCGGCGCCCGTGATCGACGGGACGAGCGAGGGCGACGCGATCACGTGGTCGAGCGAGCCGAGCTCCCCGTCGAACGTGTACGTGTACTGTCCTGCGGCCTCGTCGGCGGCCACGTCGCTCCACCCCTGCGAGGTGAACACGTCGATCGGGTCTTCCTGCCCGTAGGCGTTGAAGTCGCCGATCAGCAGCATGTCGCTGCTGCCGCTGGTCTCGGCCAGCTCGTCCGTGAAGGCGAGGATGGCCTGCGCCTGCTTCACCCGGTCGGCGTTGAAGAAGCCCTGGCCGTCGGCCGGCTCCGCCCCGGCGCCCTGCGGCGGGGACTTCGACTTCAGGTGATTGGCGACGACGGTGACCACACGGCCGTCGATGTCGAACGCCTGCGCGATCGGCTCGCGGGCGTTGCCCCACACCGACTCGTCGGTGACGGTGGCGCTGTCGCCCACCGTGCTCACGGCGTCCTTCTTGAAGATGATCGCGTTGGTGATGTAGTCCGTCGTCGCCGGGTCCTGCAGGGCCTTCGGCGTGCGGACGTAGTCCCACACGTCCGAGCCCGCGTCGGCGTTGAGGCCGGCGACGAGGTCCTTCAGGGCGGTGTCGACGGGCTTGCCGAGCTTGACCGAGTTCTCGATCTCCATGAGCGCCACGATCTCGGCATCGAGGCCGTTGATGGCCGAGACGATCTTGGACTTCTGGATCGCGAACTGGGCGGCGTTCGCCGCGCCACGGGCGTCGGCGTTCTCGCTCTTCAGCGTCGTGAAGTAGTTGTAGACGTTGAACGACGCCACCTGCGCGTCACCGCCCACCTCCGGAGCCTTCTCGGGACGCGGGTTGGTCGCCTCGAAGGTGACCTTGCGCTCCGCGGGGGAGGCGTCGTCGATCGGGACGACCGGCTGCAGACGCCAGTCGTCGAAGCCCCACTGGAGCACGTAGCCGTTGGACCCGAAGTCGACGGTGTCGCCGTTGCGGACCACCGTGTCCTCCGTGAAGTACGGCTGCTGGCCCGGGTGGCCGTTGTTGGTCACCTGGATGGACCAGGCGTCGTCCAGCAGGATGCGGTTGGCGCGGTTCTCGGCCGCGATGGCGGCGGCGTCGGCCCCGGGACGCGTGGTCTCGGTGCTCTTGACGTTGAGGTCGTCGCCGGCGTTCAGCCACAGCGCCCCGTAGTTGTAGAGCTGGTGGCTCGACGCGAGCCGGTAGGTGCCTGTCGGGGCGACGTACATGTTCTCGTACTGCTCGCGGTCGGCACCGCGCACGGTGTCCGGGAGCGGCGTGAGGGCGGGCACGCCCACACCGGCGGTGACGACGGAGACGTCGGCCACCGCGGCGGGAGCGATCTGGGTCTGGCCGTAGTACTCGCTCACGGTGCCGGTCACCGAGACGAGGTCGCCGATCTCGAGCGTGGGCGCCAGCGCGTTCAGGAACACGAACACGCCATCCGAGGCGCCGGGGGTCGCGTCGGTCTCGCCGCCCGAGCCCTGCGTCTGGATCACGATGCCCTTGTAGCCGCCGGTGCGGTGATCGGCGGTGACGACACCCTCGACGCGGACGCGCTGTCCGGCCAGCGGTGAGACGTCGCCGGTGCCCTGGACCTCGGCGATCGTGGCGGTCTTGGGCTCCGTCCCCGGCTCCTCGCCCGGGTCGGTGCCGGGGTCGGTGCCACCGGAGTTCTGCGGGGTGATCGTCGCCGACAGCGCGAAGTCCGCCTTGTTGTCGTCCTTGTCGGCACCCGCGGTACGGTTCAGCGAGCGGACGTCGGTGTTGCTCGAGGGTGCGGCGGCGGCCGCCGTCTCGAAGGTGTTCGAAGTGCCGTAGCCCAGGAGATCGATCACGCCGTCCACGCCGACCGTCGAGCCGGGGGTCAGGGTGACCGCCGCGGTGCCCTCGACGAGGGCCAGCGTGCCGTTGGTGCCGCTCGGGCTCAGCGTCGTGGTGGCGTCGGGGGTCGGGAGGGCGGCGCCGTTGGTGCCGTTGCTGTTCCCCTGCACGAGGAAGTAGCCGCCCGCGGGGATCGTGCCCTTCAGCGGCGCGACGCCGTTGAAGGCGCCGGTCCCCGCCGCGGAGCGGTACTGCAGCGACAGGCCGTCGAGGGTGACGGGCGCCGTCGTCGAGTTGTACAGCTCCACGAACTTGTTCGTGAACGCCGCCCCCGCGCTTCCGCCGGACAGGTAGGCCTCGTTGATCACCACCCCGGTGCCCTCGGTGTTCGCCGACGCGGGCGCGGCCACCAGCGAGCCGAGGCTCAGGGCGGCGACGCACGTCGCGGCGAGGGCGCCCACGCGCCCTCGGATTCTGCGGTGCGAGACGGGGGTCAGGGTCTCCCCGTGCTCAGGAGCGGACATCATCGGTGCTGTCTCCTCGATCGTGTTCCGGCGCTGCTCAGGACGCTGTCATCGCACACATCGGGAACTCCCAGCGTGCGCACATGGAGCGAGCATACGGAGCGGTTCGGACATCCTCAACGGAGTTTTCCCATTGGTCATCCAGCGCTCACCGAATGGCCGCGACACCCCCTGACGAAGGTTCACACGGAGCCGTCTCGGCGCGCAGAAGCGCAGCGTCCGTCGCGCGGATGCGCAACAGCGGTCAGACGGCCGCGGACCCCTCGGCGTCCTCGAACTCCTCCAGCTCGCGCTCCCAGGCATCCTTCGCCAGGCGGTACCAGAGGTAGAACGCGAAGCCGGCGAAGATGACCCACTCGGCGGCGTAGAACACGTTGAGCCAGTTGACCGGCGACTGCTCGTCGGGCGCCGGGGAGGCGATGTCGGCGAGGCCTGCCGTCGCGGTCGTAGAGGCGAGGTACGGACGGTAGACGTCGAGCTGCTCGATGCCGTGCCAGCGGCTCAACAGAGCCGCCGGCGACATCCGGTCCAGCTGCTCCGGATCGGTGCGCGGCGGCACCGACGGACCCTCATCCGAGATGATGCGACCGGCGACGGGGACCACGCTGCCGTCCGCGTCGGCCTCGAGGCGCTCCACAGCGGCATCGGCGGCCTCCCGATCCGGTGCCCAGCCGATGGCCACCGCCAGCGAGACCCGCTCGTCGACGCGGAGCTGACCGGTGACCCAGTACCCCTCGACGCCGTCGTTGAAGCGGCTGCCCACGACGAGGAAATCCCCGGGGACCCAGACGCCCTCGGTCTCCACGCGCTGCCCGACCAGGGGCTCGGGGAGGTACTCCCCCGGCACTACGACGTCATCGAGCGGTCGGACCTGCTCGGTCGCCCCCGGCGCCGGAGGATCGGTCTCGATCGCCCGCTCCAGCTGCCACTGACCGAGCCAGGCGAACACCCCGGCGACGACGAGACACAGCAGCAGCATCGCGATCCAGCGTCCCCGCAGCATGACCTCACGGAGGGTCGGCGGGAAGGGAGCAGGTGCGGTCACGGTGATGCGGAGACCTCAGGCCTCGTACGGAGCCAGCACGACCTCCACCCGCTGGAACTCCTTGAGGTCGGAGTACCCGGTGGTGGCCATCGACTTGCGCAGCGCGCCGATGAGGTTCGCGGTGCCGTCGGCGACCGGAGCGGGGCCGTAGAGGATCTCCTCCAGCGTGCCGATGCCGCCCACCTCGACGCGTCGTCCACGCGGGAGCTTGGGGTGGTGCGCCTCGGGACCCCAGTGGAACCCCTGGCCGGGAGCGTCCGTCGCGCGAGCCAGGGCGACCCCGAGCATGACCGCGTCGGCGCCCATGGCGAGCGCCTTCACGATGTCGCCGGAGGTGCCGACGCCGCCGTCGGCGATCACGTGGACATAGCGCCCGCCGGACTCGTCGAGGTAGTCACGGCGAGCCGCGGCCACATCCGACACCGCGGTCGCCATGGGCGCGTGGATGCCGAGGGTGGCACGGGTGGTGGACGCCGCACCGCCGCCGAAGCCCACGAGCACGCCGGCCGCGCCGGTGCGCATGAGGTGGAGCGCCGCGGTGTAGGTCGCCGCTCCGCCCACGATCACCGGCACGTCGAGGTCGTAGATGAACTTCTTGAGGTTCAGCGGCTCCGCCACGCTCGACACGTGCTCCGCGGAGACGGTCGTGCCGCGGATGACGAACAGGTCGACCCCGGCCGCGGCGACGGTGTCGTAGAACTCCTGAGTGCGCTGCGGGGTGAGGGAGCCGGCGACGGTGACGCCCGCCTCCCGGATCTCGGCGAGGCGGCGGGTGATGAGCTCGGGCTTGATGGGCTCGGAGTAGAGCTCCTGCATGCGCACGGTCGCCCGGTCCTCCGCGAGGCCCGCGATCTCGGCGAGCAGCGGCTCCGGGTCCTCGTAGCGGGTCCAGAGCCCCTCCAGATCGAGCACCCCCAGACCGCCGAGCTGTCCGAGCATGATCGCGGTGCGCGGGCTGACGACCGAGTCCATCGGCGCCCCGAGCACCGGGATCTCGAAGCCGAAGGCGTCGATCGTCCACGCGGTGGACACGTCCTCCGGGTTGCGCGTGCGCCGCGAGGGCACCACCGCGATGTCGTCGAACGTGTACGCGCGACGCGCGCGCTTTCCTCGGCCGAGCTCGATCTCCATGGTCACCCGTCCAGCCTACCCGGCGCCCGGCGGCCTCCGCGGCGGTCAGCGCGCACGGGCCACCCGCCGCTCGTCCCACACCGGCTCGTCGGACTCGTAGACCTCGCCGTCCGTTCCGAACACGAGGAACCGGTCGAAGGAGCGCGCGAACCACCGGTCGTGCGTGACCGCCACCACGGTGCCCTCGAAGCGCCCGAGCGCCTCCTCCAGCGCCTCGGCCGACTCGAGGTCGAGGTTGTCGGTGGGCTCGTCGAGGAGCAGCAGCGTCGCGCCGGACAGCTCGAGCAGGAGCACCTGGAACCGCGCCTGCTGTCCGCCGGAGAGCGATTCGAACGGCTGCTGCGCCTGACGCACGAGGCCGTACCTGTCCAGGGCCGAGCTCGCCGCGTCGCGGGGTATCCCGTCTCGGAGGTCGTCCCCGCGGTGCAGGATCTCGAGCAGGGTGCGGCCGACGAACTCCGGATGCGCGTGGGTCTGTGCGAAGAGTCCTGGAACGACGCGGGCGCCGAGCACCGCGCGACCGGTGTGCGCGACCGGGCTGAGCTCCTCCGCGACCGCGGTCACGTGCCCGAGGGACGGATCCGGGTCGGTCCCGCCGCGGGCCAACAGCCGCAGGAAGTGCGACTTGCCCGAGCCGTTGGAGCCGAGCACGCCGACGCGGTCGCCGTACCAGATCTCGGTGTCGAACGGACGCATGAGGCCGGTCAGCTCCAGCCGGTCCGCGACGACGGCCCGCTTGCCGGTCCTGGCCCCGCGGAGGCGCATGTCGAACTCCTGCGCCGGGGGCCGCTCCTCCGGCGGGCCCGCCTCCTCGAACTTCCGCAGCCGCGTCTGCGCCGCCTGGTAGCGGGACGCGAAGCCGTCGTTGGCGGACGCCTTGACCTTGAGGTTCGCGACGAGGACGCGGAGCTTCTCGTGCTGCTCGTCCCACCGCCGGCGCAGCTCGTCGAGCCGGTCCATCCGGTCGGTGCGCGCCTGGTGGTAGGTGGCGAAGCTCCCGCCGTGCACCCAGGCGGTCGACCCCGCCGCGCCGGGCTCCAGCGTGATCAGCCGATCGGCGGCCCTGGCGAGGAGCTCGCGGTCGTGCGAGACCAGCAGCACGGTCTTGTCGGTGGCGCGCAGCCGCTCCTCGAGCCACCGCTTGGTCGGCACGTCGAGGTAGTTGTCCGGCTCGTCGAGCAGGAGCACCTCGTCCGGGCCGCGCAGCAGCGCCTCCAGGGCGAGCCGCTTCTGCTCGCCGCCGGAGAGGGAGGTGAGCTCGCGGTAGCGCGCCCGCTCGAACGGCACGCCGAGCGCCGCCACGGTGCACTGATCCCACACGGTCTCGTGCTCGTAGCCGCCGGCGTCCGCGTACTCGGCGATCGCGGAGGCGTAGGCCATCTGGGTGTCGTGCTCGTCGCGGTCGATGAGGGCGTTCTCCGCCGCCTCCAGCGCCTGCGCGGCGGCACGGAGGCGGGTGGGAGCCACCCGCACGAGCAGCTCGTGCACGGTCTGACCCGGCTCGCCGTGTCCGACGAACTGGTCCATGACGCCGAGGCCGCCGTCGATCGTCACCACCCCGTCGTCGGCCGGCTGCTCGCCGCGGATGATCCGCAGCAGCGTCGTCTTCCCCGCCCCGTTCGGCCCGATGAGAGCACTCGTCGAGCCCGCCCCGACACGGAACGACACCTCGTCGAGAAGCGGTCTGCCATCGGGAAGCGTCAGCGAGATCCCGGATGCGTCGATGTACCCCACAGGCGTGGCCGTCCTTCCGCCCGCGGACAGCGAGCCGACCAGGCTATCAGTCCGCGCGGCTGAGGGTCTGCAGCACCTCGGTCTTGGGTGCCGCCGGGAGGAAGAACCGGAACTCGGTGCCCACCCCCTCCTCGCTGGTCACGTCCATGGAGCCGCCGTGAGCCAGCACGATCGCCCGCGTGATCGTGAGACCCAGTCCCACGCCCGGCACGGCGTTGCGGGTGGCCGTCGAGGCCCGGAAGAACCGGGTGAAGAGCATGCGCTGCTCGTCCTGCGGGATCCCGACCCCGGTGTCGGCGATGGCGACCTGCACCCCGCCGTCGAGACGATGCACCGCTGCCGTCACGCGACCCCCGCGCGGGGTGAACTTGATGGCGTTCGAGAGGAGGTTGTCCACGGCCTGCCCGAGGCGTCCGGGATCGACGAGCAGCGGGATCGGCTCGTCGCCGACCTGCAGGTCCAACTCGATCCCCTCGCGCTGCGCGTGCGGTCCCGCCGACACCACGGCCGAACGCACGAGCGCCGCGACGTCCGCCTCGTCCCGCTCCAAAGGGAAGCGCCCCGACTCCACCTGCGCCGTGAAGAGCAGGTCGCCGACGAGGTTCAGCAGGCGCTTCGCATTGCGCTCGATGATGCCGACGAACTCCTGCTGGTCCTCGGTCAGCGGCTGACCCGGATCGTTCTGCAGCAGGTCGAGGAAGCCGATGATCGCGCTCAACGGCGTCCGCAGCTCATGGGAGATCATCCCCACGAACTCGTCCTTCATGCGCGCGACCTCGACGGCTCTCGTCTCATCGGTGAGCACGAACAGGTAGCCCTGCTGCGCGCCGGACGGATCCTTGTGCGGCGTCACGGTCACCCGGGCGGGTACCGTCGTACCGCCCGCGGTCCTGACCTCGATGTCTCCGTCGACGGTATGCCCGGCGTCCGCCTGGGCGAAGAGCTCACAGAGGCCCTCCGAGACGCCGGTGCGCGCGGTCGGATCGCTCGCCGCCCCCGCATCCCCTTCGCGCGCGGCGGTGTCCTCGGCCAGCATGGCCAATGCCGACGACGAGAAGAAGCGGTCGACACGCACGTCGTCGAGAGCCTCGTCGTGAGAGAGCCCGAGCAGGCGGACGGCCCCGGGGTTCCACGCCGTGACGCGCCCCTCGCGATCGGTGCCGATCACGGCCTGCGCGGTGATCGACGCCCACAGGCCCTCGAACGAGTCGAGCAGCACGCGGTACTCGTGCTCCTTCTGTC
The DNA here is from genome assembly GCF_002993305.1 of Microbacterium sp. str. 'China'. NCBI lineage: Bacteria > Bacillati > Actinomycetota > Actinomycetes > Micrococcales > Microbacteriaceae > Microbacterium > Microbacterium sp. str. 'China'. The sequence goes on along the minus strand of NZ_CP027434.1, from coordinate 910,996 downwards.
GCAGCTGCACGATCATCGAGACGTTCTCGGACAGCGCCTTGGTCCGCTCCGTGACCAGCTCCTCCGCCTGCTGCACCCGCAGGCGCTGTTGCCGGGAGAGCTCGTTCACCACGGCCGCGACGGCCGCGAAGACGAGAGGACCGACGACGCCGCGGAGCCACACGACCGCGTTCGTCGGCGGTTCGATGACGTAGGGGATCAGCAGCGCGAGCGACGTGAACGCGCCGACGACGAAGACCCAGCGGATTCCTGGCGCCGCCGCGATCCAGATCACGGGGAGCAGCACGAGCGAGCTGAAGAGCGAGGCCGCGCCTCCCGTCCCGGCGCGGAAGAGCCCCAGCCCCAGGATGTCGACCATCGGGACCAGGAGCACGATCCAGCCCTCCCGGATGTGCAACGCGCTGAGCACTCCGGCGTGGAGCGTCGCGACGAGGACGATCGCGAGGCCGGCCAGGGCGAGGGCGACATCGGTGAACGGCAGGCTGGGGATGGCCCAGGTCATCACGCCTGCGATCGCGGCGGCGACGAGCGTCGGGATCTGCTTGACGATCGGGTTCGGGTTGTCGATGACCCGGTACCAGCGGTTCTCGGCGCGCTCCAGCGGTGTCGCCCTCATCGCGGAACCCGTTCCACGGCGCGATGCAGGTCGGCCCCGGTGATCGGCTTCGGCAGGGCCGCGTCCGCCGGCGGGTACTCGGCGACGTCCAGCACCGAGCTGACGATGAGGAAGCACTCCGGAAAGCGTTCGTGGATCAGCCGGCAGCAGGCCTGCCCGGAGATTCCGGGGAGCAGCAGGTCCAGGACGGCGACCCTGGGGTCGATGTCCGGGAAGGCGGCGATCGCAGACTCGGCGTCGGACGCGACGAACACGTCGAAGCCCTCGCGATCGAGGTACCGACCCAGCAGGGTCGCCTGATCCGGAGCGTCCTCGACGACCAGGGCGAGCGGTCGTCCGGTCATCGCAGGAGCAGCTCTCGGACGACGACGATCACGACCACGACGGCGAGGGAGATGAGCGCCTGCGGGATGAGGCGGCGCTCCTTCCGGGCGTCGGCCGCGATCTCCTCCACCTCGGCGTCGTGCGATGGTGCGTCGGTCATGAGTCGACCCGTCCGATCTTCTCGGTCTTGATCCAGGAGGCGTCCGCGCGACGCCACTCCTTGAGGTACGAGTCGGCGGTGATCGCGCACAGCAGCGATCCGTAGCCGCAGATGTAGAGCAGCAGGCCCGCGAAGAAGCGTCCGGCCGGAAGCGGCTCGACCGCTCGCGCGAGCCAGATGCCGAGCATCGACACCGGCCCCCAGAGGGCGAACGCCAGCAGCCACAGCACACGCGTCTGCTCCGTCGACTCCTGCCCGGCCGCGCCGATCAGGCCGTCCAGGGCCCAGGGGAACAGCGCCAGGGCCATGAGGATCAGCGCCCCGAGTCCCGGGAACATGATCGCCTCGCGCCACGACTGCCGCCCGATGCGCGGATCGAGCTGGACGGAGTAGAGCATCGAGAAGATGTAGATGGCCGCCGCGGCGATCCACATGAACCGGAACACGAACTCCGCGACGTCGCTGTGCAGGAGCAGGAGGACGATCATCGCGGTGGCGGCGAGGAGCAGGAGCGCCGGCATCAGCAGGATCGTGAACCAGGCCAGCCCGAAGGGGATGCTGCCCAGGTTGTGGTCGCGACTCGGACGGAACCAGAGCCTCTTGTAGATCGAGGTGAGCTGCACGTTGCCGCGCGCCCAGCGCAGCCGCTGCTTCCAGAGACTGTCGATCGTCCGCGGCTCCTCGGCGAGCACCACGGCGTGCGGCTCGAACACCATCCGGCGTCCGTGGAGCTGACTCTCGAAGGTCGTCATGGTGTCCTCGGCGAGCGTGCCCGTCGGGATGCGTCCGCCGATCGCCTCGAGGTTCGCGCGGGAATGCAGCTGGGCGCCCCCGGCGAGGCAGGCGATCGCTCCCCCGACGTTCTGCGTGCGCCGTGCCGAGAGCTGGCCGATGACGTACTCGATCGCGATGAACCGGGTGAGGTAGTTGCGGTCCCTGCTGCCCTCCGCGATGTAGGCCGTGACGGCTCCGACCTCCTCGTCGGCGAGGTGCCGGGTGAGCTTGCGCAGGGAGTCCCGCGCGAAGATCACGTCGGCGTCCATGATGAGCACCGCTTCGGTCCACGGGTCGGCGAGCACGACGTCGAGGCCGTGGTTCAGCGTGTGTGCCTTGCCTTCCCCGCCCTTCTCGCGCCGCAGGTGGACGACCCGCCCCGGGTGGGTCGCCGCCTTCTGCTGCACGATCGCCGGGGTGTCGTCCGTGGATGCATCGTCGACGACGAACACCCGGAGGCGTTCGGCGGGGTACTCGAGCTGGAGCAGCCGCTCGATCGCGGGGCCGATCACCAGGCCCTCGTTCCACGCCGGGATGACCACAGCCACGTTCGGGTGGTACGGGGCGGCCTTGCCGTAGTGATTGCGGAAGGCGTGCAGCGGCAGCATGAGGAACTGCAGACCGGTGTTGACGACCGGCAGCGTGCCGATCAGCACGCACAGCAGGAGGATGACGACGACGACCGTCTCGATCCAGGTCAGTTCGGGCATCAGCGTCCTTCCGTCCCTGTGAGCAGCGGGACGATGCGGGAGTACCGGCCGACGTCTGCGGCCACGTGGCTGTCGGTGGAGGCCACGATGCCGGCGCCCGCGCGCTCCAGGGCGTTCAGCGCCTCCGCGCCGGGGCACACCCACTTCTCGTTGACCTCGACGAGCGTGTCCGTCTCCGCGGCGGCTCGCGCCCACGCGTCGAGGCGCTCGACCCCGAGCTCCTCCTCCGCGAGACCGATCTTCGGCAGGATCGAGAAGCAGTGCGCGAGCTGGTTGCCCGGATGGCGGCGCATGGTCGCGACGACGGCGTCCACGAACTGGTCGAGGACGTCGGCCGGCGCCCAGCCCGCGGCGATGCGCTCGCGGACCGCGGTGGGTCCGAGCGGCCCGTCCACACCGGGGAACTGATGATCGGCGATGAGGATCCGGTCGATGCCCGCCGGAAGCGCCGGGATGTCGAGCGCGCCTGAGGCGTCGAGGATCTTCGCCTCGACGCCGGTGAGCACCGTCAATCCGTCCGGGACGTCCAGCCGGCGGACGGCGGCGAGGTACTCCGGCACCCAGGTCGTGGTCTGCCGCACGTGGTCGACGAGACGGACGGTGTCGAGACCGACGGCCGCAGCCGCGCCGACGTTCTCCTCCAGCGTGGAGACCGCGTCGTCGGAGAACGTGGAGTGGACGTGGTGGTCTCCGCGCATGGCGGGATGACTCACAGCTCCTCCTGGTGACCGGCGTGCGCCGACACGAGCACGTCGTCGACCTCGACGATCACGTCCTCCAGGAAGCGCACGGAGGCGACCTCCCGGAAGGGCACCTGCACCGGGATCTCCCGGCCGAGGAAGAGGTCGGCGACGAGCGAGGGGATGTCGACTCCGGCGGCGATCGTCAGCGGGAGCGCGCCGGGGAAGCGCGGGTTGACCTCGAGCAGCACGGCGCGCCCGTCGCGATCGCGGCGGAGCTGCACGTTGGCGACGCCGACCAGGCCGATCGCCCGCGCGATGGCGGCAGCGGTCTCCTCGAGCTCGGGGTCGCGGAGCGTGCGGCCGGCGATCGCGACCCCGGAGTCCACGCGGGCACGGGTGCGCGGCACCGCGGCGACCACGCCGCCGGAGGCGTCGGCGATCACATCGACCGAGTACTCCTCGCCCGGGAGGAAGTCCTGCACGATCAGCCCCTCATCCGTGGGGAGGGCGGCGAGCGCCTCCGCGTCGGGGACGAGGCGCACGCCGCGGCTGCCCGCGCCCTGCCGGGGCTTGGCGAACACGGGGAACTCCCACGCGACCTCCGCGGCGTCCGGGCCGGCGAGCACGGTGCGCGGCACACGACCGGTCGGCGCGCAGCGCTCCGCGAGGGCGAGCTTGTCGAGGGCGGTGTGCAGCGTGTCGGCGGGCGGCGCGGCGAGGACGGCCGGGGCCAGCTCGTCCCTGCGGTCCGCGAGCGCGATCAGCTCCACGTCGACGGTGGAGATCACGAGGTCGAGACCGTCCTCGGCGACCATCCGCGCGATCGCCGGCACGAAGTCCGCGTCCCGCCCCGGGGGAACCAGACGACGCTGCGCCGGCGGAACGAGGTAGAGGCCGCTCGCCCAGCCGTCCATGTCGGCCGCGAAGACCGTCAGATCGGACCGTCGCAGCAGGGAGCGGATCACCGCGACTCCGGCGGGGCCCCCGGCTCCGGTGACCAGTACGCGCTTCGTCATCAGCTCTCCCGTCGGGTCAGTTCATGGGCGCCGATGAACTCGGCGGTCTCGCGCACGACCTCCAGCGGCTCGACGGCCACGCCGCCGCCGAACCGCGACCAGTAGCGGGCGGTGGCCGTGACGAACTCCGGCGCGAGGTACTCCCGGTTCGCGGCGGCCTGGGACTGGAAGCACTCCAGCAGCCGCAGCTTGTCGTCGAGGAAGCGATCGATGCGGACGAAGCGCGTGGGCCGGTAGTCGATGGTCGCGGAGGGGCTCTGGTAGCACGCGACCGTGCCGACGCGGCGCGTCGCGACGATCGTCGCCTCGTTCACCGCGCGGTGATCCTGGTGACGGTCGTGGTGCGAGTGCGTGTAGACGATGGTCGGCTGGATCTCCTGCACGACCTCCTCGATGAGGCGGACGGTCGACCCGCCGCCGGAGATCTCGGTGTCGACGAGGTCTTTCACGAACAGCCGGGCACCCAGTTGCTCGGCGGCGGCGAGGGACTCGTGCTGGCGGCTGTCGGCATCACCGCCGCGCGCTCCGCGGGAGAGCGTGAGGATGGTGATGCGATCGCCGGCGGCGGCATGGGCTGCAAGGATGCCGCCGACACCGATCTCGACGTCGTCCGGGTGCGCTCCGATCGCGAGGACGACCTCACCGGTCTTCGCCTCCGCCTTCCGGCGCCGGGACTCCTCGACGAGCCGGGTGACCGACTCCACGAGCCGGGCGTTGTCGAGCGGCTTGGTGAGGAACTCGTCGGCCTGCGCCCGGAGCGCGGACACCGCGTACTCGACCGAGACGTGCGCCGTCATGACGATGACCGGCACGGTGGGCATGACGCGGCGCAGCTCCGCGAGCAGCTCCAGACCACCGAGTCCCGGCATCTCGATGTCGGTGACGACCACGTCGGGTTTCACCGCCGCGGCCTTCTCGAGCGCCGACCGGCCGTCGTCCGCGAGATCGACGACGCAGCCCGCGCGCCGTTCCAGGACGGTCTTCACAAGCAGGGCGACGTCGTGGTCGTCGTCGACGACGAGGATGCGAGGGGGGACCTCAGCCATGTACAGCTCTCCTTGGGGAGATTCCCTGCCGAGGGGATTCGGCGGTGCGACCGCGGTGCCTTCATCACCGGGCCGCAGGGAAAGTCGAGCGGGGTACGTCGATTCTGGCACAGGGCTCCACCCCCGGCCCGCAGCGCTTCAGCCCGCGCGCGCCGCCCGCTTCTCCTCCTGGTAGAGCCGGATCGCCTCGTACCGCTCCGCCGATCGCGCCCGCCTCTTCGCCGCCTGCTCCTCGCGGTTCTTGGGCGGCGCCGCGGTCACGAGGTCATCGAGCAGCCGCCGCGTGGCCACGGCGATCTCGGCCACCGCGCGATCGAAGACCTCACGGTTCGCCCGCGACGGCGCCGTCGTCCCGGAGATCTTGCGGACGAACTGGAGCGCAGCCTCGCGGCACTCCTCGTCGGTGGCCGCGGGCTCGAGGTTGTTCAGAGGCACGATGTTCCGGCACATACCAGCACCGTACGCGCGGCCCGCGGGCCGCGAAAGGGGGATGGCATGCCCGGCCCGCCGTCGCTACGCTCTGGGCTACGACCGGAACCGAGGAGAGATCATGACCGATACACCGCCGCCCGACGCCCCGCCGCCGTACAACCCGCCACCTCCCGGCGGCACGCCCTCGCCGTATCCCGCCGCCTCCGCTCCCCCGCCCGGCACCCCCTACGCGCAGGACGTGCCGACGTCGCCCCCGGGACGGGTGCTGTCGATCATCGGCCTCGTGCTGGCGTTCCTGCTGCCGCCGGTCGGCCTCATCCTCAGCATCATCGCCGCCGTGCAGCTCGGCAAGGCGAAGGCTCCCAAGGGCATCGCGATCGCCGGCATCATCGTCGGTGCCGTCCTGACGATCTTCGCGATCATCGGCATCATCCTGCTGGCCACCGTGCTGGCCGGCGTGATCGGGACGTGCGCCGAGCTCGGCCCCGGGGTCTGGGACGTCGGCGGCGTCACCTACCGCTGCGGCTGACCGCACCGCGAACGACGAGGGGCCGGATGCAGCGCATCCGGCCCCTCGTGCGTCCCCCTGCGGGGGTCGCGGTCACTTCTTGTAGTTCGGCGCCTCGACGACGATCTGCACGTCGTGCGGGTGCGACTCCTTGAGCCCGGCCGAGGTGATGCGCACGAACTTGCCGCGCTGCTTGAGCTCCTCGATGGTGCGGGCCCCGACGTAGAACATCGACTGCCGCAGGCCGCCGACGAGCTGGTAGGCGACGGCCGAGAGCGGGCCGCGGTAGGGCACCTGGCCCTCGATGCCCTCCGGGATCAGCTTGTCGTCGCTGGGCACGTCGGCCTGGAAGTAGCGGTCCTTCGAGTAGGACGTCTGCTTGCCGCGCGTCTGCATGGCGCCGAGCGAGCCCATCCCGCGGTACTGCTTGAACTGCTTGCCCGACTGGAAGACGATCTCGCCCGGCGACTCGTCGGTGCCGGCGAGCAGCGAGCCGAGCATAACGGCGTCAGCACCGGCGACGAGCGCCTTCGCGATGTCGCCCGAGTACTGCAGGCCGCCGTCGGCGATCACCGGGACGCCGGCGGGGCGCGCCGCGAGCGATGCCTCGTAGACGGCCGTGACCTGCGGCACGCCGACACCGGCGACCACGCGGGTCGTGCAGATCGAGCCGGGACCCACGCCCACCTTGACCGCGTCCACGCCCGCGTCCAGCAGCGCCTGCGCGCCCTCGCGGGTGGCGACGTTGCCGCCGATGACGTCGATGTGCGCGAACGACTCGTCGGCCTTGAGGCGCTTGACGAGGTCGATCACGCCCTGCGACTGCCCGTTGGCGGTGTCGACGACGAGCACGTCCACTCCGGCGTCGCGGAGGGCCTCGGCGCGCTCCCACGCGTCGCCGAAGAAGCCGATCGCCGCGCCCACCCGCAGGCGGCCCTGGTCGTCCTTGGTGGCGAGCGGATACTTCTCGCTCTTGTCGAAGTCCTTGATGGTGATGAGGCCGGCGAGCTTGCCGTCCTCGTCGATGAGGGGCAGCTTCTCGACGCGGTGCTTCGCGAACAGCGCGATGACCTCGCCCGCCGCGACGCCGACGGGGGCGGTGACGAGGTTCTCCCTCGTCATGACGTCCTTGACGAACGTGCTCTGACGCTCGAAGCCGGAGACGAAGCGCATGTCGCGGTTCGTGATGATGCCCACCAGGCGACCCTCGTCGTCCACGACCGGGAGGCCGGAGATCCGGTACTTGGCGCACAGGGCGTCGACCTCCTCCACCGTCGCGTCCTGCGTCGTGGTGATGGGGTCGGTGATCATGCCGGACTCGCTGCGCTTCACGCGGTCGACGTGCGCGGCCTGGTCGGCGATCGAGAGGTTGCGGTGCAGGATGCCGATGCCGCCCTCCCGGGCCATGGCGATCGCCATGCGGGATTCGGTCACCGTGTCCATCGCGCTGGAGAGCAGCGGCGTCGCGACGGAGATCCGTCGGGTGATCCGGGACGACGTGTCGGCCTCACTGGGGATGACGTCGGTGTGCCCGGGGAGCAGCAGCACGTCATCGTAGGTCAGTCCGACGAAGCCGAAGGGATCGTGCTGGTCCATGGAATCTCCTCCTGCGCGAGTGGCGCGGATCCGGGTGCGAATGGGGGGTCGACGTCGGCCGGTGCGCGGGCGTGACCCGTATGGAGATTCTAAGCGAGACACGCCCGAGAACATTCCCAGGGCCCTGTCGTTACCGGACCGTTGGCCCGGACGATAGGTGATTCGCCGATCGCCCATTACGCTCAAGTGCGTCGTCCATCCCCGCGGTTCGACCCGAGCCCGCGGAGACAGCACTCACAGTGGAGGTTGCGTGGGACCCACAGCACTCGCCGGACCGCGAAAGCGCCCTTGGGCCTTCGCCTTCTTCGGAATCCTGATGGCGCTCGCGGCATCGCTCCTGCTCCCTCCCTCAGCGGCCTCCGCCGAGACCACGGACGACGGGCAGGAGGTCACCGACTTCTACTTCGCCGGGGTCGTCACCGACGGCGACGAGCCCGTCGAGGGCGTCGTGATGACGATCGAGGGCAACGGCTTCGACGCCGAGACCGAGACCGACGCCGAGGGCAAGTGGCGCCTGTACGTGCCGGAAAAGGAGACGTACACCCTCACGGTGGACGAGTCCACGCTTCCGGACGGCGTGATCGTCGACGCGACGCAGCTCCCCGAGGGGATCCAGCCCGTCTCGGGCACGACCGCCTCGTTCGAGCTGGAGTTCGGGCTCACCGGGACGAAGATCGTGAACCTCTTCCTCGGCGAGGGAGAGCGGGTGACCGTCTCCTTCCTCGATCAGCTCCTGTCGCGCCTGGTGGGCGGCCTGAACTTCGGGCTCCTGCTGGGGCTCGCCTCGATGGGCGCCGCGCTCATCTACGGCACGACCCGGCTGTCGAACTTCGCGCACGGCGAGATGGTGACGTGGGGCGCGGTGATCACCCTCGTCGTCACCTCCTTCTGGCAGCTCCCGCTGTGGGCCGGCATCATCGCCGCAGTCATCGGCGGCGCGGCGCTCGGCTGGGCGCTCGACGCCGGCATCTGGAAGCCGCTGCGTCGGCGCGGACTGGGCGTCGTCCAGCTCATGATCGTCAGCATCGGCCTCTCGCTGGCCCTGCGCTACGGCCTGCAGTACATCATCGGCGGCAGCACCTATCAGCTGCCCGGCGCGAGCCCGGAGCCGATCCGCCTCGGTCCGATCTCCCTGTCGTACATCGACATGATCGGCATGGCCACGAGCATCATCGTGATCCTCGGCGTCGCGTTCTTCCTCACCCGCACCCGCATCGGGAAGGCGACGAGGGCGATCTCGGACAACCCGCAGCTCGCCGCCGCCTCCGGCATCGACGTGGACAAGGTCATCCGCGTCGTCTGGATCCTCGCCGGCACCCTGGCCGCGATCTCCGGCATCCTCTGGGCGTACTTCCGCCCCGGCGTGAAGTGGGACATGGGCATGCAGATGCTGCTGCTGATGTTCTGCGCCATCACGCTCGGCGGTCTCGGCTCCGCGATCGGCGCTCTGATCGGCTCGATCATCGTCGGCCTCGCGGTCGAGGTCTCGACGCTCCTCGGGGTGCCGACCGACCTCAAGTACGCCAGCGCCCTCGTCGCGCTGATCATCATCCTGCTCGTGCGACCGCAGGGCATCCTCGGACGCAAGGAAAGGTTGGGCTGACGCATGGACTTCGGAAGCATCTTCGGCAACACCGCCTCCTACCTGTTCAGCCCGACCACGATCGCCTACGCGCTCGCGGCCACGGGCCTCGCGGTGCACTTCGGGTACACGGGTCTGCTCAACTTCGGCATGGCGGCGTTCATGGCGATCGGCGGCTACGGCTACGCGATCTCGATCCTCACCTTCGGATTCCCGTGGTGGCTGGGCGTGCTCGTCGGCATCACCGGCGGCGCGCTCTTCGCCCTGCTGCTGGGCATCCCGACGCTGCGGCTGCGCGCCGACTACCTGGCCATCGCGACCATCGCGGCCGCGGAGGTCGTGCGCCTGATGTTCGTCACCGAGCTCTTCAAGGACTGGACGAACTCCGCCGGCGGTCTCTCCGGCTACCACCAGAGCTTCCGCGACGCGAACCCCTTCCCCCCGGGGACCTACGGCTTCGGCCCGTGGACGTACAACGCCAACGACCTCTGGGTGCGGGTGTTCGGACTGCTCACCCTCGCTCTCACGATCCTCGTGGTCTGGGCGCTCATGCGCAGCCCCTGGGGTCGCGTGCTCAAGGGCATCCGCGAGGATGAGGACGCCGTGCGCTCGCTCGGCAAGAACGTCTTCGCCTACAAGATGCAGGCACTCGTGGTGGGTGGCGTGATCGGTGCACTGGGCGGAATCGTCTTCGTCCTGCCCTCGGCGGTCATCCCCGGCAGCTACTCGACGTCGCTGACCTTCTTCCTGTGGACGATCCTGCTCCTCGGCGGCGCGGCCACGGTGTTCGGCCCGACGCTCGGCGCCGTGCTGTTCTGGGTGGTGTTCGCCTTCCTCGGCGCGCTCCTCCCCGCGATGGCCACGGCCGGCTACCTGCCCATGACGAGCGCTCAGGCCGACGTGGTGCGCTACATCCTCATCGGCATCGTGCTGATGCTCATCGTCGTGTTCCGCCCGCAGGGCATCCTGGGGAACAAGAGGGAGATGACCTTTGTCAAATGAGAACGACGCGGCCGTCACGCCCGCGAAGAGCACTCCCCGCGCGAAGACCACCGGCCTCGCCGCGGGTCCCGCCGCCCCCGGAGTCAAGAAGGTCGACCCGATCCTCGTCGTGGACGCCGTGCAGCGGCGCTTCGGCGGCCTCACCGCGGTCGACGTCGATCACCTCGAGATCCCGCGCGGCGCCATCACGGCGCTCATCGGCCCCAACGGCGCCGGCAAGACCACGCTGTTCAACCTCCTGTGCGGCTTCGACAAGCCCAACAGCGGCACGTGGTCCTACGACGGCAAGAACCTGTCCGGCATCCCGTCGTTCAAGGTCGCCCGGATGGGACAGGTGCGCACCTTCCAGCTCACGAAGTCGCTGTCGCTGCTGACCGTGCTGGAGAACATGAAGCTCGGCGCGAAGGATCAGCGCGGCGAGGGCTTCTGGGCAGGCCTGTTCCCCTTCCTCTGGCGCAAGCAGGAGCAGGAGATCGAGCAGCGCGCGCACGAGCTCCTCGTGCGCTTCAAGCTCGACGCCAAGGAGCAGGACTTCGCGGCGTCGCTCTCCGGTGGCCAGCGCAAGCTGCTGGAGATGGCCAGGGCCCTCATGAGCGACCCGAGCCTGGTGATGCTCGACGAGCCGATGGCCGGGGTCAACCCCGCCCTCACCCAGTCGCTCCTCGATCACATCCTCGACCTCAAGGACCTCGGCATGACGGTGCTCTTCGTGGAGCACGACATGCACATGGTCCGTCACATCGCCGACTGGGTGGTCGTGATGGCCGAGGGGCGCGTGGTGGCCGAGGGACCGCCGGAGACCGTCATGGAGGACCCCGCGGTGGTGGACGCCTACCTCGGTGCCCACCAGGACGTGGACCTCGGTGCTGTCACCGGCCGTCTCCCGGTGATCTCCGACGCCGACGCGGAGCGCATCCGCGAGCAGATCGAGACCGAGGTCGAGGCCGAGGTCGAGGCCGAGGACGTCGCCGAGGAGGACAAGGCATGAGCACCGCAACCCCCGCCGAAAGCGCCGCCCCGGCCGACGACGTGGTCGTCGAGCTGAAGGACGTGCACGCCGGCTACCTGCCGGGAGTAAACATCCTCAACGGCGCGAACCTCGTCGCCCGCCAGGGCGAGCTCATCGGCATCATCGGCCCGAACGGCGCCGGGAAGTCGACGCTCCTCAAGGCGATCTTCGGCATGGTCAACGTCCGCGAAGGCGACATCACGGTCAAAGGCGAGAGCATCGTCGGTCTCAAGGCCGACAAGCTCGTGCGCCGCGGTGTGGCCTTCGTGCCGCAGACGAACAACGTGTTCCCGTCGCTCACCATCCAGGAGAACCTGGAGATGGGTCTCTACCAGAACCCGAAGATCTTCGCGGAGCGGCTCGAGTTCGTCAGCAGCATCTTCGCGGAAATCGGCAAGCGTCTGAAGCAGCGTGCCGGCTCGCTCTCCGGCGGCGAGCGGCAGATGGTCGCCATGTCGCGGGCTCTCATGATGGACCCGTCGGTGCTGCTGCTCGACGAGCCGTCCGCCGGCCTCTCCCCCGTGCGGCAGGACGACGCCTTCATCCGCGTCTCCGACATCAACAAGGCGGGCGTCACGACGATCATGGTCGAGCAGAACGCCCGTCGGTGCCTGCAGATCTGCGACCGCGGATACGTGCTCGACCAGGGCAAGGATGCCTACGAGGGCACCGGCCGGGAGCTGTTGAACGACCCGAAGGTCATCGGCCTCTACCTGGGCACCCTCGGCACCGACGCCGCCTGAGGCCGGTTCCTGGTACGACGAAGGCCCCGGATGCCGAAGCATCCGGGGCCTTCGTCGTCGCTGCGTTACTTGATGCGCGAGGTGACGTTCTCGGCGTCGAACTCGTAGACGCCGATCGCGGCACCCTTCGGGTCGTTGTTCTCGTCGAACGTGATCTCGCCGGAGAGACCGTCGTAGTCCGGCGTGCCGCCGTCGTTGATGATCGCGGCGCAATCGGCGAAGTTGTCGCACTTCTCGCCGTCGCCGTCACCGCCGGAGACGGTGATCATCTCGGCCGCGATGTCCGGGCCCTCGACCGAGCCGGCCTTCAGCGCCGCCAGGGCGATCAGCACCACAGCGTCGTACGCCTCGGCCGAGTAGGTCACGGCGTCGATCGGGTCGTTGCCCTCGGCCGTCCAGACCTCGTTCAGCTGGTCGAGGAAGTCCTGCGGCAGCTCAGCACCGGCACGGGTGCCCTTCGAGCCCTCGAGGCTGACCGAGACATCCGAGCCCCAGTCCTTGAGGTTGCCGTCGACGAGGTAAAGGGACCCGGTGTCGACCCCGGCGTTGCCGAGCAGCGGCGCGATGGTGGCGAACTGGTCGTAGGAGACGACCGCGACCGCGTCCGGGTTCGCCGCGGCGATCTCCGAGACCTGCGCGTTGAACTGACCGTCACCCTGGTTGTACGACGCGTCGGCGACGACCTCGCCGCCGGTGCTCTCGAAGGTGGCCTTGATCGCCTCGAACAGCCCCGTGCCGTACGGGTCGTTCTGGTAGATGATGCCCAGCGTCTTGTGGCCGTCCTCGGCGATCTCGTTGCCGAGGACCTCGCCCTGGAGGTTGTCGCTCGGCGCGGTCCGGAAGTACAGCGGATTGATGCCCGTGAAGTCCGGCGAGGTGTTCGACGGGGACACGGTGAGGATGTCCGCGCCCGCGTTGCCGTCGAGGATCAGCTTGGTGACGCTGGAGGACGCCGCGCCGATCATGGCGGTGATGTCGTCGTTGCGCAGGTTGTTGATGGAGGTCTCGTAGGCCTTGTTGTCGAGGTCGCCCTCGTCGGCCGTGCTGACGTCGATCGTGATGCCGGCGTCGGCCTCGTTGATCTGGTTGACGGCGAGCTGGACACCGGCCTCCATCGGCGCGCCCAGGAACGCGAGCGTGCCGGTGGCCGGCAGCAGCGAACCGAGCTTGAGCGTCAGGTCGGCGGCCGGCTTGTCGCCACCCCCGTCCGACGGCTCCGCGTTCGGCGTGCTGCTGCAGCCCGCGATGATGAGGGCGGAAGCGCTGACCAGCGCGATCCCGGCGAAGATCCTCGCGCTGCGCGAGCCCTTCAGTGCGTTCATGATGCTCCCTTGCGTAAACGAACGTGGATGGTGACCACAGTCGGGTGCTCTAACACTAGGGCGTGCGCCCCGCGCGCAGGAGGGGCAAGTATCTCGGTGCGTTAACGATCCAGGACCGCTGTTTCCGCCTGCGAGCGGGCGGGATCAGAACCCCGCGGCGGGGGTGTCCCGGCGGCCGCGCCGCGCGGCGAGGAGCAGATCGACGACGAAGACCGCGATCGCGATCCACACCAGGACGAACCCGATCCAGCGCTCCGGTGGCATCGGCTCCTGGAGCACGGCGACCCCGATCACGAACTGCAGGATCGGGGTGAGGAACTGCAGCATGCCGATCACGGCGAGGTCGACCCGACGTGTCCCGGCCGCGAACAGCAGCAGGGGGACGGCTGTGGCCACCCCCGCGAACGCCAGCAGCACGGCGTGCGACCAGCCCGCCGTCCCCATCGTGAGTCCGACGGGCGTCGTCGCCACGATCACGAGCTGCACCACCGCGATGGGGATCAGCCAGAACGACTCGAGCGTCAGCCCGCTGACCGCGTCGACGGCGGGGCCGATCTTCTTCTTGATGAGCCCGTACAGGCCGAAGGAGGCCGTCAGCGTCAAGGCGATCCAGGGGACGTCGCCGTACGCCACGACGATGACGACCACCGCGGCGGCCGCGATGCCGACGGCCACCCACTGCAGCCGTCGGAGGCGCTCCTTGAGCACGAAGACGCCGAGCAGCACGGTCGTGATCGGGTTGATGAAGTAGCCGAGCGCCGTCTCCACGACTTTCCCGCTCAGCGTGCCGAGGACGAACACCTGCCAGTTGACGTAGATGAGGAGGCCGGCCAGGGCCGTCCACCCCAGCAGTCGCGGACTCCGGACGATCGCGAGGAAGGCGGCCCATCCTCGGGTGACCGTGAGCAGCAGGAGACAGAAGACGAAGGAGAGCAGCACCCGCCAGGCCACGACCTCCCACGGACCGGTGGGCTGCAGCAGGAGGAAGTAGAGCGGCAGGACGCCCCACAGCAGGTAGGCGCTCCCGGCGTACGCGACGCCCGCCGTCCGGGTGGCGCGGCTCGTCTCGGGGGTCACCGCACAACCCTATGCCCGCGCCGCCGGGCGACGCGCCGTTCGGGACGCAGAAGAGGGCCCGGATGCCGAAGCATCCGGGCCCTCTGCGGACCGGGTTCACGTCCGGCGAGCGGAGGGAACCGGGTGTGCGATCAGCGGACGACGACCGCCAGGACGTCGCGAGCCGACAGGACGAGGAACTCGTCTGCACCGAACTTCACCTCGGTGCCGCCGTACTTGCTGTAGAGCACGCGGTCGCCGACGGCGACGTCGAGCGGAACGCGGTTGCCGTTGTCGTCGATACGGCCGGGGCCGACCGCCACGACCTCGCCCTCCTGGGGCTTCTCCTTGGCGGTGTCGGGGATGACCAGGCCACTCGCGGTGGTCTGCTCGGCCTCGACCTGCTTGATGACGATGCGGTCCTCGAGCGGCTTGATGGAAACCGACACGGTCTACCTCTTCTTTCTTGACGCTGACACGAAAGACTCGTTCGCACTCTCAACCCGAGAGTGCTAATGCCAGTGTAGGCGGTCGGCTGGCACTCATGCAATGCGAGTGCCAACCCGGGTCGGGGCGGCGAGCGCGTCGTAGGCTGGGAGGGTGGAGATGTCCGAGCTGCGCGCCCTGCTGACCCCCGCCGGCCTGGAGCTGCTCGATGCGCTCGGGCCGGTCACCTCCACCGCGGAGGCCGCAGCCGCCGCCTCCCGGCTGCGGGCTGCGGGACACTCCCCCGACCTCGTCTCCGCCGTCGTCGGGCAGGCGCACCTGCGCGCCAGGGCCACGGCGAAGTTCGGCCCCTTCGCCGCCCGCATGCTCTTCACCCGCGCCGGCCTCGAGCAGGCCACCCGCCTCGGCGTGGCCGCCCGCCACGCCCAGCGGATCCGCCGAGCCGGCCTCACGAGCGTCGCGGACCTCGGCTGCGGGATCGGCGGCGACGCCCTCGCGTTCGCCGGCGCGGGACTGGCGGTGCATGCGGTGGACGCCGACGAGGTGACCGCGGCCCTCGCCGCCTACAACCTCGCCCCGTTCGGCGACGACGCCACGGTCCGGCACGCCACGGCGGAGGACGCGCTCGGAGAGCCGGTCCCCGGCCAGGCGATCTGGATGGATCCCGCCCGCCGCACCTCCGGACACAGCGAGACCCGGCGCGTCTCCGCCGACGACTACTCGCCGTCCCTCGACTGGGCGTTCGCCGTCGCCGCGCAGCGCCCCACCGGGATCAAGCTCGGCCCTGCCCACGACCGCGACGCCCTGCCCACGGACGCGGAGACGCAGTGGGTCAGCGCAGACGGGAGCGTCGTCGAGCTCGTGGTGTGGTCGCGCGAGCTGGCGAGGGAAGGAGTCCGGCGCTCCGCACTCGTCATCCGCGGCGAGCGCTCGCACGAGCTCACCGGCGCCGCAGACGCCGAGGACGCTCCCGTCCGTGCACTCGGGGCCTTCCTGCACGAGCCGGACGGCGCCGTCATCCGGGCGCGTCTCATCGGCGACGTCGCCCGCAGCCTGGACGCAGGGATGCTCGACGCGCGCATCGCCTACCTCACCTCCGATGCGGCCCTGACGAGCCCGTTCGTGCAGTCCTTCCGCGTCCGGGAGACGCTGCCGATCACGCCGAAGACGATCAATGCCGCCCTGAAGACCCACGGCATCGGCCGCATCGAGATCAAGAAGCGCGGGGTGGACGTCGATCCCGCGGCCTTCCGGCGCAAGCTGACCCTCCGCGGCGATGCCGAGGCGACCCTGATCCTCGCCCGATTCGGCGATCAGCGCCGCGCGATCCTCGCCGACCGGGTGCCCGCCGCGGACTGAGGACGGTCAGTCCTCCGACTCCCGGCCCGGGATGTCGACGCGGATCGGATCCCCGGGCGGCCCGGTGGTCACCAGGTACGACTCGCCCGTCGCTTCGTCGACCACGGCCGGGCCCGAGGTCACGGTGAGGTAGGGCGTCTGCCAGCGAGTGAAGTCCACCTCGATGACGGATGCCGACAGCAGCTCCCCGGTCTCCTGGTCGACGTCGAGCAGCTGTACGCGGAGCCCGGACTGCACCGCTTCGTCGATCGTGGCGCACTGGCGTGAGCCGTCGGCGTCGACGATCAGGCAGCGCTGGGAGGGCCCGCTCTCCGTGCTGCGGTCGCCGAGCCAGACCGGCTGCTCGCGGAAGGACCCGAGGACGGAGAGGTTGAGGTCGTAGCCGTCCCCGACGAGCTCCTCCGCCCTCGCGCGCTCCGCCTCGCCGAACTGGGCGACGAGCGTGGAGCTGCCTCCCCAGCGCTGGATGCTCACCATCGGCTCGTCCGTGGTGGAGAAGAGCATGACCGCCGTCACGCTGTCGAAGGAGAAGGAGTCCTCGGCGTCCGCTGCGGAGGACGGGACGGGGAGCGAGGCGTACAGGCCCGGTCCCGCCTCCTCCCCCGCCAGACAGGTCGACTGGGAGTCCGTGCCGACGTCGAGGATCAGACACCGGCTGGCCCCGTCGTCCTGCGTGGCGAACCAGGCGAGCGCGCCCTCCGCCTCCGCCACCGGACGCACGGAGCCGGGGTCGTAGCCCTCACCGGCGAGTGCGATCCGCCGGTCCTCCTGCGCCTCCGTCAGGCGAAACGCGTCCGACCGCGGGGCGAACAGCGCCCACCCGGCCCCCACGCCGACCGCGAGGAGAGCCGCCGACGCCACGAGCACCGGCACGAGACCGCGGCGGTTCGCGGCCGACGCCTCCGTCCGGGAGACGTCGTCCGGGGTGGCCGGAGGGGTGTCCTCTGCGGCCGGCACGTCCTCCGGCGCCGGGCGAGCGGTCACGGACTCCGGCGCGTCATCGCTCACGGATGGCGATTCCATCGGCTCGTCCTGCGCGAAAGGGGTCCGGCGACGATGTTCCTCCTGAAGCTCCTGAAGCCGACGGGCCGCTGCGGCGTCGAGCCCGCCGTCGCGGCCGTACGCCGCGCGCTCCAGCGCCCGGCGCTCCGCTGCCGCGGCGTCCTCTCCGTCAGTCTCCGCCCGCACCGGCGTCGCTCCCCTCGCGGATGATCGTGAAGGACGGCACTCCCGCGCTGGTCGGCAGCTCGTACGTCGTCACCTGCCCGGTCGTCGCGTCCGTCACCTGCAACCGCAGCCGCCCGTCGTGCTCCGCCAGCGTCTCGGTCTCCTCGCAGGCCATCGGAGCGTCGGCCGTCGATCCGTCGTAGACGAGACAATGCCGCCCCGAATCCTGCGCGGAGGCCGTCCAGATGGGGACATCGTCGTCGTACCCGACGACCCAGATGGAGTTCGGGTCGAACCCTTCCTCGACCAGACGCGCGGCCGCGCGGGTCTCCGCCTCGTTCGCATAGGTGATGCCGCCGCCGTCACCGATACCGTACTCCGAGACGTCGACGCTCACCGCCGGTTCGCCGTCAGGCGTGAGGATCAGCTGAGCCATGATCTGGCGCGTGTAGTCGTCGTCGCGCTGCGTCGTCACCTCGCCCCACAGGCCTTCCTCCTGCACGGTCTCGCGCCGATTGCAGCTCGGCGTCGTGCTCTCCGCCGACCGGAGGACCAGGCAGATGCTCGCGCCGCCGTTCTGCGTCGCCGTCCAGACGACCGCGTCGTCCTCCGTGGCGAGCGCACGCACCGAGCCGGCGTCGTACCGTCCGGACGCGACGAGCTCGGACTGCCACTGCTGCTGCGTGGAGCTCAGGGCGACGGCTGCTCCGCCGGTCCGGCCGAAGGCCAACCAGCCGATGCCGACACCGAGCAGCAGCACCACCACCGCGGCGAGCACGCGCGTCCCGAGGAGACGGCCCTGCCCCGCCCGGAGAGTCGGGGAGTCGGTCCGGGCGGTCGCGACCTCCTCGGATTCCTCCTCCGGCATCGCGGAATCGCCGCCGGGGGCCGGAGGTTCGTCGTCGTGCGGACCGGACGAGGCCCCGGAGGACGGCGGAGGGCCGGGGGGCCGGGTCTCCTGGACGGGATCGGTCATCGACGCGGACGCGGGCGGCCCCGCCGAGCGTGTCCGATGGGAATCCTCGAGCGCGCGCAGCCGGGCGGCCTCCGCGGCGGTCAGCGCCCCGCCGGGCCCGTACGCCTTGCGCTGCAGGGCCCTGCGCTCCTCGACGTCGTCGTCGTCCGTCATGGCCACCCCGCCTAGCCGAGTCTCTCGAACTGCATGCCCGCCCAGACCAGCCATCCCAGGCTGTACACGGTCGCGCACAGACCCAGCACGAGCGCCCAGCGCGCGATCGCGCGGTTCTCGACGGGGCGGCGCAGCGACATGATCGCGGCGATCACGGCGACGACCGCGACCGGGATCCCCCACCCCACGAAGAACGATGCGCCGAGAGCGACGATCGCCGCGAGCAGCGCCCACGGGGCCAGGCGGGTGTCGTCGACGACGGCCGGCTCGACCGCAGGCTCCCACCCCTCGTCCTCCCCGTGGTCGAGGTCGGGTCCGCTGACGACCACCGGTTCGATGCCCACCGGACCCGTGGGGAGCTTCGTGTACCCCTCCCGCGGGGCTCCGGGAAGGCGCGCCGTCCCCGCCGGACGTTCGACCTGCCCGCTCGCGCGCTCGACCCGCGCACGGGGCGTGGCCCCGTCCGGCTCCGGTCCGCGCGCGAGCCCGCTCACGCCGGCACCGCCTCCGCGACCTGGATCTCGGTGA
Source organism: Microbacterium sp. str. 'China' (assembly GCF_002993305.1). Classification (NCBI taxonomy): domain Bacteria; kingdom Bacillati; phylum Actinomycetota; class Actinomycetes; order Micrococcales; family Microbacteriaceae; genus Microbacterium; species Microbacterium sp. str. 'China'. The sequence continues at coordinate 891,787 of NZ_CP027434.1, read as the reverse complement.
CCGGCAGCGTCGAGTCGGCGCCGAAGCCGAGCGTCGAGGCGGGGCGCCCCGACGCGATGAGCTCAGCGGCCAGCGCGGCGATCATGGCGCCGTTGTCCGTGCAGAGGGAGAGCGGCGGGATGCGCACGGTGACCCCGGCCTCGGCGGCCCTGGCCAGCGCCACCTCGCGGAGCCGACGGTTCGCGATCACACCGCCGCCCAGGAGCAGCCGCGGCACCCCGAGGTCGGCGCACGCGTTGAGCGCCTTGGTGACGAGGACGTCGACGACGGCCTCCCGGAAGCTCGCGGCGATGTCGGCGATCGGCAGCTCGCGCGCGTCGGTGCCCGCGGCGGCGTTCTCGGCCTCGAAGCGCTCGATCCAGCGGGCGACGGCGGTCTTCAGCCCGGAGAACGAGAAGTCGTAGCGATGCTTCGCGAGGTCGGAGGCACGGGAGAGCCCGCGCGGGAAGCGGATCGCACCCGGGTCTCCGCCGACGGCGGCCCGGTCGATCTCGGGGCCGCCGGGATACGGCAGGGACAGCAGCCGGGCGACCTTGTCGAAGGCCTCGCCCGCGGCGTCGTCCACGGTCTCGCCGAGCAGCTCGACATCGGTCGTGAGGTCGCGCACGTGGAGCAGGGAGGTGTGGCCGCCGGAGACCAGCAGCGCGATCGTCGGGTACTCCAGCGGCGCCGCATCCGGGGTGAGGATGTCGGCGGCGATGTGGCCGACGAGGTGGTTGACCGCGTACAGGGGCTTGTCCAGGGCGACCGCGAGTCCCTTCGCCGCCCCCACGCCGACCATGAGCGCTCCCGCGAGGCCAGGGCCGCTCGTCACCGCCACCGCATCGAGGTCGGCGAGGCGGACGTCGGCCTCGGCGAGGGCGGCGTCGATGGCCGGCTGCAGCGCTTCGAGGTGTGCGCGGGCGGCGACCTCCGGCACGACGCCGCCGTACCGGGCGTGCTCGTCCATGCTGGAGGCGATCGTGTTGGACAGCAGCGTGCGGCCCCGCACGATACCGATGCCGGTCTCGTCGCAGCTCGTCTCGATGCCGAGCACCAGGGGCTCACTCATGCGGTCGCCTCCTCCGGCGTATCGGCGGGCGCCGGATGGCGGCGCAGGTCCAGACGCATCACGATCGCGTCGACGTCGTCCGGCTGATAGTAGCGGGGGCGCCTGCCGATCTCCTCGAAGCCCTCCGCGCGGTACAGCCCCTCGGCCGGCGGGTTGTCGGCGCGCACCTCGAGGAACACCTCGTGCGCGCCCCGGGCCGCGGCCGTCCGCAGCAGGGCACGCAGCAGCGCCCGCCCGCGTCCCTGTCCCCGGACCTCGGCGAGGAGGGCGATGGTCTGGATGTCGGCGTCCGCGCCGCCCTGCAGGGCCCTGACCCCGCCGTAGCCGACGATGGCCCCGCCCTGCTCGTCGACGAGGTAGCGGCCGTGCGGGCTCGCCAGCTCGCTCGCCATGGTCTCCCGGCTCCACGCGTCGGTCGGGAACGAGCGCTCCTCGATGGCCATGATCGCGTCGAGGTCGGCCGACCTGGCGTCCCGGAGGGTCATGCGCCCACCTTCTTCGGGGCACCGGGCAGGGTGACGTCCGGGTGCCGCAGGTAGAGCGGCTCCTCGCCGGCGAGGACCCTGCCGGCGGCGAGCGCCCGTGCCCCCACCCGGGCGAGATCGACCGCGGACAGCGTCGTCACGTCCACCCGGCGGAGGCCCGCGAGGTGCTCGTAGGCGTCGGCGGCCCGCACGAGCACGGTGTCGGCGATCGTGCGCGGGATCCCGTCCTCGTCCTGCCCGTCGAACACGGTGACGGCGACCTCGCGGCGGCGGGCGTCGGTGACGACGGCGAACGGTCCGGTCACGGTGGCCTGGATCGTGAGAGCGGCCGCCGTGTGGCTCGGGACCGGCACGACGGGGACGCCGCGGCCGAGGGCGAACGCCCGCGCAGTCGCGATGCCGATGCGCAAGCCGGTGAACGGGCCGGGCCCCATGCCGGCCACGACGTGCGTGATGCCGTCGGACCCGCCCTCGCGGAGCACGTCGCGCACGAGGTCGCCGATCACCTCGGCGTGGCCCAGCGGATCGGCGGTACCGGCCTCGGCACGACGCGTCCCATCCGGGTCGATGAGGGCGACGGCGGTGCCAAGGGAGGTGTCGACGGCGAGGATCACCTCTCCAGGGTAGTCGTCACCCCGCCCGTCACGGCCGGCGCCCCGGCCCCGCACGGGTCAGCCCAGCGGCGCCCGCACGGGGTAGTCCTGGCCTTCGAGGATGACCTGCGTCGCCGCTCCCGTCGCCCGGTTCACGACGACCGGCGCCAGCAGGTTGACGCTGACACCCTCGGCGGCGGGGTGGGCGACCACGAGCACGAAGGCGTCGTCCGCCGAGGAGAGCGCGAGGTCGGCGACCTGCGCGTCCGTGAGGGTCGGCGCGTACTCCGTGAGGACGGTGTTCGGGTCGATCAGGTAGAGCCGCAGGGCCTCGTCCTCGACCGCCCGCATCGCGAAGAGCCCGTCCGCGCCCTCGACGGGCACGAGGGCGAAGTCCACGTGCGGAGCCAGCCCGGGCGGCGGAGCCGTGAAGGTGAGCGCGGCGGTCATCGCAGGAAGTCCATCAGCGACGGCTGCAGCACGCGCGCGTTCACCGCGAGCGCTGAGCGGTACACGAGCTCCTGCGCCTGCAGGCGGATGAGCACCTCGACCGAGTCGACGTCCTCGACCGCGGCGCGGCGGGACTCGAGGGACACGGAATTCTGCACTGCCGCCTCCTTGGCGCGTTCGATCTGGGCCTGTCTGGTGCCGACCGCGCCCTGCACGCCCAGCATCGCCGTGCGGCGGTCGTCGATCTCCGCGAGCCGTGGCCCGACGTTGGTGCCGGAGCGGAGGTCGGCGACGATGCGGTCGACGAGGGCGAACACCGAGTCGTCGCCCGTGCCGAACACCGCCGCCCCGTCGGTGTCGACGCGGACGGCCGCCGCATCGGACACGCGGCGCGTGACCTCGGAGCCGGCGACACCGCTGTACGAGTAGTCGGCGGCGAAGGCCGCCGTGTCCGAGGTACCGGCGAACACGGACCGCCCGAGCAGCCGGGTGTTCGCCTGCGAGAGCAGCTCGTCGCGGATGCCCTCCAGCTCGACGGCGAGGGCCTCCTTCGCCGCGGCGTCCAGCGCGCCGTCGTTGGCCCCCTGCGCGGTGAGGTCCCGCACCCGCGAGAGCAGCGAGGTGCTGGAGGTGATCGCCGTGTCGGCCGCGGTCACCCACGCCAGGCCGTCGTCGATGTTGCGCGCGTACTGCTCGGTGCGCCGCTGCTCGGCGTGCAGGGCGAGGGCGGCGGCGGCCGCGGCCGGGTCGTCCGAGGGGGCGGCGAACGCCTTCTGCGACGTCGCCTGCTCCTGCAGCCGGGCGAGCTCGGAGAGGTTGGACTGCAGCTGGCGCATCGCCGTCTGCGTCATGGTGGTCTGGGTCACGCGAGAGATCATGGAGCTTCTCCGATCAGCGTCCGACGACGCCCGTGCGGTTGATGAGGACGTCGAGGGCCTCATCGACGGCGGTGAGCACGCGGGCCGCTGCCTGATAGGCGGTCTGGTAGGTGAGGAGGCTGATCGTCTCCTCGTCGCCGTCCACGGCCGCGACGGACTGCTGCGCGCCGACGGCGCCGACCGCCGCCGCATCCGAGACCTTCGCGCGCTGCACGTCGGCCGCGGTGGCCACGCCGAAGCGGGTCACCTGGTCGGTCCACAGCGCATCCGGAGAGGTCGCGCGTTGCCCGATCTGAGAGATGAGGTCGGCGTTGGTCGCGTCCTTGGAGCCGGCTCCGGGCGCGGCGAGAGCGAGCTCGGCCGCCGTGGTGACGGCCGCCTCCAGCCCGAGCGCGGCGGAGCCGGTCGCCGGGAGGGTGAAGAAGTCGCCACCCGGCTGTCCGGATGCCGTCACACCGGCGCGGTGCTGCGCGTTGAGCGACTCCGCGAGCGCCGTCGCCACCCGGTCGTAGGTGGCGGCGAGCTGTGCCAGCATCCCGCCGTCCGCCGCGGGGGCGAGCACCGCGAGCGAGCCGCCGAGCTCTCCGCCGTCGACGACGAGGGGCAGATCCGGCACCGACTCCCAGGCGACCCCGACGCGCGGAGCACCGTCGATCGTCGCCGAGCCGGTCAGCGCGAGGTGACGGGCGTCGCCGCCGGCGACCAGGGCGTTGCCGCCGAGGCGCACCGTGAGCGTGCCGTCCGTCTCCAGCGTCGCCGTCGCGCCGGCGAGCCGGGCCACGTCCTCCGCGAGCAGGTTGCGGCGGTCGGTGAGCTCGTTGGCCGAACGCCCCGAGGCCAGAGCCTCGCGGATCTCGCCGTTCAGCACCGCGATCTGGTCGGCCGCGGCGTTGACCTGGCTGACGGTGCGCTCGGCGGTCCCCCGGGCGGCCGTCCACTGCGCGGCGACCGTGCGATAGCCACCGGAGATGTGGGCGGCGAGCTCCTTCGCCGACTCCAGGATGCTCGCGGCCGCGGCACCGGAGTCCGGGGTGTTGGCGAGGTCCTGCCAGCCGGCCCAGAAGTTCGTCAGCCGGTTGGCGAGCCCCTTGTCCGTCGGCTCCGCGAGCGCCGACTCGGCGGTCGTCGCGGCGAGCGCGCGCGTGGCCCAGTAGCCGGAGGCGCCGAGGGTGTCGCGGACCCGGGCGTCCAGCAGGGCGTCGCCGAGGCGGGACACCCCGTCGATGGAGACGCCGTGTCCGGGGAGCGCGCCCATGCTGAAGCGCCCCGTCTGCGCGACGGCGGCGATGGAGGAGGTCTCGACGCGCTGCCGCGTGTACCCCTCGGTCTTCTGGTTGGCGATGTTCTGCCCCACCACATCCATGCCCCGCCGCGCGGCGGCGAGGCCGCTGGCGGCGGTGGTCAGTCCACTGAAGGTCGACATGAATCCCTCTCGGTCACATCTCGGTGTCGATGATGCGGGCGGCGTCCTCGCGGGCGCGGTCGCCGCGGGTGGTGTATTCGCCGCTCTCCTGGCCGAGAGCGGCGATCGTCTCCTGGGTGGCGCGAAGCACCCCGGTGAGCTGTTCCGCGGCGGCGTCGCGCATCTGCTCGACCTCCGCCGTCAGCTTCACCAGCGCGCGCATGTGGTCGGTGAAGACGTCACCCCAGGCCCCGTCCGGAGCGTGCTCGATGAGCTGGCCGATCGTCGCGTCCTGAGGAGCCCCCCACTCCTCAGCGACACCGGCGACCTCGACGGCCCTGGCCAGGCTCGCGGCGCGCAGGCGGTCGAGCACCTGATCGATCTCCCTGGCCGCGAACTGGATCCAGTGCGACCGGCCGGCGGCGAGCAGCAGCTGTTGCTCGTCGAGCTTGAAAAGCAGCATCTCGAGCAGCTCGCGCTCGCGCCAGAGCTGCATCGATAGTTCGTTGGCTCCCATGATCCCCTTGTCCCCAGCGATCCCCCGCCCCACGCAGGTGCGATCGGCCCGCTTGTTAACGGTTCATAAATCTCTATCGGCCGCCGCGCCCCTAAGGTTACTATGTGGACTGGCGGCGGTTAGTGCTCCCCATGGACATATCCCGGACCTTGTGATATGACCATCTACCCCTCGCCATGGAGCTTCCGGAGTGCATCCAGAGAGGTGGATCATCCCCCATGTCGTCGCGCGCTGAGCGCAACCGCCTCGTCGAGGCCAACCTCCCCCTGGTCGGCTACCTCGCTGCAGACACCCATGCTCGGGCTACCCATATCCCCCGCGAAGAGCTCGCCGCCGTCGGCGCGCTCGCCCTCGTGACCGCCGCCGACGCCTACGACCCCGCGCTCGGCGTCCCGTTCGGCGCGTACGCCCGCCGGCGCATCCTCGGCGCCTTCGCCGACGAGATGCGCGCCATGGACTGGGCGTCCCGCGGCATCCGCAAGCGCATCAAGGAGACCGTCGCCGTCCGCGACACCCTCACCGCCGCCCTCGGTCGCACGGCGACCGCCACCGAGATCGCCACCGCCATGGGCTCCCCCAAGGAGGCGGTCGTGGAGGCCCTCGCCGACGCTGCTCGCACGGTCGCCCCGCTCGACGACCCCGCCACCCGGGACCTCGTCGCCGACATCCCTCTCCCCGAGGAGTCCGCGCTGGTCGGCGAGCGACGAGAGGTGCTCGAACACGCCATCACCGCTCTCCCCGAGCGCATGCGGCGCATCGTCGTGGCCGTCTACGTCGAGGAGCGCCCCGTCAAGGAGATCGCCGAGGAACTCGGCGTCACCCACTCCGCCGTCTCGCAGCAGCGGGCGGAGGCGGTGCGCCTGCTCCGCGACGCCCTCGACCGCTACTTCGCCGAGGGCGGCACGGAGACCACGACCACCACCCGGGTGTCGCCCGCCGCGCGGGATGCGTACTTCGGCCGCATCGCCGAGGCCGCCGGCGTCCGGATCGGCGACGTCTTCCGCGCCGCCGCCCCCGCCTAACGCGTCCGCATCCTCCGCCGATAGGTGAGGGCAGGAGACCACGGATGGTCTCCTGCACAACACATCACGGAGGAAACCCTCATGGGTATGCAGATCAACACCAACGTGGGCGCGCTCAACGCCTACCGCAACCTGTCCAACACGCAGAACGACCTGTCGAAGTCGCTCGAGAAGCTCTCAAGCGGTCTGCGCATCAACCGCGCCGCGGACGACGCCGCCGGCCTCGCGATCTCCGAGGGCCTGCGTTCGCAGGTCAACGGCCTGAACGTCGCGGCTCGCAACGCCCAGGACGGCATCTCGGTCATCCAGACCGCAGAAGGCGCCCTGACCGAGGTGCACTCCATCCTGCAGCGCGTCCGCGACCTGACCGCTCAGGGCGCGAACGACTCGAACAACGCGAAGTCGCGCGAGGCGATCCAGAAGGAGATCAACACCCTCGGTGACGAGCTCACCCGGGTCGCCGACAGCACGAACTTCAACGGCATCAAGCTGCTCTCGGGCGGCACGACGCTGACGTTCCAGGTCGGTGCGGGCTCGGTCGCCGCCGATGACCAGATCTCGGTCGCCCTGACCGATTTCGACACCCTCGGCGCCGACATCAAGACGCTCGCGGCCACGATGACCGACGCGGCATCGTACGGTGCGGCTCTGGCGGGCATCGACACGCAGATCCAGGCGGTCTCGACCGCACGTGCCGGCTACGGTGCGCTGCAGAACCGCTTCGAGTCGACCATCAACAGCCTCAACGTGTCGGCCGAGAACCTCGCCGCCGCCGAGAGCCGTATCCGCGACACCGACATGGCGTCCGAGATGGTCAAGTTCACGTCGGCGAACATCCTGTCGCAGGCGGGAACGGCCATGCTGGCCCAGGCCAACCAGGCCAACCAGGGCGTGCTCCAGCTGCTGCGCTGATCCGCGCCGCCGCACGGAATCACTCCGGGGGTCCGGGTGACGGCTTCGGCCGTCGCCCGGGCCCCGCCGCACACAGAAGGGAAGCCGCATGTCGCTCTCGCTCGACGGCCTCGTGTCGGGGCTCAAGACCACCGAGGTCATCAAGGCCCTGATGGACGTGCACGCCATCCCCCGCACGCTGCTCAAGGCCAAGATCGACGACAAGAACGTCGTCATGACGCAGCTGCGCACCCTCAACACGGCCGTGCAGAACCTCGCCGCCGCCGCCGAGAAGGCCGCAGCACCCGGTGGTCTCGACCGCTTCACCGGCAGCGCGTCGTCGGAATCGGTGAAGGTCGCCCTGCGCACCGGCGCGGCGCCCGTGTCGACCGACATCGTCGTCGACCGTCTCGCCCAGGCGCACACGGTGGTCTCCGCATCCGCGACCCGCTGGCCCGCGGACCCGCCCGTCCTGACACTCGAGGACTCCACGGGGAAGCGCGTCCAGGTGCAGGCCGACTCGACGTCGATGCAGGACATCGCCCAGGCCATCAACGACGCCGACACCGGTGTCCTCGCCACGGCCGTCCCCGCCGGCAAGGATGCCGACGGCACCCCCGTCTACCGCCTGCAGCTCCGGGCCGAGGAGTCCGGAGAGGCCGGGCGGTTCCGCGTCTACGCGGGCGACCTCGCCGCCGTGGCCGCCGGCACCGCCACGGACGTGTCCGCGGAGCCCGGCGCCGCCGTCATCGCCACGGGCACGGATGCGCAGCTGCGCCTCTGGGCCGGCACCGCGGCCGAACAGGTCATCACCTCGTCCGGCAACACGTTCACCGATCTCTTCGAGGGCGTCGACGTCACGGTCTCCACCGTCTCGACGACCCCCGTCACGGTCACCGTCGCCGTCGACGGCGAGGCCAGGACCAAGGCCTCCGGCGAGTTCATCGCCCTCCTCACCGACATCTTCACGCGCATCGACAACGGCTCGAAGGCGACGGTCGCCGCGGGACAGGGCGAGAAGACCACCCTCGGCGTCTTCACCGGCGACAGCACCATCCGCGGTCTGCGGACGGCACTCGCCGATGCCGTGCAGCACCCCGTGGACGGCGTCTCGCCCTCCACGATCGGCATCTCGACCGACATGTACGGCAAGCTCACGTTCGACGAGGAGAAGTTCTCCGAGGCACTGGCGAAGGACCCCGCGGCCGTCGGCGCGCTCTTCTCCGCGGTCGCGGCACGCGTGGAGCAGACGGCGACGTCCTACTCGGACAAGTACGACGGCCTGCTCACCTCGCGGATCACGGGTCAGGAGAGCGAGGTCAAGAGCCTCGGCGAGCAGATGGAGCGCTGGGACGTGCGCCTCGCGCAGCGCAAGGCGTCGCTGGAGCGCACGTACGCGCGCCTCGAGGTCATGCTGTCGCAGATGCAGTCGCAGTCGTCGTACCTCGCCTCCCAGATCAACGCGCTGCCGAGCAGCCGCTCCGGGTCGGACTCGTGAGCATGAACGCCGCTCTGCGTGCCCAGCAGCGGTACCGCGAGGACGCCATCCTGTCCGCCTCGCCGGAGCGCCTGGTCACGATGCTCTACGACCGGCTCCTGCTCGACATCGAACGCGCCGAGACGGCACAGCGGGCTGCCGACTGGACCGAGGCCAACACCCAGCTCCAGCACGCGCAGGCGATCGTCGCCGAGCTGTCGTCGTCCCTCACCGACGACTGGAGCGGCAGCGCCGGGCTGCGCTCGCTGTACGTCTTCCTCTCGCAGACGCTGATCGGCGCCAACATCGGCCGCGATCCGGAGCGCACGCACGCCTGCCGCGAACTCGTCGTACCGCTGCGCGACGCCTGGCACGCCGCCGCCCTGGCCGTCGTGGAGGGCCGCGCATGACGGACGAGGACTGGGCCGCGCTGCTCGACCGGCTCGAAGCGGACGCCGACCGGATCCTCGCCGCGCCGGCGGGAGCCGCCGAGGTGCACGACATCATCCCCTGGGCGCCGCCGTCCTCCCCGCTCCCCCCGCACCTGGGCGATCGCGCCCGCGCGGTGATCGACCGGCAGCACGCCGCCATGGAGCGCGCCCGCTCGGAGCTCGAGGGGCTGCGGCAGCACCTCGGTGCCGTCCGGCGGGTGCCGGCGCCCCGCTCTCCTGATGCCCCCGCGTACCTCGACGTGGACGGGTGAGCGACCCTCCTAACGAATCCGCACGGACGGCCGACAGTCTCCCGAGAGCACGGATCGCTCGCAAGACTCGGCCAGGGAACGGCCACTTCGCCCACACACGGGGAGCCGGTTCGTGTTCGACTCTGTGACCATCACCGCACTGACGAGTGCGCTGAACGGCCTCTCGCTGCGCCAGCGAGCCATCGCCGACAACATCGCCAACATCAACACCCCCGACTACCACGCCAAGCGCGTGCAGTTCGAGGCCGCGCTCGCCGACTCGATCGCCGCCGGCGACGGGGAGGTGTCCGCCACGGTCGGGACATCGCTCGAGCCGACACGGCTGAACGGCAACAACGTGAACCTCGACACCGAGACGCTCTCCAGCATCGACACCATGCTGCGCTACCAGTTCGCGACGCAGGCCGTGAACGGGTCGTTCTCCTCGATGCGCACCGCGATGAGGACGTCATGACCTTCGACGCCATCGGGATCGCCGGCACGGGACTGACCGTGCACCGGAAGTGGCTCGACGCCATCAGCGACAACATCGCCAACATCAACACCGCGACACCGACCGACGGCGCGGCGTTCCGAGCGCGCTACATCCTGGCGCAGACCAGCGACCAGTCCCCCGGGGTCTACGTCGCCGGCACCGTCCAGGGCGACGCGGAGGGCCGGCTCGTGCACCAGCCCGACCATCCGCTCGCCGACGCCGACGGCTACGTGCGCTACCCCGACATCGACCTGGGAGACCAGATGAGCCAGCTGATCCTCGCGCAGCGCGGATACCAGGCGAGCGCGGCGATCGTGGACCGTGCCCGCAACTCCTACGAGGCGGCGCTGCAGATCGGACGGAACTCGTGAGCGCCGTGGCCGGCATCGAGGCCGTCGCCTCGTCCCTCGGCATGACCACCTCGCCCGTGACGGGCGCCAAGACCGGCGACGACGCGGCATTCGCGAACAGTGTCACCGGGGCGATCGACGAGCTGCGCTCGCTGCAGTCCGAGTCCGACGCCCTGAAGGTCGCCGCCGTGACCGGCGACCTCGACGACATCCACGCCGCGATGATCGCCTCCTCGCGCGCTGCCGTCACCCTCGAGCTCGTCGCCGCCGTCCGCAACAAGGGCGTCGACGCGTTCAACGAGATCATGCGGATGCAGGCCTGATGCCCCCGGCAGTGACCGGGGCGTTCCAGCGGATGCGGCGGATGATCGCCGGATTCTCGCTCGCGCAGCGGACCATCGCCATCATCGGCATCGCCGTGCTCGCGCTCGGCATCATCGCCCTGTCCAGCTGGCTCAGCCGCCCGACCTACACGCCGCTGTTCTCCGGCCTGAACGCCTCCGACGCGAACGCCGTCGTGGAGCAGCTGCGCTCCGCCTCCGTTCCCTACGAGCTCGCCGACGGCGGCGCCACCGTGCTCGTCCCCGAGAAGGACGTCTACGACCAGCGGCTCGCCGCCGCCTCCGCCGGGCTGCCGAGCGCCGGATCCGCCGGATACTCGCTGCTCGACGACATGGGCGTCACCACGAGCGAGTTCCAGCAGTCGGTCACCTACAAGCGCGCGATCGAGGGCGAGCTGGCCGCCACGATCTCGGCCATCGACGGCGTCTCCGCGGCGTCCGTGCAGCTCGCGATCCCCGAGGAGAGCGTCTTCGTGTCGGAGACGGTCGACGCGACCGCCTCCGTGTTCGTGGAGACCGCCGGACGCACGACGCTCGACCAGAAGCAGGTCGAGGCGATCGTGCACCTCACCTCGGCTGCGGTCAGCGGCATGAAGCCGGAGAACGTGGCCGTCGTCGACCAGACCGGGCGCACGCTGTCGACCGTGGGTGGCGGAGCCACCGGCGGCCTCGACCAGCAGGCGAGCGACTACGAGGCCCGTGTGGCCGCGAGCGTGCAGCAGATGCTGGACACCGTGGTCGGCCCGGGGAACGCGACCGTGACCGTGGTCGCCGAGATCGACCGCTCCGTGAACGAACGCGTCGAGGAGACCTACACCCCGGCCGAGGGCACACCCCCGCTCACCGAAGAGGTCCGCGAGCAGAACAGCAACGGCTCCACCTCGGAGGCAGGCGTGCTCGGTCCGGACAACATCGCGGTTCCGAACGGGAACGGCGACGGCACCTACACGAACACGGAGGAGACGCGCACCAACGCCGTCAACAAGGCCACCGAGAGCACCTCCACCCCCGCCGGAAACCTGCTGCGGCAGTCGGTGTCGGTCGCCGTGGACGCCGGCGCGGGCGGAGACCTCAGCTCCGCCCAGCTCAGCGATCTCGTCGCCACCGCGGCCGGCATCGACCGCACCCGCGGCGACGAGCTCGCCGTCGAACTCGTCGCCTTCAGCCAGACGGATGCCGAGGCCGCCCAGGCCGCGCTGCAGGCGGCGAAGGAGGCCGAAGAGGGCGCCCGTCAGGCCGCGCTCCTGAACACCGTCATCATCGCCGCCGCCATCGCCATCCCCCTCATCGCCGCGATCGCCGCCCTCATCGTCCGTTCGCGGCGGAAGGCACGCGGTGTGGAGGAGTTCGATCAGCTCTTCGGCGACCGCCCCGCCGAGTTGTCCGCGCTCTCGGCCGACGCGCCGACGGCCGTGCTGGAGGCGCCGACCACACCGCTCGCCTTCCTCGAGCCGGTCCCCGACCTCGACCCCGAGCCGGACCCCGAACCCGCGCAGATCAGCCTGGAGCGCCGCCGCGCCGAGATCGCCGCCCTCACCCGCCAGGATCCGCAGCGCACCGCGGAGCTGCTGCGCACCCTCATCGACGACAGGTCGCGGGTATGAGCGGACTGACCGATCGGCAGACGGCCGCGATCGTCCTGATGAACCTCGACCGCGCACAGGCCGTCGAGGTCATGAAGCACCTCTCCGAAGCGGAGGCCGAGGCCGTCGCCGCCGAGATCATCGGACTGCAGGATCTCGACGCGGAGACGACGGTGCAGGCACTCGGGCAGTTCCATCGCATCGCCGCCGGGCACCTCCCGCCGGCGCGCGGCGGACGCGACATCGCCGCGGGCCTGTTGGAGGCGTCGTTCGGCTCCGAGCGGGCGGCGGCCGTGCTCGGCCGGGTCGGCTCGACCTCGATGAGCGCGTCCTTCGACTTCCTCGCCTCCGCCGATGCCGCCCATCTCGCCACGCTCCTCGACGGCGAGCTGCCGCAGACCGTCGCCCTCGTGCTCGCCCATCTCCCCGCCGATCAGGCCGCCGCGGTCCTCGCCGCGCTGCCCGATCCGGCCAGGACCGACGTGGCCCAGGCCATCGCCACCATGGGCACCGCCTCGCAGGAGGCCATCACGATCGTCGCCGATGCCCTCAAGGCCCGCACCGGCAGCCTCGCCTCGCGGGACAGCCCCGAGGTGCTCGGCGGAGTCGAGCCGCTCGTGGAGATCATCGGGCGCTCCGGCGCGACGATCGAGAAGGCGCTGCTCGCCAGCATCGAGGACCGCGACAGTGCCCTCGCGGAGGACATCCGGTCGCGCATGTTCACCTTCGCCGACATCGTCAAGCTCGACGACCGCGACACCCAGCGCGTGCTGCGGGGCATGGACATCCGCTCGCTGGCCCTGGCTCTCAAGGGCGCACAGCAGCCCATCGTCGACCTCATCCGCCGCAACGTGTCCGAGCGCAACCGCGAGAACCTCGACGAGGAGGCCAGGACGCTGGGTCCTGTGCGCGTCTCCCAGGTCGAGGAGGCGCGCGCCGAGATCGTCCGGACGATCCGTGCGCTGGAGGCCGCGGGAGACATCACCGTGCAGCGGGCCGACGAGGACGAATATGTCTACTGACGCGTTCGCGCCCGCCGCGTTCCCGCGACTCGGCGGATCCGACCACCGGGCCGAGCAGGAGCGTGCGCGCCGCCGCGGGTACGCGGAGGGGCACGCCGCCGGCTTCCGGGCGGGGGTGGCCGATGCCGAAGCTGCTCGACGAGAGGCCGAGGCCGCGCAGGCGGAGCGGGAGCGCCTCCGGGCCGAGGACGTCTCGGCCGCCGTCGCCGCGCTGCACGCCGCGGCCCGGTCCCTGACCGCCCGAGAGACCGCGCTGGAGTCCGCCGCGACCGCGCAGGTGCTCTCGCACGCGATCGACCTCGCGGAGCTCATCCTCGCGGCCGAACTGGGCGACGCAGGATCGTCTGCGTCCGCCGCGGCTCGCCGCGCCCTGAGCGCGACCGATGCAGCCGCCGTACGGCGTCTCCGCATGCACCCGGAAGACCTCCGCATCCTCGCCGAGGAGGCAGGAGAGGGCATCTCCGAGATGGCACTGGTGGCCGACGACACCCTCGCCCGCGGCGACGCCGTGGCCGAGCTGGAGCACGGCCTGATCGACGCCAGGGTCGGGACGGCCCTCGCCCGCGCGCGCCGCGCTGTCCTGGAAGGCGCGCCGTGAGCTCCTGGGCCGCCGTGCTCGAGGCGGCGCGTCCGGAACGGATCGGCGAGGTCTCGCAGGTGCGCGGTCTCAGCGTGCAGGTCCGGGGCCTCGACGGCGCCGTCGGGGACGTGCTGACACTCGACGGCATCGACGCCGAGGTCGTGGCCACGGGCGAGGACGGCCTGCGGTGCATGCCCCTCGCCCCGGTCGCCGGGCTCACCGTCGGCGCCCCGGTTCGAGGGCGTGGCGGCCCGGTTCGGGTTCCCACCGGATCCGCGTTGCTCGGCCGGGTCCTGGACGGTCTCGGACGCCCCATCGACGGCAAGGGCCCCCTCGCAGCGCCGCACGTGAGCCTGGACCACGACACGCCCTCGATCATGGAGCGCGACCGCATCGACACCCCGCTCCCCCTCGGCGTGCGTGCGCTCGACACGCTGGTCAGCGTCGGCCGGGGACAGCGCGTCGGCCTGTTCGCGGGATCCGGGGTCGGGAAGTCGTCGCTGCTGTCGATGATCGCCCGCGGCACCGAAGCCGAGGTCACCGTCATCGCCCTCGTCGGCGAGCGCGGCCGCGAGGTGCGCGAGTTCATCGAGGACGACCTGGGCCCGGAGGGACTCGCGCGCTCCGTCGTCGTCGTCTCCACCTCGGATCAACCGGCGATGGCCCGCATCCGCGCCGCCTTCACCGCCACCCGCATCGCGGAGGCCTTCCGTGACGAGGGCGCACACGCCATCCTCATGATGGACTCGCTGACCAGGGTCGCCATGGCCCAGCGCGAGATCGGGCTCTCCGCGGGCGAGCCGCCGGCCACCCGCGGCTACCCGCCCTCCACCTTCTCCCTCCTCGCCGGGCTGCTGGAGCGCGCCGGCACCGACCGCACCGGCTCCATCACCGGCATCTACACCGTGCTCGTCGACGGCGACGACCACAACGAGCCCATCGCCGACACGGTCCGCTCGATCCTCGACGGCCACGTCGTGCTGGATCGCGCCCTCGCGCTCGCCGGTCATCACCCCGCGATCGACGTCCTCGGATCCGTCTCCCGCGTGGCCGGCAAGGTCACGAGCCGGGAGCGCCGCGACCACGCCGCCACCCTCCGTGCGGTGCTCGCGGCGCGACGCCGGGCGAACGATCTCATCGACATCGGCGCCTACCACGCCGGTGCCGACGCCCGCATCGACGCGGCGATCGCGCACGAGCGCGTCATCTCGGCGTTCCTCACCCAGCCGCTCGACGAGACGAGTCCGATCGAGGAGTCCTGGATGCGGCTGGAAAGCCTGGTCTCCGCCTTCGAGGGGGTCTCATGAGCAGAGGGTTCTCGCTCGCCGGTCTCCTGCGGGTGCGGGAGATCCAGGAACGCGCGGCGGCGCAGCGCCTGTCGCGCGCGGTCATCGACGCGCAGCACACCGAAGCCAGGGACCGGGTCCTGCGCGCACATCTGGCCGGCACCGATACGGAGGCCGTGGACGTGCGTGCGCTCGCCGCGCTCGCCGCAGCCCGCGTCTCCGGTCGCGCCCTGCTCGCCGATCTCACGGCGCTCGCCGACCTCCAACAGGAGACGGTCGCCGAGGCGCGGTCCGCGCACGCCGACGCCCGGCGCACTCTCCGCGGACTCGAACGGCTCGCCGACGACCACGCGGAAGCAGTGCGGACGGCAGACCTGCGCGCAGAGCAGGCGGAACTGGACGAGATCGCCTCCCGATCGCGGACGGAGAACCCGGCATGACCGCCCTCGACCTCCTCGCGGCTGTGGACGTGCGCCCCGTGCGCCCCACAGCCCCGGTGCCCCGCGGCGCCCCCGGAGCCGCCACGTTCGCCGATGCCGTGCGTGATGCCGCGCGGGAGACGGAGCCGGCCGGCCCCGAGTCGCCCGAGGGGACCGCGGCCGACGCCGCCACCGGCAGCGACGGCACCACGGCAGCCGTTCCCGCCGGCGGTGCCGTCACCACGCCGCCTCCGCTCCCCGCCCCGTCGTCCTCCGGGTCCGCGATCGCTCCGCCAGCGGTGCTGCCTGTCGCTCCGTCGGACGCGGACTCGACCGCGGTCCCGACGCCGCCGCACGGAGAGGACGCCCCGGCTCCTCCGTCTCCCGCGGGTCCGGCCGGCCCCGGCATCGACGCGCTCGCCCTGTCCGCCAGCGACGCGCCCACCCTGCCCGCCATCGACGCGGCCGCCCCTGCGGCGACGTCTCCTCGTGCGGATGCGGTGCCCGCGGCGGCCGGCAGGGCGCCGGACGCCGCGCCGATCGAGGCCGGAGCGGTCCGGTCGGCAGCCGCTCTCCCGTCGTCGGCTCCGACGACGGCGCCTCCGACGATCGAAGCGGTCGTGCCGTCCCCGCCCGCCTCGTCCGTCGACGCAGCGGCGGGTGCGCGCGCCGGCGCCGACGGCGGGACGAGCACGGGGTCGGACGGCCGGATGTCCCGCCTCGCCGGCCAGGCGCCGGACGGAGCGACGGCCACGCTCGAGCCCCCGACCGAGGCCACGACCGTCCCCGAGACCTCCTCCCAGCCCCCGACACCCTCGCCCCCGGCGCCGGTCACCGCCGCGCCGGCCGGCCCGACGAGCATCGACCCGATCGCGGCCGGGTCCGCCACCACGCCGAGCCCGGTCGCCGCCACGGCCACCGCCCCCGTCGCGCCGCCGAGCACCGTCCCCGCGCCGGTCCGCCCGGCCCTGCTCCCCCAGGTGGCGGCCCCGGTGCTGTCCTTGGCCCAAGCCCCCGACGGCGACCACCGGATCACGCTCACCGTCTCGCCGGAGAACCTCGGTCCCGTCACCGTACGGGCCCACATCGCCGGCTCCACCCTCCGCATCGAGCTGCAGGCCCCGAGCGAGATCGGCAGGGACGCCCTCCGCGCTCTCCTCGTCGATCTCCGCCGGGACCTCGCGGTCGCCGCGCCGCACGCCACCCTCAGCCTCAGCACCGGGGACGGCTCGTCCTCCTCGCCTCAGCACGGCGCGACGACGCACGGCCAGACCGGGAACGGTGACCAGGACACCCCGCGCCCGCAGCCCGTCCCGCGTCCCCCGACCTCGGCGCCGGCCGCATCCCCGCCCCCGCCCGCACCGCCCGCCGCGCCCACCGGCGGCATCGACGTCTACGCCTGACCAGAGAGGACTCCATGACCACGGTCGACTCCATCACCGGCACCCTGCCCCCGGGTGCCACGCCGACGTCCGGTGTGCAGACCGGCAGCACGACGCCGGCGACCGAGCGCAAGAAGACCCTCGACTCCGAGGTGTTCCTCAAGCTGCTCGTGACCCAGCTCACCAACCAGGATCCGAGCTCGCCGATGAACACCAACGAGATGATCTCGCAGACCACGCAGCTGGCATCCATGGAGCAGCTGACGGCGCTCGCCTCGACGAGCACGGAGAGCTTCGCCCTCAGCATGCGGCAGACCGCCGCCGCCCTCCTCGGGCAGGAGGCCCAGTACGTCGACGCCGACGGCATCACCCAGAAGGGCATCGTCACCGCGGTCTCGTATGCGGGTGCCATCCCCACCGTGACCATCGGCGAGAAGTCGATCCCCCTCGACGCCGTCTCCGGCGTCTCCCTCGTCCCCGGCACCGCTGCCTGACCCCGCTCCCCAGAAAGGCACCACCATGCTCCGTTCGCTGTTCTCCGGAATCTCCGGACTCCGCTCGCACCAGACCATGCTCGACGTCACGGGCAACAACATCGCCAACGTCAACACGACCGGCTTCAAGGCGTCCTCCGTGCAGTTCCAGGACTCCCTCTCGCAGCTCCTGCGCAACTCGATGCTGCCGCAGCAGGCGACCGGCGGACAGAACCCCGCCCAGGTCGGGCTCGGTGTGCAGGTCGCCGGCATCAGCACCAACTTCGCCGGAGGCGCCCCGCAGCCGACCGGCGTGCCCACCGACCTGATGATCTCGGGCGACGGCTTCTTCGTCGTCCGCTCCGGCGGCGAGACCCTCTACACCCGCAACGGCGGCTTCACCTTCGATGCGAGCGGTCGTCTCGTCGGCGCCGGCGGGGCCCTCGTCCAGGGCTGGACCGCCCGCAACGGGGCCATCGTCCCCGGTCAGGGCATCGGCGACATCACCCTCCCCGTGGGCGCCCTCAGCCCGGCCGCCGCCACCACCACGGCACGGGCCACCGGCAACCTGCCCTCCGGCGCCGCGGTCGGCGAGACGCTCGTGCGCGACATCAAGACGTACGGCGCCGACGGCTCCGCGTCCACCCTGCGCCTGACGTTCACTCGCAGCGCGACCGGGTGGGACGTCACCGACGGGGCGGGTGCGAGCACCGCACTGACCTTCACCGACGGCGTGCAGAACGGCGCCGGCAGCATCGTGTCGGGCGGCGTCACCGTCGACCTGTCCGGTGTGACCGGCTTCGCCGACGTCAGCGACATCGCGATCAAGGAGCAGAACGGCAAGCCGGCCGGCACGCTGAGCTCCTACGCGCTGACCAACGACGGCAGCCTCGTCGGCACGTTCAGCAACGGCGACACCCAGGTGCTGGCCCGCATCGCGCTGGCCGGGTTCGTGAACCCCGGGGGCCTGGAGAAGGTCGGCTCCTCGCAGTTCCGTCCGAGCGGCAACTCCGGTCAGGCCGAGCTCGGACAGCCCGGCACCGGCGGTCTCGGGGGCATCATCAGTGGCGCACTCGAGATGTCGAACGTCGACCTCTCGCAGGAGTTCACCAACCTCATCGTCGCTCAGCGCGGCTTCCAGGCGAACGCCCGCATCATCACCACGAGCGACGAGGTGCTGCAGGAGCTCACGAACCTGAAGCGCTGAGCCCTCCCCGCGAGACCCCGTCTTCGCGTCGAGGCCCCGCCGTATTCACGTGGATACGGCGGGGCCTCGGCGCGTAACCGGGGTTTCGGCAGGGTCAGACGTAGATGCCGCGCTGCTCCATGAAGCGCACGGGGTTCGTGTACCCGCCGTTGATGTAGACCTCGAAATGCAGGTGGCAGCCGAACGAACGGCCGGTATCGCCGGCATACGCGATGACCTGACCCGCCCGCACCCACTGGCCGCTGCGCACGTTGATGCCGCCCGGCTTGATGTGGGCGTACCCGGTGCTGATGCCGCCGCCGTGCTGGATGCGGATGTAGTTGCCGTAGTTCCCGTTCGGTCCCGCGTAGTCGACCGTGCCGGAGTTGGCGGCGTAGATCGCGGCACCACAGCCGTTGGCGAGATCCGCACCGTAATGGAAGCTCGACGAACATCCCTGAGGACCGCAGATGGGGGTGCGCGGGCCGTAGCTCGAGCTGCGTGCGCCGCCGTGCGGACGTACCCATCCGCCGCTGCCCGCTGAGCCACCGCCACCGCCACCACCGCCGCCGCCGCTCGTCCCGCGGCCGGCCGCTGCGGCAGCCGCGGCCGCCGCAGCGGCCTCGCGCTTGCGGCGGGCTTCCTCTTCCCGTCGGCGCTTCTCGACGCCCGCCTGATACCCCGCGACCGTCTTCGTCGTGGTGTCCTTGAGCGCGGCCAGCTGGGCCTTGAGGGTCTCGAGGTTCGCCGCCTGCTCGTCGAGCGCCGCCTGCGCGGCGTCCGCCGCCTGCTGCGCCGCGACCATCTTCTGCTCGGCGACCTGCTGCAGGCGGTCACGCTCGTCCCGGGCGACGTCGGCCTGAGCCGTCAGCGCCTGGGCGGTGTCGCGCGCCGAGACGGCGTTGTCGTAGGTCGTCTGGTTGTACTCGAGGAATTTGTTCATCGTGCCGAGGCGCGACAGCAGCTCGTCGGCGTTGGCACCCGACCCCGCGAAGAACAGCTCCAGGGCGGTGTCGTCCCCGCCGCTGCGATAGAGCTGGGCGGCGATCTGACCGGCCTTCTTCGCGGTCTCGTCGGCGAGCGCCGCCTGCTCATCGGCCTGAGCCTGCAGCGTCTCCGCCTCCGTGATCGCCGCGAAGTACGCCTGCTGCGCCTCATAGAACTCATCCGACGCGACCTGCGCGGCCGCCTGCGTCTCGGCGACCTTGCGCTCGAGCGACTGGATCAGCCCCTGGATACGGGTGACTTCGCCGGCCTTGGCCGCCTCGTTGCTCTTCGCCCGCTGGACGTCGTCCCAGCTCGGGTAGGACGCGGCGTGCGCGGCGGTGACGCCCGAACCGACGCCGAAGGCAGCGAGCGCGACCACTCCCAGCGCGCCGATCCCGAAGGCATGGCGCCGGCTCACCGGCTGGTTCCACAGTGCGCCGCGCTCGGCAGCGGTCGGCGCGCAGCCGCACTCCTCGGCCGCCGTCGCCGCGGCCTTTTCCACGTTCCGATCCCGCACAAGGCTCCCTTCGCCCGCTGCTCATCGTCCCCCGCCCCTGGTCTCTATCGGCGACGACGCGCCCGCCGTGAGAAAGATCCCACCTGGTCCCGACCCCGCGCTAACGCGGCGCAGCGCCCGGCCGACAGTCCTCTCCGACAGCCCAGGACGGGCCGTCGGTTCCCCGCTCTCGGGCGGGGCGAGCTTTTTCCAGGATGGAGCCCATGATCGTCCTCACGCGCCTGAACCGTTCCCGGTTCGCGGTGAACCCCGACCTGATCGAACGTGTCCAGGCCACGCCCGACACGACGATCATGATGGTCGACGGCGCGACCTTCGTCGTCATCGAGACGATGGACGACGTGATCGCCCGCATCACCCGCTTCCGCGCCGGCGTCCTCGCGACCGCGGCCGCGCTGGTCGCCGCCGGCATCGAGGACACCCGACCCGCCACTCCCGTCGCAGGGGGGGGATTCCTGATGGATCCGTCCCTCATCCTCGGGCTCGTCCTCGCGTTCGGCGCCCTGATCGCCATGATCAACCTGGAGGGCGCGACGGTCGGGTCGCTCCTGCTACCCGCGCCGATGGTGCTCGTCTTCGGCGCCACGATCGCGGTCGGCCTCGCCAGCGGCACGCTGCGCGACGCCCTGCACGCCGTGAAGTCCCTCCCGCGCGCTTTCCGCGGCGAGCGACGCACCGCCCAGAGCACGATCGACACCGTGGTCGGCTATGCGGAGAAGGCGCGCTCCGAGGGCCTGCTCGCGCTGGAGCAGGGTCTGGACGAGGAGAAGGATCCGTTCCTGCGGCAGGCCCTGCAGAGCATCGCCGACGGCACCGACGCGGAGGATCTGCGGGTGCTCCTCGAGGACGAGCTCACCTCGACCGCCGCCCGTAACCGCACCGCCTCACGCTTCTACATGACCCTCGGCGGATTCGCCCCCACCGTCGGCATCATCGGCACCGTGGTCAGCCTCACCCATGTGCTGGAGAAGCTCGACAAGCCGGACACCCTCGGACCCATGATCGCCGCGGCCTTCGTCGCGACGCTGTGGGGCCTGCTGTCGGCGAACTTCATCTGGCTGCCGATCGGCGGCCGGCTGCAGCGCCTCGGTGAGCTGGAGCTGGAGCGCATGACGGTGCTGATGGAGGGCATGCTCGCCGTCCAGGCCGGCGCCGCCCCCGCCCACGTCCGCGAACGTCTGAGCGCGCTCGTCTCCGACCGCTCCCCTGGCCGCTCCCGCCGGCGCGAGCAGCCCGCGGAGACGGAGGCGCACGAGGACCTCTTCTCATGAGCGTGCGCACCCGACGCCGTGTCCAGGAGTCGGAGCACAGCGGACCGGACGAGCGCTGGATGGCGTCTTACCTCGACATGGTGACGGTGCTCATGTGCATGTTCATCGTGCTGTTCGCGATGTCGACCGTGGACCAGGAGAAGTTCGAGGCCCTCAGCGCCTCGCTCGCGACGGGTTTCGGGCAGGAGCCGTCGGACGACGTCGACGTGACCAGCGGCGTGGTCGTACCTCCGGAACTCATCGACGATGAGGGCGAGGACTTCGCGGACACGGGTCTGGAGGCGGCGGAGCGCGAGTTCGACGAGCTGTCCGCGCTGCGCGAGCGGTTGCGCCAGGTCCTCGCCGAGCGCGGACTGGAGACCGACGTCACGTTCACCATCGACGAGCGCGGGCTGACGATCGGGCTCGTGAGCGCGGAGACGTTCTTCACCACCAACAGCACCGATCTCAGCCCGGCCGCGACGCAGGTGCTCGACGCCCTGGGGTCCGTCCTCGTCTCCGCCCCGAACGAGATCTCCGTGGAGGGGCACGCCGACGCCCGCGGATCGGTCGCACCGTTCCCCACCAACTGGGAGCTCTCCGCCGGACGCTCCACCCAGGTGCTGCGCTACCTCGTGGAAGCGGCCGGGCTGCCGCCGGCCCACCTCAAGTCCGTCGGCTTCGGCGACACCCGTCCGGTGGCCGCCGGAAGCACCCCCGAGCAACTCGCGGAGAACCGCCGCGTGGACATCGTCATCCTCTCCGACGCCAGCGAGGAGGTGCGAGCGCTGATCCCGGCTGCGGGTGCGGCGCAGACCTCCCCCTGACCCGCCCCTAACGCACGCCGATCACCGCCCGATAGTCGGGTTCGTGGTGATGGATGACGGCGTGCGCTCGCGAGTGCGCGCGGAGACGGCGACCGCCGACGTCGAGGTCTACGACTTCGGACGCGCGGCGACGCTGTCGCGCGAGCACGCCCGCACCCTCGAGCTCGCGTTCGAGACGTTCGCCCGTCAGTGGTCGGCCCAGCTCAGCGGCAAGATCCACGTGCGCGCGACCATCGCCGTCGAGCACGTCGGCATGCTCACGTACGGCGAGTACGCGCAGTCGCTGCCCACGACGACGACCATGATCGTGTGCGCGCTGCCGGACTCCGACGAGCGTCTGATCGTGCAGGTTCCGATCCCGACCGCGACGTCGTGGATCGTGCAGATGGTCGGCGGCAGGGTCACCACCACCGCCGAGGACCGCACGTTCACGCCGATCGAGCAGGCCCTGATCCGGTCGTTGATCGGCGACGCGATCGATCACCTCACCGGCAGCCTCGACGGTCTGCTGCCCGCCGGCGTCGCCGTCGCCGGCATCCAGTACAGCTCCCAGTTCGCGCAGGTGGCCGCCGCCGGGGAGCCGGTGATCGTGGCCCGGCTGTCGATGCGCCACGGCGGTCGGACGGTGCCGGCGAGCATCATGCTCCCCGCCTCGGTGCTCGCCGGGTTCGCGGTGCGGGCCTCCGACGCCGACCGATCCGAGACCCCTGGCCTCGTGCGCCGCCAGGTGGAGTCGACTCCGGTCGAGATCGCCCTCCGGCTGGCGCCGCGGAGCGTGCTCCCCCGCGAGGTGCTCGACCTCGCGGTCGGCGACCTGCTGCCCCTGCCGCACGCCGCCGACCGCCCGATGCTCCTCACCGTCGGTGACCAGACGGTCGCGACGGCGGCCGTCGGGAGCGCCGGTGCCCGCCTCGCCTGCGTCGTGACCGCCACCGTCCCCGAAACCGCCCCCGCTCAGGAGTCCGCGTGATCAGCACCACCGCCTACGAGTCCGCCGTTGCCGCCGCGTTCGCGGCGCGACTGCCCACCGCCGCACCGGTCACCGCCCGCGCCTCCCAGGTGTCCGGCGACACCGGCGAGGCGGTCGTGGCACAGTTCGTGGGCGAGGCGAGCGCTCAACTCGCCGTACAGCTCCTCGATGCCGACGTCCTCGTCGACGGCCTCGGGGACCGTCCCCTCACCGACCGGCTGCTGGATGCGCTCGAGGCCGCCGCGACCGCCCTCGGGCCCGGGCTGCTCGGCGAGGCCGCGGTCGGCGACGCCTCGGCCGTGTTCGCCGACCCGCAGACCCAGCTCTTCGACCTCGTCGACCACACCGAACGCACCATCGGCCGGCTCGCGGTCCGCATCACGCATCGACCGGCGCGTCCGACCGGAGCCGACGGCCGCCTGCATCGCATCGCGGGTGTCGAGATGGAGCTCACGGTCGAGATCGGGCGCACCCGCATGGCGGTCCGTGACGTGCTCGACCTCGAGCCCGGTCGCATCGTGGAGCTCGATCGCTCCGCGGGTGCCCCCGCCGACGTCAAGCTCAACGGCCGCACGATCGCGCACGGTGAGGTCGTCGTCGTCGACCAGGACTACGCGGTGCGGATCACCCGCATCCTCGAGAACGTCGAGGCCTGACCCTGGACGACCTCCTGCTCGCGCTGCGGGTCGGGCTGTCGCTCGCCGCCGTCCTCGGGCTGCTCTGGTTCCTGCAGCGCCGGGTCTCGAAGACCCAGGCGCGGCGCCGCGACGCCGAGGCGATCACGGTGCTCGGGCGGCAGGGCATCGGCCCCAAGGCGCAGCTCGTGGTCGTGCAGACCGATGACGCCCGCTACGTGCTCGGGGTCACCGAGCACGGTGTGAGCGTGGTCGACCGGCTGCCCCTGCGGCCGGAGCCCGCGGAGTCCGAGGAGGGGCGCCCGCCGGCCACCCGCACGGCCGACGACGCCGAGTTCGACCGCATCCTCGCTGCCGCCGCACTCACGAGCACGCCCCCGGCGGTCAGCCCGGCACCGGAGCTCCGTCGCCGCGTGCGGCACCGCAACGACCCGCTCCGCGGTTCCATCCTCTCCCCCGACACCTGGCGGCAGACCGCCGAGGCCCTCCGGCGCGCACGATGACCGCGACCCGTGCCGTCGATCGCGGTCGCGCCTCGCGGCTGCTCGTCCTCGTCGCGGTCGCGATCCTCCTCGCCGTCGTCCTCGTCGCCCTCACCGGAACCGCCGCCCACGCGGAGGTCACCCCAGACGACGGCGAGGGCGTGACGATCGACATCAACGGCATCGACGGCGGCCCGTCCGGCTCGATCCTCACCCTCCTGGGGATCACGCTGCTGTCGGTGGCCCCCGCGCTGCTGCTGATGATGACGTCGTTCACGAAGATCTTCGTCGTGCTCGCCATGACGAGGAACGCGCTGTCGCTCCCGACGATCCCGCCGAACCAGGTGCTCGCGGGCCTGTCGCTGTTCCTCTCGCTGTTCATCATGTGGCCCGTGCTGACCGAGATCAACACGCTCGCCGTGCAGCCGTACATCGACGGCGCGCTCACGTTCACGCAGGCCGTCGACGTCGGGCAGGCTCCGCTGCGCGAGTGGATGCTGCACTACACGCGCGAGGAGGACCTCGCGCTGATGACCCGGATGGCCGGGCAGGACAACCCGGAGGACGCCGCGAGCGTGCCGATGTACACGCTCATCCCCGCGTTCATGATCTCGGAGCTGCGGGCGGCCTTCATCATCGGCTTCGTGATCTTCGTGCCGTTCCTCGTGATCGACCTCGTCGTGGCGGCGGCGCTGATGTCGATGGGCATGATGATGCTCCCGCCGGTCATGATCTCGCTGCCGTTCAAGATCCTGCTGTTCATCCTCGTCGACGGGTGGGGGCTCATCATCAAAGCGCTCCTGGAGAGCTACGGAGGTGTGGGATGAGTCCCGAAGCCGTCCTCGACATCGGCGCCCAGGGCCTGCTGATCGCCGCCAAGCTCGCCGCCCCGATGCTCATCACCGCGCTCGTGGTGGGCTTCGCGATCTCGCTGCTGCAGTCGATCACCCAGGTGCAGGAGGTGACGCTGTCGTTCGTGCCGAAGATCGTCGCGGTGGGCATCGCCCTGCTCATCGCGGGGAACTGGATGATCGCCGAGATCATCGCCTTCACGAACGAGATGTTCGCCCGCATCCCGTCGCTGCTGAGCGGATGAGCCCGTGTTCATCCCGATCGACTTCGCGTGGCTGGAGGCCACCCTGCTCGCCGCCGTGCGCATCACGGCGTTCATCATGATCGCGCCGCCGTTCTCGTACGGCGCGATCCCGGTGCGCGTGAAGGCGATGCTCTCGATCGGACTGTCGCTCGCGGTGGGCGCCGCCGTCGCGCCGGGGTACGAGAGCCTCGACACGGGCGCGTTCCTCGGTGCACTCGTGATCCAGCTCCTCACCGGCGCCCTGCTCGGGTTCCTCGTGCTGCTGTGCTTCTCCGCGGTTCAGGCCGCGGGCAGCCTGATCGACGTGTTCGGCGGATTCCAGCTCGCCCAGGCCTTCGATCCGGCGGCGATGGTCAACGGCGCGCAGTTCACCCGGCTCTTCCACCTCACCGCGCTGACGCTGCTCTTCGCCTCCGGCGGCTACCAGCTCATCCTCGCCGGGCTCGCCCGCAGCTTCGACGCGGTTCCGGTCGACGGCATCTTCCGTGTGGCGGGACCGACCGAGCTGCTCGTCGACGGGGTGTCCCAGATGGTGCTGGCCGCCGTGCAGATCGCGGGCCCGCTGGTCCTCGTGCTCTTCCTCGCCGACGTCGGGCTCGGGCTCATCACGCGCGTGGCGCCGGCGCTCAACGCCTTCGCGATGGGCTTCCCCGTCAAGATCCTCCTCACCCTCCTGCTCGCGGGCGCCGTGTACGTCGCGTTCCCCGGCATCGTCGACGCCCTCGCCACCCAGGCCTTCCGCATGATGCAGGGGGTGACGCCGTGAGCGGCTCGGACAGCGGCGAACGCAGCGAGAAGGCCACCGAGAAGCACCTCAGGGAGGCCAGGCAGAAGGGCCGGATCTCCCGAAGCCAGGACCTCACGGCGTGGCTCGGCATCGGCGCCGCCGCCGTCATGATGCCCGCCGCCATCGCCGCGGGGACCGCCGCCGGCACCGAGCAGCTCGTGACCCTCGCCGGGCTCATGCAGGCGCCCTCTCCGGAAGCCGCCCTCGCCGCCCTGGGGCGGGCACTCGCCTCGGTGCTGCCCACGCTGGGCGCGCTGCTGGCCGCGGTCGCGATCGTGACGCTGTTCGGCGCGGTGGTGCAGGGCGGTGTGCACCTGCGGAAGCTGTCAGGGCGCTACGAGCAGTTCAACCTCGTCTCCGGAGTGCGGCGGGTGTTCGGCCTGCAGGCGCTGTGGGAGGGGGCGAAGGCGCTGCTGAAGACGGCCGCCATCGCCCTCGCCCTGTGGGTCGTCATCTCCGGGCTCATGCCCGTGCTCACGGCGAGCGGCGCCCATTCGGTCTCCCGGCTGCTCGGCACCGCGGCGGACGGCACCGCGGCACTGCTGCAGACCGCCATCGCCGTGGGTCTGGTGCTCGCCGCGATCGACCTGTTCGTCGTGATGCGCCGCAACCGCAAGCACACGCGCATGACCAAGCGCGAGGTGCGCGACGAGAACAAGAACTCCGAGGGCGACCCGCTCATCCGGCAGCAGCGCCGGTCGCGTCAGCTCGCGGTGAGCCGCAACCGCATGATCGCCGCGGTCGCCGGCTCCGACGTGGTGGTCGTCAACCCCACGCACATCGCCATCGCGCTCGAATACGACCCCGGCACGTCCGCCCCGCGGGTCGTCGCGAAGGGCAGCGGCGTCATCGCCGAGCGGATCCGTGAGAAGGCGCTCGAGTCCGGCGTCCCCCTCGTCCGCGACATCACCCTCGCCCGCGCTCTGCACGCCGCGTGCGAGCTGGGTCAGGAGATCCCCGAAGACCTCTACAACGCCGTGGCACGGGTCCTCGTGTTCGTCGACGCGCTGCGGCGCCGAGGCGCCGCCCGCGGCATCCACTCGCTCCCCTACCGGAGGACCGTATGAAGAAGCTCCTCATCACGCTCGGAGTGCCGATCGGCGTCGTCGGCATCATCATGCTGCTCGTCGTCCCCGTGCCGCCGTTCCTGCTCGACGTGCTGATCATCCTCAACATCATGTTCGCGCTGGTCATCCTGCTGACGTCGATGTTCGTGAAGAAGCCGCTCGACTTCTCGGTGTTCCCGTCGCTGCTGCTCGTGGCGACGCTGTTCCGGCTGGGGCTGAACGTCGCCTCCACCCGCCTCGTCCTCGGTGAGGCGTACGCGGGACAGGTGATCGAGGCGTTCGGGGCGATCGCGGTGGGCGGCTCGCTCATCATCGGCGCCGTGGTCTTCCTCATCCTCGTCGTCATCCAGTTCGTCGTGGTGACCAAGGGTGCCGAGCGCGTGGCCGAGGTGGGCGCCCGGTTCACGCTCGACGCGATGCCGGGCAAGCAGATGGCCATCGACGCCGATCTCAACGCCGGCCTCATCAGCGACACCGAGGCCAGGGAGCGCCGGGCGGAGGTGGCCGCCGAGTCCGACTTCTACGGCGCGATGGACGGCGCCTCGAAGTTCGTCAAGGGCGACGCGATCGCCGGACTCGTCATCATCATCATCAACCTCGTCGGCGGTATCGCGATCGGCCTCGTCCAGCACGGCATGTCGATCGACCAGGCCGTCAGCACGTACAGCCTGCTCACGATCGGCGACGGCCTCGTCACGCAGATCCCCGCCCTGCTCATGGCGGTCTCGACCGGCATGATCGTCACCCGCTCGACCGCCGAGGCCGAGATGGGATCGGCCGCGTCGACGCAACTCGGCCAGTCGCGCAACGCCCTCATCATCGCGGGATGCGCGGCCATCGTCATGTCACTCATCCCGCACATGCCGATGCTCCCCTTCCTGGTGATCGGCGCCCTGCTGCTCCTCATCGCGCAGCGCATCACCGCGACCCGCAAGCGCGAAGAGGCGGAGGCCGCACAGGCCCCCGCGCCGGTGCCCGCGGACCAGCCCGAGGAGCTCATCGAGCGTATGCGGGTGCACCCCCTCGAGATCCTCCTCGCCCCGGACATCGTGGACCTGGTGACCGGCGGCCCCGACGATCTCCTCGCGAGGGTCAAAGCTCTGCGGCGGCGCATCGCGCTCGACCTCGGTCTGGTCACCCCGCCCGTGCGCACCAGGGACAGCATCGAACTCCCCCAGGCGACCTACGTCATCCGCATCGCCGGCGTCGAGACCGGGCGGGGCACCGCGCCGACCGGATCGGTGCTGGCTCTCGGGCAGGGCCTGGACAGCCTGCCGGGGACCGCTGCCCTGGACCCGGTGTTCGGCCTCGAGGGCAAATGGATCCCGATGGAGATGCGGCACAGCGCGGAGTTCGCCGGAGCCACGGTGATCGACAGGGCGAGCGTCATCATCACGCACCTGTCGAGCGTGATCCAGACGCACGCCGCCCGGCTGCTCACCCGCGAGGACGTGCGGCAGCTCACCGACGCGCTCAAGCAGGTCTCGCCGTCGGCGGTCGAGGAGCTCACGCCCGCGCTGTTGTCGCTCGCGGAGGTGCAGCGCGTGCTGCAGGGGCTGCTCGCCGAACGTGTGCCGATCAACGACCTCAGCCGCATCTACGAGGCGCTCGCGCTGCGTGCCAAGGTCTCGACAGACCCGGAGGGACTGATCGAGGCCGCCCGTGCCGCGCTGGGGCCGGCCATCGCCTCCCGCTTCGCGGAGGACGGCACGCTCCGCGTCGTCATGATCGCGCCGCTGCTGGAACAGGCCATGCTGGAGAGCCTGCGTCCCGGCGACGAGGGCTCGCAGATCGTCTTCGACCCGCCGCGGATGGAAGCGGTGATCGCGTCGGTCAAGCAGGCCGTGGCGACGCCGACGGACGGCGGTGAACCGGTGCTCGTGTGCGCGCCCTCGCTGCGCCCGGCTGTGCGGCGGCTCGTGTCGGCGCAGACCGACGGCCTCCCGGTCCTCTCCTACACCGAGGCGACGGCCGCATCGCTGACGATCGAGACGATCGGCGTGGTCCGCGACTCCGCCACCGCGTCGCTGGGGGCCGCCCCCTCCGCACCAGTAGGCTGAACGAATGCTGGTGTTGACGAGGCGGATCGGTGAGAGCGTGCGCATCGACGGCGAGATCGAGGTCACGCTGCTCGACATCAAGGGCGACAGCGTGCGCATCGGCGTCAAGGCCCCGCGCGAGACCCGCATCCAGCGCACCGAGATCATCGAGGCCGTCGTGGCCGAGAACGTGTCCGCCGCCGCCGACACCGACGCGAGCGCCGCGGATGCGATCTCCGCGGCACTCGCGCGGGGGCGCGAGAAGCAGACCCCCTAGACCTCGCGGGACGGCGTCGTCGCGGCGCGGCGCTCCGCCGCGTTCCGCACGGCGTGCAGGGTCGCCGCCAGCACGGAGCGGTCGCGGCCGGCCGCCCATCCCGAGCGCGCGCCGTCGCGGTACTCGATCAGAGTGAGCGCGTCGCTGTCCGGGCCCGTTCCGATGCTCGTCTGGTGCAGACTCAGGATCTCGACGGGCAGACCGATCTGCGCGAGCGCCGTACCCAGCGCCTCCACCGGACCGACGCCGTCGTGGCGGGTCCGCGTCTCGACGCCGTCGACACGGAGCGTGATCGTCGTGCACCCTCCCGCGACGTCGGCATCCGCCCGCAGCCTCGGCGGTCTCGTGTCCGCGCTCGCGAGGTAGGCGGCGTCGAAGATGTCCCACACCTCCGCGGCCGTGACCTCGTGTCCCGTCTGCTCGGTGCGCCGCTGGACGTGACGAGCGAGGTCGATCTGCAGGCGCCGCGGCAGCTCGGTCCCATAGGCGTCTTCCAGCAGGTACGCGATGCCGCCCTTCCCGGACTGCGAGTTGACGCGGATCACGGCGTCGTAGCTGCGGCCGAGGTCCGCCGGGTCGATGGGCAGATACGGCACGCGCCATTCGATGTCACCCTCGGTGCGGCCCTCCTCCGCGGCACGGGCGCGATGCTCCGCGAACCCCTTCCGGATGGCGTCCTGATGGGTGCCCGAGAAGGCGGTGTGCACGAGGTCGCCGGCATACGGGTGCCGCGCATGGATGTCGATGCCGTTGCAGTGCGCGACGGTCCGGCGGATCTCGTCGATGTCGGAGAAGTCGATCATCGGATCGACGCCCTGCGCGTGGAGGTTGAGGGCGAGGGTCACGAGGTCGACGTTGCCGGTGCGCTCCCCGTTGCCGAAGAGGCATCCCTCGACCCGCTGCGCGCCGGCGAGGACGGCGAGCTCCGCGCAGGCGATACCGGTGCCGCGGTCGTTGTGCGGATGCACGGAGAGGATGACCCCGTCGCGACGCCCGAGGTTGCGGTGCATGTACTCGATCTGGTCCGCGTAGACGTTCGGGGTCGCGACCTCGACGGTCGCCGGCAGGTTCAGGATCACGGGACGCTCGGGGGTCGCGTCCCACAGGGTCGTCATCACCCCGCACACGTCGAGGACGAAGTCCGGCTCGGTGAGGGTGAACACCTCGGGAGAGAACTCGAAGCGGACGTTGTCGAGGTCTCCCGCCAAGCGGAGCACGTCCTGCCCGCCCGCGAGGATCAGCGCCCTCAGCCCCTCCCTGTCCTGGCCGAGGACGACATCGCGCCACGTCGGCGCCGTGGCGGTGTACATGTGGATGACGACGGGGTTCCGGATGCCGCGCACGGACTCGACGGTGCGCTCGATCAGGTCGCGCCGCGCGGGCGTGAACACCACGATCGTCACGTCGGCAGGAGCGAGGTCGGTCTCGGCGAGGAGCCGGACGAAGTCGTAGTCCGTCCGGGAGGCCGAGGGGTATCCGACCTCGATCTCCTTGTAGCCCATCGCGACCATGAGCTCGAAGAAGCGCCGCTTGCGGGCCGGGTCCATCGGCTCGGCCAGCGCCTGGTTCCCGTCCCGGAGATCCACGGGGACCCAGAGGGGGGCCTGGGTCAGTCGCGCGCTCGGCCAGGTCCGCGTCTGCAGCGGCACGGCGACACGGGAGTACACGTCTCGATAGCGATGCGAGGGCATCTGCGAGGGCCGCTGCCTGTTCCAGTGCGGAGCGCCGTCGGGGAGGGCGCCGGACGGGGTGGCGAGGGTCGGGAAGGCGCGGAGAGGGGTCATGATCTGGTTCCTGTTCGGATCGCGGAGAAGGCGACCGGCGCGTCCTGCGCCCCCACGACGGGGAGCCGGTCTGACTAGACCCCGTCGTGGCGACGAAGGAGGAGGAACCCGGATGTGCGCATAGGGAGAACCTAGCACAACTCCTCAGACAAGCAGAGCAGTCGAGTCACCTGCGAGAATGGACCCATGACGACCGTGCGCCGCGAATCCCTCGCCGAACAGGCCGCCGAGCTGCTCCTCGCCCGGATCGGAGCCGGCGAATGGGAGGTCGGCGGGAAGCTGCCCGGCGAGACCACGCTCGCTCCGCAACTGGGGGTCGGAAGGTCGACGACCAGGGAGGCGATCCGCATCCTGGCCGGGCGCGGTGTGCTCGCCACCCGCCAGGGCGCGGGCGTCTTCGTCACGGCCGTCGAGCCCGCCCCGACCTGGGATGCCGTCCTCGACCGCGCCGACATCATCGCGGTCCTCGAGGCCCGCACCGCGATCGAAGTCGAGGCCGCGGCGCTCGCTGCGGAGCGCCGGACCGCGGCCGACCTGGACGAGCTGAGGCGCACGCTCGCCGAACGCGACCGTCGACGCACGGACATCCGCGCGCACGTCGAGGCGGACATGGCCTTCCACCGGGCCGTCGTCGTCGCCTCCGGCAATCCCGTGCTGCGAGAGCTGTTCGACGGCTTCGCCCCGCGCTCGCTGCAGGCCATGATCGACATGCTGCGCATCCGCGGCCATCACGGCGACGCCGCCGACCAGGACGCGCACGGACGTATCGGCGATGCGATCGCCGCGCGCGACCCCCGGACAGCCGGCGCCCTGACCCGCGAGCACCTCGATACGGTGAAGAGGCTGTTCGGCTGACGCGGAACGCGAGCTCAGACGGCGGTCAGATCCGACTCCTGCGCCCGCTTCCACTGATCCCCGCCGGCGTCGCGCGCCCGTTCCGCCGCGGATGCCGCCGCCGCGACGAGTGTGCCGTAGTCGTATCCCGCGACGGCTGCCGTCGCCCAGCCGATGCTGGCGGAGGAGCGGATCCCGCTCGCAGGCGCCTCCAGATCGATGATCGACACGGATGCCAGGATCGCCCGCAGGTGGAACCGCACCGCCTCGTCGCTTCCGTGGATGATGACGATCGCGCGGTCGTCAGCGACCCGCTCCGCGTCGGCCGTCGCCGGCAGCGCTTCGCAGATGTCCGCGTGGAACCGATCGGCGATGCGGCGGAAGCCGGCACTGCTCGACGCCTCGCGGAGGTCGGTGGGATCATCCAGACGGATGTCGAGGATCGACCACGCCGGGTCTTTCTGCGCTGCCGCCTTGCGAAGCCGCTCCCTGGCGCGCTCCGCCGCGCCGTCCGTCCCGGGGGTCGCGCTCTCCACCCGCACGAGGAGCACGAGGGTGAAGGCCGCGCACGTGCTCACGACGATCGTCCCCACCGCGTTCATCCCGCGCAGCGCGCTGAGCTGTTCCTCCGTGCTCACTCCTCCCGATACGAGGGCGGAGCCGGCGCTGACGACGGCGACCACGACGAAGCCGCACGCGGCGAGCGCCAGAGGCAGCACGATGTCCCGCGACGCCGGCTGTCCTCGGAGCAGCTCCCAGGCGAGCAGGCCGGCGAATACCGCCATCGCCAGGAAGACGACGTGGAAGACCGGGAGATACCAGCGGGTGCCCGCGGTGAGGATCAGTGCCGCGGGCACGCCGACGAGCGCGAGGACGACCGGCAGCCAGGGCGCTGACCGTCCGAAGTGCATCCGCACCCCGATCCACACGAGCGGCACGAAGGAGACGACGATCGCGGAGGCGGCCGCACGGAGCACGGGGCTGCCGGTGTGGTGGCCGGCCAACCAGAGGTAGGCGCCGAGCATCCCGATGCCGAAGGCGACGCCCCAGACGATGGTCGCCCTGCTCGGCCGCGCCAGGGTGGCGAGACCGACGACGATCGCGGTGAGCACGGTCACCACGGCCACCATGCTCGTGGTGACGTCGACACTGACGGGCACGAGCGGCGTCATACAGGGTCCTCTCTCATTCGTCGGGGGAAACGGACGGTGACGGTGGTGCCGACGTCCACCTCGCTCGCCACGAGGATGGCGCCGCCGTGCGCGACCACGATGTCCCGCGCGATGCCCATGCCGAGACCGGTGCCGGCGATGCCGCCGCGCACGGCGCTGTCGGCGCGGAAGTAGGGCTCGAACAGCCGCGGCAGCTCCTCCTCGGCGATGCCGATCCCGGTGTCCGCCACGGTGACCTCGGCATGTCCGTCCGACTCCGTCAGCCGCACCGTGATGCGGCCACGGGCCGGCGTGTACTTGACGGCGTTGCCGAGCAGGTTGTCGAGCACCTGACGGAGCCGGAAGGCGTCGCCCGTGATCACCATCCGAGCGGCACCGTCGAGCACGAGCTCCTGCCGCGCGGCTCCCATCAACGGTGCGAAGGACGCGGCGGACTCCTCCACGACGACGCGCAGGTCCACCGGCTCGAACGGATCGTGCGAGACCCGTCCTGTCTGGGCCTGCATGCTCGTGACGAGATCCTGCAACCGCTCCCCGGCGTCCGCGATGACCTCGATCTGCGCGGGCACCCGGCCGGGGAGGTCGTCGCGCTCGCGGAGGAGCTCGACGTGCCCGATGATCGCGGTGAGTGGGTTGCGCAGCTCGTGGGAGATCACGGCGGTCAGCGCCCGCCGCTCCTCGGCGGCCTCCAGGAGTGCGGTGACGTCGTCGATGACGACGAGGGTGATGCGCTCCCCCTCCCGCGCTCCGGCGATGGGCTGCGTGGTCACGGCCAGGGCGTGCCACTGCCCTGCCCCGTCGTAGAGCCACACCCGCTCCTCCCGCATCGACTCCCCCGCGGCCGCGCGCGCCAGCGTCGTGCGCTCCGGGGTCAGAGCCGTCCCACGCCGGGCGTCGTACTCGACGGACGCCGACGGGAGCGCCGTCCCGAAGCGGTCACGGCCGTAGAGGGTGCGGTACGCGTCGTTCATCTGCAGGATGCGGCCCGCGGAGGTGACCACCACGAGCGCGATGCGCAGCGCGTCGATCACCTGCGTGACGCGCTCCTGATTCGTCTCGGCCCGCTCCGCCGCCCGGTTCACCTGCTCCGAGCGGCGCTGCAGGAGCCGGCGCGCCGCGCCGGACCGCTGGGCGCCGATGCGGACTGTCACACCCAGGAAGCTCAGGGTGATGACGACGGTGAGCACCCGCAGCAGCACGTCCTCCGGCGGGCCCGAGCGGTCCGCGAAGAACACTAGACAGCCACCGCTGAGCGCGATGCCGACGAACACCCAGGGCATCGAGAAGTAGGTCGCCAACCAGACCACCGGAAAGACCCAGAGGAAGCCGAGCCGGAGATCCGGCACGTTCGTCGTCAGTCCGACCCCGAGCACGTCGAGCAGCGGGAGGACCGTCACGGCCGAGCGCGGCAGTCGTCGCCACGGGACCATGAGCGCCACCAGGGTGGTGACGACGATGAGCCCGATTCCGCCGATGAACAGCGGGATCGCGAGGGTCTGCGGCTTGAAGCCCGCGACCATCACCACGATGGCCACGATGCTCGCGGTGAACACCAGCTGCCACCGCCAGATCGAGACCGTGCGGATCATCAAGGTCCGCCTCCCGGTCGATCCTCAGCATTCACGCAAGATTACTCAAAGATCGTCACTTCTCGCTCTTCAGGAGGCCTTCCCGTCCTACGATTCTGAGTGGGAGCCGACGCTGCGACTGGGGAATTCGCAGAAGCTGGGGCCGCGCGAGTGGGGATTCGCAGGCATCCGGGGCCGCGGTGGGGGAGCCGCGGCCTCGACCCCTTCTTTTCAGGCGGGGCGGTCGTCGGACGTGAGGCGGTACCCGACACCGCGCACTGTCTCGATATAGCGGGGGGCGGTGGGGCTGTCGCCGAGCTTCCGACGCAGATTGGCCATGTGCGTCTCTATCGCCCGCTTGTCGGGTTCGCTCACCCGGTCGAAGGCGTCGCCGGAGGCTCCGCGCAGTCCGAGCGCGAGGTCGGCTTTGCTGCAGACCCGGCGGCCGGCCTCGAGGAGCGCCGCGAGCAGGTCGAACTCGGTGGGGGTGAGCTCGACGGGGCGCTGGGCGACGAGCACGAGGCGCGTGTCGAGGTCGAGACTGAGGTCCCGGTGCACGAGCCCTCGCCACGTGGCCACGGTGGCATCCCCGGCGGCCACCATCGGAAGAGCGGGGATCGACGCGACGGAGGGTGCGGGGGCGGCGGACTGCGGCGACGGGGCGCTTGCGACCTCCGGCGTCCCCGTGGGTACCGCCGACGAGCGGTTGCGGCGGAGGAGCGCCTCGATCCGCGCCCGCAGCTCGCGTGGCCGGAAGGGCTTCACCAGGTACTCGTCGGCGCCGGAGGTGAGGCCGAGCACCACATCCGACTCGTCGGCCAGGGCGGACAACATGATGATGAACGTGTCGCTGACCTGACGGATGCGCCGCGCGACCTCGAAGCCGTCGATGCCCGGGAGGTTGATGTCCAGCGTGGTGATGATCGGATGGTGCGCCGCCACGGCTGCGAGACCGTCCGGGCCTGACCCCGCCTGCACGGTTCGGAAGCCCGCGGCGAGGAACACCTCATCCAGGAGCGAACGGACACCGGGGTCGTCTTCGATGATGACCGCGACCAGCGGCTCCCCCGCCGTCATGCGCGCTCCTCGCGGGCGATCGTGACGAAGCGCGGCGCATCGGCATCCAGCTCCGAAGGATCGAGGTCGTCATCGTCCTCACCGGCTCCGACGGGTCGTTCGATCTCGATGTCCCACCAGGCGTCGGCGAGCTCCTCCGCCATGCCGCGACCCCACTCCACGACCACGACCGACCGCTCCAGGTCCAGGTCGAGGTCGTCGAGCTCGGCCGCGGAGCCGAGGCGATACGCGTCCACGTGCACGAGGGGGGCGCGTCCGACGAGCGATGGATGGGTGCGGGCGATCACGAACGTCGGGCTCTGCACGGGTCCTCGGACCCCGAGGCCCTCGGCCAGGCCGCGCGTGAAAGTGGTCTTGCCGGCCCCCAGCGGACCGGTGAGGATGAGCAGGTCTCCCGGCTCGAGCTGCTCGCCGATGCGCAGCCCGAGCTGCTCCATCTCTTCGGACGTGGCGATCCGGCGTCGTCCGAGGAACGCCGGGTCCAGGCTCACGTCGTCCTCCGCGGCACCCGGTGACCGATGCGGGTGACGATCTCGTACCCGATGGTGCCGGCGGCCTCCGCCCAGTCCGCGGCCGATGGCACGCCGAGAGTCGGATCCCCGAAGAGCGTGACCTCGTCGCCTACCGCGACCGGGGCGTCTCCGACGTCCACGACGAACTGATCCATCGCGATCCGGCCCACGTTGGTGTAGCGGCGCCCGCCGATCGACACGGGCAGTCTCCCGGAGGCGCTGCGGGGCACTCCGTCGGCATATCCCAGCGGCACGAGCGCCAGGGTGGTCGCGCGGTCCGTGCGATGCACGTAGTCGTAGGAGACCCCGGTACCGGCGGGAACACGCCGGACGGCCGCCACGGCCCCGCGCAGGGTCATGGCCGGGCGCAGGCCCAGCTCCGCGGAGGAGCGGTCGTCGAAGGGCGAGAGGCCGTAGGTGCCGATGCCGATACGCACGGCGTCGAGTCGTGTCTCGGGCAGATCGATGGCGGCGGCGGTGGCGGCGATGTGGCGGATCTCCGGACGCACGCCGAGCGCCGCGGCCTGCGCCACGCCCTCCTCGAACCGGGCGAGCGCGGCGCGGTCGTCGGCCGGCGAGGCGTTGGAGAGGTGACTGAAGAGCCCCACGACCCTGACCCTTCCGATCCGCTCCAGGCGGGCGGCCTCGGCGAGCACCGTCGCCCAGTCGTCCGGAGCGATGCCGTTGCGTGACAGCCCCGTCTCGAGCTTCAGGTGCACCGCGACCGGGCGGTTCGCGGATGCGGCGGCAGCCACGGCCTGCAGCTGGTCATACGACGAGATACCGATCTCGACGCCCTCCGCTGCCGCCTCCAGGAACCGCTCCCCCGGCGCGTGCAGCCACGCCACCACCGGCGCGTGCACCCCTTGGCGCCTCAGCTCCAGCGCCTCCGGGATCTCGGCCACCCCGAGGCGGGTCGCACCGCCGGAGAGCGCGGCCACGGCGGTCGCGGCGGCTCCGTGCCCGTACGCGTTCGCCTTCACCACGGCCAGCACCTCCACGCCGGTGAGGCGACGGAAGTGCCGGACGTTGTCGGCGATCGCATCGAGATCGATCGTGGCCTCGCGGAACGGGACGGTCACAGCGGGGCTCCTTCGGCGACGACGAACGCGGCGGCGAGGCCGGCATCGTGGGTGAGGGTGAGGTGCAGCGTCAGGATCCCCCGTGCCTCGACCACCGCGGCCGTGGATCCGGACAGGACGAAATGCGGTCTCCCTGAGGGCTCGGAGGCGATCTCGATCTCGGTCCAGTGCACCCCGTCGGAGCCGCCGAGCGCCTTGATCAGCGCTTCCTTCGCAGCATATCGCGCGGCTAGAGAGGGCAGCCGGAGTTCACGTTCCGACGGGGCGAACAGCCGCTCCCGCAGTCGAGGCGTCCGGGTCATCGTGCGCTCGAACCTCGGGATGTCCACGAGGTCGAT
This sequence comes from Microbacterium sp. str. 'China', assembly GCF_002993305.1. Lineage (NCBI taxonomy): Bacteria > Bacillati > Actinomycetota > Actinomycetes > Micrococcales > Microbacteriaceae > Microbacterium > Microbacterium sp. str. 'China'. The sequence continues at coordinate 853,920 of NZ_CP027434.1, read as the reverse complement.
GCCGGTGCCGATGATCACGCGTTCAGCCTACTCGGGCTTCCCCACCCACCCCGCTACGAACGCCCCACCCCTCTGCGTGCGTACTCAGAGGGGTGGGGCGAACAGAAGGGGGTGGGTCGGCGGTCACTCCACCGTGACGGACTTCGCGAGGTTCCGCGGCTGGTCCACGTCGAGGCCCTTCGCGGTCGCCAGCGCCATCGCGAAGATCTGCAGCGGGACGACGGCCAGCAGCGGCTCGAACATGGGGCCGGCGAGCGGGATGTGGATGACCTCGTCCGCGAAGGGCAGCACGGCGGCGTCACCTTCCTCGGCCACCACGATCACGCGGGCACCGCGGGCGCGGATCTCCTGGATGTTGGAGACGACCTTGGAGTGCACGAGCGCGGAGTGCCGCGGCGACGGCACGAGCACGAACACCGGCTGCCCCGGCTCGATCAGCGCGATCGGACCATGCTTGAGCTCGCCCGCGGCGAAGCCCTCGGCGTGGATGTAGGAGATCTCCTTGAGCTTCAGCGCGCCCTCGAGAGCGATCGGGTAGCCCACGTGACGGCCGAGGAACAGCACCGAACGGGTGTCGGCCATCCAGCCGGCGAGCTGGGTGACGTGCTCGTGCTCGCTCTCCAGCACCTTGGCGACCTTCTCCGGCAGCGCGGCGAGCTCCTCGACATCGGTCGAGGCGTCGGCCACCACACCGCGGACCCGTCCCATGTGCAGGCCGAGCAGCAGCAGGGCCGTGATCTGGGCGGAGAACGCCTTGGTCGAGGCGACGGCGACCTCGGGCCCGGCGTGCGTGTAGACGACGGCGTCCGACTCCCGCGGGATCGTCGCGCCCTGCGTGTTGCAGACCGACAGCGTGCGGGCGCCGCGCTCGCGGGCGTACTTCACGGCCATCAGGGTGTCCATGGTCTCGCCGGACTGGCTGATGGAGACCACGAGGGTGTCGGCGCCGATGACCGGGTCGCGGTAGCGGAACTCATGGGCGAGCTCGACGTCGACCGCCACCCGGGCCCACTGCTCGATCGCGTACTTGCCGACGAGCGCGGCATACGAGGCCGTGCCGCACGCGGTGATGATGACGCGGTTGATGCCGACGAACAGGTCGTCGAGACCGTCGAGCTCCGGGATCACGACCTGGCCGTCGCGGATGCGGCCGCGGATCGTGTTGGCGACGGCCTCCGGCTGCTCGGCGACCTCCTTGGCCATGAAGCTCGACCATCCGCCCTTCTCGGCGGCGGCGGCGTCCCACGACACGTCGAACGGCTCGGCGGTGACGGGGGTGCCAGCGAAGTCGGTCACGGTCACCGCGTCGGGGGTGATCGACACGATCTGATCCTGACCGATCGCAAGGGCCTTGCGGGTGTGCTCGACGAAGGCGGCGACGTCGGAACCGAGGAAGTTCTCGCCCTCCCCCAGACCGATCACGAGCGGCGAGTTGCGGCGAGCGCCGACGACGAGTCCGGGGTGGTCCTGGTGCATCGCGAGGAGGGTGAAGGCGCCCTCGAGGCGGTTGACGACAGCACGGAACGCGAGGGCGAGGTCGCCCCCGTTGCCGGCGTACTCGCGGCCGAGGAGCGCCGCAGCCACCTCGGTGTCGGTCTCGCTGCGGAAGGAGACACCGTCGGCGAGGAGCTCGTCGCGCAGAGCCGCGAAGTTCTCGATGATGCCGTTGTGGATCACCGCGAGCTTGTCGTCGTCGGCGAGGTGGGGGTGCGCGTTGACGTCGGTCGGGCCGCCGTGCGTCGCCCACCGCGTGTGCCCGATGCCGGTCGTGCCGTCGGCGAGGGGCGCATCACCGAGCGAGTCGCGCAGCATGGCGAGCTTGCCCGCCTTCTTGCGCATGCCCAGCGTTCCCTCGCCATCGATCACGGCGATGCCCGCGGAGTCATAGCCGCGGTACTCGAGCCGGGCGAGGCCGGCGAGAAGGATGTCCTGGCTGGGCCGCGGGCCCACGTATCCGACGATTCCACACATGGGGATAAGGGTAAGCGGGATTTTTTGCGAGTCGTCCGAACAATAGAGGGCTGCAGGAGGGGCTCAGAGCTTGCGCAGGAGCACGCTCTCCACGTCGTGATCCGCGCCCTTCCGCAGGACCAGCCGCGCGCGGTGCCGGGTGGGCATCACGTTCTCGACGAGGTTCGGCATGTTGATCTCGTTCCAATATCCCAGTGCGGTCGTGATCGCCTCCTCGTCGGTGAGGTGCGCGAACACGTTGAAGTAGGACGACGGGTTGCTGAAGGCTCCCTGCCGCAAAGCGAGGAACCGGTCGACGTACCACTTCTCGATGTGCGTGGTGTCGGCGTCCACGAAGATCGAGAAGTCGAAGAGGTCGCTGACCGCGACGTCGTTCGGGGCCGGCGGGGGCTGCAGGACGTTGAGCCCTTCGACGATGACGACATCGGGGCGGCGCACCACGACGTGCGCGTCGGGGACGATGTCGTAGCGCATGTGGGAGTAGAACGGCGCCCGCACCTCAGGGGCTCCGCTCTTGACCTCCGTGAGGAACTCGATCAGCGCCCGGCGGTCGTACGACTCCGGGAAGCCCTTGCGATCCATGAGACCGCGACGCTCGAGCTCGGCATTCGGGTAGAGGAAGCCGTCCGTCGTCACCAGCTCCACCCGCGGCGTCCCCGGCCATCGGCTCATCAGCTCGCGGAGGAGCCGGGCGATGGTCGACTTGCCCACGGCCACGGAGCCGGCGACACCGACGACGAACGGCGTGGTCGTGTCGTCCTCCTGGAGGAACGACGAGGTGGCCGCGCCGAGCTGCTTCGTCGCGCTCGCGTATAGGCTCAGCAATCGGCTCAGCGGGAGGTAGACCTCGCGGACCTCGGTGAGGTCGAGGCGGTCGCCGATACCTCGTAGCTCCACGACCTCGGTCTCGGTCAGGGGCTGGTCGAGTCCGGCGGCGAGACGCGCCCATTCCGCGCGCCCGATCTCCCGGTACGGCGACAGCGGCAGCGTGGGGTCGGCGGTGGTCACGTCGTCCATCGTAACCGCGCGCGAGTATCCTCATCCCGTGCGCCTGGGAGTCCTCGACATCGGATCCAACACCGTCCACATGCTCGCCGCCGATGTGCGGCCGGGCGGACGACCACTCGCCACCACGAGCGACCGGACCGTGCTGCGCCTCATGCGCTACCTCACACCGGACGGGGCGATCGCGGAGCAGGGCGTGCAAGCCCTGGAAGCGGCCGTCGCGCAGGCGCGCCGGGTGGCGGAGGAGGAACGCGTGGACGCGCTCCTCGCCACGGCCACGAGCGCCGTCCGCGATGCCCGCAACGGGGCCGAGGTGATCGCCCGCATCGAGGCCGCCCTCGGCCAGCCGCTCCAGGTGCTCGACGGGGAGACCGAGGCCGCGCTCACGTTTCTCGCCGTGCGGCGCTGGTTCGGGTGGTCTGCCGGCCAGCTGCTGCTCCTCGACATCGGCGGCGGCTCCCTGGAGATCGCCGCCGGTGCCGAGGAGGTGCCGGACGTCGCCGCGTCCGTCCCCCTCGGAGCCGGGCGCATGACCGTGCAGTTCCTTCCGCAGGACCCTCCGGGTGAGGACGACGTGGAGCGCCTCCGGGCGCACGCCCTGACGACGCTCGACGGGGTCACCTCGCGGTTCCGCAGCCTCCCCCGTCCGGACCACGTCGTGGGCTCCTCCAAGGCGATCCGCTCACTGGCCCGGCTCGTCGGCTACCCCGTCCCCGGCTGGTCGGGCATCGAGCGGATGCTGCTCCCCCGCGACGCCCTCGGGTCGTGGATCCCGCGTCTCGCGCGCCTCCCCGCCTCGGCACGGCAGGAGCTCCCGGGGATCACGCCCGACCGGACCTTCCAGATCGTGGCGGCGGCGGTGTCGCTGCATGCCGCCATGAGCGCGCTGGATGTGGAGGAGCTGGAGGTGTCGCCGTGGGCGCTGCGTGAAGGCGTGCTGCTGCGGTACATCGAACAGCTCGGCGGCTGACCGCCCCGGCCCGGAGACGACGAACCGGCCGGCCGCCGAGGCGACCGACCGGTTCGGAGACGACGGGCTCAGAGCGCGAGGCGCTCCTGCACGACCGCCGCGAGACGTTCGGCGTAGGTGCGGGCCGACTCGGAGTCGGCGGCTTCGACCATGACGCGCACGAGCGGCTCGGTCCCGGACTTGCGCAGCAGCACGCGCCCGGTGTCGCCCAGTTCGGCCTCCACGTCGCGGACGGCCTGCTGCACGACCTCGTCGTCGGCGACGCGATCCTTGTCGACGTCGCGGACGTTGATCAGCAGCTGTGGGTAGACCGTCATGACCGAGGCGAGCTCGGCGAGGGACTTGCCCTGCCGCGCCATCTCGGCCACGAGGTGGAGTCCGGTGAGCAGGCCGTCGCCCGTGGTCGCGTACTCGCTCATGATGACGTGGCCGGACTGCTCGCCGCCGAGCGCGTACCCGCCCTCGTTCATGTCCTCGAGCACGTAACGGTCGCCGACGGCGGTCTGGCGCACCGTGATGCCGTGCTCGCGCATCGCGACGTGCAGACCGAGGTTGCTCATGACCGTCGCGACGAGCGTGTCGTCGGTGAGGCGTCCGCGCTCCTTCATCGACAGGGCCAGGATCGCCATGATCTGATCGCCGTCCACGACGTTGCCCTGCGCGTCGACCGCGAGACAGCGATCAGCGTCGCCGTCGTGCGCGATGCCCACATCGGCGCCGAGCCGGACGACGGCTTCGGCGAGGTTGTCGAGGTGCGTGGAGCCGACGCCGTCGTTGATGTTCCACCCGTCGGGGTCGGCACCGATCACGGTGACCTCCGCGCCGGCGTCGCGGAACGTCTCGGGAGAGACTCCGGAGGCGGCACCATGGGCGCAGTCGAGCACGACGTGGACGCCCTCGAGACGGTGCGGCAGCGAGCCGAGCAGATGGACGACGTAGCGGTCCTCCGCGTCGGAGAAGCGGTCGATGCGACCGACGCCGGCGCCGGTCGGGCGCAGCATCTCGCCGTGCATGGCCTCTTCGATGCGCTGCTCTACCACGTCGGGGAGCTTGCGTCCGCCGCGGGCGAAGATCTTGATCCCGTTGTCGGGCGCCGCGTTGTGCGATGCCGAGATCATCACGCCGAAGTCCGCATCGCGATCCGCGACGAGGAATGCCAGAGCGGGCGTGGGGATGACCCCTGCCTCGAGGACATCGACGCCCGAGGAGGCAAGGCCCGCGGCGACGGCAGCGGTCAGGAAGTGCCCGGAGACCCGCGGGTCACGGGCGACGACGGCGGTGAGTCGCTTGCCTTCGGCCTTGCGAGCCTCCGCCGTACGGCCCTGGCCCAGGACGACAGCAGTCGCCTGGGCCAGGGTGAGCGCCAGGTCGGCGGTGAGGATGCCATTGGCGAGTCCTCGCACGCCGTCCGTGCCAAAGATCGGCATCGGAGCAGTGGACCTTAACGCTTCGAGTACTGAGGCGCCTTACGGGCCTTCTTGAGTCCGGCCTTCTTGCGCTCCTTGACGCGGGCGTCGCGCGAGAGGAAGCCGGCCTTCTTCAGGGTCGGACGGTTGTTCTCCGCGTCGATGCCGTTGAGGGCACGCGCGATGCCGAGACGCAGGGCGCCGGCCTGGCCGGAGTCGCCACCACCCGAGATGCGGGCGATCACGTCGTAGGCACCGGCGAGGTTCAGCGCGGTGAACGGGTCGTTGATGAGCTGCTGGTGCAGCTTGTTCGGGAAGTAGTCCTCGAGCGTACGGCCGTTGACCGTGATGGTGCCCGAGCCGGGAACCAGACGCACGCGGGCGATGGCCTGCTTGCGACGGCCGACAGCGGCGCCGGGGACGCTCAGCACGGGGCGGGGAGCCGCCTCGACCGCGTCGGTCTCCGGGGTCGACGTCGAGAAGTTCTGGAGGTTTTCGGTGGAGTCCTGGATGTCAGCCACGAGTATGTCCTTAGTCTGTACGGCGCTTACTGGGCGACCTGGTCGAGGGTGTACGGCTGGGGCTGCTGCGCGGCGTGCGGGTGCTCGGCACCGGCGTACACCTTCAGCTTCGACAGCTGCTGGCGGCCCAGGCTGTTCTTCGGGAGCATGCCACGGATGGCCTTCTCCACGGCGCGGACCGGGTTCTTCTCGAGGAGCTCGGCGTAGCTGACGGCCTTGAGGCCACCCGGGTAGCCGGAGTGGCGGTACGCCATCTTCTTCTGGAGCTTCTGACCGGTGAGCGCGACCTTGTCGGCGTTCACGATGATGACGAAGTCACCCGAGTCGATGTGGTTGGCGAAGGTCGGCTTGTGCTTGCCACGCAGGAGCGTCGCCGCGTGCGAAGCGAGACGGCCGAGAACGACGTCGGTGGCGTCGATGACGACCCAGTCGCGCTGGACTTCGCCAGCCTTGGGGGTGTAAGTGCGCGTCACGATAGTGCTGCTTTCTTGTCGAACGGAGGTGTTCGTGAATCCCACTCCGGGGTGGTTCTTCCCGACGGGGAGGAACACGCCAGTGGAGGGCTCACGTTCGGATGTGCATCTTCCCCGCAGGCAGGGAAGGGCACCAAAGAGTCAGCATACGCCACCGGAACGGCATTCCCAAACCGGCTCGGACCGGCGGCGTCAGTTCGGGCGGACGGTCACGAGGATCGGGCGGTGATCGCTGGAACGCTGCGGGAGCGTGGTGATGCGTTCGATCTCGAAGCCGGACGAGGTCGCGAAGTCGTAGTGCCCACGGAAGACCCGGTAGCGGGTGTACGTGTGGTCATCGCTGAGGGACAGGGCGTAGCCCTGGTCGCGGACCGCCTGCCCGAGGTTCTCCTTGAACACGGGGTAGTTGTAGTCCCCCACCATGAGCTGCGGCAGCCCCTCGCCCAGCGTCGCGAGCTCGGCGAGCGCGGCGCGGATCTGGTGCCGGCGGAGTGAGTTCAACGCCGTCAGGGGCGCGGCGTGGAAGGACGCCACGATGAATTCTCCGCCGTCGTCGATGTCACGCAGGCGGGCGCCGAGGACGCGCTCGTGCGCCGGTTTCGCGATCCGGTCGTGCAGCGACTTCTTCAGGCCGAGGGTGCGGATGCCCTGCAGCCGATAGGTGCTCTCCCGGTAGAAGAGGGCGAGGCCGAGGCGGTTGCCCTGCGTCGCATCCGCCAGGACGAGGCCGCCGATCCGATCCGGAAGCTCCGGGACGTCGCACTCCTGGAGGCAGAGGATGTCGGGATCATGCTCATCGACGAGCGCCGCGAGCTCGCCGGCGGCGCGGTGCTTGCGCAGGTTGTAGGAGATGACCTTCATGATCGTCCCCACGCTACCCGCCCCATCTGTGCCCCGGCTCCCGATCCCGGCGATCAGTCGCTCTCGCGGTCGCGTCGGGCCCTGGTCTGCGCGGCCCTGGCCGCCAGCAGCTCGTCGGCCGGATACCCGACCTCGGTGAGCGTGAGACCGCGGGCGGCGAGCACCTTGAACTCGCTGGTCCGCGCGAGGGCATCGCGGAGCACGACGAGGTCGCCGACGTCGAGGCGCCCCTCCCCCACCGCCGCGCAGGCGCCGACGAGGGCCCGCACCATGCTGTGGCAGAACGCGTCCGCCTTCACCTCGGCCACGAGCACGCCCTCCGCATCCCGCTGCCACCGGTAGTCGAGCAGCGTCCGGATGGTGGTGGCCTCCTCCCGCGGCTTGCAGTAGGCCGCGAAGTCGTGCAGGCCGATGAGGGTCCGGGAGGCGGCGTCCATGGCCTCCGCGTCCAACCGGCCCCGGATGGTGGTGGTGTCGAGCCGTCGCAGCGGGTCGTATCCGGCCAGGTCGTCGGCGAGCCGGTAGCGATAGCGTCGCCAGACCGCGGAGAAGCGCGCGTCGAAGCCCTCGGGAGCGAGGGAGGAGCGCACGACCGTCACGTCGGGGTAGGCGCCGAGCACACCACGCATCCGCGCGGCGATGCTGCCCGCCGGGTCCTGCGCTGCACGGCCGTGACGCGCCTGGATCCGCGCCCACTGCGCCTCGTCGAGATCCACGTGCGCGACCTGTCCGCTCGCGTGCACGCCGGCGTCCGTCCGCCCGGCGACGACGAACCGCACGTCGGAGCCGACGATCCGGGCGAGCGCCGCCTCCAGCGTCCCCTGGACCGTGCGGAGTGTGGGCTGCGTGGCCCACCCGCGGAAATGGGTGCCGTCGTAGGCGATGTCGAGCCGGATGCGCACGAGGCCAGCCTAGGACAGCCGCGCGCGCACCCTGCGCCTCAGATGCCGCCGTCGACCGAGCGGATCATCGCGCCCGGCTCCTCCGGCACCATCACCTCGGTCTCCCGGTTCAGGCTCTCGCCCCGGAAGAACCGCTTCGACCGCGGGAACAGGTACCAGAGGAACATCAGGACGAGGCCGATCGCGAGCGACCCGATGCCGATCACGAACGTGCCGCCGATGCCGAAGAGCACGGTGTAGCCGTAGTCGACGTCCCACATGTCGATCGCCGACTGCACGAACGCGCCGGTCAGCAGCAGCGCTCCGAGCAGCGGGAAGATGCCCTTGAAGAACAGGTCGCGGGTCGAGCGGCGCAGGTCGGCGCGGAAGTACCAGACGCAGGCGAACCCGGTGATGGCGTAGTAGAACGCGATCGCGAGGCCCAGCGAGAGGATCGAGTCCTGCAGGATGTTGTCGCTGATCAGGGTCATGCCGACGTAGTAGAGGGAAGCCACCACGCCCATGACGATGGTCGAGAACGACGGCGTCTTGTAGACCGGGTGCACGTCCTTGAACTTCGCCGGGAGCGCCCGGTACACGCCCATCGCGAGCGTGCCGCGGGCGGTCGGGAGGATGGTCGTCTGGGTGGACGAGATCGCCGAGATGATGACCGCGACCACGAGCACCCAGCCGAACGGACCGAGCAGCCCATCCTTGATGGCCAGGAAGAAGTCGTCGGCGTTGGCCTCGTTGCCGAGGCCCGTGCCGTCCTCGCCGAGTCCGGCGTACATCATCGCGGCGATCGTCACCGCGACGTACGTCACCAGCAGGATGACGCAGGTGAGCACCGCGGCCCGGCCGGGGATGCGCTTCGGATCCTTCGTCTCCTCGTTGAGGGCGAGGCAGGTGTCCCATCCCCAGTAGATGAAGAGCGCGAGGAGGATCGCCTCCGTGAAGCCCGACCAGTCGGTGAAGCCGAACGGGTTCAGCCACTCCCACGAGAACGGGGTGGCGTCGGGGGCGTCGCCCGTGAAGAACTGCCAGAGGGCGGCCACGATGAAGATCGCCAGCGCGAGGTACTGGATCGCGAGGAGCACGTTCTGGATGCGCTCACCGATCTCGACCCCGCGCCAGCTCACCCAGGTCATGGCCGCGATGAAGAGCACCGCCACGACGACGACGCGCCAGTCGTTGTTCTCGAGGTCCTGCCCGATCAGCGACCAGAAGTACACGGAGGCGATCTGGGCGAGGTTCGCGAGCACGACCATACCGGCGACCGCGACGCCCCAGCCGCCCATCCAGCCCACCCACGGCCCGAAGGCCTTGGTGCCCCAGGTGAACGTGGTGCCGCAGTCGGGGACGGCGTTGTTGAGCTCGCGATAGGCGAAGGCGATCAGGAGCATCGGCACGAAGGCGATGATGAAGGCGATCGGCGCCTGCGCGCCGACGGCGAGCACGACGAAGCCGAGCGTCGCGACGAGCGAGTAGACGGGGGCCGTGGAGGCGAGCCCGATGACAGTGGAGCCCCACAGGCCGAGGGTGCCTGCGGCCAGGCCCTTGCCGTCGGGACGTTCGAGGTGGATGGGCGTCGTTGCCATGTCCTGAACAGTACGGCGCGCCGCGGTATCCCGTCAATCCTTTTGTTTCTGCAACGGAATCCATGCGCCGCGTTCAGATACGCGAAGGATTCCGTGGGTCAGTCGCGACCGAGCATCCCGTCGGCGTGCGCCGCGACCCACTCCATCAGAGGAAGCATCCGCTCCATGAGGTCACGCCCGAGCGGCGTGAGGCTGTACTCGACGTGCGGGGGCACGGTCGGCAGCGACTCCCGGTGCACCAGGCCGTCGTCGGTGAGGGTCCGCAGGGTCGAGGCGAGCATCTTCTCGCTGATGCCGTCCACCTCCCGACGCAGCTCACCCCAGCGCCGCGTGCCGTCGGAGAGGCAGGAGAGCACGAGCACACCCCACTTGCTCATGATGTGGTCGAGAATGACGCGCGTGCCGCATCCCTGGTCGAAGAGAGCAGGCTGCGAATCGCGGATCTGCGCAAAACTCACCGTCATGTGGGTACCTTACCGAAAAGTGGGTACCCACCGGAAGGAATGCGCGGCACGGGCGCGAGGGTTGTCCGGGGAGTCAGCTACGAAAGGACTCCCATGACCATCCTCGTCACCGGTTCGACCGGTCACCTCGGCCGCCTCATCGTCGCCGCCCTGCTCGCGCGCGGCGTCGACCCGCAGACGATCCGCGCCGGTGCGCGCGACCTCGCCAAGGGGGCCGACCTCGGCGTGCCCGTCGTCCGTCTCGACTACACCGATCCGGCGTCGGTCGCGGCGGCGCTCTACGGCGTGGACACGGTCGTGCTCGTGTCGGGCTCGGAGGTGGGCCAGCGCGTCGCGCACCATCGGGCGGTCATCGACGCCGCAAAGGATGCCGGGGTGTCGAAGTTCGTCTACACGAGCGCCCCGAAGGCCACCACGAGCTCCCTCGTCCTGGCCCCCGAGCACAAGGCCACCGAGGAGCTCATCGCGGCCGCAGGCCTTCCCGCGGTGATCCTCCGCAACAACTGGTACACCGAGAACTATGCCGCCGACCTCGCTCGTGCAGCGGAGACCGGCACCCTCAGCGCCGGCACCGGAGAGGGCCGCGTCGCCTCCGCCAGCCGGAAGGACTACGCCGAGGCCGCCGCCGCCGTCGCCATCGAGGACGGACACCTCGGTGCGGTCTACGAGCTCGGCGGGGACGTCGCATGGACCTACGCCGACCTCGCCGCCGCGATGACCGAGGTGACGGGCCGCGAGGTCGTGTTCGTCCCGCTGTCGGCGGACGAGCAGCTCGCGGCGCTCCGAGCGGCCGGTCTCGATGAGGGCACCGCCGGGTTCGTCGTCGCCCTCGACGCCGGCATCCGCGATGGCGCCCTCGCGGACACCGACGGCACCCTCCGCCGCCTCATCGGCCGCCCGACGACGCCGCTCGTCGAGGGCCTCCGCGCGCTGGTGTGACGCGAGGAGCGCCGCCGGCCCCCGTCACGGGCGGCGGCGCTCCCCCGGCGCCGGCTCCACGGCGCTCTGCACGTAGGCGACGGTCAGCGTGATGCTGCCACGGCGCAGGCCCTCCGCACGCAGCACCGCGTCCACGGCGTCACGAGCGTGCCGCAGTGTCGCGACACTGCGAACCCGCCCGTCGACGCCGATCGCCGCCTCCACCGCCACGCCCTCCGCTCCGGCGGCGACGGACACGATCGGTTCGGCTCCGCGCTCGTTCCCCCACGCCGACGCGCCCGCACGCAGGAGGTTGGAGACGAGGGAGCCCGATCGGTACACGCCGCGCACCCCGGAGCAGGCGCGCAGCGCCGCCTCGATCCGGAGCGCGAGACCCGCGCGCTCCTCCTTCGACAGCTCGGTGCCGGTCATCATGCTCCCTCCCTGACGTCGGTGATCGCGACATCGATCGCCGCGACCCGCAGGTCGGTATGACGACGCAGCCGGTCCTCCACCTCCGCGCGCAGGCGGTCGGCGACGCGGCGGAGCGGGTCGCCGAGGCGCACGCTCACATCGATCGCCACGCGCACGGGCGCTCCGGGCTCGGTGACGTCGCCGTCCAGCCGGCACCGGCCGACCAGCACGCCGGGCACGGCCTCCTCCGCGGCACGGACCAGTCCGCGCACGGCGCCTTCCGTGATGGCCAGGTCCACGTCCGGATCGTCGGAGGCGAAGGGGATGCGGCGTCCCGCCTGAGCGTCCATGGCGATGCCGCTGAGGATCCGGGCCACCCACCTCTCGTCCACGGGCGGTGCGGACGCGGCCTCCTCGTCCATCAGCGCGGTGCCGAGACCCCGCAGTCTCTCCAGGGCGTCGAGGGCGAGCTGGCACCCCGGAGACTCCTCGATCGCAGGGATCCTCGGAGTTCGTCCCGCGTCCAGGTAGTCACCGAGCTCCTCGATGGTGTGCCCGTCCAGATCGGCGGGCTCCAGGCCGAGGCGGCGCAGCGGGTCGTCCTCGTGGTGATCGGTCATCGCCACGCCTCCATCCGTGTGATCAGGAACCGTCGCGCGCGGGACAGCAGTCCGCGCACCGTGCTGACGGGGATGCCGAGCTCCTCGGCGATCTCCTCGTAGCTGTAGCCGCCCAGCTCCCGCAGCACCCAGCACTCGCGCTGGGCCTCCGGGAGTTCGCGCAGAGCCGCGCCGAGGGCCGCCACGCCCGCTCTCGCCTCGACGACCGCGTCCGGCCTGGTCTGCGGCGGTGCCGGACGATCGAGCTCGTCCACATCGAGGGCGGGCCGCGTCAGGCGCAGCCGATCCACCGCCTTGCGACTCACGATCCGCATGAGCCAGCTCTTGACCTTCGCGGGGTCCTCCAGCTCACCGAACCGCTGCCATGCCGTCACGAACGCGTCCTGCACGATGTCGTCGACCTCCGCCGACGCGTTGAGCATCCGCTGTGTGTAGGCCCTCATTATCGGCGTGTACCTGCGCACGAGCACCGCGAACGCGGCGACGTCGCCGTCCATCGCACGACCGGCGACGATACGGTCCCCGGCGTGCTCCAGCGCCTCGCCCCAGCGATCGGCTGCCATTCCCCCACCCCTCGTTCACGGTTCCCCAGGCGTTCGGAGCCCGCGCCGGATCGGATCGAGGCGACCCGACGCGCGCGGGCGGAGGAGACGCCCCTCCGGGCGTCTCCTCCCCTTCCGTCACTTGGTGAACGTGTCCTTGACATCCTCGGCCGCGTTCCTGACGTCGCCCTTCGCCTGCTCGGCCTTGCCCTCGGCGACGAGCTTGTCGTTGTTCGTGACCTCGCCGACGACCTCCTTGGCCTTGCCTGCGACCTTCTCGGCTGCGGCCTTGATCTTGTCCTCCGCGCTCATGGCGCCTCCTTTCCTCACACGACCCCGACGGTCGGGGTCGATGTCCGTGTGGCGTTCCGCTCGTGCGGTGCCGTCGTCTGTGTGTCCGCGAGCGAACGGCGCATCCGCTGCCGGGAGCGGAAGAGCTCCCGCCAGCCGCGGTCGGCGATGTGTACGACGACCGGCATCCGCGTCCCGGTGACGGCGTCCCACTCCTGCACGACGGCGTCGGCGGCGGCGAGCACGTGGCCCAGGGCCGCGCCGGGGCGCGGAGTCACCACGAGGCCGAGAGCGATCTCGCGGCCGACCTTCCGGCTCATCACCCGGGCGGCCAGCACGTCCGCTCGGTCGGCGAGCGGGGTTGCCAGCAGCTGCTCCGCCACATTCCGGTCGACGGCGGTGGTGCCGCGATCGCCGACGAGCCGGAGAAGGGTGCGCTCCGGCCGCGGCCTGCGGGTGACAAGGAACGCGAGGAAGAGGACGACGAGCAGCACCGCGGCGGCGATCCCGACGAGCGCCCACAGCGGCACGAAGCCCGCGCCGGGGATGTCGAGACCCCATGCCCCCGACCACGCCACGAGGCCGTCGGCCTGGACGAGTACATCCTCGGCAGGGGCCGGAAGCGTCCCCGCGCTCCGCAGTCCCGCAGCGAGGAGGACGACGCCCCCGCCCAGAAGCATCGCGGCTCCTCCGAGGAGGATGATCCGGTTCGCGACGGTCCCTGCCGACGTCATGCGATCACTCCATCCCGCGCCACCTGCACCCGCGGCGAGAGCCGGAATCCGGTCTCGTCCAGCACGCGCAGGGCCGCGTCTCGCGCGGCGGCCGCATCCACCGAGACCCCGCTCGTGGGCGTGACCCGGATCAGCACCGTGCGTCGTCCCACGGACACGCGCACCTGGCCGCGTGGCACGCCGATCCGGCGCGCGGTGCCGTCGGCGATGGCGTCGGCGAGCACCCCGTCGTCGATCACGAGCGCCGCCCGCGCGGCGAGCCGCGTGCGACGGGCGCGACGGCCGGGAAGCACGGCGAGTCCGAGGAGGAGCAGCGCCACCACCACGAGCACGGTCCCGGCGGCGATCATCACCGCAGGCGCCGCGGCGGAAGCCGTGACGGGCGTGAGCCATCCGGTGATCTGCGCGCGGAACCCCGCGTCGAGAGTCCCGGCGACCACCGCGCCCAGCAGAGCGACGAGGAGCACCGCGAGGACGACCGCGAGCGCGATCGCCGGACCCCGGCGGGTCGCCCTCGCCTCTCGACGAAGCAGTCGCCGCGACGTCGTCGTGTTCGCCGTCATGCCACTTTCCTCCCGTCCTCACGTCGAACTCCGGTGAAACGCACGTCCACCGCTCCCACGCGGCGCGCCGCGAGATCCCGCATACCGCCCACCACGGCGTCGCGGACGGCGTCCGCCCGTGCGCCCACGGTGTCGGCGCCGCGGGGCCCGCGCACGACCGGAACCTCCACGGACACGCGCAGGTCGCCGCGGCGGTCCGCGAGCTGCACGCTCACGTCTCCGGCACCGACCCGCACGACGTCCCGGACGATTCCGACCGCGAGGCGGTGCAGCGCCCGGGCCTCGACGACCGTGGCCCCCGCCACGGTCGTCGGCCCGTCCGTCACTGCGACGCTCATGAGGACGATCGCCGCCCGCGCACCACGTCGGCGAGCGCCCGCACGTCCAGGCGACCGTCGACGATGCGGCCGACGACCGCGCCGACGAGCATCGCGAGGGTGACGAGCAGGAACGCCCAGAACCCCCAGACGATCCAGGTCAGCGCGAGCACCGTCGCTGCAGCTCCGCCGATCACCGAGGCGTTCACTGGACTCGCGCCTCCGGAGCCTCGTCGTCATCCTCGGACGGGATGTGCACGTCGTTGACGGTCACGTTCACCTCGGCGACCTCCATGCCCACCAGCTCCACCATGGCCCGGTGGATCGCGGCCCGCACCTGGTCGGCCACCTTCTGCAGGGACACGGGGTACTCCGCCACGATCGTCACGTCGACGGCCACCTGCGTCTCGCCCACCTCGACGCTGATCCCCTGCGCGAGGTCGGTCGTGTTGAGGGCGTCGCGGATCGCGCCCATCATGCGTGCGGCGCCGCCGCCGAGTGCGTAGACCCCGTCCACCTCTCGCGCCGCGATGCCGGCGATCTTCGCGACCACCGCATCCTCGATCGTGGTCTTCCCCGCCGCCCCCTGCGAGGCCGGAACGACCTGAGCCTTGGGCTGGGTGCCCCCAGTCACGTTCGCCATCTCGAGCTCCTTCATCCGTGTGACCACGCGGTTCCCGCGCGGGCCGTGTTCTCACGACACCACTAAGACGGTCGGGGAGCACAGAATGTCACAAACTTCTCCGAATGAATTTCGTCTCGCCTCTCGGCGGCGACTCTCAGTGCACTCCAAGGTTCAGAGTGCAAAGTTGCACTTTATGGAGAACAGTGCAGAATCCACGCGGGAGCAGCGCAAGCGTCGGACCACGCGCGCGCTCACCGAGGCCGCGCGCCGCTTGACCACCGAGCGAGGCTTCGCCGGCTTCACCGTCGAGGAGCTGTGCGCCGACGCCGGGGTCTCCCGGCGCACGTTCTTCAACTACTTCGAGAGCAAGGAGAACGCCGTCTTCGGCTTCGCCGTCATCGACTCCCGCCAGGAGGAGCTCGAAGCGGCCTTCCTCGACCGCGAGGGCGATCTCCTGGACGACTTCGTGCAGCTCACCGTCGAGCGCTTCGCCCTCTTCGACCCGATCGAGCACGCCGCGGAGCTGTTCGCCGTCATCGAGCAGGAGCCGCGGCTGCTGCGGGCCGCCTTCGAGCAGCAGGAGAAGCACGAGCGCCGCGACATCGCCCTCGTCGCCCGCCGCCTCGACACGGAGCCGGACGCGGAGCTGCGCGCCGAGGTGCTCGTCCACTCCGTCGGCGCGCTCGTGCGGTTGTGCATGGAGCAGCTGCTGCACCATCACTCCACCGAGCCGTTCGCCAACCTCATCACCCGCCGGCTGCGCCTCGCGCGCGACCTCTACACCCCTGCACAGAAAGACCACTGATGTCCGCCACCGCCACCGCGGATGCGCCCTTCCTCCTCACGAAGCGCCGCATCTGGATCATCTTCAGCGCCCTGATCGCGGGCATGCTGCTCGCGAGCCTCGACCAGACCATCGTGTCGACCGCGATGCCGACCATCGTCGGCCAGCTCGGCGGCGTCGACCATCAGGTCTGGATCACCACGGCCTACCTGCTCGCCACCACCATCGTCATGCCCATCTACGGCAAATTCGGCGACGTGCTGGGCCGGCGGTCGTTGTTCCTCGTCGCCATCGCGCTGTTCACGCTCGCCTCGGTCGGCTGCGCGTTCGCGTCGGACTTCTGGATGTTCGTGGTGTTCCGCGCCCTCCAGGGTCTCGGCGGCGGCGGCCTCATGATCCTCTCGCAGGCGATCATCGCCGACATCGTGCCCGCCAACGAGCGCGGTAAGTACATGGGTCCGCTCGGTGCGGTGTTCGGCCTCTCCGCCGTCGCCGGACCGCTCCTCGGCGGCTTCTTCGTCGATCACATGACCTGGCAGTGGGCGTTCTACATCAATATCCCAGTCGGCATCGCCGCGTTCCTCATCGCCCTCGTGGCCCTGAAGCTCCCCAGCAAGAAGGCGGAGAAGCCGATCGACATCCTCGGCGTGCTCTTCCTGTCCGCCGCCACGACCTGCCTCATCTTCTTCACCGACTTCGGCGGCGACGCGGCGTTCGGCTGGGATTCCCTGGCGACCTGGGCCTGGGGCGCCGGGCTCGTGGTGTCGGCGACGGCGTTCGTCATCACCGAGTCCCGGGTGCAGGACCCGATCATCCCGCTCAGCCTCTTCCGCAATCCGATCTTCGTGAACGCCACCGCCATCGGCCTCGTCCTCGGCATCGGCATGTTCGCCGCGATCGGCTTCGTCCCGACGTTCCTGCAGATGTCCTCCGGCACATCCGCCGCCGCATCGGGTCTGCTGATGATCCCGATGATGGTGGGCCTCATGGGGACCTCGATCTTCTCCGGCATCGCGATCTCGAAGACCGGGAAGTACAAGATCTACCCGATCCTCGGCACGATCATCACCGGCATCGCGATGGTCGCCATGACCACCCTGTCGGCGGAGACGCCGATCTGGCTGATCTGCGCGTTCCTGTTCGTCTTCGGCGCCGGGCTCGGCCTCATCATGCAGGTCGTCGTGCTCGTCGTGCAGAACGCCGTCCCGGCGGGCGAGATCGGCACCGCCACCAGCACGAACAACTACTTCCGCGAGGTGGGCGCCTCGCTGGGGACCGCGGTGTTCGGCACGATCTTCACCACGCGGCTGACCGAGAACCTCCTCGGCGTGTTCGCCGGCGCCGGAGCGTCGCCCGAGGCCGCATCCGAGGCCGCGTCCACGATCGACCCCGCCGCGCTGAACAGCCTCCCGGACGAGGTGCGCGACGGCATCGTCACGGCGTACGCGGACGCGCTCGCCCCGGTGTTCTGGTACCTCGTGCCCTTCATCGCACTCGCGCTCATCCTGTCGCTGTTCCTCAAGCAGATCCCGCTGTCGGATCAGGCCGGGCTCGTGGCCCGCGGTGAGGCGATCAGCGGCGAGGAGGCCGAGCGTCTGGAGGCGGAGCTCCGCACCGGAGGGCGGGTCGACGCCGCACGCGCGGACGCCGAGCCGGGAGAGACCGGCTCGGCGCCCACAGGCAAGTAGCCCGCGCTAGGGGAGGTCGGCGACGTCGACGTCGTCGTCGTCCTCCCCGCCGCCCGTCGCCGGAAGCTCGTCGGGCTCGGGGTCGTGGTCGGTGGTGACGAAGTCGGGGTCGACGCCGATGGCCTCGATCTCCTCCTGGTTGTCCTGGCTGTTCGACGTGTCGGACATGGCGCCTCCTGACGTTGGGGATCCGGACGGCCAGTCTGGGCGGGCGGCCTCCCGGGGCCGAGGGGGTTGACACGGCGTGTCGTCCGGCGCTTTCGTCGGGTCCGGCTCGGAACCACCAGACTTGAGCCGTCCGCCCCTTCCCCCCACCGAGGAGCACCCATGACCGACGCCGCACCGCACCGTTCCGCCTGGCAGCGCTTCTGGGATCGCGGAGGCTGGTGGCGCGCCCTCCTACTCGCCGCCGTGTACTACGGGCTCTATCAGCTGCTCTCGCTGGCCTTCCTCCCGCTGGCCGCGCAGGTGGACGACCCGGCGAGTGCGGCCGGCGTCCTCGTCTACGACGTCCTGCCGATCCTCGTCGGGGGTCTCCTGCTCGTCGGGTTCATCGCCTCGGTCGGGTGGTGGCGCCCCGTGTTCGGGCGCCAGCCGATCCGGGGAGCGGGATGGATGTGGATCGCGATCGTCGCCGTCCTGCTGTTCAACGTCCTCCGCTTCCTCACGATCGAGGACGGCAGCGTCGGGGTGGATGTCGTGGCGACCTGGTTGCTCGCCGGCCTCGCCATCGGCTTCGCGGAGGAGGTCCTCACGCGCGGCCTCGTCGTGAAGATGATGCGGGACGCGGGAGCGCGCGAGCTCGTCGTCGCGGTGATCTCCGCGGCGATCTTCGCCGGGCTGCACGCGGGCAACCTCCTGACCGGCCAGGATCTGCTCCCGACCCTCTTCCAGCTCGTCTACACCTTCGCGTTCGGCATCTGCATGTATCTCGCCCTCCGCGTCACCCGGACCATCGTGGCCCCGATCCTCCTCCACGCCAGCACCGACCCGAGCATCTTCCTTCAGACGCTGCACCCCGCCGAGGGTGGGCTGACGGCGCTCGCGGCTCTGGGGAACATCGTCGTGGTCGTCGTGGGCCTCGTGCTGATGGTCTTCATCCGCGGGCGGGTCGAAACCTCCGTACCCCGCGCCTTCGCCCCTCGGCGCTGACAGCGCGCGTCACGCCGCACGCCAGACGGCGTGGGTGCCGACCGCCGCCATCGCGAAGACCAGCACAGCCACCCGGTGCGCGTCGCCGGCGGACAGGGCCGCGTCGGAGGCGCCGATGAGGTCGTCGGCGACGCCCGCCACCATCGTCCGCGACACGACGGCGTCGTCCATCTCGGCCACGCCGTCCGCGAGCCACCCCATGACGAGCCGGAGGGATCGCGGCCCGAGCTCGACCCCGAGAGGGACCTCAGGACAGCTCAGCACGTCGGCGACGGTCACGCCGTGCCGCAGCAGCCCGCCGAGCGCCCCGGCGAGGGCACCGGTCAGTAGGGCGCGCCCGTAGCCTTCGGCGACCAGCACGTCCCAGGACTCCTGCGGCGCGAGCGTTTCGAGCCCGAGGCAATGACCGCGCCCGTCCGCGACGGCGTCCTCCAGGGCTCGCCGGGCGTCCCGGAACACGGTGCTCGCACGGCGATCGGGTGCAGACACGGCAGACCTCGTCCCTCGATGCCCGCCATCTCGGTGCCGACTGTGGGGCCGACGCGTCACACACTCTAGGACGCTCCGCGCGGGGTGAGGACGGTATCCCGGCACGGAGGTCGGAGACGACAAAACCCCCGGAAGGTTCCGGGGGTTTCATTCTGTAGCAGGAGCGGGGCTTGAACCCGCGACCTCACGATTATGAGTCGTGCGCTCTCACCAACTGAGCTACCCTGCCGCACGGCATCCGCATCGCAGATGCGAACTCCGAGCCCCGAGTCAGGATTGAACTGACGACCCCTTCCTTACCATGGAAGTGCTCTGCCACTGAGCTATCGGGGCGTGCTGCCCCTCGCGGGGCAACCACACGAGAATACCATCACTGTGGCGTCCTCATGAAATCGAGACGGTCACTCCTCCGAGGTGAGCGACGTGCGTCCGGCGTTCTTCTTGAGCCACGGCATCGGGTCGATGGTCGTCCCGTTCACGATGAGCTCGAAGTGCAGGTGCGCCCCGTAGGAGCGGCCGGTGTTACCGGTCTTGCCGACGATGTCGCCGACCTTGACCTTGTCGCCCGCCTTGACCTGCAGCGAGCCGTACTGCATGTGCGAGTAGTGGCTCGTGATGACCGAGCCGTCGATGACGTGGTCGATGTAGACCGTGACACCGTAGGCGGCACCCTGCTCGGTCGCGATGCGGACGGTGCCGTCGGCGATGGCCTGGATGGGCGCACCGTTACCCGGGACGAAGTCGATGCCCTCGTGGAGGCGGCCGCTGCGCATGCCGTAGCCGTAGCTCATGCCCACACCGACGAGGAACGGCCACTGGATGGCGGCATCCGGGTCGTTGGTGAAGATCTCGCCCGAGTAGTTGATGCCCTGCTCGGCGGCGACCTCGACGAGCGACACGGTGCTGAAGTTGTCGGCACGAGAGAGCGGCTCGTTCTGCACGCCGGACGGCGCGACGAAGGCCTGGATCTCGTCGTCCGCCGAGCCTGCCGCGTCAGCGGCGGCCGCGGTGACGAGGGACGTCGAGGCGAGCGATCCGCCCTGGGCGGCCGCGACGGCCTCCGCCGGCAGGGTCATGGACACGGCCAGGAGTCCGGCGAGCCCCATCGCGCCGACGGTGGCACCGGCGGCGAGGGTCTTGCGGATGCGGCGGGTGCGGCGAGGACCGACGGCGGCGAGGCCGGCGGTGTCGATCTTCGGCGCAGCCTGCGATGCGGCGTTCGCGGCGAAAGCCGAACGGCGGGATGCCGACGACGTCGGGATGGAGCCGGTCTCGCGGAAGGCGC
Source organism: Microbacterium sp. str. 'China' (assembly GCF_002993305.1). Taxonomy (NCBI): domain Bacteria; kingdom Bacillati; phylum Actinomycetota; class Actinomycetes; order Micrococcales; family Microbacteriaceae; genus Microbacterium; species Microbacterium sp. str. 'China'. The sequence continues at coordinate 833,348 of NZ_CP027434.1, read as the reverse complement.
GGGAGGCGCGCTCGAACGCGTCACCCTCGGCGTCAGCCTCGGCGACGAAGGGCTCGGACGCCGGGGCAATGTCCTCGACCGGGACCGTGTCCTCTGACTTCTCGACGATCTCGGCGACGACGGGCACCGCGGGGACATCGGCGATGACGGGCGCAGCCGCTGCGATGAAGGGCTCCTCAGGTGCGACCGGCACCGGGGGCACCTCGGCCTGGCGCTGACGTGCGGCGCGACGGGAGAGCGGGATGACAGCAGCGAGGGCGATCACGGTCTCCGCGTCAGCGAGGGGTGCCGTCGACCCGCTCGCCGAGGCCTCGGAGGCCGCAGTGCGAGGGCGGCTGGACCGGCGCGTGGGCGCAGCGGCAGCCTGGGGGTTCTCGAAGGGCAAAGCTAATCTCTCGGTCGTTCGTGATGCTCGGGGGCGCAATGACAACTCTCACCTTCGGGTGGTGAAAGTAACGATCGGGTAAACACTACCCCGATCCTCCTGTGAAAGCCATGGATCGGTCAGGGTTTCTCCTCATCGAGGATATCCCGGAGTCGGTCGTGCACGGTCACGCCACCCGCGATCAGGAAGGGCCGCGGCGATTCCCGGTCGATCCGGCTCACCCGGCCGCCCGCTTCCTGGACGAGCAGGGCGCCCGCCGCATGATCCCACGGTTTGAGGCCGCGCTCGAAGTATCCGTCCAGTCGGCCCGCCGCCACGTAGGCCAGGTCCAGGGCCGCCGATCCCATACGGCGGAGATCCCGGGCGATGGGCATCACCCGGCGGACCGTCGCGAGGTCGCCGTCGTGCGTCGCCGGGTCGTAGCCGAACCCGGTCGCCAGGAGTGCCCCGGCGTCGGTCACCGCGGTCACCGCGAGCCGGACGCCGTCCGACCAGGCACCGTGCCCGCGAGCGGCCGAGAAGGTCTCCCCTACAGCGGGCGCGTGCACGGCGGCGGCCAGCGCCTCCCAGGCGTCCGGCTCCGGAGGACCGCTGACGGCCGCGATGCTCACGTTGTACGCCGGGATGCCGTAGGCGTAGTTCACCGTGCCGTCGATGGGGTCGACCACCCACGTGATGCCGCTGTCGCCGGCGGCCGCACCCGACTCCTCACCGAGGAAACCGTCCGCCGGCCGGGCCGCGCGCAGTCGCTCGCGGATGAGCGCCTCCACCTCGCGGTCCGCCTCGGTCACAATGTCGGCGAGCGTCGACTTGGTCGCCGCGAGCCGGACGCCCTCCCGACGTCGGGTACGGGCGAGCGCACCCGCCTCCTCGGCGATCTCGGTCGCCAGCGCGCTGAGCTCGAGAGCGTCGATCACGGCGCCGGGTGCGAGGGTGCGGGCGGCGGCGGCGGGAAGGCCGGGGGCTCACTCTGGGTGGGCGGAGCGGGCTGCGGCGGCGCCGGCTGCGCAGGTGCCGCCGAGGGCGACGCCGGCTGCGGCGGCGCCGGCAGGTCGGGCGCGGGAGGCACAGGGCCAGGAGCGGGAGGCGCCGCGAAGTCGGGAAGGGCCGGAGCCGTGGGCGCCAGGGGCGGCGTCGCCACGGGGAACGCCGCGGTGGGCGCCTGACCCAGGGCCTGGGGAGCCGCCGAGGGGTAGCCCGTGTAGAACGCATTCCAGTCCGGGCTCCCGTCCGGAAGGACCGGGAGGGGCGTGATGCCATCGGCGTAGGTCGGCCAGGACGGCGCGGAGGCGATGGGCCGGGCGGCAGGAGCCTTCTTCGGCGCAAACAGGGCGTTCAGCAGCGGGATGAGCGTCGTGCCGACGGCGACGAGGATCGTGAGGGCGACGACGATGCGCCAGTACAGCTCGGTGTAGTCGAAGGTGTTGGGGAACGCGAGGAAGAACACCAGCAGTGCGACGAGGGCGCCGAGGAAGACGATCGTCACGATGTGGATCACCTTCGTGAAAGTCGTGACATGGCGCTGCGCGGCACGGGTGAAGAGCCGCACATGGAGCAGTGCGAGCTGCAGGATCCCGATCACGAACAGCAGTTGGAAGAAGCGCTCCGCGCCGAAGTAGAACCCGTCTTCCGGGAGCCAGATCTTCACGAGGCCGACGAGGAGCGCGACGACCCAGGTGACCATGCTCGCGAGCTGGAGCCAGTCCGGCCGGTTCGGCGCGAGGCCCGCCTCGAGGATGGCGATCCCGGCGAAGGCGGCGAGCAGGAGGATCGTGAGGAAGGCGCGACCGATGAGGCCGTTCTGATCACCGACCAGGACCCACACGACGCAGACCAGAGCCGCGGCGATGAGGGCGCCGATCGCGACCCACAGCGAGCCCCTGATGAGCAGCGACATGTTCTTCTTGTCGCCCTGCGGCTGCAGCCGGGCGGTGTCCGGATGGGACATGGGGATCCTCTCGTCGAGCGGCGATGCCTTCATCCTGCCACGCGCGGGCCCGCTTGTTCCGGCTTCCCTCGAGTGCGAAGGAGATCAGGGACCGCCCGCGCCCTGGGGAGGAAGGGTCAGCCGGCCTTCTTCGCGGAGGCCGCCGCGAACGCCGCGACCCGCGCCTGCGCGTCCGGGGTCTCCAGGGCGGCACCGATCGACCGCGCCTCCTCGCTCAGCTGCTCGGCGAACGTGCGCTCCGGCTGCGACCGCACCAGCCGCTTGGCCTGCCCGTACGCGTCCGCCGCCCCGGCGAGCCAGAACCGCGCGATCTCCTCGGCTCGCGCACGGACCCGGTCGGCTTCCGTCCTGCCGTCCTCGCCCTCCACGACCTCGGCCACCAGGCCCCAGTCGAGGGCCTCCGCGGCGGTGAGCAGCCGGTCCTGCAGCACGAGCTGGAGGGCACGGCGCTGACCCACGGCCCGCGCGAGCTGCGCAGACACGGAGAGGTCGGGGGTGAGGCCGATGTTCGCGTACAGGCTCCCGAGCTGCGACCGCGAGCCCACCACCGCGTAGTCCGTGGCGAGCAGGATGCCGAGTCCGCCGCCGGCCGTCGTCCCGTGCGCCGCGGCGACCACCGGCACGCTCGACTCCGTGAGCGCGCGGATCCCGGTGTTGATCACTTCCGCCAGCGCGGTGATCTCCGCCCCGGACGACCCCATGGTCGTCGCCATGTCGATCACGTCACCGCCCGCGCAGAACGCCGGTCCCGCCGCATCGATGAGGATGGCCTGCACGTCGTCCCGCGACGTCGCCTCGACGGTCGCGTCCCTCCAGGCGTACGCCAGATCGGCGTTGAAGGCGTTGAGGCGGGTCGGACGGTTCAGCGTCAGCCGCGCCATCCCCTCGTCGACGGCGAACAGGATGGCATCACTCATGGCTTCTCCTTCGAGCACAGGCGGATGCCTCCAGGCTAGTCGCGCTCAGGAGCCGTCCCAGACGCGAGCGACGAACCGCTCCATGCGCCGCCGGGTGCCGTCGAGCCGGAAGTCGACCTGTCCCGCCGCCCGGATCTCGTTGGGTGCCAGCGGATGCGCCAGGCGCACGTTCTCGTGGCAGGACAGATCGGCGCAGATGTACGTGCCGACCGAGTCGCCGCGCTCCCCCGCCTCTCCCGTGCGTCGCGCCGCGAACAGCGCCACCTGGTTGCCCGGCTGCATCGTGTGGCAGATGTTGCACATGCCGGAGCGCCCACGCCCGGGTTCCGATGCCCGCAGCACCACGCCGACCACGCGCCCCTCGTGCGGGATGAGGACGTAGCCGCGCTTGCCGGCACTCGGGTCACGCCAGGCGAAGAAGTCGAGGTAGTCCCAGTCCACGAGGAGGAAGTCGTGCGGCATCTCCATGACGCGCAGCTCATCGGCGTCCGCGTTCACGAACGAGGCCCGGACGTCGGCTTCGGTGAGAGGTCGCATCGCTCCAGTCTAGGAACTCGGCGCGGAGGTGAGGCCGGGAACGGGAGAAGCCCCCGCGAGCGGGGGCTTCTCGCTGTTGGATTCTTGCTGTTGGCTTCTCGCTGCGAGCTTCAACGTTCACTTGTCTGCCCTGCGACTTCGTATGCGTTGCATGGAGCCGAGGTCGCTCAGACTTCACTCCGTGTCGTGTCAATAACCCACTTGACCGAGTGCGAACTCAATCTCCGCAGCTTGGAACCCTTCGAACGCCAGCTGGTCGTAGAGGCCCTGACGCGAGAACGAGGTCAGATCGAGGTACGACTGCGCCTTCTCAGCGCACTCGGCGTTCCAGTCGGCGCCGGCATTGTCGACGCCGAACGTGGCGTCCTCCGTACTGAAACCCTCGAACTCCAGTTGCTCGATGAGGCCCGTGCGAGAGAACCCTGCGAGACGCAGGTAGCCCTGAGCTTTGTCGACGGCATTCTGCTGCGATAGGGATAGCTTCGGCTTCTCCTGCACCGTAATGGTTATCGCTGCTCTCTCGGTCGCAAGAGACCCTGCAGCACGACTCGTGGACAGCACCAGGGCCTCCGGGTCTTCGAAGGAAGAAAGCTGCGGCGCATCGAGTCCCGCATCCTCGAGAACTGTTATGGCCTGCGACACCGGAAGTCCGACCACGTCCGGCACCGTGACTTCCGCGGCGGGTTCAGGGTCTTCTTCCTCTTCATCCGCGGCGCCATCGACGGGCGCTTCAGTCTCCACAGCCGCGGGCTTATCGTCAGACGCGGGCGAGATCGTAGAGATTCCCGCCGCGACGCCGATGGAGGCGACCGCCGCGAGCGCCCCGAGCACGATGCCGGCTATGGCGAGGCCCTTCGACTGCTTTTTCTGCAGCGCGATGATGGCGACAGTGATCGCGCCGGCACCGAGCAGGGCTCCGACTACGGGAACAATTCCGGTGAAGAACGCGACGATGCCCGCGACGAGCGCGATGATGCCCCAGGGGGCGGTGGACTTGCTCGCCTGTTCCGATGAGCCAGTCGGCGCACCATGCTCTGCGTGTGGGAGAACCGTGGTGGCTGTAGCCTGCTGCGGCTCGAGCCACTGGGCGCCATCCCAATATCTCTGCTCATTGTTCGCGTGCGGCGCCGGATACCATCCGGGCGCGGGCATCGGATCTGTCATGACTCCCCTTCGGCCGTGTTACGGCCCCAGATGTCAGCCGATTGATCGAATGCTAGCGGGAAGGTCGACAAGCGTGGACGGATCATCGTAACGATCGGCTCACGTTGGTCGCCGAACCCCGCCTGGTAGCAGCACGCCGAGTTGGAGTCGTCGGGACATCCTTCCTTGCATTGTCGCGGCTGGCGATCTAGAGGGACACCCATCGAGAACGAAAAAGGCCTGCACGACGATTCGCGCAGGCCCTTATCTCCGCCGTCATCACGCGGAGTGTTTCGTAGTGGTGGCGAGTGAGGGATTCGAACCCCCGAAGTCGAAGACGGCTGATTTACAGTCAGATCCCTTTGGCCACTTGGGTAACTCGCCAGAGCGCACCCGTCCGACTTGAACAGCCAACCGGGGGCACGAAGAACAATCATACCTGTCGGATGCGGGCGCGAGAAATCGAGGCGTCAGCTTCCGTACACGCCGCGGTCGGCGGCGGCCAGCGACTCCGGTGTGCGCAGCAGCCCGCCCTCGGCGCGGCAGGTCGCAGCGGCCACATCCATCGCGCGCGTGAGCAGGGCCGTCCACTCGTCGGCCGCCTCGGGGGCCCCGTCCACCAGTCCGGCGGCGACGGCGGCCAGCGTCGCGTCCCCCGCGCCCACGGTGTCGACCACGCGACCCGGCAGCGCCGAGATGGGCGCCGAGACCGACCCGGCGTCCGACTCGAGCACGGCGCCGTCCGCTCCGGCCGTCGCCAGCACCGCCGTGACGCCGAGGCTCCGGAGCCGCGCGCGCAGGGCGTCGAGGTCGCCGTCGTAGAGCACGGCGGCATCGTCGGCGCCGACCTTCACCAGATCCGCCCGCGCCGCCAGCCGCTCGAAGCCGCGGACGAACTCCTCGCGGTCGGACAGCATGCCGGTGCGCGGGTTCGGGTCGATCGCCAGCCGCGCGCCCTCCACCGCGGCGGCGAGGGCCTCGACCTCGGCCGGGACGTCGAAGGGGAAGCAGCTCACCGCGACGATGTCCGCGCCGGCGATGGCAGCCCTCGCCTCGTCCGAGTACCGGACGGTCCGCTCCTGGGCCGCGCGGTTGAAGGCGTAGCTCGGCTCGCCGTTCCCCGCCCGGGTCACGACCGCCCGCGATGATCCGTGCGGCGCCGCGCTCGCGATCAGCCGCACGCCGTGATCGGCCAGATACTCGCGGATGTGCGCGCCGGCGATGTCCTCCCCCACCATCGCGATGAGCGTCGTAGGGATTCCGAGCCGGCGCAGCCCCACCGCCACGTTCAGGGCGGCCCCGCCGACGAACTCGCGGACTCCGGCCTCATCCCGGATCTCGTCGATCAGGGCGTCTCCGATGACGACGGCCGCGCCGCCGGGGGAAGTCTCAGTGCTCACTCGCCGACCCTACCGTGCCGCCCGCGCCCCGAAGCAGCGCCGAACCGTGTGCATAACTCAGGAGACCTGGGCCTCCATGCCGTCACGAGCAGCCCACGGCGGCCCGCCGTCCCGGATCTCCTGAGTTGTGGACACCCGAACGGGCCGAGGGACGACGAAGGCCCCGGGGAGAACCCCGGGGCCTTCGTTCACTCACTCACACCTCAGTTGTAGGTACCGGGGGTGATGTCGTCCGTCGAGAACGCGTCGAAGTCGACGTAGCCGAAGTCGCCGTCCGCGTACGCGCCGTCGGATGCGAAGATCCGGTTCGGGTAGCGCTCGCTCTTGGCTTCCTCGGTGGCCTCGACCGTGACGTCGCGGTACTTCGAGAGACCGGTTCCGGCGGGGATGAGCTTTCCGATGATGACGTTCTCCTTGAGACCGACCAGCGGGTCGCGCTTGCCCTCCATGGCGGCCTGCGTGAGCACGCGGGTCGTCTCCTGGAAGGACGCAGCGGACAGCCACGACTCGGTCGCGAGCGACGCCTTCGTGATACCCATCAGCTCCGGGCGACCGGACGCGGGGCGCTTGCCCTCGGCCACGGCCTCGCGGTTGATCTGCTGGTAGCGCTTCAGGTCGACCATCTCACCCGGCAGCAGGGTCGTGTCGGCGTGGTCGACGACGGTGACCTTGCGGAGCATCTGGCGGACGATGACCTCGATGTGCTTGTCGTGGATCGGCACGCCCTGCGAGCGGTAGACGCCCTGGACGCCGCCGACGAGGTACTTCTGCACCTCGCGGGCACCCATGACGCGCATGACCTCCTTGGGGTCGAGCGTGCCGACCTGCAGGGGCTGACCGACCGAGACGTGCTGGCCGTCCTCGACGAGGAGGGTCGCACGCTTCAGCACCGGGTAGACGACGGGCTCGTCGCCGTTGTCGGGCGTGAGGATGACCTTCTTGGCCTTCTCGGTCTCGTCGATCGTGATGCGGCCGTCGGCCTCCGCGATCGGCGATGCACCCTTGGGGGTACGCGCCTCGAACAGCTCCTGCACACGGGGCAGACCCTGCGTGATGTCATCCGCCGACGCCGAACCACCGGTGTGGAAGGTACGCATCGTCAGCTGGGTACCGGGCTCACCGATCGACTGGGCCGCGATGATGCCGACGGCCTCGCCGATGTCGACGGTCTTGCCGGTCGCGAGCGAACGGCCGTAGCACTGCGCGCACACGCCGACAGCGGAGTCGCAGGTCAGGACCGAGCGGACCTTGATGGTCTCGACGCCCGCGGCGACCAGCTTGTCGATGAGCACGTCGCCCACGTCGTCGCCGGCCGCGGCCAGGACCTCGCCCGACGCGTTCACCACGTCGGAGGCCAGCGTGCGGGCGAACACCGAGTTCTCGACGTTCGCGTCGCGCACCAGCTCACCCTGCGAGTTCGGAGCGGCGATCGGGAGCTCGAGGCCCTTCGACGTGCCGCAGTCCTCTTCGCGGATGATGACGTCCTGCGAGACGTCCACCAGACGACGGGTCAGGTAACCCGAGTCGGCGGTACGCAGAGCGGTGTCGGCCAGACCCTTACGGGTACCGTGCGTCGCGATGAAGTACTCCGCCACCGACAGACCCTCGCGGTACGAGGAGATGATCGGACGCGGGATGATCTCACCCTTGGGGTTGTTCACCAGACCACGCATACCGGCGATGTTCCGGATCTGCAGCCAGTTACCACGGGCGCCGGAGGACACCATGCGGTTGATGGTGTTGTCCTCCGGGAAGTGCGCCTTCATCGCGGCCTGCACCTCGTCGGTCGCCTCGGTCCAGATCTTGATGAGCTCCTGACGACGCTCGGCGTCGGTCGTGAGGCCCTTCTCGTACTGGGACTGGACCTTCGCGGCCTGCTTCTCGTAGCCCGCGACGATCTCCGCCTTGTTCGGCGGGGTGAGGATGTCGCTCAGCGCGACGGTCACACCCGAACGGGTCGCCCAGTAGAAACCGGCATCCTTGATGCGGTCCAGCGTGGCGGCCGTCTCGACCTTGGGGTACTCCTCGGCCAGCTTGTTGACGATCTGCGACAGCTTGCCCTTGTCGGCCTGCTCGCGGACGAACGGGTAGCCCTTCGGGAGCGCGTCGTTGAAGATCGCCTGCCCCAGCGAAGCGTCGACCAGGCCGTGCTTCTCGTAGCCCTCGGGAGCCTCGCCCTCGAGGAAGGCCAGACCCGGGATGCGGATGCGGACCTTCGCCTGCAGGTCGAGCGTGCCCTCGTCGTACGCGAGCTGCGCCTCGCCGACGGAGCCGAACGCACGGCCCTCGCCCTTGGCACCGGCCTTGACCGTGGTCAGGTGGTGCAGACCGATGATCATGTCCTGCGAGGGCAGGGTCACCGGACGGCCGTCCGACGGCTTCAGGATGTTGTTCGACGCGAGCATGAGCACGCGGGCCTCGGCCTGAGCCTCGACCGACAGCGGCAGGTGGACAGCCATCTGGTCACCGTCGAAGTCGGCGTTGAACGCCGCGCAGACGAGCGGGTGCAGCTGGATGGCCTTGCCCTCGACGAGCTGCGGCTCGAACGCCTGGATGCCGAGACGGTGCAGGGTGGGTGCACGGTTCAGCAGCACCGGACGCTCGCGGATGATCTCCTCGAGCACGTCCCAGACCTCGGGACGGGTGCGCTCGACGGCACGCTTGGCGGCCTTGATGTTCTGCGAGTGACCGAGGTCGATCAGGCGCTTGATGACGAACGGCTTGAACAGCTCGAGCGCCATCTGCTTGGGCAGACCGCACTGGTGCAGCTTGAGCTGCGGGCCGACGACGATGACCGAACGGCCCGAGTAGTCGACGCGCTTGCCGAGCAGGTTCTGGCGGAAGCGACCCTGCTTTCCCTTGAGCATGTCGCTCAGGGACTTCAGGGCGCGGTTGCCGGTACCGGTGACGGGGCGACCGCGGCGGCCGTTGTCGAACAGCGCGTCGACGGCCTCCTGCAGCATCCGCTTCTCGTTGTTGACGATGATCTCGGGGGCACCGAGGTCGATGAGGCGACGGAGACGGTTGTTGCGGTTGATCACGCGGCGGTACAGGTCGTTCAGGTCGGAGGTCGCGAAGCGGCCACCGTCGAGCTGGACCATCGGACGCAGCTCCGGCGGGATCACCGGGACGACGTCGAGCACCATCGCGGCCGGGCTCATGCCGGTCTCGAGGAACGAGTTCACGACCTTGAGGCGCTTGATCGCACGGATCTTGCGCTGACCCTTGCCCTCCGAGATCTGCAGGTGCAGGCTCTCGGCCTCGGCGGCCAGGTCGAACGCGGCCAGGCGACGCTGGATCGCCTCGGCACCCATGTAGGCCTCGAAGTACTGGCCGAAGCGGTCCTGCAGCTCGTGGAAGACGTCGTCCTCCGGACGCAGGGCGCCGACCTCGAGCGTGCGGAAGTCCTCCCACACGCGCTCCAGCTTCAGGATCGCCTCGTCGGCACCCTTGCGGATGAGCGACATCTCCTTCTCGGCGGCGTCCTTGACCTTCTTCTTGGCGTCGGCCTTGGCACCCTCGGCCTCGAGGGCCGCGAGCTCCTCCTCCAGCTTCGCCAGGCGCTCCGCGATCTTCGCGTCGCGGCGGTCGCCGAGCGTCTTCAGCTCGAGACGGATGTTGTTCTCCTGGGTGCCCAGGTCGCGGTGACGGGCATCCTCGTCGACCGAGATGACCATGTACGCGGCGAAGTAGATGACCTTCTCGAGGTCCTTCGGCGCCATGTCCAGCAGGTAGCCGAGGCGCGAGGGCACGCCCTTGAAGTACCAGATGTGGGTGACGGGAGCGGCGAGCTCGATGTGACCCATGCGCTCACGACGGACGGAGCTCTTGGTGACCTCCACGCCGCAGCGCTCGCAGACGATGCCCTTGAAGCGGACGCGCTTGTACTTGCCGCAGGCGCACTCCCAGTCACGGGACGGGCCGAAGATCTGCTCTCCGAAGAGACCGTCCTTCTCCGGCTTGAGGGTGCGGTAGTTGATGGTTTCGGGCTTCTTGACCTCGCCGTAGGACCACGCGCGGATGTGGTCTGCGGTCGCCAGGCCGATGCGAAGCTCATCGAAGGTTGTGGACTCGAGCACTAGTTCTCCTGTGTCGGAAATTCTTTTTGAGAAGTCTGGGCTTCGACCGGCTCAGCCGTCGCGGGGACGGCTGAGCCCGTCGAAGGATTAGATCTCGTCGATCGAGGCGGCCTCGAAGCGGCTGGAGATGTTGATACCGAGTTCCTCTGCGGCGCGGAACGCCTCGTCGTCGGTGTCGCGGAGGTTGACCAGTGTGCCGTCGGCCGAGAGGACCTCGACGTTCAGGCAGAGCGACTGCATCTCCTTCATGAGCACCTTGAACGACTCGGGGATGCCGGGCTCCTGGATGTTCTCGCCCTTGACGATGGCCTCGTACACCTTGACGCGACCGAGGATGTCGTCGGACTTGATCGTGAGGAGCTCCTGGAGGGCGTACGCCGCACCGTAGGCCTCGAGGGCCCACACCTCCATCTCACCGAAGCGCTGTCCACCGAACTGCGCCTTACCACCGAGCGGCTGCTGGGTGATCATCGAGTACGGACCGGTGGAGCGGGCGTGGATCTTGTCGTCCACCAGGTGGTGGAGCTTCAGGATGTACATGTAGCCCACGGAGATCGGCGCCGGGAACGGCTCGCCGGAGCGGCCGTCGAACAGCTGCGTCTTGCCGCTCGAGTCGATCAGGCGGAGGCCGTCACGGGTCGGGAGCGTCGAGTCGAGCAGACCGGAGATCTCCTCCTCGCTGGCACCGTCGAACACCGGGGTGGCGACCTTGGTGCCGGGCGCGGCCTCGAACGCCTGCTGGGGCAGCTTGGCGGCCCACTCCGGGGTGCCCTCGACCTTCCAGCCCTGCTTCGCGATCCACCCGAGGTGGGTCTCGAGGACCTGGCCGAAGTTCATTCGACCCGGGATGCCGAGCGGGTTGAGGACGATGTCCACCGGGGTGCCGTCCGCGAGGAACGGCATGTCCTCGACGGGCAGGATCTTCGCGATGACACCCTTGTTGCCGTGGCGGCCGGCGAGCTTGTCGCCCTCGGTGATCTTGCGCTTCTGGGCGATGTAGACCACGACGCGGCGGTTCACGCCGGAGCCGAGCTCGTCGTCGCCGTCCTCGGCGTTGAACTCCTTGACCGCGATGATCGTGCCCTGCTCACCGTGGGGCACCTTCAGCGACGTGTCGCGGACCTCGCGGCTCTTCTCGTTGAAGATCGCGCGGAGCAGACGCTCCTCGGCCGACAGCTCGGTCTCACCCTTCGGCGTGACCTTGCCGACGAGGATGTCGCCGGGGCGGACCTCGGCGCCGATGCGGATGATGCCGCGCTCGTCGAGGTCCTTCAGGAGCTCCGGGCTGACGTTGGGGAGATCACGGGTGATCTCCTCCTTGCCGAGCTTCGTGTCGCGGGCGTCGACCTCGTACTCCTCGATGTGGATCGACGAGAGGGTGTCGTCCTTCACCAGGTCCTGGCTCAGGATGATGGCGTCCTCGAAGTTGTAGCCCTCCCACGTCATGAACGCGACGAGGAGGTTCTTCCCGAGGGCCAGCTCGCCGTTCTCGGTGGCGGGGCCATCGGCGATGACCTCTCCGACCTCGACGCGCTCACCGGCCGAGACGACGACCTTCTGGTTGTAGGAGGTGCCCTGGTTCGAACGGTCGAACTTGCGCAGGTGGTACTCCTGCGTGCCGCCCTCGTCGAGCATGACGACGACGCGGTCCGCGGAGACCTCGGAGACGACACCGGCCTTCTCGGCGGTGATCACGTCACCGGCGTCGATGGCCGTGTAGCCCTCCATACCGGTTCCGACGAGCGGCGAGTCGCTGCGGAGCAGCGGCACGGCCTGACGCTGCATGTTGGCGCCCATGAGCGCGCGCTGCGCGTCGTCGTGCTCGAGGAAGGGCACGAGCGAGGTCGCGACCGAGACCATCTGGCGCGGCGAGACGTCGATGTAGCCGATCTCCTCCGGGAGGAACAGGTCCACCTCACCGCTGCCGCCCTTGGGGCGCGCGAGCACGTGGCTCTCGCGGAAGCGACCCTTCGCATCGAGCGGCGCGTTGGCCTGCGCGATGTTGAAGTCGACCTCCTCGGAGGCGGTCAGGTAGTCGATCTGGTCGGTCACGACACCGTCGACGACCTTGCGGTACGGGGTCTCGATGAAGCCGAACGAGTTGATGCGCGCGAAGGTCGCGAGCGCACCGATCAGACCGATGTTCGGGCCTTCCGGCGTCTCGATCGGGCACATGCGGCCGTAGTGCGAGGGGTGGACGTCACGGACCTCGACGCCGGCGCGGTCGCGGCTCAGACCACCGGGGCCCAGAGCCGACAGACGGCGCTTGTTGGTCAGACCCGCGAGCGGGTTGTTCTGGTCCATGAACTGCGACAGCTGCGAGGTTCCGAAGAACTCCTTGATCGCGGCGACGACCGGGCGCACGTTGATCAGGGTCTGCGGCGTGATGGCCTCGATGTCCTGCGTGGTCATGCGCTCGCGGACGACGCGCTCCATGCGGGACAGACCCGTGCGGACCTGGTTCTGGATCAGCTCGCCGACCGCGCGGATGCGACGGTTGCCGAAGTTGTCGATGTCGTCGGTCGCGAGGCGGATCTCGGTCTTCTTGCCGCCGCGGATGCCCTCGAACGTCTCCTCGGTGCCCGCGTGCAGACGCACGAGGTACTTGATCGTGGCGACGATGTCCTGCACCGTCAGCACCGACTCCGTCAGCGGGGTGTCGAGACCCAGCTTGTGGTTGATCTTGTACCGGCCGACCTTGGCGAGGTCGTAGCGCTTCGGGTTGAAGTAGAAGTTGTCGAGCAGCGCGCGGGCGGCCTCGGCGGCCACCTGCTCGCCCGGACGCAGCTTGCGGTAGATGTCGCGCAGCGCGTCTTCCTTGGTGACGATCGTGTCCTTCGCGAGCGTCTCCTCGATGGAGGTGTAGCCGGCGAACTCCGCGAGGATCTCCTCGCTGGTCATGCCCAGCGCCTTGAGGAAGACCGTCACGGACTGCTTGCGCTTGCGGTCGACGCGGACGCCGACCTGGTCGCGCTTGTCGATCTCGAACTCGAGCCAGGCACCGCGGCTCGGGATGACGCGCGCCGAGACGATGTCCTTGTCACTCGTCTTGTCGGGGGTCTTGTCGAAGTAGACACCCGGCGAGCGCACGAGCTGCGAGACGACGACGCGCTCGGAGCCGTTGATGATGAACGTGCCCTTGTCGGTCTGCAGCGGGAAGTCGCCCATGAAGACCGTCTGGGTCTTGATCTCACCCGTGAGGTGGTTCATGAACTCGGCCTCGACGTAGAGCGGGGCCGCGTAGGTCTTGCCACGCTCCTTGCACTCCTCGATGGAGTACTTCTCGGGCTCGAGGTACGGGTTCGTGAACGACAGCTGCATCGTCTCGCCGAGGTCCTCGATCGGGGAGATCTCCTCGAAGATCTCGCCCAGACCGCTGTTCTCGTTCACGTCGGTGCGACCGGCGGCCTTGGCCTCGGCCACGCGCGCCTTCCAGGCGTCGTTGCCGACCAGCCAACCGAAGGACTCGGTCTGCAGGGCGAGAAGGTCCGGGACCGTCAGCGTGTCGGAGATCTTGGCGAACGAGAGACGGGAAGCTCCGCGTCCGTTCTTGGTGGTGGTGGATGTGGATGCGTTGGGAGCAGCAGCCAAGGGAATAACCTCCGTGAGCCCCGCAGGGCTTCTCGATTCCTTTGTCGTCAGGTGGAGTGCGCTCAGAAGCTCACGAGATGCCGACCACCATATGAGGGCAGGGAGAAGCGAGCGCAACTACCAACTATAGACGCGATCTCGCGACATGGCAAGCGCAATCCTTGACCAATCTTCGATGCTGCGGTAATGGGACCGCCGAGACCCCGCCTGCGCGCCGAAACCCCGCCCTCGCCGCGAAGGCAGGGCGGGGTTTCGACGCGAAACCGGGGTCTCGGGTCAGGTCGGCTCGGCGACGGTCAGGAGGCGATGTTGAGCTCGTTGCCGGGGATCGAGGCGAGGAGGCGGCGCGTGTAGGGGTCACGGGGGTTCGTGAAGATCTCCTCCGACGACGCGGCCTCCACGAGCTTCCCGTCCTTCATCACGCACACGTAGTCGCTGATGAGCCGCACCACCGCGAGGTCGTGCGAGATGAACAGGTAGCTCAGCCCGTACTCGCGCTGGAGGTCGCCGAGCAGCCGCAGGATCTGGTCCTGCACGAGCACGTCGAGTGCCGACACGGGCTCGTCGCACACGATGAGATCCGGCGAGAGGGCCAGGGCCCGCGCGATCGCCACCCGCTGACGCTGCCCGCCGGACAGCTCGGACGGGTAGCGCCGCAGCATCGACTGCGGCAGCGCGACGTCGTCCAGGAGCTGTCGCACGCGCTTGCGCCGGTCCGCCCCGCTCCCCCGCTTGTAGAACTCCAGCGGCTCCGCGATCAGGCGCTCGATCGTGAACATGGGGTTCAGGCTGGAGTACGGATCCTGGAAGATCGGCTGCACCCGCTGCCGGAAGTCCTTCGTCTCCGCACGGCTCAGCGTCGAGATGTCCTTGCCCTCGTAGCGGATGAGGCCGCTCGTGGGCTCGATCACCTTGAGCAGCATGCGCGCGGTCGTGGTCTTGCCCGATCCGGACTCCCCCACGATCGCGACGGTCTCCCCGCGCGGGATCGCGAGCGAGACGTCGTCGACGGCGACGAAGTCCTCGTGCTTGCCACGCACGGGGTACACCTTCGTGAGGTTCTCGATCTCGACGATGTTGCCCTTCGACGAGCTCAGGGACCCAGGCCCCTCGTGGGTCGCTGAGCCTGTCGAAGCGCCCGCTGGGCCTGTCGACGCGTCGCGGACGAAGGCCTCGGGGCGCAGCCGCGCCACCGCCACCGACGGCGCCGCCTTCACCAGCGACTGGGTGTACGGGTGCTGCGGGTCCTCGAGGATCCGCCGCGCGGGGCCCTGCTCCACGACCTTGCCGCGGTGCATCACGATCACCCGCTCGGCCCGCTCGGCGGCGAGCCCGAGGTCGTGCGTGATGAGGAGCACGGCCGTCCCCAGCTCCCTCGTCATCTCGCCGATCTGGTCGAGGATGGTCTGCTGCACCGTCACGTCCAGGGCGCTGGTGGGCTCGTCGGCGATGAGCAGCCGCGGCTTGCACGCCAGCCCGATGGCGATGAGCGCCCGCTGGCGCATGCCGCCGGAGAACTCGTGCGGGTACTGCTTGGCCCGACGCTCCGGATCAGGAAGACCGGCGGCGGTCAGCGCCTCGACGACCTTGGCCTGCACGTTCTGCCGGGTGGCGAGGCCGTGGGCGAGAAGCGTCTCGGCGACCTGGGTGCCGATCTTCGCGACCGGGTTGAGGTTCGACATGGGGTCCTGCGGCACCAGGCCGATGTCCCGTCCTCGGATCGATCGCAGCTCGTTCTCGGAGGCACGGGAGATGTCGCGCCCGTCGAGCTTGATGCTGCCGGCGGCCACCTTCCCCCCGCCCGCGAGCAGCCCGATGATCGCCATCGCGGTGGTCGACTTGCCGGAACCGGACTCGCCGACGATCGCCACGGTCTCCCCCGGGCGGATCTCGAGGTCGACGCCCTCGACGGCGTGCACGACGCCGTCCATGGTGGCGAAGTCCACCGCCAGGCCCTCGACCGACAGCAGGGGCTCGTCCGCCATGCCGTTCTCCTTCGCGGCGCGCACGGCGCCCTCGTCGCGGATGTTCATCGTGCCCTCGTCCTCGGGTCCATGGCCTCACGCAGCGCCTCACCGAGCAGGGTGAAGCCGAGCGCGGTGACGGCGATGCAGATGCCGGGGAGGAACGCCAGCCACGGGGCGATCGCCAGCTCCGCCTGCGCGTACGTGAGCATGCGGCCCCACTCGGCCGTCGCGGGGCCGCCGCCGCCGAGACCGAGGAACGACAGCGCCGCCGCATCGATCACGGCGGTCGCGAGGGTCAGGGTGCCCTGCACGATCACGGGCCCGATCGCGTTCGGGAGGACGTGCGACATCGTGATCCGGCCGCGGCCGAGACCGAGCGTCTGCGCCGAGAGCACGTAGTCGCTGGAGCGCTGCTGGAGCATGGACGCCCGCAGCAGGCGCGCGAAGATCGGCACCTGGGAGGCCCCGATGGCGATCATCACGGCGTACGGCGTCTGTCCGAGGATCGCGGCGATCGACACCGCCAGCAGGAGGTTCGGCACCGAGAGGATGATGTCGACGACGCGCATGATGACGGTGTCGACCCAGCCGCCGAACGTGCCGGCGAGGAGCCCGAGGATCATGCCGCCGACGAGACCCATCGCGGTGGAGACCACGCCGATCAGCAGCGACGCCTGGGCGCCCCAGATGAGCTTGGACAGCACGTCGCCGCCGAACCGATCCAGACCGAGGGGGAACTGCGGCAGCTCCCCCGGGCCGGGGATGTGCGTCGGCGTGATCTCCTTCGCCCCGGGGAGCGCGGTCTCCGGGTACGGGGCGAGGACCGGCGCGAGCACCGCGACGAGGAGGAAGAGGAGCACGATGACGGCGCCGATCCACGCCGTCGGATTGCGGCGGAGCCGGCGGAACACGTCCCGCCAGAACCCGCCGCCGCTCTCCTTGAGGTCGGCCTGGGCGATGGCGACGGTGTCGATGCTCCCGCCGCTCTCGGCGGACGGCCCCTGTGCGGGAGGGAGGGCGATGCTCATGCGAGCGCCTCCTTTCGGATGAGGGAGGAGGACATCACTGCACTCTCACTCTCGGATCGATGAAGCTGTACGACACGTCCACGGCCAGGTTGATGAGGGCGTAGGCGATCGCGATGAAGATGATGAACCCCTGCAGCACCGGGAAGTCGCGCGTGAAGATGGCCCGCGCCAGGAACGACCCGATGCCGGGGAAGGCGAAGACCGTCTCGGTGAGCACCGCCCCGGAGATGAGCAGTCCGGTCTGCAGGCCGATCGTCGTGATGACGGGGAGCATGGCGTTCCGGAGGATGAACCGGCTGCGCAGCGTCGCCGAGCCCACGCCCTTCGCCCGTCCCGTGCGCACGTAGTCGGCGTTCTGCACCTCCAGCACGCTCGCCCTGGTGATGCGGACGATGATCGCGAGCGGGATGGTGCCGAGGGCGAGCGCCGGGAGGATCAGATGGAGGATCGCATCCCACGCGGCGTCGAACTCCCCCGTGATGATGCCGTCCCAGACGTAGAACCCCGTGGGATGGGTGGCATCGATCCGGGGATCCTGCCGACCGTCCGAGGGCAGCCACCCCAGCTGCACGGCGAAGACGTACTTGAGGATGAAGGCCAGGAAGAAGACCGGGATCGTGATGCCGATGAGGCTCAGCACGACCGACGCGTGATCGGTGAACTTGCCGTGGCGACGGGCAGCCCAGTATCCGAGCGGGATGCCGACGCCGATCGCGAAGATGAGCGCCGCGACGCTCAGCTCGATCGTCGCGGGGAAGCGGCGGAGGAACTCCTCCGTGACCGGCCGGTTGGTCTGGATGGACGTGCCGAAGTCGCCCTGCAGCAGCCGGGTGACCCAGATGAAGTACTGCTCGATGAGGGGCTTGTTGAAGCCGTAGAGCTCGTTGACCCTGGCGATGGCCTCCGGGGTGGCCTTCTCGCCGAGGAGGGCGACAGCGGGGCCGCCGGGGAGGGCCCTGACCCAGGCGAACAGCAGGATGCTGAGCCCGAACAGGGTGGGGATGAGGAACAGCAGTCGCCTGCCGATGGTGCGCAGCACAGAGTTCTCCGTCGATCAGAAGGTACGCCGTGCCCCGGTCCCGCGAGAGCGGAACCGGGGCTCGGCATATCAAATGGTCAGGCCTACTTCGTGAGGACGATGTCCGTGAAGACCTCGTCGTTCACCGGGCTGGCGGGGTAGCTCTCGACGCGCGGGTCGAAGGCGAGCGTCGGCGCGGGGTGCGCGAGCGGGACACCGGGGATGAACTCCGCGACCATCTCGTTGATGTCCTCGTAGAGCGCCGTCTGGTCGTCGAGGTTGGAGACCCCGCGCGCCTCGGTCAGCGCCTGGAACAGCTCCGGGTTGTCGAAGCCCCACTCGGAGCTCTTCTGGCCGAAGAACACGCCGACGAAGTTGTCGGTGTCGTTGTAGTCGCCGGTCCAGCCCAGCAGGTGGATGCCGTGGTCGGAAGTGCCGGTGGTGCGGTCGAGGTACTCGACCCACTCCTCGGAGACCGGGGTGGTCTCCACGCCGACCTCGGAGAGCTGCGACGACAGGACGGTGTAGATCTGCTCGGGGTCCGGCATGTACGGCCGCGAGACGTTGACCGGGTAGTTGAAGTCCAGCGCCAGCGGGTTGGCCTCGTCGTAGCCGGCCTCCGCGAGCAACTCCTTGGCCTTCTCCGGGTCGTAGTCGTAGGTCGTGACCTCGTCGTTGTAGCCGTTGACCACCGGCGGGACGAACTGCGTCGCCTTCTCGGTGCCCTCGGGGAGGACCTGGCTGATCAGGGCGTCCTTGTCGATCGCGTAGGACAGCGCCTCACGCACCTTCGGGTCCTGCAGCTCCGGGATGGCCTGGTTGAAGGCGAGGTAGAGGATCGTGAACGGGGGACGCGACACCATGGTGAAGTCGTCCTCCTCCAGGGCCTTCGTGTCGGCGGGGCCCACGAGGTCGTAGCCGTCGATGGAGCCCGACTCGAGCGCCTGGCGACGCGCCGTCGGGTCGTCGATGGTGCGGAAGATGATCTCGTCGATCTGTCCGGCCTCGCCCCAGTAGTCGCCGTAGGCCTTGAGCTTGACCTGCTCGCCCGGCGCCCACTCCTCGAACTGGTAGGGGCCTGTGCCGACCGGGTGGCCCATGGCGTACTCGGACAGCTGCGGGGCCTCGGCGGTGCCGCCGACCTCGTCCGCGCCGAACTCCTGCATGGCCGAGGGGCTCTGCATGCCGAAGGCCGGGAGCGACAGCGAGGCGATGAAGCCGGCGAACGGCTTGTTCAGCTCGATCGTGACGGAGTTCTCGCCGTCGGGCGTGCAGGACTTGTAGACCGCGTCCTCCGGGTTGGAGGCGTAGCCCTTGAAGAGCTTGTTGTAGTAGTAGCCGAAGGCCTCGGAGGCGGCGAGACCGGTCCAGTTGTACCAGCGGTCGAAGTTGGCGCAGACGGCCTCGGCGTTGAACGGCGTGCCGTCCTGGAAGGTCACGCCCTCCTTCAGCGCGAAGGTGTGGGACATGCCGTCCTCGGACGACTCCCACGACTCCGCCAGCAGCGGCGCCGGGTCGGCCGTGCCGGGCTCCGTGCCCACCAGACCCTCGAAGATCTGGCGGGAGACGCGGAAGGTCTCGCCGTCCTGCGCGAACGCCGGGTCGAGGCTCGCGGGATCCGACGAGGCGGCGAAGACGAAGGTGCCGTCGACGTCACCCGATCCTTCCGACCCGTTGTCCCCGCGCTCGCTGGCGACGCATCCGGCGAGTGCGAGAGCGGCGATGGTCGCTCCGGTGACGGCGGCGAGTCCTCGCCGAGGCATGGCTGACTGGTGCATGTGTGTATGACCTTCCCTGTCGGGCGCTTCCTTGCGCGTCTCCGGGCATCGTCGCCGCGGAGACGGTGATTCCTCGAAGGTACCCAGCGGTCCGGCGGATGCCAAGAGTCCGAGGTTGCGATCCGGTATCGACGCGGGGCCGCTCCTGATCCGGTAATGTCCAGAACGTGCCGGACACCACTCCCCGCGTCGTGTGCCTGGGCGAGGGCCTGGTCGCCCTCGTCGCCGCCACCGCCGGACCGCTCGAGACCTGCCGCACGTTCCACCGCTCCCTCGCCGGGGCCGAGTGGAACACCGCCATCGCGCTGGCCTCCGCGGGCATCCGCACCGCGGTCGTGTCCCGCGTCGGCGACGACGGCTTCGGACGCTTCCTCACCGCCGAGCTCCGTGCGCACGGCGTGGACGATCGGGCCGTGGAGGTCGACCCCGTCGCACCGACGGGGATCTACGTCAAGGAGCTCTCACCCCGGGCGGACGGCGCCGTGGAGGGGACAATGCACTACTACCGCGCCGGATCGGCCGCGGCGGCGCTGTCGCCGGCGTCGCTGGAGTCGTCCGTGGCGGTGGACCTGCTCGCCGCGGCGGCCCTCGTGCACACCTCCGGCATCACGCCCGCACTCTCGCCCTCCGCACGCGCCGCCCAGGAGGCCCTGGTCGCAGCCCCGCGACCAGGTCGTCTCGTCAGCTTCGATCTGAACTGGCGCCCCGCGCTGTGGCGGGGCCGGGAGGACGAGGGACGTGCCGTCCTCACCGATCTCGCCCACCGCGCCGACGTGCTGTTCTGCACCCGCCCCGACGCCGAGGCCGTGTTCGGGACGAGCGCGCCGGACGACCTGCGCACGCTGTTCCCCGAGCCGCGGTACCTGGTCGTGACCGACCCCTCCGGCGCCGTGGCGTTCGACGGCGCCGACCGTGCCGCGAGCGATGCCCTCGATACGCCGGTCGTGGAGACGATCGGGGCGGGCGACGCGTTCGCCGCCGGCTTCCTCGCCGGCGTCCTCACCGGCCTGACGCTGCACGGAAGCCTGGCTCGCGCCCACCGCATCGCGACGCGCGCGATCGCCAGCACGCGCGACCACGTCGACTGAGCAGGCGGCGGCTCAGTCCGCGGGGTGCCCGCGCCGTGGCGGGACCGCATCGTGCGTGCGCTGCAAGGACACCGCGACGTGCTCGCCCCGGTGCTGCACGATGCGCACGAAGAGCACGTCGATGAGCGCGAGCTGCGCGATCCGGCTCGACATGGCGGCCATCCGGAACGGCGACTCCTGGGCTTGGCTGAGGAGCACGACGTCGGCGAGGGCCGCGAGCGGGGAGTCGGCCGCGCTCGTCACGGCCACGGCAAGGGCGCCCGCGGCCCGGGCGACCTCCAGGGCGCGGACCGTCTCGGCCGTCTCGCCGCCGTGCGAGAAGGCGATCGCCACATCCGCGGAGGACCGCAATGCAGCCGCGGTGACCGCGAGATGCGGATCGGCCGAGTGGGTCACGGAGCAGCCGATCCGGGAGAGCTTGAGCTGGAGATCCTGCGCCGTCAGCGACGAGGCCGCCTGCCCGAACAGGTCGATGTGCCGGGCGACGACCACCGCCCGCGCCACCCGGTCGAGGGCGTCCGCATCCAGGGCCCTGGCCGTCTTCTCGATCGCGTCGATCTCCTGCGCAGCGAGCTTCGCGGCGATCGCGGCCGGGCCGTCGTCGCGGTCGATCGCCGTGGAGTCGAGTCCGAATCGGGCCTGCTGCGCCTGGGCCAGGGTGACCGCCCGCGCCACGGCGACCCTCAGCTCCCGGTAGCCGCTGTAGCCGAGCGACTGCGCGAAGCGGGCGACGGTCGACAGCGAGGTCTGGCAGAGCTGCGCGAGATCGTTGATCGCGAGGTCCACCACGAGGGTGGGGTCTCCGAGGATCCTCTCGGCGACGCGTCCCTCCGCCGCGCTGAGCTTGGGGAGGGAGCGCCGCACCACGGCCAGAACGTCGTCGTCCATGCGCTGATCCCGTCTCAACCGGTGGCGGTCGTCCTCTGTCGTGGCCGGAACCGGCCGAGGATCGCGTCCCGCGCGGTCTGGGCGCCGAGCCGGCTGGCGGCGCCGACCTCGACGGTCGGCAGCGGCAGCGGCTCCTGCACGGGCAGGCCGACGTTCACGACGACCGCACCCGGGTCTCGGAGCGCGGTCCGCTCGATCAGCGCCCGCTGCGCCGGCTCGGCATCCGGTCGATCCACGAGGACGACCGTCGTGCCGGTCGCCGCGGCGACCTCGTCGATCACGGCGTCCTGCTCGGCCACGGGGCGTGCGGCCACGTCGAGCCGCACCCGGATGCCGTCGCCCGCGAGCGCCTCCGCGACGTACGAGGCGGCGCTGTCCACCGCGAGCGTCGAGCGACGTCGGGCATCGATCACCGCCAGGGCCTCCGCGGCCTCGGGGACGGCGCCGGCGAGCGACACGGACCGACGGACGATCTCGGCGGCGTCGAACGCGGCGGCCTCCTCGTCCGAGGTCGCGCTCGCGCGCAACCGGGTGGCGAGGGCCGACACCCGCGCGGCGGCCTCCTCGACGCGCTCCCGGGAGAGCGAGCCGTCCCGCAGCGCGGCGACGATCCCGTCACGGGCGGCGAGGAAGTCGCGCCGGTCCTGGTCGGGAAGAGCGGCCTCGCCGGGGTTGGTCGGGTTGCCGATGCACAGCAGGTCGGCGCCGGCGGCCAGAGCGAGGGCGGCGCCCCCGCCGAGTCCGACGGTCTCGCGGATCGCGGCCATGTCCAGCGCGTCGGTGATGATGACGCCCCGGAAGCCCCACTCCCGAAGCATGCCGAGCACGCGCGGGTTGAGGGTGGCCGGCTGCGCGCCCCACGCGGGGACGACGATGTGCGCGGTCATGATCGCGTCCACCCCCGCCTCCACGGCGGCGCGGAACGGCTCGAGGTGCACGCGCTCGTACTCGGCGACGTCGAGCGCGATCTCGGGCAGTGCGTGGTGGGAGTCGAGGTGGGTGTCGCCATGGCCGGGGAAGTGCTTGACGCACGCAGCCACCCCGCCGTCCTGGATGCCGTCGACCGTGGCGACGACGTGTCGCGTCACCAGCGCCTCCTCGGACCCGAACGAGCGCACGCCGATCACGGGGTTGCGCGGGTCGGTGTTGACGTCGGCGACCGGACCGAGCACGACGTTCGCCCCGACGGCGCGCACGCGGCGGGCGAGTTCCGACCCGGTCCGCTCCGATGCGACGACGTCGTCGAGGGCGCCGAGCTGCGCGGCACCGGGGAGGGTGGAGCCGCTCCCGGACTCCAGGCGCGTGACGCTGCCGCCCTCCTCATCCACACCGATCAGGGCATCCGGGTTGGCGTCGAGGATCTGCGCGCTCAGCGCGGGCAGTCCCTCGCCGACGTTCTGGCCGAAGTACACGACGCCGGCCAGGCCCTCGCGCAGCTCCTCCACGAGCCAGGCGGGGGCCGTGGTGCCGAGGAATCCGGGCCAGAGCACGCCGTTCGCGAGGCGCTCGAGCTCGTCGGTCATCCCTTCACCGCCCCCGCGACCATGCCGGCGGAGAGCCGGCGCTGCACGATGACGAAGAAGATCATGACGGGCACGGTGATGATCGTCGAGGCGGCCATGATGCTGCCCCAGTCGTTGGAGTACAGGCCGAAGAACGACTTGAGGCCGATCGAGACCGTGTACTGGTCGGTCTGCGCGCCGAGGATCGTCATGGCGAAGATGAACTCGTTCCACGCCGTGATGAAGCTGAAGATGCTCGTCGCGACGAGACCGGGCATCACGAGCGGCAGCAGGATCGAGCGGAACATCCGCCACCAGCTCGCGCCGTCGATGTAGGCGGCCTCCTCGAGCTCGACCGGGACGGCCGCGACGAAGCCGCGCAGCATCCAGATGCCGAACGCGAGCGACAGCGCCACGTAGACGACCATGAGGCCGATGATGCTGTTGAGCAGACCGAGGCTCTTCACCTGGAGGAACAGCGGGATGACGAGTGCCTCGAGCGGCACCATCTGCACCACGAGGATCATCATCAGCACCGTGGTGCGGAACTTGAAGCGGAAGCGCGCGACGGCGACCGCCGCGAGCAGGCAGACGATGGCGCTGACGAGCACCGTGACGAGGGCGACGATCGCCGAGTTGCGCAGGTACGTGCCGAAGCCGCCCTCGGTGAGCACGAAGGCGAAGTTGTCCCACGTGAACTCCTGCGGGAGGAGCGACTGCCCGCCGCTGGATGCCTTGGCGTCGAACGCGCTGGAGACCATCCAGTAGACGGGGAACAGGGTGAAGACGAGGACGGCGGCGACGCCGATGCCGAGTCCGATGCGCGACCGGAGCCTGGGGCGGGGGTTCACAGCTCGTCCTCCTTCATGAGGGAGCGGATGTAGACGATCGTGATGCCGATCAGCACGAGGGTCAGCAGCACGGCCAGCGCGGCGCCGAATCCGTAGCGGTTCTGACCGAACGACTCCACGTACGACCACACGCCGAGGTTGAGCACCTGGCGGTTGCCGCCGCTGCCGCCGGGCATGAGGTAGACCTGCGCGAAGACCTTGAAGTCCCAGATCGTCGACAGGATGATGACGACGGAGAAGACGGGCTTGAGCGTCGGGAAGATGATCTTCCAGAAGCGGCGCCATGCGCCGGCCCCATCGAGCGCCGCCGCCTCGAGCATCTCCTTCGAGACGCCCAGGAGCCCGGCGAGCACGGTGATGGCCACGAACGGGAAGCCGTGGTGGACGACGTTCAGCAGCACGATCGCGTAGAACGACCACTGGTTGGTGAACCAGTTGACCTGGCCATCGATGAGGCCGAGGTCCTGCAGGACGCTGTTGAAGATGCCGCGGTCGGCATCGAAGATGAAGGTCCAGACGTACGTGCCGGTCACGGCGGGCATCGCCCACGCGACCATGATGCAGCTGGAGACGATGGTGCGCCACACGGTACCCAGGCGCGCCAGCAGCAGCGCGACGAGGGTTCCGAGTGCGACGGTGGTGAACACCGCGACGGCCGCGAAGCCGACCGTGTTGGGGAGCACCACCGTCCACAGGGTCGGATTGGTGAGCGCCTCGGCGTAGTTGGCCAGCCCGATCCAGTTGCTCTCACCGGTGTTGATCTCGCGCAGACCGTAGTCCTGCAGCGAGTAGAGGAACACCTGCACGAGCGGCCAGAGCATGAGCCCCGCGAGGATGATCAGCCCGGGGGCGAGGAGGAGCCAGGGGCGGGCCGTGACGATCGAGAGACCGCGACGCTTCCGGCCGCCGGCCACGGAGGCGGAGGAGGGCTCCGCCTCCGTGGCCGGCAGTGGCGCTTGCACCATCGACATGGAAGGAATGGTTCCTTACTGGTTGAGCAGTTCGGTCATCTCGGCGGCGGCGTCCTTCGTCGCGGTCGCGACGTCCTTCTGCCCGCTGAGGATGGCCTGGATCATGGCGTTGGTGGTCTTCTTCGCCTGCACGGCGCCGAAGTTCGGCGTGACCGGGACGGACGCGCCGCCGTCGACCATCTGCTCGGCGAACGGAGCGACGAGCGGGTCGGTCGAGGCAAGGGCCTCCTCCATCGCGGACTGGACGCCCGGGAAGTAGCCGGTCTCGTCGGACCACTGCTCGGCGAACTCACCGGTGGTCATGAGCTTGACGAACTCCCACGCGAGGTCGGCGTTCTTCGTGGTGTTGAACACCGACAGGTGCGAGCCGCCGAGCACGGACGGAGCGATGCCGCCGTCCTGGCCGGGGATCACGGCGGCGCCGATCTTGCCCTCGAGCTCGGGGTTGGCCTCGATGAGGGCGTTCGGCGTCCAGGAGCCGGAGAGCATCATCGCGACGTTGCCCTGCGTGAAGGCGTCCCGGAGGTCGGTCTCCTTCCACGTGGTCGCACCGGCCGACGAGAAGCCGTGCTCGGTGGCCAGGCCCGTGTAGAACTCGATGCCGGCCTGCGACTCGGCGCTGTCGAGCTCGCTGGTCCAGGTGTCGCCGTCCTTCGTGGCGATCTCGCCGCCGGCGCCCCAGACCCAGGGGTAGACCTGGAACTCGGCGTCACCCGCGACGGGGAAGGGCAGCATGTCGGGCTTGGCGGCCTTGATGGCCTCACCCGCGGCGACGATGTCGTCCCAGGTCTTCGGGGCCTCGAGACCGAGCTCCTCGAAGACGTCGGTGCGGTAGACGATGGAGCGGACACCCGCGTACCACGGCATGCCGTACAGCTCGTCCTCGTAGGTACCGGCGACGGCGAGGCCCTCGACGAGGTCGTCGCGCAGGCCGTCCTCGGCGTCGACGTACTCGTCGAGCGGCTCGAGCGCGCCGGCGTCGGCGAACTCCGCAGTCCAGGTGGTGCCGGTCTCGGCGATGTCCGGGGTGGTGCCACCGGCGATCGAGGTGACGAAGCGGTCGTGGGCGTCGGCCCACTGGATCTCCTCGATGGTGACCTTCGCTCCGGTCTCCTCCTCGAAGGCGTCCGAGACCTTGTCGTAGAAGGCGGTCGCGTCGGGGTTGGTCCCCTTCATGATCCAGACCGTCAGCTCCTGGCCCTCGCCATTGGTCGAGCCGTTGTCGCCGCTGCCGCCGGCGCAGCCGGCCAGAGCGATCGTGGCAGCGGCGCCGAGCGCCACCGCCGGAAGAATGCGCTTGTGCATGGGGGGATCTCCTCTTTGAAAGTCCAGGTGTGCATCGGGTGCGTACCGGGGATAGGAAAAAGTATTCACGACTAACTAATTCCCTGCAAGTTCCTCCCAGAATCGTCATACCCCCGTAACATCACGCCTCCGGGGTAGGCTCCCCGCATGCCCCGCCGTGGATCAGACGCCGACCGCCCTCCGCTCCCCCGGCACGCACCGCCGTCGACGCGCGGCCGGACCTCTCGGGTCCTGCGGGGCCTCGCGATCGGGCTCGCCGTCGCCCTCGTCTCCACCGCGGCGGTCGCGGGATTCCTCGTCTGGGACGTGTTCAACCGCGTGGGCGACGGGGCCGTCACCCTGGAGGGCGCCCCGCAGGTCGACCCGCCCACCCTCGGCGCGTATCCCGACGACAAAGCCTTCAGCCTCCTCATCGTGGGGACGGACGAGTGCGGCCCGAAGGCCACCGCACTCTTCGACGAGCGCTGCGCCGAGGCGGACGGACTCAGCCGGAACGACGTGAACCTCCTCGTGCACGTCTCCGCCGCACCCCGGAACGTGACCGTCGTCTCGCTCCCCCGCGACCTCGGCGTCCCCGTACCGGAGTGCACCCGTGAGGACGGCTCCGTCGCATCCGCGATGGAGAAGGCATCGATGAACTCGCTGTTCGAGCACGCCGGCCTCTCCTGCATCGCGAAGACCGTGAGCGAACTGGGTGACATCCCCGTGGAGTTCGCCGCCAAGATCAGCTTCGACGGTGTCATGGCCGTCACCGACGCGATCGGCGGCGTCGAGGTCTGCATCGCCGGCGACGGCATCCGCGATCGTCACACCGGCATCGACTGGCCGGCGGGCCTGCGGACGGTCTCGGGCGTGGAGGCCCTCCAGTTCATCCGCACCCGGCACGGCGTGGGGGACGAGAGCGACCTCGCGCGCATCTCCAACCAGCAGCAGTACATGTCGCGGCTGGCCAAGAAGGTGCTCAGCGAGGACACTCTGACCGACATCCCCAAGGTGCTTCGACTGACGAACGCCATCGCCGACAACATCGATCCCAGCGACGAGCTCGCCGACCCGCTGCGCCTTGCCCAGCTCGCACTCGCCCTCAAGGATGTGAACTTCAGCGACTTCGTGTTCGTGCAGTACCCGAACGTCGTCGACCCGTTCGACGACGACAAGGTCGTGCCGGACGAGGAGGCCGCGGCCGCGCTGTGGGACGCGGTGCGCGCCGGCCGCCCCCTGCAGCTCACCGGCGACGTGACGACCCATCGCGGCGTGGAATTGGTCACCCCCGCACCCACGGCGCCGGAGACGCAGGAGACGCCGGAGACGGAATCCACTCCCGAGGCGAGCGCCACGCCGGACGCGCGCGCGACGCTCCCGCCGGAGGTGTCGGGTCAGACCCTCGAGCAGGAGACCTGCGCGGTGGGCAACCAGCGCTGACCACCGCGCCCGCGGCGTAGGCTCGACAGCATGGGACGGACGCGATCACGGGACGCCGAGCACCCGCAGGCCCGCCTCGACCACGGTGGTCTCGCCCGCATCGTCCCCTCGGAGTTCACGAGCGGCTTCGAGCTCGTCGTGGACGACACCCCGCAGTCGCACGTCGACCTCGACGATCCCACGCACCTGCACTTCGAGTACATCGTGCGGATGGGGGCGGTGATCGACCAGCTCCGCCCCGGTCCGCTCACCGCGGTGCACCTCGGCGCCGGGGCCCTCACCATCCCTCGGTACATCGACGCGACCCGCCCCGGGTCACGCCAGCAGGTCATCGAGCTGGAGGCCCCGCTGGTGCAGCTCGTCCGCGAGCACCTCCCGCTGCCCAAGGGGGCGGCCATCCGGCTGCGCATCGGCGATGCGAGGGAGGGGGTCCGTAAGCTTCCGGCGGCCCTGCACAGCGCCTGCGACCTCGTCGTCTCGGATGTGTACTCGGGCGCGCAGACGCCCGCTCACCTCACGAGCGTGGAGTTCTACCGGGAGCTCGCCGCGCTGCTCGCGCCGGGCGGCGTCCTGCTCGTCAACGTCGCCGACGGTCCCGGTCTCGCGTTCGCCCGCCGACAGGCCGCAACCATCGCCGAGGTCCTTCCCGAGATCGGGATCCTCGCCGACACCCAGGTGCTCAAGGGCCGCCGCTTCGGCAACCTCGTGGTGGCGGCCTCCGCCGCCCCTCTCCCGACGGAGTGGCTGCCGCGGATGCTCGCCGCGGGTCCGCATCCCGCGAAGATCGCCCAGGGGGACGAGGCCCGCGCCTTCCTCCAGGGCGCCCGGATCGTCACGGACGCCGACGCCGTCGCGTCCCCGCGACCCGATGCCTCGCTGTTCCTCCGCTGACGTGGCGCGCCGCCCCGAGGAGCGCGGAAGCGGCAGGCAGACTGGACGGGGACAGGTGCGGGGACGCGCGGAAGGAGAGCAATGAGTTTGATCCGGGGATACGACCAGGAGAGCCTCCGCGAACAGGTCGATCTCGACGAGTGCGCGGCACGCCTGGCCGAGATCGAGGAGCAGCGCAGCCTTCCCGCCCTGCTGGAGCGGGTCTGGCTGCTGAAGGTGCTGGGACGCCTCGACGACGCCCTCGCGCTCGCCGACGAAGCCGTGCGGCAGGCCCGGATGGCCGGCACCCGCAAGGACGTGCTCCGCGCCCGTGTGCTGCACGCGACGATCCTGCAGTACCGGGGCGCATACGCCGCGGCCGAGCAGGAGCTGGCGACCTGCGCCGCGGAGGCGGAGGGGCAGCGCTGGCTGTCGATCGCCGCTTTCGCCTATCAGCACCACGGCAAGAACGCCTACGACGCCGAGGACTACGAGACCGCGCGGGAGAGCTTCAAGCAGTCGCTGTTCCTGCGGCGCGAGTCCGGCGCGGAGGACCGGGAGCTGGAGACCGTGCTCCTCGCCATCGAGGCCGTGGAGCGCCGTCGTCCGGCACAGCTCGTCGCCGGCTGACGCCGATGCGCCCGAGTGTCCGCGGCATGCCTTAGCCTGAGCGCATGGCGGAACTTGACCGCGTGCGCGTCTGGGGCGAGGCACTGATCCGGTTGCATCTCGACGACAGCTGGTCGTTCGACTTCGACCATGCCAAGCGTCGCGCCGGCCAGTGCGACTACACACGCAAGCGCATCACCGTATCGCGGTATCTCGCCGCCCGCTTCGAGGACGACGAGATCCATCAGGTGCTCCTGCACGAGGTGGCCCACGCCCTCGCCGGGCACCAGGCCGCCCACGGCCCCACCTGGAAGCGCGTGGCCCGCGACCTGGGCTATGTCGGCGGCACGACGCACCGCGGGGAGACCGCCGTCGAGCTCGCTCCGTGGGTGGGCCGCTGCCCGGCCGGTCATGTCACGTATCGACACCGCCGCCCGAGCCGGGCCACGTCCTGCGCCCGCTGCTCCCGCACGTTCGATGCCCAGCACCTGTTCGCCTGGACGCGTCGCGAGATCACGACCGACGCCCGCCTCGCCGCGCAGGCTCCGCGCTGAGGGCCGAGGGAGCGGGGCCGCCGCTCCCGCTTCAGTCGGAGGAGCCGCCGGAATGCGGCCTTTCCTCGGAAGCGGAGGTGTCCCCCTCGGCAGGCGTGGCGTCCTCCGCGTCCGCGTCAGCGTCCGTCGGAGCAGGCTCCGCGGCTGCGTCCGGGTCCGCCGCGGAGTCGACAGACGCGGGAAGTCCTGTTCCGCTCTCGGTCTCGGTCTCGCGAGGGCTGCGGCGTCGACGGACGAGCGCGGCGAGACCACGCCAGCCGAGCAGGAACGCGCCGAGCACGAGCGTCGCCACGATGACGAAGGGCAGCTCCGCGGTGTCGCCGCTGACCAGCCGCAGCAGCATCCCGGCGACGACCGTCACCGCCCAGACCACCGCGCCCCACGGCAGCGACCACGGCCGACGCGGCCGTCCGGGGAGCAGCAGCGCGGCGGCGTGTCCCAGCAGCAGGGCCACGAGGAAGGGCCAGGCCGTGAGGAGGAACCCTGCCGGGTCCTCCTGGTGGGAAGCGCGCCCGATGGCGGCGAAGACGAGGACGAGGACGGCATCGACGAGGAGAGCGGGGAGGAACCTCATTCCTCGACCCTACGCGGATCGCGTGCTCACTCGAAGCGCGTGAACCGCCCGTCGCGCAGAACGGGGACCGCGTCCACGGCATCCAGGACGGCCGCGTCGGCGGTGCTCGTCGGCACCAGTCCGGCAGCCCGGATCCGGTCCGTCGCCGGGACACCGGCCTGCAGCTCGCGTCCGGAGCCCGTCGCCCCGATCAGGTGCTTCAGCGCACGCCGCAGGGAGCGGAAGCCCTCTGCGGCCACCGCGGCGTCCGGGGCCGTGTGGTCGATGCCGAGATCGGTGAGCGCCGCGGCGATCGCTCCGGCCCCGAGCTGGTCCTCCACGGCGACGCGCAGGTCGCCCGCGGCATCGAGCTCGCCGGCCGGGATCAGCGCCACCGAGGTGCGACCCTGGCGGCGTTCCTGCTCCACCTGCACGGCCCTGGCCACGGCACCGGCGTTGCGGATCGCTCCCAACAGCACCGTGGCGCCGGTCGGGGCGGCGGCCGCCACCGCCGCCCCGTTCCGCGACCAGTCGAGCGCTCCGGCCAGCTCGACCTCCGCTCCCGCGGCCACCGCATCGGCGACCGTCGAGGAGAACCGGAGGACGTCGATCACCACGACGACATCGGCCGGGGCGAGACGGGCGAGCCCGGACACCCCCCAGTCGAGTCGGACCTGATACGGGGACTGATCGAACGGCGACGGCATCCGTCCAGCCTAGAGCCGTCAGTCGGCCGCGAGCGCCTCGACGGGAGCCACCCTGGTCGCCAGTCGGGTCGGCGTCGCGGCGGCCACGAGCGTGAGCAGCGCGGTCGCGGCGACGATGATCACCACGGGGAGCCACGGCACCTGCGGGGCGATCAACCCGGCGGGCGTGAACTCCGGAAGGACGGGCACGGAGCCGAGCAGCGACTGCGCCGCGATCCACCCGTACAGCACCCCGAGCACGAGACCGGTGAGGGTCGCCGCCACCGTGATGTGCGTCGCCTCCAGCAGCACCATGCGGCGCACCTGGCGGTTGGACAGACCGATCGAGCGCAGCAGTCCGAGCTCGCGGCGCCGCTGCACGACGCCGATGGTCAGGAGGTTGACGAGGCCGACGGCCGCGATCACGGCCGACACCGCGACGAGCACCATCATGATGGCCGCGAAGGCGTCGTACGGCGCGAAAAACTCGGCCGGGATCTCCTCCGTGGTCTGGCTGGTCATCAGGCGCTTCGACGACTCCAGCGCCACCGCGAACATGGTCACCAGGGTCACGCCCATGACGACGCCGATGGCCATCCGCGACGACCGCTCCGGGTACCGCAGGGCGTTCTCGGCCGCGAGACGTGCGGTCGCGCTCGAGCCGAAGAGGCGCCCCACGAGCCGGAGCACCGGCGGCATGAACAGCACGGACCCCAGGGCCAGCCCGGTGAAGGAGAGGATGCCGCCGAAGAACGCGACCACGACACCGAGCGGTGTGACGAGTCCGAGGACGACGCCGCCGGCGAGCAGAGCCGCGCCGGAGATCAGCAGCACCCAGGCCCCGACATGGCGGCCCTTCCGCCCGGAGACCTCGTCACGGGTGCGCTCGACGGCGCCGCCCAGAGCCTGCAGCGGCGTCACCGCGAGCACGCGACGCGAACCCACCCAGGCGGCCGCCCAGGTGGTGAGCGCGACACCGACCGCCGGGAGGGCGAGAGCGGGCTGGGCGAGCGAGAAGGACGACGGTGAGGTGGCGACGAGCTGTCCGCCGAGCTGGACGGCCGCCGCAGAGAGGAGCAATCCGGCGAGAAGGCCGAGCCCTGCGCCGAGGAGCCCGACGACGAGGCCCTGCCGGCCGACCTCCGCCCGCTGCGCACGCGCCGTCGCCCCGATGAGACGCATGAGCGCGATCTGCCGGGTGCGTCCCGCGATGATCGTCGAGAACGTGTTCGCCGTGACGATCGCGGCCACGTACATCGCGACGGCGGTGAGCAGCACCGACAGGATCGCGACGACGACCGCGAGCGTGCCGCTGTCGCCGATGAACGGATCGGCCTGGAGGACGGCGCCGATGTAGGCCGTGATCTCGACGAGGAAGACGCCGAACGCCGAGGACAGCGCCGCGACGAGGACGCTCGCGCCCATGCCGCGGTCGCGGAGCCAGGCCAGCCGGGGTCCGGTCGTCCGCGTCTCCGGGACGACCGTGGCGAGCGCGGTCATGCCGACACCTCCGCGGCGAGCATGTAGGCCGAGATCTGCTCCGCGGTCTGCCGCGGGTGGTCCGCGACGATCCGGCCGTCGCCGAGGTAGAGCACCCGGTCGGCGTGGCTGGCCGCGATCACGTCGTGCGTGACCATCGCGATGGACTGGCCGTGCTCCCGGCTGGCGGCCGCGAGCAGGCGCAGCACCTCCCGTCCGGTCTGGGAGTCGAGGTTGCCCGTGGGTTCGTCCGCGAACACGAGGTCGGGGGCGGTGGCGAGGGCTCTGGCGATGGCGACGCGCTGCTGCTGTCCGCCCGAGAGCTGGTGCGGCCGGTGGCCGAGGCGCTTGCCGAGGCCGAGCGTCTCGATGAGGCCGTCGATCCGTGCCCGCTCGATGGCGCTGGGGCGGCGGCCGTCGAGCTCGAACGGCAGCAGGATGTTGCCGAGGGCGTCGAGCGTGGGGACGAGGTTGAACGCCTGGAAGATGAACCCGACGCGGCGGCGGCGCAGGATGGTGAGGTCGAGGTCGCCGAGACCCGTGATCTCGGTGTCGCCGATCCACGCCCGCCCCTCCGTCGGACTGTCGAGGCCGGCCATGATGTGCATGAGGGTGGATTTGCCGGATCCGGACGGACCCATGATGGCGGTGAACTGTCCGCGGCGGATGCCGACGCTCACATCGTCGAGCGCGCGGACGGTGCCCTCGCCCGAACCGTAGGTCTTCTTCAGGTGCTGGACGCGGGCGGCGAGCCCGAGGTCGGTGGTCGTGATCTCCATGTCCACGACGCTATTTCCGCGCCCCCGGCCCCCGCGTCGCCCGCCGGGAGCATCCCGCTACATCGGGAGGATGATCCCGCGTCCTCCCGACCCACCCCCTTGCGTGCCTCCCACCCCTCTACGGACCGCCGCAAGGGGCCGGGTCGAACGGAAGGGGGTGGGTCGGCGTCAGGCGAGGCCGTGCTCGAACGCGAACACGACGAGTTGCACGCGGTCGCGGAGCGCGAGCTTCGTGAGGATGCGGCTGATGTGGGTCTTCACCGTGGCCTCGCTGAGGAACTCCCGCGCGGCGATCTCGGCGTTCGAGAGTCCCCGGGCGGCGAGCGCGAAGATCTCCCGCTCGCGCTCCGTCAGCTCGGCGTACTGCGGCGGCACGGGCTTCGGAGCCTCCGCGAAGTGCTCGAACAGTTCCCGGGTCGCCGAGGCCGCGATCACACTCGATCCCGCGTGCACGGTGCGGATCGCGGCGAGCAGGAACTCCGGATCGGCGTCCTTGAGGAGGAAGCCGCTCGCCCCCTGCCGGATCGCCCGGGCCGCCGCCTCGTCGAGGTCGAACGTGGTGAGCATGACGATGCGCGGGGGCTCCGGACGGGACAGGATCTCGGCGGTCGCGGTCAGCCCGTCCATGACCGGCATCCGGATGTCCATGAGGACCACGTCGGGCCGGGTCGCGGCGACCACGGCGAGCGCCTCCTGCCCGTTCCCCGCCTCCCCCACGACCTCGAGGTCCGGCTGGGAGGCCACGAGCATGCGGATCCCGGCCCGGAACAGCGCCTGGTCGTCCACCAGCACGACTCTGATCACTGCGGGGCTCCGATCGGAAGGCTGCTCTGGACGACGAACTGCGCACCACGGCGCTCGGCTTGCAGACTACCGCCCACGAGCTGCGCCCGCTCGCGCATGCCGATGAGGCCGTGTCCTCCGGGGGTCCCCGGCGTCGACTCCGGCGAGACGGTGTTGCGGACCTCGATGTCGACGCGATCGGGGAGCCATGCGAGATGCACGTCCACCGCGCCGTCGCCGTGGCGGATCGCGTTGGTCAGCGCCTCCTGGAGGATCCGGTAGACCGCGAGCTGGATGGCCCCCGGCGGCTCCCCCGGGGGCATGGGGTCGACGGTGACCCGCGGCTCGATGCCGGCCTGGCGCACCTGGGCGAACAGCGTCTCGAGATCGGCGAGGGTCGGCTGCGGACCGTCCCCCTGCCGATGACGGAGCTGGGTGAGGAGCATCCGCACGTCGCTCAGGGCTCCGCGGGCGGTCTGCGCGATCGTGCCGAGGGCCTCCGTCGCGATCTCCGGCTTCACCGCCGCGGCATAGCGGGCACCGTCAGCCTGGGCGATGACGACCGCGAGCGAGTGGGCCACGACATCATGCATGTCCCGCGCAATGCGGACCCGTTCCTGCTCCTCGGCGGCCAGGGCCTCGGCCTGCAGCTGCGCCGAACGCGTGCGCCGGTTGCGCAGCACGACCCGCCAGAGGAGACCGCACACCCACGCGAACCCCAGCGCCATGATGGAGGCCGCGACGAGCAGGGTGCCGCCGGTCACGAGCTCCCATCCGCTGCCGGAGCCGAACATGACGCCCCCGACGACGACCATGTACAGCGCGGCGACGATGCCGCCGACGATCACCGATCCGAACCCCCACCAGAGCACGCGGCGGGTGCCCCACGCGGAGGTCGCGTACAGCACGAGGAGGATCGCGAAGTCGGTCGGCAGCGGCCCGAACCCGGCGAGCATCTGCACGATGGCGCCGGCCCAGGCCGCGGCGAGCGCAAGACCGGGGGCCAGGCGTCCGATCGCGACACCGCCGAACAGGAACACCGACGACGAGATCAGACCGATGACGTTGACCGCGGAGGACCCGGCCAGGTCCGGTTGGGGCGCATAGAACACGACCCCGAGCGGCGTCAGAAGCGCGAACAGCAGCACCGCCCCGACGATGTCGAGGACGAGGCCGGTACGGGACAGCGGACGGATCACTCCCCCACGCTACGCGAGCGCGCGGGGACTGGCATCCGTCGCGGGATGTATCCGTCAGGCGCGGGCGAGGATCTCCCCGTGCGGCACGAGGAACCAGCCGTCGCCGTCGTCGGACCAGCGCTTCCAGGCGTCGCTGATCTCCTGCAGGTCGGCGGCGGAGGCCATCTCCTGGTCCACGAGCTGCCGCGCGAGCGCCGACTCCAGGATGCGGTCGGCCCACATCCCGCCCCACCAGGCGCGCTCGGACGGCGTCGCGTAGCACCAGGTCGACGCGGTCGCCGAAACGTCCTCGAAGCCCGCCGCCCGCGCCCAGGCCAGGAGGCGGCGGCCGGCATCCGGTTCTCCGCCGTTCGCCCGGGCGGCGGCGCGGTACAGCGCGAGCCAGCGGTCGATTTCCGGGAGCACCGGGAACCACAGGAAGCCCGCGTAGTCGGCGTCGCGGGCGGCGATGAGCCCCCCGGGCTTCGCGACCCGGCGCATCTCCCGCAGCGCCTGCACCGGATCGGCGACGTGCTGCAGCACCTGGTGCGCGTGCACGACGTCGAAGGAGTCGTCGGCGAAGCTCAGCGCGTGCACGTCCTCGACGGAGAAGGCGATGTTCGTGACGCCTCGCGCGGCGGCGAGGTCGCGGGAGAGGGACAGCGCAGCATCGTCGATCTCGGTCGCCGTGACGTGCGCGACCACACCCGCGAAGTCCACCGTGATCGACCCGGGTCCCGCTCCCACGTCGAGGAGCCGGGTTTCTGCCGTGAGGTGCGGTCGAAGGTAGGCCGCCGAGTTCGCGATGTCCCGCACACTGTGCGAGCGGAGGACGGATTCGTGGTGTCCATGCGTGTACGAGGCCATGCCCTCAGTCTGGCACTCCCGCCGACCCACCCCTTTCCGTGTGTCCCGGCCCCTTGCGGCCGTCCGGAAGGGGCCGGGTCGGCGCGAAAGGGGTGGGTCGACGGGCTAGAGGGAGGCGACCATGCGGCGGATCGCCTCGCGGTCGGGTTTGCCGGAGGAGAGGACGTCGAGCTCGTCCACGAGGATCAGGCGGGACGGACGGGCGTGGGCGCCGATCTCGCCGGCCACCGCCTCCCTGGCCTGGGCGAGCTGCTCGGACTCGCTGCGCCGCAGGGCCTCCCCGCGCGCCGCGACGATGACCGAGGCCTCCCCCCAGCGGTCATCCGACACCGCCACGACCACGGCCTGATGCAGCCCGGGCACGGCGCGCACGATGCGCTCCACCCGGTCGAGCGAGATGTTGATGCCGCCCGACACGATCACGTTGTCCGCGCGACCGTGCACGCGCACGACCCCGTCCTCGAGGAGCCCGAGGTCGCCGGTGCGGTACCAGCGGATGCCGTGCTCGTCCCTGACGAACGTGCGCGCGGTCAGTGCCGGGTCGCCCAGATAGCCCTCCGCGAGCATGGGGCCGGCGATCCGCAGCTCGCCGTCGACCGCCCGGACGTTCACGGTGTCGAGCGGGACGCCGTCGTACACGCAGCCGCCGCTGGTCTCCGTCGAGCCGTAGGTCCGCACGAGACGCACTCCGAGGTCGGCCGCCCGCTCCCGCAGCGGCTCTGGCAGCGCCTGGCCCCCGACGAGGATGGCTTCGTAAGCTTGCAGCGCCGCGAGCACCCCCGGCTCGGTACTCGCGTCGAGCAGCGTCGCGATCTGCGCCGGGACGAGGGAGGTGTAGAGGGCGGGGAAGACGCCCGCGGTCGTGACGTGCCGCATGCTCCGCGTGGCCTCGGCGAACGCCCGCGGGGTGAACCGCCCCTCGATCCGGGTCGGCTCGGTGCCGGCGAGGATCGACCGCACCATCACCTGCAGCCCCGCGACGTAGCCGGCCGGGAGAGCGAGCAGCCAGCGACCGCTGCCGATCCGGGCGGCGGTGGCCTCCGCACTCGCCCGCAGGGCCTCGCCGCTCAGCGCCACCCGCTTCGGGACGCCGCTGGATCCGGAGGTCGCGATGACCGCGGCGATGCCGTCGTCCACCTCCGCCGGAGCATCGGCGAGCATGCCGAAGCCGAGAGCCGGCCCCTCGTCGAGAGCCCGGAGCAGCGCCTCCCGCAGGAGCCCGGTGTCTTCGGCGTCGGTCGGGATGAGGGCGGTCACGATCGTCCCTCCGGCTCAGTAGTGCCAGGGGAACGAGGACCAGTCGGGGGCGCGCTTCTCGAGGAACGAATCCCGCCCCTCCACCGCCTCGTCGGTGCCGTAGGCGAGACGCGTGGCCTCGCCGGCGAACACCTGCTGCCCTACGAGCCCGTCATCGACGGCGTTGAAGGCGAACTTCAGCATCCGGATCGCGGTCGGCGACTTCGTCAGCACGGTGCGCGCCATCTTCAGCGCCTCGCGCTCGAGCTCGGCGTGCGGCACGACGCGGTTCACGGCGCCCGCCTCGTAGGCCCTCTGCGCCGAGTACTCCTCGGCGAGGAAGAACACCTCCCGCGCGAACTTCTGCCCCGTCTGCCGGGCCATGTAGGCGGAGCCGTACCCGGCATCGAAGCTGCCGACGTCGGCGTCCGTCTGCTTGAAGCGCGCGTGCTCGGCCGACGCGATGGTCAGGTCGCACACCACGTGCAGCGAGTGCCCGCCGCCGGCCGCCCACCCGGGGACCACGGCGATGACGACCTTCGGCATGAACCGAATGAGCCGCTGCACCTCGAGGATGTGCAGCCGCCCGACAGCGGGGGCGGCTCCTTCCCCCTGGGTTGCTGTGCCATCCCCCTGGGTTGCTGAGCCTGTCGAAGCATACTTGTACCCGTCGCGCCCGCGGATGCGCTGATCACCGCCGGAGCAGAACGCCCACCCGCCGTCCTTCGGGCTCGGTCCGTTGCCGGTCAGCAGCACCGCGCCGATACGCGCGTCCTGTCGCGCGATGTCGAGCGCCCGGTAGAGCTCGTCGACCGTGTGCGGGCGGAAGGCGTTGCGCACCTCCGGCCGGTGGAAGGCGATGCGGGCGACCCCGCCGTCGCGGCTCACGTGCGCCGTGATGTCGGTGTAGTGCTCGGCGCCGGGCGCCAGCTCCCACTCGGCGGGATCGAACAGGTCGGAGACGAAGGCATCGGTCACGATCTTCAGCCTATTCCCCGGGCACGCGCCGTCTTCATCCACCCGTCGACGATGTCCCAGGCCGGGAAGGCCACGAGGCAGACCCCGGTGATCACCGTGAGCACGCGCATGGTGTCGGCATCCACCCCGTCGTCCGTGAACACGAACTCCAGGAAGGCCGGGTTGAGGAGCTCGCCCTGCAGGAGCAGGGTGAGGGCCCACACGGCGAAGGCGACGGCGAGGACGGTGTTCACGACGGCCGCGGCGACGGTCCACCGCCGACGCGCGTACACGGCGACGGCCAGGACGGCCTCCGCGATCATGAGCGCGAGGAGGATGCCGATGCCCACCGGCCAGAGCGCGGGCGCCAGGATCGGGATGGGGTCGCCGCCGGTCGGGAAGAATCCGAGCGTCGCGTCCCACACGATCGCGCCGATGCCGGCGAGGAGGAACACGAGCGAGGCGATCACGTCGGCGCGGGCGGCCCCGTGCTCCGTCGGCTCGGGAAGCTGGTCCACGTTCCAGCGCACGCCGGTGTCGGCGCCGGTGCGCTCCAGCACGACGAAGACGAGCGTGACCCAGAAGCACAGGTGCACGATCACCGACAGCGTGACCGAGACGACCGCGCCGATCACCTCTCCGGGTCCGCCGCCGTTGATCAGCTGCCCGATCGCGACGCCCACCGCGGCGAACGGCGGCACGATGAACAGGAGCAGCTTCAGCAGCCGCCACCAGGTGAGGTAGTACCGAGGACCGATGAGGTGGAGCGGTCGGTCGGCGTATCCGGCGGCGAGGATGCCCGGGTCGCCGAGGTCGGTGAGGACGGCGCGCTCCGCCTCCTCCGGGCTCTCGCCCTGTTCCCGCCGCGCGTCGACGGCGTCGGCGATGGCCGCTTCGAGTTCGGCGCGGACCTCGCCCTGCGCCTCCGGCGCGAGGCTGCGGATCGTGGCGCTGATGTAGCGCTCGGTGAGCGTGCTCGTGGGGGTCATGTCAGTTCTCCTCGGGGGTGAGAGAGGCGATCGCGGCGGTCAGCGCGCGCCACTCGTCGGTGAGGGTGTCGGCGAGCCGGGCCCCGGCTTCCGAGGTGCGGTAGAACTTGCGAGGCCGGGCCTCGTCGGTGTTCCACTCGCTCGTGAGGTACTCCTGCTTCTCCAGACGACGGAGCAGCGGGTAGAGCGTGTTCGCATCGGTGGCGAAGCCCCGACTCTCGAGCTGCTCGAGCAGCGCATACCCGTACTCCGACGTGCGCAGCAGCTGCAGGCAGGCGAGCACCACGGTGCCGCGGCGCAGTTCCTGCAGATGCGTGTCGAGCGTCTCGTTCATGTCGATCACAGTAGTGTGCGTCACACACCATTGTCAACGGCACATATACGCGCGACATCCTGTCGAGGGTCGTGGCGCACAATGGGGTCATGATCCCCGCCGTCACGGAGCTCCTCGATTCCGCCCGCGTCGTCGCCCTGCCGATGCAGACCCGCTTCCGCGGCGTCGACACCCGCGAGGCCCTGCTGTTCGAAGGGCCGGAGGGCTGGGCCGAGTTCTCCCCGTTCGTCGAGTACGACGACGCCGAGGCCGCGACCTGGCTGGCGGCCGCGATCGACTACGCGTACGCCCCCCAACCCGCACCGCTGCGCGACCGCGTCGGCGTGAACGCCACCGTGCCCGCCGTCGACGCCACCCGCGTGCCCGAGGTCCTCGGGCGTTTCGCCGGATGCCGGACCGCGAAGGTCAAGGTCGCCGAGCCGGGACAGGTACTGGCGGACGACGTCGCCCGGGTCCGCGCTGTCCGGGAGACGCTCGGGCCGGAGGGCCGCATCCGGATCGACGCGAACGGCCTCTGGAACGTCGATGAGGCCGAGCACGCCGTGCACGCCCTCGCCGTCTTCGACCTGGAGTACATCGAGCAGCCCTGCGCCTCCGTGCCCGAGCTCGTCGAGCTGCGCCGGCGCATCGCCTACATGGGGATCCCGGTCGCCGCGGACGAGAGCATCCGGAAGTCCGGCGACCCCCTCGCCGTCGCCCGCGCGGGCGCGGCGGACATCGTCGTCATCAAGGCGCAGCCCCTGGGCGGCCTGACCCATGCCCTGCAGATCGTCACCGCGGCCGGCCTTCCCGCGGTCGTCTCCAGCGCCCTGGACACCGCGATCGGCCTGTCGCAGGGGGCCGCGCTGGCCGCCGCGCTCCCCACCCTCGACTACGACTGCGGTCTGGGCACGGCCTCCCTGTTCCAGGACGACGTCGCCGACCTCCGCCCCGTGGACGGCGCGATCCCGGTGGGACGCCTGTCCCCCGACCCGGCAGCGCTCACCCGGCTCGCCGCCGCGGACGAGCGTCGGGAATGGTGGCTGGCCCGACTGGCCCGCTGCCACCACGAGCTGCTTGCAGCCCGCAGCGCCTAGGACTCGACGAGGAGTTCCACGAGCCGCCCCAGCTCCTCGCCGCCGGAGTGCCGCAGGGCCGCGTCGTCACGACCGGCCATCGCACCGCGGACGGTCATGCCCTCCCAGAGGATCATGAGCATGCGCGCCGCATCGGTCGCGGGTAGCCGAAGACGCAGCGTGCCCGCCGCCTCCACGATGTCCTCCACGATGCGCGCGATGCTCGCCACCATCTCGCGCTCCTGGGCGAGGTAGGCCTCGCCGAACTGCGGGTCGCGGAGGGCGCGGATGCGGATCTCGCTCATGAGCATCACGCCCAGGCGGTCGTCGCTGCCGAGCTCCATGATCTGCTGGACGAGATCCTTCGGGTCGCAGTCGTCGGCGAGCTCGCCGTCCGCCCGCATCTGCTCCACGCGAGTCCGCACGGCTGCCACCCTCGCGTCGGCAACCCCGGCCGCGAGGGTCAGGAACAGCTCGTCCTTCGAGTCGAAGTTCGAGTAGAACGCCCCGCGCGTGAAGCCGGCGCGCTCGCAGACCGCCTCGACCGAGGCCCCGTCCAGGCCGACCTCGGCGAACACCTGCGCGGCGGCCTCCAGCAGACGCGCTTTCGTGTTCTCCCGGCTGCGGGTGGCGGGTGACGACATCGGAACCTCCTGGCCTTCCCTCTCGACGATTCACACCCGGTGCACAGACTCCGGATGGCGGATGACCTTACGATACATCTATGTATCGGATACACCTGTGTATCCACCCGGCACCCCACGGAGATTCGCGTGTCCACACTCCTCTCGTCCCTCGGACGCTGGTCCTTCCGTCACCCGTGGCGCGTCCTCGTCTCCTGGCTCCTCGCCCTCGGCATCGCCGGAGCCGGAGCCGTGGTCCTCGGCGCCGGCACCGACAACACGTTCTCCATCCCCGGGACCGAGTCCCAGGCCGGCCTCGAGCAGCTCTCCCGCTCCTTCCCGCAGGTGAGCGGCACGAATGCGCAGTTCATCGTCGTGGCCGCCGACGGCGACGAGATCACCGATGACGAGTACCGCGAGCCGATCGAGGATGCCGTGTCGGAGCTCGGCGACCTCGACGAGGTCCTCGCCGCCACCTCGCCGTACGACGAGATGGTCAACGGCATGATCAACGACGACGGCACGGCGGCCATCGTGCGCCTGCAGTTCGACGGTGAGTCCACCGACGTCTCCGAGGAGACCAAGGACGCCCTGCGCTCCACCGTCGGCGAGCTCG
This sequence comes from Microbacterium sp. str. 'China', assembly GCF_002993305.1. NCBI lineage: Bacteria > Bacillati > Actinomycetota > Actinomycetes > Micrococcales > Microbacteriaceae > Microbacterium > Microbacterium sp. str. 'China'. The sequence continues at coordinate 791,362 of NZ_CP027434.1, read as the reverse complement.
CGGCAGAGCTCCCCGACGGTGCGCAGGCCTCTCTCGGCGGCGACCTCTTCGCGATCTCGATCCCCGGCGTCACCCTCACCGAGGCGGTGGGCCTGCTCATCGCGCTCCTCGTGCTCATCGTCACGTTCCGGTCGTTCGTGGTCGCCGGACTCCCCCTGCTCACCGCGATCCTCGGTGTCGGCATCTCCATGGCCGGGATCTTCACGGCGACCGCCTTCGCGACCGTCTCCTCCACCACGCCGCTGCTCGCCCTGATGCTCGGACTCGCGGTGGGGATCGACTACGCGCTCTTCATCGTCGCGCGCCACCAGGACCAGGTCAGGGACGGCGTGGAACCCGAGGAGTCGGCCGCACGGGCCGTGGGCACGGCCGGGTCGGCGGTCGTCTTCGCCGGCGTCACCGTGCTCATCGCGCTGATCGGCCTGGGCTTCGCGGGCATCCCGTTCCTCACCACCATGGGCGTCGCGGCGTCCGTGGCCGTCGCGGTCGCCGTGGCGATCGCGGTGACACTGACCCCGGCCCTGCTCGGATTCCTCAAGGGCCGCGTGGCCGGACGACCGAAGCGCGCGAAGGCCCCGAAGAAGGCGCCCGCGAAGGACGCCGTCACGAAGCCCCGCGGCAGCCGTCGGTGGGTGGAGGGCGTGACGAAGCACCCCGTCCTCGTCTCCCTCGCGGTCGTCCTCGGCCTCGGCATCGTCGCCGTCCCCGCTCTCAGCCTCGACCTCGCCCTGCCGAACGCCGGCGTCCTGCCGAAGGACTCCGAGGCGCGACAGAACTACGACCTCGTCGGCGAGCAGTTCGGCCCCGGGTTCAACGGCCCCCTCATCCTCACCGGCACCATCGTCACCTCCACCGATCCGCTCGGTCTCATGGAGGACCTCGGAGACGCAGTGGCCGAGGTTCCCGGCGTGAAGGAGGTCGCCCTCGCGACGCCGAACGAGACCGCCGACACCGGCATCGTCCAGATCATCCCGGAGACGGCTCCCGACGACCCCGCGACGGCCGATCTCGTGCGCGAGCTCCGCAGCCACCACGACGAGTGGCTGGACGAGTTCGGCATCGACCTCAAGGTCACCGGTTTCACCGCCGTCGGCATCGACATCTCGGATCAGCTCGGGGCGGCTCTGCTGCCGTTCGGGATCTTCGTGATCGGTCTCTCGCTGATCCTCCTCACCATCGTGTTCCGCTCCCTCTGGGTGCCGATCACCGCCGCGGCGGGCTACCTGCTGTCGATCGTCGCCGCCTTCGGCGTCGTCGGGGCGGTCTTCGAGTGGGGCTGGTTCGCCGACCTCCTGCACGTCGCGAAGGTCGGCCCGATCATCAGCTTCATGCCGATCATCCTCATGGGCGTGCTCTTCGGCCTGGCGATGGACTACCAGGTGTTCCTCGTGTCGCGGATGCGCGAGGACTTCGTGCACGATCCCGACCTCCGCGAGGGTGCGGGATCGGTGAACCGCGCCACCCGACGGGCCGCAGCTCTGCGCGCGGTACGGAGCGGGTTCACCGGTTCGGCGAAGGTCGTCACGGCGGCCGGCCTCATCATGTTCGCGGTGTTCGTCGCCTTCGTGCCGGAGGGCGACTCCTCCCTCAAGCCCATCGCCCTCGGACTCGCCGCCGGCATCGCCTTCGACGCCTTCCTCGTGCGCATGACGCTGATCCCGGCGCTCATGGCGATCCTCGGGGAGCGCGCGTGGGAGATCCCGTCGTGGCTCGAGCGGATCCTCCCCCGGGTGGACATCGAGGGCGAGGCGGTGGAACGCGAACGGCACCTCGAGGCGTGGCCGGGCGACGGGTCGCTCGTCGCAGCCGATGACCTGGAGCTCGGCGCGGGCCCCGCGGCGACGGAGGGACTGTCGCTGCGGCTCGCACCCGGCGCGGCCCTGGTCGCGAGCGGCGCGGACGCCGGGACGCTGCGGGCCCTCGCGCTCACGGTCGGCGCCCGCATCGCTCCGGCCGACGGACGCCTCCGCGTCGCCGGGCACCTGCTCCCCGGTCGGGCGGCCTGGGTCCGTTCCCACGTGGGCTGCGTGCTCCCGGGTGACGACGCCCCGGTGCTCGCCGACCTCCGCGAAGCCCTCCGCGGCCGTTCCGAGCTCGTGGTGATCGACGGCGCGGACCGGCTCCGCGGCGGCGAGCGCGACCAGGTCGCCGCGATGCTGCGCGACGCGAGGTCGCGCCGAGAGCTCGCCGTCTTCGCCACGGCCGCCGACCCCGACGCGGCCCGCTCCCTCCTCGCGGACGCCGGATGGCCGTCCGCCGACGTACTCGACACGCGCGCGCCCCGCCCGAGCGCCGCAGAAACGACCGAGGTGCCCGCATGACCCTCCCCCTCGAGCGTGCCCGCTCACGCAAGCCCATCACCTGGCTCACCGTCCTCGGCGTCCTGCTGCTGCCCGCCGCGATCGGCGGCATCCTCATGGCGGCGCTCTACAACCCGACCGAGCGCCTCGACTCCATGACCGCGGCGATCGTGAACCTCGACGAACCCGTCGAGATCGACGGCCAGACCGCTCCCCTCGGGCGACAGCTCGCGTCCGGCCTCGTCGAGGGGTCGGACGATCTCGACTCGAACCTCACGTGGGTCATCTCCAACGAGGAGGACGCCGCCGACGGGCTCGCCGACGGCACCTACCAGGCCGTCATCACGATCCCCGAGGACTTCTCGGCCGCGGCGACCTCCGCGGGTCAGGCGGTCGCGGACGGCGGCGGGGACGCGGAGCAGGCGACGATCCAGGTGACGACGCCCGACGACGGCCTCGTGGCGGACGACCTCATCACCGGGCAGATCGCCGACGTGGCGGCCTCGACGCTCGGCACCACCCTGTCCGAGGCCACGACCGAGAACATCCTCGTCGGCTTCACCACCATCGGCGACCAGATCGGCGATGCGGCGGACGGGGCCCTGAAGCTGGCGCAGGGTGCCCGTGACGCGGCGACCGGCGCCGCGGCCCTCCCGGAGGGCGCGACGCAGCTCGCCGCGGGTGCCGGAGAGCTGGGCAGCGGGGCCTCGACGCTCGCGTCCGGCCTCGACACGATCGCGGGGCAGACGCGGCAGGCGGCGACCGGCGCAGGGACGATCGGCGCGGGACTCACCTCCGCGGCGACTGAGCTGCAGGGCCGGGTCGCCGGCGTCCAGAAGCTCACCGGTAGCATCCAGTCGGCGGGCGCGTCGGCGAAGTCGGCCGCGACGGACTCGGCCACGGTCGCACAGGGTCTCGGGACGATGGCGGCCACGGCGTGCGCCGCCGACCCGGACTCGGCGGAGTGCGGGCAGCTCTCCGACCTCGCCGCGAAGGCGGCGGCAGCGGCGAAGTCGGCGGGGACCGCCTCCGGCATCCTCAACAGCCCCCAGGTCGCGAGCGGAATCGCCGCGCTTCCGGGGTCCTTCTCCACGCTCGCCACCCAGCTCGGCGAGGCGGGCGCCGGGGCGACCGAGCTCGCCGGCGGGCTCAACCGCCTCGCGACAGAGGGCGTGGATCAGTCGGCCGCGGGAGCGCGGGCGCTGTCGTCGGGCGCGACGCAGCTCGCCGACGGCGCGACCCAGCTCGCCGACGGCAGCACGGAGCTCGCCACCGGTCTCGACACCCTCGCGACCGGCACCGGCGATCTCGCGGGCGGACTGCGCACCGCGGCCGACTCCCTCCCGTCCTTCAGCGACGAGGAGTCGACGTCGCTGGCGTCGGTGATCGCCGATCCCGTGGCGACCGACTCCTCGATGGGCTCGCTCTTCGGCCCCACCGCGATCCCGCTGCTCACCGCGGTGGTGCTGTGGTTCGGCGGTCTCGCGTCCTTCCTCGTGCTCCGTGCCCACACGGCGCGCACCCTCACCTCACGACGCTCCTCCGCCTCCCTCACCCTCCGCGCGTTCTGGCCGGCCGCAGCGATCGGCGCGGCACAGGGTCTGCTCGTCTCGCTCATCGTGCAGATCGTGGCCGACTACGACCTCGCGGAGTGGTGGGCGTTCGCGGGGACCGCCGTCCTCGCCGGGGTGGTGTTCGCCGCGGTGAACCAGGCCCTCGTCGCGGTGTTCGGCGGCGTCGGACGCTGGATCGCCGCACTGATCGGGGTCATCGCCGTGGCGACGGGACTCATCTCGACCGTGCCCGACTGGCTCGCGAGCATCGGGGCCGCCCTCCCGACCGCACCGGCCTTCGCGGGTCTCGTGGAGGCGAGCGGGGCCGCCGTCGCCGCCCTCGTCGTCTGGGGCGTGCTCTCGCTCGTCGCCACGACGGTGGTCGTCGCGGTCCGCCGCACGACCACGGCGCGCGCCGTCGTCACCGCCTGACCCCGGGCACAACTTCGGAGATCACGCACGACACGCCGCCGGACAGCCCGCTCCGGCGGCGTGTCGGGTCCGATCTCCGAGACTGTGCCCGGACACGACGGCGATACCCCGTACCCTCGTGCCATGCGCCGACCGTTCATGGACACTCCGGACCAGCTCGCGGGCCTCGACGGGCAGCAGTATCTCGTCCTCCGGCCGACGGGTGCCGTCGCCGTGGAATACCGGGCGATCCAGGAGGCTGCGCTCGGTCGTCTGGACACGCCGCTGCGGCATCCGCACACGGAGCACGTGACGCTTCGAGGCTTCTTCGAGCCGGAGCGTCGGGAGGAGCTGCGAGCCGTGATCCGCGCCTGGGCCACGGAACAGAGTCCTCTCGAGCTCACCGCCGACGCCGTGGACGTCTTCCCCGCGCCGTGGCAGATCATGATCATGCGCCTCGCCCGCACGCCCGCCCTCGTGCACGCATACGCCTCGCTGACGGAGGAGCTCCGGCCGACGGACTTCCGCCGCCTCGACGAGCTCTCCGTCGAGGACTGGACCTTCCATCTCTCGGTGCTCTACGGCAAGACGCTGGATCCCGAGACATGGCAGCAGCTCGCCGCCACCGAGGTCCGTCCGCTCACACCCGTCCCGACGGAGGTCGTCACAGAGGCCGAGTTCGTCTGGTACGAGGGCGGCGTCGAGCACGCCGAGGTCATCCCGCTCGGCGGCTGAGCCCTGCTCCGGCAGGCACGACGTCGGAGATGGCGGACGACACGCCGTGACCAGCCCCGCCCGGCGGCGTGTCCCTCGCGACCTCCGAAGCTGTGCTCGGCGGCCTCAGCTCAGGCCGGAGTAGGCGTGCAGGCCCTTGAAGAAGACGTTGACGATGGTGAAGTTGAAGATCACGGCGGTGAAGCCGACGATCGAGAGCCAGGCCGAGGGGTTGCCGCGCCAGCCGCGCGTCGCCCTGGCGTGGATGTACCCGGCGTAGAGCACCCAGATCACGAAGGTCCAGGTCTCCTTCACGTCGAAGCCCCAGAAGCGGCTCCACGCGTAGTACGCCCAGATGGACCCGGCGATGAGCGTGAAGGTCCAGAGGATGAAGCCGATGATCGTGAACAGGTACGCCAGGCTCTCCAGCCGCTCCGCCGGCGGGAAGGTGCGCAGGAAGCCGGGGCCGGTCTTCGCCGCCCCCTCGCCGAGCAGCCGCTCGCGTCGCGCCTGCATGAGCTGGATCACCGAGAGCGCGAAGGCGAGGGCGAAGAACGCGGTCGCGAGCGAGGCGACGAACACGTGGATGATGAGCCACACGCTCTTCAGCGGGTCCATCAGCGGCGAGACCTCGACGTAGAAGTTCGTCGCGCCGAGGCCCAGGAGGACGACCACGAGGCCCGTGATGAAGGTGCCGAGGAAGCGCAGGTCGAGGCGGGTCAGCACCACGAGGTAGACGGCGATGATGAGCAGCGTCCCCACCATAGCGAACTCGTACAGGTTCGCCCAGGGCACCCGTCCCGCGGCGATACCGCGGGTGAGGGTCGCCGCGAGGTGGAACACGAAGCCGAGCACCGTGAGCGAGGTGCCGATGCGGGCCATGACGAACCGCTGCGGCGCCGCCGTCGGGGCTCCGGTCGCATCGAGCGGAGCGGAGACGGCACCACCGGAACGACCGGCGGCCACGAGCTCGCCCTCACGGACGGTGTGGGCGTCGGCGGTCGCCTGCGAGCGACGCGCGAGATCGAAGGCATAGGCCACGAAGGCCGCCGCGTAGATCGCGATCGCCGTCCAGAGCAGGACCGGCGAGATCACGTTGAGCTCGAGCATGGTGTCAGTCTACTTTCCGGGTGCCGGGGCCGCGGGGTCCGCGGCGGCGTCCGCGGCGTCCTCGTCGGCGTCTTCAGGGGTGCGGGCGGTCGTGCCGCCCGCGGCGTCGAGCAGCCGGGCGTGACCGGCGCGGAGGTCATCCACGGCGCGGGCGAGCGTGGGGTCTTCCCCTCGGGCCAGGGCCGCGTACTCGAGGTCGACCGCGCCGTCCGCCGCGGTGGCCTTCACCCACACGCGCCGACGCGGCACGAACAGGGCGAGCATGAGGCCGCCGAGCGCCAGCAGTGCGAACCCGAGCACGAACACCCCGGACTCGTCGCGGTGGATCTGCAGGGAGGCGAAGCGCTTGACGGACTCCGAGGAGTCGGTGGCGCCCTCCGGCGACTCGTCGTCGAAGGTGACCGAGCCCAGGCCGTTCGGCAGCTGCGCGGTCTCACCCGGTGACAGCTCGATCGACTCGACGTCGGTGCTGCGTCCGGTGAGCTTGGTCATGTCGGAGGTGTCGAGCACGTACACCGAGCGCGGCACGCCGTCGTTGATCCCGAGGTCGCCCGTGTACACGTCGAGCGTGAGCGTCGGGTTGGTGAGGTCGGGGTAGGCGGAGAAGAAGGCGCCCGTGTCGAGCACGCCGGTGGTCGGGTAGAAGAAGCCGACGAGGCCCACCTGCTCGGCCAGGCCGTCCGGCACCTTGAGCACGCCGAGCGAGGTCATGTTGTTGTCCTGCGGGAGGAACGGCGTGCTGTTGTGGAACACCACGTTGCCCTCGGGGTCGCGCACGGTGACCGTCGGGGCGTACCCGTTGCCGAGCAGGAACACGTCGTCGTCGGCCACGCCCAGCGGCTCGTTGACCTTGACGGCGCCCTCGCGCTCCTCGCCGTTCTCCTGGATGGTCATGTTCGCGGAGAAGTTCCCGGCCTGGCCGGAGCCGGGCTCACCGAACGGCTGATACGTGACGTCGAAGGAGTCCAGCCGCATCGAGTACGGCGCGAAGGAGTCGTCGGCCACGAAGCGCCCGCGGTTCATGGAGTCGTAGTCGAGCAGCGTGTTGGCGAAGGTCTCCCCCTCGACGAGCACGCGCTGGCCCGTGTACGCGAAGCCGCCGCCGACGCCGATCGTCACGAGCACACCGACGAGGGCGAGGTGGAAGAGCAGGTTGCCCGTCTCCCGCCAGTAGCCGCGCTCGGCCGACACCGAGTACGTGTGCCCGCGGTCGTAGCGCTCCACGCGGTAGCCGAGTGCCTTGAGCTGCTTCGTGGCGACGTCGATCGAGGCGGCGGCCTCCGCGGCGGCGTCCCCCGTGCGCGTGCCGGAGTCGGCGACGGTGTCGCGGGTGACGGCGCGGTAGTCCTCCAGACGTCGCAGCCGCGCGGGTGTGCGCGGCGGGCGGGCCTGCAACGCCTTGGCGTGGTGCTTGATGCGCGGGATCACGCAGCCGACGAGCGAGGTGAACAGCAGCAGGTAGATCGCCGAGAACCAGGGCGACAGGTACACGTCGAAGAGCTTGAGCCCGTCGAGCACCGGGAACAGATCGGGGTTGTCGCGCTCCCACTGCGTCACGCCGTTCGGGTCGGCCATCCGCTGCGGGAAGATCGATCCGGGGATCGCCGCGATCGCCAGGACGAGCAGCAGGACGAGCGCCGTGCGCATCGAGGTGAGCTGACGCCACCCCCACCGCAGCCAGCCGACGAAGCCGAGCCGCGGCTGGGTGATGGTGTCGTCGCCGTCGACGTGGTCGGACGGGCGGAGCGGATCGCTGGAGTCGTTGGTCACGGCACTCTTGTTCTTCGTCATGGTCGTCTCGGAGCGGTCAGAGCGGGAGGATGACACTGCCGATCACCGCCGTCAGCCGCGACATGATGTCGGTCCACAGGCCGGTGACCATCAGGACACCGAGGAGGATCAGCAGCACGCCGCCGAGGATGTTCACGACCCGGATGTGGCGGCGCAGGAACCCGATGGCCTTGGTCGCCCAGCCGAAGCCGAGGGCCACGAGCAGGAACGGGATGCCGAGGCCGAGGGAGTACGCGAGGCCCAGGAAGCCCGCACGGACGGGGTCGCCGGCGTTGAAGGAGAGCGCCAGGATGGCGGCGAGCGTGGGACCCATGCAGGGCGCCCAGCCGATGCCGAGCGCGACGCCGAGGAGCGGGGCACCGACCATGCCGGCCTTCGAGTCGACGTGGAAGCGGAGCTCCTTCTGCGCGAACCCGAAGAGCCCGAGGAAGACCAGGCCCATCGCGATGATGACGACGCCGAGGATGCGGGTGATGAGGTCGCCCCACTGGAGCAGGAACACGCCGGCGGTGCCGCCGAGCACCGTGTAGAGGATGAAGACCACGGTGAAGCCGAGGATGAACAGCAGCACGCCGAGGACGAGGCGGCTGCGCGTCGCCGTCTGCGTGGTACCGCCGCCGGTCGTCGAGGTGCTCCGCGGCGTGACGGCTCCCCCGAGGAAGCCGAGGTACCCCGGAACGAGCGGGAGCACACACGGCGAGAGGAACGAGACGAGTCCAGCGAGCATCGCCACCGGGACCGCGATCCAGAGGGCTCCGGATCCGATGATCGCGTCGGGGTTCACGACGACCTCGCGGACATCAGGAGTCCTCCGCCAGCGCGTCCTTGACGAGCGTGGAGAGCACGGAGGTGCCGTCGATCGGACCGATGATCTTCGCGGCGACGCGGCCCTGCTTGTCGAGCACGAGCGTGGTGGGGGTGGCCGAGATCGGCACGACCTTCGCGAAGGCGAGCTTGGCCTGGGCGGTGTCCACGTCGATGAGGCTCGGGTAGGTGATCCCGAACTCGTCGGCGAACGCGACAGCCGTGTCCGCCTGGTCGCGCGTGTTGATGCCGATGAACTGCAAGTCCGCGTCCTGGTGCTCCTGCCAGACGGCCTCCAGGTCGGGGGCCTCGACGCGGCACGGGGCGCAGCCGGCGTACCAGAAGTTCACGACCGCGACCTTCCCGGCGATGTCGGCGCTGTCGAAGTCCTCGCCGTGCTCGGTGACCCCGGCGAACTCGACCGGCTCGCCGCGTTCGGCGACGGGGATCTCGACGATCGCGCCGTCGGCCGCGACATAGCCGGTGTTCTCGCCGTTCAGGAACGACTCGCTCACGGCGTCGGGAGCGCAGGCGCTCAGACCGACGGCGAGCACCGCAGCGAGCGCGGCTCCGCCCAGGCGGCCGAGGGGCCGAAGACGGGAGGGGCGGCCGTTGCGGATCGGGTGAATCCTGGAAGCGCGGGACACGTCTCCGAGTTTACGCAGAGCTTCCTATGCATCGGCCGGGTACCCCCGGGGGGAGTCAGAAGCGCGCGAGCACGTCGTCCACCCCGGCGCGGAATCGCGGACAGGTCGCGATGTCGTGCGCCCGGCACCCCATGGCGTGCTCTGTCATCTCCCGCGATCGCCGCATCTCCTCCATCCGCCGGTCGAGGTCGTCGAGATGCTGCTGTAGCACCTGATGCCGCCCGGCGCTGCCGTCGTCGAGGAGCACCGCGATCTGGTCGAGGCTCATCCCGGCGGCCTTGCTGCGCTGGATGACGGCGATGCGTACGACTTCGTCCTCGCCGTACCGTCGCCGGCCCGCCGGGTCGCGGGGCGGCCGCAGCAGTCCGACCGTCTCCCAGTGCCGCAGGACGTTCGTCGGAAGGTCGAACCGCGCGGCGACCTCGCCGACGGACCACGGGTGCGGGGCGCTTGACTTCATGTTGACATGAAGTCACAGACTGGTGCCGAACGCAAGACGCGAGAAGGGAACCCCCATGTACGACGCGATCGTGATCGGTGCCGGCCCCGCCGGACTCCAGGCGGCGCTCACCCTCGGACGGATGCACCGGCCCGTGCTCCTGCTGGACTCCGGCGAGTACCGCAACGGCACCGTGCGGCACATGCACAACATGATCGGCGCCGATGGGAAGGCCCCGGCGGACCTTCGCGCCCAGGCCCGCACGGAGCTCGCGGCCTATGCGGACGTCGAGGTGCGCGACGCCGCGGCGCAGCGGATCTCGGGCGACGCGGAGACGGGCTTCACGGTGAGCTTCGCCGACGGATCGGCGGCCGACGCCCGACGGGTGATCCTGGCGACCGGCGTCGCGGACGACCTCCCGCCGGTGCCTGGTCTCGCCGAGCTCTGGGGCGTCCGGGTCTTCAGCTGCCCGTTCTGCGACGGACACGAGCACGCCGGGAAGCCGATCGCGATCCTCGGGGCGGCTCCCCGGGCGGCCCATCTGATCGGGTTGCTCGGCCGTATCGTCGGCGAGATCACGGTGGTCCCGGTGGGAGAGCCGTTCGCTGCGGAGGACCGTACCGCGCTGGAGGAGCTCGGGGTGCGGGTGGCCTCCGCACCGGTAGAGGCCGTCGCCGCAGACGGAGACGGGGTGCGGGTGCGCAGCGCAGAGGGCGACCTCGACGTCGCGGGGGTGTTCGTGGCCTCCGGCACGATGCGGCACCGGGCGCCCTTCGCCGCGGACCTCGGGCTCCGGCTCCTGGAGTCGGGGTCCATCGAGATCGACGAGTTCGGACGGACGTCGCTTCCGGGGGTCTTCGCCGCGGGCGACCTCGCCCATCGCGCGACCCTCCCCGGCCCGATGGCCTCGGTCCTCCTCGCCGCCGCCGCGGGACAGCTCGCCGCGGTGGGGGTGCTCCAGTCCCTCTGACTTCGAATCGCCCGATTGGTCCCATCTCCGGGCCGGATGGGGCCATTCAGGCGATTCGAACGGGGATCAGACGGCCCCGACGTCGACAGCACCGGCGGTCGCGGCGGGCTCGGCGTACGAGACCTCGCGCCAGACGTCGCCCACGCGTGCGAACGAGGTCACACTCGACAGGGCGCAACGGCGGGTCCGCGGATCGTGCTGCAGCGGGAGGCCGGCGACGCGGAGGTGCGTGATCCAGATCGGCGCCTGATGCGACACCATCACGATGTCCCCCGCGGTCGGGATCTCGGCCGCGGCCGTCCACGCCTCGTCCATCACGCCGAGCATGCGCTCCGCGATCGAGGCGTACGGCTCCCCCCAGCTCGGCAGCGACGGCTGACGCAGGTGCCACCAGTTCATCGGGTTCATGAGCGACCGCCGCATCCGGGTGCCCTCGAACACGTTCGTCGGCTCGATCAGGCGGATGTCCGTCTCGGGCTCGAGGTCGAACACCTCCGCGAACGGGGCGGCCGACTCCTGCGCACGCTCGAGCGGCGACGCGAACAGCGCGGTCACCGGATCGCCGAGCCCCGCCACGTGCTCCGCCGCCGCCTGGGCCATCTCCTCCCCCGCAGTGCTGAGGTGATAGTCGGGCAACCGTCCGTAGAGCACACGGGACGGGTTGTGCACCTCACCGTGGCGAACGAGGTGCAGAAGTGATGCCGCCACGTCAGACCTCGCGGTAGCGGGAGTCGCCGAACCCGAGGATCAGATAGCCGATGTAGGGGAACAGGAACAGCAGGAAGAACGAGAACACCCCGCCCTTGCCGAAGCGCGCGCCGAGCTTGAACGCGACGATGACCCCGAGGATGAAGTTCGCGATCGGCACGAGGTAGAGCAGGGCGAACCAGCCCGACATCCCGGCGATCTTCACGAGGAACACGACGTTGACGATCGGGATGATCGCGAGGATGCCGGGGTATCCCGCCTTCGTGAAGACCTTCCACAGGCCGACCACGACGAGGATGTAGAAGATGAGGGCGATGAGTCCCGTCGTGCCGGAGAAGATCGCGCCGAACAGGTCGGGAAGGCCGTTGCCGTCCGAGATGGAGAGGTGCATGGGGGTCCGCCTTTCGTCGTGGCGATCCTACTGAGGTGCCGCTGCTCCGCGCTGGCGACCCGGCCGGGAAGGGCCGGGACGCCCGCGTAGACTGGGCGGGTTCATCTTTCCCCGGATCAGGAGGAATCCTCCGTGCTGCGCACCCACTCCGCAGGCTCCCTGCGCGCCGAGAACATCGGTCAGACCGTCACCCTCACCGGGTGGGTCGATCGTCGTCGTGACCACGGAGGCGTCGCTTTCATCGATCTGCGGGACGCGTCGGGCATCGCCCAGGTCGTCATCCGCGACGAGGAGATCGCCCACCCGCTGCGCAACGAGTTCGTCCTCAAGGTCACCGGCGAGGTGTCGCGGCGCCCCGAGGGCAACGCGAACCCGAACCTCCCCTCCGGCGAGATCGAGGTCATCGCGGCCGACGTCGAGGTGCTGAACGAGTCGGCCCCGCTGCCGTTCCAGGTCTCGACCGCACTGGCCGACACCGAGACCGTCGGCGAGGAGGCGCGCCTGAAGTATCGCTACCTCGATCTCCGCCGCCCGGCCGCCGCCTCCGCGCTGCGCCTGCGGTCCGACGTCTACAAGGCGATCCGGGACGTGTTGCACGCCGAGGACTTCACCGAGGTCGAGACCCCGACCCTCACCCGTTCCACGCCGGAGGGCGCCCGCGACTTCGTCGTCCCCGCCCGTCTACACCCGGGCAGCTGGTACGCCCTCCCCCAGTCCCCGCAGCTCTTCAAGCAGCTGCTCATGGTCGGCGGTGTGGAGAAGTACTTCCAGATCGCCCGCTGCTACCGCGACGAGGACTTCCGCGCCGACCGTCAGCCCGAGTTCACGCAGCTCGACATCGAGATGAGCTTCGTCGACCAGGAGGACGTGATCGCCCTCATGGAGTCGCTCATCGTGGCGATGTGGAAGACGATCGGCGTCGAGGTGCAGACCCCGCTGCCGCGGATGACGTACGCCGACGCCATGGCGAAGTACGGCTCCGACAAGCCCGACCTCCGCTTCGGGCTCGAGCTCGTCGAGGCGACGGACTACTTCAAGGACACCCCGTTCCGCGTGTTCCAGGCAGAGTACGTCGGCGCGGTGCGCATGCCCGGCGGTGCGAGCCAGCCGCGCAAGCAGCTCGACGCGTGGCAGGACTGGGCCAAGCAGCGCGGCGCGCGCGGTCTCGCCTACGTCCTGTTCAACGAGGACGGCACCCTGGGCGGCCCCGCCGCGAAGAACCTGTCCGAGGCCGAGCAGGCGGGCCTGGCGGAGTTCGTCGGCGCCGAGCCGGGCGACTGCGTGTTCTTCGCCGCCGGTGCCACCAAGGAGAGCCGGGCGCTGCTCGGCGCCGCGCGGGTCGAGATCGGCCGTCGCCTCGGGTACCTGAACCCGGACGAGTTCGCCTTCACCTGGGTCGTCGACGCCCCCATGTTCGAGCCGGCCGCCGACGCGGTCGCCTCCGGAGACGTCGCGGTCGGCGCGGGTGCCTGGACGGCCGTGCACCACGCGTTCACGGGGCCGAAGCCCGAGTTCGAGGACACGTTCGACACCGACCCCGGCTCGGCCCTCGCCTACGCGTACGACATCGTGTGCAACGGCTCGGAGCTCGGCGGCGGGTCCATCCGCATCCACCGCGAGGACATCCAGAAGCGGGTCTTCGAGGTCATGGGCATCAGCGACGAGGTGGCGCAGGAGCAGTTCGGCTTCCTCCTCGACGCGTTCAAGTTCGGCGCTCCCCCGCACGGCGGCATCGCGCTCGGCATGGACCGCGTGCTCCAGCACCTGACGAAGACCGAGTCGATCCGCGACGTCATCGCCTTCCCGAAGTCCGGGAACGGTTTCGATCCCCTCACCTCCGCTCCCGCGCCGATCACCCCCGAGCAGCGCGCCGAGGCCGGTGTGGACTTCACCCCCGAGGACGAGGCCTGACCCGCCGAGACCCCGTCTTGCCGCCGAGACCCCGGGACACTGCCGCTGGCAGCCCGGGGTCTCGTCGCGTACCCGGGGTCTCGGCGAAGAGAGAAAGGAGAAATCAGGCGAAGAGGGGGGCGAGGTTCTCGTTCCACACGTCGACGCCGAGCTTCGCGATGAGAGCCACCACGACGACGAGGAACACCACGCGGATGAACGTCGTGCCGCGGGAGATGGCCATCCGCGAGCCCAGGTAGCTGCCCCCGACGTTCGCGACCGCGAGGATGCCCCCGAGCAGCCACAGCACCGAGCCGTGCGGGATGAAGAGGAGCAGCGCCCCCGCGTTCGTCGCGAGATTCACGATCTTGGCCTTCGCGCTCGCCTGCAGGAAGTCGTAGCCCAGCAGCGCGACGAGGGTGATCACGAGGAAGGTGCCCGTCCCCGGACCGATCATCCCGTCGTAGAACCCGATACCAAGCCCGGCGAGCCCGGCCATGATGTGGTGCTTGTGCCCGTGGAAGCGCAGCTGCGTCGCCGCCCCGAGCTGCGGCCGGAGCGCCGTGAACAGGGCCACCGCCAGCAGGGCGATCACGATGATGGGCTTGAAGGCGGCCGGGGGCAGCACCGTGGCGACCGCCGCGCCCCCGAACGAGCCGATCAACGCGATCACCGCCATCGGCAGGGCCGTACGGAGGTCGGGCTTGGCCCGGCGGTAGTAGGTGATGCTGCTGGTCGCGGTCCCGAACACGGAGGCGAGCTTGTTCGTCGCGAGCGCCTGGACCGGGGCGATGCCGGGGATGAGGAGGAGCGCCGGGAGCTGCAGCAGCCCTCCGCCGCCGACGACCGCGTCGATCCACCCGGCGCTGAACGCCGCCACGATGATGAGGATCAGCATCCCCCAGGTGAGCTGCTCGAGTCCGAGGAGGCTGCCGATATCCACTCCGCCATGATTCCAGACCCGCGGGCGCCGTCCCGCATCCTCCGCTGGCAGACTGGGCTCATGCTCGCCGCTCTCCCGCTTCCGCATCCGTTCGCGTCGAGGAGCGGGGACGCCGTGCTCCGGCGGGCGACCGAGGCCGATGCCGACGCCGTCATCGCGCTGCTCGCCGACGATCCGATCAGCGCCGCCCGCGGCGACGTGGCGTCCGACGAGGACCGTCCGGCGTACGAGCGCGGCCTCCGCGAGATCCTGGCCGATCCCTCCAACGACCTCCTCGTGGTCGAGGTCGACGGCGCGGTGGTCGGCACCCTTCAGCTCACGTCGATCCCGGGCATGGCACGCCGCGGCGCCCGGCGGCTGCTCGTCGAAGCGGTCCGGGTGCGCAGCGACCTGCGCTCGTCCGGCATCGGCTCCGCGGTCATGCGCTGGGTCGGCGACGCGGCGGCGCCCGCGCTCGGTGCGGCCATGGTGCAGCTCACCTCCGACGCCGCCCGCACCGACGCCCACCGGTTCTACGAGCGGCTCGGCTACGTGGGGTCGCACCGCGGCTTCAAGTACACCGTCCCGCAGCGCTGAATGCGCAGCGCACTCCCGCGCCACCCACCCGACACCGACCGTTCACCGGAGCCGCTCCGCGTGGCCACCTCGGACTCGTAGTGTCCTCTCGCAACCCGACACCGGCTCACAGCGCCGGACACCGAGAGGACACTCATGGCACGCTCCATCCGCCGCGCACGCATCGGCGCCGGCATCGCCCTGGCCACCACGGCCGTCATCGCTCTGACCTCCTGCGCCTCCGCGACCGACGCCCCGGCCGCCGGTGACGACGCCGTGGACGCGGCGAGCGCGACCTCCGTCGCGGACTTCGGCTCCTTCGCCGACCTGGAGGCGGCCGCGAAGGAGGAGGGTCAGCTCAACGTCATCGCCCTCCCCCGCGACTGGGCGAACTACGGCGAGATCCTCGACCTGTTCGCGGAGAAGTACCCCGAGATCACCATCAACGAGGCCTCGCCCGACGTCTCCAGCGCCGAGGAGATCCAGGCCGCCGAGACGAACAAGGGCCTCGACACCGCCCCCGACGTCTTCGACCTCGGCCTCACCGTCGCCCTGCAGAACACCGATGCGTTCGCTCCGTACAAGGTCCAGACCTGGGACGACATCCCCGAGGAGCTGAAGGAGCCCTCCGGCCTCTTCGTCGGCGATTACGGCGGGTACATGTCGATCGGCTACGACTCCTCGAAGTTCGAGGCGCCGGCTGAGCTGTCCGACCTGCTCTCCGCCGACTACAAGGGTGCCGTCGCCATCAACGGCGACCCGACGCAGGCCGGCGCCGCCTTCGCCGCCGTGGGCCTGGCGACGGTGCAGTCGGACGGCACGCTCGACGACTTCCAGCCGGGCATCGACTTCTTCTCCGACCTGCAGAAGGCAGGGAACCTCCTCAAGGTCGACGTCACGACCGCGACCGTCGCCAGCGGCGAGACCCCCGTGGTCTTCGACTGGGACTACCTGAACGCGGCCCACACGGCCGACAACCCGGACTGGAAGGTCGTGGTCTTCGACGGCACCGGCTACGCGGGCTACTACAACCAGGCCATCAACGTCGACGCCCCGAACCCGGCCGCCGCGCGTCTGTGGCAGGAGTTCCTCTACAGCGACGAGGTGCAGAACCTGTGGCTGAAGGGCGGCGCCCGTCCGGTGCGCATGGAGGCGATGACCGAGGCCGGCACGATCGACGAGAAGCTCGCGGCCGCTCTCCCCGAGGCCCCGGAGGAGACCGTCGTGCCGACCGAGGAGCAGTCCGAGAACGCCGGCACGCTGCTCGGCGAGAAGTGGGCAGCGGCGGTCCAGTGACCACCGTCGTCGCACCGGGGGTGGACGCCGCGGCGTCCGCCCCCGGCACCACCGCCGGACCCGCGTCGCACACGCGGGCCCGGCGGTCGGCGCCGTCCGTGGCGTGGCTGGGGCTCGTACCGTTCGCCGCCTACGTGCTGCTCTTCCTCGCCGTGCCGACCGTGCTCGCGATCGGCTCCGGGTTCTTCGACGGCGACGGCGCCTTCACCTGGACGAACGTCGCCGCCCTCGGCGACCCGGTGGTGCTCACGACCTTCGCGAACTCGGCGGGGCTGTCGCTGCTCACCGCGGCGGTCGGTGCGGTCGTGGGCGCCCTCGTCTCCTACGCTCTGCTCGGCATGAACCCGGACGGCGTCGTGCGCCGCTCCGTGGACGCGGCCGCCGGGGTCCTCGCGCAGTTCGGCGGCGTCATGCTCGCCTTCGCCTTCATCGCCACGATCGGCATCCAGGGCGTGGTCACGGTCTTCCTCCGCGACACGTTCGGCATCGACATCTTCGCCGAGGGCACGTGGCTGTACGAGCTGCCCGGCCTCATCCTCCCGTACATCTACTTCCAGGTGCCGCTCATGGTCATCACCTTCCTCCCCGCCCTCGCCGCCCTGAAGCCGCAGTGGGTCGAGGCGAACCTCGCCCTCGGGGGCAGCAGGACGAGCTTCTGGCTGCGGATCGGCCTCCCGGTGCTGGCGCCGTCGTTCCTCGCGAGCCTGCTGCTGCTCTTCGCGAACGCGTTCTCCTCCTACGCCACGGCCGCGGCGCTCGCGAGTCAGGGCTCGCAGATCGTCCCGCTGCAGATCCGCACGGCGCTCACGAGCGAGACCCTGCTCGGCCGGGAGAATCTCGCGGGCGCTCTCGCCCTCGGCATGATCGTCGTGGTCGGCGTCGTGATGGCGCTGTACTCGGTCATCCAGCGACGCGCCGCGCGGTGGCAGGCATGAATGGCCTCGCCCCGTCCCGCGCGACCCGTGCGGTGATCGGCATCGTGGTCGGCGCGTTCTTCGCTGTGCCTCTCGTGTCGACGTTCCTCTTCACGCTGCGCGGCACGGACGGCCTCTCCTTCGCGCACTGGGCCGCCCTCTTCGACCCCGCGGCGTCGGCGAGCCTCAAGCCCATCTGGACGGGGCTCGGCAACTCGCTGATCCTCGCAGTGGTGACCGTGGCGATCGTGCTGTTCCTCCTGGCCCCCACGATGATTCTCGTGAACCTGCGCTTGCCCAGACTGAAGGCGGCCTTCGAGTTCGTCGCGCTCCTCCCGATCTCGATCCCCGCGATCGTCCTCGTGGTGGGCCTCGCGCCGATCTACCTGCAGATCGGTCGCACCGTCGGCACCGGCACCTGGACCCTCGCCTTCGCCTACGGCGTCACCGTCCTCCCCTTCGCGTTCCGCTCGATCCAGGCATCCATCGATGCCGCCGATCTGCGCACGCTGTCCGAGGCAGCACGCTCGCTCGGGGCGGGGTGGACGACGGTCGTGCTCCGTGTCCTCGCGCCGAACCTCCGACAGGGCCTGCTCGCCGCCGCGCTGATCTCCATCGCGGTGGTGCTCGGGGAGTTCACGATCGCGTCCCTCCTCAACCGGCAGGTCTTCCAGACGGCGATGGTCGTGGTGCAGAAGCAGGACCCGTTCGCGCCCGCGATCTTCACGCTGCTCGCCCTGCTGTTCGTCTTCCTCCTGCTCCTGCTCATCGGCCGCGTCGCCCGCGGTCCGCGAAAGGCCCGCTCATGACCCTCGATCACGCGCTCCCGCGCACCAAGGACAACCTGCTGCTCGCCCAGGCCGGCGAGGGCACGCGGGTCGAGCTGCACGGCATCGTGAAGAGCTACGGCGGCACGAGGGTGCTGCACGGCGTCGACCTCGACATCGCTCCCGGGGAGTTCGTCTCGCTGCTCGGCCCGTCCGGCTGCGGGAAGACCACCCTGCTCCGCGTGCTCGCCGGACTCGAGGGCGCCGACGAGGGGACTGTCCTCCTCGGCGGCGGAGATGTCTCGCGGGTGCCGACCAACCGGCGCGACATCGGGATGGTGTTCCAGTCGTACTCGCTGTTCCCGCACCTCCGCGTCGTCGACAACACGGCCTTCGGGCTCCGTCGTCGGGGTGTCGGCAAGACCGAGGCGGCGCGACGGGCCCTCGACGCGCTCGCCCTCGTGGGTCTGGCCGACCTGGCCGACCGGTTCCCGCATCAGCTCTCCGGCGGGCAGCAGCAGCGGGTGGCCCTGGCTCGCGCCCTCGTCACGGAGCCTCGGGTGCTGCTGCTCGACGAGCCGCTGTCGGCACTCGACGCGAAGGTGCGCGTGCAGCTCCGTGACGAGATCCGGCGCATTCAGCTGCGGCTCGGCATCACGACCGTGTTCGTCACGCACGATCAGGAGGAGGCCCTCGCGGTGTCCGACAGGATCGCGGTCATGAACGCGGGTCGCATCGAGCAGATCGGCTCCCCGGAAGAGCTGTACACGACCCCTGCGACCGCCGAGGTCGCCGCGTTCGTGGGCCTCTCCAGCGTCGTGTCCGGGGTCGCCGAGGGCGATCACGTCGTCGTGTGGGGGCAGCGTCTTCCCTTGCAGACCCCCGCCGACGGCCCCGTCGACGTATACCTCCGTCCGGAGAACGTCCGCTTCACCTCCGCGGAGGACGCCGCCACCGATGCGCTCGTGGAGGAGAGCACGTTCCTCGGCAGCATGCGGCGGACCCTCGTGCGCACGGAGTCGGGTGAGCTCGTCCGCGTGCAGCACGATCCCGCCGTGCACCCGTCGTTCGGCGACCGCGTCCGCATCGCGGTGACCCCTGTCCCGGTGGTCGCGCGTCCCCGCGGCTGATCGAGACCCCGGGTTCACGTCGAGACCCCCGGCAGCAGACGTCTGCAGCCGGGGGTCTCGGCGAATGCCCGGGGTCTCGGCGGCACCGGGGGGAGAACTACAGGACGCGGGAGAGGAAGTCCTTCGTGCGCTGGTGCTGCGGATTCGCCAGCACCTCGCGGGGGTCGCCCTCCTCGACGATGTGTCCGCCGTCCATGAAGATCAGCCGCGAACCGACCTCGCGCGCGAAGCCCATCTCATGCGTGACGACGAGCATCGTCATGCCCTCGTCGGCCAGCGACCGCATGACCTGCAGCACCTCGCCGACGAGCTCCGGGTCGAGGGCCGACGTCGGCTCGTCGAACAGCATCATGTCGGGGTTCATGCACAGCGCCCGGGCGATGGCCACGCGCTGCTGCTGCCCGCCCGAGAGGTGCCCGGGGTACGCGTCGGCCTTCTCCGCGAGACCGACGCGCTCGAGCATGGCGCGGGCCACCTTCTCGGCTTCCGCCTTCGAGCGCTTCTTCACCCGCTGCTGCGCGATCGTGAGGTTGCCGAGCACGCTGAGGTGCGGAAAGAGGTTGAAGCTCTGGAACACCATCCCGATACGGGTGCGCACGCGGTCGATGTCGATGTCGGGATCGGTGATGTCGATGCCCTCGATGAGCACCTTGCCGCCCGTGGGCTCCTCCAACAGGTTCACCGAGCGGAGCAGCGTCGACTTCCCGGATCCGGACGGGCCGATCACGCAGACGACCTCGCCGGCGAGCACCGTCAGGTCGATGCCCTTGAGCACCTCGTTGTCGCCGAAGCTCTTGTGCAGGTCCTGGATCGCGATCGCCGGGGCCTGCACGTCGATCAGGTCGGTGCTCATCGTGTCCTCGCCATCCGACGCTCGAGCCACGCGCTGAGACGCGTGAGCGGGATCGTCACGATCAGGTAGAGGATCGCCGCCATGATCAGCGGCGTTCCGTTGGCGTTCTGCGTCGCTGCGTCACGAGCGAAGTTCGTGAGCTCCTTCGACCAGATGAAGGAGCCCGCGACGAACAGCAGCGACGTGTCCTTCAGCAGCAGCACGAACTCGTTCGTCAGCGGCGGGATGATGATCCGGAAGCCCTGCGGGACCACGATCCAGAAGGTCGTCTTCATGGGCGACATGCCGAGCGAACGCGCCGCCTCGGTCTGTCCCTTCGGGACTGCCTGGATTCCGGCCCGGATCGTCTCTGCCATGTAGGCGGAGGCCACGAGGATCAGACCGATCAGGCCCAGGACCACCGGCCCGCCGAGGCGGGTCGCCGGCACACCGAGACCGATCGGCAGGATGAACGCGATCGCGAAGATCGTGAGGATCGCGGGCAGACCGCGGAACAGCTCGATCCACGCCGTCGCGATCCACCGGAACGGCGCGATCACCGAGAGCTTCATCAGCGCCAGCAGGATGCCGAGCAGCAAGCCGCCTGCGAACGCCACCGCCGTGAACCACAGGGTGTTGACGAGCGCCGTGGTGATGATGCCCGGGAGCATCTTCGCCGCGACCTCGGGGTTGAAGTAGAGCTGCGCGATCCGCGCCCAGTCGGTGCTGACGATCGCCCAGACGACGATCGCGAGCAGCACCGCGTAGATCGAGTACCGGTACAGCTTCTGTTTCGTGGTGCGCCTCAACGCCATTGTCAAGGTCCTCCCGACCGACTCAGCTCTCGACTCAGTTGGCCGTGAAGTACTCGTTGTAGATGGTGTCGTACTCGCCGTTGTCCCGGAGCTCCTGCAGAGCCTCGTTCACGGCCTCGCGGAGTTCGTCCTTCTCCCCCTTGGCGAAGGCGAAGCCGTAGGACTCGTCGGTCTCGTACGTCTCGACGATCTTGTAGGCGGAGTCGGCCTTCTCGTGCTCGAGGTTGACGGGCTGATCCTGCAGGATGGCGTCGATCTGCCCGGCCTGCATCGCGGGCCACAGTTCGCCGTCGGACGGGTACTGCACGAGCTGCGCGCCCTTCGCGTTCTCCGTGGCGTAGGCCTCGCCGGTCGTGCCCTGCTGAACGCCGACGTTCTTGCCGTCGAGGTCGTCGATGGACTTGATCCCCGAGTCGGTGCGCACGAGGAGCGACTGCAGCGAGTCGTAGTACGGGTCCGAGAAGTCGATGTTGGCCTTGCGCTCGTCGGTGATCGTCATGGCCGAGGCACCGATGTCGCACTGGCCGGCGGCGAGAGTCGTGCCGGACTGCAGCGCATCGAAGCCCACATCCTGCACGGAGAGCTCGAGGTCGAGCTGCTCGGCGATCGCACCGAGGAGGTCGATGTCGAAGCCGGTGTACTCACCGTTGTCACCCTCGAACTCGAACGGCGGGTAGGGGATGTCGGAGCAGACGGTCAGCTTGCCCGCCTCGATGAGTCCGTAGTCGTCACCGGCAGCGGACTCGCCGCCGCTGCCCGCGTCGGAGGAGCCGGTGGCGCATCCGGCGAGTGCGAGGGTGGCGGTGGCCGCGATCGCGAGGCCGGCGAAGAGGTTACGACGGGACATGTCGGCTCCTGGGAGTCGGGGGGCGGGTGAGCCCACGGACGGGTAGGAGTTCATCTAAACATGCGGCTCGTCGCGTGACCAATGACATCCCCTCGCGCCGCATTACGTTTGTGTTTCGGTGCCGCGGGGACGACGCTCGACGCTCAGAGCTCGGCGTCGACCGCCACACGGCCGGAGACGACCGAGCGGATGTACCCGGCGACCTCCTCGTGCGCAGGGTGCACCTGGTACTGCTCGAGGTCGGCGACGGAGTCGAAGTCCGCGACCAGCGTCACGTCCCAGTTCGCGTCCGGGTAGACGTCGTTCGCACCGGCCCAGATGCTGCGCAGCTGCGGCACGACGCCGTCGAGGGCGTTGAGCCGACGGGCGACCTCGGCCGCCTGGGCCTGTCGCTCCCCCGCGTCCTCCGCGGCGAGCTTCCAGGTCACGACATGGCGGATGGTCATCGCAGCTCCTTCTGGTCGGCGCGGGCCTCCGCGTCGACGGCTTCTTCCAGCGCCTCGCGCAGTCGGTCGGGGGACACCCGCCAGTGCGCATGCATTCGCCCGTCGATGAGGACGACGGGGATCTTCTCCCACCACTGCTCGTACAGGGCGGGGTCGTCCTGGATCGACGCCTCGACGATCTGGATGCGCTCCGCGGCGGCGTCCGGCAGTTCGGCGACGACCGCGTCGACGACCTCGGAGGCCACGGCGCACAGATGGCAGTCGGGCTTGCCGATGAGGGTCAGCGTCGTCACGACGACGGGACCTCGACCTCGCGTCCCTGCGCGATCCACTCGCCGGTACCGCCCTCGACGTTGGTGGCGTCGTAACCGCGGGACTCGAGCGCCTCGACCACGCGGGCCGAGCGGCCGCCGGCCTGGCAGATCACGTCGAACGACTCGGCGGGGAGCTCGTCCAGGCGGTTGCCGATCTCCGACATCGGGATGTTCACGGCGCCGGGAACATGGCCCGCCTGGAACTCGTTCACCTCCCGGACATCGATGAGGGGCGTGCCGGAGCGCTCGGCGAGTTCGGCGACGGTGATCGACTTCATGACATCCTCTCGGCGGTGCGGAACGGCGCGCAGAGACACAAAGCGCCCGTCCGAAGACAGGCGCTCGGTGTCTGGCCGCTTACTTCTTGTTGCGGCGCTGGTGGCGAGTCTTGCGAAGCAGCTTGCGGTGCTTCTTCTTCGCCATGCGCTTGCGGCGCTTCTTGATGACAGAACCCACGGAAACCTCACTAAGTCAGGGGCTGGGTGTCGCCGGAATCGGACACCCGGGTACGAGCACGAAAAATGCCTCGGATCATCCTAGCAAACTCAGAAGGGTGCCCCGCGCCCTCCGTCAGCCGGCGTCGGCGATGGGCCGCTGCAGAGCCTCCGCGACGGCGGACTCCGGCACGCGGTAGCTCCGTCCGAATCGGATGGCGGGGAGGTCACCGGCGTGCACGAGCCGGTACACGGTCATCTTGGACACGCGCATGAGCTCGGCGACTTCGGCCACCGTCAGGAATCGGACGTCTGGAACCTCGGGCATCCCACGTACCCCTTTCTCGATGAGCACACTCTATGGGGTCGCTGGGACGCGTGTAAACCCGCGTGGCTGTTGTGATCAGTGGGATGTCGGCACGGTCGCGAACGCCCGGACCGGGAACGTCCCGAACCCGTGGATCGCCGGAGGCGCCGCGGTGAACCGCGCCCCGCGCGCGGGGAGGCGATCCAGAGCGGTGAGGTGCTCGACGACATGCACGCCCGCCGCGAGGAGGATGCTGTGCGCCGGCCGCTCCCCGCCGCTCTCCGTGTCGTCGATGTTGAGCGCGTCGATGCCGACCAGGCGCACCCCCGCGTCCACGAGGAAGCGCGCCGCGTCCTCGGTGAGGAAGGGCGAGCCGGTGCCGTATGCGGGCGTGCCGAACAGCCGGCTCCAGCCGGTGTCCAGGAGCACCGCGCTGTCGCGGAGCTCACGATCCGCGAGCGTCGCCGCCTTGATGCCGCGCCGATCGGGCGTCCACGCGTCGCGGAGGTGGAAGACCTCGGCGGGCAGGTCCACGAGGGTGTCGAGGTCGAGCGACGCCAGGTCGGCCCCGTCCGCATAGCGGTGGAACGGCGCGTCGAGATAGGTGCCCGTGTTGCCGATCATCGTGATCACGTCCATCGCGAACTCCGTCCCCGGCGCGTAGCGCTCGCGCGAGGCCGCGCGGGTGAGGTGCGGGGTGATGGTCGGCGCCGGCAGCCCGGGATAGGTGACCATGCCCTCCGCGATCGGGTGGCTCAGGTCCACGACCCGTTCGGTGCGGTCTCCACGAGCCGGAGCCGCGACGCCACGGCTGCCGCGGTGCGGCTCGGCGACGATCTGCAGGTCGCGGAGCTCGACCTCGCCCACGAGTGCCAGACCGAGGTGCGACACGAGCAGCCCGGAGATCTCCTCGACCGTCATGTCTCTCGTCGGCAGATCGAGTCGGAACCCCTGCCCCTGCAATCCGCCGCCGTTGGCGAAGGTGATCGCGAAGTCGAAATGCGCGCGGTACTCGTCCGTCATGGGCCCATCCTGCCGGAGACAGCCGACACCGTGATGTGCGCGCCCGCCCTGCTCGAACCAGCACACCGACGTCCAGCCCGCGCATAGCCCGCATTGCCCGATCGCTCAGACAGCCCTGCCACTGTCGGTGCGGGACCCGTGCCGGCACCTGCCGAGTCCGCGCGGATCTGGGGTCCGCACACCGCCCCCGACGGCATCCCCCCTGCCGTCGGGGGCGGTTCCCGTCCGTGCAGGGGCGCGCGGGATCAGGCGCCGAGGCGCTTCAGCGCGTTCGTGACCACGTGCTTGGCGGACGCGGCCGCACGCCCGACGACCTCGGCCGCGTGCGCAGCGCTGTCGGGGATCGGGGCGCCGGGGTACGCGATGTCCGGGGCGGCATCGCCGAACGCGTCGACGAGGAAGGGGACCAGCCAGTCGTCGACGGCCTCCAGCGGCGCAACGGACAGGCTGTAGAAGCGACGCTGCCCGTCTTCGCGGACGGTGACGAGCTCGGCGTCGCGGAGCACCTTGAGGTGCTTGGAGACCGTGGGCTGGCTGATGCCGAGGTCGGCCACGATCTGGCTCACGCTCGTGCCGGACTCGCCTTCGGACGTGCGTCGGAGCAGGAGCTGGAGGATGTCGCGCCTCGTACCGTCTGCGATCACGTCGAAGATGTCCGTCATGTGATCAGGGTAGTGCGCCCCGGCACGGAGTACCATGACGAAGGCTCGGCGAGAGGCGCCGCGCGGCCGCCGGGGAACGGACGGCGCAGAAGAAGGGGGCAGCGATGTCGGGCATCGTTTCGGCGTCGTCTCCCCGCACCGGTCTCCCCGGAGCCGCCGGCCGGGTCAAGCACCTCATCACCTCGTCGCCGTCCCGGTTCGCCATCGCGGTCTTCGCGCTGCTGATCCTCGTGTTCACGGTGCTGTTCTCGCTGCCGATCGCGTCCGCCAGCGGCACGGTGACACCGCTCAGCGACGCGCTCTTCACCGCCGTCTCCACGATCTGCGTGACGGGCCTCGCGACCGTCGACATGGCCAACCACTGGTCGCCGTTCGGGCACGTCGTCGTGTTCATCGGCGTCAACATCGGCGCCCTCGGCGTGCTGACCCTCGCCTCCCTCATGGGGATGCTCATCTCGAAGCGCCTCGGGCTGCGCGCGAAGCTCATGGCGGCGGGCGACACGAACCCGCTCCGGGCGCACGGCGGCGTGGTCAACGAGAGCCAGACCGTGCGCCTCGGCGAGGTGGGCCAGCTGCTCACCACGGTCGCCCTCTCCGCCCTCTTCATCGAAGCGGCCCTCGCGGCCCTCCTGTATCCGGCGCTGGTGATGGCGGGGGTCGACCCGATCGCCGCGCTCTGGGAAGCCCCGTACTTCTCGGCGATGGCGTTCACCAACACCGGCTTCGCCCCGAACGACGGCGGAGTGGCCGTCTTCGCCGACGACTACCTCGTGCTGTCGCTGCTCATGGTCGGCGTGTTCCTCGGGAGCATCGGCTTCCCGGTGATCTACACGCTCGCGAAGCACGTCTGGCACGTCAAGCGGTGGTCGCTGCACTCGAAGCTGACCATCGTCACCACGGTGCTGCTCTTCATCCTCGGCGCGGCCGCCTTCCTCATCCTCGAGTACGACAACCCCAAGACCTTCGGGTCGATGGACGCCGCGGACACGACCTTCCAGGCGTTCTTCCTCTCCGCGATGACCCGCTCCGGCGGCTTCAACGTCATCGAGATGGACGACCTCAACGGCTCGTCGCTGCTCGCCGCCAGCATGCTCATGTTCGTCGGCGGCGGGTCGGCGTCGACGGCGGGCGGCATCAAGGTGACCACACTCGCGGTCCTCGCGATCGCCGTCTGGTCCGAGGCGAAGGGCCGCCAGTCCGTCGAGGCGTTCGGCCGCCGCATCCCCAGCGACGTGCAGCGCGTCGCGCTCAGCGTCGTCGCCTGGGGCGCGACCATCGTGGCCCTGTCGACCATCGTGATCGCGCAGATCACCAAGGCGGACATCAGCCATGTGCTCTTCGACGTCATCTCCGCGTTCGGCACGGTCGGGCTCTCGACGGGCCTCACCGGGGAGCTTCCGGATTCCGCTTCGTACGTCATGGCCGCGACGATCTTCATGGGCCGCGTTGGTACAGTGACTCTCGCTGCGGCAGTCGCCGCGACATCGCGCACGCAGTACTACTCACTGCCCGTGGAAAGGCCGATCGTTGGTTGAAGTCCTTCGGGGGGACGCTCCCGTCCTCGTCATCGGTCTCGGCCGGTTCGGTGCCGCCTGCGCCGGCGAGCTCGACCGCCTCGACCGCGAGGTCCTCGCGATCGACGACAACCTCGAGCTCGTGCAGAAGTGGTCGGACCGCGTCACGCACACCGTGCAGGCCGACGCCCGCAACATCGACGCCCTCCGCCAGATCGGCGCCCAGGACTTCCAGGTCGCGGTCGTCGCCGTCGGATCCTCGATCGAGGCGTCCGTGCTCATCACGGCGAACCTCGTCGACCTCAAGGTGCCGCAGATCTGGGCGAAGGCGGTCTCGCAGTCGCACGGCAAGATCCTGGCCCGCGTGGGCGCCAACCACGTCATCTACCCCGAGCGTGAGGCCGGCGAGCGCGTCGCGCACCTCGTGAGCGGGCGCATGCTCGACTTCATCCGCTTCGACGACGACTTCGTCCTGGCCAAGATGTACCCGCCGAAGTTCATCCGCGGCGTCGGCCTGAACGAATCCGGTGTGCGCTCGAAGTACAAGGTCACGGTCGTCGGCGTGAAGAGCCCTGGCAAGCCGTTCCGCTACGCGGAGGCCAACACGATCGTGACCAACCACGACCTCATCATCGTCTCCGGGACGAACAGCGACATCGAGCGCTTCGCCGCCCTCGACCGCTGAGCCGGGTCCTCCCCGCGGCGGATGCGCCGGTCGCGGCAGGCGTGGTGGGATGGGGGGCATGAGCGATCACGCCCCCGCACCGCCCGTCCTCGCCCTCCGCGGGCTCCGCAAGCAGTTCGGGCAGAAGGTCGCCGTCGACGCGCTGTCGCTGGACGTCCCCGCGGGCTCGATGCTGGGGCTGCTCGGCCCGAACGGTGCGGGCAAGACGACGACGCTCGCCATGACCACGGGGCTCCTGCGCCCGGACGCCGGGACGGCCTGGGTGCTCGGCGCCGACGTCTGGCAGGATCCGGCCGCCGCGAAGGCGCGGATGGGCGTGCTTCCCGACGGCATCCGGATGCTCGACCGGCTCAGCGGCGCCGAGCTGCTGCGGTACACCGGCCTGCTGCGCGGGATGCCGGAGGCGGAGGTCGTCTCCCGCTCCGGTGAGCTGCTGGACGCGCTCGGCCTGACGGAGGCCCGCGACACGCTCGTCGTCGACTACTCGGCCGGCATGAAGAAGAAGATCGGCCTGGCCTGCGCGCTCATCCACGCGCCCCGGCTGCTGATCCTCGACGAACCCCTCGAGGCCGTCGACCCGGTCTCCGGGCAGACGATCCGGCAGATCCTCCGCTCCTTCGTGGACGGCGGCGGCACGGTCGTCCTCTCCAGCCACGTCATGGAGCTCGTCGAGTCGCTGTGCGACCGCGTCGCCATCGTCGCCGAGGGGCGTCTGCTCGCCCACGGCGCCCTCGACGAGGTGCGCGCCGGGCTCACGCTGCAGGAGCGCTTCCTCACCCTCGTGGGCGCGCACGACCTCGGAACGGAGACGCTCGCGTGGTTGCGCTCCTCGTAGGCCTGCGGCTGCGACAGCTCGGGCATCAGCTCTCCCGCAACCCCTGGATGATCGTGACCCTCGTGATCGTGGGTCTCATCGCGCTGAGCATGCTGGGACTGCTGACCGTGGGGCTGATCGCGCTGCGGGTGGGCGCTCCGGACGCCGCCGTGACCGCGATGGTGCTCACCGGCGCCGTCATCGTGCTCGGGTGGTGGATCGGGTCGATCCTGGTCAGTGCGGACGACTCGCTGGCGCCCGAGCGCTTCGCCCTGCTCCCGGTGACCGCCCGCACCCTCCTCCCCGGTCTCGTCGTGGCGGGGATGACGACGATCGGCGGCATCGGCACCGCTCTGGCCCTGCTGCTGATGCTCGTGGGATGGTCGGTCAGCGCTCCGGCCCTCCTGGTCGCGGTGCTCATGGTCCCCGTGGCCCTCGCGACCTGCGTCCTCGGCGCCCGCGTCGTGAGCGGTCTGCTCGCGGGATGGCTCGCCCGTCGGCGGACGCGTGACCTCGTCCTCACCCTCGGCGTGGTGCTGCTGGCCTCGTCCGGCCTCCTCCTGAACATCGGGCTGCAGGCACTGTCGACCGTGCGCGACGTCGGCGGCGCCTTCACCGCGGTCGCCGAGATCGCCGCGTGGACGCCGGTCGCCGCCGTGTTCGGCGTCCCGGCCGCGGTGGCACAAGGCGACGTCATCACTGCCCTCCTGCGGCTGCTCGTCGCCGCCGCCACCCTTGCGGTCTTCTGGGTCGCCGCGCGCCGGATGCTCGCTGCGCGCCTGGTCGCGCCGCTGCAGTCGAGCGGGGGCGGACGCGTGCGCTCGGGAGGCGTGCTCGACCGTCTGCTGCCCGCGGGCCCCGTCGGTGCCATCGCGGGACGGACGCTCCGCTACTTCCGCCGCGACCCGCGTCAGGTCGTCAACATCGTGATGCTCCTGCTGCTCCCCGCGATCTTCCTCGGGCTCGCGCTCATGAATGGACTGCAGCAGGACAGTGCCGGCTTCGCACCCGCGATCACCCTCATCCCCGCGATCAACGCCCTGCTCGCCGGGAGCATCGTGCAGATGGCGATCGCCTACGACAACGACGCCGTCGCGCTGCACATCCTCACCGGGGTGAGCGGGACCGCCGACCGCCTCGGACGCCTGCTCGGGTTCGCGCTGGTCGCAGTGCCGATCACGATCCTCCTGTGCGTCGTGACCTGTCTGCTGGCCGGACGTCCGGATCTGCTTCCGGGCAGCCTGGGCGCTGCTCTCGGACTCATGGCGGTGTCGGCGGGCGCGGGCTCCTGGGTGGGCGCGTTCCTGCCCGGGCGAGCTCCGGCTCCCGAGGCCAACCCGTTCGGACGCGGCTCCTCCGGCGGCGCGCAGTCCTTCCTCGCGATGCTCATCATGTCGCCGATCACGCTGCTGCTCGGCGGCCCCGCCCTCGGCTTCGCGATCGCGTCGATCTGGATCCCGCCGCTGGGCTGGGCGAGCCTCACGGCCGCCGTCGTGCTCGGTGGGGTCGCGCTCTGGGGCGGCACGGTGCTCGGCGGGCGCACCCTGCAGCGGCGCTGGCCCGAGGTGCTCGCCGAGGTCGCCAGCGAGGCCTAGCCGCACCTCGCCGCAACAGGCACTCGCGCGCGTTCAGGCTCCAGGAGCACTGGCTGCCTGAACTCGCGTGATCACCTGTTCTCGCGTGGATGCCTGCTCCCGCGACCTCTCGCCGCAACAGGCACTCGAGCGCGTTCAGGCTCCAAGAGCAGTGGCTGCCTGAACTCGCGTGATCGCCTGTTCTCGCGGGGTGGAGGCGCGCGAGAACGAGCTGGGGATCAGGCGCCGGCGGCGAGCTCCTTCGCGCGGGCGAGAGCGGCGGCAGCAGCGGCGGCGAAGGTGTCGGACAGGTGCGCGTCCTGGAGCACGGCGACCGCGCGCTCCGTCGTCCCCTTCGGGCTCGTCACCCGGCGGCGCAGCTCGGCGGGGTCCTCCCCCGTCGAGTCCAGCAGCGCGGTCGCGCCGATGAAGGTCTGCTCGGCCAGCAGCCGGGCGTCCGCGTCGGCGAAACCCATCTCCCGCGCGGCTGCGGTGAACTGCTCGATGAGGAGGAAGACATAGGCGGGACCGGAGCCCGAGATCGTCGAGAGCGCATCGATCTGCGCCTCCGGGACCTCCACCACCGCCCCCACCGTCTCGAACAGACGACGCACGAGCGCGACGTCGTCGGGGGTCGCCGCGGCGCCGGCCGCGAGACCCGTGACCCCCTTGCGGATCGTCGACGGGGTGTTCGGCATCGAGCGGATGACGCGGGCCTCCGTCCCGAGGACGTCGGCGAAGGTCTGCAGCGTGACTCCCGCGGCGAGGCTCACCACGACGGTCTCGGGGCTGAGGTGCGGCGCGATCTCGCGGAGCAGGTCCGGGACCATCGCCGGCTTCACCCCGACCAGGACCACTCGTGCGCCGGCCACGGCGTCGGCATTGCCCTCCGGCCGCTCGGACAGCGCGATGCTGGTGACGCCGTCCAGGCCCGCGAACGCCTCCGCCTTCTCCGGCGTGCGGTTCGTGGCCGTGATCCCTCCGTCCACAGGGACCCCCGAGGCGAGCACACCGCGGAGGATCGCTCCTCCCATGGATCCGGCACCGAGGAACGCGAGAGACGGGAGCGCATCAGCCATGTCGTCATCCTACGGCGGGCGCTCCTGTGCCGCTCGGGCTCCCGTCCTAGACTCGTCGCATGAGTGCATCCGGAGGCAGCAAGGCCATCGTCGCGGCGTTCCTGGCGAACCTGGGCATCGCTCTCGCGAAGTTCCTCGCGTGGGCCCTCTCGGGCTCGGCCTCGATGCTCGCCGAGGCGATCCACTCCGTCGCCGACTCGGGGAACCAGCTGCTGCTGATGCTCGGCGGCCGGAAGGCGAAGCGCCACGCGGACCGCTCGCACCCGTTCGGCTACGGCCGCGAACGCTACGTCTACGCGTTCGTCGTGTCGATCATCCTCTTCTCCGTCGGCGGGCTCTTCGCGATCTACGAGGGCGTGGAGAAGCTCACCCACCCGCATGAGATCGACCAGACCTGGTGGTGGCTCCCGCTCGTCGTGCTGTTCATCGCGATCGGCCTGGAGTCGTTCTCGCTGCGGACCGCCGTGCGCGAGAGCAACGTCGTCCGCGAGAAAGGCCAGTCCTGGTTCTCCTTCGTCCGGCGGTCCAAGGCGCCGGAGCTCCCCGTGGTCCTCCTGGAAGACGTCGGGGCCCTCACCGGCCTCACCTTCGCCCTGCTCGGCGTCGGCCTCACGCTCCTCACCGGCAACCCTGTGTTCGACGCCCTCGGCACAGTGATGATCGGCGTCCTGCTCGTGCTCATCGCGATCGTGCTGGGCGTGGAGACCAAGAGCCTGCTCGTCGGCGAGGGCGCGACCCCCGCCGATTACGACCGCATCGTGGACGCGATCAACGACGGTCCGGAGATCGAGAAGATCATCCACATGAAGACCCTCTACCTCGGGCCGGACGAGCTGATGGTCGCCGCGAAGATCGCGCTCAACGCCGACAAGCCGCTGCGCGAGGTCGCCGACGACATCGACGAGATCGAGGCCCGCATCCGCGCCGCCGTGCCGGTCGCCCGGGTCGTCTACATCGAGCCGGACGTCTACCGTCCCGCGATCGATCCGGAGCCCTCGACGGACGTGTTCGTCCTCAAGTCCTCGGACTGAGCGTTCAGCGACGGTCCTCGAAGAAGGCACGCAACAGAGCGATGGACGCGTGCTCGTCCACGCCGCCGATCACCTCCGCGCGATACGGCAGGCGGCGGTCACGCAGCACGTCGTACATCGAGCCGGCCGCTCCCGCCTTGTCGTCCCACGCGCCGAAGACCACGCGGCCGATGCGTGCCTGGAGGATCGCGCCGGCGCACATCACGCAGGGCTCGAGGGTGACGACGAGTGTGCAGCCGTCGAGGTTCCACGACCCGCGGACCGATGCCGCGGCGCGGATCGCCTCGATCTCGGCGTGCCCGGTCGGGTCGTGCGTGGCCTCGCGGGTGTTGCGCCCTTCGGCCACGACAAGGCCGTCCGCGTCGAGCACGACGGCACCGACGGGGATCTCCGCGGCGGCGGCGGCCTCGGCGGCGAGCTCGAGCGCACGCTGCATCGCGAGGCGGTCGGCGGCGGTCATGCCCCGAGCCTACGGCAGCGCGGGGCGGCCGCTACGGCACCCGATGTCGTGCGCGGACGCGGCGCGCATTAGCCTGTATCCATGCGTGTTCACGTCGCCGACCACCCTCTCATCACCCACAAGCTCTCGGTGCTGCGCGACGCGCGCACCCCGTCG
This sequence comes from Microbacterium sp. str. 'China', assembly GCF_002993305.1. Lineage (NCBI taxonomy): Bacteria > Bacillati > Actinomycetota > Actinomycetes > Micrococcales > Microbacteriaceae > Microbacterium > Microbacterium sp. str. 'China'. The sequence goes on along the minus strand of NZ_CP027434.1, from coordinate 759,036 downwards.
CCGGTCTTCCGCCAGCTGACCGAAGAACTCGTGACGCTCCTCGCGTACGAGGCGACGCGGAATGTGAAGGTCACGCCCATCGAGATCACGACGCCGGTCACCACGACCACGGGTGTGAAGATCTCCGAGCCGCGACCCATCGTCGTCCCCATCCTGCGCGCCGGTCTCGGCATGCTCGAAGGCCTCGTCAAGCTCCTCCCCACCGCGGAGGTCGGGTTCCTCGGCATGGTCCGCGACGAGGAGACCTTCGAGCCCACCACCTACGCAGAGCGGCTTCCGGACGATCTCTCCGACCGCCAGTGCTTCGCGATCGACCCGATGCTCGCGACCGGCGGCTCTCTCGCCGCGGCCATCCAGTTCCTGTTCGACCGCGGCGCGAAGGACGTCACCGCGATCTGTCTGCTGGGCACCCCGGAGGGCGTGGCCGCGATCGAGGCGATGGCCGGCGACCGCGATGTGACCCTCGTCCTCGGAGCTCTCGACGAGCGCCTCGACGAGAAGGGCTACATCGTGCCCGGCCTCGGCGATGCGGGCGACCGCCTCTACGGCACCGTCTGACCTCGCTCGCGCTCTCGACTCAGAGGGTCAGGCGATAGCCGCGCTCCTCGCCGTAACGCGTGAAGCCGGCCCTCGCGAGGATCGGCGCCGAGGTCGAGACGCGGCCCTTGACGAGCGCCGTTGCGGCCCCGCGCGCGGCGCTCTCTCGCAGGCGCTCCGCGAGGACCGCCCGATACACGCCGCGCCCGCGGTCGGTTTCGAGTGTCGCGGCTCCCCACAGGCGGGTGAACCCGTCGACGATCGTGCAGCCGCCGGTGCTCACCGCGCGGCCGTCGATGCGGCCGAGCACCCGGAAGCCCTCCCCCGTGGATAGGCCAGCGGTGAGTTCGGCGAACTCGGCGTCCAGACCGTCCTCGTCCAGCGGCTGCTGCTCCCAGACGGGGACGTTGATCGCGTCGACCTCGCGGAGCTGGTCCCTCGTGCGCACGACCTCGGCGGTGACCCCGGGCGGCACGTCGACCGCGGCTCCGATGGTCGGACGCGCGAACACCGTGACAGTGTCGACGTGCACCGCACCGCGGCGCTGGAGCTCGTCCTCGAGGTCCGGGTCGTCCGCGGGGTTGGTCCAGAATGTGAAGACGTTCTCGCCCCAGGCTCTGGTGCGTTCCAGTGCCCCGTCCAGCACCTCAGCGGCGGGCCGCGTCGACGTCACCTGGGAGCCGCGGACGCCGCCCCCGAACCGCTCCGGGTAGCGCACGAGCAGCAGGTCGTCGCGGACGTCCTCGCTGCCGCGAGGGAACCACGCCCATGCGGCGGCGGCGCGCAGGATCTCATCGACCGTCGGCGTCTCGACGGAAGCGGACAAGGGGACGTACGACATCATGATCCCTCCTCTTCGGCCGCACCCACCAGGCGGGCGAAGGCGCTGAGCCTCGCGACCCCTTCGGGCGTATACGGCAGGTCGTCGAGCAGCGCCGGCGAGTGGATGAGGTAGGCCACGACCTGCGCGCGGGAGATCGCCACGTTGAGCCGGTTCTGCAGCAGCAGGAACTCCGGGCCGCGCGGGGCATCCCGACCGCTCGACGCGGCGAGCGTCGTGATGGAGACGACCGCCTCCTTGCCCTGGAAGTTGTCGACGGTGCCCACCGGGACTCCGCCGAATCCCGCCGCCGCGAGCGCATCGTGCACGAGCTGCCGCTGCGCGTTGTACGGCGCCACCACGATGATGTCCTCCGGCGTCAGCGGGCGGACGGTGCCCTCGGCGTCGTTGTCGTGGAAGGTGCGGCCGACGAGATCGCCGACGATACGCACCACCTCTGCGGCTTCCTCCGGCGACTGAGTCGCGTTGCCGCGGTGCCGCAGGGGCACCACGTGCAGCCCCGGGTCGATGCCCTCCACTGCGCGTCGCTCCGTTCCGGGAGCGGAGGCGAGCTTCCCGGCATAGGCGAGCTTCGACACCGGAGCAGCGACATACGGGTGCATCCGCCAGGAACGGGCGAGGAAGTAGCCGTACTCCGGACGAACGACGGGATCGCCGTCCATCACCCAGCCGAGCGCAGAGGTGTCCACCGGCTCCGGGTGGGCGCCCTGGCTGACCTGGGGCAGCTGCTGAGGGTCGCCGAGGAGCAGGAGCCGCTGCGCACCGGCGGCCACCGCGATGGTCGAGGCGAGCGAGAACTGTCCGGCCTCGTCGATCACGAGCAGGTCGAGCTCTCCCCTCGCGACCCGCTGCGTGTTGCTGAAGTCCCACGCGGTGCCGCCCACGACGGCACCCTCGTTCTCATGCTCGGCGAGGAAGGCGGCCATCCCGGTCTTCGGGATCACCGTGTAGCCGGGATCGGCATCGGCATCCTTGGGGCACTTCGCCACCCGAGCCGGGGCGACGCCGTCGGCGACCACGCGCTCCAGGAGCGTCTCGATGATCGCGTGGGACTGCGCGACGACGCCGATGCGGAAGCCGTGCTCGTTGACGAGCCGGGCGATCACCTGGGAGCCCGTGTAGGTCTTCCCCGTGCCCGGAGGCCCCTGCACCGCAAGGTAGCTGTGGTCGAGGTCGAGGACTCCGCGGACGATCGCGTCGATCGGATCGTCGCCTGCGGCCGGAAGCGCGTTCCCCGACACCGTGCGCGGAGGCAGGCGGCGGAGGATGTCGGTGGCCGCGTCCTCAGGGAAGTCCGGGGCGGCCGCGTGCACCGCGTCCGCCCACTCGTCGATCGCCTGCTGCAGCGACACCACGCGAGGCGGCGCCGCAGGGGTCAGCGCGACGGGGAGGTCGTCCCAGGTCTGTCCCTGCACGGCGGACTCGATCACGAGGTACCCGTCGTCCAGCACCTCGACGACCGTGACCCCGTGCGGTACGTGCACGGCCCGCGACGGGACGTCGGTGTCGAACGGGGCCGGGACGTCGTAGAGCGCGAACGGCTGCGCGCCGGGGCCGAGCGTCGTGCCCGGGGACACCTCCCCGCGGATCTCGAGCTCCCGCGACAGCACTCGGCGCCCTTCGCCGATGCTCCAGTCGCGGCGCACCCGCGATCGGGTGGCATCGACCTTCACCACATCGCGCGTGCCGTCCCACATGGTGACCGGCTCCCGCAGCCGCTGGAAGTGCGCGACCCAGAAGCTCTTCGCCTCGCGGGGGAAGTAGTCGATGGCGGCCGCCGCGATCCGGTGCACGAGCCCGTCGTCACCGGCCTCCACCGCACGCTCTGCGTCGCCGAGCAGAGCGAGCGAGCGCGGAGACGGCTCGTAGATGACCTCGTCCGCATCGTCCGGCGGGGCCGGCGTGACGCCCTCCGCGCGGGCGATGTCGATGAGCCAGTTGCGCAGCCGGCGGGTCGAGACGCAGTCGTAGCGGTTGTAGTCGGCGAGGTCGGCGAACACGGCATCGGCCTCGGACTGCGCCCCCGCCGCCGCGAGCTCCCGCGCGGCGACGTACTGCACGATGGAGTCGTCGCCCTTCTGGACGTCGCTCGTGCGCACGTCCTCCCCCATGTAGAGGGGCTCGAGCTTCTTGATGGAGTAGGACCGCGAACCGACCCGCACGGTGCGCAGCACCAGCGGGTACAGGTCGACGAACACGCCTTCCCGGAGGAGGCGGTCCACCTCGCCCTCGCGCACACCGTGGCGGGCGGCCATCGCGACGAGATGCGAGGTCTCGTAGGGGGCGTAGTGGTAGATGTGCATGCCGGGGTGGGCGGCTCGACGCACCTTCACGAAGTCGAGGAAGGTCTCCAGCGCCCGCCGTTCCTCCGCGAACGAGTGCGCCCAGAGCGCGGTGTACTGGTCGGCGTTGTCGACCCAGCCGAACAGGTAGTCGATGCCCCACTCCGCCTCGCCGTCGGGGGCGGGCTCGGTGTACAGCGGATCGCCCTCGAAGTCGAAGAAGATGTCGCCGTGGCTGGGCACCGGGAGGGTGTGGATCGCCGCGGCGTAGTGCACGTCGTACGTCGCCGCGCCCTCGGCATCCGCCCGCAGCTGCACGCGGGCCTGGGCACGGAGGTTCTCGAACGTGTCGACGTTCATGCCCTCGGGGGCCTGCGTCGCCGCAGCCAGGTCGTCGATCGTGAGGATCCCGGCGGCGCGGAGACGGGCCCGCTGTACCGGACGCATGCGGGCGACCATGAGGAGGTCCCGGTGTGCCAGCACCTGCTCCTCGCACGTGGCGCAGCGCCCGCAGGCGACCACGCGCAGGTCGCCGCGGTCGTCACCCCACGCGAGGGGCGCCCCGGCGACGCCCTCGGCCACGGCGCGGTCCGCGATGAGAGCGCGCAGCCGCGACCGACGCACCCGGAACAGCGGAAGGAGGTCGTCGACCGCGTGCGTGCTGACGCTGTTGTCGCCGTGGATGAGGTCGACCTCGTCGGCTCGAGGGATGCCGAGCCGGTCGAGCTGGTCGACATATGCCGCGAGCTGCATGAGGGCGGTCACCCTGGCCTTGCGCGCGAGCTTCGAGTCCTGCACACGCCAGCGCCCGTCCTCATCGCGGCGGAGGAAGTCGGCGAACCCGACGAACTCGTCGGTGGCGAAGGCCGCCTGGAAGACGACCAGCGCGTCGGACCGCAGAGCGCTCAGCGTCTCGTCGACGGCGGCCGCGAGGGCCTCAGGATCGCTCGAGGAGACCTTGGCGATCCGATGCACCCGTTCGTCGCCGAGCTCCCGGATGTAGCGGTCGAGCACGTTCTGCTCGTGCACGTCTCCCAGCTGGGCGGCGCGGAGGAGCGTCGCATCCTCCGGCTCCTCGACGGCGGGGACCCGCCCCAGCTTCGCGTCGATCGCGCGGGACCACGCGAACTCGCACTCGGCGGCCGCCTTGAGGTCGCTCGCGCTCCAGATGACCCGCCGCGCCTCTGTGTCGATCCGCACGATTCTCCCGTTCTGTCGGCTGCTTCGACACTATCCGCGGCGTCCGACACGGCGAAAAGCGGGCGGTCCCGCGTGCGCGGCTCCGGTCAGCGCCACCAGGTGTCGTCGGGGGTCACCGGGAGATGACGCTTGTGCTGGGTCGCGAGGTACCGCGCCTCAATGCGGCCGGCGACCTCGGGGTCGACCTCCCGGCCCTCGAGGAAATCGTCGATCTGCTCGTACGTCAGCCCCAGCTCGTCCTCGTCCGTCCGCCCCGGCTGGTCGTCGAGGAGGTCGGCGGTGGGGACCTTGAAGGCCAGGCGCTCCGGAGCGTCCAGGAACTGGAGCAGGGCCCGCCCCTGTCGCTTCGTGAGACCGGCCAGCGGGAGAACGTCAGCGGCCCCGTCGCCGAACTTCGTGTAGAACCCCGTGACGGCCTCGGCGGCGTGGTCGGTGCCGATGACGATCAGTCCCTCGTGCCCGGCGAGCGCATACTGGGTGACCATGCGGAGGCGGGCCTTGATGTTGCCGCGGTTGAAGTCGGAGATGTCGCTGGAAACGGCGGACTCGATGTCCTTCTCGACGCCCTCGACACCGTTCTGGATGTTGACCTCGATCGACGAGTCCGGCGCGATGAAGTCCAGGGCCGCCTGCGCATCGTCGGCGTCGTGCTGGACGCGGTAGGGCAGGCGCACCGCGAGGAAGGTCGCCTCCCCGCCCTCCGCACGTACGCGCTCCACCGCGAGCTGGGCGAGGCGCCCCGCGAGCGTCGAGTCCTGTCCGCCGGAGATGCCGAGGACGAAGCCCTTCGCGCCGGTCGTGCGCAGGTAGTCCGCGAGGAAGCCGACGCGACGCTCCACCTCCGCTTCGGGATCGATGTCGGGCCGGGCGCCCAGGTCTTCCGCGATCTGCTTCTGCAACGACACGTTGTCCTCCGCTCATCGGTTCGGCTCCAGTATCCCCCTTCCGTGTTTCGTGCGGGTCACGCCACTGCGCCGGGACTCGGTATCCGGCCGCGACCTGAGAGACTGAAGCGGTGAAGCTCCTCGTCGCCGCCCTCGAGTCCGAACTGTCCGCCTTCCCCGAGGAGCTCGCCGGCTTCGACCGGCTGGTCACCGGCCCCGGAAAGCTGCCGGCGACGTACGCCCTGACCCGCGCCCTCGACGCGAAGACCTACGACGAGGTCGTCGTCGTAGGCACCGCGGGCTCCATCGAGAAGGGGCGTGCGTACGCGGTGCACGAGATCGCGACCGCGGTTCAGCACGACGTGATCGACCTGGACGGCGTCGTCGGACGGCACGTCTCGCTTCCGCCGCAGGTGACCACAGGCCGCGAGGGCGTCGTGATCGCCACGGGTGACCACTTCGTGAACGACGCCGAGGTCACCGCCGTGATCCGGCCGATGGGTGCGGCGCTGGTGGACATGGAGACCTACGCCTACATCTGGGTGGCGGGGCAGTTCGGCGTGCCGATCCGCGCGTTCCGCGCCGTCTCCGATCAGGCGGAGGACGGCGCTCTGGCCGACTTCCGCGAGGCCATCGCCCGGTGCAGCATCGAGCTGCGTGAGGTGATCCGCGCCGAGTACGGGGTCTGACCTCAGCGCGTCTCGATGACGCTTGGTCCGTTCGGCAGCGCACGGACCGTGAGCTGCGCGGGGATCTGCTCCTGCATGGCCTCGACGTGGCTGATGACACCGACCGTGCGCCCACCCTGCCGCAGCTCGTCGAGCGTGCGCATCGCGACGTCGAGCGTGTCGCCGTCGAGGGAACCGAACCCCTCGTCGATGAAGAGCGTGTCCAGGCGGATGCCTCCGGCGCGAGCCGTCACGACCTCGGCCAGCCCGAGGGCGAGCGCGAGGGAGGTGAGGAAGGTCTCGCCGCCCGAGAGCGACTGTGGCGGACGGGTCTGCCCGGTGAAGGCGTCGGCGACCACGATGCCCAGCCCGGACGCCGCACCGCGCGCAGCCAGCGCATCGGAGTGCTGCAGCCGGTAGCGTCCTTCCGACATGTCGTGGAGCCGGCGGTTCGCGGCGTCGACGATCTCCTCGAGCTCCGCCGCCAGCACGAAGGTCTCCAACGTCATCTTGCGGGTGTTCGCCCCTCGTCCGGCGATCGTGTCGGCGAGGGCCTGGAGCACCTCGAACGCCGCTGCATCCTCCGCCGTGCGGGCGTACTCGTCCTTCGCGGCGTCGATGAGGCCGGCCAGCCGCACCGCGTCGCCCGCCGCCCTGGTGGCTCCGTCGACGGCGGCGGACCATGCTGACCTGGCCTCGCGTGCAACCTGCTCGACCGGTGCGAGGTCGATGGGCTCCTCGGGCAGCGTCCGCAGCTCGAGGTCGAACAGGAGGGCGCGCTCCTTCTCCCGCTGCACCGCGTGCATCCTCACCCGCTCGTCCAGCTCCATCTGCACCGCCGGCGGACGCAGCGCCGCGGTGGCGGCCTCGACGTCGGAGAATTCGGAGGCGTCGAGGGCGGCATCCCTCTCGGCAGCCGCCTCCGTCGCCGCCTGCTGCCTCCGCGTCCGTTCGGCTTCGGCGTCGAGGAGGCGGCGTGCGACGGCGAGGTGGGCGGTGGCCTCCGTCATGCGCTCAGCCACCGACGCGTAGCTCCCTCGCGCCTCGTCGATCGCGGTACGGGCGGCCTCGTCGCGCTGGACGACCAGGGCGAGCTGCTCGCGGGCTTCGGCGAGGGCCGCCTCGTCCTGGACGCGCCGCTCCTCGAGCGCGCTCTGCTGGGCACCGAGCTCGACGAGCTCGCCGTCGCGCAGCCGCGCGGTGTCGGCCGCGGCGCGGGCCTCCTTCTCGGCAGCCACGGCGGCATCGAGCTCGGCCTTCGCCGTCTCGACGTCTCGTCCGTCCGCACGCGCCAGAGCCGCAGCGAGCTCGACCTGCAGCGACGTGCAGGTCGCCGCCGCCTGCTGCTCGCGGCTCGCCGCCTCGTCCCTCCGAGTCTCCGCAGCCGCGATGTCCTCCACGGAGACCGCGGCGCTGTGGTCTGCCGGCGCCGGATGCTCCCGCGCCCCGCACACCGGGCAAGGGTGATCCTCGATGAGAGCGGACGCCAGCTCCCCGGCCATGCCGTCGATCCGGCGCTGGCGCAGATCGGCCAGAGCCGACTGCGCGGCGGCCTGCGCGGACGTCGCCTCGGCGAGGACCCGGTCGGCCGCGGCGCACTCCTGCTGCAGACGTGCCGCCTCTTCCGCCGCCTCCCGGCGGAGCTCGGCCGCGACGCGCGCGCTCTCCATGGCGGGGAGCCGGTCGCCGAGCCGACGGGCGTCGTCCCGCTCGGCGGTGACTGCGGCGATCCTCCCGGGCAGCGCCCCGCGCTCCGCCTCGCCGTCGGCGCACCGGCGCTCGGCGGTGGCGACGGACTCCGCTGCGGAGACGCGCTCGGCGGCGCGGCGCGGTGCCTCGGCCTCCAGCGCGACGGCGCGCTCCCAGACCCCGGACGCCCGTGTCCGGTCGGCGATCCACGCATCGAGGTCGTCGGTCTCCACACCGAGCTGATCCCAGTCCGCGCGTGCGCGCTTCTCCGCAGCCACCGCGTCATCAGCCGCCGTCACGGCACGGTCCGCCGCGGTGATCGCGGACCGCAGCACCTCGGCCGCCCGCGCCCTGGCGAGTTCCGCCTTCGCCTCGGCGATGGCTCCCTCCTCGGCGTCCAGACGCGCCATCGCCGCACGGGCACGGTCGCGCTCGCTCTGGGCACGCTGATCCTCCCGCGCGGCGGCCAGAACGGCATCGGCGGCCTCGAACCGCTTCTCCGCCTCCTGACGCTCGGCAGCGCGCCGTTCGGCCCGGTACGCGGCGCGAGCCTGCGCCCGTTCCAGCTCCGCCAGGCGATCGGCCGTCGTGACGGCCTCCCCCTGCACCTCCGGTCCGACCTCGCCGTCGGCGTCGCCGGCGTCGCGCCCGAGGTCGGCATCCGCCACGAGGCGCTCGGCCTCGTCCAGCCGGGCGGACACCGTGGCGAGACGCGCCCCGAGGCGCTGCTCGGCGTGGCGCCGCCGCTCGTCGAACCGCGCCTGCACGTCTTCGAAACGCTCAGTGCCGAAGAGCCGGCGCAGCAGCGCCTGCCGGTCCCTGCTGCCCGCGAGCAGGAACTCCGAGAACCGGTTCTGGGCCAGCAGGATCACCTGCAGGAACTGCTCGCGGCTGAGCTGAAGGATGTCGTCGAGCTCGTGCGCCACGTCGACGGCCCGCGCCGCGCGACCGACCCAGCCGTCGTCCGTGAGCTCCTCCAGGGAGACCGCCGCCGCCTGCTTCGTCAGGCCGCCTCCCCGCCGGGCCGGCCGGAGGTACTCCGGCGAACGCGTGACCCGGTAGCGGCCAGACGGCGTGCTGAACTCGACGACCACCTCGGAGGGGTCGTCCGGTTCACTGTGGTCGCTGCGAAGCCTCTTCTCCCCGCCGTCGTACCGCGGCACCCCGCCGTACAGCCCGAAGCAGACCGCATCGAGGATGCTCGACTTCCCCGCTCCGGTACGGCCGGCGATGAGGAAGATCCCGTCGTCAGCGAAGGCGTCGAAATCAACGGTCTGCCGCGCCCGGAAGGGCCCGAACCCCTCGACCTCCAGTCGATGCAGCCGCACTAGACGAGGGCTTCCGCGCGGACCCGGTCGTCGAGCACCTCACGGATCAGCTCGCGTTCGACCTCGGTGGCTCCGTGGCCGGCCCGGACATGCTCGAGGAACGCCTCGATCCGGTCGGCATCGGTCACCGCTGAGCGCAGCCGCTCACCGTACGAGCGCTCCTGCACGCCCGTGACCACCGCGGGCTGATGGAGCACCATGGCACAGTGCGGGTACGCCTCGCGGAGCCGTCGCATGGGCTCGGTCTGCGGCACGGCGTCGGTGTAGACGGCGCACACCCAGGCGTCGGCGTGCGCGGCCACGCTCTCTGCGGAGAGGATCTCCTCGAAGGTGCCGGTCAGCGTGACCAGTCGCCGCGGAACCGGCAGCTCCAGCCACTCGACGCCCGCAAGGCCGTCGGCATCCAGGTCGACGAGCCAGGAGCCGCGCGGCTTGTGCTGTTCGCCGAAGCTGTAGTGCAACGGAGCGCCGGCGTATCGCACCCGCTCGCTGACCTGCTGACGACCGTGGATATGACCCAGTGCGACGTAGTCGGGTCCGTCGAAAGCACGGAGGGGGACGACGTCGAGGCCGCCCTGTCGCACCTCGCGCTCCAGGCCCTCCGTCGGCTCCACGCCCGCGGCGAAGCAGTGGGCGATCACGACCGAACGACCCGCGTGCTTCTGCATGCCCGCGCGGACGAGGGTCATCGCGTGCGTCATGGTCTGCGCCTGCGTGCGCAGCTGCCGTCCCTCGGCGTCGCCCTCCGGCCAGTGCTGGCGGACGATCGCAGGCTCCAGATACGGGACCCCGAAGAAGTGCACGGGACCGTGGGCGTCGTCGATCGTGACGGGGGTGCCGACCGCGAGGGGATCGGTGAGCACGTGGATGCCGTCGCGCAGGAGCCGAGCCTGGAATCCCAGGCGGGCGGCGGAATCGTGATTCCCGCTGGTGACGACCACGCGTGCGCCCGTCTCGTGCAGAGCGACGAGGGCATCGCTCAGCAGCGTGTAGGCAGCGGCCGAGGGCGTGGCGGAGTCGAACACGTCGCCCGCGACGATCACGACGTCGACCTCGTGCTCCCTGACCTGCGTGGTCAGGGCGGCGAGCACCTCGGCGAGCGCATCCATGGTGGAGTTGCCATGGAACGTCCGGCCGATGTGCCAGTCCGAGGTGTGCAGGATCCGCATACCCCCACGGTACGAAGACCCTCGGACATTCCCTCCGAGGCGTGCCGGGAGCGCCGTCTCCCGAGGCACGAGGAGGAAGCGGAAGGTCCCCTGACCCACCCTCGTCGCGACGACCGGCACGCGGTGATGCGAGATGCGCTGTGCACCTTCACCTGTGCGGCGTGCGGGGCTGCGCGATGCGAGATCAGGGCTGCCCTCCGCCCACAGGGGCCGGCTTGCCCCGCCGGCTGAGGGTTGTGCCCGCTCCGTCGCGACTACCGACTTCCGCTCTCCTCCTCGAGGTCGTGCGACCAGTTCGCCTGCTGGATCCGGTTGTCGAGCTCTCGGAGCTCCTGGGCGACCGCATCCGCCCGCGCACGCAGCGCGGCGACGGGCAGCGCCGACACCTGCCGCAGCTCGGAGCGCATCTGGCGCAGGTACTGCTCGTTCGCGCCCGAAGCCGCGGCCGCCGCGTCCGTGAGCACGGCGTGGCGCAGGCGCAGCACGTCCCGCGCGGCCAGCGCATCGGTCATCGTCCCGCCCGGGCCGAGGTCGAGCCGGGCGTTCGTCGCGTTGATGCGGCGGATGAGGCTCTGCAGCCGCGTCAACGCGACCTCCGCCTCCTCGATCAACGCCGTCGCGTCCTCGGCGGGCTCCTCGCCCTCCTGGTACCGGGCGTTCGCGACGATGCGCGCCCGCAGCTGCTCGATGCGGCGCTGCAGGTCGGCGCGGGCGGCGAGGGCTTCGGCGAGTCTCATGCCCTCATCCTCGCAGGCGGCGGCCGTAACAGTTCGTCATACAGGCGCAAGGTCAGCGCGTGCGGAGAAGACCCGACTGCTCGGGGTGCGCGGCGAACCACTCCGCCACGTACCAGCAGACGGCGTCCACCTTGCGGTCGCCGCGCTCCGCGATGTCGGCCACGGCCCCCTCGACCACCTTCCCGGCGTACCCGTTCCCGCGGAATGCCGGGACCGTGTAGGCCCGGGTGAGGGCGACCGTGTGGCCGTCGTCCCGGTAGTCGAGCACGCTGACGAGCTTCCCGTCGCGCGTGAGGGTGTACCGCGATGCGTCCTTCTCGTCGGTCAGGATGAAGCCGCCGACGGTGTGCGAGATCGTCATCCGTGTCACGTTACGCCTCTTGCGACGCGCCCGGGCGTTTTGACATGTCCCGTCACGATCGGACATAATCCCCCCATGACCATCAACGCACGCCCTTTGTCCGCCCAGGAGGCGAACGGGACTGCCGGGATGATGATGCCCGGTCGCGTTGACATGTGTTGCCGAATGTGTCGCTGAACGAACAGCCACCCCGCCTGACCTGACTCCTCGCCATCTGCGAGGGCAGTGTCCCGAGCACACACCCGTGCTCGCTTCCCCGGCTCCGCCGGTCATTCGTGCAACGCATCCGAGCCCTCTCCCGTCGGGCTCACGTCCTGAGGACCCATCATCATGTCGAACTCCGCCCTTCTCGAGCGTCCCGCCGTCACCGCCCCGAACCGCACCGTCCGACCCGCCGAGTCGTCGGCTCCCCTGGCCCCGGCCGGCGCCGACCTCCCCGCCGTCCGCTCGCCCCGCGGCTTCGCCCTCTACGTCGGCCTGGACGAGATCAAGGCCGCCGAAGCCGGTGTGAGCCTTCCGCTGCTCGTCGACGCGCTCCGCCGCACGCTGGCCGAGCTCGCGCCCGGCGCCGAGACCCACGCCACCGTCGCCCTCGCACCGCACGGCTCCGGCGGCCGAGACCTCGACGTCGTGCGTCTCGCCCTGCAGGAGCCCGGCGCGATCGCCCGCACCAAGGCCGCCGCCGAGGAGGAGACCACGCCCGAGGAGTCCGGCGTCACCGTCGACATCTCCCGCAAGCGCGTGCTCATCGACGGCGAGTCCGCCGCCTTCACCTACAAGGAGTTCGAGCTGCTGCAGTACCTCGTCCTCCGCGAGGGCCGCACGATCGAGCGCAGCGAGCTCGTCGCCGCCCTCTGGCAGGCTCAGGACGACGAGACCCCGGGCGAGCGCACGATCGACGTGCACGTGCGCCGGCTGCGGGCGAAGCTCGGCCGCTACGAGGACATCGTCCGTACCGTGCGCGGCATCGGCTACCGCTTCGACCGTCACGCCGACGTCGTCATCCGCTACGGCCACGGAACCCCGTCGCCGGACCGCTTCTGACCCGCCCCTGCTCAGCCCGGAGGCCGGTGTCAGGAGCCGCGCGTAGGGTGGGCGCATGACCCTCGCCGCCGCCCCCGCGACGGCGGGCGCCGTCCACGCGGATGCCCCGCGGGAGACGACGTACCGCCCGCCGCACCCGCTCGATCTCCGGCGCACCGTCGGTATGCTGCGCCGCGGCGGCACCGATCCGACGACGGTCTTCGACGGCCCCGCCATCTGGCGCGCGGTCCGCACGCCGCAGGGTCCGTCGACGTTGGCCCTGCGGATGTCGGGGAACGAGGTCAAGGCGACCGCCTGGGGTCCGGGCGCGGAGCACGCTCTCGCCCTCGTGCCGGCGTTGTGCGGCGCCGGCGACGACCCGACCGGCTTCGATCCCTCCCTGCACCCCCTCATCGCCGAGGCGGCCCGGCGACACCCCGGCATCCGGCTCGCACGGACGGACGAGGTCTTCGATGCCCTCGCCTGCGGCATCCTCGAGCAGAAGGTCACCTCCATGCAGGCCTTCGGCGCGTGGAGGTACCTCGTGTCGCGTTACGGCGACCCGGCACCGGGGCCGACGCCGCGACCGATGGCCGTCGCCCCCACGGCGGCGCAGTGGCGACGCATCCCCTCGTGGGCGTGGCACCGCGCCGGAGTGGAGCCGCCCCAGTCGAAGACCATCGTGCGGGCGGCGGAGCGCGGCGACCGCATCGCCGCTGCCGTCCGAGCGGCCACGACCGGCGCTGACCGTGACCGCGTGCTCACGAGCCTGCCCGGAGTCGGGGTCTGGACCGCCGCGGAGACCCGGATCCGCGCGCTGGGCGACCCCGATGCCGTCAGTGTCGGCGACTACCATCTGGCGCACGAGGTCGGGCATGCCCTGACCGGGCACCGCACGGACGATGCCGGCATGATCGAACTGCTCGCTCCCTGGGCCGGCCACCGGCAGCGCGTCATCCGGCTCATCTTCGCGAGCGGCGTCGCCGAGGCACGGCGCGGGCCCCGGCTCGCCCCGGAGGACCACCGCCGACGCTGATCGGTCTGTGATCGCAGCGACCGACGTATGCTGAGCGCATGTCCCGTACCGCCCTGCGCATCTTCGTCACGGTCGGCCTGCTGATCGCCGGTGTCGTCCTCGGCCTCATCTTCCAGAACGTCTGGCTGGGCGTGCTGCTCGCCGCGATCGTGTGGTTCGGCTGGTTCCTCGGCTACGAGTCCCGCCGCGGTCACAACGCGGGCGTGAACGACGAGGACCACGGCGTCGAGCTCTGACGTCCGTCAGTAGTAGACGGCGAGGGGGCCCGAGGGCCCGTCCACGACCTGTACCGGGGTGTCGAACACGCGGCTCAGCACGTCGTCCGTCATGATCTCCGCCGGCGGGCCGAACTCCACCACCCGGCCGTCCTTCATGGCGCAGATGTGGTCGGCGTAGTGCCCGGCGAAGTTGATGTCGTGCAGCACGATGACGATCGTGCGCCCGAGCTCCTCCGCCGCCCGCCGCAGGTGCTTCATCATCTGCACGGCGTGCCGCATGTCGAGGTTGTTGAGGGGCTCGTCCAGCAGCACGAACTCCGTGTCCTGCGCGAGGACCATGGCCACGTAGGCCCGCTGCCGCTGTCCTCCGGAGAGCTCGTCGAGGTAGCGCCCCTCGAGCGTCCCCAGATCGAGGAAGTCGATGGCCTGGCTGATGACCTCCTCGTCGGCCCTCGTCAACCGCCCCTGGGAGTGCGGGAAGCGGCCGAAGCCCACGAGCTGGCGCACGGTGAGCCTGGTCACGAAGTGGTTCTCCTGACGGAGGATCGAGACCACCTTGGCCAGATCCTTCGACTTCGTGGAGGCGACGTCGAGCCCGGCGATCTCGATGGCTCCGGCGTCCATCCCGTTCAGCCGGCCGATCATGGTCAGGAGCGTCGACTTGCCCGCACCGTTCGGCCCGATGAGGGCGGTGATGCCGCCGGTCGGGATACGGAGGTCGACGGGGCCGATCGCCACCTCGCTGCTGTAGTCACGGCGGACGCCGTCGAGTGCGATCACAGTCTGCCCTTTCGGAGGATGACGATGAGGAACACGGTGCCACCCACGATCTCGATGAGGATCGACACCATGCCCTGCGCGTAGAAGACGTTCTTCATGACGAAGTACGCCCCCGCCAGGATCGAGAACGCGGTGAGGACGGCGACCGGGAAGATCAGCCGATGGTCGTGCGTGTCGGCGAACTGGTAGGCGAGCGTCGCCACGAGGAAGCCCAGGAAGGTCATCGGTCCGACCAGGGCGGTGGAGGTGGCCATCAGCACCGCGACGAGCGTCAGGACCAGGAACTGCTCCCTGCGGTGGTCGAGCCCCAGCGATCGCGCGGTATCGGGACCGAGCGCGAGCACGTTCAACCGCCGGGACCGCAGCCACAGCAGGGCGGACGCCGCGATCACGAGCGGGACCGCGAGCGGGAGGTACGAGGGGTCGGCGTTGGAGACGTTGCCGAACAGCCGGGCGGCGAGCACATCGAACTCGCTGGGGGTGAGCAGCCGCTGCATGAAGGTGGCGATCGCCCCGAGGCCTCCCCCGATCACGATGCCCACGAGCAGCATGATCTGGAGGTTGCCGTATCGCCCGGACAGCAGCCACCCGTAGAGGACGACGGCGAGCCCGACCATGATGAGCACCTGGAGGGCGAACTGGCCGACGCCCTGGATCGCCACCAGCCCCGCGACCCCGAAGAGGTACACGGTCGTGGTCTGGACGACGCGGTACAACGACTCGAAGCCCATGATCGAGGGAGTGATGATCCGGTTGTTCGTGACCGTCTGGAAGCTCACCGTGGCGACGGCCTGGGCGACGGCGACGAGCGCCATCACGACCACGGCGGTCGCGCGGTGCTGCGCGATGCGCCAGAAGCCGGGGGTGCCGACGGGGAGCGGGTTGTCCCAGGCGAGGAGACCGAAGGCGGAACCGAGGGCGATCACGCCGAGCACCACCAGCACGACGATGTAGCGGCGGCGCGCCCGTGGGGTCGTGAACGCCCCGGCCGACCGCGTCGTCCCCGTGGCCTCGGTCGCCGTCATCGTCGCTTCAGCCACGACGACGCTGCCGAAGGAGGAGGAGCACGAACACGACCGCGCCGACGACACCGAGGATCAGCGACACCGGCACCTCGAACGGCATGATGATCGTCCTCCCGATGATGTCGCAGACCGTGACGATGGCGATGCCGAGCAGGCACACCCACGGCAGGTTGCTGCGCAGGTCGTCACCGCGGACCATCGAGACGATATTGGGGACGATGAGCCCCAGGAAGGGGAGGTTGCCGACGACGACGGTCACCACGCCGGTCGTCACCGCGATCAGCGCGGTGCCGAGCAGGATCATCCGGTTGTAGTTCACCCCGACGTTGGTGGCGATCTCCTCCCCCAGCCCGGCGATGGTCAGCCGGTCGGCCACGAGGAAGACGATGACGCCGATGATCGCGACGATCCACAGCATCTCATACTGGCCGCGCATGACCGACGTGAAACTGCCCGCGAACCAGACGCCGATGATCTGCAGCGAGTTCGTGACGAGGGCGAAGTAGGTCGTGATCGCGCCGACCACCGCACCCAGCATGATGCCGACGATGGGCACGATCAGCGACGACTTCAACGCGACCCGGCGGAGGAACGCGAAGAACACCATCGTGCCGACGAACGCGGCGAGCACGGCCCCGGCCATGCGCAGCGGAAGGGAGGGCTGCGGTACGAGCACCATCACGATGAGGAGCCCGAGCCCTGCCCATTCCGTCGTCCCGGTGGTGGTCGGCTCGACGAAGCGGTTCTGCGTGAGGAGCTGCATCACGAGGCCGGCCATCGCCATGGCCGCGCCGGCGAGCACGAGCGCGATGGTCCGGGGGACGCGGGTGATCTGGAACATCTGCGCGCCGTCGTCCGCGCCGGCGATGTCGTACACACCCGTGAAGAGCGAGATCGCCAGAAGCACCGCCACGACGAGGATGCCGACGAGCAGCTTCGGATCGAACAGCCGTGCGGACGATCGCGGTGTCGATGTGAGGAGAGGAGAGGTCATGGGGGATGCCGGCGGCGGCGCCCCGGCCGGGACGCCGCCGCACAGCCCTTACTTGTCGGCGCTCTTCTCGAGCGCGTCGGCGAGGTCGTTGAGGAACGTCGTGTACGTCTGGATGCTCTCGTTGAGGTAGGTGTCCGTGGGCATGTAGACGATCTGGTCGTCCTTCACGGCGGTCACGCCGGCGAGCGCCTCGGAGCTCTCGATGATCTCCGCTGCCTGCACGTAGTCCGGCGTCTCCGCGGCGAACACGGCATCGCGGTCGAGCACGAGGATCCAGTCGGGGTTCGAGGCGGCGATCGCCTCGACCGAGATCTCGTCGCCCTGGTGGTCGTCGGTCGCGTCGTCGACCTGCAGTGCCGGCGTGAGGCCGAGCATGTCGTAGATCGGTCCCAGCGAGCGTCCGACGGTCGGAGCGAGGTAGCCGATCTGTCCGCCCGAGGTGTTCACCGCCATGACGGTGTCGGCGTCGTCGTAGGCCGCCTTCGCGCGGTCCACAGCAGCGTCGAACTCCTCGACGAGCTTCTGGGCCTCGTCCTGCTTGCCGAAGATCTCGCCCAGGGCGGTGGTCTGCCGCTTGAGCTCCTCGTCGAACGGCTCGCCGTCCCGCGGCTCCAGGTCGATGATCGTGGCGTCAGGGACGAGCTCCGCGATGGCCTCGTTGTGCTGCGTGAACCGCTGCCCGCTGATGATGAGGTCGGGGTCGGCCGCCACGATGGCCTCGAGATCGGGTTCCGTGTGCAGGCCGATGTCGACGACGTCCTCGTCCTTCACGTAGGAGACGGTCTCCGGCATGAGCGAGACCGCACCGGCGGAGAGCTCGATGCCCCAGTCGGAGAGGGTCTGGAAGGTCCGGTTGTCCAGAGCGACGACCGAGGCCGGCGGCGTGGTGATCTCGTGCGTGCCGGTGTTGTCCTCGATGGTCACGGTCCCCGATCCCGCCGTCGTCTCTTCGGGTTCGGCTTCGCCGCCGGACGCGCAGCCGGAGAGGGCGAGCAGGCCGACGAGAGCGACGCTCGTGGCGGTGAGGGTTCTGGGCACGGACATGGAGAGACTCCTGTTCTGCGGGGATGTGCGCGCCCTCGTGGGGCGCCGGTCCGACGGGCGGGCGAGCCGACCACGTCGGTTTTTAGGTTAGCCTTACTTTATGAGCGATACGAAATCCGGTTTCTCGATCGAGCGTCGCGGCCTCGAGCTGCGCTTCCGCAACGTCACGCTGAGCGCCCGCGAATGGCTCGCTCCCGATTTCGTGCGCGTCCGCCTGTCCGGGCCCGACCTCGTCGGCTTCGACTCCCCTGGCTCCGACGACCACATGCGGCTCTTCTTCCCGAGCGGCCCGGTGGACTCGGTGGAGGAGCTGCGGGCCTCCCCGAGCCGCGAGTACACGCCCCTCGCCTGGGGTGACGACTGGCTCGACGTGGAGTTCGCCGTGCACGGCGATCAGGGCGTGGCCGCCCCGTGGGCCGCGAACGCCCCGCTCGGGTCGACCATCGGCGTCGGCGGGCCACGCGGCGCCGCCGTCCTCACCGGCGAGCCGGGATCCTGGCTCCTCGTCGGCGACGAGACCGCCATCCCCGCGATCCGCCGCTTCGCCGCCCTCATCCCCGAGGGCGCCCCCGCACGCATCGTCATCGAGACGGTGTCGGCAGGTCGCGAGGTCGAGATCGACGCTCCGGTGCCGGTCGAGTGGCTGCACCGCGGCGAGGCGCCGGCCGGCTCCGCGCTGATCGCCTTCCTCGACGCGCTGACCGCGGAAGATGTCGTGGGAGACGACCCGTTCGTCTTCATCGCCGCCGAGCAGTCCATCGTGAAGCCCGGCCGTGCCCTGCTCGCACGCTGGGGCGTGGACAGCGCGAACGCCGTCGTGAAGGGCTACTGGAAGCGCGGCGAAGCCGAATACCACGCTCCGCACTGACAGGCGACCGCTGCGCTGACAGACTGGGCGCATGGCTCTCCTCGATCACCTGGGCATCACCGTCGCCGACCTCGAGCGCGGACGCGCGCAGTTCCATCCCGTGCTCACCGCGCTCGGCTACGAGCTCGGTGGGGAGGACGATCACTCGATCTCCTGGCACACCGGCGACGAGACCGAGATCATCCTCTACACGTGGGACGACGACTCCACCCCTCACCGCCACGGCCGCGTCGGCTGGCAGCACATGGCCTTCGCGGTGCCGTCGCGCGCCGAGGTCGACCGACTCCACGACCTCGCTCTCGACGCCGGCTGGACCGCGGTGCGCGAGCCGAAGGAGTATCCGCGGTACAGCGAGCGGTACTACGCCTCCTTCGTCGAGGATGCCGACGGCATCCGGCTCGAGTTCATGTACAACCCGCCGAAGGACGCTTGACGCCCGGGCGTGTCGCCGCCTAGGGTGGCAAGGCTGTGCCGACCGGCGCCGCACACCAGCCGAGGAGACGACGGATGACCGCCCCGCGGAATCTTCCCCAGAACGTGGCATTGCCGCTTCAGCCGAAGTGCAATGACCGCGACGAGTCGTACCCTCCGGCGCGCGCCGTGTGACAGCATCCGCTCTCGCAACGCCCCGCACCGTCAGGTCCGGGGCGTTTTCCGTCGGAAGACTCCCTGACCTGTGGCCGGACACCACCACAAGGAAAGGAATCATGGAGAGGCTCTCCGCGCGGCTGCTGTCGTGGGCGTCCCTGATCGATGAGAAGACCCTCGATCAGGCCCGCACCACCTCACGCATGCCGTTCATCCACCCGCACCTGGCGCTGATGCCGGATGCGCACCTCGGCAAGGGCGCGACCGTTGGGTCTGTCATCCCGACGCTCGGCGCGATCATCCCCGCGGCCGTCGGCGTCGACATCGGCTGCGGCATGATCGCCGTCCGCACGCCGTTCACGAAGGACGACCTCGACGGGCGCGACCTCGTCGGGCTCCGGGAGCAGATCGAGCGCGCGATCCCGCTGTCCGCCGGGCGCTACAACAACAAGGTCGTGGCGACGGCCGCACCGCGCATCGCCGAGCTGGAGGAGCGAGCACGTGCGGCCGAGTTCGACCCCGAGGGCTACGCGAAGAACTGGCGGCTCCAGCTCGGCACGCTCGGCTCGGGGAACCATTTCATCGAGGTGTCGGTGGACGAGCTCGACCGGGTCTGGCTGTTCCTGCATTCCGGGTCCCGTGGCGTGGGCAACAGGATCGCCGGGCACCACATCGCGGTCGCGCAGCGGCTGGCGAAGCAATGGTGGATCGACCTGCCCGACCCCGATCTGGCCTACCTCGTCGAGGGCACGCCGGAGTTCACGCGCTACATCCGCGAGCTCCGGTGGGCACAGCACTTCGCGCTGCTGAACCGTGAGGAGATGATGGACCGCGTCATCCGGCAGCTCTCCGAGTTCCTCGGCGCCCCGGTCGAGGAGGAGGAGCGGATCAACTGCCATCACAACTTCACGGAGTCGGAGATGCACTTCGGAAAGCGCGTCTGGGTGTCCCGCAAGGGCGCGATCCAGGCGGACGCGGGTCGGCCCGGACTCATCCCCGGGTCGATGGGCACGGCATCGTACGTGGTGGAGGGACTCGGCGATCCCCTGTCGCTGAACTCCTCGCCGCACGGAGCCGGGCGGGAGTACTCGCGGTCCGCGGCGCGGAAGACGTTCACGCACGCGCAGCTGCGGGAGGCGATGGCCGGAATCGAGTTCCGGGACACCGACGCCTTCATCGATGAGATCCCCCAGGCCTACAAGCCCATCGATCGTGTGATGGAGGATGCGGCGAGCCTGGTGCGGATCCGGCACACGCTGCGCCAGCTCGTCAACGTGAAGGGCGACTGACCGAGGGCCGGGTGAGGAGGGATCCTCTCCCGGCCCTTCCTCCCCGATCCCCGCGATTCCCGGTGTCTCCACAGAGCGCGAGTCGCCGGGCGTGGCGTCCGCCAGGATGCTGGCAGGCTGAAGGATCCGGTGCCACGATGAGGGGATGGAAACCATGGACGGTGCACAGGTCTGGACCATGATCGGCGCGTTCACGGCGCTGATGATGGGCATGCTGACGGTCTTCTCGACGCTGTTCATCCGCGTCCTGCGCAGCGAGATCGGCGGCCTGCGCAACGAGATGACCGGTCAGCTCGGCGGCCTGCGCAACGAGATGACCGCGCGCTTCGACGCGGTCAACACCCGGTTCGACGCGGTCGGCACGCGCATCGACGGCGTCAACGCCCGCATCGACGGTCTCGACCGTGATGTGCAGGCGCTCGTGAAGCGCACGTTCGGGCTGGATCGGGAGTGAGGATCGACGCATGAGGATCGTCGTCGCAGGAGGGACCGGCGTCGTCGGCACGCCCACCGTGGAGGCCGTCCGGAGCGCCGGTCATGAGGCCGTCGTGCTCAGTCGTTCGCACGGCGTCGACCTGGTCAGCGGGCGCGGGCTGGAGGCGGCGCTGACCGGAGCCGATACCGTGATCGATGTCGTGAGCGTCGAGACCCTGAAGGCGAGCACGGCGATCGAGTTCTTCACGGCCGCCACCGGGAACCTCCTCACCGCCGCCGCGGACGCCGGGGTGGGACACGTCGTCCTACTCTCCATCGTCGGCATCGACCGGATCCCCTACGACTACTACGCGGGCAAAGTGGCCCAGGAGAAGCTGGTCTCCGCGTCCGCCGTCCCCTCGACGATCCTCCGCGCCACCCAGTTCCACGAGTTCGCCGCGCAGATGTTCGCGCGCGCGAAGGCGGGGCCGCTGCATCTCGCCCCGCGTGCGCGCACGCAGCCGGTGGCGGCCCGCGAGGTCGCGGAACAGCTCGTCACGCTCGCGACCGGGGACGCGCGGGGTCGCGTGCCTGATCTCGCCGGCCCGCGCGAAGAGCAGCTCGCCGACATGGTGCGGGCGTACGCGCGACGCATCGGGTACCGCGGGTGGATCCCGGCGCTGAACGTGCCCGGTCCGCAGATGGCGGGGATGCGCGCGGGGAAGGCGCTGCCGGGACCAGACGCGGTACGCGGGACGCAGACGTTCGCAGAATGGCTTGCCGAGGCGGTGCCGGCGCGCGCAGACTGAGGAGGGGCGGGGGTCTTCCAGCAGTCGAGCGACCAGGAGCACGCATGGCGAACCTCAATCCGTACCTGTCCTTCCGCACCGAGGCCCGCGAGGCCATGGAGTTCTACCGGGGAGTCCTCGGCGGAGACCTCGACATCACGGTCTTCGGCGACTTCCCCGACATGGTGCAGGATCCGAGCCAGAAGGATCTCGTGATGCATGCGCAGCTCACGACCCCCGACGGGCTGGTGCTCATGGCCTCCGACACCCCGGCGGGCATGACCTACGAGAAGCCGCAGGGCGTCTCCGTGTCGCTGAGCGGCAACACCGAGGAGGCCACCCGACAGGTGTGGGACCGGCTCTCCGAGGGCGCCACGATCACGATGCCGCTCGATGTGCCGCCGTGGGGCGGGACGTTCGGCATGCTCGTCGACCGCTTCGGGATCGCTTGGATGCTGCACGGCGACCCGGAGTGATCACCGGGCCGTGAGCGCCGGACTCAGCGCGGCAGCACCGCGCGGCACGCGAGATGCAGTGCCAGCCGCGCCTCGGGGTCGCTCATGTCGATCCCGAGGAGCTCCTGGACCCGTCGGATCCGCACGGCGACCGTGTTGCGGTGCAGCCCGAGTGCGGCCGCGGTGGCCGCGATGCCGGACTCGTGGTCGAGGTACGCCGACAGAGTCCTGAGCAGCTCGCCGCTCCCCTCGGCCAGAGGGGCGAGCAGCGACTGCGCGGCCGGGACGAAGGTGTCGTTGCCGGTCCAGGCGAGCAGGAGTTGCTCGAGCCCGAGGCTGTCGACGCGGACGAACCATCCGGTCGCCGACCGGGCCGCAGCGATCCGTGCGGCGTCGCCGGCTTCGTCCAGCGTCGCCGCCAGTCCTTCCGGCCCGGTCTGCGCCGAGCCCACCCCGGTCGCCACCGCGAAGTCGCGCAGTGCCGCGAGGTGAAGGTCGCGCAGTGCCGTCACGGCCCGCTCGATGCGGTCGGGCCCCGGGGCCTCGGCGAACGAGAGCCAGCCGCTGAGGCCCCGACCCGCCGTCGTCGCGTGCGCCTCAGCGTCGATCGCGCTGAGCCCGGGCCTGATCGCACGGAGGAGTGCGAGCGGCTCCACCCGGCTGCGCGCCACCATACGGAAGCCGAGGTGATGCCCGCCGGTGCGCCACCCCCGCTCCGCCATGCGCCGTTCCACGTCGGCGTCGGCGGCTCCACGGAGCTCGACGAAGTCCCGCAGCAGCCCCGACGACGCGGCGACGTCGTTGACGGCCGCGATCTCGTCGATGAGGATGCGGGCGGCCACCGCGGGCATGGCGACCTCCGCGGCGACCAGGAGCGACCGCAGCTGCGCCTCTCCGAAGCCGTGGCCGAACAGGACGAGACGCAGACCGGACCGGCCGGGGCTGTCCACCCGCACCGAGGCGGCCGCGCCCTCCCCCGCCCTGGCACTGTCGCTCCACGCATCGAAGCGGATCGCCGCATGCAGCGCGGCATCCAGGTGTCCGCCGGCCTCCCGGAGCACTCCCGCGGCGTCGACGAGGGCGACGCCGAGACCGAGGTTCGCCGCGAGGTGTCCGAGCAGGTCACCGAGGTCGTCGGCGGCGTACTCGAAGGACTGCGCGACCTTGCGCACCCGCGTGAGCGTGAGGGCGTCCCTGGCCTCGATGAGCATCCAGCAGGCGCGGGCGAGCTGGACCGGCCTCTCGACGTCGAGGAGAGCGAGACCGATCCGGTCCGCGAGGCGGAGCGCCCCGGGGTCGACGCCGGCGGCGCCGGGGAGCGCGAGTCCGGTGAACCCGCGGTCGCGGACCCGGCGCAGCATCGCGTCCTGCTGCCAGGTGGCGATCGGCGCCCCGGCGGCGAGGATCGCGAGCCGGCCGGTGCCCTCGTCGGGCAGGTCGGACTCGCCGGCTTCCACCACCACCGCATCCCACGCCACATCCCGAGGGCCTGCGACGTGGCGGAGAGCACCGTTCTCCTCCTGGGCCAGCAGTGCCGGCAGCGCCAGCGCCCCGCTCACGCCGCGTCCAGATCGACGAGGCCGTAGGCGGAGGGCACCACCCGCGCCCGGCGCTCGGGGCGGGCGTTCCACCACTCGGGGGCGGGAAGGACCAGGGCCGCCACGGTGCGCCCCGGTGCGAGTTCGGTGACCTCGAGGATCTCGCGCGACACGGCGTCCAGGAGGACGATGATCTCGGGCGCCGCGGCCACCAGCAGGCCGTCGGTGAGCACCGCCAACGTCTCGGAACGGGTGACGATCCGGTGCACCGCTCCGCCGAGTCCGGCGATCTCGACCGCGTTCACGTGCGGATCGGTGCCGGAGGACGCACCGGCCACGATGCGACCCTCGGCGAGCAGCGTCCCGCCGAGCACCTCGGCGAGGACCGGCAGCGGTGCCGCCCGGTGCGCCAGGAAGCTGCGGCCGAGGGCGAGCGCGCGGGCGAGGTGGTCGGCGATGGCGTGCTCGCGCAGGTCGCCGACGGTGAAGCCGGCGAGAACGGCGCAGCCGACGCCTCCGGCCTGGATGATGGCCGAACGCACCACGCGCTCGGCATCGATCGCCCTCGTCGCCTCCACGAGCGCCACCCCGTCAGCCCCGGTCTCGCACGCGAAGACCAGTCCCGGGACACGGTCGACGAACAGCGACATCTGATCGAGTCCCGGCACCGCACGCCCCGTGCAGTCGGCGTCCACCACGGTGTGCGATCCGGCCAGGGTGAGCGGCGCGAGGCCGTTCATCCCTCCGCCCTCGAGCGAGCACACCGCCGGGACGGGATGCCCGAGCCATCTCTCCACCGCCCGCAGCAGCGGGGCGAAGGGCGCGGCACCGGGCATCCGCTCGCCGAGCAGCATCGTCGACCCGACGAAGGCCACGCCGAGACAGGGCGTGGCGGGGTCCAGCGCGTCCACCGGCGCGATGTCGAGGGGCCAGGGCGCGGTGGTGCCGAGGATGAGTTCGAGCATCGTCGTGGACCCGCCGCCGCCGGAGCCGAGCAGGGCGTACCCGCGGGCGAGCGCCTCCAGGTCGTCCCGCTCCAGCCTCATGGGATCCAGCCTAGGACGCGGCCATCCCCTCGACGGGAGCGAACTCCTCGGTCAGGCCGAAGGCGGAGGGCCCGAAGGCGGCCAGAGCCTCGGGGGTGCGCATCATCGCCGGCGTCGAGATGCCGAGCACCCGGACGCGCTGACCGTAGCGGAGTCCCTCCGTGGTGATGGGTTCGGCGGTCTCGTGATCGACGACGCAGATGAGATCGGGAACGATCGCGACGAGCCGTCCACCCCGCCGCGCGGTGAGGTTCTCGTTCTGGAACGCGATCTCGAACGTGTCGTCCTCCGCGGCGCCGAGCGGAGCGATGACCGCCCGCCCCTTCGCGAAACCCTCGGTGGTCCGTCGTTCGACATCCACCACCTTCCCGACGCAGAGCTCGCGCACATGCGGGTAGAGCGTGGTCGCGAGCGTCGCGGCGATCGCCTCGAACGGCGAGCGGTGCTCCTCCCTGGCGAGGCGGATCGCCCGGCCCAGGGCGAGGGCCATCGAGATGGTGCGCGGCACCGCCGTGCGCCGCACGTCGGCCCCGCTCATGGCGTACTCGGCGATGTGACCGACGCCACCCAGCCGGATCGTTATACCGCGGGCGAGCCACTCCATCTGACGATCGTCGTCCCCGGTGTCGATGACGACGCGCTCCCCGCGCTCTCCGGCGAGGGCGAGCGGCGAGCCGTGCACGCCGTAGACCGCGAAGGTCTCCATCGACAGCTCGGGGAAGGCCCGGCCCATGCCGTCCGCGTCGACGACCGGAAGACCGGTCTCCGCGGCGACGATGAGCGGGATCATCGAGTTGATCCCCCCGCACTCGATCGGCATGGTGGCATCGGCCCGGCGTCCCAGGTGATCCTCCAGGGTGCGCAGCGCGAGCGTGGGCTCGGTGCCGGCGGGGATCTTCTCGACCATCACGGTCGGCGCCCCCATCTGCGCGGTCGGGATGACGAAGAGGTCGTCGGCGAGGTCGTCCGGATCGAGGATCGTGATCGCTCCGGCGCCGAGCACCCGCTCGACCAGCATCTTGCCGATGTAGGGGTCGCCCCCGCCGCCGGTGCCGAGCAGCGTCGCGCCGCGAGCGAGGTCGGGCAGGTCCGCCGCGGTCAGCTCCCAGCTCATGCGGCGGCCCCTGCCGCGGCGTCTCCGGCGGAGACCGTGCCGTCGAACCGGTGCGCCGGGATGTCGTAGCCGAAGTACCCGGGGCCGACCATCGCGAGAGCCGCGTCCGAGTGCCAACGCTCGTCAGCGGGAGCGGCGATCACGCGGACGCGCTGGCCGTAGCGCAGCCCCTCGGTCGTGACGGGCTCCCCCGACTCGCCGTCGAGGACCATGATGAGGTCGGGGGTGGTCGCCAGCACCTGCCTGTCCGCCTCCGCGACGAGGTGCTCGTTCTGGAACTGCAACGTGAGCGAGGTGCCCCCGTCTCCGTCGATCCGTGCCCGGCCACGGGCGAAGCCGGTCGTCGTGGCCCGGTTCACGTCGGCGACCTTGCCACCGAACAGCTCGCGACCGCCGAGGAGCTCCACGACGGCGGCGACCGGGTCGGTCTTCGCCTCGCGGGCCTCCGCGATCCGCTGACCGATGTCGATGCACCGGGACAGCGACCCGGCCACCAGCGACTGGCGTGCGGCGGCACCCGACATCGAGAAGCCGGAGATCATGACGGAGCAGCCCATCTCGACGCACGCGACGCGCGCGATGCGCTCGGTCCAGGAGTTGTCGGCGGTCTGCAGCACGCCCGTGTTCCCCTTCTCGTCGCTGAAGGCGAGCGGCGAGGCCGTCACGCCGTACAGCGTCGGGAGCACCATCTGCAGTTCGGGGAATGCGCGTCCCATGCCGTCCGCGTCGACGAGGGGCAGCCCGAGCGCTGCGGCGGCGGCGATCGGGATCGTCGAGTTCACGCCGCCGACCTCGGCGCAGGCGATGTGCGTGACCGGGCGGCCGAGATGGATGCCGAGCGCCTTGACCGGCTCGATGACCTCCGCGAGGCTCGGCAGCTTCTCCACCATGACGGTGGGCGCGCCCATCATCGCGACGAACAGCACGAGGGCGTCGTCCGGCACCTCGTCGAGCGCCACGACCGTGACGTCTCCCGAGGCGAGGGCCTGGCGGGCGAGGAGGGCGCCGATGTACGGGTCGCCGCCCCCGCCGGTGCCGAGCACGGCCGCACCGCGGGCGAGACCGTCGATGTCGGCGGCGGTGATCGTCGTGCTCATGTCAGGCCCCCATGTCGAGGTCGCCGACGGCCTTCACGCGGATGCGCGTGGCGTTGCCGGGAAGATACGGGATGGGGACCTCGTCGAAGTCGATGATCGACACGGTCGCGGGCTTGGCACCGGCCGCGATGGCCTTGTCGACGGCCTCCGCGCGCACCTCGGCGATCGTCTCATCGCGACGGCCGGGCTCGATCGCGTAGACCTTGTCGATCTCGCCACCGACCTGCGCGATCGAGGCGCCGATGGCGTTGGCGACCGCGTAGTTCTCCGGCCGATGCACGGTGCCGAACAGGGGCAGCTCGTCGGGCAGCAGGATGGACCCGCCGCCCACGGCCACGACCGCGATGGGCTCGGGCGACGTGCGCATCCGGTCCACCGCCTCCGCGACGCGCTCCGCGATGCGGGCGAGCACGCGCTCCACGAACGCGGGGTCGAGGTGCGCGACCTTGGCGGGGTCCCCCACCTGCGCACGACCGGCGGCGACCGCGATGTCGGTGGCCGTGAGGGTCGAGCCCCCGAATACCAGCGCCTCCGTCGTCAGCCGGTAGCCGACCGAGGCCGGGCCCACCTCGGCCGTCTCCTCGTCGACGATGCTGCCACCGCCGATGCCGAGGGAGAGCACGTCCGGCATGCGGAAGTTCGTGCGGATGCCGGCGACCTTCACCTCGTTCGCCGTCTCCCGGGGGAAGCCGTTGATGAGCAGGCCGATGTCGGCCGTGGTGCCGCCCACGTCGATGACGGCGCAGTCGACGAGGCCGCTGGTGGCCGCCGCCCCGCGCATCGAGTTGGTGGGGCCGGAGGCGAAGGTCGCGACCGGGTACCGGCGCACGTAGTCCTCGTCCATGAGCGTGCCGTCGTTCTGGCTGAGGAAGATCGGCGCCTCGATGCCCTGCGCGCGGACCGCCGAGGTGAGCCCGTCGACGATCTCCGACGCGAGCTCACGGAGGGCGGCGTTGATGATCGTCGCGTTCTCGCGCTCCAGCAGTCCGATGCGGCCGATCTCGTGCGACAGCGAGATGGCGGCGTCCTCCCCCAGCACCGAGGCGACGATCTCGGCCGCCCGCACTTCAAGGTCGTGGTTGACCGGGCTGAACACCGACGAGATGGCGACCGAGCGGATGCCGTGCGCCTTCATGTCCTCGGCGTGCGCGCGGATCTCGTCCGGGTCGAGCGGCGAGATCGGGCGGCCGTCGAACTCGTAGCCGCCGTGCGCGAGGTAGCTGCGCGCCTGGGTGGCCGCGACGAGAACCTCCGGCCAGTCGATCAGCGGCGGCAGCGCGCGCGTCGCGGGCAGACCCAGCCGGAGCGCCGCGACCGGAGCCAGCCGGCTCGCCTGCACGAGCGCGTTGATGAAGTGCGTCGTGCCGATCATCACCGCGTCGATGTCGCCACCCTCGAAGGAGTGCCCCGCACGGAGGTCTTCGATGGCCTGGACGATCCCGCTCGTCACGTCCGGGGTCGTGGAATGCTTGACCCCGGCCAGGGTGCGGGTGCCGTCCATGAGGACGGCGTCGGTGTTGGTGCCGCCGACGTCGATGCCGATGTGCATGATGCTCGCTTTCGTGGAGGTGGTTCGTGTCCGGCGGGTCTGCTCAGACCGCGGCGGGGGCGCTGTCGACGGGGTTCGCCTGTCGGGTGGTCGCGACGCCGACGCCGCGCACCCAGCCGAGCTTGCCGGCGACGATGTAGAGCACCATCGACAGGAAGAGGCTGAGCAGCGAGGGGATGCCCCAGGTCACGAAGTAGCCGACCAGCGAGGAGACCAGCCAGACGACGATCGTGGCCGGGACGATGCGGGGCGCGGTGCCGGGCAGGGTTCCGGTCTCGCGGGTCGCGTCGAGCTCAGGACGCCAGCGGCGCACCACGTAGTACTCGGCGACCATGATCCCGGCGATCGGCGGGAACGCGACGCTGAGCACGACGAGGAACTCGGTGAACTGTCCGAGGATGCCGACGGCCGCCAGCACCGATCCGACGACGCCGAGGACGATCGTGGTGGTGACGCGGTGCAGGTTCTTGCCGAAGGCCGTGGAGATGAAGTTCACCAGGCCGAGCGTGGAGGAGTACAGGTTCCAGTCGTTGATCTTCAGCGTGCCGGTCAGCACGATGAACAGGCCGACGAACCCGACGGACGAGGTGACGATCGCGACGATGTCGCCGGTCGCCGCCGCGTGGGCGAGAAGCACGCCGGCGAGGCCGATCACGAACTCGCCGAGGGAGACGCCGAGCACGGTCTGCTTGACGACGTCGGCCCGCGAGCGGTTGAAGCGGGTCATGTCGCCCGTGATGATCGCGCCGACGATGAGACCGCCGGCGACGATGCCGGTGCCCGCCCAGACGCTCATGGTCGGGCCGGGCGCCGGGCCGGTGAGCAGCTCGCCGATGTCGTGGCGGGTGAGCTCGGAGATGACGGACCAGCCGACGAGGATCAGGAACAGCGGCACGGTGATGTTCGCGAGCCACTGCATCCCGACGAAGCCGAAGGCGACGATCGCGGTGACGGCGAGGCCGAAGATGAGGCTCCACGCCCAGACCGGCAGGGCACCGGGCATGAGGGCGTCGAGCGACTGCGCCGAGATGGCGGACTGGATGCCGAACCAGCCGATGAGGCTGATGCCGATCGCGAGGCCGACGAGCGACGCGCCGATCTCGCCGAAGCCCGTCCAGCGGGCGAGGAGCGCGGTGTTCAGGCCCTCGCGCTGGCCGATGAAGCCGACCACGCACATGATCACCTCGAGGATGAGCGAGCCGAACAGGAAGGCGAGGACGGCCTCGCCGAAGGTCATGCTGTAACCGAGGGTCGCGCCGAGGAGGAACTGCGAGAGGGCGGAGACCTGTCCGAATCGCTGGACGGCGATTCCGAACCAGGGCTTGCGGGCCTCTGGAGTCACTCGGGAGAGCGCGAAGTCGTCTGCGTGCGCCGTGCGTGCCATGGGGAGTCCTTCGGGAGGAGGATACGGGTTGCCCGCCACGGTACTCACCCCCTCTCCTCCCCGACATGTGCACTCCGCCTCAATCCGCCCTCCCTCTGTGCACACTGCCCACCCCCGCATTTCCCTCTCTTGTCGCCGAGACCTCGGGTTCACGTCGAAACCCCCTGTCTCCGGCGTCCGGGACAGGGGGTTTCGGCGCGAAAGCGGGGTCTCGCGGGTCAGTGAAGGGCGTTCTCCTCGATGAAGGCACGGAGAGCGTGCTCGTCGTCGGGCATCTCGGTCACGCGCTGGGGGGCGTCGAGCATGGCGCGGAGCTCGGGGGCGTACGCCAGCTCGACCCCGATGGCCTCGTGGATCGTCTCGGCGAACTTCTCCGGCTTGGCCGTCTCCAGCACCAGCATCGGCACTCCGGGCTCGACATACTCCCGCGCGACCTTCACGCCGTCGGCGGTGTGCGGGTCGATCACCTCGCCGGAGGCCTCGTACACGTCGCGGATGGTCGCGAGCCGGTCCTCGTGCGTCGAGGTGCCGCTCACGATGCCGAACTCCTCGGTGAAGCGCGGCTGCTCGGCCGAGAAGTCGAAGAATCCCTGCGCCTCCAGGTCGTCCCACGCGCCGACCACTCGCGCCGGGTCGCGGTCGACGAGCTCGAAGATGAAGCGCTCGAGGTTCGACGCCTTCGAGATGTCCATCGACGGGCTCGAGGTCGCCAGCGTCTGCGCAGCGCTACGCGGGCGGTACACCCCCGTGCGGAAGAACTCGTCGAGCACGTTGTTCTCGTTCGCGGCCAGGACGAGGCGCCGGATCGGCAGTCCCATCTGCTTCGCGAAGAACCCGGAGAGGATGTTGCCGAAGTTCCCCGAGGGGACGGTGAACGACACCTCGGTCCACCCGCCGGCGTCGGTCGCGCGCAGCCATGCCCAGAAGTAGTAGACGGTCTGCGCGGTGATGCGGGCGAGGTTGATCGAGTTCACGGCCCCCAGGTGCTGAGCGCGCTTGAAGTCGAGGTCGCCGGCGAGCTTCTTCACGAGGTTCTGGCAGTCGTCGAAGACGCCCTCCACCGCGATGTTGTGCACGTTCGCGTCGTCGAGCGAGAACATCTGCGCCCGCTGGAACGCGCTCATCCGGCCCTGCGGCGAGAGCATGAACACCGCGACACGCTCCTTGCCGCGCAGGGCGTGCTCCGCGGCCGAGCCGGTGTCACCCGAGGTCGCGCCGAGGATGTTGAGGACCGAGCCCTGGCGCTCGAGCGTGTACTCCAGCACCTGCCCGAGGAACTGCATGGCCATGTCCTTGAACGCCAGCGTCGGGCCCTCGGAGAGGCCGACCAGCGTGAGGTCGTCGTCCACGCGACGCAGCGGGACGACGCCGTCCGGGAAGTCCGCGTACGCCGCCGCCGTCATCCGGGCGAGGTCCTCCCGCGGGATGTCGGTCGCGAAGAGGCCGAGCACCTCGGTCGCGAGCTGCGGATAGGTCAGGGCACGCCAGCGCTCGAGCGTCTCGCCGTCGACCTCGGGCATGACGTCGGGGACGGCCAGGCCGCCGTCGGGCGCCAGGCCCTCCAGCAGCGTCTCGCTGAACGACTGCGGCTGCATACCGCCGCGGGTGGAGATGAACGGCACGTGTGCTCCTCGGCTCGGGACTCGGCGCCTCCATTCTCGCAGGCCGCGACCCTCGGAACGGACGCGTGACGACGGTCAGATCCAGCCGCGCTCCTCAGCGACGAGCACGGCCTGCTGACGGGTGCTCACCGAGAGCTTCCCGAGGATGACGGAGATGTGGTTGCGCACCGTCCCCGGCGCCAGCGCGAGCGCCCGCGCGATCTGTCCTGTGGTCTCCCCTCGACGCCCGGCGCGGAGCACGTCCAGCTCCCGATCGGTGAGCGGCGACCGCTCGTCGCTCAGCGCATCCGCCGCGATCTCCGGATCGACGTACCGGGCGCCGGCCGCGACGCGGCGGATGATCGCGGCGAGCTCGTCCGCACCTCGCGACTTGGGCACGAACCCGGAGACGCCGGAGGCGAGCGCCCGCCGGAGCACCCCTGGACGCGCGTGCCGGGTGACGACGATGCAGCGGGTCGCGATCGTGCGGTTGAGCCTCTCCGCGACCTGCACGCCGTCGAGTCCGGGCATCTCCAGATCGAGCAGGCACACGTCGGGTTCGAGCCGGACGGCGGCGGCGACGGCCTCCTCGCCGTCCGCGCACTCCGCGACGACGTCGATGTCTGCCTCGAGACGCAGCAGGGCGGCGAGCGCGGAGCGGATCATGCCCTCGTCGTCGGCGAGCAGCACCCGGATCATCGGACGATCTCCGCCCCCGCGGGCACGGTGACCGTCACGACGAACTCGTCGGCATCGCGCCGCTGCTCGAACGTGCCGCCCGCCTCGCCGATCCGCCGGCGGATACCCTCGAGCCCGGAGCCGACCGCCCCGTCCTCGGCCGTGGGTGCCGCGTCGTTGGCGACCTCGTACCGCCAGGCGTCCGCCGTCCGGTCGAGGATCAGGCGCGCGTGACCACCGCGTCCGTGTCGCAGGACGTTCGTGGTCGTCTCCCGGATCACCGGACCGAGGTCGGCCGCGGGTGCCGCGTCCGCATCCGGGTGGATCCGCGCCTCCACGATGAGCCCTGCGGCCGTGAGCAGATCCCGGGCGTTCGCCAGTTCGTCGCCGAGGGGCACCGAGCGGAATCGCGTGGCGAGGTCTCTGGTGCCCTGCCGCGCGTCGTCGACGCTCGCCCTGGCGGCGCGGAGCTGCTCCATCCCCGCCTGCGGATCGGTGGGCAGCAAGCGCTCCGCCAGTTCGAGCTGCAAAGCGATCACCTGGAGATGATGCCCCTGGAGGTCGTGCACGTCGGTCGCCACGCGCAGGCGCTCCTGCGTCGCCGCCAATCGCGCCTCCGAGGCGCGCGCCCGGTCCAGGGCCACGAGCACGTCCCACCACCACAGCGAGCTCACGGTCATCCCGGGGAGCATGACTCCGTAGAGCACCGGCACCCACACCGGGACCCCGGAACCGAGGGGGGTGGTCGAGTCGAGCAGCGCGAGAGCGACGAGCGCGACCGTCGCCGCCACGGCCACACGCACCCGGATCCCGCGGGGCCAGCTCACCAGCACGAAGACCTGTACCACGGGCATCGCGGCGAGCTGCCAGCTGCCGACCAGAGCCCCCGCCGCGCCGCCGTAGATCAGGGCGACGACGGTCGGCACGGCCAACCGCACCCAGCCCACCGCCGGGCCCGCGTCGACGCGATGACGGTAGTCGACCAGCAGCAGGACGGTCGACGCCGCCCAGAGCACCCCGCCGACCCCCACGACGAGCAGCGCGACGCCCGAGCGATCCAGTGCCACGGCGATGCCCAGCCAGGCGGCCACCAGCATGAGCTCGATGAAGATCACCCCGCCGACCGTGTACCACCAGGTGGCGGTGATGCCCCGCGCGAGCTGGCGGGCACCGGGACCGGGATCGGGGAAAGCGGGGGAAGGACTGCTCACGCTCCCCACGATAGAGGCGTGACACATGTCACGGGATCCGGGGGCGAACCGCACGGAGAGCGGTGACGCGGCGGCACTGCCACCGCGGGGCGCCATCGACTGGACTGGGGTCATCGCGACGGAGAGACCGTCTGCACCGACACCCGGAGCTTCCCCCATGAACCTCATCGAGACCTTCCAGAACCTCGTCGCCCAGGTCCCCGACCTCGTCCAGCCCCTCATCGTCGCCCTCGCCGGAGCGGTGCCGTTCGTCGAAGGCGAGGGCGCCGCGAGCATCGGCATCCTCGGCGGCATCCCGCCCGTGGTCGCGGCCGTCGCCGCGATGGTCGGCAACTTCCTCTGCGTCGCGATCCTGGTGCTCGCCAGCGCGGGCGCCCGTCGGGCCATCGTGGACCGCTCGCGGGCGAAGCGGCCGGTGACGGTGGGCGGCGGCACGAGCCTGGAGGCCGACGGCGTCCCGGTGGAGACCGGACGCGGCTCCGCGCGCCGCGAGAAGTTCCAGCGCGCGTTCGAGCGCTACGGCGTCCCCGGGGTGAGCCTGCTGGGACCGCTGCTGCTGCCGACGCACTTCACCGCTACCATGCTCGCCGCGTCCGGCATCGGCAAGGGGCGCATCCTCGTGTGGCAGGCCGTCGCGATCATCGGCTGGACGACCGTCATCGCGGTGATCGTGGGGAGCGCCGTCTACGCCATCCGCTGAGCCGAGGCGATGTCGGACGCCGGGGGCAGGATGAGCGCATGATCACTCTGCTGTCGGCCCCCAGCAACCTCGGTCTGCGCCCACCGGAGCCCGGCAGCGTGCCCGGCTCCGCGAAGGCACCGGACGCGTTCCGGGAGGCGGGGCTGTTCCGGCGTTTCACCGGTCAGGGCGCGAGCGACGGCGGCATCGTGCTCGCCGGCCGCTACGTGGACGACGACGCCACGCGGCCCGCGGGGCGAGTACGCAACGAGGCCGCTTTCGTCGACCACTCCCTCCGCCTGGCGGCGCGCATCGGGGAGGTCCTCGACGAGGGCCGCGCCCCGCTCGTGATCGGCGGCGACTGCGGCATCCTCATCGGCGCCGGGATCGCCGTGAAGCGCCGTGGAGGCGCGGGGCTCGTGCACATCGACGGGCACACCGATTTCCGCCACCCGGGCAACAGCGACGAGTGCGCGAGCGTGGCCGGCGAAGCGCTGGCGGGCGCCGTCGGCGTGCATTGGCCGGCGATCGCCGACATCGACGGACTCGCGCCGTACTTCTCCCCCGCCCGCACGGCCCACATCGGGCATCGCGCCGACGACGAGGAGCAGGCGGAGGTCCGCGGCCTCCTCGCGCGCGTCACGCCGGCGGCCGACGTCCTGGCACGAGGAGCCGACGCGGTCGCCGCCGAGACCGCCGCGGCCGCCGACGGTCGCTACTGGCTGCAGCTCGACGTCGACGTGCTCGACCCCTCGGTGATGCCCGCCGTCGACAGCCCGGACCCGGGCGGCCTCGGTGCCGCGGAGCTCACCGCACTCCTGCGCGCCCTCGCCCCGCAGGCGATCGGGGCGAGCATCACCGTGTTCGACCCGGACCTCGATCCGGACGGCCGCTACGCCCAGCTCCTGACCGAGGTCCTCAGCGATGGGCTTCGCGAGCTGGGCAGCGGAGCGCGCGACTGACGCGCCCCGCCACCCGGCGGTCCGTCAGTCTTCGACGCCCCGCTCGGCACCCGGATCGGTGAGCATCGAGACGCGCACGCGTGCGATGCGGCGGCGATCGATCTCCACCACCTGGATGGTCGCGCCCGGCACCTCGACGGTGTCGCCGACCACGGCGAGACGGCCGAGCTGCTCGGTGACGAATCCGGCGATCGTGTCCGAAGACCCCCGGGGCATCGCGAGCCCCGTCGCCTCCTCGAAGTCCTGCAGGTTGAGGCGCCCGTCCAGTCCGTCGTCGGCGGAGAGGAAGACCTCGGCGTCGTACTCGTCGAAGATCTCGCCGACGACCTCCTCCACGAGGTCCTCCAGAGTCACGAGACCGTCGGTGCCCCCGTACTCGTCCACGACGACGGCGATGTGGTGTCCCTCGGCCCGCATCCGGGTGAGGGTGGGCAACACCCCCGCCGTGGACGGGATGTACGGGATGTCGCGGACGAGCCCCTGCAGCGGGCGCTCCGGGTCATCCGCGGCAGCCTCGAAGAGGTCACGCACGTGCACGAAGCCGGTGATGTCGTCGATCGACGTCTGGGACACGGGGTACCGGGAGAAGGGCAGCTCGCGGACCTGCTCCATCGCCGACCCGACCGTGGCAGCCTCGTCGAGCGCCACGACCTCCGGTCGCGGGCGCATGACCTCGCTCACCTGGCGTCCCCGCAGCGAGAGCACGTCGTCGAGGATGCGGCGCTCGTCGTCGGGCAGGCCCTGGTGGGTCGCCACGATGTCGCGCACCTCCTCGTCGGTGAGCTCGTCGCTCGTCTTGTGCGGGTCGCCGCCGAGCACGCGGACGAGCGCGTTCGTCGAGACCGACAGCAGCCAGATCACCGGGCGCATGACGGTCGCGAAGCCGTTCAGGGCCGGCGCGACCGCGTACGCGAACTGCGCGTTGCGCTGGATCGCCAGCCTCTTCGGCACGAGCTCGCCGAGCACGAGCGACAGGTACGCGATGATCAGCGTCAGCACGATCGTGGCCAGCGTCATCGCGAGCGGAGGCGCGACGCCCCAGTCCTCCAGCAACGGCGCGACGGACGGCGCGATCGAGGTCGCTCCGTAGGCGGCGGACGCGAAGCCCGCCACGGTCACGCCGATCTGCACCGCCGAGAGGAAAGTGTTGGGATTGCGGGCCAGGGCGGCGACCTTCGCTCCCCGACGGCCGCGAGCGGCGATCGCGTTGAGCTGGCTCTCACGCAGCGTGACCAGGGCCATCTCCGTCGCAGCGAAGACACCGCCGATCAGCACGAAGAGCAGGACGAGGGCGATGTTCCAGAGCAGATCGCCCATCAGCGGGCGACCTCCTCGGTGGCGGGGTGAGCACCCGGGATGAACCGGGTGCTCGTACTGTCAGAGTCCGAAGAGTCAGAACAGCGCTGCGCGCTCAAGAGTGCTCCTTGTCGATGGTGGGGGTGGAATCGGTCGAGGACGAGACGGCGTTGCGGTGCCGGCGCGTCTTCATCAGGCTCGCGACGGTGGCGACCGCGATGGTCGCGGCGATGAAGAGCAGCGAGAACCAGATCGGGATCTCGGGCGCCCACAGCATCGGCTCACCGCCGTTGATGAACGGCACCTCGTTGACGTGCAGGGCGTGCAGCACGAGCTTCACGCCGATGAACGCGAGGATGACGGCGAGGCCCTGAGCCAGGTACACCAGGCGCTCCAGCAGCCCGCCGATGAGGAAGTACAGCTGGCGCAGACCCATCAGGGCGAACGCGTTCGCGGTGAAGACGATGTACGCCTGGTCGGTGAGGCCGTAGATGGCGGGGATGGAGTCGACGGCGAAGACGAGGTCGATGAAGCCGATCGCGATGATCGTCAGCAGCATCGGCGTGACGTAGCGCTTGCCCTTCTGGACGACCGTGAGCTTGTCGCCGTTGTACTCCTCGCTGACGGGGAGGTGGCGACGGACGAACGTCATGAAGCGGCCGTTCGCGGGGTTGCTCTCGTGGCTGCTGAAGGCCTGGCGGTACGCGAGGAAGAGCAGCAGCGCGCCGAAGACGTAGAAGATCCAGGAGAAGTTCTCGATGAGGGTCGCACCGACGGCGATGAAGACGCCGCGGAGGATCAGCGCGATCACGATGCCGATCATCAGCACCTTCTGCTGATAGATCTTCGGCACCGCGAAGCCCGTCATCACGATGAGGAACACGAAGAGGTTGTCGATCGACAGCGCCTTCTCGGTGAGGTAGCCGGCGAAGTACTCGCCGCCGTAGGTCCAGCCGGACACCATGCCGATGCCCACGCCGAAGAGCAGCGCGAGGCTGATGTAGAAGATCGACCAGCGCGCGGATTCGCCGATGCTCGGCTCGTGCGGCTTGCGGACGTGCGCGAAGAACTCGTACACGAAGAACGCGATGGTGACCGCGATCGTGATGACCCAGATCAAAGGGGTGATTTCCAACGGGTACTCCAGACTCGGGCGTGACGGAACAGCGCCAAAGTCTTCCCCATCCCGCCGAGCGGGACCGGTGGGCCGGGATGCAGACGCATCCGTAATGACGACCCGACCGTGTCGGAGTACTCCCCTTGGATAATCCAGGGTACGAGACGGTGCCCGAGCGATTCTGTGGATCTGCCGAGAACGCCCCTAGACTGGACGCGGCGACCGCCGGGGCGTGACGACCCCCGGCCTCCGTGCAGGCGGTCCCCGCGCGTCCGGCGTACCGACGAGAGGCCGGCTTCTCACCGGCGAAGGTGTGGTGGCACCGCGATCTGGCCCCCGCCCACACCTCCAGGGCTCCCACAACCTGGAGGAGAAATGAGATCACCCGACCCCGCCCGCACTCTCGCCGCGGAGCTCGCCGAGGCCACCCCCGGCCGCCGTGTCATGCTGCTCGGTCACGTCCATCGACGGAGGGAACTCGCCACCGTCGCGTTCCTGATCATCCGCGACCGTTCGGGCCTCGCCCAGGTCGTCGTCCGTGCCGCCGAGCTTCCGACGGACGGCCTCCCTCCGGAGGAGACGGTGGTCCGCGTGACGGGGACCGTCGCCGCGAACCCGCAGGCCCCCGGCGGCGTCGAGATCGTCGACCCGCAGATCGAGAGCCTGTCGGAGCCGGCTGCACCGCCGGTCGTTGAGCTGTGGCGCCCGACGCTCGAGACGAGCCTTCCGACTCTGCTCGACCACGCGGCGGTGACCTGGCGCCACCCCGCACGCCGCGCGACCTGGCAGATCGCCGCGGCGAGCGTGCGGGCGTTCCGCCGGGTGCTCGACGCTGCGGACTTCACCGAGGTGCAGACCCCGAAGATCGTCGACACCGTGACCGAGTCGGGGGCGAACGTGTTCCCCGTGGACTACTTCGGCAGGACCGGGTACCTCGCGCAGAGCCCGCAGTTCTACAAGCAGCAGCTCGTCGGCGTGTTCGAACGCGTCTACGAGGTGGGGCCGGTCTTCCGGGCCGAGCCCCACGACACCGTGCGGCATCTGTCGGAGTACGTGTCGCTGGACGTCGAGCTCGGGTTCATCCGCGACCACCGCGACGTCCTGCGACTCCTCGGCCACGTGCTGCGAGGCATGCTCGACGGCATCCGCGCCGACGCAGCGGAAGAGCTCGCGCTGCTCGACGCGACGCTCCCCGTCATCCCCGAGGACATCCCCGTCGTGCACTTCCGCGACGCGCTGCGCCGGGTCGGGGCTCCGGCCGACGAGCCCGACCTCTCCCCGGCGCACGAGCGGGCGCTCGGGGCGTGGGCGAAGGAGGAGTTCGGCAGCGACATGCTGGCCGTCGAGGGGTATCCGATGCGCAAGCGTCCGTTCTACACGCACCCGCAGCCCGACGACACGGAGTGGAGCAACAGCTTCGACCTCCTGTTCCGGGGTCTGGAGCTCGTGACCGGCGGACAGCGGCTGCATCGACACAGCGAGGTCGTCGCCGCGATCGAGGCGCGGGGCGAATCGCCCTCGAGGTACGCCGGCTACCTGGAGGCGTTCGCGCACGGGATGCCTCCGCACGGCGGCTTCGCGATCGGACTGGAGCGCTGGGTGGGCCGACTGGTCGAGGCGGCCAACGTCCGCGAGGTGACGCTGTTCCCGCGCGACGTCCATCGCCTTACGCCGTAGCCCCGGGACGCGACGAGGGCGACCGCGGTGTGCGGTCGCCCTCGTTCGTCAGCGCAGGATCACTCCGAGATCTCGGCCAGTCCCGACTGCTCGGCCCGATCGATGATCGCCGGGAGCGTCTCGTCGAAGAAGGTCACCAGCACCGCACGGGTCTTGACCGCGTCGCGCTCCGACGTCGCCTCGCGGATCGCGCCGACGAACTCCTCGACGGCGGACCAGTCCACGGCGTCCTTCGCGTGCTGGGTGAACCGGCGGATCTGCGGGCCGAGGCGCTCGATGGAGTTGGCGCGCGTGGCGTTGCCCTCGATCCGGGCGAAACCCGTCGCCGCGCTGCGGAGCGCCGCGCCGAACGCGATGATGTCCCGCGCCTGCACCGACGCCGCCATGTCGTCGGCGAGCTCCACGAGATAGGCCACATCGTCGTCCTGGATCACCGGCATGACGTGACGAACCGAGCCGATCCAGATGTCGCCGAACAGGTCGACGGCGTTGCGCACCCGTTCCAGATCGATCGGGGCCACGCGGGTGTATCGGTTGCGCTGCATCTCGACGAGGCCGTTGTCGGCCAGGCGGTCGAGGGCATGGCGGATCGGCGTCTTCGAGGTGCCGAGGCGTTCGGCGAGCTCGTAGTCGCGCAGGCGCTCGCCGGGCTGGAGTTCGCCGCTGATGATCGCATCCTGCAGGCGCACGAAAGCCTCGTCGCTCATCGACCGGCGTTCGAGGGGGCCGCCAGAGAGTGTCACACTGCCTCCAGTGGGGGTCATGGAGAGTGAAGTTCTACGTCTCAAGCAATATATCTCAAATGCGCGGGCGGCCCGCTCCGGACGTCAGGCGGAGGGCGTGACGCGCACGAGCATCTTCCCCGTGTTGGCTCCGCGCATCATGTCGAGGAACGCGTCGACCGTGTTCTCGATGCCGTCGACGATGGTCTCGTCGTAGGCGATCCGCCCTTCTGCGAACCAGCGGGTCATCTTCTCGCTGAACTCCGGCGACAGGTGCAGGTAGTTCGCCAGGGTGAAGCCCTGGAGACGGAGACCGCGCGTGATGATGTTCGCCATGTTGTCGGGCCCGGGCACGCGCTCGGTCGTGTTGTAGCTCGTGATGGCGCCGCACAGGGCGATCCGGCCGCCGTCGTTCATCACGTCGAGCGCGGCTTCGAGGTGGTCGCCGCCGACGTTGTCGAAGAACACGTCCACGCCCTCGGGCGCGAGGGCGGCGAGCTGCTCGCGCACCGGGCCGTCCTTGTAGTTGAACGCCGCGTCGTAGCCGTACTTCTCGGTCAGCAGGGCGACCTTCTCGCGCGAGCCCGCCGAGCCGATCACGCGGCCCGCGCCGAGGAGCTTGGCGATCTGACCGACAGCCGTGCCGACGGCACCGGCGGCGCCGGAGACGAAGACGGTGTCGCCCGGGGCGAGTCCGGCGATCGCGGTGAGCCCGACGTACGCGGTGAGGCCGGTCATGCCGAGGATGTGCAGGCGCAGCGACAGCGGCATGCCGGGCACCTCGGGCACGGCCCGGAAGGTCGACGCGTCCGCCTGCACGACATCGCTCCAGCCGTGCTGATGCAGCACGACGGTGCCGACGGGGAGGTCGTCCGCCGCAGAGGCGACGACCCGGCCGATGGCGCCACCCGCGATGACCTCGTCGAGGGCGTAGGGAGCGACGTAGCTGCGGACGTCGTTCATCCGCCCGCGCATATAGGGGTCGACGGAGACGAACTCGTTCGCCACGCGCACCTCCCCCGGCGCCGGATCGCTCAGCTCGACCTCGACGGTGCGGAAGTCGTCGTGGGTCGGCCACCCCTCGGGGCGGCGGGCGAGCTGGATCTGGGTGCTGATGGCGTGGGACATTTCTCTCCTTCGTGAGGATCTGGGGGGGGTGCTGCGGCCGGACTCAGACGAGGAGGCCGATGGCGAGCGCGATGACGCCGAGCGCCGGGATGGCGCCCTGCTTCAGGGCGGCGGACGCCTTGTCGGGGCTCGACAGCAGCAGCACGAGGCTCGCGGCGACCATCGATCCGGCGCCGGTGAAGACCAGGGTCGCGCCGACGGCCGTCGCTCCCGTGGCGAAGAGGACGATGCCGAGGAGGACGGCGATCGCGAGGAACAGGTTGTAGAAGCCCTGGTTGAAGGCGAGCTCCTTCTGTCGCGCGGCCTCCTCCGCCGTGCCGGTGCCGAACGTGCGGCGAGCGCGCGCACTGGTCCAGGCGAACGACTCCAGCCAGAAGATGTAGACGTGCACGAGCGCGGCGATGCCTGCGAGCACGAGTCCGGCGATGACCATGGCAGTCCCCCTTCGACGCGGCGGGGCCGCGCATTCTGTATCGGTCGTTCCAATATATACTGGATCAAGCGATTCACAAAAGAGCAGGAGCAGGGTGGATGGGGCGCACACAGACCTTCGACACCGCGGAAGCGGTCCGCGCGGCACGCGGCGTGTTCTGGGAGCGCGGCTTCGAGAGCGCGCCGCTGCCGGAGCTCGAGCGCGCGACCGGCCTCAGCCGCTCCAGCATCTATCACGCCTTCGGTTCCAAACGAGGACTCTTCGACGCCGCCGTCGAGAGCTACCTGGACGAGGTCATCCGTCCGCGCCTCGCCCCGTTGACGGGCGAGACCGTG
The DNA here is from genome assembly GCF_002993305.1 of Microbacterium sp. str. 'China'. NCBI lineage: Bacteria > Bacillati > Actinomycetota > Actinomycetes > Micrococcales > Microbacteriaceae > Microbacterium > Microbacterium sp. str. 'China'. Next base: position 717,251 of record NZ_CP027434.1, on the reverse strand, counting down.
GCGCCGGAGGCGCTGGAGACCTATCTCGGCGGACTGCGTGCGGCGCTGCTGACCGCGGGGAGCCTCCCGGCGACGAGCGGCTGCCTGCTGGTCAACACCGCCGCCGCCCCCATCGGCACTGACGACGCGGTCGCCCGGGTCGTGGCGTCCTATCGCGGGGAGCTCCGAGAGGCGTTCGCCCGCGGCGTCGGGGCCGCTCTCCCCGAGCTCGCGGGAACGGAGGTCGACACCCTGGCGGACGCCTGCACGGGCCTGGTGGTCTCCGCCTTCGCCCTCGTGCGCGTGGCCCCCGACGCGGCGGCGAGCGCGATCGATGCGGCGCTCGCCCTCCTCGCCGACCGGCGACGCTGCAGCTGAAGCCGCACCGAAACGACGAACGCCCGGGAGGGCGATCCCTCCCGGGCGTTCGAGGCCGATGTCAGGGGACGATGACGGCGCGTCCGCGGATGCTGTTCGACGCGAGGTCCTCGTACGCCTTCGGACCGTCGTCGAGCGTGTAGCTCTCGGTCTGGACGTGGATCTTGCCGGCGCGGGCGAGGTCCAGCACCTCGATCAGCTCGGCGCGGGAGCCCCAGTAGGGGATGCGCACGGCCGCGTCATAGGCGATCGAGCCGAAGCCGAGCGTCATGCTGCCCCCGCCGATACCCACGATCGTGATGTCGGCCTCGAGTGCGGCAACGCTCTGCGCCAGGGCGATCGTCGGGTTCGCGCCGACGAAGTCGAACACGGCGTTCGCGCCGAGACCGCCGGTGAGCTCGCGGATCTTCTCGGCCGCCGACGCGTCGCTGATCAGCACGTGATCCGCGCCGACCTCGGTGGCGAGCTTCAGCTTCTCGTCGTTCACGTCGAGGGCGATGACCGTGGCACCCGAGATGGCCTTGAGGATCTGGATGCCGACGTGGCCGAGACCACCAGTACCGATCACGACGGCGACCGTGCCGGCGCCGAGCTTCGGAAGCGAGTTCTTGATCGCGTGGTAGGGGGTGAGGCCCGCGTCGGTCAGCGAGACGTTCTGCACGGGGTCGAGGTCACCGAGCGGCACGAGGTGACGTGCGTCGTCGACGATCATGTACTCGGCCATCGAGCCCTGGCTGCCCAGCCCCGGAGGACGGATGCCCTCGGCGGCGGCATTCGTGCAGTAGTTCTCCTTGCCCATCGAGCAGTTGTGGCAGCGACCACAACCCCACGGACCATAGACGGCCACGGCATCCCCGACCTTGAGCGTCGAGTCGACGCCCTCGCCGATCTCGTGCACGATGCCGGCGCCTTCGTGGCCGAGCGTCAGCGGCAGCGGGTAACCCTGCTCGTGGTAGTCCTTCTCGGGAAGCCCCATGACGTAGTCGTCGGAATGGCAGACACCGCCCGCGGTGACCTTGAGGAGGACCTGTCCGGGACCGGGCTTCGGAATCGGGATGTCGACGACCACCGGGGGCTTGCCGATCTCGACGTAGCGGAGAGCTTTCATGAGCATCTTCTTCCTGGCGTCGAGAGGTCTGCCGCGCGGTGCGGAGGCGGGGGCTCTCGATACCGTCCCTTCCAGTATCCGCCCGAATCATCGTGATCAAACCGTTGCATTCGTTACCTCGCCGTTATACAGTGATCACACGGTGAATGTTTGCTGTGGCATCCACCGCATGTGATTGCAGGACACTCTTGGTGCAAGGGACAAGGGCCGGTCGGGAGCCTCTCCGACCGGCCCTTTACTGCGCCCGGTACTCTGTGAGGATGACCGATCGGAAGCTCGCGCTGGAGGCCTGGGAAAGCCTCTTCCGCGCGCAGCACGAACTGTTCACCGAGATGGCGGCCGACTTCGACACCAGCGACATCACGCAGGCCGAGTACGACGTGCTGCTCACCGTCACGCGCTCGCCGGAGATGACCGCCCGCCTGCGCGACATCACCGCCAACATGCTCATCAGTCAGCCGAGCGTCTCCCGCCTCGTCGACCGGATGGTGACGCGGGGACTGGTCGCGAAGTGCGCCGACCCGGACGACGGCCGCGGCGCCCTGATCCGCGCGACGGACGAGGGCGCCCGGGCCTTCCGTGCGCTCGCGACCGTGCACGGCCGGTCGATCGCCGACCGGATGTCACGCCTCGACGACGAGGAGCTGCGTCTGCTGCGCGACCTCGCGGAGAAGCTCCGCACCCGCTGACCGCTCCCCTCCTCCACAGGCAGGGCGACGGGAGGAACGCCCACCGATACCGGCATGATGGCGCCCGACGCGGTGGCGGGCGTCTCTTTTCTGGCAGGGTGGGTTGCGCACGCCCACATCGACCGTGGGCATATCGGACCGCCCCCTCGGGGGGAACCAGGGAGGTCATCCATGGAGATCGCCGGAATCGTCGGCATCCTCATCGTCATCGGGATCGCGGTCGTCGCCGCGATCGTCGTCCTGCTGATCCTGCTGCTGTTCGCCCGCAGCTGGATTAAGGTGGCTCGCGCCGACGAAGCGCTCGTCATCTCCGGACGCAAGCAGAAGGTGCAGCGTGCCGTGATCGGCGCCGACGGCACGAGCAGCTCGGAGATGTCGGAATCGCCCGTCACAGTCATCGTGAATGGGAAGTCGCTCGTCAACCCGATCACCCAGCGCCACGAGATCATCTCCCTCCGCTCACGGCAGGTGTCGCTCAACGCCGAGGCCCAGTCGCTCGACAACGTGACGCTCAACGTCGACGGCGTCGCCATCGTCAAGATCGGCTCCGACCCGCTGCTGGTGCGCCGGGCCGCCGAGCGCTTCGCCTCCCAGGACAAGGCCATCGAGCAGTTCACCACCGAGCAGCTCGAGGGCGCCCTGCGCGGCATCGTCGCGACGCTCTCCGTCGTGGAGCTCATGCGGGAGCGCAAGAAGTTCTCCGACCAGATCGCCGCCGACGTCTCCCAGGAGCTCGCCGAACAGGGCCTCATCCTCGACTCCTTCCAGATCAAGGGCATCACCGACAAGGTCGGCTACATCCAGTCCCTCGGTGCCCCGGAGATCCAGGCGAAGCGCCAGGCCGCGGAGATCTCGCAGACCAACGCCGACCGCGCGATCAACCAGAAGAACATCGCCAACCAGGAGGCGAACCTCGTCGAGCAGACCGCCCTCGACACCAACACCGCCAACGCCAACGCGGGCATCGGCCGCGCACGCGCCGAAGCGGAGCAGGCCGAGCAGCTCGCCCGCGCCCAGGCCGAGCAGGCCGTGCTCCAGCAGCAGGCCGAGAACAAGCAGGCGCAGCTCGACGCCGACGTCAAGCGCGTCGCGGACGCGCAGCGGTACGAGGCGGAGACCCGCGCGCAGGCCGAGCTGTACACGCGTGAGCGGGCGGCCGAGGCGGCGGCGATCGAGCAGGTCAAGCAGGCCGAGGCGCGCACCCGCATCGCCGAGCAGCAGGCACAGGCCGACAAGGCGCGCGCCGACGGTGAGGCGGCGGCCGCGATCGCGAAGGCCACCGGTGACGCCGACGCGCTGCGCGCCCAGGCGGAGGCGGAGGCCGAGGCTCGTCGGCTGCGCGCCAACGCCGAGGCCGAGGCGATCCGCGCCGAGGGTGAAGCCCGTGCCGCCGCTGTCGAGGCCGAGGCCAAGGCCATCGCCTCCAACCAGGATGCCTTCCTCTCGCAGCGCGTGCTGGAGGTGCTGCCGTCGATCATGTCGGAGTTCGCGAAGGGCTACGCCGCCATCGGCAGCGTCTCGATCGTCGGCGGATCCGGCGAGGACGGCGCGTCCAACGTCGTCGGTGCCGACAGCGCGAAAGCCCTGCGTTCGGTCTTCGACAGCGTGCACTCCGCGACCGGCCTCGATCTCGCCGGCATCATCCAGGGACAGGCCGTCGGCCGCGGCTTCGGGGCGGGAGTCGCCGAAGCGTCCGCACCGGCCCCCGCGCCGCGCACACCCGCACCGACCACCCCGCCGCCGCCCGCTCCCCCGGCTCCCGACGCGGAGTAGCAGCACATAACAGCGGATGCCGCGACCGACTCGGTCGCGGCATCCGCTGTACTGTCGTCGGGCACCACCTCCGCCGGTTCACAACTCAGGAGATCGGCGGGCACGGACGCGGCGATCCCTCTCTGCGCTCCGAATCCCCCCGCATCTCCTGAGTTGTGAACGGCTCCGGGCGTCGATCGACCGGGCAGACTGGACGGGTGACCCGCGCTGCCTTCGACCTCACCGCCATCGGCGGCGGTCTGTCTTTCGCGGGCGCCCTCGACGAGCTCTCCGCCGCCCTCGACACGAGCGGATCCGTGGTCGTGACCGCGCCGCCGGGCACGGGCAAGACCACCCTCGTCCCGCCGCTGCTCGCCTCACGCCGCACCGGCCGCGTGATCGTCACCCAACCCCGCCGGGTCGCCGCGCGTGCCGCCGCCCGCCGACTCGCACACCTCGATGGCTCCCCGCTCGGATCCCGGGTGGGCTTCACCGTCCGCGGCGAGCGCACTGTCGGGCCGGACACGAGGGTCGAGTTCGTCACCGCCGGCGTGCTCCTGCGACGGATGCTGGACGACCCCGGACTTGACGGCGTGAGCGCGGTCATCATCGACGAAGTGCACGAACGGGCCCTCGAGACCGATCTCCTCATCGGCCTGCTCTCCGAGGTTCGCGAGCTGCGAGATGACCTCGTCGTCATCGCCATGTCCGCCACCCTCGACGCCGACCGGATCGCTGCGGTCATCGGCACCGAGGAGGCTCCCGCGCCGATCATCGACCACGACGTCCCGGCCTTCCCCCTCACCGAGCGCTGGGCACCGAGTTCCGCGCCCCGCCTCGACGAACGCGGAGTCACCCGTGGCTTCCTCGACCACGTCGCGAGTGTCACCGCCACCGCCACCGCCGAGCTCGTCCGGGATGATCCCGAAGCGGATGTGCTCGTATTCGCCCCCGGCGCGCGCGAGGTGTCGGAGATCGCTCGACGCGTCCGGGACCGGAACAGCACCTTCGATGTGCGAGAGCTGCACGGCCGGATCCCGTCAGCGGAGCAGGACGCCGTGATCCGTGGTCGTGCGCCGGAGGCCCCGCCCCGCATCATCGTCGCCACCTCGCTCGCCGAGTCTTCTCTCACAGTGCCGGGTGTGCGGCTGGTCGTGGACAGCTGTCTGGCACGGCAGCCGCAGCGCGACGCCGCGCGCGGAATGACGGGCCTGGTCACCACCGCCGCCTCCCGTTCCTCCTGTGTGCAGCGTGCCGGACGCGCCACCCGGCAGGGCCCCGGCACCGTGATCCGCTGTGTGGACGAGCGCACCTATGCTGCCGCTCCCGCGCGGCCATCCCCGGAGATCGCCACGGCCGACCTCACCGACGCCGCCCTCCTGCTCGCCTGCTGGGGCGCCCCGGGCGGTGCCGACCTGCGCATGATCGAACCGCTGCGAGCCGACAGCCTGGCCGATGCTGTCACGGTGCTCCGCGGTGTCGGAGCGATCGACGACGACGGGCGCGCCACGGCAGAGGGCCGTGCCCTGGCACGAATCCCCACCGATCCGCGGTTGGCCAGAGCGCTGCGTGACGGCAGCCCCGCGGTGGGGAGCCGGCTCGCCGCCGAGGTCGTGGCGCTCCTGGGTGGCGATCAGCGCACCCCGGACGCCGACGTCGCCCGCGCTCTCGTCACGTTGCGCGGAGGGGGCACTGCCGAGGCCCGGCGCTGGCGAGAGGACGCGCGTCGTCTGGAACGCCTCGTCGACATGACGCCCGACACGCGCGCGGGTCTCGACGGCGTCGGGCTCGTGATCGCGCTGGCCTTCCCCGAGCGTGTCGCCCGCCGCGTCGAGCACTCGGGATCGGGAGCGACCTTCCTGCTGGCGTCCGGCAGCCGGGCCGGTGTCAGCGGCGCTCCGGCCGCGTCGGAATGGCTCGCCGTGGCCGACGTCGCCCGAACCTCGTCCCGGACGGCAGCCGGCTCCGGTGCGGTCATCCGCGCCGCAGCGGCCCTCACCGAGGAGCAGGTGGAGCGCGCGGCAGGCCCCCTGATGAGCGACCGCGTCGAGGCCGAGTACGTCGGAGGCCGTGTACAGGCCCGCCGCGAACGCCGGATCGGGGCGATCGTGCGCTCATCGGTGCCGGTGCGCCCGTCGGCCTCGGAAGGCCGGGATGCCGTGGGCCGAGCACTCCGACGCGATGGCCTCGGCATGTTCACGTGGTCCGACGGCGCGGAGGCCCTGCGGCGCCGACTCGCACTGCTGCGACGTGAACTCGGAGACCCCTGGCCCGATGTGTCGGACGCGGGTCTGCTCGAATCGCTCGATGTGTGGCTGGCACCGGAGCTCGACGCTCTCGCCTCCGGCACGCCCGCGAGTCGGCTGGATCTGTCATCGGCGCTGCGTCGTCTGCTGCCCTGGCCCGAGGCCGTGCACCTCGAGACGCTCGCCCCGGAGCGGCTCGACGTGCCCAGCGGCTCCCGGGTACGCATCACCTACCCGGAGCCCGACGGCGACGCGACCGCACGGCCCGTCGTGGCGGTGAAGCTGCAGGAGTGCTTCGGGTGGGCGGAGACTCCCCGACTGGTGGACGGCCGCGTCCCCGTCCTCTTCCATCTGCTGTCCCCGGCGGGGCGGCCGCTCGCGGTCACGGACGACCTCGCCTCGTTCTGGTCGGGCCCCTATGCGCAGGTGCGCGCCGAGATGCGCGGCCGCTACCCCCGGCACCCCTGGCCCGAGGACCCCTGGGCCGCCGTGCCGACGAAGCACACCAAGAACCGCGCCGCGCGCTGACCTGGGCCAGGACTCCGGCTCAGCGTGTACGCCGCCGCAGCGTGAGGGCGGCGAGCACCAGAGCGCCGACCGCGAAGGCCACGACGATGAGCAGCGGACCGAACACGTCCCACTCTTCGTCCCCCGCCGTGACGGCGTTGATCGTGTCGATCGCGTAGCTGAGCGGCAGCCAGTCGGAGATGGCGTACAGCACGTCGGGCATCTGGTCGCGCGGCATGAACAACCCGCCGAGGATGATCTGCGGGAACACCAGCAACGGCATGAACTGCACGGCCTGGAATTCGGTCTGGGCGAACGCGCTCGCCAGGAGGCCGAGGGCTGTGCCGAGCAGTGCGTCGACCACCGCGACGAGACCCAGCTGCCACAGCGGCCCGTCCACGTCGAGCCCGCACACCCCGACCGCGAACGACACCGTGATCACCGCCTGCAGCACGGCCATCAGCCCGAACGCGAGCGCATACCCGAGGATGAAGTCGGCCTTCTCGAGCGGCGTGGTCATCAGCCGTTCGAGCGTGCCGGAACGGCGTTCGCGCAAGGTGGTGATCGACGTGATGAGGAACATCACGATGAACGGGAACAGCGCCAGGATGGCACCTCCGAATTGATCGAACACACCGTCCTGCTCGCTGAACAGCCAGGCGAAGAGACCGACGAGCAGGCTCGGGGCGATGAGCATCAGGGCGATCGACCGCGGGTCGTGTCGGAGCTGCGTGAGCACACGGCCGGCGGTCGCGAACAGCCGTCGGCCGCTCATGTCCCGTCCTCCTCCTGGCGCTCGTGCGCTTCTCGGCGTGCGCGCCTGGTGGTCGCGGTGCCGGCGGCCCTGTCGCGTTCGATCAGCGCAAGGAACGCGGCCTCGGCGTCGGTCGTTCCGGTGTCGGCGAGCAGTACGGACGGCGTCGTGTCGGCGATGATCCTCCCCTCCCGCATCAGCAGCAGTCGGTCGCAGCGCACCGCCTCGTCCATCACGTGACTGGACACGATGAGCGTGACGCCCCGATCGGCCAGGCGGCGGAACAGGGTCCAGAGTTCCGCCCGCAACACGGGGTCGAGACCGACCGTCGGCTCGTCCAGCACGATCAGTTCCGGGGAGCCGATCAGTGCCACCGCGAGAGACACCCGCGTCGCCTGGCCGCCGCTCAGCGCATCGACGAGTTGCCCCGCCTGCGCGCCGAGGCCCACCTCCTGGATGACCCGGTCGACATCGCCCTTCGGCGCTTTCAGGAGTGACGCGAAGTAGGCGAGATTCTGCCGCACGCTGAGATCGCCGTAGACCGAGGCGCCCTGCGTGCCGTATGCGACGCGGTGCCGGAGCGGGCGGGACCCGCCCGGCTCGCCGAGGACAGTCACATCACCGGAGGCGATCCGCTGCACACCGACGATCGACCGCATGAGCGTGGTCTTGCCGCACCCCGAGGCGCCGAGGAGACCCGTGATCTGGCCACGCGGCACGGCGAGATCGATGCCGTCGAACACGGACACGGCCCCACGCCGCACGCGCAGCTGCGTGATCTCGACGGCCGCATTATTCATCATGCGATGAATTATGCGCCTCGCCTCGTCGGGCGTCAACGGCTCTCGGGTGGGCACAGCTCCGGAGCTCCGGATCGACACGCCGTCGCCGGCCCGCGCCGTCCGGCGCGGCGGCCGAGATCTCCGAATGTGTGCCCGCCGCGGTGAGGGTCAGTCGAAGAGGTAGCGCTGGACGGTGGGGCCGACGCGGCCCACGAGCTCGTCGACGGAGGCGCCGGCGAGCGCGGGGAGCTGCAGGACGTAGCGGCCGATGAGCATGCCGGCGATCTGCGACGCCACGAGGGCGGCGCGGAGGTCGGCATCGGGCACATCGAGGCGGCGCGCCACACGGGAGAGCAGTTCGCGGGAGAGGAAGCCGGCGAGCAGGGGCGTCGTCAGTCTGCTCCCGATCGCCGTCCGCAGGAGCAGCACACCGCGGCGGCGCACGTCGGGCTTCTCGAACGCGTCGAGCACATAGCGGACGAGCCGCGTCCCCGCTTCGTCCTTCGGCCCCGCAAGGATCTCGGGGACGTCGAGGTCGGGGCGCAGCGGTATTCCGGCGGCCTCGGCGAAGAGGTCGGCCTTGGTGCCGAAGTAGTGGTGGACGAGCGCGGAGTCGACCCCGGCGCGGGCGGCGATCGACCGCACCGTGGCGCCGTCGTACCCCTGCGCGCCGAACTCGTCGACGGCCGCGGACACGATGCGCTCGCGGGAGTCGGTGCCGCCACGCGGGCGCCCGCGTCGTCTCGGCGCCTTCTGCTCGGTCATGCCCGTCAGCCTACGGCTCCGCGGATCCTCACTCGCCGAGCAGATGCCGGAGATACCGCTGCGGCTGCCCGAGGAACGAGCGCCAGTGGTTCACGATCTCGAGGTCTCCCAGGCGGCCGGGCGGAGCCCCCACTCCCCGACCTCCCCTCCACCGTCGAGCCACCCCTCTGTGTGCCTGCCACCCCCCTCCGTGCGCACGCAACGGGCCGGGGCGCGCGAAAGGGGGTGGGTCGGCGAGGTCAGCACTCGATGACGTTCACCGCCAGACCGCCCTCGCTCGTCTCCTTGTACTTCGTCGACATGTCGAGGCCCGTCTGCCGCATCGTCTCGACGACGGCATCCAGCGAGACGTAGTGGCTCCCGTCACCGCGGAGCGCCAGGCGGGCGGCGGTGACGGCCGTCGAGGCGGCGATGGCGTTGCGCTCGATGCACGGGATCTGCACGAGCCCGCCGATCGGGTCGCACGTGAGGCCGAGGTGGTGCTCCATCGCGATCTCCGCGGCGTTCTCGATCTGCCGGTTCGTGCCGCCCATCACCGCGGTGAGCCCGCCTGCGGCCATCGCGCAGGCGGAACCGACCTCGGCCTGACACCCGCCTTCGGCGCCGGAGATCGAGGCGTTGGCCTTGAACAGCGACCCGAGGGCGGTAGCCGTCAGCAGGAACCTGCGTATTCCCCGGCGGCGGTTCGCCTCCGCGATCTCCTCATCCGCCCCGTCGAGCGCCGGAGGGGACGGCGGGGCGCCGTCGAACCCGAGCAGCGCACTGCCGACGAGCTCGCCGTACGGCGTCACCGCGTTCCCGGCACCGAGGCCCGAGTCCGCGAGGAAGCGCCACCAGTACATCGCCACCGCGGGGAGGATTCCGGCCGCGCCATTGGTGGGTGCCGTCACGACGCGGCCACCAGCCGCGTTCTCCTCGTTCACCGCGAGCGCGAAAGCCCCGAGCCACTCGCCGGGGAGCTCCCGGTGCCCGTCGGCTTCGACCGCCTCGAGCTGCGCGCGGATCGTGCCCGCACGGCGCTTCACCTGCAGCATGCCCGGAAGGACGCCCTCGGCGTGGAGTCCGGCGTCCACGCAGCCCGCCATCGCGTCCCAGATCGCATCGAGGCCGGCGGCGACCTCCTCCTCGCTCCGCAGCGCCGTCTCATTGCGGCGAGCGACCTCCGCGATGGACAGGCCGAGGTCATCGCACACCGCGAGCAGCGAGGCGGCATCGGTATAGGGATGCAGGAAGGCACCGGTCGAGAGGTGCGCCTCCTCCCCCTCGCGCCGGATAAAGCCTCCGCCGATCGAGTAGTACGTCTGCTCGAACAGTGTGGTCCCGTCGGTCTCACGGGCGATGAGCGTCATGGCGTTCGGATGCCCGGGGAGACGGGTCCGCGGCGCGAACACGATGTCGTCCTTCTGGAACGGCACCGCATGGGCGCCGTCGATCCGCAGCGGCTCCCCCTCCGGATACGCCGACCACGCCGCACGGACGGCCGCCGGATCGCACGTCTCGGGAGCGAGACCGCGGAGCCCCGCGACGACCGCATCCGGGGTGCCGTGGCCGATCCCGGTGGCGCCGAGCGAGCCGTACAGCGTGCACTCGACGCGACCGACACGGTCGAGCTCGCCGGAGGCGGAGAGCTGTCGCGCGAAGTCGAGCGCGGCGCGCATGGGTCCGACGGTGTGCGAGCTGGACGGGCCGACGCCGATGGAGAAGAGGTCGAAGGCCGAGACGTACGCAGTCACCCCTCCAGGCTACGCCGAGTTCGGGATTCCGGTTCACCGCGATTAACCGCGCGGCCGGCGGGTCCGCGTCAAGGCCCTTCATCTCCCGGAGAGGCGGAGGCAGGCTGAGAGCACGACATCGCAGAAAGGGACGATCATGACCGACAGCACTCCCGAACCGACCGCGAACGACGACCTCTCGCCCGAGGCGCAGACCCCGACCCCGACCCCGGCCTCCGACACCACGGAGGGTGAGGCGACGACGCCGGAGCAGGCGGACTCCCCCGAAGACGCGGACCCGGCCGAGGTCCCGAGCACCGAGGAGCTGGAGGAGCCCAGCACCGAGAAGGCCCCCGGCGAGGAGCCGAAGGCCCCGAAGCGCGACGACCCGGAGCCGGATCACGAGGCCGTCGGCCTCGGCGTCGACTGACCCCCTCCCCGAGACCCCGCACTACCGCCGAGACCCCGCCCTGCAGACATCTGCAGGGCGGGGTCTCGACGCGAAAGCGGGGTCTCGGGGATCTACTCGACGAGCTTGCCCGTCGTGTCGACGTCGCGCATGAGCTCGGCGATCTCGTCGGGGACGGCGGGGATCTCCTCGCGGGTCACGCCGGCGGTCGGCGACCACACGAGGTTCACCTGCAGCGTGGGATCGGTGTCCGGGAAGTCGCTGCGGTTGTGGCATCCCCGCGTCTCCCGACGCTCCCGCGCCGCCTCCAGCGTGGCCCGGGCGGCGAGCGCGGAGGCCTTGAGATCGAAGGCGTGCGCGAGGTCCTGGAATCCGGCGATGTCCGGGTGGATGCCGATGTCCTCCATCCGCCCCTCGATCATGTCGAGGTCGGCGAGGCCCGCCTTCAACCCTTCCTCCGACCGCACGACGCCCGCGTACTCCGTCATGAGGTTGCGGATGGCGCGCTGCAGCGCCCGCACGTTCTCGCGCCCCTCCGCGGCCAGGAGGTCGTCGATCTCGGCACGAGCGGCGGCGACCGCATCGGCCGACCGGCGCTGGGCGTCGAGCCCCGCGGCGTGGGCCATGGCGGCCTGACCGACGATCCGGCCGTAGACGAGCAGCTCGATGAGGGAGTTCCCGCCCAGACGGTTCGCGCCGTGGAGTCCGCTCGATGCCTCCCCGATCGCGTACAGCCCCTCGACGTCGGTCTGGTGGTCGTCCGGCCGCACCCACACGCCGCCCATCGAGTAGTGCGCGGTCGGCGCGATCTCGATCGGGTCCGCCGTGATGTCGAGCATCTGCAGCTCCATCATCGTCTGATAGACGCGCGGAAGCCGGGTCATGATGGTCTCGCGGGGCAGGTGCGACACGTCGAGCCAGACGCCGCCGTTCGCGGTGCCGCGTCCTTCCTGGATCTCGGTGTAGGCAGCGAGCGCGACCCGATCCCGCGTCGACAGCTCCATCCGCTCGGGGTCGTACTTCGCCATGAACCGCTCGCCGAGTGCGTTGCGGAGGATGCCGCCCTCCCCGCGCGCGGCCTCGGAGATGAGCGTGCCGGCGGCGTTCTCGGGCTCGATGATGCCGGACGGATGGAACTGCACCAGCTCGGGGTCGCGAAGTCGCGCCCCCGCCTCGACGGCGAGCCGGAAGGAGTCTCCGGTGTTCTCGTCGCGGCGCGACGACGTGCGGCGCCAGATGCGGTTGTGTCCGCCGGCGGCGAGGATCACGGCGTCCGCATGGATGAGGTAGCGCGTGCCGTCGGCCTGATCGAAGCCGTAGGCGCCGAAGACGACGTTGTCGCGCACGAGGAGGCGGGTGATGTAGACGTTGTCGAGGATGGGCACGTCGAGCTGCTCGGCGCGGGCGACCAGCGTCCGCTGGATCTCGAGGCCCGTGTAGTCGCCGGCGAAGGCGGTGCGGCGGTAGGTGTGCGCGCCGAAGAAGCGCTGCGAGATGCGGCCGTCGCCTTCACGGGCGAAGTCCATGCCCCAGCGCTCGAGGTCGCGGATACCGCGCTCGGCGCCCTGGGTGACGATCTGGACCGTGTGGGGGTTGGCGAGGAGGTAGCTCTCCTTGATCGTGTCCGCCGCGTGTTGCTGCCAGCTGTCCTCGGCGTCCATCGTGCCGAGCGCCGCGTTGATGCCACCGGCCGCGAGCGACGTGTGGGCGTCCTGCCGCGGGCGCTTGCCGACGGCGAGCACGTCGACGCCGTGCTCGGCGACCTCGATCGCGGCGCGGAGCCCGGAGCCTCCGGTGCCGATCACGAGGACCGTGGTGGAGATCTGTCGTTCGGGTGCATTCATGCTCTCGACGCTAGTTAGGCGATCCTAATAACTCCAATGCATAGTTCGTCTGGAAACCATGCGGGTACGCTATGGATATGAACCTCGAGCAGCTCCGCGGGTTCGTCGAAGTCGCCCGCCTCGGCCATTTCACCCGCGCGTCCGAGCACCTCCACCTCGCGCAGCCCTCGCTGAGCCGTCAGATCTCGACCCTCGAGCGGGAGCTGGGCGCCGAGCTGTTCCATCGCGCCCGCGGCCACATCGCCCTGACCGCCGCCGGTGAGACGGTCCTCCCCCGCGCGCAGCGCATGCTCGCCGAAGCCGACGCCATCCGCGACGAGGTGGCCGAGCTCGCCGGACTCCGTCGCGGCCGCGTGCGCCTCGGCGCCCCACCCACCCTCTGCATCAGCCTCGTCGCGGAAGCCCTCAGCTCGTTCCATGCCGCCCACCCCGGCATCGACCTGCACCTCACCGAAGGAGGCTCCCGGCTGCTCGTCGAGCAGCTCGCCGTCGGTGCCGTCGACATCGCCCTCGTCACCCAGTCCGAGGGGCCCGTGCCCGCAGGAGTCAGTCTCACGCACATCCCGCTGCTCGCGGAGGAGCTCGTGGTGATCTCGTCGGCGGCCGCACCTCCGGTCACCCACGGCCCATCCGTGAGCCTCGCGCACCTCGCGACCCTCCCGCTCATCCAGTTCGATGAGAGCTACGAGCTGCGCGCCGCGATGGACGCCGCCTTCCGCGCCGCCGACCTCACCCCGACCCTCGCGCTGGAGGGTGCGGAGATGGATGCGGTGCTCCGCTTCGTGGAACGAGGCGTCGGGGTCGCGGTGGTCCCGGCGATGGTGCTGTACGAACGCCCCGCCCTGCGGTCGGCGCGCCTCGCCCACCCGGCGATGTCCCGGACGATCAGCCTCGCCCACCGCTCCGACGTCACCCCCGCGGTCGCGGTGGCCGCGATGCGCACCGCCATCATGGCCACGGCGGCCGACCTCGCCGAGCGCGACCCGGCGATCACCAGCCTGCTCTGACCGGAGCACTCACCCCGGAACAGCGAAAACCCCCGCCGCTTCCGCGACGGGGGTTCCGTACTGTCTCAACACAGTGTGCGCCTCGAGGGACTCGAACCCCCAACCTTCTGATCCGTAGTCAGATGCTCTATCCATTGAGCTAGAGGCGCAGGACCCGCGGTGCTTTACCGCTCAGCGGGCCGACGACCAGCCTACAACAGACGAGACCGGAAAGCGAAACGAGGCCTCAGTCCGCCTTCGCGGCCGCCTTCTCCTGCTTCTTCCGCCGCTTCTCCTTGGCGCGCTGCTCCGAGGAGAGTGCCTGGAGATCGACCAGTCGCAGCGCCTGCATCCGCGCCTCGCGCATGCGCGCGTAGTCGGGATCCTGGTCCGGTCGCATGCCCTCGACGCGCAGCCGGCGGTCGAGGTTGTGCCGCACGTCGGCCCAGGCCGCCGCGCGCGCCTCCTCGACGATGCTCTCGAGTTGCGGCCGGTCGTCCATCATCTCGCGCAGACGCTGCGCGACGCCGAGCGACTGCTTCGCCCGCCGCCGGAGATTGCGCACATCGCGGTCGCGGTAGTCGTGCGTGCCGACCGGGTCGGAATGTCGACCGCGGGCGCGCTTGCGCAAGGCCGTGACCGTGGCGGCGGCCTCCTCCGACTCCTCGGCCATCGCCTCGAGAGCAGCCCTCGCATCCTCGACGTACTTGTCGAGGTCGAAGATGCCGTCCTCGGCGATGGTGCCGATGAGGATGTGATTCTTCACGGCGAGGCGCGCAGCGGCCGTCGCGATCGCGACGCCTTCGGCGATGGCATCCGCAGTCCGTCCCACCGGCACCTCCTTCTCTCGAGCGTACCGGTATGGATGCCGCGCAGTCTCGGCCGGAATCGCTCCGGATCAGCTTGCCGCAGACGTCCGACATCGGCAGGCGGCATCGGGCCGAGGCTCAGCCGACGACGCCGACCCAGATTCCGGAGGCCCAGGCCTGCTGCTCCCCGGAGCAACCCACCGCCCCGGGGAAGCCGCGGACGACAGCCATGCAGTTGGCGAGGAACTCCGGATCGCCGCCGAACATCGCCCCGTACGCGCCCGAGGAGGTGAGGGTGCCCCAGACCCGGAACTGGTAGATGTGAGCCAGCTCATGCGCCATCGCCCAGTTCAGGCGTCCGTCACTCCAGCCGGTGATGTCGGCGCGGTACTTGATGTACCCGTTGCTGTTGGCGCAGGCCGGGGCTGTGCCGCCCGCACAGGACGACGACTCGTACAAGCCGACGCCCCCGCCGCCGACCCTGTCGAGGGCGGCCCGCACCCGCGCGTAGCCGTCCGGCCCGCTCGACGTCCATGCGGGCCCGCCGGGACCGGCACTCTGCGACGCCTGCCACCCGGCGACCTCGGTGCCGACCTTCTGCGTGAGCGCCTCCACCGTCGCGGTCGCCGCGACCACGGTGTCCGGGTCATGGCGCTCGGCGCGCACGGTCTCCTGCGCGGACCGGGCGGACGCGAGATGCGCCGCCGTGTCGACCTTGCCGTCCGCGCCCTGGAGGACGGCGGCCAGCGTCGAGAGCTCCTCCAGGAATGCCGGCCGCACCGCCAGGACGGAGGCCCGATCCTCAGCGTCCTGCTCGGCCCGGGCCACGGCGCCGGACAGGTGGTCGGTGCGCTGTGCGGCGTCGTATGACCGGTCGGCCAGTACGGAGAGCTCGGCCACCGCCTCGGCGCGCTCCTGGTCCAGCGCGTCGGAGCGCGCGACGGCGGCCGCCGCGACGAGCACGGCCGCCGACACCGTCACCGCGAGCACCCGGCGCCTCACGGGAGGAAGCCCGTCGTGTCGTTCAGCTCGGCGTCCTGCTCCGCGATGCGCGACCTCAGGGCGGTGAGACGCTCCGCCAGTTCGAGGTTCTCGGCCTGCGACTCCGCGAGCACCTGCTCGATCCGCGCGATCTCCGCCTTCACGGCGGCGACACCGGCGGCGCGCTCCTGATCGGCCACCACCAGGAGTGCAGCACCTCCGAGCAGGAGGATCCCCCCGACGACGACAGCAAGACTTCGCATCTCGCTCCCCAGGACAGCGCGAACAGACCGGACCGACTCCGACCGGACAAGGATACAACCGCTCGCGGCGCGTCCGGGGGTCGTTCTCCCGACGGATGCCTCAGGTGGTCGCCGTCTGCGCCAGCCGCCGTTCGGCCGCGGAGTGCCCGCTCGCCAGGTGCGCGGGGACGATCCGCCGCAGCGCCTCGACATCGCGCGCACGGACGGCCTCGAGGATGACGCGGTGCTCCTCCGCCATCGCCTCCAGATCGTCGTGCTGTCCGAACAGCCAGCGCAAGCGCGTCAGGAACACGGCGATGAGCTCGCCGAGCATCTCGTTCCCCGCCAGGTCGACGGCGACCTCATGGAACGCCGCGGCCGCCGTCCGGGCGGTCTCCGCGTCGCCGGCCCGGGCCGCGGCGACTTCGCGCTCGTACACCTCGCTCAGCCGGGCGAGCCCTTGCGCATCGTGACGCTCGGCCGCGAACACGAAGATGAGGGTCTCGATCGCCTCGCGCACCTCCGCGAAGTTGCGGATGTCGTCATGGGTGAACTCCCGCACCACGGCCCACGTCCGGGGCCGTGCGACGACCACGCCCTCCGCGACCAGCGTGCGGATGGCTTCCCGCACCGGGAGTCGGGACACGTTCAGCTCGGCGGCGATATCCCGCTCCACCAGCCGGGAACCGGGCGCGCGCCGCCCCAGCACGATGTCGTCTCGGAGGATCCTCGTGACCCTGACCGACTCGAGTTCCCCGCCTACCCCCACAGCCCCCGCCATCCGGGCATTGTCGCACCCCGGCCCGGGATTGGCCAAGTTTGGTATCCCAGACCGGGGCGCGCGCCAGGGTCAGGGCAGACGGTTCGCCCGCGCGACGTTGGCCGTCAGCTCTTCCGCGTTCTGCCGGATGACGTATGCCGGGCGGTCGCGCTCGACCCGCCACGACTCGCTGAGCGGGCCGACGTTGACCGTGTCGAAACCGGCCTCGTCGTAGAAGCGGGTGACGAAGGCCACGGCCTCCGCGTCGTCCCCGGCCGTGGCCAGCGCGCGACGGTTCGGCGTACCGGCCGGGGTCCCGTCGGTGGTGATCTCCGCGGCGTAGATGTGGTTGAACGCCTTGGCGATCTTCGAGTCCGGGAGCTGCGCCTGCACGAGCTCGGACGTGGTGGTCTCGCCCTTGTCGAGGGCCTCGATGTGCCCGTCGCGCTCGAAGTAGTAGTTGTTCGTGTCGAGCACGATCTTCCCGGCGAGCTGCGCGGCGGGAAGCTGATCGATCGCGTGCAGCGGCACCGTCACCACGGCCACGTCCGCCGCGGCGGCCGCCTCCTCCGCCGTCGCCGCCTTCGCGCGCGGCCCGAGCTCTGCGACGAGATCGGCCAGGGTCTCCGGCCCTCTCGAGTTCGCGATCACGACGTCATAGCCGTTGGCCACCGCCACACGCGCGACCTGGCTGCCGATGTTGCCTGCTCCGATGATTCCGAGAGTTGTCATGCTCGGGCCAACGCCTGCCGCCGGATGCTATTCCCGGCGAGGAGGGAGGCGAACGCGGTCAGAGGCGCGTGAGCGCGTCCTCCGCCGCCACCCAGGCGAGCATGGCGCACTTCACGCGCGCCACGTACCGCGAGACTCCCCCGAGCGCCGCGGCATCGCCGAGCAGTTCCTCGTCCGGCTCGATCGTGCCGCGGGAGCGCATCGCCTCGCGGAAGGCAGCGATGCGCACCTCGAGCTCGTCCACGGTGAGGCCCTCGGCGAGCTCGGCGAGCAGGGACGCGGAGGCCTGGGAGATGGCGCACCCGTGTCCCTCCCACGCGATCGCCTCCACGCCGCCGTCGGCGCCTCGATGCACCTGCAGCGTGATCTCGTCGCCGCAGGTCGGGTTGAGCTGATGCGATTGCGCGGGGATCTCCTCGCGGAGGCCGAAGCCGTGCGGCGTGCGCGAGTGGTCGAGGATCAGCTCCTGGTACAGGCTCTGCAGGTCGCTCATGCGCCCCTCCCGAAGAACGCGATCGCCCCGGCGACCGCCTCGATGACAGCGTCCACCTCGGACGCGGTGGTGTACAGATAGGTGCTCGCCCTCGTCGATGAGGTCACGCCGAGCCGACGGTGCAACGGCTGGGCGCAGTGGTGACCGACGCGCACCGCGATGCCCTGGTCGTCGAGGAACTGCCCGACGTCGTGCGAGTGGATGCCGGCCACGTCGAAGCTCGCGAGACCGACCCGCGGCAACTCGATGCCCGCGCCCAGGACGCGCACGCCGTCGATCGCGCCGAGCCCTTCGACGAGACGCTGCCCGAACGCGGCCTCGTGCGCGGCGATGCGATCCATCCCGACCGCGGAGAGGTAGTCGACCGCGGCGGCGAGCGCGATCGCCTGGGACACCCGCTGCGTGCCCGCTTCGAAGCGCTGCGGCGGCGGCAGGTACTCGGCCGCGGTCGTGGTCACCGTCGTGATCATGGAGCCGCCCGTGAGGAACGGTGGCATCGCGGTGAGGACCTCGCGACGACCGTAGAGCGCGCCGATGCCGGTGGGGCCGAGCATCTTGTGGCCGGAGAGGACCGCGAAGTCGACGCCGAGCGCGTGCAGGTCCAGCGGGAGGTGCGGAGCCGACTGGCAGGCGTCGAGCAGGGTGAGGGCGCCGACCTCCCTGGCCAGCGCGACGAGGGTCTCGATCGGATTGATCACGCCCAGCACGTTCGACACGTGGGTGAAGGCCACGAGCTTCGTGCGCTCCGAGATGATCTCCGCGGCCGCATCCATACGGAGGGCCCCGTCGTCGTCGAGCGGGATGACCCGGAGCGTTGCCCCGGTGCGCGCGGCGAGCTCCTGCCAGGGGATGAGGTTGGCGTGGTGCTCCATCTCGGTAGTGACGATCTCGTCCCCTTCGCGGAGCCGGAGAGGCTCGGCCGCAGCACCACCCCGGCCGAGGGAGGCGTTGGAGAGCGAGTAGGCGACGAGGTTGACCGCTTCGGTGGCGTTCGAGGTCCAGACGATCTCGTCGTCATCGGCGCCCACGAACCGGGCGAGGGTGCTGCGGGCGTCTTCGAAGAGCTCGGTCGCCTCGGCGGCCAGCGTGTGGGCGCCGCGGTGGACGGCCGCGTTCATGGTGGTGGCGAAGCGGCGTTCGGCGTCGAGCACGGACTCCGGACGCTGCGACGTCGCCCCCGAGTCGAGGTACGCCAGCGGGTGGCCGTGGACGCGCGTGTGCAGGATCGGGAAGTCCTCGCGGATCCGCTCCACCTCGGTCTCGGTCAGCGGGGCGATCACGTCGACTCCGGGAGAAGCGCTCATCGTTCCAGTCTCCCATCTTCCGGCTGACCGGGGCCCGGCTCCGGACGGGCACAGCTTCGGAGACGGGGCGTGACACGCCGGGCTGCCCGACCATCGAGCGGCGTGTCGGCAACGATCTCCGACGTCGTGCCCGGCGGAAGCGCGGAAGGACTAGGACATGCGGGCGAGACGGGCACGGGCGATGCAGAAGGCCCCGTACAGGGCGAAGCCGACGCCGACGGCACCGAGGATGAGCCGCCCGAACGGCAGGCTGAGGAGGCTGTGCAGAGCGGCGTCCAGACCAGCGGCGCGTTCCGGGTCCTGCGTCACGGCGGCCACCACGAAAAGCACCCCGGTGACCCCCACCGCGATGCCCTTGCCGATGTAGCCCACGATGCCGAGGGCCATCACCCCGGCGCGGGCGGCTCCGGTCGGCACGTCGATGAGCTTGCGGAAGGAGCGCATGATCCCGCCGATGATGAAGCCGACGCCGACGCCGATGACGCTGAGACCGATCACCACGAGCAGCGCCACCCCGCCGGGCGCGGACAAGACCACCTGGCTCAGGGTCTTCGAGGCGTCGGAGGACTCCGCGCGCCCCCCCACGGCGTAGATGAGCGCGAGGCCGGCGATCACGAGGTACGTCCCGGAGATGCCGAAGAGCTTGAGGCGCTTGCCCCACTTCTTCGTCTCCGCGGGGTCGGCGGCGAGGAACCCGCTCGCCACCTGCCACACGGCGAGCGCGAGAAGGCCGACGGCGATCGCGAGGAGCAGCAGTCCGCCGATCGGGTTGTTGCGCACCTGCTCCATCGCGCCGTCCTGGTCGGCGTCCCCCGACCCGCCGGCCGCGATCGTGATGGCGATCGCGCCGATGATGATGTGGATGATGCCGAGGACCACGAATCCTGCGCGGGCGGTCCGCCGGAACGCGGTGGAGTCCTTCGCCACGCGTGCCGCATGCTTGACGGTGCTCATCCTCGAAGAGTATCCGCCGCGGACCGCCGGAATCAGGGGGTTGCTTTCCGGACGCCCGGTGCGAAAGCGCTCAGGTGATCCGCTCCACCGGCTGCCGCAGGATGGTGCGCAGCTTCTCCGGGGCTGCGCGACGACGGTCGCTGAGGTAGATCTCGTGGTGCCGCCCGCGCATCCGCAAACCGTTCTCCGGAACGAAGCGCTCGTGCAGCTCCTCGAGCACCGGGCCTTCATCGTCGAACGGCCCGATGTGCAACGTCTGCACGCAGAGGCCCTCGTCCAGCACCTCCCGCCGGACGGCAGCCAGTGCCGGGAGCTCTTCCCCCTTCTTCGCGCTCTTCGCCGCGACCGTCTCGACCGCGCGGTCGAACAGGGCAGGAGTGACGTGGTCGCCCACCATGATCATGAGCGTCCAGAGCCAGGTCGACTTGTCGCGCCGGGTGGTGAACGACGCCATGTCCGGCGCATGCCACAGGCCTTCCAGGGGCATCACGACCTGATCGATGCCGAGCTCGGCGCGACTGGCGAACTTGAGGGTGTACGCCAGCGGGTAGAGCGCCGCGACCGCGTCGAAGAAGGCCGGAGCGGTGTTCGGATCTCCGGCGCCGTCGACCATCAGATAGGTCAGCGGCGGCACCTCGAGGACACGGAAGGCGCCCCGCTTCGCCTGATACGCGTCGAGGGTCTTCTTGGGATCGATCGCCGCCATGGCCCGCCTCTCGGTACGTCGTGCGGTCAGTGTGCCACCGGGCACCGACATCGGGTCGAGCCGCTCGGGCCCGACCCGATGCACGGTCAGCTCTGCTCGACGGGGAGCCAGAGCTCGCAGGAGGCCGTGTCGCCGGTGAACTCGCGATAGCGGACGATCGAGGGCCCGGGTCGCAGCCGCCACGGGTTCGACGGGAACCACTCGGTCGCCGTCGCCGCCCACAGATTCTGCAGGGTCTCCGGGAACGGGCCGCTCGCGCCGAACACGGCCCAGGCACCCTCCGCCACGCGCAGAGCGTCGAGGTCGTCGGGGACTGCGGTGTCGTCGCGCACGGCCACCCCGTGCAGGTAGGTCAACGGCGTCCCCTCCGGGGCGTCCGGGTCGATGTCGGCGGTCACGGCGAGGATGCCCGCGGGCTCCTCGTTCCCGAGCGCCTTGAGGCGGGCGTGCTCCTCGGGCGGGATCGCGGCGATGTGCGCCTGGATGTGCGGATTGACGCCGACGTGGATCAGCGGGACCTCCGCGGCATGCCCGGCGAGGACGAATGCGGGACGGTGGGTGATGGTGACATCCATCGGGGTGCTCCCTTCGACGCTCAGGCGGAACCGGAGCGTGGGTTGTGTGCGGAGAGGACCCCCGTGCCGACGCGCGTCCGCCGGCCCGATGCCGTGCACGGCGCGGAACGCCCGGGCGAACGCCTCGGTCGAGCCGTAGCCGTGCCGAACGGCGACATCGAGCAGACTCGGCGCGCCGGCGGCGAGCTCCGCGCCGGCGAGCGTCATCCGACGACGCCGCACGTACTCGGTCAACGGCATCCCGGCGAGCGCCGAGAACATCCGGCGCAGGTGGTACTCGGTGGTGCCATGCGCACGGGCGAACGCAGCGACGTCGATCTCCTGGCCGTGGTCCGCCTCGACGAGGTCGACCAGGGCGTTGAGCGTGCCGATCACGGGGGCCCTCCTTTCCCCCTCATCGTCTGGCCGCTGTCCATCCGCGCACCCGACCGTTCCGACCCGATGCGATCGGGTCGGTGCTCAGAGCTCGGTCGGGACTGCGGGCTCCGTGTCCTCCACCTCGGGGTGACGGGCGAGGTTCACCACGGCGGCGATGAGACCGCCCCACACCGTGACCATGGCGATGATCATCATGACGATCGCGGTGGTGGTCATGCGCCCGCTCCCTTCGTCTGCGCCGCCGGGACGGCGATGCTCGTCGTCTCGGGGTCGGCGGCGTACTCCTCCTGGTCCAGGAAGTCGTCGTACCCGACGTCGTCCTTGGCACGGGAGCGCCTGCTCCACGGCACCAGCGACAGCAACACTCCCCCGATCACCAGCGCGATGACCATGCCCCAGCCGAACACGCCGAGGAACCAGCCGGGGTAGCCGCTGTACGGCTCGGCGATCTTCGTCAGGAGTTCCGTGATCAGCAGGTACCCGAGCACGAGCGGTGCGAGGACACCCACGAGCAGGCGCCAGAGCAGGCCGACGCGGAAGCTCGAACGGCGGTTCAGGTGGTCCTGCAGCTGCGGCAGCTTGTGCAGCACCCAGGCCACGACGATCACCGCGACGAGAGCGACCGCCATGATGCCGAAGGCGTTGACGAAGGCGTCGGTCGTGTCGAGGACCGACAGCGCGGTGGTGGTGGAGAACAGGGCGGCGGAGATGATGGCCAGCGGGATCGAGACGACGAGGGTGGTGCGCACCCGCGCCCAGCCGAGCTTGTCCTGCAGCGCCGCGACGATCACCTCCAAAATCGAGATCATCGAGGTGATCCCGGCGAAGACGAGGGCGCCGAAGAACAGCACGCCGATGATCGAGCCGCCGGTCGCCTGCGACACGATCGTGGGGAACGCGACGAACGCGAGACCGATACCCGAGGTGGCGACACCGGAGACATCCGTGCTCTGCGCCTGAGCCATGAACCCGAGGGCGGCGAACACGCCGATGCCGGCGAGGATCTCGAAGCCGGAGTTGGCGAACGCGACCACGAGACCGGACCCGGTGAGGTCGGTCTTGCGCTTGAGGTAGGACGCGTACGTCACCATGATCCCGAACGCGACGGACAGCGAGAAGAAGATGTGCCCGTAGGCGGAGGCCCACACGGCCGGGTCGGCGAGAGCTTCCCAGTTCGGCGTGAAGAACGCGTTGAGGCCGTCCAAGGCGCCAGGGAGGAAGAGGGCCTGCACGACGAGCACCGCGAACATGAGGGTGAGCAGCGGCATCAGGATCATGTTGGCGCGACCGATGCCGCGCTTGACGCCGAGCGCCATGATGATGATGACGATCAGCCACACCGCGATCAGCGGTAGGCCCACCTGCGGCACGAACTCGCCGGACAGGCCGACCTCCGCGACGTCGGCGGACTGCAGGAAGTCGACGAAGAAGAAGTCGTTCTCGTTGCCCGCGCCCCAGGTCAACTGCGCGGAGAACCACGTGTACATGCCCGCCCACGCGACGATCACCGCGTAGTACACCGCGATGACGACGCAGATCAGCACCTGCCACCAGCCGAGCGGTTCGGCGGCCCGGTGCAGACGCCGGAACGCGAGGGGCGCGGAGCCCCGGAACCGGTGGCCGATCGCGTAGTCGAGGAACAGCAGCGGGATACCGGCGGTCAGCAGCGCGCACAGGTACGGAATGAGGAACGCACCGCCGCCGCCCTCGTAGGCGACGTAGGGGAAGCGCCAGATGTTCCCGAGACCCACGGCCGAGCCGATCGCCGAGAGGATGAACACGTTCCGCGAGCCGAAGGCCTCGCGCTGCGGCGTCTGGGTGGGTCTAGGCATGCCCGCGAGCATACCGGAAGCCATGGGCCCCGGCGAGTGACGCGCTCGGGTCAGAGCATCGCCGTCAGCACGCCCCCATCCGCCCGCAGCGCGGCGCCGTTCGTCGCGGAGGCCCGGACGCTGGAGAGGTAGACGACGAGGTCCGCGACCTCGGTCGGATCGAGGAAGCGCTCCAGGAGTGTGGTCGTGTTCTGTCCGATGATCGCCTCTTTCATCACGTCCACGGAGACGGACTGGGCTGCTGCGACGGCGGCGACGCTCGCCGCGACGCCCTCCGAGTAGGTCGGGCCACCCAGGACGGTGTTGACCGTCACGCCGGTGCCGCGGGTGAGCTTGGCCAACCCGTTGCCCAGGGCGATCATCGCCGCCTTCGTCACGCCGTAGTGCACCATGTCGGCCGGGACGTTGACGCCGGACTCGCTGCTGACGAAGACGATGCGCCCCCAGCCCCGTTCCCGCATCCCCGGCAGGAGAGAGCGTGAGAGACGCACGCCGCTCATCACGTTCACCTCGAAGTAGCGCGCCCAGTCCTCGTCGGTGATGTCGGCGAAGTCGGCGAGTCCGAAAAGACCGACGTTGTTGACGAGGATGTCGACGTCGCCGAGCTGCTCCGTCAGCCGCGCCACCTGCGACGGGTCGGTGAAGTCCGCGGCGATCCCGGACACGGTCACCTCCGGGTGCGCGAGGGCCAGCACGCGCACCGCCGCGTCGACCCGTCCCTCGTCACGACCGTTGATCACGACATCGACCCCCTCGGCGGCGAGAGTGGACGCGACCGCGTATCCGATCCCCTGGCTCGATCCGCTGATGAACGCCCTCTTGCCGCGCAGCCCCAGTTCCATCCGTCTCCCTCTCACTTCCGCGGACCACCCGCTTCACTTGCCTGAGCAAGTCATCCTAGTCTCCACTTACTTTCCCAAGCAAGCAAAGAGCACGGATCGACCGCTACGGTGGAGGAATGTCGCCATCCTCCCGCGCCCCCTTGAACGCCGACGAGATGGACGTCTGGTCGGCGCTCGCGACGCTCCTCGAACGGCTCCCCGCGGCCCTCGACGCGCAGCTGCAGCACGACAGCGGACTGACCCACTTCGAGCACGGCATCCTGTACGCCCTCGACGCTGCACCGGAGCGCACGCTCCGCCTCAGTGTCCTCGCCGGCTACGCGAACAGCACACTGTCCCGGCTCTCCCGTGCGGTCACCCGCCTGGAGGCGAAAGGCTGGATCCGGCGCGAGGTCGATGCGGAGGACGGGCGCTTCACCCTCGGCATCCTCACCGGCGCGGGCCACCGGAAGGTCGAGGAGTCGACCCCCGCACACCAGGCCCTCATCCGCCGCGTCGTCTTCGACACCCTGACCCCGGCGCAGGCCCGGCAGCTCGGCGCAGCCAGCCGGAAGATCTCAGCCGCGCTCTCCCCCGACCCGACCTGGGCGCCGGGGGCGAAGGCGTGAGGAGGGCCCGCCCGCACGCGAGAACACGAAAGCCCCGGCGAGCGGACTCGTCGGGGCTTCTCTGTGCGGAGACGAGGGGATTTGAACCCCTGGTCCCCGTAAGGGGACTCCACCTTAGCAGGGTGGTGCACTAGGCCGGACTATGCGACGTCTCCAGGCATCCGGCTCGAGAGCACGGATGCACCCCACCATCATAACGGGTCCGGCGCGTGGTCACGAACCGCCGGTGTCGGATGATCCCCGGAGCGGCCCGATCGCCCTGCGATACTGGCCGCACGTTGCGAGGGTCCGGCCCCGCGGACGCGAGAGGAGTCGCCATGTCCGAGCCATCGGGAGCGCACGTCCGCGCGGGGTTCGCCGCCCCGGCCGACCCGAGGCGCGGCGCCCTGGGCTATGCCGCGGTGCTCGCCCTCCTCATCGTGTCGTACGGGCTGTGTGCGGCCCAGCCCGGCACGGTCCCCAGCCCCTGGGCGTTCCTGGCGATGCTGGTCACGGTCGCGATCGTGTTCCGCGTGACCAGGGCGCACGCCCTCGTGCAGCGGGTGTCGTGGGTCGTGCTCTCGGCCGCGGGCCTGGCCGCCCTTCTCGCGGCGTTCTTCGCCACGGACAGCCCCGCCCTCGCCGTCGCCCTCTCCGCCGCCTCCATGATCGCGCTGCTGGTCGCGCCGTGGGCCATCATCGCGCACCAGGTCACCCGCCGAGGCCTCGACGTCGAGGCGCTCCTGGCCGCGGTGACCGCGTACATCCTCGTCGGCATGTTCTTCGCCTTCGTCTACAACCTGCTGTCGCTGCTGCTGCCGACCCCGCTGTTCGGGGATGCGGCGAACGACTCGCTCGGCAATCAGCTCTTCTTCTCGTTCACGGCACTGACCACGACGGGCTACGGGAACCTCGTCCCCGTCGGACCGGGCGTGCAGGCGGTGGCCATCGCCGAGGGGATCACCGGGCAGCTCTTCCTCATCACCGCCGTCGCCCGCATCATGCGGGGTGCGAGCGCGCAACGCATCACCCCGACGCCGGCCTGATCGCGGTCACTCCCCGGTCGTCGAGCGGCGGGCGACGAGCTCCGGCCGGAACAGCACGTGCTCCGGCGCCGGTGCCACCTCGTCCTGTCCCCGCAGCAGCAGGTCGACGGCGGTCGAGCCGATGAGGGCGGCCGGCTGCCGCACCGAGCTGAGCGGGATCACGGCGGCCGCGGCGAAGTCGATGTCGTCGTAGCCCACGAGTGCGATGTCCTCGGGGACCCGGGCGTCACCGGTCATCACCAGGCTCTGCAGGAGGCCCAGGGCCAGGAGGTCGTTCGCCGCGAAGACCGCGTCCGGCCGATCCCCCGGGGCACGGTCGAGGATCTGGGCGCCGGCCCGGCGCCCCTCCTCGACGGTGAGCGCGGAGGTCGGGATGAACTCCAGCCCGATCCCCGCCGCGGCCGCCGCGGCCTGCGCGCCGCTCAGGCGGTCGGAGACCTGGCGCAGCGCGACCGGGCCGCCGACGAAGGCGATCCGGCGACGGCCGACCGCCAGCAAGTGCTCGGTCGCGATGCGTCCGCCCTCGACGTCGTCGACGGCGACCGAGGCGAACCGCTCATCCTGCGATTCCCGGTCGACGAGCACCGCGTGCGTCCCGCGCTCGTGCATCCGCACCAACCGCGGCAGGGACTCCGCCACGGGAGTGACGAGCACGCCGGTCACCCGCTGCTCCTCGAAGAGATCGAGGTGCATCGCCTCCCGCTCCTGCTTCTCGTCGCTGTTGGCGACGAGGACGGAGAGTCCGTGCTGGTCGGCGCGCTCCTCGGCTCCGCGGATGACCTCGGCGAAGAACGGGTTGCGGATGTCGAGCACGACGAGGCCGATCGTCCGGCTGCGCCCCGCACGGAGCTGCCGCGCCGCATCGTTGCGCACGAACCCGAGACGGTCGATGGATGCCTGCACACGCGCGACGGTCTCCGCGGCCACCTTCTCCGGCCGGTTGAGCACGTTCGATACGGTCCCGACGGAGACACCCGCGTCCTCGGCGACCTCCCGCACGCTGACGGCCATCGCGCCCTCCCTCCGGTTCCCGCCGCTGAAACGACTCATCCGCGGGGATCGCCTCAGACTCTCATGTCGTATTGACACGCGTCAACACAGCCCCTAGTCTCATCTGCATCAGGGTTTGAAACGATTCATTCCCTCAATGGAGAGAGAAATGATGTCCTCACCCACGACGGCGCCCGTGCTCGAGCTCGCCGACGTCCAGAAGGCGTTCGGGTCGGTGATCGCCCTGCGCTCCGGCACCATCGCCGTCCACCCCGGCTCCATCCACGCGCTCGTCGGCGAGAACGGGGCCGGCAAGTCCACGCTCGTGAAGATCGTCGCCGGCCTCTATCAGCGCGACGGCGGGGTCTTCCGCCTCCGCGGCGAGGAGGTCGACTTCACCTCGACCGCGCAGTCGAAGGCCGCCGGCGTCGCGGTCATCTACCAGGAGCCGACGCTCTTCCCCGATCTCTCCGTCACCGAGAACATCTTCATGGGGCGCCAGCCGACCGGGCGGTTCGGGCGGATCGACCGCAAGGCCATGCGCCACGAGGTCGAGCGCCTCTTCACCCGCCTCGGCGTCACCATCGACCCCGACCGCCCCGCCGAGGGCCTGTCGATCGCCGATCAGCAGGTCATCGAGATCGCCAAGGCGGTCTCCCTCGACGCCACGCTGCTCATCATGGACGAGCCCACCGCGGCGCTCTCCGGCGTGGAGGTGGAGCGGCTGTTCGCGATCGCCCGGAGCCTGCGCGATGAGGGACGCGGCCTCATCTTCATCTCACACCGGTTCGACGAGGTGTTCGCGCTCTGCGACACCGTGACGGTCATGCGGGACGGCGCGTACATCGCGACCTCCGCCATCGCCGACACTACGGTCGACGAACTCGTGCACCAGATGGTCGGCCGCGAGGTGTCCGAGCTGTTCCCGAAGCAGGAGGCGACGATCGGCGAGCCGCTGCTCGAGGTCGAGGGGCTCACGAGCCCCGGCCTCTTCCACGACATCTCGTTCTCCGTCCGTGCGGGCGAGATCGTCGGGCTCGCCGGCCTCGTCGGCGCCGGGCGCAGCGAGGTCGCCCGCGCGGTCTTCGGCGTGGACGGGTACCGCGAGGGCAGCGTGCGCATGAAGGGCCGCCGCATCCGCGCCCGCCGTCCGGTGGACGCGATGCGCGCCGGTCTCGCCCTCGTCCCCGAGGACCGCCGGAAGCAGGGCCTCGTCATCGAAGCCGGCGTCGGCGGGAACATCACCCTCGCGATCCGCCGGCGTCTCGCCCTCCTCGGCCTGCTCACCACCGCGATGGAGAACCGCGCCGCTCGGGAGTGGGCCTCGCGGCTCGAGGTGAAGACGCACGCCCTGGACACCGTCGCCGCGACGCTCTCCGGCGGCAACCAGCAGAAGGTCGTCCTCGCGAAGTGGCTCGCCACGCAGCCGCAGGTGCTGCTCATCGACGAGCCCACCCGCGGCATCGACGTCGGCACCAAGTCCGAGGTGCACCGCCTGCTGTCCCAGCTCGCCGGTCAGGGCATGGGCATCCTCATGATCTCGTCCGAGCTGCCCGAGGTACTCGGCATGGCCGACCGGGTGCTCGTGATGCGCGAGGGTCGCATCACGGCCGAGATCCCCCGCTCGGAGGCCACCTCCGAGAACGTCATGTTCGCCGCGACGCACGCATCGGAGCTCAGCTCGTGACCACCGCCATCCCCGTCTCCGCGCTCACCAAGCGCATCTCCGGTCTCGGCAGGGCCCGCGAGTTCGGCATCCTCCTCGCCCTCGTGCTCGTGGTCACCGCCGCGACCCTCAACAACCCGAAGTTCCTGTTCAGCGCCGACGGCTGGCGTGACCTGCTGCTGACGCCGTCGATCCTCGTGCTCGTCGCGGTAGGACAGGCCATCGTCCTCATCACGCGCAACGTCGACCTGTCCGTGGGTTCCGTGATGGGTCTGACCGCGTACC
Organism: Microbacterium sp. str. 'China'; assembly: GCF_002993305.1. Taxonomy (NCBI): domain Bacteria; kingdom Bacillati; phylum Actinomycetota; class Actinomycetes; order Micrococcales; family Microbacteriaceae; genus Microbacterium; species Microbacterium sp. str. 'China'. The sequence continues at coordinate 688,158 of NZ_CP027434.1, read as the reverse complement.
TGACCGGTCGGCTCTTCATCGACATCCCCGGCATCCCGATCGTCCTGGTCGTGGTCGCCGCCGTGGTGCTCGGCGCCCTCCTCGGCCTCGTCAACGGCGCGCTCGTCGCGTACGCCAAGGTGCCGGCGATGGTGATCACCCTCGGCACCCTCTACGCCTACCGCGGCATCAACGTGCTGTGGACCGGCAGCGACCGCGTGAACGCCTCCGACATGCCGCGCGACTTCCTCGCCCTCGGCACAGGGCAGCTCCTCGGCATCCCGATCCTCGCGATCGTCGCGGTCCTCGTACTCGCCATCGCCGCCTGGTACATGAAGAACACCCGCGGCGGCCGGGAGTTCTACGCGATCGGCTCCGACCCCGCGGCGGCCGAGCTCTACGGCCTGCGCGTCACCCGCCGCGTGCTCACCGCGTTCGTCCTGTCGGGAGCTCTCGCCGGACTCGCCGGCGTCTTCTACGCGGCCCGGTACGGCACCATCAACTCCCAGGCGGGAGCGGGATGGGAGCTGGACGCGGTGGGCGCGGCCGTCATCGGCGGCGTCGCGATCACCGGCGGCATCGGCTCGGTGTGGGGCGCCGCGATCGGCGCCGTGCTGCTGCTGACCATCAACCGCGCACTGCCGATCCTCGGCATCCCCGACTTCTGGCAGCGTGCCGTCGTCGGCCTGCTCATCATCGGCGCCATCGTGCTCGACCGCGTGCTCGCGGTGCGGCAGAGACGGCGGCTCATCGAGGCGAGGGACGAATCATGACCACCGCGACCGCCACCGCGACCACCCGCGTCATCCGCGACTACGACAAGCCCCTGTGGCGCCGGCTCCTGCTCACGCGCGAAGCCGCGATCGTCGGCCTGCTCCTGCTCGTCGCGGTCGTCTCGGCCTCCAGTATCCGCGGGTTCGGACAGCCCATCACGCTGACGTACCTGCTGCTCGACATCGCGCCGATCCTCCTGATCGCCCTGCCGATGACCCTCATCATGATCACCGGCGAGATCGACCTCTCGGTGGGCAGCATGGTCGGGCTGTCCAGCGTCGTCACCGGCGCGCTGGTGCAGGCGGGGCTCCCGTTCGAGCTCGCCGCGCTCGCCGCCCTCGTCGTGGGCGTGGTCGGCGGAGCGTTCAACGGCTTCCTCGTGACCGTCGTCGGACTACCCTCGCTCGCCGTCACGATCGGCACGCTCGCCCTCTTCCGCGGCCTCGCCGTCGGGCTGCTGGGCACGGCCGCCGTCACCGACTTCCCGGAGTTCTGGACGGCTCTCGCCAAGGCGAAGATCGCGGGCACCCCGATCCCCGTCATCACGATCCCGTTCCTCCTGCTCGTCGCGGTCTTCTCGGTCCTGCTGCACTTCACGCCGTTCGGCCGCGGGGTGTACGCGATCGGTCTGTCGAAGGACGCGGCGCACTTCTCCGGTGTGCACGTCGAGCGCACGAAGCTCATCCTGTTCGTGCTGTCCGGAGCGGTCGCCGCGTTCGCCGGCATCTTCTATACGCTCCGCTACGGCAGCGCCCGCGGCGACAACGCCACCGGCCTCGAGCTCCAGGTCATCGCGGCCGTCGTGCTCGGCGGGGTGTCGGTGTTCGGCGGTCGCGGCAAGATCTACGGCGTCATCGCCGCCGCCTTCCTCATCGGGGCGCTCGCGAGTGCACTCCGCCTGGTGAACGTCACCTCCGACGTCATCAACATCATCACCGGCACGCTCCTCGTGATCTCGGTGGTGGCCGCAAGCTTCCTGGCCTGGCTGCAGAAGGCACGCCGCCGACCGGGCAGACCCCCCGCCGGTGCCGCCACAGCGACGAAGGCACCGATGGACGCCGCGCCCGCGGCATCTCCCGACGAAAGGAACGAACAATGACGTTTGCACGCAAGCGTGTCACCGCCTTCGCCGCCCTCGCGGTGGCGGCGGCGGTCGCACTGACCGGCTGCGCCGGCTCCACCGACGGCGGAGGAGACGGCGGCGGCGACGGGGCGGACGCCTCGATCACCTTCTTGCCCAAGAACCTCGGCAACCCGTACTTCGACACGTCCAGCGAGGGCGGTAAGAAAGCCGTCGAGGAGTTCGGCGGCACGTTCTCCGAGGTCGGCCCTGCCGAGGCCACGCCCGACGCCCAGGTCAGCTACATCAACACGGCCACGCAGCAGGGTGTCGGCGCCCTCGTCGTCTCGGCCAACGACCCGCAGGCCATCTGCGACGCGCTGAACGAGGCCAGGGACGCCGGCGTCAAGGTCGTCACCTTCGACTCCGACACCAACACCGACTGCCGCGACCTGTTCATCAACCAGGCCGACTCCGAGGGCATCGCGAAGGTGCAGATCGACCTCATCGCCGAGCAGATCGGCGGCGCCGGGGAGATCGCCATCCTCTCCGCGTCGGCCAACGCCACGAACCAGAACGCCTGGATCGAGCTGATGGAGGAGTACGTCGCCAGCGAGTACCCCGACATCACGATCGTCGAGACGGTCTACGGCGACGACGACGACCAGACGTCGTTCGACAAGACGGCCGCGCTGCTGCAGACCCACCCGGACCTCAAGGGCATCGTCTCGCCCACCACGGTCGGCATCGCCGCTGCGGCGCGCTACCTGTCGACGTCCGACTTCAAGGGCCAGGTCGCGCTGACCGGACTCGGCACCCCCAACCAGATGCGCGAGTACGTGGAGGACGGCACCGTCACCGCCTTCGCGCTGTGGAACCCGGCCGACCTCGGCTACCTGGCCGCTTACGCCGCCCAGGCCCTGATCGCCGGCGACATCACCGGCGAAGAGGGCGACACCTTCGAGGCCGGCGACCTCGGCGAGTACACCGTCGGCGCCGACGGCGTCGTCCTGCTGGGCGACCCGTTCGTGTTCGACGCCGACAACATCGGCGACTTCGACTTCTGAGTCGCCCTCCGGCCGGCGCTCCCTGCGGGCGCCGGCCGGACCCCGAGAGGAATCGCATGACCCGCGTCGCCTTCCAGCTCCAGGTGAAGCCCGAGCTGCTGCCCGAGTACCTCGCCCGTCACACACCGGTACGCCCGGAGATGCTCCGCGAGATCGCGGCCGCCGGACGACGCGACTACAGCCTCTTCCTCGGAAGCGGCGGCGTGCTCTTCGGCTACTACGAGACCGATGACGACGCGGCTGCGCAGGCGTACCTCGCCGCCTCCCCCGTCGCCGCACGCTGGGAGGCCGAGATGGCCCCCTTCTTCCTCGGCCTCGACGGCCGTCCCGATCAGGCCGCCACCCCTCTCACCGAGGTGTTCCACCTCGAAGACCAGCTCGCCGCCGCCGGCGAGAGCGCCACACCCGCCACCGACAACGAAGGCCGTGCATCGTGAGCATCCTCACCCCCGACATCCTCGCCGCGCTCGAGAAGCAGAGCATCGAGCTGCCCAGCTGGGCGTTCGGCAACTCCGGGACCCGGTTCAAGGTGTTCAGCACTCCCGGCACGCCCCGTGACCCGTACGAGAAGATCGCCGACGCCGCGCAGGTCCACGCCCACACCGGGCTCGCCCCCACCGTGGCGCTGCATATCCCGTGGGATCTGGTCGACTCGTTCGACGATCTGCGCCGGCATGCCGAGGACCACGGCGTCGCCCTCGGCACCGTGAACTCCAACACCTTCCAAGACGACGACTACAAGTTCGGCGCCCTCACCCACGAGGATGCGGCCGTGCGGCGCAAGGCCATCGACCACCACCTGGCCTGCATCGACGTCATGGACGCCACCGGCAGCCGCGACCTGAAGATCTGGCTGGCCGAGGGGTCTAACTACCCGGGTCAGGCCGACCTGCGTGGACGCCAGGATCGCCTTCACGACTCGTTGCAGCAGATCTACGCGCGTCTCGGCGACCACCAGCGCCTCGTGCTCGAGTACAAATTCTTCGAGCCGGCGTTCTACCACACCGACGTCCCGGACTGGGGGACGTCCTACGTGCAGGTGACCGCCCTCGGCGACAAGGCGATGGTCTGCCTCGACACCGGCCACCATGCGCCGGGCACCAACATCGAGTTCATCGTGATGCAGCTCCTGCGCCTCGGCAAGCTCGGCTCGTTCGACTTCAACTCCCGCTTCTATGCGGACGACGACCTCATCGTGGGTGCCGCCGACCCGTTCCAGCTGTTCCGGATCCTGTTCGAGGTGATCCGGGGCGGCGGGCTGAACAACCCCGACGTGGCCTTCATGCTGGACCAGTGCCACAACATCGAGGACAAGATCCCCGGGCAGATCCGCTCCGTCCTGAATGTGCAGGAGATGACCGCGCGCGCCCTGCTCGTCGACCGCGAAGCGCTGGCGACCGCCCAGCGCAGCGGCGACGTGCTCGCGGCGAACGCCGTCTTCATGGACGCCTTCTCCACCGACGTCCGCCCGGCCCTGGCCGCGTGGCGAGAGGAGCGCGGGCTGCCCGCGGACCCGATGGCGGCGTACGCGGCCTCCGGGTACGGGCAGCAGATCGCGGAGGAGCGCGTGGGTGGCGTGCAGGCGGGCTGGGGAGCCTGAGCGTATGAGCGCGCACGACATCCACGATCACGTCTTCGACGGGCCGCACGGGCCGCTGCGCGTGCGCGTCTACTCCCCGGAGTCGCCGAGCGGCCACGGCTTGGTGTGGGCTCACGGCGGCGGATTCGCGGGCGGGGACATCGACATGCCGGAGGCCGACGCCGTCGCACGGGCGTTCGCAGATCGCGGAATCGCGGTCATGAGCGTGGACTACGCCCTCGCCCCGATGACAGCCGAGTGGAGCGCACGCCTCGGCGCGGAGAGGCGCGGCGGCGTGCACTACCCCGTCGCGCACGAGGAGATGGTCTCCGCGTTCCGCTGGGCCGCCATGTCGGACGTCGCGTCGCGAGGTTGGGCGATCGGCGGAGCCAGCGCAGGCGGCAATCTCGCCACCGGCGCGGCGCTCCGCCTCGCGCACGAGGGCGGCGCCGTGCCCGCACTCGCCGTCCTCGCGTACCCGACCCTGCAAGCGGTGCAGGCCGCTCCCGACCCGGAGCTGCGTGCCCTGCTCGACGGAGATCCCTCCGCGGACGTGTTCACCCCCGATTTCGTGCGCGGCATGTACGAGAACTACCTCGGGAGCGACCCCGACACGGCGGACGTCTATGCCGTCCCCGGCACCGCAGAGCCCGCAGCACTCTCCTCCTTCCCGCCCACCATCATGGTCAACGACGAGACCGACGAGCTCCGAGTATCCGGCGAGGCGTTCGCCCGCTCCCTCGCCGCTGCCGGCGTCGAGGTCGAAGTAGTCGTCGAGCCGGGCACCACCCACGGCCACCTCAATCGCCCCGAGGAATCCGCCTTCGCCGCGACGATCGATCGGTTCGCGGCTCGGATCCTGCAACTCCCCTGACTCTCCGGCGTCGACCGGGCATCTTCACTCACGAACCGAGGACTCACATGACGAACCCCACCGCCGCCGAACTGATCGCGCGGAGCAACCGCCTGGGCGCCGACCCGAAGAACACGAACTACGCGGGCGGCAACACCTCCGCCAAGGGCACCGAGATCGACCCGGTGACGGGGCAGCCGGTCGAGCTCCTCTGGGTGAAGGGCTCCGGCGGTGACCTCGGCACCCTGACCGAGGCCGGCCTCGCGGTCCTCCGCCTCGACCGTATGCGCGCGCTCGTCGACGTCTATCCGGGGGTCGAGCGGGAGGACGAGATGGTCGCCGCGTTCGACTACTGCTTGCACGGCAAGGGCGGCGCCGCCCCCTCGATCGACACCGCGATGCACGGCCTGGTCGACGCCCCGCACGTGGATCACCTCCACCCCGACTCGGGCATCGCGATCGCCACCGCGGCCGACGGCGAGGAGCTCACGACGACGATCTTCGGCGATCGGGTCGTCTGGGTGCCGTGGCGCCGCCCCGGCTTCCAGCTCGGACTGGACATCGCGCAGATCAAGGCGGAGAACCCGCAGGCCATCGGCACGATCCTCGGCGGCCACGGCATCACGGCGTGGGGCGACACCTCGGAGGAGGCGGAGGCGAACTCCCGGTGGATGATCGACACCGCCGCCGCCCACATCGCGGAGCACGGCTCCCCCACACCGTTCGGCGGCACGCGATCGGGCTTCGAGGCCCTGCCGGGGCCGAAGCGCCGCGCACGCGCGGCCGCCCTCGCCGGCACCATCCGCGGGCTCGCGTCGACGGACAAGCCGATGGTCGGCCACTTCACGGACAGCGACGTGGTCCTCGACTTCCTGGCCTCCGAGAAGGCTCCGGCCCTCGCCGCTCTCGGCACGAGCTGCCCCGACCACTTCCTGCGCACCAAGGTCAAGCCGCTCCTCCTCGACCTGCCCACCACCGCGACCCTGGAGGAGCAGACGGAACGCCTGCGGGAGCTCCACGCCGCCTACCGCGCCGACTACCAGGCCTACTACGACGCCTACGCGACCGCCGAATCCCCCGCGATCCGAGGTGCGGATCCACTCATCGTCCTCGTGCCCGGCGTCGGGATGTTCTCGTACGGAGCGAACAAGCAGACCGCACGGGTCGCCGGAGAGTTCTACATCAACGCGATCAACGTCATGCGCGGTGCCGAGGCCTTGTCGGCCTACACCCCCATCTCCGACGCGGAGAAGTTCCGCATCGAGTACTGGGCGCTGGAGGAGGCGAAGCTGCAGCGGATGCCGAAGCCGAAGTCCCACCAGGGCCGCATCGCCCTCGTCACCGGTGCCGCGAGCGGGATCGGCAAGGCCATCGCGACGCGCCTCGCCGCGGAGGGCGCCTGCGTCGTCATCGCCGACCTCGACCTGGACAAGGCCAGAGCCGCGGCCGCCGAGCTCGGGAACGAGGACGTCGCCATCGGCGTGGCCGCCGATGTCGCCGACGCCGACGCGGTGCAGGCGGCGATCGACGAGGCGGTGCTCGCGTTCGGCGGCCTCGACCTCGTCGTGAACAACGCGGGTCTCTCGCTGTCGAAGCCGCTGTTGGAGACGACCGAGAAGGACTGGGATCTCCAGCACGACGTGATGGCGAAGGGCTCGTTCCTCGTCTCGAAGGCGGCAGCCCGGGTGCTCATCGATCAGGGACTCGGCGGCGACATCATCTACATCTCCTCCAAGAACTCCGTCTTCGCCGGTCCGAACAACATCGCGTACTCGGCGACGAAGGCCGACCAGGCGCACCAGGTGCGACTGCTCGCGGTGGAACTCGGCGAGCACGGCATCCGGGTCAACGGGATCAACCCCGACGGCGTGGTCCGCGGTTCCGGCATCTTCGCCTCCGGGTGGGGAGCGAACCGGGCGGCCACCTACGGCGTCAAGGAAGAAGACCTGGGCCAGTTCTACGCCAACCGCACCATCCTCAAGCGCGAGGTCGTCCCCGAGAACGTCGCGGACGCCGTCTTCGTGTTGACCGGTCCCGAGCTGAGCCGGACCACCGGTCTGCACATCCCCGTCGATTCCGGCGTCGCCGCGGCGTTCCTGCGATGACCGACGACCACTCGCCCGCGGCCGCACGACACGTTCGTGCGGTCGCGGCGGTGGATCTCGGCGCCACGAGCGGCCGCGTGATGATCGGCCGGGTGGGGCCGGGCGTCCTGGAGCTCGAGCCGGTCTCCCGCTTCCCGAACGGCCCGGTCGCCCGCGCCGACGGTCTGCACTGGGACTTCGACGCGCTCGTCGCCCATGTGCTCGACGGCCTGGCCGAAGCGGTCAGCCGGGAACCGGGGATCGAGTCGATCGGGATCGACTCGTGGGCCGTCGACTACGGCCTCCTCCGCGCCGGAGAGCTGCTCGCGGAGCCGTTCCACTACCGTGACGATCGCACCGCTCGAGGAGTGGCCGAGGTGCACGCCCTCGTCCCGTTCGACGACCTCCACGCGCGCAACGGCCTGCAGTTCCTCCCGTTCAACACGCTCTACCAGCTCCGGGCGGACGAACTCAGGCACGACGCCGACACCGCGCTCCTCATCCCGGACCTCCTCGCCTTCCTCCTCACCGGCGCCCGCGTCGCCGAACGGACCAACGCCTCGACGACGGGGCTGCTGGATGTGGAGTCCGGCACCTGGGACCGGGCGCTCGCGACCCGCCTCGGCATCGACGCCTCCCTCCTACCGGACCTCGTCGACCCCGGCACGGTCATCGGTCGGCTGCGCCCCGAGGTCGCGGAGCGCATCGGCGCGGATCTGCCGGTGATCGCCGTGGGTTCGCACGACACCGCCTCGGCGGTGGTCGCCGTCCCGATGACCTCACCCCGTGCCGCGTACATCTCCTGCGGCACCTGGGGGCTGGTCGGGGTCGAGCGGGTCGAGCCGATCCTCACGGCGGCGGCGAGGGACGCCAACTTCACCAACGAACGCGGCGTGGACGACCGCTTCCGCGTCCTCCACAACGTGACCGGACTCTGGCTCCTCAGCGAGACCGTGCGAGCCTGGGAAGACGAGGACGGAGCGCCCATCGACCTGTCGGGGCTGCTCGCCGAAGCTGCTGCCGCGGCGCCGCCGTCGGGGGTGTTCGATGCGAACGACCCCGCGCTCTCGGCCCCTGGCGATATGCCTGCGCGTATCAGCGATCTCCTGCGTTCCCGCGGCACCACCGTCCCCGCCTCGCGTCCCGCGTTCGTCCGGCTCGTCGTGGAGAGCATCGCCACCGCGTTCGCCGACGCCGTCCGGACGGCGGGCGGTCTCGCCGGGCACTCCGTCGACGTCATCCACCTCGTCGGGGGCGGGTCCCTCAACCGGCTCCTGTGCCAGGCGACGGCGGACCGCACCGGGGTTCCCGTCCTGGCCGGCCCCGTCGAGGCGACGGCCCTCGGCAACGTCCTCGTGCAGGCGCGGGCGCTCGGCGCGGCGCCTGCCGAGCTCTCGGAGCTTCGCGCCCTCGTGGCGACGACGCACCCGCCGACGGTCTACCGCCCGCGGAGCGCCTGAGCGCTGATCAGCGCACGTTGCCGTTCGAGCACGTCTGCTGCGCGGCGGAGTTGCCCTTGATCGAATCGGGCAGCGCCACGACGTCCGGAGCGGTCGTCGGGGTCGGCGTCGCCTCCTGCGTCGGGGTGGTGGGCTCGGCGGGCTCGGTGGGTGTCGTCGGCTCCTGCACGACGACACCGTCGTTGCTGGTGTTCTCGTGCGTGATCTGCAGCTGGGCGTTGGCCTCGATCGCGTCCCAGAGCGCCGCGGCGGCCTCGTCGTTCGGCACGACCTTGTTCGGGTCGTCCCAGTCCTCCAGGGTCGGGTACTGCACGAACACGATGTCCTCGAACGGCACCGACTTCACGGCGAGAGCGATCTTCACCATCGTCATCGGATCGGCGAGCGACGTGCTCGTCTCCAGGTTCTGGATGCCCGTGTTGGCGAGCTTCAGCATCACCGGCACGTTGCCCAGCACCTCGCCGCTGATGAGCTTGCGGGCGAGGCTCGACATGTACTGCTGCTGGTTGCCGATGCGGCCCAGGTCGCTGCCGTCGCCGACGCCGTGACGGGTGCGGAGGAACTGCAGAGCCTCGAGCCCCTGGACGGTGTGCGTGCCGGCTGCCATGTCGAGACCCGTGTAGCGGTCGCGGATCGGGTTGGCGAGGCAGACGTCGACGCCGCCGATCGCGTTGGTGATCTCGATGACGCCGCCGAACGTCACGGAGGCGGCGAACTGCACCTCCTGGTCCGTGAGGGCCGATATCGTGCGGACGACGCAGTTCAGTCCGCCGTCGGTGTAGGCGACGTTCAGGGGCTGCTTGCTCATCGCGGCGGTGGCGTTGCCGTCCTCGTCCTCACAGGACGGGATGGGGATCATCAGGTCGCGCGGGAAGCTGACGACCGTGATCCGCCGCGGCTCCTCCGAGACGTGCACGAGCAGATTCACGTCGTTGAGGGTGCCCTCGGCATCCCCGCCGGTGCACCGATCGCCGAAGTACTGCTTGTAGTCGTCCTCGCACGTGTCGACGCCGGTGAGGACGAGGTTGAAGCCGCCCTTGTACTCTCCGATGTCCGGCGGCACGTCTTCCTGCCCGTCGAGGTCGACGGCGTTCGCCGAGACGGTGCTGGAGAAATCGAGGTAGAAGTAGGCCGCGACGCCGATACCGCTGACGAGGACCACCGCCATGCTGATCGCGAGAAGCCGGAGGAGCTGGCTGACGGCGCCGGGCGAACGCAGCTGACCATGTCGCGCGACGGTGCGGCGGCGGCGGGTGTTGTCGCTCACTCGGGCCCTTTCGGATTCAGCGCGGCGGGGGTACCGCGCTCAGGAAGCGGAGGGTGTGGGATTCGAACCCACGAGACATCTCTGCCCACTGGTTTTCAAGACCAGCTCCATCGGCCGCTCGGACAACCCTCCCGACAGAAGCATCTGTCGACCAGGCGCGAGTCTAGCCGAGTTCTATTCTCCGGCGTCGACCTGGGCGGGCGCTGGAAGCGTGTCCAGGGCGCTGGCGAGCCCTCCCTGCTCGACGTCGGCGGTGATCTCCCCCGCGGCGTCCTTCACCTCGACCGGCGCCTGTCCCATGGCCACCGCGCGCCCGCCGCCGCTGCGCGCCCAGCCGAACATGCCGATGTCGTTGCGTCCGTCTCCGGCGACGAGCACGCGCGCGGCGTCGAGACCGAGCTCGTCGCGCACGCGTTCCAGGGCCGTGCCCTTGTCGACGCCCTGCGGAGCGATGTCCAGCCAGGCCGTCCAGCCGATCGCGTACGAGACCTCGTTGAGCCCGGCATCGGCGACGAGCCGGTGGAAGTCGTCCTCGTCGTGCCCGGGTGAAACGACGACGATCCGGGAGACGGGGAGGGCCCCGAGCTCCTCGAAGTCGACCTGACGGCCGCCGTCGAGCGTCCAGTCGTCGAGCTGCTCGGTGAACAGCCGCTGCCCCGAGCCGAGCTCCACCATGTACCGCGCGTCCGGGAGCCGGTCCCGCAACAGCGCCAGCACGGGTGTCGGGTCGAAGGTCTCGACGTGCCAGCGCTCCCAGTCGTCCCCGTCGCGGCGCATCGTGACGGCGCCGTTGGAGCACACCACGTACTCGGCGGTGAGGCCGAGCTCCTCCACGTAGCGACGGGTCGCCATCCAGCTGCGACCGGTCGCGATGGTCACCACGTGTCCCGCGTCGCGGACGCGGGCGACGGCCTCAGGAACACCGGGGCTCATCGTCTCGTCCTGCAGGAGGATGGTCCCGTCGACGTCGAGGCCGACCAGCCAGGGCGCCGTCACCGGGTGCTCTGCTCGTCGGCGAGCGGGCGGATCACCTCGAGTCCGCCGAGGTAGGGGCGCAGGACCTCCGGAACCCGCACCGAGCCGTCCGCCTGCTGGTGCGTCTCGAGCAGGGCGACGATCCAGCGCGTCGTCGCGAGCGTGCCGTTGAGGGTCGCGACGTGCTGGGTCTTCGGCGCCGTACCGCCCTCCTCCACGGCAGGGCGGTAGCGCACGTCCAGACGACGCGCCTGGAAGGTCGTGCAGTTCGAGGTGGAGGTCAGCTCGCGGAACGCGCCCTGTGTGGGCACCCAGGCCTCGATGTCGTACTTCCGCGCCGCGCTCGACCCGAGGTCTCCCGCGGCGACGTCGATCACCCGGTACGCGAGGCCGAGCGAGGTCAGCATCTCCTCCTGCAGCGCGACGAGGCGCAGGTGCTCGGCCTCGGCGTCCTCAGCCGTGGTGTAGACGAACATCTCCAGCTTGTTGAACTGATGCACGCGGATGATGCCCCGGGTGTCCTTGCCGTGCGAGCCGGCTTCCCGGCGGTAGCACGTGGACCATCCGGCATAACGGAGGGCCCCGCTTGCGAGGTCCACGATCTCGTCCTTGTGATACCCGGCGAGAGCGACCTCGCTGGTGCCGACGAGGTAGAGGTCGTCGTCCTTGTCGAGGTGGTACACCTCATCGGCGTGCTCCCCCAGGAACCCCGTGCCCTGCATGATCTCAGGGCGCACGAGGGTGGGCGTGATGAGGGGGACGAAGCCGTTCTGCAACGCCTTGTCGAGAGCGAGGTTCATGAGCGCGATCTCGAGTCGGGCACCGATCCCGCGCAGGAAGTAGAAGCGCGCACCGGAGACCTTGGCCCCCCGCTCCATGTCGATGGCGCCGAGAAGCTCACCGAGCTCGAGGTGGTCGCGCGGCTCGAAGTCGAACGCCGGGACCTCGCCCACGCGACGGAGCTCGACGAAGTCCTCCTCGCCGCCGGCCGGGACGCCGTCGATCACGACGTTCTCGATCCGCGCGAGTGCCGTGGCAGCGGCCTCGGCCGCTTCGTTCGCCGCGTGCTGGGCCTGCTTGACGCGGTCCGCGAGGTCTTTGGCCTGCGCGACGAGGGCCGCCTTCTCCTCCTTGGGCGCCTTCGCCACCTGCTTGCCGAACGCGTTCTGCTCGGCGCGCAGCTCCTCGAACGCGGCGAGCGCGGCGCGGCGCGATCGGTCGGCCTCGAGTGCGACGTCGACGGTGCTCTGGTCATTGCCACGGGCAGCCTGCGAACGGCGGACGATCTCCGGGTTGTCGCGGAGGAGTGCGAGGTCGATCATGCCGCAAGTCTACGAGGTGTGCGCCCGGGGACCGGGCTGCCGGGTATCCCTCCACCCGTGCTGCTCTCCTCGGACGATGCCGGTCTAGAGTAGCGCCATGACCACGAGTCCTCCCGTTCGGAAGCAGGCGGCGCTCGTGTACAACCCGGTGAAGATCGACGGGAAGCGTCTGCGCGCCCAGGTCCGCGACCTGTCCCGCGAGGCCGGATGGGACCACCCCGCCTTCTACCCCACGACCGTGGAGGACGCGGGGCAGGGAGCGACGGCGGAAGCGCTCGCGCGCGGGGTGGACGTCGTGCTCGTGGCCGGCGGCGACGGCACGGTGCGGGCGGTCGCCGAAGCCATCGCCAATACGGGCGTGCCACTCGCGATCCTCCCGAGCGGCACCGGGAACCTTCTCGCGCGCAACCTCGGTCTCCCGCTGGCCGACCCCGCGGAGATGATCCGTGCCGCCCTCGGCGACTTCCACCACCCCATCGACATCGGCTGGGCCCGGATGACCAGGGAGGACGGCGGCGAGGAGGAGCATGCGTTCGTCGTGCTCGCCGGCATCGGCCTGGACGCCGACATGATCGCGAACACCCGTGCCGATCTGAAGAAGTCCGTCGGCTGGATCGCCTACGTCGACGGCGCCGCCCGGTCACTCCCCCGCGCGAAGCCCTTCCGCGCGGTCTACCAGATCGGCACAGGGCGCCTGCACTCCACGAAGGTGCACAGCATCCTGTTCGCGAACTGCGGCACCCTTCCGGCCGGCATCTCCCTGATCCCCGACGCGTCGATCACCGACGCGACCCTCGACGTCGCGGTCATCCAGCCGACCGGCGTCCTCGGCTGGCTCGGCGTCTGGCGCAAGATCTGGTGGGACAACTCCGTGCTGCGCCGGTTCCGTGCCGGACGGCTCGTGCTCGAGCGCCGTGGCACGGACGCGTCCGTCCATTACTTCCGGGGCGCCCGCGCCGAAGCTGCGGCGCCCGCCCCCACGCCCATCGAGCTCGACGGCGACGAGTTCGGCGAGGCCGTGCGCGTCACCTGCCGTGCCGACCCCGGCGCACTCCTGCTGGCTCTGCCCACCGGGCACCCGGTGCACATCCTCTGAGGAGTCGCCTCCTCAGCGCACGTCGACAGTGCCCTCCAGACCGCCGCCGACCAAGGTCAGCTGGAACGGACCATCATCATCGACCTCGTCCTCGGCGAACTCGATCACCGTGCCCCGCGGCGCCATGTCCATGGTGCACACCTGGTTCTCGTCGGTGACGAACGTGACGGTCCCCGTGGACCCGTCGGCCTCGACGGACTCGACGACCGGAGCACAGCTGGAGGATCCCCAGGTCAGGAGGACGAGCCCACCGTCGTCGAACCAGCCGGCCGAAGGCTGATACTCGGTCGACGATCCCGGTGTCGCCGTGGCGTCGGGATCGGCATCGACGTCGATCTCGTCGAGCAGGTCCCCGTACGTCACGACGAGAGTGATGTCCTTCGTCGGGTCGACCCCCTCGGGCAGCGCGCCCAGGCTCGCGCGCGGTGCGAGGTCGGCCGTGCAGGCCTGTTCCGTCGCACCATCGGCGTCCGGCTCGACGAGGGTGACCGAGACCCGCTGTCCCTCGGCGGTGATGTCGTCGACCTGGGGCAGGCACGTCGAGGATCCCCAGCTCACGATGGCGAACATCCGTCCGTCGTCGAGGAGCGTCGCGTCCATGTCGTCCTGGTCGTCGCTGCTCCCCGCACTCCCGGGACCGCTGGACGGGTCGGACGTCGAGTGCGGTGCCGCTCCGCCGGGACCGACCGTGCAGCCGGCGAGGACGAGAGCGGCGGCGAGCGCGGAGGACACGGCGATCACAAGCCTGCGGGGAGTCATGCCCTCAGGCTAGCGGCGGGTTCCCCCGCCCGAAATGGGGCTTGACGAAATGCGCGGTCACTGCAGCGCGGAGGTCAGCCGTGCCAGGTTGTCGAGCACGGTGGAGCGCAGGGGCTGCTGCATCCATTCCTCGAGGGTCAGCTCCCGGCTCAACGACCGGTACTTGTCCTCGACCTCGCGCATCTCGGCGACGAACTCCTGGCCGCGGACGAGCATCGAGACCTCGAGGTTCAGGCCGAACGAGCGCATGTCCATGTTGCTCGACCCGATGACGGCCACCTCATCGTCGATCGTGAGGCTCTTCGTGTGGAGGATGTAGGGCTTCCGGTACATCCAGATCCGCACCCCCGCGCGCAGCAGCGCTTCGTAGTAGCTCCGCTGGGCGTGGTAGACCATCGCCTGGTCGCCCTCCTCAGAGACGAACAGCTGCACCTCGACACCGCGGTCCACGGCCGCGGTGACCGCCAGCAGCAGAGCCTCGTCCGGGACGAAGTACGGGCTGACGATCATGATCTGCTTCTTCGCCGCGTAGAGGAGCGCGAGGAACAGGCGCAGGTTGTTCTCGACCTCGAAGCCGGGACCGGACGGCACCACCTGGCAGTCCAGGTCCCCCGATCCGATGTTGGCGTGAGAGATGTCGATCTCCTCCAGCACGACATCGGTCTCGCTGTACCAGTCGCTGAGGAAGATCGCGTTGACGCTCAAGACCACCGGTCCGTCGAGCCTCACCATCAGATCGACCCAGTGCAGACCGCGTCGGATGTTCTTCGGCAGGTTGTAGGTGGAGTCGGTGATGTTCTGCGATCCCAGGAAGGCGATGTTGCCGTCCACGACGAGCAGCTTGCGGTGATTGCGCAGATCAGGGCGCTGCATCTTGCCCTTGAGTGGCTGCACCGGGAGCATCAGATGCCACTCGGCGCCCATCTCGTTGAGACGGGCGATGGTCTGGCGGTAGCGCGGCTTGCCGCGGTTCGCCCAGTGGTCGAGGAGCACGCGCACGGCCACACCCCGAGCAGCCACCTCTTCGAGGGCGCGGAAGAAGTTGTCCGTCGAGTCGTCGGACTGCAGGATGTAGAACTCGACGTGCACGTAGTCCTGCGCCGTGCGGATCGCCTCCGCCATCTCGTCCAGTGATTCCTGGTAGTCGGAGATGAGGTGCGCGCCGTTGTCGCCGGAGAGCGGCAGAGCGCCGAGGCGCTGATTCATCTGCACGATCGGCCCGAACCAGGCGGGGGCGTTCGGCCGGAGCGTCCCGAAGTGGAGGTGCTCGCTGGTCTCCGCGATGTACTCGTTGATCTGCTCCTGCTTGCGGCGCCGCGCACGCGGCAGGCGGGGGTTGCCGATCAGCAGGAACAGGAAGACGCCGACCACCGGGATGAAGAACACGGCGAGGAGCCAGGCCATCGCCGCGGTGGGCCGGCGGTTGCGCGGGATGACGATGATCGCGGTGACGCGGATGATGATGTCGAGCACCAGCACGAAGGCGGCGACCCACCAGCCCCAGGACTCCGCGGTCATCACGCCCCCTCACCCACACCGGGGATCGTCGTCACCCCGGGTCGCGCCGGACCCGGCGCGCTCGCTTCACAGTAGCGGATGGGGCGGACTCAGGCCCGCGGAGGCAGTCCGCGCGCGGCGCGTTCCTCGGCCTCGATCTGCGCGTGGACCTTCCGCTCCGTGCGGTCGAACCGGAGGATGCCGCGGAGAACGACGAAGAAGACGATGCTGACGCCGACCGTCGGCAGGAGCGACCATGCCGCGGCGAGCCAGAAGTTGTCCATGCCTCCATCGTACGCGAGCGACTACTCGTGCACAGGCGCCGCTTCACAGGAATCTCGTCCACATCGCGCCGGACCCGCTCCGACGGAGACGGGGGCACGCGAACCTCTCCTCATGACAACCGTGCTCCGCGCCTCCGACTCCGCCCAGTTCCTCGGCATCGTGCCCGCCCTCGCAGGGTTCACGCCGCACGAGAGCATCGCCCTCCTCCCGTTCCACGGCAGCCGCAGCGACGGGGCGATGCGCCTCGATCTGCCCGACGCCGCCGTTCCTCCCCTGCAGTACGCCGCCGCGGCCGTCGAGTTGCTCGGCCGCGTCCCCGGTACGGATGCGCTGGCCGTCGTCGTGTACACCGATGAACCACCCCAGACGACGCCCGATGGCCTCGTCCTCCCTCAGGCTGTGACGGTGGACACCCTTCTCGGATGTGCCGAGGAAGCGGGGCTGCGTACCGTCGAGGCCCTGTGTGTGACGCCCGAGGGATGGGCCCGGTATGACGACGAGGATCCGACGCTGCATCCCTTGTCGGACATCGTTCCGCCGCCGGATGCCTCCTCCCTCGGCGACGTCTCCGGCGATCAGTTCTCCGGCGCGGGGCTCCCGCCGGTCTCCGCCGCGGAGGAGGACCAGATGGCGCGCATCCTGCGCGGGCTCGACGCCGCCCTCGCGCCAGGGCAGGCCGACCCCTCTCGTTCCGCAGAGCCGGAGGTGATCTCGGCGTGCGCGCTCCTCGACGACATCCCCGCCTTCCTCGAGTCAGTGGTCCATCACCACGACAGTCTGCGGCCGTTCGACACCGCAGCGCTCGTGTGGTGTCTCGGACGTCCGCCGGTGCGCGATGTGGCGATCGCCCAGTGGGCCACCGATCACCGTCGGGGCATTCGCACCATGGAGGCGCAGCTGGCTTTCGCCGCCTCCGGCGCGCCGGTGCCCGACGACATCGGACGAGTGTTCCTCGGCCGCGGCCCGGCGCCGGACGGGGAGCGCCTCCGCGCGGCGCTGCACGCCGTCCGACACGCCACCGCCCTGGCACCGCGGGCAGCACGCCCCGGCCCGCTCACGGTCGCGGCCTGGCTCTCCTGGGCGCTCGGCCGGGCCACGCACGCAGGGCGCTACCTCGACATGGCGAGGGAGATCGATCCCGGGTACAGCCTCGCGCTGCTGCTGGACACCATGATGTGCGGCGCCGTTCTGCCGGAGTGGGCGTTCCACGGGCGGCGTGGAGCGTGAGCGCCTCGCTTCTACTTGACCAGCGGGAAGAGGATGGTCTCGCGGATCCCGAGGCCGGTGATCGCCATCAGGAGTCGATCGATGCCCATCCCCATGCCCCCGGACGGCGGCATGCCGTGCTCGAGAGCCCGCAGGAACTCCTCGTCGATCGGCATGGCCTCGACATCGCCTCGCGCGGCGAGCTTCGCCTGCTCGACGAAGCGTTCGCGCTGGATGACGGGGTCCACGAGCTCGGAGTAGCCGGTCGCCAGCTCGAAGCCCCGGATGTAGAGGTCCCACTTCTCCACGACGCCCTCGACGGACCGGTGTTCGCGCACGAGGGGAGACGTGTCGACGGGGAAGTCCATGACGAAGGTCGGCCGCACGAGGTCACCCTTCACGAAGTGCTCCCAGAGCTCCTCGACGAGCTTCCCGTGCGTGGCCTGAGGCGGCACGTCGACCCCGTTCGCCTCAGCGAAGGCGATCAGGTCGTCGACGGAGTCCGCGGGCGTGACCGTCCGTCCGGAGGCGGCGGAAAGGGACTCGTACATCGAGATGCGGTCCCACTCGCCGCCCAGGTCGTACTCGGTGCCGTCCACCCAGGTGACCGTGGTCGACCCGGCGACGGCGACCGCGGCCTGCTGGACGAGTTCCTGCGTGAGGGCCGCCATCTGGTTGTAGTCGCCGTAGGCCTGGTAGGCCTCGAGCATCGCGAACTCCGGGCTGTGCGTCGAGTCGGCGCCCTCGTTGCGGAAGTTCCGGTTGATCTCGAACACCCGCTCGATCCCGCCCACGACCGCGCGCTTCAGGTACAGCTCCGGCGCGATGCGGAGGTAGAGCTCGGTGTCGAACGCATTGGAGTGGGTGACGAAGGGGCGGGCGGATGCACCGCCGTGCTGCACCTGCAGCATCGGCGTCTCCACTTCGAGGTACCCGTGGGCGGCGAAGGTCGCCCGCAGGCTCGCGTTCACCGCCGCGCGCGCACGCACGGTCGTCCGCGCCTGCTCCCGCACGATCAGGTCGAGGTAGCGGCTGCGCACACGCCCCTCTTCGCTGAGCTCGGCGTAGGCGTTGGGAAGCGGCAGGATCGCCTTCGACGCGATGGTCCAGTCGTCCGCCATGATCGACAGCTCACCGCGGCGGCTGGAGATGACCTCGCCGTGCACGAAGACATGGTCACCGAGGTCGACGTACTCCTTCCAGTCGGCGAGCGACTCCTCGCCGACATTGGCAAGGGAGATCATCGCCTGGATGCGGGTGCCGTCGCCGGCCTGGAGCGTGGCGAAGCAGAGCTTGCCGGTGTTGCGGCTGAACACCACGCGCCCCGCGACGCCGACGACCACGCCGGTCTCGGCGCCGGGCTCGAGGTCGCCGTACTCCGCACGCAGCGCGGGGATGCTGTGCGTCACCGGCACCGCGACAGGGAAGGCGCCGCCGCCGGCGTCCGAGCGCTTCTCGATCAGACGCTCGCGCTTGGCGAGGCGGACGGCCTTCTGCTCGTGGATGTCCTCTTCGGTGGAAGGGGCGGCCGAAGCCGTTTCGGGCGCGGCGGGCGCATCAGTCATGTGCGGGGCTCCTTGCAAGTCCTCCCCAGTTTACCGAGATGGCGCGGGACGTCCTCGCCCCGCGGCGTGCTGGGTAGCCTCGAAGCATGGCCCCCACTCGGATCCTCCGTGCGAGCGCCGTCGTCGCTCTCGCCACCGTCCCTGTCCTCGCGCCGGAAGTCGCCGTCGCGGCGACCCCGGCGACCGCGACCACCGTCGTCTCCGCCGCCGATGTGGACGAGCTCTCCTACGCCTCGTGGGACGCGGTGTACGACGTCGGGCTCGACGATGACGGCCGGGCCCACATGCAGGTGAGGGAGACGCTCGTCGCGCGATTCCCCGACGCCGACCAGAACCGCGGCATCGTGCGCGGCCTGGCGACGGCATACAAGAACGCTGACATCGACACCCGGGTGCTCGCGGTCACCGATGAGGACGGAGCCGCCGTCCCGTATGAGACCGACGAGGATGACGGGACGCTCTTCATCCTCACCGGCGACGACGACTTCGTCCACGGCCTCACCACCTACGTCATCGAGTACGAGATGCGCGACATCATCGTCGGGAGCGCACCCGACCCGTCCGGCACCCACGCCGCAGACGAGTTCTACTGGGATCTCCTCCCGCTCGACAGCACGCAACCGATCGAGGCGTTCCAGGCCGACATCCGGTTCGACGCCGTGCTGACCGCCCATCTCACCGGCGCGACGAAGTGCTACATCGGCCCCTCCGGATCCACCGAGCCCTGCGACCTGGAGGGACCGATAGCGGACGGAGAAGCCGCTTCCTTCCACGTCGAAGCCGGGCCTCTGCCCGCCGCGGACGGTGTGACGGTGGCCGTCGGCTTCGATCCCGGCTCAGTGACTCAGCCCGCTGCCCGCATGCCCGACGCGGTCGCCGATCTCGGGCCTGCCGTCGCTGCCGCCGGCGCCGTGGGTCTGTCCGCGGTCGGATGGGCAGTCGCCGTGGGCGCTGCACGACGTCGGCGTCGCGCCACCGGGATCATCGTGGCGCAGTACGACGTCCCCGACGACCAGCCGCCCCTCCTCGCCGCCGCGATCCTGCCCGGAGCCGAGAACGTGATCCCTGCCGAGATCGTGCACCTCGCCGTCCGCGGCGCGCTGCGCATCGAGGACGGGACGTCGACCGGAGCACCACGGCTTCGACGACGGCCCCACGGCAGCGCGCCGAGTCCCCTCGATCAGGCTGCGCTCGACGCGCTCTTCCTCCACGCGGGTGCGGACGGCGTCGTGGACCTGCCGGCCGAGAGTGAGGCATTCGCAACGCGGATGACGGCGCTGACGACGAACGGACGCGAAGAGGCCGCCCGCCGGGGCCTGACGACCAGGGTGCGCAGCCGCGCGGCCGTCATCCTGCAGTCCGTGGCGATCGCCCTCGCCGTCGCCGGTCTCGTCGTCGCCGTCGTCGCCGTCGCATCCGGACGGTTGTCCGCCGGCCCCGCGCTTCTGGCCATCTCCGTCGGAGCCCTCCTCGTCGCGGCCTCCAGCTTCTTCACCTTCTCGCGGCACACGGTCCTGACTCCGGAGGGAGCACAGGCGTACGAACACCTGCAGGGGGTGCGCGAGTTCATCCGCGTCGCCGAGGAGGACCGGCTGCGGATGCTGCAGTCCTACACCGGGGCGGAACGACGTACCGACGAGGGCGTGGACGTCATCCACATCTACGAGCGCCTCCTCCCCTACGCGATGCTGTTCGGCATGGAGGATGAGTGGGGCCGCGTGCTCGAGACGGCATACAGCCGGGAGACGCACGGCCCATCCTGGATCGGCGACCCCGCATCCGTCGCGCTTCGCACCTCGCTCGTGGCGTTCATGAGTTCCTCCACGGCGGCGGCGACGTACTCCGCACCGTCCACCGGCACATCATCCAGCAGCGGCGGTTCGTTCGGCGGCGGATTCTCCGGTGGCGGTGGCGGCGGCGGCTTCTCCGGAGGACGCTGAGCCGGGAAGCGGTCGGCTGGCGGCGCTGCGCGCACGATCACACGCCCGCACCCGATCAGACGAGTGGCGGCGGTTCCGAGGCGTCGCGCAGCGCCCGCTCGACGGTCGACTGCACCAGCGCGGAGAGGAACCCGCCCGGATTCTCGACGCCGATCTCACGGAGCCGCGAGGTCGACTGGCCGATGATCGAGCGGGAGAACTCCGTGGCCGTGGCGATCGCATCGGCATAGGCGGGACGGTCGGCCTCGGCGATGACGACCGGTTCGCACCCCATCTCCACAGCCAGCGCCTGGGCGATCGGGAGCACGGCGGCGGGAGCGGTGACCGCCGCGAATCCCGCCTGCAGCTGTCGGAGATCGATCGAGGTCCCGGTGAACGTGATCGCCGGATGCACCGCCAACGGGATGGCACCGCGCTCCGCCGCCGGGCGCAGGACCTCGATGCCCTGCGCCGGATCGGTGTGCAGGACGAGCTGGCCGATCTGCCACCCGCCCAGCTCCGCGATGCCCGAGACGAGGGCCGGAAGCTCGGCGGAGGGGACCGCGAGGACCACCAGTTCGGCGCGCCGCACGACCTCCTGGGTGTCCAGCACCGGGACGCCCGGGAGAACCGCGGACGCACGTTCGTCGTCCGATCCGCTCGTGATCCCGACGATCGCATGTCCGGCTCCGGCCAACGCGGCGCCGACAACAGGGCCCACACGCCCCGCGCCGACGATGCCGACGCCGAGACGGCCGTCACGCACCACGCTCACTCCTCGCGCGGCGCGTCCGGTCGCGCCGGCGGGATCGGTGGCGTCGGAGGCACGACCGAGCCGGGCGACGCCGGCGGGGCGGACGGGGCCGCCGTCTGCGGCGGTGGCGGCGCCACCGGTGGAACGGAGGGCGGAGCGACCGGAGGCGCCGTGACCGGAGGCGCCGGCGGCGGCGTCACCGGAGGCGTCCGGACGGGCGGGACCGGAGGCGGCGGCGTCGCCGGCCCCGGAACGCCCGCGGGCGGAGCGGGCGGAGCCGGCGGAGCGGACGGAGCGGATGCCGCCCCTCCGAACGCGGGAGACGTCGGCGTCGCAGGACCGCCGAACACCGGCGGAGCGGGCGGTGCGACCGGAGTTCCGGCCGCGGCGTGCTCGCTCCAGCGGTGGGTGTGGTCGCGGGACGCCGCCTCGGCCGCGGCGACGCTGACCTCGTTGAGCAGCGCAAGGGCGTCGGCGCGCTCGAGCCCCGAGAGGAGGCCGGTGATCGGCCCGGGCACGGTATGCACCTGTGCACCGGAGACCCCCTGGGCCCGGTCGATAGGCCCCTGGCTCAGCGACACGCCCTGGAGACGCGCGAGCGGGAAGACCGCGAGCTTGCGCCACACGACGCCGCGGCGCAGGAGCAGGCCGTCCGTCGTCACCGTATAGCCGTGGCGCTTCCAGGAGAACGGTCGCCGCCACCAGGCCCGGCGCGGCATCGTCCGGTAGGGGTCGGCGTCAGTCGGACCGACGACGCCCTGGTCCCACAGCGCGGGGATGCTCTCAGCCGGCACGTCGGGCAGCACGAGCGACAGCACCCGCTCCACGTCCGCGCGCTTGCCGACCGGAAGCACGACGTTGAACTGCTGACCGCTGCTCGACGACTGCTGCGCGGCACTCTTGCCGCTCATCCGGTTGATCTTGATGGTCCACCAGCCGAACGGCCGCCAGAGCAGGGACTGCGACACCTCGACCGCGAAGATGCGGCCGGGCGGCAGGGTCTCGGTGACGGTGGTGAGCAGCCCGTAGGTGATGCGCACGCCGTCGGGGGTGGGCGCGATGGAGTAGCGCAGCGACTTGGAGATCTGCGCCCACGTGATACCGACCACGGCGATGACCATGGGGACGCCCATGCCGAGACCGATGCCGAGGAGGACGATCCCGCCGTCGGGATCGCCGTCGACGAGGATGCCGATGAGGGTGCTCCCGATCGCGATCGCGAAGATCACGCCGAAGAAGACCAGCCACAGCAGCCCGGAGATGAGCTGCGAGCCGATCAGCCGGCCGGCCGGGATCTTGACGACGCTCTCGGGGACGACGTCCTGCAGGTCCACACCGGCGAGCAGGCCGTTGACGCCCTCGTTCATCGAGCCGACGAGCTGCGCCCGGGTGGAAGCCGGAGCGGTCCCGCCCGGCGTCGCTGCGCCCTGCGGATCCGACGCCGCGTGCCGCGCGGCACGAGCCCCGGAGGCCAGGCGCAGGATCTCGGCGCGCACGCCTTCGGCGCGCGGCGTCGCCAGGTACTCGAGCGCGACGTTCGCGTCGGTGCCCGCGCCGACGACCTCGAGCTTCGCGAGCCCGATGATGCGTGCCGGGAACGGCCGCGTGAGGTTCACACCCTGCACGCGGTCGAGGGGAGCACGGCGATGGGAACGGAAGATGATGCCCTTGCGCACCTCGACATGGTCGCCGGTGATGCGGAACTGCTGGAAGCGCCAGACGAACCAGAAGATCGCCACGAGCACCACGACGAGCGCCAGGACACCCAGCAGCGCGATGAGCGCGAAGTTGTTCGCGAGCACCCAGTCCACCGGGTCGCCGCCGGTGTAGTCGTCGTAGTGCGCTTCCTCGGGCGCGAACTGCCCGACGAGCCAGGCGATGACCCGGTCGCGCATGTTCGCGATCACGATGCCACCCACGATGATGAGCGCCAGGCCGCCCTTGAAGAGCGGCGTGAGCGGATGCATCCGGTGCCATTCACCGTCCGCGAGGTGCGTCGACGGTGTGCCCGCGGAGGTCTGCCCCGGCGCGGCGGTGGGGAGCTGCGACTCGCTCACAGGCCGGTCCGGCGGGTCTCGGCGACCTGGATGAGCGTGTCGCGCAGCGCCTCGGCCGCCGCCTGGGTGAGGCCGGGGATCTGCACACCGGTGGTCGCCGCGGCGGTGACCATCTTGAGCTGGGAGATGCCGAACGCCCGGTCGAGCGGCCCCTGGGTGATGTCGACGAGCTGCATGCGGCCATACGGCACCGCGATCATGCGCTGCCACAGGATGCCCTTGCGGAACACGATGTCGTCCGCCCGCAGCATGTAGCCGATCGCTCGCGCCTGCCGCGGGAGGATGACCAGCGTCACGAGCGTGATGAGGATGATGACCCCGGCCGGGATCCACACCCAGTCCTGTTCGAGCACGATGTTCAGCACGACGGCCGCCGCCACGACGATCGCCAGGAAGATGACGTTCTGCACGATCTGCGACACCACGTAGCGCGGCGAGATCTGGTGCCAGGTGCCGTCGAGCTCGAGGCGGGCCTCGTTGCGCGCCGTGCGCAGGCCCGTGTAGGTGCCCTGGTCGAGGGCGCCGAGGTCAGTGCCCTCCGCCGGGTTCAGGGGCGCGGTCTCTGGGTTCTGAGTCATCAGGATCCTTCGGCAGGGTGCAGAACTGTTCGGCTACGAGAGCGGCGATGACGAGCACGACCGCACTCGCGATCAGCGCCACCATGGCCACAGTCGACCCTATCGGGGGATCGATGGGGCGCGTGAGGAGGAAGGCCAGCAGTCCTGCCCCGAAGCCCGCCAGGATCGCCCCCAGCAGACTGGACGCCCGCGCGAGGGTCGCGGCCCGGAGGGCACGGAACGGGTCGATGCGCACCCCGGAGCGGACGCTGCGCCGCACCGGCCAGGCCACCCCGAGCGATGCGCCCGCGATGAGGACGAGCAGCACCGGGAGGAAGAGGGACGGCGTGAACGTGGCCCGCCCCGTCGCCGTGAGCATCTGGTCGAGGATGAAGCCGGCCCCGGCGCCGACGAGCGCGAGGACGGCGAGAAGTCCGGCGGAGGTGCGCTTCATCCCTCGCCTCGCGCGCGAAGGTCCGCCGCCAGATCGGCGACCCGGCCGCGCCCCACGAGCTCGGCGTCGGGGTCGATGTCGAGCCACGGCTCCAGGACGAACAGCCGCTCCGCCGCCCGCGGATGGGGCAGCTGGATCCGGGGGTCGTCCGAGACGACGTCGCCGTAGGCGATGAGGTCGAGGTCGAGGGTGCGGTCGCCCCACCGCTCGCCGCGCACGCGGCCGTTCTCGTCCTCGATGGCGTGCAGCATGCCGAGCAGGATCTCGGGAGCGAGCCGGGTGGTCACCAGAGCCACCGCGTTCACATACCCGGGGGCGTCCGGATCGGGGCCGTCCACGCGCAGCGCCACCGTCTCGAACAGGCGCGACAGGCGCACGTCCGAGACGAGCGGGAGCCGCCCGATGCGCGCGGCCGCGGCGCGGATCGTGTCCTCGCGGTCTCCGAGGTTGGCGCCGAGCGCGACGACCGCCACCGTCTCGGGGCGCGGAGCTCGGGGGCCCGGCACCTCCGGCGGGCGGGTGAGGTTGCGGCTCATGTGGTGATGTCCTCCAGCGACTCCGGAGCCCGCGTCCGATGCACCGTCACGGCCACGTCGTCGAAGGTCAGGGCGATCGGTGCCTGCGGCTTGTGCACCGTCACGGTCACCTGCTGCACGCGGCGGTCGCCGAGGGCGACGTCCGCGATCCGCTCGGCCAGGGTCTCGATGAGGTTCACCGGCTCCCCCGCGACGACGGCGGCCACCCGCTCCGCGAGCTCGCCATAGTGCACGGTGTCGGCCACTTCGTCGGACGCGGCGGCCTGTTCGAGGGAGAGCCGCAACCGGAGGTCGACCGTGAACTCCTGCCCGTTCTCCCGCTCGTGCGGGTAGACGCCGTGGTGGCCGAACACGGTCAGCCCTGTCAGCACGATCTCGTCGAGGAAGTCCATGCCTCTAGGGTACGGCGACGCTCCGACCTCGCACTCAGCCTTCCCAGGCGCGGGTGATCGCGAGGGCGTCGCGGGTGGCCGCGACGTCGTGCACGCGCACCGCCCAGGCGCCGGCGCGCATCGCGAGCGCACTCGTCACCGCGGTCGCCAGGTCCCGGCGCTCCTCGGAGACGCCGTCACCGCCCGGGGCCGCCTCCTGCAGCACGTCGGCGAGGAAGCGCTTGCGCGACGTCCCGACCAGCACGCGGAAACCGAGGCCCACGATCTCGTCGAGGCCCCTCAGCACGTCCCAGTTCTGGGCACCGGCCTTGGCGAACCCGATACCGGGGTCGACGATCAGGCGGGAGGGCGCGATCCCGGCGGCGGCCGCCTCCCCGATGCGCTCGCGCAGCTCGCCGGCCACCTCTCGGGCGACGCGCCGGTAGTCGGCGTTCGCATACATGTCGGCGGAGAAGCCCCGCCAGTGCCCGATCGCGAAGTCGGCACCCGACTCCGCCACCGCGGCGCGCATGTCGGGGTCGGCGAGTCCGCCGGAGACGTCGTTGACGATGCGCGCCCCTGCGCGGACGGCCGCCACGGCGGTCGACGCGTTGAGGGTGTCGATGCTGACGACGGCACCGGCCGCGGCGAGCTGTTCGACGACCGGGAGGACGCGGCGCTGCTCCTCGTCCACCCCGACGCGCTCCGCGCCCGGCCGGGTCGACTCGCCCCCGACGTCGAGGACGGACGCTCCTTCCGCGCGCAGACGGAGGCCGTGGGCGACCGCGCGGTCCGCGTCGAGGTACCGCCCGCCGTCGCTGAACGAGTCGGGGGTGACGTTGACGATGCCCCAGATGCCGGTCATGCGCGCGACGTCCCGGCCCCCGGCACGGTCATGCCGATCAGGGTCACCAACTCCGCGCGTGCCACGGGATCCGTGTAGACCCCGCGCGCTGCGATGGTCAGGGTCGAGGCTTCGGTCTGCCGTCCGCCCCGCATCGTCACGCAGCCGTGGCTGGCATCGAGAACGACGAGCACGCCGCGCGCGTCGAGGTTCTCGGCGATCGTGTCGGCGATCTGCTCCCCCAGCCGCTCCTGCACCTGCGGCCGCGCGGCGAGGATCTCCACGACGCGCACGAGCGCACCGAGACCGACGACCTGCTCGCCCGGAAGGTAGGCGATGTGCGCGTGTCCCGCGAAGGGCAGGAGGTGGTGCTCGCACACCGAGCGGAAGCGGATGTCGCGCAGCAGCACGGCACCGGACGGCAGGGTGTCCGGCGCCGGCCCGCGGGTGACGCTGATCGTGTGGGCGAGCGGTTCGGCGGGATCCTCGCCCACCCCCGCGAAGAACTCCGCGTAGAGCTCGGCCATCCGGGAGGGCGTCTGCTTGATCCCCGGACGATCGGGGTCCTCGCCGATCGCCTCCAGGAGTTCCCTGGTGAGCCGTTCGACGCGCCCCTTGTCGACGGTCACGTCACGCCGTCGCGGGACGAGGGTTGCCCGCTCCGGCGGAGCCCTGCTGCGGACGCGGCGGGGCCGTCGGCGCCTCGACGGAGGCGGCGAGCGAGACGTCCTTCTTCGGGACCTCGATCGGCGGCCGCTCCGAGACCGGGCGGTCCTCGCTGGACAGCCACAGCGGACGCTCGGGGAGCTTCTTCACCTCGGTGAAGATCTCCGCGATGCGGTTATGGTCGAGGGTCTCCTCCTCGAGGAGCGCGAGGGCGAGACGGTCGAGGATGTCCCGGTTCTCGCTGAGCACCGCGTACGCCTCGTTGTGCGCCTGCTCGATGAGCGCCCGCACCTCGGCATCGACACGCTCCGCGACCTTCTCGGAGTACTCGCGGCCACGGCCCATGTCGCGCGCGACGAACATGTCGCCGCCCTCGGTGCCGAGCTTGACCGGACCGACCTGCGTCGTCATGCCGTACTCGATGACCATCTTTCGGGCGATCGAGGTCGCCTTCTCGATGTCGTTGGACGCACCGGTGGTGGGGTCGTGGAAGACGAGCTCCTCGGCGACGCGACCGCCCATGGCGTAGGTGAGCTGGTCCTGCAGCTCGTTGCGGGTCACCGAGTACTTGTCGTCCAGCGGCAGCACCATCGTGTAGCCGAGCGCCTTGCCGCGGGGCAGGATCGTGATCTTCGTCACGGGGTCGGTGTAGTTCATCGCCGCCGCCGCGAGCGCGTGTCCGCCCTCGTGATACGCCGTGATGAGCTTCTCCTTGTCCTTCATCACGCGAGTGCGACGCTGCGGACCGGCGATCACGCGGTCGATGGCCTCGTCGAGGGCACGGTTGTCGATGAGCTGCGCGTTCGAGCGGGCCGTGAGCAGCGCGGCCTCGTTGAGCACGTTCGCCAAATCGGCACCGGTGAAGCCGGGGGTCTTGCGGGCGACGACCTCGAGGTCGACGTTTTTCGACAGCGGCTTGCCCTTGCTGTGCACCTCGAGGATCTTCTGGCGGCCCTTGAGGTCGGGGGCGTCGACACCGATCTGACGGTCGAAGCGGCCGGGGCGCAGCAGCGCGGGGTCGAGGATGTCGGGACGGTTGGTGGCCGCGATCACGATGACGTTCGCGTTCGGGTCGAAGCCGTCCATCTCGACGAGCATCTGGTTCAGCGTCTGCTCGCGCTCGTCGTTGCCGCCGCCCATGCCGGCGCCGCGGTGACGGCCGACGGCGTCGATCTCGTCGATGAAGATGATCGCCGGGGCGTTCTCCTTGGCCTGGCTGAACAGGTCGCGCACGCGGGAGGCACCGACGCCGACGAACATCTCGACGAAGTCGGATCCGGAGATGGAGTAGAACGGGGCACCGGCCTCGCCGGCGACGGCACGGGCGAGGAGGGTCTTTCCGGTTCCGGGAGGGCCGTACAGCAGCACGCCCTTCGGGATGCGGGCGCCGATGGCCTGGAACTTCGCCGGGTCCTGCAGGAACTCCTTGATCTCGTGGAGCTCCTCGATGGCCTCGTCGGCACCGGCGACGTCGGCGAAGGTGACCGTCGGGGTCTCCTTGTTGACGAGCTTGGCCTTGGACTTGCCGAACTGCATGACCTTGCCGCCGCCGCCCTGCATGGACGACAGGAGCCACCAGAACAGCAGGCCGAGCAGCACGAGGGGAAGCAGCAGGGAGAGGAAGCCGTCGAACCAGGTCGCGCGCGGCACGGCGTCGTTGAAGCCGTCCTTCGGCGCGGCCGCATCGATCGCGGAGACCACCTCGTCGGCGCGGGCCTCGACGTAGTAGAACTGGACGTTCTCGGAGCCCTCGAACGGCTTCGACAGCGTCATGTCTACGCGCTGATCGCCGTCGGTGGTGACGACCTCGGTCACGGTCTTGCCGGAGAGCAGCTCGAGCCCCTCCTGCGTCGTGATCTGCTTCGGCGCACCGAGGTTCGAGATCAGCAGGAATCCGCCGAAGAGCAGCACGCCGATCAGAGCGACGTAGATCAGCGGATTGCGGGTGAGCTTCTTCACATCCATGGTCGGATCAGCGTATCGCCTCCGTGCTAGGGGGCCGCTGTGCGTTCACCCACGGCGCAACGCTGTCGGCGCTGCCGCCTCGGTGGCTGAGCCCACCCGGGTCGCTGACCCCGCCCGGCTTCTGAGCCCGCCTGGGTCGCTGAGCCTGTCGAAGCGTCAGCTGTAGACGTGCGGTGCCAGCACGGCGACGTCGCGGAGGTTGCGGTAGCGCTCCGCGTAGTCGAGTCCGTAGCCGACGACGAATTCCACGGGGATGTCGAAGCCGACGTACTTGCAGTCGATCTCGACCTTCGCGGCCTCCGGCTTGCGCAGCAGCGCCAGGACCTCGATCGACTCCGCACCGCGGGACTCGAAGTTCTCCAGCAGCCAGCTCAGGGTGAGGCCGGAGTCGATGATGTCCTCGACGATGAGCACGTGCTTGCCGTGCAGGTCGGTGTCGAGGTCCTTCCGGATCTGCACGACACCGCTCGACTTCGTGCTGGCGCCGTAGCTCGACACCGCCATCCAGTCCATCGGCGCGTGGAACGGCAGCGCTCGCGCGAAGTCCGCCATGACCATGACCGCGCCCTTCAGCACGCCGACGAGGATGAGGTCCTTGCCCTCGTAATCCTTCGCGACCTGCGCCGCGAGCTCGTCGAGCTTGGCGTGGATCTCCTCCTCGGTGACGAGGATCTGTGCAAGGTCGTCCTGGATCTCCGCGGCGCGCATGGATCGATTTTAGGTGACGTGACCGTGTGCTCCGGTCGCGGGCGCGTACCCTCCCCCGCAGGACGACGCCGCACTACTCTGACGGTGACGCGGGCGCACGCCCCGACGGAAGGAGATCCCCATGGCGACTCACGACATCCTCAGCCAGGTCCCCCTCGACGACATCGCGCAGAAGCTCGGAGTGTCGCGCGACGAGGCCAAGGTCGCGGTCGAGCAGGGCGGCGCCGTGCTGCTCGGCGGGCTGGCCAAGAACGCGGAGAGTTCCGAGGGATCGGCGGCCATCGAGAAGGCCCTCGGCAAGCACCGCGGTGCGTCGAGCCCGGCGACGGTCGACGACATCGACCAGGAAGACGGCGAGAAGATCGTCTCCCACATCCTCGGCGGGAAGGAGAAGGAGGTCACGAAGGAGCTGACGGAGTCGAAGGCGACCCCGGGCATCGACTTCGGGAAGCTCCTCCCCATCCTCGCGCCGATCGTGATGGGTCTCATCGCCAACGCGACCAAGGACAAGACGGCGAAGGCGGACGCGGGCGCGGAGGGCTCCGGCGGGATCGGCGACGTCATCGGCGGCATCCTCGGCGGCGGCGACTCGGGCTCCGGCGGCGGGTTGGGTGACGTGCTGGGTGGCCTCCTCGGCGGCGGTAAGAGCGGCTCCGGCGGCGGCATCGACCTCGGAGGCATCCTCGGCGGCCTCTTCGGCGGCAAGAAGTAGAACGCGACGCCGCCGCGGCCTGCGATTCAGCGGGTCGCGGCGGTGAACACGATCCGGCCGCCCTGACGCACGGCGGCGCACCCCGGCAGATCGATCGGGCCCTGACCCGACCAGTCGGTCACGAGGCGGGCGACCTCGATCGTCTGCGCGCGGCTCAGGCTCGCCCCGAACTCGCTGTCGACCACGAGCCGGATGATGCGGTTGCGCAGCGCGGCCGGGTTGGCGGCGAGCGCGGCGACGCTCACGGAGATCCCGGCCTCGGCGTGCTCGACGATGTCCTCGATCGTCTCGTGGATCATCTCGTCGAACGCCTCCGCGTCCTCCCGGAGCTGCTCGGCGGTGCGCGCCAACGCCTCGGCGATACCCGGGCCGAGCTGCGTCTCCAGCACCGGGAGCACGTGGCGACGCACCCGCACCCGCGTGTAGCGGTCGTCGGTGTTGTGCGGGTCTTCCCACGGCTGCAGCTCCGCCGCGCCGCAGAACGCACGGGTGGTCTCGCGGCGCACGCGGAGCAGCGGACGCAGCCACCGGAGGCCGTCGTCGTCCTCCCGGTCCGGCGCCATGCCCTGCAGGCTCGTCGCCCCGGAGCCGCGGGCGAGTCCGAGCAGGACCGTCTCGGCCTGGTCGTCGAGGGTGTGTCCGAGCAGGACCGCCCGCGCGCCGATCTCGCCCGCCGCGTCCCGGAGCACGCGGTAGCGCGCATCCCGCGCGGCCGCCTCCGGACCCCCGTCGCCGTCGACCTCGACGCGGAGGACGAGCGCCTCCAATCCGAGCCGTCCGGCGATGCGTCCCGTCTCGGCGGCGACCTCGGCGGACCCCTGCTGCAGACCGTGGTCGACCGTCACCGCGGTCGCACGCACCCCGACTTTCGCGGCCTCGAACGCGGTGGCCGCCGCCAGTGCGAGCGAGTCGGCACCGCCGGACACCGCGACGACGACGGTCGAGCCCTCGGGCAGGTCGGCGAGCGCGGTGCGCACGGCGAGGCGGATCTCGGCGACGGCGGGGTCGAGGGAAGGCATCCCTCCACGCTAGGGCACCGCCTCCTCCGTCACGGTCGGATCCGCGGCCCCCGAGTAGGCTGGTCCGCGGCATCCAACCGATCTTCCTGAGGAGCACACGCATGGGCGCACACGACGCCGTCATCGAGATCCCGCGCGGCAGCCGCGTGAAGTACGAGGTCGACCACGAGACCGGGCGAGTGCACCTCGACCGCGTGCTCTACACGACCTTCGGCTACCCGGCCGACTACGGCTACTTCGACAACACGCTCGGCGAGGACGGCGACCCGCTCGACGTGCTGGTGCTCCTCGACCACCAGATCTACCCCGGCGTCGTCGTCGAGGTCCGCCCGGTCGCCGTACTGAAGATGAGCGACGAGGCCGGCGGAGACGACAAGCTCGTCGCCGTGCTCTCCAAGGACCCGCGCTGGGCCCACATCCAGGACATCGACGACGTGCCGGAGTACACGAAGAAGGAGATCGCGCACTTCTTCGAGCACTACAAGGACCTCGAGCCCAACAAGTGGGTCAAGGTCGACGAGTGGGGCAACGCCGCCGAGGCGCAGCGCATTCTCGACGAGGCCATCGTCCGCTTCGGCGAGCAGGGCCACTGACCGGACCCATCTGGGTCGCCGACCTCTCTGGGGCGCTGACCTATCTCGGTCGCCGACCTTCTCTGGGTCGCCGACCTCTCTCGGTCGCCGACCTTCTCTGGTTCGCTGAGCCTGTCGAAGCGAAGACCCCCGGACGCCATGCGTCCGGGGGTCTTCCGCTATCCAGCCGTCCGTCAGACGGAGATGCCCTTGCTCGCCATGAAGTCGATGGGGTTCGTGTAGCGGCCGTTGATGTAGACCTCGAAGTGCAGGTGGCAGCCGAAGGAGCCGCCGGTGTTGCCCGCATACGCGATGACCTGGCCGGCGCGCACCCACTGGCCGTTCCGGACCGCGAAGCCGCCGGGCTTGATGTGCGCGTAGCCGGTCGCGATGCCGCCGCCGTGCTGGATCCGGACGTAGTTGCCGTACCCGCCGTTGTAGAACGCGGCATCGACAGTGCCCGAGTGCGCCGCGTAGATCGCCGCGCCGCAGCCGTTCGCGAGGTCGACGCCGTAGTGCCAGCTCGACGAGCAGCCGTTGGCGTTGCACTGCTGGGAGCGCGGGCCGTAGCCGGAGCTGCGGTAACCGCCATGCGGACGCACCCAGCCGCCGCTTCCCGGGGTCCCGCCGCCGCCGCTGTTGCCGCCGGCATTCGCGGCGGCTTCGGCGGCCTCGCGGCGCTTACGCTCCTTCTCGCGCTCCTCGACGCCCTTCTGGTAGCCGGCGACGGTGGTCGCGGTGGTGTCCTTCAGCGCGGCGAGCTGCGCCTGCATCGTGGCGAGGTTCGCCGACTGCTCGTCGAGAGCGGCCTGGGCGGCGTCGGCGGCCTGCTGCGCCGCGACCATCTTCTCCTCGGCGATCTTCTGGAGCCGGTCGCGCTCGTCCCGGGCGACGACCGCCTGATCGCTGAGCGACTGGGCAGAGTTCCGCGCGGCGACCGCGTCGTTGTAGACGGTCTGGTTGTACTCGAGGAGCTTGTCCATCGAGCCGAGGCGGGCGAGGAGCTCGTCGGCGTTGGCTGCGGAGCCCGCGAAGAACAGCTCCAGCGAGGTGTCGTCACCGCCGTTGCGGTAGAGCTGCGCGGCGACCTGACCGGCCTTGCGGGCGGACTCGTCGGCGACGGCGGCCTGCGCGTCCGCCTTCTCCTGCAGCGAGTCGGCCTCCGCGATCGCGGCGAAGTAGGCCTGCTGCGCGTTGTAGAACTCGGTCGAGGCGACCTCGGCGGCGGCCTGCGTCTCGGAGACCTTCTGCGTGAGTGACTGGATCAGTCCCTCGATGCGCTTCACCTCTGCGGCTTTGGAGGCCTCGTTCTGCTTGGCCTTCTGCACGTCGTCCCAGCTCGGGTACGACGCGGCGTGGGCGGCCGTGACTCCAGACGAGATGCCGAACGCGCTGAGGGCGACGACGCTGAGCGCGCCGAGTCCGAGAGCGCCGCGGCGGCTGATGCCGTCACCGAAGAGGGCACGGCGCTCCGTCGGGGTGGGCGCACACCCGCAGTCCGCGGATGCCGCGAGTGCCGCATCCTGCGTGGTCTTCTCGTTCACACGGCCCCTTCCGCCGGTTTCACAGATGCCACAGTAACAACAACTTTCACACCAGCACCAGACTCCTGGAGCGGCGTGAACAGCATCCCCGGCCCCTCCATGGTCCCGCTCGAACACGCCCGGGGGAAGCGGGTTCCGGGCTCGATTCGCGATTTGCCCGGATGATCCCTTATGCTTGAGCGTCGGCAAGGAAGTCCCCCGGGACTGACTCGGCCCCATCGTTTAGCGGCCTAGGACGCCGCCCTTTCACGGCGGTAGCACGGGTTCGAATCCCGTTGGGGTCACTCCATCCGATACAATTGAAAACACCAGTATGGCCCTGTAGCGCAGTTGGTTAGCGTGCCGCCCTGTCACGGCGGAGGTCGCGGGTTCAAGTCCCGTCAGGGTCGCTCCGTGCGACGAGCTCTTTCTTCGGAGAGGGCTCTTCGTCTAGGACGCGGCAGCATCATCGCCGCGCGGCTCTGTAGCTCAGTTGGTAGAGCGTTCGACTGAAAATCGAAAGGTCACCGGATCGATGCCGGTCGGAGCCACTGGAACCCTCGCGTAGCTTCTACATCGCGGGGGTTCTTTTATGCGCTTATCAGGGTTTTTCCGCGTCAGCGACTGCCTCCCTCCGGGCAGGCTCTGGGGTTTTCAGTCGTGGACTCCGCACAAACTCCGCACTATCAGGCTCAGGCAGCAGCGTCGCCCGAACGCAACTAGCGCCCAATCCTGACCCCAAAGTCTCGATGCATCCCCAGAGATAGAAGCCCCGTGTAGTTGCTAGCGAAGGGCACGGCACGAAGGTGGTCAATCAACGCTCGCTGACGAATCGTCACTGAGCCCTGTTCACCAGTCAAGCGCGCCTTCGCCACCGCGTGGATCGCGTCGATCTCGTCGGCGAAAGCGGATGCAACTGCGAGGTTGATGGAAGGGAACGCGAACTGGATCGTCTCTCGCCACTGTTGCACCCCCTCTTCGGCGCTAGGACCCTTGCTGAGGAACCGGATGGACGGTCCGTGGTGGTCGATGATCACGCCATTCGGGTCCTCCTCGCTACCGAGGCGCAGCCCGGATTTCCGAGGTTGCACTGCAAGCCCGTGCTTCGTCGAGTTGTACACGTTAGCCTCGCGGGCGAGCAGCGCGGCTGCCCGAGTCAAGAGAAATCGAAGGACGTCAGCGTCCTCTGTCCATGCCTCCGCGGATACCTCAGCAGGCGCATCGAGCCTGCCGCGGAATACCTCGCGCAATAGCTCATTGCGCGGAGGGCTGGTCAACAAGTCGCCCGCCATCTGCTTGAACTTCGCGAAGCTCGTCAACGACGAGAGCTTCAGCGGCGGACAAGGCTCCGGTTCCACGTGCGCGAAGTACAACCGCAGGAGTGCCTCCGCCGCGAGGTACATGATCGAGATCGACTCGACCACAGCGAATCCGTCGATCTCTTCGTCGTCTAGTGGCACCTCTAGCTCGACGCCCATACCCCACGCACGGACACCTCCAACGAGCGCGGGATGCAAGGCGGCATCGGCGTCGCCGAGGGCGACGAGCAACGCGATTCGAGTTCGCAGGTACTGCGATGGTGAATGCGAATAGAAGTCACGGTTCAGCTCGTCCGCAAGATTCAGCCCGCTCGCAGGATCAGGCGCCGGCGGCTGCTCATCAGTCATCGATGGATCGTATCCGCAGCCACGGACACTACGATCGGGTAGAGCGGAAGCCCTCTCCTCACTCCGCCCCGGGCTGCTTCTCGCACCGGATTAGATCAGCCCGTCCAGCTTCTGGCCCATGATGCCTGCAGCTTTGGTGGAGCCCTTGATGGTGTTCATGTACACGTCCTGGGTCATGCTCGGGTTCTCGTGTCCGAGGTAGTCGGCGATCTCTGTCGCGGACAGTCCAGCCTTGTCAAGAATCGTGGCTACCGACTTTCGGAACGCGTGCGTTGACAATCCCGGGTACCCCAGGCCGTCGCGACGGTCTCGAAGCTCCCGCTGCGTGTTCGAGGGATCGCGAGGGCGCATCAGCGGAGTCGGGAAGATGAGGTTGGTATCGGCGCGCAGCCTCTCGTGCCGCTTGTGAAGGAGGAGCATGGTCGCTTCCGGCAAGTGGGTGGTACGCGCGGACTTGTCGGTCTTCGCGAACTCCTGCCGCACAATTCCCCGCCCCTTCACACGCACATTCTGCGCGACAACGGAAGCTGTGCCGGCGGCGAAGTCGATAGCGCTCGCTTCGAGCGCGCACACCTCGGCCACTCGCCACCCTGACGCGAGCATGAACGTGATCAGATCCACCGTGTCCCACTCGTTGAGCTTCTCGTCCTCACGGACGCGCTGGAGAAACATCGGCAGTTCGTCCAACGGGATTGCGGTGCTGCCCTTCTTCTTCCTTTGGGTGACGCGCTCGAGCTCACGCACGGGGTTGTGCGACAAAGCCCCGTTCCGCACCGCTAGGCCGAGCATGCCACTCAGCGCCGATCGGCAGTTCTTTGCTGCCCCCGGGCCGGCTTCCTTCTCAACGGCGTTAAGGAACTTCTGCAGCCGTTCAGGTGTGGCCTCGGCGACTGAGAGGTCGCCGATCCGGGGCGCGATATGAGCGGTGACTGCATAGCCGTAGGTCTCCAGCGTGCCTTCTGAGCGCCCCAACTCACGCCGGGACTCCAAGAACCTCTGGCCGAGGGCGCGGAGGTGCGTTGCCGGTTTCAGCTCGCCACCGCGGTCGGCCTCGATCGTGGTCAGCGCATGCCTCAGCGCGGCCGTCGCCTTGGCCTTGCTCGGCGCGTGCTTCTCGATCTGGCGGGATTTGCCGTCCGCGAAACGATACCGCGTGCGGGCACGCCACTTCCCCGGCTGAACCTCGGCCACGTGGATGGTGCCGTAGGTTCCGATCGCCATTCGAGGTCTGGCCATCAGACTTCACCGTCGGTGGATGCGCGGAGTTCGTCAATGAGCACACGCGTGACGCGCCCACGCGCCTGCGGCGTGCTGTCCTCGCCGGCACGGAGCAGGGCCTCGACTTCAAGGGAATGGCCCCAGAGTCGCGCCGCGTACTGCTGAAGCAGAGGTGGGCGTATCCCAAGCTTCTTTGCCGCCCGAGACTCTGCAAGGCTCACACTAGGCCGACGAGCGCTCTGACGCGTGTCACGGTCGGGCACCTCCGTCATGGCCCCCCACTGTGCATCCACCTGGTCATACGACTCGGACTTCCTGCCGTGCACCCTCATATGCTCAAGGGCCGCCATCTCGAGTTCCTCGTCCCACTCGTGATCCCCACCTATCGGCGCGGCGCCCACGTGCGCATAGTCGCCATCCTCGAGCGCGATCGGTGCGCCCGACAGTACGCGGTTGACCCACTCCCGCCGCACGGGCTGATCCTCACGGAGCTCGTACGGCCGTTCCAGCAACTCCGCAGCCCCAAGAAGGTCGGCGAGTCGAAGCGGCTCACCAGAGAGCTTTCCAAGTGCGAGTGCGAGCGTGAGAAGCGTCGGAACCGTCGGCGCAGCCTTGCCCCGCTCAATCGCCTGGACGCTAGACAGGCTCCACGTTGCTCCGTAATCGCGTCCAACGGTCGCGATCGCCTCAAGGGTAATCCCGTGCCGCCGCCGGTAGGCGGCAAGAAATCCGCCCACCGCTTCCGCGTATGCCATTGATTCCATGCTTACAAGTTACCAGAATCATGTAGCTTGTGTTACGGTACCTCACAAGTTACAAATTTCTGGTACTCGCTATCAAAGGACTCCGCATGACACAGACGACGAACACCCTCCTCGACGTTCACGATCTCTCCGCCCAGACCGGCATGTCTGTGTCGACTATCTACCGCAAGCGGTCGCTCGGTGAGCCGCTCCCCCGGGCCGTGAAGATCGGCGCCGCTGTTCGCTGGCGTCAGGCCGATGTCGACCGTTGGATCGAGGAGCAGCTCGAGCCGGCGATGTGATGCGTCCTCGCCGGACCCATTGCGCGCGGAAACCGTGCGGAACTTCGAGGCAACTGTCGGGACCGACACGTTCCGCGTGGTGTTCCGCACGTGGCGCGCCCCGCCGTCGCCTAGATAACCCGCGCACGGGAGCGGAGATGCGGACGGAACCCCATCACTTCTCTATTGGCACCTCGGAGGCGAAATAGGTGCAGTCCGCGCAGGAGAAGTGCGGGGGTGACTTCCGCACTACCGATCTTCCTCGGCTCCCGGGAGCGTGCCTGCTCTTGCCTCGCCCCCGAAGCGGCCTGCTGGTGCTCAACACGCGCACGGCAGGGTGCAGGCGCGGATACGAAGGGACCGCAACCACAAGATCGACATCACGCTCGAACCCTGAGCGAGCACTACCCATACGGAAGAAACAAAAAGGGCCACCGAGCTGCAACTCGGCGACCCCATGGCGGATCTGAAAGGAGATCCTGCATTTGACTACCACCAGCGTACCTGAAGACCGCGATATCCCCGAGGCGCTCGGGAAGCGGTCCACCGCGCAGCAGCTCGTTGAGTTGGCCCTCGATCACTACGACCTTCACGTCGATACCGATGGCAAGCCTTTCGGTGTTCGCAAGGGCGGTCACGTAGCGATTCCTCTCCTCGGCAGCAGACGCTCCGTCCGCAAGGAACTCGGCGGCATGTACCGGCGTCGGACCGCTCGCACAGCCTCGCAGAACGCGTTGACTGAGGCGATGAGCGCGCTTGAGTACGAGGCGGAGGAGAGTTTCGAGCCCATCAAGCTGCACCTGCGCACGGCGCGCCCCAGCGACGACGAGATCTTCATCGACATCGGCGATCGCAGTGAGCAGGTCATCCGCGTGACGGCAGCCGGCTGGGAGATCCTCGACGGCGACGATGACCTTCCCGTGCTGTTTCGCCGCACCGCCGTGACCGCCCCTTTGCCCGTCCCTGCGCGCGGCGGAAACCTCGACGCATTGTGGGAGTTCGTCAATCTGCCGGCCTCGGACCGCGGCTTGATCATCGGCTGGCTCGTCGCTGCGACGATCCTTGTCGGTCTTCCGTGCCCGGCCTTGGCTCTGCTCGGTGAACAGGGAACCGCCAAGACCAGTAGTGCACGACGGCTCTTCTCCCTGTTCGATCCGACCACCGCGCCGGTGAGGCGCCCACCGAACGATGCGGACCGGCTGCTTCACGCCGGGGCTCACTCGCGCGGCGTGGTCTTCGACAATATGTCGTCGATGCCGCGTTGGTTGTCGGACGGCTTGTGCCGATTCGTGACCGGTGAAGCTGATGTCGACCGCGCGCTGTACACCGACGACGACGTGCGCATCATGCAGGTGCAGGGCGTCCTGGGATTCACCAGTATCGATATCGGCGTTCTCAACGGCGACCTCGCCGAGCGATGCGTCTGGGGAGATCTTGAGGTGATCCCCGCAGACAGGCGTCGCTCAGAACGCGAGTTGAACTCCGCTTGGAACGCGAGCTACGCCTCGATGGTGGGTGCATTGTTGGACCTTGTTGTTCTGACCTTGCAGCAGCTGCCCGTCGTGAAACTCGGCAACAAGCCTCGGATGGCGGACTTCGCCGAGATCTTGGCCGCTCTTGATCATGCAACGGGGTCAGACACTCTGAGCCGTTACCGGCGGGCGCAAGATTCTGTCGCCGAGGACATCGTGAGCACCGACCAGTTC
This sequence comes from Microbacterium sp. str. 'China', assembly GCF_002993305.1. Lineage (NCBI taxonomy): Bacteria > Bacillati > Actinomycetota > Actinomycetes > Micrococcales > Microbacteriaceae > Microbacterium > Microbacterium sp. str. 'China'. Next base: position 649,058 of record NZ_CP027434.1, on the reverse strand, counting down.
CTGGTGGCGATCACCGAGACGATCAAACGTCGCTGGACGGGTACCGGCAAGGCCCTTCACGAGCTCTTGCGCAGACCCTCGGACGATCGCTATTGGCCCGAGCCTCGTGGCATGAGTGGCAAGCTCCGGCGAGTGGCTCCGGATCTTCGAAAGGCAGGGTGGCAGATCGACGAGATCAAGCCGGACCCGACCACCAAGCGTTCCAAGACTTGGGTTCTGGTGCCTCCGGATTCCGCCATCTCCGATGCGGATCTTGCGAGCGTGAAACTGACCCGCGAGTTCGTCGCTGAAGACGTTCGAGCGTGGATCGCTAGGTTCATGGCGAACGGGGCCACCGCCTCATGCGCCACCGACCACGGATCCGCTGCGAGCTCGGGCTTCCCTATCACTTGCCGGACGCCCGGCTGCACTGCCGGCTGGCGCTCCGAGTGGGACACGCCGTTGCAGCGGTCCCGAGCGCTGACCTCACGACTCGCGGACGAACTCACGGCTCTCGGTATCAGCGTTGCTGACCTGGACCAGTACGTCGGCAGCGATCCCTTTGCACCTCCGGGTAGGGGCGAGGAGACCGTAGCCCCACCTAAGACCGAGCCCCGTTGATCGGGGCTGACCACTACACCGCACCGTTAGGAGAACACCATGCGAAGGACCCGTAGTCAGCTCCGAGCTGCGCAGATCGCCGCGCTGCAGGCCGAGCAGGACGCCTACGACAAGAACGTGAACGACGCGATCAAGGTCGCGGCGTTCGCACGCTGTGACGCCGTCGAGCAGCTGTACGAGCTTCTCGACGTCCAGCCTGAACCACCCATCATTCGTGATGGCAAGCACGGCCGCTACGAGGTCACGTCCGATAAGGACGAGGCCAAGCGCGCTGCTCGCCTCATCGAGGCTGTCACCGTCCTGCTATCAATTGAGGAGCAGCCTACGACGCAACCAGTCGGCAGTGATCGTCAGGTTCCTGCTCAGGCAGCTGAGAGACCGCCGCAGGCGGCTTCTCCGGCCCTGGTCGCGACGACTTCAAGCACGCCGACGGCGGTCAAGCAGCCAGCCGCCTGAGCGTTGCGTCGCCCGCGGCCCCGTGCGGTCGCGGCGAGTAGAGAAACCCCATCTGCCCTCGAAGAGGCGCTGATGGGGTTTCTCCGTTTCGGAAGGTGGCGCCACGACCTGTGCGTGGAGGCGGGAGCCTTCATCCGGGTGTCGGGCCGGAGGCCTGACCAAGGAGTATCCAAGGACAGGAGCGCAGCGATATGTCTGACGGATAAACTGCTTGCCGTTATTTGTGTAGTCTGGGACCACCCTCGCGGAGCGGGGAAGCAAAGGCCCAGACTGCACAAAGAACCGAGCGAAGGGGACGACCTGATGACGAGGACCGGCAAGGCGAGCGAAGCGACGCCGCGTCGTCCGAGGAAGAGGGTCGTCAACTTTGCGAAGCGCCGCACACTGAGGTTCAGCGACGACGAGGAACGAGCCGTCGACGACGTGCGGCGAGCTTTGGCCAAGTCCTCCGGACGCGACCTCGAAGAGGTCTCCTTCTCCGAAGCTCTGCGCCTGCTCATTACTGACCGTGAGGGTGCCGCCGAGGTGGAAGCGAGGGCGCTGGCTATCGAGCGCCAGGGCCCGAACGTGACCGACTGGGGCCTGGCCGACATCTCCGATCGGCTCGGGTACGAGCTCGGTCCGATTCGCAATCACATCGCGCATATCGGCGGCAACCTCAATCAGATCGCGAAGCGGCTGAATATCGGCGACCCGGTGACCGCTGGGGAGGTCTCGGAGGCTCTCCTTACGGTGGCTGAGCTACGCGATGTTCCCGACGATATCGAGAAGCGCATCGCACGCCTCGTGGACCATGGCCTGCCGCCGCGCGGGACGGTGTAGTTATGCCTGTTGTGGTGGCGAGCTCGACGCGGTCGGCCGATGCGCTGATCAACTATGCGCTCGATGACAAGCCCGAGCAAGATGGCGAGCGGTACGTCATGGCGTCCGGCGTGGGCGGCATGCTGGTATCGGTCGCGAAGCAGCAGATGCGCGACGTCCGCAAGAAGTGGGGTAAGGACAAGCCTGGCGCGTTCGTCCAGGCGTATCACGTCATCCAGTCTTTCGCGAAGGACGAGTTGGACCCCGAAGAGCCAGACGACTGGCTGACGGCTCAGAAGCTCGGGACAGCACTCGCAGAAGAGAGGTTCCCCGGCCGACAGGTGCTCGTTGTAACACAACGAGACGGGCGAACAGGCTGTGTGCACAACCACCTCGTCGCGAACTCCATCGAGACCAAAACCGGCCGCAGTCTCAACAGTTCAGTCGTCACGCACGCACGCCTTGTCGAGGCACATGAGCGTGTTCTTGAACAGCGCGGCTTCGAGCAGCGAGCGGACCTCAAGCAGGCCTTCAGCGACGCGAACGAGCGCTTCGAGCGGGGCGAGCCGAGCGGTCTTCGCCGCGCCGGGTCGACCGCGGACAGTGAGCTTCGCGAATGGCAGCGGCACATCATCTGGGAAACAGAATGCGACCTCGCGGATGAGTTCGGTGCGCCCCGCAACAAGCAACCTTTTAGTCTCACCGTGCTGAGGGCGAGCATCGAGAACACGCTCGCCGATCCAGCCGTTGTCGACTGGGACAGCTTCGTCGAAGTCGGTAGAACCCGAGGCGTTCAGATCGAACAGCGCGGCAAGAAGGGCCGTGGCATTTCGTACGGCATGCTTCGCGAGAATCCGGACCGAACCCCAGCCGATCCAACGCCGAGTGATCGACGCCGCTGCACCACACTCGGCACGGCCTTCGAGAGGGACGCTGTTGAGACCGCTTTCGCTCGCAACAGCGCGGTGACATTGTCCGTGCCACAACACACGACTGTTGAACGCCGACTGTCGCCCAAGAAACGCATGATGATCGCTCTGGACGAGGCGACACAGGAGGCAAATCGCGCCGCGCAACGCCTGGTGGCTACAGCCCTGTCAAACGCCGACGCGATGACAAGCGAACACGAGAATTCCGGTGCGCACGCTCCCACCGAGCTACCCGCAGTCCCGGGCACAATGGGACTGTCGGAACTCCGAGAAACTCAGCCACGGATCGCGGACCCAGAGGAACCAGAAACGGAGGTCACGGTTCCCGACTACCGTCCGCACGACGTCGAGCAACCGCGATCGGCGCGGCCGCAGGCTAACACCGGTGAGAATCAGGAGACCTCCCCCAAGCCTCGCCCGCTGCGACTGCGGTTCCCCGCACTCTTCGAAGAGGCGGAGCTTTCCGCGCCCGATCACCAAGAACGGAGCATCGGCGACTAGCACTGTGCAGTGGGTGGCCGGTGACCGCCTCGTGTCCATATAGTGGTCCGACGGTGCCCACACTACATAGTCGCTAGTGGCAGTCCGAAAAACGGGCTTCAGCTGGTCCTTTACAGGCCGGTTCGTGGTCACTAACGGGACACCGGCATTTCGCTGGGCAGCAGGGGTGGCCAGAACATGACCACAATATGGTCGCTCGGCGCCCACTGATCTCGGCCGTTTCGCATTCTCCACGTTGAGTTGTCGACGCCATGTCCGAGTCGGCACTCACGGGCATGATGGATGGATGCAGATCCATGAGACAGCCGACAGCTTCGACCTGCCGGATGAGCGCGTGTGGGTCGTGGGCGACCTCCACGGCAATGCTGGATGGATTCAAACGCTGCTGCCCGCGATGCGTCGGCATGACCCATCGCTGCGCACCATCCTTCAACTCGGAGATTACGGTTTCGAGCATGCTCAGCCCGGGACTGGCCCGGTCGATTATTGGGCGAAGCGCACAGGCATCGAGCGCGTGCTGGTCACGCCTGGCAACCACGAAGAGTGGAACCACATCACCCCGGCGCAGGAAAGCGCCTCCGGTATGGCGATCAGGGTCAGTGACGTCGTGTGGCTCATCCCCCGGCCGTTCCGTTTTCAGATCGCGGGACGCGAGGTGCTATCGCTCGGCGGCGCGTCCAGCGTCGACAAGGCGTTTCGAACTGCGGGCAAGGACTGGTTCGAGGATGAACTCATCACGGAACCGATGGAAGCCGCCGCGATTGCCGGCGGCCCGGCCGACCTTATGCTCACGCACGAGTCTCCAGCGATCGCGGTACCGGAGGTGCAGCGGCTGCTCACGAACAATCCGCATGATTTTCCTCCCGAGGCGTTGGCCGTATCTGCTGCACAGAGAGAGCGTGTGCAACGTGTATCTGATGCTGCGCTCCCCCGCTTGCACATGCACGGCCATATGCACGTTTACGGTAAGTTTGAGCGCGAGGACGGCAGGACCGTGGTCAGTCTCGATCGGGACACGTTTGCCTGCAACGCAGGAGTGCTCGACCTCGCGGGCCTCGCGTTCAGCCCACTTCCACTCAACGAGATCCGCGGCGGAAGACGACGGTACAAGCACCGCGCTGATCAAGGCGATGGCGCCGTCGTTCGCAGCTGATGGACCGGCGGATCGTCACCCTCCGCGGGATGATGCGAGCAGCCCGGAAGCGACTGGCCTCATGCGCTCTCCACTTCGAGGCGCAGATCGCGCTGCCCCGAACCGGTTGCTGGGGGCTTAGCGAGCGCCCCAGCTCCGTAGGAGCATTCCGCTGAGCCCTGTGCTCATCCGCCCAGAACTCGTCTCCGGGCGTGGCACAAATCTGACCTCTCTGCCCTTCTAATCACGGGAATGAGACCTCAGCGGACGCCGATGGAGCTAAGTGTGTCATTGGACCGCCAGCGGCCTGGATGATGATGAACCCGGCTCGATGCTGAACTCGATGAGCCGAATCGTATTTACTTTGTTTATTTCGCGGGGCAGCTCACGTTGCGCGCACGCCGGCCCACGCAGCTACGTGGTCACGTCGCTCTGAACACATCGACGCGGGACGTCGATAGCTAGGTCACGGGCGCCTGCCCCGGCCGCGCCGACTACGACGATGTCGACCTGATCGCTGAGGTTCTGCATCAACAGTGACCCCCCGCCGCTTACGCAAGCTATACTCGCTAATGACCGTTAGGATCCGATGATGTCGAACGCAACCGCACACCCCCTCCGCAGCGATCGACGCGCATACCTCACGGCGACTCGGTCGGACGAAGGTCGCGAGATCACCATCAAGATCGTCGGTCCTGTGGAATTCACGGACCACGAGGCCGAGGAGCTCGCGCACGAGCTGAACGTGCTGGGCTCCAGCGGTCGGCGCGCTCACCTCATCAGCATCCTGCAGGGCGTGAACAAGGCGCTCCGGCTCGAGGAAGAGCCTGGGCACTCGTCGCTGACGGAGGCTGAGCTGGACGCACTGCGCGCAGCCGGCTCGCTCGTTGAGCCGGAGAACGCGCTGCCTGTCGAAGAGCGCCCCAGCGTGCTCACGGCCCTCCGCCAGCAGGACATCCTCGCTGAGGCGCTGCCGACTAAGCGCGTCGCAGAACTGCTCGACGTGACCGAAGGCCGAGTGCGCCAGCGCCACGGCGAGGGGACTCTCTTCGCGATCCCGGGCCCCGGCCGCGGCCTGCGGTTCCCGACGTTCCAGTTCACCGACCACGGTGAGCTCCCGGGCTGGGGAACGGTGAGCCGAGCGCTGCCCGAAGGGGCGAACCCCGTGGCCGTGGAGTACTTCCTCACTCACGCTCACCCCGACCTGGGAGACGGCGAGCTGACTCCTGCCCAGTGGCTCGCAGCCGGCAAGCCCGCAGAACCTGTCGCGGCGCTGGCCGAGCAGGCGTTCTCGATCCGATGAGCGCGCTTCCTGCCCCCGACGCATCGAAGTTCCCGCATCCTCTCCCCCCGAGCGCTGTCCGTACGCTGCCGGCCGGCACGATCTTCGGACGCATCTACGACGCCGGCGGCGCTCACCCTGCCCGGTGGCACGAGCTCCGCCACTTCGGGCCCACGGGGAGCCGATTCGATCACCACCCCGATCCCGTGGGTCACCATCCGAACCACGCCGTGACCTACGTCACGCCCCAGATCACGGTTCCACCGGAGACGGCAGTTCAGAGCCTCCTGCTCGTTTGCCTATCAGAGTGCTTCAGCGACCGAGGCGTCATCGAACGCGGTGGCGTCGGAGCGGGAGGGACCGGGGGCACGCAGCCTCGGTTCGTGCTGTTCGCGACCACCCGCGAGATCACACTCCTCGACCTTATCGACAGCACCTGGGTCACGGACGTCGGCGGGAACGATCAGATCAACACTGGCGATCGGTCGCTGTCCCGGCCGTGGGCCCGCGCCATCCACCAGGCATATCCCGACGTCGACGGCGTCTTCTACCGCCCCCGCACCATCGCGCAGCGTCCGCAGCTCCCCGAGGCTCGCGCCGCGGCGCTGTGGGAGCGCGCCGAAGACGCCCTGCCGGTGAGCCCGACCGCGGACATCGAACTCAGCTCGCCTGGACTCACCGTGACGCTCGAGTCGTTCGCGAAGACCCTAGGCCTCGGCTTGGCGTAGAGACCCGAAAGGAGGGTGTCATGACCGCCCGTACCTGGTCTCAAGACCTCGAATACCTTCGCACTACGCTCACGCGTGCTCAGCAGACGCGCTATCGGCGCCAGGAATTTGTCCAGCTCGAGGACGGCAACACGGAGCTCGGATGGGTTCTCTATGAACGCGAGCAGATGCTCGCAGCAGTGAACGCTCTCCACGCCGCTGCAGGCAAAGCGCCCGTCTCGAGCGACCAGCTCCAGGCTGCAGAAAGCAGTGCCTGTGGCCATGTCGACTATACGTCGAAGTTCGCCATCGGGTGCGCGGACCTGGTGGCCGCGGAATGAGTCCGTCATCCGCCACCCCGCACGCCTCCGACTCGGCCGAGCAGCGCATGGCGGAGCAGCGCATGGCGGAGCGCGCGATCGTCGCGGCCGTCGCCGAGCAGCTGGGCGTCGCGCTCACTCCCGCTCGGATCGCGATCGATGACGCCCACATGGAGATCGACGGGCGACCCCAGACCGCATGGTCCTCGTGGAGGCCTACGCCCGTATCGGCGCACTCAAGGGTGCGCAGCCCCGCAAGCTCGCCACCGACGCGTTCAAACTCGCCTGGGCCGGTCAGAAGCTCGGTGCGACCCGGCTCATCCTCGCCGTGGCTGACGAGGCGGCGGCCAGCTACCTGCATCGCCCGGGCGCGTGGCTGACGGCTTCCATCCGCGACGCCGGCATCGAGATCATCGTCGCCGAACTCGGCGACGTGATGCGCGAAGCGATTCTCGCGGCGCAGGCTCGTCAGTACCGCTGAGATTCAGCTACTGTAGCTCGCGGCGGCCGCGACGGAACTTCTTCTTCTTGAGCGGCGCCGTCGGCCGTGGATCAGCTGCCTGCGAGAGCGGATCGACGTACCCTCGCCGGTTCGCCGGCACCCACCCCTTTGGTGTGTGATCGCGCTCAGCATGGCGTGCGTCGAGCCCGGCCTCACGCCGTTGCCCACGTGCGCGCCCCGCGCGCGCCTGGCGCTCTTTCGCGATGCGTTCACGCTCCTGCTCACGCAGGACGTCCGCTCGCCGCTGCTCCTCAGACGTAAGCCGCGGGGCGCCATCAGAGGAACGAACCGGGTGCTTCTTTCCGTCGCCGACGCGCAGACGGATACTCGCGGCGTTCTTCGCCTTCCAGTTCGTCCCCTGCTCGAACCCGCGCGCCTCTCCCACGGCGGCCTCAGTGCGCGGCGTCGTACGCCTGCTGCACCGCGTCGGGGACGCGGCCGCGGTCGGAGACCTGGTGACCGTTCTCCTTCGCCCACGCGCGGATTGCCGAGAGGTCGCGCTTGGCGGCGCCCTGCGAGTTCCGGCGCCCACGGCCTCCGCGAGTACCGCCGGCGGACACCCGGCGGGCTGCCGCGATCCACGGCTCAAAGGCCTCTCGCAACGCTGCTGCGTTCTTCTCGGACAGATCGATCTCGTACGCGGTGCCGTTCAGGGAGAAGGTCACCGCCTCGCCGGATCCGACTTCCAGGACTTCTCCGTCGATGTCGTCGACGAGCTGATGCACGATTTTGCGGGCCATGCCGCCGAACATATCAGCCAGCATCTAAGCCGAATCGCAATGGTGGCCGATATCCCGCGAACTGCGTGCGGGATTCGAGACCACTCTTGTCGATGTCGACCTCTCGACGTACCATTACTAATGCATTACTAACACGCTTGGAGGCCTCGAATGGCTGCACGACCGATCAGTTTCGCCGTCGAAGAGACGGACGTCCCTTTGCTCCAGGAGCTCGCCGATGCGTTCGGCGGCGGCAACCGCAGCGAATTCCTGCGCGTCGCCATGAAGGAGTTCAAGAAGAAGCTCCGCGTCCAGCAGATGAACGATCTGCACGCCGAGATGCTCGAAGAGCGCGGCGGCAAGGTCTACACGACCGAGGAAACGCTCAAGCTCATCGAGGACTTGGGAACCTCATGAACAGCCAGCGGGAGCGCCCTCGGATCGCGGTCGTCTACGACATCAACGTCTACCTCGACCACATCCGTAGCGGCACCGGAATGCTGCTCCCCGACAAGCTCCCCTCCCCTTCGGCGGCATCCGACGCTCTCTCGCTCGCGTTCGATCAGCAGGTGCGTTTGTTCACCTCGCCGCACATCCTGCGGAACGTCCACCGCCTGATGATCGCCTCCGGGCAGTCTGAACGAACCACGGCCAAGTACATCGAGTTCGTCGCCGAGGCCTGCGACGACTCCGGAGGCGCGATCGTGGACCCGGTCGTCCGCGACTATGCCATCGGGAATCACGAGGACAATAACATCCTCGCCCTCGCGAAGGACCCCGCCGTCGACGCGGACGTGATCGTCTCCTCCGACCATCACCTCATCGATCTCGGTCCCGCATGGAACGGCCGGCTGATGATGCGGCCGCGACAGTTCACCTCGCACATGGTTCGGTCCAGCTTGCAGAGTGCGGCTCAGCACACCCCCGCCCCGAAGGTGCCGCGGACTCCCGCGCCACCGAAGCGCGTCTCCGATGCCTTCCCCGAGCTTCGCGGTGTGCACCTCGATCGGTATGGTCTTGCTGGCTCCTCCGCACCTCAGCGAGAAGATGGCCTGCAGCACTGAGAACAACCCGGGACACTGCCGACCTTCGAGGACAATCCGTGGGAATGCGGTCAACGAGGGCATCGTGCATGATGACCTCATGAGCGCATCGCACGACGTCATCACCCCCGCCGAGCTCGGCCGCGAACTCGGTCACAACGACGGTGATCGGCCCGGCATCACTGTGCGCCGCTATCTGCGCGAGCGCTACCCCGACCACTTGAAGAACCAGCGCTGGGAGCTGACCCCCGAGCAGGCCGACGAGGTTCGTGCGCACTTCGGCAGGACCTCGGCGTGAGCGCTGACTCCCTGCACGACCTCACCAATCCTGCCGTCGCCGCGCTCACCGGAGAGCGCTGGGCGATCATGGAGGCCGCGCAACTCGTCCCCGCCCGTCCCGGACTGTACGCCATCTACGGCGACGAGCAGGCCTGGCGGGATCTCCAGCTTGAGCCGGCTCCGGATCATCCCCTGTACGTCGGCAAGGCCGAGGAGAGCCTGGTCTCGCGCGACCTGAACGGTCACTTCGCCACGAACCCGAAGTCCAAGCCCCGCACCGGCGGGTCCACGGTCCGGCGGTCGTTCGCCGCCCTCCTGCGCGACTTCCTCGATCTGCATGCGGTCCCGCGCAACCTCGCGAAGCCGGAGCGCTTCGCGAACTACGCCCTTGCCGACGGCGGCGACGCACGCCTCAACGAGTGGATGCACGCGCGCCTCCAGCTCTCTGTCTGGCCGGCGCCAGCGGACATGCGGGTCCCGCTCGGCGACGTCGAGACCAGCGTCATCGTGCGCCTCACACCACCGATCAACTTGGACAAGAACCCCGGCAGGCTCCCCCGGCTCTCGGCTGCTCGAGCCGCGATGGCCGCCGAGGCCGCCGCGTGGCGCCCCGAGGGCTGAACGCCATCGTGGAACTCGAGATCACCGCTACTCCGCGCGAGACACTCGTCTGGGCGCCGTCGACCGAGCACGCTGCACAGCTGCGACGAGAGCTGACTGACTCCGGCTACCTAGTGCTCGATGCTGATCCGTGGGAGCTGAACCAGCAGAGCATCATCCCCGAGGGCGAGCATCTCGAGTTCGACCCTGCGCGGATCTTTAACGTCGACATCGGCGCCGACGCGAACGCGTCCCTGCAGATGCTCGTCGACTCCGGTCACGTGCTCTTCTGGCACCGGTGGCATCCGCGACCAGCCCGGAAGATCTGGGGGGTCGCCGTCTCGTCGCAGCGTGGTCGCCGAGCAGGCACCAGTCCGGTCGAAAGCGCCGTGCACTTCGGACTCAAGGTCCGCGGCAGCCGCGAGCTCGGCCTCCGCATGTCGCGCGAGACCTACGCCCGGATCAACAAGCGCTCCTCCCTGCAACGCTGGTACCGCGAGGAGGACCCGTATCTCTGGGACGCGATCGACGACAGATACGAGGACCCCGACCACCGCATCTACACAGACGCATGGTGCTCGTTCCTCCAGGAGCTGGCACTGGCGAACTACGACCTCAACATGGCGCACTTCGCCTCCCTCGACACTGCCGAGTTCGATGCCGCGCTGCAGGCGGCAATCACCAGCCAACCGGGCATGACCGAGGTCACCGATCTCACGAAGTGGGATGGGGTGCCCGGCCTCTACGTCATGGTGCTCGACGAGTACCGCCAGGCGTATGTCGGCGCGACGAACGCCTCGGTCGGAGTGATGAAGCGCATCAAGCAGCACTGGACCGGTGCGAAGCCTCTGGACCGGTTGATCTGGCCCGATCCCCGAACGTCCATCCTCTCGATCGACAGCTTCAGAGCTCTCGACACCACGCGCATCTTCGCCGCCAGGACCTCGCGGTCGTTCGACGGTGAGAACCCGCTGCTGGACCTCTTCCCGCCGCAGTTCATGTTGAACCGCATCATGGGCGGCCGCGATGTAGTGAAGCTCGCCGGCCTCGTCGGCGTCGACCAGGTCATCAGAACGCGCGTCTTCGACGCCGCCGCGCCTGACCAGCAGACTGAAGCCGCGAGCAATCTCAGTCAGGCCTGAGACACCTTCAACAGGCGAGCCGCTTGCGCTTCACCCGTGCTGTCAGCTCAGCGCGTAGGTCAACAGGTAGCGGTGTTCCCGTCGATGATCTCGAGGTCGAGCGTTCCGGTGATTCCTGCCAGGTCCGCGGTTCCCGAGCCGGGCACGATCTCGTAGCGCAGCTGTTGGTCGGGTGCCGTCATCGTTCCGAACTGCTGGAACGCGAAGCCTCCGCGCAACCCGTCGAGCTCGCCGTCAACGGTTTCCACGGCGACATAGCCCGCCTTTCCGGTTGCCGGATCGCCAGCTGCGAGCATCGTCCCGGCCCCCTGCCCGGCAAGGTCACCCCGCCATGTCTTGGTGATGACCATTCGGCGGATGCCCGCCTGATCGTGCTCCGCGGGCTCGAGCGACACCTCGAACGTTCCTCTTGCCGTCCTCATGTCGCCACTGACCTCCGCGGTCCTGATCTCTTCGCCCATCAACGCGCTCAACGGTGTCCTCTTCCTGTCATGGCTTCGACGTTACGGGGCGCGAGAACCAGCGTGCTTGAAGATTCGCGACACCATGTGTCCGTCGGGACTCGCCTGGAACGAGCCACCAACTGCAACAGAACAGCCCCCATTCGCTCCGAGAGCGTGGGGGCTGTGCCGACTAGTGAGCGAAGTGCTTACTCGCGGCTGAGGCGCACGGTCATCGTGGTGCCCATCGCGGTGACCTCGTAGCTGAGCTCGTCGTTCTCGTACGTGAACGTCTTGGTCGCGTCGCTCGATGCCATGATCGAGGACTCGGTCTTGGACGTGTCGTTCGCCGAATCGAAGGTGAACGAGTCGCCCTCTGCCGGGACCTCGACGGTGCCGGCCCAGTACAGCGACTTCGTGTCACCGCCGTCGGCGACCCAGTGGACCTCGATCGTGTCACCGGTGATCGTGGCCTCCTGCCACGCGTCCTCGGAGTTGGAGTTGTTCTGCTTCCAGGAGCCCTCCAGACTCACCGGCTCCGGAGCTTCCTCCTCCTGGACCTGCTCGGTCTCGGACGAGGAGGACTCGCCGCCAGACGACGAGCTGGACGGTTCGGGAGATGCGCACCCCACGGCGCTGATGCCGAGGAGTGCCAGAAGTGCGATGGTCGCGCCGAGCTTGGGTGCTGTGATGTTCAAGGGATGCCTCTCCGAGCAGGTTGATGTCGACGCTGACCGTATCAGCGCCTACTGACACCTTCGGTTCTCAGTGCGAGACGCGAAAGGCGCTGATGACCATCGTTACCGGACGGTCATCAGCGCTCGCGTGGCGAGCTCCCCGTGCCCGTCATGGCGTCGATCGCACGGGCTCGAGCAGACCTGCCACCTCGACGAACGCGTCGGCTCGTCGCTTTACGCGTGCAGCTCTCTCCTCGAGATCCCGCACGAAGAGAGCCTGCGGCGAAGGGTGAAACGTCCGAACGACGGTGAGACCCCGCTCACGCTCGATCTCAGGGGACTGCCTAAGCAACCGGCGCCAGGCGTGATCCGCATCACCACCCTGGAGTAGCACGACCTTCAGCCTCGGCGCGAGTTCCAGCAGGTGCAGGATCGTCTGGACGCCGGCATCCAGCTCAGCCGCCTTCGGGGCGCGGTTGATGTACCAGGGGTACGCATTCCACGGCAGCAGCTCGTACGGAGATAGCGCTGCTTGCTCGAGCAGGACCGCCTGAAGCTCGGCGCTGCCGTCGTTGTTCTCGACGCAGATGAAGCCCGAACCCTTGCCGTCCTGCGTCGCGGGCCCTGGATCGCGAAGAATGCTCAGCACCCGCGCTTCGACTCCACCATGAAGGGGCGCGACGTACGGCGCCCACCCGCGGCCGACCTCACGCAGTTCGTCGACGTACTCGTTGACCGGCGCGATGTGCAGCGCATAGCGATCGTCCCACTGCTGCTGTCGAAACTCAGGGTCCGCCATACGTCGGGGCATGCGCCGACGGTATCAGCCAGCGTCCGTCCGGGTGTGCGGGATGCCGCACGTGCGACCGAGGGAGTCGCCACCCATGAGGCATCCCGCGTGAGGCCTCCCCAGCCTCGTCCCCAGAACCGGACACCCGCGGGGGCCCGCGGTGATCCGATACCTCAGGATGCCGCGTGACAGCGGCCGGCACAAGGTTCAGACGAAAGGTGGTTGTCACCGTCTTTCGTGACCGCAAGACTCGTCGTGAACTGTTCTTCGGAGACGGGAGCACCATCATGGGTCAGCGCGACGCATCAGAGACCATCCGGCAACAGCAGGCAGAGCTGCAGGCACGGCTCCCGTTCGACGATGAGCGGGATCTCGCGGCGGCCGAGCGAGGATTCATCGGCACGCTAGACGAGCCTGCGATCCGCAACGCCGCCGGCGATATCATCTGGGACGCGTCCACCTATGACTTCTTGCAGGGTGATGCTCCGGAGACGGTGAACCCGAGCCTGTGGCGCCAGAGCACGCTGGTCGCCAAGCACGGCCTGTTCGAGGTCGTGCCCGGCCTGTACCAGATCCGCGGGCTCGACCTGTCGGTGATGTCATTCGTCGAGGGCGACACCGGCGTGATCGTGATCGACCCGCTGATCTCGAAGGAGACCGCAGCCGCGGCGATGGCGCTCTACCGGCGTCACCGCGGTGACCGCAAGATCACCGCTGTCATCCACACCCACTCTCACATCGACCACTTCGGCGGCGTGCAGGGCATCGTCTCACAGGCCGACGTCGACGCGGGGGTCGAGATCATCGTCCCCGCGGGCATGGTCGAGCACGCGGTGGCAGAGAACGTCTACGCGGGCACCGCGATGGGCCGGCGCGCCGGGTACATGTACGGCGCGGCACTCGCACGCGGCCCGCAGGGGGCAGTCGGCGCCGGTCTCGGACAGACGACGTCGACCGGGGAGGCGACCCTGCTCGCGCCGACGCTGGAGATCACCGAGACGGGGCAGACCCACACCGTCGACGGGCTGGAGATCGAATTCCAGATGGCGCCGGGCACCGAGGCGCCCAGCGAGATGCACTTCTACTTCCCGAAGTACCGGGCGCTGTGCATGGCGGAGAACGCCACGCACACGCTGCACAACCTGCTCACCCTGCGGGGCGCGGTCGTGCGGGATCCGCACGTGTGGTCGCAGTACCTCACCGAGGCCATCGAGCGTTACGGCGACGACGCCGAAGTCGTGTTCACCTCGCACCACTGGCCGACCTGGGGCAACGCGGAGATCCGTGAGTTCCTCGGTCTGCAGCGGGACCTGTACGGGTACCTGCACGACCAGACGCTGCGGATGCTGAACCAGGGCATGCAGGGCGCCGAGATCGCCGAGGCGATCCAGCTGCCGCCCGCGCTCGAGAACGCCTGGCACGCCCGCGGCTACTACGGCTCGGTCAGCCACAACGTAAAGGCCATCTACCAGCGGTACATGGGCTGGTTCGACGGGAACCCGGCTCGGCTCTGGCCGCACGCGCCGAAGGAGCAGGCGAAGCGCTACGTCGACGCGATCGGAGGCATCGACCGGGTCCTCGAGCTCGCCCGCGCCGCCTTCGACTCGGGAGACTTCCGCTGGGCGGCCACACTGCTCGACCACGCGGTCTTCACCGAGGAGAACAATGCGGAAGCGAAGGCGCTCTACGCCGACACCCTCGAGCAGCTCGGCTACGGCGCTGAGAACGGCACCTGGCGCAACTTCTTCCTCTCCGGGGCGACCGAACTGCGCGAGGGAAACTTCGGTACCCCGACCGTGACCAACGCCCCAGCCATCCGAGCGCAGCTCACCCCGGAACAGCTGTTCGATGCCGTCGCGATCACCGTCGACGGCCCGCGCGCCTGGGACCTCGACCTCGGATTCGACATCACACTCAGTGATCTCGACCGCTCGTTCCACGTCACGCTCCGCAACGGCGTGCTCGTCTACGTCGAGCGCGAACCCGCCACAGATGCCGCACTGCATCTCACCCTCACCAAGGAGCGGCTCATCCGCCTCGCCGGCGGAGACCTCGACGCCGAGGGCCTGGACGTGCGCGGCGACCTCGGCGTCCTGAAGCAGTTGCTCGGCGTACTGACCCCCGGAGACCCGGCATTCGAGATCGTGCTGCCCTAAAAGACGGCGCGCATGGACGCCACCGAGAAAGTCACTCATCCCGGCCGGTGGTTGGAGGTGGCCACGGTGGTGCTGCTGTCCATAACCGCGGTCATCACCGCATGGTGCGGATTCGAGGCGTCGAAATGGGGCGGTGAGATGTCTATCGCCTTCAGCCAAGCGTCCAGCGCACGTGTCCAGGCCGCCTCCGCCGAAAGCAGGGCCCAAGCGGCGCGCCAATACGATCTGACCATCTACACCGAATGGGTGCTCGCCACCGCAGACGACGACCAGGAACTCGTCACCTTCATCGAGGAACGCTTCACGGACGAGTTCCGGATCGCGTTCGACGCCTGGACGGCGGAGGGGCGCGTATCCCAGGGGCCCCTCGCCAGGGAGGAGTACATTCCGCCGGGGACCGAGGAAGCGGAAGACCTGCACGCGCGCGCGGACGCCAAGTTCGACGAAGCACTCGTGAACAACCAGCGCGGAGACAACTACGCTCTGCTCACCGTGCTCTTCGCGCTCGTGCTGTTCTTCGCGGCGCTGTCCCAGAACCAGCGCGCCGAATGGCGCCGGCGCACCTTCTTCATTCTGGGCCTGACTCTCGCTGTCATCGGTGTGGTCATCTTGGCGACGTTCCCCGTGAAAGTGTGACTGGCGTCGAAGCCCTGACCTCTCGGCCATAGCCCAGCGAATAGTCTGGTGAAGCCGGTAACCGAAAACCGGCCCGGCACGAGCTATCGCACGAAGAGGGAACTGCACAGTGACGTCACCGACCACGAACCGACGCTCGGGAGTGCGCTGGTCCTTCCTCGCCGGGCTGGCCATCGCAGCGGTCGTCGTCGCCGTCGACCAATGGACCAAGATCTGGGCCGCCTCTGCGCTCTCGGGCGGAGAATCGAAGGACGTCCTGCCACCGGTTCTCGAGTTCCAACTCACCGTCAACCGTGGCGCCGCGTTCTCCCTCGGCACCGACTTCACCTGGCTGCTCGGACTCCTCGCCGCTGCCGCCGCGGTCGCCATCACGGTCTACCTGTGGCGGGTGGGATCGCTCTGGTGGGCAATCGGGCTGGGCCTGGTCCTCGGCGGTGCGATCAGTCATGCCGCTGACCGCCTGGCACGCGGTGGCGTCATCGACTTCATCGGCTACTTCGATCTGTTCATCGGCAACGTCGCCGACATCGCGATCGTCGTCGGCGGCATCTACCTTGTCGCGCTCGTCCTCCTGCGTGTGCCGACCCGCCGCATCAAACCGACCCCGGCGCCCTCGCCGGCGTCGTAGCTATCGCCAGGGCATGTGCTGCAGGCACCAGGTGTTGCCGTCGGGGTCGGCGAAGAAGGCGTAGAACACTCCGCCGAGGTCCTCGACCTCGCTGATCTCGACGCCGCGCTCGACCAGTTCGGCACGAGATGCCTCGATGTCGGCGACCACCAGGTGCAGCCCTCGCAGGGTCCCCGGAGGCATGTCGAGCGTGGGCAGGCCCTCGGCCAGGGTGATCGAGCATGCCGAACCCGGTGGCGTGAGCTGGACGATGCGGACGCCGGGCTCTGGGTTGATGTCGACGTCGAGCCGAAAGCCGAGCTGGTCTCGGTAGAAGGTCTTTGCTCGTTCGATGTCGGTGACCGGAACCGGCACGAGCTCCAGCAACAAGGCTCCCGGCGGCACGGGTGGGTTGGTCAGATCGTTGACGGTGTCGCTTGGGGGAGTGGATGCGTCGGTCATGGATACCGCCCTTCTTGAGCTGGATGCCCCGCAATCGAGGGGCCGATGATCTGCGGTCCGAGTCTGCCCTCGGCCTCGATCTCCGCCAGTCTCGCTGACGGCTACCGAATCGTCGACCCTCGGGCAAGGGCTTCGAACAAGCCCATCTCTTGCCACCTGAACGTGCGCTCTCGATCGGCGATCTCGATTGCCCGCCGGAGCTCGCTGAGTACGCCGGGGATGATTCGATATTCGTGCCGATAACGCAGAACGCCGATGACTACGGCGTGGAGCTCGACACGGTGACCTGACACCACGCGTGGCGATGAGCCAACTGCTACACGATCAGTGGCTCCGTTCCGGCGTGCGCTAGCGGCGACCGTCCAGGCTCAACGCCAGACCCTCGCCGCAACACGAGACCGAGATCCCTCCCCTGAAGCAGTTCCCGGCGAAGCTCGCTCGGAACCGCGTCATGGGTGGACGCGACGTTGCCCGCTTCGCCGGCCTCGTCGAGATCGACAAGGTCATGAGACGTTGGGATGTCCCTGTCTCTTGACGCCGCGATTCGGCCAGTCATTCACGCCGTTCATCGGAGGCCGGCGGCGATCGCCAGACCAGTGCTACCCCGATGATCGTGGTGATGATGGCGACGTCGTAGCTCGCCACCGTGTACGTCCACCAAGTGCCATTGTGGCTTCCGTATTGTGTATCGGTGCTCAGATGGATCAGGACGAGCGCGGGTCCGGCTGCCAGGAGCACAATCCCTAACCGCACAAGTCGGCGGTGCAGTCGGTACGCACGCGACGGGCGAGGTGGCGGCCTGCTCGGTGCGGAACGATGGCTGAGCGCGGACAGGCGGAGCGGATCGAATCGTGCGTCCGGCGACATCAGAGGATCGCTCCAATCGCGAGGTAGGTGGCGAAGGCGAGGAGGACGACGGCGATCGTTGCCGCGGTGATGAAGAAGACGAAGTTCCGGAACGGATTCTTGTGTTCGTTCATGGTGGATTCGTGAGTGGGCTGCGGTTACCGGGCCGGGCTGAGGACGGTGAAGCCGTCGACAGTGACACCAACGATGCCTCGGTCATCGACGAGGATGATGCGGTCATCGATGGTGCTGAGGGCTTGAACGGCTCCGTCGAGTGGCCCCAGCTGCTGCCACGTCCCGTTCTGATCTTGGGCCCAGAGGACCCCGTCGGTGCCGGCGCCGACGAGTGTGCCGTCTGTGCGTGCTACGAGGGCGTAGAGCAGGGGTGATTCGGGGACGGGGGTGAAGGTGTCGCCACCGTCGGTGCTGACGAGCAGTCCTTCTTCGGTGGCGGCATAGAGCCCGGACTCTGTGGCGGCGAGGTCGGCTGCCGCTAGAGGGGCATGGGTGGTCCAGTTCGTTCCGTTGTCGGTGCTGGAGAGCAGGTCGATTTGGCTGGAAGCGATGCCGTACAGGGTTCCGTCGGGGCTGGCGGTGAGGACGTGGAAGTCGGTTGTTCCGTTCAGGGCGATGGGCGACCAGTTGAGGCCATAGTCATCGCTACGGATGATGCCGAGGTTCGGGGATCCCAGCTCGGCCGGGGTTTGCTCTCCGGGGTGTCCGGAGGCGAACAGGGTGTCGCCGGTGACAGTGAATCCCATGGCATCGAAGTCATGGCCGCCGACGGGTCCGGAGACGTTCCCGTCCGGTGTGACGGTGAAGATGCCGTTGTGCGTGGCGACGAGCAGATCGTCACCGCGGGGGTCTTCGGCGATGCCGTGGATGTGGTCGATGCGGGGTGTCGCATCGGGCTCGTCGGACTGCGCGGCAGTACAGCCCGTAATGACGAGCGTCAGCACGGGGATGGTTGCGGCGGCGAGAAGAAATGATCGTTTCATGATGGTTTCCGGGTAGCGGCCAGGAGGGTGGCCAGGCTTGTGACGCGGGCAGCAGGGAGCGCGCCGCGGGGTCGGTCTTCGCGCGGGGCGATCGCGCGGGAAACGCAGGGCGGGTCGTTCGGGAATCGGCCCGCCCCGCGTGGTTCTACAGTTCTCCGAGGAGGTCCTTCATCGTGGCGATCTCCGCCGTCTGGTCATCGATCACCTGTTGCGCGAGCTCGAGGACGTCCGGGTTCTGCGCGTCGTCAAGCGCCGTCTGTGCCATGTCGACGGCGCCTTCGTGGTGCACGATCATCTGCTCGAGGAACAAACGGCTGGCCTCGGTCGCGTCGGCGTCTTCCAACATGGTCATGTCCTCTTCGGACATCATGCTGTCGTCGCCGCCCATGGAGCCGTGGTCCATGCCGCCCATCGAATCGGGGTCGTACTCCACACCCCAGTCCTCGAGCCACCCGAGCATCTTGTCGATCTCCGGGCCCTGCGCCGCCTTGATCTGTTCGGCGAGCTCGACCACCCGCGGGTCCGCGCCGTCCTTGGCCAGCAGAATGTCCGACATCTCGATGGCCTGCTCATGATGAGGGATCATCATCGTGACGAACATCTCGTCAGCCTCGGTTGAGGCCGACGAGGACGTCGACGCGGACGGTGAGCTGCTGGTACCGGACGGCGCGGTGCCGGTGTCGGCGCAGCCGGTCAGTACCAGGGCGAGGGTGAGAGCGCCGGTGCTGAGTGCGAGGGGGATCTTCTTGTTCATGGTCGTTCCTTCGTAAGTCGTATGAGAGTTCGCTGAAGCGGCGGCGCCAACGGGCGCCGCAGGGCCGCCCACAGTTGGGTCGGCGTGCGAATACTCAAGTTCGACTGATCGAAAGAACCGTCAACGAGGGGCCACGAGGGAGGGCATCGGTCGCTTCCCACCGCAACCAGCTGGTCACCTCGCGAAGGGAGATGCCGGAGCGTCGGGCAAACGTCGGTGGGACGAGGAGCAGAAGGCCGGCCAGCAACGCGAGTACGCAGGCGGTGACCATGTCGTCGTGACCCTGCCCTTGTCCGGTGGTCACGTGGCACGGCCCGTCGCAGGCAGCGGCACCACCGTCGTCGAGGCTCGCCGTGGCGTCCGGAACGTGAGCGACTGTCGATGCGGAATGGGCGACGCCCGAGGAGCCGTGCCCGGCAGGTTCCGCGGTGAAGGTGTGCATGCCCAGGAGGCCGACGATGATCAGGACGGCCGCGGTGCCGAGCATCAGCAGGGTGCGCAGCGACAACTGCGGGCTTGTGGCGCGAACCGTCACCTGCATCCTCGATCCTTCCTGTTCCTCACGACGCTAGCACCGCCGCCTGTGTGCCCGACATCGATCCTGTGCACACTCAGAAGCCGCCTGCCAGGTCGTGCTTGACCGCCAGGATTTCCCTTGCCGCTGACCACCCGACAGCACCCGCCCTCTTGCCGTCGGCGGTCCTGAAGGTCGAGACGAGGCCGCCGCCGGCCGATGACGTCGTTTCCGCGGTCGCCTGCGGCAAGACGACGCCCGCTCCACTCAGCGTGACGCCGTGCACATTCACCGTGAACCCGGAAACGTGCCGGTACGGGCCAGGATCGTCCCCGCCGTGCAGATCATGAAGCAGCGCTCGGGCGGCGTGAGCCCCTTGTGCCACCGCATCATCCCAATGATCCATACGATAGAGCGAACCGTCGGGACCGACATGAGCGGCGACCCCACCGGCCGCATACACTGCCGGGATCGTCCTGGCACGGAGCCGGTCATCGACCTCGATCGCGGCACCGTCTGAGCGGATCCATGAGACAGCCGGAACTGTTCCGTGGGCGAGGACGATCACGTCTGACGATACAGATGTCCCATCATCGAGGAGTACGTCACCCCCGCTTCCGGAAGCCGAGATGGAGCGCACTGTCCGGCCTGGATGGAACTCCGTGTGCGCAGCGTGCAGATCGCGGAGCCGGGTGGCGATCGGCAACCCGAGGCTGTGCGCCAAGGGGATTTCGGAGCGCGCGACGAGATGCACTCTGGCACCAGCGCTCACAAGGTAGCTTGCTGCTTCTGCTCCGACCAGCCCGGCACCGAGGACAGTGACAACCCGCCTTTCGAACGTCGGACCCGCATGCCCTCGGATGCGTAGCGCGTCGGACGCGCTGTGCAGCGTGAAGACCCCCTCGCTGACGCCTGTCGCCTGCAGGGGACGCGGGGCGGCGCCGGTCGCCACGACAGCCGTTGCGAATATCAGCCGTCTGCCATCGTGCAGCAAGATGCCCCGCTCTTCCATCCCGACAGCGCTGCCGGGGATCGTCTCGACATCGATCGAGTCCAAGGCAGGCAGCGCGGATTGCTCCGGGGTGAGCAGGCCACGAAGGATGCCCTTGGTCACCAGCGTGCGGTTGTACGGGGCGAACGGCTCCGCATGCACGATCCGGATCGACCCGTCGAAACCGCTGCGCCGCAACGTGACCGCCGCAGAATGACCCGCGGCGCCCGCGCCGACGATGAGCACATCCGAGCTGGTCTTATCCATGAGAAGCTCCCTTCACCCCCTTGACCGGAATACCCTGGGTGGGTATATGGTTAGGCATACCAGTACCCTACCGGGGTATTCCGAATCGAGGGAAGGAAGCCATCATGAGCACGAGCGAGTACCAGGTGAGCGGGATGAGCTGCGGCCACTGCGAGGTCGCTGTTCGCGGCGAGGTCAGCCAGGTCCCCGGCGTCGAGAACATCGAAGTGAGTGCGCAGACCGGCCGGCTTCTCGTCACGACGAGTTCCGCAGTGGATGACGCGGCCGTGCTCGCGGCCGTCGATGAGGCCGGGTACGAGGCGGTCCGACTCTCATGAACGCCCCGGGCCGCCTCGGCCTCTACGGCGCGGGCCTTGTCGTTGTCTTCGGCGCCGCCTTCGCCGCCGCGGGCGCACTCGTGCCCGACAGCACGGTGACCGCATGGGCGGACGCCGGGCATTCCTCGCATGACGCGCAAGCGCCCGAGGATGCTGCTGGCACGAAAGACGATCAGGAGATGGGGGTGAGTGGAGTGATGAGCGCGGCATCGGGATTCACAATGAGCCCCGTACAGGCGCCGGCGAACGTCGAGACGGACGGTGAACTCTCCTTCGACATCCGCGATCCCTCAGGTGTCCCGATCACCGATTTCGACGAGGCCCACGATAAGCAGTTGCACCTGATCGTGGTCCGCAACGACGGGCGTGAATACCGTCACGTGCACCCCGAACTCGACCCGAGGACCGGGGTCTGGTCGCTGCCATGGTCCTGGGATACCGCGGGAACGTACCGGCTGTATGCGGACTTCACCTCTGAGGGGGTGAGCGCCACGCTCTCCCGCACCGTCGATGTGGCGGGGCAGCTGACACCGGAGCCCGAGGTCGCCGTCAAGACAAGCGACACGGTCGACGGCTTCGACGTGACCGTCAGCGGCGACCTGGTCGCCGGAACTGGAAGCGAACTGACTGTCAAGGTCTCTCGGGACGGGGAACCCGTCACGGTGCTGGAGCCGTACCTCGGTGCGTTCGGCCACCTCGTTGCCCTGCGCGATGGCGACCTGGCGTATCTGCATGTGCACGCGCGCGGCGAGGAACCACAGCCGGGCGATCTGGCCGGCCCCGAGGTGGAATTCACCGCCGAGACACCCACCACCGGCCGCTACCTGCTGTACCTGGACTTCCAGGTCGACGGACAGGTCCACACCGCACAGTTCGTACTCGAGGCGACCCCCGCCACCGGCGACCAGGCGGACACCGAAGACGACGCCGAGCACGACGGGCACTGACCCGCTCAGTGCGCATCGAGTTGCAAGAAGGATCGAGGAGACATCATGACGGATACGCAGTCAGCAGCCGCGTCCAGCGTGGAGCTGGAGATCGGCGGGATGACCTGCGCGTCGTGCGCGATGCGCATCGAGAAGAAGCTCAACAAGCTGGACGGTGTCACCGCCACCGTGAACTATGCGACGGAGAAGGCGAAGGTCACCGCACCGAACGGGTTCGACCCGGCGCTGCTGATCGCCGAGGTGGAGAAGACCGGCTACACGGCCGCCCTTCCCTCACCGGAGCCGTCCGCGGTAGTCGACGGTGAGGACGCTCCGGATAGGGAGCTGGTGAGCCTGCGGAACCGTTTGATCGCTTCCATCGTGCTGACCCTTCCTGTGATTGCGATGTCGATGATCCCCGCATTGCAGTTCACTTACTGGCAGTGGCTCTCACTCGCCCTGGCCGGCCCCGTCATCGTTTGGGCGGCCTGGCCTTTCCACAAGGCAGCGTGGACGAATCTCCGGCACGGTGCGGCGACCATGGACACGCTCATCTCGATGGGGACGATAGCCGCCTTACTGTGGTCGCTCTACGCGCTGTTCTTCGGCACGGCCGGCGTCCCCGGGATGACCCACCCGTTCGAGCTCACCGTGGCACCGTCGGACGGGGCGGCGAACATCTACCTCGAAGTGGGTGCCGCGGTGACGATGTTCATCCTCGCCGGACGCTACTTCGAGAAGAAGGCGAAACGGCAGGCGGGCGCCGCCCTGCGCGCGCTGTTGGAGCTGGGAGCGAAGGATGTTGCTGTGCTTCGCGCCGGCGCCGAGACCCGCATTCCCATCGCGGACCTGCGAGAGGGCGACGAGTTCGTCGTACGGCCCGGCGAGAAGATCGCCACCGATGGTGTGATCGTCTCCGGCACCTCCGCGGTCGACGCGTCCATGCTCACCGGTGAATCCGTGCCGGTCGAGGTCGGCGAAGGAGACTCCGTCACGGGGGCGACGGTCAATGCCGGTGGCCGGCTCGTCATCCGGGCGACGAGGGTCGGGTCGGACACCCAGTTGGCGCAGATGGCGAAGCTCGTCGAGGACGCCCAATCGGGCAAGGCCGAGGTGCAGCGCCTCGCCGACCGGGTGTCGGGTATCTTCGTGCCCATTGTCATCGCGATCGCCATCGCCACGCTGGGCGCTTGGCTCGGCGCGGGATTCCCTGCCGCGGCGGCGTTCACCGCCGCGGTCGCGGTGCTGATCATCGCCTGCCCGTGCGCCCTGGGCCTTGCCACGCCCACCGCACTGCTGGTGGGCACGGGCCGCGGCGCGCAGATGGGCATCCTCATCAAGGGTCCGGAAGTTCTCGAGTCGACGCGACGGGTGGACACCGTCGTTCTGGATAAGACCGGGACGGTGACCACAGGGCGGATGACGCTCACCGGCGTGTTCACCGCTGACGGCGTCGACCGCGGCGAGCTGCTGCGCCTGGCGGGTGCGGTGGAGGACGCCTCCGAGCATCCCATCGCGCAGGCCATCGCCAAAGCCGCAGTCCAAGAGGTCGGCACGCTTCCGACACCCGAGGGTTTCGCGAACATCGAGGGCAAGGGAGTGCAGGGCATCGTCGACGGGCACGCCGTCCTTGTCGGCCGCGAGTCGCTTCTCGAGGACTGGTCCCAGCGCCTTCCCGAGAATCTCGCCGCCGCGAAGAGCGAAGCAGAGCGTCAGGGCAAGACCGCGGTCGCCGTGGGGTGGGACGGGGAAGCACGCGGTGTGCTCATCGTCGCGGACACCATCAAGCCGACCAGCACCGAAGCCATCAGGCAGCTGAAGGCGCTGGGACTGACACCGGTGCTCCTCACCGGAGATAACCGTGCCGTGGCCGAGCAGATCGCGTCTGAGGTCGGCATCGATGAGGTCATCGCCGAAGTGCTCCCGAAAGACAAGGTCGACGTGGTCACCAGGCTGCAGCGCGAGGGCAAGGTCGTGGCGATGGTCGGAGACGGCGTCAACGATGCGGCCGCGCTCGCCCAGGCAGACCTGGGGTTGGCCATGGGCACGGGCACCGATGTGGCGATCGAGGCCAGCGACATCACGCTCGTCCGCGGCGATCTGCGCAGCGCGGCCGACGCGATCCGTCTGTCTCGGAAGACGCTCGGCACGATCAAGGGCAACCTGTTCTGGGCCTTCGCCTACAACGTCGCCGCCATCCCGCTGGCAGCCCTCGGTCTGCTCAATCCCATGCTCGCCGGCGCCGCGATGGCGTTCTCCAGCGTCTTCGTCGTCGGCAACAGCCTCCGCCTGCGCACGTTCCGCAGCCAGGCGGCGGACCCATCCCCGACCGCCGCGCCCGCACCGCGTGATCATGCGACGCGGAACGCAACCGTCGGAACCCACTGAAATCACGAAAGAGGAACACACATGTCTGATTCCGGATCCTGCTGCAGCCACAACAGCCACGGCTCTGTCCCAGCCGACGGACGCAAGGACCTCCTCGCGCCGTCCGCCGAACAGCTCGCCGAATGCCCCGTGATGGTCGGCAGCACCGTCGTGAAAGCGGACGCTGAAGCCGCTGGCCTCTACCGCGACTACGAGGGCACCCGCTATTACTTCTGCTGCGCCGCCTGCGGCCCCCTGTTCGACGCTGACCCCGCCAAGTACGTGACCGCAGCCTGACATCGCTTCACCTGTGCGGGGCGGCACACGGATCGCCCCGCACAGCTTCATCGTTTCCGAGGAGGATAGCCTCATGAGCCAGCCACACAGCGACGACGCTGATCACACCCACGAACACGCAGCGCACGGGCACACCCCATCGGTCCCCGCCGCGGCCACAGAAGACCCCCCCGTCCACACCCCTCACCACGACACCGCCGTGCACCACGACGGTCCCGATACTGCACCGCACGGAAGCGGCGCGCCGATGGGCCACCAGGGTCACGGCGAGCATGCCGGCCATGACGCACATGGTGGACACGACGCTCACGGTGGACACGGGGGTCATGCGGGGCATGGCGACCACGTCGGACAGTTCCGTCGCCTGTTCTGGATCATGCTGATCCTCGCCGTCCCCACCGTCGCGCTGTCGGGCATGTTCGCGATGATCCTCGGCTACACCCTCCCCGACATTCCCGGCCTGGCCTGGGTGTCCCCGGTACTGGGAACAGTGATGTACATCTGGGGTGGAAAGCCGTTCCTCGTCGGTGCTGTCAGCGAAATCCGCGACCGCAAGCCCGGGATGATGCTCCTCATCGGACTCGCCATCACCGTTGCGTTCATCGCCTCTTGGGGTGCGAGCCTCGGCCTGCTGCACCACGAGCTCGACTTCTGGTGGGAGCTCGCGCTCCTCATCGTGATCATGCTGCTCGGGCACTGGATCGAGATGCGGTCCCTCGCGCAGACCACGTCCGCTCTCGACTCCCTGGCCGCGCTCCTGCCCGACGAAGCAGAACGCGTCGAAGGTGACCAGGTCGTGACGGTCTCGCCTGCCGAACTCGTCGTCGGTGATGTCGTCATCGTTCGCCCCGGGGGCAGCGTCCCCGCCGACGGTCGCATCGTCGACGGTCGCGCGTCGATGGACGAGTCAATGGTCACCGGCGAGTCCCGCACCGTGACGCGCGGTATCGATGACCAGGTCACGGCCGGAACTGTGGCGACCGACTCCGGGCTGCGCGTGGAGATTACCGCCACCGGTGACGACACCACTCTCGCCGGCATCCAACGCCTGGTCACCGAAGCACAGAGCTCGTCCTCGCGCGCGCAGCGCCTTGCCGACACGGCGGCAGGCTGGCTGTTCTGGTTCGCTCTCGGCGCTGGCGTGATCACGGCGATCGTGTGGACGCTCGTTGGGCTTCCCGATGATGCCGTCATCCGCACCATCACGGTGCTCGTCATCGCTTGCCCCCACGCACTCGGTCTCGCAATCCCCTTGGTCGTCTCCATCGCCACCGAACGCGCCGCACGCGGTGGCGTACTCGTGAAGGACAGGCTCGCGCTGGAGAGCATGCGCACCGTCGACACCGTGCTGTTCGACAAGACAGGCACCCTCACCAAGGGCGAACCGACCGTCTCCGAGGTCTCAGTCGTCGAAGGCAACGACACCGACCGGGTGCTCGCCCTGGCCGCCGCCGCGGAGGCCGACAGTGAACACCCGCTCGCCAAGGCCATCGTCCGCGCCGCCGCCGACCGTCACCTCGACGTGCCCCGCAGCTCGGACTTCACCTCCTCTCCCGCAGTCGGCGTCACCGCGACCGTCGACGGGACCGTTGTACGGGTGGGGGGACCGCACCTGCTCACCGAGGAAGATGCGCAGGAGCTGCCCGTTGCCGAGCGGTGGCGCAATGACGGTGCGATCATCCTCCACGTGGTTCAGGACGGCCGTGTGATCGGCGCTCTCAAGCTCGCCGATGAGGTGCGGTCGGAATCGCGCGAAGCCGTCGATGCACTGCACGCGCTGGGTGTGCAGGTCGTGATGATCACCGGCGATGCCGAAGCCGTCGCGCACACCGTGGCCGAGGACCTCGGCATCGACCGTGTCTTCGCCGGCGTCCGACCGGAGGACAAGGCCGCGAAGGTGCAGGAGCTCCAGAACGAGGGACGCAAGGTCGCGATGGTCGGTGACGGCGTCAATGACGCCCCCGCCCTCGCCCAGGCCGATGTCGGGCTCGCGATCGGCGCCGGCACGGACGTTGCCATCGCCTCTGCCGGAGTCATCCTCGCCAGCGACGACCCCCGCTCGGTGCTCTCCGTCATCGAACTGTCCCGCGCCGCATACCGGAAGATGAAGCAGAACCTCTGGTGGGCCGCCGGCTACAACCTGATCTCCGTACCCCTCGCCGCCGGCGTCCTCGCCCCCATCGGGTTCGTGCTGCCGATGTCGGTCGGGGCGATCCTGATGTCCCTGTCCACCATCGTGGTTGCCCTCAACGCGCAGCTCCTGCGGCGACTCGACCTTCGCCCGGAAACCACGGCCCGCGCGATCCTCAACCGATAACCAATCCAGAACCGGAGACCACGATGACCGACACCATCGAGACCGACCAGGTCGAGTCCGACACCGCCTGCGAACACGGCGAACACGGCGAACACGGCTACATCACCGACAAAGCCCGCTATCTCGCCCGTCTCAAACGGATCGAAGGACAAGCCCGCGGCATCCACCGCATGGTCGACGAGGAGAAGTACTGCATCGACATCCTCACCCAGATCTCAGCGCTGACGAGCTCACTCCAGGGCGTTGCTGTCGGTCTTCTCGAAGACCATCTCCGCCACTGCGTCACCGACGCCGCACGTGCAGGCGGAGACATTGCCGAGGCCAAGATCACTGAAGCATCCCAGGCCATCGCACGCCTCGTCCGCTAAGCCAGCGAGGCGGCCCCGCGGATGCCTTCGATGCTCCTCGGATAGCTCTGGGCGAGTGGACGCTCAGGACTTTGCGCGCCTGTAGTCAAAGGCGCCGTCCTGACGCTGAGAATCGAGCAACTGATCGAGGATGCCATCGTGATCGATGACGGGCTTGGGCTGGCCATCCGGCTGCAGCCGCCCATCTAACCGAACGTGGCGTCGATGACGTGGTCGTCGAGCGTGGCTCCTCCGCTGGTGCTGCCGTGTCCGAGTGGGGTCATGCACGCCTCTTCTCAGGCTGGCCGGAGCTCACCGACACTGCAGCGCGTCGCCTGCTCGAGCCGACCGGGACGGCGCCGGCAAACGGCTACCCGACGGGGGCGGAGTGGGTGAGTGAGTACCTCACCCCACTCGTCGATGTGCTGGGTGACCGCGTCCTCTACGGCACAACGGTGACGGGAATCGCGCGGCAGGGGCGCGACAAAGACGTAGACAGCGGCCGCAAGGGCCAGCCATTCGTTGTGCACACGGTCGACCAGGACGGCTGCGATGGCCGTATTCTCGCCAGTGCTCGACGCCGTGGCCAGCATCGCCTCGGAGATCGACCCGAACATCCACTCCTGCGGCTCCGTCGGAGCCACCGGCGCACGCCAGCTCGCGCAGCCCGAGAAGGACCTGTTCATCGTCGGTGCGAAGTCTTATGGCCGCGCCCCCACCTTCCTGGCGCTCACGGGCTAGGAGCAGGTCCGCAGCGTCGCAGCTCACCTTGCCGGAGATCACGAGGCTGCGGAGCGCAACGAGCTCGTCCTTCCCGACACCGGGGTCTGCGGCGGTGCCGGCGGCTTCGACGCCGAGGGTGCCAGCTGCTGCGGCACGCCATCCGTACTGCGCAGATCGGCGCAAGGCCCGTCGGCGCAGTCTGACCGACCCACGAGAGGGCGACTTCCCGATTGGGAGGTCGCTTCTTGGCATCCAGGTGCAGTGTCCGTGAACTGTCTCGCCGCCGATTGCGCCTTACTTTGAAGAATGTCAATATAGATTCATGTCGAATCAACAGATTGAGCTGGTCATCATCGGATCGGGCCCCGCAGGCTTCACCGCCGCGATCTACGCGGCCCGGGCAAACCTCGCCCCGGTCGTTATCGCCGGTTCGGTGACCACCGGTGGTGCGCTGATGACGACGACCGAGGTGGAGAACTTCCCTGGGTTCGTCGACGCCGTCAACGGACCGGAGTTGATGGAGTCGATGCGTCAGCAGGCCGAGCGGTTCGGCGCCCGCATCCTCCTCGACGACGCAGTCAGCGTCGACCTCGACGGACCGATCAAGGCCATCGTGACTGGCGCGGGTGAGACGTTCCGTGCGCGTGCGGTGATCCTCACCATGGGCTCCGCCTATCGCAAGCTCGGGTTGCCGGATGAGGAGCGACTCACCGGCCGAGGCGTGTCCTGGTGCGCCACCTGCGATGGGTTCTTCTTCCGCGAGCAGGAGATCGTCGTCGTCGGCGGCGGGGACTCCGCGATGGAGGAGGCCCTGTTTCTCACCCGTTTCGCATGCAAGGTGACCGTCGTGCACCGTCGCGGCGAGGTCCGCGCTTCGAAGATCATGGCGCAGCGCGTGCTTGACCACCCGAAGATCGAGGTGGCATGGAACAGCGAGATCGCCCGGCTGAACGGCGACGAGAAGCTCGAATCCGTCACCCTCCGTGACACCGTCACCGGCACCGAGCGCGAGCTGGCGGCGACCGGTGTCTTCGTCGCGATCGGCCACGACCCCCGCTCGGAGTTGGTCACAGGACAGGTCGTCACCGACGCAGGCGGGTTCGTCCGAGTGGATCATCCTTCCACCCGCACGAACATCCCCGGGGTGTTCGCGGCCGGCGATCTGGTCGATCACACCTACCGGCAGGCGATCACCGCCGCCGGCACCGGCTGCGCCGCCGCTCAGGACGCCCAGCACTACCTCTCGAACCTCGAGAACGACCCGGCCGCTCCGATCGAGGCCGAGGAGGTCTTCGCATGAGCACGCTCACCGCCGTCACCGACGCCACGTTCGAGGACGAAGTTCTCGACTCCGACATCCCTGTCGTCGTCGACATCTGGGCCACCTGGTGCGGTCCGTGCCGCCAGGTCGCTCCGCTTCTTGAGCAGCTCGCCGCCGAGTACGATGGACGAGTGAAGATCGTCAAGGTCGATGCGGATCGGAATCCCGAGACCGTGACCGCCGCTGGCGTCACGTCGATCCCCACCCTCGGCTTCTTCCGCGACGGCACCGGCACGGACATCCTCATCGGCGCGCACCCGAAGCCCGTCATCGCCGAGAAGATCGAGGCGCTGCTCGCATGACCACCGCAACCGCAGCTTCCGCTCCCGCCGCCGTCCGGCGTCTGTCCACCCTCGACAAGTGGCTGCCACTGTGGATCGGGCTCGCCATGGTCGCAGGACTTCTCCTCGGCCGATTCGTCCCCGCTCTGTCGGACCTGCTCGGCCACCTCGAGGTCGGCGGCATCTCGGTGCCCATCGGGCTCGGGCTGCTGGTGATGATGTACCCGGTGCTCGCGAAGGCCCGCTACGACAAGATCGCGGCCGTCACCGGCGACAAGAAGCTCCTCGTGTCTTCGCTGGTGCTGAACTGGCTCGTCGGCCCTGCGGTCATGTTCGCCCTCGCCTGGATCTTCCTGCCAGATCTGCCCGAGTACCGCACGGGGCTGATCATCGTCGGTCTCGCCCGCTGCATCGCGATGGTCGTCATCTGGAACGACCTCGCCTGCGGCGATCGGGAAGCGACCGCCGTACTCGTCGCGATCAACTCTGTCTTCCAGGTGGTCGCCTTCTCACTGCTGGGCTGGTTCTACCTCACCGTCCTGCCCGGCTGGCTGGGTCTGGACACTCAGGGGTTGGAGATCTCGGTCTGGCAGATCGCCCTGAACGTGCTGGTCTTCCTCGGCGTGCCACTCGTCGCCGGCTTCGCTTCCCGCTGGATCGGCGAGAAGCGTCGCGGCCGCGCCTGGTACGAGGAGAAGTTCCTCCCCGTGATCGGCCCCTGGGCGCTGTACGGGCTGCTGTTCACCATCGTGCTGCTGTTCGCGCTGCAGGGCGATGCGGTCCTGGCCAACCCGCTGGACGTCGCGCGGATCGCGCTGCCACTGCTGGTCTACTTCGGGCTGATGTGGTTCGCAGGGCTCCTGCTCGGCAAGAGCCTGGGCCTGAACTACGCCCGCTCCACCACGCTGGCCTTCACCGCGGCCGGGAACAACTTCGAACTCGCCATCGCCGTCGCCATCGGCACCTTCGGCGCCGCCTCCGGGCAGGCTCTGGCGGGCGTCGTCGGCCCTCTCATCGAGGTGCCCGTCCTCGTTGGACTCGTCTACGTCTCCCTCTGGGCGGCGCGCGCTTGGTTCCACACCGATCCCTACACCGGCGAAAGGATCACCTCATGAACGTCACGCTCACCGACGCCGTCGACAGCTGCAGCCCGGTCGCTACCCACGCCATCGGCCACGAGGCGGCGTCCACCGTCGCCGCGACCTTAAAGGCTCTGTCGGATCCGCTGCGCCTGCGCATGCTCTCCGCGATCGCTTCCGATCCGCGAGGCGAGTCCTGCGTGTGCGATCTCGCCGAGCTCGCACACGTCTCACAGCCCACCGTGTCGCACCATCTGAAGGTCCTCAAGGGCGTCGACGTGCTCACCTCCGAACGGCGCGGCACCTGGGTCTGGTACCGCATCAACCCCAGCCGCCGGGGCGCCGTCACCGCTCTGCTGGACTCCTTCGCGCCTGCGACCATGACGGCGCCCGGCGAAGACGGCGACGCCGAAGGCCGCGCCGGCCACCCCGAGTTCGATGCGCGGATCACCCACCTCGCCGATGAGCTCGCCGCCGAGGTCCCCGAGCTCGCCCCGGAGACCGTGCTGGGCATCGTTCGTGAGTCGTACACGTCACTCGCCCGCACGGCAATAGTCACGGGAGCGCTTGTCCCGCTCACCGAACGCTTCGCACGTCAGCGACTCGCCGACCTCACGCGCGACCGCGACTCCGCTGTACCCCAGGTGTTGTTCGTCTGCGTGGCCAATGCGGGGCGTTCGCAGCTCGCTGCCGCGCTTGTCAACAAGCTCGCCGCCGGCAGGGTTGTCGCCCGCTCGGCAGGATCTGCTCCCGCGGACGTCATCCATCCGCACGTCCGCTCGATCCTCGCCGAGATCGAAGGCGACCTGGCCGCCGAACGCTTCCCCAAGCCCCTCACCGACGATGCCGTCCGTGCCGCCGACGTGGTGATCACGATGGGCTGCGGCGACGTCTGCCCGATCATCCCCGGCGTCCGCTACGACGACTGGGCCGTCGGCGACCCTGCCCTCGCATCCCGCGAGGGCGTCGAAGCCATCCGCGACGACATCGAGGACCGCGTCCGCGCCCTCGTCGATGAGCTCACGCACTGACCACCACCCACAGGAGCCCTCATGACCGACACCACCAAGCCCTCCGTCCTCTTCGTCTGCGTGCACAACGCCGGCCGCTCCCAGATGGCTGCCGGGTTCCTCCGCGACATCGCCGGCGACCGCATCGAGGTCCGCTCCGCCGGCTCCATGCCGGCCGACCAGATCAACCCCATCGCCGTGGAAGCGATGAAGGAACTGGGCATCGACATCACCGCCGAGCAGCCCAAGATCCTCACCACCGAAGCCGTGCAGGCCTCCGACGTCGTGATCACCATGGGATGCGGCGACGCCTGCCCGTTCTTCCCTGGCAAGCGCTACGAGGATTGGAAGCTCGACGATCCTGCCGGTCAGGGCATCGAGGCTGTTCGCCCGATCCGAGACGAGATCCGGGCACGCATCGAGAGGTTGGTCGACGAAATCCTCTGATTCAAAGTCTGTCCGCTGAGGCGGGCCTCGCGCACGCTCGATAGTGTCAGCGAGCGACGGCCTCGTCGAGGGCATCCGTGAGGTCCCTGAGCTGGGTGAGCTCGAGCTTCTCGCCGTCGAGGAAGAAGGTCGGCGTGCCACTGACGTTGAGATACTGGCCGTCGTTGCGGTCTGCTTCGACTCTTTCCTTGGTGGCGGGGTCGGCGATTGCTTCGTCGTACGAGTCCATGTCGAGGCCTAGGTCTTCGGCGAACGTCCGGAACAACTGGGTGTGAGAGGTCTGCTGCTCGCCCCTCTGAGCCTGGGTCTCGAACAGGCGAGCGTACATCTCCTCGAACTTGCCCTGTTGAGCTGCCGCTTCGGCGGCGAGGGCGGCGTTCATGGAGTTGAAGTGTCCGGGCAATGGGAAGTACCGCACGACGTAGTTGATCTCGCCCTCATAGTCGGCGCGGATCTGTTCGACCACCGGGTAGAACGCTCCGCAGGCTTCGCACTCGAAGTCGAGAAACTCCACCAGCGTCGGCGCATCCGGGCCGGCGTCGTCCAGGACGTGCGAGTCAGTCCGGGCGCCGGGCAGTGCGCCCGCCGAGCCGGAAGGGTCGGGAGCAGCGGGCCGGGTCAGCATGACCACGACCAGAGCTGCGATCACGAGGACGATAACGACGGCACCGGTGATGAGGCTGACTTTGACGGGGGTCTTCACGAAGGATGGCTCCAGCTCGGACGGCGATATCACCGCAGGGTTGGTCAGGCGCGTGCGGGCTCGGGTGCCGGCGCTAGCTCTCGGAGAGCAGCGGGGCGTCGGGCTGCACGGACGCCGTTGAGGATGACGACGACCTCGGCGATCTCGTGTACCAGGACGACACCGGCCAGACCGAGAACGCCGAACAGCGCCAGCGGGAAGAGCACGATGATGATGGCGAGGGCCAGGGCGATGTTCGCGGTCATGATGCGTCGCCCGCGGCGCGCGTGCGCGAGCGCGCCGGGGATGAGGCGGAGGTCGTGGCCGGTGAACGCGACATCGGCGGACTCAATGGCGGCCGCCGAACCTTTCAGTCCCATGGCGATGCCGACCGTGGCGGTCGCTAGTGCTGGGGCGTCGTTGATGCCGTCCCCGACCATGGCCGTCGGGCGGACGGTGGTCAGGGATTCGATCGCGTGGGCCTTGTCGGCGGGCAGCTGCTCGGCCCGCACATCGTCGATGCCTGCCTGGGCGGCGATGGCGCGGGCGGTGCGTTCGTTGTCGCCGGTGAGCATGACGGTCTCGATGCCCTGACTGTGGAGCATCCGCACGGTCTCGGCCGACTCCGGGCGCAGTTCGTCACGGATGCCGATGAGCCCGGCGACAGCGCCGTCGGCTTCGACGACGACCACGGTCATGCCCTCCGCAGCCATCCCTTCGGCGGCGGTGCTGAGCACGGCCGGGTCAAGCCAGCGCGCGTTCCCGACGCGGATGAGTGTGCCGTCGACGCGGCCGGCGATGCCGTGGCCGGCTTCTTCCACGACATCGATGGCGGACAGCGCCTTCGGGGATGCCGCGGTGATCGCGGCGGCCAAGGGGTGCGTGCTGGTCGCCTCGATGGCGGCAGCCCAGGCGAGCAGGTCGTCGCGATTGGTCCCGTCGGCGGGTCGGACGTCGACCACCGCGGGTTCGTTGCGGGTGAGCGTCCCGGTCTTGTCCAGCGCGACGGCGCGGATCGTGCCGAGCTGCTCGAACGCCTCCCCGGACTTGATCACCACGCCGAACTTCGACGCGGAGCCGATGGCGCTGATCACGGTGACCGGCACCGCGATCGCCAGCGCGCACGGGGACGCCGCGACCAGGACCACCAGTGCCCGCTCGATCCAGGTCCAGGGGTCACCGACGACGAAGCCGAACAGCGCGACGAGCGCCGCGGCGATCAGGACGACGGGAACCAGCGGGCGCGCGATCCGATCCGCTAGTCGTGCCCGATCGCCCTTGCGGGCGTGGGCCTGCTCCACCAGCGAGACGATCTGCGTGAGGGAGTTGTCGCGGCCATCCGCGGTCGCCTCGATCCGCAACGTCGCCGACCCGTTCACCGAACCTGCCGCGACCACGTCGCCGGGCCCGACCTCGACCGGGATGGACTCCCCGGTGATCGCCGATGTGTCCAGGCTGGAGCGTCCCTCGACGACGACACCGTCGGTCGCCACACGCTCGCCCGCTCCGACGACGAGGATGTCGAGCTCGCGCACATCGGCAGCAGGGACCGTGATGTCGCCACTGAGCCGTGAGACGCGCACCGTCTCCGGGATCAGTGACAGCAGTGCGCGCAGGCCCTCCTTAGCGCGGTCCATCGCTCGGTCCTCCAGCGCCTCAGCGAGGGAGAACAGGAACGCCAGGGTCGCTGCTTCACCGACGTGCCCGAGCAGGACGGCGCCGACAGCAGCGATCGTCATCAGCAGACCGACACCGAGCCGGCCACGGATCACGCGCCGGATCGCACCGGGAACGAACGTGTACGCGCCAGCGAGCAGAGCTGCCCACTGCAGCACCAGTGCGGCAATCTCCAGGCCCGTCCACTCGAACGCGTACCCGGCGAGTAGGAACACACCGGACAGCGCCGACGGCAGTAGAGCGATGTCCCGCCACCACGGTGGACGCACCTCGAACTCGTGATCGGCGCCGGCGGCTGGTGGCAGGGCGGGGCCGCAGCACGCATCGCCGTCATCATGAGCAGATACGCCCGCCGCCGCCTGCACGACCTCTGGGCCGCAGCAGCCGTCTCCCCCCTGCGGTAGCGACAACTCGACGCGGTGGATGGTGCCTGTCTTCCGCGGCTCGTCGTCGCCGCAGCACTCCGCGCTCATGCGCAGCACTCGCACTTCTCGTCAACGCACGGCACGCCTTCATCGACCGCCACAACCGCGTCGAGAAGATGCCGCAGGCCCACCGTCAGGTGCGGATCTGCGATCTCGTACCGCGTGCGACGACCCTCCGGCGTCGCGATCACCAGTCCACAGCCCCGAAGACAGGTGAGATGGTTCGACACGTTCGTGCGGCTCAGTTCAAGATCACGGGCGAGCTCGGCCGGATAACCCGGGGCATCCAGCAGCGACAGCAGGATCCTCGAACGCGTCGGGTCGGCCATCGCCCGACCCAGCCGGTTCATCACATCAAGACGAGAAGCAATAGTCAGCACACGATGACTATACACGGGACACTGAACTATAGCGATGGCGACTCCACTGGACACTGCATCGAGGCGTGGCGCCTTGTCCACCACCTCCTGGAACGTGCCGAGCTTCACTCAGGATCGCGCCTACCGGAAGTTCTTCGACGAGTCCGTGTCGTTCGGATGCGACGGGGATGCCTCGATGAGTATCACCCGTCCCGGCTTCTTGCCCTTCGGCTGGGGAGCGTCGACCGCGTAGCGAAGCCTCGCGCCGTCCGTGACCTTGTACTGCCAGACGGGCAGGGTCCTCCCGCCCACCACCGCTGTAGATAGGTTGCCCTTCAGCTGGTAGCAGCGCGAGCTGTCGAACCGCGTCGGGTGAGCGGTCAGGTAGTCCCAGGCATCCGCGAGGGCGTTCTTCGCGGTCGCGCGAAGGTCGCGCCACCCGCGCTCCGCCGCGACGTCGCCGAAGACGATCTCGTACTCGCTGACCCTTGTCGGTCGCGGAACCGACGATCCCCGCCTTCCCGCCATTACGGGCGCTCGACCCGCGCAGACGTCTCCGTCAGATCGATCGGCTTAGCCGGCCGCGCACCCATGGCGTAAGCCGCAGCAGTCTCCCGCCACTCGTGCTGAGCACGCAGCAGGCGTTCAAACGTGCCCAACTCGCTGGCGGAGTAAACCAGCCGCTCAATTTCGCTCGCGTAAGTGGCCAGCTCGCCCTCATCGAACTCACTCGTCCACGCGAAGAGCTCCCGCAGCGCAGCGCCGACATCGCCCCTGTTCCGCCCGATAGCGCGGAGCAGTTCACTGGAGAGCTTCACGCCAAGCTCGAGCGTGTCGAGGTCGTGGCCACGAAGGATCACCAGGTCATCGCCATCCCGACGAGTGATACGCACCTGGCCCTCGTCGATGTGGGCAAGGACATCCTTCGGCTTACGGAGGAGATCGGTGAAAGTCGCGGTGCTCATGAGACCAGAGTACATCAGATAAACATCAGAGGTTCTGCGTCTTGTGCGCTGGAGCCCCCCGCTGCACCCGTCCGGATGTCCGTTCAGTCGGACACCCCACTGAGAACGAGTGCATCGGCCGCGATAATGTCGGAAGCGCGGTGAGATGACGCTAGATGTCACTCGGACGGGGACGGCGTCGGATTCTCTACGCGCTTTGCGGTGACACATTCCTGACGATGCACCACCGGATTGCCATCCCGCCCACGAGATCAGGTGAGTTCACTCTCGAGTTGTTCGATGCGTGCGCGGATGTCGTCGCAGTTCGAACGGACGGCGTCGATACCCTGGCGCGCTGGGTCGTCCAGCTTCCAGTCCTCGTAGCGCTTGCCAAGAAAGAACGGACAGGCCTCGCCGCATCCCATACTGATGACGACGTCAGACGCCTGCACGGCTTCGGTTGTCAGCACTTTTGGGCTGCTCGGCTGTGCTGTCGATTCCGAGCACGCCCATCGCCTCGTCAGCAGTCGGGTTGGACCGCTCGGCGGGCATGGATCCCGCCGAGCGGACCTCGACGCGGTCGCCTGCGATGTCGCGGAGACATCCGGCCGCCATCTGCGAGCGTCCGGCGTTGTGGACACCGACGAAGAGGACGGAGCGCTTGGTGGTGGTGTCAGTCATGGAGGGCCCTAGTAGGTACTAGTCCAGGAGGCCTCGTCCACGAGGGTGCGTACCCGTACGGTTTGATTGTCGAGGCTGGTAACATCCTCGTGAAATGATCACGTCTGGCCGGTCTCGTAACCAGGCGGCGTCTGTTGACAAGCTCCTGATAACGAAGATCATTACAGGCCTTGGGTTGGCCCTGCTCTTGATTGTCGGAGCATGGTCCGGTGGTCATCGCGACGCGGACGCCTCTCCATATCTCACTGCTACCTCGACTGCATCGATGGAAACCGAGCTTACGAGCTATGGTGCGGTTGGCTCGTCGACGCATGGTTCTGGTGGCGCCTCATCGGAACGGCTCCTGATAGACGGCGCCTCCGCGAACGCACTGATCGGCCTTACAGGGTGCGTGTTTGGCCTCGTCTGCTCCTTCCTGATCCTCATCGTCGCTCGAGCCTTCGTAAATCGCGTGCCGAACGGAAATCGCGAGCGACTTCCGCGCATGCCCGAGATGAGGGCCGCACCCGACCGCCCGTTTGCACGAACTCTTTCCCTCACGCAACTCTCTCTGTCGCGCACCTGACATCGATCAGCCATCTCACGATGGCGCTTCACATTCGGTGGGGTTCACGTTCGTTGTGCTGTGTTGTGGTTGGAGAGAAATGAAAGCGTCTCAAAAGGCGATCCTCGTCACGGTGGGTCTCGTCGTTGTCCTCCTTGTCGTCGCGCTGGTGTACGTCCTTCTCAGTGAGAATCGGGCCTCCGCGCCCGAGACAGAAGGCAACGACGGCCCTCAGGTGGTGCGAGAGAATTCACATGTGCTCGACGATGGCGGCGACGCAGCGGTCACCGTGGTCGAGTTCCTCGATTTTGAGTGCGAGGCGTGTGGCGCCTTCTACCCGCTGGTCGAGGACCTTCGTGAGAAGTTTGATGGGGAGATCACCTACGTCATCCGGTATTTCCCGTTGCCTGGCCACTTCAACTCGAAGAACGCTGCGATCGCGGCAGAAGCGGCGGCCCAGCAGGGACGGCTGGAAGACATGTACCACCGCTTGTTCCAAACACAGGCCCAGTGGGGTGAGGCTCAGGAGTCGCGTGCGAACCTGTTCCGGGGTTTCGCTGTGGAGCTCGGGTTGGATATGGCTGCTTTCGATGAAGCGGTCGCGGATCCGGCGACCGCACAACGAGTGGAGTTCGACGTTGATGAGGGCGAGCGACTCGGCGTCAGCAGCACTCCGACGTTCTTCATCGACGGGGAGCAGGTCGTATTGGAGAAGTGGACGGACCTCGAGGACGGCATCGAAGCTGCGGTGAACGGGACGCAGTGATGGTGCGTTCGTTATCGCATCGCCGAGCGATTATCGTCGGGGCCGGCCAATCTGGATTGGCGATGGCGTCCGCGCTGTCGTCCTATGGGCTGGAGGCACAGAAAGACTTCGTCATCATCGATTCCGCGCCGACCGGTCAACGAAGCTGGGCAACCCGTTGGCACTCGATGAGGCTTCTCAGCGATGCTCGCAACAGCACTCTCCCCGGGTTCCCCTTTCCCGGGGACAATCGCCGTCATCCAGGCGGTCGCGAGATGAGCGACTACCTGGCTTCTGTAGAGAAGACGCTCGGCGTGAAACCTCTCTGGGGCGTTCGCGCTCTCGAGGTGGAACGCCGCGGAGACGGATCCACGTTGCACCTTTCGACGTCCATCGGGGACGTGCAAACGCGAAACGTTGTCTGTGCCACAGGATCTGCGGCAGTGCCCCGAGTCCCTACCTGGCGCCAGAATCTGTCGGCACCCGGAACGGTTCTACATTCCAGTCAGTACCTACACCCGGGCCAGATCCCTTCGGGGACCGTGTTGGTGGTCGGCGGAGGGTTCAGCGGCGTACAGATCGCCGAAGAACTCGCTCACTCGCGAGATGTCACTCTATCCACCCGAACAGAACGACCGCGGCCGTCAGCGCGATGGTCCATCTGGCCGAGGCTGCGCCGCAACCACTCGATTCGTTCCGGCCCCGCGCCCACCGCTCTGGCCGGCGTGAGCCACGCGCCCCCCGTCGTGGAGGCCGACGGAGCCGTCGTGACATTTGCCGATGAGTCGACGATGCAGCCGCACTCCATGATCCTCGCTACCGGCTACGAACCCGGCGACAAGTGGCTACCCGCCCCGGAACCCACCGGTGCTCGGACACAAGCCAACACGCATATTCCCGGACTGTTCACGGTCGGCATCCCGAAGTACTCCCGAACCGGCGCAGACACGATTCCGGGGGCATGGAGTGATGCTGCCATCGTCGCCCCCAACATCATCGACCGCCCCTGAAAGGATCACCATGACAGAAGCAGGGCACTCGCACGGAGTGGGTGACGCCACTCCCCGCAATCGTCTGATCATCGCTTTCGCGATCACCTCCTCGGTCTTCGTCATCGAGGTGATCGGGGCGATCATCACCGGCAGCCTCGCACTACTCGTCGATGCGGCGCACATGCTCACCGATGTCACCGGGTTGGCTATGGCCGTCACCGCGGCGCATCTCATGAATCGCCCTCCCACCCCCAAGTACACCTTTGGCCTGCAAAGGACCGAGGTTCTCGGAGCACTCGCCCAAGCAGCGCTGCTCCTCGGGGTCGGCATCTTCGCGCTCGTCGAAGGTATACGGCGGCTCTTCGAACCCCCAGAGATCGCGTCAGGAAGCCTGCTGTTCTTCGGTATCGTCGGCCTGGTCGCCAACATCGCATCCATGCTCGTCCTGTTCAGCGGCCGCGGACGCAATCTCAACATGCGCGCCGCATTCCTCGAGGTCGTCAACGACGCCCTCGGCTCCGTAGGCGTGATCGCCAGCGCGATCCTCATCGCCGCTTTCGGCTGGTATCAGGCCGATGCCGTCGCCGGTATCTTGATCGCCCTGCTCATCATCCCTCGCACGCTCATCCTGTTGCGAGCATCCGGACGTGTGCTGTTGGAATCGACACCCCCGGGTCTCGATCTGGACGATGTCCGCCGCCACATCCTTGCCCTTCCGCACGTGGTCGCGGTGCATGATCTGCACGCGACTCAGGTCTCAACGGACCTCCCCACCCTCAGTGCCCACGTCGTGGTCGACGACACCGTCACCATGGAGACCTCCGCGGCGTTGCTGACAACTCTTCAGGAGTGCGTCAGCGAGCACTTCGCCGTCAGCATCGAGCACTCCACTTTCCAGATCGAACCCGAATCGCATCCCGGAGAGCACGACACCCATGCATAAGAACCTCCCCAGACGCACCGCCATTGTCTTATCCGCCGTGCTGTTGTCAGGAGCAGTCGTCGTCGCCACCCCGACGGTCGCTGTCGCTGACGACAACTTCGACTCGTCGTACCCCGTTGCCGACTCGACCATCAGCGGCTCGCCTGATGAGATCTCACTGATGTTCACGGGAACCCTCAACAACGAGGCCGGCACGACGATCATCGAGGTCCTTGATGAAGGCGGAGAAGACGTTGCTGTCGATTCGCCGACGGTGAGCGGTCAATCGATCACTCAGCATCTCTCCCCGGAAGCCGCCGATGGTCTGTTCACAGTGCGCTGGAAGACAGTCTCTGGGGACGGGCATCCGATCAGCGGGCAGTTCTCGTACACCGTCGGACAGCCCGGACCGAGTACGAAAACCGCGCCACCCGCAACGCCGAGCCCCAATCCCAGTCCCAGCCCGGAAGAATCCGACAACACTACGGAGGAGCCAGAGCCCGCTCCTGCCAGGCAGACATACGGTGGCACACCATCAGGCGGAGCAGAGTCCGAGATGCTGCCCGTGTTCTTCGTCGGCGGCCTGGCAGTGATTCTCGGGTTCGGCGTCGTCGGAGTGATTCTGGCCGGACGCCGGCGCCACCAGCAAGACCGTGCCCAGGCTTCTAGAGATACGGCGGCTGGGGAGGGGGGTCACGATGCGTGACCGGGCACGAAGGTTCGCCGTGGTGTTGATCATCGCCGCGATCGTCACTTTGGTCGATCAGGGAACCAAGGCCCTCGCTCTGAGCTCATTGAGCCAGGATCAGCGCATACCCCTGGTCGGCGATTGGCTCGGTCTTCAATTGGCGTTCAACCCGGGGGCGATCTTCTCGTTGGGCGAAGATGCGACCTGGGTCATCACTGTCGTCGGCGTCATCGCGACCACTCTGCTCGTGGGAGCCGCTACGCGAACCCAAAACGCATGGTCAGCAGTCGGCTTCGGTTTCATCGTGGGAGGCGCGATCGGCAACCTCATCGATCGCCTCTTCTCTCCCCCGTCGTTCGGAATCGGACACGTCACCGACTTCCTCGCCTACGGAAACCTCTTCATCGGAAATCTGGCCGATGTCGCCCTGGGTATCGGCGCCGTGTTCCTTGTGATCGCGGGTCTGCGCGCCAGTCGCCGACACTCCTCGCCTTCTCGCCCCGAATCCACAGATCCCGCACCAGCCGAAGAGATGGCCCGCCCATGAGCCCCAAACAACGTGTTCCCTCCACCTATCAGCGCAATGCTCTCGCCCCCAGCCTCGTCGCTGCCGCCATCCTGTTTCTCGCGCCTTTGCTCGTCCAGGCGGGCTGGGCGCCACTCGTCCTGTTTGTTGCGTCGATTTTCGGGCTGATCATCGCATGGTTCGCCGTGCAGGCCCGTCATTGGTGGTGGGTACCGATCTTCGTCGCGGTGGCTGTGCTCTGGAATCCGGTGATGCCCTTCCCCTTCTCCGGTGTCGTGTGGGAGATAGCTCAGCCCGTCGCCGCTGTGGTCTTCCTGGCGGCGGGGGCGACGATCAAGGTGATCCGGAAATGATCTGCGGGAACCTCGCGTCAACACCATGCTTGTGAGCGGCGCGATCCCCGACACTCCGCCAACGCTGCAGTCCTTGCTCGCGCCGGCGGATCTGACCATTCCTGTGTTGCCCGTCATCGCCGGAGTCCTTGCGGCCCTCTATCTCGTCGGAGCGGTCCGCCTATGGATGCATGGTCGGCGCTGGTCCGTCTGGCGGACCGTCAGCTTTCTTCTCGGATGTGTTCTCCTGGCGGCAGTCACTGGCCTTGGGGTAGAGGCGTACGGAGAAGTCCTTGTCTCTGTGTTCATGTTCCAGCAGCTGACCCTGATGATGACGGTGCCGCCGTTGCTGGTTCTGGGCTCGCCGGGCACTCTTCTCCTCCGAGCGACACCGCACCGTGGAGCCGGCCGGATGATCCTCACGGCAGCGCATACCGGTCTTCGGAGTCGCGCCGCCAGGTGGTTGCTCAGCCCGTGGTGCACGGTTCCCCTCTACCTGTTCGCCTTCTACGGCCTCTACCTCGCGGGCTCGGCGGACGTCATCCTCGCCCTGCCTGCCGGCCACGTCATGCTCGAGTTGGCGTTCCTCCTCGCCGGCGTGCTGTTCACCATTCCGATCCTGTCTTCGGATCCACTCCCGGTGAGGTTGGGTCACGGAGCGCGGGCACTCGATGTGTTCGCCGAAGCCGCACTCCACGCGTTTTTCGGAGTGTTTCTCATGATGGCCAGCACGATCCTGGTCGGTTCGTTCGTCGCACCCACGGAGGCCCTGGGCGTCGACCCCCTCGAAGATCAACAGCTTGCCGGCGCGCTGGCTTGGTCGTATGGCGAAGCGCCCACGGTGCTGATGCTGGTGTACGTGATGCACCGCTGGTTCCGCAGCGACACGGCCGCTGCTGCTGCTGCAGACCGGTACGTCGATCTGCATGGGAACTCAGAGCTCGACGCGTATAACTCCTACCTCAGCAAACTGAACTCTGATGACCCTCAACGTTGATGCAGTCGTGAGGCGCCCAATCGCCTCCCGCAGGAGGTGTAGTCGTCA
The DNA here is from genome assembly GCF_002993305.1 of Microbacterium sp. str. 'China'. NCBI lineage: Bacteria > Bacillati > Actinomycetota > Actinomycetes > Micrococcales > Microbacteriaceae > Microbacterium > Microbacterium sp. str. 'China'. Next base: position 605,913 of record NZ_CP027434.1, on the reverse strand, counting down.
CATCGGGTTCGATCCACGCACCATGTCGACGGCAGTACCGTTGCCCGTTGCGATAGTCGCGTCCGCTATCGCCGGCGCCGCGCTGGATCTTGCGTACCCGGAGCTCGGCTGGTGGCCCGTGGCCTTTGCGAGTGTGACGATCGGCCTGTGGACACTGCGCGGGCGTTCGCTACCCGCGGCGTTCTTGGTTGCCCTCGTCTACGGGGCCGCGTTCTATTTCACCCACCTCGTCTGGGTCTCACGATTTCTCGGCCCCATCCCCTGGGTGGCGTTGGCCGGACTGGAATCGCTGCTCTTTGGTGCCGGTGGGATGCTGATTGCGCTCGCATATAGGGTGATGACCAGCCGCTCGCGGTGCGGATATTCCATGATCACGCCTGCGCTCATCGCAGGCGTGTGGGTGCTGCGCGAAACCGTGATGGGAACTTTCCCTTACACGGGGTTCCCCTGGGCGCGGATCGGATTCACCCTTACTCAAAGCCCGTTCGCGGAAGCCGCCTCCTGGGTGGGAACTACCGGGCTCTCCTTCCTGACGGTCCTCATCTGCGCGAGCAGCTTGGACGCACTCGCTCATCGACGACGGCGACCGGGAGCAGTCGCAGTTCTCGCTCTCACTGCCACCGCGCTCGCCCCCCTGTTCCCCACTACGCAGGCAGGTGCCATACGTGTCGGATGGGTGCAAGGAAACGGACCAAGCGGCTACTTCGACACCAAAGCACCCGGCGACATCATGCGGGCTCAGGAAGGGGCGACAGCTCCTCTCCTCGGTCGGGGGATGGATCTTCTCGTCTGGCCAGAAGGCGCAGTCGACGCGGATCCTTTCCAGGATGCAGACGTCACCGACCGGCTTGACCGACTCGTAGCAGACGCCGGCGCTCCGGTGTTGGTGAATGCGGCGACCGTGCGCGGCGACGATACTTTCAATACGTCGATCCTGTGGACGAGCGCCGGACCGCAGCAGATCCACGACAAAGCCAACCCCGTGCCTTTCGGCGAATACGTCCCGGACCGTTGGTTCTACGAGGCCATCGCTCCTGACCTCATCGGACTCATTCAGCGCGAGTACACGCCTGGCTCAAACACGCCCCTCGTGAACGTCGGCGGTGTTCCCGTCGGTCTGGCGATCTGTTTCGACGTCATCTACGACAACGTCATTGAGGACAGCGCGGCGAAGGGCGCACAACTGTACGTGTTCCAGACGAACAACGCCGACTTCAGAGGCACAGATGAGAACCTCCAGCAGCTCGCTATTGCGCGTATGCGCGCCATCGAAACCGGAAGAAGCATCGTGAACGTGTCGACGACCGGCACGAGCCAGGTCATCCGCCCTGATGGGACCCCACTTGCAGAGCTCGCGGTGAACACGCAAGGCGCAAACGTCACCGAAGTGCCCCTCTATACCGGGACCACGCCAGCGGTGGTTCTTATGCCGTGGATCGGGTGGGCGTTGAGCATGGGAACCGTATTGATGCTGCTCGTCACCACCGCTACTCGTCAGCAGCGAGCGGGCGAGGATTTCCGTTTTCACGAAGGGAACACGCTGTGAAGACAAAATCGCTCTCGCTTGGTGCGGCGTTCGGCGCGCTGCTTCTGCTCAGCGGGTGCGCTCCCACCGTGCATCTCGAGGCGGCTCCGAAAGCGAACGATCCGTTGTGCGCGGAGGTCACGGCCCGGCTACCCGACTCTATCGGTGATCAGGCGCGGGTGTGGACGGACGCGCAAGCCACTGGCGCATGGGGAAGTCCCACCAGCGTGCTGCTCACCTGCGGGCTGGACTCACCGGCTCCCACCACGCTGCAATGTGTGAGTTTGGGGGGCGTCGATTGGATCGTGGACGAAGCGGAGACACCAAATCTACGGTTGACGACCTACGGGCGGGAGCCCGCAGCGCAAGTGTATGTGGACACGACGACGTTGTCGGCCGACGCCGTTCTCCAAGCACTTGCCGGAGCGATTCAGCAGCTTCCGAAGAACGATGCGTGCACAGAACCGATCACGAAAGACCCTGACGAAGAAACCTCTTCGACGGAGGGAGCGACACCGTGACGCCTCCTATTCTCCGCGTCGCCGGGCTGACGATTTTCGTCGTCTCTGCAATCGTCGCCGTCGTCATCGGGCTGGTGATCGGCGGAGGAGCTGCACCGAGGCTGACCAGCGACCCCGGCGCGGTGGTTCGCTGGGGCCTCCCGGTCGCGAAACTACTCGTCAACCTCTCTGGCGCTGCAATGGTAGGACCACTCGTGTTCGCTCTGTTCGCTCTCGCATCCGGCACGAAGCCCTTCCTCACCGCGCTCAATCTTGCCTCGGCGGGTGCCGCAATTCTTACCGTCGCGAGCGGGACGGTCACCTTCCTCACCTTCCTGTCCTCGTTCAACCCGAAGGTGAGCCTGGAGGCAGAGTTCGGCGCACAACTGGGCCGTTTCCTCCTCGACACCGAGCTTGGAAGATCTTGGCTCATCACCGCCATCTTCGCGTCGGTCGTGACCGTGCTCGCATTCGCGGTGCGCGGCTACGGTGCCGTGCTCGTCACAACGATGCTCGCGATCATCAGCCTGATTCCGATGTCCACTCAGGGGCACTCCGGGGAACTGGCCAACCACGACGCGGCAGTCATGTCTCTCACCCTGCATATCGTTTCGGCGGCGGTGTGGCTCGGCGGGCTCACATTGCTCATCGTGATCCGTCCGGGCCTTCCATCGTCCACCCTCGAGGACATACTCCGACGGTACTCGACGTTGGCACTCATCGCCTTCGTCGTCGTCGCCGTATCGGGGTATGCCCGGGCGCTCACTGCCCTCGGACGATGGGACGACCTCGTCACGCCGTATGGGCTGATCCTGCTCGCAAAGATCCTCGCGCTGGTGGTGATGGGCATCCTCGGAGCCGCCTACCGCGGTCGACTCATCGCAAAAGCGGGCGAGGGCCGCAACACCTTCTGGATGTTCGTGTGCGTCGAGCTGGCATTCATGGGTATCGCAAGCGGCGCCGCCGCGGCCCTTGCCCGAACAGCCGCACCCGCGGACACGATCACGATTCCTCAGACCACGGCCGCGGAGATCCTCACCGACGCCCCAGTCCCGCCAGAATTCACGACGGAGCGATGGTTCACGGCGTGGAGCATTGATCTGCTGTGGGTGATTGTGGGAGGTTTCGCGGTGTTCTTCTACCTTGCCGGGGTGGAGCGCATGAGACGTCTCGGGCAGCCTTGGCCGATGCGGCGCACCATCGGCTGGGTGATCGGGATGGGCGCGCTCGTGTGGACCACCAGTGGCCCGCTCGCTGTGTACGACGAACCTCTGATCAGTATGCGTTTCCTCTCTTTCGCACTTCTCGGCCTCGTCATACCGGTACTTCTCGTTTCCGCTGCGCCCCTCGTGCTCGCACTCACCGTCATACATCCTCGGGACGACGACAGCCGCGGAGCTCTCGAATGGCTTCTGTGGGTTGCCGCCAGCCGAACAATTCGGCTGGCGCTCAACCCCATCATCACCGCCATACTGTTCACCGCCACGATGTGGCTGATCACATACTCGGACCTCTTCCGATGGTCGCTTTACGACCAACTCGGAAGCGAATGGATGATCACGCACCTCCTCGTTATCGGGTGCCTCTTCGTCAGTTCGCTCTTCCGGCGCAATGGCGCCGTGCCCGCTCCCGGGCGATCTCGGCGGTGGACCTTCACCGCACTCATCACTCTGACTCTGACGACGGTGTTCATCGGCATCGCCACCATCACCCGAACAGACCTCATCGTCGCCGAGTGGTTCGGCGCCATGGGACGGAGCTGGGGATCCACCCCGCTCCAGGACCAGCGCGTCGGAGGAATCATCATCGTCGGAATCGCGGCTTTGCTCGCGGCCCTGATCGCAGCCTCGGTGCTGCGCCCCCAGCGCACAAACTCAGTTACCCTCCCCACGCACACCTCCCGAAAGGACGCATCGCGGTGACCTCGACCCGACGCCCGACCTGGCTCGCCGGCAGCATCATGACCCTGATTGCCTTGAGCATCATCGTCGCCCCCGCACCCGCGGCCATGGCGCACGATAACCTCCTCGACGCGGTACCCGCGCCGGAAGAGACGGTGACACAGCTCGACGCCGTCGCCCTCACCTTCAGCGGAGAGCTCATCGACTTCAGCCAGGCCAGCTTCGCGCAGGTCCAAGGCCCCGATGGTCTGTACTACGAGAGCGCGTGCTCGACTATCGACCGCAACGTCCTCACCACTCCGGTGAGACTCGGAAAACCTGGTGTCTACACCGTCCTCTGGAACGCGGTCTCCAGCGATGGGCACCCCATCTCCGAGAGCTACACGTTCACCTACGCACCGACAGGCGTGGACCCCGAATTCGGGTGGGACAAACCAGCATGCGGAAATGAAGAGTCCCGCGCTCAACCCGGTAAGTCGACTCCGTCGCCTACCCCCACAACGAGCGGTGAAACGGAAAACTCAGAGCCGTCGTCGGCACCGACATCCCCACCCCAGGACGAAACCACAGCCATCGCGATTCCCCTCATCATCGCCGTAGGCGTGGTCGGAGTTGGCGTCATCGCCACAGCTCTCGTCGCACGACAGTTGCGCCGAAAGAAGGATCAGCGCCATGACTGATGTACGGACCCCGGCCATCGGGTCGCAGCGACGACGCAGTTACGCGCCGACCATACCCAGCGCGAATCAGTCACATGTGGCGAGGTGCCACGGAAGCGGCAGCCCCCCAGGAGACGATGGACGCGCGAACACGTTATCCATGCGACTGAAAGAAGGGAAAGCGTGAACGCCCACATCGCGAACGAAGCAGCTGCATCATCCGAGGACTGCGGGTGCGCGCCCACCCCCGCTGAACGCGACTCCTTCTGGAAGCTGCGCATCAGCCGGCGCGGGGCGCTCGGACATCGCGCCCTCAGCGCCGTTGCTCTCGCCAGCTTCGGCATCACCTCCGGCGTGTCCGCCCCGTACGCGGCGTCCTATCTCGGTTGGGACGATTTCCAACGAGTCAAAAGCAACGAAGCGGCCAAAGCCGCGGAGGTCACGCGCGTCGGAGGGCTGGTCCAGTCGCTGCCGCAGAAGGTCGCCGAGACTAGGAGTGCGCCGCGATCGCCGCTGCGAAGATCACGATGTCGGCGATGTTCCCGATGAACCAGTTCCCATAGGCGAGGAAGTCCACGACATGTCCGCGGGCGAATCCAGGCCCCGAAAGAGACGATCGCCTGCGTGTGATGCTGCAGCTCCGCCGAGCGCGCCGACGATGATCGCCCAACCTGGGCGCTGAACTCGGAGTGCGAATACGATCGCTGCGATGGTGGCGGCGACGGCGAGTAGCGCGAAGACCCAGGTGTAGCCCTCCCCGAAGGAGAATGCCGCTCCGGGGTTGTAAGCAAGTTGCAACCAGCCAGGCCGCCCGATCAGGGGGATGCGCTCGCGTTCGGTGAGGCTTGCTTCCGCCCACATTTTCGTTCCCTGATCGATCAGAACAACAACCGCGGCGATCAGCAGCGCTCCGCCAGTGAGTTGCCAGCGCTGTGCCGGCGACAATTTCCGCGGAGCGGACGGGCGAGCTTCTGCCTCGGGCGACGTCATGCGAGGACCTCAATCAGACGAACGATGACGCCGGATTCGATCAGGATGAACAGACCCAGACCGATGAACACGGCCGGGACGAGCCAGTGCTCGACGCGTTCCAGCCCCTCAGTGACAGCCTTGTTGGTGCCGATCAGCCGTCCAGCGGCGCACCAGACGGCGACGAGAACGAGGAACACGACGATCATGACGGCGACGTCGCCGGGTGCGGTGGTGCGGAAGATCGGCGTGTACAAAGAGATATTGTCCGCCCCATTGGCAATCGTGATCCCCGCAACACCCCACATTCCAACCGCGGTGATCTTGGCGTCGTCGTCATCGTCATCGCCGTTGCGGCGCAGGCCGGCGACAAGCGTCCAGATACCGATGCCGAGCGGGATCAGGCCGAGGAAACCGACCCATTCGTCCGGGACGATCGTGAGGCCGAGCGCGGCGATCACGCTGATCACGACGAGGGCGATGAACCCGAGGTACTGGCCAGCGACGATCTGCCAGGGCCGGGGCTTCCCCCGGCTTGAGGCGAGGAACAGCACGGTGAGCACGACGATGTCGTCGATGTTGGTCGCTGCGAACAAGCCGATCGCTGATCCGATGGTTGCGAGCATCAGCTTTCCAGCCGCGGAGTGTGTGCGCGGGCGGCTCGCAGCCCGTTGAGGATCACGATGACCTCCGCGACCTCGTGGACCAGGACGACGGCCGCGAGCCCCAGCACTCCGAAGAGTGCGAGCGGGAGCAGTGCCGTGATGATCAGCAGCGACAGGATGATGTTCTGGTTGATGATCCGTCGCCCTCGGCGGGCGTGATCGAACGCCCGTGGGATGAGGCGGAGATCATGGCCGGTGAACGCGACGTCCGCGGATTCGATCGCCGCGTCGGAGCCGGTCGCGCCCATCGCGATACCGATGTCCGCGCCAGCGAGGGCCGGAGCGTCGTTGATGCCGTCGCCGATCATCGCGACCGCCCCTGCCTTCGACAGCTCACCGATCGCGGCCGCCTTGTCTTCGGGGCGCATCTCGGCTCGCACGTCAGTGATGCCGGCCTGCGCAGCCAGTGCACGAGCGGTGCGGGTGTTGTCGCCGGTGAGCATCGTCACGCCGATGCCCTGTCTTGTCAGCGTCCGGACCACGTCGGGGACTTCGGGACGCAGCTCGTCGCGAACGCCGATCGCGGCGACCGGGGACCCGTCACGGTGCACGATCACGACGGTCATGCCCTGCTCCTCGAGCCCCGCCACCCGGTCCGTCAGGTCGTCGGCGTCCAGCCAGCGGGGGCTGCCGACGGTGATTCTCGATCCGTCAACGGTGCCGTCGATGCCGTGCCCGGGCTGCTCGGTCACATCGGCAGCCGCCAGAGTACCCGGGGCCGCTGCGGTGATCGCGGCAGCCAGAGGATGCGTGCTGTGCTGCTCTAACGCTGCCGCCCACGCCAGGGCCTGAGCCTCCGTCACGCCGTTCGCGGTGAGGACGGCGGTGACTGCCGGTTCGTTGCGGGTGAGTGTGCCGGTCTTGTCGACGGCAACGTGGCGGACCGTACCGAAGCGCTCGAAAACAGCACCGGACTTGATGATTACACCGAACTTGCTCGCCGCACCGATCGCGGCGACGACCGTCAGCGGTACCGAGATCGCGAGCGCACACGGAGACGCCGCAACGAGTACCACAAGCGCGCGGGTGATCCACACCTCAGGATCGCCCAGCACCGAACCGATGATCGCGACGAGCGCCGCGAGGATCAGAACGCCTGGCACCAGCGGTCGGGCGATCTTGTCGGCTAGACGAGCACGCTCACCCTTCTCCGTCTGCGCCTTCTCCACCAGCTCAACGATCGTGGTGAGCGAGTTGTCGCTGCCGGCCGCAGTTGTCTCGACCTCCAGTGCACCGACACTGTTGATCGCGCCGGCCGAGACCACATCGCCGGGCTCGACCTCGACCGGGATCGATTCGCCAGTGATAGCCGATGTGTCCAGGCTGGAGCGACCGGAGCGGACGATCCCGTCGGTCGCGATCCTCTCGCCCGGTCGGACAACCATGACCTGACCGACCATCAACTCTCTCGCCTGGACGTGCACGGCAGTGCCGCCCTGCAAGACGGTCGCTGTCTCCGGTACGAGCTTGAGCAGTGCACGCAGCCCGCCGCGGGCGCGGTCCATCGCCTTGTCCTCGAGTGCCTCAGCGATGGAGTACAAGAACGCCAGGGCCGCGGCCTCCTCCACGTAGCCGAGGACGACTGCTCCGATGGCGCTGATTGTCATCAGCAGCCCGATGCCGAGTTTGCCCTTGAAGAGCTTCCGAATCGCACCGGGCGTGAACGTCGACGCACCCAGCAGTAGGCCGATCCAGAACAGTACCAGCGCCGGGATCTCCTGACCCGACCACTCGAGAATCAGTCCGACCAGGAACGCTATGCCGGAGAAAACAGGCACCATGATCCCGCGGTCTCGCCACCAGGGCTGCTCGACCGCGTCGGATTCTTCGTCAGCAGTACTAGAGGGCTCGTGCTCGCAGCCGCACGCCGCGCTCACGCGTCCACTCCCGTCGCGCAGCAACCAGCCACCATGCACGCTGAATCCACGCACGGCGCATGCGCGTCGACAGCCAGCGTCACATCGACGAGCGCGACGAGGGCCGCTGCAAGATGCGGGTCGGCGATCTCGTAGCGGGTCTGGCGACCTTCAGGCTCGGCGACCACGATGCCACAATCGCGTAGGCATGTCAGGTGGTTCGAAACGTTTGAACGGGTAAGGACCAGGTCCCGCGAAAGCACTGCAGGATAACTGGGTCCTTCGAGCAGAGTCATCAAGATCCGTGAGCGCGTGGGATCTGCCATCGCCCGGCCAAGCCGGTTCATCACGTCGATACGGGAAGTAATAGTCAGCACACACTGACTGTACAGCAGTGGATGACCAATCGCTAATGGGCTGCCCACTCCCCACCCCGCGGGCGATGCGCGAACAAGCTTCCATCTCATTCCCTACTCGGTGGCGCCACGACCGTTGTGGGTCGCCAGTCGATCCCCGATGACTGCAACCGCAGGATCCCGCCGTTGACATCGTCTGCACCAAACCGATCGGGGCTGCAGGCATCGGCGGCCATCGAGAGGCTCTCCTCGGAACTCACCGCTTCACTGTCCGCTGCCTCGCCAGTCTTAGAGCGGAAGGATGACGGTGCCCATCACCGCCGTCAGCCGGGACATGATGTCGGTCCAGATTCCGCTTACCATCAAGGCGCCCAGCGCGAGGAGCAGCACCCCGCCGATGGCGTTCACGACGCGGATGTGTCGGCGGAGGAACCCGATTGTCTTCGTCGCCCATCCGAATCCGAGAGCGACGAGCAGGAACGGGATACCGAGGCCCAGGGAGTACGCGAGCCCGAGGAAGCTGGCACGCACGGGATCGCCGGCGTTGAAAGAGATCGCCACGATGGCGGCGAGGGTCGGGCCCATGCAGGGTGCCCAGCCAATGCCCAGCGCGATGCCCAGGAGCGGGGCACCGACAATGCCGTACTTGGAATCGATGTGAAAGCGCAGCTCACGTTGGGCGAAGCCGAAGAAGCCGAGGAACACGAGCCCCATCATGATGATGATCACACCGAGGATCCGTGTGATCAGGTCACCCCACTGCAGCAGGAAGACGCCCACCGTGCCGCTGAGTGCCGTGATGAACACGAAGACGATGCTGAACCCGAAGATGAACAGCAGCACTCCGAACAGTAGCCGTCCTCGCGACGGCGATCCGGCATCCCCGGTTGTTGAGCGAGCTCCGCGAGACGCAGCGCCTCGCGGAGCGGCCGTTCCCCCGAGGAAGCCGAGGTAGCCCGGGACGAGAGGGAGCACGCATGGGGACAGGAACGACACGAGTCCGGCGAGCATGGCGAGAGGGATTGCGAGCCAGAGCGCGCCGGATCCGATGATCGCTTCGGGATTCATAGCGTCGCCGAGATCGTCACGACGACTCCGCGAGGGCGTCCTCGACGAGTGTGGACAGGATTGAGGTACCCTCGATCGGACCGATAATGCGCGCGGCAACACGGCCCTGCTTGTCGAGCACCAGAGTGGTCGGGGTGGCGGCGATCGGAACGACTTTGGCGAAGGCGAGCTTGGCCTCCGCCGTGTCGGCATCGATCAGGCTCGGATAGGTGACACCGAACTCGTTGGCGAATGCGGCGGCGGTATCGGCCTGATCACGGGTGTTGATCCCGACAAACGAGACGCCGTTCCCTTTGTATTCCTGCCAGACGCTCTCCAAGTCGGCCGCCTCGACACGGCAGGGTGCACACCCGGCGTACCAGAAATTAACGACCACAACCTCGCCTGCAAGGTCAGCGCTGTCAAGCTTCTCGCCGGTCTCTGTGATGCCGCCGAAGTCGACAGGGTCTCCACGGTCAGCCTCAGGGATCTCTACGATCGCACCGTCGCCGGAGACAAAGCCCGTGTTTTCTCCGCTGAGAAACGATTCACTGACCGGATCGGGCGCGCAGGCGCTCAGGCCGACGATGAAGACCGCGGCCAGCGCGGCTCCGACCGCACGGAGAGAAGCACGGTTGCGGCAAGAACCACCGGGACGAGTTGCATTGACCGTTGGGGCGAGTGGCACAGTTTTCAATTTACGGGGCGTTCCTATGCGTGACCCCGAAGCCCAGGACGCCCGGCACAACCACTGACCGGACCCGATGACGCCGCGCTCTGCGACCGCGTCGCACAGGCGACGATCCTGACGACAGGCCCGGGCGTGCGCGCCCGCAGCTCACTCACCGCGCCGGTATGGAATGGCGCCCCGCCCCACATATACATGACGGTCCCGAGAACCGGGGATACCCATCCGAGCCACGCGGCTCCCGCAGCGAGTACCCGCGCAGCATCGCGAACAATATTCAGGGTATTCCTCGGTCTAGGCTCCGGGGTCCATCTCCCGCCGAAAACGATCGTCTTCGGCAGTCACCTGGGCGCACTGCTGCAGCGTACGACACGCTGACGAAAACCCACCGCAACCCTCTGCCGAACCCAATACGCACGGAAACGACAAGTGAACAGTTTTGGCTGAATCGCACAACGGCGTGGCCACCGAGCATGGGTGACACATGCTGTCAGCAATGCCAGGCGTGGCACGCAAAGCGGGGTTGTGCCACTTCAACGCGGTTCCGACAGTTAAGCTCGTGCTCAGCCCCATCTCACTTCAAGGGGTGTGTTTCTAACCGCCGATATTCACAGTTATCCGAACTATCGGCGCGAAGCCCCATTTTTCGGGGTTGAGAGCGAAACGTACGGACCGTTCCAGGGGCGGAGCTCAATTCAGGCTCCAGCGGCGGTGCTCAGTCGCCTGAGCCGTTGGGCAACACCCCTTTGCGGAATCCTGGTTGATGGGCCGCGACGTCGCTACGCGCCGCGTGGAACATGCACGCGGCCACAATGAGCGTTAGGCATACGCTGCACGTGTTTACGAGCGCTACGGCGGCACCCAACCACATCTCCCGGACCGAGCATTCGGGGCGGCTGACGTCCCGCGAGTCAGCAGACCTTGACCGCCCGAATGACAGCGCCACCTTTGCCCCGCATCCTCAGCGGCACGACTGGCTACTGGCCTCGGCAAAGGCGCTATTAGGGAGCGTCCTCATTCAGCCAGCTTTCGACCCGCTGCAGATCGCGCGGCAGGAGCCCCGGCAAGGACCTTGTCCGCAGGAGCAGGCGCTGATGATTCTGTTGCGGTCCCCATGGGTCGGCCTTGATGCCCACGTTCCCGATTTCATCGTCGATCCATGCGAATCGCGCCGGCTGCACACGGTCAAGAAGCAGTTCAGCGGCCCGACGCTTCCACCACCACTCGGAGTTCGAGTCGAATGCGATGCTCTGGTCAAAGCGTTGGTCGATGATCGTCTTACCCTCGCGAGTATCCACCGAGGGATGATCTGCGCGATGAGGCATCAGCCCGTCGAGACCGAGCGCAGCCTCGAACTCGTCGAGTAACCACGGCTGCTCCAGCCAGGTAGTCAGCCAGGCGCCCTGGACGTCCGAGCGAGCGAGGATCGCTCGAAGCCTTCCGACCACCAGCGGCCTCCAGCGGATCTTCCACCTACCGACTTCCGCCACGGCCAGTTGCTCTCCGCGAGTGTTCTTAAAGCCGTTGAGCACGCCATCGATGTCCAAGGCGATCAGCGTCACCGTGCGCTCGCTCGGCGTCAACGACGTGACGCTCGGCTGGTCCATTTGTCCATCCCTCACATGGCGTTAATACCACTCGCAGAAAAGGCAAAGCTGCCAATTCGCAGAGTCGCGACGTGCAAAAATGGCGGACTCATTGATACATGAGTAGAAATCCTTTCGGAATGCATCCCGCACTCCACGAAACTTGTGGTTTTAGTCCGCGGCAATGACATATCGTTCAGCTCATGGCACGAACCAACGGAGGGCACGGCGACGGTTCACGACCGACACACGAAGACGTGCAAGCCCTCGTCGACGCCATCGTCCGCTTGTCGGATGACCCTGCATGGCTCATCTCTGCACAGTTCATGCACACGCCGCAGGAGGAACCTCATCGCAGTCGCACGCCAAACTCGAATGCATGGCTCGTAGACGGAGGCGACGTCGAGACGGTTATGAAGATTATCCAGACCGTCGGGCGGCGTTGATCCGGCCGGCAACCCCAAAGATCAAGGAGCACTCGTGACAGGGAACGCATGGCGAGATGAAATGGATCCCTTCCAAGTTCGCATCATCGATGAAACGGCAAAGAGGTTTAGCGATACTCAGGCCCGGCTGACAGGCGACGACCACGCACGGTGGGACAGTCTTCCTCCAGACGCGAAAACGAACGTATCGGACCTCGTCGCTGCTGTGTATATCGCGCACAGTCAAGCACTTGCGGCGATCGTGCCAGAGGCCGGAGAGTTGGTCAGTGGCTCTCCGCAAAGGGCCCCCGAGGCATGCGGATTTGATGACGAGGACTATGACTCAGCGGATGACGAGTACGAGCACGGAGTGGACGATGAGCTCGACGTCATTCTAAGCTCGCGCGGCTGGAGGTCTGCCCGCACGGATCGTAGTCTGCGCCATGACGGCTCAGACCGTTGGTGCCTGCTGAAGCCAGGACGCGTGCAAGTCTTCGTGAGTCCCGTCGTTCGCCGCGGCTTCGAAGTCATGATCTGGGTTGGCGGCGAGTTGTTGGAGCCACAGCTGTTTGAGATCGACACGGCAGCTTTCATCTCCGTCGTTCCTGCAATGGAGCAAGCTGTGGAACGAGCGTCGTTGCGGCAACTAAGCGATGCTGACCTACTGGCCTCGGTTGTAGAGGCTGCGAACCCTGTCATGCGACAGCAATCGGGTAACGCAAGTAGCGAGTAACACCGTTACCAGCGTACGGACAGTAAGCGCCAATATCCCGACTCTAGCGAGCGCTCTGGCTGAGTTTGAGCATCGTTCTCGATGACATTGGCGCGTGTTCCGCGTTCAGAAATCCACGTGAGTGAACGGACGGCGGCCGTTCACGGTGGTGGAGTCGAGGATAACGACCGGTCTCATGGCGCCTCAGGAGGGCTCATCTCGGGCGGAGGAATCAACTCGCCGTCGAGCCAGGCGCTAATCGTCTCGATGAGCAGCTGAGGGCCGTCCGGATGAGCCAACGCCATGAGGTTGAGCGGCAGCGCGGTCAGCTCGATGTCCTCGCTGCCCAGAGCTGACGGCACGCGCCACACGGTCGGCTCAGCACGCTCGGCCACTGGGTACGCCAAGGAGACCCTGCGACAGCCCAGGACGTGGCCCGCGGTGAGGACCTGATACGTGTCCGGGGCCTTCGGGCGTGATCCAACGCGCTTGTACTTGGAGTCGATGACGGCGACCGCCGCGCTCTGATGGTCTCGAAAGACGACATCGGGGGTGGTTTCAAGTCGCGAGCCGTGCCCTGCGATGACCTCGCCGAACTTCGTCGTGTGCTTGCTCACCCGCTCGCCGCGGGAACTCGCGGCTCGGGTGCACAGCCAGTACACGTAGTTCTCGTAGATCGCATCGGAGTTCCAGAGAAAGCCCGACAGAGCGTGCTCACCGCTGGCGTGATGGACGCCCGCACCCTCAAGTAGGAGGAGCCCCACGATTCGTGCCGGCTCGAGCCCTTGGTGCTGTGTGCCCAGCACGATCCGCTGCGCGTCGAGGAGGTGAGGCGGCCTCCGGTCTACATGAGATAGCCCAGCGGCGATTTCCCTCATCGCGCGCGACCGGCCGGGGGCCTTCACGATCGCAGCAAGGCAGTCCGCTGCCCACCGCAGCAGCCGTGCAAGTGAGGTGTCGTCGGTGAGGAGGTCGGCGACGTACGGGAGTTCCCAGGGGCGTGAGATCCACCGGTCGAGGCGCGCCACATCGAGGCTCCCGCGCAGCACCGTTCCGGACGATGCTTCGGTCCAATAACCGCGAGGCAGGCCGCGTGCAGCGCCCTTCGCGTATGACGTCAGAAACATCTCGGCGAGGAGGTCGGGGAGCGAGAACTCGGCCAGTTCGTGTGCGGTGGTGAACGCGTCGTCGACATGCCCGCCCTCGACGATCGAGAGGATGCGCCAAAGCACGGTCTGCCAGCTGCCATCGACCGTGCTAAGAAACTTCGGAGCGATCTCGATGTCGGTGCTTCCGACCCTGACGAGCCCGGTGACCGCCTCTGCCCGCAGCAGTATGCGACCGTCGCCGACGTCCTCCACCCGGATGGGATCGCTCGCGAGACCAAGCGCGCGTCGCCAGCGCTTGTTCGCCTCGGTCAGAGCGACGAGGTCGATCTCATCAACTCGATGCACCGCCGGGGCACCGTACTCCTGGAGTCGGATTCGCGGCGACGCGACTACCGAGCCAGCCACCTGAAGGATCGTTTGATCGTGTCGAGCGGGAGCTCGCTCGTCCGGACCGGCGCGAGGGCACGGGCCTGCGCAGTCCCACTCTTCGACGCCCGCAGGGTCCACGCGTAGTCGCCCGTCGGGGGCGCCGTGTCGACGTGGAGCAGCTGCATGAGCTGCTCGGGCCGTCCCGAGTATCGATCCTCGAGCTGTGGGAAGAGCACGTCGTCCCAGGTTTTCGACAGGCTTCGCCAGGCGTCGGTCTCTGAGATCGGCTGCTCGGATTCGTCGGCGGGCGTCACCGTCGCCGGAATCGGCGTCAGGAGCCCGTGGCCCAGCTCGAACTCCGAGCCGAGGTCGGAGGCGATGACCACGTTGAGCCGATCGAGCAGGAGGTATGCGGTCTGGAACGGGTCCAACGTCTCCAAGTTGTCCTCAGTCGGCGTCGGGATCGCCGTCGTGTCCAGGCCCCAATGACCGGCGAGGGCGTCAAGGTCCGGCCGCATCTCGATCCGGTCGAACCGGCGCGCGAGCGCGCTGTCGATCGGGACCGCAGCGCGATCCACGCTGTTCATGGTGGCGACGACGTAGACGTGCCTCGGGAAGGTAAAGCCGTCGGGGATCGTCGTTGACGCCCCACCCGGCCGATGGAGCTGCTCGCTTGCACCGTCGGCAAACGTCAGCTGTCGGAGCGGCACTGGGAGTGGGACGCTGCCGCCGTCGCGGTAGTCGAAGTCTAGAAAAGTCATGAATTCGCCGAAGATGCGTGCCGCGTTTCCGCGGTTCACCTCGTCGATGAAGATCACCACGGAGTTGTACTTTGAGTCGTCGTCCGCGAGCTCGATCGCCGCATCCAGGAACACGCCGGCCCACGGCTCGAGGCGGGTGCCCTCGGCGTCCATGGCCGGCCTGAGCCCCAGGACGAAATCCTCGTAGCCGTACGACTGATGGAACGTGGTCCACACGACCTTCGCCGGGAGCGGGATCGTGATCGGCTGCTTGGGTCGGCTGAAGGGCGACGCGGCGTCGCTGGGATCGAACAGGATACCGCGGCTGCCTTCCGGAGGCTCCTGCAGCGACTGGAAGAGCTGGCTGATGAGCCGCGTCTTGCCGGTTGCCGGCGGACCGTAGAGCAACACGTTTCGTCCGGCGCCCCACGACGCAAAGATGTCATCGATCTTGTCAGCCACGCTCCACCTCACCCCGCATCGATCACTCCGCCCACGGTCTTGCCCTGCGTGTACAGATCCCATGCCGGGTCGTTCCTCGCCATGGCAGTGGGGCGGACGCCCTTGGTGAAGCCAGCGTAGTAGTCACCTTCAACCGTCTTCGCGATGTAGATGCGCAGGCCGCCCTCGGGGAAGAACGGACGCGCCTCCTCTTTGTTCCGCACATCGTCCGGTGCCGATGGGAATCCGCGAGCGACGGTCCACGCCGGATGGCGTTGCGAGTTCGGTTGTTGCCGGTTCTGCCGCGCGATCCGCATCCGTCCGCCCGCCTTACGCTGAAACTCAATCGGTCCTGAGATCCCCGGCACGCCAGCGACCCCGGCCTGGATTGTGATCGCAGGCAGGGCGTCCACGTTCGTTCCGGCCACCCCCAGAAAGTCGAGCGTCTCGGGCACGATCGACGCCGGGACCTCGATGTACAGCGAACCGCCACCGCCGCGAATCTGATAGTGGCGCTCGATGTTATAGAACTCGCCGGGTTGGACGTTTCGCCACCAGATGCGCTCGATGTTCAGCTTCTGCGCCATGCTCAGAAGACCTCCACGTGATAGAGACGTTCCAGCACGGATCCGTCCTTGACTCGGTCGTTGCTCCGGTAGCGGAGATGCGGCTGCTCGTGCACGGTGACCTTGCCGAAGTCTCCCAGGATCGAGAGCAACTCTTCCCCACTCACCTGTCCATCCTCACTGTAGGAGATGAACACGTGGCGAGCATCGAGCCGCTCCATCGTGGCCCGGAAAGCGCGACCGGCGCTGCGGCGGTAACAGAAGTCCGAGGCCTGGTCCATCCACGGACGCAGTCCGCCGTCGCCTGCTGCCACCGGCTCGTCCTCCTGGGCGAGGGTCTCGAGGACGTGGTAATTCCCGGCATACTGGCGCTTCGTGTACGGCGGATCAAGATAGACCGCCTCCGTTCGGAGCGACGACGCCAGATCCTCGACGGAGCCCTGCAGCACGGTGTGCTCGCCCGGCGTGGTCTCGAACTCGAGCGGCTCGAAGGTGAGCGGGCGAAGGGCAGTACTCGATAGCGTCTTGCGGAAGTACCCGTAGGTACCGCTGATGTTCGCTACCTTGTTCGTCGCGAGCAGTAGATGCTGGAGCAGGACGCTGTGTTCGAGCTCAGTGAGCGAACCAGCCGCCCTGAGCTCGAGAATGCCCGCACGCACGCCGTCGATGTGCGCGGCGTTCTCGGCGGAGAAGTAGAGCCTCGGCGCCCGGCCGTTTGCTGGGGCACCCGCGGCTCCAAGCTCGCGGGAGAAGTACCCCCGTCGAGGCTCGGCGGCGCGCATCCACTCGAGTGCCTCGGCGTAGCCACCGAACACCTTGAACTCGGGAGGCTTCTTCGCGAGCAGCCGCGTGCGCGCGTGAATTACCGGGAAGGTGAGCGCATCCGAGGCCGTGACGTCGTAGCCGGCACGAGCGAGCGCGAGCGACACGGAGGCCGTTCCGCACATGGGGTCCGCGATGCTCGACCCAGCAGGGACGATTTCCGCGATCGCGCCGACGATCCAGTCAGCGAGCTTGGTCTTATTACCGAGGTAGCGATACGACACGCGCGTCCAATCCCCGATTCCCGCCCGAAAGGCGCCGGTTTCGCACGACGATCCGGTCGTACATGCGTCGATAGCCGCGCGGTGTCGGCAGGTAGAACCGTGGGCCGCCCTGCTGGTAGGTGCCCTTCTCGGCGATCTGGGACATGGGCTGGCCCAAGGTCTTGCTCGACCCGACGATCTCGAACTGCTCTGGGTTGTACTTGTCGATGAACGTGATCGGGACGCCCATGAGGCCGGCGTAGTCGGACGGAATATCCGCGGTTTTGCCGACCTCGATTGCGTCGAAGTTCGCGTAGCGCGGATAGTCGGCCTCGCGGTATCGCTTAGTCAGTTCGAGGTCTCGGTGCCGCTCGTCATAGTCGAGGTTGGTGAACCAACGAACGCCCTTGACGCGAATGTATCGGTTTCCCTCCGCATCAACCCGGGTCCCTGCAGCCTCAAGCGGGTAGTCGGCTGGCACGCGAAACTCGCGGTCGCCGCTGCGGATGCTCGGGCCGTACCACATCTGGTTGTTCTGGAAGAGCGGGAATATCTCCTTGTAGGTGAGCGCGTTCATGTTCCCGAGGATGATGAACTGCTTGTCGTGCTCGACGAGCTGGGCGACGAACTCGCGGAACAGCGAGAATGGCGGGTTCGTGACGACGATGTCCGCTTGGCGCAGCAGCTCGACGCTCTCGGCGCTCCGGAAGTCGCCATCGCCCTTGAGAGGACGCACGCCGATCTCGTTGGCGTCCGGCACGCGGTTGCCGTTCTTGTCGCCGTCGTACTCGAGCCAGACAGCGCGCGAGGAGTCGCCCCGGCTGAACTGGCCCGGATCCTCGCTCTGGTAGCACGTGGCGATGAGTCGCTTCAGGCCCAGCGCCTCAAAGTTCTCGGAGAAGTAACGGAAGAAGTTGCTGACCCTTGGGTCGTCGCAGTTGAGGTAGACGACCTTGCCGGCGAAGTGTTTCCGGTAGTGACTGAGCTCCTTCTCGATGTCAACCAGCTGGGTGTAGAACTCGTCCTTCTTGGCCCCCCTCGCCGCTGACAGATTGCCATTCGCGGCAGTGATGAGCGTCATCGGCCTGCCCCGTCGAGCTCGAGGTGCGATTTCGCGCAAGAGATTGACCGCGTCATAGTTGCGACGATACGGCGGGGGTCCGACTGCGCCTTGATGGCGCGGCGCGAGCTGGGCTGGGGCATCCACTCAGTGTAATGCTCATTGCACATATCTGTACAGCAGGTTGTACAGATATGTGCATATGGCTATACAGTGTTCGCATGACCGCCGTCGAGCGCGCCGAGACACGGGTGACCCTGCTGAAAGAGGCAGTGGACATCGTCGCACGTCTGCAGGCGAACGAGGCCGAGCACGCCGAGCTGCTCGCCAAGCGAGCGGCGGTGTGCAAGGCGCTTCGCGCAGCTGGCACGCCCATCAAGGAGCTCCAGGAGGCGCTCGGCGTCAGCCGGAGCCGGGTGAATCAGTTACTGAGCGACGTGGCTTAGCCGCGCCCGAAGGCCTCCGACGGCCGCGCCTGCCTACCGCCCCATCTGGCGGTCGTGCGTCGACAACATCAGGTCGGCGACGTGTACAACCTCGCGGATGACGTAGCGCGCCGCCTCAGCAGTCACTCCGGTGAGGAGCGTCCGGCCGTGGCCGGTGCCCTGCAGATTCCGCAGCTCGTTGACGGTGAATGCTACGGTCTTCGCCGACTGGTAGATCGAGGGGACCTGCTTCGCGCCCGGGACCGAGTCGTCGACGACCGCCGGGCGAAGCCCCAGCTTCTCGAACGAGAGCGCCACCAGCGCCGGGAAGTCGGCGCGCTCCGGCAGGCGGTTGCCCTCCTCGAGGACGAACTTCGCGACGGCTTCGAGCAGCTCCTTCGCCCCGCCGAGCAGCGCCGCCGGGTCGTCGATGTTCCGCCGCAGCCGCTCGAGCTGTTCATCGAGCGCGGCGCGACCGCCGGTCTCGAGGTGGATGTCGCCCGCGTACTCGAGCCGTCCGTACGCCGAGAGCGCCCAGCCGGCGTGGGTCACCGCCGCGTGCAGGTCAGCGACGTGCTTGTCGTCGGCATACTTCCCAAACGCGCCGTCGAGCCGGAGCGCGTTGAGCATCCCGTCAACGAGCGCGCCCGCGGGCCGCCGCTCGGCCGCTCGGAACACCGCGAGGACGCGCTGCTGCTTGTTCGGTGCCTGCGTGTTCAAGTCGTAGGGATCAGCGTCGACGTATCCGGCGCCCGCGAAGAGTCGTGACAGCGTGGAGTGGCTCGGCCCGCTACCGCCGCCGAAGAAGAACTGCGCGAAGGCGGCGGCGATCTCGTCGTTGAGCGGGAACGTCATGCTTCCATCTTGGCGGCCGCGGAGACAACACCGGAGTCCTCGCGCAGGCGAGACACGAGTACCGTGAGGGCATGCCCACGACGCCGGACGACCCCACCGAGCGGTTCGCGTCGCTCGCGGAAACGGTGCCGTGGGCGACCCCGCGCCTGGACGAGGACCGCGATCGGTTCGTGGCCAAAGAATAAAGCGCGACCATCGACACGGAGCAGACGCTACCGAATGTCCAGAACCCCGCATCTATTCCGCAGATTCACCGCCAGCTCGCGGCACTCGCTGGCAACCGAAAGCAGGCGCGATCAGGACTGTTCAAAGCACCCGCAAGTCCGCAGAAACCCCTGATAGGGCGAAACTCTTACTCGAAAGGTCACCGGATCGATGCCGGTCGGAGCCACACGGCTGATCATTACAATCAGCCCAGAAACCCTCGCCTAGCTTCTACATGGCGGGGGTTTTGCTTTGCCCTGGAACGAACAGGACGCGGCTTCCCGGATCTGAGGCGTCGCATCCTGATCCCAGCCGACGTAGAATATGGCTCAGAGGACATTTCTACGGGGAGGCGACGTGACCAACGCATCAGTGCTCGTGCGCGCTGCGCGGAAGAGCAGCGGGCTCACGCAGAAGGATCTCGCCGAGCGAACCAACGTCGATCAAGGCCGCGTATCTCGAGTGGAAGGTGGCCGCGAGGCTGAGTTCAGCACAGTCGAACGCTTCCTCCGTGGCGCCGGCTATCGCCTGTACTCCGCACCGACGCGACGGGACGACGCGGCGACCATCGCGGCGGCGATCCGCGGGTACCTGCGAGCGGGCGACAAGCACAGCGCGCTTCGCGAGTTCATCCAGCTGAGCGACAACCTCAACGCCGAGCACGGCCTCGTACGCGGGGTTCTCGGTCTCGCGGAACCCGAGCCGACCGGTGACCGCGTCTGGGATGCCGCCCTGGCAGCGCTCGTGGATCTTCGCCTCCGCGAGGAGGGGCTCCCCACCCCGGCGTGGGTCGACGGCCCGAACAGGAGGGTCCAGGTACCCCGAACCCTGGACGTCGATCCGGCGGATCCGATCCCGGCGCCCGACGACGTGCCCACGGAGTTCCTCGAGCGTGGTGTCCTTGTCTGGCAAGACACGCTGACGAGCGTCTGATGGCTGACGCCCTGAACCGCGACGACATCATCGCCGGCCTCCGCGACCTGGTCGGCGAGCTTCATGCCGCTGGCGAAGTCGCAGGCATCCGACTCGTCGGCGGCGCTGCGCTCGTCATCAGGTACTTCGACCGCCGTGCCACCGGAGACCTCGATTCCCTTCACATCAACCCTGGAAGTGACGAAGCCGTTCTCGCCGCGGCCTCGCGCGTCGGAGACCGACGAGGGTGGAGCGTCGGCTGGTTCAACTTCGCTGTGGAGCACGCCGATTCCGTACCGACGTTCGGGCGTCGAACTGTCGAGTGGGAGACGATCTACGACCGAGACGGCGTCATAATCCAGGTCGCCTCGAAGGACGCGCTTCTCGCCATGAAGCTCCGCGCCAACCGGCCAGGACGCGACGTCGACGACATCCGTCAGTTGCTCACCCTCTGCGGCATCACCACGTCGGAAGCGGCGGAGGCTCACTACGAGGACTTCTACCCGGGCGACGGTCTCAGCGACCGCGCTATCGGCATCGTCCAGCGGATCCTCGATGGCGGCCTGCCGACAGCGGTTCCCTCCCCCGGCCCCATCCATCTCTGACGCGATAACAGAGCGGGTGAAGAGAGCAGAACGGGAGGCGGCGACCCGCAGACTCACGCCGGCACAAGTGAGTCCGTCGAGCCGTCCCCCCTCGCGTTCCCCGCCGCGACCGCGTGCGGCAGCGCGTGGGCCACGAGGCTCACCAGGAACTTCCCGGGCTCCTCGAACATGCACAGGTGTGCGGAGTTCTCGAACCACACGACGTGCGTCGCGGGCGCCGTCACGGTCTCCAACCAGCGGGCGACCGGTCCGGTGGGGGTCGTCCAGTCGTGTCGTCCGAGGAACTGGAGCATCGGCACCTCGAACGACGTCTGGTCGCGGCCGTCGAAGCCGAGCAGGGCCGGCAGCACCTCGGGCATGGTCACCCCCTGCCCGACGCCGATGAGGCCCAGGTCGGCGTCCGTGTAATACGGGGACAGCTCCTGCGACTCGGTGAAGTACGCGAAATCGGAGCGATACGCCGAGAGGCCGCCGTAGTACTGCGCCCATCTCCGGCAGGTCACGATGCGTTCGACGGTCAACGGCTCCTCACCGGGGTACTCCCCGAGCGCCTGCAACTCGGAGACCGCCTGCTCGTTGCGATCCGCGACGGCACTCCGCATCGCGTGGCGGAAGCTCTCCTCCTCGTTCTCGGGACCGGAGATGACCTGGCCGACGCCGACGTACGCCCAGAGCAGGTCGGGACGCCGCCGGGCGAGGGTGAGCCCGAGGACCGTCCCCCAGCTGTGCCCGAGCACCCCGACCTTCTGCACGCCCAGCTCGCCCTGGAGCCACGCGATCAGCTCCGCGAGATCGTCGACGTACCGGTCGACGCTGAGGTCCATGTCCTCAGACACGGACCCTGCGGACTTGCCGCTCGCACGCTGGTCGTAGTTGACGACCGTGAAGTAGTCCTCCACGCCGCGTTGCCAGACCCACGACGAGGGCAGCGACGGCAGGGCCGGGCCGCCGTGGCAGACGACGAGTACGGGGTTCCGTGTGCTGCGCCCGCGGATCGAGACGAACTGGGGGACACCGCCGAGGTCGACGTACGCCGTCCGGTCGATCGACTCCGGGTTCGGGATCCGGCACAGATCCGCGATCACTGCGCGGCCGAGGTCGTCACTCATGTCGATCACCCTAGGAGACGCGGACCGGCGAAGCGGTCACGCCAGGGCGCGCTGCCACACACCCCGATGCGCGGTGACGTAGTCGAGCACCGCCGCCCAGTGCGCCCCGTGACCCGCGCGGTACATGGTCCCCCACGGCTCGCGCCCCGCCTCCGCGGACGAGCGCAGCAGGTCGAGCATCGCCTGCGTGCGCCGGCGCATCATGCCCGGGAGCACCGCGCGCAGCTCCGCGTCGGCGCCGTAGCCATCGACGAAGGCCGCGAGGTCGTCGGCGGAGCGCTGCGGGTCCCTGGTCGGATCGGGAAGCGCGAACGTCTGCGCGGAGAAGGCGAGGTCCCACGACCGGGTGCTCGGGGAGGCGCCGTCCCAGTCGATGAAGACCCAGCGGTCGCCGAGCATCAGATTCCACGGCGCCAGGTCGTTGTGGCAGATGAGCTCCTGCGCGGGCGCCGAGAGGGGTGGTTCCCAGATCGCGTCGGCATCAGGGACATACCGCGCCGAGACGTCATGGATCCGGCGGACCATCCCGCCCACGTGACCGAGCTCGGCGGCGGAGAGCGGTGCGGCATCCATCGCGAGCGTGCCGGGGATGAACTCGATGATCTGCCGCCCCTGCGCGTCTCTGCCGAGCGGCTCGGGCGCATCCACTCCGCCGTCCCGCATCGCCCGCACATAGGCGACGATGTGCGGGGTCGCGGCTGTCCACGCCTTGCGGACGGTGTCCCCGACCCGCACGACGGGTCCGCTCGCGTTGCCGCCCTCGAGGAGTTCCTCCCGCATCCCCCGAGGTTATCGGAGGCGCCTGCAGCAGAGATCACTCCTCCGGGTGACGAGGGATACCTCCCCCGACGGACGCCGTCCGCGAGCCGCGCCAGCAGAGTGGAAATATGACACGACGACACCTCCTCCCCGCCGCCGCCCTGCTCCTCGGCGGCACCCTGCTGCTCGGTGGATGCGCCGCCGTGGAGGGTCTCGTGCACAAGCAGTCGACCGGGACGTTCGACGACGCCGATGCCTTCCGCGCGGACGCGCCGATCGATGCGGACTGGGTTCCGGAAGACGCGACCGCCCTCACGCTGACGACGTCGACCATCGAGGACGCGGACGACGCCGTCCTCCTGCTGGCGAGCACGACAGCGCTGCCGGACGACTGCGTGGAGACGGAGCGGACCTCCGCCCCGACGTGGACCCTGGATGACGGCCCGTCCGCATACGAGGCGAAGACCGTCTTCGTCTGCGGCGACTGGAGCGTCATCCCGGCCGACGACGGCTGGTTCGGATGGACGCCGAACTCCGCTGAGGAGAAAGCCGCCGCCCGGGGCTGAGACCGCTCAGAGATCGGCGAGAGCCGCGCGCGCCGCTTGCACGGCCTCGGCGGCGGCATCCTTCTTCTCCACGGCCGCGGTGCGCCGCTCCTCCGCGGCGGGACGGTCGCGCTCGACGCGGTCGGCTTCCTGATGCAGCTTCTCGATCTGCGCCTCCAGCTCGGCGATGCCGTCGGCCAGCTCCTCCGCGCGATCGCTCAGCGCCTGCATCACCTCGTCCTCCTTCGCGAGGGCCCGCTCCGCCGCCGCAAGGTCCTTCTCCGCAACCGCCAGCTGACGCTCGGC
The DNA here is from genome assembly GCF_002993305.1 of Microbacterium sp. str. 'China'. Lineage (NCBI taxonomy): Bacteria > Bacillati > Actinomycetota > Actinomycetes > Micrococcales > Microbacteriaceae > Microbacterium > Microbacterium sp. str. 'China'. Next base: position 581,994 of record NZ_CP027434.1, on the reverse strand, counting down.
ATCCCGGCGTTTCCGACGCTCCTGCAGTTCGTCCGGAGGACGCGGGGGTTGGGGCTGCAGTGCGGGGAGCGTTCCGGCCACCGCGTCGCGGATGTCGTCCGCCGTACCCGAAGGCTCCAATGCCCGCACGAGACGCCCCGAGGCCACAGCGGCCGCCGCGTCCGGGTCGAAGAATGCCGCGGAGATCGTCTGCTCGACCGCATCCCGCGTCGCCGCCGTCACTCGTTCGCCTCGGGAGCCCGCAAGGTCCGCGGCGGTCTCGGCGAGCCGCCGGGTCAGCGCGCGCCGCTCCCGGCCGAGCTTCGCCAACGCCGCGGCGTCCAGATCCGCCTGCGCCTCGCGCAGCTCCGCCGCCAGCGCCAGGGCCTCCCCGAGCTGCGCGGCACCCTGCTGCGCGAAGACGTTGACGACCCAGGCAGCCACTGCCGGCTTGCGCAGCGCCTTCACCTCCGCGGCGAGCGCGCGATCGTCGAGGTCCTTCGCCCGTGCGTTCCGGGCGGTCGTGAACTCCTCGGGCGGCCCGGCGTACAGCGCCGCCGCGATGTCGTCGAGGGTCGGAGCGGCCATGCGCCCACGATACGCGTCGGCCGGTGCCCGCTACGCGACCCGCGCTATTCGATCGCGAGGTAGTCCGCCGCATCCGAGGCCATGAGGATCTTGGCGCCGAACCCTCCGGCGCCGTTGCCGGGATAGAGGTAGAGCTGTCCTGCCGCCGTGCGGGCGACCAGGTCCGCACGACCGTCCCCGTTGTAGTCCGCGCCGCCGGTGACCTCGGTGAACTCCTGCCAGCCGGTCCCGGCCTGACGCCAGGTGCGCAGGCCGGACGCGCCGGTGTAGAGCCTCAGCACGCCATCACCGGCGACCCCGATGAGGTCACCCCGTCCGTCGCCGTCGAAGTCTCCGGCGACGAGGTAGTGGAAACCCTCCCAGCCGTTGCCCACGGTGACGTTCGGAGTGCGGAAGCCGCCGGCCCCGTTGCCGGGGAAGATCACGAGAGTCCCGGCAGGGGACACTCCGATGACGTCCTGCCGTCCGTCCCCGGTGAAGTCCGCACCGGAAGTGACGTGACGCATCCCGTACCAGCCGGCTCCCGGGGTGGTCGCTGCACGGAAGCCGCCGGCGCCGTTCCCGGCGTAGTACTCCAGGGCGCCGTCGGAGCGCGCCACGAGGATGTCCGCGTGGCCGTCTCCGTTGAAGTCCGAGTGCGTGATGTGCCGTCGTGAGTTCCCCCACCCGCCTCCGAACAGGGTGGTCGGTCCGGCGAGGCTGCTGCGGCCGTCCCCCGCTCGCAGTCTGAGATCCCCGTTGCCCGCGACGACGAGAAGATCGGCCTTACCGTTACCGGTGAAGTCGGCGGTGTCGATGCCCGCCGAGTCGCTCGCCCCGAGACCGGGGAAGAACAGCGGGATCGTCCCTCCCCGCGTGACGTTCGACAGGCAGGTGAATCCGTCGTTGATCTGGGAGTAGACCTTGCCGTTCAGCCACACCTCGAAATGCAGGTGGTACGCGGCGGAGTTGCCGGTGTTCCCGACGACGCCGATCTGCTGCCCGCGCAGAACCTTCGTCCCCGGTGCGTACCAGCCGGATGCCGCCATGTGGGCGTATCGGGTGACATAGCCGCCCGGGTGCTGCACATCGACGTAGTTGCCGTAGCCGCCGTTCGACGTGCGGCTCTTGATCACGCCGTCATACGCCGCCAGGATCGGCGTCCCGCCGTTCCGCGAGATGTCGATGCCGTCGTGCGCACGATAGTTGCCGAGGCAGCCGTCGCCCACCTTGGACTGGATGTTGCCCGAAGCCGGGTAGACCATGTAGCCGTCGGACGCCGCGCTCGCGGAACCGGTCGTGGTGAGGGCCGGCGTCAGCGATCCCAGCACGATCGCGAGCACGGCGACGATCCCGATGCGACCAAGACGCAAGCGGGACGTGCGCTTCATCTCGAAGTTCTCTCTTGCTCGGCGGCCCCAGGGGACGTGGTGTCCTCCGCGGTCACCGTACCAAGGCCAGGCGCTCCGCCCCGCGAACGCCACCCCATTCACTCCCGTTCCGCCGCGCTCACGCCGTGATCGTGAGACCCCACGGGGGTGTACGGTCAGCACCATGGGAAGACTCCGGTACGACGGGCACTCGGATCCGATCCTCGTCGAGGACGAGACGCTCGCGCATCTGAAGATCGTCATCGCCACCAAGCTGCGTCGTCAGGAAAGCTTCATGATGACCTGGCAGCCTCCCGAGGGCGGCCTCGACCGGCGAGCGAGCGTCTGGATCCATCCCGCCATCCCCCTGCAGTTCGGCTTCGACGAGGCGGAGCCGCCGGCCGTGGACCCGCACCGCATCCAGGAGATCATGCAGGCACTCAACGCCACCGGCGATCTTCAGCTGGACCAACTCGCCGGCCCGCGCTGACGCGCACCGACGTTCAGCACGGAAGGTCGCTGCCCTGGACACCGCTCTGATCCTCGTCCTCTTCCTGGTCATCCTCAGCCTCATCGTGGGAGCCGCCTTCCTGCGCGGCTGGGTGCGGCGCAGCGCATCGTCGGCCGGCGAGCGCGCGGGAGCCCGGTACACCGCCGCGCGGATGGAGGAGATCTTCGCCGACCTCGGAGCCACTCTCCTCGTCCACGCCTCCCCGACGGCCACGGCGGAGCTGCTGCGCGTGATCGTCGAGGAGCGAGGCAGGAGCTTCTCGCTGCTCCCGGACGGCGCGCTGGGCGTCCGCTTCGTCGAACCGGACGACACCGTCGCGCGATTGGTTCCCGGCAGCGCGGGGACTCTCGTGCGCGTCGAGACCTTCCGCGAGTACCTCGGCTTCCCGCAGACCGCACCCCTCTGGCGGGAGCTGCGCGCCCTGGTGTCCGCCGAGGCCGCGACCCGCGGGATCGAGGTGGCCGACGGGCCCGTCTCCCTGTTCGAGCGCGGGCCGGAGCTCGACGACCGCAACGCGCGCTGGTTCCGCCGGCTCTGATCGTCGCTCGCAGGGCCTGGAATTAGGGGTCACGATTCCCAGGTGACGCAATTAGGCTAGACGCGCGCCGCGCCCCGCAGGGACGGATGACGACCCGGTCGTGGCGCATGCCGGGGGCCTCCTCCCCCGAGCTTGCGATCCCGTCCACGAAACGAAGTCCGCTTCGTGTCGCGGACACGCCAGAAAGGCTTGAACCCATGAGCGATTCCTCGGGCACACCCCGCGACGACGAGCGGTCGCCGGACTTCTTCGATCAGCTGATCGAGACGGCTCCCCGCGACACGTCGTCCACGTCCACGTCGGCGTTCACCATCGGATTCCGCGGCTACGACAAGGGCGAGGTCGACGCCGCGCTCGCATCGATGCGCGCCCAGCTCCAGCAGGCCGCCGATGAGGTCGCCGAGGCGAAGGCCCGCGAGGCCGAATCGGTCGAAGCTCTCAAAGCCGAGGAGCGCGAGGCACGCGAGGCCCTGGAAGCCGAGCTCGCCGCCGCGAACGCCAAGGCCGCGGATGCCGAGCAGCAGGTGGCGACGCTCACCTCCGAGCTCGTCGACATGCCGCAGGCCGATGGGGAGGAAGCGCCCTCCCGCCAGCAGTTCGAGGCGATCCTGCGGGTGGCCGAGGAGCAGGCGAACGTCCTCATCCAGAACGCCGCCGTGCAGGCCGACCGCCTGATGACCTCGGCCCGCGAAGAGGTCGCCGCGCAGCGCGCCGAGGCCGAGGCGGATGCCGAGCGCATCATCTCCCAGGCTCAGCGCGACGCCGATCAGGTGCGGCTGAAGATGGAGACCGAGTACACGGCCCACGAGGCGCGCATCGAGCGCGAGGCCGCCCACGCCGCGGAGAAGGTCAGCCAGGCGTCCCAGGAGGCCACGGCGATCCGCACCGAGGCCGAGAAGGGCGCCGCCGCACTGCGCTCCCTCGTCACGCGTGAGACCACCCAGCTGCGGGCGGACGCCGAGCGCGAGGTGCGTGAGATGAACGCCCGCGTGCTGGAGTTCGAGGAGACCCTCACCCGTCGTCAGGACGACGCGCAGCAGGAGTTCCTCGTGCTGCACAATCAGGCGGTCGCACACGCCGAGCGCATCACGACCGACGCGAACGAGCAGGTCACCGCCTCACTGGAGCACGCCCAGCGCATCTCCGCGAAGGCCGACGGCTACGAGAAGCTCATGCGCTCGCAGGCACAGGCGATCGAGGCCGACGCGCAGGTCCGTGCCAGGGACATCCTCGAGCGCGCCCGCGTGAAGTCTCAGAAGATCGTCGACGCGGTGACCGGCCACACCTCCACCGTCCTCCGCGACGCCGAGGATCGTGCCCGTCAGCTGCGGTGGCAGCAGCAGCAGCTCACCAGCTTCATGGCCGAGGTGCGCGAGCTCATCCGCCCCGACGGCATCTTCAGCGACGACAACCTCCCCACGGAGATCGCGCTGACGGAGGCCACGATCGACGAGGATGACGACGAGAACGAGGACGACGTCGTCGAGGCGTCCGTCGAGAGCTTCCGAGGCGACGAGGTCCTCGACGACGAGCTCGACGACGACCGTCCGCTGGAGAAGATCACGATCGACGTCATCGAGTCGGACGACTCGAAGCGCTGATCCGGCGCGGACACGACGAAGGGGCGAGCAGCTGTCTGCTCGCCCCTTCGTCGTATCGGTGAGGCTTCAGGCGCGGCGGAGCTGTGCGGCCGCCGGGCAGTCGAACGGGTCGCGCGCCGCCAGGCCGACCCGGTTGAGGTAGGCGATGACGATCGCGTACGACTGTCCGAGGCTTGTCTCGGTGTAGGGGATGCTGTTCGCGGCGCAGTAGTCGCGCACGATGCCGCGCGCCTTCGACAGGTGCAGCCGCGACATGTTCGGGAACAGGTGGTGCTCCACCTGGTGGTTGAGGCCGCCCATCAGCCCCGTCACCCACCATCCGCCGCGGATGTTGCGCGACGTGCGCACCTGCTTCGAGAAGAAGTCGAGCTTCGCGTCGGGAGCGATGACCGGCATTCCCTTGTGGTTGGGGGCGAAGGATGCGCCCATGTAGACGCCGAAGACCGCGAGCTGCACACCCAGGAACGCGAAGACCATGCCGACGGGAAGCAAGAGGAACAGCGGCACGAGGATGACGGCGAACCGGAGGACGATGAGACCGAGTTCGATCCAGCGCCCCTTCACGTTCTTCCTCGTCATCAGGTGCTTCAGACCGAGGTAGTGCAGGTTGAGCCCCTCGAGCGTCAGGAGGGGGAAGAAGAGCCACCCCTGCTTGCGCGTGATGAGCCGGACGATGCCACGCGACTGCGCCGCATCCTCCTCCAGGAAGGAGATGGTATCGACCTGGATGTCGGGGTCCTTGCCGACCTGGTTCGGGTTGCCGTGGTGCCGGGTGTGCTTGGAGTCCCACCAGTGATAGCTCATGCCGATGATGCCGGCGAGCACGCGGGCCAGGCGGAAGTTCGCCGGCCCCGTGGAGAGGATCTGACGGTGCGCCGCCTCATGGGCGAGGAAGGCGACCTGCGTGAAGACGATCCCGAGGGCGGCGGCGATGAGGAGCTGGAACCAGCTGTCACCGAGGAGGAGGAAGCCCGCGACGCAGCCGGCGAAGGCGACGACGAGGGCCGCGCCGATCAGTGTGTAGAACACAGGAGTGCGCTGCAGGAGCCCGGTCTCCTTCACGACCTGCTGCACATCGCGGTAGGCCCGGGTGAGCGGGGGGAACTCGGCGTTCCCGGCGTAGGTCTGACGAACCGGCCCGAGGGTGGCGGTGACGGTCGGGGAGGATGTGCGGGAGATGATGCTCTCCTGTCGATCGGGAGCCCTTGAGCTGAAGAAGCCAAGGGCGGTTGCCGATCGCTGTGGCCACACTAACCGCGCTCGCATACGCGAGGCGGCATACGACTCAGGCCCGCGCTCGACGCGGCCGCCGACCGCGCGTCCGAGGGAGGGCCGGCGATGCCGCCGGCCGGGCGGGCTGCTGCGCGGCGGCGAGCGCACGGAAGGCGTCGTCGAGCGACGGGAACGACCCGAGGTCGGTGCCGCGCTCGTCGCGCAGCCGGTGCGCGGATCCGTCGAACTCGACGAATCCGGCGAACTCACCGCTGCGGGTGGCGACGTGCACGTCGACGTCGGCCTGTTTCCAGGTGAGAGGGATGGAGGAAGGGACGGTGGTGGTACTCATGTTCATGCTCATTGCTGTGGGGCGGGCGCGCTCGCGCTCCGCACGTGAAGAGACCGAGGGCGGATTCCGCGCGCGTCGATGTGCGTGGTCCGTGGATGGCCCTGATCAGTGGCGACGAGGCGGCCGAGAGGGGGCGAAACGCACACGTTGCACGATCAGCTTAGCAGATCCACGAACCACGCGCCGAGAGCGTCAGCTGCCGGGCGGACGACCGCCGCCGCTTCCGGGCGCGGATCCGGCGCTCGGGGTGGTCGTCGTGTCGACGCCGACCACGAGGGCCGCGGTGTATCCGCCGGTGACGCTCCCCGTCGTCGTGGCGAGCTGCGACGCCCCGCCGTCGTCGCCGAAGACGTTGTCGGAGGTCAGGGAGATGCGCGCCAGGTTGTCCGCCGATCCGGAGTACGCCGTCTCCGCATAGACCGCACGGCAGGCGTCCTCGGGCAGCGCGAGCTGGGACGTGGCGATCGCGTTCGACGCGTCGGTGATCGCGGTCGCATCCGGATAGACCTCGAAGTGGATGTGCGGCCAGCGCCCGGAGTAGCACCCGGGGAAGACGGAGGTGAAGGACACCTTCCCGTCGTCGTCGGCGACCTGCACCCCGCGCAGATAGGAGACGTCCTCGAGCCCGGACGAGTACAGGGAGTACTCCCCCTGCGCGTTGCAGTGCCACGCGTAGACCGCCACGCCAGCGAACGGCACCCCGCCGTTCGCCAGGTCGAGGATCTGGAGCTCGAAGGAGAGCGGGACGCCGTCGGCCGTGGCCCCGCCGTCGATGGACGAACGGATGTCCTGGCGGATGATCCCGGCCTCGTCGAGGACGTCCGGGCCGTTCGAGCCATCGCCCGGGTAGGGGCCGGCGGTCTCGTCGGGGATCTCCGAGACCGCATCCGACGCCGTGCCGGTGGCGCTGGGCGTGGGGGTGGCGGTCGTCGACGACGATCCTGTGGCGCCGGGAGCGCAGGCGGCGAGGACGACGGCACCGAGGCCAAGCCCGCCGCCGATCAGCAGCCCGCGGCGGCTCATCAGCGTCCGGAGATCGAAGGCCACGCCCTGGTCGACCACCTCCTCGTCCGCGCGATCCAGCAGTCGTCCTTCGTACATGGGGCCCTGCGGCGTGGGGGTCGGTTCGGGGATGCGGCTCATGATGTGCTCCTCTCGAGCGTGTGCGGCGTTGTGCCCATGCTCGCGGGGTGATCAATCAGGGAGCTATGCGTGACCGATGAGAACTCTTCGGGAGGAGGGCAGAGCGGAGGATGCGGGGACATCGCTCCGCTCTGCAGCGCTGGCGCTCGAAGAACTCGGCGGACAACGCAGGGCCGGGGCGATGGGGGAATCGCTCGGACGGCCACGAAGACGGCCGGCACGCAGGGGACATGCGCGGCCGTGACGCATCCAGTGCAGCACGCGACTTGGCACCTGTCAAGTTTTCCCCGGACACCTGTCCAGATCCGCCCACATGCCATAGCATTACCCGCACCGATCCCGACGGGGACGAGACCGGGGGCACAGCATGACGACGGCGACCAAGCGGGCCGAACGCGCAGGGGTGGACAAGTTCGCACTCCGCCGACGAGCACTGGCCGAGGCAGCCCTGGAGGCGATCGCTGAGCGCGGGTTCGCCCGGACGGGGCTTCGCGAGATCGCCCAGCACTCAGAGCTCTCCCACGGTTCCCTCCATTACTACTTCACCGACAAGAACGATCTCATCGCGGAGGCGGTGCGGATCTCGAAGGGCGGACTCGGCGACCGCTACCTCGCCGTTCTGCAGAACGCGGAGACCGCGGAGGACCTCGCGGCAGGGGCCGCGGCGGAGCTCGCCCGGAGCGTGGAGCAGGACTCCCGCCTGCACCGGCTCTGGTACGACCTCCGCAATCAGTCCTTGTTCGAGTCGGGCTTCGGCGACACCATCGCGGAGGTGGAGGCCGACCTCCAGGAGGCGATCTGGCGGGTGGTCGAACGCTACTCCGAGCTGCGAGGACGGCCCTGCCGCTTCACACCGCTCTTCGCGTATGCGCTCACGGACGGCATGATGCAGCATGCTCTCATCCGTCACCTCCGCGGCGACACCGAGGCGATCGCCCGCCTGCGCACCGAATGCCTGGACCTCTTCGCCGCGAGCGTCTGACCGAGGCGCTCAGGCATCCGTCGCCCCGGCACCGCGAGGGATCGGCGGCCGCATCACGAGCACGACCACGATCGCGACCATCACCGCTGCCGTCAGCGCCACCGGCACGGGCACGAACGGGTCGAGCAGGACGAGCAGCGCCCCCACCGGGATGACGGTGTTGACGACCCTGTCGGCGTTGTCCCGGATGGCGACCCACCAGATGCCGATGAGGAACACCGCGATCGGCACGGACACCGTGAACGTGGCGGCCATCGGAGCGAGGTGGCTCTCCCCTGTCAGCACGTCCAGCTCCACTTCGATGCCGGCGGAGAAGGCGGCAGCCGCCGCGAACACGAAGTAATGGGTGTAGCCGTAGCGCAGGGAACGGCCGAGGGTGGTGATGGACCGGTGGTGGGGCGGCCAGAAGTAGATCCACCACAGGGCCGCCGTCACGACGAATGCGAGGGCCGAGATCGCCAGGAGCGGCCCCAGGGCCTCGACCTCATCCACCGCGTCGATGATCGCGTTGGCAGAGGCGAGAAGGCTCTCACCGAGCACGATGAGGGTGAACAGACCGTAGCGCTCGGTGATGTGGTGCGGGTGCCACGGCGTCTGGTGGCGGCGCTCGGCGACCACCGGGACGGCGATCTCGATGAGGGCGAAGACAATGAAGGCCGCGAGCTGGACCGGCCCCGAGGGGACGAGTAGGAACAGGATCCACAACACCTGCACGGCGGCGATGCCGCCGGCGTATCGCAGCGCGACGGAACGGAGCGGCCCCGCGGTCCGGGACGCGCGCAGCCACTGCGCGACCACGGCGACGCGCATCACGACGTAGCCGATCACCGGGAGTGTGAAGTCGCCCTCGTTGAAGGCCCCGGGGATCCCTGCGGCCAGGACGAGGACGCCCGCCATCTGGACGAAGGTGGCGATCCGGTACGGCCAGTCGTCGGTGTCGAAGGACGTGGCGAACCAGGTGAAGTTCATCCACGCCCACCAGATCGCGAAGAAGAGCATCGCATACGAGGTGATCCCGTGGAGAAAGTCGCCGTGGCTCAGGGCGTGATGCAGCTGCGCAGACGCGATGCTCACCGCTACCACGAAGACGAGATCGAAGAAGAGCTCCAGCGGACTCGCGGCGCGGTGCGGCTGACCGGGGTCGCGCGGCCGCATGGGCTGCAGACGGAAGCGAGGAGTCGAAGTCGGGTGCGCAGTCACCGCGACAGACTAGCTCCCGGCTCCCTCTCCCCGGGCGGTATGCCGGAACGGATCTCCCTCCGGCGCGGGATGCGCTTCCGTCCGGCGGCCGAATCCGCTACAGTGATGACCGTCTGCAGTGCCTGCTGCACGCCTCGTCGGTTTGGGACGACGAGGACACCTTCTCGATGTGGGATCGGGAAGCACCAGCAGGACCCGAGGGGTCGGGACGCAGACGTGTCCGTGAACGTGGGGTTCATGGTCTGGGGAAAACTGGGGAAACGATGGCGCACTGGGGTTATCTGCGTACATTCACGGCTCAAGGGGCCTCGGCATGACTTCCGTCGAGGATGCTCTGAGCATCGCTCGTACGGGTTTCACGCCGATCACGGCACCGCGAGCGACCGCGTCGGTGACGCCTGCGGCGAGCACGCCGCGTGTGTCGGCGACGCTCGAACGACGCCGCCAGTGGGAGCGTCGCTATCGGATGCGGCTGCGGATCACGGATGCGGCTGTCATCCTGATCGCGGTCGCACTGACGGCGACGGTCCAGCTGGTCTCCGGCGTCTCGGTGATCGAGGCCGTGCGCAACGCCGCATTGCTGGGTCTCGCCTGGTACCTGATGCTGTCGGCGCTCAACAGCCGAGCCGCCGCCATCTTCGGGTCCGGGGCCACGGAGTACCGTCGCGTCGCGCACGCGGCGGGACTCGCCTTCGGCATCACCGCCATCGCGGGCGTGCTCCTGGAGTGGGAAGGACTGCAGCCGCTGTTCTTCATCGCCCTCCCGGTCGGCATGCTCGGTCTCCTCTTCGCCCGCTGGACCTGGCGCCGCTGGCTGCAGCGGCAGCGCCTGTCCGGGCGGTTCGCGTCGAGGACACTGGTGGTCGGCGCCACCGAGGACGTCGAGTATGTGATCGACTCCCTGCAGAAGGGCGGGGAGAACGGCTATCACGTCGTGGGGACGACGCTGCTGGATCGCACTGCCGGCGCGCTCAGGATCGGGGAGAGCATCTACCCGGTCGTGGGCGATCTGGACACCGTCGCCGCGGCGGCGGCACAACTCGGGGCGGACACCATCATCGTGGCGAGCCGCCCCGAGGGGTCCCCCGACTTCGTCAAGCAGCTCAGCTGGCAGCTCGAGGGCACCGCCGCCGAGCTCGTCCTCTCCAGCCGCCTGACGGACGTCGCGGGCCCGCGCATCTCGCTGCGCCAGGTCGACGGCCTGCCGCTGATCCAGGTGAAGATCCCGACATACGAGGGCGGGGTCCACCTTCTCAAGCGCGCCCTCGATGTCGTCGTGGCCACCGTCGCGCTCATCCCGATCGCGCTGCTCACCCCCGTGCTCAGCGCACTCATCAAGCTCGACTCGCCCGGCCCGGTGTTCTTCTTCCAGGAGCGCGTGGGACGGGACGGCCGCCGGTTCAAGATGGTGAAGTTCCGCTCGATGCGCACCGACGCCGAGAAGCAGCTCGCGGCGCTCAAGGAGCAGAACGAGGGCGCCGGCCTGCTGTTCAAGATGAAGGACGACCCGCGCGTGACCCGCGTCGGGAAGGTGCTGCGCAAGCTTTCGCTGGACGAGCTCCCGCAGTTCTGGAACGTGCTCGTCGGCGACATGAGCGTCGTCGGCCCTCGTCCGCCGCTGCCCAGCGAGGTCACCGCCTACGACGGCACCGTGTTCCGCCGTCTCTACATCAAGCCCGGCATCACGGGCCTGTGGCAGGTCTCCGGACGCAGCGACCTCTCGTGGGACGAGAGCGTGCGGCTCGACCTGCGGTACGTGGAGAACTGGTCGGTCATGAACGATCTGCAGATCATGTGGCGCACCGCGAAGGTCATGGCGCAGCCGAGCGGGGCATACTGAGCGGATGAGCACTACGACACCCCTCACGATCGCGATGGTGGGGACCCGCGGCGTGCCTGCCGCGTACGGCGGGTTCGAGACGGCCATCGAGGAGGTCGGCCGCCGCCTGGCCGACCGCGGGCACGACGTCGTCGTGTACACCCGCGGTTCCGAGCACCGGGAGAAGGAGTACCTCGGCATGCGCGTGGTGCACCTCCCCGCCGTCCCCGTGAAGCAGGTCGAGACGCTCAGCCACACCGGGCTCTCGGCCCTACACCTGCTCTTCCACCGCCGCCCCGACGCGACCTTCGTCTTCAACGCCGCGAACTCGCCGTTCCTGCCGCTGCTCCGGCTGCGCCGGGCGCCCGTCGCCCTGCACATGGACGGTCTCGAGTGGCGTCGCTCGAAGTGGGGGCCGCGCGGCAAGGCCTACTACCGGTGGGCCGAGCAGTTCGGTGTCCGCACCGCAGACGCGCTCATCGCCGATGCCCCCGGCATCTCCGACTACTACCGCCACCAGTTCGACGTGCCGACGGAGCTGATCCGCTATGGCGCGCCGATCCTCGACGAGCCGCCGACGCATCGTCTGGCCGAGATGGAGCTCGCCCCCGGCGGCTACCACCTCGTCGTCGCGCGGTTCGAGCCGGAGAACCATGTGCTCGAGATCGTCCGCGGCTACCGGGCCAGCGCCGCGCGCCTCCCGCTCGTGGTCGTCGGGTCCGCGCCGTACGCGGCCGGGTACATCCAGGAGATCCGGAACGCCGCCGAGGGCGACGAGCGCATCCGCCTCGTCGGCGGCGTCTACGACCAGGAGCTCCTCGACGCGCTCTACGCTCACGCCGCCACCTACCTGCACGGTCACTCCGTCGGCGGCACCAACCCGTCGCTCCTCCGCGCCATGGGAGCGGGCACGGCCGTGATCGGCTACGAGGTGCCCTTCAACCGCGAGGTCCTCGACGGCAACGGGTGGTTCTTCGCCGATGCGGACGACGTCGCCGCGCATGTGACCGCCGCCGAGGGCGATGCGGCCACGCGCGATGCGCATGCCGCAGCAGTGCAGGAGATCGCCCGGACACGATTCCGGTGGGACGACGTGGCCGACGAATACGAAGACCTCGCTCGCCGCCTCGCCGAGGGCTCCAGCGTCCATTCCTCCGCCCGGCGCGCACGCCGACGGAGCGCGGACTGGGCCCCCACCCCCGCGGACGCCGCCCGATGACCGCGAGGGAGAACCGTAAGACCGTCCTCCTGGTGCATCCCGGCGCGGAGATGTTCGGGTCCGACCGCATGCTCCTCGAGAGCGCGACCGGTCTCGTCGAGGCGGGCGCCCGCGTCGTGGTCGCCCTGCCGAGCACGGGTCTCCTCGTCGCGCCGCTGCGAGAGGCCGGCGCGGAGGTCGTCATCCTGCCGATGCTCGTGCTGCGCAAGGTCCTGCTCACCCCGCGGGGACTGCCGCGCCTCTTCCGCGACACGTTCCGCGGTCTCGGCTCCGCGTGGCGGCTGATCGGACGCCTCCGCCCCGACGCGGTCTACGTGTCGACCATCATCATTCCGCAGTGGCCTCTCATCGCCCGGCTCCGCGGCACGCGCGCGGTCAGCCACGTGCATGAGGCCGAGGCCTCCGGCAACACGCTGGTGAACCGGCTTCTCTATGCGCCGCACCTCGCCTCCGCCCGGACCCTGGTGAACAGTCGGTTCAGCCTGGACACGATCCGGCGCGCGCTCCCCGCCCTCGCCGACCGGACCCGCGTGGTCGCCAACGGCGTCGCATCACCCGAGCACCCGGCTCCGCCGCGCTCCCGCCTCGATGGTCCCCTCCGTGTGCTCTACGTGGGCCGGCTCTCGCCGCGGAAGGGCCCCGACCTCGTCATCGACGCCGCCGCCGCGCTTCAGGCGGCGGGCCGTCCGGTCGAGGTCACGCTGCTCGGCGCGGTCTTCGAGGGGTACGAGTGGTTCGAGCGCGATCTGCGCGCGCGCGCCGACGAGACCGGCGTCCCTGTCACCTTCGCCGGTTTCCACCCCGACATCTGGCCCTTCCTCGCTGAGGCCGACGTCCTGGTCGTACCGTCCCGGGTGGACGAGCCGTTCGGGAACACGGCCGTCGAGGGCGTGCTCGGGCTCCGTCCCGTCATCGCGAGCGACAGCAGCGGCCTGCGGGAGGCCGCGGGTGGATACGCCACTGCGCAACTGGTCGCGCCGGACGATGCCGACGCGATCGCGACCGCGCTCGAGGAGGTCCGCGAGCGCTGGGACGACCATGTGGCCGGCGTCACTGCGAGTCGGGACGAGGCCCTGCGTCGGCACGCTCCCGCGGTCTACCGCGCCGGCGTCACCGCAGGCGTCCTGGACTGACCCGCGAGGAGCGCCCGCGGATCACACCGATGCGGGGGTGTCGGCGGTCAGCCGCGACCGGTTGCGCACGATGTAGATCGAGAACGGGATCAGCTGGCAGACCAGCAGCGCGAAGGCGACCCCGATTAGCGGTCCGACGATGCCGAGGATCGGCGTGAGCACGAACGCGAGGACGATCCCGACCGCGGCCATGCTGAGCGTCGGGATCACCTGGAAACGGATCCCGGGCTTGTCCATGATGAACATGCCCAGTGGATACACGGCCGCCGTGAGCATGATCATGAGCCCGAACGCGAAGATCGTGGTCGGCCGCACCTCAAGCTCCCCCTGGGTGATGAATCCGAACAGCCACGGACCGACGAGCCACACCACGACCGTCGCGAGGGCGACCGCCGTGGCGAACAGGGCGGAGAGCAGGAAGGGCCCGCGGCGCAGGTCGCCCTGGTGCCGCATCCGCGCGAAGTGCGGCCAGAGGGCGAGTCCACCGGCCATCACGAGACCGTTGAGCGCGAAGAACACCTGGCCGGCCACCCCGTACTCCGCGACGTCGGTCGGGCCGCCGAGCTGCGCGATCACATAGCGCTGCGACCCCACCGCGATGGGATAGGTCACCATCTGCGCCAGCATCGGCCAGCCGACATCCATGACCCGGACGCCGGGGAACCGTCGCGGCCGCAGCACCATGCGTGCGGCCTCGGGGATCAGCGGAGAGGTGGTGCGTGCGGTGATGAGCACGCCCAGGATCGAGACGATGAGAGACGCCGCGAAGGACGCCATCGCCGCATAGGAGTGGAGATCGTCGCCGCCGAACGTGAGGAGCAGCCAGACCCCGGCGAGCGTGAGGGGCGAGATGAGACCCTGCAGCAGGATCACGATGTGGTTCTTTCGCTGCCCGAGCATGATCCGCGCCCAGATCCCGAGCGGGATCCCGAGGCAGAAGATCGTGACGCAGAAGAACGCCGCCAGCGACGCCCCGGGCTGCTGCCCGGCGTCACCGAAGATGAGCTCCCAGGCTCCGGTGGCGAGGAGCACGGTGTTGATCGCCATCGCGGAGGCGGCGAACAACAGCAGCACACGCCCGACGGAGGTCAGCTGGTAGCGCAGCTTCTCGTCTGTCCGGACGTCGTCGCTCGTGGCCACGGCGTTCACGAGCACGGCGCCGCTGCCGAGATCGGTGAACGTCAGCAGCGACGGGATCGTGGTGAGCAGCGTATAGAGGGCGAAGCTGCCGACGCCCGCGTCCCCGATGATCATCCGTGTCGTGAGAACGCCGCAGACCAGCGCGATGACCATCGTCAGCGCGCGGGCGCCGACAGCGAGAAGAGAACCCATACCTAGATCGTCACCGCGGCAGGGCTCCCAGCGTCGCGCTGTTGCCGGGGAGTCGCGATACCGAGGCGATATCCGCGGGAACCGGCACTGCCACTGCGGCCTGCCGCTGCGCCTGCGCGGGGATCAGTGCGTATGTCGCGGACACCACGGAGGCTCCCTGCACGAACTGCGAGCGGCGGTCCTGGCCCGTCGCCGCCGTGAAGGCCGCGAGGGTGTCGGCCACCGCCGGATCCCGCGAGACGGATCCCTTCGACCACGCCGAGAACCACCGGGGTGTGCCCGGGGCGGTGCGGTGGTACAGGTTGCCGTTCACGCTCGATATCATCTGCGCACCCGTGAAGGTGGTCGAGTAGTCCTGCACGCAGACGAGGCAGTTGCCGGCGCTCTCCGCCATGACGTTGTTCGACATCACGGTGTTGCGCACGATCCATGGCGCCAGCGGCGCGTACCGCGTGCGTGGATCATGGCCGGCCGCGTTCGGGTCGGAGGCTCGGCGAGCGTCCTGACCGATGCTGACGTTCCGGTTGGCATTGCCCACGAAGGTGTTGTTCCAGATCTTCACGTTCCCGGAGTTCAGGACGAACAGTCCGAAATCGCCGTTGCGCGCGATGATGTTGTCCGCGACGACCGCCCGCTCGGAGAGTTCGACCATGACGCCGTGGCCGGTGTTGCCGATCACGTCGTTGCCCGTGAAGACGATGTCGATCACCGACTCGTCGAACCAGGGACCACGCCCGGCGTTCCCGGTGAAGGCGCTGTCGGACACGGTCACGCCCCGCGTCCGGGTGACCTTGAACGCGCCGGATACCGGGGAGTGGTTGAAGCGCTCGGCGTTGTTGCCGACGGAGAGCATCTGCTTCACCTTCAAGCCGTCGGCCTGGCTGGCTCCACCGCCGAGAAGCCCGTTGCCGATCAACGAGACCCGCGTCAGCGTCGTCCGGGGCGCCCAGGAGTAGAAGCCGGTCGTCGAGTTGTCCCGGATGGTCACGTCGGCCAGGGTGATGTCGCTCGCCGCGGCGATGACCGTCCCCATCTGGGGCACGCTGGTGGCGTATCGCCGCACGCCGATGCCACGCACCTCGGATCCGGCGGAGCGGATCGAGAGCGCCTGAGTCAGAACGCTCGCCTCCACGGACTTGCCCGTGGGATCCGTGCCGATCACGAGCCGCTTCGCCCTGTCGTCGACGAAGAACGTCCCGGCGACCACCTGTGCCGCGGAACCGACCTCCCGGAGCTGCACGCCCGCGACCCACACCTGATCCGGATGCGCAGCCATGGGATACGCGGGATCGACGAAGCGCCACTCCGCCTGGGCGTTGTCGGGCGCGCCCTTCGTGTAGGTGGGGCTCGAGTCGAGCGCCGTCCCCCACCCGTCCACCGTCCAGGTGTTCCCTGCGGCCTTCCAGCCGGTGACGGCCTTCGCCCCGTCCATCCAGACCGCCTCGTTCGGAGCCGGCTGGATCGTGACCCGCTTCTGCGGCGGCACGATGACCTCTTCGTGGTAGGTCCCGCCCCGGAGCACGATGGTGCCTCCGTTCGGCACGAGCCGCAGCGCCGCCGCGATCGTGCGCACCGGCGCCTTCTGCGTGCCGGCAGCATTGTCGGATCCGCCCGGCGCCGCGTAGATCGCGGTCGCGGGAGCCGGGTACGACAGCGCGCCGGGGGCAGCAGCACCTGGCTTTCCGCGAACACCGGCCGGAGTCGCCGGCGGGGCGGGCGTGACCGGGTTCGTCGGGTTCGCCGGCGGAGCCGGAGCCGGGTTCGGTGCGGGCGCAGGGGTGGGCGTCGGAGTCGGCGTCGGAGTCGGTGCAGGAGTCGGTACAGGAGTCGGCGACGGCGCGGTGACCAGGAGGTCGTCGAGCGCCAGCGGAGCGGCTGCCTTCGCCCCGGACGAGGTGTACAGCGCGAAGCCGTAACCCCCCGCGGCGGTGATCCGGGCCGCCGAGGAATCGGTGTGCGTCACCTGCCACGCGGAGGGCTCGGCCGCCCCTGCCACCCAGGCCTTGGCCGCGAGCGTCACCGGGCTGGTCCCCGTCACATCAAGCGCGACGCGCAGCGACATGCCCTTCGTCACTGCGAACGGGAGTCGCCGCTCACTCAAGTTCTGCACCGTCGTGAGATCGGTCATCCGGACGACGGAGACGTAGGCGGAGCCGTCGGGGTGCACCCGCAGCCGCACGCCGTACGAGTCCTTGCCGACGATGCGGACGGCTTGGGCGAGGTACAGGGGGCCACCGACGGGGAGGGCGGGGACGGTCACCGTGTAACGGCTGGACACGTCCGCCGCGGACACCCCGGCCACGGTCGCCCGCGCCGTGATCCCGGGCTTCCGGCTGGCGAGCATCCCCCGCCCGTTCGTGACGCTCGACGTGCCCTCGACCACGCGCCAGGCGCCGACGGGAGCCGCGCCCCAGCCGGAGGCGACGGTGCGGTTCATGTCGTCCGAGAGCAGAGGCGCCGCAGACGTGGCTGCCGGCCGGACGGACGGTGAGGCGGCGACCGCCGCGGACGCCGGTGCGGCGACCAGCGCTCCGGAGAGCGCGACGGCGATGCCGAGGACGCCAGCGAGCATGCGATGGCGACGCCGCAGCGCGGCGGGCGCTACGGAAGACGAGGGACGAACAGGGAACGGAAAGGACACGATGTCACCGTTTCTGGGGCAGACTGCACGATCAACCCACGCTTCGCCGCAGTTTCAACCCCGGCGACAAAGAGCGAGCCCCCCTCGCAACCCATGAAGAATAACCGCCTCTCCAGGCGATGGCAAACGTTTCGAGCCCCTCCGCCGATATGCTGCGTGCCCGCGCACAGCGGACCGCGAGCCGGTCACTCGCTGTAGTACTCGCTGCGGTGACGATCGGGACGTGCGCGGTTGAGGACCGTGCCGAGGATGCGTGCGCCGCCCGATTCCAGCGATTTGATGCTCTTCTCCAACGCTGCGCGCCTCGTCTTCGTGGCGTCGACGACGAGGATCACGCCGTCCGTCTGGGTGGCCAGGAGATTGGCGTCCGCGACGCTGAGCGTCGGGGGCGAGTCGATCACGACGTAGTCGTAGTCCGCGGCCGCGAAGTCGAGAAGCTGCGCCATGCGGGCCGACGTGAGCAGCTCGGCAGGGTTCGGCGGGATGGTGCCGGCCGGGAGGATGTCGAGCGTGGTGTCCGCGACACGATGCTTCGCCACCTCGAACTCGACCTCGTCGAGCAGCACACTGGTGAGTCCGACCGAACCGTCGATGCCGGCGTGCTCGTGGGCGCGCGGGCGCCGCATGTCCGCGTCGATCAGGAGGACGGAGTTGCGGAGCGCCGCGAGGGTCATCGCGAGGTTCACCGACACGGTCGACTTGCCCTCGGCTGGCATGCCGGAAGTCACCAGCAGCACCTTCACCCGGGACGAGACGTTCGCATACGCGAGCGCCGACCGGATGCGCCGGAACTCCTCGGACGTGTGGCCGAGCGGCTCCTGGGCGACGGCGATTCCCCGCGCCTCCAGCAACGGCGACTTGGAGACGACGCCGAGCACGGGATCTCCCCCGGCCTGCGTCAGCGCCTCCTCGTTGCGGACCCGCGTGTCCAGCACTCCGATGAGCACAGCGGCCGCGAGGCCCAGCACGCCACCGAGGAACCCGCCGAGCGCTGCATCCCTCGGCTTGCTCGGGGTGAACTGGAACTCCGGGACCACCGCGTCGTCGATGACCTCGGCCGTGATCGTGGACTCGCCCTGCGGGTCCTTCGGGGCGACGTCCTTCACGACCGTGATGAGCTGCTCGGCGACCGCGTTCGCGAGCTCGGCAGCGGACTCAGGGTCGTCGGTGATGCCGGTGACGCGCAGCGTGACCGTGCTCTGCGGGATGGTGACCTCGATGTCTCTGGCGAGCGCGCGAGGTGTCGTGTCGAGACCGAGCTCCTCGATCACCGGGTCGAGCACCCGCGAGCTCGTCGCCAGCTGGGCGAAGGAGAGCATCTGGCTCTGGGTGTACACGGACCCCTGGTTGAGATCGGAGGCACTCGTACCCTGGTTGAGCGCGAAGTAGAGCGAGGTGGTCGCCTGGAACAACGGCGTCTGCAGCGACGCGTATCCGTATGACCCGGCGGCGCCCACCACGCCGCACAGCACGATCAACCACCAGAACTTACGCAGTGAGCCCGCGATGACACGCAGGCTGACCCGGCTCTCGGCCATGACTCCCCATTCCCCCTGAGGTCTCGATTCTAGAGGAGCCATCTGCACGTCTCCCTCACGTCTGCCGCACCTGTGGAGCGGCTCGGGTCGGCGGCGGCGCCGACGTGTCAAGATCGCGCAGGAATGCCGTGTCGGCCGCGGTGGATCGTGTCCCCGCGTCTCGGGCCCAGGTCACCGCGAGCCCCACGCAGAACCACAGGAACATGCTGTACTGCGTGATGAGGGCGACGACGACCAGGCTCGGAAGCTGCCCGACGACAGCGAGGGCGGCAGGACTCCGCGTCGACCGCCGCACGGCCAGGAGCGCCGCGCAGACGACGGCCGCCATGATGAGCAGCGTCGGCACGTAGCCGTACCGGAGGAGCGTGAGCACGAGGGCGTTGTCCACCGAGCGCGCGAAGTACCCCAGGTAGTAGTCGCCGGAGACGAGGGAGTGCCAGTCGCCGGGGTTGCCGAACAGCTGCACCTGCTCCAGGAGGACCAGGAGGTCGGTGCGGTAGTCGGCGCTGCCTCCGGCCTCATCCCCCGCCGCACCGAACACGGAATCGATGACGGGGATGACGATCGCGGCGCCGATCACGCCGGCGACCGCCACCGTCACCCGGAAGCGGGTCGAGACGCCGACGATGAGGAAGGTGGACAGGACCAGGGTGAGCACCAGCGTGAGCAGGCCGGCACGACTGAAAGTGAAGACCGTGGCGGTGGCGATGAGCACGATGCCGGTGATCTTCGGGAACAGCCGCCACCGCGTCGCCACGACGAACGCGGAGGACATCGCGAGCGCGGCGCCGAGCGCGATCGAGTGCCCCCAGGCGCCTTCCGCACGCAGCACCCCACCACGCTCCTGCAGGGGACTCCACGTCTCGTACACCACACCCGACCCGGGGATGAGGACGAAGGGGTTGAAGGACGTGAGGAACTCCACCACAGCGAGCGCCGCAGCCACGATGGCCACGACCGCGATCGTGGACGTGATCCAGTCGGTCGTCACACGCGCGAGCACCACGCGCCCCCAGATGTACGGGATCACCCACTCCAGGAGCGAGGCGACGAGGGAGGCGAGGTCGACAGTGCCGAACCCGTACAGGCCGACCACGACGAGGACGAACGCCGCGACCCAGGCGTCGGCGGCGCGCAGCGGCACGACCGACCAGTTCACGATGATCAGCAGGACGGTGAGCAGGGTGATCCCCGCCCAGTAGAACCCGAGGTTGACACCCACCCAGAGCGGCACGAAGAACAGTACGACGGCCCACACCGCGAAGGCGGCGCGCGGAAGCAGCCGGAGGGCGAACACGACGATGGCCACTGCCGCGATTCCGCCGAAGGCGAGGAGCGCGATCGGGACAGCAGTGGCCATGCGTCAGGATCTTACTGCGGTGCGGTGACGCGGAACGAATCGAACGACACGCCCAACGGCGCGGTCGCGCTGCCGGAGCGGTTGCCGCTCAGACCCACCGCGCCGGCGCCCAGGGGCGCCGCGTCGGTCGTGGTGATCTGCCAGGCTGCCGGCTTCGTGGTGTCCGTCGGCCAGAACTTGGCGGACAGCGTCGCCGACGTCGTCCCGGTCACGGACACCTCGAGGTTGTAGGAGGTGTCCGCCGCCCAGACCAGCCCGGGTACGGCCTGCGTGCGCAGGACGGTCCCTTCACGGTGCACGACGAGCCAGACCGTGCCGTCAGGACGCAGCCAGGCGCGGACGAAGTACTTCCCGGCCGCCGACTGCCGCGCGATCACGCCGATGTAGGCGCCACCCGCCGCGGGGGCCTGGTCGACCCGGAACTGCGTCTCGAGCACCGTGTCGGCAGCCGACGTGGTGTTGAGCGTCGCGTGGCGGGTGTCCCCGGCGATGAGGTTCAGCTTGGCCTGACCGTCGGCCACCGTCGCCGCCGCCTGCGAACCGCCCGCGATCGTCCACGCCCCGCCGACCGTGGCGGTGCCCCAGCCGGGTCCCGCAGTGCGATCGAAGCCGTCGTCCGCCACCGGAGCCGGCTGCGGCTCGGGCTCGGGCTCCGGCTCGACGGGAGGCGCAGTCACGGTCACCGGCTTGGTGGTGGTGTGCGTGGCACCCTTGTCGTCCTTCACCGTGAGGGTGACGGTGTAGGTCCCCGCCGCGGTGTAGGTGCGGCTGCTCGTCGCACCCGTCCCGGTCGTCCCGTCGCCGAAGTTCCAGGCGTACGAGGCGATCGTGCCGTCGGAGTCGGTCGAGGCGCTGCCGTCCACGGCGACCGTGAGGTTGGTCGCGGTCGCGGTGAAGGCAGCCACCGGAGCGACATTCGCGGGCTCCGGTTCGGGCTGCGGCTCGGGCTCAGGGGCCGGCGTGCCGAGGTTCTTCAGCGTGAAGTCGTCGAAGCTGGCGAGGTTGGTGCCGGTGGCGCTGCCCGCGCGGTAGGAGAACACGGTCGGGGCGCCGGCGACCTGGAGGGCCGGAGTCGCATCCGTCGTGGTGAGCTGCCAGTTCGCGGGCTCCGCCGACCCCGACGCCCACAGCTTGGCGCGGATGGTCGTCGTGGACGACCCGGTCGTCTCCATCAGGAGCGTGAACGAGCTGCCCGCGCTCCAGGTGAGCCCGGAGACGGCGGTGCTGGCGATCGCGGTGCCGTTGCGGTGGATCACGAGCCAGGTCGTGCCGTCGGCCCGGTGCCAGGCGAGCGCTCGGTAGCCGGAGGACCCGGAACGGCGGGCGCCCAGTCCTTCGTATGCCACCCCGGTGGACGGACCGGACGCGAGGGTGTAGCTGATGCGCGCGGAGGAGTCGAGGACCGACGTGCCCTGCAGCAGCATCTCCCTCGTCTCACCCGGCGTCAGGTTCACCTTGCCCACGCCGTCGCCGACGGAGAGCACCGCGGCGGAGCCGCTCACCGGCGCCCAGGTGCCTCCCTTGTCGGCGGCGCCCCAGCCGCTCGAGACGACACGGCCGAAGGCATCGGATGCCGCGAACACCTGAGCGGTCAGCGTCACCGTCTTGGTGGCCGTCGCCGTCGACCCGAGGCTGTCGGTCACCGTCAGGGTGATCTCGCGCGCCCCGGCGCTCGCGTACGTGTGGCCGGCGGAGGCTCCGGAGCCCGCAGGGGATCCGTCACCCCAGTTCCACGAGTAGGTCAGAGTCGCGCCGTCGGACGCGCTCGAACCCGCGGCGGAGACGTTGACGTTCAGCCCCGAGGCCGTCGCCGTGAAGGCCGCCACCGGGTCGGCATGCGTGGTCGTCACCTGTCGAGTGGTGGACGCGCTGCCGCCGCGATCGTCGGTGACGGTCAGAGTCACCGTGCGGGTGCCGGCGGTGGCGTACACGTGCGTGGCGACCTGCCCGGTCGACGTCGTGCCGTCCCCCCAGTTCCAGGCGTAGGAGGCGAGGGAGCCGTCCGAGTCCGCCGAGGCGGACGCGTCGGCCGAGACCGTCAGGCCGTTCGCGGTCGTCTCGAAGGCAGCCGTCGGAAGGACGTTCGGTGCCTGCACCACGACCTGCTTCTGCGCCGTGCTGGCGAGCCCGTTGCTGTCCGTCACCGTCAGCGTCACCGTGTAGGTGCCGGACTTCTCGTACGTGTGGCTCGTCGTCTTGCCGGTCGCCGTGGCCGAGTCGTCGCCGAAGTCCCACCGGTAGCCGGCGATCGTCGCCGACCCCGCGGGCGCCGAGGCCTCCGCGTCGAACGCGACGGCGAGGTCGGTCGGGGTGGCGGAGAAGGCCGCCGTGGGGGCCTGGAAGCCCTTGCCGATGCCGTAGTGCGTCTTCACCTGCGTCGGGGTGAGAGCGAACGGATAGACCGCGACCTCGTCCAGGGACCCCTTGAAGTACTTGGAACTGGGCTCGGACGGCCAGCCGGCGAGGTTGTCCCCGCCGATACGCCAATATCCCGTGTAGTTCTCCGCGGTCGTGGCCCCGGCGAGCGACGACACGAGCTGGCCGTCGACGTAGAGCTTCATCCCGTCCGCGCTCTGCGTCGCGACGGCATGGTGCCACTGGTTGTCGTTGAGCGCCGCGCCGTTCTGCACCGTCTGCGTGCTGCCGTTGTAGGTACCGAAGACGAGGCGGCCGTTGTTGGTCATGTAGATGTGACGGTCGTAGCTGGTCGACTCACCCGACGCCGCAGCGCCGTAGCCCATCAGCTTGCCACCGCTGGTCGTGTTGGTCTTGAACCACAGTTCGGTCGAGAACTCGGAAGGCGCGGCGATCTTGCTTCCGGAGGCCACACGGCCCGTGTTCGTCCCGGTGAAGGTCGAGGCGCCGGTCGCGGTGTTCTCCACACCGGACGTCGATGCGGTCACTCCCGTGCCGAACACGGGGGTGTTGGACCCGGCCCAGTCCTGCGCGGCGGTGCCGAGCGGGTAGTAGAGCTGCGGTCCGTCCGCCGTGACGGCGTTGACGTAGTTCGACACCGCACCGGCCGCGATGGTCACGCTCATCGCCTGGCTGGAGACGGAGTTGCCCGCGCTGTCCTTCGCGACGACGGTGTACTCCTGCGTCGACCCGGGAGCTGCGGTCTTGTCCTCGAGGTTCACCGAGGGGCGGTCCCACCAGGTGCCGCGGGCGGTGGCGGTGGCCACCGGTGCGGTGGTCCCCGTCCGACGCAGCTCATAGGTCAGCGTGAGGTCGTCACGATCCCAGTTCGCGGGGATCGAGATCCGCGCACGCCCGGGGATGAACGACTGCGCCGTGCCGGTCCAATTGGCACCCGACAGCCGAGGGCCGTCCTTCGCGCCGCCGGGCGGGTTGGTGGAGAAGCGCACGAGCCCCTCGAATCGGCCGTTGTTCACGGAGCGGAACTCACCGCCGATCGAGATCATGTTCCCGGCACCGGTGATCGAGAGTCCGGCCTGACCCATCCCCGTGGTCACGCCCACGGCCCAGTCCGGCGTCCAGGCGTAGGCCGAGGGCGCCGGCGTCCCGGCCCAGTTCTTGTACGTGCCGCCGGCCGCGGGCTGGTTGCCCAGCAGACCGCGGGCGTCCGCCGTGTACGCCTCCGAGTACCGGTGCGTACGCGGGTTCTGCTCCGGGTGCATGCCCATGGTGCTGCAGGCATGGGTGTGGCTGGTCGTGTAGACCGTCTTGCCGGTCGAGTAGACGCCGTAGTGGTCGCCGAGGCAGTCCGCGATCCAGCGGACCTGGCCGCTTCCGGCCTCTGCCGCGAAGGTACCCTCGAGGTTGCCCGTGGCCGCGTCCGCGTACACCCACCCGGTGCCGTACACGGCGCCGGCGTCGGCCGCGAGTCCGAAGATCCCCGCCTTGCCCGAGTTCGCCCCGGTGTTCGAGCCGTTCTTCACCGTCTGCGGCAGCGCCCATCCGCTGTCCACCGCGCCGGTCGTCTTGTCGAGCGCGACGGTGCCGCGCATCGTCAGGTCGCCGTTGACCTGCGAGAAACGACCGGCCGCGATGACGTTCTGACCCGCCGGGTCCATCACCATGGCGTCGACCTGAAGGTCCGTCTGCGGCGCCCAGCTGAGCAGCGCGCCGTTCGTCGAGGAGAAGGCCGCGAGGTTCTTGCGCGGGGTCGCGTTGCCCTGCGTGAAGAGACCTCCGACGTAGACGCTCGAGCCCGAGGTGGCGAGGGCATACACGCCGCTGCCGCCGATCGAGGGCGAGAAGCCGGGCACGAGCTGTCCGGTCACGGCGTCCAGCGCGGCGAAGTTCCAGCGCGTCTGACCATTGACGGCGTTGAAGGAGCCGCCGATGTAGATGCGGCTGCCGTCCGGCGAAGCGGCCACGGCCTTGATCACGCCGTTCACCTGCGGTGCGAAGGAGAGCAGCTGACCCGTGTTGATGTCATACGCGAGGACGTTGGAACGGGCGGTCAGGCTCGTCCCCGGCGCGGCGAGCGGTGCGCGGGCGTTGTCGAACTTGCCCACCGCGTAGACGGTCGAGCCGATCGTCGTCTGCGCCCACACATACCCGTTGTCGATCTGCACGGTCGGGATCGGGTCCGACGTCACCACGTCGTCGTTCCGCTGCAGAAGCGGCGGTGGCGTCGGCGGTGTATCGGCCGCTGCCGCCCCGGTCGCCCCCAGCGTGGTCATGCCCGTGATCAGCAGCGCCGCCGTCACGACCGACGCGAGTGCGCTCAGCGCCCGCCTCGAAGTGGATGTCTTACCCATGTTGCTCCCCAGCCCCAGATTTCTTCTTCGAAAGTGTCACGTACGAGACGCGGCGGAAGTCGTCGCGTCCACAGCTCAGGAGAGCTCGCCCGCGAAGGTCGCCACCGGCTCACCGGCGGCATAGTTCACACTGATCTTCACGGCGCGACCCTTCGTGGGGTCGAGCATGAAGACGTAGGTGCCCGTGGCGTCGTCGCCGGCGGCCAGCTCCCCGTGGAGCGGCTCGTTCGGACCCGCGGTGGTGGCCACCCCCACGTCGCCGTCGTCGGTGACGAGGCTGACGACGGCGGAGTCGATGCTCTGCGCCCGCTTCGACTCGTTCGCGACCTTCACGGTCACCACCACGGCGGAGCCGGCATACTCGCCCGGCGTCTCGGGGGTGATCTCGGTGGTCGAGATGTCGTCGACGGTCACGACCATGTCGGTGGACAGGGCGATCTCCGCGTCCAGCGCGCCGCTCTCCTCGGTCAACGCGGGGGCCTCGGTGGGCCCTTGGGCCTCGGGATCGGCCGGCGGCGTCCAGTCGGTCGTGCTGGTGCCCTCGGGCTCCGGCGACGCCGCGGTATCCGGTGCCGCCGTGCAGCCGGCGAAGGCGAGCGCGAGCACCACGACAGGCGCGATGAACAGCGCACGTCGTGCGCGAGATGAGCCGTCCCCAGAACGGCATGCTGAAACAGTGAACACTGCAGCTCCCCAGAACCCAGATTCCCCAGCCAGAGCCCCCTCGGCTCCGGTTTCCCCCCAGCCGTGCAGAACACGGCGTCGGCTAATGGTAGTGCGGACCGTGGAAAACCACAACCCTCGGCTCAGGAGGAATGTCGGCGGTGCCCGCCGAGCTGCCCGGCGATCGCATCGACGGCCTGCTCGACCTCGGTGATGGTGTCGGTGTGCCCCCGACTCCCGTGCCGATCGGCGATGGACGCCGGGTCCTGGGCGGAGCGCCGGTCGAGGAGACGACGGAGCGCACCGCCGCGACGCGGCGGGCCGCCGAGCGGCACGGCGCGTGTCCGCGCCCGATCGAGGTGCGCGAGGTAGTCGGCGACCACGTCGGACCCCCCGGGCGGGAAGCCGATCCCGAGGTGCGCCGCCTCGCGCAGCGTGAACATCCGGTCGCGGTACTCGGGCGCCGCCCGCACCAGGTCCCCCCGGACATCGCGCGAGGCGGTCAGCACGAGGTCCGCCTCGGCGAGCATCTCCGTCGTGACCTCCTGGGCTCGATGCGCCCGCGATTGCGCCTGCCAGCCTTCGTCGGTGTGCCGCGCGGCGACCTCAGCGCAGATCGGGTCGCCGTCGTGGGCGCGCACGCCGGCGCTGCGCACCACGAGCGCGGACCCCTCCCCCAGCCCGCGCCGCAGCGCCAGCTCGGCCAGGGGGGAGCGGCAGACGTTGGCCGCGCACACGATGAGGATCGAGCCGCCGGTCATGCCGCGTCACCCAGCCTTCCGATCTCGCGGAACCACTTCACCGCGGCGAGCATGAGGAACAGCACCGCAGCGGCACAGAGCGCGCTGTAGGCGACGAGGAACACCGGCGTCCAGCCCCAGAGGACGAAGACGAGGCAGACCAGCCCGAAGTCGGTCGGCAGCAGCACGAGCGAGCGTCGGAGGGTGCCTCCGCCACGCTCGTGCGTGGACGCCACGGAATGCTTGCCCTTGAGGAGGTCGTTCAGGAGCATGCCCGAGAACGTGGTCGTGGCGACGATGCTGAACACGATGGGGATCAGCAGCAGCGACGGCGTCTCCGGGAGGACCCGGTACAGGCCGATCAGCACGGCCAGATGCAGGGACGCGATCTTGAGCGTGTCGATGAAGTGGTCCAGCCACTCGCCCTGCGGGCTCCCGCCGCCGCGGAGCCGGGCGACCTGACCGTCCGCGGAGTCCCACGCGTAGCCGAGGACGAGGAGGAGCGCAATGAGCAGCCCCAACGGCACGGTGACCGGGGCGAAGGCGATGAGACCGATCGCTGCGAACGAATGGACGGCGCTGATGATCGACACCTGGTTCGGCGTGAGGCCGAGCCGGAACGCCACCGCGGCGAGCACGCGTCCGAGCCGTCGGTTCACGTAGACCGAATAGGCCGGTGCGCCACGCGCGTGCCCCTTCTGCGCCCGTGCGAGCTGTCGGTAGGCGTCTACGACCATGTCGTTCCCTTCGGGTCCGTGCCGGAGAGTCGCGCGATCCGCCGGGCCTCGCGCACCCCGCGGACGTAGGCGCGGAGCGGAGCGGCGGAGTGCAGCAGCTGTCGGCGGCCGCCGCGGAGGATCACCTCGCGGGCGGTACGGGGTATCGACCGGCGCCAGCGATGCACGGCCTCGTCGTCGAGGTGCCGGACCGCGTACAGCATCCGGTTGCGGATGTTGTAGAAGTAGTAGCCCTCCGACTTCGCCCTCGCGAGCTGGGGCTCGGCGCGTTGCGTGCCGCCCTCGTCGTGCACGGCCGTCGCCTCCTCGACGAGGACGAGGGTGCCTCCGGCCGAGACCACGCGGCGGGAGAAGTCGACGTCCTCCCAGTAGAGGAAGTACTCGTCGTCGAAGCCTCCCGAGAGCGCCCACACCTCGCGGGTGATCCACAGGCAGGCGCCGCTCAGCCACGGCTCATAGGGGCGCACGTCGTCCGCCCGGCGTTTTCGGCGCGCGCGCATCGTGCCGTCGTCGAGCAGGAGGTCGATGCCGGCGAACCAGGTGCGTCCGTCGGAGTCGGTGATCACCGGCGAGGCGAGGGTCGTGCGCGAGGCCGCGGTGACCGCGGCCAGGCGCGCCAGCGACGCTCGGTCGATATGGGCGTCCGGGTTGATCACGAGGACGTCGGTCGCGCCGTCGGCGAGCGCTCGGGCGACCCCGATGTTGACGCCGCCGCCGAATCCGCTGTTCGTCTCAGGGGTGATGAGAGTCCATCCGTGCGCCTGTGCGGCGGCGACGGCGGCCTCGCGCTCCGCGGTACCCGCCCAGTTGTCGACGACGACGATCAGCGTCTCCTCGTCGACGGCGCGGGCCTCGCGCTCCACGAGCACCAGGTTGCGCTCGAGCAGCCGCGCCGAGGCGTAGTTCACGACGACGACGGCCAGCCGTCCGTGCACGATTGACACGCGATCCTCCCCCCGGATCCGCCCACACGGTCCGCTCGGGTCGCCGGTCGAATTCCCCAGAGTCGCGACCGGCGTCGACTCCCAGGACACCGACTATACGCCAGAGCCGGCTCGGCGCACCCGCCGTTCACGGTACGATGAGCCGGCGCGGGGACACAGGCGCACGACTGCCATGGGGATGAGGCGGATGAAGAGGGGACCGGGGACGGGCGACGCGATCGCCGTGACGATCGGCGTGCCCACCTACCGACGGCCGGAGCTGCTGGCGGCGCTGCTGCGCGCACTCCCCGACCGGATCGCGGAGTGTGCGGACCTCGGCGTGGACGTGGAGGTGCTGGTCGTCGACAACGACGCTGCGGGCTCCGCGCGCGAGGTGGCCGCGAGCGCCGCCCTGCCTGTCCGCTACGTCGTCGAGCCGACGCCGGGCATCGTCGCGGCCCGGAACCGGCTGCTCGACGAGTGCGCCGACCGCGATCTGCTGGCCTTCATCGATGACGACGAGGTTCCTCGCGCCGGCTGGCTCGCAGAGCTGATCACGACGTGGCAGGCCTTCGACGCCGATGCCGTCATGGGCCGCGTCATCTCCGTGTTCGATGACGACGTCGATCCGTGGCTGCTCGCCTCGGGAACGTTCCGTCGTCCACCGCGTCCGACCGGCACCGTGCTCCCGGTCGCCGCTGCGGGAAACCTCCTTCTCGATCTCCGCGCGGTGCGCCGCTTCGGTGTGCGATTCGACCCGTCCCTCGGGCTCGGCGGCGGCGAGGACACGCTCTTCACCCGCGAGCTCGTCGATCGCGGCGGCCGCATCGTCTGGTGCAACGAGTCCGAGACGGAAGACCTCGTCGTCGCCGCCCGACTCACCCGAGCGTGGGCGGCGCAGCGGGCGTTCAGCTCGGCGAACGCCGGCACCCGCATCGCGGTGAAGCTCGCGCACGGGAGGATGCGCCGCGGGGCGCTCCGCGTGCGCGCCGCCCTCGGCGGCATCGCCCGGATCGTCGTCGGTGCGGCGCGCCGGGCCCTCGGCGCCGTCACCTCGAACCTCACCCATCACGCCCGCGGCACCCGCCTGATCCATCGCGGTCGCGGCACCATCGCGGCCGCCTTCGGGCGCCGCTACGACGAGTACCGTCGCCCCTCGGAGGACAACACGATGACCGAATCCGCGTCGAGCATCCGCGTGATGCAGTCCCTGGGCGCGCCGCGCCCCACGACGAATCCGTACAACAAGATGCTCGACGAGGCTCTCGGGACGACGGAGGGCCTGGAACACCTCCGGTTCTCCTGGAAGACCGCGCTCTTCGGCCGCTACGACGCCTTCCACTGGCACTGGCCCGAGGCGAAGCTCCACGGATCCACCTGGTGGAAGTCCGCGGGGAAGTTCGCGCTCACGACCGCGCTCGCCTTCCGGCACCGGTTGTCGCGGCGGATCGCCGTGGTGCGGACCGTGCACAACCTGGAGCTCCCCGACGACAACGCCCCGCGGCTCTGGCTGCTGCGCTTCATCGATCGGCACACCGACTACCGGATCGTCATCAACGAGACCACACCGCTGCCGGCCGGGACCCCGCACAGTCTCATCCTGCACGGGCACTACCGCGACTGGTACGCGGTCTACCCGTCCGCGGAGCGCGTGCACGGACGACTGGGGTCGTTCGGCGGAATCCGAAGGTACAAGGGCCTCGACGGGTTCATCGACGCCTACGGCGAGGCCGTCGCGATCGAGCCGGCGCTGAGCCTGCGCATCGGCGGGCGTCCGTCCACGCCGGAGCTCGCCGACGACCTCCGCGCACGCACCGCCACGCTCCCCGGAGTCGACCTGCACCTCGACTTCCTCAGTGACGCCGAGCTCGTGGAGCTCGCGACGTCGTCCGAGCTGATCGTGCTCGCGTACCGCTTCATGCACAACTCGGGCAGCGTCCTGGCCGCCCTGTCGATGGGCCGCCCGGTGCTGGTGCCGCGGAACCAGGCGAACGAAGCCCTCGCCCGCGAGGTGGGCGCCGAGTGGGTGCACATGTACGACGGGGACGACCTCGATGCCGAGACGCTCGTCTCGTCCTGGCAGGCGGCGTCCGCCCTCGCGGGGACCCCCGACCTCTCTCGTCGCGAGTGGGCCGATGCGGGTCGCGCGCACCGCGACGCCTTCCGAGCCGCCGTGCGCGTCAAGCGCCGGGGACGGGACTGATCCGCCCCCTCAGACGTCGGCTCGGAGACCCCGGACGAGCGCGTCGACCATCGTCCTCGTCGTGAACCGCTGCTCGACCTCGATCCGTCCCTGCTGCCCGAGCGCGGCCGCGCGGTCAGGATCGTCGAGCATCCCGATCAGCGCCTCCGCCAGAGCCTCCGGCTCCCCCGGCGGGACGAGGGCGCCGGTGCGGGTGCTGACGTAGTCACGCATGCCCGGGGTGTCCGAGACGACCACGGGACGCGCGGTGGCGAGCGCTTCGAGGGCGACCGTCATCCCGGATGCGTGCAGGTTCGGGCGGGTCGCGGTCACCACGACACTCGCTGTCGCGTAGAGATCGCGGAGTTCGGTGTGCGGCAGTCGGCGCACGAGCCGGACGCCCTCCGGAGGCGGCAACGCGGAGGGCGACTGGACGACGACGTCGACGCCCGGGCGCGCGGCGAGGACCAGGGCGAGCGCGGCGTACAACGTCGCGGGATCCCGGTCCCTGTCGTTGCCCGCGCTGACGATCCGGGGGGTGGCCGTCGGCGGGTGCGCGGAGAAGAACTCGTGGTCGATCCCGAACGGGACGACGAAGACCCGCGGCCCGCCGGACCCGAGGAGCCGCTGCAGCGGGACCACCTGCGCCTCGCTGAGCACCCAGAGCGCCGTGGCCGCCCGCAGCATCGTCACCAATCGACCGGGTGCGGCACCGGCCGCCGCCATGTCGGTGAGCCAGATGACCCCCGCGGCGTACCGCGTCCGCGGCCGCAGGATCTGGAGGCGGTAGGCGGTGTTCTCATCCCAGGCGATGGCGAGCCCCGCGCGGGGTCGGGGGCCGAGGCCGGCGCGCGCGCGGAGCCGTGCGATCCGACCGGGATCGGGGAGTTCGTCCACCTCCACCACGGCATGGTCGCGGAGAGCGTCCAGCCCATACGGCCACACGCTCGGAACCTCTCCCCTGGCGTGTGCGCGCGCCCAGACGGAGGCCGACTGCTCGGCACGATGCGCCCAGGTGACGGACAGCGCCGGGCTGTCCTCGGATACCACGAGGCCCACTATGGCCCTCGGCCCGGGCGGTGTAAAGGGCGACTTCTCCGCTAGAGTCGAGCGTACGACTGTGGGGGTCGTCGGACGGCAGGGGATGGCCGTCCTCTCAGTGACGCCGCCACGAGCATCGATGTTTCACGAGGGGGATACATGAAGGGCATCATTCTGGCGGGCGGCTCGGGGACGCGGCTGCACCCCATCACGCTGGGGGTCTCGAAGCAGCTGATCCCGGTCTACGACAAGCCGATGGTGTACTACCCGCTGTCGACGCTGATGCTTGCCGGGATCCGCGAGATCCTGGTCATCACGACGCCACACGACGCCGCGCACTTCGAGCGGCTGCTCGGGGACGGCTCGCAGTTCGGCGTCTCCCTCTCGTTCGCTCAGCAGGAGTCGCCGGACGGCCTTGCACAGGCTTTCACGATCGGCGCGGACTTCATCGGGGACGACAGCGTCGCCCTCGTCCTGGGGGACAACCTCCTCTACGGGCCGGGCCTGGGCACGCAGCTCAAGCGCTTCGCCGACATCGACGGCGGCGCGGTCTTCGCCTACTGGGTGGCGGAGCCGGAGGCGTACGGGGTCGTGGCGTTCGACGCCGACGGCCAGGCCGTCTCCCTGGAGGAGAAGCCCACCGCGCCGCAGAGCAACTACGCGGTGCCCGGCCTGTACTTCTACGACAACGATGTCATCGAGATCGCCCGCAACCTCGCGCCGAGCGCCCGCGGGGAGTACGAGATCACGGACGTGAACCGGGCCTACCTCGAGCGCGGCAAGCTCCAGGTCGAGGTGCTTCCGCGCGGGACCGCGTGGCTGGACACCGGGACATTCGACCAGATGACCGACGCCGCCGACTATGTGCGCACGATGGAGCGACGCACGGGGATGAAGATCGGCGTGCCGGAGGAGGTCGCCTGGCGTCAGGGCTTCCTCGACGACGAGGCCCTGCGCACGCGCGCGGATGCCCTCGTCAAGTCGGGCTACGGAACCTATCTCCTCGGATTGCTCGAAAGGGGCGCTCGATGACCCGCCTGCTCGTGACCGGCGGCGCCGGCTTCATCGGATCGAACTTCGTCCACCACGTCGTCGCGCACACGGACGCACAGGTGACGGTGCTGGACAAGCTCACCTATGCCGGCAACCGCGCCTCGCTCGCGGGTCTGCCCGCCGACCGGGTCGAGCTCGTGGAGGGGGACATCGCCGACGCGGCGCTCGTCGACAGCCTGTTCGCCCGGACCGACGCCGTCGTCCACTACGCCGCCGAGTCCCACAACGACAACTCGCTGCACGACCCGCGGCCGTTCCTCGACACGAACATCATCGGCACCTACACGCTGTTGGAGGCCGCCCGCCGACACGATCGCCGGTTCCACCACATCTCCACCGACGAGGTCTACGGAGATCTGGAGCTGGACGACCCGGCACGGTTCACGGAGCAGACTCCGTACAACCCCTCGTCGCCGTACTCGTCCACGAAGGCCGGCAGCGACCTGCTGGTGCGCGCCTGGGTGCGCTCGTTCGGGGTGCAGGCGACGATCTCGAACTGCTCGAACAACTACGGCCCCTACCAGCACGTGGAGAAGTTCATCCCGCGCCAGATCACGAACGTGCTGCGCGGGATCCGGCCCAAGCTGTACGGCGCCGGGCAGAACGTGCGCGACTGGATCCACGCCGACGACCACTCCTCGGCCGTCCTCACGATCCTGGAGAAGGGCGAGATCGGCCAGACGTACCTGATCGGCGCCGACGGCGAGAAGGACAACAAGTCGGTCGTCGAGCTGATCCTCACGCAGATGGGCCAGCCCGCCGACGCCTACGACCATGTCACCGACCGCGCCGGTCACGACCTGCGCTACGCGATCGACTCCACGAAGCTGCGCACCGAGCTCGGCTGGGCGCCGCGATTCTCCGACTTCGAGTCGGGCCTGGCCTCGACCATCGAGTGGTATCGCGAGAACGAGGACTGGTGGGCGCCGGCCAAGGACGCCACGGAATCGTTCTACGCCGCCAGGGGGCAGTGATGACCGCGTTCGGCAAGGCGCTCACGATCACGGAGACGCCGATCCCCGGCCTGCTCCTCGTCGACCTCCCCGTGCACGGCGACACCCGCGGCTGGTTCAAGGAGAACTGGCAGCGCGAGAAGATGGTCGCCGCCGGTCTTCCGGACTTCGGCCCCGTGCAGAACAACATCTCGTTCAACGACGCGATCGGCACCACCCGCGGCATCCACGCCGAGCCGTGGGACAAGTGGGTCTCCGTCGCCACCGGCCGGATCTTCGGCGCCTGGGTCGACCTGCGGGCGGGCGAGACCTTCGGGCGCGTCTTCACGACGGAGATCGACCCGTCGCGCGCCATCCTCGTGCCGCGCGGCGTCGGCAACTCGTACCAGACGCTCGAAGCGGACACCGCCTACACCTACCTGGTGAACGACCATTGGTCGCCCGACGCGGCGTACTCCTTCCTGAACCTGGCCGACGAGACGGCGGCCATCGCGTGGCCGATCCCCCTCGACCGGGTCGAGATCTCTCCGAAGGACCGGGCGCATCCACGGCTGGCCGAGGTGACCCCGATCGGCCCGCGGAAGATCCTCGTCGTCGGGGCATCCGGTCAGCTCGGCCTGGCGCTGCGCAGGTCCTTCGGCGATGCGGAGCACGTCGAGTACACGACCCGCGAGACGCTGGACCTCCGCGACCCCGGGCTGACCGGCGCACGGCGCTGGCGCGACTACGGAGCGATCATCAATGCGGCCGCTTACACGGCCGTCGACCGCGCCGAGACGGAGGGGGGCCGTGCGGAAGCCTGGGCGGCGAACGTCACCGGCGTGTCCGCGCTCGCCCGGGTCGCGACCGAGAACGGCCTCACGCTCGTGCACGTGTCCAGCGACTACGTGTTCGACGGCACGAAGGACGAGCCGTACACGGAGACGGACGGGGTGCGCCCGCTGGGTGTGTACGGCCAGACGAAGGCGGCTGGAGACGCGATCGTGGCGACCGTGCCCCGCCACTACATCCTGCGCACCTCCTGGGTGATCGGCGACGGTCACAACTTCGTGCGCACGATGGCCTCGCTGGCCGGGCGGGGCGTCGCCCCGCGTGTGGTGGGCGACCAGATCGGACGACTCACCTTCACGACCGACCTCGCGGAGGCCATCCGGCATCTGCTCGACGTGTCGGCGCCGTTCGGGCTCTACAACGTGACCGGGGGCGGCGAACCGCACTCCTGGGCCGACATCGCACGCGCGGTCTACCGGCTGACCGGGCACGACCCGGCCGCGGTCACCTCGGTGACGACGGAGGAGTACTTCGCCGACCAGGCCGGACCGATCGCGCCGCGTCCGCGCAACAGCGTTCTGGACCTCGCCCGGATCACGGCCACCGGCTGGACGCCGCGGGACGCGGATGCGGCCCTCGCCGACTACCTGTCCGCGGACGCCTAGAGCTCGCCCGGCTTCATCGCCTCCGCGTCGATGGCGCGGATGATGCGCAGGGTCGCGGTGTCCGGCTCCGGCTCGCCCGCGGCCTGCCGCTCCTCCCGACGCCGACGGGGCGCGTACACGACGAGCGAGTGGAACAGGAACCGGGCGAAGAAGGCCACGACGAGAGAGAGGGCCGTCGCGAGCACGCTGGAGATGTGCCAGGTCTCGACCATGAGCGCCATCACCGGGATGCGCAGCGCCGCCTCGACGTTGTTGAACGTGAACGAGGCCGCGAAGCGCACGGCGGCGCTGCGGGCATCGGTGCGCATGTCGGCGAAGACGAAACGCTCCTGCAGCAGGAAGTTGCCGATGATCGTGACCTCGGCGCCGATGATCGCCGCCCACACGTAGGGCACGCCCGCGGCGGTCAGCGCCCACATGATCGCGAGGTTCGCTATGGCCCCGAGGACGCCGATCGCGGCGAACAACGACATCTTGCCGAAGCGCAGCCGCGCCAGGTGGGCGATGAACGTCGCCCCCTGTCGCAGGCTCGCCTTCGAGGTGCCGTGTCGACGCTCGGCGAACTCCATCGGGACCTCCGCGATCCGCAGATCGGTACGGGCGAGGATCTCCAGGAGGATCTTGAACCCCTGCGGCCGGAGGGCGGCCAGGTCGAGCTGGCGCCGGTCGACGAGGAAGAACCCGGTCATCGGATCGGTGCTCCGGGCGAGCCGTCGGGGGAACATCGCGCGGGTCAGCCAGGTGGCGGCGCGGGACACCCCGAAGCGCATGGCCGTGCCGAGGCCGCTGGTGTCGCCGCCGCCGATGTAGCGGGAGGCGCCGACGACGTCCGCGTCCCCCGCCGCATAGCGGTCGAGCAGGGCCGGCAGGAGCTCGGGCGGATGCTGGAGGTCGCCGTCCATCACGATGCAGACATCGGCGTCCGCGGCTCCCAGGCCGACGACGACCGCCCCGCCGAGGCCTCCGACGTTGTCCGAGCGATGGATCACCCGCACCGGGATCGGGGCGTCGACCGCGACGCGCTCCACCTCGGCCGTGGTGTCGTCGCTGCTGTCGTCGACGAAGAGGATCTCGGCGTCCCTTCCCGCCAACGCCGCGGCCGTGCGCTCCACGAGCTCGGCGACGTTGTCGCGCTCGTTGTAGGTCGGCACGATGACCGTGACCCCTGCCCCCAACGTGGTCCCCTTCGTCGTTCCGCAGCCCCATCGGCTCCGACATCCATCGTTCCATGGGTTCCTATGGGCTGCAGGACACGTTCCTGCTAGAGTGTCGTCTGCGGCTGTGGGAGTCGCGCCGAACGGGTGGGGATCCGTTCGACTGGGGAATGATCGATCTGGGGAGATCATGGGGACGCGTATCGGCTATGCCGTCGGAGCTTTCGACCTGTTTCACGTCGGGCACCTCAATCTGCTGCGACACGCCAAACAGCACTGCGACATCCTGATCGCCGGTGTCGTGAGCGACGAGATGCTGCGTCAGGTCAAGGGGATCGAGCCGGTCATCCCGACCGCCGAGCGTGCCGAGATCGTCCGGCACATCTCCTTCGTCGACGACGTGTACGTCGAGACGACGCCGTCGAAGATGGACTCGTGGCGCGACGTGCGCTTCACGCACTTCTTCAAGGGCGATGACTGGCGCGGCACCGAGAAGGGCCTGCGGCTGGAGAGCGAGTTCGCGGAGGTGGGTGTCGAGGTCGTCTACTTCCCGTACACCGCACACACGTCGAGCTCGGCGCTCCGCCGCGCGCTCGACGCGATCACCGCCAACGCCACGGCATCCGCCGTCGGCGCGACGCGCTGAGCCGGGACTCAGTTCGCGACGCCGAGGAGGCTGCGCGCCATCCGCGCCACGTGCGGCGGAGTGTGCGGGCCGAGCCACACCGTCCAGTGCTCCGGGGGCTCGCTGCACGTCCACTCCAGGCACCACGCATAGACGGCGTTCGCCAACCGCTCGCCCCGCGTGTGAGCGTGCGCGCCCTCCGCGCGAACCAGCCAGCGGACCGACACCCCCTGCGGCACGTCGATGTGGCGGAACTGGATGCGGGCGGCGGCCTCGATGAGGATGACGCCCTGTGCATCCCACGGGAGCCGGGACGCGACGCGAGCGATGGCTCCGACATCGGCCGCATCCCCGGCGATGAGCACCGCTCCTTCCATCGCTTCCCAGTCCGGATCCTCCAGGTGCTCACACGCGCTGCTCATGCCTCCACTATAGGTAAGGCTACCCTTACTCTCAAGGGTGGCTAGTCCTCTTCCGTAGCACCGTCAACGCCGTTGCCCGCGTCGCGGCTGTGCGCCATCCTGAGGCCGTGAGCAGTGACAGGATTCGACGGACATCCGCCGGACGACGCCTGATCGGCGCCCTGGCCGGCCTCCTCGTGGCCACGGCCCTCGGCGGATGCGGGATGACGGTCCCCGCGGACCCGGACGGCACCCTGGACCGGGTCACGGGCGGGGAGCTGCGGGTCGGCACCTCGCCCGAGCCCGGCCTCGTCGAGATCGACCGCGGCGAGCCGCGCGGGCCGGTCGTGGATCTCGTCGACGATTTCGCCGCGAGCATCGACGCGAACGTCACCTGGACGGTCGCGACCGAGGAGAGCCTGGTGGGCATGCTGGAGACGGGCGACCTCGACCTCGTGGCCGGCGGACTGACGCCGGACACCCCGTGGATCGACAAGGCGGGCGTGACCCGCGGCTATCCGGGGATCGAGGGCGCGGGCGATCGGGAACTCGTCATGCTCGTCCCCCTCGGAGAGAATGCCTTCCTCTCGGCCCTCGAGGCCTCCCTCGACGAGGAGGTCGCTCGATGACCGGGACGAAGCAGTTCGGGCGCACCGAGCTCCCCGACGAACAGCAGCGGGCCACGCGCAAGGCCGTGCGCTGGGAGATCTTCACGATCGTCTACACCTCGATCACGATCACCGTGATCGCCCTCGTCGTGGGCGAGTCCCAGGCGATGCGCACGGCGTGGATCGAGGACATGCTGTCGCTCATCCCGCAGTTCGCCTTCCTCCTCGCGCTCCTGTTCGTGCGGCGACGCCCGACCCGGAAGCACCCCTACGGCCTGCACCGGGCGATGGGCGTCGGCCACCTCGTCGCCGGTGTCGCGCTCCTCGCGGTCGGCCTGAACCTCGCCGCCGAGGCCGTGGCCGGGCTCATCCGCGGGGAGCATCCGACCATCGGCACCGTGCAGGTTTTCGGCCAGACGATCTGGCTCGGCTGGCTGATGGTCGCCGTCATGGCCGTCGTGATCGTCGGGCCGGTGTTCTTCTACGGTCCGGCCAAGGCCAAGCTCGCCCCCGTCCTGCACAACAAGCTGCTCTACGCCGACGCCGACATGGCGAAGGCGGACTGGCAGACGACGGTCGCCTCCATCGTCGGCGTGCTGGGCGTGGGCGCCGGCGTCTGGTGGCTCGACGGTGCCGCGGCGCTCTTCATCTCGCTCGGCATCATCTGGGACGGCTTCCGCAACACGAAGACCGCGATCGTCGACCTCATGGACCAGCGGGCCCGCACCTTCGACAGCGCGGAGCCGCACCCGCTGGCCCGCGATGTCGTCTCGTACCTGCGCAGCCGCCCCTGGGTGGATCAGGCTGCCGTGCGCATGCGGGATCAGGGCCAGGTGTTCCACATCGAGGCGTTCGTGGTGCCGCATCATCGTGGCGTCCGTACGGCCGACCTGACCGCCGCGTCCGAGGGGATCGCCGACCTGGACTGGAAGGTGCAGGACGTGGTGATCGTCCCGGTCGAGAAGCTGCCGGACGAAGCGGACCCCGGTCGATGAGCAGCTCCGACGCGGCACTGTTCCCCGGCTTCACGACCACGCGGATCCCGACCGCCGAGGCGGACATCCTCGTGCGCCACGGCGGCTCGGGGCCGCCCATGGTGCTGCTGCACGGCCACCCCCGCACCTCGGCGACCTGGCATCGGGTGGCCCCGCTTCTCGTCGACCGCGGCTTCACGGTGATCTGCCCCGATCTGCGGGGCTACGGACGCTCCCGCGGCCCGGCACCCACCGCCGATCATTCCGCCCATTCCAAACGCGCCGTCGCCCAAGACATCCGCACCGTCGCCGAGCGACTCGGCCATGAGCGCTTCCGCCTGGTCGGGCATGACCGCGGCAGCTACGTCGCGCTCCGACTCGCCCTCGATCACCCGGAGGCCGTCGAACAGGTCGCCCTGCTGGACTGCCTGCCGATCTCGGAGCACCTCCGTCGCTGCGACGCGACCTTCGCCGCGCACTGGTGGCACTGGTTCTTCTTCGCCCAGCCGGACGTGCCGGAGCGCGTCATCGGCGCGGACCCCGAGGCCTGGTACGCCCCCAAGGCCGACCCGGCGACGATGGGCGCGGCCAACCATGCCGAGTTCCTGCGCGCGGTGCGCCAGCCGTCGGTCGTCCGGGCGATGCTCGAGGACTACCGCGCCGGCCTCACGATCGACCGCGCGCACGAGGAGGCGGATCGCGCCGCCGGGCGTCGGCTCCAAATGCCGACGCTCGTGCTGTGGTCCCGACGCGACGATCTCGAAGAGCTCTACGGCGACCCCCTCCGCATCTGGCGGGACTGGGCCGACGATGTGCGCGGCCACGGCATCGACAGCGGGCACCACATGGCGGAGGAGGCGCCGGAGGCCCTCGCCGCCCCCCTCACGGGCTTCTTCGGAGCCACCCGTCCCTCGCAGACGTAGGCTGGAGCCATGACCAACCCCGCTTCCGACACCATCACGATGTTCGGCGCCGACTGGTGCCGCGACTGCATCCGCACGAAGAAGCAGCTCGACGAGCTCGGCGTCGCGTACACGTACGTCGACCTGGTCGCCGACCCCGCCGCCGCGGACATCGCGAAGGACATCTCCGGCCGCACGAACATCCCCGTCGTGGTCTACCCCGACGCCTCGCACCACGTCGAGCCGTCGAATGCCGACGTGGAGTCGAAGCTGCGCGAACTCTCGATCATCTGATCGTCCTCGCACTCGGCGGATCTCCGCGCGGACGCCTAAGCTGAAAGCCCGTTCGAAGGAGACGCCGATGACTTCTGCGCCCACGACCGCGCCCGCCACCCCCGCCCTCGGCGAGGGCGAAACGGAACGGCTCGACGCCGCCGTCGCCGATCTGCAGACGGGGACCGCGGTGTGGACCGCGCTCACCGTGGCGCAGCGCGCGACGCTGCTCCGGCAGGTCCGCACGAGCGTCGCCGCGACCGCGGAGGACTGGGCGACGATCGCCGCCGCCTCCAAGGGCCTGGACGCGCGGCATCCGCTCCGCGGCGAGGAGTGGCTGAGCGGCCCGTACAGCGTCCTCGGAGCACTCGACGCCTCGATCGCCACGCTCACCCGCATCGCGAACGGCGCGAATCCGCTCGACGGCATCCGGGTCGACCGCGCACCAGGCGGCCGTGCGCGCGTGCATGCCTTCCCCCTCACCGGCATCGACCGGTTCCTGCTGTCCGGCTTCACCGGCGAGGTCTGGCTCGAACCGGGGACCACGCCGAACACCGCCCGCGCAACCGCCGGTCTGGCACAGCGCACGCCGACGGTGTCCGGGGGCGTCGGACTCGTGCTCGGCGCCGGGAACGTGACCTCCATCCCCGTGCTGGACGTGCTGTACGAACTGCTCGCCCACAACCGCACCGTCCTGCTGAAGGTGAACCCCACGCAGGATGCGCTGGTCCCCGTCTACAAGCGCGCGCTCGCCCCGCTCATCGAGCCGGGACTGCTGCGGATCGTGCGCGGGGGCCCGGCCGCCGGCGCCTACCTCACCCAGCACCCCGGCCTCGCCCACGTGCACATCACCGGCTCGGCGGCGACCTTCGACACCATCGTCTGGGGACCGTCGACCGGCGAGGGGGCCTCCGCGACGAAGCGCCGCCGCCGCGAGAACCGGCCGCTGCTGAAGAAGCCCATCACCGCGGAGCTCGGCGGAGTCTCCCCCATCATCGTCGTTCCGGGGAAGTGGACGGCCGCCGACCTCACGTATCAGGCCGAGCACATCGCGACCATGCGCCTGCAGAACAGCGGCCACAACTGCATCGCGGGGCAGGTCGTCATCCTCTCCGCGGACTGGGACCAGGCCGACGCCTTCCGCGCCGAACTGCGCCGCGCCTACGCCACCGCTCCGGAGCGCCCCATCTGGTATCCCGGTGCCCCCTCCCGCATGCAGACCGCCGCGGACGACTACCCGGACGCCCTCGTGCTCGGCGACCGGCTCCTCGTCGAGGTCGATGCCGACGACGACCCCTCAGCCCTGGAGAACACCGAGTACTTCGCGCCGGTCCTCGGCGTGGTGAGCCTGCCCGGCACGGGCCAGGAGTTCCTCGACGCCGCGGTCACCCACGCGAATGAGAAGCTGCAGGGCACACTCGGCGCCAACCTGCTCATCGACCCGGCGACCGAGAAGGCGCTCGGCAGCGGGTTCGAGCGCGCTCTCACCGCCCTGCACTACGGCTCGATCGCGATCAACGGCTGGACCGCCTTCGGGTTCATCACGCCGACGCTCACGTGGGGCGCGTTCCCCGGCGGCACGATCGACAACGTCGGCAGCGGCATCGGCGTCGTCCACAACGCCCTGCTCCTGGATCGGGTGGAGCGCTCCGTGCTGCGCGGCCCCTTCCGGCCGTTCCCGCGCTCGCTTCCCGTCGCGAACGGCGGCGGGAGGATGACGATCCTCCCGAAGCCGCCGTGGTTCGCCTCCTCCCACACCGGCGCCGCCGTGAGCGAGGGCCTCACCCGTCATCGCGCGGACGGCGGCACCGTCGGCCTCGTGAAGACACTGCTGCGCGCGCTCCGCGCCTGACGGGAACGCGTCAGCCCTCGGGGCGGAACCGATCGGTCGCGGCGCGGAGAGCCGCACGGATGCCGGGTTCAGCGGCGGAGTGCCCCGCGTCGTCGATCACCTGGAAGTCGGCTTCCGGCCAGGCACGGTGCAGGTCCCACGCCGTCATCATCGGCGTGACCACGTCATGGCGGCCCTGCACGATCACCGTCGGGATGTGCCGGATGGCGTCGATCCCCGCGAGCAACTGCCCCTCAGCCCACCAGCCGCGGTGCACGAAGAAGTGGTTCTCGATGCGTGCGAAAGCGACGGCCCGGCGGGGATCGGCCATCGCCGCGATCTGCTCCGGGTCGGGGCGCAGCGTGACGGTCGCCGCCTCCCACGCCGCCCACGCGAGGGCCGCCGGTTCATGGACCGCCGGGTCCGGGTCGAACAGCCGCCGGTGGTACGCCTCGATCATCCGGGAGCGCTCCAGGACCGGGATCGGCGCGATGAAGTCCTCCCACAGGTCCGGGAAGAGCGCCGCCGCCCCGCCCTCGTAGAACCACTCGAGCTCGGCGCGACGGAGCGTGAAGATCCCGCGCAGGATCAGCTCGGAGACCACGTCGGGGTGGGCCTGGGCGTAGGCGAGCGCGAGGGCGCTGCCCCAGGATCCGCCGAACACCTGCCACGCCTCGATGCCGAGATTCTTGCGCAGCAGCTCGAGGTCGGCGATGAGGTGCGCGGTGGTGATGTGCCGGAGATCGGCCTCCGGCTCCGCGGCGGACGGCGTGCTCCGACCGCATCCGCGCTGATCGAGGAGGACGATCCGGTAGACGTCGGGGTCGAAGAACTGGCGCTGCCACGGCGAGGTGCCGCTGCCGGGGCCGCCATGGAGGAACACGACGGGTTTACCCTCGGGGTTGCCGCTGATCTCCCAGGCCACGCGATGCCCGTCGCCGACGAGCAGCACTCCGGTCTCGTGCGGCTCGATGGGCGGATAGAGCCCCTCGGTGTTCGTCATGTTCGGTCCCCCAACCGGTCGTGCGGTCCTGCCGAGTCCACGTTATCTGATACCGGCGGGACCACCGGGCCTACGGGTCGAGCTGATCGGCGGGGAGGGTGAACACCTGCCCGCACGCATCGAGCCCGTTCTGGTATCCCTCCGCGAACCAGCGCTGACGCTGCTCGCTGGAGCCGTGGGTCCAGGTCTCCGGGTTCACCTGCCCGGACTGCTCCTGGATGTGATCGTCGCCAACGGTCGACGCCGCGTTCAGGGCGTCGCGGATCTGCTCCTCCGTCGGCTTCTCGAGGTACGGATCGCCGTCGGCGTCGGTCTGCTCGGTCGCGCGGCCGAGCCAGCCGCCGGCATAGCAGTCGGCCTGCAGCTCCATGCGCACGCCGTTGCTGCCGGGGCCCGTCCCGTTGTTCGGGTACTCCTCCATCGCCCCGAGGAGGTTCTGGATGTGGTGCCCCCACTCGTGCCCGACGATGTAGAGCTGCGCGAGGTTCCCGGCCGAGGCCCCGAACTGCTGCTGCATGAGCTGGAAGAACGTGGGGTCGATGTAGACGGTCTCCTCCGGCGGGCAGTAGAACGGGCCGACCGCGTTGGAGGCGGTACCGCACTGCGTGGAAGTGGCTCCGTCGACGACGATGAGCTGCGGAGGCCGGTACCCCTCCACGTTGTCCTCCCAGAAGGCGTCGAGCGCGACCTGCGCCCCCGCCATCCGGCAGTCGACGTTCGCGTTCGCGTCGGAGCCGCTGTCGCAGTTCTCGATGGCCGAACCGCCGGCGGGCTCGCTCCCGCCCCCGGGCGCGCCGCCGACGAGTCCGCTCAGGTCGATGCCCAGCAGGGGGCCGGCGATGAGGGCGAGGAGGGCGAGCACGCCCACGCCGGAGCCGCCCGCGATCGCCGCCGTGCGTCCGCGGCGGCGCGTGGTGTTGCGGGAGAGGTCGGCGTCGGGATTGAACGTCATGCGTCGAGGGTACTCCGCGCGCCGACACCGCGACGGACGTAGGCTCGTGACATGGCCACCACGATCACCATCACCGGCGCGGGCGGACAGATCGGCTACGCGCTCCTCTTCCGCATCGCCGCCGGCGACATGCTCGGTCCGGATGAGAAGGTGCGGCTGCGGCTGCTGGAGATCCCGCAGGGGCTCGGCGCAGCGGAGGGCGCGGCGCTGGAGCTCCAGGACGGCGCATTCGACCTGCTCGAGCACGTGGAGGTGACCGATGACGCCGCGGTCGGCTTCGACGGCTGCGACCTCGCCCTGCTCGTGGGCGCCCGCCCCCGCGGTCCCGGCATGGAGCGCGGCGACCTGCTGGCCGCGAACGGCGGTATCTTCGGGCCGCAGGGCGCCGCCATCGCCGCGAACGCCGCCCCCGGCGTCCGCGTGACCGTGGTGGGCAACCCCGCCAACACGAACGCCCTGATCGCCTCGGCGGCGGCCGACGGCGTGCCCGCCGACCGCTTCACCGCCCTCACGCGGCTGGACGAGAACCGCGCACGGGCCC
The DNA here is from genome assembly GCF_002993305.1 of Microbacterium sp. str. 'China'. Taxonomy (NCBI): domain Bacteria; kingdom Bacillati; phylum Actinomycetota; class Actinomycetes; order Micrococcales; family Microbacteriaceae; genus Microbacterium; species Microbacterium sp. str. 'China'. Next base: position 537,778 of record NZ_CP027434.1, on the reverse strand, counting down.
AGCTCGCCCAGACGCTCGGCGCCCCCGTGCACACGGTGCGGCGGGTGCCCATCTGGGGCAACCACTCGGCCACGCAGTTCCCCGACGTGTCGCACGCGACCGTCGGCGGGAAGCCCGTGCAGGATGCCCTGGAGCGGATCGTCGGCGACGTCCCGGCGTGGCTGGATCAGACGTTCATCCCCCGCGTGGCCAAGCGCGGCGCGGAGATCATCGAGGTCCGCGGGTCGTCCTCCGTCGCCTCCGCGGCGAGCGCGACGATCGACCATGTGCGCGACTGGGTCCGCGGGACCGAGGACTGGACATCCGCCGCCGTCGTCTCGCGCGGGGAGTACGGTGTCCCGGAGGGCCTCGTCTCGTCGTTCCCCGTGCAGTCCGTCGACGGCGAGTGGCACATCGTGGAGGGCCTGGAGATCAACGACTGGGCCCGCGCGCGCATCGACGCCTCGGTCGCGGAGCTCGTGGAGGAGCGGGACGCGGTCCGAGCCCTCGGACTGCTCTGATCCGGTCGCCGCGGGACACCTGGGCAGGGCAGAATAGAGGGCGGAGGTGCGGGATGAGCGACACGATTGACCCGGCGGGAACGACGCCGTCTCTCGACGATGCGCTGACGAGCCCGCTCCACCTCCCGCACGACGCAGCGAAGTGCCCGAAGTGCTTCACGGAGCTGCAGCAGAACCGCAACTTCTGGACCGCGCGTCCCGCCGGCTCCCGCCTGGTCGGCCTCGTCGTCGCCCGCGAGGGCATGCCGTCGGTCGTCGAGCAGCGCGCCGACCTCACCCGCTTCGGCGTGCCCATCGAGGGCTTCCGTCACCCGGCGCCGGACATCCTGGAGAGCTGGAACGACCGCCTCGCGCGGCTCATCTCGACGCTCCGGACCGGAGACGTGGTCGTGGTGGCGAACATCCGGGCCCTGGGGCTCGACGCCGAAGAGGGCGCGCGCACCGTTGCTGAACTCCGGCGCCACGGGATCATCGTGAAGGTCCTCGGCCACGAGGCGCGTCATCTCGCCGACGCCGCCGTCGCCCGCTGAGCCACCGGTATACAGCGTCCCCGTTCTCTTCACCGTCGTCCTCTCTCCTCGTTAGCCTGGATCCGGGGCGGGGGTCTCCGGGGGAAACAGTGCGCAACGGTCTTCACATCGACGTCAGAGGCATGCGCGGAGTGGCGCGCTCGCTCCATGACATCTCTCACGGCAAAGCACGTCTCGATGGCGGATTCGACCTCACGGAAGCGCTCAGCGACCTGGTCTCGTCCGGTGCGGAGATGTTCGTGTCTACGTGGTTCGAAGCGCATGGTGTCCTCATGCTCTCCAGTCGAGGCCTGGCGAGCGGAGTGGACGACACGGCGCAGGATTTTCTCGCCACGGAGCAGGCGCACGTCGATGCCGTGACGGCCTTCATCGAGGCGCTGGAAGTCCGGTAGTGCCGAACTGGACGAGGTTCGACCCTGGCGCCGGCGACCTGACCGCGTGCGACAGGGCGAAGCAGTGGACGGACTCGCAGGCGTCGGGCCTCGCGGACGCGAGATCGGCCGTGTCCGCCATTCTCCGCGACCTCGACGACATCTGGGCCGGGGAGAGCGCCGACGCGTTCCGCGCCCGCATCCTCGAGTTCCACGACCGTCTGGAGGCCTCCGAGGAGGCGATGCGGATCGCCGGCAAAGGGATCCTCGCCTACGCTGATACGGTGGCCGAGATCGCTCGCCGAGCCGCACCTCTGAAGCACCGACTCGAAGCTGCCGAGCTCATCCTCAACGGTGTCCACAGCGAGACCCTCTTCGGCACAGACCCCGAGGGACTCGCGCGGCGGTTCGATGCCGAGCAGCAGGCGACGATCGATGCGCAGGATGCAGCCGACGAACTCGCCCGCCTCGCCGATGCCCGTGAGAAGGCGGACCAGGTCCTCGCCGCCCTGCTTGCCAGAACCGCGTCGGAAGCCTGGGGAGCTCTCGACTGCACCGCCAGCCCGTCTGGCAAAAGCCCGCGGGAGCTCGCCAACGGACGTGTAGGGGATCTGCTCAGTGACTTCCTCAGTGGCCGTGACGGTGCGAGCGGGGTCGTCCTCGGCCCAGACGATCCGTTTGTTGCAACCCTGATGCACAGCGACCACATCAACGGCGCCCGCACCGAGGTGGTTGATGCGCTCCGCAGTGGGAGATTAGGACCGAAACGGTGTACCCATGACTTTCATCCTCCGCGCCCGCTCAGCAATCGCGGCGGTTGCTCTTCCCCTTCTCACGATACTCACCCTCGCCAGCTGTGCCCCCGCCCCCGCCGTCACCTCTCCCATCGGCGTCTGGGAAGCGGTCGGCGACGACAACGGCACCCTCACAATCAACCGCGACGGCACATTCACGATGACCGATGCCTCCTTTGACCCCATCTGGCGCACTGATTCGGCCGATTTCCACGGACGAGGAACCTGGCAGACGTTCTCTGACGACCCACCGCTTGTCCTACGATTCGACGAAGCCACCAACGACGGCTTCGCCGTTGACCCCGCGGGACTGCAAGTCGACTTCACGTCGGGCACGATCCGGTTCGAGGACCCGGAACAAACCGTGAACATCGAATTCCGTCTCGCGAACTGACACCTCATGGCTCACCTCCGAGGCTCATTTCCGAATGCCGTATTGTCGCCCGTACTCGTCCTTGCCACCATGCTCGGCCTCGCCAGCTGCACCCCCGCCCCACATGTCACCTCTCCCGTCGGCGTGTGGGAAGCGGTTGGCGACGACAACGGCACCCTCACGATCAACCGCGACGGCACATTCACGATGAGCGACGCCTCCTTTAATCCCCTCCAGTACCGAGACACGCAAGACAACTTCCGCGGCTCCGGTGTCTGGGAAACCTTCTCCGACGACCCCCCGCTTGTTCTACGGTTCGACGAGGCCACGAACGACGGCTTCCCTGTCGACCCCGCAGACTTACAAGTCGATTTCACCTCCGACTCGATCCGGTTCGAGGATCCGGAGCTGACGGCGAGCATCGAGTTCCGCCTCACGGACTGACGCCCTGGCGACGATCCCCGAGGATCACACCGTCGAACCCTCGCGTGTACGGAAACGTCTTGCTAGAACTCCCCGGACCGCAGACGGGCCAGCGTGCCCGCGCCGATCTCGGCACGGGCGTCGGGACGGTTCGCGTAGAAGGTGACCAGCTCGGCCAGGAGCACAGGGTCGCTGGCGAGGTCGGCCGCCGCCCACGAGGACGGCTGCGCGGTCGCCGTCCGCAGCACCACGCGGTTGCCTTCCAGGCCGGCGCCGACGACCTCGTCCCATGCCACGGCCACGTTGTTGCGCGGGATCCGGAGTTGCAGCCCGTCGGGGCGCAGCGTCAGGCGATGGGCGGAGGGAGCCCGGAACCACGACCGGATGCCGGCGACCGTCATGATCAGCGCGACCACCGGGAGGAGGAGCAGGGTGAGGAGCGGCAGTCGGTCTGCGGGCACCGTGAAGATGCTCCATGCCCACGCCGCGAGGAGCAGGGCCCCCACGGGCGCGAGGGCGCGCAGCGGCCAGACGATTCCCGCGGCCCCGCCGAACGCGATCGCCGGACCGTCGACGACCGGCCGGACGACTCGGACCCGGGAGACGCGGGCGTGCGCCACCATCAGCCAGACGCCCACGGCGACGGCCGCGAGCACACCGATCCCCAGAGCCTTCATCGCCGGAGCCGGATCGGCGAACAGGATCAGGCTGAACAGCAGGACCACGATGGCGAACACGACGCCGAACACGGTGAGTGCCGTGGTCGCCCGCTGCTGCCCCTGCCACCCCGGATGACCTGGCACCCAGATCGTCTCCGGAGACGTCGACTGCTGCTGCCCTGTCACCCGAACAGTCCCTTCCACGCCTTGCCGATGTTGTGCCCCGCGTCGCCCACGAAGTCGGTCGTGTTCTCCCAGGCGTCCTCCGCGAAGTCCGTCGTGGCGTCCCACGCATCCGCCATGCCGGCGTCGATCGACTCCCGGACGTCCTGCGGGACCCAGTTCTCGTAGGCCCACACCGCACCGGCACCGACCGCCACCGCGGCCCCGCCCACGACGACCGCCGTGCCCCACACGGGGAGCGTGACGACACCGGCCGCTGCGAGCGCGGCGACACCGGCAGCCGCAGCGGCGCCACCCGCCGCACCGCCGATGATCTCCACCGCGGTGGACGACGGGTCGTCGCCCGACGACATCGCCGAGCCCAGATTCCAGGCGTCGACGCCCCAGCCGATGAACGGCACCGCCCGACTCGCGCGAGAGAGTCCGCGGGCCATATCCTCGGCCTCGTCCGCCGCCCACCGCATGCCGGTGGGGTTGGCGGCCTCGGCAGCGGCCTTGACGGCGGGATTGCCGGAGCGCAGCTCGCGAACGAAGTCCGATGCTCCGAGACGCAGATCCTCCGCGTGGGAGGTGAGCTCGGCCGCCGTCTCCGCCCACGCCAGGCCCTGGCCCTCGAGGTAGATCTTCGGGACCTCGCCGCTCGCCTCCCGCAGACCGGACAGGATCTTGTCCGCCGTGGACTGGCTCGGCATGGTCCCGAGGAATCCGTCGAGGTTCTCGCTGATCCAGACCTCGAGCTCGCCCCACCAGGAGCCGACGTCGGCGGCGATCTCGTTGTACAGCTCGATGCGGTCGAGGTGTTCCTGCCACTCGTCCCAGTAGGGGTCGTCCCGCGAGGTGGGGCACACCGGGATCAGGGACACCGGCCGGCCGATGATCATGCCGTTGACCGGGAGCCCCGCCGCCCTCGCATTGTCGCGGTGCGTCGCGAAGTCCTCCTTCATGCGCCGCAGCTGCCCGGCGTACGACCGGAGCTTCTCGGCGGCGTCACGGGCGAGGTCCTTGATCTCCTTCGCGGCGTCGGTCGTGCGCGAGAGGATCGTGACGTAGTCGTCCGCCGACTCGCCGTACCAGTGCCCGCGCACCCCGGTCGGGATGAAGGTCGTGACGTTGGAGGAGGCGTCTGCGGCGTCCTTCAGGTCGGGGTCGAGCCAGTCCGCGGCCGCCTGCACCTGGTCGGCGTCGCCGTACGTGGTCGTGTCGATCGTCATCAGAGGTCCTCGACGATGGCCGCGACCGGGTCGAGCTGGTCGATCACGTCCTGCTCGTTCGTCTCCGCGTCGTCGGCGATGGCGCGGACGATCTCTCCGAGGGTGCCGTTGATCCGGTAGAGGGCGTCGACGCCCTCCCCCACCCGCTGCATGATCGCGGCGACCGTGTCGGAGGCGAGTCCGCCGTCGACGGCCGTCGGAATGCCGGAGAGCTTCGTCTCGATGAGCTCGACCGCCTCCTCGTGCATGTCCGCGTGGACGGCCATCACCTCCGGGTCCATCGAGATGCGGCTCATGCGATGGCTCCGTTCCGGCGGTAGGACGCGGGCACGTCGAGGTCGAAGATCACGACATCGTAGGGCTGCGCCTCCTTGATCTGACCGAGGTCCTCGGTGCGCACCAGCACCCAGGGCTGCCGCTCGCCGGCGAGCTCCAGCAGCCGGTCGAGGGCGGTGTAGGCGAGCAGTGCACGCCGCCCGTCCTTCAACTCCCGGATCTCGACGAGCTGCTCCTCGGGCGTCGACGTCACGCCTAGGGGCAGGTACAGCACGGGTGGGACCATCGGCGCTGCGGCCGGCGTCGGTTCGAAGGTCATCTCGGTCTCTCCTCGGTTGTCACTCGTAGCTCGGCGGCACCCACAGCAGCTGCGCGGAGACGAGGCCCCGATCGCGACTGACGATCTGCGCACGGCCCGGGATCGCGGGAACGGCCTTCACCTTGCCGATGAGCTGGCCCTCCTCGGGGCTGCCCGAGAGCAGGATGCCGGTCGCACCCAGGTCGGTCATGCGCTGGATGATGGGATCGTACGCGGCGCGGCTCGCCCCGCCGGTGCGGCGGGTGAGGATCACGTGGAGGCCGAGGTCGGCCGCCTGCGCGAGCAGCGGCGCGAGGACCGCGACCGGATTGCCCTGCGAGGTCGCCACGAGGTCGTAGTCGTCGATGAGGACGAAACCCTCCGCCCCCTTCCACCACGACCGGCTGCGGAGCTGGTCGGGCGTGACGTCGGGTCCGGGGATGCGGCTCCGGAAGAACTGCGCGAGCTCGTTCATCCCGCCCTCGGTCATCTCGTGCGACGTGAGGTAGGCGCCGAGGTATTCCTGCGGGATCTCGCCGAGCAGGGCACGACGGTAGTCGACGACGAAGATCTTCGCCTCGGTCGGCCCGTACAGGCGCGTGATCTCGTGCACGACGCCGCGGAGCATCGACGACTTGCCGGAGTCCGCGTCGCCGTACAGATACAGCAGCGGCTCGGCGACCGGATCGATCGAGAACGGGGCGAGGTTCGCCTCGTCGATGCCCAGCAGGAGTTCGCGGGGCTCCGTGCCGTCCGGCGACTGCGCGGCCGCGACGGCGCGCAGGTCGGCATGGCTGATGCGCGAGGGCAGCAGCCGCAGCTTGGGCCCTGCCGGACCGTGCCACGCCGCCGCGACCCGTGCCACGAGGTCGTCGATCCCGTTCGGCAGGCTCGACGCGTCGTCCACGCCGTCGACACGCGGCAGCGCCGTGAGCATCTGCAGACCGCGGTCGTTGAGACCGCGGCCGGGGATGGCCGTGACGTTCTCCGCCGCCTTGCGGTTGACCTCGGAATCCGTCGGGTCGCCGAGACGCAGCTCGATGCGGGTGCCGATGAGGTCTTTGATGTTGGCCCGGATCTCCATCCAGCGCGCCGCCGTGATCACGACGTGGACGCCGTATGTGAGACCGCGGGCCGCGATCGCCTGGATCTGCGGCTCGAGCATCTCGAACTCGGCGCGCAGCGTGCCCCATCCGTCCACGATGAGGAAGATGTCGCCGTAGCCGTCGTCGGCCAGTCCCTGCCCGCGGCGCTGCCGGTAGGCGTCGATCGAGTCGATGCCGTGCTGCCGGAAGTACACCTCGCGGGCGTTCAGCAGGCTGGTGACCTCAGCCACCGTGCGGCGGACGACGTCCGGCTCGGACCGCGTCGCGACGCCACTGATGTGCGTGAAGTCCTGCATGCCGGTGAAGCTGCCGCCGCCGAAGTCGATGACGAAGAACTGCACCTCCTGCGGCGTGTGCGTGAGCGCCAGGGCGGCGACCGTCGTCCGCGCGAGCGTGCTCTTACCGCTCAGGGGCGCGCCGACGATGGCCATGTGTCCGGCCGCGCCGCCGAGCGAGACCGCGAGGTTCTCGCGGCGCTGCTCCAGCGGCACGTCGACGATGCCGAGCGGGACCGTGAGCGCTCCCGCCTTCCGCCAGCGCGGGGAGACGAGACCGAGCGACGGGTCCTCGACGAGGTCGCCGAAGAGCTGGTCGAGGGTGGCCGGTGTCACCAGCGGCGGCAGCCACACCTGGTGCGCCGCGGGGCCGCGTCCCTTCATGGACTCGACCGCGATCTCGAAGGTGTTGCGCTTCTCCTCCGGCTCGGCGTCGACCACGACCTCCGGCTCGTCCACCGGTGCCTCCGCCCGCCACACCGGCGCGGCGGTGAACAGCTCGACCGCGGTCGAACCCGTGCTCTGTCCGGAGCCGGACGAGGCCCGACGACGACGACGCGGCGGTGGTCCGGACACGTACGCGGCGCGGAACTGGGTCATGGTCTCGGTGTCGGACTTCAGGATGCCGGCGCCCGGCTGCGTGGGCAGGTGATAGGCGTCCGGCACGCCGAGGACCGTGCGGGACTCGGCCGCCGAGAACGTCCGAAGCCCGATGCGGTAGGAGAGGTGCGTGTCGAGGCCGCGCAGCTTGCCCTCCTCCAGCCGCTGGGAGGACAGCAGCAGGTGCACCTGCAGCGAGCGGCCGAGCCGGCCGATGTTGACGAACGTGTCGACGAACTCCGGCTTGGCCGACAGGAGCTCGGAGAACTCGTCGGCGACGATGAGCAGGGCCGGCAGCGGCGCCAGGTCGGTGCGGCCGCCGCGACGCGCCTTCTCGTAGTCGGCCACGTTGGCGAACGGACCGGTGGCCCGCAGCAGCTCCTGTCGGCGCACCATCTCGCCCTGGAGCGCGTCCTGCATGCGGTCGACGAGGGAGATCTCCTCGCCGAGGTTCGTGATGATGGCCGAGACGTGCGGCATGTCGGCCATGCCGGCGAACGTCGCGCCACCCTTGAAGTCGACGAGCACGAAGTTGAGCTGCTCCGGCGAGTGGGTCATCGCGAGCGCGAGCACGAGCGTGCGGAGCACCTCCGACTTCCCCGAGCCTGTGGCACCGATGATGAGGCCGTGCGGGCCCATACCCTGCTGTGCCGACTCCTTGATGTCGAGGATGAGCGGGCTGCCGTCCTCGGTCTGGCCGATCGGCACGCGTAGCCGGTCGCGCTCCAGGCGCGGTGCCCAGGCGGCGTCGAGGTCGAGGTCGCGCACATCGGGAAGACCGAGGAGCTCGACGAGCTCGGCCTGGCCGGTCGCGCTCTTCTTGCTCGCGATCGCCGTGCCGCCCGAGTACAGGGCGATGAGCCGGCGGGCGGTCGCCTCGGCCTCGACGATGGTGATCGCGTCGGCCTCGAACGGGCGTGCGGGCACCTGCAGGCTGACGAGCTCGGCGCGTGTGCTCGCACCGCCGGTCTCGAACGCGATGCGCAGGGCGTTCGGGTCGTCGAGGTCGCCCCACCGGGCGGGCAGGTCGATCACGGTGACACCCTGGACGCCGTCGCCGGTGACGAGGGCGTCGTTGAACGACGTCGTGGCGCCGTCCGTGACGATGACGATGTGCGGCGTCTTCGGTCCGGAGCCGTCGCGGGCGAAGCGCGAGCGCTCGCGCACCTCGGGCGGCAGCATGTCCTCGAGCTCGGACAGCTGCGAGCCGATCATCCGGGCGGCGCCGAGGCCGTCCCGCACGGTGCGCGAGTGCGTGTGCGGCAGCCACTTCGCCCACTCCCATTGCGGGAGCACTCCGGTGTCCGCGGCGATGACGATCTGCAGCACGTCGGGGTCGTGCATGGTGGCCGCGTGCAGCAGCATGGCCCTGGCCAGCGCCCGGGTCTCGTCCTCGTCACCGGTGATCTCGATGCGGGCGTAGTCGCGGAGGGTGACGCCGAGCGGGAGGTTCTTCTGGACCTCGTGCGTCAGCATGAAGCGGTGCGCGGCCGAGGCGGCGACGGGGTCGAGCTGCGCCAGCGGCGGGAGCTCCGGAGCTTCGAGCGTGACGCACAGCGGCTGATCGGTGACGCCCACGCGGACCGACAGGAAGTCGGGGTCGTTGACGCCGCGCTCCCAGACGCGGGTGCGCTCCTCCGCGAGGTACGGCAGGGTCGACGGCGCCGGCAGGTGCCAGTTCGCGGAGCGGCGCTGCTGCCGGGCGGCGACGCGGACGGTCTGCCGCAGCTCGGTCAGGTACGCCAGGTACTCGCGACGGGCACCGAGCGTGGCCGCCTGCCGCTGAGAGCGCTGCCGCCAGCCGTTGACGGCGACGAAGCCGAGCGAGGACAGCAGGAACATGCCGCCGGTCAGCAGACCCGTGACGGACTGGTTCGACATGGTGACCATGACGATCGCGCCGACGCTGCCGAGCATGGGCAGCAGCGACCCGAGGATCCCGATGCCGCCGTCGTTCGGCTGCAGCTCCGGCGGGGCCTGGACCGGGAGCCTCCCGGAGGGGACACGGGGCGGGGCGAGACGGGGTCCTGTCATGCTCTCTCTCCGGCGCTGCTGTCTGTACCTAGCAGGAGGCTGATGGTGAAGCTGCGGTTGCCCATGCGGACGCGGTCGGCGTCGTCGAGGAGCACGCGCTCGCCGGCGACCAGCTCGGTCGTCTGGCCGTCGTCGCTGCGGACGTCGGAGCCGTTCGTGGAACCGAAGTCGGTCACCCACGTGCGGCCACGGGAGTGCTCGATGCGCAGATGGGTCTTGGAGACCGACGCGTCGGGGTCGGTGACGACGATGAGGCGGTCGTCGTGGGCGCTGGCGACGGGGCCGCGCCCGAGGTTCGCGGCCACGGGGAGGGCGAGCTGCACCCGCTGGCCGGTGTCGAAGATGAGCAGGAGGGCCCCGGTCTCGGGGGCAGGGGCCTCGGCACTCGTCTGCGGGGCCGGGGCGGGGGCGACGGTGAAGAGCGGCCGATCCGATCCGGGGGCCGCCGGTTCCGGGGTCTCGGTGCGGCGGGAGGCGGCGCGGGCGTCGGTGGGCTGGGAGTCCTCGTCGACGACGGACGGCGACGCCACCAGCGGCACGACCTGCGGCGGAGCGAGCGGAGCGGCCTCCACCGCGGCGGGAGCCGGCGGAGCCTCGACGGCCGCCTTGGCGGGCACGGCGACCACGACGGTGCCGGCGACGCGGTCGGCCCAGGACTGCCGTCTGCCGCCGCGATCCCAGGCGCTGGAGGCGACGACGACCCAGCTGCCGACAGCCACGAGGAAGCCGGCGCCGGTGACGATACCGCGGACGAACTGGCGCCCGATCCCCGGCGACCACGGCCGGTCGGCGCGCGCGCTGCGCAGGCGCAGCACGGCGTTGCCGAGGGTGAGGCCGGTGCGCGCTTCCAGCACCCAGAGGAACAGGGCGAGCTCGAAGACGGTGAGGCCGGCGAGCAGCACGCTCTGGGTCAGCACGAGGACGACGGCGGAGGCGAGGAACACGGCAGCCGCGTCGAGGGTGAAGGCCGCGATCCGCTGGACGGTGCCGGCGGGGGCTCCGCGGAAGGCGGGGCCGAGTCCCTCGGCAGGCCGAGGGACGGTACGTCGCGACGACGCGATCGGCGTGGGCGGCGCGGGCGTCTGGCGCAGCGGCGTGCCGTCGACACCGGGGGGCGCCGCGATCAGGGCGGGCGGCAGCGCAGGGATCTCCCCCGGACGGTCTCCGCCGGGCGCCATCGGCGGGATCGGACCCCCGCTCGGCCAGGACTGTGATGGGCCGTTCCCGCTCATCCGGCCATCATTCCACGAACCAGGGAGAGCGCATTCGCGTACAGCAGGGCCGACGGCAGGGCGAGCGCGACGGCGAGCCATTCGAACGCGTCTCCGACCCGCGACCAGACCAGCGACTTCGCGCCCTTGGACACCGGGATGACGACGGCGACCGCCGCCAACCCGACGAGGAACAGCAGGGCCGCTCCCAGCAAATGGAAGCCGCTCCCGAGGGCCGCCGCGACCTGGATGCCGGCGACGAGGCAGACCACGGCGGCCGCGGCGCGGGGGAACCATCGGAGGAGGCGGGAGGTGGTGTGCCGCGGCGTGAGCAGCAGGGCGAGCGCGAGGCAGCAGAGCAGGGCGATCCCGCCGGAGACCACGAACGCATCGTCGGGCCAGGGCCGCAGGAACGCGACCGGAGCCATCACCGCGGCCACGATGCTCAGCACGGCGGTGCCCGCGATGAGCCGCGCGGAGGAATCGTCGACGACCGCGGTGATGCGCTCCGGATGCAGCAGCCCGACCGACTCGGGGATGGCTCCGCGCACGGTCCACCGGCTGGTCATGAAGTGCTTGTAGTCGATGAAGTAGCCCTCGGGGAGGTTGACGAGGCTGCTCGGGAGCGCGCGCAGGCCCAGCGGCACGAGCCCGAGCGAGAGGGCGGCGGCCTCCGCCTCCCCCCACCGCAGCAGCAGGGCGAGGCCCCAGACGGCGGCCAGGCCCACGAGCAGCACCGTCGCCGTCCCCGCCGCGGCGCGCATCGGCCGGGCCCTGGCCGTGACGGCGATGATCGCGGTGGTGATGCCGGCCGCGAGGAACCCGGTGGCGGTCGACAGGTGCGACGCGTCCTCCAGCCCGGCCGGGATGAGGAGAGCGCCGGCCGCGAACGACAGCAGCACGGGCGCGAGCACCCCGAGGATGCCGCGCACTCCCGCCGCGGAGTCGCGTCGCGCCCACGCGACGGCGCCGCCGACCGCACCCGCGGCGACGAGGAGGGCGACGAGCAGCCGGATCAGAGGATCGACGGCGCCCTGGGCGAAGACCGCGACGAGCAGCATCCCGCTCACGGCCAGCAGCCACCACCGTGCGCCGTGGTCGGTGCGCGTCGGGCCCGTCGCCTTCTCTGCCGGGCGCGCCTGCGGAGCCAGAGCCGTGCGGTCGATGAGCGCATAGAGGCCGCCGTCGACGAGGTCTTCGCACTCGGTGTCGCCGGGGATCTCGTATCCCCCGGGTCCGATCGTGACGAACCGGTTTGCGTCGGGGATCCCGCTCAGGGTGAGGGCGTCCTCCAGCGTCTCGTCGAGCGGCAGGGAGAGGTCGATGCGGCGGTCTTCGCTCTGGAGGACGATCCGACGCCGCTCTACGATCTCGACTGACACACCTGCACCCTATCCACTGCGCGAGACTCTCGCCGCGCGGCGCCGCCGCCGGAGGTCCGGAGGGTCACGATGACCCCGCTTCGACGGCATCGATGATCTCGCGTGCGCCGTCGGTCGTGAGCGTGACGTGCCCATACACAGACGTGTCAACGACTCCCGGGACCAACCGCTCCATCATCGACTCGAGGTCGATGGCCTCACCGTCGACGTCACGGACCGCAAGCTCGATGTCATCGGTCGGCAGATCGTTCTCATCGATGATGATCTGAAGAACCGACGCGAGGTCCGACTCGGTGAACTCCGCATCATCGAGATAAACGCCGACCGACAGCTCGAAGGAGAGTCCGCTCGTCGCCTTCTCTGCAAACGCCTCGGTGACTCCGACATCGGAGGCCAAGAGCGCCGCGGGGATCTCCTCGACCTCGTCGTCGGCCAGATCGCCAGCTACCAGCGAGCAACCGGTAACGGAAGAGACCGCTCCTGCGAGAAGCACGGCGGCGATGATCTCGCGACGACGCCTCAATGCTCCACCCCCGAATACACCTGGTGGTCGATGACCTGCCCCCCGAGTCCGGCGAGATCCCAGGGGTCTTCGCCATCGTTCTCAGACCGATAGTGCCGCTCCCACGCGGCGACGGATTCCGCGTACGCATCATTGTCGTGCGCATCGAAGAGGTGTTTCCCTGGCGGGTCGGGGAGCGTGATCTGGTGCATGTTCGGCGGCAGAACCGTGATCGGCGTGTGCGGCACATCGATCGGTGCGATGCCGGGAAGACCCGGCATCGCGATCGCGCTTCCATCGGTCATCGGCACGATGTCCGACGCGTGCTGGAACGCATAGACGGGGACGTGCGGCGGCACCGCGAAGTTGTCGACGGGCGAGCCGTTCGTCACCACCGCGAGCGGCTTGTAAGGGAAGGTCGGGTCCGCAGCGAGGTTGGCCGCCATGATGCCGCCCTGGCTGAAACCGGTCAGGACGACATCAGCTCCGGCGGGAATCCCCGCCTCCTGCATCGCCTGCAGGACCGCGCGCTCGTACTGGCCACGGAAGACCGGGTTGTCCATCATGAGAGCCAGGTTGCTGTCGCGGTCGTTCATCGCACCGTGCGGCCCGTCGAACTCCCACGGCTGCGTCGAGGGCAGCGACACCACCCAGTGGGTCGAACCGTCCGCCGCCCGCACCTGCTTGATGTCGATGACCGTCGCGTCCTGACCACCCATGGCGTCCGTCGTCGTGTTCACCGCGACGAGATCCGAGAGGGAGCGCAGGTCGGTGACTTCGTGCGCCTCGATCCACGCGAGGAGCGCCCTCCCGCTCAGGTCATCCGGGTCGATCTCCCGCACGTTCACGTCCGTGTCGAGGAAGTCGTCCAGCACGTTCCCGCCCGGGATCCCGAGCGGGCCGCCGAACAGTCCCCCGAGCACCGGCATCATGTCGGCGACCACTCCGCGGAGCCGCTGCAGCGCGTCGCCGACCAGCGGGACGAGCTTGTACAGCAGTTCCGCGAGCGAGACGACGGCGCTGATCAGGTTCTTCACGAGCGCGCCGCCGACCGTGACGAACTCCGCGGCGGAGTTCGCGAACCGCTCGAGGTCCTTGAGCTTCGACAGCGGGTTCACCGACCATCCGAAGAGGTCCTCGGCGAATCGGCTGAGACGGCCGAGGAAGTCGCAGATCAGCACGCGAGTGGACTCGATGATGTGCGAGACCGCACGCACGGCGCTCGCAGTCGCGCCCGTCCACTGCACGCCGTCCTCGCTCACGGAGAGCACATCGGAGAAGCGCTCGCGCAACGCCCTGACCGTGCGGCCGTCCAGGTCGACCAGCCGACGATCAGCGTCGCTGAGCATCGCGTGCGTCGTTCCGAGCGCGCGCTCCGCGTCCTCCCAGCGGGCCGCGAAGGCGCCGACGGTGCCCGGGTCGCCGAGCAGATCGTCGAACCACTCGCGGAGGGGCTGGATGTACTGGATCAGCAGACCGGCGATGCCGGGGATGCTCGCACAATCGGCCTGCGCCGACGTGTAGCCCGCAGCGCCCGCTGCCCAGGACCCGGATCGCACCTGGCCGCTGATCGCGGCGACCGCGGTCACAGCGCCTGTCCTTCGATCGCGCGGAAGGTCGTCACGGCGGTCTCCTCCACCTCGCGGAACTGTCCGACAGTGGCCGCGAGAGCCGCAGACGTCAGTGCCGAGAGCGCGCTCGCCGTCGCGAGCGTCGACCGGGATGCCTCTGCGAGTGCCGACACCGCCGGGCCGAGCAGGGGGGCGCACAGGGCCCCGAACGCCTCTCCGCCCACGCCGCCGGCCGCGTTCGCCGCGGCGCCGCGCAGGATATCCGCGGCATCAGAGAGCGCCCGCACATGAGCCTGCAGCAGATCCGCGTCGACGACGATCTGCTGGTTCGCCGCTCCCGTGGTCATTTCCATCCTCCCGACATCGTCATGTTCAGCTACCCCCCGAGTGCGCGCTGGCCGGCCAGGTCCGTCTCGGAGTACGACGTCGCGAGATCGTCCAGGGTGGTCGCGATGGCGTCGACGAGGGCGCTGCGCTCCCGCATCGACAGGTCGAAGCGCCCGTGCGCGGAGTCGAACGCGGACTGGGCCTCCCCCGACCACGAATCCCGCAGCACGCCGGCGATCCCGACGAGCTGCTCCAGGGCGGCATCGATGTTCGCCGACGCATCGCCGATGGAGCGCGCAGCCGCGGCCAGGCGGGACGGGTTGACCTCGATCGTGGCCATCAGCGGTACCCGAGGGTGTCGTCGCCCGGGGCCGGAAACGCGGCCTGGACGTCGCGCCGGACCGCGTCGACCAGCCCGGAATCCGCGCCGAGCGTCTGCGCCAGGGACTCGACCACGGCGTCGGCCGCCGCGCGCTGAGCCGCGGCGATCGTATCGGTGATCGTCGCGCCGAGCGCGATCGCATCGTCGATGGCGCTCGACAGCCGCACCTCGGCGATCGCCCCGGTCGGCTGCGCCACCACCGTGACCCGACCATCCGACGACGTGACCGTCGCCGTGGTCTGCGTCGCCTCGGCAGACACCCGCGCCGCTTCCTCCGCGAGCACGCGCGAACGCGCGATCTGCGCATCGATCTTCGCGTTCAACGCCTCCATCGACGCGAGAACGTCATTTCCCTCCGGCATCTTCTTCCCCCTCCGTTCGGTCACAACGAGTCGAGTGACCGATAGTGCTTACTGTTCATGCTTTCCCCCTTGCGCGGCGGTCTGTCGTCGTGAGTTTCGCGTCAAGACGATCGCGAGGATGATCCCACCCACAACCAGCACAGCGACGACGATCCCGCCGCCGATCACCCACGGCATCGCGGATACCTCCGATGGTTGCTGAGCCCCGCCCGGTGCGGAAGAGGGACGTGGAGTCGCTGTGGCCTGCTCGTCTTCGTTTGCCGACTTGATCCCATTCACCATCGCGAGAGACGGTGAGGCGTTCGGGTCCTCCGTGTCGAAGATCGGATTCTCATCCGGATACTTCGTTGGATCCACCGCCAGCATCCCGGCAAGAGACGCCGCGCCGTATCCCGTGCCGGAGTTCCATTTCGGCTCGTGCTCGCCCTTCGTGCCCGTGTTGTGGATGAGACTCTGAATCAGCTGCCCCGCTGTAGCCTCCGGATACTTCTGCTTCACGACCGCCAGCATCCCCGCCACGATCGGCGTCGCGTACGACGTCCCCGATCCGAGCGACTGCGCCTCCCACGAGTCCGACGCGCCCTGCAGCAACAGACCGATTCCCGGGGCGGCGGCGATGACGTCGTCACTCACGTTCGGCTTCCCGTACTGCCCGTTCTGAATCTTGCCGTCCTCACCGAAAGCCTGCACGGCCACGACACCGTTCAGACTGGCCGGCGGGGAGGCGATCCCGTCCTCGTTCGGCATACTGGCGACCACCACCACGTCGTTGGCGTAAGCCTCCGCGATGCCCTTCGATACGTCCATGCCACCGGAGGAGATGGAGATGATGTCCGCCCCGTCAGCCACTGCGTCCGAGACGGCATGGTCCAGCCCTGTCCGGTTGTCCGCCGCCAACTTGCTGCCACCCTCCTGCAGACACTCAGCATCCTCGCCCTCGTCGTCGAGGACACCGTCGACCACCGGCGCAGTGTAGAACAGCATCTCCACCCCGGGCGCGACGCCCTTCACCGGGGCGCCGCCAGTGGGTGCCTCCCCCGTTCCCACGATCATCGATGCGACGTTCGTCGCATGATGCGAGGTCACATAATCTGTCGAGACCGACGGATATGGCGTCCCCGACGCATCCAGACAGTACGACGGCTCCCGGACCGTCACGTCCGCCCCGCGGAGGCCGATCACATCGGGGTTGATCTGACTGTCGATCACGGCCACCTTGACACCGGAACCATCGAAGCCCGCATCGTGAGCTTCCTGGATCCGGCCACGATCGAACCACCACAAGCCCGACTCCGCCGTCTTTGCCACCGCCGCCGACGGCACCAGGGCCGCCATCGCAAAGCCGGCCACGCCGACGACCGCGGCTAGACCGCGAGACGCTCGCCGCATCGATTCTGTGGCGGACGGCGAGGTCTGTGTCGAATGACGACGGCTACCTCGACCCCCCATTGGTCCCCCTTCTTTGCGGCACCCCGAACTCCCCAGACTCATCCGACGCGGTCGCCGCGCCCGGCCTCTTCGAACCGGAGCGGCGTCATTCAGTTGGCAGGCTCGTCGCGGGATCCGGCGCGAGCACCCTTGGCGCGGGGGCCAGCTTCCTCGTCGTCCTCCAGCTTCGGCGCGATAGGACCACCGAGGCCCGAACGCTTCGCTTTCTCCTCCTCGTCGGCGCCACCGGCGCCGCCCATCATGCCCATGCCCGGGCGGCCACCGGCACCTGCCGCTCCGGAGGACCCGGTGCCCGAGGCACCCGCCCCGCCGACGCCGCCGGCACCGGCCATACCGCCGGGACCTCCTGCTCCACCGACGCCGCCAACACCACCGACGGCGGAGTTACCGAGCAGACCGCCACCGGCCTTGAGTCCGGCACCGGCACCCGGGCCCAGGCCCGCACCGCCGAGTCCGCCCATGCTGCCGAAGCCGGCGATCTTCGAGCTCGCCGCGATCGCCGCCGCACCGGCGCCACCGCCCACGATGCCGCCGAGACCCCCGCCACCGCCGGGGAAGACGCCGCCCGGGAGGGCGCCGCCGGGAAGCGAGCCGGAGCCCGAGCCGCCGGGACCACCGGAACCGCCAGGAAGACCGCCACCGGGCCCGCCCGGAAGGAGACCACCGCCGGGAGAGTCGATCGAGGGATCATCGATACCCACATCGCCCGGACGATCGCCGGGACCCTCCGGAACCCATCCTCCATCGCCCGGCCCGGCGGGGACCGAGGGCACCGCAGGGTTCGTCGGGACCGGGGGATGATACTCGCCGACACCGCCGCCGGGAGGAGTGACACCTCCGACACCGGGTGCGGAGCCGGACGGGCCTCCGATGCCGCTCGGATACGAGATCCGTGGAGCCGTCACCCCGGGATCGGATCCGCCGGGCTGGTCATCCGTGCCGCCAGGCACGGTGACGTCCATGTTGAACGACGCCACCCGCTCTGAGGACTCGAGGAGTTCCTTGGCCGGCTCCTGGAGCGACGCCTCGACTCGCTCGACGATCTTTCGGGCCTCTTCTTCCCGCTTGTTGCCGAGGAAGTTCCCGATGGCATCAAGTGCGGTGTCGGCGGCAAGCGGCCCCAACACGGGGTGGACGACCACCGAACCGACGCGCGCAGCGTTCGCCCAGAAGGAATCGACCTGCGCGCTCGGAAGCTCTGCCGCTGCGGTCTCCCGGCGGATCGAGTTCGCCGTGTCGATGACCCGCGTGATGTGTGAAACGTGCGCTTCTACGTTGCGGAATTGCGCGCGGAGGGTGTTCAGCGACGTCTTGGCGCTCTCGGCAGCGCTCCCCTCCCAGGCGGACGATGCGAGCACAGCAGCAAGCGCACTGTCCAACGACCGCAGCGCGTTCTGAAGCGCAGGAGCCTTCGGGATGCGCCAGTCCTCAACAGCTCGGATGCGATTGAGTTCCGCTTCGTAACCGCCACCAGCCTGCTTACCGGCCATGGGCTCCCCCTTGCTCGTTGTTCCGTCGTCGTGAAGATCGTGTGAGCACGACCGCGAGAATGATGCCGCCCACAAGAAGGACAGCGACCAGGATCCCGCCCCCGATCAGCAGCGGCACCAAGGCGTCCTGCGTGGACGAAGTCTCGCCAGGCTCGTCGCTGTCGGCGGTCGGCGCCGGTGTCGCCGAAGCAGCAGCGCGGACGTCGGCCGCCGACGGCCGGGCGTCCGGATCGTCTGCATCGAAGATCGGGTTGACATCCGGGTACGCCGTCGGATCGACAGCGAGCATCCCCGTCAGCGAGACCGCTCCATAACCCACGCTGTCGTTCCACTCCGGCTCGTGCTCACCCTTGGTGCCCGTGTTGCGGATGAGACTCTGCAGCAGCTGACCCGAGGTGGCATCCGGGTACTTCTGTTTCACCACGGCAAGAAAGCCCGCCGCGATCGGCGTCGCATACGACGTGCCGGTGAGGAGGACCTGCTCGTCCCAGGAGTTCTCGCTGCCCTGCCCGAGCACACCCACTCCGGGCGCCGCCACGATCACATGGTCGCTCTGGTTCGGGAAAGGCTCACCCCCTTCAATGGGCGTAGAGCTCTGGATCTTGCCGTCGGCCCCGAACGACTGCACCGCGACGACGCCGTTCCCCCCAGCAGGCTGCACGGCGAACCTGGAGTCGTTCGGGAGCGCCGCCACGACGATCACGCCTGCAGCCTCCGCCTTGGCGAGCGCTTTGGTCACGTCCGTGCCGCCGAGGGAGATCGAGATGATGTCGGCGCCATCCTCTACCGCGTCCTCGATCGCGCGTGACATCCCGGTCGTCCCATCAGCCATGACCGTGCTGCCGTCCTCGAGCAGGCACTGCTCATCGGACCTCTCACCCATCGCGGTATCGAACACCCCATCAGTGACGATCGCCGGGTAGTAGAGGATCTTCGCACCAGGCGCGGCCCCTGCGACAGGAACGCCGCCCGCCGGGGCATCTCCGGTCCCTGCGATCATCGAGACGACGTGCGTCCCGTGCGATGCCGCCACATAATCGGTCGACGTCGCCGGCACCGGGTCTCCCGCGGCGTCGCGACAGTAGGAGTCCTTCACCTCGAGATCCGCGCCGCGGAGACCGACGATGTCGGGATTGATCTGACCGTCGATGACCGCGACGGTGACACCCGTCCCGTCGAAGCCCGCATCGTGCGCTGCCTGCACCTTGCCGCGATCGAACCACCACAGACCCGACTCCAGCGTCGCTGCGTGAGCGGAAGCAGGGAGGAGAAGCGCCAGCGCGACGATCGACGCGACCGCGCCGGATGCGCTGGCTGGCACACCGCGTCGCATCAGTAGTCGGCCTCCGGATTCGTTTCTCCATCGCTCTGCGCGACGGCAGAGTCGAGAAGCGACAGGATTAGCTTCGATTCATCAGCGATGGCTGCATCCTGCTCCGCGATCATCATCACGGCCTGGCGGATGGTCTCCTGCGTCGCATTCAACGAATCGACGGCGTTCTGGGTCGCCATGCCCAGGCGCTCGGCCGCGACGGCCACCGCGGTGCGCAGCTCATCCGTCGCCTTCGACGTGCCACCCTCGGACACGGCGACTTCGTTCGCGGCAGGAAAAGCCGCTGCTTCACGGGCCAGCCGCTTGAGCTCAGCCATGATCTGATCGAAGTCGATTCCGATGGTCATCGACGCCCCCTCTTCTTTCCTCCGGCGATCCCGTCACGCCTGCTGTACCGTCCGGTGGCTCACCGAAAAGCACAGCAGACGGCGCGGGCCCGACGCATCTCTGCGCCAGACCCGCGCCCCGGGTTCACGCGCCGAAGCGCCCCGCAGCCGACTTGTCGGTCTGCACGTACTGACCCGAGATCTCCTCGGTCTTCCCGGCGATCTGCGTGAGCAGCTGCTGCATCTCGCTCAGCGAGCGGTTCCACTTGGCCTGCGCCTGGTCGTAGGCCTGCTGCGCGGCACCATCCCACGCCGCACGAAGCTTGCTGACCTCGGACTCGAGGCGGTCCAGCTCGGAACGAATACCCTGCGACCCGCTGCGGATCTGCGCCGCGAGAGCGTTGACCTGCTCCGGGCGAACGGACATCGACTGCATCATGTTCTCCTTGAAATCTCTGCGGACTGCGCTCAGGCGCCCATCATCGAGCCGAGGCCCGCGATGGTCTGCTGGTGGGATTCTTCGGTCGCGGCCTGGTCGCGCTCGGTGCCGGCGAGGGCATCCTCGAGCGTCACGAGGACCTCGTTGAGCTGACGAGCCTGCTCGTCCCACCGCGACATCAGCGTGGTGAACGATGCGGCGGCCGCACCCGTCCAGAACCCGCGCAGCTGCTCGATCTCACCGCGGACCTTCTTGGTCTGCTGATCGATCCCGGACTTCGTCTCCCGCACGGCCTGGGCTCCGCGACGCAGAGCCCCCTCTTCTGCGGAGATGACATCAGCCATTACTCACTCCCTCCGGTCCCCATGAGGACACACGCGGGGGAGCGCCTTCCCGATACGGGACGACTTCGGAACAACCCCCGACAATCTGTTTCCGCACATAGGCTAAAGCAGGTCGGTGCCCATTTCCAACGGCCTGGACAGATCCGTATCGAAATTTCTACGTTCGATCGATGAATGGCCTGAAGCATCGGCACGCCACTTCCGCTGATGCCCGGCGCCCTACCGGTCTTGCGCGCCTCGGTGCTCGTTGTTCCGTCGTCGTGAAGATCGCGCGAGCACGACCGCGAGAATGATGCCGCCCACAAGAAGGACAGCGACCAGGACCCCGCCCCCGATCAGCAGCGGCACCAATGCGCCCTGCGTGGACGAGGCCTCGCCAGGCTCGTCGCTGTCGGCGGTCGGCGCCGGCCGCGCAGCAGCAGCAGCGGCAGCAGCGCGGACGTCGGCCGCCGACGGCCGGGCGTCCGGATCGTCTGCATCGAAGATCGGGTTGACATCCGGGTACGCCGTCGGATCGACAGCGAGCATCCCCGTCAGCGAGACCGCTCCATAACCCACGCTGTCGTTCCACTCCGGCTCGTGCTCACCCTTGGTGCCCGTGTTGCGGATGAGACTCTGCAGCAGCTGACCCGAGGTGGCATCCGGGTACTTCTGTTTCACCACGGCAAGAAAGCCCGCCGCGATCGGCGTCGCATACGACGTGCCGGTGAGGAGGACCTGCTCGTCCCAGGAGTTCTCGCTGCCCTGCCCGAGCACACCCATCCCCGGCGCAGCGACGATCACGTCGTCGCTCTGATTCGGCGAAGGCTCGCCCACGCCCTCGATGGTGGTGGAGCTCTGGATCTTCCCATCGGCACCGAACGACTGCACTGCGACGACGCCGTTGCCCGACGCAGGCTGCGAGGCCACCCCGGAGTTGTTCGGAAGAGCCGCCACCACGATCACGCCGGCGGCCTCCGCCTTGGCGAGGGCGTCGGTCAGATCGAAGCCCCCGAGGGAGATGGAGATGATGTCGGCGCCATCCTCCACCGCATCCTCGATCGCACGCGACACCCCGGTCGTCCCATCAGCCATGACCGTGCTGCCGTCTTCGAGCAGACACTGCTCGTCGAACTTCTCCCCCATCGCGGTGTCGAACACCCCATCGGTGACGATCGCCGGGTAGTAGAGGATCTTCGCACCAGGCGCGGCCCCGGTGACGGGAACGCCGCCTGCCGGGGCATCTCCGGTCCCCGCGATCATCGAGACGACGTGCGTCCCGTGCGATGCCGCCACATAATCGGTCGACGTTGCCGGCACCGGGTCTCCCGCGGCGTCGCGACAGTAGGAGTCCTTCACCTCGAGATCCGCGCCGCGGAGACCGACGATGTCGGGATTGATCTGACCGTCGATGACCGCGACGGTGACACCCGTCCCGTCGAAGCCCGCATCGTGCGCTGCCTGCACCTTGCCGCGATCGAACCACCACAGACCTGACTCCAGCGTCGCTGCGTGAGCTGCCGCGGGCGCGACCAATGCCATCACCGTTCCCAGCGTTCCCATCCACACGAGCAGCCGCCGCACGCCGCGGACACGTCCAACCTGCATGATCCCCTCCGTTACCCTCCGCCGCGCGAGACCGTCGCCCCTGCCCGCGCGTGCGCAACAGATAGTATCTGGCCTGTCAACTAGAGTGAGTCCGGGCCGGACCCCCGCAATGCCTGCGGCGGGAGAGCATCACACACGTGGGGGGACACCACCGATATGAGCCAGAGCGGCACCGTGGCAGGAACCGTGCTGCGGATCTCCGTGGTCAGCGACGACCGCAGGCTCGACGTGGGGGTGCCGTCGCAGGTCCCCCTGGTCGAGATCATCCCCGGCTTCGCCCGCAGTCTCGGCGTGCTGGACCCGACCCTCACGCACGGCGGATACGCGCTGCAGCGGGCGGACGGCACGCCCCTCGACCCCGCTCGTGGCGCCGCGGCCCAGGGCGTGCACGACGGCGAGCTGCTGACCCTGGTGCGCGGCGGACTCATGCGCGAGCCGCGCATCTACGACGACGTCGTGGAAGCCGTGATCGACGCGACCGCGGAGCAGCACAACTCCTGGACCCCCGCGGACAGCTCCCGCACCGCCCTCTTCGTCAGCCTCACCTTCCTCGCCCTCTGCGCCGTGCTCCTCGTCGCGACGCCGCCGACGTCTCTGCTCCCGGCGATCATCGCGGGATCGGGCGCGGTCGTGCTCAGCGTGGCCGCCGCCGTGCTGATGCGGCTGCGGCAGCCCGAGGCCGGTCATGCGCTCGGACTCACCGCCGCAGCGTACGGCGGGCTCGCGGGCTACCTCGCGGTCCCCGCGCAGAGCATCTGGGGCTGGCCGCTCGCGGCTCTCGGGCTCGGACTCGTCGTCGTCGGGGGCCTCAGCCTGGCCGTCACCCAGGACAAGCCCGAGATCCACCTCGTGCCCATCGCCCTCGGCGCCTCGATCGGGATCACGGCCACGGCGGCCGCGGTCTTCGGCGACCCGCTCGCCTCCTACGCGCTGATGCTCGCGACCACGGCGCTGCTCGCGAACGGCATCCCCTGGCTGGCTCTGAGCTCCACCCGCATCCGGGTGATCTCGCCGCAGAGCGACGCGGACATGTTCTCCGCGCCGCAGCCCATCGACGCCGAGGAGGTGAAGCGTCGCGCCGCCGCCGGCACCCGCACGCTCATCGCGCTCCGTGCCGCGCTCGGCCTCGCCGCCCTCATCGCGACCCCGCTCGTCGCCGCCAGCGGCGTCACGGGCGCTGTGCTGTGCGTGCTCGCCTTCGTCGGCATGATGTTCCAGTCGCGGCAGATGCACGCCCGCCTCGGGGTGCTCGTGCTGATGGCGATCGGGGCGATCGGCCTCGCCGCGACCGGTGTGACCGTCGCGCTCGCCCTCCCCGACGTGCGCACCTGGATGCTGCTCATCCTCGTGGTCGCCACCGTGGTGCTCATCGGACTCACGCTGCTCACGCCAAAGGCCCGCCTCCGCCTCACGCGGCTCGGCGACACGGTCGAGGTCGTCGCGCTCGCCCTCCTGCTCCCGCTCGGGGTCATCACGGCGGGGCTCGTCTGACCGATGGCGACCAAGAAGGACCTGATCGAGGCCCAGGGCTTCAGCCGACGACGTCTCCTCTCCGCCTTCACCGGCGGCGCCCCCGGCGGCAAGGAGCTCGAACCGGCCAAGCCGCTGCGCGCCGTCATCGCGGGCATCGCCCTCACCGTCGGCGTGATCCTCGTCGGCGTGTTCTGGGGCATCATGCAGCCGGGCCTCCCCGGCGACTGGCAGAACAACCGCCTCATCGTCGCCACCGACACGGGCGCCCGTTACGTCTCGGTCGAGGGGACGCTGTACCCCGTCATCAACACCGCGAGCGCCCGCCTGCTCATCCCCGCCGGCGAGTTCAAGGTCGTGCGCACGGATCAGGCAGCCCTCGACGGCATCCCGGTCGGCGGTTCGATCGGCATCCTCGGCGCCCCTGACGACCTGCCCACCCCGAGCGCCCTCATCAACACGGCATGGACCGCGTGCATCGACGACTCCGCCGGGACCGCCGTCTCGCTGTCAGGGGCGCCGATCGCGGAGCCGTCGGCGGGTACCGGCGCCGTGGTGCAGCGCGGTGACGAGCTCTTCGTGATCGCCGACGGCCTCCGCTACGCCGTCCCCGCCGACGACGCCAACGCGGTGCTGCGCGCGGTCGGCCTCGGCACCAGCGACGTCATCGAGGTCGACGGACGCTGGCTCAACCTCTTCGAGAGCGGCGCCGACCTCGAGCCGATCCGTCTGAACGCCGTCGGCGCCCGGGTGCCGGGGACCGACCTGACGGCGGGCACGATCGTGCACGTGCAGGGCAGCCCCGCGGACGAGCGCTACGTGGCGCTCGCGACCGGGGAGCTCGCGCGCCTCAGCCCGCTCGCGTACCAGCTCTACCTGCTCGGCAGCGCGCAGGAGGCCGGCGCGGATGAGGAAGAGGTGTCTCCGGCGGAGGTGGCCGACGTTCCCACCGTTCCGAACGCCGGTGGCGACGACTGGCCCACGCTTCCGCTGACGCCGCTCGCCTCCGGCGAGACCCCGTGCGCGGTCCTGGGCGACGACGCCCGCACCGTCCTCGGGTCCACGAGCACCGAGCTGCCGGAGGACCGCGACCGTGTCGCCGTCACCGTCGGCGGTGGGGCCCTCGTGCAGACGAGCGGCCCGTCGGACGAGGCGGTGGGCATGGCCGTGCTCGTCGACGAGTCCGGTACCGCGTACGCCATCCCGGGCGCCGTGCCGGACGAGTCGGCGGAAGACGCCGCCAGCGGACCGCTCGCCCAGCTCGGTTACACCCCCGGCGACGTCGGGCGGGTGCCGAGCGCGTGGATCGACTTCTTCGCCGCCGGGCCGGCGCTGACCACAGAGGCCGCGAGAGAGTCGCCCGGCTCCGAGGACGAGTGATGCGCCGCCGCGCCGCTCTCGCCACCCTCGTGGTGGGTGCTGCCGTATGGGGGACGCCGGCCGCCGCGGTGGCCGCGCCGACCGCCCCCACGACGATCGTGTCGATGGCGACCGGCGCCTGCGAGCCCGGCACCGTGGTGTTCGCTCCCGAGGCGCCGTCGGCACTCGCGGCCCTCGGGGCGGAGGATGCGAACCGTCTCGCCACCGGGAAGGGCGTGGTCGTGGCGGTCGTCGACTCCGGGATCGACGCCGGCAACCCGCACCTCGCCGGCGTCGTCGTCGGGGGCGTGAACCTCGTCGGCGACGGCGAACGCGGCGACGGCCTGAGCGATCTGACCGGGCACGGCACCGCCATCGCCGGGCAGATCGCGGCGCAGCCCGTCTCCGGCTCCGGCGTGGTGGGGCTCGCCCCCGATGCGCGCCTGCTGTCGGTGCGCGCGTTCCGCAGCGACTCGCCGCAGGACATCGACAAGGGGTGGGGACCGAGCGCCCAGCGCCTCGCCGACGGCATCAACTGGGCGGCGGACAACGGCGCGGACATCATCAACGTCTCGTCGTCGCAGGAGACGGACTCGCCTGCGCTGCGCGCGGCGGTGGAGCACGCGGCCGCCGTCGGAGCGCTCGTCGTCGCCAGCGGCGGCAACAGGATCTCCGACCCCGAGGCGGAGGACGGAGCCCGGTATCCCGCCGCCTACGAACAGGCGCTCGGCGTCAGCGCGGCCGACGCGACGGGGCTCGCGACCGACAGCTCGATCCACGGTCCGCAGGTCGGGGTCACGGCCCCCGGCGCGAACGTGCTCACCGCGGCGACGGGCGGCGGGGACTGCCTGTTCGCCTCCGATGCCCCGGCATCGAGCTACGCGACGGGCTATGTGAGCGCGGCGGCGGCTCTGGTCGCCCAGGCGCACCCGGACGATCCCCCGGCGGGGTGGGCGTATCGGCTGACGGCCACGGCGCTCCGTGCGGATGCCGACAACCGCGATGACGTGAACGGCTGGGGCTTCATCCGGCCCTCCGCCGCTATTCAGCTCCTCCCCGACCCCACCACCCGCGGACCCGTCAGCCCCTTCTTCGACACGGCCGAGAGCGCCGTGCGGCCCCCGGCGGTGAGCGTCGAGCCCGACCACGGCGTGCCGCCGTTCGTCCTCACCCGCGAGGTGGCGTTGATCGCCGCGATCGCCGGCGCGAGCCTGCTCGGAGTCCTCGGCATCCTCATCGTCCTCCGGCGACGCCGGGAGACCCCCGCCGACGCGGCGGTCGAGGTCGAGCGACAGGGCGGCCTCCTCGACCGCCCCGAGCCCGAGGCGTGAGAACCGGAGACAGAAGATGACCCCCATGGCTTCGCCGTGGCCGCCATACGCTCGTTCGGCCTCGCTCGACGCGGCGGGCAGACGGAGCGGAGCGCAGCCACCGATCGGCTCCTCGCTCTCGCCGGTCTGCTCGTCGTCTTCGCCATGGTGTTCTCGGCGCTGACCGCCGCGGGTGCCGGATCATCGCCCGGAGGCTGCCGCCTGCCGCGCCCGGACGACGGCGCCCACGAGGGCCGCACCGGTGACCATGACATCTCCCGCCAACGGCAGCAGGGGCAACCTAATCCTGGCGAGACACCCGCACCAGTCGGAAGCCGACGATCGTCTCGATGAACGAGAGCACCAGGACGATGACCGCCACAGCCATCCCGTTCTGGCTTCCGCTCGCCGCGCTGAGCACGAAGACTCCCATGCTCCCGATCACGCCGACGACGGCCGTGAGGAGGGCGAGAAGGGTCAACGGTCCCGCCGCGGGCAGCTTCGCGGCAGCCGATCGTCCGAGCTGGAAGCCGTATCCGGCGAGCAGAAAGCTGAGGACGGCCACCACGGCTGCGACCAGGCCACCGCCGAGCAGAGCCCCTTCCGCCGAGGCGTTGGCGAGTGCCAGGAGCGCAGCGATTGTCGCGAACGCGCCGACGACAACGGAGACGATGGCGGGCACACGCGGGCGCGCCGTCCGGACTGCCCCGCTCATCAGGCGGTCGCGATCGACGGCCAGGTGGTGATGCCGGCCGACGTCGACGTCATGGTCGAACGCGCCTGCCCCGCCGACACGTACAGGATGGTGACGCCGGCACCGGCAGCGACGAGGAAGGTCGCGATGCCGAGACCGACGAGCACCGGAGCCGCCGGCAAGCCGATGATGGTTCCCGTCGCCACGGCCGCGCCGGCAAGAGCGCCGAGGAGCGTGAGGATGGCGACGGCGATGGCACCCCAGAAGGCGGCGATCGCCACCGCCAGCCCGCTCATGGCGTTGCCGATGTTCTCCGCGTAGTCGGACATGATCGATGTGTTGGCCCGGCGCTGCGGCTCGAGCGACTGCTGGTACTGGTCCGCGGCGCGCCCTGTCCACCGGTCGTCCACCGACAGGTTCGCGTCGACGATCGTGTCATTGATCCGCGACACCTGACCACCTACCCGCTTCCAGCCGTCGGCCGCGCCGTTGAGCACGAAGGGGTTGCCAAGATAGCTCAGCTTGTCCGCCAGCCAATCCCACATCTCCTGGATCTTGGTCAGCGTGGTGTCCCACGCGTCCTTGACCCGGTCGGCGACCCAGCTCAGGTACGCGGGGATGGTGCGGAGCGCCGCGTTGATCAGGCGCACGATCTCGTCGAGCTTCTGCTTGACCTTCTCCAGCAGTTCGAGCACTCGGTCAATGACGGGGTTCATCGTTGTCGTCTCGCCTTCGGTCAGACTGCCGGCTGCCAGATCCGATAGAGCTCGGACTGGGTGATGTCTTCGTAGCGCTCGAACTGATCGCGGACGGCGCGCAGCGCAGCCGCGCCCTCGCTCGTCCTGGTCGCACCGTCGGTGAGCAGTTGCTGCACGCGGGAATGCAGCTCCGCATAGAGGTCGGCCAGGTCGATCGCCGCGAACGAGAAAGCGCCGCGGTTCACCTCGATCCCCGCGATCTCCCCAGCGCTGGACTGCAGGGTGGCGGACGCCTCGTCCCACAGCGTGGCGTCTTTCGTCAGCGCTTCGAAACTGAGCGCGATCTCCGGATCCATCTCATTCCTTCCCACTGACGAACGCCACGAAAGCGTCCGGATCATCGACGAAACGGCCGTACTTCTCGAGCGGGCTGCCATCGAGCGCCCCCGCGTCCCGGGTCGCCCGGGTCTTCTCGAAAGCCTCGCGGAGTGTGTCGTTCAGCTCGCGCGAGATCTGGGCGCCGGAAGACCGCTCGGCCCAGTTCGGTGAGAGCGAGACCGCGACGAGGTGCCCGCCCGCGGACAGCTCCACGGTGAGGTGCCGGGAGAGCGGTGCGACCTCCTCGGTCTGTCGTCCCCGGCTGAGAGCGCCCGCGAAAGTCGCGTCGATGTTGGCGGAGACGTCGTCGAGGAAGGCGAGCATGTTCTCGAGAGCCCTCTCCACCGCGGGCGTGGTCTCCGGCTCCGCGAGGAGCGCCTCCTGCAGCCTCGCCGCCACCGAGTCGTGCGTCGAGGGGATCGGCGAGGGGCGATGATCCTGTTCGGCCGCGTCGCCGATGTTGGCCGCCCACGCCTCGACCCTGGCGGCGCTCAAGCCTTGGAAGGCGGCGACGATGCGGTCGCCGAGAGCCGACGGTTCGATGCCGTCACGCCAGCGGTCGGCGATCTCGACGGAGAGCACTCCGTCTTCGTCGATCTGCGCCGTCACCAGGCCTGCCTCATCGGTGAAGGAGGCGGGAACAGCCCGCGCGGACGCATCGGCGAACATCTTCGCCTGACTGTCCACCTCGTCGCGCAACTCGAAGAACCGTTCCGCATCGTCGCTCATCGACTATCCCCCCTCAAGGCGTTTCCTCGTCCACCATACAGAGCCTCCCGGCCGGCGTGGAGATCCTCAGCCGAAGACGACGAAGCCGAGCGCGACGAGCCCGACGACCGACACGACGCTCGCCCCGACGGTCGCAGCAAGGGTGATGATGCTCCACCGCTGCGCCTGCTTGGCGACGGACGGCAGCCCGGGCTCCACCACGCGCGTGGGAGCGGCCGCCCCGACGACGACGGGCGGAGCGACGGGAGTGCGCGGTGCCGGCCGGGGCTTGTAGATCGCAGGAGCCGGTGCGCCATCCGGGGCGGCGAAGGAATCGACGTGGAACCGCGGTTCGGCGGCCTGGGGTGCGGTGCCGTCGCCCTCTGCGGCGGCGCCCTTCTTCCGCCGCAGGCGTCGAGCCGGACGCGCGACCGCCACGGTGGCGTCCTCGGGGACGTCGGCCGCCGGAGGGGTGGAGCGATCGACGACCACGGTCGCGTCGTCGATGGCCTCGCCCGCGGCGTCCTCGGGCCCGGCATCGTCCGGCTCATCGGTGATGGCGCCCTCGGACGCGTCCTCCGCGGCATCGTCGGTCCGGTCGGGAGCCGGAGCCGTCTTCGCGCGATCCACCACGATGGTGGCCTCATCGACGGCGGCCGATGTGTCATCGGCCGCCGGGGGAACCGGGTCCGCCGCTCCGGCCCGCCGGCGGTCTCGGCGTGTCAGGATGACGGTCTCCTCGACCTCGTCGTCGCTCATCGCGCGCGCACCGGGACCGTCGTGCCCTCGAGCATCGAATCGGTGAGGGGGGAAAGGGCGGCCCGTCCACCCGTCGCGTCGTCGGGACGCGTGCGTGCGCCGCCGGAGACGACGTCGATCACCAGGACGGAGACGTTGTCGCGCCCTCCGCTCTGCAGCGCGCGGCGGACGAGGGCCGCCGCCGCGGTCTCCGGGCGACCGTTCATGGTCAGCGTCGCGCGGATGGCCTCATCGCTCACCTCGCCGGTCAGCCCGTCGGAGCACAGCAGGAGCCGCTCGCCGTCGACGACGGGGAGCAGCCAGCTGTCCGCCGTGCTGTCCGGGGCCCCGACCGCGCGCGTGATGACGTTGCGGCGCGAGAACGAGGCCAGGTCTTCGGGGCGGAGCTCACCGGCATCGACGAGCTCCTGTCCGAGGGAGTGGTCGATCGTGAGCTGCGCCAGCTCGGTGCCGTGGTGCCGATACACCCGGGAGTCCCCGACGTTGAAGACGAGCCAGTGCGGCGCCCCCTCGTGCTCCACGAGGGCCACACCCGTCACGGTGCTGCCCGCCCCGCGCTTGTGCGCGGCGGCGATGTCCTCGACCACGGCTGCGGCTCGACTCAGGGCGTCGCTGATGTCGCCGACATCGACCGGCAGTCCGCGCAGCGGCTCGAAGGCGGCGACGACAGCCGCGCTGGCGCGATCACCGGCGTCGTGCCCACCCATGCCGTCGGCGACCAGGAAGACCGGACGCGCGTCGAGCACCGCGTCCTCGTTGGCCGTCCGCGTGAGCCCGGTGTCGGTCAGCGCGGCGACCCGGAGGACGACGGATTCCACGGTCACGAATCGCGCTCCGCGACGACGTGCATGCCCACTTCGCCCAGGATGAACCGGCCGGTGCCGACCACGCTCTCCCCGGCGTCCAGGAGCGTCTCCGAGCCGTCGTCGGCCACCACGACGACGCCGTTGGTGGCGTGCAGGTCGGTCAGGCGCCACTCGTCCTCCTGCACCACCAGGCGGGCGTGGGTCTTCGAGAGCGTACGGGTGGTGTCCGGGATGGCCAGCCGCTGCTCGCCCGGTTCCCCGGTGGGGTTCCGGCCGATCACGACGCTCGCGCCGGACAGCGAGAACCGACGACCGTCGTCCAGCACGAGGACGCGCCGCACCCCGCGCTTGCGGGCGACGACCACCGTGGCGTCGAGGTCGTCGTCGGTCGGGCGCGGCGTCACCACGGTCTTGTCGACATCGGGGATGAGGCCTTCGGGAACAGCGGGAGCAGGTACCGGCACGCTCTGTCCTGCTGCGGGGGAATCGGTCGCAGACGGAACAGGGCGGATCATGGGCATCGGCGGGGCTTCGGGCTGACCGCCGTCGCGGAACGAGGGCGGCACGGGTCGGACGACACGGTTCGCCTCCGGAGCCGGCGCGGGGGCAGCGGGCTCCTCGCTCGGCGAGGAGTCCACGGAGGGAGCAGGGGCCGGCGCGGGCTGCGGGGCGGCCGGCGGTACGTCGCCCATCGCGGCCATGATGCCGGTCGTCGGCAGCGCGGGAGTGGAGGGCGTCGGCTGTGCGGCCGGGGACGGTGCTGTCGGAGCGGCCGCAGGCGGAAGCACGGGCGCCGCAGACAGAACCGGGGCAGCAGGCGGAATCGAGGCAGCCGGCGGAACGGGAGCAGCCGCGGGAGACGGCGCGGGCGGCGCCGGTGGTGCGAACGACGGAGACGGCGTCGCGGACGACGGAGCCGGCGGCGCGGCAGGCGGAGCGAAGGCCGGCGGAGCGAACGACCTCGGTGCCGGGGGCTCGCCCTGCGGCGCACCCGCGGTCGGCGGGGCACTCGCTGCAGGAGCGACCGCGGACGGCGCGGCGTAGTCCGGGAAGATCAGCGGCGGCGCCTCCGGCGATCCGTTGCCCGCGGGGGCGAGGGAGGGGATCGTGTACCCCGACGCGTCGCGCGCGGGAGCCGCGGAAGGCGGGGCGCTGCGCCGCGGACCCGGCTGGAGGGCCGCGAGACGATCCCCCTCCGGGTAGGGCGCCGGGCCCCATGCGAGCACGGTCGCCCACACCGGCGGCAGGAGGATGGCGAGCACGGTCATGCCGGCGCCCCGCCCGAAGCGCCGGTTGATGCGATGAGTGGCGACGACCTTGAGGTAGATGCCGTAGATCTGCACGAGCGGGATGAAGTAGAACACCACCGACCAGGCGGGCACTCCCCCTCGCGCGAGGATCTCGGCCTCGTTGAGGACGGGCACCCAGCCCTTCCAGCCCTCCCCGTCGATGCGGGGGAACAGGCGCGACAGCGCGAGGGCGTACCAGACGTAGACGGCCAGGCCGACGAGCAGCCCGAGTCCGACGATGATGACGAGCATCGTGGCCAGACCGGAGTCCGCGGGCGCGGTCATGAGTCCCCCTTCTTCCGGTCATCCAGTGAACCGGTCCATCCGAGCGTACCGAGCGCGGGTCGCGCGCCGAAGCCAGGGAGGCGCAGGGAGCGCGTCCTGGCGACGAAAGACGTCGGCCGCACCCGGGTCCGAAGACGCTGCCATCGGGTCCCCGCCTTCGCCAGTTCCACCCGCTCCGCATCCACGATCGCCCAGGCGGCCGTCGCGTCGTCGGAAGTGGGCGGGTGCTCGGCGAAGACAGCGCGGTCGACCAGAGCAGCCAGCCGCTGTGCAGCCACGCGACCGCTCGTCTGCGCGCGCTGCATCCTCGTGCCCTGCGCGTCCATGGGCACGTCATGGTCGGCGTACACGTCGGCGAGCTCTTCCCAGGCTCCGGCCAGGCGCACCTCGGGGTCTGCGGCCGTGCGCCGCGCATGCCCGCGCCGGCTCTTCGCGCCCACGAGCACGAGGAACGGCAGAACGAGCAGCAGCAGGGCAAGAAGCCCGAGACCCACTCCACGGAGGATCGGCAGCAGGAAGGCGAGGACCTCCGAGGCGGGCTCCTCCAGCGGGGGCGCATCGTTGTTCGCGTCGCTCTGCGCCTGCGGGGGATCCAGAGCCTCGGACCGCGGCTGCTCCGGAACCGTGGGGTGCTCCGGGAGCTGCTCACCTTCGGTGATGGCGCTCGGCAGCATGGCATACTGCGGCGTCGCGTCGACGGGGATCCACTCGCCGCCCGAGGCGCGCACCTCGACCCAGGCGCTCATGTTCGCGCCGGTGCACACGTCGGTGCACGCCGGGATCCCGGGGACCTCTTCGGCCGCCGCGAGTCGCGCTCCCACCACCACACGGGATTCCAGGCCCCAGTGCTGCGCGAGGAGGGCCGCGGCCACAGAGAACTGCTCGTCGTCGCCGACCGCCGCCACCAGCAGCTCCGGGTCGGCGTCGGGACCCGCCCGACGCTCCTGCTCGGTGAGCTCGGTGAACAGCTCCTCGATGCGGGCTGCGGAGTGACCGGCATAGCTGGGAGCGAAAGCGTAGCCCTCGGACTCCTGGAGAGCCGCGATCCACCCCGTGGCAGCGGCGTCCTCGAGCAGCGCGTGGCTCAGGTAGCCCCGGGATCGGAGACGGTCGACCACCTCGAGGTAGCCGGCACCGGTGCGGGGCTGCTCCTGCATCTCCGCCCATTCGACCAGCGCGGGGTATCGATCGGCATCGAGGGTCGACCGGCTGCCCTGGAGAGCGGTCACCGCGTCCGGTGCACCGGGCGCATCGACCAGCACCGAGTAGCGATCACCGGGCACGAGACCCTCCCCGCCGCCGGGCGCCTCCGCGATCGTGATGGCGGTGTCACCGTCATCGTTCACATGGAACCCGTCGGCGAGCGCGTCCGCACGCTCGCCGGAGAACGCAGGTGCCTCGGCGAGACCGGTGGGCGACGGAACCCAGATGCCCCGGTAGGCCTCGCCGATCGTGATCTCCAGCGTGACCCGGCCGGAGCCCGGGAGCGCGGAGCGCGGCAGACGGCTGAAGCGGTCATCGGCGTCGATGTGGAAGTCCTCGCCGTCGTACGCGTCGAGGGTGACGAAGCGGATGCGGTCCACGGCGCCCGGGTCGCCCTCCAGCTCCACCACCGGAGTGTCCAGGGTGTCGCCGGAGAACCAGGATCGGTAGGAACTGAGCGGACTCGGCTGCTCCTGCACCACGACCTGCGGCTCGATCTCGTCGCGCAGCACCGAGCGGTCGGACCAGCCGGCCGCCGCCGGGGTGATCGCGAAGCCGGCCCCCAGGGCGACGACCGCCAGCGCCCCGGCGAGCAGGTGCCGGCGGGCGGTGAGCCAGACGGGGGTCGCCCGCCGGGAGATGTTGGCCGCGGCCACGGTCCGCAGCGCGGCGGCGCGCTGCAGGCGCGTGCGACCGACGAGCCACACCAGGGACACCACGAAGACCGCCACCCCGACCAGCCATTCCCGCGGTGCGGGAAGCTCGACGCCGGCCACCGAGGCCGGGGAGGACGTGCCGCTCACACCGAAGGCGACGCCGAAGACGCTCATGACCACGACCACGGGGACCGCGGCCACCGCCCGCTTGCCGCCGCTCCAGACGAAGAGCGTGGCGAGGAACGCCCCGAACAGCATCACCACGAGGAAGGGGATGAGCACCGCCTGATACTCCCCCAACGGCGGGTTCAGAGTGAGCATCTGCTTCCAGCCCAGCACGACCCCGAGCACGGCATCCCGCACACCGCCGAGGAATGCGGGGACAGAGGTGAGAGCGGACGGGATGGCGAGCGGCACCGCGACCACCAGGTACACCCCGACGGCGGCGAGCGCCCCGAGCAGAGTGCCCCAGCGCAGGACACGCGTGACGACGGCGACGGCCATGCCGAGGAGGCCGCCGATGATCCCCACCGCGAGGGCTCGCGATGACTCGTAGACCGGCCAGGCGGCCACCGTGGCGAGCAGGACGCCGACCAGGACGTACCCCAGCGACCAGAGGGTCAGGGCAGAGGGCGGGGAGCCCCGTCGTGATCCAGCGCGTCCGCGCTTCGGCCCGGCCGCGCTCATCGCAGCGCTCCTCGGGCGAGCATCTGCGGGAGATCGCCCAGCGCACCGAGGGTCATCACCGCGAGCTCCCTGGCCGTCCGCATCGTCGGCTGCGCGCCGAGTTCACTGCGCACCGCGACCGCCTCCACGGCAGCCGGGAGCTTCACCGCCGCGTGGCGCAGACGCTCGATCGGCAGGAGGGAACCGGTGAGCAGGAAGCCGATGGAGAGGTCGGGGTACGACTGCGCCGTGAGAGCGGTGACGGCCTCGAGCCTCATCACCCGCGCCGTCTGATCGATCGTGGAGGTCGCGTCGAGGAGCGCCTTGGGAGTCACCGTCGGCAGCGTGCGGATCGACAGCACCTCCGCACGGCCGTGCTCCGGGATCTCGTTGCTCACGGAGAACAGCACGTCCCTGCCGTCCCGCACACCCTGCAGCGCCAGCGAGGCGGCCGCGCTGACGGTGTTCTCGAACTCGTCGTCGTCGGCATACGACTCCGGATCGAGATCCAGGATGACGGCGATGCGCGCGTGCCGGGACTCCTCGTACTGCCGCACCATGAGGGTGCCCGTCTTCGCCGTGGACTTCCAGTGGATGTGGCGCGGCGAGTCGCCGACGACGTACTCGCGCACGGCATGGAAGGAGAGGTCGGCGTCCACCAGAGTGGTGCTCGGCGTGCCCTCGAGGTCGCGGATCAGTCCCGCACTGGTGCTGGGGAGCCGCACGGTCACCGGGTGCACGTGGATGCGCTGCACGTCCGGCCACCGGAGCTCGCGGCGGAGGATGCCGATCGGGTCGCCGCGAGTGATGGTCATCGGGCCGACGTCGATGACGCCGCGGCGGTGCGCGGCGATGGTCAGCTCTTCCCGATGATGCGCACCCGGCCGCAGCAGCGGCACGTGCGCCTCGACGAGGCCCTCACCGACCGGCACGTCCACGACGCCGGGGAGCGAGAGGCGCTCGCCGTTGTTGCGGACGTCCAGGGTCGCACCGATCTCGGCGCCCGCGACCACGCGGTCGCGGTCGAGCACGAGATCGATCCGGTAGTCGTGGGCGCCGAGGATGAACGGCACACAGGCCACCAGCAGCACGAGCGCGATCGTGGCGACCGCCCAGGCCTCCACCCAGCCGAACAGCAGCCCGGCGAGCACGCCGAGCACCACGGCCACGGCCACGAGCATCCCGGCCGTGGTGACCGTCTCACGGACCCAGCCGACCGTGGCCCTGGTCGCGCGCCCCACGGAGCGGACCACCCGACGCGCGCCGAAGACCGCGCCGCGCACGGGACCGCGGCGTGTGCGGTCGTAACGCGTGACGGTGGACGTCCGCGTCGACGTGCTCGTGCCCGCGGTCGTGCGCGTCAGGCGGGATTCGGTGCTGAAGGTCACGCAGTGCCGTTCTCGCGTGGGGGTTCGACGTCGAGGAGGATCTGCCCGACGACGGCCACAGCCGTCACCCCGTCGAACTCGGCCTCCGGCTCGAGCACGAGGCGGTGCGCGAGGGCGACGACGGCGAGCTCGCGCACGTCGTCGGGCGTCACGAACGTGCGCCCGTTCTTGGCCGCCCACGTCATCACCAGCCGGGACAGCGCGAGGGCGCCGCGCACACTGGCGCCGAGACGGACCTCGGACGCCCGCCGCGTGGCGTCGACGATGCGCATGATGTAGTCCGACACCAGCGGGTTCACGTACACCCCGCGCGACATCTCCGCCATCGTCAGGATCGTGTCGGTGTCGACGATGCCGTCGAGCACCGTCTTCGGCCGGCCGGCGCCCTGCAGGATGCGCATCGTCGCGGCCTCGTCGGGGTAGCCGATCGAGGTCTTGATCATGAAGCGGTCGAGCTGGGCCTCCGGGAGCCGGTAGGTGCCGCCCTGCTCGATGGGGTTCTGCGTCGCCATCACGAGGAACGGGGAGCCGACGGACCGGGTGACGCCGTCGACCGTGACCGTGCCCTCCTCCATGACCTCGAGCAGCGCGGACTGGGTCTTCGGGCTCGCCCTGTTGATCTCGTCGGCGAGCACGATGTTCGCGAAGACGGGCCCCGCGTGGAACTCGAACGTGCCCTCCTTCTGGTCGTAGACGGTGATGCCGGTCACATCTCCCGGAAGGAGATCGGGCGTGAACTGGATGCGGCTGCTGGTCCCGTTGACGGTCTGCGCGACGGCGCGGGCGAGGGCCGTCTTGCCGGTTCCCGGGTAGTCCTCCAGGAGGACGTGGCCTCCGCTGACGGCGGTGGCGAGCACGAGCTCGACCACGTGGCGCTTGCCGAGGATCGCCTGCTCGATGTTGCCGGTCAGGATCGAGAACGTCTCGGCGAACCAGGAGGCCTGCTCGGGAGCGATGGTGACGGGGGCTGCTGCGGTGGCTGGCATAGGGAAAGAGTATTCGTGTCGGTGTGCTCGGCGGTCAGGGGCACAGGCCCGTGATGCGATGCGTGATGGGGGTCAGGGTGGCGAAGGCTCCGGTCCACGTGATCTTCGCGTCGAAGGTGCCGGGGGTGTCGACCAGGGGCGTCACCTCGAGGATGTACGAGCCGCGTGCCGCGGCGGACACCGTCACGACATCGCCCTCGACGACGGGCATGCAGGGCTGGAACACGGCGTTGACGACGGTCGGTGCGGTCGTCGCGGTGATGTTCACCTCTCCGGAGCACGAGCCGGTCTGCGTGGCATGGCAGGCGCGGGCGCGGACCTGCCCCGGGGACGAGTCCGGGGTGAGGGCGAAGTCGCCGACCCACTGCCCGTACATGTAGTACTGCGGCACGAAGCCGTTCTCGACGTCGATGCGCGGCGCCGACGCCAGGCCGTAGTCATAGCGGTTCCCGTCGCGTCGGGGGTCCTTCGCGACCGTGTAGGTGGTGTCACCGCCGGGGCCGTCGACGAACGTGAACGTGAAGACGGTTGTCGTGGACGACTCGGCCACGCCGTAGCCGTTCGATGCGCACGCCTTGACGTAGTACAGCTGGTACGGCCGCAGCCCCTGCAGAGAGGGGGACTCGGACCGCACCTCGCCGCCGGAGACCGACAGCGTGCCGTCTCCGTTCGCCGTGCAGCTGACGCTGCCCGATCGCCACGCGACATAGGTGACCTGGACGCCCCTGGTGCTGCCGTTCGCCTGTGCCGCGATGCCGGAGACGTTCACCGCCGTGTTCGAGACCGCCGTCGCCTGCGTCGTCGCCGGGTCGAAGTACACGGAGCCGGCGACGGTCACGGATGTACGGAACCCGCCGCCTTCGTTGCCGCCGCCGGTGGGCGGCTGGAACTGGCTGATCGGGACGATCGTGAGCGTCTGCGCCCCCGGCGACAGCGAGATATCGGCCGTGGTGGTCGCCCCCGTGCGATTGATGACCTCGCCCGTCTCCTCGATCCGGAAGGAGACAGCATCGTCGGCGGCATCGATCGATACCCGCACCGCCCCGCGCCCGCGGTCGGAGACCCCCGGTCGATACTCCGGGGTGGCCGTCGCGTTCGCCACGACCGGGGCGGCGTAGGCCCAGCTCGTGTGCGGCGAGGTGGACGCCGAGGTGCCGACGGCGTTGACCGCTGCCGCTGTGAAGGTGTGCGGCGCGCCGTTGGTCAGGCCGTTCACCGTGCAGCGGTACACAGCACCGGCCGGACTGCAGGAGGCATTGGCCGCTGCCCCGTCCTGGAGGATGGTCACGCCCGACACCGCGGGGTGGGCGCGGCGCGCCTCGCCGAGCGGCACCTCCAGCACGACGGTCGAGCGGGTGAAACCCACGGTGGTCACGCTCGCCGGCGCCTGCGGGAATCCCTGCAGGTCGAGCGTGAGGGTGCCCGTGCCGGTTCGTCCCTGCGCGTCGGCCACGACGAACGAGACCACGCACTGCCCGCCCGGCGCCTGCCCGCCACCGGGCCAGCTCGCGGTGATCGTCTTGGAGCCCGCCGTCGAGAACGAGGCGACGTCGCAGCGCGATCCCGCCCCGAGCGACATCAGGCGCAGCCCGGATCCCGGCTTGCCGGCGAAGGGATCGTACTCGCCCGCCACATCGACGACGTCGATCGAGCAGCGGGCGCTGGTGACGACGCACTGCTTCGTGAAGGTCGCTCCCCGCGGGGCGTCCGGTGGGGCCGCGCCCACGACCAGACGCACGGAGGCTGAGGGCTGTCCGTACTGCGGCACCGTCACGCTGACGTTCTCGGTGTTGCCCGGTCGCGCGTCGGCGCGCGCCTCGATCGTCAGCTTCGCCCCGCTCTGCGTGACCACGAACGCCGAACCCGAGTACACGATCCGGTACTCGAGGGAGCCCGCGTTGCCCTCGCGCCCGCCTTCCCACGCGGCCATGTTGGCGTAGAGGTCGACGCTCTCCGTGGCTCCCGGCGCGATCGTGTGCGAGATCGAGGAGAGCAGCAGCTGCGGTTCGGACGGACGGATGCTGACCGGGACGTCGATGTAGGACCAGCGCTTCTGTCCGTCCAGACGCACCGGGATCAAGCAGGTGTCCGACCACGGCGCCTCACGACCGGCACGGTACTCCGCCTTGCGGGGGCCATCGGCCGCGCACGACGCCGCAGCCCGTTGCGCGGTGAACGCTCCGGAGCCGATCTCCACGGCATCCGATGACGGCAGATCGAGGTAGTCCGGCACCGCGAAGCTGACGGCCGCGTCCTCATCGACGACGACCGGCGTCGCGCCGGGGACGAGCTGGACCTGCATGTCGTCGAACGCCGGGATCCGCAGGAAGCCGTAGGCGGTCACGTCCCGTCCGCCGGCGGCGTTTCCGGTGAGCTGGAAGGGCACCAGTGCGCCCTCCTTCGGAGCGGGGCCGATGATCCGGTTCCCCTTCACCGTGTACCCGGCCTGATCGCCCCACAGGCTCAGACGGAGCGACGAGACGTCGCCGGACGGCCAGCGCACCCGGTCCGTGACGACGTCGAGGCCACCGTCCACGAGGTCGTCCCGGTCGCGCGCCGTGAGCACCGTGTCCGTCACGACCGGCTGATCGGCGACCGTGCCCTCGGTCACGGTCAGCACGATGAGGCCCTGCGCCGTGCTCCCGGTCCGCGTCGACTTCACGGTGTAGAAGTAGGAGTTCGTCCCCGCCGTCTCCCCGGCGCGCAGCACGACGCGCCCGTCCTTCAGGGAGGTGTCGGAATCGATCAGTGCATTCAGCCGCTCGTACAACGGGTTCCCCTTGACGGGAGGCGCGTTCGGGACGAGCGCGGTGATCTCGAGCTCGCTCTGCGCCGGGTCGAGGTCGTTGGACCGGGGGTCCAGCACGACCGGTGTGCGGGACCCGGCCTCGACCCGGACGTAGTCGCTGAACGTCACCGGAGCGGCGTCCTCGACATCCGCGTCCAGGACGCCGATGCGGACCGCGCCGCTGCCTTCCTCACCCTGCGGGTCGCGCACGGTGTACCGGAACGACACCTGTCCGCCGTCCACTCCCCCGGCCGGGGCCCGGTACACGATCGCCTCGCCGCTGGCCGAGATGGTCGCCGTGCCCCCGCCCTTCTTCGGCTGGTCGACACCGGACAGCACCACCCGGTCCCCGTCTCCGTCCATCCCGGTCGTGGGTACCGGAATCGTCACGGTCTGCCCGCTGAGGACGCGACCGGTGAGAGCGATCGGCGTGGGAGCGCGGTTCGTCCCGGGCGGCACGACGGTGACCGTCACGACGCCGTCGTCGGAGAGGGAGGGGTTCCGTTCGAGCGAGACCGAGTACGTCAGCCGATAGGTGCCTGGCGTCTTCGGCGCCAGGTAGCGCAGCGCGTTGCGGTCGGCGAAGACGAGTTCGTCCGGTTCGCCCGACCCCGTCACCTCCGGGAGCACCAGGAGCGGCTCCCCGCGGGGGGCGACGTCATTGGCGGCGACCTCGATACGCGTGAGCGAGCCCGCCCGCACCGTCACCGCGTCCGGGAAGACGATCGGGCGGGTGACGGTGGACGGCGGGGTGAGGAACACGCTCACCGTGCCCCGGACGGCCCCGCCCGCGCCATCCGCGACCGTGACGGTGGCCTTGCCGATCAGGCCGGGCTCGCCGTCCTCCGTCGTCCCGTTCACCCGCAGGCTCTCGTTCCCGACCACGCGCACGTTGAGCTGCGGGGTGGAGCTCACGGCGTCGGACAGCAGCAGCACCCGTCCGCTGGTGTTCTGCACCGCGCGGAGCACATCGACGGTCGTGTCCTCGCCCTCGCGGACGAACGCCGTCAACGGCGCCATCGCGAGCGCTGCGGAGCCGTCGACCGCCGTGACGCGGATGACCGCCGACTGCTCCGCCTGGGTCGTGGCGTCCTGCGCGGTGTACGTGACCACGTACTGGCCCGGCTCCGCCGCGGTCAACTCCACGGTTCCCGCGGCCGCGTTGGGGGTGACCTCGAAGCCCTGCGCAGTCGCGGCGGTCTGGACGGCGTCGACGAGGCGATACGACCCGGAGCCCCCGGACAGATGGTCGGAGATGCGGATGGACTGCCGCTCGCCCACGCGCGCGGTCACCGCGACGGCCGATGCCTGGAGGGCAGGGCTGCCGCTGACCTGGACTTCGAGGGTCTTCTCTGCGGTCGCACCGTGCACGTCCTGCACCACCACCGTGACCGGGATCACGGCATCCGCGGCGTTCGGGTCGGTGTGCCGGATGGCGACGCGGCCGTCGTCCGTCGGCGCCACCATCACCGGTGCCGAGGGATCCGTCTCGTAGGCGTCGCTCAGGATGAAGGCATCACCCTCGGGGTCGACCCAGCCGGAGAGCGCTGAGACGATCGTGCTGCCGCCGGCGAGGATCTGCGGCGTCGGCCACTCCTGCTTGCAGGCGTCGACGCCGCACCAGACCGGAGCGGAGTTGACTCCTGGATCGACGACCGTCAGCGTCACGGTCGCCGGCGGCGAGACGGCCGCGCCGTCCGACACGGCGTACGTGAAGCTCGCCTGGCCCGAGCCCGCCTTCACATCGACGACCAGCGACTGGCCGTCCGCCACGAGCGCCAATTCCCCGAATGCCGGATCGCTCAGGCCTGCCGCGACGGACTCGGGATCGATCGTGAGGACGTCCTTCTTGTTCGGGTCGTGATCGTTCAGGAGGACCGGCAGGAGGACCTGCTCCCCCGCACGCACACCGAACGCGTCGTCGACGGCCACCGGCGGAAGCTGCTCCGCCACGTCCTCGACGACGATCGTGCCCTCCTGCTGCTCCGTGTCGTCCTCGATCTTCCACTGCTCGAGCGGGATCAGCACGCCGTCCGGCGCCGTCCAGATGAGGCCCGTCCCGGTCTCGACCAGCACCGCGCGATCGCCGTTGCCCTGGAAGACCGGGTCGATGGCTGCCGCGTCGAGCGTCTCGTCCGGGACCTGCAGCGGAGTGGTCTCCCCCGCGCTCCACAGGGTTCCGCCGCCGCTGTCGAGCCACGCCGCGTA
Organism: Microbacterium sp. str. 'China'; assembly: GCF_002993305.1. Taxonomy (NCBI): domain Bacteria; kingdom Bacillati; phylum Actinomycetota; class Actinomycetes; order Micrococcales; family Microbacteriaceae; genus Microbacterium; species Microbacterium sp. str. 'China'. The sequence goes on along the minus strand of NZ_CP027434.1, from coordinate 495,789 downwards.
GGTCTCCCCCCGGACCGTGACCGGTGCGGCGGGGACGCCGGAGGCCTCCGCCACCCGGTCGGCCTCTCCGGACGCGAGGTCGACGGAGACGAGGCCGTCCGAGTCCGCGACGAGCACCGCGTCGCCCTCGGCGGCTCCACGCTGCAGGCGTGCGTCCTCGGCGACGTCGAGCGTGACCGCCGCATCGCGACCGGAGAGCCACAGCTCGCCGGAGGTCGGCTGCAGCATCGCCCAGCGTTCCCCGACGACCGCGATCGCCAGGCCCTCCCCGGCTTCCGGCGCATCGGCCACGGGTGACTCATCCCCCAGGAACCGGTGCTCGTCGATGTCGAAGCGGCGCACGGCCCCCTCGTCCGCCGAGTAGAGGACGAGCAGGCCATCCGGCGACAGCCCGATGGCATCGGCGGTGTACGTCGGCGGGTCCTCCCCCTCCTCGACCTCGACCTCGGCGAAGGGGTCGACGAGGGCCGTGCCCGCCCCCGGTGCGAGGGTCGACACCGACACCTGCCCGGTGTCGGTGCGGTAGGCCACGTAGACCCCGGCGGAGAGGACGTCGCGGGTCCCGGCGGGGGTCGGCTGCGAAGCGAGCGGGGTCCCCTCTTCAGAGCTGTCGGAGAGCAGATCGGCGGGGCTGGCCGGATCGACGTCCCACCGCTGCCGGTTCCCCTGTGCGTAGAGCACAGTGCTGGAGCCGCTCTGCCAGACCGCCTCAGGGTCATCGACATCGCGGACGGTGTCGATCTCGGCGAGCTCGGTGTTGACGCGCGCATACTGTCCGCTGTCGCGCATGACCCAGACCGCCGGTTCGAGACGCGGCACCTCCTGCGACTGATACCCCTGTGCCGTCACCGCGAGCGCCACGACGACCACGAGCGCGATGATCCCCGAGATCAGCGCGATCAGCTTGCCCCTGGGCGGGGTCGCCGCCTCGGCGGCGGTGCGGTTGCCTGCCGCCATCAGAGGATCCCCGTGAGGAACAGGACCGCGGTTCCGAGACCCGCGATGACGGCGGCGCCGATCACGGCGCCGACGATACCGACGACCAGGGGGGACCGGCTTCGGCCTCGGGTGCTCGCGGGGATGTCGTCCCGCTCACGGGGTGCGGCCTGCGGACGGGCGGCGCGCGCTGCCCTCCGCGAGTCGGGCGCGACCGTCGTGATGACCGGCCCGCGGACGCTCGTATCCGAGAAGTTCACCGGCGCCGCCGCGGCCCACTCCGCCGACGCCGCCTCGAAGGCCGTCGGCGAGATGCCGAGCTCGTACTGCGCCCAGCGCAGCTTCTCCGCGAACTCCGCCATGCTCGCCGGCCGCTTCGCCGGGTCGCGGTGCATGGCGCTCGCGAAGATGTCGTCGATGATCGGCGGGATGCCGGGGACCGGCACCGCCGTGTACCGCGCCTTGATGATGCGGTCCGTGAGCTGATCGCGGGAGTTCGAGCCGCGGTCGCCGCGTTCGAACGGACTGCGGCCGGCGAGCAGCGTGTACAGCGTCGCGCCGAGGCTCCACACCTCGCTGGGGATGGATCCGGACACGCGCTCCTGCAGCACCTCGGGGGAGCTCCAGGGCACGGACATCGCGATGGTCTCGCCCTCGCCCTCCTCGATGACGGCAGCGGCGATGCCGAAGTCGGCCAGCACGGGCGCGCCGAGCGAGTTGATGAGCACGTTCGAGGGCTTGATGTCGCGGTGCAGCAGACCGGCCCGGTGCACGGTCTCCAGAGCGCCGGCCATGCGGACGCCGATGTCGAGCACCTCCGCGAGTGGAAGCGGGGCCTTCTTGTAGCGCGCGCTCATCGTGTCGGGGCAGTACTCCATCGCGAAGTACGGCCGCCCGTCCGCCGAGATGGACGCCTGGTAGATGGTGACGATCGAGGGGTGGGCACTCAGCCGCGCCGAGATGTCGGCTTCCACGTTGAAGGTCTGCAGCACCTCGGGGTTCACGGCATCCGCGAGCAGGACCTTGACGGCGACGACGCGGCGCGGCATGTCCTGTTCGTAGAGGAACACATCGGCGAATCCACCGGACCCGAGCGGACGCACATAGCTGTACCCCGCCAGCGTCGGCGGTGTCGCTGCCATGCGCGTTGCCACACCTGCTCCTCACGGTCTGATGGGAGACCGCGCGCCTGCAGCCGCCCGGCGTCGTGCGCCGGGGGATCCCCCGATGTGCCGAGTATATCGGGCGAGGGAGTGTGGCCCCGCTCTCTTCTCGTCGGACCGTCAAGCCTTCCAGCACCCCTCGATGTGGTCGTCCACCATGCCCGCCGACTGCATGAGTGCGTACATCGTCGTCGGCCCGACGAAGCGGAAGCCTCGCCGCCGCAGTTCCTTGCTCAACGCGGTCGACTCCGGAGTGACGGCGGGGACGTCGGCGAACTCCCGTGGCCGTGCTCCGGTCGCCGGCGGGGCGAACGACCACATCAGCGCATCGAGCTCCCCGTCGGCCATCGACTCCACGATCCGGGCGTTGCCGATCGTCGCGAGGATCTTGGCGCGGTTGCGGATGATGCCGGTGTCGGCCATCAGCCGTTCCACGTCCGCCTCGTCGAACGCCGACACCGCCGCGGGCTCGAAGCCCGCGAACACCTCCCGGAACCGCGGGCGCTTGCGCAGGATCGTGATCCACGAGAGTCCCGCCTGGAACCCCTCCAGCGCCATCTTCTCGAACAGCGCACGGTCCCCGTGCAGCGGCGTCCCCCACTCCTCGTCGTGGTACCGCCGGTATTCTGCGTCGTCGCCGACCCACGCGCAGCGCGCACGGGAGTCGGGCCCCAGGAGGAGGGAGGTCATCCCCTCACCGTATCCGCCCCCACCGACGCCCCACCCGTCCCCCGTCCCTCGTCCCCCCGTCCTCGGTGCGAGTTCACTTCCGCCCCTCCCCCCGCCTCCCCAGGCCCGTTCTTCATCCCGCCCCGATACACACCTCCAACGGGGGATCGAAAAGGGCCCTTCGACACAAATCCGCGGCACCTTTTCGATCCCGCACCCGCACCTCCGACGCGAGATCAAAACAGACCCTCCGACACGGAACTCCGGCACCTTTCCCATCCCGCACCGACCGCGGAGGCAGCCGACCGCCGTGGCACGGTGCACCCGGTTCCGCGCCCGCAGCTCGTCCTCCGCGCGCGCCCACCCAAGGCCAGCGCGGGATCAGAACCGCACCGACGCGGCCCTCGCCCGGAGACTTTTCCGTCCCGCCCCAGGGGCTCCACGGTCACGGGACGGAAATCGCTCCCAACGCGGGCACCGGAGGTGCGCTTTTGCTCCCGCACCGGACGGGAGCGGGACGGAAGCGGGACGGGAGCGGGACGGGAGCGGGACGGAGATCGCGCCTCGCGAGGGTGAAGGGGGTGCGCTTTTGATCCCGTACCGGATAGGACGAGGGACCGGGACGGGAGGGGGTCAGTCGGCGAAGGTGGCGGCGTCGATGACGAAGCGGTAGCGGACGTCGGACGCGAGGACGCGCTCGTACGCCTCATTGATGGCCGAGGCGGGGATGACCTCGATCTGCGCCGTGATGCCGTGCTCCGCGCAGAAGTCGAGCATCTCCTGGGTCTCCCGGATGCCGCCGATGTTCGAGCCGGCGATGGAGCGTCGTCCGGCGATCAGCGACCCCGCGTTCAGGGCGAGGGCCTCCGCCGGAGCACCGACGCACACGATGGTGCCGTCCACGTCGAGCAGCCCGAGGTAGGAGCGGAGGTCGATGACGGCGCTCACGGTGTTGAGGATCACATCGAAGGAGCCGCGCAGCTCGCGGAAGGTCTCCCGGTCGCCCGTCGCGAAGTAGTGGTCGGCGCCGAGCCGGAGACCGTCGTCCTGCTTCGCGAGCGTCTGCGACAGCACGGTCACCTCGGCGCCCAGGGCGTGCGCGATCTGCACGCCCATGTGGCCGAGCCCGCCGAGTCCGACCACCGCGACGCGCATGCCGGGGCCGACCTTCCAGTGCCGCAGCGGCGAGTACGTGGTGATGCCCGCGCACAGCAGGGGAGCCGCCGCGTCCAGGGGCAGAGCGTCCGGGATCCGCAGCACGAAGTCCTCGGTGACGACGACCTGCTGGGAGTAGCCGCCCTGGGTGATCGTCCCGTCGCGGTCGACCGCCCCGTAGGTGCCGACGGCGCCCTGCGTGCAGAACTGCTCGTCGCCGCGGAGGCAGTACACGCACTCCCGGCACGAGTTCACGAGGCAGCCGACGCCGACGCGGTCGCCGAGTGCGTGCTTCGTGACCTCGGTCCCCACCGCGGCGACCGTTCCGGTGATCTCGTGTCCCGGGGCGAGCGGGTACTGCTGCGGGCCCCAGTCGCCGCGGACGGTGTGGATGTCGGAGTGGCAGATGCCGGCGAAGGCGATGTCGATGAGGATGTCGTGCGGGCCCAGCTCCCGGCGCTCGATGACGGTCTTCTCGAGCGGGGCGGCTTCGGCGGGGGCGGCGTAGGCGGTGACGGTCGACATGATGCTCCTCGGGTCGGTACTCGCCGAGACTATCCGCCGGCGTCGATGAATCCGCTGTCCGGAGGGCCCGGGCCGTCGGTACGGCCCGGGCCGACCGCTCAGCGCTTCTGCCGCTTGAGGGTCTTCTCCAGGACGGGAGCCTGACCGGTGGCCTCGAGGTCGGCGTAGTACGCACGGGCCTCGTCCTGCCGCTGCTTCTCCGCGCCGCTCGCGATGGGCGCCCGCACGTGCTCGGGCTCGTAGCCGAACGCGTCCACGAGGTCGAGCGCGTACGGACGCAGTCGCGCGCACAGCCGATCGATGTAGCTCGACACCGCCGCCGCCCGCTGGGTGGAGAGCCGCCCGTGGATGAGGTGCCAGGCGAGGTGCTTCTCGATGAGCTGCAGTCCGAAGAGGTCGCGCAGCCAGGTCATGACCTTCTTCGTCTCGGCGTCGTCCATCGCGTGGACGGCGTCGGTGAAGGCCTCCCACTGCAGGAGCTCGGCGTGCGCCCTGGCCGCCTCGATGAGCTCGGCCTGGTTCTCGTTGAACAGCCGCGCCCCGAGCACCTTGTCCTTGCCGGCGGCGCGCAGCCGGGTCGCGATGTCGGCGACCATCTGCTGCACACGCCCTGCGAGGAGGTCGTGCTGCTGCTCCTCGCGCAGCCCGCGCTCCACCGACCGGGCGACCTGACCGAAGTCGGTCACCGCCTGACCGAGCTGACGGAGGCCGGCGCCGTGGAACACCTTGCCGGCGGTCATCCCCACGGCGTAGCGCGCGAGCGCCGCGGCGTCCTTGCCCTGGAACTGCTTCGCGTAGTCGGTCAGCAGCCGCTTGCCGACGAGCTGGAGCAGGACGTTGTTGTCGCCCTCGAACGTGACGTAGATGTCGAGATCGGCGCGGAGCCCGACGAGCCGGTTCTCGAACATGAAGCCGGCGCCGCCGCACGCCTCGCGGGCCTCCTGGAGCGTGTCGAGCGCATGCCAGGTCGACAGCGGCTTGAGCGCCGCCGCGAGCGTCTCCAGATCCTCGCGGTCGTCCGGGGTGTCGGAGCGGCCGGAGAAGACCCCGTCGAACTTCTGCAGGAACTCGTCGTGCGCGAAGATCTGCGCGTACGTGGTGGCCAGGCGCGGGAGCAGCCGGCGCTGGTGCTTGCCGTAGTCCATGAGCACGACCTCCTGCCCGTCCGCACCGTCGAACTGGCGACGCTGCGTGGCGTAGGTGATCGCGATGTGCAGACCGAGCGCGGAGGCCCAGGAGGCGGCGCCGTCGAGCGAGACGCGTCCCTGCACGAGGGTGCCGAGCATCGTGAAGAAGCGGCGGCCGGGGCTGTCGATCGCGCTGGAGTAGGTGCCGTCCGGGGCGACGTCCCCGTAGCGGTTCAGCAGGTTCGTGCGCGGGATGCGCACCTGGTCGAAGGAGAGGCGGCCGTTGTCGATGCCGTTCAGTCCGCCCTTGAGCCCGTCGTCCTCGCGACCGATGCCGGGCAGATCCACGCCGTCCTCACCGCGCAGGGGCACGTAGAAGCAGTGCACGCCGTGGTTGACGCCGTTGGTGATGAGCTGCGCGAACACCGTCGCCGCGATGCCGTGCAGCGCCGCGTTGCCGAGGTACTCCTTCACAGCTCCTCGGAACGGCGTGTGGATAACGAACTCCTCCGTCTCCGGGTCGTAGGTGGCGGTGGTGCCGACCGCGGCGACGTCGGAGCCGTGCCCGATCTCGGTCATCGCGAACGCGCCGGGGATCGACAGATCCATGACACCGGGGAGCCACTTGTCGTGGTGCTCCTTCGTGCCGAGCTGCAGGATCGCGGAGCCGAAGAGGCCCCACTGCACGCCCGACTTGATCTGCAGGCTCGGGTCGGCGGCGACGAGCTCCTCGAACCCGGCGATGTTGCCGCCGTTGTTCTCCTCGCCGCCGAAGCGCTTCGGGAACGCCCGGTGCACGGCCTTGTTGTCGACGAGGAGGTGGAGCTGGCTGAGCACGCGCTCGCGGTGGTCGTCCTTGCCGAGCTCGTCCTTCCGCCAGAACGCGGAGTCCTTGATCATCTCGCGGGCCTGGCGGCGCACGTCGCCCCAGGTGCCCATGAGGGCGTCGTTCAGGCGGGCGACATCGATCCGCGGGGCGGTCGCGCTCTCGCGCGGGTCAGGTGTCGTCGAAGGGCGGACGGCGGCGTCGACCATGAGCGTTCCTCTCAGAGAGACGAAGGTGGATGCCTCTCATGGTAGGTGTGCGACAAAACCGCACGAAGTCCCCTGTCCGCATCCTCCAACGCCTGACCGCCCCGTGCGCGCCCGCCCTTGTCGGCTCGCGACAGGTTCCGCGTTCGTAGCTCCGTCGACCCACCCCGTTCCGTGCGTCCCGGCCCCCTGCGAGCGTCCGCAAAGGGGTGGCTCGCGCGGAAGGGGGTGGGCCGGCGCAGGAGGAGTCAGGAGGCGGCGATGACGGCGAGCACGCCGTCGCCATAGGCCTCGCGCTTCTTCGCACCGATGCCGGTGATGCCATCGAGGTCGGCGTGCGACGTGGGCCGATGCTCCGCGAGCGCACGGAGCGTGGCATCGCCGAAGACGATGTACGCCGGGACGCTCTGTTCCCTGGCGGTCTCGGCGCGCCAGGCCCGCAGCGCCTCGAACAGCTCCCGGTCTCCGGCGTCGAGGGCGTCGGCGGCACTCGCCTTCCGGGCGCGGGACGGCGACGACGGGCGTCCGATCGTGTCTTTCCGAAGCGGTACCGCGGTCTCGCCGCGCAGCACCCCGGCCGCGGCCTCTCCGGGTGCGAGCGTGCCGTAGTCGCCCTGCGCGACGAGGATGCCCCGGGCGAGGAGCTGGCGCACCACGCTCCGCCAGTCCTGGTCGGAGAGGTCGGCGCCGATGCCGTAGGTCGCGAGGGCGTCGTGCCGCTGCTGGCGGATGCGCTCGGTCGAGGCCCCGCGGAGGATGTCGATGAGGTGGCCGGCACCGAAGGCCTGATTCCGCTCCCGCTTGAGCCGCACGATCGTGGACAGCAGCTTCTGTGCGGGGACGAGCCCGTCGAAGGTCGCCGTGTCGTCGAGGCACGTGTCGCAGTTGCCGCAGGGCTGCGACTCCTGACCGAAGTACCCGAGGAGGTTCTGCCGGCGGCACTCCACCGTCTCGCACAGCGCGAGCATCGCATCGAGGTGCTGCCCCATGCGCATCTTGAACGTGCGGTCGCCGGGACTCTGATCGATCAGCCGGCGCTGCTGCACGACGTCGCCGAGCCCGTACGCCATCCACGCCACGGACGGCTCGCCGTCGCGACCGGCGCGGCCGGTCTCCTGGTAGTACCCCTCGACCGACTTCGGCAGATCGATGTGGGCGACGAAGCGCACGTCGGGCTTGTCGATCCCCATGCCGAACGCGATGGTCGCCACCATCACCACGCCGTCTTCACGGAGGAAGCGTGACTGGTTCGCCGCCCGCACCTCGGCGGGCAGACCGGCGTGGTACGGCAGCGCGTCGAGACCCTGCGCGGCGAGATAGGTCGCCGTCTGCTCGACCGACTTGCGGCTGAGCGCGTAGACGATGCCCGCCGCCCCCTCGGGCTGCGACCGGATGAACTGCACGAGCTGCTTGCGGGGATCGACCTTCGGGACGATGCGGTACTGGATGTTGGGGCGGTCGAAGCTCGCCACGAAGTGCTTCGCCGCGTCGAGGTGCAGGCGCTCGGTGAGCTCCTTGTGCGTGGCCCGCGTCGCGGTGGCGGTCAGGGCCATCCGCGGGACGCCGGGGAACCGCTCGCCCAGGTCGCCGAGCGCGAGGTAGTCGGGCCGGAAGTCATGACCCCACTGCGACACGCAGTGGGCCTCGTCGATAGCGATGACACTGAGCGTGCCGCGCTGCAGGAGGGAGGTAGTCTGCGCGCTCGACAGTCGCTCCGGGGCGACGTAGATGAGGTCGAGCTCTCCGGCGACATAGGCGCGCTCGACCTCGCGGCGCTCCTCGATCGACTGGGTGGAGTTGAGGTACGCGGCCTTCACCCCGTTGGCGCGCAGCGCATCGACCTGGTCGTGCATGAGCGCGATGAGCGGGCTGATGACCAGTCCGGTGCCTTCGCGCACGAGAGCCGGCACCTGGTACGTGATGCTCTTGCCGCCGCCGGTGGGCATCAGGACGACGGCGTCGCCGCCGCCGATGACCTGCTCGACGATGGCCGCCTGGTCGCCGCGGAAGTCGTCGTAGCCGAACACCGTGTGCAGTGCCTCGCGGGCCGTCGCATACCGGCTGGGCGTGGCGCGGCGGACGGCCGGCGCGGTGGTCACCGCGGTCGTCGGACCCGGACCCCAGTCGAGGGGCGGCTCGAAGCCCGCGCCCTGCGGTTCCCAGTCCATCGGCTCCGGCGGCTCGGTCGGCTCCCACCCGTCGTCCCAGGGCTGGTCGGATGCCGCGTCCGGCTCGGGGATCCATCCGTCGTACGGATCGCGGGGAGTCTGCGGCATCCCTCCAGCGTAATCACCCCGACGGACAGCGGCACGGCGACGTCCACAGGCCCGCACCCTCGATCCCGGGCGTAGGTTGGTTCCAGACGCCGGAAGGAGCATCCGATGACCGACATCACCGTGACCCGCAACGACGAGGCCTCCCGCTACGAGATCCGTTCCGATGACGTGCTGGCCGGGTTCGCCGAGTTCGACACCCGCCCCGGCGTGATCCGGTTCCTGCACACCGAGATCGACCCCGCGTTCCAGGGCCAGGGCCTGGCGGGAAAGCTCGCCGCGGCGGCACTGACCGACGTCGCGTCGACGGGCGACGCGATCGTGCCGCTCTGCCCGTACATCGCGAAGTACCTCAAGACGCACGAGGTGCCCGGCGCCGAGATCCGCTGGCCGCAGCGCCCGGGCTCGACGGCGGACGCCCCGGTGCAGGAGGAGTCGGCCGGCGCGGATGAGGACCCCACGGGCAGGGCGGAATGATCGGGCAACGCCGCCTCGTCCTCGAGCCCCGGGCGGTGCCGCTCGGGGGCGTGCGCGGCATGGAGGTGCTGCGGGTGCTGCCGCATCGCAACCTCCCCACCATCGGCGCGTGGTGCTTCCTCGACCGGTTCGGCCCGGCCGAGACCCGGATGCGCGTCGAGCCGCACCCGCACATCGGTCTGCAGACGGTGACGTGGCCACTGGTCGGCGAGATCCGGCACCGCGATTCGCTGGGCAGCGACGCCGACCTCCGGCGCGGTCAGCTCAACCTCATGACCGCCGGCAACGGCATCTCGCACTCGGAGTACTCCGTGGGCGAGGGCCCCGTCCCGCTGGACGCGCTGCAGTTCTGGGTCGTTCTCCCCGAGTCCGCGCGCCACGGCGACGGCGGCTTCGAGCGGCACACCGACCTGCCGACGACGACCCTTTCGGCCGCGACCGGATCGGACGCCACGGCCACAGTCGTGCTCGGCGAGTTCGCGGGCGTGCACTCGCCGGCGACCGTGCACACGCCGATCGTCGGGGCGGAGATCGTCGTGCCGGCCGGAACCACGGTGCGCCTGCCGCTGCGGCCCGAGTGGGAGCACGCGCTGCTCCTCGTCGAGGGCGACGCCGCCGTCCCCGAGCACGCGATGACCCGCAACGACATGCTCTACCTCGGCGATTCCCGCGACGGCGTCGAGGTGACCAGCAGCGAGGGCGGGTTGCTGTTCCTGCTCGGGGGTGAGCCGTTCGAAGACGAGATCGTCATGTGGTGGAACTTCGCCGGGCGCTCCCACGACGAGATCGCCGCCGCCCGCGAGGACTGGGAGGCCGCATCCCCCCGGTTCGGCGTCGTCGAGGGGCACGACCAGCGCATCCCCGCGCCGCCACTCCCCCCGGTGCGCCTGATGCCACGCAGCCGCACCCTCTGACCCCCGCACAGGCACTCCTGCACAGGCACTCCTGCACAGGCACTCCCGCTGATCCAGGCACCCCCGCTGATTCAGGCACTCATGACTCTCCCTGCCTGCTCTCACGCCACTGCCTGCACTCACGCGCAACCTCGCTGACGCGCCCGAACAGGCACCCACGCCAGTCCAGGCACTCCCGCCAGAACAGGCACTCCCTCCCTTCCCTGCCTGCTCTCACGCCACTGCCTGCCCTCGCGCGCGACCTCGCTGACGCGCCCGAACAGGCACCCACGCGAGTTCAGGCACCCACGCGAGTTCAGGCACTCCTGGGTCTCCCTGCCTGTTCTCGCGCCACTGCCTGCCAACGCGCTGGAGTCCCCTGACTCGACCGCACCGACCCTCCCCGCTCTTCAGGCACTCGCGCCGGCTCAGGCTCGATGGGCTTTCACCGGCCTGAACCCGCGCGATCGCCTGTTCCAGGAGGCAGAGTCCGGGAGGCAGAAGCAGACTCAGGCGCGGTCGGGCGTGTGCACGCGGGCGAGGAAGCGGTCCGTGCGGGGCGAGGGTCCTCGAGGGTCGAGCAGCGACACGGCGACGGTGACCCCGGTCGCCAGCGGGATCGTCCAGGCGGCGGGCTGCGCGAGGTAGGGCGCCGCGACGCCGACCCCGTCCACCGCGGCGTGCACGAGCAGGGCGAGCCCGGTCGCGACGCCGCCGCACACCATGCCCGCGACCGCCCCGCGCGCGGTGAGGCCGCGCCACCACACGCCCAGCAGCACCACGGGCGAAAGCGTCGACGCCGCCACGACGAACACCACCCCCACGCTCGACACGAGTCCCGCGGGAACCGTGAGCAGCGCGACCCCCAGCGGCACGAGCGCGCACAGCACTGCGGACAGCCGGAAGGAGCGCACGGAGCCGGAGAAGACGTCCTGGCTGATGACCCCCGCGAGCGAGACCACGAGCCCGGCCGAGGTCGCCAGGAACGCGGCGAAGGCTCCGGCGACGATGAGCGCCGTCAGCAGCTCACCCGCGGGGCCGGGGAACACCCGCGACGGGAGCTGCAGCACCACGGTGTCGGCGACCCCCGGCCGTGCGAGGTCGGGAGCGGCGATCCGCGCCAGGAGCCCCATCGCGCTCGACACGGCGTAGAACGCGCTCACCATGGCGATGACGATCACGGTGGTCCGCCGCGCGGAGGCTCCGGTCGGGCTCGTGTAGAACCGCACCAGGACGTGCGGCAGACCCATCGTGCCGAGGAGCAGGGCGAGCAGCAGCGACGCGGTCTCGTAGGCGTCGAAGCCGGACGGCCCGGCCTCAGCGGGGAAGACGAGGGCGGGATCGAAGTCGTGCGGCCCGCCGCTCAGGGCGAAAGCGATGCACACCACCGGCACGAGGAGCGCCGTGAGCTTGAGCCAGTACTGGAAGGCCTGCACGAAGGTGATCGCGCGCATGCCGCCCGCGGCGACCGCCGCCGCCACGAGCACCGCGATCGTCACGGCCCCGACCCACTCCGGCAGCCCGGCGACCACGACGAGAGTGATGCCCGCGCCGTGCAGCTGCGGCACGATGTAGAGCCAGCCGATGATGAGGACCGCGAGGCTGGTGACACGGCGCGCGGCGGTCGAGTCGAGCCGGGCCTCGACGAAATCGGGGATCGTGTACGCCCCGCTGCGGCGCAGGGGCGCGGCCACGAAGACGAGCACGAGCAGGTACCCCGCGGCGTACCCGATGGGGAACCAGAAGCCGCGGGCGCCGTCCAGCAGCACCAGCCCGGAGAGGCCGAGGAAGGTGCCGGCCGAGAGGTACTCGCCGCTGATGGCCGAGGCGTTCCAGACCGGACGCACCGTCCGCGACGCCACGAAGAAGTCGCTCGTCGTGCGCGACACCCGCAGCCCGTACACGCCGATGAGGAGGGTGGCGATCACGACCAGGGCGACCCCGACGAGGTCGAGCACGGCGTTCACTCGCGGTCCCGCAGGGCGCGGTACCGCCGCTCGTTGCGGACCGCCGTGCGCACGTACAGCACCGCGAAGACGAGGATCACCGGGTAGAACGCGAAGGCCTGGAGGAGCCACGACAGCGGCAGCCCGCCGAGGACGACGGCGTCGATCTCGGGGATGAGCGCGATCCCGAGTGCCAGGGCGACGACGACCACCACGAAGCCGGCAACGGTGCCGAGGGCGAGCCGGAGCTGGCTGCGCATCAGGGCACGGGCGTAGACGGCATCGGCCTCCGCGACCGGGGCACCGGGCAGCGCGATCCCCCGGGTGGCGGCGGAGGAGCGGCGCGGCGGGGTGTCCGCCGTGACGCGCACCCGCTTCGGCGCCTCGGTCATCCGGCCCCCTCTCCGCGCACGAGGGCCTCCCGCACCGCCGCGACGAGCCTTCTGCTCACCGGCAGCACGGCCGTGCCAACGACCACGACGGGTTCCCCGCCTGACAGCCGCGCCTCGGTCACCGCGGCGATCCGGACGAGGGTGGAACGGTGGATGCGGAGGAATCCCGCCGGCGCCCACCGCGTCTCGAGCTCGGAGAGCGGGATGCGCACGAGATGGCCGGGCCCGTCGTCCTCGGTGTGCAGGCGCGCGTAGTCGCCCTGCGCCTGCACCCAGCGCACGTCGCTGCGCCGCACGAACCGCACGGACGCGCCCACGGTCACCGGCAGCACCTCGTCCTCGCCGCGCGGTGCGGCCTCCTGCTCGATCACCCGGTCCACGGCGTTTCGGAGCCGTTCCCGCCGGACCGGCTTGAGGAGGTAGTCCGCGGCGCGCAGTTCGAAAGCCTCGACCGCGCGGGCCTCGTCGGCGGTGACGAACACGACCGCGGGCGGTTCCGCGAGACCGAGGAGCGCGCGGGCGAGCTCGGTGCCGAGCAAGCCGGGCATGTGGATGTCGAGGAAGGCGATCCGCACCGCACGCGCGGAGAGCTGACGCAGCGCGTCGGCGCCGTTACTCGCGGTGAGGATCTCGCCGATGCGCGGGTCGGCGCGCAGCAGGTGCACGAGCTCGTCGAGGGCCGGCTGCTCGTCGTCGGCGACGAGGACGTCGATCATGCCGCTCCTCAGTCGTCGTCCGGGTCGTGGAGGGGCTGCGATTTCGGGACTCGCATGCGCACCAGGGTACCCGCGCCGGCGTTGGTCTCGACGACCAGACCACCCCCGCTGCCGTAGACCTGGCGAAGCCGGGTGTCGACGTTCCGCAGGCCCACGTGACCGCCGTCCTCACGCGCCGTGAGCAGCGCGCGCAGACCCGCCGGGTCCATGCCGACGCCGTCGTCCTCGACGAGGATCTCGGTGTGCGTGCCGTCGTCGCGGGAGGTGATGCGGATCTCGCCCCCGCCCTCTCCCGGCTCCAGGCCGTGCCGCACGGCGTTCTCCACGAGCGGCTGCACCGAGAGGAAGGGGATGACCGTCGCGAGCGTCTCGGGCGCGATCTGCAGCGTCACCCGCAGGCGTTCGCCGAACCGCGCCCGCTCCAGTTCGAGGTACGAGTGGATGCTGCCCAGCTCCTCCGCGAGCGTCGTGAACTCTCCGTGCCGGCGGAAGGAGTAGCGCGTGAAGTCGGCGAACTCGAGCACGAGGTCGCGGGCCCGGTCGGGGTCGGTCGTGATGAACGAGGCGATCGCGGTGAGCGCGTTGTAGATGAAGTGCGGGGAGATCTGCGCACGCAGAGCCCGGAGCTCCGCCTCGGCGAGCTGGGTGCGGGAGGCCTCGAGTCCGCCGAGTTCGACCTGCGCCGCACACCAGTCGGCCACCTCCTCCGCCGCCCGCACGAGGGCGGCCCGCACCGGCGACGCGAAGGCGACGACCACCCCGACCGGCACCCCGTCGACGAGGATGGGCGCGCCGACCGCCTCCAGGTCGTCCGTCCGCGAGGGCGCGGGGAAGACCTGCCGCCGCCCGGACGCGCGCACCTGGGCGGCGATGCGCACGGCGGCGGATTCGAGCCCGTCCGCGGCGCCGTCGAGGGTGACCGTGTCGTCCTCGCCGACGATGGCGACCGCGGCGCTGCCCAGCAGAGTCCGCAGGTGCCGGGCGGCCTTGACCGCATCCGGCCCGGCCAGTCCGCCGCGGAGGTGCGGGGCGGCGAGGCTCGCCTGGTGCAGCGCCCGCAGCGCCCCCTGCTCCGCCTCGCTGCCGAGGTCGGCCGAGCCGCGCGCGAACCGCCGGGCGAGCAGCAGCAGCGCCGTGAGGGCGATGCCGCCGAGCGCGCCGAGGATCGCGGCGAGGACGACGTCGTTCATGCGCTCAGCCTAGGGACGCGCAGGCAGGCTCAGCGAACCGCGCTTCGACAGGCTCAGCGACCCACCCTGGCGCTTCGACAGGCTCAGCGACCCACCTTGGGTCCCTGAGCCTGTCGAAGGGTCAGCAGCAGCGGGCACCGGGATTGCGGTCCTGGTCGTCCATCCGCTGACGCCAGAACTGCCGCTCCGCCAGCGGCTCCTCGTCCGGATGATGCCGCCGGTGATGGGTGACGTACGTGGCGTACGCGGTGTCGCCCATCAGCGTCGTCATGTACCAGCGGATGCCGCGGCCGACCCGGCCGAGGGCGCTCCACAGCGCCCGCAGCGGGGAGGTCGCGGCATCCGTCCGATCCACCGTGGAGGTCATCTCAGTGCCGTGCCGCCGCGCGCTCTTCGGCGAGGATCGGCTCCCACCGCTTCTCCAGCTCGCGCTCCTCCGCGGCGGGGAGGAACCCAGCCGGGGCGAAGCGGCGCGAAGGCACGGGCGGGTCCTCGGTGTTCTCACCGCCGCCGTTGCGGATCGCCTTCACGGTCGCGATGACCGCCATGACGATGACGATGATCGCGAGCACCACGAAGATGATCGACAGCGTGCCCTGCACCGCGGTGTTGCGAATGACCGCCTGCAGCACCTCCGGCGCGCCGAGCGTGGTGTCACCGGAGTTCAGCGCCTCCAGGTACCGGAAGTGGTTCGCCCAGTATCCGATCGCCGGCACCGGCGAGAAGATCTTGTAGAGCGACGCCGTGATGGTGACGACCGCGGTGAAGGCGAGCGGCAGCGCGATGATCCACAGCCACCGGAAGTAGCTGCGACCACGCTTGGCGACGATGGCCAGCACCACGGCGAGCGCGATCGCCGCGAGCAGCTGATTCGCGATGCCGAACAGCGGGAAGAAGGTGTTGATGCCGCCGAGCGGGTCGGTGACGCCGAGGATGAGAATCGCTCCCCAGCCGGCCACCATGATCGCGGTGCAGATCCACACCCCGGGACGCCAGGAGACGTCGCGGAACTTCGGGAACCAGGCGCCGATCGAGTCCTGCAGCATGAAGCGGGCGACCCGGGTGCCGGCGTCCACCGCCGTGAGGATGAACAGGGCCTCGAACATGATCGCGAAGTGGTACCAGAACGCCATGAGCGCCTGGCCGCCGAGGGCCTGCTGCATGATGTGCGCGAGGCCGAGCGCGAGCGTCGGAGCGCCACCCGTGCGCGAGACGATCGACTCCTCGCCGACCGCCGCCGCCGTGCCCGTGAGCATGTCGGGGGTGAGGTTCACCCCGGTCAGCCCGAGCGAGTTCACGAAGGCGACCGCTCCCTCCACGGTGCCCCCGGTCGCGGCGGCCGGGGCGTTCATGGCGAAGTAGATGCCCTGGTCGATCGAGATCGCGGCGACGAGGGCCATGATCGCGACGAACGACTCCATGAGCATGCCGCCGTAGCCGATGAACCGGGTCTGCCGCTCCTTCTCGACGAGCTTCGGTGTGGTGCCCGACGCGATCAGCGCATGGAATCCGGACAACGCGCCGCACGCGATCGTCACGAACAGGAAGGGGAACAGCGGCCCGGCGAACACCGGACCCATGCCGTTCTCACCGAAGATGCTGACCGCGGGGACCGAGATCTCCGGACGCACGAGGACGATTGCCCCGGCGAGCATCACGATGACGCCGATCTTCATGAAGGTGGAGAGGTAGTCACGCGGCGCGAGCAGCAGCCACACCGGCAGCACCGCGGCGATGAAGCCGTAGATGATGATGCCCCACGCGATCGTGGTGCGGTCGAGGTGGAAGAGCGCCTGACCCCACTCGGTGCCGGCGACCCAGCCGCCGCCGATGATCGCGGCCATGAGCAGCACGAAGCCGATGATCGAGACCTCGGTGACCTTGCCCGGGCGCAGGTAGCGGAGGTACACGCCCATGAAGAGGGCGATCGGGATGGTCATCGCGACGGAGAAGACGCCCCACGGGCTCTCGCCGAGGGCGTTCACGACGACGAGCGCGAGGATCGCGACGATGATGAGCATGATGAGCAGCGAGGCGATGATCGCCGCGGTGCCGCCGATCTTGCCGAGCTCCTGGCGCGCCATCTGGCCGATGGTCCTGCCGCCGCGCCGCATCGAGAAGAAGAGCACCGTGTAGTCCTGCACGGCTCCCGCGAGCACGACGCCCACGATGATCCAGATGGTGCCGGGGAGGTAGCCCATCTGCGCCGCGAGCACGGGGCCGACGAGCGGTCCGGCGCCGGCGATGGCGGCGAAGTGGTGACCGTAGAGCACCCGGCGGTCGGTGGGGACGTAGTCCTTGCCGTCCTGCTTCACCTCGGCGGGCGTGGCGCGGCGGTCGTCGGGGCGGGTGATGTACCGCTCGATGACCTTGGAGTAGAAGCGGTAGCCGATCAAGTAGGTGCAGACGGCGGCGAACACGAACCAGATCGCGTTCACGGTCTCCCCGCGCACGATGGCGAGCATCACCCAGGCGACGCCGCCGAGGAGGGCGATGGCGGTCCACAGCAGGATCTTCGGCAGGGTCCAGCGGCGGCTCTTCGCCTCGTGCTCCGCGGAGAGGGCGACGGGTGGGAGGTTCGGGTCGGTCTCGATGACGGGGTCGTCATCGACGAGCCCGGCGCCGTCGCGGCGGCGCGACGAAGGTGCGGTCATGGGGTTCTCCTCTGAGGGCGCATCATTGCGTCTCCCCACGGTAGGGAGGGCGTCCCGCTGTCGCTTCCGGATCCGGGGACGCTGCGACGAGCGGCGGCGGCCGTGCGACGAACGGATGCCCGAATGCGACGGCACGGCCGCACGAGGGATTCCTCGTGCGGCCGTGCCGGTGTCGTGCAGACGATCCCGGATCACCCGGGGGCGTCGGTCTCCGGAGGCTGGGTCGGCTCCGGAGTCGGCCCCGGCGTCGGAGTCGGATCCGGGGTCGGCGTCGGCTCGGGAGTCGGCGACGGCTTCGGCGCGGGAGTCGGCGTCGGCGCGGCATCCGCGGGCGTCGTGACCGTCACCACGGTGCGCACGGCCGAGTCGCCGTACTGGACGAGTCCGAGGTAGCGGGTGCCGGCGGTGAGACCGCTCCAGCTCAGCTCGTAGCTCGTCTTCTCCCCGCGGACCGCGGTGATCGGGTTCGGCGTCGCGGTGAACGACCCCTCCCCGTCCGGCAGCACGGAGGCGTGGGTCATGTCCCACGTCATCGGCCCGGTGGTCGCGTACACGTTGGCGACGACGAGGTAGGTGCCCGCGGTCGGGGCGGGGATCGTCACCTGCTCGTCGGCCGAGCCCGTCGCCGACTGCCAGCGCTCGTAGTAGCGCAGGTCGTCGGGGCTCACCACCCGGTAGACGGTGAGGTCGAGATCGCTGCCCTCGTCGTCGGACGAGTCGAGGTCGAACCGCGAGAGGGTGGCGCCCTCCGGCACGTCCACGATCCAGGACACGTCCTTGTTCGCGTCGCCCGACTTCTCGTTCCCGGAATGCCCCTCGACCGGGTTGTCCGGGTCGCTGAGGAGCTGGAACGGTGTGAGACCCGAGACGCCCAGCGCCAGATCACCGTCGAGGCCGGGGGTGATGTCCACCGTCGTGCTGCCGTCGACGCCGGTGCCGGTGACCTCGGCCGGGGCATCCGCCGTGACCGGGAACACCGCGATCGGCGAGCGCACCGTGTTCTTCTTGCTCGTCCAGGTGAGTGAACCCGTGGCCCACTGCTCGACCGGCGCGGTGGTGCTGTCGAACGTGACCGTGAAGGTCTTCGTCTGCCCCGGCTTGTCGAAGGAGAGCTGGGACGGCGTGACGGTGACGTTCACGCCGGGGACGGAGGCCTTCGCCGTGAACACGCCCTTCTCGGTCGAGGTGACCGAGCGGGTGACGGTCTGCGCGCTGGCCAGGGAGCCGATCGAGATCGATGCCTGGTTCAGATCGCTGCCGTCGATGGGGTCGATGCCGGGGAAGTCCGACAGCCCCTTCCCGTCGAGGAACGCCGCCCAGTCCTTGAAGCCGTTGAGGTAGAGCAGACCGGGGTTCAGGAACCGCGTCGCATCGACCTGTCCGGCTCCCTGCTCGAACGGGTTCGTGTTCTTCGAGCCGTCGGGGAGCACAGTGTCGGAGGCCGTCGTCATCAGGGCCGAACGGATCTCGCCCGGGGTCGCCCGCGGGTGCTCCCCGAGGTACAGCGCGCCGAGGCCGGCGATGTGCGGGGAGGCCATCGACGTCCCGGAGAGGATGCCGAAGGTCGGGTCCTCACCCGGGGCGTTGTGCGTGGCGGCGAGGATCGCCACTCCCGGAGCGGCGATGTCCGGCTTGAGGACATCGGTGCCGTCGGCGAGGACCGGTCCGCGGCTCGAGAAGCCCGCGATCTGCGGGGTCGGCGTGGTCACACCGGTGGTGTTCTCGCCGACGAGGGTGATCGGCCGATCGACGCCGCCCTGCACGTAGGCGAGCACGGCCGCACGGTGCACGGCGTTCAGGTGCACCGTGGGCACGGCGTGGAAGTCGTTGTCGAGGGAGTCCGCACCACCGGGCACGTTCACCAGGACCATGCCGATGCCCCCGGCGTCCTTCACGACCTGCGACTTCTCCGCGCGGGCGTTGCCGCCGCGGTCGCAGACGACGATGTGTCCGGCGACCTTCGCCGGGTCGAGGGTGCCCGGCAGGCACAGCTGCGCATCCGCCGCACCGGACGCCGCGGCATCCACAGCGGCGATGGAGGGTCCGGAGACGCTCTCGCCGAACGGGACGGTCACCGAGGCGCCGGCCTGCTCGAAGCCGTCGAACTGCACGGTGCCCTCCCACGTGGGGATGGTGGAGGCGGCGACCGTGGTGTACCACGGCGAGGCGTGGTCGGCGGTGACCGGATCGGGGCCGTCGTTGCCCGCGCTGGTCGCGACGAAGACACCGGCGGCCGCGGCGTTGAGGAACGCCAGGTCCTCCGGAGCCATCACGGTGCTCGCGGCGCCGCCGCCGATCGAGTAGTTGATAACGTCGACGCCGTCTGCGACGGCCTGATCGATGGCGGCGACGAGGTCGCTCAGGGCGCAGATGTCATCCGTGGTCACGGTCGTGTCCGGCCCGACGTAGCAGGCCTTGTAGGCCGCGACCTTCGCCCCGGGGGCGACGCCGGAGACCGTTCCGAAGTCGACGCCCTCGATCTCGGCGTCCACTCCGAAGTTGCCTGCGGCGGTGCTCGCCGTGTGCGAGCCGTGACCGTCGCCGTCACGCGGGGAGAGGTAGTCGTACTGGAAGTCGAACCCGGCCGCCTGGGCTCCCGCGAAGAAGTACTGTCCGCCGATGAGCTTCGTCGAGTAGTCGCGCTCGTCCCAGTCCTGACCATCGACCATCGCGCCGCGGAACTGTCCGCCGTCGGACTTGTCGAAGTAGACGTAGGTGCCGTCGGTGTACGGCTCCGTGCCCTTGTGCCGGCTGTTCTGCTTCTTCTGCTGCTTGAGCTTCTTGCCCTCGAACGAGGGGTGCTCGGGAGCGATGCCGGTGTCGATCACGCCGACCACGACGCCCTCGCCCGCCTTCTTCACGCCACCGGTCTGCTGCCACACCCCGCCACGCCCCTTGCGGTCGTCGCCGAGGCCGAGGTAGTCGGTGGAGGTCTGCGCATCGGGGTGACGGATCTCATCGGGGTACACCCCGAGGACGTCCTTCGAGGCGCGGAGCTGGTCCACCTGCTCACCCGAGAGGTCGGCGCTGAAACCGTTGAGCACCACCTGGTAGGTCGTGTCCGGGGTGACGCCGACGTCGTTGATGAGGCTCTTCTGCTCCGACTCGAGGTGCTTGACGTAGCGCCGCGCGTCCTGCGACTGCGTCTCGAGCTGCTCGCCCTCGTCAGGCTTCGTCGCCTTCAGGCCCTTGACGTCGCCTTCGTAGCTGGCGAGGGGATCGGCCTTCATGATCACGATGTAGTGCCCGGGGGTCCCCGCGACCGGAACGGGGTGCGTCACCTCCCCGGTCGCTGCGTGGCCTGCGGTTGCCGTCGATGCGATGAACAGCGTCGCCAGGGTGGTGGCTGCTGCGATCCGAAGGGGTGTTCGACCCATATCTCGCTCCTGATGATCCGATGATCCCGATGCCGCGTCGTCGCCGCACCGCGGCTCACGATAGCCCCGCCTTCCGGCGCCGGATCGAGAACTGAACGATGGTCGCCCCCGATCGTGCCGATCGGTCAGGATGGACGGCGGCCGACTCTCCGAATGTCGCCAGTAGGCTGGAGACGTGGCCCGAACCTCCGTCCTGTCGACCAGAGTGCTGCTGATCTGCGCGGCGATCGGTGTCGCCACGGGCATCCTCGGCGGCATCGCCGGATGGGTCACTCCCCTCCTCCTGGCCAGCCCCCTGCTGTTCCTCTACGGGCTCGTGCTGGGCTCGCACGTGCTGCCGGGCATCATCGCGCAGGAGGTGCTGCGGCTGCCGTTCGTGGCGCTCATCACGCACGTGTTCGCGGCGCTCATCGCGAGCGCCTTCAACCCGGCGTGGTCGCTGCGGTTCATCGGCACGGCGCTGCTCTTCGGCCTCATCCAGGAGGGTGTCGCCGCCCTCACCCGCTATCGCTCCTGGGGCGCCTGGCGGTTCTTCGTCTCGGCGGTCGTGATCGGCGTCGTCGTGGCGGTCGCGGTGTTCTTCGCGGCGAACCTCGCGGTCATGCCGCTGTGGGCCCAGCTGCTGTACCTGACGATCTCCGTGCTCGGTCCGGTGGCCTGGACGGCGATCGGCCTCGCCATCGGTTCGGCGCTGCGCACCGCCGGGGTCGCGCGCCGCTGATCGCGCACGGGTCCCGCTGGCAGCGCAGGTAAGGCTCAGCTAAGTTAGAGGCACACCCTCCGTCGAACCAGGGACGTGCCGTGCGCCCATCCGCACCCCTCCTCCGCGTGCGCGAGCTGACCCTCACCCACGCGGACGCCGTGCACCCGTCGCCCCGTGACGTGACCTTCGACATCGATCCCGGCGAGGTCGTGCTGCTGCTCGGCCCGTCCGGTTCCGGGAAGTCGACGCTCACGCTCGCCCTCAACGGCCTCATCCCGCACGCGCTCCCCACGACGATGACCGGCACGGTCGAGGCCGGAGGTATCGACACCACCACCGCGCACACCGCGACGCTCAGCACGCACGTCGCCATGGTCTTCCAGGATCCGGACGCGCAGATCGTCACGGGGACGGTGTACGACGAGGTGGCCTTCGGCCCGGAGAACCTCCTGCTCCCGGTGGAGGCCGTGCGCGCCCGCGTGGAGGAGGCGTTGCGGCGCGTCGGCTTGTGGGAGCGCCGCGACGACAACCCCGACCACCTGTCCGGCGGCGGGCGGCAGCGTCTCGCCATCGCCTGCGCCCTCGCGATGGGCTCTCCTCTCATCGTGCTGGACGAGCCGACCGCGAACCTCGACCCGCAGGGGATCGACGACGTGTACGCGGCGCTGACCGAGGTCGTCGCCGCCGGAGACCGGGCCATCCTCCTCGTCGAGCACAACCTCGATGCGGCGATGCGCTTCGTCACGCGCACCATCGTGCTCGACCGCGAGGGCCGGGTGGTCTTCGACGGTCCGGCGGCCGAGACCATCCGCGCGCACGCCGGCGAGCTCCTGGCGATGGGGGTATGGCTGCCCGCCGCGACGCTCGCCGCGCTCCGCCTCCGCGACCGGGGGATCGTCCTCGACCCGCTGCCGCTGACGCCCGAGGCGCTGGCCGCCGCACTGCCTCCCGGCCCCGGCGCCGCGTCCTCGGTGCCGGTCGACGGCCCTCGCCCCGCCGACCGAGAGCCGATCATCCGGGCCCGCGACCTCACCGTGACCCGGCGCCGCACCGAGATCCTGCACGGGGTCGACCTCGACATCGCCGCCGGGAGCCTCACCGCGATCGTCGGGGCGAACGGGGCGGGCAAGACGACGCTGATCCAGGCTCTCGCCGGAGTCGTGCCGCCGCCGAGGGGTCGAGTCTCCGCCGACGGCATCGATCCAGGGACGGCCTCCCCTCGGGAGCTCGCGGCCCGCATCGGCTTCGTGTTCCAGAACCCGGAGCACCAGTTCATCGCCGCCACCGTGTTCGACGAGCTCGCCCACGGTCTCCGCCTGCGCCACGTGCCGGACGACGAGGTCCGCACCCGCGTGGCGGAGATGCTGGAGCGGTTCGGGCTGACGCACAAGGCCGAGGTGCATCCCTTCCTCCTCTCCGGCGGTGAGAAGCGACGGCTCTCGGTCGGCACCGCCCTCATCAGCCGTCCCCGTGTCCTCGCCCTCGACGAGCCCACCTTCGGGCAGGACCGCGCCAGGGCGGCCGAGCTCCTGGCGCTGCTGGAGAGCCTCCGGGCGGACGGCACGACCGTGGTCATCGTCACCCACGACCTGCAGCTCGTCGCCGAGCACGCCACCGACACGGTCGTCCTCGCCGACGGGCGGGTGCGGGCCGCCGGCCCGACGGCGGAGCTGTTCGCCGATCCCGCGATCCTCCCCTCCGCGGGCTTGCGCGTCCCCGCGTTGCAGCGGGTGCTCACCGCGGCCGGGTGGGAGGTGTCGCCATGACGATGACCACGCTCGATCCGTATGCGCCGCTCACGGCCACGTCGCGGCGGCAGTTACTCTACGGCCTCAACCCGCTGGCGAAGGTCGCCGGCTTCGCCCCCGCCATGCTGCTCCTCGTCTTCGTGCGGGATCTGGCCACCCCCGCTGCCTTCCTCGTGCTCGCCTACGTCCTCATCCTCGTCGGGGCGCGGGTGACGGGGCGCCTCCTCGCGCTGCTCCTGCTCGGTCTGCCCATGGGCATGGTCGCGATCGGGGTCGGCTTCTCGCTGTGGGTCGACGCGGCCCTGGTCGCCGACACCACCCCCGTCGTGACGATCGGTGACTGGACCCTCTACGGCGGCGCCCTCCTCATCGGGTTCGCCACGGCGCTCCGACTCGGATCGATCGTCGCGCTCGCGCTCGTCGGCGGCCTCACCACCAGCGGCTCCGACCTCGTGCGTGCGAGCGTGCAGCAGCTGCGCGTGCCGTACCGCATCGGGTACACGGCCCTGGCCGCCTTCCGCTTCGTGCCCCGCTTCGGCCACGAGCTCGCCGTCATCCGTGCCGCGCACCGGGTGCGCGGCTCGCACGGCGGCCGCGGGCCCTTCGCCCGGATCGCGCGGGGCTGGGGGTACATCGTCCCGCTGCTCGCGGGCGCCATCCGGCACGCGGAGCGCGTCGCCCTCGCGATGGACTCCCGGGCGTTCGGCGCGCATCCGACCCGGACCGAGCGGCACCTCGTGCCGTTCCGGACGAGGGACACCGTCTTCACCGCGGCCATGCTCGCCGCATCGGCGGCGATCTTCGTCGTCTTCTTCCCCTGGCAGCTCCCCTGAAAGGCGCCCGCATGGCATTCAGCAAGATGGTCAAGCCGGAGACGGCCGAGCTCCTGCACCTCACGGTCCTCCGCACGGAACGGCTCGCGCCGCACTGGGTGCGGGTGACCCTGGGCGGCGGCGAGATCGACCGCTTCCGCCCGATGGGGTACGACCAGTGGTTCCGGCTGTTCCTGCCGATCGGCGGCGAGGCGGGGCTCGAGCGGGTGCCCGCCAAGGCCAACCGGATGTTCGGCTATCTGAAGTTCCTCCGCATCCCCGACGGCGAGCGCCCCGTGATGCGCAACTACACCGTGCGCGCGTACCGCCCGGCCACGCCCGAGACCGGCGCCGAGCTCGACGTCGACTTCGTGCTGCACGGCTCGGCGGCCGACGGCACCGCCGGTCCGGCCTCCCGATGGGCGGAGACCTGCGCCCCCGGCGAACATGTCCTCATCATCGACGAGGGCCTGACGTTCAACCCCGAGCGGGGCACCGACCGGGTGGTGCTCGTGGGCGACGAGACCGCCCTCCCCGCGATCGCGTCGATCAGCGCCTCCCTGCCGGCCGACGCCGCGGGCACGGCGATCATCGAGGTCCCGTCCGTGGAGGATGCCCTGGAGTTCCCGCATCCGTCGGGACTCGATGTGGCGTGGATCGTGCGGCCTCAGGAGATCCCACCCGGGGTTCTCGCCCTGGACGCCCTCGCTCGCACCGCTCTGCCCGATGCTCCGTTCCACGCGTACGCGGCCGGCGAGCAGTCCCTGGCCTCCGGCGTCCGCAAGCAGCTCGTCGGCGAGCGCGGCGTCGACAAGAATGCCGTCAGCTTCTGCGGCTACTGGAAGATCGGCGCCGCCTCCCCCGCCTCGAAGGCCGCCCGCGAGGCCGCCGCCGAGCCTCTCGCCTGAGCCCGGGCACGACTTCGGAGCCACAGCACGACACGCCGGGGCGGACGAGGCCGCCCCGGCGTGTCGTCGGGGATCTCCGAAGCTGTGCCTGGAGACCTCAGCGCTTGCCGGCGATCTGACGCCCGACGATCTCGCGCATGATCTCGTTCGTGCCGCCGTAGATGCGGTGCACACGGGCGTCGAGGAAGGCGCGGGCGATCGGGTACTCCGTGATGTAGCCGTAGCCGCCGTGGAGCTGGACCCCGGCGTCGAGCACCTCCCACTCACGCTCGGTGGCCCAGAACTTGACCTTCGCGGCCTCTTCGGCCGAGAGCCTGCCGTCCTTGTACGCCAGGAGCGCGCGGTCGATGAAGGCCCACAGCGCGTCGACCGTGGCGGACATGTCGGCGATGGTGAAGCGGCTGTTCTGGAAGTCGATGATGCGCTCCCCGAAGGCCTCGCGGTCCTTGGTGTACGCGACGGTCCAGTCGAACGCGGCCTGCGCGGCGGCGGCTCCGGCCACGCCGATCGAGAGGCGCTCGAGCGGGAGGTTCATCATGAGCTGGATGAAGCCCTTACCCTCGACGCCGCCGATGAGGTTCTCCTCGGGAACGAACACGTCGCTGAACGACAGCTCGGCGGTGTCGTGACCGTGGAAGCCCATCTTCGAGAGCTTCTTGCCGTTGTCGAACCCCTCCATGCCCTTCTCGATGAGGACGAGGCTGAACGCGTCGGGCCGGTTGCCCTCGCCCGTCTTGACGAAGGTCACGACGAGGTCGGCGGTCGCACCGGACGAGATGAACGTCTTGGCGCCGTTGACGAGGTAGCCGCCGTCGACCTTCTTCGCCGTGGTCTTGATGCCGCGGAGGTCGGAGCCGGCCCCGGGCTCGGTCATGGCGAGCGCGCCGACGACCTCGCCGGTGGCCATGCGGGGCAACCACTTCTCCTTCTGCTCCTGCGTGCCCATGTGCACGAGGTACGGCACGGCCAGGTCGTCCTGGATGCCGAAGGCCCCGGCGAGCGAGCCGGCTCCGGCCGCGATGACCTCTTCGTTCACGATCGCGCGGAAGCGGTAGTCCTGCAGCATCCCGGCGCCGCCGAACTCCTCGGGCACGGAGAGCCCGATGATGCCCGCCTCACCGGCGGCGCGCATCGTGGCGCGGTCCACCTCGCCGGCGGCGTCCCACTTCTCGATCGCCTCGTGCGTGACGTGGCGCTTGACGAAATCCTTGACGAGGTCGCGGAATGCCTCGTGATCCTCTTCGTAGATGTCGCGTTCCATGCCGTCCTCCCGAACGTGTCGTGCGTCGTTGCTCCGGCGAGTCTACGGCGGGAACACGGGGCAGGACAGGCGATTGTGAGAATGCATCCCATCCCGAGTGGGACTGGGTACCGCCTTTGTGGAAAGCCTCAGAGCACGCCGAGCGCCACCGCGGACCCGTCCGCTCAGTGCTCGTAGTCGGGAGCGGCGGGCAGGCCGAAGAACTCCTCGAGGGTGTGGAAGCCGCCCTCGTGATACGCCGCCGCGAGCTCCGTGCCGACGTAGCGCAGGTGCCAGGGCTCCGGCGCGTATCCGGTGACGGGGGTGCCGACCTGCTCGTAGCGCACGATGAACCCGTACTCCCAGGCGTGCGCGGCCACCCATTCGCTCTGCCGCGTCGCCCCGAAGCCGTCGAGACCGCCGCACCCGGCATCGCAGGCCACGACGTCGAGGGCGAGACCGGTCTGATGCTCGCTGTGACCCGGCCGCGCCGAGCCGGCGTCCGCGTCGGCCTGCCCCTGGTCCCGCACGTGCGCGCCGTAGGTCGCGACCTGCAGCCCATAGGACCGGTAGCCGTTGTTCGCGCCGAGGCGGCCGACGCCCGCGGCCTCGGCGGCCTCCGCCATGCGCCCGGCCGCGTCGGCGACCTCCGCGCGCACGCGGCCCGACGGCGTCGTCATCTGCAGCGGCACCTGGCCCAGCCCCTCGGGCTCGTAGGCGGCGGGGTCGAGCGGACGCCCCTTGTTGACCACCACCCAGATCCGGGCGGGATCGCTGAGCGAGACGCAGGGCGCGTTCCCGGCGACCACCGCCTCACGGAAGCGCGCTCCGCCGCCGAACCCCGCGATGGCGGCGGCGTCGTCCCCCGCCGCGATCGCCTCCTGCACCCCGGGGTCGGCGCAAGGGTCCGCCGCCGGCGTCGCCGCGCTCTGCACCGACGGCACCTGCATCACCGCGACGGGGCGCGGGAGGGGCTCTGACGCCACGGGGGTCGCGGCCGCCCCGGTGAGGGAGAGCACCACGCCGAGCGCGGTCACCGCCAGCCCGACCGGGAGGGCGGGTCCGAGGATCGGGGAGCGCGGCGCCGCATGCTGAGCGTACGGCGAGGAGGGCATGGGTCCATTCTTCCATTCGAACATTCATGCCACACTCGCTTGACTTCGATTCGATTCTTTGTTCGACTAGGACGATGCGGTGGCAGGGACAGAAGCTCGCGGACAGCGACGAGGCGGCGCTGCCCGGTCTCGAGAACCGGTCCAGCGTCCTCCGCACGGTGACGACGCCCGAGTTCGCCGGGATGACGTTCCACGAAGTTCTGTCGAAGTCCGCCCTCAACCACGTCCCCGGGGCGTCGCGCATGCCCTTCGCCTGGACGATCAACCCCTACCGCGGCTGCTCCCACGCCTGCACCTACTGCTTCGCACGGGGCACGCACGAGTACCTCGACCTCGACGGCGGCGCCGACTTCGACACCCAGATCGTCGTCAAGGTCAACGTCGTGGAGGTGCTCGAACGGGAGCTGCGCCGCGGGAGCTGGCAGCACGAGACGGTCGCTCTCGGCACGAACACCGACCCGTACCAGCGGGCCGAAGGGCGCTACGCCCTCATGCCCGGCATCATCGAGGCGCTCGCGGCGTCGGGCACTCCGATGTCGATCCTCACGAAGGGCACGCTGATCCGCCGCGACATCCCGCTGCTGAAGAAGGCGGCACAGCGCGTGCCGGTCGACGTGCAGATGTCGATCGCGATGTACGACGACGCGCTGCAGAAGGCGATCGAGCCCGGCGCTCCGACCACGCAGGCCCGCCTCGACACGGTACGCGCCCTCGCCGACGCCGGATTCCCGGTCACCGTCTTCCTCATGCCGATCCTGCCGCACCTCACCGATTCCCTCGCCGCGATCGACGACGCCCTGCGCCGCATCAAGGCCGCCGGAGCGCGGAGCGTGATCTACGGGGCCCTGCACCTGCGTCCGGGCGTCAAACCGTGGTTCTTCCAGTGGCTCGGCGAGAACCGCCCCGACCTCGTGTCGTCCTACCGGGGGCTCTATCCCGGAGCGTCCGTCGAGGCGCCGAAGCCGTACCGGCAGTGGCTCGCCAAGCGCGCTCGTCCCCTCATCCGGATGCACGGACTCGATGGGCGGCACGAAGACGACTATCCGCGGCGCGGGTTCCGCCCGGGCCAAGGCCACGTGCAGACGGAGACGCCGGCGGCCGGGCCGGTCCTGTTCACCCCGAGCGGCCGCGCCGCCGCAGCCCCTCCCCAGCCGATGCTGTTCTGAGCCGGTCGAGGAGGGGGCGCAGCTCCGCGTAGGCTCGAGGATCATGGCGATCGGTTCGACAGTCCACACGTTCGAGATGCAGCTGGCCGACACCGATCGCGGGGTCTACGAGGACGTCTCGCTCCGCGCCGCCCGGCACCCATCCGAGACCGACGCGTACATGCTCACCCGGGTGCTCGCGTACGGACTCGAGTTCGCGGAGGGCATCGCGTTCGGCGGCAGCGTCTCCGACACCGAGGAGCCCGCCGTGCTCGTGCGCGACCTCACGGGCCGGGTGACCGTCTGGATCGAGGTGGGCGCTCCCGATGCCGCACGGTTGCACCATGCCTCCCGCCTCGCGGACCGGACGGTGGTCTACACGCACCGCGATCCGGCCAAGGTCATGGCGCCGTGGGCCGACAAGCGCATCCACCGGGCCGAGGACATCCGGGTCTACAGCTTCGATCCCGGGTTCGTCGACACCGCCACGCCTCACCTCGCCCGCCGCAACACCCTGACCCTCACGGTCACCGAGGGCGTCCTCTACCTCGACCTCAACGGCACCGCCCTCACGACATCCCTCCACGAGCACACCCTCCCCTGACCCCGGTGCAGAGTGCGAAAAGGCCCCGGAGACCGAAGTCTCCGGGGCCTTTCTGATCCCGAATGCGTCAGGAAGTGAGCTCGGCGGCGGACGGCACGCGCCCGGCGATCTCCTCGATCACGTCGTCGTCCAGGCGGGCCTGCTCGAACGGGGCCTCGATCTCGGCGCGACCGAGCAGCTCGGTCATCCGGCGCTGGCGCTGTCGCGTGATGAGCGTGACGACCCGGCCCGAGCGCCCCGCGCGACCCGTGCGACCGGAGCGGTGCAGGTACGTCTTGTACTCGTCCGGCGCGTCGGCCTGGACCACGAGGTCGATGTCGTCCACGTGGATACCCCGCGCGGCCACATCGGTGGCGACGAGGACGTTCACCCGACCCGAGGTCAGCTTCTCCAGGTTCCGCGTGCGCTTGGCCTGGTTGAGATCGCCGTGCAGCGAGACGGCCGGGATCCCCGCGTCGTCGAACTGGTCGGCCAGCATCTCGGCGTAGGCGCGAGTACGGGCGAAGACCAGCGTCTTGCCCTCGCGGTCGACGAGCGACGTGAGGATGTCCGCCTTGTCGCGGTGCTCGATGACGAGGACCCGGTGCTCGATGGTGCTGGAGCCCTGGTCTTCGCCCGCGACCTCGAACACGGCGGGGTCGACGAGGAACTCGTCCACCAGCGCCGCGACCTCGCGGTCGAGGGTCGCGGAGAACAGGAGCTTCTGGCTGCCCTCGGCCGTGCGGCGGAGGATGCGCTGCACGGGCTCGACGAATCCGAGCTCGCACATGTGGTCGGCCTCGTCGAGCACCGCGATCCGGCAGTCCGACAGGTCGAGCTTGCCCTGGTTCATCAGGTCCTCGATACGGCCCGGAGTGCCGATGACGATGTCGACGCCCTTCTTCAGCGCGCCCACCTGGCGGCCCTGGGGCACCCCGCCGTAGATCTGCGTCGTGAAGAGGCCGACGCTGCGGGCGATCGGCTGGATGGTCCGGTCGATCTGCAGCGCGAGCTCGCGCGTGGGGGCGAGGATGATCGCGCGCGGCGCCCGTCCGAACTCGCGGCGCTTGCCCGCCTGCGACTGCAGCACCCGCTCGACGAGCGGTGCCCCGAAGGCGATGGTCTTGCCGGAGCCGGTGCGTCCGCGGGCGAGCACGTCGCGCCCCTCGAGGACGGCGGGGATGCTCGCCGCCTGGATCGGGAACGGCGTCGCGGCGCCCATGTTGTTCAGGGTCTCGGTGATGTTGGAGCCCAGGCCGAGGTCGGCGAACGTGACGCCCTCGACCTCGACGGCCTGCACGGCCTGTGCCTCGAGGCGCTCGTGGACGACGTCGTCG
Source organism: Microbacterium sp. str. 'China' (assembly GCF_002993305.1). Lineage (NCBI taxonomy): Bacteria > Bacillati > Actinomycetota > Actinomycetes > Micrococcales > Microbacteriaceae > Microbacterium > Microbacterium sp. str. 'China'. The sequence continues at coordinate 465,673 of NZ_CP027434.1, read as the reverse complement.
GCCTGCTCGAACGCCGCCTTCGGCTTCGCGTTCCAGTCGCTCCGGGGCGGACGCTCGTCGCGACGAGGGCGCTCGTCCCGACGGGGCCGCTCGGTGCGGTAGGCCCCTCCGGTCGACGGCCGCTCGCGTCCGCCCTCGAAGGAGCGCTGCGTGCGGTCGCGGTCGAACGCGCGGCGCGCACGGGCGGCGTCGTACGAACGCTCGCCTCCCCGGTCCCCCGCACGGTCGCGATCGTCGCGGCGAGGACGCTCGTCGCGGTCGAAGCGGGGACGCTCGGTCCGGCGGTCATCGAAGCGCGGGCGGTCGTCGCGGTCGAAGCGCGGGCGCTCCGTCCGACGGTCGTCGAAGCGCGGACGTCCGCCGTCGCGGTGGTCGTTGTCGCGGAACCCCTGTCGCTGCGAGCCGCCGCGGTCGTCGCGCCGCGGACGGTCGTCGAACCGTCCAGCGCCGGACCGATCGTTGTACCGCGGACGCTCGGCGCGGTCGTCGAACCGGCCGCCACCGGCGCGGTCGTCGCGGCGGTGCGGGGCCTCGCGACGCCCGGACTCCGCACGGGTGCGGATGCTGCGGGCCTCGTCGCGACCGGCGCGCTCCTGGGAGCTCCAGCGGCGCTTCGGAGCACCGGACTCGGTCTCCTCCGGGCGGTAGCCGCGGTGCCCGGGGCTGCGGCTGCCGGGGCGACGGTCGTACCCGCCGGCCGCGCGACCCTCGCGGTCGTCGCGCGCGGGACGCTCGTCGCGAGCCGTGTCCCGACCGCCGGCCGGACGGTGACGGTCGTGGAATGAGGTCTTCTTGGCGCCGTAGCGCGGCTCGAAGTTCGCAGCGGCGCGACCGCCGCGGGGCTTCTTGTTCTTGGGCATTCGGGTGTCCTTCTTGCGTTCTCGCACGAGAACAGCGCTGCGCGCACGCGCGAGCACTCCGATCCAGCGGAGTCCGGACGATCTGCGGCCGGGGCCATTCCTGTGATGGTTGATTCGCGTCGATCGACGCGCACCATCGGCCCCTGGACTCACACTTCACACACTGAAAAACGTCCGCGCCCTGCGCGGGTGTCCGAAGCCGACCGTCTCAGTCTACCCGGCATCCCTGGGAGACCCCCGCACTCCGGCGGCCTGCGGCACTACGATGTCGAGGTGAACTCCGTCTCTCCCACCGGCACCCAGGTGCACCTCCGCCTCGGCGACGTGACCGCGCAGATCGCCCAGGTCGGCGCCTCGCTGCGTGCCCTCCGGATCGGCGAGGTCGATCTCGTGTCGCCCTACCCGCTCGACATCCCGACCCCCTCCTGCTCCGGAGTGGTGCTGACGCCGTGGCCCAATCGGGTGCGCGACGGCCGCTGGGACGACGAGGGCACAGTCCGTCAGCTCGCCGTCACCGAGCCCAAGACGAACAACGCCAGTCACGGCCTGCTGCGCTTCACCGCCTATACGGTCGAGCAGACCGAGGGCGCCGCGACCCTGCGCGCGACCGTCTTCCCGCAGACCGGGTACCCGTACCTGATCGAGACGTCCGTCGCGTACGTCCTGACCGCGGACGGGATCGACGTGACGCACACGCTCACGAACTGGTCCGACTCCGCGGCGCCGGTCGCGCTCGGCACGCACCCGTTCCCGACGATCGGCGACGTCGATCCGCACGACCTCGTCCTCCGCGTCCCCGCCCGCACCGCCTTCGAGACGGACGAGCGGATGCTGCCGGTCGGCACCCGTCCGGCCGAGTCCGCCCTGCGAGAGGGCGTCCGCGTCGGTGACGTCAGCCTGGACACGGGGTTCACGGACCTCGAACGCGACGCCGACGGCCGGGTGCGGCACACGCTGACCGCTCCCGACGGCCGCGCGATCACCCTCTGGCAGGGCGAGGGCTTCGACTTCGTGCAGGTGTACACGGCCACGAACTACCCCGATACCCCGCTCGCGGTCGCGATCGAGCCGATGACCGCGCCGGCCGACGCGTTCAACAGCGGCCGGGGCCTGCGCCGTCTCGCTCCCGGCGAGACCTGGACCCTGGAGTGGGGCCTCACCTTCGCCTGACCGCGGTTCACAACTCCGGAGAACCGACGCCGAAAGGCCCCGATCCTCGTCCTACGGACGGGACCGGGGCCTTTCTCCTGAGTTGTGAACGCGCGGCTACTCGCCGTGGTTCTCGCGCAGCTCGCGCCGGCTGACCGGAGTGCCGTCCGCGTGCACCGGGACGGGTCCCGCGTCCGCCTGCGGGTCGTCCTTCCGCGCCCGGCGGCGCTCCCGCGCCCCCTCGACGAGGTTGTACAGGGTCGGCAGCACGATGAGCGTCAGCACGGTGGAGGAGACGAGCCCGCCGATCACCACGATCGCCAGCGGCTGCGAGATGAAGCCGCCGTGCCCGGTGATCCCGAGCGCCATCGGGGTGAGGGCGAGGATCGTGGCGAGCGCGGTCATGAGGATCGGACGCAGACGCTTCTCCCCTCCCGCCATCACCGCCTCCGCGGTCGACAGCCCCTTCTCCCGGTACTGGTTGACGAGGTCGACGAGCACGATCGCGTTCGTCACCACGATGCCGATGAGCATCAGCACGCCGATCAGCGAGGCCACGCCGAGCGGCACGCCCGTGATGATCTGCAGCAGGATGGCGCCGGTCGCCGCGAACGGCACCGAGATCAGCAGCAGCAGCGGCTGACGCAGCGACTTGAACGTCGCCACCATCACCACGTACACGATGAGGATCGCGGCGAGCATGGCCAGGCCGAGCTGCGCGAACGAATCGGCCTGCTGCGAGGCGACGCCGCCGACCTCGGCCGAGGCGCCGTCCGGCAGGTCCGCCGCGGCGAGCGCCTCGGTGACCGACTGGGTGGCGACCGCGAGGTTGTCCGATGCGGGCGGCACGGTGACGGTCGCGGTGCGCCGTCCCTGCTCGGTGGTGATCGAGGTGGGACCGTTGCGCTGCTCGACGGTCGCGATGTCCTGCAGCGGCACGATGCCCGCCGCGGTGGGGATCGCGAGCTGCTGAAGGGCGGCGACGGTCGTCGGCGGCTCGGGGTTGACGAGGTACACGGTGAGCGCGGTGTCGTCGATCTCGACCGAGCCGATCTGCTGCGGACGCATCGTGTTCGACACGATCGATCCGACGGCGACCTCGGACAGCCCGACCTGGGCGGCGGCCTCGCGGTCCACGACCACGGCGATGTACGGCAGCGCCTCGGCGAGGTTGTCCGTGACCTGCCCGATGCCCTCGCGGCCGTCGAGCTCGTTCACCACAGCGAAGGTGGCGGTGGCGAGGTCGTCACCGCTCGCGGCCGACACGGTGATCTCGATGTCGCTGGAGCCGAAGCCCGCGGAGGCCGCGACGGTGACCTCGCCGACCTCGTCGCCGAGACCGTCGATCGCGTCCTGCACCTCGGCGCGCAGCTTCTCCTGGTCGGCGTCGCCGTCGGTGAGCACGGAGTAGGTGATGCCCGCACCGCCGGAGAACGCGTCGCGCAGCGCGGAGCCGCTCGACCCGATGGAGGCCTGCACGTGCTCGATGCCGTCGATGTCGAGGAGGGCCTCCTCGACGGGCACGGCGGCGTCGGACTTCGCCTGCAGGCTCGCCGTCGGCCCGAGGTCTTGCGTCACGGTCATGGTGTTCTGACCGGAGTCGCTGAGGAAGTTCACCTTCATCAGCGGGGCGGCGGCGAGCGTCCCGGCGAGGACCACCACCGCGAGCGCGACCGTGATGCCCGAGTGCTTCAGCGTCCAGCCGAGGATGGGGCGGTAGCCGCGCTGCAGCCTCGTCGGCGGGGCGGCCGGGTCCTCTGGGTCGATCGCATTCCCCTGGTCGTCGAGGAGCGGCTTGCCGGGCTTGAGGAACCAGTACGCGAGCACCGGGACGATCGTCAGCGCCACGAAGAGCGACGCGACCATGGCGATGGTGACCGTCATCGCGAACGGACGGAACAGCTCGCCCACCATGTCGCCGACGAACACGATCGGCAGGAACACCGCCACCGTCGTGATGGTCGAGGCGGTGATGGCGGCGGCGACCTCGCGCACGGCGAGACGGATCGCATCGCCCTTGTCCGCGTCGCCCACGTAGTGGCGCTTGATGTTCTCGATCACCACGATGGAGTCGTCGACCACGCGGCCGATCGCGATCGTGAGCGCCCCGAGGGTCAGCACGTTGAGGGAGTAGCCGAACGCCTGCAGTCCGATGAAGGTGATGAGGACCGAGGTCGGGATCGAGATCGCGGTGACCAGGGTCGAGCGCACCGACATGAGGAACACGAGGATCACGAGGACGGCCATCACGAGGCCGAGCAGACCCTCCGTGGCGAGGGTGTCGATGGACTGCACGATGAACGGCGCCTGGTCGAACACGACCGTGAACTCGGCGTCCGGGAGCGCCTCCCCGATCTCGTCGAGGGCCGCGATGACCCCCTGCGACACCTCGACCGTGTTGGCGGCGGGGAGCTTCGTGATGGAGATCGACAGGGCGTCCTCGCCGTCGACCCGGGAGATCGAGGTCACCGGGTCGGACACCTGCTCCACCGTCGCGACGTCGCCGATGGTGACCGCGGTGCCGACGAGCGGCAGGGCGGCGATCTCGTCGACCGAGGTGATCTTCGCTCCGGTCTGCACCGTGAGGGTCTCGTCGTCCTCGGTGATCTCGCCGCCGGGGAACAGGGTGCCGTTCTGCTGGAGTGCCGTGCTGATCGCCTCGCTGCTCTGTCCGGCGGCGGCGAGCTTCGCGAGGTCGGGGGTGATGGTGATGCGCTGTCCGACGCCGCCGACGATCTCGGCCGCGTTCACCCCGTCGACGTCCTCCAGATCGGGGATCGCGACGCTCTCGAGCTGGGCCTGGGCGTTGTCCGCGTCGTCGAAGCCGGTGACCGCCACCTGGATCACCGGGAAGTCGTCGATCGAGACCGAGAGCACCTGCGGCGTGACGTCCTCCGGCAGCTGCGAGGAGATGCGGTTGATCGCCTGCTGGATCTTCTGCTCCGCGGTCGCGAGGTTCGTGCCGTACGAGAACATCGCCTGCACGATGGACGCATTGGTCGTGCTCGTCGCGGTGGTCGACTCCAGGTCGGGAACCCCCTGGATGGCCGACTCGATCGGCGTCGAGACGTCGTTCTCGACCACCTCGGGCGAGGCGCCGGGGTAGGTGGTCATGACCACGAGCGCCGGCAGCTCGAGCGACGGGATGAGTTCCTGCTTGAGGTTGGTCAACGCGAGCCCGCCGAACACCGCGGCGACGATCGTCACGAGCGCGATGAGGGCGCGGTTCTTCAGGCTGAGGATGGCGAGTTTCGACAAGGCGGGGTCCTCGGTGTCAGGGGGTGGCGGTCGCTGCGGATGGGAGGGAGAGAGGTTCTCCGAGGATCCGCGCCAGTGCGGATTCGAGGAAGGACTGTTCGAGATCGACGTCGCGGATCTGCGTGCTCCACATGACGCCGTCGATGAAGATCATCGCCGCTCGGGCCCGGTCGGCGCCATAGGTCGGCTCCAGGAGGTCGACGAGGCGGTCGGACAGGTGGCGCGCGAGCGCGCGCAGCCGCGGATCGTGGACGGCTGCCGTGACGACGGCGCGATCCGCCTGCACCGCGTGTCCGTCGTGGATGCTGTCGTGGACGAGCGCGGCGATGACGTCGGCCCCGGCTCCGCGTTCGGCGAGGGTCTGCCGCACTCCGTCGAGCCGGCATTCGATCTCGTCCGCGAGGGCACGGAAGGCGGCGCTGCGCAGGTCGTCGAGGGTGTCGAAGTACTGGGTGGTCGCGCCGAGCGGCACTCCGGCGCGGGCGGCGACCATGCGGTGCGTGATGGCGTCGGCCCCGACCTCGACGATCAACTCGGCGGTCGCGGTGACGATCTCCCGGCGGCGCGCTTCGGGATCCCGCCGCCGACGCGCGCTCTCCGCCATCACTCACCCCCCTGGACATCCGTACATGTACGTTTGTACATTCGCTCCGGTGTGAACTCCCTGAGAGCCCCCGCCCATCTCCCCATCTCCCCCTTTCCCCTTCCCCCTTCCCCCGCCCCGCGAGATCACTTCCGCACCCCTCACCTCCCTTCCCCGCCCCCTTTCGCCCTCTCACAGGCGGAGCACCCCCGCCGCGCTGCGGGATCAGAAACGTGCCTGGGAGCCGCGGTTCGGGTGGCATATTGCACTCCCCTGCCGGGGGGCTGGATCCGGTGCCGGGTGGGTCAGGCGGTGGCGGGACGGGAAAGGGGCGTTGAACGCGCGGTGGGGGTGGCATATTGCACTCCCACCCGGAGGGTGGGAGGGGGCGGGCGAGAGGGTGGGAGGGGGCGGGCGAGAGGGTGGGGGTCAGGCGGCGGAGGAGGAAGAGGAGGAGGGGGTCTGGCCGCGCTCGAAGTAGGCGACGAGATCGGGGTCGAGCGGGGGGACGGAGATCGCGGAGCCGTCGCCGCGGAGGGACGCGGTCGCGAGGATCCCGGCGGCCACGGCCTCCCGCGCTGCGACGGGCGAGGTCGCTGTGAGCCCGCCATGCCGCACGAACCGCAGGAACTCGGCCACGAGCAGCGCGTCGGCACCGTCGTGTCCGGCGTCGGGCACCTCGGGGACGATGAACACCTCGTCCGCGTCGGCCGCTCCGGCGTGCCGACGGTTCCACAACCTCACCTCGCTGCCGGCCACGTCGCCGAAGTTCTCGATGCGCCCCTCGGTGCCGATCACGGTGTAGTTCCGCCAGTAGTCCGGGGTGAAGTGGCACTGCTGGTACGAGGCGAAGATCCCGCCCTCGAGCCTCAGGTTCACCATCGAGATGTCCTCGACGTCGACGACGGGGTGGAGTCCCGTGAGCGCGGTCGGCGGCCAGTTGTCCATGCTGAACCAGTCGGGCATCCGCTCCCCCGTGCGGTCCCGCCGGTCGGTGATGTCGCCGTAGACGCTCAGGCCGCCCATCGCCGCCACCTGCTCGGTGTACGCGCCGGCCAGCCAGTGGATGATGTCGAGATCGTGCGCCCCCTTCTGCAGGAGGAGTCCGGTGGTGCGGCTCCGGTCGGCGTGCCAGTCCTTGAAGTAGAAGTCGCCGCCGTGCCCCACGAAGTGCCGCACCCACACGGCCTTCACCTGCCCGATGCGCCCGTCCTGGATGAGCCCGCGCATGAGGGTGATCACGGGCATGTGCCGCATGTTGTGCCCGATGTAGAGCCGGGTGCCGGTGCGTCGCGCGGTCTCCAGCATGCGGTCGGCGTCGGCCAGATCGATCGCGAGGGGCTTCTCGCAGAAGACGGGTACCCCGGCCTCCAGCGCCCGGATGGTCAGGGCGGCGTGCGTGTCGTCCGGGGTCAGCACCATGACCGCGTCGACACCGGATGCGAGCAGCTCGTCGAGGGAGTCGGTGATGAGCGCGTCGGGGACGAGCGCCCTGGCGTCCGCGCGAGCGCGCGGGGCGAGGTCGCAGACGGCCGTGATGCGGGAACCGTGGCCCGGCCGGTGCACCTCCTCCTGGAGGGTGGAGCGCGCGCCGAAGCCGATGATGCCGATGTGGAGGTCCAACAGAAGTCCTTCGTGACAGAGGGGGAGAAAGGAGGGGGGCTCAGCGGCCGCGGGAGGCCGGGGCGTCGAGGTCGGTCGACCCTCCGGGCACGAGAGCCCAGGGGAACTCGTGCAGCGCGCCGGGTGAGGGCTCGTTCTCGAGCGCCTTCTCGACGATGATGCGCGCCTGACGCTCGTAGAAGTCCGTGGGGCCGACGGTGGTGAGGGTGGGCGCGATGAGCCGCGCGTCCGGCGTGTTGCCGACGCCGATCACCGCGACGTCGTGCGGGACGCGGAGCCCGAGCATGTGCGCGGCGTTGATCGCGGCGATCGCGGCGAAGTCGGTCGTCGCGTACACGGCGTCCGGGCGGTTCTCCTGCGACAGCAGCTCGATCGCGGCGGTGAAGGCGCTGGCCTGGGTCTCCGCATAGGTCACGGTCCACGCCGGATCCGGGGAGATGCCGGCCGCCGCGAGCTTCTCGACGTACGGCGTGTAGCGCGTGACCCGGGTTCCCGCGAGGCGGACGGCACCCTCCGCGGCGATGCAGCCGATGGCCGTGTGCCGCTCCAGCAGGTGATCCATCGCGAGTTCGCACCCCGGGATCGCGTCCGAGCGGATGACGTCGAAGCCGTCCGGCTCCAGATGCTCCGAGAACACCACGAGCCGCTGGCCGCGCTTGACGAGGTCGCCCAGCCGTCGGGCGTCCTCCTCGTCCAGGCCGACGCCGTCGAGGTACGCCACGTCGCTCTCGACGCGGTCGAGGGCCGCGTGCCAGTCGCCGTCGGCGAGGATCAGCGTCGTGAGCCCGTGCCGGTTCGCCTCGGCGTTCACGGCGTCGGCCACCGCCAGCGACCACGGATCGCTCAGCATGTGCAGGGAGAGCTGCACCATGCCGCTGCGACCCGTGCGGATCGCCCTGGCCGCCGTGTTCGGCCGGTAGTTCAGCTCGTCCGCCGCCGCGAGCACCCGCGCCGCGGTGGCCTCGGCCACGCCCGCGCCGCTCGCGCCTGCTCGCCCGGAGAACACGTACGAGACGGTCGCGGTCGACACCCCGGCACGTTCGGCCACCATCCGCAGGGTCGGTCGGCGGCTCGGGGCGTGCTCACGCTGTGCCATGTCTCAGCCCTTCGTCCCGCTGAACGCGATGCCCTGGATGAACTGCCGCTGCAGGATGATGAACGTCACCAGCATGGGCAGGGTCGCCAGCAGGGCACCCGCCATGAGCACCGGGTAATCGGTGCCGTGGATGCCGACGAGCTGCGAGAGTCCGACCGACAGCGGCATCTTCGCCGGATCGGTCGTCACGATCAGCGGCCACAGCAGATCGTTCCAGGACCACAGCACAGTGAACACCACAAGTGCGATGATGCCAGGCTTCGCGAGCGGAACCATGATCCGCCAGAAGGTCTGCCACGGATTCGCCCCGTCGATGCGCGCCGCCTCCTCCAGCTCGGCCGGCATCGAGAGGAAGAACTGCCGCATCAGGAAGGTCCCGAAGGCGCTGAAGATGCCGGGCACGATGAGCGCCTGCAGCGTGTTCAGCCAGCCGAGGGTCTGGATGATCTCGTACTGCGGCAGCAGGTAGAGCTGCGAGGGCACCATGAGCACCGAGAGGAACACGACGAACAGGGCGTTCCGGCCCGGGAAGGCGATGCGCGCGAACGCGTAGCCCGCCATGGTGCACAGGGCGACCTGCCCGACCGTGCGGCCGACCGTGAGGAGCACGGAGTTCAGGAACATCTGCCCGAACGGCATCGAGTCGAAGACCTCGGCGAAGTTGGTGAACACCCACTCGCGCGGGAGGAACGACGGCGGCACCTGCACCGAGTCGGACAGCGTCTTGAACGAGGTCAGCAGCTGCCAGACGAACGGGAACACCATGAGCGCGGCGCCGACGATGAGCACGACGTGCACGATCCACAGTCCGCGGTTCCGGGGGGTGCCCGCCCTCCGCGATCGTGCGGGGGCCGCACCGACGACCGCACGGGTGTCGAGGGAGACGTCACTCATAGTGCACCCACTTCTTCTGCAGCCGGAACTGCACGATCGTCAGGACGAGGATGATCAGCAGCAGGAGGAAGGCGACGGCGGCGGCGTAGCCGCGGTCGTTGTCGAGGAAACCCGCTTCGTAGAACAGGTAGACGACCGTCCGGGTGTTCGGCATCGCGGGGTTGCTGCGGCCGAGCATCATGTAGATGAGGTCGAACACCTGCAGCGCCCCGATCACGCTGATGACGCTGACGAAGAAGATCGAGGGCGACAGCAGCGGGATCGTGATGGAGAAGAACTTGCGCACGGGGCCCGCCCCGTCGAGGTCGGCCGCCTCCATGATCGTGTCCGGGATGCCCTGGAGTCCGGCGAGGAAGATGACGATGTTGGTCCCGAGGCCGGCCCAGATGCCGACGACGGCGATCGCGATCAGCGCGGTGTTCGGGTCGGTCAGCCAGCCCCGCCCCTCGATGCCGACCGCACCGAGGGCCGCGTTCAGCACACCGTAGTCGCCGTTGTAGATCATGCGCCAGACGAGCGCGATCGCCGCGGGCATGGTGACGACGGGGATGAAGTAGAGGGTGCGGTAGGCGCTGCGGCCCTTCAGACCCGTGGTGTTCAGCAGCGCGGCGATCCCGACCGCGAGGGGGATGCCGATCAGCGCGATCACCGTGTAGACCGCGGTGTTGCGGAGGGCGCCGAGGAGCTCCGGGTCCTGGAACAGCCGCACGTAGTTCTCGAACCCGATCCACTCCGCACCGCCGAACGGCCCCGACTTCGTGAAGGAGATGATGAGCGTGCGCACGGTCGGCCACAGGTAGAACACGGCCAAGCCCAGGGCGGTGGGCCCGAGGAACACCAGAGCCCACCACGGCGAGGCACCGGGCGTGCGGCGCCGCCGGCGGACCCCGGAGGGCGGGGCCTCCGGGGTCCGCCCGGCGGCGGGGGCGACCGCGCGAGGCGCGAGGACGGTCACGCGGTCACTCCTGCTCGGCGTCCAGCGCGGTCTGCATCTGCGCGGCGAGGTCTCGCAGGCCGTCCTTCGGGGAGACCGCTCCGGACCACACCTGGGACAGCACCTCGCTCTCGATGCTCGTCCACGCGGAGGTGTTCTTCGACACGGGGTACGGGACGGCCGTCTCGAGCGCGTCGATGTAGACCTGCAGGTCGTACTGCGGGAGGGCGTCGACCCACGCCTGCTGCGTGCCGTTGTACGCGGGGATCACGGTGCCGGTCTCGGCCTGGATCTTCGCGGCCTGCTCGCCGCTGGCGAAGGCGGCGAAGTCCTTGGCCTCCTCCACGTGCGCGCTCTTGGCGTTCGCGACGTTCCCGACGCCGTGGATCACGCTCTGGTTGCCCTCCGGACCCGCCGGCAGCGGCGCCACGTCGACGCTGCCGCCGATGTCCGCGTTGTCCGCGTAGGCGATGGCGGCCCAGGAGCCGTTCTGGAACATGGCGACCTTGCCCGACAGGAAGAAGTCCTCCGGGTTCGTGTCCGTCATCTGCTGCGCCGTGGGCGAGGAGCCGTCGGCGATGAGGTCGGTCCACAGCTCGATGCCCTCGAGAGCCTCGGGGGAGCCGTATCCGCTCTCGGTGCCGTCCGCGGAGATGACCTCGCCACCGGCCTGCGCGATGGAGTTGTAGAAGTTCTCCTGGCCGTACTGGCTGGCGGCGACGCCGAACTGGCCCTTCGCGGGGTCGGTCAGCTTCGCGGCCGCGGAACGGAAGTCGTCCCAGGTCCAGCCCGCGCTCGGGTACTCCACCCCCGCGGCGTCGAACAGCGCCTTGTTGTACCAGAGCGCGACGGTGTCGAAGTCCTTGGGGGCACCGTAGAGCGCGTCGTCGTAGGTGTAGAGGTCGACGAGCCCCTGAGGGTAGTCGGCGGCGTCCACGTCATCGAGCGGGGCGAGCTGTCCGTTCGAGGCGTAGAGCTGGAAGTTCGGGCCGTTCATCCAGAACACGTCGGCGGCCGAGCCGCCCGTCACCGCGGTCTGGAGCTTGGTGAAGTACTCCTTGTACGGCGTGACCTGGATCTCGATCGAGACGTTCGGGTGCTCCTCGGTGTACGCGGCGGCGATGTCCTCCATCGCGGGCTTCTGGTTCTCGTCCCAGATCGCGTAGCTGAGGGTGATGTCGCCGCCCGACTCCCCGGTGGCGGAGGAGGAGCAGGCGGAGAGTGCCAGGACGGCGGCCGCGGAGGCGGCGAGGGCGCCCAGGGCGCGGCGGGAGGTGCGGGGCATCGAGGTCTCCTTTGACGGGTGCACGAGAAGGCGGTGCGCGATGTTAACCGTTTAGCGTTAAACGATTAGCAGCGAGAGTAGCGCGCGCCGACGGCTCTGCGCAAGCGTCGGTTAGAGCGCAGCCCCCAGCGCCAGCCCCAGTCCCGCGGCGAGGAGACCGAGCACGAGCATGCCGACCGCGTCGAACACGGCGGCGCCCCGTTCGCCGTCTCGCCACAGAGCGACCGCGTCGAGCATCGCGGTGCTGAAGGTCGTGTAGCCGCCGAGCAGACCGGCCCCGAGCACGAACGCCGCCTCCGGCAGCGCCGTCGTCACGAGCCCCAGCGCGAAGGAGCCGGTGAGGTTGACGACGAGGATCCCCCACGGGAACCGACGGCCGACGAGCCGGGCGACTCCGACATCGACGAGATAGCGCAGGACGGCGCCGACGCCCCCGGCGAGCGCGGCGGCGAGGAACAGCAGCGGACTCACGCGGCCCCTCCCCGGCGCGGGCGTCCCACCCGGAGCCCCACGGCTGCCGCGAGGAGACCGAGGACGAGGCTGCCTACGGCATACGCCGCAGCGAGGAGCGGTGCCGACCCCCACAGGGCCAACGTGCCGGTCATGAAGGCGCTGTAGGTCGTGAAGCCGCCGAGGACGCCGGTGCCCAGCAGCAGCCGCAGCTCCGCCGAGGCCGGGAGCCGCGCCGCCACGACCCCGATGAGCAGGGCGCCCAGCACGTTGGCCAGCAGCACCGCGAGGGGGAAACCGCCGGGATCGTCCACGAGGAGTCCGAGGCCCAGCCGCGCCGCCGTCCCGAGCGTGCCGCCGAGCGCGACGAGCAGGACACGACGGAGACTCACGCTCGCCACTGTAGTCGCCGTATGACAGCGCGACCGTCGGATGTCAAGGCGTTGGGGTGGGGGCGGGGACAGGCGTTGACTGTCGGCATGAAGCCCCTCTGGAAGGTCGACCAGGACGCACCCCACGGCACTCCCTTCGATCCCGGCGCGCAGCACGACGTGCTGATCGTCGGGGCGGGCCTGACCGGGCTCTCGACCGCGGTGCTCCTGACCCGCGCCGGACTCGACGTCGTGGTCGTGGACGCGGGGGACGTGGCGGAGCTGTCGACGGGCGGCAACACGGGCAAGCTCTCGCTCCTCCAGGGGCAGCAGCTCGCCACCATCCGGAAGCACCATCCGGCGGCGCTCGTCCAGGCGTACGTCGACGCCAACCGGGCCGGCATGGAGTGGCTCACCGGTTTCGCCGACACCGCCGGCCTGAGCTACACCGAGCGGACCGACCACACCTACGCCCAAGGTCCGGACGGGCTCGAGGCGGTCAGAGCCCAACATGCCGCCGCGCGGGAGGCGGGACTGCCGACGCGGCTGCTCACCGCGGGCGAGTTGTCGACGCCGTTCCCCGTCGCGGGCGCGGTCGCCCTCGATTCGCAGGTGACGATCGACCCGGTCGCCGTCGCCGACGCGCTCGCGAAGGAGTTGCTCGCGGGCGGCGGCACGCTGCACACCGGCGTCCGCGTGACCGGCGCGCACGCCTTCCCGGAGCCCCGGGTGGAGACCACGGCGGGCCCGATGTTCGCCGAGCACATCGTCCTCGCGACGGGGACCCCGATCCTCGACCGGGGCCTGTACTTCTCCAAGGTCGCCGGGATGCGGTCGTACTGCGTCTCGTTCCGGGTCTCCGGCGGGGTGCCGGAGGGTTCGTTCATCTCGGCCGACGGCCCGACGCGGTCCATCCGGCCGGTGTCCGCCGCCGACGGCCCCGCCGACACCGCGCAGCTCGTGGTCGGCGGCAACGGGCATCCGGTCGGCCGCTCGGACGGCGAGACCGCGGCGATCGACGACCTGGTGGACTGGACCCGCCTGCACTTCCCGGATGCGGAGGAGACGCACCGCTGGTCTGCGCAGGACTACCAGTCGCACAACCTCATCCCGTTCGTCGGCGCGCTGCCGCGCGGCCTCGGGCGCATCCGCATGGCCACCGGATATGCGAAATGGGGGCTGTCGAACGCGCCCGCCGCGGCGCTGCGACTCACGGAGGAGATCATCGGGACGAAGCGCAGCGAGCGCCCGTCCTGGATGCTGCGCCTCGGCACCCGACTCACCGTCCCCGCCGATCTCGCGCGCGGCGCCGTCGAGGGCGCGAAGGTGGCCGCCGCCGCCACGAAAGGCTGGGTCGAGGCCGAGACCACGCCGGTCCCGGTTCCGCAGCCCGCGGAGGGCGAAGGCGTCGTGGCGAATCGCGGCGGTCGCCCGGTCGCCATCTCCACGGTCGACGGCGTGACCAGGGCCGTCAGCGCGGTGTGCCCGCACCTCGGCGGCATCCTCGACTGGAACGACGCCGAGTGCACGTGGGACTGCCCGCTGCACGCGTCGCGGTTCGCCGCGGACGGCACACGCATCGAGGGACCGGCGCTGAACGATCTCCCTGAGGTGCCGCGGACGGTCGGGGGCTCCTGACTCAGGTCCGCGGCGGCGGAGCGTCCCATCCCTGCTGCGGGCTGTCGCAGTCCTCGCGGAACACGTACTGCGACACGAGCTTGCGCTGGCTGCTCGACCAGTCGATCGCCGGGCGGCGCTGCTCGGGCGGCAGGTAGCCCAGCCGGTAGACGGCCATGAGCTCCAGGTCGTCGGGCACCCGCAGCAGCCGCACGATCTCGTCCCAGCGTCCCGGCACCTCCATCGGGAACGAGATGAACTGGATGCCCATGCCCAGCTCGACCGTGGTCAGCCAGACGTTCTCCATGGCCGCCCCCATGCTGAACACGGAGTAGAACGAAGACAGCTGCCCGGGCCGGTACTCGCTGCGGTCGAGCATGACGCCCAGGAGTAGCGGCGATCCGGCCACGAGCTTGCGGTTCTCCGAACCCAGCGTCTTCGGCACGCCGAACGTGTTCATGAGCGTCTGACCGCGCTTGGTGAACACCTGGGATGTGAAGGGCCGAAGCGGCGCGGGGAGCTTGTCGAACAGCATGCCGCTGCGCTTCTCCTCCATCTCCTCCTGGCTGAAGCGGAAGTACGGCTTGTACCGCTCGAAGAACGTGCCGTTCGACATGGCCTCCGTCATGCTCTCGCCGGAGATGCGCGCGATCTCGTCGATCGTGTCCCTGTTCTCGATCACCACGAAGCGCCAGGGCTGGCTGTTGAGCTGCGAGGGCGCGCGCCCGGCCGCTTCCAGGAGGATGCGCTGGTGCTCCTCGGAGACGGGGTCGGGCAGGAAGGCCCCGTTCGTGGTCTTGCGGCGGCGGATGGCGTCGAGCAGTTCCATGCGGTCACTTCCGGTCGGAGGGGAGGCGCGAGACCACGAGCCCCGCGAGGACGAAGGGCGCCGCCGTGAGGGCGACGAGCGGGTGCCGCCGGGTGTGCGTCCCTGCGTAGGGGATCGCGGCCAGGGGGACGGCGGCGGGGAGGAGGGCCAGGGCGGCGCGATGGCTGCGCGGCGTGCGGGTGGCGAGACCGGCGACGACGGCGAGTCCGGTCGTCGCGCAGGTCAGGATGTAGAGGGCGTGGTGCACCCAGCGGAAACGACGCGTGTCGATGAGCTGCGCCGCCACCGCGAGCCCGAGGGCGCAGTTCGCCGCATAGGCCGTCGCCGCCGCCGCGAAGGCTCCGGACGCGGGGCGTTCGTCGCGCTCCCGTCGTGCCCGTCGCGCTTGCCCCGTCATGGCACGACCCTACGCCCTCCCCGCCTCCCCCGATCCACCCCCTTGCGTGCGAGCCACCCCCTTGAGTACGACCGCAGCGGGGTGGGTCGCACGCAAGGGGGCCGCTCGACGGATCAGAGGGAGGCTTCCGCGTAGATGCGGAGCGCGTCGCGGACGAACTCCGCGCCGCGCGTGCCACCCGCGGACGTCGCGTAGTTCGCGCCGAAGCGCGGGTCTGCGACGTACATCTCGCCGAGACCGATGACGTAGGCCTTGGCACCCGCGTCCGGTCCCTGCCGGAGCGCGGCGGCGGGAGTGCCCGGTATGCCCGTGAGCCAGGCCACGTGACGGCGCGCGAGCTCCTGCGCCTCGGCGGACGCGGGATCGATACCGCTCTCCGCCGCGGCGATCCAGTCGCGTCCGAGGTCGGACACGCGCTGCTGCCACTCGGCACGCTCGGCGTCGCTCATCCCGCGCCACCAGCGGTCGCTGTCGGCGTAGGCCTTCTTCCCCCAGCGGTCCTCGACCTCCTGCTTGTACTGCGTGTGGTCGAAGCCGTCGAACATGTTCTCTGCCATGAGGTTCTCACCTCCTCTCAATGCCGTGATGGTGGACTCGACCGACGCGATCTGCCGCGCCAGCCTGGTCTGCTCCTCGCGCAGCAGCGCGAG
The DNA here is from genome assembly GCF_002993305.1 of Microbacterium sp. str. 'China'. NCBI lineage: Bacteria > Bacillati > Actinomycetota > Actinomycetes > Micrococcales > Microbacteriaceae > Microbacterium > Microbacterium sp. str. 'China'. Next base: position 449,677 of record NZ_CP027434.1, on the reverse strand, counting down.
ATGCGTCTCGAGCGCCGACGCCTCCGCCGCTGAGCCCCCGCCCTGGGTCCCTGAGCCCCCGCCCTGGGTCCCTGAGCCCCCGCCCTGGGTCCCTGAGCCGCGGACCTGGGTCCCTGAGCCTGTCGAAGGGCCCAGCACCTCCGCGATCTGCGGCAGCCCGAGCCCGAGCTCCCGCAGCAGGAGGATCCGCTGCAACCGCACGAGCGACGCCGCGTCGTAGTGCCGATAGCCATTGGCCGCGATGCGCGACGGAGGCAGCAGCCCGATGTCGTCGTAGTGCCGCAGCGTGCGGCTTGTCGTCCCCGCCAGTCGCGCGATCTCCTGGATCGACCAGTCCTTCTCGTCCATCCCGCTCCCTTCCGGTCGTTCCCCTCCACCGTAGAAGTTGCCGTTACGTCAAGGTCAACCCCGCTCGAATCGCTTGATTGGCTCGATTCCCGGCCGAAATGGGACCAATCAGGCGATTCGAAGCGAAGGCGGGTGTCCAGATCGAGATATATCGTGTTATCGTGACGGCAACACGATATATCGTGAATCCCTCGACACAGGAGAAGCAGACATGACCGAGAAGTGGCTCATCGCCCCCGGCGAGGAACGCGTCATCGACATCGCCTCCGCGACCCGGCTCAAGGTGGGCCTCGTCGGCGGACAGGTCGACGTCATCGCCCACGACGAACCCGGCATCAGGATCGAGGTGCACGGCGTCACCACGAAGGACCTCCGGATCGAGTCCCGCGACGGCGAGGTCGAGATCGACCACCCGCAGCTCGGCTGGGACAACTTCCTGGAGGTGTTCCGGAACTTCGGCTCCGGCGGTCCGCGCGCCGAGGTGAGCGTGGCCGTCCCGCGCGGCATCGCCCTGACCCTCGGCGTCGTGAGCGCCGGCGCCCTCGTGTCTGGCATCCGCAACGACACGCGTCTCAACACCGTGTCCGGCGACATCATCGTCGACACCCTCATCGGCGACCTCAGCGTGAACTCGGTCTCCGGCGACGTGCAGATCCGCAACCTCACCGGCTCGCTCAGCGCCAACAGCGTCTCCGGCGACGTGGCCGTCACGGGCGCCATCCGCAAGGCCACGGTCGACATCGTCTCCGGCGCGACACTGGTGGACGCGGCGGGCGACGTCAACACGATCACCGTGAACTCGGTCTCCGGCGGCACCACGGTGCGGCTCGACGAGTCCCTCGCGGCGAACTACGTCATCCGTTCGCTCAGCGGCCGTCTCCTCATCGACGGCGTCGAGCGCAGCTCGTCCGGCCCGAGCACCTACAACGGCACCACCGGCGAGCTCGCGGGACGCTTCGTCGACCTCCGCGCCAACTCCGTGTCCGGAGGGGTGACGGTCCTCCGCCGCGCTCCGCAGACCATCGAGAACGACCCGGAGTGGGAAGCATGAGCCCCGCGGTCTTCTCCCACGGCGATCTGCGCCTGTACCTGCTGTCGCTGCTCGCGGAGTCCCCGCAGCACGGCTACGGCATCATCCAGTCCCTCACGGATCGGACCGGTGGCACGTACACGCCGAGCGCCGGCACCATCTACCCGCGCCTCGCGAAGCTCGAGGAGGAGGGGCTGGTCACCAAGACCGTCGACGGACGCACGACGATCTATGCGATCACCGAGGCCGGACGCGCCGAGCTGGCCTCGCGCCAGAGCGACCTCGCCGACATCGAGGCGGGCATCACCGACACCGTCCGCCTCATCGCGAACGAGGTGCGCCAGAGCGTGCAGGAGGCGATGAAGAGTCTTCGCGCCGACCTGGCGACAGCCACCAAGGACGACCGGGCGGCGGCGAAGAACAGGCCGCGCACCGCGGGCGACGATGCACGGCTGACCAGCCGCGAGGAGCTGCACCGCGCGGACGCCGTCGTGAACGCCTTCCGCGCCCGCATCCGCACCGACCTGCGCACCCATGTCGCCAAGGGCGGCGTCCTCCCGTCGTCGGTGATCACCGACCTCGAGAACGCGCTGGATCAGGCCGCCCGCAGCGTGACCGTGGCGCTGAGTCAGCCGGACTCCTGAGCCCCTGGCATGACCGCACGAGGCCCCGTCGACATCCGTCGGCGGGGCCTCGTCGTGTGCGGATCACTCCGGCCAGATCTCCTTCTGCTCGTCCGGCACGGACTCCCCCAGGGGGACGACGAGCACGGAGCGGTGCTGGCGATGGGCGAGGCGCGCGGCGACGGAGCCGGTGAAGAACTCCCGGATGGACTCACCGATACCGCGCTTGCGGGTACCGACGACGATGAGCTGCGCGTCGAGCTTGTTCGCGAGCTGCTTGATGGCCAGCGCCGGGTCGCCGACGAGCTGACGTGCCGTCCAGGTGACGCCCTTGCCGTCGAGCACCGTGGCCGCTGCCGCCTCGACGGCCTCGAACTCGGCAGCCCCCGCGTCGAAGTTGATGTCGATGGGAGCGGAGTGCACGTAGCCGTCCGGATCCTCGTAGGTGACGAAGCGCGTGATGTCGACGTGGGCCACCACGAGCGGTGCGTTCAGCAGCCGGGCGAAGCGGACGGCCTCATCGAGAACGTGCGGGTCCTGGTCGAGCTGCATCCCGACGATCACGGCCTTCTGCAGAGCGGCGTTCTGCGTGGCCTCGTCGGACGGAGTGGAGGTGCTGTCGGTCATGGAGATCGCTCCCTTCGCCGGCCTGGCCGCGGCCAGGGTCTGTTCCCCGCGTGCTATCCTGAATGCTACTCTTACCGGCCTCGAGCCGGTGTCGTGAATGACTCGGGCGCCCGTCTGCCCGCAGCTTAACTCGTGAGGGGGTCTCAGGCATGGGCCGTGGCCGTCAGAAGGCGAAGCACACCAAGATCGCCCGCGAACTCAAGGCGTACAGTCCGTCGGTGAACTACTCGGCGCTGGAGCGCGAGCTCGCGCATTCGAGCGACTCCGACGAAGACGCCTACGTCGACAAGTGGGCCGACGAGTACGCGGACGAAGACGAAGACGAACTAGAGAAGGCGTAGCCCCTCGGTTCGAAACACCCGCACGGCTCGTGCGGGTGTTTCGTCGTTCCCGGGCGGCTGCGGGCGGGCGGCGTCGCGCGCTGCCGTGATCACGCCTGCCGCCCGAACCCGATGCCTCCGGCATGTCAGCGCTCCCTCGACGCGAGCCGAATGCGTCGCCAGACCGCTGATCCACGTCTTGTGAGCGCAAACATTTTCTGATTTGATGTGCATGTGATCGACGGCGCACCCTCGCCGCGTCCCCGCTTCGGGCGATCCGCAGGAACATGACCTCAAAGAGGAGAACAGCATGGCACCCACCTCACGCACCCCCCGCGTCGCCGCGGTCGTCGCCCTCGGCGCGGTGTCGGCGTTAGGACTCGCGGCCTGCGCCCCGGCCGCCTCCGGGGGCGGCGACGCCGGCGGTGAGCCCGTCACCATCGAGTACATGCACCGCCTCCCCGACGGCGAGGGCATGACCACGGTCGCGGAGATCGTCGACCGCTGGAACGAGGAGCACCCCGACATCCAGGTCAAGGCCACGAAGTTCGACGGCAAGGCCAGCGACATGATCCTCAAGCTCGAGACCGACATCAAGGCCGGGAACGGTCCTTGCCTCGCGCAGACCGGATACTCCGAGGTGCCGCAGCTCTACGTGAAGGGGCTGCTGGAGGACGTCGCCGCGGAGGCCGAGAAGTACGAGGACCACTACTCGGCGGGAGCGTTCAGCGGCATGCGGGTCGGTGACGCCATCGTGGGCCTCCCGCAGGACACCGGACCCCTCGTCTACTTCTACAACACCGCGGAGTTCGACGCGCTCGGCCTCGACGCCCCGGCGACGCTCGACGACCTGACCGCCGCCTCCGCCACGGCCGCCGCCGCCGGCAAGTTCGTCACGGCGTTCACACCGGACGAGGCGCAGAACTGGCTCTCCGGACAGGCTGCCGCCGCCGGAGACACCTGGTTCTCCACGGAGGGCGAGGAGTGGAAGGTGGACGCCGAGGGTGCGGGCTCCGAGCGGGTCGCCGCCTTCTGGCAGGGCCTGCTCGACGGCAAGCAGACGCTCGCGACCGAGCGTTGGGGCGAGGGCTTCACGGCGGCGCTGAACGACGGCAGCCTCATCGGCCACGTCGGCGCGGCGTGGGAGGCCGGATTCCTCCTCGACTCCCTGGACGGCACCCCGGCCGAGGGGCAGTGGCGCGTCGCCCAGCTCCCCGACTTCGGCGCCGGGGCGATGACCGGCCCCGACGGCGGGTCCGGCGTCTCGGTCATGAAGGGCTGCGAGAACCCCGAGGCCGCCATGGAGTTCAACGACTGGTTCAACACGCAGGTCGACGACCTCGCCTCCCAGGGCCTCGTCGTCGCCGCGAAGGGCGAGGTGGAGACGCCCGAGAAGATGCTGCGTCAGTTCGGCGGTCAGGATGTGCTCGCCGAGCTCGGCACCGCCACCGAGAACCTCAACCCCGACTTCCCCTACGCCCCCGGCTTCTCGACGCTGGCGAACATGAACGAGACGGCCGCCGCGGCCGCCGCCGGCACCGCCACCGTCGCCGACATCTTCACGACGGCGCAGGACACCGCCGTCGCGTCGCTGAAGGACCTCGGCCTTCCGGTCGCGGAATGACCGGACCGGACGGCATCATCGGATGAACGACGGCGGAGTGCACGGGCGATCGTGCACTCCGCCGTCGTCGTGAGAGCGAGAGGCACATCATGGCCACAGTGATTGAGACGAGGGCAGCGGCGCCGCTCCCTCCCGCGCGCCGTCCCGTCGCCCCGTCGACCCGTCGATCGCGGATCCGAAGAGAGGGCCTGACCGGGTGGCTGTTCATGGCGCCGTTCGCGCTGCTGTTCGCCGTCGTCTTCCTCATCCCGATCATCGTGTCGGTCCGGTCGTCGTTCTTCGCCCAGGTACCCGCCGGCGGCGGCCTGTACGGCGGCGGTGAGCTCGTCGACACCTTCGTCGGCCTCGACAATTTCGCCGCGGCGGCGACCGACGGCGCCTTCTGGGCCGGCATGGGACGGGTCGTGCTCTACGCGGCGTTCCAGATCCCGGTGATGATCATCGCGGCCCTCGCCCTGGCCCTGCTGCTGGACTCGTTCATCGTGCGCCGCCCCGCGCTGTTCCGCCTCGCCTTCTTCCTCCCGTACGCGGTCCCCGGCATCATCGCGGCGATGATGTGGCTCTACCTCTACACGCCCGAGGTGTCGCCCTTCCTGCCGTATCTGCCGGAGGGGACCGACCTCATGTCGCCGCAGACGATCCTCTTCTCGATGGCGAACATGACGACGTGGACGTACACGGGCTACAACATGCTCATCTTCCTGAGCGCCCTGCAGGCCATCCCGCGCGACCTCTACGAGGCCGCCCGCCTGGACGGCGCGACGGGATTCCAGATCGCGACCCGCATCAAGGTGCCGCTCGTACGCGGTGCCGCGCTGCTGGCCGTGCTGCTGTCGATCATCGGCACGATCCAGCTGTTCAACGAGCCGGTCATCCTGGAGGCTGCGAACTCCTGGATGGGCAAGGACTTCACGCCGATGATGCTCACCTACAACACGATGATGGGCGAGCTGTCGCCGTCGGGCAGCGGTCCGGCGTCGGCGTACTCGCTGCTCATGGCCGGCATCGCGGGTGTGCTCGCGATCGTGTACGCACTGCTCCAGCGGCGGAAGAGCGACGCATGACCACCACACGACTCGTCACCGTGGCTCCGCCGACGAAGCGGCGCTCCCGCAGGCCGCAGGCGGCGGACGCCCCTCCTCCTTCGATCGCCCCCGGCCCCGCCGCGCGCACGTTCGGCATCATCGCCCTCGTCGTCGCCACCTTGTACTTCCTCGTACCGGTGTTCTGGCTCGTGGTCGCCTCGACGAAGAACAACACCGACCTCACGTCGACGTTCGGCTTCTGGTTCGCCGAGCCGAACCTCGCTGCCAACTACGACAGCCTCATGGGCTGGACGCAGGGGCTGTTCTGGCGCTGGGTCGGCAACTCCCTGTTCTACTCGCTCAGCGCCGGGGTCATCGGCACGCTGTTCGCCGTGATGGCCGGCTACGCGATCGCCAAGTTCGCCTTCCCCGGGAAGAAGCTCGCGGTCGGCATCATCATGGCGGGGCTCCTCCTGCCCGTCGCCCTCCTCACGGTGCCGCTGTACATCGAGTTCCAGGCGCTCGGCCTCACGAACACGGTGTGGGCGATCATCATCCCCTCGGCGGTCTCGCCGTTCGGCGTCTTCCTCGGCATGGTCTACGCGCAGTCCTCGGTGCCGACGGAGCTGCTGGAGGCCGCCCGCATCGACGGCGCCGGTGAGGCCCGGATCTTCTTCACGATCGTGCTGCGGCTGCTCGGCCCCGCGATGGTGACGATCTTCCTGTTCATCTTCGTGGCCACGTGGAACAACTTCCTCCTCCCGCTCATGATGATCTCCAGCCCCGACCTCAAGCCGGTCACGCTCGGCCTCTACGGCATGATGAGCTACTTCTCCCCCGACAAGGGCGCCGTCATGCTCGGGGCACTGCTCGGCGTGATCCCGCTCATCGCCCTGTTCTTCACGCTGCAGAAGTACTGGCGCTCCGGTCTCGCCGCCGGCGCCGTCAAGGGCTAGGCACCTCGACCGCGCACAGACCGGAGGCCGCCGGCGCGAGCCTCCGGTCGTGCGTGAGGAGGGGCAGCAGAAACTCGTCCTCCAGCCGCGACCCCAGGACACCGGTCGACGTTCCGGTGCAGACCAGGTCGACGACGATCGAGGCGTCGACGACGGTCACCGCCCGGCGCGCCCCTCGTGCACCGGGACATGCTCTCCCGCCCCGGAACTGCGACCCGTGGAGAACCGGCAAACTCCCCGCCGCGTGCAGAAGAGGCCCGGGGCGAACCCCGGGCCTCTTTGTGCGCAGACGGACTCAGCTGCGTCGCCGCCGCCAGAGCCCCGCGCCGAGGGCGCTCAGCGCGAGAGCCCCGACAGCCACCGCCAGCCAGGTCATCCCCTCCGCGCCGGTCGTGGCCAGCGCCCCGCCCGCGGCGGTCGCGGCCGCGGTGACCGCGAGATCCGCACGGGCCAGCTCGGCGCCCTCGGCGTCCGTCGCAACGAGCGCATGGGCACCCGCGGGCGTGCCCGCCGGGATGAGGACGGTCGCGACCGCGCTGCCGTCGGCGGCGATCGTCACCTCCCCCACGCGGACCGGCTCCGAGTGGAGCCAGAGCTGCACGACCGCCTCGGGGTCGAAGCCGCGGAGCTGCACGCGGAGGGAGTCTCCTGCCGCCGCGGTGCCGACCGACGGGGTGAGGACGGCTTTCTTCGCAGGCTTCGCCTTCTTGACTGTGAGGGCGGCGCCGGCCACCTCCGCGCCGGAGGCGTCCTTGACGAGGAAGCGGTGCTTCCCGACCGTCGCATCCGCGGGGATGAGCACGCGGGTGGTCAGCGCGCCGCGCGCATCGACCGTCGCGTCCGCGAGCCGCACGCCGTCGAGCCAGAACGAGACGACGCCGTCGGGCGCGAAGCCCGAGAGCACGGCCTCGACCGTCTCCCCCGCCCGCACGGAATCCGCGCCGAGCGTCAACGCCGGATCGGTCTCCGCAGCACAGGCCCCGAGGTCGTCCTCGGGCCGCTTCTCCGGGGCGTGCCCCGCCTGCGGGACGGTGGTGCCGTACACCGCCATCTCCGCCACGGCGGCGAACGGCGTGCCCGAGATCGACGAGGTCGCCGTCACCCGCACGTATCGCGCCGTGGTCGCGTCGAAGTCGACATCCTGCCACTCCGCGACGTTCTTCCACTCACCCGCCGCGACGTCGGTGAAGGTCTGCCCGTCGGCGGAGACCGCGACCTGGAAGCCCTTGATGGGGCCGTTCTGGTTCGCGCCGCGCCGCAGATAGGAGATGCCGTCGACCGTCTCCGCCGCCCCGAGATCGAACGTGAGCACGTGCGGATACCCGGGGGCGTCGCTGCTCCAGCGGCTGTGCCAGAACGTCCCGGCGTTGCCGTCGAGCATGTTCGCCGCCTCGCCGTCCTCACCAGCGGTCTCCTCGGAGCTCGCGGTCGCGGTGATCTGCGCGTTCGGGATGCGGGCACGGGAGGCGACAGCCGCCTCCTGCGCGGTCTGCACGGTCCGCACGTCGCAGTCGACGAGGTAGGTGGCTGCGATGCCGATGCTCACCGGAGAGCCCGCGGCCGACGCCGGTGCCGTCAGTAGCCAGTCCGTCGTCACGCTCTCGCCGGGGGCGACCTTCGCGAACAGGTTCGACGACCCGTCTGCGACCTCGACGGTGTAGCCCTCCGGGAGGTCGAGCTGCACACCGACGTTCTCCGCCAGGATGTCCTCGCTGTTGGTGAAGGTCGTGGTGAAGGGTGTCTGCGCCCCCGGGCTCAGGGTCACGGCCTCGCCGGAGACCGTGGCGCACGGGGTGCCACCCTCCGTCGGACCGAGGTCGGTGACCGTGAAGTCGTCGAGGACGAAGTCGACGTCCGGGCCGCCGACGCGCTCCAGACCGACCCATGTGTAGTCGCCGCACCCCACGATCACGTCCTCCTGGAACGCGGTGGTCTCCAGGGCCTGCACGACGGGGGTGCGACGCAGGGTCGTCGAGGAGATCTCCCCGCCGAGCACGGCGTCGGTGCCGGTCAGCCAGCGGTAGGCCCCGCTCGCACCGGCCTGGTAGTCGAACCCGATGCGATAGGTGTGCCCGGCCTGCAGCGGTACCAGCGTGGGGTCGGTCCGGTAGACGACGCCGGAGTTCTCGGAGTGGGACATCAGCGAGTGCTCGCCGGTGAGAGTGGTGTCCACCGCCAGCCCCGCGAGCGCTCCGCTGTCGAACGGCTTGGCCGTGTTGCGCCAGTCGCTCGTCGTGTACGGGTCGTGCCGCCGCGAGATGCTCGTGCGCGGGTCGTCGATGCCGTTGGCGTCGCCCTTCACGAACGGGCCCCAGCCGGGCTGATTGCCCTCGAAGTCGTTCGAGTACACGGTGCCGGACGCGGCGGGGGCCGTCGTATCCACCATCACCCTGGCGTTGTCGATCCGTACCGTCGCGTCGCCGGCGACCGCCGAGACCGAGACGGTCACCTCGCCGGAGGCCGGGGCGACGAACGACACCGATCCGCGCTGGTAGTACTGTCCGGCCTTGGAGTCGGCGCGCATGTAGTTGTACGTCGGGGAGAGGTTCCAGGTGCGGCTCACGACGCCGCCCCCGGTGTCGACCGCGACGCTCACGTCCCGCGTGGCCGTCGGATCGATCTGCACCTGCGCGGAGAACGCGTAGCGCTTCCCGGGGGTGAGGCCGGTGACGGTCTGCGAGATCGCGGAGGGGGACGAGCCGAACACCGCGATGTTGTCGCCCCGTGAGGCGTTCTTCGCCGCGCCGAGGTCCGTGCGCTCGATGGTCACGTCACCCCGGGGGTTCCAGCCGTCGAGCGCGCCCGAGTTGAACCCGGGATCGGTCAGGCCCGCGTCGCGGTACTCGATCGCCGCCCGCTGCGCTCCGCCCTGAGGCACGACGACGTAGGCCGCCCCCTTCTCACCGGACAGCGTCAGCTTGCCGTCGAGCGCGGTGACGGTGCGCACCTTCTCGCGGCCCTGGTCGCCGAGCGCGAACACGTCGAAGGTCGTGTTCCCGCGGAAGGCGTCCGTGAGACCGAACGTCTTCTCGCCGCCGGAGGCCGTGAAGAAGTACATCTTGTCCGCGTCGACGGGCGAACCCGACTCGGCGCTCGACTCCAGCGACTGCCACGGCAGCAGGTAGGAGTCGCCGCGAAGAACGGTCGCGCCGTCCATCGTGACGACCCGCGTGCCGCCGTCGATCCGAACAGCCACGTCGTCGGTGAACGTCGCCTCGACCCCCGCCTCGTACGTCTGCAGGTCGAAGTGCTGCAGGAACTTCGTCGGCAGGCTCTGCGACCAGATGTTGCCGATGAAGCCGTCCCAGTTGCGGTTGCCCACCCAGCCCTCGGCATCGACGAGACGCTGCTGGCCGAGCAGGACGTCGTCGTTCCAGACGTCCGCCTGCGCGTTCTGGATGAACCGGACCATGGTGGAGTTGATGCCCTTGTTGTCCTTGCCGCCGTAGGCGAGGTCGTTCGGCCAGTGCGACCAGACCGTGCTGTCGACGAACTTGTCGCCCCACTCGGTCGCGACCTCCAGGTCCATGGCGTTCAGTTCGTCCGCGAGCTCCTCGGCCACCCAGCCGTTGGAGTAGTACACGTCGATGTAGACGCCGCTGAGCCCGGGCACCTCGTCCCGCAGCTGCTGGAAGCGGTCGAGCACGCGTCCCGTGCCGAGGTCGGTCTGCTGATTGATGTAGTACGACTGGTCGAGCCAGTTCCAGCCCGGCTTGTAGGGCGGTGTGCCGTCGAGGATCGCGGCGTCGAACGCGTCCGCCTGGGGGTAGATCTCCGTGGCGTTGACGTGCACGCTCATGTCTGCGTTGAGCTTCGCCCCCTCGTCGACGAGGCGGTTGAGGTCGGCGAGGCCGCCCGCGCGCTCGTTGTAGTTCCCGCCGTAGTCGGTGTTCGCGGAGTCGTGGCCCTCGCTGCCGAAGCCCTTGTTGAGCACCCACTGCCCCAGGCCGTCGGTCTGGTTCGCGATGCGCTTGGTGTTGTCGAGCACGAGGTCGAAGTAGTTCGTGGCGCTGGAGGCGAAGTTGAACGGGATGCGGCTGACCACGCGGTCGGCCACCCGGTCGGCACCGAGGCGCGGGGCATCGACCTCGCGGTAGCGGATCGCGGCGTCCTGCCAGTCCACGGTCTCGTCGCCGTTGCGGTCGGCGGTGAGGAGCACCGTGACCTTCGGCAGGGCGTAGGTCGTCACCCGGCTGTCGACGGCGGTGGTCGGATGGATGAGCCAGGTGTTCGAGCCGATCTCCGCGGTCCGGCCGTCGGCCGCAGTCACCCGCGTCGTGAGCCGGGTGTTCCACGAGGCGGTGCCGCCGGAGGCCTGCGTCGTCGCGTTCGTGATCACGCTGCCGGCGAGGGTCCCGTGGCCGAGGAACGCGAAGGCCGCGCCCTTCGTGCCGGTGGCCGTCGTCGCGCCCACCGCGATGTGCTCGTCGGCGTTCGTGGTGCTGTTCGGGCTGATGACGGTGCGGTCGAGGACGGCGCCGTCCGCGGCCGTCGCGGAGAGGAAGGCGTTGTCGGGGAGCCCCAGGGTGTTCACCGCAGCGGAGCCGTCGACTCCGGCCACGGTGAACTCGACCGTGCCGTTCGCCGCGACCCGGATGCTGCTGCGAACCGTGACGTCGATGCCGGTCAGGGTCGAGACGTAGTCGACGCCGGTCGCCGTCGCCGTGGAGGTGGTGGTCGACGCATAGGCGGTGCCGTTGACCGCCCAGGTGCGCGCGGAGCCCTTCTGCCCGCCGAGGCGCTCATCGCCCACGCGGTAACCGAGGATCTGCGGGAACGCGGAGGAGACGGTGGCCGTGGTGCCGCCCGCGGCGATCTCGACGGTGTCCCCGGGCTCCGGCTGCTCCGGCGTCTCCGGCTCGGTCACGATCGGCGGGAGCTCCTCGTCGGAGAGCACCTGGATCTCGCCGGCGCCGCCGCCCGTGGTGCCCTGCGCATCGATGATGAGGAGGGCGACGTACCGGCCGTCCTTCGCAGTGTCCAGCGTGATGCGCTGCTTCTCGTCGTTCGCGGTGGGCGCGTGCAGCGTCGCGGCCGCCGCGGCGGCGCCCCATCCCCCGTCGGCCGGCGAGGTGCGCGCGGCGTCGGCGTCGTCCGTGACGTACACCTCGACGGTCTTCGCCGCGACGCTCTGCCCCCGCTTGACCGAATAGTCCAGCGCCTTCACCGAGAGGGACCGCTGCAGATCGAGGGAGATCCAGTGCGGGAAAGGGGCGTTGGCCGAGTACCTCGACGTCCACTGCGTCGCGTAGTCGCCGTCGAAGGCACCGAGAGCCGTGCCGTCGAGCGAAGGCGGCGCCGGATACGGATCGGCTTCGCTGGACACCGCGTGCAGTCGGTAGTCCGCGTGCGGGACGGGGACGAGATCGGCGGCCTGCGCCGCGGTCGCGGGGAGGAGCGCTCCGCCGAGCGCGAGGGCCGTCGCCAGCAGGGAGCTGACGGCGACGGCGGTGCGCGGCGGTCGGGAAGATGTCGACACGTCTTGCCTCTCGAACGGTGCGACGGCCGGAGGAAAGGACGCCCCGATGCGCCGCAGGTGGATCATGGATCGGAACCCATGTTTGCGCTATCACCGTAGAGCGACGCGGTGGCTTAAGACAAGAGTCGAGCGCGAAGTATGCGCAAACATTGGCCGAAGGTCACCACCCGCGGCCCGTGTGCGGCTCAGGAGCCGATGAACTCCTCGGTCTCCCCGAAGGACGGCGCCTCCCGGATCTCCACCGTCGCCCCGAGGCCGTCGGTGTCGAGCACCACGATCTCGTTGCGCCCGGCGCGCCACAGCGGCGCGGGGGCGTAGAGCGTCTCCTGCGGCCCCACGCTCCAGTAACGTCCGAGCAGGAATCCGTTCAGCCACACCATGCCCTTGCCGCCACCGGGGAAGGCGAGCCACGCGTCCAGCGGTTCATCGACATCGAACCCGGCGACGGCGAGGCCGTCCGCTACGCCCGACCCGGCTGCGTCCGCCGCCGGAGCCGTCTGCGGCAGGAGGCGATGCGTCCAGCCGTTCACAAGGCGGCGGCCGATCATCACCCCGCGCATGATGCCCTTGCCCTCGCCGGTGTACGGCCCGTAGTTGATTCGTCCGAGGCTCTCGACGACGAGCGTCAGCCGACCGGAGCCGCCGTCCACGGGGAGAGCGAGAGACGTCTCGCCGTCCCGTTCGAGCACACCGAGGCGGCGGTCGTCGAGGAAGACGACCGCGCGATCATGCAGGCCGTCGATGGTCAGTGTCACCTCCTCGGGGAACGACACGTCGGCCTCATAGGCCACGAGACCGTCCTCCGCCCCGAGCTGTTCGAAGGTGAGTGGACGGGGCGAGAGCGCGCCCGCGGCAGGGGTCGCCCGGACCACGTCGAGTAGACCCGCCTGCCGCTCCAGGGGCGCGGACGCCGCGGACTGCCGCCGCGGCTGGTCGGGGACCGGCGGCAGCGCGTCCGCGTGGAAGGGAGCGAAGAGCGCGCGAAGCGCATGGAACTTCTCCCCGAGCGTGCCGTCCTCGCCGATCGGGGCGTCGGAGTCGTAGCTGGTCACCGTGGGCTGCAGCACGAGGTCGTGGTTCGCGCCGTTCCACAGGCCGAAGTTGGTGCCCCCGTGCGCCATGTAGAGGCTGACCGAGCCGCCCTCGTCGAGGAGCTCGCGGATCGTCCCGCCCATGCTGTCCGCCGACCGCACATGGTGCCGCTCGCCCCAGTGGTCGAACCAGCCGCCCCAGAGCTCGCTGCACATGAGCGCCTCCCCATGCCGACGCAGGGAGGCCGCCACCGGCACCCCGGTGCCGAACGTGAACGTCGTCATCGCGCCCGGCACGCTCCCGTGCGCGATCATGTCCGGGGTGATCCCGTCCGCCGTCGTCAGCATCTCCACCATGCCCCGTCGCCGGAGCCCGTCACGCAGGTGGGCGAGGTAGGCGGCGTCGCTGCCGAACGATCCGTACTCGTTCTCGACCTGGATCGCCACGATCGGCCCGCCGTACGCCGCCTGCAGGGGCACGAGCCGCGGGAGCAGTGCGTCGTACCAGGCGTCGACGGCGGCGAGGAATGCGGGATCGCTCGTGCGCAGGGCCGAGACCCGGCCGGTGAGCCAGAAGGGCAGCCCGCCGTTCGACCACTCCGCGCAGATATAGGGGCTCGGCCGGAGGAAGACGTCGAGGCCGACCTCGCCGGCCAGCCGCACGAAGCGCTCGACGTCCCGCCAGCCGTCGAAACGGATGTCCCCCTCGACCCGCTCGTGGAAGTTCCAGGCGACGTAGGTGTCGACCGTGTTCGCGCCCATCGCGGCGAGCCGGCGCAGGCGGTCCTCCCACTGGTCGGGGTGCACGCGGAAGTAGTGGATCGAGCCGGACAGGATGCGATGCGGCACACCGTCGCGGAGGATCTCCCCGTCGCGCCAGGACAGGGCGGGGGCGCCGGGGGCAGCGGCGTCTGTCGGCGCGGCGACGGCCGTGGAGAAGCCGTCGGAAGCCGCGGCGAGAAGGTCGGACATTGCACTCCCAGCTGAATTGTTTGCGTTCACATTATCGCATCGCCGAGGTCCGCGCTCCGTGGTTTTCCGCCGATGGATCGCTACCATTGGGACATGTCCCCTCGCCGTCCGAAAGACGACCGCGCCCCCAGCCAGGTCGACGTCGCCCGCCTCGCCGGCGTCTCCACGCAGACCGTCTCGCGCGTGATGTCCGGGCAGGACAACGTGCGGCCGGAGACGGCGCGACGAGTGCTCGCCGCGGTCGAGGAGCTTGGCTACCGGGTGCACGCCGCCGCCGCATCACTCGCGTCGGGGCGCACCCGTGTGCTCGGGGTGATCGTCGTCTCGACCGATCGCTACTCCTCCGCCGCGCTCGGCGTCGGCATCCAGCAGGCTGCGGCGGCGAACGGCTACACCGTGACCACCGCCGCGGTGGCCGACCACGCCTCGGACGACGCGTTCCTCGAGGCCTTCGACCGCCTGGAGCGGCAGGGCGCAGAGGGCATCATCCTCGGTGTTCCGATCGCCCTGGACACCCCGGCGATGCGGGCGCGCACCGAGCGGACCCCCGCCACCCGCAGCGAACGCACCTCCCTCGAGGAGGACGCCCCGCTCGCGGTCGACCAGCGCGCGATCGCCCGCCTCGCCGTGGAGCATCTCCTCGACCTCGGCCACGAGACCGTGTGGCATGTCTCCGGCGACGACTACTGGACGGAGACGCAGCAGCGCAGCGAGGCCTGGGAGCAGACGCTCCGCGAGCGCGGCATCGTCCCGCCGCCCGTGATCCCGGCGGACTGGACCCCGGAGTCCGGGTACCGGGCAGGCCGCACGATCGCCGCGATCCCCGAGGCGACCGCGGTCTTCGTGAGCAGCGACGAGATGGCGTTCGGCCTCATCCGCGCCCTGCACGAGGCGGGGCGCAGCGTGCCGGAGGACATCTCCGTCGTGAGTGTCGACGACATCGCCCTCGCCGCCTACGCCTCCCCCGCCCTGACCACCGTCCGTCAGCCGTTCGAGGCCATGGGCCGCGCCGCCGCGCTACGGCTCATCACCCAGATCGAGGGCCACGACCCGGTCGGCGAGATGCCCTCCACCGACCCGCAGCTCATCGTGCGCTCTTCGACCGCCCCACCGCGGGTCGCGCGCTGACGGCGATCGTCACCAGCGGCCGTGACGCCGCTCCCACTCGTCCTCGATCG
Organism: Microbacterium sp. str. 'China'; assembly: GCF_002993305.1. NCBI lineage: Bacteria > Bacillati > Actinomycetota > Actinomycetes > Micrococcales > Microbacteriaceae > Microbacterium > Microbacterium sp. str. 'China'. The sequence goes on along the minus strand of NZ_CP027434.1, from coordinate 434,464 downwards.
TGCGGCGGCGACCCGCGATGATCCCCGCCGGCACCGAGACGACCAGCACCCCGGCCACCACGAGAAGCGGCACCTGCCACCCTCCGCTGGTGTCGTGGAGGAGCCCGACGAGGAGCGGGAACACCGCCGCGATCGCGTAGCCGATGCTCTGCACGAAGCCGCTGAGGGCGACGGCGCTCTCCGGCGTACGGGCGCGGATGCTCAGGAGCACGAGGCTCAGCGGGAACATGATCGCGGTGAGCCCGAAGATCGCGACCCACAGCGGCAGCGCGACGGTCGGGAAGAGCAGCAGGCCGCCGAGCCCGACGAGACCGGCGACCACGGCCACGAAGAAGAGCGGGCGGGTGGCCTGGAACCGTACGACGAGCACCGGCACGAGCATGGAGCAGGGCAGCCCGACGAGAGCGAACAGCGAGAGCAGGAAGCCGGCGGTCGCCGGGGTCACGCCACCGAGGTCGACGAGGATGGTGGGCAGCCAGGCGAAGGCGACATAGGCCATGGTCGACGACGTGCCGAACACGAGGGCGAGCGCCCACGCCAACGGCAGCCGCCAGAGCCGGCCGAAGACGCGGGGGTTCGCCGACTGCGTCGTGATCGGCCCGGTCGAGGCGGCGACCGCGTCGCGCACATCGTCCACGCCGTCGGTGGGGTCAGGAACCAGGAGTTCCGTCGGCACCGCGCGCTCGTCGCCGCGGGAGCGCACCAGCAGCGTCACCCAGGGCACGAGCGCGAGGGCGGCCACCACACCCCACATGCCGAGCGAGATCCGCCAGCCGAGCGAGTCGGCGACGGGGACGGCGACCAGCGGCGGGAGGAAGGTCGAGACCGCGAGCGTCGTGGAGTACGCGGTCATCATGACGCCGAGCCGGTCGGCGAAGTACTTCTTGACCAGCGGTGGCAGCAGGACGTTGCCCGACCCCACGCCGGCGAACACGACCGCGGTCGCGGCGAGCAGACTCCAGGAGTCGGGGGCGAGGCCGCGCAGCAGCATGCCCGCCGCCATCAGCACGATGGCCACCACTGCCATCCGCTCCAGCCCGAACCGGCGCTCGAACAGCGGGGTCAGCAGCCCGAACAGCGCGAAGCAGACGGGCGGAGCCGCACCGATCAGCCCCACGATCACGGGGGCCACCGGGAAGTCCTCGGCGACGTGGTCGAGGACCGGAGAGAGCGAGGCGACGGCCGACCGCAGCGAGAACGCGACCAGCACGATCCCGATCAACGCGAGGGTGCGCCCCTGCCAGAGGGGTCGGCCCTGCGGTGCGCTCAGGGACCCGGACATCAAGAGGTCTGCGACCCCTCCACCCAGGCGAGGTATTCGTCCGTGACGGTGCCGGTGACGTAGCGGCCATCGAAGCAGCTCATGTCGAGGTCTTCCAGTACGGAACCCTCGGTGATCGCGGCCTTCAGGTCGTCGACCTCCTGGTACACGAGGTGGTCGCAGCCCAGCTCCTCCGCGATCTCGGGGATCGTGCGGCCGTGGGCGATGAGCTCGTGCCGCGACGGCATGTTGATGCCGTACACGTGCGGGTGCCGGACCGGCGGGGCGGCGGAGGCGAAGGTCACCGACGAGGCCCCGGCGTCCCGGGCCATCTGGATGATCTCCTTCGAGGTGGTGCCCCGCACGATGGAGTCGTCGATCAGCAGCACGTTCTTGCCCTGGAACTCCGTGGACATGGCGTTGAGCTTCTGACGGACGCTCTTCTTGCGCACCGCCTGCCCCGGCATGATGAAGGTGCGGCCGACGTAGCGGTTCTTGTAGAAGCCCTCGCGGTACTCGATGCCGAGCTTGCGGGCGACCTCCATGGCCGCGGGACGGGACGAGTCGGGGATCGGCATGACCACGTCGATCTTGTCCATCGGCACGTGCTTCGCGATCGTGTCGGCGAGCTTGTCCCCCATCCGCAGGCGGGACTCGTATACCGAGATGCCGTTCATGACGGAGTCGGGACGGGCGAGGTAGACGTACTCGAACGCGCAGGGCGCGAGGTGCGTCTCGGTGGCGCACTGCTTCGTGAACAGCTCGCCGTCGTTCGTGATGAACACGGCCTCGCCGGGCTCGACCTCGCGCACGACCTCGTAGTCGCCGTTCTCGAGCACGAGCGACTCGCTCGCCACGACCCACTCGTCCTTGCCCTCGGCTCCGGGGACCGTGGAAGGGCGGCGGCCCAGGATCAGCGGACGGATGCCGAACGGATCGCGGAACGCGAGCAAGCCGTAGTTGGCGATGACGGCGATCACGGCGTACGCACCCTCGATGCGGTCATGCGTGCGGGCGACGGCCTCGAAGATCCGGTCCGGGTCGAGGTCGACCGTGGAGGTCGTGGCCTGCAGCTCACCGGCGAGCACGTTGAGCAGCAGCTCGGTGTCGCTCGACGAGTTCAGGTGCCGGCGGTCGCGCTGCGCCATGTCGGCGGCGAGCTCACGCGTGTTCGTGAGGTTGCCGTTGTGGATGAGGATGATGCCGTAGGGCGCGTTCACATAGAACGGCTGCATCTCCTCTTCACTGGACGCGGTGCCCTTGGTGGCGTAGCGGACGTGGCCGAGACCGACGTTGCCCAGCAGTCCGCGCATGTCGCGGGTGCGGAACGCCTCGCGCACCATCCCCTGGGCCTTGGCGTTGTGCATGACGCCGTTCGCCTCGGCGGTGGCGATGCCCGTCGCGTCCTGCCCGCGATGCTGCAGCAGCAGGAGGGCGTCGTAGATGTCCTGATTGACCGGGGCAGAGCCCACCATTCCGACGATGCCACACATGGGCTCTTACTTCGCTCCGTCCGCGTAGGCGCCGACGAGGCGCACTGCTCCACCATCGACGCCCTTGGCGCCCTGTTCGAATCCGCCGGCCGGACGCGGGCCGAAGCCCACCGTGCCGACCTGCCAGGAGGGCATGCCCTCGGCGTTCAGCGCCGCGATCGCGGCGTCCTTCCTGTCCGCCGCCACCACGGCGAGGAAGCCGATGCCGAGGTTCCAGGTGCCCTCGGCGGACTCCAGCGTGGAACCGGCGATGTCGCTCAGCACGCGGAACACCGGGCTCGGCGACCAGGTGCTGCGGTCGACCTCGACCCAGCTTCCCTGGGGGAGCACGCGCGCAAGGTTGGCGGCGATGCCGCCGCCGGTGACGTGGCTCAGCGCGTGGACGCCGCCGGAGGCCTCGATCAGGCGCAGCAGCGGCAGCGTGTAGAGGCGCGTGGGCTCGAGCAGAGCCTCGCCCCACGTCGAGCCGAAGTCCTCGGCGTTGTCGCCGTAGGAGATCCCGGCTCGGGTGATGATGTGGCGCACGAGCGAGTAGCCGTTGGAGTGCAGGCCGCTGGAGGCGACCGCGATGACCGCATCACCGTCCTGCACACGCTCCGCGCCGAGGATGGCATCGGCCTCGACCACACCCGTCGCCGCGCCGGCGACGTCGTAGTCGCGAGGGCCCAGGAGACCGGGGTGCTCCGCCGTCTCGCCGCCGACGAGCGCGGTGCCCGTCGCGGCGCACGCCTCGGCGATACCGCGCACGATGTCCGCGATCCGCTGGGGAACGACCTTGCCGCAGGCGATGTAGTCGGTCATGAACAGCGGCTTCGCGCCCACCACAACGATGTCGTCGACGACCATGCCGACGAGGTCCTGGCCGATCGTGTCGTGCTTGTCGATGGCCTGCGCGATGGCGACCTTGGTGCCGACGCCGTCGGTGCTGGTCGCGAGCAGCGGACGCCGGAAGTCGCGCAGGGCGCTGGCGTCGAACAGACCGGCGAAACCGCCGACACCGCCGAGCACCTCGGGGCCGTGCGTCGCGCGCACGGACGACTTCATCAGTTCGACGGCGAGGTCACCCGCTGCGGTGTCGACGCCGGCTTCGGAATAGGGGTTGGTGGGGGAGGCAGCCACTCGAACAGCCTACCGCCCGCGGGCGCCCCGTCGGCTCGCGGCCCTCTTCGAGTGCAGGGCGGATCGCGCGATACCGAAACGTCCTCATCTGTAGCGTAATCATCCGCACATGTGAGAGTCTGTCGGCGAATCGGGCGGGCTCGACGACCGGATGTCGCGGAAAGAACAGGAGAGGTGACTGTGCGCATACAGAAGAAGAGAACGGAGCGACGACGCAGGAGAAGCCGGGGCGCGGTGAGCAGCGCCGTCGCCCTCCTGGCCCTGGTCGGACTCGCGGTGCCGCCGGCGGCGCAGGCGGCGGAGCTGGATGCCATCACGGCGGTGAGGGTGGTGGAACCGACAGGCGACATCCACCTGTACGACACGCTCCGACTCGAGGCCGCCTGGGCCGTTCCGGACAGCGCGCAACCGGGGGACACCTTCTCGCTCGCCTTTCCCACGACGCCCCGCTTCGTCGGGGTCTCCTCGACGTTCCCGCTGCGGGATCCCGACGGAGCCGTGGTCGGCACCTGCACCGTCACGGCGAGCGCGATCACGTGCACGCTGAGCGACTACGTCCTCACGCACGACAACGTCCGCGGGACGCTGTTCTTCCAGATGAAGGCGGAGGAGACCACCGACGTCGACACCGTGACCTTCACCACCGGGGACGGGGATCCGATCACCGTGGAGATCCCCGGTGGCGGCGTCGGTCCGCAGCGCCCCGAGCCGGTGCCGACGGACGCGACCAAGTCGGGCGTGCAGACCACCGACGGGACGATCGAGTGGTACATCTGGGTGCCCGGACGACTGCTCAGTGGAGAGCGCCCGACCCTCACCGACACCGCGACGCCCGGGCTGACCCTGCTGTCGGACACCGTGGCGATCGGATCGGTCGCCACCGACGCGTGGGCCGGCGGCCTCTTCGACCCGGCGGACTTGCACCCGCTCGCGGCGGGGTCGGACTTCGTCCTCACTCCGGGCACCGCGAGCTCGTCGTTCACCGTGGAGTTCACGGCGCCGGCTCAGGCCGACCGCCTGTATCGACTGTCGTATCAGACCCAGCTGCCGGCGGATGCGCACAACGGCCAGGTGTTCGCCAACACCGTCTCCGGATCGAGCGTCACCACCACCACGGCGACCGTGACCACGAGCGTGGCGGGCGGCGACGGCGAAGGGGACGGGCGCGGCGGGTTCTCGGTCGCGAAACGGATCGTCGGGGAGGGGGCACCCTTCGTCCCGGCCGATGCGACGTTCGCCGTCGACTACTCCTACCCCACCGCGGACGGCCCGGTGACCGGCACGCTCACGTTGCTCGCGGACGGCACCGCTCACGCCGTCGGGGGGATTCCGGCCGGAGCGGTCGTGACGCTGTCCGAGCACCGGGCCGATGCCGTCCCCGGCGTCGTGTGGGGAAGCCCGCAGTTCACCGGCGACGGGGTGACGGCGACCGACGGAGGCGCACAGCTCACGATCAGCGCGGAATCCGTCGTGGCCGTCGAGCTGCGCAACCCGACCACGCTCTCCCCGCCGTCCCCGACCACGCCGCCGACCACGGTCGAGCCGCCGTCCCCCTCGGCTCCCGCGACGCCGCCCTCTCCTCCCTCCCGGGGCCTCGCGGCCACCGGCGGCAACGCCGGCGGCCTGATCGGACTCGCCGCCGGGGCGGTGCTCGCGCTCGCGGCGGGGATCCTGCTCAGCCGGCGCGTCGGGACCCGCGCAGACTCCGCACCGGGACGCACCGGCATCGAGAGCTGACCCGGCCCCGGCAGGCGAGGGGCCCGGTCCGACGGATCGGACCGGGCCCCTCATGTGGTGGATGCGCGGGGATCAGTTCCCGCCGGTGACGTTGTCGCGAGCGTCCTGAGCGCTGCTCTTGACCTCGTCGACCGCGTGGGTCGCGTCGTCACGGACGTGGGCGGCGGCACCCGCGGCCTCGTCCTTGACGGCGGCGAAGGCCTCCTGTGCCGGCTCCTTGAGGTCCTGGCCGATGGTCTTGGCGACGTCGGTCGCCTCATCGACGAGAGGCTGGGCCTTCTCCTTGATGTCCTCGGCCAGTTCCTTCTCCTTCGAGGAGGCGGGGATGACGGCGGCCACGACGAGCCCCGCAGCGAAGGCCATGAGCCCCACCGCCAGCGGGTTGCCCTGCGCCTTGGCCACGGTATGCCGTCCGGCGTCGGCGACCGAGGAGGAGGCATCCCCCAGTCGGTCCCCCGCGTCGTCGGCGGCGCCCATGACGCGGTCGACCGCCGAGCGCACGGCGCCCTTCATCTTCTGCGTCTGCCGGTGCACGACCTTCGAGGGGGTGACCTTGTCGGCGAGGGCATCGATATCCCTGCCGAACTCCGCTCGGGTCCGCTCGATGTCGGCGCGGATCGCGTCGGGTGAATCGCTCATTTGTTCTCCTCATTCCTCTTCACCGCATCAGGGATGCGCTTGAGGCTGTCCACGGTGCGCGGAGCCCCTTCGATGCTCTTCAACTGCTTGCGTCCCATCACGAACAGGACGAGCGCGATCACCGCCCAGATGACGGCGACGATCACGGCCGACCAGCCGAGGCCGGTGACATAGGCCCCGAGGGCCCACCAGAGGGCGACCGACAGGAAGAACACGGCCATCAGTGCGCCGTATCCCGCTCCGCCGAGCATCCCCGCCCCCCGGCCCGCACGCGTGGCCGACTGCTTGAGCTCGGCTTTGGCCAGCTCCAGCTCCTGCCGCATGAGGGTCGACAGATCGGTGGTGACCTCGCTGAGCAGATCGCCGAGTGACGTGGTCTCCGCCTTCTGCTCCGAGGGCGTGGGGGTGGCGTCGGTCATGGTCGCCCCTCTTCATCGGTGCCGCGGGAGGCGGCGTCCGTGCGGTCGTAGAGCGGGGTGTCCCCGTCGTCGACCGTCTCGCCGCGCGGCGTGACGCCCCACGGGGCGGTGCCGGCATCGATGCCGCTCATGCCGTCCGGCGCTCCGGGCACGGTGCCGTCGGTGGGAAGCGGCGGCTCACCGAGAGTGGTGTTCTCTGCGGTCCCCGCGCCTCCGACCACTCCCGCGGCGCCCGCGCTGCCGGGGACGGCGCCGGGCGTGGTCGCCGGGGCGACGACGGGACGCGGCGGGACCGCGGGTGCCGCCGCTCCCGCCCCCGACGGGGAGCCCGAGCCCGATGCCGCGCCGGACGAGGCGGACTCGGCGGCGCCCTCGGAGAGCGCCCTGGTCAGCCGGCCGGCGACGAGACCGGCGAGCGCGGCCACCGCGATGAACGTGCCGGGCTTCGCCCGCGCGTAGGACTTCACCTCGGTGAGCAGCGAACCGGGGTCGCGGTCGCCGATCCAGCCGGCGATGCCCTGGATACGCGTCGACGCCTGGCGCACGAGGTCGGCGGCGACACCGCCGTCGGAACGCTCCGCCATCGTGCCCAGCTCCCCGCCCACGGACCGGAGTCCGTCCGCGACGCGGCGCTGCTGCACCGCCGCCTGCTCCGACAGCTCCGTCTTGGTCTGGTGGTACAGGTCGCGCACCTGGTCCTTGGCCTCGTGGGCGACCGCCCCGGCTTCGGCCTTCGCCGTCTCGACGACGTCCGCGGCCTGGCCCTTCGCCGTGTCGGCGACACCCGCGGCCTCATGCGCGGCGGTCCGGACGGTGCCCGGAGACTCGGTCGTACCGCTGCCCGCGGCACCTTCTGCATTGCTCTGCGACATCGTTCTTCCTCTCGACTCCCGCCGACGGCCGCCGGCGTGTGAGCAGGTCTACCCCCGGGTGCGGCGATCACAGCGAGGGTTGACGCGGCTCGCGGAGGGCATTACCGTGCCGGGACTCCGCACGGTAGCCGCACCCGCCTACGATGGGGCCATGGCCGACAAGCCGCAGTGGCTCATCCGCGAAGACGCGAGCGTCCCCGTGCTCGTCGCGCTCGCCCTGCGCCAGCTGCTGGGCATCAGAGCGCCGCTGGACCTGCCGTCCCTCCGCGACCTGTCCGTGCGCGCGCCCGATGCCCCCGACGCCTCACCCGAGGTCGAGGCGCAGTGGCAGGGCTACTGGGACATGACCGTGGAGCCGCGGGCCCACCACTCCGGCGTTCCGCTCGAGCTGATCGACGGTTTCGACACCCTGGTGGCCCTCCCGGCGACCGGCGCCGAAGCGCTCTCGACCGCGATCCGTCCGCATGCCGGCACCGCCCTCCGGTACGCCAACGCCGCGCACGACCGATACGTCGGGTCGATGAAGAGCCACACGGGCGGAGACGCTTATCGGGCGTACGCGAGCGCGATCGCGGAGTTCGAACGAGACATCGGACGACGCGCGCACTCGTTCGAGCTGAACGTACAGGTGCTGCCGCTGTCGCAGCGCGGGATCTGGTGGATCGGCGACCTCACGGTCGCGGTGACCGACGGCCTCCGCCGGGACGTCGTGGCGTTCGACTCCGCCATCCGCCCGGTGATCGCCGAGCTCGCCTAGGCGCGGTCGGTCGTCGTGTCGTCCTCGTCGACCACGGTCTCCCGGTCGACCCTCACGACGCGGTCGTGGCGGCGGGCGATCCGCTCGAGCACGAGACCGGCGACGCCACCGAGAGCCAGACCGATCGGCACGGTCCAGAGCAGCAGGAAGCCGAAGACCTGACCAGGCGGGTAGACGACATCGAGCGCCTGCGACTGCTCGAAGCTGCCGACCATCGTGAGGATGCCGGCGGCGATGACGCCCAGCACGACCCCGATGCCCATGAGCACGCCGTACCGCGGTACGCGGCGCACGGTCGCTTCGACGGTCTGGTGGGTGTCGTGGGAGGGCATGCCTCCATTGTCCCACCCTCTGCGGGCGTGCGCAGCCGCACGCGGAAACGCCCTCCCCGATCACCGGGGAGGGCGGTTCCGATAGCCGCCGGACTCAGACCTCGGTCGTCGTCTCGGCCGGCTCCCCCCTCCGGGTGCGACGCACGATCAGCACCCCGCCCGTCGCGGCCAGGGCCACGACGACCAGCCCGCCCACGATCCAGGGCCACACCGGGGCTTCCTCCGTGGCGACCGGCGCGCTGATCGCGGTCACCGCCGCGTCCGCCTCGGCTTCCGGCTCAGACTCCTCCTCGGCGGGAGTGCCGCAGGCGCCGTCGACCGGGATCACGGCGGAGACCGGGTCGAGCTCCTCGCCCGCCTCATACGTACCGAACGCGGAGGCCCCGGCCGGGGTCAGCGTCGTGGGGACCGCATCGAGGGTCAGCGCGCCGTCGACCACGGCGGCGTCCGCGAGGGCGAACTCGGCGAGACGCACACCCTCTTGCGCCACCGCCTCTCCCGCCTGAGTGGTCCCGGTCACATCGAACACGAGGTAGCCGGCGTCGCCCGTGAGCTCGACGCGCGCGTTCGCCAACGTCGTGTTCAGCGCCCCGTCGTGGCCCGTGAAGGTGATGCCGCCGCCGTAGGTGACCAGACCCGAGCCCGCGGCGTCATCCAGCGAACCGGTGCCGTTCGACCACACGAAGGCGGGATACTCGTAGGCCACGTCGGCGAGCGTCCAGCCGCCCCGGGCGATGCCCTCGATGTACGTGCGGAACGACTCCTTGTAGCCCCAGTGCAGGGTCGCCCCCTCGACCGTGCACACGCCGATCTCCGTGGTCGCTCTTGCGAGCGTGAACGCGAGACCGCGATCGACCGAGCCCTGGAAGGTGAGCGTGTGCTCGCCGTCCGCGAGTGTGGCCGGGAGGGCACCCGACCACTTCACGACCCCCGCCGCGTCCGCCGTCACCGTACCGAGCAGCACCGGGGTCGAGTACACGACCACCTTGATGTCCTCCTCGTTCGCACGGAAGCCGGAGGCGGAGACCGTAGCCGTCTTCCCGGCGGCGAGCGCGGCGAGGTTCTCCTCGTCGACCTCGATGCCGGCCGCCGTCGGGGCGGTCGTCGGGAGCGTGGACTTCGGGACGACCGCAGCCGCCGCGACCGTGCCCGTCGTGCCCGAGGGAGCGGCGGCGACGGAGCCGATCGTGAACGAGACGGGGTTGAGCGTGGTGCCGTACCCCGAGAGCACGCGGTCGCGTCCGGCGTCCGTGAGGGCGGCGGGTGCCGCCGTGTAGGTGACGGCGCCACCGGCCGCCGTGCGGACGGCGCGGGAGAGGTCGAGGGTCGCGAACGGCACCTGCGCACCCCCGCTCGTCACGGACAGCGTGGCGGAGGACGCCGAGGTGATCCGGATCGTCGGATCGGCGACGGTGACGTCGAGCACCCCGTGGTGGCCGGTGAAGCGCACGGCACCGCGGTAGACGACACTGCCGCGTCCGGAAGCCGCGTCGAAGTCGCCGCCCACGGTCTGCCCGAACTGGAACTGGCCGCCGGATCGGGTGGCGCCCCCGGAGACGGCGATCGTGCCCTGGGCGATCGGTCCGGTGATGTAGTTCGTGAACGAGGACGAGATGGCCCAGCGCAGCGACCCGCCGGGGACGGTCGCGGCCGGCTTCGTCGGAGTCACCGGGGGCTTAGGCGTGACCGGGGGCTTCGGCTCGGTCGGCTTCTCGCCGAGCAGTGCGCGCCACTGTGCGTCGGTGATCGTGACCGCTCCGCGCGCGTAGATGGTGTCGGCGGTCGGCATCGTGTGCTGCTGCCACACGATCGCCTCATACGCCTTCGACCGGTCGAGGTTCTTCGCCGCCGCGTTCAGGTCGACGGCGAAGGCTCCGAAGCCGATGTTCCGGACGTACTGCATGGCGAGGAAGCCGCCGCCTGCGGTCACGTCGGCCTCGGTCCCCGTCTCGATGAGCGCCACGTAGGCGCCGGTGACCGCGCCGAGGTCGGCGGCGGTGACCTTCACCGTCAGCCCGTCCGCGGCGGTGGCGCCGGTGACGGCGGTCGTGACCGTCGGTCCGGAGGAGGGCAGCAGGGCGTTCCACTGCGCGTCGGTGACGGTGACGGTGGAGCGTGCGTAGATGGTGTCCGCGTTCGGCATCGTGTGCTGCTGCCAGACGATCACCTCGTAGGCCTTCGACCGATCGAGAGCACTCGCCGCCGCGGTCAGGTCGACGGTGAAGCCGCCGCCCGTGATGCCGCGCACGTACTGCATCGCGAGGAAGCCGCCGCCGGCGGTGACATCGGCCTCCGTGCCCTTCTCGATCAGCGCGGCGTAGGCACCGGTGACGGCACCGAGCTTCGTCGCCGCGGCCGTGACCGTGAGGCCGTCCTCGGCCGTCGCCGCCTTCACTGTGGTCGTCAGCCCCGAGGCGATGCGGTAGTCCAGAGCGACGCTGCGCTCCTGGTCGGCGTTGACGACACCGCCTGCCGGGTAGGTGTACACCCCGTAGGAGCCGGGCGTCGCCGGGGTGTCCTTCAGCGTCAGCGCGACCTGGAACGAGCCCTCGGGCGAGATGTCCACCCACTGCGCGCGGATCGCGCCCTGGTACTGCGTCGGGACCTGGGCCAGCACGCCTTCGGCGAGCGCCCAGGCCTGTGCGCCGACCGAACGCGCCGAGGACGGCGCCCCCTGTGAGGGCTGCCACGTGGACGCGAAGTTGCCGAAGACCACGTAGGTGCCCTGGGGCAGGTTCGACGGGATCGGGACGCCGCGTCCGCCGACGTTCGCGGTCGGGTCGTATCCGGTGCCCTTGACGATGATCTCGTCGCCGGCCTGGAGGCGAGCGCCCGCAGCGGGCGTGGTGCCGTCGGCGAGGAACACCTCGATGGCGGCTTCGGCGGGCGCCGGCTCGGTCTCTCCCGGGGCCGTCTCTCCCGGCTCCGTCTCCCCGGGCTCCGTCTCCCCAGGCTCGGTCTCACCAGGCTCGGTCTCACCGGGCTCGGTCTCACCGGGCTCGGTCTCACCGGGCTCCGTCTCGCCTGGAGTCGTCTCTCCCGGCTCCGTCTCGCCCGGCTGGACGGGCGTCGTTCCGAAGACCGTGTCCCACTGCGCAGACGTCACCGTGACGTCGCCGCGGCCGTAGATCGTGGCGGCTGTCGGCGCGGTGTGCTGCTGCCAGACGAGCACCTCGTACGTCTTCGTCCGGTCCAGGGACGCCACGGGCGCCTGCAGCGTGAAGGACGTGGCCCCCTGCTGCACGCTCGGGAAGGGCAGCGCGAACGCGGCGTAGCCACCCCCGGCGGAGATGCCGCTCTCGGTGCCCGACACGATCAGTGCGGCATAGACGCCCGTCACGTCCGGCAGACCCTCGACCCGCACCTGCACGGTGAGGCCGCTGGTGTCGGCGGACGAGACCGCCGCGGTGACGGTCGCCGCGGCCGCGTGGGCCGGCGAGCTGACCATCGCCCCAGCGGCGACGAGGACGAAGGAGAAGAGGGCGGCGAGCAGGACACGCAGGCGTGTGCTCGCTGAGGGGGTATGTGCTGTGGCGTTCACGGTTCTCCGCGGCGCGCCGGGCGCGATCGATCGCGCGCCCTGCGGCGCCGCACGGCAGTCGGGCGAAGGTGGACTTTGGTTAGGCTTTGCTAAGCAAGCCGCCGATCCCGAGCGTAGAGGGGCGCCAGTGAGGGCGTCAAGTTTTAGGATAGCCTTGCCTAATGCGACGCACCCCTGCCCTGCTTCTCGCCGCCGCGCTGGCCCTCGGACTGGCCGCGTGCGCCGGGGCGGACTCCGGCCCCGGGGCGGCGGCACCCCCTGTCGACGACGCCTGCCCGCAGGCCTCGACTCCTCTCGCCGATCTCGACCTGGTCGCCGACGTGCGCGCAGCGACGGGCCCCTCGACCGCGTGCCTCGCGAGTCACGCGGTCGCGCCCGTCGAAGACGACACCGCCCCGGCGCTCCCGGTCACCGTGACCGACAGCGAAGGCCGCGAGGTCGAGATCACGGACACCGACCGCATCCTCCCGATCGACATCTCCGGCACGATCGCCGCCACGGTGTTCGCGCTCGGGCTCGGCGATCAGGTCGTCGGACGCGACGCGTCCACGCAGTTCCCCGGCACCGAGGATCTCCCGGTCGTCACCAAGACCGGGCACACGCTCAACCCGGAGGCCATCCTCGAACTGGCCCCGACCGTCGTGCTCACCGACACCACGATCGGCCCGAAGGAGGTCCGCCAGCAGCTGCGGGATGCGGGCATCGCGGTCGTCGTCATCTCCAGCGACCGCCGGATCGACACCACCGACGCGCTCGTGACGGAGATCGCCACGGCCCTCGGCGTCCCGACGCGCGGCACGGCACTCAGCGCCCGCCTCGACGCCGAGCTCGACGCCGCCATCGCGGAGATCGCCGACGTCACCCCGTCCGCGGAGACGGACCGCGCACGCATGCTCTTCCTGTACGTGCGCGGGAGCGCCAACGTGTACTACATCTTCGGCGAGGACTCCGGGGCGGACTCCCTCATCGATGCGGTCGGCGGTGTGGACGTCGCGGAGGAGATCGGCTGGGAGGGCATGAAGCCGATGACCGCGGAAGCACTCGTCGCCGCGCAACCCGACGTGCTCGTGATGATGACGGACGGATTGGAATCGGTCGGCGGCGTCGACGGGCTCATCGAACGCATCCCCGCCATCGCCGAGACCCCCGCAGGAGCGCATCGCCGCGTGATCGACATGGCCGACGCCGAGATCCTCAGCTTCGGGCCGCGGTCGGCCGACGTGATCAGCGCCCTCGCGCGAACCCTGTACGCGCCGGAACCGGCCTCGTGACCGGCGAGGTCGTCACCCCGACGCCGACCCGGCATCGGGGACTGCGCTTCGCGACGGTCGTCGTCGCCCTCGTCATCGGCCTTCTCGTCACGGGCGTCGCGTCGATCACCAGCGGGCAGTACGACCTGTCCCCGACCGCGCTCCTGGACGTCCTGTTGCGCGGCCTCGGCATCGACACCGCCGGGACTCCGGCCGCGGCGACCGACGACGGCGTGATCTACAACCTCCGCCTCCCCCGACTGGTCCTCGGCCTGCTCGTCGGCGCCGCGCTCGCGGTCTCCGGCGTGCTCATGCAGGCCATCTTCGGCAACCCTCTCGCGGACGCCGGCGTCGTCGGCGTCTCCTCCGGCGCGGCGCTCGGAGCGGCGGCCAGCATCACGTTCGGCCTGGCCACCTTCGGCATGTGGACCACGCCCGCCTTCGCCTTCCTCGGCGGTCTCACGGCCGTCTTCTCCGTCTACCTCCTGAGCCGCTCCGGCGGTCGCACCGAAGTGGTCACGCTGCTGCTCACCGGCATCGCGATCAACGCCATCGCCGGCGCCGGCATGGCCTTCCTCACGTTCCTCGGCACGACGTCGACGCGCGAGCAGATCGTGTTCTGGCAGCTCGGCTCGCTGAACGGCGCCCTCTGGTCGAACATCCAGCTCGTCGCACCGCTCGTGGCGATCGGGATCGTCGTCGCCCTGATCGTGGCGCCGGGTCTGGACCTCTTCGCCCTCGGCGAGCGCACCGCCCGGCATCTGGGCGTGCCGGTCGAGCTGCTGCGGATGGTCGTCATCGTCACGGTGGCACTGCTCGTCTGCGCCGCGGTCGCCTTCGCGGGGATCATCGGGTTCGCGGGTCTCGTGGTGCCCCACCTCATGCGGATGCTGATCGGCCCCGCACACCTTCCGCTCGTGATCGCCTCCGCTCTCGGCGGCGCCCTCCTCATCGCGGCCGCCGACCTCGTGGCGCGCACGGCCGTACCGCTCGCAGACCTCCCCATCGGCATGATCACGTCCCTCGTGGGCGGGCCGTTCTTCCTCTGGCTCCTCGTGCGGACGCGGCGGCGGTCGGGGGGATGGGCGTGAGTCCGCGTCTGCGGGGCCAGGGGCTCACGGTGCGCGTCGGGGACGGACGCGCCATCCTCGACGACGCGGCCATCGACATCCACGCCGGCGAGGTGCACGCCCTCGTCGGGCCGAACGGCGCAGGCAAATCGACCCTGTTCGGCGTGCTCGCGGGGGACGTCGCTCCGGCGTCCGGCACCGTCCTCCTCGACGGCCGCCCCGTCGCGGGGACGCGTCCCCGCGATCTCGCCCGACAACGCGCCGTGCTGCTGCAGGAGAACGCCGTCACCTTCCCCTTCACGGTCGAGCAGGTCGTGCGGATGGGGCGCACGCCGTGGGCGCGGAGTCCGGCCGCCGAGGAGGACGACAGCGCCGTGGCGGCGGCGATGGCGACGACCGAGGTCACGGCGCTGCGGGAGCGCTCCGTCCCCTCGCTCTCCGGCGGTGAGCGCGCACGGGTGGCGCTGGCCCGCGTGCTCGCCCAGAGCACCGGGATCCTGCTGCTCGACGAGCCGACGGCGGCCCTGGACCTCAAGCATCACGAAGACGTCATGCGCGTGGTCCGCACCCAGGCGGAGGCCGGGGTCGCGGTCGCGGTCGTGCTGCACGACCTCAACGCCGCGCTCGCGCACGCCGACCGCGTCACTCTGCTCATGGGCGGTCGGGTCTCCGCGACGGGTACGCCGGCCGAGGTCCTCACGGCCGCACGGATCGAGGAGGTCTACGGACAGCCCGTCGATGTCTTCCCGCACCCGCTGACCGGGGTGCCGCTCGTCGTGGCCCGGCGCTAGGGGCGCAGCGGGAGGACGCCGGTGAGATCCGCACGCGTGCCCGAGGCGTGGATGCGCCCGGCCGTCGCGGCGTCCGCCCACGGTTCGGCGCCGGTGGCGACCGCGATCCAGGTGGCGGCGTCCATCTCCACCACGTTCGGCGGAGTCCCACGCGTGTGCCGCGGGCCCTGGATCACCTGCACGGCTCCGAACGGCGGGACCCGCACCTCGACGCTGTTGCCCGGCGCCTTCTCGTCGAGCAGCTGCAGCAGGTAGCGCACCGCGGTGGCGAGCTCCGGCCGCGCCGGCTTCGTCCCCGCGGCCTCGGCGTCGCGCACGGCACCGAGCGCCGCGCGTCCGTCGACGATGTCGATCTTCCTGGCCATCCCCCCACCCTAGATCCGCTGCGGCGGCCCCGGTCATAAGCTCGATGGCATGAGCATGCATCCGCAGGGCGCCCGCGCCGAGCTGCTCGCCGCCGCAGCCGACCACTCCTGGAGTGTGCCGATCCCTCCGCTCGCCGACCCGGGCCACGCCCACGACGCCTCGGTGCTCATCCTCTTCGGCGTCCTCGACCGCATCCCCGCACCGACCGTCGATGCGGCCGTCGCCCGCGACCTCGACGTGCTGCTGCAACGCCGCGCGCCCACGCTCTCCTCGCACCCGGGGCAGGTCTCCTTCCCCGGCGGGCGCGCCGAAGCGGCCGATGCCGACGCGGTCGCCACGGCGCTCCGGGAGGCCGAGGAGGAGACCGGCCTCGATCCCGCGGGAGTCGAGGTGCTCGCCACGCTTCCCGTGATCCCCCTCGCCGCGAGCAACCACCTCGTCACCCCTGTGCTCGCCTGGTGGCAGTCGCCGTCCCGCGTGGTCGCGGTCGACCACGCGGAGACCGTCGAGGTGGTCCGCGTCCCCGTTGCGCAGCTCCTCGACCCGGCGACCCGCTTCACCTCGACCCTTTCCCGTGCCGGCCGCACGTTCCGCGGACCTGCGTTCGACGTCGACGGCACGATCGTGTGGGGCTTCACCGCCATGGTTCTCGACGCGCTGTTCGACGCGACCGGGTGGACCGTGCCCTGGGACACCGCGGCCGAGCGGCCGATCGCGCTCTGACCCCGCCGACCTCCGTGCACAACTCAGGAGAACCGCGGCGGATCGGTCCGGATATGCCGTCGGATCCCGGCTGCCGCGCCGATCGTCCTGAGTTGTGAACGCGGGACCGGCCGAAACCCCGCGCACGTGCCTCGATAGGCTGGACGCGTGAAGATCCTCGTCCTCGGTTCCGGTGCCCGTGAGCACGCGATCATCCTGGCGCTGCGCGCCGAGTCCACCGCGCACGAGATCCTCGTCGCCCCCGGCAACGCCGGCATCGCGCAGGACGCGACACCCGTCGCCCTCGACCCGCTCGACGGCGCCGCGGTCACCGCCTTCGCGAACGAGCACGCGATCGACCTCGTCGTCATCGGCCCGGAGGCCCCTCTCGTGGCAGGCGTCGCGGACGAGCTCCGCGGTCGCGGCATCCCCGTGTTCGGTCCGGGCAAGGCCGCCGCGCAGCTCGAGGGCTCCAAGGCCTTCGCCAAGCGCGTCATGGACGCCGCTGGTGTGCCGACGGGCCGCGCGGTCCGCGCTGCCACGGTCGGCGAGGTCGAGGCCGCGTTCGACGAGCTGGGCGCCCCCTATGTCGTCAAGGCCGATGGGCTCGCCGCGGGCAAGGGCGTCATCGTCACCTCCGACCGCGCCGAGGCCCTGGCGCACGCGGAGCAGTACCTCCCGGCCGGCCCCGTCCTCGTCGAGGAGTTCCTGTCCGGCCCCGAGGTCTCAGTGTTCTTCCTCAGCGACGGCGACACCGTGCGCGCCCTCAGCCCGGCACAAGACTTCAAGCGGGCCCTCGACGGCGACGCCGGCCCCAACACCGGCGGCATGGGGGCGTACTCGCCGCTGCCCTGGCTCGCGGAGCAGTTCGGCAGCGAGCAGGCGTTCGTGGAAGAGGTCACCCGCGACGTCGCCCTCCCGGTCGTCCGGCAGCTCGACGCGGAGGGGACCCCGTTCATCGGACTCCTCTACGCCGGTCTCATCCTCACCCCGCAGGGCGTGCGCGTGATCGAGTTCAACGCGCGCTTCGGCGACCCGGAGACCCAGGTCGTGCTCCCGCGGCTGGAGACCCCGCTGTCCCAGCTCCTCTTCGCCGCCGCCTCCGGCACCCTCGAGGACCAGCCGGAGCCCGTGTTCCGCGATGAGGTCGCGATCACCGTGGTCCTGGCGAGCGAGGGGTATCCAGAGGCGCCGCAGACCGGGCGTCCGATCGAAGGTCTGGACGAGGCCGCCGCCGTGGAGGGGATCCGCCTGGTGCACGCCGCGACCGCGAGCCCCGACGCCCCGGGGGGTTCGCTCATCGCGACGGGTGGCCGTGTGCTGAACGTCGTCGCCGTGGCCCCGGACTTCCGCACCGCCCGCGACCGCGCCTACGACGCCCTCGGCCGCATCCGCCTCGAGGGGTCCCACCACCGCACCGACATCGCTGCCCGCGTCGCTGACTGACCGTCCCCGTTGAAGTAGCGCAAATGGCTGCATCCCGACCGGAAATGCAGCCATTCAAGCGACTCGAAGCCCGGGACCGTCGGCGACCGTCCCCGTTGAAGTAGCGCAAATGGCTGCATCCCGACCGGGAATGCAGCCATTTGAGTGACTCGAACGGGGTCAGAGGACCTTGGACAGGAAGTCCTGGAGGCGTTCGTTCTTGGGGGCGCCGAACAGATCGGCGGGGGTGCCCTCCTCGACCACGACGCCGCCGTCCATGAACACCGTGCGGTCGGACACCTCGCGCGCGAAGCCCATCTCGTGGGTCACGAGCACCATGGTCATGCCGCCCTCGGCGAGGTCGCGGATGACCTGCAGCACCTCGCCGACCATCTCCGGGTCGAGGGCGCTGGTGGCCTCGTCGAACAGCATGATCTCCGGGTCCATCGCGAGTGCACGGGCGATGGCCACGCGCTGCTTCTGACCGCCGGAGAGCGACGCGGGCTTCGTGTCCGCCTTCTCCGACAGGCCGACGCGCTCGAGCAGCGAGCGGGCGCGGTCGCGGGCCTCGGCCTTCGTCATGCGGCCGAGCTCGACCGGGGCGAGCGTGATGTTCTCCAGCACGGTCATGTGCGGGAACAGGTTGAAGTGCTGGAACACCATGCCGATGCGCTGACGCACCTCGTCCAGCTTCACGCTCTTGTCGGTGAGGTCGACCCCGTCGATGATCACGTGCCCCGACGTCGGCTCCTCGAGCTTGTTGAGGCAGCGCAGCAGCGTCGACTTGCCCGAGCCGGAGGGGCCGATCACGGCGATGACCTCACCGTCCTCGACCGCGAGATCGATGCCCTTGAGCACCTCGTTGTCGCCGAACGACTTGTGCAGGTCCCTGACCTCGATCTTGCTCATGCGTTGGCCTTCCTCTCCAGGCGGTTCGCGAGCAGCGTCAGCAGCGTGATCACGACGAAGTAGATGATGGCGACGATCGTCAGCACCTGCGCCGAGAGATACGTCGAGGCGATGATCTGTCGCGAGACGAACGTCAGCTCGGCGAGACCGATGACGCTGATGAGCGAGGTGTCCTTCAGCGTGATGATGCCCTGGTTCACGAACGACGGGATCATGATCCGGAACGCCTGCGGCAGCACGACCTTGCGCATCGTCTTCCAGTGGCTGAGGCCGAGCGAGCGCGACGCCTCCGCCTGACCGGGGTCGACGGCCTGGATTCCGCCGCGGATGATCTCCGTCATGTACGCACCGGTGTTCAGCGACAGGGTGATCGCACCGGCCACGAACGGGTCGAACTTGAGGTCCGGAATGAGCTGCGGGATGGCGAAGAACACGAAGAACGCCTGGATCAGGATCGGGGTCCCGCGGAAGACGTAGACGTAGGCGGTCGCGATCCAGCGGAACGGCGCGAACTTCGACAGGCGTCCGAAGCCGAAGATGATCCCGAGGATGAAGGCTGCGATCACCGCGACGATCGTGGCGAGGATGGTGAGCCACAGACCCTGCATCAGGGCCGGCCAGTACTTCACCGCGACCGAGATGATGTCGGTGGGCTGCGCCTCCTGCGCGTCGTCACGCGTCGCGAGGTAGGTGTCCACGATCTCGTCGTACGCGCCGGAGTCCTGCAGGTTGGCGAGGCCGGCGTTGAACATCTCCAGGAGCTCGGCGTTCTCGCCCTTGTTCACCGCGAAGCCGTACTCGCCACCGAGCGCCGGCTCGCCGACGAGGCGGAAGCCGGACCCCTGCTGGATGCCGTAGGCGAGCACGGGGAAGTCCTCGAAGTAGCCGACGGCCTGACCCGCCTTGACCGCGTCGACCATGTCGGTCGTGTCCTGATAGGGCGTGATGCGGAAGCCGTACTCGTCGGCGTTCTCCTCGGCGAAGGTCTGCCCTTGGGTGCCGGTCTTCACCGCGACGGTCTTGCCGTCGAGGTCGTCGAGCGACTCGATGTCGCTGGACTCGAGCACGCCCAGCTGCACGCCGCTCGTGAAGTACGGGTCGCTGAAGTCGAAGGTCTGCTGGCGTTCCTCGGTGATCGACATCCCGGCCATGACGGCGTCGACCTGGTTCGACTGCAGCGCCTGCACCGCGGCGTCGAAACCGAGCTGGCGGATCTCCACGTCGAAGCCCTGGTCCTCCGCGATCGCGCGCAGGAGGTCCATGTCGATGCCGACCAGGTCGCCGGACTCGTTCGTGAACTCGAACGGCGCGAAGGTCGTGTCGGTGCCGATGACGTAGGTCTCGCCGTCGTCGGCCGCGGTGGCGGGCGCGGCTCCGGCGAGCAGCGCCCCGGCGGCGACGAGCGCGGCGAGAGCGGTCGCGCCGGCGGTGCGGCCGAACCGCCGCAGACGGCTCGGCGGAGAGGATGGATGGCGGCTCACGTCGAGTGCTCCTCGGGGTTCGGAAGGGCGACCCGGCGGCCGCCGACCATCCACCCTAACCCTGCACCTCCCGCGCACCGGAATCTCGGAGAGACGCCCGACACTGCCGGAACCCGCGTGGATACCGGCGTGTCGGGGTCATCGCGGTCACGCCGGAGGGGTCGCGGCGACGGCCTCGTCCTTCCGATCCTGCCCACGGAGGAACAGCGAGGCGACCAGCGCGATGAGGATCACACCGGCGGGGAGCAGCAGCGTCTCGGACATGCCGGCCGCGAAGCCCTCCGCGACCTTCGGGGGCAGCGCGCCGCTGCCCGTGCCGGCCGGAGCGTCGGCCAGACCGGGGAGGTTCGCCTCCAGCCGCGACTGCATGAACGCGGCGATCGACGCGGAGCCGATGACCGAGCCGATGGTGCGGGTGGTGTTGTAGATGCCCGCACCGGCACCGGCCTGCCGCGGAGGCAGCTTGCGCGTGGCCGTGGTCGCCAGCGGCCCCCACATGCCCGCGTTGCCGATGCCCATCAGCGCGGACGGCAGCAGGAACATCAGGATCGGGGTGTCCATCGTGGTCAGGGCGGAGTACCAGACCAGGGCACCCGCGACGCAGAGCAGGCCGGGGACGAGGATGATGCGTGGGTCGACACGGTCCAGGATCTTCCCGGCGACCGGGGCGAGCACGCCCGACAGCACGGCCATCGGGATGAGCAGCATCGCGGCCTCGGTCGGGGTGAGCCCGCGCGCGGTCTGCAGGAAGAACATCATCGGCAGCGACATGCTCGTGACCGTGAAGCCGACCGCCGCGATCGCCACGTTCGCGCCGGAGAAGTTGCGGTCGCGGAAGAGGGCGAGCGGGACGAGGGGTTCGCTGCGGGTGCGGGCCTGCTGCACGATGAAGAGCGCGAGCACCACGACGCCGGCGATGATGAGGCCCCAGACCGAGATCGGGCCCGCGATGGTCCCCCAGTCGTACTTCTCGCCCTCCTGCAGTCCGAAGACGATGAGGAACAGCGCGACGGCGCTGAGCACGACGCCGACGAGGTCGAACCGGTGCGGGTGCGTCTTCAGCTTCGGCACGAGGATCCAGGCGAGCACGAAGGCGACCACGCCGACGGGCAGGTTCACGAAGAAGATCCACGCCCAGCCGAAGCCGTCGACGAGCAGACCGCCGGCGAGCGGGCCGACGAGCGTGGCCACACCGGCCGTGGCACCCCAGAGGCCCATCGCCGCCCCGCGGCGGTTCGGCGGGAACGTGCGGGTGATCACGGCCATGGTCTGCGGGGTCATCAACGCGGCGCCGAGCCCCTGGACCGCGCGGGCCGCGATCAGGCCCTCGAGCGTCGTCGACAGTCCGCACCAGAGTGAGGCGAGGGTGAAGACGGCGAGCCCGATGAGGTAGATGTTCTTCGGCCCGAAGCGGTCGCCGAGGCGCCCGGTGATGAGCAGCGGCACGGCGTAGGCGAGCAGGTAGGCGCTGGTGACCCACACGACGTTGTCGAGGTTGTTCGTGTCGGGGTCGAGGGCGGCCTTGATCGCCGGGTTCGCGACGGAGACGATCGTGGTGTCGACGAGGATCATGAAGAACCCGATGACGAGCGCCCAGAGCGCGGGCCACGGACTCTTCGGCGCGTGACCGGCGGCGAAGGGCCCCGTCTCGGGCCCCGAGGTCTGACGGGAATCGGTCATTGCTGTGCAGCCTTTCGCTGGGCGCGGTAGCGGTCGGTGTCGTCGAAGGCGTCGGGGCCCCAGCGGAGCTCGTCGCCGTCGAGGCGGGTGAGGAGGGAGTCGAGCCAGCGGAGCTCGGCGTCGAGCAGCGCCTCCTGCCGTTCGATCTCGACGAGGACCTGCGGCGGGACGCCCTTGGCGCGGGCGGAGGCGAGGCCGTCGTGGTGCAGCGCGTACGAGGCGACGAGGGCCTCCCGTCGCTCCTGCAGCAGCGCGACGGCGTCGTCGCGGTCGAGGTTGTGCGACTCGGCGAGCGCGACGCGGGCGTCGGTCTCGCGGTCGATGCGGGGGAGGGCGCGACGCACCCAGGCGACCACCGCCTCCCGGCCGGCGTCGGTGAGGGTGTAGGTCGTCCGCTCCGGTCGGTTGCCCTCGCGATCCGTGCCGACCTCGTCGAGCAGACCGGCACGCTGGAGCCGGGCGACCGTGTGGTAGAGCGTGCCGTTGGTGACGGTGATGAGGCGGTCGTCGTGACGCGCGCGGAGCAGGCGCACCATCTCGTACGGGTGCATGTCGCTCTCGCGGAGCAGCGCGAGCACCATCACCCCGAGCGGCGTGAGTCCCGCCACCACATCCCCGTTCTTCCCCACGCCTCTCCCCTGTCCCCTGCTCTGTCGCCCCGCACGAATAGTCCACATGGACTATACACCCGCCTCTCCCCCGCCGAGACCCCGGTTTTCCGGCGAGACCCCGGGGTCCCGACGCGCTCACCCCGGGGTCTCGACGCGAACGCGGGGTCTCGGCGCGGAAGAGGACGCATCACCGGGATAATGGGCGGGTGAGCACACCGTCCGCAGGAAACGCGCAGGCCATCCCCGGGTGGCGACACCTCTACTCCGGAAAGGTCCGCGACCTCTACGCCTCGGAGGACCCGGCCGACACCCGCATCCTCGTCGTCGCGTCCGACCGGGTGAGCGCCTTCGACGTCGTGCTCTCCCCCGGCATCACCGACAAGGGCGCTCTGCTGACGCGCCTCAGCCGCTGGTGGTTCGCCCAGCTCGACGTGCCGAACCACCTCACGGACGGCGACCTGCCGGAGGAGGTGGCCGATCGCGCCATGCTCGCCCAGTCGCTCGAGATGCTGCCGATCGAGTGCGTCGTGCGCGGGTACATCACCGGCTCCGGCTGGGCCGAGTACCAGGAGCACGGCACCGTGTGCGGCATCGCCCTGCCAGCAGGCCTGCAGAACGGCAACCGCCTGCCCGAGCCGCTGTTCACCCCGGCCTACAAGGCGCCGATGGGCGAACACGACGAGAACATCACGTTCGACCGCGTCGTCGAGCTCGTCGGGGCGGACCGGGCGGCCGAGCTCCGCGACGCCTCGCTCGCGATCTACCGTCGTGCCGCGGCCATCGCCGAGGAGAAGGGGCTCATCCTCGCCGACACGAAGTTCGAGTTCGGGACCGACGCCGACGGCATCCTCCGCCTCGCCGACGAGGTCCTCACGAGCGACTCCTCCCGGTATTGGGACGCCGAGGCCTGGCGCACGGGGTCGACCCCGGCGGAGCGGATGGCGAGCTTCGACAAGCAGATCGTGCGCGACTGGCTCGCGGCGAACTGGGACAAGCAGGGCGAGCCCCCCGTGCTGCCCGAGGAGGTCGTGGCCCGGACGGCCGCCCGGTACCGGGAGCTCATCGACCGCCTCGGCGCCTGACGTCGCGCTCCCCGCGGCCGCGGGACGCACAGGGAAAACTCAGGAATCGGTAGTGTTGCTCCAGCACTCCGCCCCCGATCCCGAACCCTGAGGAGCCCGCATGGCTTTGTGGAAGCTGCACGGAAACGGCCGCACCGTCGAGCCCGGCGCCGTCGTCACCCCCGAGGAACGTCTGTCCTGGCTCGCGACCATCGCCATCGGCGCGCAGCACGTCGTCGCGATGTTCGGCGCCACGTTCCTCGTGCCGACGCTCACCGGCTTCCCGGTGTCGACGACCCTGCTCTTCAGCGGCATCGGCACGCTGCTCTTCCTCCTCATCACGAAGAACCAGCTGCCGAGCTACCTCGGCTCCTCGTTCGCCTTCATCGCCCCCATCACCGCGGCCGTCGCGGCGGGCGGCACCGGCTCCGCCCTCGCGGGCGTGGTCGCGGTGGGCGTGCTCCTCGCGGTCGTCGGTCTCGTCGTGCAGTTCGTCGGCCTCCGCTGGGTCGACGCCCTGATGCCCCCGGTCGTCGCCGGTGCCATCGTCGCGCTGATCGGCTTCAACCTCGCCCCCACCGCCTGGAGCAACTTCGCGCTCGACCCCGTGACCGCCACGATCACCCTCGTCGCGATCATCCTCTTCGCCGTGCTCTTCCGGGGCTTCCTCGGCCGGATCTCGATCTTCCTCGGCGTCGCCGTCGGCTTCATCTGGGCCGCCTTCAACGGCTCGTTCGAGGTGCCCAACCCGCTCCGTGGCGACAAGACCCCCGCCGAGCTCATCGCGGACGCCCCGTGGATCGGCCTCCCGCACTTCCAGTTCCCGGACTTCGTCGAGCCAGGCACCTGGTCGACCATCGCGATGTTCCTGCCGGTCGTGCTCGTGCTCATCGCGGAGAACGTCGGTCACGTGCGCGGCGTCGCGACCATGACCGAGGACCCCGCGATCAACCGCCACACCGGTCGCGCCCTCATCGCCGACGGTGTCGCCACGACCATCGCCGGTGGCTTCGGCGGCTCGGGCACCACGACCTACGGCGAGAACATCGGTGTCATGGCCGCGACCCGTGTGTACTCCACCGCCGTGTACTGGGTGGCGGGTCTGTTCGCGATCCTCCTCGCGTTCTCCCCCAAGGTCGGCGAGGTGTTCAACTCGATCCCCGCGGGCGTGCTCGGCGGTGCGACGACGGCGCTCTACGGCCTCATCGGCATCATCGGCATCAAGATCTGGGTGGACAGCCGGGTCGACTTCTCGCGTCCGGTCAACCAGTACACCGCAGCGGTCTCGCTCGTGATCGGCATCGCCGGGTTCACGATGCAGCTCGGCGACTTCGCCTTCGGCGGGATCGTGCTCGGGACGGTCGCGGCGCTGCTGATCTATCACCTGGGCAACCTCATCGCCCGCGCGCGCAAGACGGGTGCCGACGACCCGAAGCCTCTCGAGCCCGTCGGCCCCCTCGGCGGCGACCCCGCGTAACGCTCACATGCGGGACGGGTTTCGCCCCTCCCGCATCCCTCGAAGGCCCGTTTTCGCACTCGCACCGGGTGACGGGGGGTGCGCCCTCCCGGGGGTATTCACGGTCCGGATGGAAAACGCCCCTTCCTCACACGACGAGGGGGCGTTTTCGCACTCGCTCGGCCTTGGTCGGCCGAGCCGCGTGCGGGATCGAAATGGGGCCTTCCGGGTCTCCGGAAGGTGCACTTTCGCACTCTCCAGACAGGAACGTCCCGGCCCGCGCGGTGTCCGCGGGTCCGGCCCCTACGGTGCAGGGTCGAAAAGGGGCGCCCCCGGCGGGCGGGAGGGGCCTATTCGCACTCGCACGCGGGGACGTCCCCCGGTCGGAGGGTGCGGGATCGGAAACGGGCGTGCCCGGCGGGCGGGAGGACCGTATTCGCACTCTCACGCGGGGGGCGCTGGCGGGATCAGAGCGTGCGGGATCGGAAAGGGGCGTCTGAGGGGTGCGGGAGGGGTGTTTTTGCACTCCGCACGCGGAGGGTGACCGGGGCGGGGTCAGGCGATCGTGGCGAGGAGGGCGTCGGCGGCGAGGGTCGCGCCGGTGTCGGCGCGCGGGGTGAGCGTGCCGGCGCGGTGCGCGGTGACCGTGGTCTCCATCTTCATCGCGTCGAGCACGGCCACCGGGTCTCCCTCGGCCACCTCGGCCCCGTCGTCGACGAGCCAGCGGACGAGCGTGCCCGGCGCGGGGACCCGCAGCTCGGAGGGATCCGCCGAGGACACGGGGGCCGCGACCTCTCCCGCCGGACGACCGATGCCCGCCAGCAGCTCCGCGGGCAGACCGAGCATCACGCGGCGGCCGTCGATCTCCACCGGGAACCGCTGCAGTCCGGACACCGGAGCGACCGCGGGCCGAGGCTGCGCCTCCAGGGCCGGGAGCAGCACGGTCTCGATCCACTGGGTGTGCACGGCGAAGGTCGCGGTCGCGAACGCGGGGTCGTCGATGGCGCGGAGGTCGAACGGGATCACGGTCGCCGGACCCTCGACCGCGAGCTCCCGCAGCGCCCGACGCGCACGGACGAGAGCCGCGTCCCGGGTGTCCGCGTGCACGATGAGCTTCGCGATCATCGAGTCGAACGCGGGCTGCACGGTGTCTCCGGCCTCGATGCCGCTGTCCCACCGCACGCCGGGTCCACCGGGGATGCGCAGACCGTCCACCCGTCCGGGGCTGGGCAGGAACCCGCGGCCGGGGTCTTCGGCGTTGATGCGGAACTCGAACGCGTGCCCGGTCGGCGCCGGGGTCTCGGTGAACGACGGCCCCTCGCCGAACGCGATACGGAACTGCTCGCGGACGAGGTCGGTCCCGGTCACCTCCTCGGTCACGGGGTGCTCCACCTGCAACCGGGTGTTCACCTCGAGGAAGGAGATCGTGCCGTCCGCGGCGAGGAGGAATTCGACCGTGCCGGCGCCGCGGTACTGCACCTCGGCGCAGATCGCGCGCGCCGCGTCGTGGAACGCCGTCCGCTGCGCCTCCGTGAGACCGGGCGCAGGAGCCTCCTCGATGAGCTTCTGGTTGCGGCGCTGCATCGAGCAGTCGCGGTCGCCCACGACGACCACGCCGCCGCGCCCGTCGCCGAGCACCTGCACCTCGATGTGCCGCGGGCTCTCCAGGAAGCGCTCCACGAAGCACTCCCCGCGGCCGAACGCGGCGGTCGCCTCGCGGGTGGCCGCGTCGAACGCGTCGGCGACCTCCGACAGCTCGCGGACGACCTTGAGCCCGCGACCTCCGCCGCCGAACGCGGCCTTGATCGCGATGGGCAGACCGTGCTCCTCGGCGAACGCCACCGCCTCCTGCGGTCCGGACAGCGGCTGATCCGTGCCCGCGGCGAGCGGAGCCCCGACGCGCTGCGCGATCCGGCGCGCGGTCATCTTGTCGCCGAGCGCGTCGATGCTCTCCGGGGAGGGCCCGATCCAGACGAGTCCGGCGTCCTCGACGGCCCGCGCGAAGGCGGCGCTCTCGGACAGGAAGCCGTAGCCGGGGTGCACGGCGTCGGCGCCGCTGCGGCGAGCCGCGTCGATCAGCGCCTCGATGGACAGGTACGTCGTCGCCGCGGTGTCGCCGCCCAGGCCGATCGCCTCGTCCGCGAGCCGCACGTGCAGGGCATCCGCGTCCTGATCGGCGTAGACGGCGACCGACGTGTAGCCGGCCTCGGCGCACGCACGGATCACGCGGACCGCGATCTCGCCGCGGTTGGCGATCAGCACAGTGGTCATGAGGTCTCCTTGACGGTGAAACGCACCCGCACGCCCGGCGGAAGCTGGGCGGCGAGATCGAGGCTGCGATCGGTGAGAGCACCGATGATGGGGTAGCCGCCGGTGAGCGGATGATCGGGGAGGAAGAGCACGGGCTGGCCGTCCGGCGGCACCTGGATAGCCCCGGTCACGGCGCCTTCGCTCGGCAGCTCACCGCCGACCGCGCGTTCCAGGGGCACGTCGCCGTGCAGGCGGATGCCCACACGGTCGGAGCGCGGCGTGACCGTCCACTCCTGCGCGGTGAGCGCGTCGATGCCGGCGGCCGTGAACCAGTCGTCGCGCGGGCCGAGCGTGATCTCCAGCGCGACCAGCTCCCCGGCTGCGGGAAGGGGGCGCGGCACCGGGTCCGGCTCGACGGCGGCCACCGCGGCAGCCCCGATCGGAAGGAGATCGCCCGCGGTCAGCGGCGCCGGGCCCAGTCCGGCGAGCGTGTCGGTCGCGCGGCTGTCGAGCGCCGCGGCCGGAGCGAGACCGCCGCGGACGGCGATCACGGACCGGAGACCGCGCTCGGGATGGCCCAGCGTGAGCTCGTCGCCGTCGACGGTCGCGAACGGCACGCCGGGGAGAAGCGTGCGCTCCGTGCCGTCGGCGTCGGTGAGCGTGAGCGTGCCCGTGGCCCCGGTGACGGCGGCCACACCCGCGCCGTGGAAGCGCAGCACGGCCCCGCCGACGCTCTCCAGCACGGCTGCGGCAGGCACGTTCCCCACCGCCCGGTTCGCCGCATGCATCGCGACGCGATCGGCGACGCCGGAGGCCGAGACGCCCAGCGCCGCGAAGCCGGGGCGACCTGCGTCCTGCACGAGGAGCTGCAGCGACGGTCGCACGACCTCGACCGCCGTGCCGTCCTCACGGCGGTCGATGCGCGTCGCGGCGGCCGATGCCGGCGACGCCGCGACCGACTCCCGCTCCGCACGCACGAAGCGCACGCGGCGACCCGGCGCGAGCAGCGCCGGCGGGTCCCGGTCGATGTCCCACATCTCCAGGGCGGTCCGGCCGATGAGCTGCCAGCCGCCGGGGCTCTCCCGCGGATACACGCCGCTGAACGCCCCGGCGAGCGCGACGGAGCCGGCGGGCACCCGGGTGCGGGGCGACGACCGCCGCGGCACGTCGAAGAGGGGGTCGCCGCTCACGGCATAGCCGAAGCCGGGAGCGAAGCCGGAGAAGGCCACCCGCCAGTCGGCGGCGAGGTGACGGGCCACCAGCTCCTCCGCCGAGACGTCGAGGAGCGCGGCCGCCTCGTCCAGATCCTCCCCGTCGTAGCGGACCGGGATGGTGACCTCGCCCGCATCGGGCAGCGCTGCGGCGTCGACCTCGGTCGCGGCGAGCACCTCGGCGAGCGCGGCGGCTGAGGTGCGGTGCGGATCGAAGCGCACGAGCACCGTGCGGGCGCCGGGGATGCGCTCGAGCACGCCGGGCACGTCGCTCCACGCGAGGTTCAGCCGCATAGCCTGCTCGAGGTCGTCCGTCTCGACGAGCAGCGCGCTGTCGGAGGCCGTGAGGATGCGCATCAGACCCGGTACTCCGCATCCGGCACATCGGTGACGAACATGTAGCCCGGGGCGTGGGTGACCGCGAACGGCGGCTTCGACGCCATGATCGCCGCCTGCGGGGTCACGCCGCACGCCCAGAACACGGGGATCTCGCCGGGGCGGATCTCGGGGGCGTCCCCGAAGTCCGGCGCCATCACATCGGCGATACCGAGCGACGCCGGGTCGCCGATGTGCACGGGCGCACCGTGCACGGCCGGGGTGCGCCCGGAGATCTGCACGGCATCGGCCACGCGGTCCGCGGGGATCGGACGCATCGAGACCACCATCTCGCCGCGCAGCCGTCCGGCCGGGGTGCAGTCCACCGCCGTGCGGTACATCGGCACGTTACGCCCGAGCTCCTGATGACGGATCGGGATCCCGGCCTCGACGAGACCCGTCTCGAACGTGAAGCTGCAGCCGATGAGGAAGGCGACGAGGTCGGGATGCTCGTCCCACGCCGCCGTCGCGTCGGACACCTCCTCCACGAGCGCGCCGTCCCGCCAGATGCGGTACCGCCCGATATCGGTGCGGATGTCGCTGCCCGGCGCGAGCCGCGACTCCACCTCCCCCTGCTCGATCACCTCGAGGACGGGGCAGGGCTTCGGGTTGCGCTGCGCGTAGAGGAGGGTCTCGAAGGCCCAGTCCGCGGGCACCGCGATGAGGTTCGCCTGTGTCAGCCCCGGGGCGACGCCGCTGGTCGGCGCGGAGTGGCCGGCCCGGTGCGCCACACGGGCGGCCCGGGCGTCGGCGAGCTGTGCGGGAGTCGCGAGCACGGCCATGTCAGACTCCGGCGAACGGGGCGATGGTGATGCCCTCCGCCTGCAGCAGGCGCTTCGTCTCCGCGGCCATCGCGACCGAGCCGGGGCTGTCGCCGTGCACGCAGATCGACTGCGCGGAGACGGCCACGTCGGTGCCGTCGATCGCCCGGATCACGCCGTCCGCGGCCAGGCGCACCATCCGCTCGGCCACCGCGGTGGGGTCGTGCAGCACGGCCCCCTCCTCGGTGCGCGAGACGAGCTGACCGTCCGGCTGGTACGCGCGATCCGCGAAGGCCTCCGCGGCGACCGCGAGTCCGGCCCGCTCGGCGACGTCGAGCACCACTCCGCCGGCGAGACCGAGCAGCACGAGCGAGGGGTCGACCGCCTTGATGGCCGCCACGACGTCCTTCGACTGCCGCTCGTCGCGGGCGATGGTGTTGTAGAGCGCCCCGTGCGGCTTGACGTAGGAGACCCGCCCGCCGACCGCCGCGGTGAGCCCGAGGAGAGCACCGAGCTGGTACTCCACGTGCGCCTGCAGCGTGGCCGAGTCGATGTCGACCTTCGTGCGCCCGAAGTTCTCGTAGTCGCGGTACCCGGGGTGGGCGCCGATCACGACGCCGCCGGCGACGGCCGCGGCCAAGGTCTCGCGGATCCCCTCCGGGCTGCCCGCGTGGAACCCGCACGACACGTTCGCACTCGTGACGATCTCGAGCATGCTCGCGTCGTCGCTGACGATCCGGTCGGGGACGTTCTCGCCGAGGTCCGAGTTCAGGTCGATGGTCGCCATGTCACGCTCCGATTCCGAGGAAGGCGAAGATGGGGCCGATCGAGACGGCGCCCATGTACCAGGTGAGCGCGGTCACGACGGTGCCCGCGATGAGCAGCCACATCGGGTACTTCCGGTCGCCGAGCAGGTCGCGGCGGAACCAGCCGATGTACATGAACACCGTGAGGCCGATGGGGAGGATCAGGCCGTTGAAGCCGCCGACGAAGACGAGGATCGCGGCCGGGGCCGTGCCGATCGCCAGGTAGACCGCCAGCGACACGACGATGAACGCGACGGTGGCGAGCTGCAGCGGCCAGCCGCCGCGGAGCTTGGCGGTGAACGTCGAGAGGAACGTCGCCGAGGTGTACGCGGCACCGATGACCGAGCTGATCGCGGCGGCCCAGAAGATCGCGCCGAAGACCCGGAGCCCCGCGTCGCCGAGCACCGCACCGAACGCCTGCCCGGCCGGGTTCGCGGCCTGCGAGGAGAGGTCGAGCGCCACGCCGGAGGCCACCACACCGAGGATCGCGAGGAACAGCACGTAGCGCATGATGCCGGTCACCAGGATGCCGTTGGCGGCGGCGCGCATGACGGGCTTCGCGTACTGCGGCCCCACGTGGCCGGAGTCGAGGTAGCGGTGGGCGCCGGAGTAGGTGATGTAGCCGCCGACCGTGCCGCCGACGATCGTGGTGATGGTGGCGAAGTTGAGCTGGTCGGGCACGAAGGTCTGGCGCAGGGCGTCGCCGACCGGCGGCTGGGCGATGAACGCGACGACGAGGGTCATCACGATCATCCCGATGCCGAGGACGATCAGCACGATGTCCATCACCTTGCCGGCCTTCTTCACGAGGAAGATGATGATCGCGAGGGCCGCCGTGAGCGCGCCGCCGAGTTTCGGGTCGAGCCCCAGGAGGGCGTTCAGACCCAGGCCGCCACCGGCGATGTTGCCGATGTTGAACGCGAGTCCGCCGATGACGACGAGGACGGCGATGACGTGGCCGGAGAACGGGATGGCGCTGTTGGCGAGCTCGCCGGCACGCTTGCCGGACGAGGTGATCATGCGCCAGATGTTCAGCTGCACCGCGATGTCGACGAGGATCGACACGAGGATGGCGAACGCGAAGGCGGCGCCCATCTGGGCGGTGAACGTCGCGGTCTGGGTGATGAAGCCGGGGCCGATGGCGCTCGTGGCCATGAGGAAGATGGCGCCGATGACGGCACTGCGGCCGGCGCGCTTCTTCGCGTGGGCGGCGCGGGCTTCGTCCTCGGGGGTGAGGGCGGGGGCGGACTGCTCGGACATAGGGGGGTCCCATCGTCGTTGGTGGGTGTCGGGTGACCCCCAGTGTAGAACGGACAGAACCCGATTGTTCAACAATCATGTTTCCGTCGTGCTACAGCGCGATTGCTTTTCGGTAATGATCGGCGTGATGCCGCCCTACGATGAAGGCATGAACCAGCAGGGCCCGCTCGCCGACGTGCTCCGTCAGCGCATCATCGACGGCGACGTCGCCCCGGGCTCCCGGCTGTCCGAATCGGCTCTGGCCGAGCGCTTCGACGTGTCGCGCAACACCCTGCGCGAGGCATTCCGGGTGCTCGCGGAACAGGGCCTCGTCGAGCACATCCCGCACCGCGGCGTCTCGGTCGCCTCTCCCTCGATCGCCGACGTCATCGACATCTACCGCGCCCGCCGGGTCATCGAGTGCACGGCTCTGCGGCAGTCCGAGCCCGAGCATCCCGCCGTCCAGCGCATGACCGACGCGGTCGCCGCGGCCGAGGCCGCCGTGGCCGGGGTCTCGGCAGACGACACGTCCGCCTGGCGCGCGGTCGGCAGCGCGAACATGGCCTTCCACGTCGCCCTCGTCGATCTCGCCGACAGCCCTCGTCTCGCCCGCACCTACCGGAACGTCGCGGCGGAGCTGCGGCTCGCTTTCCTCAAGATCGACGACCCCCGCGCCCTGCACGAGCCGTTCGTCCGGAAGAACCGCGCCGTCCTCGACACGTTCCTCACCCGCGGCGCGGAGGCCGGCGCAGCCGAGTTGGAGCGGTACCTCGTGCAGTCGGAGCGGGTCGTGCTCGGCGCGTTCGCGCGGATGCAGCTCGACTGAGCGCGGCGACTCAGGACGCGTCGGTCCGCAGCGCCGCCGTGGCGCGGGGTCGGGGTTCGCCCCGGGGCGAGGCCGGCAGCCCAGGCAACGCGGCGGTCGGCTCCGGGAGACCGTACCGGCGGTGCAGCCAGCGCCGCGCGTCCTCGAGCGGATACGTGTCGCCGAAGACGCAGTACTTCACGAACACCCCCTCCAGGGTGCTGCGGAGCATGACCTCCTCCAGGGCCGGGTCCTCGGCGCCTCGGGCGCGGAAGACGGCGCGCACGGCATCCTCCGCGACCGCCGCACCCTCGGCGTAGCGCTGCTCCGACTCCGCGAACAGCCGATGGGTGAGCGGCTGCTGCTGCATGGCGAGCACCGCGCGCTGCAGAGGCATCGCGAAGGCGGTCGCCCCGATCGCCCCGTCGATGATCGCGGCCAGCATCTCGTCGGGCGTGCCCTCGACCTGCGCGAAGGCCAGGACCGTCTCGAACCAGCGGTCGATCACCGCGCCGACGAGCTGGTCCTTGCCGCCGAAGTGGTAGTTCACCAGCCCCTGGGCGACTCCGGCGCGACGCGTGATCTCGGCGATGCCCGCCCCGGCGACGCCGCGTTCGCTGAACACCTCGATCGCCGCCTGGAGGATGTTCTCCCTGGCGCGCTCTCGCGCCAGACGATTCTGCGCATCCGATCGCGCCATGCGGTGTCCACCTCCCGGGTCGTCCGGCGGAATTCCCTAACGGGCCGTCTCGGGATAGATTAATCACTGAATGCTCGTTCAACCTATGGAGGGTGCGAGCACTCGCGGCGCGGGGGTTCGCCGCAGCGGGCCACGGACGCGTCTCACGCCTATGGAGGGGGTGGCGGAGACGCGTCCGTGGTCATCCTCGACCTCCGGCCTACGACGAGGGACCGACGACCAGGCCCGGTCGTCGACCGCCGGTGCCGACGTCCGGCCGAGCCGTGGCGGCACCTTCGACGGCGACCGATCCAGCCGATTCCTGACCTGAGTGCAGAAAGCGGGCGACGGGCCGTGTCGCGCCTTGACCCCGTCGAAATCGCGCGGTTAGCGTGAGCGGGCTTCGGCCCCTCGGTGGCAGCGATGCTCACCGTTCCGGCCGGAGTCCGCTCGCTCACCGGGCGCGCGGCACCGC
Organism: Microbacterium sp. str. 'China'; assembly: GCF_002993305.1. Classification (NCBI taxonomy): domain Bacteria; kingdom Bacillati; phylum Actinomycetota; class Actinomycetes; order Micrococcales; family Microbacteriaceae; genus Microbacterium; species Microbacterium sp. str. 'China'. The sequence continues at coordinate 400,891 of NZ_CP027434.1, read as the reverse complement.
CCAGATCGAAGAGGATCTTCCATGCGATTCACCAGAAAACTCGCGCTCGCCGCCACCGCGGCGGCCGCGCTCAGCCTCAGCGCGGTCATCCCCGCCACGGCCGCGTCCCCCGACGACTCCGCGCCCTCGTACCAGGAGTTCGCGGCGTCGACCTATCGGGACGTCGACGGCGCCTACGTCGTCAACGGCGATGAGGTGATCTCGAACAAGAAGGAGCTGCGCGCGTTCTACGACCGGCTCGTCGGCCCCGAGACCCTCAACGATGGCCTCATCGTCAACACGGTCAACAACATCGATGACAAGTGGTCGGCCGCACAGGTGGCCAACCTCACCTACTGCGTGAGCACGAAGTTCGGCAGCCGGCACGCCGACGTCGTCCGGGCGATGGAGGGCGGCGCGGCGCTCTGGGAGTCCGCGTCTTCGAAGGTCGACTTCCGCTACGTGAGCAGCGCCGACGCCAACTGCACCACGCGGAACAACGCCGTCGTCTTCTCCGTCGAGCCGGTGGCCACGACGCAGTACATCGCCCGCGCCTTCTTCCCCAGCACGCCGGCCCGCCAGCAGAACGTCCTCATCGACGACTCGATCTGGAGCGCCGGAGCGTGGACCCCGACGAACGTGCTCGGCCATGAGCTCGGCCACGTCCTCGGCTTCCGCCACGAGCACACCCGCCCGGAGGCGGGCACCTGCTTCGAGGACAACAACTGGCGTCCGCTCACGCCGTACGACTCGTCGTCGATCATGCACTACCCGCAGTGCAACGGCAGCTCGGCCGATCTGTCGATGACCAGCGTCGACCGCAGCGGCGTCGTCTCGCTCTACGGGAACTGACGCCCTCGTCGGACCCGCTCCGGCACCACCGAGGCCCGGTCGTTCGGCGACCGGGCCTCACCCGTGTCCGCGGTCGGTGCGGCTCAGGCGGAGCCGCGGACGACGAGCTCGGTCGGCAGGATGGTCGTCCGAGGTGGGTCCTCGCCGGCAAGCCGGGAGAGCAGCACCTGCGTCATCGCCTCGCCCTGGGCGTACATGGGCTGGCGCATGGTCGTCAGGGGCGGGTCGGTACTGAGGGCCACCGAGGAGTCGTCGAAGCCGACGAGTGCGATGTCCTCAGGCACCCGCACCCCGGCACCCCGCAGCGCCGTGAGCGCTCCGCGGGCCATGAGGTCGCTGGCGACGAAGATCGCGTCCGGTCGCCCTTCCGCGAGCAGACGTCGGGCGGCATCGGCTCCGCTCGCCTCGCTGTAGTCGCCCTCCTCCTCCGCGAAGGGAGACAGCCCCGCGGCGGCGAGCGCGGCGCGGAACCCCTGCACGCGGTCGGTCGACGAGGGCATCGTGAGCGGACCGGAGATCGTGGCGATGCGCGTGCGTCCGATGTCGACGAGGCGCTGCGTGGCCGCCCGCGCCCCGGCGACGTTGTCGACGTCGACCACGTAGTCGCCCTCGGCCCGCCGCACCGGGCGGCCGCCGTAGACCACGGGGACCGCGTCGGCGATCCGGTCGACGAACGCGTCACTCGTGTGGTGCGACACGATGAGCGCGCCGTCGACGCCGCCATTGCGCACGAAGCTCGTCATCTTGTCGCCGGGGTCGTCGCTCGCGATCAGGAGGTTCAGCAGGTAGTCGGAGCTGCGGAGGGCGCCGGTGATGCCGGCCACGATCGCCGCGAAGAACGGGTCGCCGAAGAAGCGGGTCGTGTCCTCGGGGACGATGAGGGCGATCGCGTGCGTCTGCCGGGAGGCGAGCGAGCGCGCGGCGCGGTTCGGCACGTAGTTGAGCTCGTCGATCGCGGCGCGCACGGCGGCGAGCGCTTCCGGGCTGACCGCGGTCGACCCGTTGACCACCCGCGACACGGTCGACCGGGACACGCCGGCGGCGGCCGCGACCTCCTCGATGGTCGCGCGGGGCGACATCATCGCTTGCTCTCTTCCATCGCCCCATTCTCATCCACCCGGAGCCAGGCCGTGAAAACCCCCGCTTCGAATCGCCCGATTGGTCCCATTTCGGCCGCAGATGGGGCCAATCGAGCGATTCGAACGGGTCAGAGGGACCGGGCGGCGATGATCCGGGCGTACTCGCGGCCGGAGTCCTTGACCGTCCGCTCCTGGGTGTCGTAGTCCACGCGGACGATCCCGAAGCGCTTGTCGTAGCCCCAGGCCCACTCGAAGTTGTCGAAGAGGGACCAGTAGAAGTAGCCGCGGACGTCCACGCCACTGTCCCTGGCGTCGAGCACGGCGTCGAGGTGCGCGCGCAGGAACGCGGTGCGGTCGGCATCGGGCACCCGCGTCTCCCCGTCCTCCACCACGACGGTGTCGTCGTAGGCCGCGCCGTTCTCCGTCACCGAGAGCACCACGCCCGCGGGCTCGGCGTACTCGGTCCAGAGCCGCTGCAGCAGTCGCGTGAGTCCCTCCGGCTGGACCTCCCAGCCCTGGGCGGTGCGGGGCAGCCCGCGCTCAACCGCGTGGATGCCCTCGTGCGAGGGATACGGGCTGCGCGTCACGTGCGCCGTCTCCGGGCCGCTGGACACCGCCGCGTCCTCGGGCCCCGTGCCGGACACGAGGTCGCCGTGGTAGTAGTTCACGCCCTGCGTGTCGATGGGCTGGGCGATGGTGTCGAGGTCGCCCTCGTGCACGGCCGCCTCGAACCGCGCCACGGCCTCGGGGTCCACTGCGCGGATGTCCTCCACGGTGTCGGCGGGGTAGGCGCCGCGGTAGATGGGGTCGAGGAACCACCGGTTGAACTGGCCGTCCAGCCGCCGGGCCGCGTCGACATCCGCGGGGTTCTGCGGATCGGCGGGATCGGCGACCGTGTGGTTCAGCGTGATGCCGAGGTTGAGGGAGGCATCGCGACCGCGGAGTTCCCGTACCGTCGCACCGTGCGCGAGGAGCAGGTGGTGCGAGGCCTGCAGTCCCTCGGCGACGCTCGTGTGCCCCGGGGCGTGCTCGCCCCCGGTGTAGGAGAGGAAGGACGAGCACCACGGCTCGTTGAGGGTCGTCCACACGTTCACGCGGTCGCCGAGGGCGTCGTGCATGGTGCCCGCGTACTCCAGGAAGCGGTCGACGGCGTCACGGTTCGTCCAGCCGCCGACCTCCTGCAGGGCCTGCGGCATGTCCCAGTGGTACAGCGTGAGCCAGGGCAGGATGTCGGCCGCGAGGAGCTCGTCGACGAGGCGGCTGTAGAAGTCGACCCCCGCCTGGTTGACCGCGCCACCGTCCGGGCGCACCCGCGACCACGAGGTGGAGAAGCGGTACGTCTGCAGCCCGAGCTGCTTCATCAGCGCGACGTCCTGCGGATACCGGTGGTAGTGGTCGCACGCCACATCCCCGTCGTCGCCGCCGACCACGGCCCCCGGCACCCGGCAGAAGGCGTCCCAGATCGACGCCGTCCGCCCGTCCTCGAAGGCGGCGCCCTCGATCTGGTAGGCCGCGGTCGCCGCGCCGAAGAGGAAGTCCGAGGGGAAGGCACGCGTCATAGGGGTCATCCTTTCACCGCGCCCGCCATGATGCCACTGACCAGCTGCCGCCCCGCGATCACGAAGAGCACGAGGAGCGGAAGGGTCGCGAGCACCGCGCCGGTGAGCACGATCGAGTAGTCGATGTAATAGCCGGACTGCAGCTGGCTGAGCGCCGTCTGCAGCGTCGGGTTCTGGGGGGAGAGCACGATCAGGGGCCAGAGGTAGTCGGTCCAGGCGGTCATGAACGTGAACAGTCCGAGGATCGCCATGGCCGGCCGCGCCGCGGGCACCCCGACGGTGAGGAAGGTGCGGAACTGGTTCGCGCCGTCGACCCTGGCGGCCTCGATGAGCTCGTCCGGGATCACGTCCACGAGGTACTGCCGCATGAAGAACACCCCGAAGGCCGTGACGAGGGTCGGCACGATCACCGCACCGATCGTCCCCGTCCAGCCGAGTTCGCGCATCAGCATGAACAGCGGGATGATGCCGAGCTGCGTGGGGATGGCCATGGTCGCGATCACGAACACCATGAGGCCGTCCCGCCCGCGGAAGCGGAGCTTCGCGAACGCGTAGCCGGCCAGGGTCGAGAACGTGACGACGGAGATCGTGATGATCGTCGAGATGAGCAACGAGTTGCCCAGGGCGAGCCAGAACGGGATCGCGTCGAACACCTTCGCCGCGTTCGCGAGGAAGTTGCCGCCGGGGATGAGGGGCAGGGTCTCGCCGCGGGTCGCGTTGGTCCCGCTCGCGACGACGAACGACCACCACAGCGGATAGGCGCCGCCGATGACGAAGGCCGCGAGGAGCCCGTAGGTGAGGAAGCCCGGGCGGCTGCCGAGGCCGGCGCTCCCGCTCGCGGTGCCGCGCCGGCGGCGGATGCGCTCCGGCACGCTGAGGGCCTGGGTGGCGGTCATCGCGCCTCCTCCTTCCCAGTCGGGCGGATGCGGCGTCGGGCCGCGCGGTTCTTCGGGGCGTCTCCGGTGGCGATGCGCCGGGAGATCAGGAAGTTGATGAGGCCGATCGCGACGATCAGCAGGAAGAGCAGGATCGCGACGGCCGAGGCCTCCCCGAGGTTCCGGCGGAAGAACGCCAGTTCCCAGAGGAACAGCACGGTGGTCTGGAACTGCCGATCGCTGCCGCCGATGCCGCCCGCGGTGGAGACGTCGAACAGCCGCGGTTCGGCGAAGATCTGCAGACCGCCGATGGTCGCGGTGATGATGACGAAGATCAGCGTGGGACGGATGGTGGGGATCGTGATGGCGAAGAACCGCCGCACCGCCCCGGCACCGTCGAGCGCGGCCGATTCGTAGAGGTCGCGCGGCACGGCCTGCATCGCGGCGAGGAGGATGAGGGCGTTGTAGCCGGTCCAGCGGAAATTCACCATGACGGCGATCGCGATGTGCGACAGGACCGTGTCGTGCTTCCACTGCTGATCGGCGATGCCGACGAGGTTGAGGAGGTTGTTGGCCAGCCCGTCCGCCTCGTTGAAGATGCTGGAGAAGATGATCGCCACGGCGACCGGCGTCACCACGAAGGGGATGAGGACGCTCATCCGCCAGAACGTCGGCGTCCGCAGCCCGCGGTCCAGCAGGTACGCGATCACCAGCGCGACGGCGAGCTGCGGGATGGCGGAGAGCAGGAAGATGCTCAGCGTGTTGCGGATGGAGTTCCAGAACATGCCGTCGCCGAGGATCGCCGCGAAGTTGCCGAAGCCGACGAACGGTCCCTCGCCCTTCAACAGGTCCCACTCGTGGACCGCGACCCACACCGTGTACAGCAGCGGGAAGAGGCCGATGAGCCCGAAGAGGAGGAAGAACGGGGAGATGTAGAAGTACGGCGAGGCGCGGTGGTCGAAACGGGAGACGCGGGTGCGCCAGGAGCGTCGCGGCGGAGCATCCGCCGCTGCGGGGGCGGCGGCCTGCGGCTCCGCCGGCGGGGCGGTGAGGGTCATGGGCGTGTCCTTAGCCGGGCTTCGACAGGCTCAGCCACCCACTCGGGGCGCTGAGCATCCCCTCTGGGGCGCTGAGCGTCCCCTCTGGGTCGCTGAGCGTCCCCTCTGGGGCGCTGAGCATCCCCTCTGGGGCGCTGAGCGTCCCCTCTGGGTCGCTGAGCCTGTCGAAGCGAGATGATCAGCCGACGAGGTCGTTCAGGAGGCCGATCGCCTGGTCCCAGGCGCCCTGCGTGTCGGTCTCGCCGCGGTCGAGCGCGCTCAGCGCCGGCCCGAAGACGTTCTCCTGGATCACCGAGTCATCGGCGCCCTTGAACTGTGCGACGACGCCCTTGGCACGCTCGGCGAGGATGGCACCGGTCGGCGCGTCGTTGAAGAACTCGTTGGGCGTGGCCTCCTCGGCGAGGGACTCCTGCGCCTTGATGGTCGACGGGAAGTTGCCGGCGGCGGCGGACTGCTTCACCTGCTGCTCGGGCTGCGTCAACCAGTCGGCGAGCTCGGCCGCGGCCTCCTTGTGCTCCGACGACTCCGGGATCGAGAGGAACGCGCCGCCCCAGTTGGCCGCGCCGCCGGGGAAGACGTCGGCGAAGTCCCAGCCGGTCGACGCGTCGCCGCCACCGGCCTCGACCTGGCCCTGCACGACGCCGAGCATCCAGCCGGGGCAGACGAAGGTGGCGAAGGTGCCGTCGACGAACGACTTGCCGCCGTTCCAGTCCCACGCGGTCTGCGCCGCGGACTGGCCGCCCTCGGTCGCGGCGCCGAGGAGCTCGAAGCGCTCCTGGAGCTCGTCGTTGCCCTCGACGTTCAGCTCGCCGTCGGCGGTGTAGTAGCCCTCGTCGAGCTGGTTGACCATGGCGTTCCAGACGAAGCCGGAGTGGTCGTACCAGGCCTTGCCGGTCTTGGCCGTGTAGTCGGCGCCGACCTGGAAGTAGTTCTCCCAGTCCCCGTTCAGCAGCTCAGCGACCGACTCGCGGTCGCTGGGCAGGCCGGCGGCCTCGAACGCCGCGCCGTTGTAGCAGATGCCGCTCGGGCCGATGTCGGTGCCGTAGCCGATGACGCGGCCCTCGGCGTCGGTCGCCTGGCCGTACTTCCAGTCGACCCAGTCGTCCTTGCGGTCCTCGATGCCGTAGTCGCGCAGGTCGACGAAGGTGTCCGAGACGTCCATGATGGCGCCGAGCCAGCCCTCCTCGATCGCGACGATGTCGCTGAGTCCGGAGCCGGCGGCGATCTTGGTGAAGGCGTCGGTGCGGGCGTTGCCACCGGTGTCGATGTTGGTCGCCTCGATCGTCACGTTCGGGTGCGCCTTCTCGTACTCCTTGTAGAGGTCGTCGTAGCCGAAGGTACCGAAGGTGGTGACGGTCAGTGTGACCTTCTCGTCGGCGCTGGCGCCGGAGTCGCCGTCGCCGCCGGTGCTGCCGGAGCAGCCGGCGAGGGCGAGGGCGGAGACGGATGCCACGGCGGCTGTCGCCAGGATCCGGGTGCGGGCACGTGAGTTCACGGTTCACTCCTTTGTGGGTTCGTGCGGGTGGTGGTGCGTGGGGGCTTGTGGGAGCGCTCCCACAAGGTTGTCGTGAACTCTATGGGAGCGCTCCCACGATGTCAAGGGTGCGGGATGGCCGCCGGTCCCCGTTCACAACTCAGGAGAACTGGGATCCGATGCCGCCGTTCGAGCGCCGCCGGCCCGGAGCCCGCGAATTCTCCGGAGTTGTGAACCGGCGTACCCTTGTCCGGTGCCCGAAGCCACCCTCTCCCCTGCCCTCGCCCGCGCCGAATCCCTGATCCGCAGCATCCCGGACTACCCGGAGCCCGGCATCATCTTCCGCGACATCACGCCGCTCCTCGCCGACGCCGAGGCCCTCCGCGTGACGACCGAGGCGATCATCGAGCCCTTCGCGGGGCAGTTCGACGTGGTGGCCGGCATCGAGGCGCGGGGCTTCATCCTCGCCGGGGCCGCCGCCATCGCCGCGGGCGTCGGGCTGATCCCGATCCGCAAGGCCGGCAAGCTCCCCCGCCCCGCCGCCTCCGTCGACTACGCCCTCGAGTACGGCACGGCGACCATCGAGATGCACGACGACCTGCCCGTGGGCTCCCGCGTCCTCCTCATCGACGACGTGCTCGCCACCGGGGGCACCCTGGCCGCCGGTCGGCAGCTCGTGGAGCGTCTCGGCAGCCACGTCGCCGGCATCTCGGTGCTCTTCGAGATCGACGGCCTCGGCGGCCGCGACACGGTCGGCGACCTCCACACCGTCTTCCACTCCTGACCCGAGACCCCGGTTTCTCGCCGACACCCCGGGATAGCGGCGCGCGCAGGACGGGGTGTGGGCGAGTGCCCGGGGTCTCAGCGGAGCATCGACGAGCGGTAGACTGAACCCGCCCGTCCGCCCGCGACTCTTGGAGCCGTCATGCCCACCATCGTCGTCGACGTCATGCCCAAGCCCGAACTGCTCGACCCGCAGGGGAAGGCCGTCTCCGGCGCCTTCGCCCGCCTGGGCGTCGAAGGCTTCACCGACGTCCGCATCGGCAAGCGCTTCGAGCTCACGGTCGAGGGCGAGGTCACCGACGAGGTCCTCGCCGAGGCCCGCCGCATCGCCGACGAGGTCCTGTCGAACGCCGTGATCGAGGACGTCGTGGGCGTCGAGGTGGCGGAGTGACCGTCCGCATCGGCGTCGTCACCTTCCCCGGCTCGCTGGACGACGTCGACGCGCAGCGCGCCGTCCGCATCGCGGGAGCCGAGCCGGTCGCCCTGTGGCACGGCTCGCACGACCTCGAGGGTGTCGACGCCCTCGTCCTCCCCGGCGGGTTCAGCTACGGCGACTACCTCCGCGCCGGAGCCATCGCGGCCCTCTCGCCCATCATGAACGAGGTCAAGGACGCCGCCGCGAAGGGCATGCCCGTCCTCGGCATCTGCAACGGCTTCCAGATGCTCGTCGAGGCGCACCTGCTGCCCGGCGGACTGATCCGCAACAACCACCAGCACTTCGTGCGCCGCGACCAGAAGCTCACGGTCGAGAACTCCGACACCGCCTGGACCAACGCCTTCCGCACCGGCCAGGAGATCGTGATCCCGCTGAAGAACGCGGACGGCGGCTACATCGCCGACGAGCAGACGCTCGACCGCATCGAGGGCGAGGGTCTCGTGGCGTTCCGCTACGCCGGCGTGAACCCGAACGGCTCGCTGCGCGACATCGCGGGGCTGACGAATGAGGCGGGCAACGTCGTGGGGCTCATGCCGCACCCCGAGCACGCCACGGAGCCCGGATTCGGTCCGGACACCGCTGTCGCGATGCGCAGCGGCGTGGACGGCCTCGACTTCTTCACGAGCGCGATCGCCGCCGTCGCCCGCGTCGCCGCCTGACACCTCCCTCGACCCACCCCTCTGCGCGCCTCCCACCCCGTTGTGGGCGGGCGGAACGGGCCGGGGCGACCGTAAGGGGCCGGGTCGACAGGCGAGGTCAGGGGAGACGGAACGGGTTGTCGCCGACGGCCGCGAGCAGGTACCAGGCCGTCGTGCCGGTGTGCAGGCTCGCGTAGTAGAGGTCGCCGAACCCGGAGTCGAGTCCGTCCGTCGAGGTCGCCACGATGCCCTTGCCGTCGCCGTTGGGTGCGTCGCGCTGCACCAGCCGGATGTCGGCCAGCAGCTCCTCCGCGCGCTTCTGGTCGCCGGCGGCTCCTCGCTCCTGCAGCGCGAGGGCGAGGTGCCCGCTGCCCTCGAACCAGACCTTCGACACGTCCACGTCACTGATCGACGGGCCCCGGTACGGTCCGTCCTGGGCCACGAGGTGCGCGAGCGTCCAGTCCACGGCCGAGCCGTATCGGGCGTCCCCGGTGCCGAGCAGGCTCCACGTCTGCGCGTCGAGCGGGATGGGACGGGTGTTGATCGTGCTGCCGTCGAGCAGCGTCCCGGTGTCCACGTGCCCATCGGCGCTCTGCATCGCCGCGACGAATCCGGCCGCCACCGCCGCGCGCTCCGCCCACACCCCGTCGTCCGTGAGCTGGGCGAGCTGCGTGAAGAACCCCGCGATGTCGCTGTTGTGCTCGGTGGATTTCCACTCCAGCGGCACCCCGGCATCGGTCTGCCCGCCGGTGTAACCGTAGGGTGCCCGCGTCATGTCGGCGGTGTTGTCCTGGATCCACTCCGCGATGCGCACCGCGCCGTCGAGATACCGTGCCTCCCCCGTGGCGTGGAAGAGGCGGGCGAGCGCCATGCCCACCCAGGCCTGATTGCCGGTGAAGGTGCCGGGCCCGGTGATCTCCATCCGGCCCTGACGGATGCCGTGCGGCTCGTACGAGGTGCGGACGCGGCCGTCGCCGACGGGGTCGTTCTCCTGCACGAAGAGGAGGGTGTCCGCGACGACCCGCGCGCGGCGCAGGTCCTCCGGCAGGCCGCGGGCCGTGTAGGCGATCACGACGAGGGCGTCGTCGTACACGAAGGAGGGGGTGAAGTCCCACGACGGCGTGGTGAAGAACCCGCCCTCGTAGCTGCGCGGCAGGCAGCGGCCCTCGCCGTCGCAGAACTCGTCGACCCGCGCGTCGAGGAACTCGTACGCGAGCGCGACCGAAGCCGCGGGGTCGTTCACCGGGTCGGCCGGGGGCTGCGCGCGGGCACCGAACGCGTCGGACACGGCGGGGGCGGCGCCGACGAGCACGGCGCCGACGACGAGCGCGGCCACGACCGCCCAGGGCGCGGATCGGCGGGCGGAAGCGGACATCACGACCTCTCGACGGCAGGACCCCCGGGGGACATGCCGCGAGCGACACGGGGGATGCTCGTCACCCTGTCATGACAAGAGGCACCAGGGGAAGTGTCTTTCGGCCACATGCGCGTGTACCAAAGCGACCGGATGCGTGCAAGGCGTTTGCCGCACCCGGAGCACGGCGCGCACGATGGTCATCCCGTCCCCGACCTCCCGGAAAGGACACCCCATGTCCCGCGACCAGTACACCTTCACCAACCCGGTCGAGCTCTACGCCGACATCCAGCCGCAGAAGCAGCACATGCGCGAGCCCGGTCTCGACGCCGACCTCACTCCGAAGGCCGACCTCGGCGAGGAGTCGTACCGCGGCACCGGACGGCTGACCGGGCGCAAGGCACTCATCACCGGCGGCGACTCGGGCATCGGCGCGGCCACCGCGATCGCGTTCGCCCGCGAGGGCGCCGATGTCGCGATCTCCTACCTCCCGGAAGAGGAGGAGGACGCGAGCCGCATCGCCGGCATCCTCCGCGACGCGGGAGCGACCGTCGCCACGATCCCCGGCGACCTGCGCGACCCGGAGTACTGCCGCACCCTGGTGGCCGAGGCCGTCGCGGCGCTCGGCGGACTCGACATCCTCGTCAACAACGGCGGCAAGCAGGTCTTCCAGGAGTCCCTCACCGATGTGACCGACGAGCAGTTCGACGACACGTTCAAGACCAACGTGTACGCGATGTTCTGGATCACGAAGGCCGCCCTGCCGCACCTCCCCGCAGGGTCGACGATCATCAACACGACGTCGATCCAGGCCTACTCGCCGTCGGACATCCTCGTCGACTACGCCTCGACGAAGTCGACCATCAACGCGTTCACGAAGGGCCTCGCCCAGCAGCTCGCGCCGAAGGGCATCCGCGTGAACGCCGTGGCTCCGGGACCGATCTGGACCCCGCTGCAGCCGAGCGACGGGCAGCCGCAGGAGAAGATCGCGCAGTTCGGCCAGGACACTCCGCTCGGCCGGATGGGTCAGCCCGCCGAACTCGCCCCCGCCTACGTCTTCCTCGCCTCCCCGGAGTCGAGCTACGTGCTCGGCGAGACCCTGAACGTCAACGGCGGCATGCCCACGCCCTGACCCTCGTCCCCTCATCCCCCGTCGACCCACCCCCTTCCGTTCCTCCCTGCCCGTTCCGGTCGTCCACAAGGGGGTGGGTCGGACGGAAAGGGGTGGGTCGGCGGAGAGGGGGAGAGAGGGCTCCGAACCGTTTCGATACCTGTGGTGGCGGGACTGTAAGCGTTTGCAGTAGCCTGATCGCATGGCACAGCTCGAACAGATCGCAGCCCCCGGTTCCGAGTGGTGGCGCAGCGCCGTCATCTACCAGATCTACCCCCGCTCCTTCGCGGACGCGTCGGGCGACGGCATCGGCGACCTGCCGGGCATCACGAGCCGCCTCGACGCCCTGCAGGAGCTCGGCGTCGACGCGATCTGGCTCAGCCCGTTCATGACGAGCCCGCAGCGCGACGCCGGCTACGACGTGGCCGACTACCGCGACGTCGACCCGTTGTTCGGCACGCTGGCCGACTTCGACGAGATGCTGGCATCCGCCCACGCCCGCGGCATCCGGGTGATCGTCGACCTCGTCCCCAACCACTCCTCCGACCAGCACCCGTGGTTCCAGGAGGCGCTCAAGGCGGCGCCCGGCAGCCCGGAGCGCGCGCGCTACATCTTCCGCGACGGCCGCGGCGAGAACGGCGAGCTGCCCCCGAACAACTGGGAGTCGGTGTTCGGCGGCGGCATGTGGCAGCGCGTCACGGAGGCCGACGGCACCCCCGGCCAGTGGTACCTGCACATCTTCGACGCGACGCAGCCGGACTTCGACTGGAACAACGAGGAGGTGCAGGAGGAGTTCCGCTCGATCCTGCGCTTCTGGCTCGACCGCGGCGTCGACGGCTTCCGGGTCGACGTCGCCCACGGCATGATCAAGACCGAAGGGCTGCCTGATTACACGCCGCCGACCGACGCCGACTCCATGGGCGGCGGCGAGTCGAACGTGCCGTACTGGGGTCAGGACGGCGTGCACGAGATCTACCGGGACTGGCACAAGGTGCTCGCCGAGTACGACGGCGACCGCGCCCTGTGCGGCGAGGCCTGGATGCCGACACTGAAGGAGACCGCGCTCTGGGTGCGTCCGGACGAGATGCACCAGACCTTCAACTTCCCGTACCTGATGACGGCGTGGGACGCGAAGGCGCTCGGCGACGTGATCCGCGAGTCGCTGGACGCGTTCGGCGCGGTCGGCGCCCCCAGCACCTGGGTGCTGTCCAACCACGACGTCGTCCGGCACGCCACGCGCCTGGCCCTCACGATCGACAACCCGCAGGGCGAGGGCATCGGCCCGAACACCCCGGACAAGCCCGACACCGCCATCGGCCTCGCCCGCGCCCGCGCCGCCACCACGCTGATGCTCGCGCTGCCCGGCTCGGCCTACCTGTACCAGGGCGAGGAGCTCGGGCTGCCCGAGGCCATGGAGATCCCGGACGAGTACCGTCAGGACCCGACGTGGTTCCGCACGAACGGCGAGCGCTACGGCCGCGACGGCTGCCGCGTGCCGCTGCCGTGGGAGGCGGAGGCTCCCGCCTTCGGCTTCAACGACACCGGCCTCTCGTGGCTCCCGCAGCCCGCGGACTGGGCGGCCTACGCCCGGGACGTCGAGGAGGTCGACCCGGCGTCGACCCTGGCCCTGTACAAGCGTCTGCTCGCCGGCCGTCGCGAGTTCGGATTCGGCACCGGGTCGCTGGTGTGGGAGGACGCCGGTCCCGATGCCGTCGCCTTCCGTCGCGGCGAGGTGCACGTGCTGGCGAACCTCGGCACGGCTCCGCTCGACTTCCCGGAAGGCGCGGTCGTCTTGCTCCGCAGCCAGCCGTTCGACGGCCCCGAGGTCCCCGTCGACACCGCCGTCTGGTACACCAAGGCCTGACACCCGCTGCGCCCGTGACGCGCTCCACCCGGGGCGTGGCACGGGCGTCTCCGATCCGAAGGACAGACGATGGCGAGCATCGACGAGGTCGCCCGGCTCGCCGGCGTCTCCACCGCGACGGTCTCCCGCGCGCTGAGCGGCCGCGGGCACGTGTCCGAGTCGGCGCGCGAGCGCGTGCAGGCGGCCGCCGCGTCCCTCGGGTACGTGGTGTCCTCCCGCGCCTCGAGCCTGGCGTCGGGGCGCACGCGCAACATCGGGGTCGTCGTGCCGTTCCTCGACCGCTGGTTCTTCAGCACCGTGCTGTCCGGGGTGTCCGCCGCGCTCATGCGCGCCGGGTACGACATCACGCTCTACAACATCACCGCCGACAAGGACGTGCGCCGCCACGTCTTCGACACGTTCCTGCGCCGCCAGCGCGTGGACGCCGTGATCGCCGTGTCCATCGAGCTGGACGAGGACGAGACCCAGCAGCTCCTCGACCTCGGGCTCCCCGTGATCGCGATCGGGGGCCCGAACCCGAAGCTCGACACCCTCACGGTCGACGACGTCGCCGTGGCCCAGCTCGCGACGGAGCACCTGCTCGGGCTCGGACACACGGAGATCGCCCACATCGGCGCGAATCCCGAGTTCGACATCGACTTCCACATCCCCACGAACCGCCGGCTCGGCTTCGAGAGGGCACTGGCGAGGGCCGGCGTCCCCCTGAACCCCGCGTTCCTGGAGCCGGCCGACTTCACGGTCGAGGGCGGCTACCGCGCCGCGAAGCAGCTCCTCGGGCGCCCGGGGCCGCGTCCCACCGCGGTGTTCGCCGCCTCGGACGAGATGGCGATCGGGGCGCTCCTCGCCGCCCGCGACCTCGGCTTCGCGGTGCCGGGCGATCTGTCCATCGTGGGCATCGACGGCCATGAGCTCGGCGATTTCTTCCGCCTCACCACGGTCGACCAGTTCCCGCTCGGGCAGGGCGAGCGGGCGGCCGATGCGGTCCTCGCGAAGCTCACCGACCCGGAAGCCGTGCGCCCGCCCGCCGCCCTTCCGTACGAGCTCAACGTCCGCGGCACGACCGCCCGGCTCATCTGAGCCGGGCGGCGTTCACAACTCAGGAGTACGGCGCGCGGAGACCGCGGTTCCGGCCCTGACGGGCGCAGGTGCGCCGGTTCTCCTGAGTTGTGAACGCGTCGAGCTCAGGAGCCTGCGGTCGCGTCCCGCCAGGTGCGGTAGCCGCCGTCGAGATTGCGCACCTCGCGCCCGTGCTGCCGCAGCAGCCGGGTGGCGATGTGCCCCCGCAGGCCGACCTGGCAGTGCACCACGAGGGGGCCGTCCGGCAGTTCGTCGAGACGGTCGCGCAACTCGTCCAGCGGGATGTTCCGCGCGCCGGGGATGGCGCCGTTCGCATGCTCGGCCGCGGAGCGGACGTCGATGAGGGTCGATCCCGCCTGCAGGGCGTCGTCGAGCTCGTGCCACTGGACGGTCGGCGTGGTGCCGTTGCGGGTGTTCTCGGCCACATAGCCGAGGATGTTCACGGCGTCCTTCGCGGAGCCGAACTGCGGAGCGTACGCGAGCTCCAGGTGCGCGAGACCGGAGGCGGTGACGCCCGCCTGCAGCGCCGTCGCGATGACGTCGATCCGCTTGTCCACGCCGTCACGACCCACGATCTGCACCCCGAGGATGCGGTCGGTGGCGGGGTCGGCGAGGAGCTTCATCGACAGGGTCTCCGCGCCCGGGTAGTAGCCGGCGTGCGACGCCGGGTGCACGTGCACGGCGAAGAACTCGCGGCCCGCGGCACGGAGCTGCTTCTCGCTCCAGCCGGTCTTCGCGGCGGCGAGGCCGAACACCTGCACGATGCCGGTGCCGAGGGCGGGGCGCGCCGACGCCTCCCGACCCGCGATGACGTCGGCCACCATGCGGCCGTGGCGGTTGGCGAGACCGGCCATGGTCACCAGCGCCGCACCGCCGCCGATGAGGTCGGCCTTCTCGACGCCGTCGCCGACCGCGAAGACGTCCGGGGCACTGGTGCGGCAGGCCTCGTCGACCGCGATGCCGCCGGTCTCGCCAAGACGGATCCCGGCGGCGCGGGCGAGTCCGACCTCGGGCACGACCCCGGAGGCATCGACGAGGAACTCCGCAGCGAGGGTGGCACCGTCGCTCAGGGTCACGGAATCCGCGGCCGTGGCCACGACCTCGACGCCGAGTCGCACGTCAACTCCGCGGCGCCGGACCTCGGCCGCCAGGGGGGAGGCCATCTCCGGATCCAGCGGGGCGAGCAGCTGGGCACCGCGTTGCACCAGGGTGACCGCGGCGCCTCGGGCGACGAGGTTCTCCACCGCTTCGAGCCCCGTGTATCCGCCGCCCACCACGACCACCGGCAGCCCGGGGCGGAGGGCTGCGTCGATCGCATCGGCATCGGCCACGGTCCGCAGGCTCCGCGCGGGGAGGGCTCCGGTCGGCTCGTCGCCGCGGGGCCGGGCACCGGTGGCGAGCACGAGGCGGTCGTACGGGTGGGCGCTCCGACGGCCGCTGTCGAGATCGACGACCTCGACCCTCTTGCGCGCGGTGTCGATGCCGACGACGTCGTGACGGACGCGGACGTCGAGCCGGAAGCGGCGGTGCAGCGACTCCGGGGTCTGCAGCAGGAGGGCGTCGCGCTCCTCGATCACGCCGCCCACGTAGTAGGGCAGGCCGCAGTTGGCGTAGGAGACCTCGGGCCCGCGCTCGAAGACGACGATCTGCGCGGACTCATCGAGCCGCCGGAGCCGGGTCGCCGCCGACATGCCGCCGGCGACGCCACCGACGATGACGACGCGGAGCGGCGCGCTCATCGGCCGAACAACCGGGACAGGAGACCGCCCTTGGCCTCGTCCTTCGGGTGGCCCGTACACCAGTCCGACGCCGGCACGGTGCGGCGGACGGCATCGACGTGCTGGCCGCACCCCGCCCAGGTGGTCTTCCCGCAGGTACGGCAACGGACTGCTCGACACATGTGTTCTCTCCTCACTCGATACCCCGGTGGGTATGCAGACACTATACCCCCGGGGGTATAGTGGAGCGCACAGCCGGCCTTCAGGGAGAGACCATGACCACCGTCGACACCGACACGCAGCGCAAGATCGCCAACCGCCTCAAGCGCGCACAGGGACAGCTCGGCGCCGTGATCACCGCGGTCGAGAGCGGCGGCGACTGCCGGGCCGTCGTCACGCAGCTGGCCGCCGTGACCTCCGCGTTGGACAAGGCCGGGTTCCAGATCATCGCCTCCGCCATGAAGACCTGCCTGGAGGACCCCGCGCAGGACGACGCCGTCCCGCTCCCCGACCTGGAGAAGCTCTTCCTCACCCTCGCCTGAACGCGACCCGGCCCCTTGCGGCCACCCCGGCCCGTTGCGGACGATCGCAACGGGCCGGGGCGCACGCAAGGGGCCGGGTCGGCGAGGGTGGGGTGCGGTCAGGGGACGAGGAGACCCGCGGTCGCGGTGCGCGCCGTCTCGAAGCGGCGCTGCACGTCGGGCCAGTTCACGAGGTTCCAGAACGCCTTGACGTAGTCCGCCCGCACGTTGAGGTAGTCGAGGTAGTAGGCGTGCTCCCACACGTCGAGCTGCAGCAGCGGGATGACGCCGAGCGGCGCGTTCCCCTGCTGGTCGAAGAGCTGGAAGATCACGGGGCGAGCGCCCACCGAGTCCCAGGCCAGCACGGCCCAGCCGGAGCCCTGCACGCCGAGGGCCGTCGCGGTGAAGTGCGCGCGGAAGCCGTCGATCGACCCGAACGAGTCCGCGAGAGCCGCCGAGAGCTCGCCCTCCGGAGCCCCGCCGCCCTCGGGCGAGAGGTTCTGCCAGAACACGGAGTGGTTGATGTGGCCGCCGAGGTTGAACGCGAGGTCCTTCTCGAGCTTGTTCACCGCTCCGAGGTCGCCGCTGTCGCGGGCCGCCGCGAGCTGCTCCAGCGCCGTGTTCGCGCCGGTCACGTAGGCCTGGTGGTGCTTGGAGTGGTGCAGCTCCATGATCTTGCCGGAGATGTGCGGCTCCAGCGCCGAGTAGTCGTAGGGCAGCTCGGGGAGCGTGTACGGAGTGGACATGGTGGTTCCTTTCGTGACGGGGTCAGAGGGCGGTGTCGTGGGACAGGGCGTGGAATCGGCGGTCGATGTAGACGAGCGGGCGGGCGGGGCGGCCGGTGAGCACCTCGAGCACCTCGGCGATCACCACGGTCGACGAGCCGACGGGCACGGTCTGGATCGCCCGGCAGCGCAGGGCCACACGGGCCTCGGCCAGGTGCGGCTCGCCGGTCGGCAGCGTCGTCCAGCCCTGCTCGGGCGTGAAGCGCTCGGAACCGCTCACCGCGAAGCTCTGGGCGAGCGCGGAGTGCTCGTCGTCGATGAGGTGCACGACGAAGGTCTCGGCGCCGAGGATGGCCCCGGCGCTTCCGGTCGCCCTGGTCACCGAGAACACGATCGCCGCCGGGTCGACCGCGACCGACGACACGCTCGACGCCGTGAGGCCGACGGGGCCGTCCGGACCCTGCGCCGTGATGATGGCGACACCGGCGGGATGGGTGCGGAACGCCGCCTTGAGTCCCTCCCCGACCGGCGTGGGCACCGGAGCGGCGGGGTGCGGGGTGGTGTGCGGGTCGGGGGTCATCGGGTGCTCTCCTCGAGAGGGATGGGGGTGGGGGTCGCGTGGGCGCGCATGGCCGCGCGGTCGACGAGCTTCGTGCGCTCCCGGCCGCGGACGGCTCCGGCGCGGCGCTCGGCCTCGTCGATGCGCAACCAACCCTCCCAGTCCACCACGCCGGGGAGGTCCAGGGGCGGGTCCCGGTCGATGCGGGCGGACGGCGTCGCGGCGAGGTCCTCCACGAGATGCTGCACGGTCTGCGCGGCGTCGGACTTGGTCGAGCCGATGAGCCCGATCGGCCCGCGCTTGATCCAGCCGGTCGCGTAGAGGCCCGGGACGGGCGTGCCGTCGGCATCGAGCACCCGTCCCTCCGCGTTCGGAACGATGCCCCGCGCCGCGTCGAACGGCACGCCGGGCACGGGCGAGGAGAGGTAGCCGATCGCCCGGTAGACGGCGCCGACCTCGTACCGCACGAGCTCGCCGGTGCCGATCATGCGGCCGAGCGGATCGGAGGCCGTGCGCTCGAACTCGATGCCCTCCACACGGTCCGTGCCGAGGACGCGGACGGGTCGATGCCGGAAGTGCAGGTGGATGCGCCGGGAGGCTTCGGTGGACGGACGCTGCGCCCATTCCGTGAGGGTGCGCACGATGATGCGGCGCTGCGAGAACTGCTCCAGCATGCGGGCGGCGTGGTCGTCGAGCTCGAGGTCGGCGGGATCGACGATCACCTCCACGTCGTGCTGCTCCCCGAGCTCGCGCAGCTCCAGAGCGGAGAAACGCACATCGGCCGGACCGCGACGGGCGAACAGGTGCACGTCGCGGACCCGGCTCGCGGCGAGCGCGTCGAGGATGTGGTCGGGGGTGTCGGTCGACTCCAGCGCCGCGGCGTGCTTCGCGAGGATGCGCGTGACGTCGAGGGCGACGTTGCCCGCCCCGAGCACGGCCACGGCCTCCGCCTCCAGGCCCCAGCCCCGCGCGACGTCGGGGTGCGCGTCGTACCAGGCCACGAAATCCGCGGCGCCGAACGATCCGGGAAGGTCGGCTCCCGGCACGTCGAACGCCACGTCACGGTCGGCTCCGGTCGCGATCACGACGCCGTCGCACGCCCGGCGGAGCTCGTCGACCGTCACATCGACGCCGACCTCGACGTTGGCGCGCAGCCCGATGCCGGGCTGGAGGAGCACGTCGTGCAGCGCATCGATGATCTTGCGGATGCGCGGGTGGTCGGGGGCGACGCCGTAGCGGACGAGCCCGTACGGAGCGGGGAGCTTCTCGTACAGGTCGATGGCCGCCTCCGGCACCTGCGCCCGGAGGAGGTCGGCGGCGTAGATGCCTGCGGGTCCCGCGCCGACGATCGCGATGCGCGGGGTCACTCGTGCACCTCCTGCGGCGGGAGCGCGGCGATGAGGGGGTGGTCGTGCCGGATGAGTCCGGTGCGGGCGGCGCCGCCGGGCGAGCCGATCTCGTCGAAGAACTCGACGTTGGCCTTGTAGTAGTCCTGCCACTCGTCTGGGAGGTCGTCCTCGTAGTAGATCGCCTCGACGGGGCACACCGGCTCGCACGCTCCGCAGTCCACGCACTCATCCGGGTGGATGTAGAGCGACCGCTCCCCCTCATAGATGCAGTCGACCGGGCATTCGTCGATGCAGGCCTTGTCCTTGAGATCGACGCATGGCAGTGCGATCACGTACGTCATCGCGACTTCTTCTCTGTCCCACTCACGCCCTCCACCGTAAAACCTCAAGCGCACTTGAGGTCAAATCGAGGCCGAGACCCCGCTTCCGCGCCGAGACCCCGCCTCCGCTGCGCGGACACGACGGGGTCTCGGCGGGGAAGCGGGGTCTCGGCGAATCAGGACGGGGAGATCTCGAAGGAGGCGGGGAGGAGGTGCTCCTCGCGGGAGCTGGGGCCGACGAGGAGGGTGAAGGCGCCCGGCTCCACGGTCCGGACTCCGGCGGCGGTCACGATCGTGCAGTCGGCGACGGGGACCTCGATCCGCACGCGCGTGCTCTCCCCCGGCGCGAGGTCGACCTGCCGGAAGGCCTTGAGCTCGCGGTCGGTCCAGCTCACGCTCGTCACCTCGTCCCGCACGTACGCCTGCACGGTCTCGCGGACGGGCCGGTCCCCCGTGTTCGTCACGGTCACGTGCCCCACCACGGTGTCGCCGAGGCGCAGCTCCGTCTGCTCCAGCTCCAGCTCCGCGTACGCCACGGTCGTGTACGACCGGCCCTCGCCGAAGGCCCACGCCGGCGCCTGGGTGAGGTCGGCGTAGCGGTCGCCGTGCTGACCGCGGATCTGGTTGTAGTAGGTCGGCTGCTGCCCGACGTGCCGCGCGAACGAGATCGGCAGCCGTCCCGAGGGCTCCACGGCACCCGTGACGATGTCGGCGAGCGCCCGCCCGCCCTGCATGCCCGGGTTGGCGGCCCAGACCACCGCCGCCGCCCGCTGCACCGAGGGCGGGAGCACGAGGGGCTTGGACGCCAGCAGCACCACGACGACGGGCTTCCCGGTCTCGATGAGGGCGTCGAGCAGGGCGTTCTGGCCGCCGATGAGCTCCAGCGTGGCCGTGGACCGCCCCTCGCCCACGAGCTCGATGCGATCGCCGACCACCGCGACCACGACGTCGGCGGCCTCGGCGGCGGCCACCGCCTCCGCGATGAGCGCAGGATCCGGCGGGCACGGCTGCACCACGGGAGGACGCGGCTGGTTGTCCGGGAAATGCGTGCCGCGGGGGTCGTCGGCGAGCGTGAGGATGTCGGCGCCGTGCGCATGCGTGACCGTCCACGCGTCCACTGCACGGAGGCCGTCGAGCACGGTCGTGATCATCTCGCGGGGCTGTCCGTCGAGCCAGCCCGCCTGGCCCGAACCGCCGGCCCAGTCGCCGAGCTGCGTCTGCGCGTCGTCCGCGAGCGGCCCGGTCACCGCCACCCGCAGGGGTGCCGCGGCATCCAGCGGCAGCACGCCGTCGTTCTCGAGCAGCACGAGGGAACGGCGCGCGATCTCGAGGTTGAGGTCCGCGTGCGCGGCGCTGCCGACCACGGCGGACACGTCGTCGCGGGGCAGCCGCGGGTCTTCGAAGAGTCCGAGCTCGAACTTCAGCGTGAGGATGCGGGAGACCGCGTCGTCGAAGGCGTCCTCCGGCAGCAGCCCCCGGGCGACCGCGTCCAGCGCCCCCTCGAAGAATCCTGGCGTGGTCATCACCATGTCGTTCCCGGCGCGCACGGCCGCGGCCGCGGCATGGGTGAGGTCGGGCTGCACCTGCTGCTCCCACACCATCCGGCCCACGTTGTCCCAGTCGGTGATGAGCGTGCCGGTGTAGCCCCACTCGCCGCGGAGCACGTCGCTGAGCAGCCACTCGTTCAGCGTGATCGGCACCCCGTCGGTCGTCTGGTAGCCGAGCATGAACGTCCGGCAGCCCTCGCGGGCGACCCGCTCGAACGGCGGCAGGAACCAGGAGCGCAGCTTGCGCGGGGAGATGTCCGCCTCGCTGGCGTCGCGGCCGCCCTGCGTCTCCGAGTAGCCGGCGAAGTGCTTGGCCGTCGCGAGGATCGCGGTCGGGTCGTCGAGGCCGTCGCCCTGATAGCCGCGCACCATGGCCGAAGCCAGCTCCCCGATGAGGAACGGGTCCTCGCCGAACGTCTCCCCGACCCGCCCCCAGCGCAGGTCGCGGGCGATGCACAGCACCGGCGAGAACGTCCAGTGGATGCCGGTCACGGCGACCTCCTCGGCCGTCGCCCGCGCCACGCGCTCGACGAGCGCCGGGTCCCAGGACGCCGCCATGCCGAGCTGCGTGGGGTAGATCGTGCCTCCGGGCCAGAACGAGTGGCCGTGGATGCAGTCCTCGCCCACGAGCAGCGGGATGCCGAGCCGGGTCTGCGCGACCAGGGCGGCGGCCCGCCGCAGACGCTCGTCCGAGGCGTGCAGGATCGATCCCGCGTGCCGCCGGAGGACGTGGTCGTCGATGTCGTCGCGGGCGTCGAGCTGGAGCATCTGCCCGACCTTCTCGTCCACCGTCATCCGGCTGAGGAGGTCGGCCACGCGTTCGCGGATCGAGAGAGCGGGGTCCTGGTACGGGAGCTGCGTGGTCAGAGTCTGAGAGGTCATCACTTCGTGTTCTGGTTCGTGTGCGGTGTCGCGGTGTTCGTGGGGTCGGTGGCGCCGGAAGCGGCAGGCGAGGTCGCCGACGATACGGGATCGGGGCTCTTCTCCGGCAGGGGCACGCTGCGGACGACCGTGACGGCGTCGTTCACGTTCAGCCCCTTCTTCTTCATCGCCCTGGCCCGCTCACCGGCCGAGCGCAGTCGCGGGTTGACGTACTCGTCGATGCCGAAGTTGATGAGCGAGAGCGCGACGCCGATGATCGCGATGCACAGCCCTGCCGGCACGTACCACCACCACAGCCGCGGGAAGGCGCCGTTCTGCTGCGCCCAGAACAGGATCGTCCCCCAGTTGAGGTTGCTGACCGGGATCACGCCGATGAAGGCCAGGGTCGTGAGGCCGAGGATGGCCGCGGTCACGGTGCCGACGAAGCTCGACGCGATGAGCGCCATGAGGTTCGGGAGCATCTCGACCGTGATGATGCGGCGCAGCGGCTCGCCGTTCGCTCGGGCGGCCTGGATGAAGTCGCGGTTGCGCAGCGACATGGTCTGCGCTCGGAGCACGCGGGCGCCCCACGCCCACCCGGTGATCCCGAGCACCGCGGCGATCACGATCAGCGGTGGGTTCTCGAACTGCGAGGCGATGATGATGATCAGCGGGATGCCGGGGATC
Source organism: Microbacterium sp. str. 'China' (assembly GCF_002993305.1). Taxonomy (NCBI): domain Bacteria; kingdom Bacillati; phylum Actinomycetota; class Actinomycetes; order Micrococcales; family Microbacteriaceae; genus Microbacterium; species Microbacterium sp. str. 'China'. Next base: position 378,465 of record NZ_CP027434.1, on the reverse strand, counting down.
ACCAGGAACACGTTGGTCAGCGCCGACAGCGACTCGCTCTTCCAGCCGCGCACGTAGCCGGCGATCACACCGATCGTGATCGCGATGATCGTGGCGATGAACGCCGCGAGGAAGCCGACGACGATCACGCCGCGGGTGCCGTAGATGATCTGGCTCAGCACGTCTTCGCCCATGTGCGTCGTGCCCAGCCAGTGCTCCCAGGAGGGCGGCTGACGCAGCGCCGTGCGGTCCTTCTGGGTCGGCCCGTACGGGGCGATCCACGGGGCGAAGATCGCGATGAGCACGAACGCACCGAGGATGAGGAGCCCGGCGATCGACTTGGGGTTGCGGAACATCGCGAACGCCTGCGCGAGCTGCGACCAGAAGGTCGTGCGCGGCGGCGCTCCCGCCGGCGGGGTGCGCAGCGTGGCGGTCTCGGGCATGCCGGAGACGACGGCCGATCCGTCCGGCGCCGTGTTCGCTGCGGTGGTGGGAACGGTCATGTCAGGACTCCATCTGGCGCGTGCGCGGGTCGAGGTAGGCGTAGACGACATCGGCGAGGATGTTGGCCACGAGCACCGACAGCGTGATCACGAGGAACACGCCCTGCATGAGGGCGAAGTCCTTGGCGTTGGTCGCGTCGAGCAGCAGCTTGCCGACACCCGGATAGCTGAAGACCATCTCCATCACGATCGTGCCGCCGACGATGAAGCCGATCGACAGCGCGAAGCTCTGGATCTGCGGCAGCACCGCGTTGCGGGCGGCATAGCCCCAGAGCACCCGCTTGTTGGGCATGCCCTTCGCCTGCGCGACCGTGATGTAGTCGTCGTCGAGCACCGTCAGCATCATGTTGCGCATGCCGAGCACCCACCCGCCGAGCGAGGCGACCACGATGGTCAGTGCCGGGAGCGTGCCGTGCATGATGACCTGACCGATGAAGTCGAGACTCCATTCCGGCGACTGCCCCTTGTCGTAGGCATGCGAGGACGGGAACCACTTCAGGGTCGAGGAGAAGATCGCGATCGCGATGAGCCCGAGCCAGAAGTACGGGATCGTGTTGAAGAAGGTCGTCACCGGGATGATCGCGTCGAGCTTGCTGCCGCGCTTCCACCCCACGACGGCTCCGAGCAGCGTGCCGATCGCGAAGGAGATGATGGTCGCGATGCCGACCAGCCCGAGCGTCCAGGGCAGGGCGGCGGCGAGCACCTCGGCGACCGGCCGCAGACCGTGCAGGGTCGAGATGCCGAGGTCGCCGCGCAGCAGCATCCCCCAGTATTCGAGGTACTGCTGCCAGATGGACTTGTCGGTGTCGATACCGAGCAGCACTCGCAGGGCCTCTGCCGCCTCGGGGCTCACGGTGCGGTTGCGCGCGAGGTACGAGCTGACCGCGTCGCCCTTCATGAGGCGGGGCAGGAAGAAGTTGATCGTGATCGCCGCCCACAGTGTGAACAGGTAGAACGCCGCGCGACCGGCGAAGAAGCGCCACGGCACCGGCCGCCTGGTGCGCTCCGCCGTGGTCGCCGTGGTGCCGACCTCGAGGGCATCGCGGGCGACGAGGTCGTCGTCGTCGAGTTGGGGGAATGCGGTGCTCACAGCGCGCCTCCGTTCGATGCCGCCGCAGCGAAGTGCTTCTCCGGATCGGGAGAGGCCGCGCGCAGCTCGCGGGTGTACGGATCCTGCGGGTTGAGGATCACATCGTCGGCGGTGCCGTACTCGACCACGCGCCCCTGGTTGAGGACCATGATCTCGTCGCTGAAGTGTCGGGCGGTCGCCAGATCGTGCGTGATGTAGAGCACTCCGAGTCCCTCTTCACGCTGCAGGTCGGCGAGCAGGTTCAGCACGCCGAGCCGGATGGAGACGTCGAGCATCGACACCGGCTCGTCGGCGACGAGGAGCGAGGGACGCGAGGCCAGGGCGCGGGCGATGGCTACACGCTGCCGTTGTCCGCCCGACAGCTCGTGGGGGCGGCGGTCGATCACCGCGTCCGCATCGAGGCGCACCCGGTCGAGGAGCCGACGCACCTCGTTCTCGGTCTCCTTCTTCGGCACCACGTCGTCGAGGCGGATGGGACGCTCCAGGTGGTAGCGGATCGAGTGGTACGGGTTGAGCGAGGCGAACGGGTCCTGGAACACCATCCGCAGCTGCTGGCGGTAGGTCCGCAGGCCCCTGCCGCGGCGCGGGATGGGCTTGCCGTCGAGCAGCACCTCGCCGCTGGTCGGGGTCTCGAGCTGGGTGAGGATCTTCGCGATCGTGGACTTGCCGCTGCCGGACTGGCCGACCAGGCCGATCGTCTGGCCGGACGTCAGGGTGAAGCTCACATCGTCGAGGGCTTTGATCTGCCCGGCGCCGCGGACGTTGTACGCCTTCGTGACGTGGCGGAACTCGAGGGTGGTCATCGCACCAGCACCCCTCTCTCCCCGGTGAGCCGGGGGAACGACGACAGCAGGGTCTTCGTGTACTCGTGCTCCGGCTGCGTCCAGATGCGCTCTGCCGTATCGAGCTCGATGATCTCTCCTTCGCGCATGATCGCGATCCGGTCGCTGATCTCCAGCAGGAGCGGCAGGTCGTGGGTGATGAAGATCACCGAGAAGCCGAACTCGTGGCGCAGCTGGGAGATCTGCTTGAGGATCTCCCGCTGCACCAGTACGTCGAGCGCGGTCGTCGGCTCGTCCATGACCATCAGCTGCGGACGCAGCGCCAGGGCCATGGCGATCATGACGCGCTGACGCATGCCGCCGGAGAGCTCGTGCGGGAAGGAGCGCACCCGCTGACGGCCGACCTTGACGATCTCGAGCAGCTCCTCGGCCTCGGCACGCCGCAGCCTGCGGTTCATGTCGGGACGGTGGATCTCGAACACGTCCTCCAGCTGCGAGCCGATCGTCGCCACGGGGTTGAGGGCGTTCATCGCGCCCTGGAACACCATCGACACCTTGTCCCAGCGGAACCGCTGCATCGCGTCGACGTCGAGCGCATTGATGTCGATGTCGATGCCGGTCGCATCGTGGAACGTCACGCTGCCGCCGGTGATGACGGCCGGAGCGCGCAGCAGGCGCTGCACGCCGTAGGCCAGCGTGGTCTTGCCGCATCCGCTCTCCCCGGCGAGACCGAGGATCTCGCCGCGCTGCAGTTCGAGGGTCACGTTCTTCACCGCCTCGACGGGCGGATCGACGTCGTACACGACGGAGAAGTCGCGCACGGTGAGCAGGGGATCTGGCATGGGGTGTCCTTTGTGGGGGGCGGGCCCTTCGACAGGCTCAGGGACCCAGAAATGGAGGCCCTTCGACAGGCTCAGGGACCCAGAAGGGTGGCTGAGCCTGTCGAAGTCCCGGCTGTGGGTGGCTGAGCCTGTCGAAGTCCTACTCGGCGGGCTTCAGCTTCGTGAGGATCTGCACGATGTTCGGCTGCGTCGGGTCGGCGGACGCGTAGGTGTCGGTCTCCGACGGCCAGCCGACGTAGTTGCGCGTGTTGAACTCGCCCAGCAGCGGGTGGGCGCCCAGCGGGATGGCCGGCACCTGCTCCGAGAAGATCGTCTGCAGCGTGTCGATGGCGGTGGTGCGCTCCTCGTCGGACGAGGCGTTGGCGTAGGTGTTCAGCGCGGCAGTCGCCTCCGGGTCGTCGAAGCGGCCGAAGTTGAAGCCGGCCTTGCCCTCGGGCGAGATCCAGCGCGGATCCATGGTCGAGGTGTACAGGCCGTACGCCGTGCCGCTGTCCTCCAGCCAGTGGATGATCGCGGAGAACGTGCCGTTGTCGCGGGGATCGGCCCAGCCGCCCCAGTCCGGCATATCGATCTTGACCTCGGCGCCGATGCCGTCCTTCACGTCCTCGGCGATGAGCTCCTGCGCCGTGTTCCAGTCGCTCCAGCCGGAGGGGACGGAGAGCGTGAACGAGACGGGCGTGCCGTCGGGGTCGATCAGGGCGTCGTCCTTCCAGGTGTACCCGGCGGTCTCCAGCAGATCACGCGCCTTCTCGGCGTCGACCGTGTAGTCGACGCCCTGGAACTCCGGCTGGATCTCGTCTTCGAGGATCGACGACAGCCCCGTGACCGACCAGACCGGCTCGCTGGCACCCTCGCGCGCGATGTCGACATAGGCGTCGCGGTCGATCACCCAGGCGAGCGCCTGTCGGAAGGCGGGGTCGTCGAACGGCTTCTGCTGCAGGTTCATGAACAGCGTGGCGGAGCCGGTGGTCGGGGAGGCGAGGAACTTGTTGTGCTCGGGGTCGGCCGAGAGGAACTGCTCCTCGATCTGCGGGATGAACGCCTGCGCCCAGTCGGCGTCGCCGTTCGCGAGGGCCGTGGTGAGGGCGGTGTTGTCGCCGTACGAGACGTAGTGCAGCTCCGGCACGGCGAGGTCGCCGCCCCAGTAGTCGTCGCGTGCGTCGAGCGTGACCGACTCGGTCGACCAGTTCGCCATCGCGTAGGGGCCGGTGCCGACGAGGTCGTCGCCCTTGACGGGGTCGGTGGCGGGGTCGTCGAAGTTCTCCCAGATGTGCTTGGGGACGATCGGCACGTGCAGCACGCGGGCCTGGTTCACGTACTTGGAGTCACCGAAGCTCAGCACGACCTTGTCGCCGTCGACCTCGGCACCCTCGAACTTGAGGCCGGCGGTGTCGAGGGCGGGGATCGAGGCGGTCTCGAAGGAGAAGACGATGTCGTCGGCCGTGAACGGCTCGCCGTCGCTCCAGGTCACGTCCGCGCGGGGGACGACGGTGAGCTGCGTGTAGTCGTCGTTCCACTCGAGGCTCTCGGCGAGCCACGGCGTCACACCGCGGTCACCCGTCTGGTTCACCAGGGCCAGAGTCTCGAACACCACCTTGGCGTAGCCGTACTTCGACGCCGCGGAGTCGCCGACGAACGGGTTGTTCGACTCGGTGCTGATCGCGCCGTCGGGCTTCGCGATGGTGAGGGAGGCGGAACCGGCGCCGTCGCCGGAACCACCGCCCGCCGAGCATCCGGCGAGCGCCGAGACGCCGAGGACGGCGACCGCGCTGGCAGCGATCAGGGTTTTCGTGAGCTTCATTGCTTCTCCTTGGGCACGGGTCCTTGTGCGGCGTCGCGGCCGAGGGATCACCGCCGGCCGCCGCTTTTGCTTACTGTCGAGAAAGTAAGCTGTGGAGAGGTTACCGAGGAGTAAGTTGGTTGGCAAGCAGAGCGGGATGAGGGGAGGTGGGCTCATGACGGACGACGTGCACGCGGTGCGGGTGCGCCCGGCGACGCGGGAGAAGCGCGAGCAGATCCTCAAGGCGGCCGTGGAGATCTTCGGCAACAAGGGCTCCACGAACGGCACGCTCGCCGACGTCGCCGAGCAGGTCGGCATCACCCATGCGGGCGTGCTGCATCACTTCGGCTCGAAGCAGAAGCTCCTCCTCGAGGTGCTCGCCTACCGCGATCAGGCCGACGTCGCCGACCTCGCCGAGAAGCACATCCCCGACGGACCGGAGCTGTTCCTCCACCTCGTCCGCACGGCGTTCGCCAACGAGAAGCGGCCGGACATCGTGCAGGCCTACACGGTGCTCTCCTCCGAGTCGGTGACCGACGACCACCCCGGTCGCGAATACTTCGAGGAGCGCTATACGACCCTGCGCCGGGAGGTGACGGCGGCGTTCGGGGAACTCTGCGCCCAGGAGGGTGTGACCGAACCCGCGACCATCGCCGCCGCTTCGGCCGCCATCCTCGCCGTGATGGACGGCCTGCAGCTCCAGTGGCTCCTGCATCCCGAGGTGATCGGACTCGGCGAGACGAGCGAGTTCGCGATCCAGGCGATCGTGAACGCCGTGCTGCGTCCCGGACCCGAACTGCCGACCTACGTGCACTGACCCTGCCGAGACCCCACGTTCCCGTCGAGACCCCGCCCTCCCGGCGCGGCGAAGCCGGGGTCTCGGCGGAACGCCGGGGTCTCGGCGCACACCCGGCTAGGCTCTGGCCATGACGATCGACCTCGAAGCGCTCTACATCGACCTGCACCAGCACCCCGAGCTGTCGTTCCAGGAGACCAGGACCGCGGGCATCGCCGCCCAGCACCTGCGCGACCTGGGCCTCGAGGTCGAAGAAGGCGTCGGGGTGACCGGCGTGGTCGGGGTTCTCCGCAACCCTTCGACAGGCTCAGAGACCCAGGATGAGGAGTTCCCGCGGCCGGTGGTGTGGGTGCGCGCCGATATGGACGCGCTCCCGGTCGAGGAGCAGACGGGCCTCGCATATGCGAGCACCGCGAGAGGCGTCGACCCCGCAGGCACGACTGTTCCCGTCATGCACGCCTGCGGTCACGACATGCACGTCACCGCCATGATCGGCGCGGTGGAGAAGCTCGTCGCGACCCGCGCGGAGTGGTCGGGCACTCTCGTCGTGCTCATCCAGCCTGCCGAGGAGTACGGCGCGGGGGCCAGGGCGATGCTCGACGACGGTCTGCTCGACCGCTATCCGAAGCCCGACGTGGTGCTCGGTCAGCACGTCACCCCGCTCCCCGCCGGGATCATCGGCGTGCGCAGCGGCACCCAGATGGCCGCGTCGGACGGCCTCACCGTCACCCTGCACGGCCGCGGCGGCCACGGCTCCCGCCCGCACGCCACGATCGACCCGGTCGTGATGGCGGCCGCGACCGTGATGCGCCTGCAGACGATCACCTCGCGCGAGATCGACCCGCAGGGCGTGGCCGTGGTGACGGTCGGCTCGATCCACGCCGGACTCAAGAACAACATCATCCCGGCCGAGGCGAAGCTCGAGCTCAGCCTCCGCTACCCGAATGAGGACGTGCGGGAGAAGGTGCTGGCGAGCGTCGAGCGGATCGTGCGCGCCGAGGCGATGGCCTCCGGCGCAGAGCGCGAGCCGGAGATCCACACCCAGCACACGCTCCCCGCCACGATCAACGACGAGGAGGCGACGGCGCGGGTCTCGTCGGCGCTGCGTCGGGCGCTCGGCGATTCGGCCGTCGTCGACCCCGGCATGTTCACCGGCAGCGAGGACGTCTCCTGGTTCGCCCGCGACGCCGAGGTGCCGCTCGTGTTCTGGTTCTGGGGCGGCGTCGACCCCGCCCGGTTCGCCGAGGCCGTCGCGGCGGGCACCGTGGAGAAGGACATCCCCACGAACCACTCGCCGTTCTTCGCGCCGGAGATCCATCCGACGATCGAGGTCGGGGTCACGGCGATGTCCGCCGCAGCCCGCGAGTTCCTGGCCTGACCCGGTTCGGGGTGCTCAGACCTCGACGATCCCCGGCGCGGGCGGAGGCGGCGGCGCGAGCTGCCGCTGCGGCACGCCATGGGCCTCGCGGTGCAGCCGCTCCATGCGGGTGTCGAGTTCGGCAGCGGCGTCGGCGGCGTCGCTGAGGCTGTCGACGAGGTGCGCGGGCACCTGGTTGGAGAACTTGTAGTAGATCTTGTGCTCCAGGCTCGCCCAGAAGTCCATCGCGATGGTGCGGAACTGCACCTCGACCGGCACGGACAGCGCGCCCGTCGAGAGGAAGACGGGGACCTCGATGATGGCGTGCAGGCTCTTGTACCCGTTCGGCTTCGGGTTCGCGATGTAGTCCTTCACCGTGCGGACGGTCACGTCGTCCTGCGCGGTCAGCAGATCGAACAGCCGGTAGACGTCGGCGACGAAGCTGCAGGTCACGCGCACTCCGGCGATGTCGGTGATCTCGGCACGGATGCGGTCGAAGTCCGGGTCGTCGATGCCCTTCCGGGCGATCTTCTCGACGATGCTGTCCGGCGACTTCAGCCGGCTCTTCACGTGCTCGATGGGGTTGTACGCGTGATCGTGGGTGAACTCGTCGCGGAGGATCGAGATCTTCGTCTCCACCTCGCGCATCCCGAACTCGTACTCGCGGAGGAAGCGCTGCAGCTGGTCGCGGAGCTCCTTCGCCTCGGAGATCAGGTGCTCGTCGACGGGGATCACGCTCATGAGGACGACGTTATCGATCCGTGATCGGAAACCCCTGTGGATTCGAGAGCGCGACGCGGGCGTCCTCGAGGTGCTGGCCGGAGAGGAGACCGGGGAGGCCGCGCCCCTGGCGGGTGGTGAACAGCAGCACGATCGCGACGAGGATCAGCACCGAGGAGAGCGCGTCGAACACCCCGCCGAGCATCCCGAGAGCCGTGAGTCCGCCGATGCCACCCGCCCAGCGCAGCAGCCGGGCGAGCGCCGCCGGCAGCCGCGACCCGGTGTAGCGCAGCTGCACGGCGAGGTCTCCCACCGAGCGGCCGGTGACGAGGATGACCACGAGCCACAGCGCACAGGCGGCCGCCGTGCTCACCGTGCCGGCGAGGGTGCCGTCGAGCACGGCCTGACGGTCCTGCACGACGTACTCGAGCCAGAGCTGCACCGCGACGCCCCCGGCGAGCACGACGAAGCCGTTCGCGAGTCCGTCGCACAGCATCGCCAGCGCGCGGCGACCACGGGTGACAGGGCGCGGCTCGTCGGCATCCGCCCGGGCCTGCAGGCCGCGCAGCGAGCGGGGCACGACGAGCGCGAGCACCGAGCCGAGCACGGCTCCGGTCGTGTTCGTCATCAGGTCACCGACGTCGAAGAAGCGGTAGGCGCACGGGTACAGACCCCAGACCCCGGTGAGCTGCGTGGTCTCCACGAACAGCGAGAGCCCGAAGCCGGCGAGGAGCGCGGTCGGCAGGCCGCGGCCGCCCAGCACGCGGAGGAACGCCCCGAGCGGGACGAACAGCAGCACGTTGAACACGAGCTGGAGCAGTGCGGGCTGGCGCAGCGGGTTGCCCGGCGCCGCGAACGCTTTCTGCACATCGCGCACCACGGACATCGGGTCGGTGATCGCCCCCACGCAGCGGATGGCGTCCGGATCGGGCAGCGGCAGCAGCGTGTACGTCCAGATGGCCCAGAAATAGACGAGCGCCGCGAGCCAGAGCAGCGTGCGGCCGAGCGAGAGGCGTCCGCGGCGGCGGTAGCTGATCGCGACGAAGGGCACGAAGAGGACGACGCCCGCGGCCAGGCCGATCGCCACGGCGATGACCCCCAGAACCACCTGATCCCCCACCGACGCAAGGATACCGGGAGGCCGTGAGGATTCCGTGAGGGAGCGCCACCGGGCCGTAGGGATTCCGTGAGGATCGCGTGAGGGCACCTCCGGTCGGCGTAGTGTCGCCGGACGTGTCAGAACAAACGAGGCCGACCCCGGACGCGCCGCCGCGCGCCAAGCGCATCCTGCTCGGCGACCCGCTGACGAGCGCCCAGGTCGACGAGCAGCTCCTGCCCAAGCGCATGGCGCTGCCGATCTTCGCCTCGGACGCGCTGAGCTCGGTGGCCTACGCCCCGCAGGAGCTCGTGATGATCCTGCTCATCGGCGGCCTCACGTTCCTGTCGTTCACCCCGCTCGTCGCCGCGGCCGTCGTCGTGCTGCTGCTCGTGGTGGTGCTCAGCTACCGGCAGCTCATCAAGGCGTACCCCTCCGGCGGCGGCGACTACGAGGTCGCGTCGAAGAACCTCGGCGAGGTCCCCGGGGTGATCGTGGCCGCGGCCCTCCTCGTCGACTACGTGCTCACGGTGGCCGTGTCGGTCGCGTCGGGGGTGGACAACATCATCTCGGCGGTGCCGGCGCTCGACCCGCTCCGCGTGGAGCTCGCGGTCGGCTTCGTCGTGCTCATCATCATCGTGAACCTCCGCGGCGTGCGGGAGGCGTCGCTCGTGTTCGCGATCCCCACGTACGTGTTCATCGGCTCGGTCGGCGTCATGATCGTCACCGGGCTCGTCCGGACGGCGCTCGGCGACGCCCCGATCGCGTCCAGCGCGGAGTTCGCCGTGCAGGCCGAGAGCCTCAGCCAGGCGGCCGTGCTGCTGCTCATCCTCCGGGCCTTCTCCAGCGGCTGCTCCGCGCTGACCGGGGTCGAAGCCGTGTCGAACGGCGTCCCGGCGTTCCGGGCCCCGAAGGTGCGCAACGCCCAGTCGACCCTCGTGCTCATGGGGACCATCGCGATCTGCCTGTTCTCCGGACTCACCGCCCTCGCCCTCATCGCCGGCGTGCACTACGCCGAGAACCCCTGCGACCTCATCGGGTTCGACTGCACGAACCCGCAGCCGAGCCTCATGGCGCAGATCGCCGCGGCGACGTTCGGCGGCGGCAGCATCCCGTTCTTCATCGTGCAGGCGGCCACGGCCTGCGTGCTGCTGCTCGCGGCGAACACCGCCTTCAACGGCTTCCCCCTGCTCGGCGCCGTGCTCGCCCGCGACGGCTACGCCCCGAAGTCGCTGAACACCCGCGGCGACCGGCTCGTGTTCTCCAACGGCATGATCCTCCTCGGGATCGCCGCGATCGCCGTGCTCGTGGTGTTCCAGGCCCGGCTGACGACGCTGATCCAGCTCTACATCATCGGCGTGTTCGTGTCGTTCTCCCTCGGCCAGATCGGCATGGTGCGGCACTGGCGACGGCTGCTCCGAGCACCCGCCCCGCCGAACGGCGACGGCGCCGCGGACCGGCGTTCCGCACGCGTGGGGCTGCTCATCAACTCCGCCGGGGCGACGCTGACCGTCCTCGTGCTCGTGATCGTGACGATCACGAAGTTCACGCACGGCGCCTACCTCGTGTTCTTCGCCATCCCGGTGCTCGCGTTCCTCATGATCGGCGTCAAGCGGTACTACCGGGACGTCGAGCACGAGATCGCCATCGACGACACCACCCGCTTCGGCGCCTCCGGCGACGTCGCCATCGTCCTCGTGAACCACCTGCAGAAGCCGGTCATGAAGGCCATCGACTACGCGATCGCCGCCAAGCACGACAAGACCCTCGCCGTGCACGTGGCCGTGTCGCAGGACGACGCCGCGCGCCTGCAGCAGGAGTGGACCGACCACCTCGTGCCGGTGCCGCTCGTGATCGTCGAGTCGCCGTACCGCTCGTTCGCGCAGCCCGTGACGCAGTTCATCCGGCAGTACCGCGAGAAGCACGGCTCCTCCGTCGTCACGGTCTACCTGCCGCAGTACATCGTGGGGCACTGGTGGGAGAACTTCCTGCACAACCGGCGCGCCCGCCGCCTCGCGAACCAGCTCATGCTCGTGCACGGGGTGTCCATCACCCTGGTGCCGTGGCTGCTCGACTCGTCCGAACTCATCTACGGCCGGCGCTCCCGTCCGCTGCCCGGTCAGGAGCGGGCGGGGCGGCCGGTCGTCGTGGCCGGACGCCGGGCGCACCGCCCCGCCGGGCCGCCGTCCGAGTCCTGATGGCGGCGGTCAGGTTCCGGCGAGGACCGCACCGAGGATCGTCGCGGCCTCGGGGAAGCGGGACGGGTCGGCGCTCGCGTAGTTGAGCCGCACGTAGGAGCCGGAGGGCTCCGCGGGGAACCACTCGCTCCCCGGCGCGATGACGAGGCCGCGCGCCGCGCACTCCCGGACGACGGCTGCGGCGTCGGTGCCGTCGGGCAGCCGCAGCCAGAGGTTCAGCCCGCCGACCGGCACGGCCTCCACCAGCGCGGTCGGCGCCTGCGCAGCCAGGCACGACAGCAGCAGGTCGCGCCGCGAGCGCAGCTGCTCCCGGAAGCCGCGGAGGTGTGTGCGCCACGCCGGCTGCGTCACCACGTCGAGGGCGGCGGCCTGCAGCAGACCGCTGACGTACATCGACTCCGCCGCGCGATCGGCGAGGATGCGATCCCTGGCCGGACCGCGGGCGATCACCGCCGCCACCCGCAGGGACGGCGACACGCTCTTCGTCAGCGAGCGCAGGTACACCACATGGCCGTCGTGGTCGGAGGCGGCCACGGGGCGGGGGTCGGCGTCGATGCCGAGGTCGTGCGCCCAGTCGTCCTCGATGAGGAAGGCTCCGTGGCGACGGACCGCGTCGAGCACGGCCTCACCGGTCGCCGCCGGCCACTGCGCTCCGGTGGGGTTCGCGAACGTGGGCTGCGCGTAGAACGCCCGGGCTCCGGTCTCGGCGAGCGCCCTGTCGACCGCGTCCGGATCCGGGCCCTGCGGGCCGGAGGGGACGGGAACGAGCACGACCCCCGCCTGCTCCGCCGCGAGCAGGGCGCCCCAGTAGGTCGGCGACTCGATGAGCAGCGGCCGGCCGACGCCGACGACCGCCCGGAAGATCGAGCTCAGTCCGCTCTGGCTCCCGGAGATGACGACGGCGTCGCGGGCGGTCGGCACCGTGATCCCCGCCGGGGCCGCCGCTGCCAGCTCCGCCGCGAACCACTCCTGCAGCCCCGGCTCGCCGGCCGCGGGCGAGCGGGTGAGAGCGGACGGCGTCCGGGAGGCGCGGACGAGGGCCTGCCGGACGAGCCGCTCGGGGAGGAGATCCGGAGCCGGATAACCGGAGTGCAACCCGATCGCGTCCGGCGAGGTCGGGCGCTGCGCCGAGGAGAGACCGTCCAGGCGCACGGCGGCCGCCCCCAGGGCTCCGGACTGCCAGCCGTAGTTCGCCGGCAGGACCGTGCGCGCCGCGCGGACGAAGGTACCGACGCCGGGTCGCGCGTCGACGAGCCCGAGGCGGACGAGCTGCTGCACCGCCTTCTGCACGGTCACGGGGCTCGCGGCGTAGTCCGCCGTCAGCGCGCGGTTGGAGGGGAGGCGGGCCCCGGGAGCGGCCGTGGCGATCCACGCCCGCAGGCCCGCCACGATCCGCGCGGTGCTATCCTGACTCATGAAAGAACACAGTAGCGTTATCCGTCCGAACGGAACACTGCTATCCCGCGCCGCCGGTCCCGGTTGGGGGCTGCTGGGCGTCGTCGCCTTCTCGTTCACGCTCCCGTTCACGCGGATCGCCCTCGGCGGCGGACTCTCGCCGCTGTTCATCGGCTCCGCGCGCGCGGTCGTCGCCGCCGTGCTCGCCGCGGTCGCCCTCCTCGTCACGCGTCAGCAGCCGCCGAGCCCGGTCCAGTGGGCACGACTCGCGATCGTCGCCCTCGGAGTGGTCGCAGGCTTCCCGCTGTTGACCTCGTTCGCGATGACCACGACGCCGGCGAGCCACGGGGCGGTCGTGATCGGCCTCCTCCCCGCCGCGACCGCCGTGGCCGTCGTGCTGCGCACCCGCGAGCGCCCGTCCCCCTCGTTCTGGGTCTTCGCGCTCCTCGGGTCCGCGGCGGCCCTCGTCTTCGCGACCCTGCAGAACGGCACCCCCGGCGTCCTTCGCCCCGCCGACCTCCAGCTGTTCGGCGCCGTCATCGCGGCGGCGGTCGGCTACGCGGAGGGCGGCCTGCTCGCCCGCGAGCTCGGCGCCTGGCAGACGATCTCGTGGGCGCTGGTGCTCGCCGCCCCCGTGATGCTCGCGGTGGCCGTGGCCGCCGGGGTCGCCGCCACGCCCATCGCCACCCCGACCGCGTGGCTCGCGTTCGCCTACCTGGCCGCGGTCAGCATGTTCCTCGGATTCTTCGCCTGGTACCGCGGCCTCGCCATCGGCCCGATGGCGCAGGTGAGTCAGATCCAGCTCGTCCAGCCCGTCATGGGCATCACCTGGGCCGCCTTCCTCTTCCATGAGGACGTCGGTGGGGCCACGGTGCTCGGCGGGCTCGCCGTCGTCCTGTGCGCCGGACTCGCCGTCCGCACCCGCAGCTCTTCTCCCACCCCCACCCCCACCCGACAGGAGGCGCCATGCGTCACACCCCCCGCTACCTCATGACCGACCCCGACGAGGTGAAGCGCCTCATCCGCGCCCACCCGTGGGCGACGTTCGTCTCACCGGCCTCCGCCGGCCTCGTCGCCTCGCACTACCCGGTGCTGCTCGAGGAGGACGAGGACGACATCGTGCTCGTGAGCCACTTCGGGCGTCCGGACGACGAGCTCCACGAGCTCGGTCGACACGAGATCCTGGTGATCATCCAGGGGCCGCACGACTACGTGTCCTCGAGCCTCTATGCGCCGGGGGACCTCGTGCCGACCTGGAACCATGTCACCGCGCACCTCTCCGGCACCCCCGAGATCCTCACCGCGGAGGAGAACTACGCCATGCTCACCCGGCTCACCGACCACTTCGAGGGTGGGCAGCCGCACGGGCGGAGCCTCGCGGAGGACGAGGCGGGCACCCGACGAGCCGCGAAGGGCACGGTGGGCCTGCGGCTCCGGGTCACCCGGTTCGATGCGCGTGCCAAGCTCAGCCAGAACAAGGCCCCCGAGGTGCGCGAGCGCATCGCCGCCCGGTTCGACGCGGTCCACCCCGCCCTGGCCGCCGAGATGCGTCGCGTCTGACCCCCGTTCGAATCGCGCACTTTGCTCCATCTCGGCCGGATTTGCAGCAAAGCGCGCGATTCGAAACGGGGTCAGAGGACGAGCGTGGCCAGGACGACGGTGGGCACCGCGGCGACGGCCCCCCAGAGCGCGAAGCGGCCCCAGCGGATCTCGACCCCGAGCGCCGTCACGCGATGGTGCCAGAGGAGCGTCGCCAGCGAGGCCCACGGCGTGATGAGCGGACCGAGGTTCACACCGATCAGCAGGGCCATCAAGGCGACCGGGTCCCCTGCAGCGGGTTCGAGCACGAGGTAGGCCGGGAGGTTGTTGATCGCGTTCGCGCTCACGGCTCCCAGCGCCGCGCGGCGGGAACAGGTCGCCGAGAGAGTCGCCCCTCGCGGTCGGTGAGGTCAGGAAGTCGAGCAGCCCCTGCGCGTGCGCGGACTCGACCAGGACGAACAGCGACGCGGCGAGCGCGAGCGCCTGCCACGGGACGAGGGACAATCGCAGGGCGTGGCGACGACGGACGGCGAACAGCGCGATCAACGCGAGAGCCGCGACCGTAGCGGGGATCCACACGTCGTGGGTGAGCGCGAGCAGCGGCATCAGCACGACGAGGACGCCGGTGGCGCTCCAGAACAGCGTCGGGTCGGCGGGGCGTCGGGGCTCGGGCATCTCATACGTACCGAAGACCGTGCGCCGATGCAGGACCGTGAGGATCGCGACCGGCACCAGGATCCCCACGAGCGTGGGCGCCCAGCTCAGCGCGATGAACGCCCCGGGCCCTTCCCCCATCGCGGGCGCGGCGAGCAGGTTCGTGAGGTTCGAGACCGGGAGCGCGAGGGACGCGGTGTTGGCGAGCCAGACGGTGGCCAGGGCGAACGGCAGCGGGGAGACGCCGATGCTCTGCGCCAGCACGACGACGACCGGTGTGACGATCACGGCGGTCGTGTCGAGCGAGAGGAACACGGTGCTCACCACGGCGAGCACGACCACCAGCGCCCACAGCACCACCACGCGGCCGCGACCCCAGCGCGCGAGGCGCTGCGAGACGACGTCGAACACCGCCGCGTCACGGGCGAGCTCGGCGACGATCGTGATCGCGACGACGAACCCCAGCACGGGCGCGATCCGTTCCCCGAGCGCACCGGCGTCCGTGCGCGGCAGGAACCCCGTGAGCACGCACCCGAGCGCGGCCACCACGAGCCCGGCGACGATCCCCGTCCCCGTCCCGATCCGCATCCTTCTGATCCCCACCTCGTGAGCATAGGGCCGGCGCCCCCTTTCGAATCGCGCACCTGGCTGCATCGGCGGCGGGTTTGGGACCAGGTGCGCGATTCGAAGGCCGTCTCCGTGAGCAACCCGCATGCATCCGAGGGGACGGGCGTAGGGGAAACGTGAGGATCGACGGATGCGGCCGGGCGGCGCAGTTGGATCGAGGACGTGCTCGACATCATCTACCTCGCGCTGACCCTGGCGCTGTTCGCCCTCGTGTCCCTCATCGCCAAGGCGGTGGACCGCGCATGATCGTCTTCGAGATCCTCGCCGCGGTCCTCGCCGTCGCCGCGGTCGTCTACCTGGTCGTGGCGCTCGTCGCCCCGGAGCGCTTCTGATGGACGCGACGGTCCTGTACGGCGTCCTCCAGATCACGGCCGTCGTGGTCGTGCTCGTGCTCCTCTACCGCCCCCTCGGCGACTACATCGCGCACGTCTACACCTCCGGACGCGACCTGCGCATCGAGCGCGGGCTCTACCGGGTGATCGGCGTCGACCCCCGCTCCGAGCAGACCTGGCGCGCCTACGCCCGCAGCGTGCTGCTGTTCTCGCTCGTCGGCCTCCTGCTCGTCTACGGGCTGCAGCGGCTCCAGGCCTTCCTCCCCGCGTCGCTCGGCCTGCCCGCCGTGCCGGAGGGACTCGCGTTCAACACCGCCGCGTCCTTCGTCGCGAACACCAACTGGCAGTCGTACTCGCCCGAGCAGACCGTGGGCTACACGGTGCAGCTCGCGGGCCTCACGGTGCAGAACTTCGTCTCCGCCGCCGTCGGCCTCACCATCGCCATCGCCCTCATCCGCGGGCTCGCGCGCCGTGGCTCCGCGACGATCGGCAACTTCTGGGTCGACCTCACCCGTGGTCTGGGGCGGCTGCTCCTCCCGCTCGCCCTGATCGGCGCAGTGGCCCTGCTCGCGGGCGGCGTGATCCAGAACGTGAACGGCTTCACCGATGTCGCCACGGTCTCGGGCGGCACGCAGACGATCCCCGGCGGTCCGGTCGCGTCACAGGAGGCCATCAAGCTGCTCGGCACCAACGGCGGCGGGTTCTTCAACGCCAACTCCGCCCACCCCTTCGAGAACCCCACCGGGTGGACCAACCTCCTCGAGGTGCTGCTGATCCTGGTGATCCCGTTCGCCCTCCCCCGCACGTTCGGCCGAATGGTCGGCGACCACCGGCAGGGGTACGCGATCGTCGCGGTCATGGGCACCCTGTTCCTCGCCTCGCTCGCCGCACTCTCGGCCCTGGAGCTGGCGGGACGCGGCGCCGCGCCCGAACTCGCCGGGGCGGCGATGGAAGGCAAGGAGCAGCGCTTCGGCATCCTCGGCTCGACCCTCTTCGGCAGCGCGAGCACCCTCACCTCGACCGGGGCCGTGAACTCGATGCACGACTCGTACACCGCGCTCGGCGGCATGATGCCGATGCTGAACATGATGCTCGGCGAGGTCGCTCCGGGCGGCGTCGGCTCCGGTCTGTACGGGATGCTCGTGCTCGCGATCGTCGCGGTCTTCGTCGGCGGGCTGCTCGTCGGCCGCACCCCGGAGTGGCTCGGGAAGCGCATCGGACCGCGGGAGATGACCGTCGCGAGCCTCTACATCCTCGTGGTCCCGGTGCTCGTCCTCGGCGGCACGGCCCTGAGCTTCGCGATCCCCGGTATCCGCGAGGACGTGGAGTCCACGAGCATCCTCAACCCGGGCGTGCACGGCATGAGCGAGGTGCTCTACGCGTTCACCTCCGCCGCGAACAACAACGGCTCCGCGTTCGCCGGCCTCACGGCGAACACCCCGTGGTTCAACACCGCCCTGGGCGCCGCGATGCTGCTCGGGCGCTTCCTCCCGATCGTGCTCGTGCTGGCCCTCGCGGGATCGTTCGCCGCACAGGAGCGGGTGCCGGCCACGACCGGCACGCTCCCCACCCACCGGCCGCAGTTCGTCGGCCTGCTCCTCACCGTGACCGTCGTCGTGACGGCCCTCACCTACTTCCCCGTGCTCGCACTGGGACCGCTCGCCGAAGGACTCTGACCATGACCCTCCTGACCACCCCTCCCGAACAGCAGGACGCCCCCGCCGTCGCGGCCCGCCCGCCGCGCTCCTTCGGCGGGGCGCAGCTCGCGCAGGCGCTCCCCGGCGCCCTCCGGAAGCTCAACCCCGCGACGCTCGTGCGCAATCCGGTGATGCTCCTCGTGTGGGTCGGCGCCGCGTTCACGACCGTCCTCGCGATCGCGGAGCCCTTCCTCGGCGGGCCCGCCCCGTCCGGCGGCACCCCCGTCCCGGCGGCGTTCACCTGGGGCATCGCGATCTGGCTCTGGCTGACCGTGTTCTTCGCGAACGTCGCGGAGTCGGTGGCCGAGGGGCGCGGCAAGGCTCAGGCCGCGAGCCTGCGGAACACCCGCACCCAAACGATGGCGCGACGGGTGGTGGGCCCTTCGACAAGCTCAGGGACCCGGGGCCTCGGCTCAGGGACCCGGGGCCTCGGCTCGGGGACCCGGGGCCTCGGCTCAGGGACCCAAGGCCTCGGCTCGCGGACCCAGGGGGGCGCGGAGTGGGTCGCTGAGCTTGTCGAAGCGCCGACGGAGACGGTGTCGTCGGCGGAGCTGCAGCGCGACGACCTCGTGATCGTCAGCGCGGGCGAGCTCATCCCGGGCGACGGCGACATCGTCGCGGGCATCGCGACGGTCGACGAGTCAGCCATCACCGGCGAGAGCGCCCCCGTCGTCCGCGAGTCCGGCGGCGACCGCAGTGCCGTCACCGGCGGCACGCGGGTGCTGTCGGACCGGATCGTCGTGCGCATCACGTCGAAGCCCGGCGAGACGTTCGTCGACCGCATGATCGCCCTCGTCGAAGGGGCGAGCCGACAGCGCACCCCGAACGAGATCGCCCTGAACATCCTCCTCGCGAGCCTGTCGATCGTGTTCGTCGTCGTGGTCCTCGCGCTGAACCCGATCGCCTCGTACGCGGCGTCGCCGGTGAGCATCCCCGTCCTCATCGCCCTGCTCGTCTGCCTCATCCCGACCACGATCGGCGCGCTCCTCTCCGCCATCGGCATCGCGGGCATGGACCGGCTCGTGCAGCGCAACGTGCTGGCGATGTCGGGGCGGGCGGTGGAGGCCGCGGGCGACGTGACCACGCTGCTCCTCGACAAGACCGGCACCATCACCCACGGCAACCGCCGCGCCCACGCCGTGCTGCCGCTCACCGGGGCGGACGCCGCGGAGGTGCTGCGCACCGCCGCCCTCTCCTCCCTCGCCGATCCGACGCCGGAGGGCGCATCGATCGTCGAGCTCGCCGCCGCCCGCGGGATCCGGGTCCAGGCCCCGGCGGACGCCGTCGTCGTCCCGTTCACGGCGCAGACGCGCATGAGCGGTCTCGACCTCGCCGACGGCACGCAGATCCGCAAGGGCGCGGCCTCGGCCGTGGCGGCCTGGCTGGGGCAGACCCCCGATGACGAGCTCACGACCCTCACCGACGACGTCGCCTCGGGCGGCGGCACGCCCCTCGTCGTGGCGGTGCAGGGCCCTTCGACAAGCTCAGGGACCCAGTCCGGCTCAGGCCCTTCGACAGGCTCAGGGACCCAGCCGGACTCAGGCCCTTCGACAAGCTCAGGGACCCATCGGATCCTCGGGGTCGTGCACCTCAAGGACATCGTCAAGGACGGCCTCCGAGAGCGGTTCGACGAACTGCGCGGCATGGGCATCCGCACGGTCATGATCACCGGAGACAACCCGCTCACCGCGAAGGCCATCGCGGCCGAGGCCGGCGTCGACGACTACATCGCCGAGGCCACCCCGGAGGACAAGCTCGACCTCATCCGCCGCGAGCAGGAGGGCGGGCGCCTCGTCGCGATGACCGGGGACGGCACGAACGACGCCCCGGCACTCGCCCAGGCCGACGTCGGCGTCGCGATGAACACGGGCACCTCGGCGGCCAAGGAGGCGGGCAACATGGTCGACCTCGATTCCGACCCGACCAAGCTCATCGACATCGTCCGCATCGGCAAGCAGCTGCTCATCACCCGCGGCGCGCTGACGACGTTCTCGCTCGCGAACGACATCGCGAAGTACTTCGCGATCATCCCGGCGATGTTCATGGGCGTGTTCCCCGGACTCGCGGCGCTGAACATCATGCAGCTGCACTCGCCGGCCTCGGCGGTCACGAGCGCGATCATCTTCAACGCCATCGTGATCGTGTTCCTCATCCCGCTCGCGCTCCGTGGCGTGACCTACCGGCCGGCGAGCGCCTCCCAGATCCTGCAGCGGAACCTGCTCGTCTACGGCCTCGGCGGGGTCATCGCCCCGTTCGTGGGCATCAAGCTCATCGACCTCCTCGTCAGCCTCCTCCCCGGCTTCTGACCGGGCTCGAAAGGAACGCCATGTCGTCCACCACCCGCACCACGATGCGCACCGCCGGTGTCGCCGTCCGCGCGATGCTCGTCCTCACCCTCGTCCTCGGCGTCGGGTACACGCTGCTCGTCACCGGCATCGGCCAGCTCCTCCTCCCCGCACAGGCGAACGGCTCGATGCTCCCCGGCGACCGGGGCAGCGCGCTCATCGGCCAGTCCTTCACGGATGCCGAGGGCGAGGCCCTGCCGGAGTACTTCCAGTCCCGCCCCTCCGCGGCCGGCGACGGGTACGACGGGGCCTCGTCGGGCGGCAGCAACCTCGGGCCGGAGAATCCCGACCTCGTCGCCGAGATCGCCGCGCGGAAGGCCGAGATCGCCGCGAGGGAGGGGGTCGATCCGTCCGCGGTGCCCGCGGATGCCGTGACCGCGTCCGGCTCCGGTCTCGACCCGCACATCAGCGTCGCGTACGCAATGCTCCAGGTGCCGCGGGTGGCCGCCGCCCGCGACCTGCCGGAGGACGACGTCCGGGCGCTGGTGGAGTCTAGGATTCAAGGGCGGGACCTGGGGTTCCTCGGCGAGGAGCGCATCAACGTCGCGGAGCTGAATCTCGCACTCGACGACCGGGAGGGTGCATGAGCGCAGAGCGGCCGCTGCGCCCCGCGACGGACCGGAACCGCCGCGGGCGACTGCGCGTCCTCCTCGGCGCCGCGCCGGGCGTCGGGAAGACCTTCGAGATGCTCGTCGAGGGCCGGAGGCTCCGTGACGAGGGTCGCGACGTCGTCATCGCGATCGTCGAGACCCATGGCCGTGCGGCCACGGCCGCCCTCACGTCCGGGCTGCCCGAGGTGCCGCGCCGGGAGGACGCCCACCGCGGGGTCGTCCTCTCCGAGCTCGACCTCGACGCGGTGCTCGCCCTCGGCCCGGAGATCGCGCTCGTGGACGAGTTCGCGCACACGAACGCCCCCGGCTCGCGGAACCCCAAGCGCTGGCAGGACGTCGAGGAGCTGCTGGACGCGGGTATCGACGTCGTCACCACCGTGAACGTGCAGCACATCGAGTCGCTGAACGCGGTCGTGGAGAAGATCACCGGGATCGCCCAGCGCGAGACCATCCCGGACGCGGTGGTCCGCGCCGCCGACGAGATCGAGGTCGTCGACCTCGCGCCGCAGACGCTCCGCGACCGCCTCGCCGCGGGCCTCGTCTACCCCGCGGAGCGCATCGACGCCGCGCTCTCGCACTACTTCCGCCTCGGCAACCTCACCGCGCTGCGGGAGCTCGCGCTGCTGTGGCTCGCCGACGAGGTCGACAGCGCGCTCCGCAGTTATCGCGCCGAACAGGGCATCGCCGGAGCGTGGCAGGCACGCGAGCGGGTGGTCGTCGCCCTCACCGGCGGCCCGGAGGGTGAGACGCTGCTGCGCCGCGGGGCCCGCATCGCCGCCCGGTCCGCCGGCGGGGAGCTGCTCGCCGTGCACGTGACCGCCCAGGACGGGCTGCGCGACGAGACCCCCGGCGCCCTGGCCGCGCAGCGCTCCCTCGTCGAGTCGCTCGGCGGGAGCTACCATCAGGTGGTCGGCGACGACATCCCCGCGACGCTGGTGGAGTTCGCCCAGGGTGCCGACGCCACGCAGCTCGTGATCGGGGTCAGTCGGCGCGGCCGCCTCGCCGCCGCGCTCACCGGGCCGGGCATCGGCGCCGAGGTCATCCGCCGCTCGGGCGATATCGACGTGCACATCGTGACCCACGCCGCGGCGGGCGGCCGGCTCGCCCTCCCCCGCATCACCGGCGGTGCGCTCGGCTGGCGGCGTCAGGCGCTGGGGTTCGGCGTGGCCCTGGTGTTCGGCCCGCTGCTCTCCTGGCTCATGTTCACGGTCCGCAGCCCGGAGTCGATCACGGCCGAGGTGCTCGCCTACCAGCTCCTCGTCGTGGTGGTCGCCCTCATCGGCGGCATCCGCCCCGCGGTGTTCGCGGCGGTCCTCTCCGGCATCACCCTCGACTTCCTCTTCGTCGCCCCGCTGTTCACGATCACGATCGCGCACCCCCTGCACGTGCTCGCGCTCACCCTCTACGTCATCATCGCGATCCTCGTGAGCCTCATCGTCGACCAGGCCGCCCGCCGGGCGCGGACTGCGCAGCGGGCGACCGCCGAGGCGGAGCTCCTCGCGGCCGTCGCCGGGAATGTCCTCCGCGGCGACAACGCCGTGCTCGCCCTCGTCAGCCGCACGCGGGAGGCGTTCGGGCTGAGCGGGGTGCGGCTGCTCACCCCGTCCGGGGAGGTGCTGGCGAGCGACGGCGAGCCCGTGCCGGACGGCCGCGCCACGACCATCCCGGTCGGGGTCGCGTCCGGTGGGGGACCGCGGGCCGTGCTGGAGCTCAACGGCGAGCCGATCGCCGGTCCGGAGCGCCGCCTGCTCGACGCGATCGTCGCCCAGCTCGCCGCCGCCATCGAGCACACCGATCTGCGAGCCACGGCACGGGAGGCGGAGGCTCTCGCCGAGACCGATCAGGTGCGCAGCGCCCTCCTCTCCGCCGTCAGTCACGATCTGCGGCGGCCGCTCGCCTCGGCCGTCGCGGCGATCGGCGGCCTCCGCGGCGCGCACGGCCTGTCCGCCGAAGACCGCGCGGAGCTGCTGGAGACCGCGGACGAGAGCCTCGCGACGCTCTCCACCCTCGTCACCGACCTCCTCGACGTGAGCCGGGTGGAGGCGGGGGTGCTCGCCGTCTCGGCGCAGCGGATCGACGCAGCCGGCCCCGTGCTCGCCGCGGTGGACGAGCTCGGCCTCGGCCCCGCCGACGTCGAGCTCGCGCTCGATCCCGACCTCCCGCCGCTGCACGCCGACCCGGTGCTGCTCCAGCGCGTGCTCGTGAACGTGCTCGCCAACGCCCACCGGCACGCGCCGGCGGGCAGCCGTGTGCTCGTGTCGAGCAGCCGGCTGGGCGATCGGGCGGAGATCCGGATCGTCGACCGCGGCGAGGGGATCGCCCCCGAGCGGCGCGATGCGATCTTCCAGCCGTTCCAGCGCTTCGGCGACACCGACAATACGACCGGGCTGGGGCTCGGGCTCGCCCTCTCCCGCGGATTCACCGAGGGCATGGGCGGTAGCCTGACACCGGAGGACACCCCCGGGGGCGGACTCACCATGGTCATCTCCCTGCCGCTCGCCGCAGGGACCGCCGACACGGAGGGCACGGAGTGAAGCTCCTCATCGCCGACGACGACCCCCAGATGGTGCGGGCGCTGCGGATCACCCTCGCGGCCCACGGGTACGAGGTCGTCGTGGCCGCCGATGGCGCCGCCGCGGTCGCCGCCGCGGCGCAGACCCACCCCGACCTCATCATGCTCGACCTCGGCATGCCCCGGCTCGACGGCATCGAGGTGATCCAGGCCCTCCGCGGCTGGACGAGCGTGCCCATCATCGTCGTGTCGGGGCGGACGGGCTCGGCCGACAAGGTCGAGGCGCTGGACGCGGGGGCGGACGACTTCGTCACGAAGCCCTTCCAGGTGGATGAACTGCTGGCCCGGCTCCGGGCGCTCTCCCGCCGCGCGGTCGCCGCGAACGGGGAGTCCGTGGTCGCGTTCGGGGATGTCGTCGTCGACCTCGCGACGAAGACCGTGACCCGTGCCGGCACCCGTGTGCACCTCACGCCGACCGAGTGGCGGATGCTGGAGCACCTCGCGCGGCACCCGGGCGCGCTGGTGACCCGGCAGGACCTCCTCAAGGAGATCTGGGGCAGCGCGCAGGTGTCCGACTCCGGCTACCTCCGGCTGTACATGTCGCAGCTCCGCAAGAAGCTGGAGCAGGAGCCGTCGGCGCCGGTCCACCTGCTCACCGAGTCGGGGATGGGGTACCGGCTGGTCCTCTAACGACCGAGCGGGGCGCGGTCGCGCGTGCCGGCGAGGCGACGCCGCCGGAGGACCGCCACGACGCCGACGATGACGAGCAGGACCGCGACGATGATCGCGGTGACGGCGGTGGCCGCGCTCTCCGGCTCATCGGTGAGCCGCCCGACCGCGAGCCAGCTCAGTCCCCAGGCCGTTGCGAGCGCCGGAGCGAGGCGGCCCGTGAACCAGGCCGACGCGGCACCGATCACGAGCACGACGACGAGCACGGCGACGGCCCAGGCGTCGGGGGCATCCGAGCCGACCTCCGGGACGGTCTGCGTGAGCCAGGCGGCGGTGTTGGCGACGGTCGCGATCGTGACCCAGCCGAAGTGCAGACCGTTCGCCCCGTCCGTGAGCAGGCGGTCGGCGAGGGAGCGGGCGGGGAACCGGCCGAGGAGCACGATGATGCGCGCGAGTGTCGCGAGCAGCAGCGCGATCACGAGCACGGTGAGCCACAGCGTCAGGTACCGCGCGGTCACCAGCCAGAGGCCGTTGAGGACCATGGAGAGGGCGATCCAGCCGCCGACCGCCTGCTGACGCTCGTCCTGGCGCTGCGCGGGGAGGGCCTGCCACACGGTGTAGGCGAGGAGTCCGAGGTAGATGAGCGACCAGATCGAGAACGCCGGTCCGGCGGGGGCGAGGTACGACCCCTGGGCCGAGAGCGCGCCGTTCTGCAGCTCGTCGACGGAGTCACCGCCGAACGCGCCGGCGCCGACGGCCGCGGCGATCAGCATGAACACGGCCGCGGCGATCACGAGGCTCTGGCGGGCGATGCCCTTCGTCGAGGTCTCCATGCCGGAACCCTACGCGGGGCGGGAGCAGAAGGCAGTGGCCTTGACAGGGACTCGCGGTTTCGCTAACCAGGTTAGCGAGTGGAGGCGTCAGGCCGGAGCGAGGGCAGCGTCGATCAGGACCTCGGCGGCGCGGCGTGCGTGCACGGCGGCCTCCGGGTCGGCGCCGATCGCCGCGGTACTCTGCGCACCCTCCGCGAGGAGAGAGAGCTGGGCGGCCAGACCCACCGGGGCACCGGTGGCCGCGACGAGCTCCGCCATGTACTGCTGGAACGAGGCCTTGTGCGCGCGGACGATCGCGGCCACCTCGGGGCTCGTCCCCCCGAGCTCGCCGAACGCGTTGATGAAGGCGCAGCCCCGGAACCCGTCGCTGCAGAACCAGTCCTCGAGGTAGCCGTAGACCGCGAGGAGGCGGGCGCGCGGGTCGTCGCCGCTCTGTGCCACCGCCGCCGTGAGCCCCTGCTCCCATTCGGCGTGCTTCCGGGTGAGCACCGCCGCGACGATGTCGGTCTTCGCCGGGAACAGCGAGTACACGCGCCGCAACGACACGCCGGCGGAAGCCCGCAGCTCGTCCATGCCGACCGCCGCGTAGCCCTTGCGGTAGTACAGCTCCTCCGCGGCGGAGAGGATGCGTTCGCGGGCCTCGTCTTCGGTCATGTCCAGAAGTCTACTTGACACGAGAACGAACGTTCTCTAGATTGATCACATCAGGCGAGAACGATCGTTCTCACCGGCACCGAAAGGAACACATCATGGGTTACATCACCGTCGGCACCGAGAACACCACCCCGATCGAGCTCTACTACGAAGACCAGGGCAGCGGCCAGCCCGTCGTCCTGATCCACGGCTATCCGCTCAACGGCCACAGCTGGGAGCGCCAGACCCGCGAGCTCCTCGCCCAGGGGTACCGCGTCATCACCTACGACCGCCGCGGCTTCGGGCAGTCCTCCAAGGTCGGCTCCGGTTACGACTACGACACCTTCGCCGCCGACCTGAACACGGTGCTCGAGACCCTCGACCTCCGCGACGTCGTGCTCGTCGGGTTCTCCATGGGCACCGGGGAGCTCGCCCGCTACGTCGGCCGCTACGGTCACGAGCGCGTCGCGAAGCTCGCCTTCCTCGCGTCGCTCGAGCCCTTCCTCGTGCAGCGCGACGACAACCCCGAGGGCGTGCCGCAGGAGGTCTTCGACGGGATCGAGGCCGCCGCCAAGGGCGACCGCTACGCCTGGTTCACCCAGTTCTACACGGACTTCTACAACCTCGACGAGAACCTCGGCACGCGCATCAGCCAGCAGGTCGTCGACGCGAACTGGAACCTCTCCGTCACCAGCGCCCCGGTCGCCGCGTACGCCGTGGTGCCGACCTGGATCGAGGACTTCCGCGACGACGTGAAGGCCGTGGCCGCCGCCGGCAAGCCCACGCTGATCCTGCACGGCACGAAGGACAACATCCTGCCGATCGACGCGACCGCCCGCCGCTTCCGCCAGGCCGTGCCCGAGGCCGAGTACGTCGAGGTCGAGGGCGCCCCGCACGGCCTCCTCTGGACCCACGCCGACGAGGTCAACGCCGCGCTGACGCGGTTCCTGGCCCGGTAACCCCGTTCGAATCGCCTGAATGGCCCCATTTCCTCCGGAGATGGGGCCATTCGGGCGATTCGAAGCGGGTCAGCGGGAGCGCCAGAGCAGCCAGACGAAGTACGGGGCGCCGATCAGCGCGACCACGAGACCCGCCGGAAGCTGCGCGGGGGCGATCACCGTCCGGCCGATCGTGTCCGCGATGCCGACGAGCAGCCCGCCGAGGAGCACCGCCGTCGGGATCACCCGCGAGTGCCGTGCGCCCACCAGCGCCCGCGCGGCGTGCGGCGCCACGAGCCCCACGAAGCCGATGACCCCGATCGCCGTCACGCTCAGCGCCGCGAGGATCGCCGCCACCAGCAGCAGCGTCAACCGGACGGGCTCCAGCCGGATGCCGACCAGTCGCGGCGTGTCCTCGTCGAGCGACAGCACGTCGAGCTCCCGGCGACCCATCACCACGAACGGCACCGCGATCACGAGGACGATCGCCAGCGGGATGACCTGCTCCCACACCCGTCCGTAGGTCGTCCCGGAGAGCCAGGTGTAGATCTTGGGGGTGTCCCACGGGTTCGACCGCAGCAGGAGGACGGTCGTGAGCGAGACCGTGAAGTACGACACCCCGATGCCGATCAGCAGGAAACGGTCCGCGTTCAGGCCGCCCCGCCACGACAGCAGGTAGACGAGGGCGAAGGCGAGCAGCGAGCCCGCGACGGCCCCGACGATCATCCCGCCCGTCGACGACGTGATGCTCGTGATCACCAGCACCGCGCCGAGCCCGCCGCCGCCGGTGACGCCGAGGATGCCCGGGTCGGCGAGCGGGTTGCGGCTCACCCCCTGGATCACGGCGCCGGAGAGCGCGAGCGCGGCGCCGGCGACCACAGCGGCCACGATCCGCGGCGCCCGCTCGTCGAGGGCGAAGGCGATGGGAGCGGGAGCCTGCCCCTGCAGCCACAGCGCGATGTCGCCGGTGAGCAGCCAGGTGTGCCCGGCGAGCAGTCCGAGCAGCAGCACCCCGACCACGCCGAGGGCGACGAGGGCGAGGGTGATCCGGAAGCGCAGGCGGCTGCGGACGCCGAAGCGCACCCGCGGAGGCTCGCGCGTGGGCCCGGCGTCGCGGAGGCGTCGGGCCATGAGCACGAGCACGATCGCACCGAGCAGCGTCGTCGCGACGCCGGTCGGGATGAGGATCGCGGCCTCCGCGCCGATCACCGCGCGCAGGAGGGCGTCGGACAGGATGACGACGAGGGCGCCGAGGAGCCCCGCCGCGGGGATCAGCAGCACATGGCGGTTCAGGCTCGGCACCACCCGCGTCAGCAGCCGCGCGAGCACCGGCGCACACAGCCCGACGAAGCCCATCGGCCCCGCGAGGGTCACCGCGACCGCCGTGAGAGTGACCGCGAGGAGGATCCCGATGGTCCTCGTCGACCGGATCGGCACGCCGAGCGACGAGGCGGTGTCGTCCCCCAGCGACAGGATGTCGAGGCGCCGTGCGAGCAGGAGCGCGAGCACCGTGACGACCACGACGACCGGTGCCGCCTGGAGGAACGCGGTGAGTCCGAGCTGCGACAGGCTCCCGCTTCCCCAGGCGAGCAGTCCCTTGGTCTCCTCGTCGAACAGGATGAGCAGCGTCGAGGTCGCGGCTTGGAAGGCGAGCGCGAGCGCGGTGCCGGCGAGGATGAGGCGCGTCGTGGACGACCCCGCCCCTCCGGCCAGCCCGAGCACGATGCCCGCGGCGACGATGCCGCCCGCGAACGCCACCGCCCCGGAGGCCCACACCGGCACGGCGATCCCGAACGCGGCGAGCGCCGTCACGGCGAGGTAGGCCCCGGCTGTCACGCCGAGCGTGTCCGGCGACGCGAGGGCGTTGCGGGCGAGGGACTGCAGCAGCATGCCGGCGACCCCGAGGGCGATGCCCACCGCGACGCCGGCGGCGAGCCGCGGCACCCGCGACCCCCAGAGGACGTCGGCGTCGGCGAACACCGCGCCGCTCGTGCCCTGGGTGAGGTGCCAGCAGGCGACCGCGACCAGCACGACGGCGAGAGCGACGAGCACGCCGACGCCCGTCCACACCCCGGGCGTGCGACCCTCCGCCCCCACGGAGACGGCGGACGGGGCGTCGGGCTCCGCGGTCGCCGTCGTGTCGTCGAGGCGGAGGGTCTCGGTCACTTCGAGAGCACCTCGAGGTAACCGTCGATGATCTGCGAGGTCGAACGCGGGCCGCCGAAGGTCCAGATACCGGCCGGGAACGCGGTCAGGCGGTCCTCCGCCACCGCGGGGAGCGAGGTCCAGGCGGGGTTGTCGGCGAGGGCGTCGACGAAGCTCTCCGAGTCCGGGTCCGCGGTGCCGGTGTAGAACAGGTTCGCGTCGCCGACCGTCGTCATGCCCTCGACATCCGTCTGACCGAGGCCGTACACGGGGTCGACCTCGCCGGTCCAGGCGTTCGTCAGCCCGAGTTCCTCGCCCACCTCGCCGACGAGCGAGCCCTGGCCGAACGGACGCAGCGCCACGTTGCCGCCGTCGACCCAGCCGTCGAAGAACACGAAGTCGGTGGTCGCGAGGTCGCGGTCGGCGAGCTCGGCCTTCGCGGTCTCGAGGTGCTCCTGGAACTCCTCGGTGACGACGTCGGCCCGCTCCTCGCGGCCGGTGACCTGGGCGATGAGGTCGAAGGTGTTCAGCATCTTGGCGATCGGGTCCTTCGCATCGGCGCCGATCGTCGCGAGCACGGGCACGTCGTAGGCCTCGAGCTGCGCGACGATGGGGTCGTCCGCGGCCCTCACCTCGACGATCACGAGGTCGGGATCGGTGCCGAACAGCGTCTCCAGATTCGGCTCCTGGCGGGTGCCCACGTCCACGACGCCCTCCGGCAGCTCCTCGGCGGTGACCCAGGTGCTGTAGCCCTCGGCGTCGGCCACCGCGACCGGCGTCACGCACAGCGACAGGGCGTCCTCGATCTGCTGCCACTCGAGCACCGCGATGCGCTCGGCCGGCTTGTCGAGCTCCACCGTGCGGCCGAGGTCGTCGGTGACGGAGACCGCCCCGGTCGAGGTGCTCGTGGTGTCGTCCGTGCAGCCCGCGCTCGTCGAGGTCGGGGCGTCGGACCCCTCGGCGGACGGCGTCTGCGTGGTGCCGCAGCCGGCGAGCGCGAGGGTGAGGGCGCCGCCGAGGGCGAGCACGGCGAGGGGGGTCTTCTTCATCGGTGGTTCCTTCAGGGGGTCGGGATCAGGGGGCGGAGGGGGCGCGGAGGCGACCGTGGTGGCGACCGCGCGGACGAACCCGCACCAGGCCGGTCTCCTCGTCGAGGGCGGTGTCGATGCGCAGGCCGTACACGTGCGACAGGTTCTCGCCGGTGAGGACCTCGGCGGGAGCCCCCGCCGCGTGCACCCGCCCTCGGTGCATCAGCACGACGTCGTCGGCGACCGAGGCGGCGTGGTCGAGGTCGTGCAGCACGACGCCGAGCGCGGTGCCGTGGTCGTCGGCGAGCTCCCGCACCAGGTCGAGGGTCTCCACCTGGTAGCGCAGGTCGAGGTGGTTGGTCGGCTCGTCGAGCAGCAGCACCCCGGTGTCCTGGGCGAGCGCGGTCGCCAGCCAGACGCGCTGCAGCTCGCCGCCGGAGAGCTGGTCGACCGGACGGGCGGCCATCGCGGACAGGCCGGTGAGGGAGAGGGCGCGCGCCACGGCGGCGCGGTCGGCGTCGCTCACGCCGGAGAACCGTCCGCGGTGCGGGTGCCGGCCGTAGGCGACGACGTCGGAGACCTCGATCCCGGAGGGGTGCGGCCGGGACTGCGACAGCATCGCGACGGTCTTCGCGAACTCCTTGGCGGAGAGGGCGGCGGCGTCACGCGGCTCCGCACCGCCCACGCGCACGGTTCCGGCCTCGATGCGGTGCAGCCGTGCGAGAGCGCGGAGGACGGTCGACTTGCCGCTGCCGTTCGGTCCGATGAGCGCGGTCACCCGTCCCGGCGCGAGGCGCAGGGAGACGTCGTGCACGACCCGCGTGCGGCCGTAGCCGAGGACGAGGGATTCTCCCGCCAGGCTGCGGTGATCGATGGCCTCGGTCATCTCAGCCCCGCATCGCGACGCCGCGGCGCCAGTAGCCCATGAACGCGACCTGCGCGCGGTCGATCCCGAGGTCCTTCACGAGGTGCCGACGCAGCGTCGTCACGACACCGCTCTCCCCCGCGATCCAGAAGTAGCGGCCGGCGGCGGCGTCGGGCGCGATCTCCTCCCCCAGGCTCGAGTACTCGGGGGTCTCCCAGAGGAGGTCCTCCCCCTCGATGTCGGTGACGCGGATCTCGTCCCCGGCATCGTCGTCGCCCAGGTGCTCGAGCACCGCGGGGATGAGGCGGAGCCCGTGCGGCTCTCCGGCGTCGCGCGGCAGCCAGTGCACGTCCACCCCGGCCGGCACGTCGATCGCGAGCACGTCCGCGGGCGACGGCACCTCGATGAACGCCGTGCCGCGGAGGTCGCGCGGGGCGTCCTCCAGGATGCGGGCGATGGCGGGGGCCGCGGTCTCATCCCCGACCAGGACCACCGAGGTCGCCGCCCCCGGGGCGTACTCCGCGCCGCCGTGTGCGACGACCCCCCGACGCGGGCCGACCAGCCACAGCTCCTGACCCACCGCGGCCGTGCTCGCCCACCGAGAGGCCGGACCGGTGAGCCCGGGCTCCAGGTGCAGCACGAAGTCGATGTCGACCTCGGTCTGGCCGTCGCCGTCGACCCGCAGGTCCCGGACGGAGTAGGTGCGCATCGAGCCGCGCTCCTCCTCCGGGACGGCCAGGTACGAACCCCACCAGTCGTGCGTCGACCGGTCGATCTCCGCGAGCACGCCGGACGCGGGTGGGAAGACGAGCTTCACCCGGCTGTCGTACACCTCCCCCGGCGTCCCCAGCTCGCTGAGCTCCTCGCCGCCGAGCGTCACCCGAACGAACGACGGGGAGACGCGGGCGACGGAGCGCACCTCGGCGCGGGTGAGGATGTAGGTCGGGCGCTCGGTCGTGGTGGATTCAGCGGACATGATGCCTTCCGATGGGGGTGACCATCGGCTTGCCGGAGACCGGGTCGATGGTGATCTGATTGGGGAGGCCGAAGACCTCCTGCACGAGCTCGGCGGTGACGACGTCCTGGGGGGCGCCGATCGCGTGCACGCGGCCGTCCTTCATGGCGACCAGCTCGTCGGCGTAGCGCGCCGCGAGGTTGAGGTCGTGCAGCACCATGACGATCGTGGTGCCGCGCGCGACGCTGAGGTCGGTGAGGAGGTCGAGCACCTCGACCTGGTGGGCGACGTCGAGGAACGTCGTCGGCTCGTCCAGCAGCAGGATGTCGGTCTCCTGCGCGAGGGCCATCGCGATCCAGACGCGCTGCCGCTGGCCGCCGGAGAGCTCGTCCACGCTGCGGTCGGCGAGGTCGCTGATGCCGGTCGCGTCCAGGGCGTCGGCGACGACCTCGTAGTCGTGCGCGCTCCACCGCGACAGCGCCCGCTGATGGGGATGACGCCCGCGACCGACGAGGTCCGCGACGGCGATGCCCTCGGGGGCCACGGGCGACTGCGGCAGGAGGCCGAGGATGCGCGCGACCTCCTTCGTGGGCCGGGCGTGGATCGACTTCCCGTCGAGCACGACCTCTCCGTCCCCGGGGGACAGCAGACGGGCGAGGGCGCGCAGCAGCGTCGACTTGCCGCAGCCGTTGGCGCCGACGATCGTGGTGATCTTCCCCGGCGCGATCTGCAGGTCGAGGCCCTCGACCACGGTGCGGTCGCCGTAGGAGAGGGTGACCCCCTCGGCGGACAGGCGGTGGGCGGCGGTCACAGCGAGCCTCCGGTGCGGTTGGTGCGGATGAGCAGATAGATCAGGTAGGGCGCGCCGACGACGCCGGTGACGACGCCGACCGGGTAGCGCGCACCGAGCGCGAACTGGGCGATGAGGTCGCCGCCGAGCACGAGCACCGCGCCGACGAGACCGCTGGGCAGCAGCAGCGTGGCGCCGGGACCGGTGAGCCGCGCGGCGATGGGTCCGGCCATGAACGCGACGAACGCGATCGGCCCGGTGGCGGCGGTCGCGAAGGCCAGGAGGGCCACGGCGCCGAGGATGAAGACGAGGCGCGTGGCGGTGACCCGCACGCCGAGCCCCGCGGCGGAGTCGTCGCCGAGCTGGAGCGTGCCCAGCGCCCGCCCCTGCGAGAGCAGCAGCGGCACGAGGATCGCGGCGGCGATCGCCATCGGCAGCACCCGCTCCCACGACGCGTTGTTGAGGCTGCCGGTGAGCCACTGCATCGCGGTCTGGATGTCCCAGTTCGCGGCCCGGGACAGCAGGTAGGAGATGACGCTCTGCAGCATGGCCGCCACGCCGATCCCGATGAGGATGAGGCGGGTGCCCGCGAAGCCGCCCTTGATGGCGAGGAGGTAGATCGCCAGCGCCGTCACGAGCGCACCGACGAGAGCGAGGAGCGAGACGGCAGGGCCGTTGAGCGAGAGCACGACGATGCCGAACACCGCGGCGGCGCCGGCCCCGTTCGAGATGCCGATGATGTCCGGCGAGGCGAGCGGGTTGCGCAGCATGGTCTGGAAGGTGACGCCCGCCATGCCGAACGCGAGGCCCGTGAGGATCGCGAGGACGGCGCGCGGCAGGCGCAGATCGCCGACGGTGAACGACGCACCGGGCACCGTCTCGCCGAGGATCACGCGGATGACCTCGTCGAGCGGGTAGAACGTGTTGCCGACCATGAGTGCCACGACGAACAGCACGATCACGACGACCCCGAGCGCGAGGGTGACCACGGCATGACGGCGGTGACGTGCCCGGCGGCCGGCGATGATGCGCGCGGTGCGGGCGGCGGCGGTCTCGTCGCCGCGGACGAGGGTGTGCTCGGTCGTGCTCACAGCTCCCGCACCTTCTGTCGGCGGACGATCCAGATGAAGAACGGCGCCCCGATGATCGCGGTGATGATGCCGACCTGGATCTCCTCGGACGACGGCGAGATCACGCGGCCGACGATGTCGCTCGCGGTGAGCAGCGCCGCGCCGGCGAGGGCCGAGAAGGGCAGCAGCCACCGGTGGTCGGTCCCCACGAGCATCCGGCACATGTGCGGGACGATGAGCCCGACGAACCCGATCGGTCCCGCGATCGCCGTGGCCGCGCCGGCGAGGATGACCGCACCGAGGGCCGACAGCATCCGGGTGCGCAGCACGTGCTCGCCGAGGCCCTTGGCCATGTCGTCGCCGAGGGCGAGGGAGTTCATCCCTCGCGCGCACAGGAAGCAGATGAGGGCGCCGACCGCGAGGACGGGCGCGGTGATCGCGATCCGGGGCCACTCCGCCCCGCCGACGCCGCCGATCTGCCACGACTGGAACGTCTGCAGCAGGTCGACCCGCGGCAGCATGACCGCGCTGATGAGCGAGGCGAACGCGGCGGAGGTCGCCGCTCCCGCGAGGGCCAGCTTGAGCGGCGTGGCTCCGCCGCGGCCGAGCGACCCGACGGTGTACACGAAGACGGCCGCCGCGGCGGCGCCGACGATCGCGAAGGCCATCTGCCCGTAGGGGTTGCTCAGCCCGAAGAACGCGATGCCGAGGACGACCGCGAAGGAGGCGCCGTTCGAGACCCCCAGGATGCCGGGGTCGGCGACGGGGTTGCGGGTGACGGCCTGCATGGTCGCCCCGGCGAGCGCGAGGGCCGCCCCCACGAGGAGCGCGAGCACCGTGCGCGGGATGCGCTTGACGACCGCGGCCTGGGCGATCGTGTCGGTCTGGCCGGAGAGCGCCGCGAGGATGTCGTCGAGCGTGACCGCGCGCACCCCGAACGACACCGAGAGCACGACGAGCACGAGGATCACTCCGACCCCGGCGAGCAGCCAGAGGGTGCGCACCACCGTCGGACGCCGCAGGGTGGCGGCGTCCGACGCGAGGACGGGTGCTGAGATCACGACGACTCTCCGCTGGGGGGCGGACGCGGAGCTTACTTCGCGAGCGGCGCGGCGAGGATGGCCAGGTAGTCCTCGAGACCCCACGGGATCGATAGCGCCGACGGGTTCGCCGATGCGGCGATGGGCGTGGCGTCCGGGAGGATCGCGACGCGGCCCTCCGCGATGGCGGGGATCTTCGACAGCAGCGGGTCGGCCTGCAGCGTGGCCAGGGTGGAGTCGTCGCCGTAGGTCACCAGCACGTCCACGTCGTCGAACTTCTGCGCCTCCTCGGCGCTCACCTGCAGGTAGAACTGGTCGCTGTCCTCGTTCTCCTCCACGATGGCGGGGAGCGGCAGGCCGAGGTCGTGCAGGTAGCCGGGGCGCGTGTCGGCCGCGGTGTAGTAGCCGATCTGGCTCAGGTCGCTCGGGTCGAAGTAGGCGAAGAGCACCTTCTTGCCCTCCAGCGCGCTGTTGGCCGCGAGGGCGGCGTCCGCGTCGGCGTGCAGGTCCTCGATCAGGGCCTCGCCCTCGGCCTCGAGCCCCAGGGCCTTGGCGTTCATCTCGACCATGTCGTCGACGGACGTGCCCCACGCGACATCGGGGTAGGCGACGACCGGGGCGATCTTGGAGAGCGTGTCGTACTCCTCCTGCGTGAGCCCGGAGTAGGCGGCGAGGATCACGTCGGGAGCGGTGTCGGCCACGGCCTCGTAGTCGATGCCGTCGGTCTCGTCGAAGAGCACCGGGGTCTCGCCGCCGAGCTCGTCGAGCTTCTCCTCGACCCAGGGGAGGATGCCGTTGTCGTCGTCGTCGCCCCAGGTGGCCTTGCTCATGCCGACCGGGACGATGCCGAGGGCCAGCGGCACCTCGTGGTTCGCCCACGCGATCGTCGCCACGCGCTCGGGCTTCTCGTCGATGGTCGTCTCGCCGTAGACGTGCTCGACGGTGACGGGGAACGCGTCGTCGGAGGCCGGGTTGCCGCCGGTGGTCGCGGTCGACTCCGGCGCGGAGGACGAGCAGGCGGAAAGCGTCACGGCGAGCGCGGCGGCCGCGCCGAGGGCGAGGAGTCGAGAGGTGCGCACAGGCGTTCCCTTCGGGATGGGAGGTGGGGTGTCGACGCGAGAGCGTCCGGCCTTTGGTAAGCCTCGCCTAATCTAACACGGAGGTTAGGGCGCCCTCACTCCCGTTTCGAATCGCTCACCTTGTCCCATCCGGCGCCCGGATGCCGCAAAGTGGGCGATTCGAAAGTGCCGGGGCAGCGAAAAGCCGGCCGGACCCGTACGGATCCGGCCGGCTTCAGGAAGTCAGCGCACGCTCAGAGAGCGCGGATGTTCGCCGCCTGCATGCCCTTGGGGCCACGCTCAGCGTCGAATTCGACCTTCTGGTTCTCGCGGAGCTCCTTGAAACCGGAGCCGGCGATAGCCGAGTAGTGGGCGAAGAGGTCTTCGGTGCCGTCATCGGGAGCGATGAAGCCGAAGCCCTTCTCTGCGTTGAACCATTTCACAGTGCCAGTGGCCATGTGTTTTCTACTTTCTGTTGACCGGCCGCTCACGCGGCCTGCATCATGCCGATGATCCGACATGCATGCTCGGTCACGCTACCACGGCGGACTGACGGGTCTCCCCTTCTTCGGCCGTGCGATGGGCGAGCGCCGCTTCGGTGCGCGTGCTCACGCCGAGCTTCCGCAGCACCGCCGAGACGTGGACGCTGACGGTCTTCACGCTGATGAACAGGCGCTCACCGATCTGGCGGTTGCTCAGGCCCTCCGCGATGAGGGCGAGCACCTGCCGTTCTCGGGCCGTCAGCTGCTCCGTGTCGGTGGCCTCGCGGGGCCCGGTCGGACGCAGCCCTGCCGCATCGCCGAACCGCGCCAGAGCCTTCCGCAGCGGGACGTGACCGAGATCCTCCGCGATCGCCGTCGCCGCGGCGAGCACGGCCGCCGCCTCCGCGCGCTCACCCGCCGCCACGTGCAGCCGGGCCCGTTCGAGGCGCAGCACCACCCGGAACGTCACCGGCACGTCATCGCCGTCCGCGCGGAGCAAAGCCTCGTCGACAGCAGCGGCCGAGGGGTCGAGGAGTGCGCCGAGCACCGTCGACCACGCGTCGCCCTGCAGTTCCTGCGGCTGTGCCGCCCACGCCGTCTTGATCGCCGCGACCGCCGCCTCGTCGTCCCCACCGCTCGCCCGCAGCTCCGACACGAGGGCGCCGGCCTCGAGGAGCAGTCGGCGCTCGTGCAGCAGCACCGGACCCTTGTCCGTCAGCATCTCCCGCACCGCGTCCAGCGCCTCGCGGATGTCGCCACGGCTCTCCGCCACCGCGACCGTCATCGTGATCCGGTCGTACCAGATCTGCCGCTCCGAGACCCCCGTCTCCTCGAACGCCGGCAGCCACTCCTGCAGGGTCTCGGCGGCCTCCGCGGCCCGGCCCCGCCAGGCGAGCACCCGCACCCTGGTCATGCTGACGTACATCCGGAAGACTCGCAGCGTGCCCTGCAGGAAGTCTCGGGCCAACATGTCCTCGACCGTGCCGATCTCCCCGAGTTCGAGCAAGGACACGATCATGTTCTGCGCCATGATCGAGCCCGACGTCCGCTCGACGCGCAACTCGCGGGCCCGGCGCAGGCCCTCCTCCGCAACGGCGACCGCCTCCCGATAGCGACCGAGCAGCGTCAGCAGATCGGAGTAGTTGACGCGGTACCGCATCTCGGCGGTCGATCCGGCGGCCAGCTCACGCGCCCGTTCGTACTCGCGCACGCCCTCCGCAATCCGGCCGAGGTGGGCCAGCGACGCGCCGCGGACATTCGCGGCGATCGAGAGCTGATCGGTGGTCGCGGCGCCCTTCGCCCGACGTTCGGCCTCGTCGGCGAGCCGGATCGCGTCCTCGCGGTCGCCCGCGATCATTCGCCGACTCGCGAGCTGATTGAGCAGCTCCGCACGGAACACGTCGTCGTCGACCCGCTCGGCCAGTTCGAGAGCCTCCTGCAGCAGCGGGATCGCCCCCAGCCGCCCGAGGTTCACGAGATACAGCGCCTTGTTGCGGAGCAGGCGCGCGTGCAGCCGCGGGTCGACCGTCGCCGGGTCGACCTCGCTCAGGGCGACATTGGCGACCGCCAGCGCCCGCTCGCCGTCACCGGCGTTACGGAGGACCGACCCGAGCACGTGGAGGAGCGCGAGCCTCGCGAATCCGGTGGCCTCCTCCGCGTCCGGCACGAGCGGCCAGAGCTCGAGGACGAGTTCGCCGAACCGCGCCGCACTGGCGAAGGCGTACTGGGCCTTGGCCTGCCGCATGGCCTCCGCGGCGGCGGCGATGGCGCGACGGTCGTCCTGTGCGAGCTGCCAGTGGTAGGCCAGCGCCGCCGGGTCGTCAGCCTCTCCCTGCTCCAGCGCCTCGGCATAGGACCGGTGCAGGCGCGCCCTCTCGCCGGGCAGCAGGTCGTCGTGCACGGCCTCGCGCAGGAGGGCGTGACGGAATCGGTAGTCGTCCTCATCGACGACGATGATGCTGCTGCGCACCGCTTCACGGACCGCCTCCTCGAGCCGCGCCTCCGGAAGCTCGGCGAGGCGCTGGAGGAGCGGGTCCGCGATCGGCCGCTCGGCGCCGGACAGGACCTGCACCACGCGGCGCGCGTCGTCGCCGAGACGGTCGAAGCGGGCGAGCAGGAGGTCGCGCAGACTCTCCGGCAGCGGACCTTTGGCGCATCCGGCGATCTCCTCCACGAAGAAAGGCACGCCCTCGGCACGCACCTGCAGCCGCTCCAGCGCCGTCACGCTGGGCGCGCGTCCTGTGATCTGCTCGACGAGCTCGCCGACCGCATGGTCGTCGAGGCGCGGCACGGTCATCCGTTCGAGCAGCCGGGCTCGCGAGGCCTCGCCGATGAACCGGCTCACCGCGTCTCCGCGACGCACGTCGTCGGTGCGGCACGTGATGAGCAGGAGGAGCCGTCCGCGGTCGAGCGTGCGGAGCAGGAAGGAGAGGATCGCGAGGGTCGAGTCGTCGGCCCAGTGCAGGTCTTCGACGAGGATGACCTGCGGCGCCAGTTCCGTGGCCGCTTCGATGAGCGAGGCGATCGCGTCGCGCAAGCGCTCGGGGCTCGTGCGGTCACGGGCGGCAGGGGTGTCGACGAGCTCCGGCAGCAGCATGCCGAGCGCCTCGACGCCCACGCCGACCGCCTCTCGTGCCCGCTCTTCACCCAGCCGCTCGACGATCGAACGAAGGATGCCGGCGAGCGGTCCGAATGGGGCGCGGGAGGAGCCGAGGTCGAGGCACCATCCCACGTGCACGTCGGCGGCGTTCGCGACGTCGGCGCCGAACTCCCGGACCAGCCGTGACTTGCCGATCCCCGCCTCGCCCTCGACGAGCAGCGCGGCGGGAACGCCCTCGCGCACGCCGTCGAACAGGCGGCGCAATTGGGCGAGCTCGGCGTCACGCCCGACCATCGCGGCGGCGGGGGCTGGGGCCATGGACCCATCGTGCCACTCCCCCCGGACATCCGGATGGCCGAGCGGGAAGGACAGCACGCCGACGTCGGTCATCGGGCGACGGCCGGGTCGCACGCTCCCGCGCGCGGCGCCCGGTTCGCCGCGGCTCCGCTGCCGCGTCCGAGGCGGCGCAGCAGGCGGCGCAGCGGGCCTGCGGGGCGCGGGACGATCTGGTCCGCATGCTCGATGAGCATCCGGCGCCGCGCGACCGCGCGCTCGATCTGCTCCTGCTCGAAAGCCGTGACCTGCTGGGTGAGGTAGGGGTGCTCGAACATGATGTCTCCTCGCGGTTCGGTGTATCCCTACACTCCGCTCTGAGGTGGCTCCTCGACATCGGACGGATGCCCTATTTTCCGCACCCTTTCCCTCCCGACGCCCCACGCCGACGCAGGCCTCCGCGCCACGTCAGGCGCTTGGCGCGCGCATCTGCCTGAGCTCGCGCGACCGCCTGCCCTGCCAGAGCGAGCGCCGCGCGGAGGGACGCGCCTCCTCCGGCGCGAGGATCGCCAGCACCCGCACGAGCGTCGTCATCCACAGCAGCCCGAGCCCCACCACCACCGCCTCCACCGCGGTCACCGGGAAGAAGCCGATGGGCCACCACAGCAGCACCGCCGCGATCACGAGGATCCCCACAGCGACGGAGGTCACGACGAGGGCCAGGGGCCGTCCGGGGACGGCGGCGGTCGTCACCCCGGCCGCCCCGAGGAACAGGAGCAGCGCCGCGACGGCGGCGATGTCGTGCGGCACGGGCGCCCGGGAGAGCGGGACGAGACCCACCGCGGCGAGCGCGAGTCCGGCCGCGGCCCACAGCACCACCACGGTCGCGATCCGGGACAGCGCGTCGTCGCCGAGCAGCCGATGCAGGTCGCGTCCGATGTACGCGCCGACGGTGGCGACCAGCAGCCCGGCCACGACGAGGGTGCCGTTGAACGCCCAGCCCACCCCGAGCTGCGAGAAGTTCTCCTCCCACCACCGAGGGTCGACGGCGGTCACCATCGCGAACAGCGTGCCGATCACGAGGAACCCGAACAGGAGTCCGGCGAGGTCGGCGGTCCGGAGACCGATCCCCGCACCGAACGCGAGTCGTCCGCCGACCGCCGCCGCGACCCCCGTGAGCAGCCCGCCGCCGATCGCTCCGAGCGCGAGACCGCGCAGGCCCGCCGCGAGCACCTCCGCGGTGAGCAGCACGCCCATCGCCGTCACGGCCCCGAACGCGACGGTGAGGGCGGCGGCCGAGAGGCGCGACACGACCCGTTGCCAGCGCGGCATCGCGGCTGCCTCATCGCGACGGTGCAGGAGCGTGCTGACGACGAAGGCCAGCGCCGCCACGCCGCCGGCGACTCCCGCGGCGGGCAGCGCGAGGCCTCCCTCCCCTGTCAGGGGCCGCGGCGGACCGGCGAGGAGCAGCGCCCCGGCGAGACCTCCACCGACGAAGCAGATCACGGTCGCCAGCACGGCTCGAGCTTCGCCCCGGAGACGCTCCGTCGTGTCCATGCGCCCATGCAAGCACGCCCGTCCGACGTCCGCAGCCCCGCACGCGACGAGGCCCGGGGCCGCAGACAGCGGTCCCGGGCCTCGAAGAGGATGCGTCAGGCGTCCACGTCACCCCGCCAGGCGCCGGTCTCGACGCCACGGCCCTCGATGAA
The DNA here is from genome assembly GCF_002993305.1 of Microbacterium sp. str. 'China'. Lineage (NCBI taxonomy): Bacteria > Bacillati > Actinomycetota > Actinomycetes > Micrococcales > Microbacteriaceae > Microbacterium > Microbacterium sp. str. 'China'. The sequence continues at coordinate 338,523 of NZ_CP027434.1, read as the reverse complement.
CTCCTTGAAGTTCTTCAGGTCCTTCTTCACCGCGTGGGATCCCGCGCCGACCAGAGCGCCGACCTTCTCCAGCAGCCCCTCCGGCGCCCAGTCGAGCTGGACGGTCACCCGCGTGGTGTCGTCGTCGAGCTTGTGGAACGTCACGACGCCCGCGTGCTCGGTCTCGCCGCCGACGCTGTTCCACGCGACGCGCTCATCCGGGTGCTGCTCGGTGATCTCGGCGTCGAACTCACGCTCCGCGCCCCCCACGTTCACCTTCCAGTGCGTGTGGGTCTCGTCGATCTGCGTGATGGAGACGACCTCGTCGAGGAACTTCGGGAAGCTCTCGAACTGCGTCCACTGGTTGTACGCCGTGCGGACGGGAACGTCGACGTCGATGGTCTCGATGATCTGCACCATGGGGATGCTCCTCACTTGTTCGTCGTTCGTGTGCCTCCATTCAGCCTGCTGGGCGCGAGAAGGGCGATGGGGTTGACATCGGCGCGACTACCGTGGAGGTCATGCGCATCCCCGCCGCGATCCGCGCCTCCCAGCGCTCCCCCCTGCTGCAGGTGGTGAAGTCGGCCGCGGCGACCATCGCCGCGTGGCTGATCGCGGGCTGGGTCTTCCCCGGGCAGCTGCCGGTGTTCGCCGCGATCGCCGCGCTCCTGGTCGTGCAGCCCAGCGTCAACCAGTCGCTGTCGAAGGCGCTCGAGCGCAGCATCGGCGTGATCGTCGGGGTCGTCATCGCGGTCGGTCTCGGCCTGCTCCTCGGCTCGCCGAGCTGGATCGTGCTGCTGGCGATCGTCGTCGCGATGCTCGTCGCGTGGATCTTCCGGGCATCCCCCGGCACCGGCAACCAGGTCGCGATCTCGGCGATGCTCGTGCTGGCGCTCGGGTCGTCGAGCCCGGAGTACGCGGTCGCCCGGATCGTGGAGACCCTGATCGGGGTGGTGATCGGCATCGTCGTGAACGCGCTGATCGTGCCCCCGGTGCTCGTCGAGCCGGCCCGACGGAACGTGGGCTTGCTCGGGCGGGAGCTCGCCGCGAGCCTCGACCGCCTGGCGGACGCCCTGCCCGCCCCGCAGACGCCGGCGCGGCTGCAGGAGCTCATGGTCGAGGTGCGGCTGCTGCGGCCCATGAAGGATGCCGCGGCCACCGCCATCGCCGCCGGGGAGGAGTCGCTCACGCTGAATCCGCGGCGTTCGACCCATCGCGCCGACCTGCAGGAGCTGAAGGCGCTGCTCGACCGGCTCTCGCCCATCGTCACGCAGACCATCGGCATGACCCGCGCCTACTTCGATCACTACGACGACCGGCTCGGGGAAGAGCCCGCGGTCGCCGCGATCGCCGAGCAGCTCCGCCGCGCCGGGCACGATGTGCGCCTCGCGGTGCAGACCACGGCTCCCTCCGCGGAGCCCGAGCCGCTGACCTCCGCCATCCCGGCCCTGACGGCTCCGCTCGTGATCCGTCCGCCGTCCTCACAGCACTGGATCCTCATCGGCTCCCTCATGGAAGACCTCCGTCGCATCCGCGGCGAACTCCTCGACGAGGACTGACATCCCGCCGACCCACCCCCTTCCGCGCCACCCGGCCCCGTAAGTGCGTCCGCAACGGGCCGGGACGCACCGAAAGGGGTGGGTCGACGGGGGTTACCCTGGCGGGATGACAGTGGAGGAGGCGCTGGCGGAGCTCGCGGCGCTGGAAGACCCCAAGCAGCGCGCGGCGAACGAGAAGCGCGGCGACGACCACGGCATCAACCTGAGCCGGATGCGCGCCCTCGCGAAGCGCATCAAGACCGATCAGGCCCTCGCGCGCGAACTGTGGGCGACGGGCGAGACGTCCGCCCGGCTCCTGGCCCTGCTCGTGTGCCGCCCGGCCGACTTCACCGCCGACGAGCTCGACACGATGCTGCGCGAGACCCGTCCGCCCAAGGTGAACGACTGGTTCGTGAACTACGTGCTCAAGAAGTCACCCCTCGCCGAGGAGCTGCGCCGGCGCTGGTTCGACGATGCCGATCCCACCGTCGCCGCGGCCGCGTGGTCGCTCACGACGGTCCGGGTGACGAAGGACGCCGACGGCCTCGACCTGCCGCACCTGCTCGACCTCATCGAGCGCGACCTGCAGCAGGCCCCGCCGCGCCTGCAGTGGGCGATGAACGAGACCCTCGCGAACATCGGCATCTTCCATCCGGACCTGCGTGCACGGGCGGTGGACATCGGCGAGCGGCTCCAGGTCCTGGCCGACTACCCCACGGCCCCTGGCTGCACCTCACCCTTCGCGCCCCTCTGGATCGGGGAGATCGTCCGCCGTCGCGAGGGCTGAGTACGCTGAGCGGATGAGCACCCACATCGCCGCGGAACCCGGTCAGATCGCCCCCATCGTGCTGTTCCCCGGCGACCCGCTGCGGGCGAGGTGGATCGCCGAGACCTTCCTCGACGACGCCGAGCTGTACTCCGAGACGCGAGGGATGCTGGGCTTCACCGGCACCTGGGAGGGGCATCGGGTCTCCGTCCAGGGCTCGGGCATGGGGCAGCCGTCGATGGCGATCTACGCGACGGAGCTGTTCACCGAGTACGACGTGCAGACGATCGTCCGCGTGAGATCCTGCGGCGCGCTGACCGAGAGGCTCGCGGTGCGCGACATCATCATCGCGAACGGCGCGAGCACCGACTCCGGCATCAACCGCGTGCGCTTCCACGGCCTCGACTACGCTCCGCTCGCCGACTTCGCCCTGCTGCGCGCGGCGGTGGAGGCGAGCGAGACGGAGCCCCTCTCATCCACGGTTCACGTGGGGCCGCTGTTCTCGAGCGATCAGTTCTACAGCACCCGTCCGGAGCTCACCGCCCCCTTCGTGCAGCACGGCATCCTCGGCGTCGAGATGGAGGCGGCGGGGCTCTACACGCTCGCCGCCTTCCACGGGCGCCGCGCCCTCGCGATCTGCACGGTCAGCGACCACATCGTCACGGGTGAGGAGACCACGGCCCAGGAGCGCGAGCAGACGTTCGGCGACATGGTCCGCATCGCCCTCCGCGCGGCGACCTCGGTCTGAGACTGGCCCGCTCGCCGAGTAACGTTATACACTTCACAGGTCGCGCGGCGCTGGGGACGACCGCACAGGGCGGTCGCTGCTGCGCGCGACGGAGACGACTGGGGAGAACCATGGCCACGCAAGATCAGCTCAATGCGCTGCTGGCGGACATCGAACGCGACATCAACGGATTCATCGGGGCGTCGATCGTCGACCTCGAATCGGGGCTGCCGCTCGCCTCGAGCTCCGTCCGACCGGATTTCGACCTCGAGGTCGCGAGCGCGTTCAAAAGCGAGATCGTGAAGAACAAGAAGCGCACGATCGACGCCCTCGGCATCGAGGGCGAGCTCGAGGACATGCTGCTGACGCTGAACACGCAGCTGCACCTGCTCAAGATGCTCGACGACGACCTGTTCATCTACCTGGCCGCCGATCGCCAGGCCACGAACCTCGCCCTGCTGCGCTCCTCGGTGAACCGCCGGGTCGCCGCCCTCGGCGCGTGATCCATGGGGCCGTGCGGAGCGGCCTCGGGAGAGGGCGACAGCGGAAGAGCGGTCCCGTGGAGCGGACGATGAGGCGCCCGCGTCGGCGACGGACCGACCTGCCTCAGCGGTACCGGGTGATCTTCGCCGGACCGGTGGGCGCGGGCAAGACGACCGCGGTCCGCGCCCTGAGCGACGTCCCGCCGGTGGACACCGACGTGCCGATGTCGCTCGCGAGTGGTGACGGCAAGACCACGACGACCGTCGGGCTCGACTACGGGACGTGGCGGCCGACGCCGGAGGTCTCCATCGCGCTCATCGGCATCCCGGGACAGCAGCGGTTCGCCTCGGCGCGACAGCGCGTCTCGATCCCTGGCACCCGGGTGCTGCTCTGGCTGCGCGGCGACCGCGACACCCTCGTCGCCGACGCCGAGGAGTGGCTCGGCGTGTTCGCGGGCGAGGAGCATCGCGTCGCGATCGCCGTCAGCCACACCGCCGCACGAGCGATCGGCGACATCCGCCGCGCCCTCGCCCCCGTGCTCGCTCGACACGGCATCCCCGTCTCCCGCGTCCTCGCGGCCGACGCGCGCGACCGCGACAGCGTGATGCGCGTCGCCGGTGCCGCTCTCGATCTTCCGGAGGAGAAGCCATGACCGGACCCGCCGGGCGGCAGGACGCCGCCGCGACGCCCGATCCGTCCCGCATGCACCCCGACGTCGCCGGCAACTGGGCGCTGTGGTCGCGGATCGTCGGCCCGTCGGCCCAGACCCGTCTGCAGCAGTTGGAGGAGCGCTTCCCGGAGCTGACGACCGCGGTCCTCGGCACTGCGGACGGCCTCCACATCGCCTCCCTCGGCGTCGACCCCGACGGCGGCGAGCAGCTCGCGGCGATGAACGGCTCGCTGTTCGGGGTCGCGCGGGCCGAGGCCGAGATCATCGCGGGAGGGACGGAGCCGACGCTGTCGGCCATCGTGTCGCTGTCCATCGGCGAGAACCAGATGGCGCTGCTCAGCTTCATCCTCGCACCCTACGGCCAGCTCCTGCTGTCGGTGTCGGCGTCGTCGTCGCAGCTCGGGACCGTGATCGTGCACGCGCGCTCCACGGCGTACGAGCTGCTCACCGCGCTCGGGGTCACGGGATCGGCGACATGACGCAGATGGGATGATCGAAGCACCATGAATCCCACGCCGCGGCTCGAACCCTCGCTCGTTCCCGACGCGGCGGACGCCGATGCGGTGTACCTGACCTTCGTGGAGTGGGCGGAGTCGACCGGCATCCGCCTCTACCCCGCGCAGGACGAGGCGCTCATCGAGATCGTCTCGGGTGCGAACGTCATCCTGTCCACGCCGACGGGCACCGGGAAGTCGCTCGTCGCGGTCGGCGCCCACTTCGCGGCGATGGTCGGCGGACGCCGCAGCTACTACACGGCACCGATCAAGGCCCTCGTGAGCGAGAAGTTCTTCGCGCTGGCGGAGGTGTTCGGCGCCGAGAACGTGGGGATGGTCACGGGAGACTCCGCCGTGAACGCGGACGCCCCCATCATCTGCTGCACCGCGGAGATCCTCGCGAACCTGGCCCTGCGCCAGGGCGACGCCGCCGATGTGGGCCTCGTGGTCATGGACGAGTTCCACTTCTACGGCGACCCCGACCGCGGCTGGGCCTGGCAGGTGCCGCTCCTCGAGCTCCCGCAGGCGCAGTTCGTGCTGATGTCGGCCACCCTCGGCGACGTCACCACCCTCGCCGCCGACCTGACGCGCCGCACCGGACGGGAGACCGCCTCGGTCACGGGGGTCGAGCGCCCGGTCCCCCTGCACTTCTTCTACGAGACGACGCCCATCCACGAGACCATCGACGACCTGCTCAACACGGGGCAGGCACCGATCTACATCGTGCACTTCTCGCAGGCGGCGGCCATGGAGCGGGCGCAGGCCCTGTCGAGCACGAAGGTCGCCACGCGTGAGCAGCGCGACGAGATCGCCGCCCTCATCGGCGGCTTCCGCTTCACGACGGCGTTCGGCAAGACGCTCTCGCGCTTCCTCCGGGCCGGCATCGGCGTGCACCACGCCGGCATGCTGCCGAAGTATCGCCGACTCGTGGAGCAGCTCGCCCAGCGCGGTCTCCTCCGGGTCATCTGCGGCACCGACACCCTGGGCGTGGGCATCAACGTCCCCATCCGGACCGTGCTCCTCACCGCGCTGACGAAGTTCGACGGCACGCGGATGCGCCAGCTCAACGCGCGGGAGTTCCACCAGATCGCGGGCCGGGCCGGACGCGCGGGCTATGACACCGCTGGTACCGTCGTCGCTCAGGCCCCGGAGCACGAGACCGAGAACCTCGCCGCGATCCGCAAGGCCGGCGACGACCCGAAGAAGAAGCGGAAGATCATCCGCAAGAAGGCCCCCGACGGCTTCGTGTCGTGGGGCGAGCCGTCGTTCCGGAAGCTCATCGACGCGACGCCGGAGACCCTGACCTCGCACATGCAGGTCACCAGCGCGATGCTGCTCAACGTGATCGCCCGGGGCGGGGATGTGTTCGCCAACGTCCGCCGGCTCGTCTTCGACAACCACGAGCCGCGCGCCCGTCAGCGCGCGCTCGCGCTCCGCGCCCTCGCGATCTTCCGCACGCTCCGGGAATCGGGCGTCGTGGAGACGTTCGACACGGGCGTGCCCGGAGCACCGAAGGGCGTCCGGCTCACCGTCGACCTGCAACCCAACTTCGCGCTCAACCAGCCGCTCTCCCCGTTCGCCCTCGCGGCGTTCGATCTGCTGGACCCTTCGACAGGCTCAGGGACCCAGACTTCGACAGGCTCAGGGACCCAGCCTTCGACAGGCTCAGGGACCCAGACTTCGACAGGCTCAGGGACCCAGACTTCGACAGGCTCAGGGACCCAGACTTCGACAGGCTCAGGGACCCAGGCGGGCTCGGGGGACCAGGGGGTGGGGACGGGGTCGTACGCGCTGGACATGATCTCGATCGTGGAGGCGACGCTCGACGATCCGCGCGCCGTGCTCAGCCAGCAGGAGTTCCTCGCGCGGGGCGAGGCGGTCGCTGCGATGAAGCGCGAGGGCATCGAGTACGACGAGCGCATGGAGCTCCTCGAGGCGATCACCTACCCGAAGCCCCTGGAGGAGCTTCTCGACGCGGCCTTCGAGACCTTCAGCGCGGCGCAGCCGTGGATCCGGGACTTCGCGCTGCACCCGAAGTCCGTCGTCCGCGACATGTACGAGCGGGCCATGTCGTTCGGCGAGTACGTCGCGTTCTACAAGATCGCCCGCTCCGAGGGCGTCGTGCTGCGGTACCTGTCGGACGCGTATCGCGCCGCCTCCCAGACGATCCCCGAGGAGCGGAAGGACGAGGACCTCCACGACCTCATCGCCTGGCTCGGCGAGCTCGTGCGCCAGATCGACTCCAGCCTGCTCGACGAATGGAGCGAGCTGACCGCCGGGACCGCCGCCCGCGGCGAGACCGATGAGCCGATCGTCCCGCCCGCACCGAAGCGCCTCACGAGCAACACCCGCGCCTTCCGCACGCTCGTCCGCAACGAGCTCTTCCGGCGGGTGCAGCTCGCCGCCCGGGAGGACGTGGACGCCCTGGCCGAGCTCGACCCGACGTTCGGCGCCGCCGCCTGGTCCGACGCGCTGGACGCGTACTTCGCCGAGCACGACGACATCGGCACCGGACCGGACGCCCGCAGCTCCCGCATGCTGCTGCTCACCGAGGGTCCGACCGCGTGGACGGCACGGCAGATCATCGACGACCCGGCCGGCGACCACGACTGGGGCATCAGCGCCACCGTCGACCTCGCCGCGTCCGACGAGGCGGGCGAGGCGGTCGTCACGGTGACGGCGGTCGACCGGCTGTGAGCGAGGCGGGCCCCGTCAAGCCTGCATGACGGCGAGCACGTTGCCCGCCGGGTCGCGGAACCACGCGATGTCGGGGCCCTGCCCGTTCCCCCTGACGATGCCGCGGGAGTCCGACGGGAACTCGTCGTCGCCGTAGATCTTGGTCTGCACCCCGCGCTCGTTGAGCTCCTCGACGGCGGCATCGACGTCCGCCACCGGGAAGTTCAGGATCGTGAAGCTCGCCGGGGTGTGGTTCGGCTTCGCGTAGACGAGGACCGACCCGCCGCGGGGGAGGCGCAGATCGAGGAACCCCATCGCGTTGACCTCGACGTCGAGCCCGAGGGTCGTGCCGTAGAACTCTCTCGCCGCGTCGATGTCGTCGACGCTGAAACCGCTGAACGCGTTCTCCGCTGTGAAGGCTGCCATGCCCCCAGCATCCGCCTCTCCCTCACAGATGTCGACCCCTTCTCACACGGCCGCTCGGACGAGCCGGTCCACGAGGTCGACGTAGTCCACTCCGGCCGCCGCGAACATCCGCGGCACCTGGGAGGCGGCGGTCAGACCGGGCATCGTGTTGACCTCGTTGAGCACCGGACCTTCGTCCGTGAGGAAGAAGTCCATGCGGGCGACCCCGTCGCACCCCAGCGCGTCGAACATCGCGATCGCGGCGCGTTTGAGCGCTGTCGTGGCGGCCGCATCGAGCTGCGCGGGAACCGTGAAGCGGGCCGTGCCGTCGTACTTCGTCGCGGTGTCGAAGAGCCCGGGCGCGTGGATCTCCAGGGGCGGGGCGGCCCACCGCACCCCGCCCTTCTCCCGCAGCACGGCGACGTCGATCTCCCGCGCGTGCACGACCTCCTCGACCAGGATCCGCCGGTCGAAACGCGCCGCCCCCCGCAGCGCCGTGAGCAGGTCGCCCTCCTCCGTCACCAGGCTCACGCCGTGGCTCGAGCCGGCCGTGACCGGCTTGACCACGACGGCGCCCTCGAACTCCACGTCGCCGATGTCCTCCGCGGCGACCAGCCGCCCTCGGGCGGTGCGCAGCCCGACGGCCTGGGCCACGAGCTTCGTGGCCCATTTGTCCATGCCGATCGCCCCCGCCCCCAGCGCGGAGCCGACGGCCGGCACCCCGGCGAGCGCACACAACGCCGCGAGGGCGCCGTCCTCCCCGAGCGCACCGTGCACCGCAGGGAACACGACGTCGCTCGCCGCGAGCAGCGGCAGGGCCTGCTGCAACGACGCCGCCGGACTCACGCCGGGCGGGATGCCGTCGGCCCGCCACACGCCGTCGCGGTCGATCGTCACGGTCGTGACGGTGTGTCCCCCCAACCGCAGCGCCGCGGCGACCGCTGCCGCCGAGGCGAGCGACACCTCGTGCTCGGGATTCTGTCCCCCTCCGATGACCAGGACCTTCATCGTCATGCCACGCTCCTCTTCACCCGCGGGCCGATGCCCGTGACGATGGTGTGCGGGATGGTGCCCGCCCACCGCGCCCACTCCTGCACCGACGGCACCGCGCCGCCGTCCGGCCCGAACACCGTCGCGACTGCTCCCCGGGGGAACGCCCTCCCCCCGGTGTCGACGACGATCTGATCCATCGACACCCGGCCGACGATCGGATGCCGTTCCCCTCCGATCTCCACCCCCGCGCCCGACGCGATCTCCCGCGGGACGCCGTCGGCGTATCCGACGCCCACCACGCTCAGGTGCGTGGCCGCCGCCGTCGTGTGCGTCCCGCCGTAGCCCACCACCGTGCCGGCAGGCACGGCGGCGCTGTGCACCACGGGCGCGGTGAAACGCGAGGCCCCGACCAGAGAGACCGTCTCGGACGGGTCGATCCCCACGAGGGCGGCCCCCACCCGCACCATGTCGAAGTGCGTCGCCGGATCGGTCAGGGCGCCCGAGGTCGCCGCGAGATGCACGAGCAGCGGTCCGAAGCCGGCGCGCAGGACCGCGTCCCTCCCCTGGCGCATCCGCAGCACCGCGGCCGCATTCGCCCGCGGATCCGCGCTGTCGGCGTGCGGGAGGTGTCCCATCACCCCGACGACCTCGATCCGGCCACGGGCCGCCCGCGCCGTGCGCAGCAGCGCATCCCAGTCCTCCACGGGACACCCTCCGCGCGCCATCCCGGTGTCGAGATGCAGATGCACCCGCACGGAAGCTGTGGCATCGGCCGCGAGCTGACGAAGCTCCTCGACGGAGCCCACAGCCACGTCGACCCCGGCGGCGGCCGCGAGCGGCGCGTCGATGCCCGCGGGGTGCAGCCAGGCGAGGATGGGCACGCGCAGTCCGGCCTCGCGCAGCACGACCCCCTCGGCGACGTCGGTGACCCCGAGCCACTCGGCCCCCGCGGCCACGGCGGCGGTCGCCACGGCCACTATTCCATGGCCGTACGCGTCGGCCTTGACCACGGCCATGACGGGTACCGCGGCGGCCTCCCGCACACGGCGGAGGTTCTCGGTCACGGCGTCCGGGAGGGTGGACAGTGTCGGTGCGTGGAGGCGGGACAGGGTCATCCCCTCCGCGAGCACGGCCGTCATCGCTGCATCCTCGGGTCTTCGGTGGGGTCGGCGTACTGTGCGGGGCAGCCGTCCTCGACGGCCTCCGGTCGCAGCTCGTAGTGCCAGGATTCGTTGCCGTAGGTCTGGCAGAGGCCGTAGCGCCATCCGCGCTGTGTGAGCCAGTCGAGAGTGGGCAGGGGACCGAGGTCGACGGCGTCGCCGGAGACGTGCGCCGAGGTCTCCGCGGTCGCCACCCAGCGGCGCGCCTCCTCTTGCGAGCCGTAGTCGTCGATCGCGTCGCGAAGCAGCTGCTCCTGCAGGGCCGCCGAACGCCATCCGCTGTTCACGAGGAACGTCACCCCGTCGGCCTCCGCATCGGAGGCGGCGCGCTGGAGGGCGTCGAGCAGGGCGGGGTCGAGATTGCCGACGGCGACCCTGTCGACGTCGAACACCGTGGGCTGATCGCCGTCGCGGATCACGCCGTCGGCCTCGCTCGGGGCGAGCACCGATCCGGTCGGCGGGTGCGGATAGGAGGAAGGGGCGGGGCCGGCGACGTGCGGGGCGGTCTCGGCGAACGCGGCCGACAGCGACTGCTGCACGGCGACGGCGCCGACCACGGCGAGCGCCAGCACGGACGCCGTGGTGGCGATCCGCCGACGGCGCCGGGCACGGACGGCTCGGGGGGTGCGGAGGTCGTTCATGCTTCCAGTGAAGAGAGCACGCGGTTGCCACGGCGTATGGCCTTTTCCATACACCGGCGATATGCCGCACTGCGTAGGATCACTGCCATGCGTGTGCTGATCGTCGAGGACGAGCCCTACCTCGCCGAGGCGGTCCGCGACGGGCTGCGACTGGAGGCGATCGCGGCTGACATCGCCGGCGACGGCGACACCGCGCTCGAACTCCTGGGCATCAACGCGTACGACATCGCGATCCTCGACCGCGACGTGCCAGGCCCGTCCGGCGACGACATCGCGCGGTGGATCGTCGCCTCGGGCAGCGGCATCCCCATCCTCATGCTCACGGCCGCCGACCGCCTCGACGACAAGGCCTCCGGGTTCGAGCTCGGCGCCGACGACTACCTCACCAAGCCGTTCGAGCTGCGGGAGCTGGTGCTGCGGCTGCGTGCCCTCGACCGCCGCCGACAGCGCGCGCGGCCACCGGTGCTGGAGATCGCCGGGCTGCGCCTCGACCCGTTCCGCCGCGAGGTCTACCGCGACGGCCGGTACGTCGCCCTCACCCGCAAGCAGTTCGCCGTGCTGGAGGTGCTCGTCGACGCCGAGGGCGGGGTGGTCAGCGCCGAGGAGCTGCTGGAGCGGGCGTGGGACGAGAACGCCGACCCATTCACGAACGCCGTCCGCATCACCGTCTCCTCGCTGCGCAAGCGCCTCGGCGAGCCGTGGCTGATCCTCACGGTGCCCGGCGTCGGCTACCGGATCGGAGCCGACGCGGATGCGTAGGCGACGGGGGCTGAGCGTCCGCCTCAAGCTGACGCTGAGCTACGCGGGCATCGTCGTCGTGTCCGGCCTCCTGCTGCTCGGGGCCGTGGCGCTCTACCTCCTGCGGTACGTCCCGGATGTGCAGATCCCCGTCGTCGAGTTCTTCGTCCCCAACCGCTCGGATCTGATCCGGGCGTTCGTGCCGGTCGCGGCGATGGTGATGGTCGCGCTGCTCGCGATCGGCCTCGGCGGCGGGTGGCTGCTCGCCGGGCGGATGCTGGCGCCGCTCGACCGCATCGGCGACGCCGCACGGCTCGCGGCGCAGGGCTCCCTGTCGCACCGGATCCGCATGGAGGGTCCGAGCGACGAGTTCCGCGACCTCGCCGACGTCTTCGACACGATGCTCGAGCAGCTCGAGGCACACGTCGCCGAGCAGCAGCGCTTCGCCGCGAACGCCTCGCACGAGCTGCGGACGCCCTTGGCCATCTCGCAGACGCTCCTCGACGTGGCCCGCACCGATCCCGACCGCGACGTCGACGCCCTGATCGACCGGCTCCACGAGGTCAACACGCGCGCGATCGACCTCACCGAGGCGCTGCTGCTGCTGAGCAGGGCGGATCAGCGCACCTTCCCACGGACGCTCGTCGACCTGTCGCTCCTGGCCGAGGAGTCCGTCGAGGCTCTCCTCCCGCTCGCCGACCGCCGCGGGGTCGAGGTCGAGGTGTCCGGCGTGCCGGCGACCGTGCTGGGCTCCTCCGCCCTGCTGCCGCAGCTCGTCATGAACCTCGTCGCCAACGCGATCGTCCACAACCGCAGCGACGGCGGCGGCTCCGTCGCGGTGCGCACGCATTCCCTTCCGCACGCGGTGGCCCTCGTCGTGGAGAACACCGGTGCGGAGCTGCACGCCTCCCAGGTCGCGACGCTCGTCGAGCCCTTCCAGCGCGGCACCGAGCGCACGCGCGGGCCGGAGCACGCCGGGGTGGGTCTCGGCCTCGCGATCGTGCAGCGCATCACGCAGACCCACGGCGGCACCCTCGTGCTCACACCCCGCACCGGCGGAGGCCTCATCGTGACGGTCTGGTTCCCTCACCCCTACCCCGGCTGACGGCTTTCGAATCGCCCGATTGGCCCTTTTTCGGCTCCGGATGGAACCATTCAGGCGATTCGAACGGGCGTCACCAGGGGCTGGGCTCGTAGTCCTTGAGGAAGACGCCGTGGATGTCCTCGCCGGCCTCGCCGCGCACGATGGGGTCGTACACCCGGGCGGCGCCGTCGACCAGGTCGAGCGGGGCATGGAAGCCCTCCTCCGCGAGGCGCACCTTCGTGTAGTGCGGGCGCTCGTCGGTGATCCAGCCGGTGTCGACGGCGGTCATGAGGATGCCGTCCTTCTCCAACATCTCCCCCGCGCTCGTGCGGGTCAGCATGTTGAGCGCGGCCTTCGCCATGTTCGTGTGCGGGTGCCCAGGCCCCTTGTAGCGGCGGGAGAACTGCCCCTCCATGGCGGAGACGTTCACGACGTACTTCCGGCGCGACGACGACGCGGCCATCGACGCCCGCAGCCTGCTGATGAGCAGGAACGGCGCGGTCGTGTTGGCGAGCTGCACCTCGAGCATCTCCAGCGGGTCGACCTGATCCACCGACTGCACCCAGCTGTTGACGCGGTTCACGTCCGGCACGAGGCCGCCCGCATCGATCGCCGTGCCATCCGCGTGCTTCTCGAGCGAGGAGGAGCCGGGGGCCATCGCGAGCCTCGCGAGGTCTTCGGCCGTAAGGGCCTGTCCCCCCTGCTCCGCGACCGTGCCGCCGAGCGCCGCGACCGACAGCAGCGGATGCGCGTCGACCGAGGCCTGCAGCGCCTGCGGGTGCGGGTCGACGGTGTGCCCGAAGGTCTCCATCTCCGGCAGCGGGCCGTCCGGCAGCGGCTGGAGCTCCGCGTCGGCGAGCAGCGAGTACGCCCCCGGTGAGCGGCGGACCGTCTGGGCGGCGTTGTTGATGAGGATGTCGAGCGGGCCCTGCGCGGCGACGGAGTCGGCGAGCCCGATCACCTGGGCGGGGTCGCGGAGGTCGATGCCGACCACGCGCAGCCGGTGCAGCCAGTCGCCCGCATCCGGCAGGGCCGAGAACCGGCGCACGGCGTCACGCGGGAACCGGGTGGTGATCGTGGTGTGCGCGCCGTCGCGGAGGAGGCGCAGCGCGATGTGCATGCCGATCTTCGCGCGGCCGCCCGTGAGCAGGGCGCGCTTGCCGGTGAGGTCGGTGCGGGCGGTGCGCTTGCCGTGGCTGAAGCGGGCGCAGTCCGGGCAGAGCTGGTGGTAGAACGCGTCGACGAGCGTGTACGGCTGCTTGCAGATGTAGCAGTTGCGCGGCTTGAGGAGCTCGCCGGCGATGGGGGCGTCGATCACACGGGACGCGAGGTCGTGCCCGCGCGTCTCGTCGTCGATGCGGTCGGGGGCGCCGGTGGCGGTGCGGGCGACGACGGCCTTGTCCGCCTCGGCGATCGCATCCCGGATCTCCTTGCGCCGCACGCGCTTGACCGCCTTGAACATGGCCGCGGTCGCGTGGCGCACGGCCACGAAGTCGGGGTGCTCGTTGTCGATCGTGTGCAGCTCGGCGAGGACGCGCAGCGTCGTGGCGAGGTCGTCGGGGTCGATGCCGGGGCCCAGGTCGGGGGTGGCGTCGGGCGCGTCGGTCATTAGGCCGATTTTACGCGACCGTCCTGGGGGTCTCCTGCTGTGTGGGGTGCCGGGCGCCTCGCGGCTACGCTGTGTCCGGACGGAGGGATGCGATGAGGAGGGCCGGCATGCTGAGGATCATCGGTTTCGTGTGCCTCGCTCTCGCCGTCGTCGGGACGGTCGCATCCTTCTCGGTCGTCCGGGCGGGTGGCGCCGACGGCGCCGTGTACCTCGGTGTGAACGTCCTGCTGGCGTTGCTGGGAATCGTGCTGCTCGTCATCGGGGCACGACGCCGACCGGGCGCCTCCCGCGGCGAATCCGCCGACTAGTACGCGCTCGGCCACCACCGACATCGCTCCCGCCCTCATCGCAGAACGGCGGCGGGTCTCCTGCTGTGTCCGCGCCCCGGCGTAGGGTCGACGCATGAGCAGCGCAGAATCCTTCCCGCATCCCGGCGTCGTCCCCTCCTACCTGCTCGCCCGGCTGGCGGAGTCGGGTCGGTTCCCGAAGGCCGCCGCCGCCGCCCGACAGACGCTCACCGCGGGGCGCCCGCCGTTCCGCGCCCGCATCGACCTCTCCATCGACGAGAACGGCGACCTCGTCGCGCAGCTCTCCGATGCGCCGAACCGCACGATCAGCGACGCCGGCAACACACAGCAGCTTCCGGGGGCCGTGGTCCGCACGGAAGACGATGAGCCCGTCGCCGACACCGCGGTCAACGAGGCGTTCGACGGCCTGGGCGCGACGTTCGAGATGCTGCTCTCCGCGTTCGGCCGCAACTCGCTCGACGACGCCGGCGCTCCTCTCGACGCGACCGTCCACTACGGCGTCGACTACGACAACGCCTTCTGGGACGGCGAGCGCATGGTGTTCGGCGACGGCGACGGCGAGGTGTTCCAGCACTTCACGGGCTCGCTCACCGTGATCGGACATGAGCTCGCCCACGGTGTCGTGCAGCACACGGCGAACCTGGAGTACCAGGGCCAGCCGGGCGCACTCAACGAGTCCGTGGCCGACGTGTTCGGCGCCCTCACCGAGCAATACTCCCTGGGTCAGTCCGCCGACCAGGCGAGCTGGCTCATCGGGGCGGAGATCTTCACGGATGCGGTGGAGGGCTCAGCTCTCCGCTCAATGATCGCGCCGGGCACGGCCTATGACGACGATGAACTCGGGAAAGACCCGCAGCCCGACCACATGAGCGGATTCGTGCGCACCACCGAGGACAACGGGGGCGTGCACATCAACTCCGGCATCCCGAACCGCGCCTTCGCCCTCTTCGCCCTCGACCTCGGCGGCAACGCCTGGGAGCGCGCCGGAACAGTCTGGTACCGGGCACTCACCGGCGGGCTGTCGAGCACCGCGAACTTCACCGAGTTCGCCGACGCCACGGTCGCCGCGGCAGCCACGGTCGATCAGGAGACGGTCGCCGCCGCTCGACGCGCGTGGACGACCGTGGGAGTCTATGAGGATGACCGAGGATCCGACTCCGCCTGACGCCCCCGTCGTCATCGCCGTCGTGCGCTCGGGAGGTCTCGCCGGCATCCGTCGCCAGTGGCGTGTGGAGGCCGAGCCGCCGGACGCCGAGGAATGGATCGGCCTCATCGACAGCTGCCCCTGGGACGACGACGTCGACACGGAGCCCGGGGCGGACCGCTTCGTGTGGAGCATCCGCGCCCGCACCCCGTCCGAGCGCCGGGAGCGCGAGCTGCCCGACTCCGCCGTGGACGGTCCGTGGCGCACCCTCGTCGATGCCGTGCGGGAGGCCGCTCGCGACGCGTGAGCCGCGGTCGGAGATTCGCGCTCCCGTCGCAGGATGCCGCCGGATCCCTGCGACCTCGGTGCGAAACCGCGACCTCGCGCCGCCCGGGGGCGACAATGGAGACATGGGACTCTTCCAGCAGCGACCGGAGGAAGAAGAGAAGCAGTGGGGACTCCCCTCTGAACCTCTCGAGACCTCGGCCGCAGACACGCTCGACGCCGCGCCGACGGTCGACCCGCTGACCCTCGGCCTCGACACCCCGTCCTCGGTGAGCTCCATCGTGTTCCCCGTCGCCCCACCCGCCCCCGAGGACTGACACCCGCGCGGCGTCGCTGTTTCGCACTCCCGTCGCAGGTTCCGCGGGAATCCGTGCGACCGCGGCGCGAAAGTGCGTCCGCGGCCAGCGATACGGTGGACGGATGACCATCACCGCCGCCGCAGACGGCTCCGCCCTGGGCAACCCCGGCCCGAACGGCTGGGCCTGGTACATCGACGACGCGAACTGGGCGGCCGGCGGCTCCCCGCACGGCACGAACAACCAGGGCGAGCTCCGCGCCGTCCTCGAACTGCTCCGGGCGACGGCCGGCACCGACGAGAAGCTGCTGATCGAGTGTGACAGCCGCTACGTGATCGACTCCGTGACGAAGTGGATGCCCGGCTGGAAGCGCCGCGGGTGGCGGAAGTCCGACGGCGGGCCCGTGCTGAACCGCGACCTCCTCGAGGGGATCGACGAGGCGCTGCGCGGTCGCGACGTCGAGTTCTCCTGGGTCAAGGGCCACGCCGGGCACCCGCTGAACGAAGCCGCCGACGAGCGCGCGAACGCCGCCGCCAAGGCCTACCAGCAGAAGCAGGAGCCGCGTCGAGGCCCCGGGTTCACCCGCGCGACCGATGCCGGAGCCGCCGTCGCCGCCTCCGCCCCGGTCGCCGCTGCCGCCGCCGAAGCCCCGGCATCCTCCTCGACTGCAGCCCCATCCCGCACCTCGACACCCGTCGCCGAGGCGGAGTTCGCCGCGCCGCTGTGGGCCGAGACCTCCGACCTCCTCGACGGACTCGACCTCGCGCAGGACGACCCCATCGTGCTCCAGCTCCCGCTGTCGCCCGACGAGCACGCCCGCCTCCGGGACCGCGCCGACGCGCAGGGCATCACCCTCGAAGAAGCACTCCGCCGCCTGATCTGACGGAGACCGCGAGGCGTACACTCGCAGCATGTCGACTCCCCGCACCATCGGCCGGATCTTCCTCGGCGTCTCGCTCGTGTTCGCCGGCGTCTCCCACCTCACGTTCGCCCGCGAGGAGTTCCAGGCGCAGGTGCCGGAATCGTTGCCGCTCGATCCCGACACCACGGTGCTCGCGTCCGGCGTCGCGGAGGTCGCGCTCGGCTCCGCTCTCCTCTTCGCCCGACGCCGCCGTCGCACGGTCGGCACCGTCGCCGCGCTCTTCTTCGCGGCGGTCTTCCCGGGCAACGTGGCGCAGTGGATGCATCACCGGGACGGCTTCGGACTCGACACCGATATGAAGCGCTTCGTGCGTCTGTTCTTCCAGCCGGCGCTCATCGCGCTGGCCCTGTGGTCGACGCGCGCCCCGCGCCGCTGACTCCCTCCGCCACAGCAGGCCTTCGCGCGAGAACAGGCCCCCACGCCCACCCGCGCCTGAACCCGCGCGACGGCCTGATGCGGCGTCCCCCGGATCGGCTCCGTAGACTCGGCGGATGGCGGAAAGGACGAGGCGACGGTGAACAAGCGCACCGTCTTCGGCCTGCTCCGGCTCACCGCCGCCGCCGTCTGCCTCGTCGCGCTGATCCACCGCCTCGCGTGGGGACTCGCGTCGAACACCATCGCGAGCCAGAACTTCTTCGCGTACCTGACGAACCAGTCGAACATCGCCTTCGTCGTCCTCCTCACCGTGGCCGGAGTCCTCGCGCTGCGCAGAGCCCGCGATCCGCGGTGGCTCACGGTGGCGCTCGCCCTCGTGCTCACCTGGACCATCACGGCGGGACTCGTGTTCGCGATCCTCGTCTGGCAGGCCGGCGTCCGGGGGATCCGCATCGACGTCCCGTGGTCGGATCAGGTGCTGCACTTCTGGCTGCCCGCGGTGACCGTCGCGGCCTGGGCCCTGGCCCCGGGGCATCGGGCGGTGCCGTGGCGCGTGATCCCGGTGACCCTCGCCTATCCGGTGCTGTGGGGCGTCGCGACGCTCATCCGCGGGCCACTGATCGGCTGGTACCCGTACTACTTCCTCGACCCGCGGCAGGTGAGCGGCCCCGTCGAGTTCACCGTCTCCTGCGCGATCGCGCTGGCCGTCTTCGCCGCCGTGGCGACCGCGCTCGTGCTCATCAGCCGCCTGCCGGACCCGTGGGACCGCGCTCCTGCCGAGCCCCCTCCCGAGGACCGCGCCCCGGTCGAGGCCGCACGCGAGACGGTTCAGGCGTAGAGCGCCAGCGATGCGAGCGCCGCCTCGACGGCCTCGGCCTCCCCGAGCTCCGCGAAGTCCCGCGCCGCCGCACCGCCCACGATCCCGACGAGCACGTTCTCGCCGGTCGAGGGGCGGAGGTTGATCCACGTGGGGATCGCGATGTCGTCGCCCACCGCGTGCCAGATCGCCTCGTCACCGTCCCAGAACGGCTCGTCCCATCGCAGCCACACCGTCTCGATGGCGCCCATGCCGAGCGCGGACACGGCGCCGCGGTTGTCGAACGGCAGCGGCGGGTCGAACTCGAGGGCCTGCTCCTGCAGCACCCCGAGCGGCACCGTCAGCAGCACCCGGTCGAAGGAGAGGGCCTCCCCGGTGCCGAGGCGCACACTCACCCCGGTGTCGTCCCACGCGAGACGGGTGACCGGCGAGCTGAGGCCCACCTTCACCCCGTCCAGGGCACTCTCGATGAACGGGGTCAGGTCGTCGCCGACCCCCTGCAGCGCCGCGTCGGGGAGCGGCGGGGCGAACCAGCTCGACAGGTCGGCGGCGTCCGCGCCCGTCCGTGCGGCGAGGAGCGCCAGGAGCGCAGCGGTCGCGGGATCCTCCGGGTCGATGCCGGCTGCCGCGAGGGCGTCCGCCACCGAGGAGTCCTGCGGGGCGGACTGCGCCGTGGTCACCGCGGCCTCCACCGGCTGCGGGTCCACGGGGTCGACATCGCCCTCGGCCGAGCGCCACCGCGCCCCGTCGAGGTCGACGAGGTCCATGTCCCCCTCGTCGATCGTCTCGAGAAGCTCCGCGTCGGCGTCGCCGAACAGCCACGCGCCGAGCTGCACCGGAACCGGCCAGTCGTCCTCCGCGCGGGAGAGGATCCGGCCGCCGACGCGGTCGCGCGCTTCGAAGACCGTCACCTGCAGGCCGTCCTCCGCGAGCTGCGCGGCCGCGGTCGCCCCGGCGATCCCGGCGCCGATCACGGCCACCCGCTCGCCGTCCTCGGCGGCGACGATGAGCTCCCGCGCGGCACGGCGGCCCGAGCGGAGGGCTCCCCGGACGGTACCCGGCGCCTCGTCGTCGGTCGCCTCACCGGCGAAGAAGAGCCGGTCGTCGACAGGCTGCGCGAGCGCCGCACGGGTCGCGGCGAGCACCCCCACGGGAGTGAAGCTCGCGGCGCCCCGGGCGAAGGGGTCGGTGGTCCAGGTGCTGCGGACGCTCCCGCTCGGGGCGGGGACGCCGGGCGGCGGCTCCGGTTCGCGCGTGCGGGTGGGGGTCGGCGTCGGTTCCGGCTCCGGAGTGCAGGAGGCGAGAAGCACCGAGACGGCACCGGCTCCGGCGCCGAGGAGCAGGGTACGGCGCGTGATCCTCATCGTGCCGCCACTTTATCCCGCTTTCGCACAGGCAGAAGCGCCGGAGCAGGCGGCTCTCGATGAGAACCGCCTGTTCCGGCGCGAGCGCCTGCGTGTCAGACGGACAGCAGCTCCCGCTCCAGTCGCGCGAACGAGGCCTCCATGCCGTCGGCCATGCCGGTGGCGAGGATCATGTCCCGCGTCTCCTTGTCCGGGTACTCGATGAGCACCGTGACGAGGGTCGCGCCGTCCTCCTCGTAGAGGTTGAGATCGTTGAGCGTCTCGGTCGGCATGCCCTGCATCCGCTCGGTGGTGACGGCACGCTTCGGGGCGTCGATCAGCAGCGCCTCCCCCTCGAATCCGAACGGCTCACCCTCCGTGTCGCCCACGGGCGCCCAGGAGTTCCGGTACGACTGGCCGACCTCGGCCGCCGACACGCACTCGGTCATCTCCCACCCGTCCGGGCCGAGCATCCACTGGCGGATGAGGTCGGGCTCGAAGTGGGCGCGCCACACCAGCTCGCGCGGACCCTCGACGAGCCGGGTGATGCGCACGTGCGTGTCGTCCAGCAGCTCCACCCGGGTGCCCTTGCCCTGCGCGTAGTCGCGGAGGTCCTGCAACACGGCGTCGAGCTGGGCCATGGCCATCCGGGTGCCCTCAACGGCGCCCATCGCGACGACCTGCTCGAGCGCCTCGGCAGACGTGAAGTGGCTCGTGTTGACCATGCGTGTGCCCTCGGCCGTCGGCTCGAACGTGAAGGTCATGCGCATGGAGGGGAGGTTCGCATCCGGCGTGCCCTCCTCGTCGGCGAACGAGTCGAGCACCGTGAAGCTGCGCGGCGCGTCGATTTCCAGGAACTCCCACGTGCCGGAGGCCTTCTCCCCGCGGGGACCGTTCATCGTGTAGACGGCTCGCCCGCCGACGGTGTGGTCCCACCGGGTGAAGGTGGCCGGCCAGCCGGGAGGACCCCAGAACCGCTCGAGCTGCTGCGGGTCGGTGTAGGCGGCCCAGACGCGCTCGACGGGCGCGGCGAGGTCGGCGACGACGGTCATGGTGAGGTTCTCGGCATCCGTGATGATGTCCGTGACAGGCATGTCAGTCTCCTTGCGATTCGGTGCGTTGACTGCTGGTGGGGTCGGTGGAGGCCGGTCTCTTTCCCGCGGGCGGGGAGGGCTCGGCCAGGAGATCGTCGAGCCGGGCGATGCGCGACCGCCACAGCTCTTCGTATCGGGCGAGGAGCGCCCTGGCGCGGGCGATCATCTCGGGGTTCGCGCGGACGAGCCGCTCGCGTCCCTCGGCGCGCTTGACGATGAGGTTCGCCGCCTCGAGCACGGCCACGTGCTTCTGGACCGCGGCGAACGACATCTCGTACTCGGAGGCGAGGGTCGAGACGGACTGCTCCCGCTCGATCGTCCGGCGCAGGATGTCCCGCCGGGTCGACGTCGCCAGTGCGTGGAACACACGGTCGACCTCCGCTTCGCTCAACTCCGTTTGTGCAACCATTTGGTTGTACGTTAGACCCGCGTCGCGGGCGTGTCAAGAGTTTTTCTGTGACTTGCGGCTTTAGATCGGACTAGATGCTTTACATCGGACTACCCGAGGCTGAGCCGGACTGAGTCCGATCTAAAGCAGAGTGCTGGGGGCCGCCTCCCTTCGGAGTGGCAATGAAGCCAGCTGCGGTCGCGAGGAAAGTCAGATCGTCAGGCCGACTCATGCAGGACGACGGTCAAAACGCGCGCACATCCAGACCCCGAATACGGATGGTTGGCGGTCGGCAGAACCTGCGCCGAAACCCATACACCACCCGTTTCGGCGCCCTAACGTTTCGGCAGGGGGTTACGGCGGGGCGACGCTCGGCGTGTCGCACTTCCCCAGCACCACCACGGGTGCCCGGCCGCAAACGATCGTTTTCGGTGGTAGCCCGGGCACGACATCAACAGCGAAGTCGAGGATGATTGAGTCGTGGAGATTGAGCTGCTTTATATCGCCGGTTGCCCCAGCTGGGTTGAGGCTGGCCGTCGTGTTTCTGAGGCGCTACGAGAAACAGGCCACGACGAATCGGAGGTTCACTACCGACTCATCCGGACGGAGGAGGACGCGGGCGCAGTCTCGTTCGCGGGCTCCCCCACGATCACCCTGGATGGCAACGATCTCTTTCCGGGGTCGGGGCGAAGCAATGACCTCGCCTGCCGTATTTACAGCACCCCTGCTGGGCTGGCCGGGATGCCAACGGTTGAACAGATTCGAGAGGCGCTCTCCGCTCATGGCGACTGACGAGGACGTTGCGTGCACGTGCTGCGGGCGACATCTGCCACGCAAGAAGCTGCACGCACTCGGAGACGATCGCGCTTTCATCTGTCGACGATGCGGCTGGTGGGTGGCTCTGCGCCTACATCGCGACCGCCCGCCTGCCTAAGCGTGAACTCACTCAACGGCTGCCCACGGCGATCGCGCCGATGTAGAGGGCGAGTTGATGGGTGTCCCACCACCGCACAACGGATCTCACTCGGTGCTCTCATCCCCGGCGCGGATCATGAAAACTGCTCCGGTGATCGCTGCGGCGAAGATTACGATGTCGGCGATGTTGCCGATGAACCAGTTTCCGTAGGCGAGGAAGTCCACGACGTGACCACGGGCGAATCCGGGGTCCCGGAAAAGGCGGTCGCCTGCGTGTGAGGCGGAAGCGCCGCCGAGCGCGCCGATGACGATCGCCCATCTCACGCGTTGCACTCGGAACGCGAACACGATCGCTGTGACCGTGGCGGCGACAGCGAGCAGCGCGAACACCCAGGTGAAGCCTTCCCCGAAGGAGAATGCCGCTCCGGGGTTATAGGCGAGCTGCAAACCCAGCAGGTCACCGATCAGCGGGATGCGCTCACGGTCGGTGAGGGTCGCTTCGGCCCACACCTTGGTTCCCTGATCGATCAGCACGACGACCACGGCGATCAAGAGCGCTCCACCAGTGAGCTGCCGCCGCCGGGTCGACGACAGCTTGCGCGCAGCGGGCGGATGAGCCTCTGACTGGGAGGAGGTCATGCGAGCACCTCGATCAGACGGACGATGACCCCAGATTCGATCAGGATGAACAGGCCCAGGCCGATGAACACGGCCGGTACGAGCCAGTGCTCGACGCGCTCCAGCCCCTCGGTAACAGCCTTGTTGGTGCCGATCAGCCGGCCGGCCGCGCACCAGACCGCGACGAGGATCAGGAATACGACGATCATGATCGCGACGTCGCTGGGGGCGCTGGTGCGGAAGATCGGCGTGTAGAGGGAGATGTTGTCGGCCCCGTTGGCGATCGTGATCCCTGCGACGCCCCATAGTCCGACCGCGGTGATCTTGGAGTCGTCATCATCGTCATCGCTGTTACGGCGCAGGCCGCGAATGAGCGTCCAGATGCCGATGCCGAGCGGGATCAGACCCAGGAAACCGACCCATTCGTCCGGAACGATGGTGAGACCGAGAGCGGCGATCACGCTGATCACGACGAGGGTGATGAACCCGAGATACTGGCCCGCGACGATCTGCCACGGCCGGGGCTTCCCTCGACTGGAAGCCAGGAACAGCACGGTGAGCACGACAATGTCGTCGATGTTGGTTGCCGCGAACAGGCCGATCGCTGAACCGATAGTTGCGAGCATCAGCTTTCCAGTCGTGGCGTGCGGGTGCGTGCGGCGCGCAGACCGTTGAGGATCACGATGACCTCCGCGACCTCGTGGACCAGGACGACGGCCGCGAGCCCCAGGACGCCGAAGAGCGCGAGCGGGAGCAGTGCAGTGATGATCAGCAGCGACAGGATGATGTTCTGGTTGATGATCCGTCGACCGCGGCGGGCGTGATCGAACGCTCGCGGGATGAGGCGCAGATCATGGCCGGTGAAGGCCACGTCGGCGGATTCGATTGCCGCGTCGGAGCCGGTGGCGCCCATCGCGATACCGATGTCTGCGCCAGCGAGGGCCGGTGCGTCGTTGATTCCGTCGCCGATCATCGCGACCGGCCCCGCCTTTGACAGCTCGCCGATCGCGGTTGCCTTATCCTCGGGACGCAGTTCCGCGCGCACGTTGCTGATCCCGGCCTGCGCGGCCAGTGCACGAGCGGTGCGGGCGTTGTCTCCGGTGAGCATCGTCACGCCGACGCCTTGGTTGGTGAGCGTCCGGACTACCTCGGGGACTTCAGGGCGCAGTTCGTCGCGGACGCCGATCGCGGCGACGGGGGTTCCATCGCGGTGGACGATCACGACGGTCATGCCCTGCTCCTCCAACTCCGCGACCTGCTTCCCGAGGTCGCCCGCGTCCAGCCAGCGAGGACTGCCGACGGTGATTCTCGATCCGCCGACAGTGCCGTCGATGCCGTGCCCGGCCTGCTCGGTCACATCTGCAGCTGCCGGTGTGCCCGGGGCCGCTGCGGTGATCGCAGAGGCAAGGGGATGCGTGCTGTGCTGCTCCAGTGCGGCCGCCCAGGCCAGCGCCTGTGTCTCGGTCACGCCGTTCGCGGTGAGGACGGCGGTGACTGCCGGTTCGTTGCGGGTGAGTGTGCCGGTCTTGTCGACCGCGACGTGGCGGACCGTGCCGAAGCGCTCGAAGACGGCGCCGGACTTGATGATCACGCCGAACTTGCTTGCTGCGCCGATCGCGGCGACGACCGTCAGCGGCACCGAGATCGCCAGCGCACACGGAGAAGCGGCGACCAGCACGACAAGCGCGCGGGTGATCCACACCTCTGGATCGCCCAGCAGCGACCCGATGATCGCGACGAGCGCTGCGAGGATCAGAACGCCGGGTACGAGCGGGCGGGCGATCCTGTCCGCGAGACGTGCACGCTCGCCCTTCTCGGTCTGCGCCTTCTCGACCAGCTCCACGATCGTGGTGAGCGAGTTGTCGGTGCCCGCAGCGGTCGTTTCGACCTCCAGCGCGCCGGCGCTGTTGATCGCACCGGCCGACACCGCATCGCCGGGCTCGACCTCGACGGGGATCGACTCCCCGGTGATCGCCGAGGTGTCCAGGCTGGAGCGGCCAGAACGGACGATCCCGTCGGTTGCGATCCGCTCGCCGGGACGGACCACCATGACCTGGCCGACCGTCAGCTCTCTCGCGGGCACCTGCGCAGAGACGCCGTTCTGCAGCACGGTCGCTGTCTCCGGCACGAGCTTCAGCAGCGCCCTCAGCCCGCCCCGGGCACGGTCCATCGCCTTGTCCTCGAGCGCCTCAGCAATCGAGTACAAGAACGCCAGAGCCGCAGCCTCCTCCACGTAGCCGAGGATGACCGCGCCGATCGCGCTGATCGTCATCAGCAGCCCGATACCGAGCTTGCCCTTGAACAGTTTCCGGATCGCGCCGGGCGTGAACGTCGACGCACCGAGGAGCAGACCGGCCCAGAACAACACCAGCGCCGGGATCTCGAGGCCGGACCATTCAAGGATCAGACCGGCCAGGAATGCGACACCGGAGAAGACCGGCACCATAATCCCACGGTCCCTCCACCAGGGCCGCACAACCTCTTCGGTCTCATCCTCCGCCGCAGTGGCAGGCTGGGCAGGCTCGTGCTCGCAGCCACACGCCGCGCTCACGCGTCCGCCCCCGTCCCACAGCAGCCAGCCACCGTGCACGCAGAGTCCACGCACGGCGCGTGCTCATCGACCGCCAGCGTCACGTCCACGAGCGCGACGAGCGCAGCCGTAAGATGCGGGTCGGCGATCTCGTAACGAGTCTGGCGACCCTCCGGCTCGGCAACGACAATCCCGCAGTCACGCAGGCAGGTGAGATGGTTCGACACGTTCGAACGCGTCAGCTCCAGCTCACGAGAGAGCACAGCCGGGTAGCTCGGTCCACCGAGCAGAGACATTAGGATTCGGGAACGCGTGGGATCGGCCATGGCCCGGCCGAGCCGGTTCATGACATCGAGGCGTGAGGAAATAGTCAGCACACACTGAACTATACAGTGATTGATGACCTATTGGAACGGCTTCACCCCAGGCGACATCTCTGGGGCCTGGGTGTAAGTACATCCGGCTCACACCCCACCGAATACGCCTACCGAAACCCGCTTACGGCGCACGTTTCTGGCATTCGATCTGGTGTGCCTTCACTCACCGCGCCGCAAACGATCGTTTTCGGCAGCTCTCGCGTAAGGCTGAGGCGTAAGGTTGCCTGGTCGACCCGGACCCTGTCGACGGCGGTGATCCGGTCCGCTCGTCATGAGCGCGGTAGCCGGTCCACTCGTCGCAAGGGTGGTGCCGACGCCCCACTAATCGTCGAGACGGTCGAGAATCTCATTCATCTGGTCGATCTCTTCCTGCTGTGACGAGATGATCTGCTCACAGAGATCTTGGATCTCCGGGTCGCTGATGTCTGATTGCTCACACACCAGAATCGCTCGAGAGTGATGCGGGATCATGGAACGGAGGAACTGGTCGTTACCGACGAACGCTTCCGAGCGTCCCATGAAGAAGGCGACAAGGAAAAGCGCGGCGAAACCTACGAGCAAGCTGATGTTCGCGGCCTTGTTCGGGAACATCTTCCACATGACGATGACCATGATGATGCCCATGGGGAAGACCATCATCAGTGCCATGTAGAGGTTGCTGATGTTGAGGAAGAGATCGTCCAGGACGTTGATCATCGCAAACGTGAGGAAGTACATCACAACGAAGCTGAGCGATAGCGAGACGGCGAGCTTAAGGTAGCTCGACATCCCGCCCTGATTCTTCCCCTGGGAGTGGCCGGCCGGCGGGCGTGAACCGTTGTCGGCGTGCTGGCTTGTCATAGCGACTCCAGCAGTGCAACGCACGCCTGTTCGCAGCGTCGGCATGCCTCAGCGCAGATCGTGCAGTGTTCGTGCATGGTGTGCTGTTCACATTCGTTAGCACAGCTCAGGCACGCCGCTCGGCAAGCTTCGAGCGCGGCACGGGTGACGCTGGCGTCGTGCCCGGTGCGACGGGAGAGGATCCGGGCGGTGGTTATGCAAAGGTCTGCACAGTCCTGGTTCGCGCGAATGCACTTGATTAGGTCAGCAACCATGTCCTCGCTGAGGCAAGCGTCGGCACATGCGGTGCAGGCTTGCGCGCACGCGAGACACGCGTCGATGCAGTCGACGAGCTTCTTCTGATCAATTCCGCCCAGATCTTTCGGATACGTGCTGAGCATTTCTTCGGTGACGGTCATGAGAGAACTCCTTTCGTGAGCCACGAAAGTACGCTCGCATCGCCCGCGCACTGAGGCCCTTGAATACCCCGCTGGGGTCTGGTAACCCGGTATTGATAAGCCGCCGCGCTGCGCAGATCAGCCTGTGAGCTGAACAGAGTCGGCGACCACGTTCGCCTAGCGGGAATAGAAGCGAAAACATTGAGTTACATACCCCCAGGGGGTATGCTCGAGGCATGAACGGGTACGACGGAAGCAAGGACGACCTGCGCAAGCGGTTGAATCGCGTCGAAGGCCAGGTGCGGGGGATCTCCCGGATGGTTGATGAGGACAAGTACTGCATCGACATCCTTACGCAGGTCTCTGCGGCGACGAAGGCCCTGGAGACGGTGGCGTTGTCGTTGCTGAGCGATCATCTGAGTCACTGCGTCGCTCAGGCAAGTGCTGAGGGTGGCGACTTCGCAGCGGAGAAGGTTCGTGAGGCCAACGAAGCCATCGCCCGCCTGGTTCGTTCATGACCACACGTCTGTTTAGTAAAGGAGAACACCATGACTGATCGCATCGAGCTGAGACTGACGGATGCGAACGCTGGTTGCGCATGCTGCGCTGCCCCATCGAACACAGAGACAGCCGTCCACGACGATTCTGCGGTCACATCGGAGGTGCTCGTCGACGGGATGACATGCTCGCATTGCGCATCGAGCGTCAGTGAGGAGCTGGGCGCTGTCGACGGTGTCGAGTCCGTCACCGTGGATCTCAACGCGGGTGGCACCTCCCGGGTGACCATCCGCAGCACCGCCCCGGTTGACCCCGCCGCTGTGAAGGCTGCGGTGGAGGAGGCCGGCTACGCTCTCGCGACCAGCCAGCCCTGAGTTGCATCTTTCGGCGTCCGGCTTACCCCGGGCGCACCTGAGCAAGGAGTCTCCGATGAGCCAGCACGACGAACACACCGATCACACCGCGCACCGCAACCACACGGCGGCGGCAACGACGGAGCACGACCATGGGGCGATGAGCCACGATCACGCTGCACCGCACGAAGACACCGGGCACGGCGGCCACGAAGATCACGCCGGTCACGGCGGGCATGGCGGCCACGGGGATCATGTGGGGCAGTTCCGGCGCCTGTTCTGGATCATGCTGCTCCTCGCCGTGCCGGTGGTCGGATTCTCGACGATGTTCTCGATGATCCTGGGGTACCCGCTGCCGGACGCGGCGTGGGTCGCGTGGGTGTCACCGGCTCTCGGAACGGTGATGTACGTGTGGGGCGGTGCCCCGTTCCTGACCGGTGCGGTCGGTGAACTTCGTGCCCGCAAACCGGGGATGATGCTGCTGATCGCCCTCGCGATCACCGTGGCGTTCCTCGCCTCCTGGGGGGCGAGCATCGGGCTGCTGCACCACGAGCTGGATTTCTGGTGGGAGCTGGCGCTGCTGATCGTGATCATGCTGCTCGGCCACTGGATCGAGATGCGTTCCCTCGCCCAGACGACGTCGGCGTTGGATTCCCTCGCCGCATTGCTGCCCGACGAGGCGGAGAAGGTCGACGGAGACACCACTGTCACCGTCGCACCGGCTGATCTGCAGGTCGGAGACGTGGTGGTGGTGCGTCCGGGCGGGCGGGTCCCCGCGGATGGGCGGATCGTGCAGGGTTCGGCCAGCATGGACGAGTCGATGATCACCGGAGAGTCTCGGCCGGTGCGCCGCAGCGATGGTGACCCGGTAATCGCTGGAACCGTAGCCACCGATTCCGGGGTGCGGGTAGAGATCACCGCCATTGGTGAAGACACCGCACTCGCGGGCATCCAGAAACTGGTCACGGAGGCGCAGAGTTCATCGTCGCGGGCGCAACGACTCGCGGATAAGGCAGCGGGGTGGCTGTTCTGGTTCGCGCTCGGCGCTGCCGCGATCACCGCGATTGTGTGGACTCTCGTCGGCCAGCCCGAGGCAGCCGTGATCCGCACCATCACCGTGCTGGTCATCGCCTGCCCGCACGCGCTGGGTCTCGCGATCCCACTGGTCGTGTCGATAGCGACCGAACGCGCCGCCCGTGGAGGTGTGCTGATCAAGGATCGTCTCGCCCTGGAGAGCATGCGCACCGTCGACACGATCCTGTTCGACAAGACCGGCACGCTCACCAAGGGCACCCCCGCCGTGACCGCGATCGATCCCGTCACAGGGGCCGACGCCGATCAGCTGCTCGCGTGGGCGGCGGCCGCGGAAGCGGACTCCGAGCACCCCCTCGCCCGTGCGATCGTCAACGCAGCGAAAGAGAAGAACCTCACCGTTCCGCGATCGACCGATTTTGAATCCTCCCCCGCCGTGGGGGTGCGTGCCCGTGTCGACGGACACGTCGTGCAGGTCGGCGGCCCGTACATGCTCGAGCAAGAACACGCCGTTGAGCTGCCGGTTGCCGACGAGTGGCGCGGTGAGGGTGCGATCATCCTCCACGTGCTCGTTGACGGTCAGGTGACGGGCGCGCTGCGCCTGGCGGATGAGATCCGGTCCGAGTCGCGTCACGCGGTCGATGCGCTCCACGAACGGGGCGTGCAGGTGGTGATGATCACCGGTGACGCCGATGCGGTCGCCGCGTCCGTCGCCGGCGAGCTGGGTATCGACCGGTACTTCGCCGGGGTCCGTCCGGAGGACAAGGCCTCCAAGGTGAAAGAACTGCAACACGAAGGCCGCAAGGTCGCGATGGTCGGTGACGGCGTGAACGACGCCCCCGCCCTCGCCCAGGCGGACGTGGGGATTGCGATCGGTGCCGGAACGGACGTCGCGATTGCCTCAGCGGGTGTCATCCTCGCCAGCGACGACCCTCGATCGGTGATCTCCGTGATTGAGCTGTCGCGGGCGAGTTACCGGAAGATGAAACAGAACCTCTGGTGGGCCGCCGGGTACAACCTGCTCTCCGTCCCCCTCGCGGCCGGTGTGCTCGCCCCCGTCGGATTCGTGTTGCCGATGTCCGTCGGTGCGGTGCTGATGTCACTGTCCACGATCGTTGTCGCGCTGAATGCGCAGTTGCTGCGACGGCTGAACCTCAGCCCGGACGCCGTCGTCGACAAGTAGGCGTCAGGGGCGGCGGCGACGTACCCTGGAAGAAAGGGAGGTGGGACAGTGTTGATGACGATCGCACGGCGCGTGCAAGACCAGCGCACCCTCACCCGCACCCTCCTGACCGTCGTCGCCGTCGCCTTTTCCGTGATCTTCGGGCTTCTGGCGATGCACTCGATGAACACGCACACCATGCCCTCCGGGCACAGTGAGACCATCGCCGTCGCACCCGCGCATGCCGACGCTCACCCCGCGCACGCCTCAGGCGACGCCGCAGCGGTGGTCGAGGCGGGGTGCGCCACGTGTTCTGACGATCACGGCATGGCGTGGATGGCCTGCGTTCTCGCGCTCCTCATTGTCGTCGTGCTGCTCGCCCGGCCGTCCGCCTGGTGGCGAGCCGTCGCGCACTCCCTGGGAACGCCCGTGTCCCGCCTACACCTCCGGGATGCGCTGCATCCGCTGCGGCCTCCGTCTCTCACCGTTCTCTGCATCAGTCGCACGTGATGGCAGGCGCGCCCGCCTTCTGCGGGTAACGCCCTTGCCCAGCCTCTCTCGCTGGGCACCCTCATCGACTTTTGGAGAACCCATCATGAAGACCCGTTTTGCGGCGACCGCCGCACTCACCCTCGCCGCAGTGCTTGGACTCGCCGGCTGCGCCGGTAACACCTCGGGCGGCGGCGACATGCCCGGTATGAACCACGAAAGCAGCAGCTCCGCCCCGGCCTCCGCGGACGCCAATGACGCCGACATCATGTTCGCCAGCATGATGAAGGAGCACCACGCCCAGGCCATCGACATGTCCGACATGCTTCTCAGCAAGGAGGGCGTCGACGAACGTGTCGTCGCCCTTGCGGAAGAGATCAAGGCCGCGCAGGAGCCCGAAATCCAGAAGATGGACCAGTGGCTCGAAGAGTGGGGCGCTGACACTTCCGACATGGAGGGAATGGATCACGGCGGCGGCATGATGTCCGAAGAGGACATGCAGGCTCTCGAGGACGCCACCGGTGCGGACGCCAGCCGCCTGTTCCTCGAGCAGATGATTCAGCACCACGAGGGTGCCGTCGAGATGGCCCAAGAAGAGGTCGACAACGGCCAGAACAGCGACGCGATCGCTCTGGCCGAGACGATCATCGAGGCGCAGACCACGGAGATCGCCACGATGAAAGACCTCCTCGACACACTCTGATCTACCTTCGGGGGTGCGGCGCTCGCCCGCACCCCCGAACTGGCCTTCTCGCAGTAACCCACGCCACCGCGCTGGTGCCATGTCGCGACTCTCATTCGCGTACCGCTCGCGCACCTGCATGCATTTCTTCACGTCGGAGTCTCATGAACCGCCACTCGCCCCTACCCGCTTTCGCGATCGCTCTCGCAGCCGTCGCCCTCACCGGCTGCGCCGTGCCGCAGGCCTCCGGCACCAACGCGGTCCCCCCCCGTTATCCAACACATTCACGGTGTTGCCGCTGACCCCCGCGGTGAGGACCTCTTCATAGCCACCCACGGAGGACTCTTCACCCTCACGCCCGAGGGTGCGATCACCGGCCCCATCGGAGGCCACGACTTCGACGCGATGGGCTTCACCGTCCTCGACGACGCCCTCTTCGCATCCGGTCACCCGGGCACACAGACACCCGCAGAGCTCGGCTCCCCGAACCTAGGTGTCATTCGTAGTGACGACTTCGGCGAATCGTGGTCACCGATCGCCCTCACTGGCAGTACGGACTTCCATGTCCTCACCGCCGGACCAGACGGCACTCTCTACGGGATCGCCTCCGATGGCGTCGATCTGCTCATCAGCACTGACGACGGTCTCGAATGGACCCGCGGCGCAACACTTGCCGCGGCAGACCTCGCCGCCACCGGCGACGGTCTCTACGCCGCCGCGGAAGAAGGACTGCTCCTCAGCACCGACAACGGCGCCACCTTCACCCCCGTCGCCGACGCCCCGCTGCTCTACACACTCGACGCCAAACCCAATGGCTCGCTCGCAGGAGTCGGAACCGATGGCGCCCTCTGGTCACAGAACACCGAAGGAACATGGCAACGCCTCGACGCGCTTCAAGGGGCCGCTCAGGCCTTCACCGCGATCGATGACGAACGCTTCATCGTTGTCGACGACCGCGGCATCGTCCAGATCACAGCCGACGACACAACCATCCTCGCCCCCGCCCGGTAGAGAACGCCACCACCAGAACGGCCACCCATGGTCCCCCGCCGCAATCCCTTCCGACGCATATCCGTCTTCATCGCGTGCGCCACAGTCCTCGCCCTGCTTCTCGCCCTTGCGAGCTTCTACCTCATCGGAGCCATATTCAGATGACCCGCCACCTGCACCCAGCTCGGCACCGTCCACGAGCACACGTTCCCACGCGCACCAGCCACATGTCCCCACAGCGGCGTCACGATCGCCTCGTACGTATCGGGGCCTTCCTTCTCCTGGCCGCCGTCGCACTGATCGCAACTCATCTCCTCATCGACACAACCGTTCCAGACCAACGGTCACTCTGGGCATACACGCTCGGAAGCTACGAAACAGCGTTCATCCTCGCGATCGTCGGACTGGCGCTCGTGCTGCGTGAACCCCCGGGAGGCGCGGATGAATCTCAATGACTACTGGACCAACGCCTTTTGGTCCGTCATCCCCACGATCGCCGTCGTCGCAGCATTCTGGTTCGTCCTGCGGTCCATCATCAGAGCCGACCGCAACGAACGAAAAGCACACGCCAAGATCGAGCAGCAACTCCGCGCGGAACGAAACCATCCTCGCCAACTCGCATCGGCGGACGACGAGCGAGACCCGCTACCTGAACGCCGGAAACGTCTGCCGAAAGCAGATACCGGCGAACGTTAACGGCGGGCGCACGATGACGGGCGACGCGAACTCGCCGGAAACGATCGTTTTCGGCGGGTCGTCTGCTGCACGCTCCCTCCTGCTGTGCTCACTCGCGTCTTCAGCGGGAGATTTTGGAAAGCGGAGATGGGTCCGAGGCCTCGCTTGCGGCACCACCAGTAGAACCGAATGCGAAACCACGCCGCAAACGATCGTGTACGGCGGGCGGCACCGAACCGTGAGGTTGCTCAACATTTTCTTGCGAGAGGCGAGGGGAAGTCTGCAATGTCGGACATATGAGGGATCGTGGTGACTATGAGCTGACCAGGATCGTGAGGGAACGCTATGACCGGTAACGACGAGCCCGAAGGGCATTCGTCCCCCGATCGCGTTCCTACTCTCATCGCGTGGGCAACGGATCAGGCCTGGCTGGCCGAGGCAGACCGCGATCGCGCCGAGGAACGTTTCGACCGGCTCGCTGGAGACCGCGAACTCGCGACCGCACTCCAGGCCAGCGGATACCGTGGCCGGAACTACGATCTGTTCGCGAATGAGATCGCGAAGTACGGGTGGGCTGTCATCCGCGGGTGGATCTACAAAGGGCAGATTCGTGGCGAGGTGAAGCGAAAAGGCTTCGGCGCACTGGAGCCTGAGCCCCGCCCGGGCTCGATGATCGAAGAGGCCGAGAGCCTGGCGGATGAGACGATCGTGCTCGCCCTCACCGCGTTCCGAGACAAGGTGCTCGTCCCGGGCAAGTGGGACCCCGCCAAGGGAGCTTCCCTGCGCACGTTCTTCGTGGGCCAGTGCCTTCTGCAGTTCAGCAACGTCTACAAGCGTTGGCGTCGAGAAGAGCTGCGTTCATATGCGGAGCCGCAGGCTCCGCCGCCCGCGGCGGCCTGGGCCGACGACTTCGAGGAGGGTCCGTCGACGTCGGCTGCTCCCGACGCGAGCGAGGCGGCGCACATCAAGGACGAGCTGCGTCGTGCATTCGGGAGCATCAAGGACGAGCGTGTCCGCTCAGCCTTTTATCTGAACGTGACGCATGGCTTCACGCACGCGGAGATCGGCGAGAAGCTTGGCATGACCGCGAAAGCGGTGGAGTCGGCGATCGCGCGCGCACGTCAGCAAGTACGACAGAACCGGGAGTCCGCATGAGCAGTGAATTTCGAGGCAAGATCGAGCGCTCGTCCTTCGGGACCCAGAACGCGAAGGCGGCACGCCGAACCGTTTCCGCCAACAAAGCGCAGTCGCTCGTCTCGCGATCGATGACGGGCAAGACTCAATCGAAGCAGTTGAGAGGCCGCGAGGGGAAGTGACCAGCGGCGGACATATACCGAGATGTCGGGATCACAACGGAAAAGAGCCGCCCCGCGGTAACGGGACGGCTCACAAGCCCTGAGAAGGTCAGGTCTCATCCAGAGCACTGACTGTACCGGAGTTGGCAGCCGCAGACTAGCGGCGCTCCATCTCATGGCACCCCGGCACCAATCAGTGAAGGAGTTCCCATGGGAACCGTTCGTCGCTCTGCATCCACCGGTCGTTTCGTCTCCAAGGCCGCTGCGGCCCGCTGGCCCGGAAAGACCACCACCGAACGTGTCGGTTCCGGCACGAGCAACTCGACCACGGTGCACCGCTCCGCGTCGTCGGGCCGGTTCGTCACCGAATCGACCGCCAACCGCAACCCGGGCGGCACGATCAGCCAGCGCGTCTAATCGAACCTGAGGGCCTGCACGTGCACACGTGCAGGCCCTCGTTGTGTAAGTCGAGGGCCTCCAGAACCCCGTCGGTGGCGGTCAGTAGTTCACCTTGTCGATGACGAGGTTCCCGTCGAGCATCTCGTGCGGGACGGGTCCTGCACTGGGGGAGCGGGATGGTCAGTCTCACGAGGTCGGGGTCCGCAACGGTCTCCGCGGACGCCAAGGCGTGAGCGCCCGGGACGGCAACGCCGACCGGCATCTCAATGTCTGCCGCAGCGCCGGAGCCGGCAATGTTCACCGGAAGCCGGCGGCGAGTACTGTTCACCCGAAGGCTAGTGGGGGAGCTTTCCCCTCGTTCGTTCAAGTCTGGCCTTGCGTTGCCTAGACCTTGCGACGGAAGCCGGTGGAGTCCCGAGTGACATCGGGCGACCAACGATGCGGTTCTCGCTTCACGTCGGGCCACTCGAGATCAGATCGAACGATATCCGGTCCGCGCCGGTGTGTCGGAAGCCCGTCGAAGCCGACCGGGCTGATCCTGGGCGCAGGCGACGAAGATGTGCCTACCGGCACTCCGCCTCCCTCCGGGAGTGATGATGAAGCCAGCTGAGATCGCACGGATGATCGCTCGTCGACGGTTCTCGAAAGAGTCGGAGCTGCACTGGGTGCCGCGTGATCATCGTTCGGAGACTGGCTATGCGAACAACACCTCGTTCGCACCGGTCGACCGAAGTCTCGGCCGTTTGGATTGGTCTGTCATCGACCCCATGAAGGTTCGAGTATCGAAGGGCGCCAGCCACTTCTTCACAGGATCTGAGTACTTCTGGAGTCGCACCCGCAGCCACGTGTGGTGTGAGTCTCAGTTCGAGCGCGACGAGTTGATGTGGCTCGATTATGGCGGACAGGCCGAAAGGGTGTGGTCGCAGCCGTTTGGCGTGGTGTTCGGCGTCCGCTCGCCGATGGCCGGTCATTGGCATGTGCCGGATTTCCTGTTGCAGATGTCGGACGGCTCTTATGCCGTTCGGGACGTGAGGCCAGAGGAACTCATCGACGAGTATGCGCAACTGCAGTTCGATGAGACGGCGCGAGTGTCGGCAACGCTCGGCTGGCAATATCAGGTGCTTTCCGGCCACAGCCTTCATGCGACCCGCGTGGTCGAATGGTTGTCGGCGTCGCGTCATGACCGCTGCAGGCCGCCTGCTGCCGTCAAGGACCGGATCCTCGAGGCGGCAACTCTCGGCAAGACTCGCCGGGAGTTATGCGAGCTGGCATCACCAGATTGCCCACCTCTTGCTTGCGCTTGGATTGACAACCTCGCCTGGCGCAGGCTGCTCGAGCTCGATCTGTCGGCGGTCTTCAACAGCAACACGCTACTGACTACCGCCCATCGGGAGAGAACGGACGCGATCGGTGTCTGACGAGAAGAAGCTGAAGCTCGGAGACACTTTCGACATTGACGGCGAGAGCTGGGTCTGGGTCCACATCATCCCTGGCCTAGAGGTGAAGCTCCGATCTGAGAGCGCACCCGATCGACACCTGATCATGTCCGTAGACGAGTTCCTGCTCCAGGCCGGAACAGCCCAACGGGATCGCATCGTATCTCTTCGGCCGGACGGGGATGCATGGCCGACCGACGTATGCGATATGGAAGCCCATCTCCTTGAGGCGTTCACTGGCAAGCCGATGGATCCGTTGGCCTCCGCTCCTCGGGCACAATATGACCCTGCACTGACAACTCAGAACGCACGTGTTGACGCGAAGCTGCTCGAGCTAAAAGGCACTTCACTTGGGCGAGCGCGCAGCACCTTTCACCTCCTGTGGAAGACGTACCAGCAAGGCGGTGCAGCCGGACTGAATGCCCGCATGCATCGCAAGGGCGAGCAGCGACTCGCCATCAGCCGGGCAGATCCACGGCTGGTGACGATCATCGATCGATTCCTCGATCGTCAGACGGACAAGTCGACGAGCAGCAAACGCCGGTGCGCTGTCTTGGTGAGGCGAGCGCTCGAGACCACCTACCCCGGCGATCCTTTATGTGAGATCAAGGCTCGCACCCTCCAGGGCTACATCAACGAGCGGGCTGCCGGCCGTTACAGCTTCGACAAAGCGACCACCCGGCGAAACACCGACAACAGCCCCAAGCGTCAGTACTACTCCGGGGCTGCCTATCAACTTGGGGAGCGATGCGAGATCGATTCAACGAAACTCGACGTTCTCGTCTGGGATGAGAACAGCGAGTTCCGGCCGACACTCACCGTGCTTCTCGATGTCGCAAGCCGGGTACCGCTCGCTTGGGCGATTCACGCGGACAGCCCCGGCGGATTCGACCATGCGCTCCTGCTCGCCCGGGCTGTCATCGGTCGCAAAGCCGTACCTGGTTCAGGAGCAGCCACCCTCGCAGGGTCAGCCACGTTGCCGTCCGACCTGATGAAGCAGGTGAACCCCTTCCTCACCGACGATTCTCTGGCCGTCCCATGGATCTTCCCGCGATCGATCACTATCGATGGTGGAGCAGATTTTCGGTCCCGCACGTTCAGAGATGCCTGCAGTGCGTACGGAATCCACAGGGAACTTGCCCCCTCCAGAACGCCGACGGTAAAACCACACGTTGAACGCAACTTCGGCACCCTCTCGACAGACTTCGCCGCATGGCTGGCCGGTTTCGTGGGGAACTCCGTCGCCCATCGGGCCGCCAAAGACGACCCCACCCTCACCCTGGATTCGCTTCGCCTCATCCTCGACAGCTGGATAACGAACATCTACCTGAACAGGCCCCACCGTGGCTTGAAGTCGACGAGCTCCCCGGGGCGCATCTTCACCCCGAATCAGATGTACACCGAACTGTTCGCTGTAGGACCCGGCGTCCCCGTGCCCTTCGGAGTTGAGGAGTACCTCGCGCTCTTGCCCACGGAACGGCGCATGATCGGTCGCGCAGGGATCGAACTCCACAATCGCCGCTATGACTCACCCCACCTGGAAGATCTCCGCAATCGCTCCCTCACGGGCGCTGAACCGGGATCAGCGAAAGCCAGGAAATTCCCAGTGAGCTTCGACCCTTACAACGCCAATGCCGTCTGGGTGCGTCACCCAGAAACCGGTGTGTGGATCGAGTGCTGGGACATCGCTCTACGGGAGAAGACAGCACCGATGGTCGCCGAGATCGACATGAAACTCCTTGCGCGATACCCCGACGCCGCAGTCGACGATCCAGACCGCCGCCGCGAGTGGATCGACCGCGTCGAAAGTCGCGAACGAGGAGACAAACGGAAACGCACCCAGCACAAGCGAGAGCAACAGCGCCTCAAGGTCGAAGCGCAACGTGAACCAGGCCCCGCGACAACGACACCGATCCCACTACGGCAATGGGCCAAACCCATCGACATCAGCACCATCGATTGGACATCCCCCGACATACATCTCGCCCAAGCAGAGGAGCTTGATTCATGAAGATCACCCCACTCGTCCTCCACCATGACCGCAAGACCAGCCTTGCAGGGCTTCGAGAAGCATTCGACGCCGAGCCCGCATCCCCGCCGAAGATCACCTTCCGTCAGTACACAGATCTGGACAGTGAAGCACGAGAGCTATACGACCAAGCTCGCGAAGACTTTCTCCGACTGACGCTGAGGGTGAAGACACGCGAGCAAACGGTCTGCGCTCGCATTCTGGAGGACCTCATCCGGATCAACCCTCGGCTGAAGAACTCGCGGCGCGGGCTGATGATATCCGCGCCGATGTTCTCCGGCAAGACAGAGCTCGCTCTCCTGTTGGCTCGATCCGTAGAACGAAGACACGCAGCCCAACACCCCGACTACCTCAGAGACGGAGACGCACCGGTCGTCTGGGTGGAGATGACCGAACACTCGACCGGGAAAGCTCTCCTTGCCCAGATCGTGGAGTTTCTCGCCCCCACCATCGTTCTCCCCAAACAGATCGCCACCGACAGGCTGCGGAAGCTTGCCGTCGAAGCCCTCCACCGTCACGGCACGAAGCTGCTCGTGATCGACGAAGCGCACAAGCTCGGCGGGACTGAACCCTCCAGTGTCATTAAAGCCCTCCAGAACGAGTCCTGTGCGACCGTCGTCCTGGTTGGAATCAATCTCGACCAAGCATTCAAGACGGGCGACGGCCTGCAAGTCAGCGCACGCTGCGACTTCGTCACACTCGACAAGATCGACCCCGCCGTCCAAGAGGACTTCGAACAATGGATCAAATGGGTCGCCACCTTCGACAGCTTCCTACCGCTATGCGGGCACGCCCACGGCCTTCTCACCCGCAACGCCGGCACGCTAGTCCACGCCGCCGACGGGAAACTCGCCGTTCTCGCGATGATCGTGGACCGCCTCGTCGCGTCCATCTTGCGCGACGAATCGCGCACCTCGGAGACCGTAACCCGCGAGCGACTCTTCGGGGTTCTCGATACTCTCCGGCGCACCACGCTCAACACACACAACGTCACCCTGGACGACCTGGTGGACGCCGCATGATCAGCACGCAGGCGTGGGCGAAACGACCCAAGTGGCATCATCTTGAGACGCCACGCTCCTACGCGCAGCGGCAATGCCGCGCCGCAGGAGTACCGTTCGACTTCGCCGAAAGGGCACTGACCAGCCGAGCGCAACCGAACATCCACCGCGTCTGGATTGACGACGAAGCGGCCGCTCGGACGGTCGAGGCGACGGCGGGGCGCCCAGCCGGTCATTACCTCCGCATGAAAGGTCTAGCGCAACCGGACTCCACACGGGCCTACCCGCAGCGCTTCCTGTGCCGCCTATGCAGTGCCGGGGAGACGGTCGAGCAGATTCCCCACGATCGGGAGAACTTCTGTCTCCGACACCCGGGGCAGATGGTGTGGGTCGGTCCCGGAACCGAACCCGATACCCAGGTGATCGTTCCCTTCGATCCCACGCTTCGGAACGCGGAACTCTCTTTCCGTCGACTCGTCGCCACTGGTCGGGTCACCACGCAACTGCACGGTCAAGTGTGGGCCATGGTGCGCGACAACGACACGCTCTCCGCCCAGAACGCAGAGACCGGGCAGAATCCGTCCTTGATGAGCGCGGTACGCGAGATCGATCGCCGCGCACATCTGTACCGCGCGACGGTGCGCGTCCTGCAGATCCTGTCCAATCGTGCACACTCCGCACGATGGCGCACTCAGTCGGCGGCAGATCTACGACTCGACATCACCGCAACGTTGGGCCTCACCAACAGCGACATCCTCGTCGAACGCGTGATTCTCTGGCTCCGCCCCCTCCGCCGCCACACCATCCCCACGAAATTCCGCCCCCTGGAAGCCGCCCTCGACACCGTCGACGTCCCCCGCATCCTCGACACCACCGCCAACTACCCGCTGTGGATCCTCCGCCACCCGAAAGCCATCTCCGAATGGGACTGGGATCGCAACCCGCCCACCCGCGACCCCTGGTCCGGAGTCGACGTCTCCCACAAAGCCTGGTGGTTGTGCGAGGAGGGGCACTCCTGGGAAGCAAGCCCCCACGTGCGAGGCTCTGCCGAGACCAACTGCGAATATTGCATCGGCATGGACTTCTGGCCGGGACACACCGACCTCGGCACCCTGCGGCCAGACATCGCCGCGGAATGGGACACCACCCCAGGAGCCAACCGTGGGGACCCCCATCACGTGAGCGCCACCTCCGCCCGGAAAATCAACTGGAGGTGTACTGCTCACGAGCACACCTGGCCCGCCCAGGTGCGCTCCCGCACCACGCAAGAAAGCAGATGCCCCTATTGCAGCGGTAGCCGGGCGATACCGGGTGAAACAGATTTAGCCACCCTTCACCCCGGCCTCGCAGCAGAGTGGGATCACGAACTCAACGACAGCTCCATCACCCCGGAGACAGTCACCCCCGGATCCGACCGCGTCGTCTGGTGGCACGGCCCCTGCGACCACAGCTGGGACGCGGCTGTCGGCGACCGTTGCTCAGGACACGGGTGCCCGTACTGCTCCAATCAACGCACCCTCGCCGGTTTCAACGACCTCGCCACCACCCACCCTCAACTCGCCGAACAATGGGACCGCGCGAACTCCAAGACTCCGAGCGAGGTCACCGCGGGTTCGGATTACCCCGCAGTATGGCGTTGCGCGCTGAGTCACACGTGGGAGCTTCCCGTCTGGGGTCGCACGAAGGACAAGACGGGATGCCCCGTCTGCGCGAATCGCGTCGTCCTCGCGGGATTCAACGACTTAGGAACTCTCGACCCTCATCTGGCTTCGGAATGGGACCACAAAGCGGGGGCGAACGACCGAACACCCTCCGAAGTGACCGTCAGTAGCTCCTATGAAGCCCAGTGGCGCTGCGCTGAGAATCACACGTGGCCAGCGACCGTCGCCAACCGACACGCGGGCTCGGGGTGCCCCTCATGCTCCGGCCGGGTCGCTATCCCGGGAGCCACTGACCTCGCGACACTGCGGCCCGACATCGCCGCACAGTGGGATCCCA
The DNA here is from genome assembly GCF_002993305.1 of Microbacterium sp. str. 'China'. Lineage (NCBI taxonomy): Bacteria > Bacillati > Actinomycetota > Actinomycetes > Micrococcales > Microbacteriaceae > Microbacterium > Microbacterium sp. str. 'China'. Next base: position 297,892 of record NZ_CP027434.1, on the reverse strand, counting down.
GCAACGACTGCTCCCCAAATCAGGTCACGGTCTCCTCCCACGTGAAAGTGTCGTGGATCTGCCACCGCAATCACTCGTGGCCCGCGACAGTCAAAAACCGGACGTCCGGCTGCGGCTGCCCGTACTGCGCAGGAAAGCTACCCATCCCAGGGGAGACTGACCTTGCAACCCTGCGACCCGATCTCGCAGCGCAGTGGGATGCCTCTAACGCCCTCTCACCCACCGAGGTCACTGTCGGATCGGGGAGAAAAGTCACCTGGCACTGTGCCTGCGGGTATACGTGGCCATCGAGAGTTCAGACCAGAACCCGCAGGCCTCACGCCCGCTGCCCCGACTGCCGGAAATAGCGACTCTAGGTGCCAACGCCATCGAGCTTGCGGTTGGCGACCCTGAACCCTTCGAGCACGAAGGTCAGAGGCTCACGTGTTCGCTGCTCGCCCAAACGCGAGCGAGTCGAGAAGCGATGAAGGCCTGACCAAGATCGCACTGCCGACTCGCCACTCACGTCAGCGTCGCGGATTGTCGAGCCCGTGGACTTCTCAGAGGAGCTCGCTCACCAGCTGTTCGATGCGGCCACGGATATCGTCGCGGATGGGCCGCACGGCGTCGATGCCCTGACCAGCGGGGTCGTCGAGCTTCCAGTCTTCGTAGCGCTTTCCGGGGAAGAACGGGCACGCGTCGCCACACCCCATGGTGATCACGACGTCAGAGGCCTGCACCGCCTCGGTGGTGAGGACCTTGGGCTGCTCGGCGGTGATGTCGATACCAAGTTCCTGCATCGCGTCGACGGCGGTGGGGTTGATCTGATCCGCAGGCATGGACCCGGCCGAGCGAACTTCGATACGGTCGCCAGCGATCTCGCGAAGGAACCCGGCCGCCATCTGCGACCGTCCGGCGTTGTGAACGCAGACGAAGAGGACGGAAGGCTTAACGGTGGTGTCAGTCATGTTTGCTCCTGAATGGGCGGTAGAGGGGTTAGAGGAGAAGGTCGTCCACGAGAACATGGACGCGTGCGGCGATATCGTCACGGATCGCTTCGACGCCTTCGCGAGACGCGAGAGCGGGGTCACCCACCGCCCAGTCGTCGTACCGAACGCCGGGGATGATCGGGCAGACGTCCCCGCAGCCCATCGTGACAACCACATCTGCCGCACGCACCGCGTCGTCGGTGAGCGGCTTGGGATACCGGTCAGCGGCAATGTCACCTTCGATGTCCGTGAGCAGCGATCGGACGTGGGGGTGGATGACGTCCGCGGGATTCGACCCTGCGGAACGTGCAACGACCTTACCGCCGCTGATCTGATTCACGAGTGCTGCGGCGAGCTGGGAGCGTCCGGCGTTCGCAACGCACACGAACAGCACCTGCGGGACGGAGGCGTCGCGGTCCCTGGTGAGGTCAGCGAGGCGCTGCCGGGCGAACCTCTCGGTCAAGGGGATCAATGCAGAGGTGACGCGAGCAGTGCGGGCAAGGGACGTGTACGACTCGCGGACGATGGTGAGCACCACGTCGGCGTCGATCTCCGGGATCTCGTCGGCGAGCTCGTCAGCAAGATGAGTCACGCGCGCGTCGAAGTCGGGTCGTGTGTTTGCGTCCGTGCGCTCAACGCTCCACGGCTCACTCACGGTCGCGGGCGCGAACGAGTCCAGGAGTGCGGTGACCGCGCCGCGGCGGTTCGGGTTGATGCGGTACCAGACCCAGGTGCCGCGCCGCTCGGAGACGAGGACATCCACGTCTTTGAGGACTTTCAGATGGTGCGAGACGGTGGGCTGGGAGACGTCGGCGAGTTCGGCCAGGTCGCACACACACGACTCTCCGCGGGGGTCGGAGGCGATGGCGGACAGCATGCGCAGTCTGAGCGGGTCGGACAGCGCTTTCAGCGTCGCCGCAACCGAAGTGGCGGCGTCGACGCCGATCGCGTGGGTGGCGACGGGACTGCAGGTGTCGCCGGTGGTCGTCAGCGTGACGTTCATGGCTACATCCTTTCAGCGGTGTACGGGTTGGTGTGGAACCAGCGCCGGGCCGCCCACAGGGAGACGTAGACGAGTCCGACGAGCACGGGGACCTCGATCAGTGGGCCGACGACGCCGGCGAGGGCCTGACCGGAGGCGGCCCCGAAGGTGCCGATGGCGACGGCGATGGCGAGTTCAAAGTTGTTGCCCGCGGCCGTGAACGCCAGAGTGGAGGATCGGGCGTATCCGAGCCCGAGCGCCTTCCCGGTGAACAGTCCGATGAACCACATCACGGCGAAGTACGCCAACAGCGGCAGGGCGATGCGGGCCACATCCCACGGCCGGTTGGTGACCTGCTCACCCTGCAGGGCGAACAGCAGCACGATCGTGAACAGCAGGCCGTACAGCGCCCACGGTCCGATCTTCGGAAGGAACGTGTCCTCGTACCAGTCGCGGCCCTTCGCACGCTCCCCGATCAGGCGGGACGCGAAACCGGCGATCAGGGGGATTCCGAGGAAGACGAGCACGTTGAGTGCGATCTGCCAGATCGAGATCTCCAGTCCCTGCGAGTCCAGTCCAAGCCATCCGGGGAGCACAGTGAGGTAGAACCACCCGAGGAGGGAGAAGGCGATGACCTGGAACACGGAGTTGATGGCGACGAGGACGGCGGCGGCTTCTCGGTCACCGCAGGCGAGATCGTTCCAGATGACGACCATCGCGATGCACCGGGCCAGGCCCACCATGATGAGGCCGGTGCGGTACTCGGGGAGATCGGGAAGGAACGCCCAGGCGAGGGCGAACATCAGTGCCGGTCCGACGACCCAGTTCAGTGCGAGCGAGGAGATGAGGAGCTTCTTGTCGCCGGTGACGGCGGCGACTTTGTCGTAGCGGACCTTCGCGAGGACGGGGTACATCATCACCAGCAGGCCGAGCGCGATCGGCACGGAGATGCCGCCGACTTCGATGTGGGCGAGGAGCTCGGAGACGCCAGGGATGAAGCGGCCGACGAGGATTCCGGCGACCATGGCCAGTCCGATCCACAGCGGCAACCAGCGGTCGAGGGTCGACAGGCGGCGGGTGGTCGTTGTGGGGGTGGGTGCGGTTGCGGAGCTCATGCGAGGAGCGCCTCCATCTTCTCTGCGATTGCGGGCTTGGCGTGGGCGCCGATGAGCATGTCAACGCGCGCACCCTGGTTGTAGAAGACCAGCGTGGGGATCGAGGTGACGCCGATGGCGGTCACCGTGGCCGGGTTCTGGTCGGCGTCGAGCTTGACGATCTTGACCCGGCCGTCGTACTCGACGGCGAGCTGGTCCAGAAGTGGGGCGATCTGCTTGCACGGACCGCACCAGGTGGCCCAGATGTCCACCACGACGGGGATCTCGGAGTCGGTGACGTCGTTCTGGAATGTGGCGTCGGTGACCACGATCGGGACACTCATGCGAGGACCTCCTGGGCGTCGAATGCGGGCGCGGTGTCCGTGAGGGCCGCGAGGTAGTGCTGGGCGTCCTGGGCGGCCGCGCAACCCGTGCCGGCTGCGGTGATGGCCTGCCGGTAGGTGTGGTCGACCAGGTCGCCGGCGGCGAAGACGCCGTCGAGGGTGGTGCGGGTGGACGGGTGGGCGACCCGCACATACCCGTCAGCGTCCGTGTCGACGGAGCCTGCGACGAGCTCGGAGCGCGGGTCGTGCCCGATGGCGACGAAGACCCCTGTCACGGAGAGTTCGCGTTCCACTCCGGAGACCGTGTCGCGCAGCGTGACCGCCTCGACCTTGTCCGTCCCGAGGATGCCGGCTACTTCGCTGTTCCAGGCGACGTCGATCTTCGGGTGCTCGAGCACCCGCTGCGCCATGATCTGTGAGGCGCGGAACGTGTCGCGACGGTGCACCACGGTGACCTTCGACGCGAACCGGGTGAGGAACAGCGCTTCCTCCATCGCCGAATCGCCACCGCCGACCACGACGATCTCCTGGTCGCGGAAGAAGAAGCCGTCGCAGGTCGCACACCAGGAGACCCCGTGACCGGTGAGACGCTCTTCATCGGCCAGTCCGATCTTGCGGTAGGCCGACCCCATGGTGAGGATCACCGCACGCGCCAGGTAGGTGTCGCCCGATCCGGTGCGCACCGTCTTCACCGGCCCTGCCAGGTCGACCGAGACAGCGTCGTCGAGAAGGATGCGGGCGCCGAAGCGCTCGGCCTGCGCGCGCATCGACTCCATCAACTCCGGACCCTGGACACCATCGACGAAACCGGGGAAGTTCTCCACCTCGGTGGTCGTCATGAGCGCACCGCCCGCGGTGACGGAACCGGCCAGCACGACCGGGGCAAGGCCCGCCCGCGCCGCATACACCGCAGCCGTATAGCCGGCGGGCCCGGATCCAATGATGATCAGCTCAACCTCTTGAATCGACATGTGTCTATATTGACACTTATCGATACAACGTGCAAGCCTGGTGTCACGCCAACGGTCCGGCGGGCGAGCGGCCCGCCGGAGGAGAGAAGGATGACGTGACAGACCCTCAGACCGTGCTGTTCATCTGCACACACAACGCCGGACGCTCACAGCTGGGCGCGCACCTGCTGGCCCGGCATGCTGGCGATCGACTGATCGCAGACAGCGCCGGCGTACACCCCGCTGCCGCGATCAACCCCGCGGTCGCCGCGTCTCTCGACGAGCTCGGCATCGACACCTCAGCGGCAGTGCCGCGCGCCGTCACCCCGGACGACCTCGCGAGCGCCGATGTGGTGGTACTGATGAAGCCGGGCTTGGAACTACCCGGGCCAGTCTCCGGTGAGGTCGTGCAGTGGGAGTTCCCTGATCCTGCGGACTGGTCCGTGGACAGCGACGCCGTGCGAGAACTCCGTGACGCTGTCGACCAGAACGTGCACGCCTTGGCAGCCCGACTGCTGGAATGACCGCCGGCGGGGTCAGCACCCCGTCTTGTAACGAGTATGCACGTAGGGAGCCCGTCCATCACGGACGGGCTCCCTCTTCCGGTGTTGGGTCGACTACTTGGAGCCGTATCCGACCGGGTTGCCCAGCGACGGCGTGCGGGGTGCGCAGGCGCAGTCGGACAGGTCGAGCTCGAGTTGGATGGTGACGGCGAGCGGGGTGCCGTCGCGGGGGTCTTCGATCGTGACGTTCTTCTCGATCAGCTGGTTGGCCATGTGAGTACTCCTTGGGTTGATTGCGCCCCGCGGGGCGCTGGGTGGTGGCTCGAGCTGCCGGTCAGCCGACGGCGACGCGGGTGGGCTCGAGCTGGATGACCGGCGCCGCGCAGCAACTGCTTCCGGCCCCGTCGAAGTCTCCGGATCCGCCGCAGACGCCGGTGTCGGGAAGGATGAGCTCGTTGCGCTCGGCTCCTGCATGATCGCCCGCGAGGTGCGCGGCGACGCTGCGGACTTGCTCGAACCCGGTGAGAGCGAGGAAGGTAGGGGCGCGGCCGTAGCTTTTTGCGCCGACGATGAAGAAGTCTGGCTCCGGCTGGGTGAGGTCGCGGGCCCCGGTGGCGCCGATCGATCCGCAGGAGTGGACGTTCGGGTTGATCTCCTCCGCGATCCCGGCGACCGCCTCCAGCGACGCATCCAGATCGATGCGCATCTCCGACAGGATGCTCACATCGGGACGGAACCCGGTCAGCGCGAACACCCGGGACACCCCGTCGACCTCCTTGCCGTTCTCCGCGACGATGCGCAGCCCCGCCGCCTCGTCGTGGAACTCGGCGACGCGGAAGCCCGTCACCACGTCGACAACACCGGCTTCGATCACCTTGCGCGCTCGAGTGCCCAGAGCTGCACGCTCGGGCAATTCATCGCCCGCTCCACCACCGAAGACGTTGCCCGTCGTGCCGCGACGCAGCAGCCACGTCACCCGGGTGCCTGGGGTCGTGCGCGCCAACTCGCTCAGCCGGAGGACGGCATGCACCGCGGAGTGCCCGGCACCGATCACGACCAGGTGCTGCCCCGCACACGCGGAGACATCCTCCGGGATGCGGTATGAGATCCGTGCGGCCGCGGCCCGCTCGCCGAGCGCGGGCAGCCCGTCCGCCCCGGCAGGGTTCGGGAGCGCCCATGTGCCGCTGGCGTCGATGACGGCGCGCGCGGAGATCCGACCTTCTGCCCCCTGCGTGTCCCGGGTGTGCACGATGAACGGCTGCCCCTTGCGGCCGCTGTCGACCATCAGGTCCCGGCCTTTGCGGGCGACACCGGTGACGGTGGTCGAGTAGATGACGCGGTCACCGAGGACGCGGGCGAGCGGGTCCAGGTAGCCGGCGACCCATTCGGCTCCCGTGGGGTAACCCGAGTGCGGTGCGGTCCACCCGGTCGGCTCCAGCAGACGCCGCGCGGCCGTGTCGGTGAGTTCCGGCCAGCTGGAGAACAGGCGCACATGTCCCCACTCGGACACCGCAGCAGCTGGTCCATCGCCTCGCTCAACGACCGTCACGGCGATGCCTCGCTCCGTCAGGTGGGCGGCCGCAGCAAGCCCTTGGGGGCCGGCGCCGATGACTACGACGGGAAGCTCGTTCATCACATCTCCTCAAATCGAAAAACTTCAATATGAATAGGCTGCTCCTCCTATCGAAGTTTGTCAATGCGTGCGATACTGGTGTCATGAGTCTTCCTGCCACCCTCGACACCTCGACGTCCTGCTGCGCCCCTCGGGTGACAGCAGCGATCACGGTCGAGGACGCGGAGCGCGTCGCACGGGTCTTCAAAGCGCTCGGGGATCCGACACGGGTGCGCCTGTTGTCGCTGATTGCCGCCGGTGACGGTGGGGAGGCGTGCATCTGCGACCTCACCGCTCCGGTCGGACTGTCGCAGGGCACGGTGTCGCACCACATGAAGCTGCTCGCCGACGCGGGGCTCGTCACCCGCGAGCAGCGAGGGAAGTGGGCGTACTTCGCGATCACCGACGGGGCGCTGGACGCCGCCGCGGACACTCTTCGTTCGGTGTGACCGCTCGGGCCGCGGGCTCCCGGTTCGGGGGTCGGCTTGTCGCGCTGTCGCTGGGTCAGGTCATCAGCTGGGGCATTTTGTTCTACGCGTTGATCGTCGCCTCGCCCGCGATCGCGGACGAGACAGGGTGGCCCGTGGTGCTGGTCACATTGTCGTTCTCGGGTGGACTCGTTGCTTCGGCGATCGCGGGCGTCGTTGTCGGGCGCTGGCTCGACGAGCGTGGGCCTCGGATGATCATGACCGTGGGAAGCATCGTCGGTGCGGGTGGGCTGGTCATCGTGGCGGCCGCGCCGGATCTTGTCGTGTTCACGGCGGGGTGGATCGTGGCGGGGACCGCGCAGGCCGCGGTGTTGTACCAGGCCGCGTTCACGGTGATTGCTCGCCGGTACGGAGACCGCCGCCGGGGTGCAATGACGATCCTCACCCTCGCGGGAGGATTGGCGTCGACCGTCTTTGCTCCCCTCGTCGCCATGTTGCTGTCGATGATGGATTGGCGGTCGGTGTTTCTTGTCCTCGCCGTCGTCCTCGTGGTGACGACCACACCGTTGCATTGGTTCTTCCTCGAGTCGTCCTGGCCACCCGTCATTCATGGTGCATCGGCCGATCACCACACGGTGGCGAGCGTGGTGCGCACGCGACGCTTCTGGATGCTCGAGGCGTCGATGCTCACCCTGGCGGCGGCGCTGTTCAGCGTCACACTCGCAATCATTCCGCTGTTCACTGAGAAGGGGATGACGTACGAGCTCGCCGCATGGGCGCTGGGGCTGCTCGGCGCCGGCCAGGTGATCGGCCGACTGCTGTATGTCGCCGTCCCACACACCGCCGCACCCTGGGTGGCGTTGGCGGCGACGGCAGGGCTGAGCGCCATCGGGCTTGCTCTGATCGCGATCGTGCCCGGCCCGCCGTGGCTGCTCATCAGTATCGGCGTGGGGGTCGGAGCCGTGCGCGGTGCACAGACGCTTGTGCAGGGCTCTGCCGTCGCTGACCGGTGGGGCACCCGGAACTACGGCTCGATCAATGGTGTCTTCGCCGCACCGATCACGGCGATCGGTGCGGTCGGTCCCGCGCTCGGCCCACTCATCGCGGTGGCGACGGGGTCGTACTCCGCCATGGCGTGGGTTGCTGTGGGGTTCGCCGGGCTGTCACTCACCTTCGCCCGCTTCACCTGATCTCTCCGCCCGTCGATGCCGTCCGCCTCCAAACTGCGCGACGTATCGGCGTGGGCGGGGATCGTCGATCCCGCTGCGCGGGTTGACGTGCTCCACGCTTGGGTAGCGATCTGCACCGCATCCCAGGGGGAGCCGAGCGGCGGGGTATAAGACAGGTCGAGGTCGCTGATCGCATCTACGGACATGCTGTGGTGCAGTGCGGTCGCGAATGTATCGACGCGCTTGGAGATCTCGGCGCTGCGCGATCCGACCAGTTGCGCGCCGAGGAGACGCCCCGATTCAAGGTCTCCGGTCACACGGATATGGATCGGGGTGGCGCCTGGGTAGTAGCGCTTGTGGTCGTCGGCAGTGACGGTGTGGCTGTGCGGCCGATGCCCCGCGGTCTCGGCTTCGTGATCGCGAAGGCCCGTGCGTGCAGCTACCAGGTCGAACACCTTCACGACCTGGGTTCCCAGGCTGCCGTGGAATCGCGCATCGGCGCCGACCGCGTTCGCGCCCGCGACGCGCCCTTGTTTGTGCGCGGTCGTGCCGAGCGGAAGATACGTGTCGCCGAGAAGGCGATGACGGGTGATCACACCGTCCCCGCCCGCCCAGATCTGCGGAATCCCTGTCTGCATCCGTTCGTCCACGATGACGGCGCCGCCGGCTCCGGTTCGTGCCCCGATTCCGGTGAGGAGCTCCACATTGGGGCGCACACCCACCACGACGAGGACCAGCTCGGCGCGACGCACGAACGGGGCACCGTCGCGGGTGCCCTGGACCGCAAGGAGCCCACTGTCGCGACCGATATCGTGCACCTGCATGCCCGTTTCCACCGTGACGCCATTGCGGTGGAGCTCGTCGCGCACGAGCGCTCCGAGCTCCGTGTCGAGGGTGGAGAGCACCTGGGGTCCGCGTTGCAGCTGCGTGACCTGGAGTCCGCGGATGGTGAGCGCTTCGGCCATCTCGAGGCCGACGTACCCCGCGCCGATGATGATCGCCGTCGACGGTTGATGCTCATCGATGTAGCTCTCAAGAGCGAAGGTGTCACCCATCGTGTGGAGCGTATGCACACCGTCCGCAGGCCCGAGCCGGTCGGTCCCGTGGATACCCGCCGTCGACGCGGATGCACCCGTCCCGACGACGAGCGCATCGTAAGGAATGGCGGACCCCGCTCCATCGCTGGTCCGCACCGCGAGGGTGCGGGCGTCGACGCTGATGCCTGTCGCGAGCGTGTTGGTGCGCACCTGGAGGCCGGCCGCTTCCAGATCGGCGAGCGTGCGATGTGCGAGGGACTGCCACGGTTGCACCTCCCGCGAGAAGTAATAAGGGATGCCGCAGATGGAGAAGTTCGGGTACGCATCGGCAACGACGACCGTCACATCAGCGGATTCGTCCACCTCTCGGGCACGGAGCGCCGCGGAGATTCCCGCGTCGCTTCCTCCGATCACGACCAGGTGCATGTGAGTCCTTTCTGTCGAGATCTCGCCGCCCGCGAAGCCTTGACGACGCGCGACATCCGCGCACCTGATCATCGCGTCGATCACGGCACGATCCGACACCCGGGCGGGAAGATCAACGAACCCTTTCGTCGCCGTTCACCTCACGTTCATATAGATAGCCTTCTATAACTACGTCGGATAGACAAGCATCTATGTGAAGCGGCGACTCGGCTGCTTCATCCCTCGAATACCTGAGATGAAGGAAGCACACGTGCGAAAGTCCACAGCAAAGATCTTCGCGTCCACCGCATTGGTCCTGGTCGGGGCACTAGCCCTGAGCGGGTGCGGCGGGCAGCCCTCCGGTGGTGACACCTCTGGATCCGGCGCGAGCGGGGGCGGACTGACCGGTTCGGTGAACACCGACGGTTCGTCGACCGTCGCCCCGCTGACTGAGGCCGCCGCTGACCTGTTCCGCGATGAGGAGAGCGGCGTGAACGTCTCGGTCGCGACGTCGGGTACCGGTGGTGGCTTCAAGACGTTCTGCGCCGGCGAGACGGATGTGTCCAACGCGTCGCGTCCGATCAAGGACGAGGAAGCTGCGGACTGCGAGGCCGCCGGCATCAAGTACACCGAGATCGTCGCCGCCAACGACGGCCTGTCAGTCATCGTGAACCCGGAGAATGACTGGGCGGAGGACTTGACCGTTGAGCAGCTCAACCTGATCTGGGGGCCGGAGGCGGAGGGCAAGATCACGAACTGGAACCAGGTCGATCCCAGCTTCCCCGACCAGGCCATCACGCTCTTCGGCGCCGGCACCGACTCGGGCACGTTCGACTACTTCACCGAGGAGATCAACGGCGAAGACGGTGCGATCCGCACCGACTACAGCCCCTCCGAAGATGACAACATCACCATCCAGGGCGTTGCGGGAGACGTCAGCGCGATCGGGTTCCTCGGCCTCAGCTACGTCGAAGAGAACGAAGGTGTCGTGAAGGCAGTCGCCGTCGACGGCGTGATGCCGAGCACCGAGACCGTGCAGGACGGCACCTACACCCCGCTGGGTCGCCCCCTGTTCATCTACGTGAACAACGCCTCGTACGTCGACAAGGAGCAGGTGAAGTCGTTCATCGACTTCTACGTCGCCAACTCCGCGGAGATCGCTGAGCGTGCACTGTTCGTGCCGTTGACCGAGGACCAGGTCACCACCGCCACCGACGAGCTCGCCTCGCTCGGCTGAGCACCGCACGCTCCATGACCGCCATCATTGAACGGCGTGGGGGTCCGGCTTCTGGCCGGGCCCCTGCCCCCGCCAGCAGTTTCGCCGGCCGCCGCCGCCCCGGCGAGTTCCTCATCAAGCTCGCCCTGCGCCTGGCTGCAGCCGTCACCGTCGTGACGACGGTGGGGATCCTCATCGCGCTGCTTATCCCGTCGCTGAGCTTCTTCGCCGAGGTCCCGGTCCTGGAGTTCCTGTTCGGCACCCGGTGGGCGCCACGCTTCGCGGACGCGTCGTTCGGCGTGCTGCCTCTGGTCACCGCGACCTTGTGGACCACGCTCATCGCGCTGCTCGTGGCGGTGCCGTTCGGGCTCGGGGCTGCAACGCTGCTCGCCGAGTACGCCCGCCCCCGCGTCCGCAAGGTTCTCAAACCGTTGCTCGAGATCCTCGCGGGCATCCCCACGGTCGTGTATGGGTTCTTCGCCCTGCAGTTCGTGCAAGGCACCGTCCTGCGGGACTGGCTTCACCTTCCAACCGGGGCGTTCAGTGTTCTCGCGGCGGGCCTCGTCATGGGTGTGATGATCATCCCGACGATCGCGTCGATCGCAGAAGACGCCATGTCCGCTGTCCCGCAGGCGCTCCGCCAGGGCAGCGCCGCGCTCGGGGCGAACCGGATGCAGACCACCCTCCGCGTCGTGTTCCCCGCCGCCCTGTCCGGGATCGTCGCGGCCGTCGTACTGGGCATCTCCCGAGCGGTCGGCGAAACCATGATCGTCGCCATCGCCGCCGGCAACCAAGCGCAACTCGTCACCAACCCGCTCGATCAGGGGCAGACGATGACGGGATTCATCGCCAACGCCGCGCTCGGCGACTCCCGGGTCGGGAGCCTCGAATACAACACCCTGTTCGCGGTCGGGCTGCTGCTGTTCCTCATCACCTTGCTGATCAACTTCATCAGCATCCGTTTCGTCCGCCGCTTCCGGGAGGCCTACTGATGTCCCCCACCTCGACGACCGCGACGCAGCCGTTGCGCGCTTCGGCCCCCATCGCGACCGGCCGCAACGGTGAGATGCGCCCGAGCGCACTGGCGTTCCTGCTGCTGTTGTGGCTCTCCCTGTTCGTCGCGTTCGCGGTGCTCATCACCCTTCTGATCACGATCTTCCTCACCGGGCAGAACAAGCTCTCCACGGCGCTGCTGTTCAACTTCCCCTCCGCCGACCCCGACGAGGCCGGAGCCCGGCCCGCCATCCTCGGATCCGTGTGGGCGATCGGTGCGACCGCCGTGATGACACTCCCGCTCGGGATCGCCGCCGCCGTGCACCTGGAAGAGTTCGCCGACCGGAAGCGGTGGTTCAACCGGTTCATCGAACTCAACGTGCAGAACCTCGCCGCAGTGCCCTCGATCGTGTACGGGCTCCTCGCGCTCGCGTTCCTCTCGATGCTCGGCGTCACCAACAAGAACATCGTCATCGGCGGGGCGTTCGCCCTGACACTGCTCATCCTGCCGGTGATCATCATCGCGACCAGAGAAGCACTGCGCGCGGTCCCGCGAGAGATTCGCGACGGATCTCTCGCACTCGGCGCCACACAATGGCAGACCACGTGGAGACAAGTGCTCCCCGCATCCGTTCCCGGGATCGCAACCGGCTCCATCCTCGCGCTCTCCCGCGCACTCGGGGAGGCCGCCCCGCTGCTCGTGCTCGGCGCGCTGGTGTACATCACCTTCGACCCGAACGGGCTCCTCAGCGGCTACACCACGCTGCCGATCCAGATCTTCAACTGGACCGGCCGCCCGCAAGAAGGCTTCCACGAACTCGCCGGCGCCACCAGCATCCTGCTGCTCGCCGTCCTCATCCTGATGAACGCGCTCGCGATCTTCATCCGCAACAAGTTCCAGAAACGGTGGTAACCATGAGCACTCCCACAGGCAGCGCCGCGACAGCGACGCACACGAACTTCCATGCCGCCGAAACACGACGGCTCGCCGCCACCCCCAGTGGCCTGATCCGCTGCGAAGACGTCAACGTGTACTACGGCGAGTTCCGGGCCGTGACCGGCGTCAACCTCGAGTTCGGGCGTAACGAGATCACCGCGCTCATCGGCCCCTCCGGATGCGGAAAATCAACGCTGCTGCGCTCCCTGAACCGCATGAACGACCTCGTCGACGGTGCCCGCGTGGAAGGCACCGTCCTCTTCCAAGACGAGGACATCTACGCCAAAGCCGTGGATCCGATCGAGGTCCGTCGGCGGATCGGCATGGTGTTCCAAAAGCCCAACCCGTTCCCGAAATCGATCTACGACAACATCGCCTACGGCCCTAGGGTCACCGGGATGAAAGTCGACAACATGGACGACCTCGTCGAAGAGGCACTGACCCGCTCCGCCCTCTGGGGCGAAGTGAAGGACAAGCTCAAGCAATCCGCGTTCGGCCTCTCCGGCGGTCAACAGCAGCGCCTGTGCATCGCGCGGACGATCGCTGTACAACCCGACGTGATCCTGATGGACGAGCCCTGCTCCGCCCTTGACCCGATCGCCACGTCTCGGATCGAAGACCTCATGCACGAGCTTCGCAAGGACTACACGATCATCATCGTCACCCACAACATGCAGCAGGCAGCGCGCGTGGCCGATCGCACCGCATTCTTCACCGCCCTCGCCGACGAGAGCACCGGTGACCGCACCGGCGTGCTCGTCGAATACGACCTCACCCGCAACATCTTCGAACAGCCACAAGACCAGCGGACCGAGGACTACATCAGCGGACGATTCGGATGACCGACACCGGCAGGGATGGGAACCCGCGGTTCGTGCTCCACGGACGCGGACCCGACGTACTGCGCGGGAGCTTTGCCGAGTTCCGCCATGCGGGAGTCCCCGTTACCGTCCACGCAGAAGTCGTCGAAGCGCTCGCTGACCTCGCGCACGACCATCACGCATCCCTCGTCCTCGGCAGCGGAGAACCATTCGAGAAGCTCGCCGCGATCATCCAGATCGCGGGTCCCGTGTGCGACGGTGCCCTATTCCTGGGTATCTCCGATGCGACGGAAACCGCGACAATCGCAGCGGCGATGAGTGCCGGAGTGCGCGGTACCGTCCGACTCCCCGTCACCCCGGACCGACTGCGCGAAGTGTCACGGCTGCATCCACGATCCGCCCCTCCAGATCGCACACTGCGTATCGGGGAATTGACGCTCGACGTCTCGCACAGAAGCCTGCGCTGGCAAGATCACGCGCTGCTGCTACCCGCACGAGAATTCGAGCTGCTGCATCAGATCATCCGCGCCTACCCAGACAGTGTGAGCATCGACGCTCTAGCACTTTCCTTCGGATCCGACCTCGAAGATCCCCACGCCTCAGTGCGGGTAGCAATGACAAAACTCCGCTCGCGACTGGCCGCCTTCGCACCAGCACAGGCGCTGATCGAAACTGTCCGCGTCGCCGGCTACCGGCTCGCCTCCTGAGCCTCGATGCCCAGTTCCTGAAGAAGGTCAAGAACCCGTGAGCGGACCTCATCACGCACGGCGCGAAGACCGACATCATCGAGCTCGAGCGGATCGGCGAGATCCCATTCCATGTAGCGTCGCCCGGGGAAAATCGGGCACGAGTCGCCGCACCCCATCGTGATGACGTAGTCCGCCGCACGCACGACTTCATCCGTGAGCGGTTTGGGGAACTCGCCCCACAGCTCAACCCCGACTTCGCTCAGCGCCGCAGCCACGCGAGGATGCGCTGTGTCCGATGGAGCAGACCCGGCGGTGCGCACGTGAACACGTCCGCCCGCGAAATGCCGCAAGAACGCCCCCGCCATCTGCGACCTCCCAGCGTTCTGCACGCAGACGAATAGCACCTCCGGGGTGTCCCGTAGTACCAGGCCTTGGGCCGTGGCGAGAGCGTCTAGGCGGTCCGCGGCGTACCGCGCCGTCATCGTCAACAGGTGCTCACGGACCCGCGTCCGTTGGCTCAGCAGCCGATAGCTTTGAGCGACGTATCCTGCGACCGTTTCTCGACTGAACGTAGAACTGAAGCGATACGCGAGGTCTTCAACCACGGTGCCAACCGCACGAGGAAGCGCCATCACGGGATTCTCTGGGGATCCCGCTGTCAGAGAATCGCTGCTGAGCAGACGTCCGAAACGCACCCACGCGTCGATCGTTGGCATCCATGCATCGCTCTTCTCGCGCCGGATGAGACCGGCCATCTGCAATGACCTGAGCGCTTGATCGACACCGGTGGAATCGATACCGAGTTCGCCGGCAAGGTCAGATTCGTGCATACCGGATGCCAAGGCGCTCAGGGTGCGCAGGGTCTCGGGGTTACCGAGTACTGCGACCTGCACCGCGCGATCCCGAGCCGCCTGCTCGTCGAGTGGTCGCCCGACACGGTGCGTGTGCTTCTCGCTCATCGGAGAAAATCTTCGACCGCGGCACGACGCTCGGGATGGACGGAGATCCATCCGAGCTTGCCATCCTGCACCCTCGTGACGAACCCGTCATCAAGGAGTATCCGGACGTGGTGCGTCACCGTTGGTTGCCGCAAACCGAGCATGTCCGCCAGCTGCCCGACAGTCGCACGTTCGTCCGCGGATCCCAGAATGATGCTCAAGATCTGCAGGCGAGTCGGGTCGGCGACAGCTCGCAGCGTGCGGGCAAGTTCCTCGGCCGCACCGCGCTCGAGCGCACCTCCGAGCCGAGGCTTCGGTGCAGGCTGAGCGGTCACGGCATGATTCTAGTTGCCGAACGTTGCGTGCTTCTCAGCTGTGCTTGTGCTTGAGTCGTGCGCGACGGCGGTGTGACTACTTTGCGAACGTGTCGCCTCGAAGCTTCGACGCGGCGTGCAACCGGAGGAGCTCGATACTGAGGGCGGCGCTTGCCGGGCTGCTCTGAGACAAGCTCTTCGCGGCAGCTGCAAGGGCGGGGCGAGCGGCGTCTCTCTCAAGGGCAATCAGCATGTCGACCGAGACTCCGAGCGAACGTCCCCGCCAGACAGCACCAGGCGTCTGCAGTTGCTCGACAAGGAGTAGGACCTCCGCGCCTGGGTTGGATGCCCGGGCGAGAGCACGTGCGAGGATCGCCGCATCAGCGTGGATCGGTCCGGGTTCGGGTCTAATGTACTTCCGACCCTCGGTCAACGTCGTTCGTGCCTGCTTGGCGAGATCTGACATACCGGTGCGATTGTCGCTCAATGCGCGGGTGGCAAGGTTGGACGGGTTCTCGCGGCTGAGCTCGTGCAGGGCATCAAGCACGATGGCGTGCTCTCGCTCGCTTTGTTCCAACGCAGTCGCCAGAAGGTTCGCAACGCCGGCCGGCATGCCATCAGCGAGATCTGCGAACTGGTTCACAGCGGCGCTGAGGAGTTTGCGTCGTGTCGCCGGGAACTCGATCCCGAAGTTGTCTAGGTAGAGGTCGCCAGCGAGGCTCGCGCCGAGGGCTGTGATCGGCGACTCGGCAGATTGAATGTCGTATCGAACGACGATGTCGATGACGTCATCGATGAGGTGCTCTCGACGCTTCAGCAGGCGTCCCGCCGCGAGCAGCCACGTGTTGCGCCAGTGACTCGATGGAACGAGTTCGCGCAGGTTCTGCAAGACGACCTGTTCGTCACCATCGGTGATCGCGCGAGCCGCCATATATTCCTGCAACGATCGCACTTCGAACTCGTACTTCGATGTCTTCGGAGAGACGAGCATGACCAGTCGTTCCGTCGAAAGTTTGAGGAGGGTCGTCGCGATCGACTCCGATTCACTCTCTTCGAATCCGGCCGAGCTGAGCCGGTGGCGAAGAATACGCGAGATCTCGGATTTCGTGAGGACAGCGTCCGAGTTCCCTGGTCGCTCAGTTCGTGCCTGCAACTTGAGCCCGGCCTGCTCGTGAAGATGGTCGATGTGGGGGCGCAGCGACTTCAGTTCCGTGAAGGCTTCGCTTTTCGCCAGTTCACGGTCGTAGACGACGCGATAGTACCGGTCGAACAGCTCGAATCGATCCGTCGGAAGGTCGACTGCCTCTTCAGCGAGAGCCGTCATGATCGTCACCTGCAACGGTGTGGTCATCAGTCGTTGCGTGACTCGTTCGTGGACCGCCGTGATGAGCCTTTGTGCAACCTGCTCAGCGAGGTCTGGATCATTGGCTGCCCGCAACGCGGTGAGAGCTTCCGAGTAGCTGATCGCTTCCGTCTCGGTGAGTTCAGACAGGGTGATCTGCGTGCAGGGAAACGCGTCGTCGAACTCCCGTCGATACCCCTGTGGGCGTGTTGTGGCGACGAAGAGCACGTCCGCCTTCTCCGAGCTCAGCTCGCTCACCAGCGCTGTGACCGCCTCGATGAGCCGGCTGCGGATCTTCGCGTCAGGCACCTCATCAAGGCCGTCGAGCACGAGGCATGACGGCCAGGTGCGCAACCAGTCCAGCAACGCACTCGGGTCCGACTTCTTCCCCCGAATCAGTATGGAATCGGCGATGTAGGTGAGCAACGAAAACGTCGACGGGGAGGATGCGATCACGGCCCCCGCCTTCGCCAGTTCGATCACGAACGGCCATCGACGTTTCTGCGGGTTCGGGATACCCGCCTTCCTGAGCCGTGTGTCGAGGCCATCGAAGGCGCGCTTAGCCCTCTCGCCGTACTCCTTGACGTTCGTGTCAGCGAGGAAGGCGACACGATACGTGTGGGCGATCACTTGGGCGATCGTGCTCTTGCCCTGACCCGGGCCTCCGACGATGACCACCCCATGGGGCCCACGGCCGGCGGTGGTTGACAGGTGGAGGTCGCCGATGCGCACCGTCTCGGCGGCGGTCATCCTCCGCGACTGGCCTTCCGCGTCCGCGGTCACGCCCGCCGTGAAGGGCAGATCGATTGCAATGTCCGCGAGTGTCACTTTCGACGCATCGTTGTACCCCGCATCGCCCGTTCGAACCCATTGCCGGTTGATCAGCTCGGCGACGGCGTGCCCAGCGAGCCGATCCGCCTCGAGAGCCGTCTTCTCGGGGAGCAATTCGGCGACTTGCGCAAGAGAGTCGCCGGTGACGATCTGCTCTAGGTATCGCTGTCGAATAGACGTGTGGGTGTCGAGCATGACGCGAATCTCGTCGTAGTCCCACACGTACCATCCACGCAGCCCCAAGTCTTCTGCGTTGGCGGCAAGAAGCTGGTCGAACTGGTCACGACCGCCAGTGTCTTTCGTCCCGGTCAGCACGACGTTGGTGGAGAAAAGCAGGTACTCCGGCGTCTTCTCGCCGACCCTCTTCTTTACGAGCCAGCCACGCAGCTCGGAGCGGACCTCGTCAAGGAACCACCGCCAGTCAGCCGTCGTTGAGACCGGTTTCTCGTTGTACTTCATTTGAATGACGCCGTAGCCATCCCATTTCGCGCCCGCCCCGACCGGGAAGTCGACGCGGCCGTCGAACGTAGCGTCGCGCTGCGCGTCCCTACCTGAACCAAACGGCCTGACACCATTGCCCAACTCAGCCTTCGCGAGCGCCTGGAGCATGTGCTCGAATTGCTGCCAGCCCATTCGGTTGAGGTTGTAGTGGCCCACGAAGTCCTTCCGGGTCAACGTCGACGCCGAACAGGCGCTCCAGTGACATTCTGCACCAGTGCTGTTCTCCCATCCGGTTGAACCAAGCAAGCAGAGGCGTTCGATAGCGTCGGGGTTCTCTTGGGTAGCGAGCGAACGCGCCCCAACCAGACCCGCAGGCGCGCCCGGGCCCAGCAGACGACGTCTGCGATCTCGCCGACTGTCATCGGCTCTATGGGATGCGCGCCGTCGATTCCCCGGGAGACCTCCCCTTCCAGCGGAGGCTCATCTACGCTGTCGCACATGGATGAAACCAAAGGCCAGCCACGAACCCGCCCTTGGCAGGCACAGCCATCCACCGATGCGATCGCGGCGTTCGTCGACGCCGTCGGCCGGTTGAACGCGGACGGGGACTTCATCGTTCGAGCGCTGACTGACCAGCTCCGCGCAGAGCGACCGATCGCGGATCAGGAAGAGCTGACTCCGCAGGAGGTCAGCTATCTCATCCAGTCCAAGGCGTTCACGCCAGAGTCGCTCGAGGCGACATCGATCGAAGTTGCTCGCGGGGGTCTTCTCGCGAGTGTAGCGAGCACTCTTCTGACGAGCGTGCTCCAGACCGTATCTGCTTCCGCAGCCGCTGGCTTCTTGCATATGGACGAAGAGTCGCTCTTTGCTGCCGCCGACCGCGGCGAGTTGTACATGGTCGATGTTGCACAGTCCCGGCGTTTTCCGTCGTGGCAGTTCAGCCTCTCCTCGCCGGGGAAACTCCTACCGCACCTAACCGAGATCATCGACATCGTAAAAGACAAGGGATGGATGTCGGTATCTGCTCTGATGGCGACGCCGCAGTCGACCATGGTCACCGACGGTCAGCACAGCCCTGTGGAATGGTTCAGGCGTGGCGGCGACGTAGCAGCTCTGGCCCGGATTATCGAAGGTCAGAAGTGGCGATAGAGCTCGTGGCAACGCAACGGCGTAGCGCGCACCGCTCACACGTCGTCTAATGTGTGTGGCCTCGAGCTGCGAGAAACTCCGTCGCCGTCTCAACCTGAAACTGCTCGTCGACGTAGCTTGCCGGAGTGAGGTTTCGGGTTACGAAGAGGGTGCTTAGGTGAAACTCCTCGCCGTCAGGGGGGTCGCCGATCCCGAGACGCGTCGCAATGCTCGCGACGTGGGGCGCTAGTTCGCTCTCCTTGCGGGCGAGCTGAGTTGTGTAGCTGGGCTTGGTCCCGCGGTCTCCTACCTGGTCGCGGAAGAAGGTGCGCAGTTGTCGCGCCGTCTCAGCGAATCCATGCACCGACGCAGGGTCCTTCGCCTCGATCAACCAGATGGTGCTATCGCCAGGGCGTCCGCACACGAGGTCGACCTCGGTGGTGAGAGTCGGCACGCCGAGCCGCGCGTGGTCGTTGGGTTTCACGCGGGCGACCGTGGTGTAGCCGAGTTCCTCTAGCCGGTTCTGAAGGAATCTCTCGAACCGAATATTGCGGCGCGCACGGCGGTCCGCAAGCGCGTTGCTGACAGGCTGAGGAACGTCTCCCGCCCAGGGAAGAACCCCTTGGAGGAGGTGGCGGTAGTAGACCTGAAAGGAGGTCAGCAGGTACTGGGGGCTGACAATGAGTCGTCCATCCGAATCTTGCACCAGCGGTTGCACGAGGAGCCGATGGCGCCGAGTGCGCGTTTGCCAGGGCTTCCACTCCACGGCTTGCATCTGGACGGCCGTGCTCGTGAGCATCTCGATGGCAGCTTCGACACGCGATCTTTGCGACTCATCCGCGCCCGAGCCCAGCGCATCACAGACCCACACTGTGGCCTCGGCCACGGTGACGTGGGCAGTCGTCCTGCCTGGCTCAAACGTCTCCCACTTTGCGAGCGCGGCGAGGGTGGAGAACATGTCCTGCGACGTCGCTCCCCATGCCTGCTGGAACGCATCTTCGACGTGGTCTTCTTCGTTCGCCTGTTGCAGCGAGTCGTCGTCTTGCGTGCCGTGCAGCCGAATGCCCGCAGCTGCACGGGTCAGTTCGTCGTTTCGTAGGCCCCACGCCGATGCGTCGGGATGCGGATCGTCGTCCACGGTCAGCTCGTACATCGGGCTGAGGGTGATGACTGCGGGCGCGACTTGGTGATACATCCGCTCGCTCAATGTGGTCGCGGTGAGGTACGCATCTGCGGCGGCAAGGAGACCGCTCCATGCCTGAGGAGTGATCGGCTTCGTCGCCGCCGGCTTGTCCAGGATGCGCAGGGCGGCTTCCACCACGATCTCGTTACATTGACGAAGCTGAAGTGTCTCCGCCGAGAGTTCGGCCGTGCGGGTGAGCGGATCCCATTCGGTCGAGAGATTCGCTGCGACTCGGGATAGATCGTCTTGCTGATGAATGGCGCTGTCCATCACCCTCGCCAGTTGCTCCATACCCGTCAGCACCACCTCGCTCCCATCGTGGCTCTTGATTCCTTCAGTCAGGGTTTCGAGAGCAAGGGGCGCAAGATGTTCGCGGATAAGTCGATTCGCATCATCCGCTCGGTACTCGCCAGGTTGAACGCCGGCATCGTGGAGTCGTCGCCCCAACGCCGCAACCATACGGCTTTCGTCAGAGGGTCGTAGACGCCACGGATCAGGCAGGTGATTGAGAGTGGTCCGTGCCTGCTTCATCTCCAAGATGAGAAAGGGTTTCGCTGTGCGCCACTGGTCGCGGAGCGCCGCTGCGGTGTCGACATCCATGCCTCCCGCGCGGAGCAGATCGAACACTGCGTCCGCTGTTAGGAGATTCGCCGCCTGCGGATCTCCATTCGCTGAGTCGGCGAAGCCCTCGACATCGATGCGCCACAAAACGTTGACCGGTTCGTCGATGGCACGCACATGCGGGTCGAGATACGGCGTGACCACGCCGGACGATTCACCCGGGACTGCTTCCGATACGTGGAGGTAGAGGACGTATCCGGGCACATCGATCGCCTGGTGCGCGGAACGCCATCGATCACCAAGCGCAGCGAAGCCGTAGATTAGCCCGCCGCATAAGTCGAAGACGAACCGTCGGTGGTCGGTAGATGCTGCCTCTAGAACCCCCCGTGCCACGGCAACGGGGGGTTCGGTGAGAGCGAGCGACCACCCGTCAACACTCGGCGCGGTGTTGACACCTCGGGTGGCGTCATACGTGGGGTCGCCTGCGATTATCGCGACGTTTGCGACGGGCCCCGGGGCGACTTCTGCCGCTCGGAGGTCTCGAATCGGTGGAAGCCCAACCCCGATGAGCGCCACTTCGAGATCCGATAGCTCTACCGCTCGATCCCACTCGGCCTCGCCCGCGTGCGCTTCAAAGTAGACGGCATTGGGTACCACACCACCCTTGAAAAAAGACTTGCCATTAGCTTTCCACGGCTCCCAGTAGTTGATCGCCTCCCACCCGAAGCTCTCAGGGAAATCGGGAGCGCTCAGATCCCGCGCGAATGCGTAAAGATCATCGTCGGACGTGGCAGTTTCCGCAATCCATGTCAGGTCTTCAAGCGCGAGTTTTGCCTCGCCGACCGCCTGCGGCACAGCGATGTGACCGGGCGCCGCGAACACCGTCAACGGGATGACCTCCGCGCCCGACTTGATGGTTCCGCGTCGCCCGCCCGCCATCCGCACCGGCACAGGGCCGGATTGCGCCCTCACCTGTTTCGCCAGCTCCACTGAGCCGATGTATGGCGGCGGCGAGGCCCCCAGGTCGGGGACGTAGATGACCGAGACGGCGATGAAAGTGGACGGATTCACTGGTACCAACCACTGAACGTCAATCCCTCGAAGCGGGATGGCGGCGCCTTCGCTGGAGGGCGGGGGTTCGATCAACTGGTGGGAGAAACGCCACAGGGCTTGACGGATCTGGTTCAGGCAAGAGCTCCGGAGGGCCTTTCGTGCTTGGCTGTCTCGGTCGAGCGCAGACACCAGCTCTCGGGCGGCATGAGCCATGATCTCCGGGATGAAGAGTGGCGGCACCCATCGGTGTCCACCCGCCGTGTCAGCAAAGCGAAGGAACCTTTCGAACGGACTGGAGAGACTCTCCACGTCGAACGCGGCCCTACTTGCGGAGTTCGTCATCCATTCCAACGCCCTTTTGTCAGCCTCACCGAGTTCGATGTGGTCGAGGGGATCCAGGTTGAGGAAGGCCCGCGTCGCTTCATACTCAACGTCCGGCAATGAGACCTCATCGTTGAGCTCCAGGTCCGGGGCTGGTACCCATGCGTCCGCAAGGTGGCGCACGCAGAAATCGCCGTACCTCATCGCCACGTTCACCACGTTCGCGATACCGAATCGAAATCGCCGGTGGAGGCGACCGTCTACCGCTTCCGCCATTCTGAGCGCACGCGTGAGGTCGGCGACCGGCCGTTCGGTGAGGCCAGGCACCGCGCGCAGCGGCTCAGCGCCGACGGCGAGGAAGACAGTTCGGGTGGGGTCGGTGGCGATAAAATCTTCACGCTCCAGTCCGATCCCATAGGTGGTAGCCGCTAGATCGGACAGTGCTTGGATCGACGGCAGCGGTTGGTACTCGTCCGGCGCCGGAGCGGCGGAGGCTCGTAGCGCAGCCGCGAAGCTGCTTCCCAATGTCACCGACCGATGCCTGTTGCCCGGGGACGTGGCGGCGGCGAAAATCAACGTCCAGAGCTCGTCCGGATCGTACGCTGACAAGGCCAGTTCGAGTGCGTCTGGCTCCCGTTGCACGGTGCTCACCGCCGACCGTTGAGATCGAGGCCGCTTGTTTCTACGAGTGTTTTTGCTCTTCCCCACGCAAGCATTCAAGCGTAGGCCAACGACATCCTCGTTGATTGCTACGCGTTGAAAGCGTTGCGCCGGGCAGGAAGGTGGCAAGAGTTGGGGAGCCGCCTTGAAGGCGCACGACATGCCCCCTACAACGCCGCTGCTCCCGGTCCAGGAGCGCTTGACCGCTCTCACCTTCGGCACCACACGGGGATGCATACACGCAAAAGCGCGCGTAAGATAATGCGTGTACGCACTAACTAGATGCCGCCACGAGGAGGCAAGATGGCTGTGAAGAAGAGTCGCACCCGTGCCTCCTCAGCTCGCGTCGCCGCCCGCGAGACGACTGTGAACCGCGGCACCGCGACAGGTCGATTCCTCGACGGGAAACCGAAGCTCGTCGTGGCGACCAAGGCCCCAGAAAAGACCGACGTACAAGCCGGTGTTGAGCGCCTTGCACAGGTGGCGAAGACGTCAAACGTCGACGTATCCGTGTTCAACGCACTCATCGACGAGCTCGCCGATGCCATGACCGACCGTCAATCGACCGAGCTGGGCCTCACAGAGCAGCAAGCCGACTTCCTGATCGAGTCCGGCGATTTCACTCCGGAGGAGTTCGCCGAGGCAGCCGCATTCGTCACCAGCGGTGGGCTCGCCAAACTCGAACGCGAGACTCACGTGCGCGCCCTAACCAACACCTACACCGCATCCGAAGTCGCAGCGCTCCTCGGCATCGATGCCTCCAGTGTGCGTCACCGCCAGAGCAAGAACACCCTGTACGGCTTCCGGGCGGGAAGGATCCGCCTCTACCCTCGATGGCAGTTCATTCCCGGCGAAAAGGTCTCGACGATCCCCCACCTTCCCCTGCTCGTCCGAGCGATCCCGTCCGACTGGGATCCGGCCGACGTCGAAGGCTTCATGACTACACCTCAAGACGACTTGCGGTCGAGCGATGAGTCTGTCGACCCCCAGGAATGGATGACGCCGATCGAGTGGCTGGCTGCCGCGAAGGATCCTGCACCCGTAGTGGACATCCTCGAAGACGCCGACATCACGTGAGCCCGTCGAACGCGAAAGTCCCCGCAACACCCCCGGCGCCGCTCACACTCGACGCTCGTGAGCACCTGAGATCATTCGATGGGATCCTCTGGCGGGTCTTCGCTACAAGAGGTCCTCACCCGCAGGCGTGGGATGAGCTGCGGCACTTCGGGCCGATCAGAACCATGCGCTTTGACCCGCATCCCGAGCCACAGCAGCATCATGCTGATTATGGCGTGATGTACGCAGCTGCTGGATCTACGACAGCTCTCGGCGAGGTTTTTCAGAAGGGCCGACTAATCAATCGGCGCGTTCGTGGAAACACCCTCGCGGCTTGGCGTCCGACGCGTGAGCTTCGGTTACTGGATCTCACCAGCAACTGGCCTGTAATCAACGGGACGACCTCTTCGATCCAGATGGGGCCTAAGCGATACACACGGAACTGGGCGAATGCGATCCATGACCAACTTGGGTCGAGCATCGACGGGCTCTACCACGTGTCATCGATCGACTTCGGCCCGATGGTGACGCTGTTCTCGCCTGCCGAGGACTCGTTCCCGCAGTTGCCGTTGGTGCACACCCGACTGGACTCCTCCAGTGCGAACGTGTACCTCGCGAAAGCCGTGAAGAGACTCGGCTACCGCGTCAAGAAGTAGAACCACCCCAGGACGGCAATCTGCGATCTCGGATTATCAGATGACGCTCGATCCCCCCGTACGCTCAGTGCTATGACACAGCGTTCCACCTTGCAGACTCTCAGCGGTGCTGTCGAAGGATTCCGGGACTTCGCGGCGGCGATCAAGAGTGGAGTGCCCACGGTTCGAAAGGGGTCGATGGCGGAGGAAGATCAAGCCCTCGCAGGAAACATCGTCATCCCTCATGCCATAGTCTCCGGGCTCGTCCTCACCGTTGCAGACCACGTATCCGCCTGGGCGGAGCTTGCCGCCAGCCCCGAAGAGGACGTGTTGCTCCTTCATATGCAGGCTGACTACACCTTGTTCCGTCCTGTGTTGGAGGGGCTCGTGGAGGTGATCTGGATTCTGGATGGTACCGATTCCCCTTCTAGAGTCCGCAGGGCACTTGAGATTGCTCGTATCGAGCACAGGCACGGGCTGAAGCTGACCAACGCTCTGCGCAAAGCGCGAACGCCGGATGACAAGACCGAACAGGGAATAGCAGCACTCGGACGTTTTCTCAGGACCACGGCGAGCAACCTCGGATCCGATCCGGAAGACGTTCTCAGCGCACCATTGATCGATCCCTCCTCGATCACAAGGAAGATAGCGAGTCGCGTTCCGGGCCCCACATTGCAGACCTTCAACTATTGGGCGATAACCTCGGCCCACGCGCACGGGCAGTTCATCACCACTCTGCGCCACGCGATCGAGACGCCCCCATCTACGCCTCAGATGGGCGGGGCTCTGTACGAACCAGACGAGGAGCTGATTGCAGACCTCATCGAGTTCATTGGGACGCTGCTCGAGATCGCAATCAACCTACTAAACGAACAGGGTTACGAGCTTCGACGCTAGAGCTGTCCTGCTTGGCCGACGGGGAACGCTGGGTCGCCGAGATGCGCGCCATGGGGATTCAGAACTCCGTGAGGCGAGATGTCCGACCCGATCCGTATGATCGGATCAGCCCCTTCGTGAGGCAGTGAACTTAGCGCTTTACATCGGACTTAGTCCGATTTCATCGCGATTCTGACATTTTCCCCGGGACAGACGGTTCCCACAGCGTAGCCAGGCGGCCGAGCATTTCCATTCACATGAATCCACACCGGTATTACGGGCGTAGGCTGGAGGGAAGGACGGACCGTCCGAGAAGATCTCCCGGCACCGCGCCCGCCCGGGAAGGAGCCCGAAAGTGGCTCAGTACGACGTCTCGAACCGCTCGGCGATCGTGACAGGAGCGGGCAGCGGCATCGGCCGCGCGGTCGCCCTGCTGCTGGCGCAGAACGGCGCGGCGGTGGTGGTCAACGACCTGAACGCGGAGCACGCGAACGCGGTCGTCGAGGAGATCCGCGCCGCCGGCGGCACCGCGGAGGCGTCGGTCGGCGACGCGACCGACCCGGCCTGGATCGCCTCGTCGGTCGAGCTCGCCAACTCGCTCGCCCCGCTCCGCATCGGCGTCAACAACGCCGGCATCGGCGGCGCGACGGCGCCCACCGCGGACTACGAGGAAGACGCGTGGGACAAGGTGATCGCCATCAACCTCAACGCCGTATTCCGCAACATGAAGGCGCAGATCCCGTCGATCCTCGCCAACGGCGGCGGCTCGGTCGTGAACATCGCCTCGATCCTCGGCAGCGTCGGCTTCGCGGGCTCCCCCGCCTACGTCACCGCCAAGCACGGCGTCGTCGGCATGACGAAGACCGCCGCTCTCGAGTACTCGGCGCAGGGCGTCCGCGTGAACTCGGTCGGCCCCGGGTTCATCGACACCCCGCTCCTGGCGAACATGGGCGACGAGGCGAAGGACTTCCTCGTGTCCAAGCACCCGATCGGGCGCCTCGGCCAGGCCGAGGAGGTCGCGAACCTCGTGGTGTTCCTCGCGAGCGACGCCGCGAGCTTCATCACCGGCAGCTACCACCTCGTCGACGGCGGCTACACCGCCCTCTGACGAAGAAACGGCATCCGGCTGCCGGGAACCCGAATCCCGGCGGCCGGATGCCGCGGTCGGCGATCGAGAGCCCCCGCTCCGTTCTCGCCGTAGCCATCACCGCCCGGGATCCGAGAGCCCTTGAAGAGGATCCCGAGGCGGTGAGGCAGGTCTGCACCCCTCCGTTATCAGGCGGACATCGCGTGCAGTTCGCGCGATACCGCATCGAGCGCGAGCTCGGGGTCTGTGAGGTCGAGTCCGCCGGTCGAGCCCGCGGCCTGCATGAGACGGGCCAGCAACGGTCGCTGCAGGGTGACCGACGTCTCGACGACGAAGCGGATCGGGATGGACGCGTGGATCCACAGCGTCTCGGTGCGGTCGGCGCCGGTCTGCACCGTGAGCGCGAACGGCTCGTTGCGCCGCAGCTTGGTGACGGTGGCGGCGCGAAGGTGGGCGAGCAGCTCGTCGTCGATCTCGATCGGCTCGGCGAGGTTCGCGTAGGTGAGGGTTCCCATGTTCTTCTCCTCGTGGCAGAAAACCTGGACGAGGATAGTTTACTAGTTTAACTAGTTAAATCAAATCGATCAGGGAAGATCGCCGAGCTCATCGGTCAGGCGGCGCAGGAAGCGGGAGATCACAGCCGCCTCCTCCGCCGTGAACTCGCCCTCGACGGCGGCCACGCGCTGCGCCAGCTCGTCACCCTGGCCGTGCAGATCTCGCAGGGACGGGCGGAGGACTTTGGACCGGGCATCCAGGGGGTGCGGGGCGACGACGATCTGTCCCCGCTCCGACATCCGCCGGACGACGCTCGTGACGGCGGCCGTGCTGATACCGAGGTAGGTGGCCAGGTCGCGGGGAGTGACGGGCTTCTCGACGGGCGCGGTGCTGATGAAGTGCATCGCGGCGCGGTCGGTATCGTTGGGTTCGCGCCGAGCCGCGAGACGGCGGTTCAACTGCGCGTCGGCGCGACGGAAGTCGTCGACATCGCGCGCGAGCGCTGAGGTCGAGACGTCGGTGCTCACGTTTCCCATGCAGAGATCCTCCTTCCCCGCTCTCCATGGTACCTCGACAGTCTGAAAGTAAGGCTGACTAGCGATATTCGCGGGAGACCAGGGACTTCCGGAGGTGCGATGATGGAACCCTGCCCCCGAAAGGATGCCATGCCCGAGCCACTGAGCCTCGAGGAGGCGTCGTACATCCGCTACGCCGATCTGCTCGCACGCCTGGAGGAACTCTTCCCCTCCGTCTCGCGACGCCGGATCGAGCAGATCATCGGCGCCGAGACCGACGCGATCACCGGCGGGCTCCTGCGCATCGTCCCGGCCGAGGTCGAGACCGGCGCGATGGAGATGCTCGAGCGGGAGGCCGGTTCCAGCGACGAAGGAGAGGTCGCGTGACCGACAGCACCGGCGAGTTCCACGCCTCCGGGTACTGGTACCCCGACAGCGAGCGCGCCACCACGGTCGACGTGCTCAACATGCTGCGGCGGTACCGCAGCGCCGAGACGGCGATGCGCGCCCGCACGCGCGCGTCCATGGGGATGAACGAGACAGACCTCGTCGCCCTCCGGTTCCTGCTGCGCGAGCAGAAGGCCGGGCGCATCGTGCGGCCCATCGATCTGGCGCGCATGCTCGACATCTCCACCGCGTCGACGACGACGCTCATCGACCGGCTGGAGAAGGGCGGGCACGCCCGCCGCGAACCGCACCCGACCGACCGCCGCGCCGGCATCGTCGTGCCCACCGTGAGCAGCGACGACGAGGTGCGCGCGACGCTGGGTGCGATGCACCGGCGCATGCTGTCCCTCGTGGACGACCTCTCCGACGAGGAGCGCGTCGTCGTCATGCGGTTCCTCGTGGGGATGACCGCCGCGATCCAGGAGGCCGCGGACGCCGACGCCGCGCACGGCGGCGCCGATCTCGTGGAGGAGCCGGCCTAGTCCGACCCGTTCCGCGGGCGCCGGGCGTCCAGGAAGCCCGCGAGCAGCACCGCCACGAGCGCCGCGACAGGCGCGACCACGAGCCCCGCGCGGAGACTCTGCGTCTCCGCCAGCCACCCGACGAACGGCGGCGACAGCAGGAAGCCGAGCCGCAGCAGCCAGGACACCACGGTGAGCCCGACCCCGGGCCGCAGCCCCGGGAGCTCGTCGGCGGCGTGCATCGCGGCGGGGATGAGGGTGGCGATCCCGAAGCCGACGGCCGCGAACCCGAGAATCGTGCCGGGCACGGTCGGGAAGAGCAGCGCGAGCGTCATCCCGACGGCGGCGATGAGGCCGCCGACCCGCGCCACCCAGCGCTGCCCGAAGCGATCGGTCATCGGATCGCCGAGCAGACGCCCGACGAACTGCGCGCCGACGAGGGCGATGAACCCGAGCGGTGCGACCGCGGCCGCCGCTCCCAGGGAGTCACCGAGGTAGAGGGTGGCCCACGAGTTGCCCGCGTCTTCGGCGATGGCTCCGGCCATCGCGATGAGGGTCAGGGCGATCACGGCCAGCACCGTCCGCGCCGGAACGCCGCGACGGACCGCGGAGGCGATCTCCTCGGGTTCCGCCACCGCCTCCTCGTCGGCCTCGTCGTCGCGGCCGGGCAGGCAGAAGCGGAGGGCGACGAGGGCGACCGTCGCGAACACCGCGGTCGAGATCCCCAGGTGGACGGCGAGCGGGAGCTGCAGGGCGATCGCGCCCGCGGCCATCACTCCGCCGAGCACCGCGCCGATGGACCAGATGGCGTGGAAGGAGTTGATGATCGAGCGCCCGTACCGCCGCTGCACGCGCAGGCCGTGGGCGTTCTGCGCGACATCGGTGATGGCATCGGAGGCGCCGCCGACGAAGAGGGCGATCGCGAAGAGGACGCCGGTCGGGGAGAGCGCCGCCGACAGCAGGCCGAGGCTCGTGAGGACGGTGCCGATGACGGCGACGCGCGCCGACCCGAAGCGACGGATCAGCGTGGCTGCCAGGAGTCCGGCCGCGATCGCCCCGGCAGGGAAGGCGGCGAGCGCGAGACCGTAGCCGAGGTTGTCGAGGCCGAGGGCGGCTTTGATCTCCGGGTACCGCGGGAGGATGTTCGCGAACAGGGCGCCGTTCGTGAGGAACAGCGCCGAGACGGCGAGACGCGCACGACGGGTGGCGCGGTCCGCGGGCGCTCGTCGAATCGATTCGATTGAGGTCACGGATACGACCGTACCCTGTCGCCGGGGGTGCTCGCGACGTCACCCGGAGGCGCCGATGCTGCGGGCGCAAGCCCGTACCGCATGTCGGCCCCGGGATCTACCCTCGGAGCATGAGCGAGCTCACCCAGCCCACCGGTCGCGAGGACGCCCTGCGGGCGGTCCCCCGCGACGACGGCTCCGCACCCCGCGCCCTCGTGCTCGGTGCCACCGGCTACATCGGCGGCCGCCTGACCCCGCGCCTGCTGAACGCCGGCTACCGGGTCCGGGTCCTCGCGCGGGACGCCGCCCGCGCCGCCTCCTTCGGCTGGGGCGAGGAGTGCGAGATCTTCGAGGGGTCCGCCGACGACGAGCACGCCGTCGCCTCCGCGATGGACGACGTCGACGTCGTGTACTACCTCATCCACTCCATGTCGGCCGGGAAGGGCTTCGAGGAGAGCGACGAGCGCGCCGCGACCACCGTCGCCACGGCCGCCGCCCGGGCCGGGGTGCGGCGGATCGTCTACCTCGGCGGCCTGCACCCGGACGACGTGAAGCTCTCCCCGCACCTCCGCTCCCGGGTCCACGTCGGCGAGATCTTCCTGGAGTCCGGGGTGCCCACGCTCGTCCTGCAGGCGGGCGTGGTGATCGGCTCCGGTTCGGCGTCCTTCGAGATGATCCGGCACCTCACCGACGTGCTGCCGTACATGCCGGCGCCGAAGTGGGTGCGCTACCGCATCCAGCCCATCGCCGTCCGCGACGTGCTGCACTACCTGCTCGGGGCGGCACGGGTCGACGATCAGGTGAACCGCGCGGTCGACATCGGCGGACCGGATGTGCTGCGCTACGGCCAGATGATGAACGGGTACGCGGTGGAGGCCGGGCTGCGGCAGCGCGCCATCGCGGCCCTTCCGGTGCTGACCCCGGAACTCGCCTCGCACTGGGTGAACCTCGTCACGCCGGTGCCGCGCTCCATCGCCCGGCCGCTCGTCGCGTCGCTGCAGAACGAGTGCATCATGAAGGACCACGCCGTCGACGCACTCATCCCGCGCCCCGAGGGCGGGCTCACGCCGTATCGCCGGTCCGTGGCGCTGGCCCTCGGCCGGGTGGACGCGGACGCCGTGGAGACGAGCTGGCAGGACGCCGAGGTGACCGGAGCCCCGAGCGACCCGCTGCCGAGCGACCCGGACTGGGCCGGACGCACCGTCTTCACGGACAAGCGCTCCGTCGCGACCCGCGCGTCCGTCGCGGAGCTGTGGCGCGTCATCCTCGGGATCGGCGGAGAGAACGGGTGGTACTCGTCGCCGCTGCTCTGGGCGGTCCGGGGACTCATGGACCGCGTGGTGGGCGGTGTGGGGCTCCGCCGCGGACGCCGCAGCCGCACCGCCGCCCGAGTCGGGGATGCGATCGACTTCTGGCGCGTCGAGGCGGTCGAGCAGACCGAGGAGGGGCATCTGCTGCGCCTCCGCGCCGAGATGAAGGTGCCGGGCGAGGCGTGGCTCGAACTGCGCGCGGTGCCCGACGGCGACGGCGCCCGCTACGAGCAGCGCGCCGTGTTCTTCCCCCGCGGGCTCCTCGGCCGGCTGTACTGGCTCGCGGTGCTGCCCTTCCACGGGCTCATCTTCTCCGGCATGGCCGCGCGGATCACCGCGGCTGCCGAGACAGGCGACCACGCCGGTTCAGGCGTCCTGCGTGAGGACGTGCCTGACCCGGCGTGAGCGCCTGAGCTCCCGCGTTCAGTCCTTGTCGGCAGGGGCGTCCATCGCCGCATCGACGGCGGCGTCCACCTCGGCCGGCGGGATGATGTCGATCGCCTCGGTCGCGGCCTCGTACACCTCGGCGAGGGTGTCGTCGACGGTGTCCTCATCGATCCAGGCGAGGTCGTCCTCGGAGTGGTCGTACTCGACGGGCACGAGCGCGAAGTCGTCGCCGTACTCCTCGAGCCCGGCCATGACGCTGTGGCGGACGGCGGCGCGGGCATACCGGTCGCGGAGGATCAGGGGATCCCGCCGCAGATCCTTCATGAACGCGATCATCATGAACGTCATGATGATCGCGAACGGCAGCGCCGCGATGATCGTCGCGTTCTGCAGCGACTGCAGGCCGCTCCCCTCGGCGCCGCTGACGAGCAGCACCGCCGCGATCACCCCGACGAGCACACCCCAGACGACGGCGACCCAGCGCGATGGCTCCGGGCGGCCCTGCTGGGACAGCGTGCCCATGACGAGCGAGGCGGAGTCGGCGCCCGTGATGAAGAAGATCGCGATGAGGATGATCAGGATGATGCTGGTGACGAGCGGGAACGGCAGGTTCTCCAGCACCCCGAACAGCACCTCCTCCGGCGGGTCGACGACGAGACCCGCGCCGTCCATCTGCTGCTGGATGGCCGTGGTGCCGAAGATCGCGAACCACACGAGCGAGATCGCGGACGGCACCACGATGACGACCGACACGAACTGACGGAGCGTGCGGCCGCGAGAGATCTTCGCGATGAACATCCCGACGAAGGGCGACCACGAGATCCACCACGCCCAGTAGAAGATCGTCCAGCTCGACAGGAAGGCCTGCGCGGCTTCACCCTGCGAGGCGGAGCGGCCGATCATGGTGGGCAGGTCGCCGAGGAACTGGACCGCGACCGACGGGATGACGTTGAGGATCAGCAGCGTCGGGCCGACGAAGAACACGAAGAACGCCAGCAGGATGGCGACCACGGCGTTGATGTTCGACAGCGCGCGGATGCCCTTGGAGACACCGGAGACGGCGGACGCGATGAAGCAGGCCGTGAGCACCGCGATGACCGCGATGAGGATGCCGTTGCCGAGGGGTCCGGCTCCGCTCACGATCTCGACGCCGTGCCCGATCTGCAGCGCCCCGAGACCGAGGGAGGCGGCCGTGCCGAACAGCGTCACGATGATGGAGAAGATGTCGATCGTGCGGCCGACCGGGCCCGTGGTGCGGTTCTCGCCCAGCAGTGGGGCGAAGATCGAGGAGATCAGCGGCGTGCGGCCGCGGCGGTAGGCGCCGTACGCGATGGCTCCGCCGACGAGCGCGTAGAACGCCCAGGCCTGCGGACCCCAGTGGTACAGCACCTGGGTCTGCGCGGTGTGCATGGCCTCGAGGGTGTTCGCCTCGACGGTGCCTGGCGGCGGGTTCTCGAAGAACGTCAGCGGCTCGGCGGCGCCCCAGAACACCAGGCCGATGCCCATGCCCGCCGCGAAGAGCATGGAGATCCACGAGAACATCGAGAACTCGGGCTCCTCGTCGTCGCGGCCGAGCGGGATGCGCCCGTACTTGCTGAAGCCGACGAACAGCATGAACACGAGGATGATCGTGGCGATGGTCGTGAAGAAGAAGCCGAAGTACTCCACGACCCAGGCGAGGACCGTGCTCGTGGTGCCGGCGAGGTTGTCCCCCGCGAACACGCCCCACGCGATGAAGGCGAGGGCGAACGCGGCGGCGACGCCGAAGACGAGCGGGTCGGTGCGGTAGGTGCGCCCCGTCTCCTCGACCGAGACACCGGGCACGAGCGCCGGGTGCACGCTGCGCGGCGGGACCGTCGTGATGTCGCGGACGATCTTGCGCGCGGTCTCGGAGGCCTTCGCGGCTTGGCGGTGCGTCCCGGTCACGACGGCGTCAGTGCGCGGACGGGTCGATCCTGCGGAGCGTTCGGTGGGCTTCTCAGGCGTGTCCATGAGAGACCATCTTTCCACCTGCGGGGCCTCAGGCGGACGCGGGAGATCAGGCGCTCCTGGTTGGGAGCGCCTGATTCCGCGCGTTCGCCTGTTCTGGCGGGGCCGTCGGGCGGGGTTCAGGCGGGGTTCGGCGGGAGTCAGCGGGGGCGGCGGCGGCCCAGGAAGAGGGCGCCGAGGAGCGGCAGCACCGAGACCCACAGCAGGGTGATACCCAATGGCGGGAGCGGACCGACGAGCAGCGCCCCGCCGACGAGCATCGCGGCGAACAGCACGCCGGAGGCGATCCGCCGTGCGATGCCCTCCAGCCGGTCGAGGCGGCGCTCCAGACGCGAGGTGTCGAAGGAGACGTTTCCGTCGTCGACGCGGGTGATGATGTCGTCGATGCGCTTCGGGAGCCGCCAGGTCGTGGCCGCGTTCGCCATGGCCTGCTCCGCCATGTCCTGCATGAGGTTTCCGGACTCGTCGCGGAGGAGCCGCGCGGCGTACGGCTCGGCCGCGTCCCACACGTTGAATGCCGGGTTCAGGCCGCTACACATGCCGGACGTGAGGGACACGGCCCGGATGAGGAGCAGCATGTCCTCGGGGAGCTGCAGCGGAAGCCGCCGCACCATGTCGCCGAACTCCTCGGCGAAGTCGGTGAACTCCCGCGGGTCCACCCGGCTCAGCTCCGCGAACCCCATGCCGCCGAAGCGCGCGAAGAGGGCGGTCAGCGCCCGCTCCAGCTCGCCCGTGTCGGCCGTGGGGAGGAGTACGCCGATCTCCTTCGCGGCACGGACGAGGCCGCGACTGTCCCGCGCTGTCACCGCGATGAGGAGGGTCCGCAGCCCCTGGCGGAGGTTGTCGGAGACCTCGGCCATCATGCCGAAGTCGATGAACGTGAGCCGGAAGCCGCCCTGGGCCCCTGAGCCTCCTTGGGTCCCTGAGCCCTCTTGGGTCCCTGAGCCCATCGAAGGGACGGGCGTGACGAAGATGTTGCCGGGGTGCGGGTCGGCGTGCACGAACCGGTGCGTGAAGACCTGGTCGAACATCACCTCAGCGAAGGCATCGGCGACCGCGGAGGGGTCGATGCCGGCCGCCCGGAGCGCCGCGGTGTCGTTGATCTTGATCGCGGTCACGTCGGACAGCGTCAGGACCCGGCGGGTCGTGCGCTCCCAGACGATCTCGGGGGCGGCAACGCGGGGTCGTCGGCGAAGTTCTCACGGAACCGCTCGGCGCTGCGGGCTTCGTGGAGGTAGTCGATCTCCTCGAGGCTCGTGACGGCGAACTCCTCCACGAGGGCGGGGGCGTCCACGCGGTCGGCGACGATCCGGACCCGGGTCAGCCACCGCGCGACCCGGCGGAGGGCAGCGAGGTCGACGGCGACGATCTCGTCGATGCCCGGGCGCTGCACCTTGACCACGGCCTCGTCGAGCCCGGTGTCCTCCGCATCGAGCGCCGACAGCCGCGCCCGGTGCACCTGGCCGAGGGACGCGGCCGCGACCGGGGTGTCGTCGAACCAGGTGTACACCCGCTCGAGCGGCATGCCCAGCTCGGCCTCCGCGAGCGCCCGGATCTGCGGGGTGGGCACGGCAGGAACCTCGTCCTGCAGCCCCTCCAGCTCGGCCGTGATCTCGGGCGGGAGCACATCGAGGCGCGAGGACATGAACTGCCCGACCTTGATCATGAGCCCACCGAGTTCGACCGCGAGCGTGTGGAACCGCCGCGCGAACCGCTGCATGCGGCGGGCGCGCGTGCGCTCCGCGACGGACGACAGCCCGAACCGCGGAAGCACGAGCTCGAACCACCAGATCTTCAGGAACTCACGGCTCGCGAACGACAGGATGCGGCGGTACCGGGCTCGGTGAGGACCCTGTGCCGCCGCTGCCGTCATCGCGTCATCCTTCCGCCGTTCCGCGCCGGACGCCGCACGACGCGGTCAGTCCTGGGCGAGGATCGTGTACAGCCTACGGCGGGCCTCGTCGAGCACCTCGATGGCCTGCTGCACCTGCTCCGGGGAGCCGCTGCGCCCGACCTGCGCGGCCGCGGCGGCGAGATCGACTCCCGCCTTCGGCAGAGCGCTGTACCGGGCGTCACGACTGCGGTCCTTGTCGGAGGACGGCACCCACGGCGGGGTCTCGGTGCTCTCCGCGGCGACGGCCCGGCCGGCCTCGGTGAGGGCGTAGGTCTTGCGGCCGTTCTGCTCCTCGGCCTCGATCAGGCCCTCGTCGGCGAGGAGCTGAAGCGTCGGGTAGACGGAGCCGGCACTGGGCTTCCAGGTACCGCCGCTGCGCTCGGCGATCTCGTTGATGATCTGGTAGCCGTGCATCGGTCGCTCGGTGAGGAGCGAGAGCACGGCGGCGCGCACGTCGCCGCGGGCCATGCGGGACCCGCCGGAGGGACGCGACTCGAACGACTTGCG
Source organism: Microbacterium sp. str. 'China' (assembly GCF_002993305.1). NCBI lineage: Bacteria > Bacillati > Actinomycetota > Actinomycetes > Micrococcales > Microbacteriaceae > Microbacterium > Microbacterium sp. str. 'China'. The sequence continues at coordinate 262,084 of NZ_CP027434.1, read as the reverse complement.
GAGCTGGTCCATCGCTTCGAACAGTGCTCCGGCCGGACCCTGCGAGCCACCGAAGAGGTTGCCGAGGCCGCCGGCGAAGTCGCCGCCGTTGCTGCCGTTGCCGCCGAACGGGGTGGAGGGGAATGCGTTGTTCATGATGACCTCCCAGTCGTGAACGATACTCAACGATATATCGTTAACGCTGAATGTGGGGTGGGAATCCGGACTCAGACCCGTGCCAGCACCGCAGCCCCGGTGACGGTCGCATCGACCCCGAGCTCCGCGGATCGCACCCGGGCCGTCGACGGGCCCGGCATCGCCGCCTCGCGGTAGGCGCGGGCGACCCCGGCGAGATACCGCTCCCCGATGGCCGCCACGCCGCCGCCGACGGCGACGACCTCCACGTCCAAAAGCGCCTGCGCCCCGGCCAGCGCGCGCCCGAGGAACGCCGCCCCCTCCGCGATCACCTCTTCGGCGACCGGCTCCCCGGCACGAGCGGCCGCATCCACGTCCCGCAGCGTGCGCGCCGTGCCGGTGCGCTCGAGGTACGTCTGCTCCAACGCCGGACCGGAGGCCACGGCCTCGACGTGCCCGACCCCTCCGCAGCCGCATCGACGACCGGCCAGTCCTGGCGGGAGGGCGAGCTCGGTGTGCCCGACCGATCCCGCCGTGCCGGTCACACCCGCGCGGAGACCGTCCGGGAGGACGACGGCTCCCCCGATGCCGGTGCCGACCGTGACCATCAGCAGACCACGCGCTCCCCGACCCGCCCCTGCCGTGGCCTCCGCGACCGCCGCCGCGTGCACGTCGTTGACGACGACCACCGGGGCATCGAGGGCTCGGATGAGCGTCGCACGCAGCGGGAAGCCCGCCCAGCCGCTGATCGCATCGGTGGCGGAGGTGATGCCGCCGTCCTGATCCACCACGCCCGCAGTGCCCACGCCGACCGCCGCGAGCTGCTTCCCGCCGCGGATCACATCGATCGCATCGACGACCGCCCGCACGATGGCCTCGCCACCCTCCCGAGCCGGCGTCGGCAGGGTGTGCACGGCGGTGGCGCGACGGCGCGCCCCGCCCGGCTCCGCACGGAACCCGGCGACGGCGATCTTCGTCCCGCCGATGTCGACCCCGACGATCACACGCGCTCCCGGGCGGCCGGCGTCGCGGCGACGAACCGACGCGTGAGGGCGATCGGATCGGTGATCGCTCCGCCGACGACGACTGCAAAGGCCCCGGCGTCAAAGGCCGCGCGCACCTGCGCAGGGGTCTGGTAGCGACCCTCGGCGATGGTCGGGATCCCCGCGGCGACGAGCGCGGCCACAAGGTCGAGGTCAGGGTCGTCCTGACGCGGCGAGTGCGGGGTGTAGCCGGACAGCGTCGTGCCGACGACCGCCGCCCCCGCCGCCCAGGCCCGCTCGCCCTCCGCGACCGTCGACACGTCGGCCATCACCGGTCGCCCCGTCGCCGCGGCGATCTCCCCGATGAGCCGGAAGTCCGTGCCGAACTGCTCCGTCGTGGCGTCCACCGCGATGATGTCGGCCCCGGCCTCCGCCAGCCCCGCGGCGAGCGCGCGTTCCGGGGTGATGACGTTGCGGACGCCGTTCCAGACCTTGTGGAGCCCGATGATCGGCGCATCGGTCACCGGTCGCACCCGACGGATGTCCTCCGGCCCGTTGAGCCGCAAGCCGCTCGCACCGCCGAGCAGCGCCGACTCGGCGAGCGCGCCGATGACGGGGGTGTCTCTCGCGGGGGCTCCCGCGGAGGCCTGGACCGAGGCGACGAGCCGGCCGCGGAGGAGGGCGAGGGATTCATGGGTCACTTGAGGGCTCCTGCACTGGCACCGCCGATGAAGAACTTCTGGCCGAGGAGGAAGATCGCCACGGCCGGGAGGGTGAACATCACGCACGCGGCCATGAGCGGCCCCCAGGCCACGTCGTTCTCCCCGAAGAAGGCGTACAGACCGATGGACAGCGTGTACGTCGACTGGTCGTTGAGGTAGATGAGGGGATTGAGGAAGTCGGTCCACGCCCAGACGAACTGGAAGATCGCGGCGGTCACGATGGCCGGGCGCGCCAGCGGGAGCACGATCGTCGCGTAAGTGCGGAACTCGGAGGCACCGTCCAGGCGGGCGGCCTCGATGAGCTCGTCCGGCACCGCGAGGAGGAACTGCCGGATCATGAAGATGAAGAACGGCGTGCCCAGGAACGCGGGGACGATGAGCGGGAGGTAGGTGTTCGTCGCCTCCAGCCCGTTCCACACGAGGAACAGCGGGATCAGCGTGACCTGCGGCGGCAGCATCATCGTGGCGAGCACGAGGATCAGGAGCGGTCGGGCGCCGCGCCACTTCACCTTCGCCAGCGCGTAGGCGACGAGGGGGCAGGAGATGACCGTGCCGAGGATGCTCATGCCCGAGACGAAGAGCGTGTTGGCGAGGTAGCGCCACACCGGGATCTGCGCGAACGCCTCGGCGAAGTTGGCCGTCGTCCACTCGGCGGGCAGCAGGGTGGGCGGGGAGGAGAAGACGTCGCCTGGTGTCTTGAACGCGGTCGACAGCATCACCAGCAGCGGGAACAGGAACAGCAGCGCGAGCAGCGTCACCGCGATCTGCTGCCGGACGCGGCGGAGCGTGCGCCGGGTGCGGCGGGGCCGGCGCACCGGTGCGGAGATGTCAGCGTGCACCATCGTGGACCCACTTCCTCGAGGTCGCGAGCACGATGAGGCTCACGGCGAGCGTGATGATGAACAGAGTCCACGCCATGGCGGAGGCGTAGCCCATCTTCAGGAACACGAAGGCGTTCTGGTACAGGTACATCGCGTAGGAGAGCATCGACTGCCCCGGCCCCGAGCCCGCCTGGTTGAGGCGCTCCTGCGACAGGATGTAGGGCTGCGTGAAGATCTGCAGGAACCCGATGATGCTCACGATCACCTGGAACAGGGTGACCGGGGAGACCGTGGGCCAGGTGACGTTCGTGAAGCGGCGCCACGCCCCCGCGCCGTCGAGCTCGGCCGCCTCGTACAGCTCCTTCGGCACCTCCTGCAGGGCGGCGAGGTAGATGATCATGGTGCCGCTGACGGTCCACAACGACATGAGGATGATGGCGGGCTTTGTCCACTCCGGCTGCTGCAGCCAGGCCGGCCCCTCGATGCCGAACCACGACAGGAAGTAGTTGATGAAGCCGTACTGGGCGTTCAGCAGCCAGCGCCACAGGTAGCCGCCGACGACGACCGGCACGATCGACGGGAGATACACGAGCGCGCGATAGAGCGGCTGGCCCCGCACGGGCGTGTTCAGCAGGTGCGCGCCGGCGAGCGCGATGCCGATCGCGAGCGGCACGCCGAAGACGGTGAGCACGGCTGTGTTGGCGAGCGACTTCCAGAAGACCCCGTCGGCGAACATCTGGGTGTAGTTGTCCAGCCCCACCCACTCCGGCGCCTGGAACAGGTTGAAGTCGGTGAAGCTGTAGTACGCCGACGCTGCGATCGGATAGGCGAAAAGGAACAGGAAGCCGACGATGAACGGCGACGCGAAAGCCAGGCCGATCAGCGTGGTCCGGCGGCTGCGGCGCCGCCGGACGGGAGCGCCGGGTCCGGCAGGAGCGTTCTCCTGCCGGACCCGGGGTGCTGTTGCCGTGGTCACGAGAACCGACTCACTTCGAGGCGTAGGAGGCCATGCGCTCCTCGACGGTCGCGATCGCCTCCTCCGGGGTGGCGGTCAGTCGCACGACCTCGTCGAACGCGGTCGCGAGGTCGGTCGCATACTCGGCGCTGTACGGACGGCTCGCCAGGGACTTCGCGTTCGGGGAGGACGCGGCCTCCGCCCAGACGCCGAAGTCCTGCAGCTCGTCGAACGCGGCGCTGCCCGCGAGGGAGGAGCGGCCGGGGAGGTTGCCGAGGGCGACGGCGAACTTCTCCATGGGCTCGTCGCTCACGAGGTAGGCGAGGAAGGTGGCCGCCTCCTCCTTGTGCTTCGAGTTCGCGGGGATGAAGAGGGTGCTCGCGGTGACCTGCGTGCTGTTCTCCAGGTCGGGCGAGGCGGCGGGGATCGCGGTCACGCCCCACTCGAACTCGGGGGCGATCTTGGCGGCGCTGGCCGACCGCCACTCGCCGTCGATGATCATGGCGACCTGGCCGCTGAAGAACGGGTCCTGCGCGGAGAGGTACTCGCCCTGTCCGGACACGAACGTGGCCATGGCGTCGGCACCGACCGGCTCGATCACGTTGTCCTGATACCACTGCAGGGCCTCGATGTTCCCGTCTTCCGCGGGGGTCGGGCCGTCTTCGCCGTCCCAGCTCCCGCCGAACGCGTAGCCGAGGGTCGTGAGGGTGGTGCTGTCGTTCGCCGAGCCGAGTCCGAGCTGCGTGATCTTGCCCGACGCGTCCTTCTTGGTGAGCTTCGGGATGGCGGCGGCGAGCTCGTCCATCGTGGTCGGCGGGGTGACCCCGGCCTCCTCCAGAAGCTGCGGGTTGTAGAGGAGCTGGAAGCTGTGGATGGCGATCGGCAGCGAGTAGATCTTGCCGTCGTAGGTCATCTGCTCCATGGCGCTGGGGACGAAGTCGTCGACATCGATGTCCTCGGCGGCGATCGCCTCGTCGAGCGGTGCGAGGATGCCCTTCGAAGCCCAGGCGCCGACGGTGTTGCCGAAGTTGTCGGAGATGTCGAAGGAGCCGTTCGACGACGACATCGACGTGAGCTGCTTCTGGGTGTCGGGGCTGGAGACGCCCGTGACGACGATGTCGTCCTGACTGGCGTTGAAGTCGGCGATGATCGCCTCCAGCGCCTTCGCCTCCTCCCCTCCCCACAGGTACGAGAACGTGATCTCGGTGGGGCCGTCCGCATCACCGCTGCCGCCGGCGCAGCCGCTCAGGGCGACGATCGTCGCCGTGCCTACCGCCCCGGCGACCAGGACGCGTCGGCGCATGTTGTGCTTCACGTGCATGGGGATTCTCCGCTCATCGTTGACCGTGCAAAGGATTGGAATAGACCAATTAAGAACCGCTGAGAGGAGACATTGACACAATCCCGGGTGATCGTCAAGATTGGGTTAGTCCAAACGAGGGGGAACCATGGCGGCGATCGAGGGCGTCACGAAGCACGAACGCGTGCGCCGGCATCTGGAGAAGGTCATCGACCAGGGGCTCGCACCCCACGAGAAGCTGCCCACGGAGCGCGAGCTCGCGGAGTCGCTCGAGGTGAACCGGCAGACGGTGCGTCGCGCCCTCGACGAGCTCGAACGGGACGGCCTGGTGTACCGGCTGCAGGGGGCGGGCACCTTCGTGAGCGCCTCGCGGATCAGCAAGGCCTTCGAGCTGACCTCGTTCTCGGAGGACATGCTCGCCCGGAACATGCGACCGGGCTCCCTCTCCGTCGACGTCGGCACCGCGGCGGCCGGGCAGACCGCCGGATACGCCCTGAACCTCAGCCCGCAGTCCCCCGTCGTGCGGATCCGCCGCGTCCGGACCGCCGACGACATCCCGATCTGCCTGGAGGTGTGCTCGATCGCGGCCGACACCGTGCCGGGTCTGGAGGACGGCATCGTGGGCGACTCGCTCTACGACGACCTGCGCACCCGGTTCGGCATCACCGCCGTGCGCGCCGACCAGGAGATCCACGCGGTCGTCCTCGACGAGGAGCAGGCGGCCGCCCTGCAGACGCCGCCGTTCTCCCCCGCCTTCCTCGTGAAGCGCACGACCTATGACGCCCGCAGCCGCCCGATCGAGTACGCCGAGTCGGTGTATCGCGGCGACCGCTACTCGTACCTCGTCTCCATCGCCCGCCCCTGATCCCCGATCTGCGACCCCCTTCACCGACGAAAGGCTCCTCGTGTCCGACCCGATCCTCCGCCCGCGCATCGCGCTGCTGCCCCTCGACGACCGCCCGGTGAACGTCAAGCTCCCGGGAGACGTCGCGGCCGTCGCGGGCGTGACCCTCGACGTTCCGCCCGCCGGGATCCTCCCCTCCTACCGGACCGCGGGCGATGCCGACGGGCTGGGTGCCTGGCTGCGCGAGCGTGCCGCGGATCCGGCGACCGTGCACCTGGTGGTGTCGGTGGACATGCTGCTCTACGGGGGACTCATCGCGAGCCGCACGAGTCACGACACCACCCGCGACGTGCTGGCGCGCCTGGACGTGCTGCGCGAGGTGCGGCGGATGCGGCCCGACCTGCCGATCTCGGCGGTGTCGCTGGTGACCCGGGCGAGCAACTCCTACTCCGCGGCCGAGGAGCCGACCTACTGGACGGAGCACGGCAAGGAGATCCACGCGCTCGGCGGCGACGCGCACCGGCTGCTCGGCGAGACCGAGGTGCTGCCGCTCGACGAACTGACCCCGGTGCCGGCCGATGTGGTCTCCGACTACTCGTCTCGGCGGCTGCGCAACCACATCATGAACCTCTCCACGCTCGGCCTCGTGGAGGACGAGACCCTCGACTTCCTGGCGATCACCGCCGACGACACCGCTCCGTTCGCGGCGGGCAGCGCGGAGCAGGTCTGGCTCCGGCACTGGATGCGGATGCTGCCGTCGGGCCGGCGCGTGCTGATGTACCCGGGGGCCGACGAGGTCGGGGCCGCGCTCGTCGCCCGGGCCCTCGCGGCGAACGCCGGGGTGACCGCCTCGTTCTCGGTGGTCTGCGCGGACGCCGCCGGCATGGAGCGCATCCCGCCCTACGAGAACATGTCGCTCGCGGCGTCGGCGAGCCGGCAGATCCGCGCAGCCGGCGCCGAGGAGGTCGCCGCAGGAGGCGATGTCACCCTCGTGCTGCACGCCCCGGACCCCGACCGGCACGACATGTTCCGCGGGCGGCCGGAGGTCGTCGACGCCGAGGCCGTCGCGGGGACGGTCGCACTCGTGCGGGAGCGTCTGGACGCCGGGGAGCACGTGGCCCTGGCCGACGTGCGCTACCCGAACGGCGCGGACGAGGCGCTCGTACGCGCGCTGGCCGAGGCCGGACTGCTCGGGCGCCTGGAGGCCTTCGGCGGGTGGAACACCGCCGGGAACACGCTCGGCAGTGTCGTCGCAGTGGCCGCCGCCGCAGTGGTGGGCAGGGCCGCCGGCTCCTTCGACGAGCGCGCCGCGCGGATCGCCCTGCTCACGCGGCTGCTCGACGATTTCGCCTACCAGGCCGTGGTGCGCACCGATGCGGGCCCGTCGCTCTTCCCCGACATCTACCCGATGACCGAGGATTCGCAGGTCGCGACGGCCGAGCGCGTCATCCGTGCGGAGCTGACGGCCCTCCTGGAGTCGATGCTGCCCGCCGATGACGTGCGAATCGTGGAGCTGACCCTCCCCTGGCGGCGCTCGTTCGAGATCGGTCTCACCCTGCACTGATCCTCCGCGGCGTCGGCATACACCCGAGACCGCCGCGAGCCTGCCGCACTCCACAGGAAGGGATGGTTGGCTGGAACCTCCGGCGGGGGAGATTCGGGCCGGCCACGATCACAGGGGGATGACGTCCATGAGCAGTGCGACCGGGGACGAGGCGGCCGGCGGCCGCGTGCGGGTGAGCGTGGTGGTGCCGGTGTTCCGGCCGAAGGCGTCGTTCGACGACCTCATCGCGTCTCTCGACGCCCAGACGCTGGATCGGGAGGCGTTCGAGGTCCTGCTCTGCGACGACGGCTCCGGGGAGGAGACGGCCGCGCGGCTCGAGAGCATCGCGAAGGATCGCCCCCACGTGCGCGTGCTTTCGCTGCCGCACTCCGGGTGGCCGGGCACTCCGCGCAACCGCGGCGTCGAAGAGGCCAGGGGCACGTACGTGCAGTTCGTCGATCAGGACGACTGGCTCTACCCGCGCGCACTGGAGCGGCTGTGCGATTACGCGGACGAGAACGGCTCCGATGTCGTGGTCGGCAAGGAGGTGGGCATCGGACGCAAGCTGCCCGCCAAGATCTTCCAGCGCGACATCCCGAACGCCGTGCTCGGGGAAGACCCGATCCTGGAGATGCTGACGCCGCACAAGATGTTCCGGACGGCGTTCCTGCGGGAGAACGGCATCCGCTTCCCTGACGGGAAGGTGCGACTCGAGGACCATCTCTTCGTGATGCAGGCGTACTTCGCCGCCGACACGATCTCGGTGCTCGCGAGCGAGCCCTGCTACGCGTGGGTGAAGGAGCCGGGGAGCGCGAGCTCGTCCCGGATCGAACCGGAGTCGTACTTCCCGCATCTGGAGACCGTGCTCGACGTGGTCGAGGCGAACACCGAACCGGGGAAGGTGCGGGATCGACTGCTGCGGCACTGGTTCCGCGGCAAGATCCTCAACCGGGTCGCCGGGCGACGGATGGTGAAGTACCCGGCGGAGTATCGCGACCGTCTGCTAGACGTGGTGGTGCCGCTCGCGCAGCGCCGCTTCGGACCCGGCGTGGACGCGGGGCTGTCGTTCCCGCAGCGCATCCGGGCCGCTCTGCTGCGCGCCGATCGCCGCGACGACCTGCTCGCCTTCGCTGCCTTCGAGGCGGACACGACCTGCACCGCCACCGTGACGGCGGCGCGCTGGTCGCGCGGCGGCCTGCAGCTCACCGTGCGCGTCCGTCTGCTCCGGGACGGCGAGGAAGCGTTCGTGTTCGAGACCGTCGGTTCCGCCGACCGACTGGTGTCCCTGCCGCTGTCGACGACCGAGGATCTCCCCTCCGGGCTTCTCAACGCCCGCAAGGAACGTCGCGCGGACCGGGTCGACCTGGTCGCGCGCGATACGCCGACGCCCGGCCGACCCGCGGAGTCGACGGCCGGCTCGGAGCGCAAGATCGGCGGCCGGCGCCCGAAGCGTCTCGACACGGTGCCGATCGCCCTGGACCCGATGAAGGTGTTCCGTGAGGACGGCGCTCGCGAAGCCGACCTCACCGTCGCCGTGCGCTACGCCGGCTGGATGTTCACCGCTCCGCTGACAGCGGCTCCCGACGTGACGGCACACCTCGGAAGGTCGCCGCTTCTCGCGGGCCGTCGGGTCGAACTCGTGCGTAACGAGGACGGCAGCCTGCGGCTGCGCCGCGAGTGGCCGGGCGGCGCCTGGCGCGACGCCCTCGCGCGTGCCGCCCGCCGCGTCCGCTCCCGACTTCGCCGCTGACAGCGCGATCCGGCATTCAGGCGCGCCGGCCACCAGGAGCCGGTGCGCGCCATCGCGACACCGTGCGCGAACAGCCGCTATCCACTCAGGCCGCGACATCGAAGCGCGCCCGTCCGCCCAGCCGCGGCGTGCGCTCCGGGTCGACCCACCGCGGCGGAAGAAACCACGGCCGGCCGGTCACACCGGAGCCCTCGATGACGATCTCCCACCCGTTGTCGTGGATGCGGTGGTGACAGGTCTCGCAGAGCAGGATCCCGTTCGAGAGATCGGTCGGACCTCGGTCGCGCTGCCACCAGCGGAGGTGATGAGCCTTCGTCATCCCCGGCGGGAGCCCGCACATGGCGCACCCGCCATCCCGCTCGGCGAGCGCCAGGCGTTGGGCTCGTGTGAAGAGGCGCTTCTCGCGACCCCAGTCCAGAACCTCGCTCGCCCCGCCGAGCACGCAGGGGATGACGCCGCCGCTGGCCGCCATCCGCCGCGCGGCGCCGATGTCGATCACCTGGTCGAGCCCGTCGATCGTCGCCGACCCGGCTCCCGCCTGCAGATCGTCCAGCGATACCCGGACGATCACCGTCGCCCCCGCGAGCGGCACCCGATCACCGTCACACCCGAGCACATGCCCGCAGAAGAGGGCCAGCGCATCGGCCTGGATCATCGCGACCGAGCGCCGGTCGGCGTCCGGCGACCCCGCATCAGGGGCGTCGAGGCGGGCGGCGAACACGGCGGACACGTGCCCGCGGATCGCGGTGACGACCGGCGCCGCGGTCTCGGCATCGAGCTGCGCGTGCAGGTGCACCATGCCGTCCCGTTCGAAGATGCGCAGTCCGCGCCGAGCGCGCTGCTCCTCCGCCCGCGGCGCCACGCCGTCGGGGTCGAGCCACGCTTCGGCGCGGAGGACGAGTTTGCGCACCGCATCGAGCTCGAGCCCCTCGGCTGTGGCGACCAGCACGCGCTCCGCCTCGGCGATGCGTTCCGCTCCCGCAGCCACGCGGCAGCGGTCCAGCAAAGCGACGAGGAGTGTCGCCGCCGGCGCTCCGAGGGCACCCGACGCGAGCGCTTCCCGGAGGAGCGGGTACCGGGCGGGCAGCGGCGCGCCGAGCAGATCGCTTCGCGGGGCGGTCGCCTCTCCGACCTTCACCAGACGCTGTGCCTCCCCCGTCGAGATGCCTGTCATCGCGGCGATGAGCTTCGCCGCCGTGCGGTACCCGCGTTGCTTCGCCAGGCTGTCGGCTCCGAGCTCCGCGCGCGACTCCCGAGCGATGCCGGCGGCCACGTCGACGTGCATCGCGTCGAGCCGGCGCCGCAGAAGCCCGATCGCGTCGGCGACGTCGACGAGCTGCGCGCGGGAGAGCTCAGGCGCATCACCCGCAGAGTCCCACGCCTGGTCGAGACGCTCCATCGCCTCGCGCAACCCGGACATTTTCGACATGCTTCATTTTATCTCCGAAGCGCCCGACTTTCGAAGCTTTGTTCTAATAGATGCCGGTATTTCGCCCCGGCCGACAGGGCACCTCGCCCCAGGTCCGACGCAGGGCCCCCACCCGTTCACCTCATCGCATCCTCGCGTTCACGCCGCGCGCCTATCTTGAGTGCGGACGCGCGACCGCGCTCACGAAACCAGACAATCTTTGTGCCTTCACCACAAGAACCGGTAGTGTCGCATCGACACACCTCGAAGGCGAGAAAGGGACGAACATGGCCGACAGGCAGCAGAGGCGCTGGGCGCTCATCGGATTGACGGCCGCAGCGGCGATCGCGCTCACCGGATGCACGGCGGGCGGCGACGGAGACGCGGACGGCGGCGGCAGCGACAGCGGCTCCGGGGACACCCTCATCGTCTACACGAACTCGAACAGCGACGGCCGCAGTGAGTGGATCACCGAGAAGGCGGCCGACGCGGGCATCGACATCGAGATCGTGGGCCTTGGCGGCGCCGACCTGACGAACCGCATCATCGCGGAGAAGAACAACCCCGTCGGCGACGTGGTCTTCGGCCTGAACAACATGTTCTTCGAGCAGCTCAAGACGGAAGAGGCCATCACGGCCTACGAGCCGAGCTGGAGCGGCGAGGTGCCCGCGGACGCCGGCGACCCGAAGGACGGCGCGTTCTGGCCGCTCGTGGAGCAGGCGATCGTCACGGTCTACGACGAGAACCGCATCAGCGACGCGCCCACCGACCCCGACGACCTGTACACCGACGAGGAGTACGCCGGCCGCTACGAGGTCAACCCCGCGCTCGGCCAGGCCACCCCGCAGCTCGTGCTCGCCAGCATGCTCACCCGTCACCTCGACGAGGACGGCGACCTCGGCGTGAGCGACGAGGGCTGGGACCTGGTGAAGTCGTACTACGCCAACGGCTCCCCCGCCGTGGAGGGCACCGACCTCTACGCCCGCATCACCCGCGACGAGGTGGACTACGGCGTGCTGCCGTCGAGCGGCATCTCCGCCCGCGACGAGGAGTACGGCACCAGCACCGGCATGATCGTCCCCGAGTACGGCGTCCCCTACGTGACCGAGCAGATCGCGCAGATCAACGGCACGGACAACGAGGACAAGGCGCAGGAGTTCATCGACTGGTTCGGCAGCGCCGAGGTGCAGGGCGAGTTCGCCGCGGAGTTCAACGCCATGCCGGTGAACGAGGGCGCGGTCGAGAAGGCCAACCCCGAGGTCGTCGAGCTCATGGGCACGCTCGACCGTCAGGACATCGACTTCGGCTTCGTGAGCGAGAACCTCGGCGCCTGGGTCGAGAAGGTCACGCTCGAGTACATCGGCTGACCCGCGCAGTCCCGCACCGGCAGAGAGAGAAGACGATGATCCGTTTCGACGACGTCGAGGTCGTGTTCGGCGACCACCGTGCGGTCTCGCACCTCGATCTGGAGATCCAGGAGGGTGAGTTCTTCACCCTCCTGGGTCCGTCCGGATGCGGCAAGACCACCGCCCTGCGCACGCTCGCGGGGTTCATCCAGCCGACCGGCGGGCGCATCCACATCGCCGGTCGTGACGTGACCCGCGTGCCCAGCGAGAAGCGCGGCGTGGGGATGGTGTTCCAGAACTACGCGCTGTTCCCGAGCATGAATGTGCGGGAGAACATCGCGTTCGGCCTCTCGGTGCAGAAGGTGTCGAAGGCCGAGCAGCGGCGACGCGTGGACGAGGTCGCCGATCGCACCGGGCTCGCCGCGTCGCAGCTCGACAAGAACGTGGCGGAGCTGTCCGGCGGCCAGCAGCAGCGCGTCGCCATCGCCCGGGCGCTCGCCCTCACCCCCAGCATCCTGCTGCTCGACGAGCCGTTGTCGAACCTCGACGCCAAGCTCCGCGTGCAGCTGCGCGAGCAGCTCAAGGAGCTGCAGCACGAGGTCGGCGTGACCACCGTGTACGTCACGCACGATCAGGAGGAGGCGCTCACCCTCAGCGACCGCATCGCCGTGCTCGACGCCGGGACGCTGCAGCAGGTGGGCACCCCGGAGGAGATCTACGACCGCAGCGCCACGCCGTTCGTCTGCCGGTTCATCGGCGAGAACAACCGGCTCACCCCCGCGCAGCTCGTCGCGATCGGCGCGGACCTCGACGCCACGGCGGAGAGCTACGTGCGGCCGGAGAAGCTGCACCTGGCATCGCCGTCCGCGGCCACCGCCGGCGGCACGGCGTCGCTCGACGGTACCGTCGCGGAGCGCACGTACCACGGCAGCCACAGCGTCTACACGGTGTCGGCGGCTGACGGGACGCTCCGGGTGAGCGTGCCGGCCGCGGCGAGCGCGCACCGCTGGGACGTCGGCGACGCCGTGCGCATCGACGTCGACCCGCGGTGGATCCTGCAGTACCCGGCGGCGTGACATGAGCGCTCCGCAGAACGACTCCCGCCCGGTGCCGCCGCCGTCCGCGGCCATGACCGACGCCCCCGGCGCCCTGACCACCGAGGCCGCCGAGGCGGGCACCGCGACGAAGCCCCGTCTCCGCCACGGACGGCCCGGCAGCGTGCGCGCGATGCTCCGCTCGCCGCTCGCCTGGGTGACCGGCATCGTCGTGATCTGGTTCGCCGCCGCCTTCCTCGTGCTGCCGAACGCCGAGCTGCTCGCCGCGACCTTCTTCCCGGACGGCCAGTTCAGCATCCGCGCCGTCGAGAAGCTCCTCGGCAGCGAGCGCGCGCTGAAGACGCTCGGCAACAGCTTCCTCCTCGCGATCACGCTGTCCGTCACGGTCAACGTCGTCGGGGTGTTCATCGTGCTGGTGACGCAGTACTTCCAGGTGCGCGGCGCGAAACTCCTCTGGCTCGGCTACGCCACCACCCTGATCTACGGCGGCATCGTGCTCGCCGCCGGCTACAACTTCATCTACGGGAAATTCGGCTTCGTCACGAACCTGATGGTGAACATCTGGCCGGACATGAACCGGGACTGGTTCTCCGGCTACTTCGCGGTCGTGTTCGTGATGACGTTCGCGACGACGACGAACCACATGCTGTTCCTGTCCTCGTCGCTCGGCAAGGTGGACTACGCGTCGATCGAGGCCGCGAAGCTCATGGGTGCCTCAACCTGGACGATCCTGCGGCGCATCGTGCTGCCGGTCATGAAGCCGATGCTCTTCGCGGTCACGGTGCTGACGTTCCTCATCGGTCTCGGGGCCCTGACCGCGCCGCTCGTGCTCGGCGGGCCGGACTTCCAGACCGTCGCACCCCTTATCATCGACCTGTCGCGGAGCCCGATCACCCGCGACATCGCGGCGCTGCTGGCGATCGTGCTCGGCGTCGCGACGATCATCCTGCTCGCGATCATGAACCGCGCCGAGAAGTCCGGTGTGTACTTCTCGGTGGCGAAGGTGGCGACGCCGATCCAGAAGCAGCGCATCCGCAACCCGTTCGCGAACGCGGTCGTGCACGTGGTCGCCTACTTGCTCTGGGTGATCTACCTCATCCCGGTCGTGCTCATCGTGATCTTCTCGTTCGTGGACGCGCGGAGCATCCTCGCCGGATCCATCACGCTCGACAGCTTCACGCTCGACAACTACATCACCGTGTTCTCCAGCGCGGCGGCCCTCCGCCCGTTCATCGTGAGCGTCGTCTACAGCGCCCTCGCCGCGGTCATCGTGGTGGGCGGGCTGCTGTTCGTCGCGCGGATGATGCAGAAGCACCGCAATCTGCTCACCACGGCCATCGAGTACGTGCTGCACATCCCGTGGATCCTGCCGATCGTGCTGATCGCGCTGGCCTTCGTGATGGCGTTCGACGCCCCGCAGCCCCTCGTCGGCAACATGGTGCTCACGGGAACGCCGGTGCTGCTGCTCGTCGCGTACATCTGCGTGAAGATCCCGTTCACGCTGCGGCTGCTCAAGGCCGGGTTCGCGTCCGTGCCGGACTCCCTGGAAGACGCCTCGCGCATCCTCGGCGCCCGCTCGCTGACCACCTTCCGGCGCGTGCTCATCCCCCTCGTGCTGCCGACCGCGGCCGCGATCACGGCGCTGAACTTCAACAGCCTGCTCGACGACTACGACGCCGCGATCTTCCTCTACCACCCGCTGTACAAGCCGCTCGGGGTCGCGATCCAGGAGAGCACGCGCGGGGAGAACAACCTCGACGCGATGCCCATCACGTTCGTCTACACCGTGCTGCTCATGATCATCATGGGTGTCACCATGTATCTCGTGTATGGACGAGGTTCGCGCGCCGGAGCGCCCCGCCGACGGAAGCAGCGCGCATGAGCGGGGCGGATGCCGGGACGCCCGCCCTGCGGGTCACGATCAGCGACGTCGCCGCGGCGGCCGGGGTGTCCCGCGCGACGGCGACCAGGGCACTGAAGGGCGAGGGGCGGTTCGCGCCGGAGACGCAGGAGCGCATCCTGGAGGCGGCCGAGCGGCTCGGGTACGTGCGCAACACGATGGCCGCCGAGCTCGCCGCCGGACGCACCGGCACCGTCGGCCTCATGCTGCGCGATGCAAGCAACCCCGCGTACGGTCTGCTCTTCTCCCGGTTGCAGGAGGAGGCGCATCAGCGCGGCCTCGACCTCGTGACCGTCACGATCGGTGCCGACGAGCAGGGCGCCAAGCAGGTGAATGCGCTGCACCGGCTGCTCGGCATGCGCGTCGCAGGACTCATCGTCGCGACCGGCGGCATCTCCGCGGCGCAGCTCGAGCCGTTCGCCGACCAGGTGCCGATCCTGCGCGCCGGGCGCGTGGAGTCGGCGGGCCGCATCCACACCGCCCACTACGACGACGAGGGGCACGGGCGCCTGCTCGCGGAGCACATCGTCGCGCTCGGGCATCGGACCGTCGTCGTGCTCGCCGGAAGCCCCGACGCGTCGTACCCGGAGCACCTGCGCGCGCTCGCGATGCAGGAAGTGCTGACGGGGGCCGGCGTCGCCGTGACGATGATCTCGGCCGGCGCGCGTCCCGATGACGGCGTCGACGAGGCCCTCGCCGCCGTGCGCGCAGGGGCGACCGCCGTCATGTGCGCCTCGGACTACCGGCAGCTCGCCGTCATGCGCGCCGCCCGCGCGGCCGAGCTCCGCGTGCCGGAGGACGTGAGCGTGACCGGGTGCGACGGCATCCTGCCCGGCGCCGATCTGCTCGGGCTCACCACGCTGCGGATCCCCGTGGAGGCGGTGGCGGCGGCCGCCGTCGAGACCATGCAGCAGCTGCTCACCGCGGACGAGCCGGAGACGCTCGTGCGCCGCTCGTTCACGGGAGCACTCGTCCCCGGCTCCACGGCCGCCGCCGTCTGACATCTGCCCCGACCTGCCTCCGTCCGCCGACCAGGAAGAGACATGATCCTCACCGAACACCCTCGCCCGTCGCACACCTTCGTGCACATCTCCGACACGCACCTGCCGGGTGAACGGTCGCCGCTGTACGGCAGCGGGGCCGACGCCGACGCGAACCTGGCGGAGATGCTCGACCGCCTCGTCGCCTCGGGTCTCCATCCCGACGCGCTGCTATTCACGGGAGACCTGACGGACCGGGGCGATGCCGCCGCCTACCGGCGACTGCTCGAGCTCGTGACGCCCGCCGCCGATGCGCTCGGCTGCGAGGTCGTGTGGGCGGCCGGCAACCATGACGACCGCCGCGCCATGCGATCGGAGCTCGGACTCGCGGGGGCGGGTGACGAGCCGATCGTCGAGGTGCGGTGGTTCGGGGGGATGCGCGTCATCGTCGTCGATTCGACGGTGCCCGGCGCGCATTGGGGGGAGGTGCCGTCGTCGCAGCTGGATCGGCTGGAGGGAGAGCTGTCGACGGCGGCACCGCAGGGCACGCTGCTGCTCATCCACCATCCGCCCCTGCCGACGGTGCTCGACCTCGCCGTGACGGTCGAGCTGCGGGATCAGGACGCGTTGGCCGCGGTGCTGCGGGGGTCTGACGTGCGGGGCATCCTGTCCGGGCACGTGCACCATCCGTCGTTCGGCACCTTCGCCGGGATCCCCGTCGCCGTCGCCTCGTCGAGCGCGTACGGGCAGGACCTCGCACAGCCCGTGGGTGCCACCCGCGGACAGGACGCCGCGCAGGGCTACAACCTCGTGCACGTTTACGCCGACACCATCGTGCACTCCGCCGTCTCGCTCGAACGCGGGGCGGACGTCGGGGAGCCGGTCGCTGCCGACGAGGCCGGGCGACGGATCGCCGGCGTCGGGATCGACTGGCGGGACTAAGCCGTCACGAGGTGGTCATCGGCGTCACCTCGACGTCGATCGAGCCGAACGGGAACGGGCTGAACACGGTCCAGGAGTCGCCGGTGAACTGCTCGATCGGGATCAGCGCGAACCACACGTGCGAGACGATGATCGCGACCACCACGAGCAGCCCGACGCCGTACTGCGCCCACTCCAGGGTCCGCAGCGCCGCGCGCTCGTCGGTCGCCTTCATCACGCGACCGAGCGCGAGCAGCAGGATGACGGCGATGGCGATGTAGACGAGGGGGCTCGGCGCGAGCGTGAGCTGGATGCACTGCGGAGCCTCGTCGACCGGCTGGCCCGCCGAATCGATGAACCCGCCGTTCGCGTCGACGCCGCCGGGGCAGATGCCTTTGCTGGCGGCCATGAACACGGGGTAGAGGAATGCGGTGATCAGCGACCAGAGGAGGACGCGGCGGATCGCGGCGATGACCACGGCGCCGGGGAGCGCGGCGGATGCCGTGTCCGGGGAGGTGGAGGGGGCGAGCGACGACATGCGGGGGCTCCTCTCGGGGCGGTCGTGTTCATCCTGGCGGATGTGGAGGGTGGGTGGAAGGGGAGCGGGTAGCGGCTCCTACGCCGTGAGCACTCTCGTCTTGGACTCGTCGTAGAGGTACTTGCGCTCGGAATCGATCTCGACCAGGGCACCTCGCGTATCGCGGAACCACCACGCTCCCGCCGAGTCGCAGAACGTGAGCTCCACATACGGCGCGAGCTTCCGCGCGGGGCCCTTGGCCCAGGTGAGCCAGCGCTCGAGCCCCCGCTCGGTGAGCCGGACCTCCATCGGGTTCCGCCCGCTCGGCGGAACCACTCGCGTCTTCGCTGCGTAGGAGCAGACGCTGCCGAGCTGTATGCCGAGCGTCACCTCGTACACCGGCGCGGAACCGAGATTCTGGACCCGGAGCTCGACGTAGCTCTCGCCGTCCTCCCCCTGCTGGATCACGGTCCACGCGGAGACCATTTCGGCCTGCTGACGTCTCATCGCCGCTGACGCGCGATCCTCGCGGGCACGCTCGAGCCTGTACGCGCGCCAAGCGGCCCAGCCCGCGAAGAACGCGGCCACTGCCGCGAGCACCGTCATCATCGCCGCGAACGAGTCCGGATTCCAACCCCACTGCATGCTGAACGCTCCTCCGATTACGTAGCCGCCCGTTTCGAGGCTAGCGACGGTGGCGCGGAGGGCTTGCATCGGAGCGATATCTCAGGGTCGTCGACGCGCACATGAGTAGAGACGCCACACCCCCAGACGAGACGAGACGCCCGACAATCCGCGAGTCGATCGGCTCGACTACTCAAGACGCGGCACGTCAGACGTAGGCTGGAACGTCTGCCTCCTCTCTGAGGCGCCTTCCCCTGGAGCTCCATGACTGCAACGACGGTCGACGACCGCGCCCGCTATCGCGCCCACCCCTCGGTGCTCGATGCGCTGAAGAACCCGCGACTGCTGACTCGGGAGGTGCTGGCCGGGCTCGTCGTCGGACTCGCGCTCGTCCCGGAAGCGATCGCGTTCTCGGTGATCGCGGGGGTGGACCCGAAGGTCGGGCTGTTCTCGTCGTTCATCATGGCGGTGTCGATCGCGTTCCTCGGCGGGCGACCGACGATGGTGACCGCGGCGACGGGAGCCGTGGCGCTCGTGATCGCTCCCGTCGCGCCGACGTACGGGCTCGACTACTTCATCGCGACGGTCATCCTCGCCGGGATCTTCCAGGTGGTCCTCGGAGTGCTCGGCGTGGCGAAGCTCATGCGATTCATCCCCCGCAGCGTGATGGTCGGGTTCGTGAACGCGCTCGCGATCTTCGTGTTCAGCTCGCAGTTCCCGCAGCTCATCGACGTGCCGTGGCTGGTGTATCCGCTGGTGGCGCTCGGCATCGTCGTGATGCTCGTGATGCCGAAGATCACCAAGATCGTGCCGGCGCCGCTCGTGTCGGTGATCATCGTGACGGGTGTGGTGCTCGCCTTCGGGATCACGGTGCCGACCGTGGGCGATCAGGGTGAGCTGCCGCGGAGTCTGCCGTCGCTGTTCATCCCGAACGTCCCGCTGACGTGGGAGACGTTCACGATCATCGCGCCGTTCGCGCTCGGGGTCGCGCTCGTCGGGCTGATGGAGTCGCTGCTCACCGCGAAGCTCGTCGACGAGATCACCGACACCCACTCGAACAAGACGCGCGAGTCGTGGGGGCAGGGCGTCGCCAACGTGCTGTCCGGGATGTTCGGCGGCATGGGTGGGTGCGCGGTGATCGGTCAGACGATGATCAACGTGAAGGCGTCAGGCGCGAGGACCCGTATCTCCACGTTCTGCGCCGGGATCTTTCTGTTCCTGCTGGTCGTGGTGTTCGGAGACTTCGTCGGGACGATTCCGATGGCGGCGCTCGTGGCGGTGATGATCATGGTCGCGATCGGGGCGTTCGACTGGCACAGCGTGCGGCCGTCGACGCTGAAGCGGATGCCGAAGAGTGAGACGTTCGTGATGGTGGCGACCGTTTCGTTGGTCCTGGTGACGCACAACCTGGCTGTCGGGGTTGTCGGCGGGGTGCTGGTCGCGTCGGTGCTGTTCGTGCGGCGGGTGGCGCACTTCGTTTCGGTTCGTCGAGTTCCGGGGCCGGGGGACGATGTGGTGACGTATGTCGTGGAGGGGGAGTTGTTCTTCGCGTCGAGCAATGACCTGACGACGTTGTTCTCGTATACCGAGGATCCGGATCGGGTTGTGGTGGATCTGTTCGGGTCGCACGTGTGGGATGCGTCGACCGTTGCGGCGTTGGATGCGATCGAGACGAAGTACGCGGGCCTGGGGAAGACGGTGGAGATCGTCGGGATGAATGAGAGTAGTTCGCGGATGCGCGGGCGCTCGACCGGTGCGTTCGGATAGGCGTAAGCGGACACACGAAGTACGACCCGATGCTGCGGCACTCGGAATCGGGGCATGATCGATTGCGCTTAGGCTCGCGGCATGAAAATCAATGATGTAATCGGCCTTATCGGGGGCGTGGCTGCCATAGCGGGTGCTGTCGTAGCTATTTGGCAGGCCATTGACGCCAGGCGGGCGCGGGATGAAGCCAAGCGCTCCAGCGTCGACGCGGCTTCGCTCGCCGAGCAGTCAAACGCCGCATGGCAGCGCATCGCTAGCGCCCAAGAGATCGTCGCCCAGGCACACCGACCGAAGGCGTGGGGCGTACCCAGGCTCGGGTTGGGGGATCTCTGGGCCATCCGGAACACATCTGAAAGGACAATCGTTGTCGACCGCATAGACGCCAAGCCGGAAGCAGCACAGCCACTGTTGCAGGTGCACGAGGCCCTCCCCCAAAAGTTCCGCGCAGGAGAGCTGCTGGAGTTCTACGCACGGGCGCGGCATTCGCTCGCTATACGAACAATTACCATCGTTTGGAGATTCGATGGCGAAGATCAAACGCACGACTCTGCCCGCACTCTTGACGGACGGCCTTCTCGCGGGCGCTAAAAAACTCAGCAACGGCATCCGAGGTCCAAAACCCGGTCTAGCGGCTAACGCTCCCGGTCAAGATCCGAACCATTGGTGTAAAAACTACATAGGCGGCGAACTCAGATTGCTGGCCATAACCCCACCGATTGCCGGTACTCGGTGGCCTCGGCGTCCTCATTAAACTCAAGGATGTTTCCGACTTTACTCAACAGGACCTCGCGCACCTCCGATGGCGAGGCAAAAAAGAACTCCTTGCGCGCATTCGCTCGGTTAACCGCTCGGTCAGCGAAGTGCCGGTGCAAGTCCGCCTCGAGCGTGACAGCATCTTCGGAGAAGAACAGCGCATGCGTGTCGAACCGAAAAGGGACGGACGCCCCGCCCAGCTCGAAGATTCGCTCGCGCGGTTCGAGCCGTCGAGTCAGCCCGATCTTCACGACATTCTTGCCGAACGCACCTTGATTAGAAATGACATAGACATAGCCGGCACGGATATTCGCCGCACGGAAGTCATTTTGAACAATCGCTTCATCAATCGCCGCCAGGCGCTCAACAAGGGCCTCGTCAGTGCCTCCGGCCTGTTGCAGCGCTGCGAGCGTATTGACGAGGTGTAGTCGTTCCTTGTCAAGGCGCGCCCGTTCCTCAGCAAGTTCGCGCTCGACCTGTTTCTCTTCGCGAAGCCGCGCGCGCTCCTCGCGCTCAGCTTCACGTTCCTGCTGCTTCTTGATCAGCCAATCGGCGGTCAGCTCGATCTCTCGCACTCGTAAGTCATGAAACTCCTCACTGATGTGCATCTCCATCAGTCGCCCAAGTTTCGCGATAGCTCGTCTAGAGGCATCCAGCCGCTTCATTGCCGTCACGACGTTGCCAGCGCGTAGGGTGCGGATGGCATTGTCGGCCTCAGCGTTATACGCCCTAAGCATGAGCTTCGCGAGGTCATCAGTCATGCGGCGCCCCTGCGAGAGCGAGTTATTCAAGGTAAAGAGTTCGGAGCGCACAATCGCGCGCCCCGAACTGATGACCTCGGCCACAACGCGCTCGAGATCACGAAGTTCGTCTTGGTAGGCGGCAGCCGACTCGAGCGGGTGATGGTAGCGGTAGATACCGACGTCCTGGAGAACGCGAGCATCGTCAAGTTCCACGTACTCACGAGCTGTTGATTCATTGATCTGAGCGCGAAGCGAAGCATTCTCCGCTTCAAGGTACGCAAGCCGACCCGCCTCCGTATCTGCCGGAGCCGCTGGGAGACTGGAGCTATTTGGCATGGATCGATGGGCGCTTGCTCCCGCTTCAGCACGAGTCCGAGCGGGCTCTACTTCAGCGACATCGGGCGCGCGGACCGCAGCTGCGGTCGGTGCCTGAGGCACGAGAGTGTCCGACAACCAGAGCTGCCAGTCCGCGGGTGGTTCTGGCCAAGACGGATCAGGAGTCCACCCCGCGGGAGGAGTCCATCCAGCAGGCGGCTTCGGCCACCCCGGCGGTGGATTAAACACTCGGCCCCGCTCAGTCATCGCGCGCGCCGCACGCCGCCGGCCGTTATCGGCGTCAAGCCATACGGGTTCTTCGATACCGCGGCTCCGAGGTGCTCGAGCGTTGCGAGCGGAACAACCGCAGACAGGTCGAGCTTCTCGAACTCTTCTCGGCTCGCCGCAACTGCGACGAACGGCACGTAAACGGGCTGCCCTGTTGCCGGACTAATCGTGTCCGTGCCGAGTTCGAGACTGATCGATTGAATCAGCGAACGACGGTCTGCTTCGAAAACCTCGTGGATGGATCTCAACGCGATGTTGTTCACCAACAACGCGTATCGGTCCTTCATCTCCTTTTGGGACGCCGCGACCGGCGCAATCTCGTCCGAAGCCTTGACGTACTTGTAGTGCTTCGCGCCGGGCACGATCTCGGGTCCCGGGACGATCACCCGTATTCTGAGTTCAGCGTCGCTCGGCTCGAAACTCGCGCTGTGGGAGACGGTGAGCCACTCGGGATACACCGAGTTCGCGAGCACGATTGAGATGTACTCCTGGACCGCGTCAACGGTTCCGTACGCCAACCCCGCAATCAATTGATCAAGCTCTTCGTTCTGCTCCGCAGCTTCGCGCTCCCGCTCGGCAGACTCCTGCTTGTACTGCTCGACAGCCGCCGACAGTTCCGCCTGGCGCTTTCGTTCCGCCTCTTCGTACTGCGACTGTGCGGCCGCACGCTGCGCCGGGAGCGCATCGGAGATTGCCTTCCATGCCCAGTAGTCGGCGGCGTACTGAGCCTCAGCGGCTGCCGCGGCCTGCTCTTGCTTTTGCTTGCGGCCAAACAACCCCTTGGTGACCTCGGGCTCCCGCTTTACGGGGAGCGGAGGATCAGGAATCGGAGCCGGCGGCGGGAGAGGATACTGGAGCTCCGGGCGATGGAACGGCGGATGCTGCGCGACGACACGCAGCGACTCGAGGTTAACGAAGTCATCGACCGCGAGAGTGGCGGCGAGCAATCCATCCAGCTCCGCCAGCCGTGCGTGGAGGTCGGCCGTCATATCTTCCGCCTCGGCCAGGCGGGCAGCTGCGTAGGCCTGCGCAGCCTCTCGCTCAAGACGCTTCCTGTCTTGTTCTGAAGCGCGCTCTGCAGCGAGCTGCGCCCGCTCGGCCGCGCGTTGCGCAGCGGTCGCCTGCCGCACGGCTTGATCATGCTGGCGTTGCGCCGCCCGCTGACGCTGCTCTGACAGTTTTGCCTGGTGCTGCACCTCAGCGAAGAACCCTCTACGACGTGCCATGTTTCCCCCTCGAATCCTCCCGCATTCTAGCGATGTGGCGACCGCCGACGCTCGGCTGTTCTGCGGCACGGGCGCACGCAGCACCTTCGCGCTTCGAACATGACGGGGCTTACTTGACTCCACCCGCGACAACTCGGCGGCGCACTTCCGCTACCATCCCAGCGCCGTGTACCTACCCGGCGGCACGCAGAAATCCGACCTCAATAAAGCTGCTCCCCCTCGTTACGCTTCCGAAAGCAAGCTAAACAGGCGGTGTCCTCGGGGCTCCTACCCCGACCCTGCTAGCGTCGCATCATGCCGTCGCCGCAGACTCTCGCCGCCCTTCGTGCTTTCGTCGCGGAACGAGACTGGGACCAGTTCCACTCGCCAGAGAACCTCGCCAAGAGCATCGCGATCGAGGCCGGTGAGCTCCTCGAGTGCTTCCAATGGTCTCCTGACTTCGACCAAGAACACGTCGAAGAAGAGCTCGCGGATGTCATCACGTACTGCATCCATCTCGCGAACAAGATCGGCGTCGACCTCGATGAGATCGTCCTGAAGAAGCTGGAGTCTACGAAGGCGAAGTACCCCGTCGAGCTCGCCAAGGGCCGCATGACGAAGTACACCAAGCTCTCCGAGGCGGCGGAGTGACGGAGTTCAGCATCCAGCGCCTCCCGTTCCGTCGTGACGCTGTTGATACGTGGGCGCGTGACGACGCCCGGCACACAAACTGGCCGGTGGTGTACGTGATCGAGGGGGACGCCCGCCGCAGTTCGCCCGGACTCTACGTCGGTGAGACCGTGAGTGCGGCCACGCGGATGCGTCAACATCTCTCTGGGTCAAAACGGAACGAGTCCCTCAAGTCGATTCGCGTCGTCGTAAACCACAGGTTCAACAAGTCAGTGTGCCTCGACCTTGAATCGCATCTCATTCGGTGGTTCTCGGGCGACGGACGTTATCGCCTCCTCAATGGCAACGACGGCCTGACTGACGCGCAGTACTACGACCGCGATATCTACCGCGAGTCCTTCCGTGACGTGTTTGAGGCATTGCGAGCAGAGGGACTTTTCTCTCGGAGCATCCCACAGATCGAGAACTCGGACCTCTTCAAGCTGTCGCCGTTCAAAGCTCTCACCGAGGACCAGGGCATCGCGATCATGGACATCCTGGAGGGGCTTCTCGAAGATCTCCAGGACCCGGGCGCTCGATCGACCCTCGTTGTGCAGGGCAACCCCGGAACGGGAAAGACGATCATCGCGATCTTTCTCATGAAGCTGCTCGCCGATATCCGTGACTACCGAGACCAGGACGGCATCGAGCCGGACTCGATGTTCTCGGAGTTCTTCGTCCCGGAGAATCGCGATCTGCTGAGGACACTTCGAATGGCCCTCGTGATCCCTCAACAGTCTCTGCGGATGTCGGTGAAGAAGGTCTTCAAGAGGACGCCCAAGCTCGACGCTTCGATGGTGATGTCGCCGTTCCAGCTGGGTGAATCGGATCAGCCATACGACCTCGTGCTTGTCGATGAGACCCATCGTCTCGGGCAGCGGGCCAACCAAGCATCGGGCGTGCAAAACAAGAAGTTCCGCGAAATCAACGAGGCGCTGTTCGGGAGCGACGATCCTCGATACACCCAGCTCGACTGGATCAAGGCCCGGAGCAAGCATCAGCTCCTGCTCGTCGACGGCGAGCAGAGCGTGCGGCCCCATGACCTTTCCCCGACAACGCTTAGCGCAGAGGTGTCTCAAGCGAAGGACGAGCATCGGTTCTTCCGTCTGACCACCCAGATGCGGGTACAGGCTGGCGCCGATTATGTGGAGTTTGTTCGCGCCGTTCTTCGGAGCGAACAGCCGTCGCTTCCAGATCTCGGCGACTACGAACTCCGCCTCTTCGACGACCTTGGAGAGATGCGCGAAGCCATCCGCCAGAAAGATGCTGAGGTGGGACTTTCCCGACTTGTGGCCGGCTATGCATGGGATTGGGTGTCGCGGAATCACCCGGAGGCCTTCGACATTGAACTCGATGGCGAGCGACTGCGGTGGAACGGCACGGATAAAGACTGGATCAACTCAAAGGACTCACTCGAAGAGGTCGGCTCGATCCACACCGTGCAGGGGTATGACCTCAACTACGCCGGCGTCATCATTGGGCCAGACCTTCGCCTGGACCCCGCGACGGGTCGGATCGTCGCCGATCGGGAGAGCTATCGCGACAAGAAGGGCAAGGAGAACACCGGTCATCTGAAGGATACGTTTGGGGACGATGACCTGCTGACGTTCATTCGAAACATCTACGGGGTGCTGTTGACTCGAGGGATGCGTGGAACCTACGTCTACGTGTGTGATCCGGCGCTTCGGGAGCGTCTCGCCGCCGCGCTTACCCGTTGAGTTCGGGCCGGCTGAACCGCTCTCGCGAGCTCACCTGCTGCGCCACCCGCCGCAACGCCAACAACAGCGGCTCCACCAGCACTGACCCCAGCACCACGTACCGCACCGCCGCCTCCGCAGACTCCTCCGGCATCCCCGCGATCTCCGCATCCGCGATCCGCCGCGCGCTCGCTAGGTACTCCGCCATCACCGCCTCCGGCACTGTGAACCCGACGCGCTCCAGCCCCTGCAACGCTCGAGCGACCGCGTTCAGCACCGCGGGGTCGCACATCCCCGGCTTCCACCCGAGCCGGGCGGCGAGCGCCTCGGCGCCGGCGAGGTCCAACGAGTCATCGGCTGGCGGGGTGATCGCGGCGTGCGCGGTCCCCAGCAGCTCGTGCGGGTTCGCGGGCGGGTCATCCAGCGCCGCGACCACCCGCCGCGTCTCGGCGACGCTCACCCCTGCATCGAGCAGCGCCCGGATGACGCGCAGCCGCTCCACGTGCTTCTCGCCGTAGACGGCCTGCGTCGCGGACGTGCGCTCGCCCTCGGGCAGCAGCCCCTCGCGTAGGTAGTACTTGATCGTCGGCACGGTCACGCCGGTCTGCGCTGACAGTTCGGAAATCCTCATGGCCACCTCTTGACTTCGATAGTAGCGCTATCCATTATGGATAGCATTGCTATCTAATCGAGGAGTCGCCATGTCGAAAGTCATCACGGGCCGCATGACCCACCGCCACGAGGGCGAGCTCGTCGTGTTCCACATCGGGATGCAGATCAACCGGTGGTGGCGCCCCGACCTGTGGCTGCCCGCGTTCGTCGCCATGCCGCGCATGCTCCGCGAGCTCAGCACCGAGCCCGACTCCGGGCTGCTCGGCTACCAGCTCCTCCTCGGGTCGGGCGGGCCCTACGTCGTGCAGTTCTGGTCGTCCGTCGACAAGCTGTACGCCTATGCGTCGAACCCGGACCAGCAGCACCGTCCGGCCTGGACCGCCTTCAACCGCGCCGCCCGCAAGGCTCCGGGAGCGGTCGGCGTGTGGCACGAGACGTTCCTCGTCGACACCGCCGAGAGCGTGTACGTCTCGACGAAGCGCATGGGCCTCGCAGCCGCGACGGAACTCGTGCCCGTACCGCGTCGCCACGACCGTGCGCAGGCGCGGTTCACGGACGGACGGACAGTGGCCCCGACGACAGCACCCGCACATGGGCCGACAGCGTGAGGGGGATCGCTCTCAGCTTCCGGACGGGCGTCGAGGTGCGGATGGCACGCGCCCCCGGGCACGGCTCCGGCGCCGCGCGATCACTCGCGATACCGCGCGCACGAGCAGGAACGCGAGCACGAGGATCACGACCGCGACCGCTGCGGTGATGGCGAACCCGGTCCAGCTGAAGAGCGACGCATCCATGCCTGGATCCTAGCGCTCCGCATGCTCCTGGGCAGGTCCCTCGAATATATTGCATACGTCGTCGTATGAGGTCTTCAATTAGTCACAGGCGGGCAATTGATCTGATCGGAGAGAACGTGCGCAAACACCTCAGACTCGCCAGCCTGCTCACCGCTGCGATCGTCGGCTCATCATCCCTCGCAGCCGTCCCGGCCGCCTCCGCGGATACCGGTGCGGACGGAACTGACCTCGCGACCGAGGAGATCGTCGCGCTGGTCACGGAGGTCGCGCCCGTGCCCATCATCGCTGCCCAAACGACCGAGAGTTCCGAGCAGATCGTGGCCACCCTCGACGGCGGCGGAAAGGCCACGATTGCCGCGGCACCGGACGACGGGATTTCCGTCCTCTTGCCCGACGGTGAGGAAACGATGTCCGTGTCGCTTCCCGGCGCTGGCCACCTTGATGACGCGACCGGCGGAGAGGACGGGTCAGTGACCTACCTCGGCGACGCGAACACGCCATCGATCAACGTCATCGCCGGCAAGGAGAAGATTCGCGCGAGCACGATCATCAGCGACGCCTCGCAGACCGAACGCTTCGAGTACGACTTCGGCGGAGGGGTGACGGTCGAGATCCAGCAGGACGGGAGTGCGATCGCGTATACGACGGAAGAGGTCACCGACCCGGACACGGGCGTGACCACCCCGATTGAGAGGATCGTCGCCGACGTCGCGACGCCCTGGGCACGGGATGCGGCTGGTATCGACGTGCCGACACGGTACAAGGCCTCCGGATCGACGCTGGTTCAGGTCGTCGAGCACCGCAGCGGCAACTATACGTATCCGATCGTCGCGGACCCGACGTTCGACCGCCCCAACTTCTTCCAATACCGCATGCGATTCAACCGAGCGGAGACGGCCATCCTCTATGACAAAGGCCTTGGCGCACTCGGAGGGCTCGCGTGCGGGACCATGGCACCCGTCTGCCTCCTCGCCGCGGGATCACTGGTGTGGAACGCCGGCATCGCTGAGAAGTCCCGACCGAAGAAGTGTGTGCAGGTGACGGCGACCCAGCCCTATGTCGTCCCCGGTCTCGTCTGGTGGGTCGATACCTACCGCGGCGGACCTTGCCGGTGAGGAACAGACGATGAAGCCCACGTGGTTCTCAACGATCACACGCCCTCGAAGCCATCTCATCGCGACCCTGTGCGTATGGGGCTGGTTTCTTGCGGTGCTCGTGGGAGCGAACTCCGTGCCCCAGCTCGCTCCCGCGCTCGAAGCGACTGCGGCGACGGGCGCCGCGGTGTGGTTCGGCGCGATGATGAAGCGATACCACGACGCGCGCCAGGATGGCACGCCGCCCGGCCCCGCGCCGTGAGCCACGGCCGGGCTGCTGTACGAGAGCGCGACGCTGCCGCCGCACCGCCAACTTGGCCTGGGCAGCCACAAAGGGATCTACCGGGATCCGCGTAAGTGGCACATCCGTCTCCACCTATCGAGCGCCGCCAGCGCTGCGGCACGAAGGAACCCCAATGTTCGGAAACGTCTTCGCGGTCACCGTCATCCTTCTCTGGTTCGTCGTCGTCGGCGGCGTGGGGTACGCCATGTACTTCATAGGAAGAGCGGCCTACCGCCAACTTCGGCACAACTCTCGTCACGATGTCGAGCAGGAGCGACGTGGGCGCCCGGATCTTCGTTGATGAGCCGCTCGGAGTCGACCGCTTGAGGTTCTCGGTGGTCTCGCAACGCCGTCAGAACCTCGTGGCCACGCTCAGCCTGTGGAGCATCTTCACACTGAGCCTCGTCGCGATCCTGACATCCTGCTCTCCCGAGGAAACGACACCGTCGACCGCCTCCTTCGCACGGACATCCGCGACTATCGTCCAGCCGACCAACGCGACCTATCCGATCAACCTGATCTTCGTGGCCGCGCCCGACGACGCGATCTGGACCGACCTCACCGGCATCGTGCTTTCGGACGAGTTGTCGATCCCGCCGGGCGACTTCACCGTCATCCGTGGAGACGGCACCAACGGGGTCATACTCGGGAACGTCACCTTCACTGTCGACGTTGCCGCCGCCGGGCTGTCGTTCCGCACGGTCGGCCTCGTCTTCGCGGGCTCTCCGACGATCACCCAGGTGCCTGTCGGCAGCTGGTCACTGAGGGGCGCGCCGGCCGACGATTTCGCCTCCGCAGACGCCGGTGCGGATGTGGTCGGGATGCCGAGGTGCACAACGGCCGACTTCCCCGTTCCTGAGGCGGTGGCGTCGGTCCAGCGCTTCGACCCGGGCTCACCAGATGTCCGCCCAGACGAGGTCTCATTGGACGCCCGGTCGCACAGCGTCACAGCGGAACTCGCGTGCGAAGGAGACTTCGACTTCCGCATCATGAGCCCGTCCATCGACTACACGGACGACAGCGGCAAGGCACGCACCACTCGCCTCGCGCCCGTGTCGATCGGCTTTCAGGATGTCACCGATGCGGACCTGCAGCGCATTCGGAGTCGTTGACGCATCACGAGGAGGGAACCAGGGTGTTCAGCCCCGCCCCGGAGCCGGATTTCAGTGCCTTGGGCGCGATCCGCCATTTTCCGGACCGGTGTCCTGCGGGCTGGTGGTCATCCGTCGTCTGAGTAATTGGATGTAGAAAGACCTTGAGGAGAACACATGCGCTACGTACTTTTCATCTGCACCGACCCGACCGCTGAGCCCTATGTCGAGGCCGAGGACAACGCCGGGGATTGGGTGGCGTCGCTGCAGGACAGCGGCTCGTACGTCTTGGGTGACCGTCTGCGGCCTGTCGAAGACGCCACGACCGTGCGCGTCCGAGCCGGCGATCGGATCGTGGCCGACGGACCGTTCACCGAGAGCCGCGAATGGATCGCCGGGTTCGACGTGATCGACGCCGACGACCTCGACGCCGCGATCGAGATCGCCGCCGCACACCCGATGGCCCGGTTCGGCCTGGTGGAAGTGCGTCCCGTCTGGCCGCTCGGGTCGACGATGTGACCACACCGGAGGAGCCGCCGGGCACGCTTCCGGATGCCATGGCCGCCGTGCGGCACGTGGCATCGATCGAGTACGGCCGTGTGGTCGCGAGCGTGATCGGCACAGTCCACGACTGGACTCTCGCCGAAGACGCCGTGCAGGACGCTCTGGCTCGAGCAGTCGAACGGTGGCCAGGCGGCGGGGTTCCGGCGAACCCCGCCGCCTGGGTCACGACCGTCGCACGCCGCCGCGCGATCGACCTCGTCCGTCACGCTGACGCCGAGCGTCGGGCGGTGGCTCGACTGGAGCACGAGCCGCACGGTGGCGCCGACATCGCCCCGGAAGCAGACGGCCACGACGACGCGTTCCCGCACGGGGACGAGAGGCTGAAGCTGATCTTCACCGCCTGCCACCCCGCACTGACCTTGGAGGCCCGCGCGGCGCTGACGCTCCGCACCGTCCTGAACGTGTCGATCGAACAGCTCGCCGGCATCTTCGCGGTCGCACCCGCAACGATGGAGAAGAGACTCGTGCGGGCTCGAGCCAAGATCGCGCACGCGAACATCCCGTACCGCGTTCCGGATGCCGCGCAGCTCGACAGTCGAAGCGCGAGCGTCTGCGAGGTCCTGTCCGCCCTGTTCACCATCGGCTACTCCGATCCGACGCTCCAGCCCGACCCCGGCGCCGAGGCCATTCGACTTGCTCGGCTGTGCCGGCAGCTGCTCCCCGCGGACTCCCCGGCTCGACTCGAGTTCACGGGCCTTCTCGCCCTCCTGCTCCTTCAGCACTCCCGCCGCGCGGCACGCACGACGCCCGACGGCCTGTCCGTGCCGTTCGATGAACAGGATCGCGAACTGTGGGATGTCTCCGAGATCGACGAAGGGCTACGGCTTCTCGACAACGCCGTAGAGGAGGCGGCACGGGCGGGCATCCACGGCGGACGACACCTCATCCGCGCCACCGTCGCGGCCGAATACGTCCGCCCCGCCCCGGGGACCGAGATCGACCACGCCCGCATCGCCGACATCTACGGGGTGCTGGAACAGGTGGATGCGTCGCCGTTCGTCCGCCTGAACCGTGCGGTCGCCGTCGCGAACGCGGGACGACCGGCCGAAGCCCTCGCACTGACGGAGGCGCTCGAAAGCTCGCTGGGAGGACACCACCTCTACTCAGCGGTTCGGGGAGATCTCCTGCAGCGCCTCAAGCGCGTCGAAGAAGCGAGCTCCGCGTTTCGCGCTGCCGCGCGTGCCGCTCCGACGGAACGCGAGCGACGGTCTTACTCCCAGCACGCGGACGACATCGCCTCGGCGTCGACGTGACCTGCGCCCCTCCCTCGTACGAGGGCAACGAGTTCTATAGCCAGCTTCGGTGCCACGCCGACATCGCCTCGTTCAAGGCGCCATGGAACCTCGACGCGTGGCGACCTGACGCAAGTTACAGCGACGTCTTGGCCGCAGGATGCAACCCGTAGGAGCGATTGTGAAGCAACAAACGAGACGAGCAATGGTCAGCATGGGATTCGTCGGTGCCGGCGTCATCATCCTCGCCATCGTCATGGCGATTGCTGACGGCTACATCTCAGACGCGGAGCACACGACTGGGAACGTCGCACCTGCTGCTCTGACCGGCCTGCTCGGCGCATGCCTCATGCTCCGCGGCTTCGGAAGCATCCTCCTCCGAAAAGAGTGACCAAGGGTCTACAGCTCTGCTCACTCGGCCCCGCTACCGGACATGGAGCGATCGGTGAGGTTGACGCCGATCGTAAAGGCAAGGAGCCCGATCACGAGGTACACCGGTAGCGCATCTCCGGCCGAGCTGTCGAGGTTGCCCGACGAGCCGAACCACGCAAGGACCCCGAACCACACCAGAACGGGAACGATGGCGAGAAGAGTGCCGAGCTTCCTGCCGACCCGCCCCACCAACGCCCCCCAGAGGAGAAGAGCCGCGCCCACCGCGACAAAAAGCATGATGTCCACCTCTAGCAGTTCCTCACCCACGGCCACCACACGCCCGCCGGCCCCGACACGATGCCGCGGGATCGCGTTCGCTGTGTCATGCGACACATGAAACCATACATATGAGGTCACAAGCGATATTCTCGACTCGGGGTATCCGACGAGTGCAGCATGCAGAACCGCGACCGTCGCGCCGCACAGCAATCCAGCGCAACACTCAGCGCGCCGCGATCCCCCGCAGCAAGCGCACCACCGTCTCCTCCACCCGCTCCGCACTCAACGGCTGCCCGATCAGCGCGGAGTACGAGGCGATCGCGATGAACTCGTCGGCGACCGCGGAGGCATCCACGTCGGCCCGCACGTCTCCGTCCGCCCGTCCGCGCGCCACCCGCTCAGCCACCCACTCCCGGATCGGCGCCGCCAGCCGCTCGTTCAACACCAGCCCCAGCTCCGGGTCGGCCGCCGTCACCTCGATGAGCGCCCGCGCCAGCGAGACGCCCTCAGGCCGGGCCAGTCCCGCGGACACCGCCGTGAACCACGCACGCAGGTCCGCGCCGAGGTCATCCGTCATCGGTACGACAACATCCGAACCAGGGACCGCCCCTTCGAGCAGCGCCTCGCCGAGGATCGCGGCCTTCGACGGCCACCACCGGTAGATCGTCTGCTTCGACACCTCCGCCTCAGCCGCGAGACCCTCGATCGTCACGGCCTCGTACCCGTCTGCGGCGAGCGCACGACGCATCGCCTCCAGCACGGACTGGCGGGCCTTTTCACTGCGAGGACGGGGCACCTTTCGAGCGTACAGAGGCGTACACTGGGACATAAGTAGACGCACCGTTGCGAAACCCGAGCAAGGAGAAAGAGCATGGCCCTCACCGCACACTCCACCATCGGCGACTGGATGAACGACCCCACCGGCGGCCCGCTCATCCGGGGCCTCTTCGAGCAGACGGGTGCCGACCCCGAACTCCTCACCCCCGTGCTCGGACTCCCCCTGCAGCAGCTCGTCGCCATGAGTCAGGGCCAGCTCCCGCAGTCGGTCGTCGACGACCTCGTCCGCGCCGCGAACAACGGCGAGATCCCCGAGGACAACGCCTCCGAGGGCTGGACCGAGAAGGTCACGGCGGGCCGCTTCGCGGGCAAGACCGTCATCGTCACGGGCGCCGCCTCCGGCATCGGCAAGGCCACCGCTTCCCGCATCGCCCGGGAAGGCGGACGCGTGATCGCCAGCGACATCGCCGCCGAGAAGCTCGACGCCCTCAAGGCCGAACTCGCGGATGCCGACATCGTCACGGTCGCGGGCGACCTCACCAAGCAGGACGCGATCGACGCCGTCCTCGCCGCGGCGGGCGACCGCATCGACGGGCTCGCGAACGTCGCCGGCATCAACGACGACTTCTCCCCCGCGGGTGAGACCCCGGACGCGGTGTGGGACCGCGTCATCGCGATCAACCTCACCGCGCCGTTCAAGCTCATGCGTGCGGTCATCCCCGTGATGGAAGCCGCCGGTCGCGGCGCGATCCTCAACGTCTCGAGCGAAGCGGGCCTGCGCGGCAACGCCTCGGGCAACGCCTACACGGCCAGCAAGCACGGCATCATCGGGGTCACCAAGTCCGCCGCCTTCATGTACGGGCCGAAGGGCATCCGCGTGAACTCCGTCGCCCCCGGCGGCGTCGCCACCGGCATCCCGATGCCCCCGAACATGTCCGAGTACGGCTCCGGCCGCCTCGCCCCGTTCCAGCAGGCCATCCCGACCGTCGCGACCGCCGAGCACCTGGCCGCGTCGATCACCTTCCTGCTCTCGGATGACGCCGTGAACATCAACGGCGCGATCCTCGCCTCCGACGGAGGCTGGTCCGTGCAGTAACGCGACTCCCCGGAACCGACGCCCCCGCCGACCCGAACGGCGGGGGCGTTCTCCGTCTGGGTCAGCGCCTCTGCGTGAGGACCGTGGTGGCGAGGGCGGTGGCGATGACGCCGAGTGCACCCACGCCCAGGAGCACAAGACCCGCGGGCCAGACCTCGCGCGTGAAGACGTCGTAGCTGTCGCTGTACTCGACGATGTGCTTGACCGTCCCGACTCCCGTGAGGCTGATGCCGACGATCAGGGCGACGACGGACACACCCCACGCGACGATCCATCCGAACCGGTTCGCGGCCAGCCGGCGCCGCTCCGCGCGCTCGGCCTGCTCCGCCTCTGGCGCGGTCCCTGACCGTGCGTCGTCATCGGTCTCGTGCATCACCTCGGATGTGGTCTCCATGGCCGCACCATATCGGACGGGACCGGTTCCGGCAGGATGCCGGTCACACCACCCCGAGGAGCTCCTCGCGCACCCACGCTTCGAGAGTCGTCGGCGTCGTCGAGAGGACGGACCGCGCCTGCTCGGCCACGAAGCCGTCGCGGAGCCCGGTCGACATCCCGAGCACGGCCTCGGCCATCGCCTCCGGCATCCCGGCGGCGCGGAGCCCCTGGCGCATCTCCTCGTCGTCGATGCGCTGCACGGTCACCTCTCGCGCGAGCTCGCGCGTCAGGATCGCGGCGACCTCGCTCCAGCCCAGGTCCGCGGGTCCATGCACGGCCTGCACCCGCCGCCCCCTCCACTCCCCGTTCAGCAGCGTGAGGGCGGCGACCTCCGCGATGTCGCGCGGCGCCACCCAGGGCATCCGGAAGTCCAGCGGCAGCACGGTGGCGAGCGTCCCTGCCCGCAGCGACTCGACGTCGAGCAACAGGTTGGTGAAGAAGTAGCCGCAGCGCAGATGCGTCACGTCGATGTCGAGGGCGTCGAGCGCGACCTCCGTGGCGGCCAGGCCGTCGATCTCGCCGACGCCGTGCCGCTTCTCCGCGCCGACGCTGCTCTGGAACACCACCCGCCGGACGCCGTTCGCCCGCACAGCCCGGACCAGGGCCTCGGTCGCACGGGCGTAGTCGGCGAGCGGGTCGTCGGAGAACACCGACGGATCCACCCAGTACAGAGCATCGACGTTCCGCGTCGCGGCGACGACCTCCTCGGGATCGTGCGAGTCGGCCCGCGCGACGTCGACGTAGGGGCGCAGGTCGGCGGCGATGCCCTCCGGGTTCCGGGCGAGCAGCAGGGGGCGGACGCCGGCGCGGATCAGCATCCGCGTGAGGTGGTGCCCGACGTGGCCGTTGGGAGTGGCGACAGCGATGCGCATGAGGGTCCTCTCGGTCGGTGTCGCTCCACGCTACGGACGGATACGGCCTGATTCCGGCCGCATCTCAAGCGATGATGGAGCCGTGGACGCCCCCTCGCACCGCACCCTCCATCTGCTGTCTCTGCTGCAGACCGGCGGCGAGTGGAGCGTGCCCGACCTCGCCGCCCGTCTCACGGTGAGCCCGCGGACGGTCCGCCGCGATGTGCAGCGCCTGCGCGACCTCGGCTACGACGTCCACTCCCGCCCCGGTCCCGGCGCCGTCTATCGCCTGCGACCGGGGACGCGCATCCCGCCGCTGCTCCTGGACGCCGACGACGTCACCGCGATCATCACCGGGCTGCTCGTCCTCGAAGCGTGGAGCCCGGAAGACCCGGCCGCCGCCGTCGCCCGCGGGAAGATCGAGCAGGTCCTCCCGCCGGGCCTCCGACGACGGGCCGCGGCGACGGCGCTGTCCACGCAGATCCTCCGCGCAGAGCCGGCGCCCGCGGCGTGGGCTGCGGTCGGGACACTCGCGGACGCAGTCGCCCAGGGGGCGCGCATCGCATTCAGCTACACCGACCAGCATGACCGCGCTTCGGAGCGGGTGATCGCGCCGCATCGCCACGTCCTCCGCGGAGGGCGGTGGTACGTGGTCGGCTTCGACATCGATCGCGACGACTGGCGGCTGTTCCGGCTCGACCGGATACGCGAGGTGCGGGCGCTGCCGGGGGTGTTCGCGGCGCGGGAGTTCCCGTTCGCGTCGGTCGAGGAGTGGCTCACGAGCGACTTCGGCCGGTCCGGAAGCTGATCCCCCGCGGCGGCGCAAGCCCCTCCGCGGACACCCTCCCTCGCCGTACCCTCGCCGCATGTTGAAGATCGTGTCGATCGTGATCCGCGTGGACGACCTCCCGGCCCAGACCGCCTTCTGGAAGGCCGCCCTCGACTACGTCGAACGGGACCCCGCGGAGGACGACTGGGTCATACTCAAACCCCGCGACGCCGACGCGCCCTGCATCGCGCTCGACGCGCACCACTCGGAGCGTGTGCTGCCGCCGCGCATCCACCTCGACATCTACGCGGAGGACCAGGCTGCCGAGGTGCAGCGCCTCGCCGGGCTCGGAGCACGGGAGGTGCACTGGGACGGCCGCCCGGACGACGCCGACTACATCATCATGCAAGACCCCGAGGGGAACCGCTTCTGCATCGTCGACCGTCCCGACTGGGGCGGGTGGAGTGCGGGGTGAGTCCGGGGCGTTCGTGCGGCCTCCTGCGGGTGCGGAGTGCGAAAACGTTCCGTGACAGGCGGAACTATGGACGTTTCTGCACCCGCACCGGGTCCTGCGCGGCGCGCATGACGTTGCGAGTGCGAAGACGTTCCGGAGCGGGCGAGGCCAGGGACGTTTCTGCACTCGCACTGAGGCGGAGTGGCGCACCCGCTGGGGAGTGCGGAAACGTTCCGCTAGTGGCAAGACCAGGGACGTTTCGGCACCCGCACCGGTGTCCCGGACGGGCACCCGTGCAGGGAAGCGCAGAAACGTGCCGGAGCCGGGTGGCGGGAGGAGCGGTTCTGCACCTGCACCCGACGTCAGGGGCGAGTCATGCGGGCACGAGAGCGCTGGAAGCGCAGGATCAGGGGGTGTCCGGCGCGGTGGTGCGCTCCGCGGCGAGGGCGCGGCGGTGCGCAGTCAGTGCCGCCCGGACCGCCGAGTAAATGATCAGCCACAGGAGCAGCAGCGCGAGGAGCGGGACGACCACGTAGACGAGCAGGAAGTAGACGGAGGCACCGGCGAACATCGCTCCAGCGTAGGGGCGCTCGTACTCCTCGGGAAAACCCTGACACGGTTCGGACCGCCCCCTTCCGAAGTCGAGTGCGAGAACGCCCCGGAACCGGCGACGGGAGGTGCGGTTCTGCACTCGCGTTCAAGGGCCGGGATCAGCCCCCGCGGCGCGGAGTGCGAGAGCGGACCGAAGCGCGCCACGGGAGGAGCGGTTTCGCA
Organism: Microbacterium sp. str. 'China'; assembly: GCF_002993305.1. Taxonomy (NCBI): domain Bacteria; kingdom Bacillati; phylum Actinomycetota; class Actinomycetes; order Micrococcales; family Microbacteriaceae; genus Microbacterium; species Microbacterium sp. str. 'China'. Next base: position 225,387 of record NZ_CP027434.1, on the reverse strand, counting down.
TCCGCGGCAGGGCGTGTGCGGCCGGCGCTGGGGAATGCGAAAACGGGCGGGAGTCTGCGCGGTGAGGCCCGGTTCTGCACTCGCACGAGCGGGCCTGAGATGTGGAGTGCGAAAAGGGACCTGAATCCGCGGAGAGAGGGACGTTTCTGCACCCGCACGGGTGCCACGGTGCGGCGGAGCTAGGCGCGGGGGAGGCGGGCGCGGGCGGCGCGGACGAGGGCGGCGTTGCTCGGGGCGTCGGTGCCGTCCGGCAGGAGGAGCGTGTCCTCCAGGCCGATCCGCGTGTCGAGGTCGAGCTCCCCGGCGAGGTCGAGGGCGGGCCAGGCCGACAGCTCCTCACCGTGCAGCAGGATCGGCAGGTCGGGCTCCTCGCGCGCCACGTGGGCGATGAGTCCTTCGGCGTGCGGACGGACGACGTCGGCGGCCTCCGCGGGAAGCTCGACCAGGACGCGCAGGCAGACCCCACGGACCGGGGAGACCCGCCAGGCCTCGAGCCCTGCCGCGTCCCAGATACCCGCTTCCACGCCGATCCCCCGTCGATGCAGCGCCGCCGCCACCTCGTCCGCCCCGGCCTCGTGCCAGTTCACGGAGGCGTAGTCGGGGAGTTCCGTCCAGCCCTCGATCGCCTCGAGGCGCCTCGACACGTCCGGTTCGGCCCAGGCGCCGGTCGTCACTCCCACGAGCACTCCCGGCGCCGCGGCACGGACGGCTCCGAGCCACCGCCGCACATCCTCGGGCGCCAGGGAGTCGCGGCCGGCGGCGTCCTTCGCATGCACGTGGATCTCTGCGGCACCAGCATCCACGGCCGCCGCGGCGTCCTGGGCCACCACCGTCTCGTCGGCGCTCAGCCACGGATGCTCCGCAACGTCCCTGGCACCGTTCACGCAGGCCTGCAGGATCATCCGCGACTCACCACATGAGGTCGCGCGGGTGGGCCTCATTCGGGGCCACGTCGTCGGACGGCCCCTCCTCGGTGCGCACGAAATGCTGCACCTGACGCGCTGTCGCCGCGCCACGGCCGACCTTCACCGCCTCCTCCATCGACTCGAAGCTGCCCAGCGTGTGCGACTCGCCCTGGATCCGGTTGAACCAGATGCCGTTGCGCGAGAACGTCTCGATGTCTCCTGCGGCCATGCCCTGCCTTTCGTCTCCTCCTTTCTACGTCAGGCGACCGACGACGAAGAGGCCCTTGACATGTCATGTCGCCCACGGGCGGTGACCCACCCCGTTCCGTGCATCCCGGCCCGTTGCGGACGGGCGCAAGGGGCCGGGTCGGCCGCACGGGGCCGGGTCGGGCGTCCGACGCGGTCAGGCGACGTCGAGGACCCAGGTCACGCCGAAGCGGTCGGTGAGCATGCCGAAACCGGCGGACCACGCGGAGGCGGCGAGAGGCTCGATCACGGTCGCCCCCTCGGCGAGGGCGTCCCACACGGGCTGCAGCTCCTCCAGGGAGTCCGCTCGCAGCGACTGGAAGAAGGAGCGGTCCGTGATCGTCATCCCGTTCTCGCGGCGGGTGCTCCCGGCAGTCGCCGCGGCGTCGTCCGCGCCCGGGACGTCGTACGCCATCAGCCGCACGGGCCCGTCGAGCTGCCCGAACACGAGCTTGTCGAACCCGGGGACCCCGTCCGGCATCCCGAACTGTCCGTAGGTCGCTGCGGTCACCTCGCCGCCGAAGACCGAGCGGTAGAAGTCGAGTGCCTGTCGAGCCGTACCGCGGAAATTGAGGTGGGTGGTGGTCGTGAGAGTCATGGTGTCCTCCGTGTCCCGGTCCGCCGATCGGACCGTGTGATTCCACGGTCACAGCAGTAGAGGTCTGTTTCTGTCCTCTTTCCGCCGCAGAATGGAGCCATGACCGGAAGCTCGTCGCGGATGCTCGCGCTGCTGTCCCTGCTGCAGGCGACACGGGACTGGCCGGGCGGGGAGCTCGCCGACCGCCTCGGCGTCACACCGCGCACGGTGCGCCGCGACGTCGATCGGCTGCGCACGCTCGGCTACCGCATCGAATCGAGCAAGGGCCCGTACGGCGGCTATCGCCTCGAAGCGGGGTCGGATATGCCGCCGCTCCTGTTCGACGACGAGCAGGCCGTGGCCATCGCCGTCGCCCTCCAGAGTGCGAGCGCGACCGGGGTCGAGGTCACCGAGGCCGCTCAGCGCGCTCTCGCGACCGTCCGTCAGGTCATGCCCTCGCGCCTGCGCCACCACATCGACGGGATCCGCTTCGACGGAGCGCCGGCAGAGGTCCGCGCCGACCCGGCCGTGCTGGAGGCGGCGAGCGCGGCGGTGCGTGAGCGGAAGGTGCTCCGCTTCGACTATGGCTCCGAGCGGGACCGCCCGCCGCGGCGCACCGAGCCCCATGCCGTCGTGGCGCGCGAGGGCCGCTGGTACCTGCTGGCCTGGGACCTGGACGCGGCCGACTGGCGCACGTATCGCCTCGATCGACTGCGGCCCCGGACGCCGACCGGCCCCTCCTTCACGCCGCGACCTCTGCCCGCTGCGGATGCGCAGATCTTCCTCGCCGCCCGCGCCAAGGGCTCGACGACCGAAGACCGCTGGCCGTGCACGGGCGTGGTGGACATCGCCCTGCCTACGCGGGACGTGGCGCCGTGGATCGGAGACGGCGCCGTGGTGCCGCTGTCGGACGAGTCGTGCCGAGTCACGGTCGGCTCCTGGTCGTGGACGGGTGTGCTCGCCGCGGTGGCCCGGTTCGATGCGCCGTTCACGGTGGTCGGGCCCGAGGCGCTGCGCGAAGCGGCGGGGATGCTGGCGCAGCGGTTCGCGGCAGCGCACCCCTCCTCCTGACGCCGCCCTTCAGGAAAGTTATCCAGAGCCTCCGGGGAGATCCGTCCGTGCGGCCTCGCAATGTCGCCGAGCGATGGTTCACTGGACCCACGAATCGGAGAACTAGTAGTTCTACTACTTTGGATCTACCCTGAGGAGATGGGCACCGTGTCGAAGACCGAACTGAATCAGCAGACCGCGCGGGTGCTGGCGCGCGTCACCGCCGGCGAACACCTGACCGTGACAGACCGCGGGCGCCCGATCGCCGAGCTGTCGCCGCCCGCCGAGACGGCATGGACGCGCATGATCGCCAACGGGCGGGTGACGCTGCCCCGCGCGAGCGGTCCGCTCCGCCGCGCCCCCGTGCCGGACTCGCTGTCCGTGACGGAGATCCTCGACGAGCTTCGGGCCGACCGGTCGTGATCTACCTCGACACCTCAGCGGCTGCCAAGGCACTCATCGAGGAAGAGGGGTCGGAAGCGGTCGTCCGCGCTTTCGCGAACGGCAGCGAGTTCGTCTCCTCGCGCCTCCTCGCCGTGGAGCTGCACGCGCTCGCCGACCGCCGCTCCCTCGACCGCGAGGCCGTCGTCGACCTCCTCGACCGCGTCGCGCTCGTCTCCCTCGACGACGAGACGCTGACCTCGGCCATCCGGGCAGGCTCAGGGCTCCGCACTCTGGATGCTCTCCACCTCGCCGCCGCGCTCGAACTCGGCGACGTGGTCACGGCGCTCCTCACCTTCGACCGTGAGCTGGCGGCCGCCGCACGCGCACAGGGCCTGAGCCTCGCCGAGCTGCCATGAGGCCGCCGCCTTCCCACCCCGACGCCGTGCGACAGCACGCACGAGAGAACGGCCCCGACCGCGCCGGTAGACTGAACACGCCCCGCCGGCCCCTTCCTTTGGAGTGCGCGTGACCACCGCCCCTGCACCTTCCCCCCAGCACGTCCCCGACTCCGTCGAGAACGCGATCGCAACGCCCGAGAAGGAGCAGCCGTACGGCGCCCTCGGGCTCAAGGACGACGAGTACGCGCGCATCAAGGAGATCCTCGGCCGCCGCCCCACCTCGGGCGAGCTGGCGATGTACTCGGTGATGTGGTCGGAGCACTGCTCCTACAAGTCGAGCAAGAACTACCTGCGCCGCTTCGGCCAGAAGGTCTCCGACGAGATGAAGGAACGCCTGATGGTCGGCATGGGCCAGAACGCGGGCGTCGTCGACGTCGGCGAGGGCTGGGCCGTCACCTTCAAGGCCGAGTCGCACAACCACCCGTCGTTCATCGAGCCGTTCCAGGGTGCGGCCACCGGCGTCGGCGGCATCGTCCGCGACATCATCTCGATGGGCGCCCGCCCCGTCGCCGTCATGGATGCGCTGCGCTTCGGTGCGATCGACCACCCGGACACCGCCCGCGTCGTGCACGGCGTGACCAGCGGCATCAGCTTCTACGGCAACTGCCTCGGTCTTCCGAACATCGGCGGCGAGACGGTCTTCGACAGCGTCTACCAGGCCAACCCGCTCGTGAACGCGCTCGCGGTGGGCGTGCTGCGCCACGAAGACCTCAAGCTCGCGAACGCCACCGGCGTCGGCAACAAGGTCGTCCTGTTCGGTGCCCGCACCGGCGGCGACGGCATCGGCGGCGCGAGCATCCTGGCCTCCGACACGTTCGCCGACGGCGGCCCCACCAAGCGCCCCGCGGTGCAGGTGGGCGACCCGTTCGCCGAGAAGGTGCTCATCGAGTGCTGTCTGGAGCTCTACCGCGGCGAGCTCGTCGAGGCCATCCAGGACCTCGGTGCCGCCGGCATCTCCTGCGCGACCAGCGAGCTCGCGGCCAACGGCAACAGCGGCATGCACGTCTCGCTCGACAACGTGCTGCTGCGCGACCCCACGCTGACGGCCGAAGAGATCCTCATGTCGGAGTCGCAGGAGCGCATGATGGCGATCGTCGCCCCTGAGAAGCTCGACGCCTTCCTGGCCGTCGTGAACAAGTGGGAGGTCGAGACCTCCGTGCTCGGCGAGGTCACCGGCGACGGACGCCTCATCATCGACTGGCAGGGCGAGCGCATCGTCGACGTCGACCCCTCGACCGTCGCGGTCGACGGTCCCGTCTACGACCGTCCGGTCGCCTACCCGACGTGGATCGACGCCCTACAGGCGGACGCCGCCGAGAACCTGCCTCGCGCGAACGATGCCGAGACGCTGCGCGAGCAGTTCCTCGCCCTCGTCGCCTCCCCGAACCTCGCCGACACGAGCTGGATCACGAACCAGTACGACTACTACGTGCTCGGCAACACGGCCCTGAGCTTCCCCGACGACGCCGGCATGATCCGCGTGGACGAGGAGTCCGGCCTCGGCTTCTCCGTCGCGACGGACGCCAACGGCCGCTACTGCCAGCTCGACCCGTACGCCGGCGCGCAGCTCGCCCTCGCCGAGGCGTACCGCAACGTCGCCGTGACCGGTGCCGTGCCGACCGCGATCACCGACTGCCTCAACTTCGGTTCTCCCGAGAACCCCGAGGTCATGTGGCAGTTCGGGCAGACCGTCGACGGCCTCGCAGACGGCTGCTACGAACTGGGCACTCCGGTCACCGGCGGCAACGTCTCGTTCTACAACCAGACCGGCGATGTGCCGATCCACCCGACCCCGCTCGTCGGCGTGCTCGGCATCATCGACGACGTCTCCCGCCGCATCCCGTCCGGATGGCAGGACGAGGGGCAGAACATCTACCTGCTCGGCACCACGTCGACCGAGCTCTCCGGCTCCGCGTGGGCCGAGGTCGTGCACCAGCACCTCGGCGGCCGCCCGCCGAAGGTCGACCTCGCGGGCGAGAAGCGCCTCGCCGGACTGCTCGCCGCCGCCCGGGACGAGTGGCTCATCTCCTCGGCGCACGACCTCTCCGAAGGTGGTCTCGCGCAGGCCCTGGCCGAGGGCGTCATGCGCTTCGGCGTCGGCGCCCGGGTCTGGCTCAACGAGATCATCGAGCGCGACGGCGTGGACGCCGCGACGGCCCTGTTCTCCGAGTCGACCGGCCGCGTGATCGTGACCGTCCCCCGCGAGGACGACGTGAAGTTCCGCGGACTCTGCGAGGGCCGCGGCTACCCGGTCGCCCGCATCGGCGTCACGGACAGCGAGCCGCAGCTCGAGGTGCAGGACGTCTTCACCGTCTCGGCCGCCGAGCTCCGCGAGCGCTCGCAGGCCACGCTGCCGTCGTACTTCGGTCCGACCGTCACGGAGCCGGTGGCCTGATGAGCGGCGACGGCCTCAGCGAGGACTACGGCGACCTCGGCGAGAAGCGCAACCGGCGCATCCGCATCATCGCGTGGACGGTCATCGTGGCGCTGATCCTCGGTGGCGGCGGCGCGACCGTCCTCACCCTGCTCCTCGGCTGATCCGGGCCCGCGTCGCAGATTCGCACCCGGGTCGCAGGGATTCCAGGAATCCGTGCGACCTCGTGCGGACCCGCGACCTCAGCGCGCGAAGAGGTAGCGGGTCAGGGCGACGACGGAACCCGGATCGTGGGCCTCGCGGCCGAGGGACTCCACGATGATGGCCCCGAGGATGGCGCGACCGAGCTGCTCGACCGGGGCGTCCGCCGGCAGCTGACCGTCGCGGATGCCGCCGCGGAGACGCTCCGACAGGTACTTCTCCACCCCGAGGCTCTCGCCGAGGTGAGCGCCGACCGACGCATCCTCCGTGGCCGCGGCCACGAGCGACCGCAGCAGCACGCCGCCCTGCGGCTTCTCGAGAATGGAGAGCACGCTGCGCAGCCAGGTCTCCACGTCGGCGGAGAGGTCTCCGGTGTCGGGCACGACGAAGTCCACGGGGATGAGGCGTCCCTCGGCCAGGCACTCCCCGATGAGCGCACCCCGCGACGGCCACCAGCGGTAGATGGTCTGCTTGCCGACCTTGGCCTCCTTGGCGATGCCCTCGATCGTGAGCCGGTCGTACCCCTGATTGTGGAAGAGCCGGGCCGTCGCGTCGAGGATCGCCTCGCGGGCCGCCGTGCTGCGCACAGGGCCGCTGCGATGCTCGTTCACCATGCGTTCAGGATAGCCACAGATCTCTAGACGAGACGTGCCGTATGCTCTTTTCGTCTGAAGGAGATCACGTGGCTTCACTGCTGTTCCGTCTGGGTTCTTTCGCTGCGCGCAGGGCGTGGACGGTGATCGTCTCCTGGGTGGTCATCCTCGGGCTCGGCGTCGGCGCCTTCCTCACCTTCGGCGGCACGCTGAGCAACAGCTTCGACATCCCGGGCACCGCCTCCGGCGAGGTCACCGATCAGCTCGCCGACAAGCTGCCGGACACCGCCGGCGGCACCGGGACGGTCGTCTATCGGACGGACGACGGCGAGCCCTTCACCGACGAGCAGAAGCAGGCGATCTCCGACCTCGCCGCGAGCGCGGAAGACCTCGACGGCGTCGCCTCCGTCGTCGACCCGTTCGACGCCCAGCGGCAGCAGGATGAGCAGGCGAAGGAGCTGACCGACGGCCGGACCCAGCTCGAGAACGGGCAGGCCCAGCTCGACGCCGGCCAGGCCCAGCTCGACGATGGCCGGGCACAGCTCGACGCCGGGATCACCCAGCTCGAAGGCGCGCGGGCTCAGGCCGAGGCCGCCGGCGCGCCGCCCGAGCAGACCGCCGCGCTCGACGCGCAGCTCGCAGAGCTGAACGCCCAGCTCGCGCAGCTCGAGGCCCAGCAGGCCACCATCGACGCGAACCGCGACGAGCTCGCCGACAACGCGGAGCAGCTGGAGCTCGGTACAACCCTCCTCGACCTCGCGGACGGCATCGGCGTCGTCTCGGAGGACGGCTCCACGGCCATCGTCAACGTCTCCTTCGTCGACCCGCGCCTGGAACTCGCCGAGGAGACCAAGCAGAGCACCATCGCCCACTTCCAGGACGAGGAGATCGACGGTGTGACCGTCGACTTCGGCACCGACATCGCCCAGGGCGTGCCGGAGATCTTCGGCGTCGGCGAGGCCATCGGTCTCGCGTTCGCCGCCGTCGTGCTCATCGTGATGCTGGGTTCGCTGATCGGTGCGGCCCTGCCCATCGTCACCGCCGTGGTCGGCGTCGGGGTGGGCGTCACGGCGTCCCTGGCGTTCTCCGGCGTCGTCGACATGGCCTCGGTCACTCCCGTCCTCGGCGTGATGCTGGGGCTCGCGGTCGGCATCGACTACTCCCTCTTCATCGTGAACCGGCACCGCAAGCAGCTGCTGGCCGGGTCGCCCGTGCGCGAGTCCATCGGTCTGGCCACCGGCACCTCCGGGACCGCGGTGGTGTTCGCGGGGACCACCGTCATCGTCGCGCTCCTCGCCCTCAACGTGACGGGCGTGCCGTTCCTCGGCCTCATGGGCACGGTGGGCGCCGTCTGCGTCGCCGTCGCCGTGCTCGTGGCCGTGACCCTCGCCCCGGCGATCCTCGGCCTCGTCGGCACCCGCCTGCTCGGCCGTAAGGCGCGGGCGACGATCGGCCAGGAGCACGCGGCCGGGAAGCCCGTGCGCCGGATGTCGACGCTGCGCGCGGTCGTCACCGCGCTCGTCAGCGTCGTCGCGCTGCTCGTGATCGCGATCCCCGCCATGTCGATGCGCCTCGGCCTCCCCGACGGGTCGAGCGAACCCGCCGACTCCACCAGCTACCGCGCGTTCCAGACCGTCGACGAGCAGTTCGGCGAGGGCGCGAACGGGCCGCTCCTGGTCACCGCCACCCTCGACGACGCCGTGAGCGACGACGACCTGCTGGCCACGCAGGTGACCGTCGCGGAGAAGATCGCCGAGCAGGACGACGTGGTCGCGGTGGCCCCCATCGCCACGTCGGACGACAACACGCTCCTCGCCTTCCAGGTGCTGCCCGCCGAAGGCCCGAACAGCGTCTCCACCGAGAAGCTCGTGCAGGATCTGCGGGGTCTCCCCGAGATCGACGGCGGGATCACCCTCGGCGTCGCCGGTCAGGCTGCCACCAACATCGACATCTCCGAGGCGCTGGCGAGCGTGCTCCCGCTGTACCTCGTGGTCGTCGTGGGCCTGTCGCTGCTCATCATGATCGTCGTGTTCCGCTCGCTGCTCGTGCCGCTCATCGCCACGGGAGGGTTCGTGCTGTCGCTGTTCGCGACGTACGGGCTCATCGTCGCGGTGTTCCAGTGGGGGTGGGGCGCCGACCTCATCGGATTGCACAGCACCGGTCCGATCCTGAGCTTCCTGCCGGTGATCCTCGTCGGCATCCTGTTCGGACTCGCGATGGACTACCAGCTCTTCCTCGCGTCGGGGATGCGGGAGGCCTACGTGCACGGTGCCTCCGCGCGCGATGCCGTGGCCCAGGGCTTCCGGGCCGGGCGCTCGGTGGTCATCGCGGCCGCGCTCATCATGGTGTCGGTGTTCGGCGGGTTCGTGTTCTCGGAGTCGACCATCATCCGGTCCATCGGGTTCGGTCTCGCGTTCGGCGTGCTGCTCGATGCATTCGTGGTGCGGATGCTGCTGATGCCCGCGCTCATGCACCTGCTCGGACGCTCGGCCTGGTGGCTGCCGAAGTGGCTCGACCGCATCATCCCGAACGTCGACATGGAGGGCGCGGCGCTGGAGCGGGATCACCCCAGCGTGCACACCGACTCCGTGCCCACCGTGGAGGCGCCGCGCACCCGTCGCGGCTGAACCGCGTTCGCGGGTTCAGGCAGTCCGGGAGGACAGGCAGTCACGCCGGTTCAGGCACCTGTCACCGGTGTCGCCTGATGCCGCGCGGGCGCCTGATCCTGCGCGAGCGATCGCGGGGGCAGGCTGTCCGGAGAGGACAGGCGGGCGCGGGAGTTCAGGCACCTGCTGCCGATGTCGCCTGATCTCGCGGGGATGCCTGGTCCGGCGACGACGCGAGTGTCGCAGGGCGGGCCTAGAGTGGGCGGATGGATCTGCGTGCGCTGTTGGAAGAGCGCCGCGCCGAGGCCGAAACCCGCGTCACGGCGACGGCGGCGACGCTCGCTGAGCTCATGCACGACCGCGAGGGCTCGAACGACGATGACGAACACGACCCGGAGGGGGTGACGCTCTCGTCGGAGTGGTCCCGGCTGTCGGGGCTCGCCGAGGCGGCGCAGGCGGAGCTCCGCCAGGTGGACGAGGCGCTGATGCGGATGGACGCAGGGACCTACGGCATGTGCGCGCACTGCGGGCGGCCCATCCCGCCGGAGCGCCTGGAGGTACGGCCGTTCGCGGAGTACTGCGTGGCCTGCGCCGGGAAGCTGGGTCGCTGACGCCGGAGTAGCATCGCGGGCATGGCCATCGCCTTCGAGAACATCGGGATCGCCGTGCGCGACCTCGACGCCACCATCGCCTTCTTCACCGACCTGGGGCTCTCCGTGGTCGGACGGGACGAGGTCAGCGGCGAGTGGGCGTCCACCGCGGTCGGGCTCGACGGGAACCATGCGCGGATCGCCGTGCTGCAGACCCCGGACGGGCACGGGCAGATCGAGCTGTTCGAGTACATCCACCCCGAGGCGATCGAGACGGAGCCGACGCGGCCGAACGAGATCGGCATGCACCGGATCGCCTTCTCCGTCGACGACATCGATGCCTCCCTCGCCATCGCCGCCCGGCACGGATTCCATCCCCTGCGCGGCGTCGCGAACTACCGGGACATCTACCGGCTCACCTACCTCCGCGGCCCCAGCGGGATCATCCTCATGCTCGCGCAGGACCTCACGAAGGCCTGATTCCGACCCCCGGGGCACGACTTCGGAGACCGCAGGCGACACGCCGCCGCACGGGACCTGTGGACGGCGTGCCGGATCCGATCTCCGAACCTGTGCCCGGGTCAGCGGGAGGCGAGAGCCTCGGCGACCATCTCGAGCACGGCGATCGGGGCGCGCATCTCGGGCGCGGGAACCGGCGGCTCGCCGGTCTCCAGCATCCGAGCGAAGGCACGGACGCCGGGCTGCACGTAGCCGGGGCCGATCGGGATCTCCCGGCTCGCGATGCCCCGGCGGCCGACGACGGTCGCCCGGAACGGCACCTGACGGTCGCCCTCCGGTCGCACGAACTCCAGCGTGACGGGCACCCCGCCGACCCGGTAGCGGGCGACGACACCCGCGGGCAGGGACCGCACCTCGACATCCTCCGCGATGCCGGGCCGCAGAACCTGGGCGAGATCGGCGAGGTGGATGCCGTAGAAGAAAATGCCGCTGTACGGGCTGTCCGGATCGGCCGGCCCCGTGACGGTGACCGCCTGGACCTCCCCGATGCGGGCCGCCTCCGCCACGAGTTCCGCGGTGTCCGCGAGCCAGCGGAGCGTGGACGACGAGGTGACGGGCACCCGGCCACGCTGCGCGGCGGCGAGGATCGCGTCAGCATCGGCGACGGTCGCCGCGAGCGGCTTGTCGACCCAGACCGGCACCCCGGCTTCCAGGAAGGGGACGGCGAGCGCGCGGTGATCGGCACCGTTGCGGGCGGTCACGATGAGCGCGTCCACTGTGCCGAGGAGCTCGCCCGCCTCGTCGACGACACGTTCGATGCCGCCGAGCGCCGCCAGCTCCCGCGTGCGTTCCGGCTCCCCTGCCACGAGGGCCGTGATCCGCACGGGCACGTCCATGGCCTCGACGTTCAGGAAGCGGACGATCTCCGTGGCGTGGCTGTTCTCGATCCCGACGATGCCGACGCTCTTCATGCGGCCGCCCTCCCTCTCGTGCGGGCCCCCGGCGACCCGCCGTCGCGCAGTAGGCTGAACCCATCATGGACGAGTTCATCCGGGGCTTCTGGAACTTCGCGGGTGACTACTGGTGGCTCGTCTTCCCGATCATGGGCATGGCCGGCGGAGTCGCCAAGGCCTGGGAGCGCGGCTCCAAGCGTCGGCACGAGCGCCGGCTGGAGGCCCTGCGCATGAAGGCGCAGGTCAAGACCGCCGAGATCGAGGCGCGCGCGGCCGCCCGGCAGGCGAAGCACGGCGGTCCCACTGTCGTCGACACGACGGCGTCGGTGGCGCCCGACGACCTGCTCGCCCGCCTCTTCGCCGAGCACGACGAGATCACCGCGCGCTGGCTGGACTACGAGCTCGACGTCGCCAAGCTCATCGCGTTCCCCGCCATGAGCGACGGCCGCCAGCCGCTGACGGCCGCCTTCCTCCGCGCGAAGAAGACCGCGGACGCGCTGCGTCCGGCCTCCGCCGACGCGAAGCTCACGGAGCAGCAGATCGCGGAGTACCTGCAGGCCGTCGGCGACTACGCGGTCGCGTTCGAGATCGCGGAGAAGGACGCCCGGCGCCTGCGCGACTCGACGTTCACCGAGGCCGAGCGCAAGCGCCTCGACCGCGCGCAGCAGCTCCTCAAGGTCGCCGTGGACGAGTCGGCGACGCAGTCCGAGCGGAACATCGCCTACAAGCGGGTGCGCGAGGAGCTCGACGGCCTCATCCTGCTCTCCGACGAGGCCGTGACCGTGCTCGAGAAGCAGGTCGCGAAGGAGCTTCCGTCCGCGCCGGCCGCAGCGGCGGATCATGCCGACCCCGTTCCGGAGCCGCTCCCCGTGACCGACCCGCGGCGGACGGCGGAGGGCGCATGACCCCCGAGAACGTGACCGGACCGGTCGCCGTCCACGCCGAGGCCCCGGTCTGGTGGCCCGGGTGGGGCGGCCTGCGCTGGGTCGACGGAGACGCGGGCGATCTGCTCACCCTCCGCGGCGACGAGATCGTCCGCCAGCACATCGACGACGAGTACCTCGCGTTCTTCCGGCCGCGGACGGCCGGGGGCTTCGTGGCGGTCGGGGCACGCACCCTGTACCTCGCCGACGGTCCCGATGCGGAGGCCCGTCCCGTCGCGACGCTGCTCGACGACGACGCGGTACGCATGAACGACGGCTGCTGCGACCCGCGAGGACGACTCCTGGCCGGATCGATGTCCACGGACTCCACCGCGGGTGCCGGGACCGTGCTCCGCATCGACGCCGCCCTCGACGTGACCACGGTGCTCCCCCGCGTGACCTCGTCCAACGGTGTCAGCTACTCCCCGGACGGCCGCCGCGTCTACTACGTGGACACCGACACCGGCCGGATCGACGTGTTCGACGTGACCGAGGGCGACCTCCGCGGACGCCGGGTGTTCGCCCACATCCCCGAAGACGACGGCGTGCCCGACGGCCTCACGGTCGCCGCGGACGGCAGCGTCTGGGTCGCGCTGTGGGGCGGGGGCCGCGTGCGCGGGTTCGAGCCGTCCGGGGCCGTGCGCGAGGACATCGTGCTGCCGGTGCCGCAGGTCAGTGCCTGCACGTTCGGGGGCGACGACCTCGGCACGCTCTTCATCACGACCTCCGCACAGGGCCTGCCGTCCGATCACGGCACCGCCGCGGGCTCGGTGTTCGCGGTGCGCCCCGGGGTGCACGGCCTCCCGGTCCTCCCCTTCGCCGGCTGACCCCGGCGCGGGTTCAGGCGCTCGCGCGGCATCAGGCACCTTTCCCGTCCAGCCGCCTGAGCCCGCGCGGATGCCTGAGTTCACGTGGATGCCTGAGCCGCCGGGGGCTTGCGGCAACAGGCTGTCGCGCGAAAGCAGGCACCTCTCCCTCCAGCCGCCTGAGCCCGCGCGGATGCCTGAGCCCGCGCAGGCGCCAGCGGTGGGTGAGGGCTCTACCCGGGACACGGTTGCACTCAGCGAAAGGAACCGTGCCCCGGGCACAGGCCTCACCCGAGACGGACCCGCTCCGTGCGCTGGTGCTGGCGGCCGAGCCGTTCGATCTCGATGGTCATCTCGTCGCCGTCCTGCAGGTAGGGGAAGCGTCCGGACAGCGCGACACCCTGCGGGGTGCCGGTGTTGATGACATCGCCGGGTTCGAGCACGAGGTAATGGCTGAGCTCGTGCACCAGCTGCAGCACGGGGAAGATCATGTCGGCGGTGGAGGAGTCCTGCCGCGGCTCGCCGTTCACGAAGGATCGGAGGCGCAGCGCCTGAGGATCGACCTCGTCCGCGGGGACCAGTGCCGGGCCGAGGGGGTTGAACGTCTCGGAGCACTTCCCCTTCGACCACTGTCCGCCGGAGACCTCGAGTTGATACGCGCGCTCGGACACGTCGTTCGAGATGGTGTAGCCGGCGATCACGTCGCGCGCGGCCTCGACGGAGGGCAGGTACCGCGCTGTGCGGCCGATGACGACCGCGAGCTCGACCTCCCAGTCGACCTTCTCCGCGCCCGGCGGCAGGAGCACGACATCGTCCGGACCCACGACCGTGTTCGGGTGCTTGAAGAACACCACCGGGTGTGCGGGCGGCTCGGCGCCGGACTCCGCCGCGTGCGCCGCGTAGTTCTGGCCGATGCAGATCACCGCGGTCGGCCGCGCCACGGGGGCGCCGACGCGCAGTCCCGTGGTCTCCACCTGCGGCAGGGAGCCGTCCGCGAGCGCCGCCCGCACGCGGGCGATGCCGTCCGCGGCGAGGAAGGCGCCGTCGATGTCGCGGGTCAGGGAGCTGAGATCGCGCACAACGCCCTCGTCATCGCGGACGTATGGACGCTCCTGGCCGATCGCGCCGAGTCGCAGCAGTTCCATGGGAGTCCTCTCAGCGCGCGGCGGCGAAGGCCGGGTTGACGATGGGCACGGCCTCGCCCGCGAGCGAGCGGATCACGTTCTCGGCGGCGTGCACGGGAAGATCCGCCAGGGCCTCCGGGGAGTACCAGGCGGCGTGCGGCGAGAGCAGCACGGTGTCGAGCGCGCGCAGCGGGGACGCCGCGGGGAGCGGCTCCTCCGCGAAGACGTCGAGAGCGGCACCGGCGAGCCGGCCGTCGCGGAGCGCCGCGGCCAGGGCGTCCTCGTCGATGAGCGGCCCCCGGCAGGTGTTCACGATCACGGCGTCCCGCTTCATCGTCGCCAGGGCCGCGGCGTCGATCAGATGGCGGGTCTCGTCCGTCAGCGGCACGTGCAGGGTGAGGATGTCGGCGCGGGCGATCGCCGACGGGATGTCCACGGGCTCACAGCCCGCGTCGCGCACGGCGTCGTCGGAGGCATACGGGTCGGCCACCAGCACGCGGAAGCCGAGCGCCCGGCACCCGCGGGCGACGATCGATCCGATGCGCCCGAAGCCGAGCACCGACACGGTGGTGGAGGACGGCCGCACGGCGAGCGGGCGGGCGTCGACCGCCTTCCAGACGCCCTCCCGCACGGCGCGGTCGTAGGCGGAGAGGCCGCGGGCCTGGGTCATGATCATCGCGACGGTGTGCGCGGCGACCTCTTCGATGCAGTAGCTCGGCGTGTTCGCGACGGCGATGCCGCGGGCCGTCGCGGCCTCGACGTCGATCATGTCGTAGCCGATGCCGACTCGGCTGATGAAACGGAGGTTCGGCAGCCGGTCCATGAGGGCGCCGTCGATGCGCGCCCACTGCACGACCAGCGCCTCGGCGTCGGCGCCGGCGGTGGCGATGTCGTCCGGGCTCCCGGAGGCGGCCCGCTCGGCACGGAGGCCGGCGGCGCGGAGGGTGTCTTCGAGGACGGTTCCCGGGAGGTCGCAGTCGGTGACGAGGATGAGCGGCGCGGTCATGCATGCGATGCTATAGCATCTAGCAACTTCTCGTACAGCGCTGTCCTGGGAGCCCATTCTTGCTATAGCGTTTAGTCATGACTGTTCGCCGCGCACTCGTCACGGGCGCCAGTTCCGGCATCGGAACCGCCGCCGCCCTCGAACTCGCCCGCGAGGGCGTCGCCCTCTGGATCACCTACGCCGGACGGGAGGCCGAAGCCGTCCGCGTGGCGGAGGAGTGCCGCGCGGCGGGCTCCCCGGACGTCCACGTGTCGCGCCTCGACCTCCGCGACCCCGACTCCATCGCCGCGCTCATCGCCGAGATCACGGCAGCGTGGGACGACCTGCACGTCCTCGTCAACAACGGCGGCGTCTGCCCCTACACCCCCTACCCCGAGATCGACATCGAGGAGTGGGACTTCGTCCTCGAGACGAACGCCCGCGGCACTTTCCTGCTCACCCGCGCGGCGCTCCCCCTGCTCCGGGCCGCCGACGGCGACCGCTCCGTCATCAACATCGCCTCGATCGCCGGGCAGGTCGGCGCGCTGCAGACGGGCATCCACTACGCGGCCAGCAAGGGGGCGATCCTCGCGATCACCCGCAGCTTCGCCCGGCACCTCGCCGCCGAGGGCATCCGCGTCAACGCCGTCACGCCCGGCCCGGTCGCCAGCGCGATCACGGATCAGCTTCAGGGCGAGGGCCGCGCCAAGCTCGAGTCGGGCATCCCCCTCGGCGCGTTCGGTCAGCCGGAGGACGTCGCCTGGATCATCGCGTCGCTCGCCTCGGAGCGGGCCCGCTTCATCACCGGAGCCACCTACGACGTCAACGGAGGAGTTCGCATTGACTGACCGCACCGCCCAGGACCGTTCTGCCCTCGACACCGTGCAGGCGCAGCTCGACGCCTTCAACGCCCACGACCTCGACGCCTTCGTCGCGACCTATGCCGACGACGCCGTGGTCACCGGGGTTGCACCTGAACCCCTCGTCGGGTCGGCTGCGATCCGTGCCTTCTACGAGCCGCGGCTGCAGAACCCGGAGCTCTCCTGCGTGATCGACACGAGCGTCCTGTTCGGCTCCCGCTGGGTCGTCGCGCAGGAGCGGGTGATCAACGCCGGCGTCGCGACGGAGACCATCGCGACCTTCGACGTGGTCGACGGCGTGATCTCGCGGGCGTCGATGCTCAAGGCCTGACCCGCTTCGAATCGCCCGATTGGCTGTATTTCCGGCCGAAATGGGACCATTCAGGCGATTCGAAAGGGGTCAGTGGTGCTCCGGGAGGACCGGAGACGACCAACCGGGGTCGCGGCCGAGGTGGGCGGCGCGCGAGACCGAGGCGGAGCCGTAGCGGTCGCGGAGCGCGTCGAGCACGGTGTCGAGGCGAGACTCGTCGCCCCAGTCGATCGGCAGCTCGGGCGGGACGCTGTCCGCCGCGTCGAGCTGGGTGAGCGAGAGACCGAGCAGCGTGATGCCCCGACCGCTGATCTCGGGGTGCGCCGCAGCGAGGAGCGTGCGGGCGACGGCGAGCAGCAGCGCGGTGCGGTCGGTCGGCGCTCGCAGCGACCGGGAACGGGTGGCCTTCGCGAAGTCGCCGAAGCGCAGCCGCAGCACCACCGTTCGGCACACGCGCTCGCCGTCGCGGAGCCGCCGCGCGAGCCGGTCGACGATCTGGGTGAGGATGACGTCGAGCTCCTCCGGCGACCGCGGACGGACGCCGAGCGCCCGCTGCGACCCGATCGATCCCCGGCGCCTGGTCGTGTCCACGGGTCGGGGGTCCCGCAGGCGGGCGAGAGCATGGACGTGCGCTCCGGTGGCCTTTCCGAGCATGCGCTCCGCGGTCGCCGCCTCGAGCTCCGCGAGCTGTCCGACCGTGCGGATGCCGTAACGGTGCAGCTTCTCCGCCGTCACCGCGCCGACGCCCCACAGCCGCTCGACAGGGAGCGGCAGCAGGAACTCCTCCTCCCGATCGGGCTCGACGACGAGGAGTCCGTCGGGCTTGCTCACCGCACTCGCGACCTTCGCGAGGAACTTCGTGCGGGCGACGCCGACCGAGATCGCCAGGCCCGCCTCGGCGCGCACCCGCTCCCGCAGCCGGACGGCGATGGCCTCGGGAGTGCCGGCGATGCGTCGCAGCCCGCCGACCTCGAGGAACGCCTCGTCGATGGAGAGCCCTTCCACGAGCGGGGTGGTGTCGCGGAAGATGCGGAAGACGTCTTTGCTGGCCGCGGAGTAGGCCTCCATCCGCGGCGGCACGACGACGGCGTCGGGGCACAGCTCCCGCGCCTGCCGGCCGCCCATCGCCGTGCGGATGCCTCGCGCCTTCGCCTCGTAGCTCGCGGCCAGCACGACCCCGCCGCCGACGATCACCGGACGCCCGCGGAGCTCCGGCGCATCACGCTGCTCGACCGAGGCGTAGAACGCATCGAGATCGGCGTGCAGAACCGTCGCTTCCCCGCGCATCCCGTTCTCCCGTCGACGAAGCGGATCGTCGCACGGACCAGGGACATCGGCGTGGCCGGTGTTCAGGAGGCCGGGGGCGCCTCGAAACGCTTCCGCAGCGCGGGGTCGAGCGTGATGTCGCCGAACGACGCCGTCCAGGCTCCGTCGACCGCGATGGACTGCCCGGAGAGGTAGGGGGCCTCGTCGGAGAGCAGGAACGCCGTCACCGCGGCGACCTCCTCCGCACGGGCGATGCGTCCCATCGGCGGACCCTCCGCGAGCAGGCGCTCCTCCGCCGCAGGGTCGGCCGCCCGGGCGATCTGCGCCTCCAGATGCGGGGTGCGCACGCCGCCCGGCGCGACGGTGTTCGCCCGTATGCCCACTCCGCCATATGTCACCGCGACACTGCGACTCAGGGCGTCGATGCCGCCCTTCGTGAACTCGTACGCGGCGTGATCGACGAAGCTCGACCGCCCGTGGATCGAGCCGATGTTCACGATCGCCCCGGCCACGCCCTGATCGAGGAACGCTGTGACCGCCGCCGAGCACCCCCAGAGGTAGCCGAAGCCGTTGATGTCGACGATCTCCCGCACGACCGTCTCGTCGAGCTCGTGCAGCGGCGTGCGCTTCGTGATGCCCGCGTTGTTGACCCAGCCCGCCAGCGGAGCCCTGGCGCGCGCCGCGGCGGCGGCACGCTCGTGGGCGCTCCGATCGGCGGCGTCGCCGAGCACGACCTCGGCGACGATGCCCTCCTCCACAGTCCCGGAGCCGGGCGAGCGTTCGAGCCCGACCACGATCCAGCCGTCGGCGGTGAGCCGCTCGGCCACCGCGCGGCCGATGCCCTTGCCGCTGCCGGTGACCACGACGCTGCGCGGGGAAGGTGTCATGTCAGTCCCTCTCGAATCGGAAGACGGCGGGATCGAGGCCGAAGCCGAGCCCCGGAGCCGTGGGGGGCGTGACGGTGCCGGCGAACCGCGGCCCGCCCGTGACGAACGAGGGTGCGGGGTCGTAGGGATTCACCCCGCGGGCGAAGGTCTCCACCTGGATGCCGAGGTGCGCCGTGACCTCGGGATAGACGTGTCCGGACACGGGGACACCGCGCTCCGTCGCCCAGGCGATGAGCTCGCGCGCGGGAGTGATGCCGCCGATCGCGACGACGTCGACGCGCAGCGCGTCGACCTCTCCCACTTCTACCAGGGCCCGCAGCACGGCGGGGTCGGTCACCTCGTCGCCCACCGCCACCGGCAGTCCGGTCTCCCGCCGGATGCGGGCGACACCGGCCGCGTCCTCGGGGAGCAGCGGATCCTCCAGCCAGGCCAGGCGCGGCTCGCCCCACTGCGCCACCTCCGCCACGGCGGCCTCCGCGTCGGGCCAGCCGAAGCCCACGTCCACGACGAGTCCGGTCGACGTCGGCAGCTCGGCGCCGAGGATCGCGAGCAGTTCGCGCATGTATGCCGGATCGGGAATGCGCGAGATCTTCACCTGCGCCCAGCCGTCCGCCTGCGCGAGCACCTCATCGGCGACCTCCCGCGGCGTGCGCTGCGGAGACGGATACGCGGCGACGAGCATCCCCTCCCGCGGGGCGTCGCCCGTGCCGAGCAGGGCCCACAGCGGCACGCCGGCTCGACGGGCCGCGATGTCCCACAGGGCGATGTCGACGAGGCCGATCGCCCGCCGCACGAGCCCCACCCGTCCGACGATCGCGCTGCCGCGGAGCATCCGGTCCCACGCGGCCGCCGGGTCGTCGGCGTCGAGCCCCACCGCGTGCGGGGCCACCAGGCGGTCGACGATCTCCGCCATCGGGGCCTCGCGCGACAGGCAGTAGGCGACCCCGGTGGTGCCGTCGTCCGCCGTCACCTGCACCGCGGAGTACTCCCGCCGCGTGACCGTCATCGCACCGAGCTGCAGCGGTGCCGGAAGGGGCAGGACCGCGGTGGCCGTGTCGATCCGGGCGACGGCGGTCATTCGGGCTTCTTCGCGAGGGGCACGCCGTAGTCCACCATGAAGCCGCCGTCGACGTACAGCGTCTGCCCGTTCATGTAGCGCGACTGGTCGGACACGAGGAAGCTCACGGCCGCGGCGATCTCACTCGCGTCGGCCAGGCGCTTCGCGGGGATGCGGGACAGGATCGTGTCGAGGCTCAGTGTCCCCTGCTCGACGCCCTGCCGGAACACCCCGGTGTCGACGTAGCCCGGGGCGACAGCGTTGACACGGACACCGCGCGCCGCCCACTCGGCTCCGGCCGTCGAAGTGAGTCCGATGACGGCGGCCTTGGTCGTGGCATACGGCGCCCGCCCCGCGGAGCCTCGCGAGGAGATGGAGGAGATGTTGACGATACGGCCCTCACCCCGGTCGAGCATGCGCTTCCCGGCAGCTTGGAGCGCCGAGAACACCCCGTGCAGGTTCACGTCCACGACCGCGGACCACTCGTCCCACGTGAGGTCTTCGATCCCACGATGACGCTGGATCCCGGCGTTGTTCACGAGCACCTCGATGGGCCCGAGCTCCGCCTCGATCTCGCCGAAGACCCGGTCGACGGCGGCATGGTCGGTGACATCGAGCTCCAGCCACCGGATCCCGGCGGGGTTCTCGCCCGCGGTGAGCCCGGGGACGCGATCCGTCGCGACGACGAGGTACCCATCTGCGGAGAGCCGCTGTCCGATCTCCCAGCCGATGCCGGCCGAGCCTCCGGTGACGATGGCGACGGGGCGCGCGGTCATGTCTCTCCTCTACCTCGGGGATTTGCTATAGCAACTCTATCCCGTTCGAATCGCGCAACTGGTTCGATTTCGGCCGGAAATGGAGCAAAGTGGGCGATTCGAAGGCGGAGTTACCCCAGCAACCCGGCCACGACCGACACAGCGTGGGACTCCAGGAGCTCCAGGGCGCCGGGAGCCAAGGGGGTCTGCCAGGACTGATAGGCGCCGCGGTCGTAGGCTGCGCGGGTCGGGAGATACACGAACCCCGGGCCGTTCGTGAGGTTCATCACCACGATCGGCGTCTCCGGGAACCGCTCCCGCAGAGTCGTCTGCAGCCGCGAGTACGCCTCGCCCGGATGCCCCACGATCACGGCGTCTCCGAGCCGCCACGCCCACACGGGGTGCGACACGGTCGGCCCCTCGATGTAGCCGTCACGGAGGTTCCGCGCCCGTCCGAGGCGCTCCTCCCGGGACCGGGGGTCGATGTCCTTCCACTCCTCCGCGAGCTCGTCCAGGGTGGGCAGGTCGCGCAGCGGCAGCTCGACCGCCGAGAGGACTCCCGCCGTCCCGTCGCCGCCGTCCGCGGGAGTCCCGGTCCAGATCGCGAGCGGAGCCCCCGACTCCACGACACCATCCAGCGTCAGCTCCTCGCCCGGCACCGGAAGCCCGTCCAGCGCCGCGAGCACCGCGTGCCCGAGTGAGCGTCCGTGCCGGTCGGCCACCGCGACGTCGCCGGTGTACTGCTCCCGCGGGGCCAGCTCGCCCGAGGCCCCCTGCACGAACAGGCACGGTGCGCCGGTCGCGGCCTCCACGATCTCGCGCATCGCGCCGACGTAGTCCGGGGACACCTCCCGGTGCTGCCAGGCCAGGGTCGTCGGATGGCAGGCGTAGTTCACCAGCGTCGCCCGCACCTCCCCGTCGATGCTGATCCGGCCGATCGTCACCGTGTCGTCGGCGGTGCCCTGCGGGTTGTAGCCGACGAGCGCGCGGCCGTCGAGGTCGAGCTCACGCTCCGCCGCGAGGGTGCAGGTGCCCGTGGTCCACTCGATGAGCCCCGGTCGCGCGGCCTCCAGCGCCTCACGCCCGGCGGCGATGCCCGCGGCAGCAAGCGCCTCCAGGTACCCGGGGATGAGCTCCCCGCCCGGGAGATGCGCATCCGCGGCACAGAGCACGGCCCCCGCGTGGGTGTGCGAGAGCGAGAGCATGAGTTGATCGGGCGCGAGGCGCAGACCGTCGAGGATGGCCCCGCGCACGCCCTGCTCGTCCGCGACCCGGCGCCACCACGTGCCGTCCACGGCGAGCAGCACCCGGGGCCGCTCGTCCGCGGCCACCACGGCGAGCGCGGTCAGCGCGAACGGCCGGTGCGCCCCCTCGGACCGCTCCCAGTCGGCCGGGCCCCAGTTCTTGGCGCGGATGCCGACGGGCGGGGTGATGTCGCGCCGGGCGACGCCGATGCGCGCCCGCGTGCGGGGGATGCGGATGCGGTCTCCGAGGTGCGTCGCGGCTGCCGTGTGATTCACGCGTGGTCCTCCCTGATGTCCATGATGCCGTCCGTCACGCGCTCGTCAGCACGTCCGCGATGACGACGCGCGGTCCGGCCTCCGGGAGCGCGGTCTCGACGCCGCGCTCGACGGTGTCGCTGTACAGCAGCGTCGACGGCTCGGCGAATCCGTCCGCCAGCCGCACTCGTCCCCCGGCGAACTGGCTGCCGGTGACGCGGGCGTGATTGACGCCCGTGCCGATGTCGAGGTGCGCCGCGCCCTTCGGCACGGTCGAGGTCACGCCGCTCACCCGCCAGGTGACGAGGCCGGCACCGGCGGCCCTGCTCAGCAGCGCGCCGTCCGTCCGCTCCGTGGACAGCTCGACGCCGTCCAGAGCGACGAGCTGATCCCGCACCGCGGTCGCGGTCAGGCGCACGTCGCGCACGGACCCGCCGCGGATGGTGACGCGGGAGGCACCGAGCTCGAAGGGCGCACCCGCCGCCGGGCCGCTGAGGCGGCAGTCCACGAACTCGACCGGCCCAGACCCTCGCGCCTTGACCCCGTCGATCCCGGTGATCGTGCAGTCCACGAAGCGCACGGGAGCCGTGACCGGGGTCTGCACGAGCACCTGGTCCTTCGGCAGCGCGAAGGTGGAGTCCGCGATCACGGTCGGCCGCGACGAGCGCTGCGACCGCTGTCCGATCGCCAGGAGTCCGGCGGTGCACCCGCGCACCTGGGCACCGTCGGCGTTGATGGTCATCGTCGCCTGCGGATCGAAGGTCGAGCGGCCGATGACCCGCACGTTCTCCAGCGTCAGATCGCTGATCTTGGTCCCGGCGACGAACCAGGAGCAGACGTGGTCGCGCACCGTGATGCGCTTCGCGGCGGTGCCCCACTGCGCCCCGGAGTTGGCGATGTCCATGAGCCCGGAGTTGCCGATGAAGGTGAGGTCGTGCTCGTACTGGCCGTGCGTGGTGAAGGGGTTGCCGCCCTGATCGTCGCCGTCGCCGTGGCAGTTCTCGACGATGCAGTAGGCGCTGGCGGTGAGGTCGTTCAGGTGCCGGGCGTTCGACGACGTGCAGTCGCTGACCCGTCCGTAGAGGCTGTAGATCTGCTGCGTGAGGTAGCCGGCGCCGCCGTAGAACACGGTCGGCGGGTTCTCCACCGAGCAGCGCTCCGTCGTGAAGTGCGTGTTCCACCGCCGCATGATCACGGGCCACCAGGTGCGGCTCGCGTGCACATCGGCGACGTCGCAGTGGATCGCGTACTCGAAGGCGATCGGGTGGGAGCCGGTGAGCTCGCGGGAGTCGGGGAAGGAGCCGTCGGTGGGACCGTCGAAGGGACCGGCCCCCAGGAACCGCATGTTCGCGATCCGGACGCCCGCGACCGGTTCCATCTGCCGCCAGATGAGCTTCCGCCCCTTGTCCAGCGGCCAGCCGTTGAGGTAGTCGATGCGGATGTGGGTGCCGTCGATCTGCTGCGTCACCTGCACGAACCGCTGCAGCTCGCGCTCGTCCGCACCTCCTCCGGCGACGGGATCGCACTGCACCGCCCACCAGGAGTCGACGGGGAACCGGGAGGCATCCGGCACGGCGACGGCGTCGGTCAGCTCCGGCCAGGCCTCGGCCAGCGCGTGCTCGACCGTGACGTCCTTCGACACCCCGGTGAAGAACATCACGGCGCCGAACGGGTTGTCGTGCGTGTTCTTCTCGATGCCGTCGGTCGCGATGAGGTGTCCGCCGAAGTCGATCTCGACGTGCGACCGGGTGAAGCGGTGTCGTCGCCGGAACAGGAGATCCGTGCTCGCCTCGATCCGGCGGATGCGGGGATCGTTCACCATCGCCGCGAGCGCATCATCCGCCGGCTTCTCCGGTCCCGTGATGCCGAAGACCCGGAAGTCGACGGTGCCGTTGTGCTGCAGGACCCAGCGGGTGTCGTGCTTCCCCGCGATCACGGTGCCGCCGTTGGGCGCGGTCTTCGCGCTCTCGCTGCCCACGTACACGAGCAGCCCGGCGTCGCCCGGCTTCCGGTACCCGGCGACGATCGCCACCTCGCCGTCGCGGGCCCGGAGGCGGCCGAGGTCGGCGACGGACTCCGCTCGCGTGACGTCCTTGGCGCCGGCGGCGACCGGGGCGGCCTGCGCCGGCGCCGTGCTCGCGAGCGCGCCCGCCGTGCCGAGCGCGACCGCGCCGAGCCCGGCCATGAGCGCGCGACGGCCGGTGGACCGCACCGCCGCGCCGGCACCCGCGGTGTCCGCCGCGGCCCCCGTCCCCTGATCCGTGATGGTCATCGTCGTCCTCCTCGTCCTGCGGTCGTCGCGGGGACCGCACCCGTCTGCCCACCCTGGGCCTGCCAGAGCGCCGCGGCCTCCGCACGCCGTCGGCGCTCGAGGACCGGGTCGGCGACGGGGATCGCCGCCATGAGCCCGCGCGTGTACTCGTGCTGCGGATTCGCGAAGAGCGCGTCGCGCGCGCCGATCTCGACGATGCGGCCCTGCTGCATCACGGCGACCGTCGAGGACATGTACCGGATCACCGCCAGGTCGTGGCTGATGAAGAGGTAGGTGAGGCCGAGCTCGGCCTGCAGCTCCCGGAGCAGATTGAGCACCTGCGCCTGGATCGACACGTCGAGCGCCGACACCGATTCGTCGAGCACGAGGAACTCCGGCTCGAGCACGAGCGACCGGGCGATGGACACGCGCTGGCACTGCCCGCCGGACATCGAGCGCGGCAGCCGGTGCGCGAACTCCTCGTCCAGGCGCACGCGGTGCATGGTCCCGCGCACCTTCTCGGCGCGGGATACCCGGGTGCCGATGCCGTGGGCGCGTAGCGGCGCCTCGATGATCTGCGCGACGGTCTGCCGCCGGTTCAGCGCCGAGAACGGGTCCTGGAACACCATCTGCATGCGCTTGCGCAGGCGCCGCAGCTCCTCGCCGCGGAGGTCGTGCGGGCGCTGCCCGTCGAAGACGACCGACCCTCCGTCGATGCCTCCGAGCGCGAGCACGGCCTTCGACACGGTCGACTTGCCGGAGCCCGACTCGCCGACGAGCCCGACCGTCTCGCCGCGCCGGATCTGGAACGACACGTCGTCGACCGCGGTCACCCGGCGTCCGGAGCCGAGCGTGAACACCTTCGACACGCCCTGCACGTCCACCAGGACGTCACCGGACTCCCGCGCCCGATCCACCGCGCTGATCGACCCGGCTTCGGCGAGCGGCTCCGTCCCGCGTTCGAGCACCTCCGCGGCGGTGCGGATGGGCTGCTGCACGTCCACCGTGAGGTCGACGACCGCGCCGAGCAGCGCCTGCGTGTACGGGTGCTCGGGGGCGGCGTAGATGCGGTCGACCGGGCCCTCCTCGACCACGCGCCCGTGCCGCATCACGTGGATGCGCTCGCAGAACCCGGCGGCGACGCCGAGGTCGTGCGTGATGAGCACGACCGCGGTCCCGTGGTCCTCCGCGAGCCGGTCGAGGAGGTCGATGATCCGGGACTGCGTCGTGACGTCGAGGGCCGTGGTCGGCTCGTCCGCGATGAGCACGGCGGGTCGAGACGACATGGCCATCGCGATCATGACGCGCTGCCGCATCCCGCCGGAGAACTCGTGTGGGTACTGGCCGAGACGCTCCTCAGGGAGCGGCACCCCGACCTCGGTCAGCAGCTCGACGGCCCGCGCGCGGGCGGCCGCCGCCGAGACCCGGTCGTGCAGCCGGATCGCCTCGACGAGCTGGTGCCCGATCGTGCGGACCGGGTTCAGCGACGACATCGGGTCCTGGTAGACCATCGCGATCTCGCCGCCGCGCACGCGGGTCATCTCCCGCGGGCTGAGCGTGAGCAGTTCGCGATCGCGCAACCGGATGCTGCCGCCCAGGGTCGCCCCGTCGTTCAGCCGCATGATCGACAGCGCCGTGAGCGACTTGCCGGAGCCGGATTCGCCGACGAGGCCGATGCGCTCACCGGGGCGCACCGCGAACGTGATGCCCTGGACGGGCATGACGTCGCCGTAGGAGACGGTGAGGTCCTGCACCTGCAGGACAGGCGTGAGGTCGGTCATCGGCCCTTCCCCTTCCGATCGCCGCCGAACTGGTCGGCGAGCACGTTGAGCAGCCAGATGGTGACGAAGATGAACAGGGCGGGGAACAGCACGTACCCGATGGACTGGTACATCTTCTGGTAGCCCTGCTGCACGAGCGTGCCCCAGGTGGCCTCGGGCGGCGCGATGCCGAGCCCGACGAAGCTCATCGACGCCTCCAGGAGGATCGCGTTGGCGGCGTTGATGGCCGCCTGCACGATGATCGGCCCCTTGGCGTTCGGGAGCACCTCGGCGAAGAGCAGCCGGCGCCGGGTCGAGCCGAACGCCACCGCGGCCGTGAAGTAGTCCTCCTGCAGTTCGCTGAGCACCGACGACCGCACGAGCCGCGCGGTGGTCGGCGTGAGGAGCACCCCGATGATGACGGCGAGCTTGACGGGGTCGGCGCCGAACGCGGAGATGAAGACGAGCGCGAAGAGGATCTGCGGGATCGCCATGACCGTGTCGGCGAGACGCATGAGGATCTCATCGACCCAGCCGCGCGCGAACGCCGCCGCCATTCCCCAGGCGATGCCGAGGACCATGGCCACGAGCGTCGCGCCCCCGGCGATGAACACGGTGAGCTGGCCGCCGTAGAGCACGCGGCTGAAGAGGTCGCGGCCCAGCTCGTCGGTCCCGAAGAGGTGCGCCGCCGAGGGTCCGGCGAACCGGTCGGACGACTGTGCCGCGGGGTCGTACGGGGCCAGGAGCGGGGCGAGCACGCAGGCGAGGACGATGATCGCCAGCAGCCCCAGCGGGATCCAGGAGGCGACGGCGACCCGTCGGCGGGGGCGCGCGGAGCGCAGCGCGAGGGTGAGGGTGTCAGCCACGGCTGCTCCTTGCACGAAGACGCGGATCGAGCACCCCGTAGAGGAGGTCGACGATGAGCGTGGTGAGGATGAACATCGCGGAGATCAGCAGCACGACCGACTGCAGCACCGCGTAGTCCCGCTTGAAGACCGCGTCGATCGCGAGCGAGCCGAGCCCGGGGACGCCGAACACGTACTCCACGATCACCACGCCGCCCAGGGTGTAGCCGACGATCAGGCCGAGCATGGTGAGCCCGGGGATCAGGGCGTTGCGGAGCGCGTGGCCGAGGACGACGCCGCTCGCCGATTGTCCCTTGCCCTTCGCGGTGCGGATGTAGGGGGCGTCCAGCACCTCGACCATCGAGGCCCGGAGGAACCGCATAAGCAGCGGCGCCGCCGCGAAGGCGAGGGTGAGGCCGGGGAGGATCATGCGCACGAGGTTCTCGGCGGGGTCTTCCGCGAACGGCGTGTAGCCGCGGGCCGGCAGCACCTTGAGCTGCACGGCGAACACGACGATGAGCACGATGCCGATGAGGAACTGCGGAAGGGCCATGCCCGCGGTCGAGATCGCGGTGAGCACCCGGTCGACCACGCCGAGCGGACGCAGCGAGGCGAACACGGCGGCCGGGGTGGCGATGAGCACGGCCAGGAGCACGCCGATGAGGGTGAGCTCCAGCGTCGCGGGAAGACGCTGGGCGATGAGCTCCGTCACCGAGTACTGGTTGAAGTAGGACTGACCGAAGTCGCCCGTGAAGACGCCGCCGATCCAGCGCAGGTACTGCTCGATGACGGGGGCGTCGAGGCCGGCCTCCTCCCGGAGCCGGGCGATGGTCTCGGCATCCACGCCCGGCGTCGAGCCGAGGCGGGTGATGACGGGGTCGCCCGGCAGCAGCCGGAGCACGACGAAGACGAGGAGCGAGGTGGCGATCAGCATCGCGATGCTGATCGCCACCCGCCGGAGGACGGAGAGGACCATGTCAGCCCTTCAGCTGCGCGCCCTCGAGGTGCAGCTGTCCGCCGCCCTCGACCCACACGCCGTCGACCGCCGTGCTGGTGGCGGTGACGACCGTCGACTGCAGGGGCACGATGAGCGGCACCTGCTCGTTGATGATGGTCTGCACGGTGCCCCACTTGTCGGCCCGCGCGGTCTCGTCCGGCTCGGCCACGGCGTCGGCGAACGCCGTCTGGAAGTCGGGGTCGACCCAGTTGCACTCGCACCGCCCCTCCAGGTAGAAGTTCAGCGAGTAGGCCGGCTCGGGCGGGGTGGACTGGAAGTTCGGCACGATGTACCCGGGGTAGCTCTTGCCCGCGGGGTAGAACGCGTCGACCCAGGTGCCGATGTCGTTGTTGTCGATCTTCAACGTGATGCCGATCTCCTTCAGGCTCGCCTGCAGGATCTCGCCGCTCGTGTTCCACTCGGGGTACTGTCCGGCCACGCCCCACCAGGTGAGCGTGCTGCCCTCGGTCACCCCGGCCTCGGCGAACAGCTCCTTCGCCTTGTCCAGGTCGTAGGAGTAGTCGGTCAGCTGGCCGCCGAACCACGGGTTCACCTCGCCGAGCGCGTTGTTCGTCGGCGAGACCGTGCCCTGGCCGTAGTAGGCGGCGTCGAGGATGGCCTCGCGGTCGGTCGCGTACGCGAGGGCCTGCCGGGCGCGCACGTCGTCGAAGGGCGGCGACGTCGTGTCGATCTCCCACGACGGCCACTGGCTCGGGTTCTCGGGCTTCACCAGGGCGATGTCGCCGCCCTCCAGACCCGCCACGTCGCCCTGTGGCACGGACCACAGCACGTCGATGTCGCCGGAACGCAGACCGGTGACGGCGGCGGTGGACTCGGCGGCCTTCACGATCGTGATCTCGTCGAGCGCCGGGGCCTCGCCGAAGTACTCGGGGTTGGGGACGAGCGTGAGGCTGTCGTCCGGAGTGAAGGCGTCCACGACGTACGGACCGGTGCCGATGGGCTCCTTGTCGATGGTGTCGAGCGCGTCGACGTCGATCATCTTCACCCAGACGATGCCCGCGGGGAAGGTCGCGATGGGCTCGGACAGCGTCACCACGACGGTCTTCTCGTCCGGCGCGGTGACGTCGGTGACCATCGAGATCTTGTTCTTCTCCTGCGTCGCAGTCTCCGGGTCCAGGTAGTAGTCGAACGCGGCCACCGCGTCGTCGGCGGTGAAGTCCTCGCCGTTCGAGAACGTCACGCCGTCGCGGAGGGTGAACGTCCAGGTCTTCTGGTCGGCGGATGCCTCCCAGCTCTCGGCGAGGTCGCCGACGATCTCGCCGGACTCGTCGGTCTTGGTGAGGCCGTTCCACAGCAGCGGGAACAGCACCTCCTCCCACGCGAACGTGCGGATGGCGGGATTGAGCTGCGGGATGCCCTGCGCGGCGGCGACGGTGAGGGTACCGCCCTCCTGCGCCTGGCCGTCGGGGGTGGATGAGGTGCTGCAACCAGCGGTGATGAGCGCGGCGGTCAGCAGCATCGCTGCTCCGCCGAGCCGAACACGACGACGCGACATGGGTGCCTCCAAGGTCGGGTGGTGCTTCGGGTAAGGGTGTTGCGCTATAGCATGTAGCAAAAGCGCAGGGTCGTCTAGAGCGAACCGGGCCGGCGGGGTCACGTTCTCGTCACGACCGCCGGCCCGGACCGGTCACCGTCGGGCGCTGGACGCCTCGACGGCGAGCGCGGGCGCCGTCGTGAAGTCCGCGCGGCGGCTGAGCACGAAGGCGATCGTCGCCCCGAGCAGCGTGAGCCCCGAGATGAGGAGCAGGCCCCACACCGCCGAGCCCGTGGTCTCGCTGATCCAGCCGATCGCGTAGGGTCCCGCGAAGCCGGCGAGGTTGCCGACCGAGTTGATGAACGCGAGGCCGGCCGCGGCCGCCGTGCCGGTGAGCACCATGGGCGGCAGGCTCCAGAACAGCGGGGTGGTCGAGAAGAGCGCCGACATCCCGACGCACAGCGCTGCGAGCGCGAGCACCGGCGTGCCCTGGGCCGCGACCGCCGATGAGCGACAGGGCGGTGATGCTGAGCGTGATGCCGATCTGCAGCGGGATGTTGCCCTGCTTCCGGGCGGCGCGCTCCCACGGCAGCATCACGAGGGCGGCGCACAGGTTCGGCAGCGCCACGAGCCACCCTGTGGTCGCGTTCGAGAAGTCGCCCATGCTCTTCACGATCGTCGGCAGCCACATGCCCAGCCCGTAGGCACCGAACACGACGCCGAAGAAGAGCACGATGAGCGTCCACAGGCGGCCGTTGCGGAAGACCTCCCCCAGACGCAGGCGTCCGTGCCGCTGCTCGGTCGCCTGGGTCTCGGCGGCGAGCGTGTCGGTGATCCAGCGCTGCTCGGCGGGGGTCAGCCAGCGCGCGTCCTGCGGGCGGTCGGGGAGCCAGAAGAACACGACGAACGCGAGCAGCACGGCCGGGATGCCCTGCAGCAGGAAGACGAGCTGCCAGCCGTCCAGGCCCCACAGCCCGTGCAGCTCCAGCATCCAGCCGGACAGCGGCGCGGCGACCGCGTTGGCGATCGGGTTCGAGAGCACGAAGACGGCGAGCACCTGCGTGCGGTACTGCCGCGGGAACCACAACGTGAGGTAGAGCAGCACGCCGGGGAAGAACCCAGCCTCCGCGATACCGAGGATGAAGCGCGCGATCGCGAACTGCGTCGCGTCCTGCACGAAGGCGGTCAGCGCGGCGACGATGCCCCACGAGATCATGATGCGGGCGATCCACTTGCGGGCGCCGAACTTCTCCAGGAGCAGGTTGCTCGGCACCTCGAACAGCAGGTAGCCGATGAAGAAGATGCCCGCCGCGAAGCCGAAGGCGGCCTCGGTGATCTGGAGGGCGGCGGTCATCTCCAGCTTCGCGAAGCCCGCGTTGTTCCGGTCGATGTAGGCGACGAGGTAGAGCAGTCCGAGGAACGGCCCCAGCCTCCAGATCGCCTTCTTCATGGCGGCGGCTCCCACCGCATCCTCCGCGCCGCGCGCCTGCGCGAGGGTCTCTCTGCCGGACATGACAACTCCTTCGTCATCGGTTTCGGGTTTTGCTATAGCATCTAGCACCGCGCGGTTCCTGTCCAGTCCCGGCCTCATGCCATAGCATCGACCGAGCGAAGGAGCCCCCGCTCGACGAGCACCGGGCCGCGCGAGATCGAGAAGGGCCCCGGATGCGCAGCGTGTCGGATCAGAACATCGCCGAGCAGGTCACGGACGAGCTGCGGGCGGCGATCCACTCCGGAGAGCTCGCCCCCGGCGAGCGCCTCGTGGAGCGCAAGCTCGCCGACCGTCTCGGCGTCAGCCACATCCCCGTGCGCGAGGCCCTGACCCGGCTCGCCGAGGAGCGCCTCATCACCCGCGAGCCCCGCCGCGGCGCCCGCGTCGCCCAGCTCAGCGCGCAGGACCTGGAGGAGATCTCGAGCCTGCGGATCGTGCTGGAGCAGTTCATGGCGATCCGGGTCCAGGAGCGGTGGAACGACGAGTCGGCGGCACGGCTGGAGGCCATCATCCAGGCCATGGCGGCCGCGGCGCCGGGCGATGTGGCCGAGGTCCTGCGCCAGGACCGCCTCTTCCACGAGACCCTCGCCGACCTCGCCGAGCACCGGTTCCTCGACGAGCTCAGCGCCCAGCTCCGTGGCCGGATCGCCGGGTTCATCCAGGCGGCCAACTCCGCCCTCGACCCCGCCGAGCAGGAGGAGCACGTGCGCAGCCACCAGCAGATCGTCGACGCCATCGCGACCGGCGATCCGGAGCAGGCGCGCGCGGTGATCGCCGAGCACGTGACCAGGGCCGTCCGCCGCATCACGCCGTCGGCCGAGTGAGCGCCGCCGTGGCCGCACGCACCATCGTGCTGACCGGAGCCTCGGACGGGATCGGCGCCGCCGCCGCCCGCCAGCTCGCCGGGTCCCCGCACCGGCTGCTCCTCGTGGGCCGCTCGCCCGACAAGATGCGGGCCGTGGCGGAGGAGACCGGCGCGGAGTGGTTCACCGCCGACTTCGCGCGCCTCGACGACGTGCGCGCGCTCGCCGCGCAGCTCGCGGACGCCGTGGGCGCAGAGGGCATCGACGTGCTGGCCAACAACGCCGGCGGCATCTTCGGCGACCGCACCCCCACGGTCGACGGGCACGAGAAGACCATGCAGGTGAACCACCTCGCCCCGTTCCTGCTGACGAACCTCCTGCTCCCGCAGCTGCTCGCCGCCCGCGGCGCGGTCGTGAACACCTCCAGCGTCGCCCATCGCCTCTTCGGGCATCTCGACGTCGACGATCTCGACAACACCCGCCGGTACTCCCCGAACAAGGCCTACGGCGATGCCAAGCTCGCCAACGTCCTGATGGCGAAGAGCCTGCACGAGAAGTTCCATGCGCAGGGGCTCAGCGCGGTGGCCTTCCACCCCGGCACCGTGGCGACGAACTTCGCCGCCGAGTCGTCGAGCATCATGCGCCTCGTCTACCGCACCCCGCTGCGCCGCCTCGTCCTCATCGGCAGCGACCGCGGCGGCGCGACGCTGCGGTGGTTCCTCGAAGGCACGCCGGGCGAGACCTGGATCTCCGGGGCCTACTACGACGAGCGCGTCCTCAGCACCCGCGTGAACCCGCAGGTGCACGACCCCGCTCTCGCCGAGGCCCTCTGGCGGCGCAGCGCCGCGCTCGTCGGCTGATCCCCGCGGAGGCTCGGGACGTCCGCCGTCATCCCTCGGGCTGCGCGCCCGACTCGCCCGCGTGGACGCGTTCGCCCTGTCGGCCGAACAGGCTGAGCACCTCGGCGGGCTCCCCGTCCGCGCTCCCGAACCAGTGCGGCACGTGCGTGTCGAATTCGGCGACCTCTCCGGCTGCCATGCGCAGATCGCGCGCGCCGAGGATCAACCGCATGGTGCCGCTGAGCACGTAGAGCCATTCGCGCCCCTCGTGCGCCCGGGGACGCGGAGTCACCTGGCTCCCCGGGATGAGGATCTTCCAGGCCTGGACCGGGCCGGCGTGCGGGGTCAGCGGCACGACGATCCGGCCGTGCACGCGGCGCGGCTTCAATCGCACGCGCGGATCGCCGACGTCGGGCGCCCCGACGAGGTCGTCCAACGGCACCCGGTGGGCGCGGGCGAGCGGGAGGAGAAGCTCGAGGCTCGGTCGGCGTTGCCCGGTCTCCAACCGCGAGAGCGTGCTCGTGGAGATCCCCGTGGCGTCGGCCAGGTCGGTCAGCGTCATCCCCCGCTGCTTCCGGAGCCACCGCAACCGCGGGCCCACGCCGTCGAGCGTCGCGTCGATCTCGTCCCCCTGCACGTCCTCAGTCTGGCCGCATTTCCCAGGAGCAGCAAAGAAGTTTGCCGCCCCGGCACCTCCGGGGCGACTCTCGTGGCATGAAGAGATTCGATGTGCTCATCGTCGGCGGCGGTGCCGCCGGCCTCAGCGCCGCCCTGGTCCTGCTCCGCGCTCGACGCACGGTCGCGATCGTCGATGCGGGGGAGCCCCGCAACGCCCCCGCGGCGCATCTGCGCGGCTTCCTCTCCCGGGACGGCGCCGCGCCCGCTGCGCTGCTCGCGAGCGGACGCGACGAGGTCGCGGGCTACGGAGGCACGATCATCGACGGACGCGTCGCCGAGCTGTCCCCGGGCTTCACGGCCACCCTCGACGACGGGCGACGGCTGGAGGCCCGGCGGGTGCTGGTCACCACGGGCCTGCGCGACGAGATCCCCGACATCCCGCATCTGCGGGAGCGCTGGGGGCGAGACGTACTGCACTGCCCGTACTGCCACGGCTACGAGGTGCGGGATCGCGCTCTCGGGGTGATCGGCGGCACGGCTGCGTCGGTCGCCCACGCGCTCCTCATCGCCCAGTGGTCCGCCGACGTCGTCTACTTCCCCCACACCCGGCCACTCACGGACGACGAGCAGGAACGTCTCGACGCGCGCGGCGTCCGGGTGCATCCGGGGGAGGTCTCCCGCCTCATCGTCGAGGCCGACCGCCTCGAGAGCGTGGAGCTGAGCGACGGCACGCACGTCGAGCGCGCCGCGGTGTTCGTCCGCCCCGAGATGCGCGCTCACGACGCCCTCCTCCACGCTCTCGGCTGCGAGACCGACGAGAACGGGTGGGTCCGGCACGATGCCGGCGGGCGCACGAGCGTGCCAGGGGTCTCCGTCGCCGGGAACGTCGCCGATCCGCGTGCGCAGCTCATCACCGCGGCCGGACAGGGCTCCGCCGCCGCGATCGCCCTCAACGCCGACCTCACCGACGACGACCTCGCCGCCCAGCTCGCGACCCACCGCGGCGCCTGACCCCCGAGAGAGAAGGAACACAGCCATGTCCACAGCACCCGCCCCGACGGCGACCCCCGTTCCCCCGCCCACGCAGCACCAGCTCGCGCTGATGATCTGGATCGCCGTCTTCCCGACCCTCACGGTCTTGAACCTCGTCCTCGCCGCCCCCCTTTCCGGACTCCCGATCGTCGTGCGCACGCTGGTGCTCGTCACCATCGCCGTCCCCCTCGTGATCTACCTGGAGATGCCGCTGCTGCACCGCGTCCGCCGCCGGATCCACGGTCTTGTGACGGCGCGCCGGCGAAGGTAACGTTCTACCGTTCCTGACGAGAGAAGGCGACGATGCCCCGGACAGATCGACCCCGTTCCACGACGTCCGTGTGGCGCCGCAAGCCCGTCAGCGACATGACGGAGGAGTCGGGCGGGAGCGGTCTGTTCCGGACGCTCGGGCTCTGGCAGCTCACCGCGATCGGCGTGGGCGGCATCGTCGGCGTCGGGATCTTCTCGCTCGCCGGACTCGTCGCCCACGGCGATGCGACGACTCCCGCCGTGGGCCCCGCCGTCGTCCTCTCCTTCCTCATCGCCGGGCTTGCGTCGGCAGCGGCCGCGCTGTCGTACGCGGAGTTCGCCGGCATGATCCCGCGGGCCGGTTCCGCCTACAGCTACGGCTACGTCGCGCTCGGCGAACTCGTCGGCTGGTTCATCGGCTGGGACCTGCTCCTGGAGTACGTCGCCATCGTCGCCGTCGTCGCGATCGGCATCTCCGGCTATCTGGACGCATTCCTCTCCGGATTCGGGCTGGAGCTGCCGACCGCGATCACGGAGACCGCCGACCAGCCAGGGGGTGTGGTCAACATCCCGGCCATCCTCATCTGCCTGTTCGTGACGTTCCTGCTGAGCCGCGGCACCCGCACGTTCGGCCGCTTCGAACTCGTCGCCGTGGCCATCAAGATCCTCCTCGTGGTGTTCATCGTCGTCCTCGGCGTCTTCTTCATCGACCCCGCCAACTACGACCCCTTCCTGCCGAACGGCTTCGGCCCCGTCTTCACCGGTGCCGCGACGGTGTTCTTCGCGGTGTTCGGCTACGACGCGATGAGCACGGCCGCCGAGGAGGCGAAGGACGGGCGTCGGCACATGCCGAAGGCGATCATCCTGTCCCTCGTGATCGCCATGGTGCTCTACGTCGCCGCGACGCTCGTGCTCACGGGCATGCAGAACTACCAGGACATCGATCCGAAGGCGGGCTTCGCCTCGGCGTTCACGGGTGCGGGGCTCCCGGTCGTCGCCTCCGTCATCTCGGTGTTCGCCGTCGTGTCGATCCTCACCGTCATGCTCACGTTCCTGCTCGGCGCCACCCGGGTGTGGTTCAGCATGAGCCGCGACGGACTGCTCCCCGGCTGGTTCGCGCGGGTCGACCGCCGCGGCGTCCCGCAGCGGGTCACCTGGATCGCGGGGCTGGGCGCGGCGTTCTTCGCGGGGGTGTTCCCCATCCGCGCCGTCGCCGACCTCACGAACATCGGCATCCTCGCCGCCTTCGTCGTCGTCTGCATCGCCGTGATCGTGTTCCGTTACACCAAGCCGGAGGCGCCGCGGACGTTCCGGCTGCCGCTCATGCCCGTGGTCCCGATCGTCGGCGTGGGCTTCTCGCTCTTCCTCATCTCGCAGCTCCACCCCGAGACGTGGCTCCGGTTCGGGGTCTGGCTCGTGATCGGACTCGTCGTGTACTTCGCCTACAGCCGCCGGCACTCGCTCCTGAACCCGGACAGCCCCCGGCACCGCCCGGGCACGACTTCGGAGACCCCCGGCGACACGCCGTAGGCGGGGCCGGGGAGGCGGCGGGTCGCGCCGCAGCTCCGAAGTCGTGCCCGGGAGGATCAGCCGACGACGAGGTTGGCGGTGTCGACGACGCGGTCGCCCTCGCCGGGGAACGCCGTGCGGGTGACCCCGGCCTCCACGTTGCCGGTGTGCAGCAGCGTCGACCCGGCGCCGAAGGCGTCGTCGCGGAGCTCCAGGGCGCCGCCCTCGAAGCGGTTGCCGACCGCGCGGTAGTGGGTCGCGCCGCTCGTCACGGCGACGTGCGTGGTCGCCCCCTCCGCCCGGAAGGTGCTGTCGGCGAGCGTCAGGTGCAGCTCGCCCGCGCCCGACCGCGACACCGTCGTCCCACCCTTCGCCGACACCTCGGAGCCCGCGATCTCGACGACCTGACGGTCCTTCGATGCCGCCGCGATGCGGGCGTTGCGGAGCGTCGAGCCTTCGATCCGCAGCTTGCCCGTCGCGGAGGCGATGGGGGCGGCGTCGTCCGCCGCGGTGAGGGTCGAGCCACGGAAGGTGACCGCACCCGGTCCGTTGATCTTCATGCCGCCCACGCGGTCGAGCACCGTGTCGACGAAGGTCACCGGCGTCTTCACCGTCGCGTTGGTGAGCTCGCCCGGAGCGACGAACGTGAAGTGCGAGTCGGCGATCACCGTCGGGCGGGCGGAGTTATCGGACGCCTGGGTGATGATGAGCGTGTCCGACGCGGTGCAGCCCCGCAGTTGCGCGCCGTCCGCGTTGATCCACAGCATTCCTGAACCGGACAGCGAGGGCTTGCCGATCACCTGCACGTCCTCCAGCGTCAGGTCGGTGATACGCACCCGCGCGACGAACCATGAGCAGACGTGCTTGCGGACGGTGATGCGCTTGGCGGCCGAGCCCCACGCGGCGCCCGAGTTGGCGAACGTCATGAGGCCGGAGTTGCCCGTGTAGGTGAGGTCGTGCTCGTACTGGCCGTGGGTGACGAACGGACCCTGGTCGTCGCCGTCGCCGTGGCAGTTCTCCACGAGGCAGTAAGCGCTCGCGGTGAAGTCGTTGAGGTGCCGGGCGTTCGCGGTGTGGCAGTTGGCGACGTAGCCGTACAGGCAGTAGATCTGCTGCGTCAGGTAGCCGGCGCCGCCCCAGGTGACGGAGGTCGGGTTCTTCAGCGTGCAGCTCTCCGTGGTGAAGTACGTGTTCCACCGGCGCTGGATCAGCGGCCAGAAGGTCGCCGTGCCGTCGATGTGGTCGACGTCGCAGCGCACCGCGTACTCGAAGGCCAGCGGGTGCGACCCCGTGTACTCGTCCGTCCCCTTGCCGAGGAACTTCAGGTTCGACACCGTCACGTCCTGCACCGGCTTCACGTGCCGCCAGGTCATCGTGCGGTCCTTGCCGAGCGGCCAGCCGTTCTTGTAGTTCACGCGGATGTGCCGACCGTCGACGATCTGGGTCACCTGCACCAGCCGCTGCAGCTCGCGCTCCCAGCGGCCCGACAGCGCGTTGACCTCGGCGGCGTACCACTCTCCGACCGTGAAGAACGACGAGTCGGCGACGGGGAAGATGTCGGCGAGGTCGGGCACGTCCTCGCCGAGCTTCGCCTCCTGCACCGCGTCGGTCACCTCGCCGCGGAAGAACATGACGGCCGCGAAGGGGTCGTCCTTCCCGGCGTTCTCGATACCCTCGGTCGTCATCAGGTGGTTCCCGAAGTCGAAGGCGATGTTCGACCGGGAGAACTTGTGGCGGCGGACGAAGTTGAGGTCGGTGTGCGCCTCCACGCGTCGCACCCGGGCGTCGCCCACCATCGCATCGAGCGCGTCGTCCGCGGGCGCGGAGGCGTCCATGATGCCGAACTTCCGGAAGTCGACCGTGCCGTCGTGCACGAGCACCCAGGCGCCGCCCTTGGGACCCGCGAGCACCGTCCCGCCGTTGGCCGCGGGGGCGTCCTTCTTCACGAAGCGGTAGAGCCCGTCGCCGCCGTCGCCGGGGGTCGCGTAGCCGCTCGTGCGCACGAGGTCGCCCTCCTTGCCTTTGCGCGTCGCGAGGGCGGTGGCGACGCCTCCGTGCGCGACGTTCTTCGAGCCCGACGACTCCTGCGGCACGGCGGGTCCCGCGGCCTGGGCCGCGGCGGGCGCGCCGATCGCGGCGACCCCGCCCAGGGCGGCGGCGCCGAAACCGGCGAGCAGCATCCGTCGACTGCGCATCGCCGCGGTCTCGGTGGTGGTGTCCAGCTGGGTCATGCTCATCCTCCTTGCGGCGTCCTCGCCGCGGTCAGGCGTCCGGCCCTCGGCCGGATCGCGGTCACCGATCAGTCCCCGATCCCCAGCGCTCTCCGAGCGGATGCTCAGAAGTAGTCGCCCGCCGTGAAGTGGCGGATGCCGTCCACCCGGGCCTGGCGGCGAAGCGGGCGGATCATCCCGGTGCGGTCGTCCTGCCGCACGGCCGCGGGAGCGAACGCCCGGACGGCGGCCTCCTCCGCGGCGAGCGCGGGGACGGCCAGCTCGCAGGTGCGGACGCCCGCCGCGGCCCAGTCCGCGGCCACGGCCTCCAGCAGGGTGTGCCGCACCGCGGCCGGATCGGCCACGGTGGGATCGGTCGCGCTCTCGTGCAGCAGCCCGATGCCGTCGCGCACCTCCGCCACCGCGTAGCCGACCGTCGCCTCCGCCTCGGCGAGCCGATACAGCGTGGTGCCACGCAGCCGCACCTCCGCCATCGTCCAGTCGCGGTCGCCGCGCACCGGAGCGAGCACGACCACACCGGTGCGGGAGCGCTCGTAGACCTCGCGCAGCGGGCCGAGGACACCGAGTCCTACGCACTCGCGCGCGACCGAGGCGGACTCCGGGGCCGTCCCCGACGCCGCCCACGGCCCGGCGAAAGCACGGGGCATCGAGAAGGTCGTGAAGCCGCTCGACCGGTACACGTCGGGGGTTCCGGTGAACAGCAGGGCCCAGTCGGCGTCACCCGCCGCGTCCAGGGTGGCGGCCACGAGCCGGCGGGCCAGGCCCCGACCGCGAGCCCGCTCGGCGACCGCCACACTGCCGATCGCGTGCACCCGCGCCACACCGCCGTCCGATTCCCGCAGGCGCTTCGGCAGTCCGAAGATCGACCCGCACACGCCCTCGTCGTCTTCCGCGACGAGCGTGTGGCTCAGCCGCTCGTCGTCCACGAGCCACTGGTCCGGCGCGAGGGGCGGTGTGAAGGCGGCCGCCCACAGTGCCGCGAGGGCGGGCTGGTCCTCCGCCCGCGCCGACCGCACGACTACGGCGCTCATGCCATCGAGGAGAGCTGGGCGCGGTCGACGGCGTGTGCGAGCGGCCGCCCCGCAGCGAAGGCGTCGAGCTCGTCGGCGACGATCCGCCCCTGCCGCAGTCGGCCCTCCCTGGTCCCGGCCGCGCGGTGCGGAGTGAGCAGCACGCGCGGTGCCGAGCGGAAGGGACTCTCCGCGGGGAGGGGCTCCTCGTCGAACACGTCGATCGCGGCGCTCAACCGGCCGCGCCGGAGCTCGGCGAGCAGGGCGGCCTCGTCGACGAGCCAGGAGCGCGCCGTGTTCACCAGGCCCGCGCCGTCCGGCATCAGGGCGAGTTCGCGTGCACCGATCAGGTGATGCGTCTCGGGCAGGGTCGGGGCATGCACCGCGACGATCTGCGCGCGACGGAGCGCCTCGTCGAGCGTCACGAGCTCCGCCCCGAGGGACGCCGCCTCCGCGGCCTCCAGGGTCGGGTCGACGAGCAGCGGCTGTGCGCCGAGCGCCCGGAGGAGCTCGAGGTACGCCCGCCCGGTCCGGGAGGCGCCGATGACCGCGATGGGCGCGCCGAGGATCTCGTGCTGCACCCCGACGGCCTCCGCGTCCCACCAGCCGCTCCCGGCGCGCAGCGCGTCGTGCATCTCGGGCACCCGGTGCAGCAGCGCGAGCGTGAAGGTCAGCGACACCTCCGCCACCGACCGGGCCATCCCCGCCCCGGCCTGCGTCACCCGCACGCCGCGGTCGAACAGCTCGTCGGTCGCGAAGGGCTTGATCGTGGCCCCGGTGTGCGCGACGAGCTCCAGCTTCGGAAGGGTGGCGAGCACCGCGTGGTCGAAAGGACCCACGCCCCAGCTCGTCACCACGACGCGCGCCTCGTCGAGCACCGCGTCCGCGAGCCGGTCCACCCGCACGAACGTCCCGCCGAGCCGCGCCGCGACGGCCTCCAAGCGCGCCGCGTCCTCGGGCGAGAAGAACTCCGCGAACAGCTCGGCGGAGACGACCGCGACCACGCTCGGAGCGCCCGTGCCGGCGGTCATCGCAGCCAGGCCTCGAGGTTCTCGGCGATGAACGCGTCGTCGTTGAGCTCCGGATACGCCTGCCGGACGCGGGCGATCTCCTCCGCCTGTCCCGGCGAGAGGCCCTCGGCCGGGTCGAGGCACCAGATGCCTTCGAGAAGCCCCTGCTGGCGGAGCATCTCGTGCACCCCGGCGATGACGCCGTGGAAGTCGTTGCCCGGGTCGAACACGGCCTGGTTCACGTCCACCATGTCCGAGGCACGGCGTCCCACCTCACGGTAGGCCTCCGCGTCTCCCGCCAGGGCGCGATGCACCCGCTCCAGCAGCGCGACCGCCGCGTGCGTGCCGACCGCCCACTGGCCGAGCAGCCCGCCGACGAACCGGAGGGTGCGCCGCCCGGACGGGGAGTCCACGTGGAACTCGGAGAGCAGGTCGGCGACGATCGCGTCGTCGTTGCCCGTGTACAGCGCGATCTCGTCGGCGCGGCCCGAGGCGGCCACGCCCCGTACGAGCTCCAGCGTGCGATAGCGGTCGAAGGGAGCGGCCTTCACCGCGACGACGGAGGGGATCGCGGCGAACTCCCGCCAGAACTCGCGGTCGAGCACGGGTCCGCCGATCGCGGTCTGCAGGTAGAAGCCGACCAGCGGCAGCACCTCGCCGACGGCGCGGGCGCGGTCGAGCAGGGCACGCTCGTCCGCACCCGCGACGCGGGGACTCACCAGCACGGCGTCGTAGCCGAGGGAGCGGGCGAGCTCCGCTTCGGCGACCGCCTGGGCCGTGTCGCCCGCCACGCCGGCGATGCGCACGAGGGTCGCATCGTCGCGGGCGTCCATCTCCTCCGCGGCCAGCGCGAGCACCGGCTCGAAGAGCGCGTGCTCCGGGTCGCGGATCTCGAACTGCGTCGTGTGCACGCCGACGGCGAGGCCGCCGGCCCCGGCGTCGAGGTAGTAACGGGAGAGCGCCCGCTGCCGCCGCTCGTCGAGCGTGCGCGCGGCGGTGAGGGCGAGCGGATGGGCCGGGATCACGGCCCCGCGGGCGAGGGTCGCGGCGGCCTCAGGGCGCAGCGACGGCACGGTCGCCGTCCGCGCAGCGGGGTCGGTCATCAGAACTTCCCGTCCCGTACGGCCCACTTGGTGGGCTTGGCGATCATCGGCAGTCCGTCGCGGATCCAGCCGGCCTGCATGCGGATGAGCTCCTCGGCGGAGACGGACGGGTAGCCGAACAGTGCCATGCAGCGGCGCGCATCGCTGAGCAGCGCGGTCGGCTGCGGCTCGTCCACGATCTCGACCTCCCGCTCGAACAGTTCGCCGAAGCGGTGGGCGATCGAGGAGACGCTGAGCAGCTCCGGACCGGTGAGGTTGATCACGAAGGGGTCGGTGGAGGCATACACCAGGCTGCGCAGCACGACCTCGTTCGCGTAGCCCTGCCAGATCACGTTGACGTTGGCGGTGGCGACCGAGACCGGCTCGCCCGCGTGCACGGCGCTGCCGATGTCGGCGAGCACCCCGTAGCGGAGGTCGACGGCGTAGTTCAGGCGGATGATCGCGACCTTGGTGCCGCGCTCCTGCGCCCCGAACTCGAAGACGCGCTCCCGTCCGAGGCAGGACTGCGCGTACTCGCCGATCGGCGCGGGCGTGGTCTCCTCGGCGGCACCGCCCGAGGCGGCAGGGACGAACGGGTACACGTTCCCGGTGGAGAGCACCGAGATCGCGCTGTCGCGGTACCGGCGGGCGATGCGGTCGGGAAGGGCCGCGTTGACCTCCCACGCCCAGGAGGCGTTGGTCGCGGCACCGAACTTCGCGCCCACCATGAACACCACGTTCGGGGCGTCGGGAAGACCGGCGAGGTCGTCGTTCTCGATGAGGTCGAACGGCACGACGCGGACCCCCGCGGCCTCCAGGCGCTCGCGGATGGCGGCGTCGCCGAAGCGGGAGACCGCGTACACCGCGTCGTCGGTGCGTCCGGCGGCGTCCAGGCCGCGCCGGGCGAGCATCGCCAGGGTCGGTCCCATCTTGCCGCCGGCGCCGAGGATCACGAGGTCTCCGGAACCCTGGGCGAGGTCGGCCACGAGCCCGTCGCTCGGGGTGGCCAGCGCCTCCTCGAGCTCGGCCTCGGAGGCGAATGCGTACTGCGTCATTGTCGTGCGGTTCCCTTCTTCTCAGCCCTTGATCCCGGTGCCGGTGACGCCCTCCTGCACGTACCGCTGAGCGATGAGGTACGCGAGGAAGATCGGCAGCAGCGCCACGACGGAGCCGGCGAGCATGGTGCTGAGCGGCACATCCTGCTGCTGCAGCGACGAGATGCCCACGGTGAGGGTGAACATCGAGTTGGACTTGGCGATGATGAGCGGCCAGAGGAAGTCGTTCCAGTGCCAGAGGAAGACGAAGATCCCGAGCGTCGCGAGGATCGGCTTGCACAGCGGCAGCACGATCCGCAGGAAGATGCGGAACTCGCCGGCGCCGTCGATGCGGGCCGCCTCGAACAGCTCGTCGGGAAGGCCCTGGATGAACTGGCGCATGAGGAAGACCGCCTGCGCGTTCGCGAGCGTCGGCAGGATGAGGCCCCAGTAGGTGTCGATGCCGCCGAGGTTCGCCATGAGGATGAACGTCGGGATCAGCGTCACGTGGAACGGCACCATGACCATCGCCAGGAACGACCAGAACATGACCTCCTTGCCGCGGAAGCGCTTCTTGGCGAAGGCGTACCCGGCGAGCGCGGAGAGGAACAGCACCGCCACGACCGACACGAGCGAGTAGACGAGCGTGTTGAACAGCCAGACGAGGATGTTCTGCCCGGCGAGCACCTGCTCGTACGCCTCGAACGAGATGTCGTTCCAGGGGAGCAGCGAGCCGGGGAGCTCGACGAGCATGCCCGGCTTCAGGCTCAGCACGACCATGGCGTAGAAGGGGAAGAAGCTGAGGATGCCGGCGAGGCTCAGCCAGATCCAGCGGACCGCGATGCCCCAGCCGGTCGGCTCGAGCGCGCGGAACGAGCGGCGTTTCCGCGCGGCGGGACGCGTCGCGGGCGGCGTCGTCTGCGTCGGCGGCTGCAGGAGGGCGGTCATTTCTGCTTTCCGATCACGAGGCGCTGGATGAGGGCGACCACGAGGGTCATGACGAACAGGGCGACGCCCACCGCGGCCGCGTAGCCGTAGTCGAAGTAGCGGAAGCCCTGGTCGTAGAGCATGTAGACGAGCGAGTAGCTCGCGTTCGCCGGCCCGCCCTGGGTCATCACGTAGATGACGTCGAAGACCTGGAAGGCGGCCGTCGTCTCGATCACCGCGAGGAAGAAGAAGGTCGGGCGCAGGTGCGGGAGGATGATCCACCGGAAGCGCTGCCAGGCGTTCGCGCCGTCGACCAGCGCCGCCTCCTCCAGCTCGCGCGGCACGTCCTGCAGGGCGGCGATGAGGATCATCATCCCGTAGCCGAACCGGGACCAGACGCCCACGACGACGATCGCGGGGATCACGAGCACGGTGCTGCCGAGCCAGGAGCCGCCGAGACCGAGCGGGGCCATCAGCGCGGACCACGGGCCGTTGGCGGAGAAGATCCAGACGAAGATCGAGCCGGCCAGCACGAGCGAGGTGATGACGGGGAGGAAGAAGATCGAGCGGAAGAACCGGGCGCCGCGGAAGGCGCGGCGCACGCCGAGGGCCATGATCGTCGACAGCACGAGCGCGATCGGCACCGCGAAGACCGTGTAGATGAGAGTGGTCCCCAGCGCCCGCCAGAACAGCGGGTCAGCGACGAGGCGCTGGAAGTGGTCGAGGCCGCGCCAGGCGATCTCGCCGGAGATGTCGTAGTCGAAGAAGCTCAGCGCCACACCCGCGATGCTCGGGCCGAAGCGGAAGGCGATGAACAGCAGGAAGGCGGGGAGCACGAACAGGAACGCGACGCGCGCTTCCCGTCGGGCGAGCACCCGGGCGACCCGTCCTGCGGGCTTCGGCGCCGTGGTGGCCGTCGTCATTGTCGATTCCTCACGTGGGGGGCGGGAGAGAGGGGGCGTGCGGCGGGTACCCGCACGCCCCCGGGTGTCACTTCTGCAGCAGCGGGGCTGCGGCGGCCGCGGCGTCCTTCAGGGCGTCGGCCGGGGACTTCTGGCCCAGCAGGGCGGCCTGGATCTCCGGCGAGAGCACGCCCATGAGCGCACGGGAGCTGGCGTCGAGCTCGCCCACCGTGGTGTCGGGGACGTACTTCTCGACCTCGCCGAGGAGCGGGTCGTCGGCGTACAGCGGCTCGGTGGTGCTGAGCGCGGAGAAGTAGCCGGCGGCCTTGAGGTACGGCTCGACGACGTCGGCGCCGGTCGCGAACTCGGCGAACGCGGCTGCGGCCTCGGGGGCCTTCGAGCCCTTGAGCACGGACAGCGAGCCGACGGTGCCGTAGGCCACGGACTCCTCATCGGTCAGCGGCGCGAGGACCTTGACGTTCTCCTCGCCCCAGAACGGCGCGACCTCGGTCACGGCGTTGTTCCAGGTGCAGGCGACCTTGCCCTGGGCGATGGCGGTCTGCTCCAGCGGGACGTTGGTGGTGAGGGCCTCCGGGTCGAGCGCGCCCTCCTCGGCCAGGTCGGTCAGGAAGGTGAGCGCCTCTTCGCCGGCCTTGCTGTCGAAGCCGACCTCGCCGTCCTCGGTGTAGACCTCGCCGCCGGCCTGCCAGAGCAGCGGGTAGTAGGTGAGGTTGAGGGTGTTCTCGGCCGACGCCGGGTAGTTGAGGGCGTACATGCCCTTGTCGATGAACGCCGGAGCCATCTCGGCGATGTCGTCCCACGTCTCCGGGTACTCGGTCACCCCGGCGCCCTCGAACGCGGCCGCGTTGCAGATCAGCGGCTGCGCGCTGGTGAGGATCGGGGCACCGAGGATGTCGCCGCCGAGCGTGACCGACTCCTTGACGTTGGGGAGCAG
The DNA here is from genome assembly GCF_002993305.1 of Microbacterium sp. str. 'China'. NCBI lineage: Bacteria > Bacillati > Actinomycetota > Actinomycetes > Micrococcales > Microbacteriaceae > Microbacterium > Microbacterium sp. str. 'China'. Next base: position 180,478 of record NZ_CP027434.1, on the reverse strand, counting down.
GTCGCCCTGGCGCTCCTCGCTGAGCAGGTCGTTCAGCGGGGCGATCGACTTCTGGTACGCCGCGAGCTGGTCGGGGATGAGGTAGACGACGTCCGGTCCCTTGCCGGCGGCGATCGCCGTCTGCAGGGCCTCGTCACGGTTCGCCCACGGGAAGATTTCGTACTTCACGTTGACGTTCTCGTTCTCCTTCTCGAACGCCTCGATGGTCGAGTCCCAGAAGTCCTTGTGCACCGCCTCGTCGGCGATGACGGGGTAGAGCCAGACCGTGATGTCCTGCTCGCCCTCTGCGGTGTTGCCTCCGCCGGCCGAACATCCGGCCAACAGGGTGGCGGCCGCGACTCCCGCGACGACGCCGGTGATCTTGCTGACGCGCATGGTGCTCCTTTGCGTAAACCGTGCTGAGTACGGTTCATTATGACATTGGCTTTGGATAATTCGTCAAGCATAAGTTCTCAGAGCCTTGTTTCCGCCGTGTTTCTCGGCCGTGAACAACAATCCCCGATCTGAGAATCGGGTGTGCTAATTTGATCGCACCAACGGCGGAGACGAAGGAGGGACCCGATGGGCGCGACCAGTCCGCTCTCGATCGTGGCGCGGTCCGCACTCCGGCTGCGCGATGCCGGACCGGCGACCGTCAGCGACCTCTCCCGGTCGCTCGAGGTCTCCCGCACCTCCGTCGAGAACGCCGTGGCGGTGCTCTCCGACTCCGGACTCCTCGTCGACGCCCCGGCGCAGAACGGCGGCGGCGCGGGGCGCCCGGCCCGCCGCTACTCCTTCCACGCCGCCGCCGGTGTGGTGGTGGGCGTGGACATCGGCGTCGCGAGCGTGCGGGTCGTCGTCGCGGACCTCGCGGGGGTGGTCATCGCCCAGCGGGCGTTCCCCGGCGTCGCGGAGCAGCCCGACGGCCCGGCCAAGCTCGCCGCCGTGATCGACGACGTCCGGGGCACTCTCGCCCCGCTCTCGCTGCCGCGGACCGGTCTGCGGGCGATCGGCGTCTCCCTGCCCGGCATCGTCGACGACGACGGACGGGTCACCACCTCGGTCGTCATCCCGGAGTGGTCCGGTATCGACATCGGCTCGCAGTTGCGCCAGGCGTTCGGCTGCCCCGTGGCGGTCGACAACGGTGTGCGGCTCGCGGCCGTTGCGGAACATCACCTCGGCGTCGCGCAGCTCGTCGACGATGTCATCTACCTGTCGGTCGGCAACCGCATCGCCATGGGCCTCATCCTCGGCGGCCGTCCGCGGCGCGGCATCCACAACGCGGCGGGAGACATCGGCCGCCTCGCGTTCCGGGGCCTGAACACCGAGACCGGGCAAATCTCGTGGCGCACCGCCCCGACCGCCGCCGAGGTGTTCGCCCTGGCGCGCAGCGGGGAGCAGGCCGCCCGGCAAGAGCTCGACGGCTTCATCGACGAACTCGCCCACGGGATCGCGACGCTGATCATGACGGTCGACCCCGCCATGGTGGTGATCGGCGGTGGACTCTCGGCCGCGCACGAGCAGCTGCTCGACCCCCTGCGCGCCGCCCTGCCCGGCCACCTCGGACTGCCGTTCCAGGTGCCCGTCGCGGAGGCACGGCTGGGTGCGGAAGCAGCCGCCCACGGCGCCGTCGTGCACGCGTTCCAGCGGCATCCGGGCGACATCTACGGCATCGAGGACATGCCCGCCCCACCGATCACCCCCCTGCCGCACGACCCCGCGGCCGGCGTCGACCCCGAGGAGAAGCAGTGAGCACGTTGAAGGTCGGACTCATCGGCGCGGGCGGGATCTCCCGCGTGCACGCCGACGCCTGGCGGGCGCTCGGCGTGCAGGGCTTCGTCACCTCGAAGGAGGGCGCGGAGGAGATCGCCGCGGAATACGGGTTCGAGGTCGTGGCGGACGTCGACGCGCTCCTGGAGCAGGTCGACGTCGTCGACATCGTCACGCCGAGCAGCACCCACGCCGACTTCGCCCTTCGGGCCATCGCCCGGGGGATCGACGTGATCTGCGAGAAGCCGCTCGCCGCGACCGCGGAGGCCGCCGCCGAGGTGACCGCCGCCGCAGCCGCCGCGGGAGTACGGCTGTTCCCCGCCCACGTCGTGCGCTACATGGGGGAGTACGCCCGGATCAAGGCCGGCATCGACGCCGGGCAGATCGGCACCCCTGCCGTGCAGCGCTTCCGTCGCCTCGGCGCCGCACCCCAGGCCCCCTGGTTCTTCTCGGAGCGGGCGGGCGGCGGCGTCATCCGCGACCTCATGATCCACGACATCGATCAGGCGCTGTGGTTCGCCGGGCCGGTCGACAGCGTCTACGCGGTGCAGAACCCGCCGACGGTCGACGACCGCGTTCCGGCCCCGGTCACGGCGCATGTCGTGCTCACCCACCGCAACGGGGTCATCAGCCACGTGCACGCGAGCTGGGTGCAGCCCGGCATGCCGTTCCGCACCAGCGTCGAGGTCGCCGGATCCGAGGGGCGCCTGCGCTACGACAGCGCCGAGGACCACACGCTGCGCACCGACGCCGTGCTCGTCGAGGGCGCGACCGACTACCTCCCGCCGATGTCACCCGAGGAGAGTCCGTACTACGCGGAGATCGCCGACTTCGTGGCCGCCATCGCGGAGGGACGCGATGCCGCCGTCACCCCGGAGGACGGCATCCAGGCGGTCGCGGTCGCCGAGGCCGCCTACGCCTCGATCGCCTCCGGAGCCCCGGTCGCCCTCCCCGCTTCGTCCCCCGCCGTCGCCGTCGCCGAGGAGGCCACCCGATGACCGCTCCCCGCCCGCTGCGGATCGCCGTGCTGTCCTTCGCGCACACGCACGCCCTCAGCTACGTGCACGCGCTGCAGCAGCTGCCCGGTATCGAGCTGATCGCCGCCGACCCCGACGGCGCCTCCGCCCCGGACGACGCTCCGCGCGGTGCCGCCCTGGCCGCGGAGCTCGGGGTCGCGTACGTCGAGACCTACGACGAGGCCTTCGCCTGGGGCCCGGACGCAGTCGTGGTGGCCGCCGAGAACTCCCGTCACCGCGCCCTCGTCGAGCAGGCCGCCGCGGCCGGCGTGCACGTGCTGTGCGAGAAGCCGCTGGCGACGACGGTCGAGGACGCGATCGCGATGCGCGACGCGTGCGACCGGGCGGGCGTGCTGCTCATGGTGGCGTACCCGGTGCGCTTCTCCCCCGCGGTGCGCGACGCCGTCGCCGAGCTGCGCAGCGGACGCCTCGGGAAGATCCTCGGCGTCACCGGCATCAACAACGGCAAGCTCCCGCAGGACCGGGCCTGGTTCACCGATCCCGCGCTCGCCGGCGGCGGTGCCCTGGTCGACCACGTGGTGCATTGCGCCGACCTCCTCGACGATCTCCTGGGCGAACGGGCGCAGACCGTCCGCGCGGTGTCGAACAGCATCCTGCACGGGGAGCGGGACCTCGCGGTCGAGACCGGGGGCCTCGTGACGATCCAGTACCCGAGCGGGGTGATCGCCACGATCGACTGCTCGTGGAGCTGGCCGCTGAGCTCGCCGACCTGGGGCGGCCTCACCCTCGAGGTCGTGGCCGAGCGCGGGACCGTGACCGTGAGCCCCTTCGCGAAGGGCGTGGCCGGACACGATGCCCACGGCGAGACCTGGACCCCGGTCGGGGCCGACCTCGACGCCCTGCTGCTCCAGGAGTTCGTGCAGGCCGTGCGTGCGGGCCGTCAGCCCCAGCCCGACGCCGGAGTCGGCATCCGCACCGTCGAGATCGTGAAGGCCGCGCAGGAGTCCGCTTCCCGCGCCGGCACCCCCATCCCCCTCTAGCCCCCCGCCCGCACCCCGCCCACCTCGCGGGATCAAAATCGCTCCCACTCCCGTCCCCCCAGGCCCGTTTCCCGTCCCGCACGTGCCTCGTCCCGCCGTGCGGGATCAAAACCGCGCCTTCCACTCCCGTCCCCGGCCCGTTTCCCGTCCCGCACGGAGACGGCATGTCCCACTCCCGCCCTTCCCGTGGCGGAGAGCGGGCGGGCATGAAACCGGCGCGGCGGGCGTTGTACCCCACGCCGCAGCGACACGGAGGAGACATCATGCGCATCGACCTCGCCGGGAAGACCGCCCTCGTCACGGGTTCCACCCAGGGCATCGGACTCGCCATCGCCACGACTCTGGCCGATGCGGGAGCTCGGGTCGCCGTCAACGGCCGGAACCCCGAGACCGTGTCGTCGGTCATCGCCGCGCTGCAGGAGGAGAACCCGGACCGGAACCTCGTCGCCGCGCCGGGCGACGTCACCACGGAGGACGGCGCCGCCCGCGTGCTCGCCGCCACCGGAGACGTCGACATCCTCGTCAACAACCTCGGCATCTTCGGGGCCACCCCCGCGCTCGACATCTCCGACGACGAGTGGCGCCGGTACTTCGAGGTGAACGTGCTCGCCGCCGTCCGGCTCATCCGCGCGACCCTGCCCGGCATGACGGAGCGCGGCTGGGGTCGGGTGCTCGACATCGCCAGCGACTCCGCGGTCGTGATCCCGGCGGAGATGATCCACTACGGGATGTCGAAGACCGCGCTGCTCGCCGTCTCCCGGGGGTTCGCGAAGGAGGCAGCCGGCACGGGTGTGACGGTGAACTCGGTGCTCGCGGGCCCGACCCACACCGGCGGCGTGGAGGACTTCGTCTACTCGCTCGTGGATCCGCAGCTGCCGTGGGAGGAGGCCCAGCGCGAGTTCATGCGCGTGCACCGCCCCCAGTCCCTGCTGCAGCGGCTCATCGAACCGGAGGAGATCGCGAACATGGTCGCGTACCTCGCGTCCCCGCTCGCCTCGGCGACGACGGGTGCCGCCGTCCGGGTCGATGGCGGCTACATCGACGCGATCGTCCCCTGACCCCTTCGAATCGCGCACTTGGCGGCATCTGCGGCCGGAATGGGGCCATTCGGGCGATTCGAAACGGAGGAGTAAGCTGGCCCCGGAGAAGCACGGAAAGGCGGTGATGGCGATGTCCGACGATAGTAACGACGCCGCCCTCGCTGCGTCGCGCTTCCCGGCACCCACGCGTTGAGCTCCTGCTCCGCGTCCGTGCCTCTCGCCTCGCAGTCATCGGCGGCGTCTCCCGCCCCCTGACGAATCCGCACGCGAGACAAGCGTCTCCGTGCGCCCGCGAGAACGGAGCCGCATCATGACGCTCATCGACAACGGCGTGTACGTCCACGGACGTCGCGTGGAGACCCCGAAGAACCTGGACGAGACCTACCGGATGCTGGACGCCGCCGGCGGGATCGCGTGGATCGGCCTGTACCGACCGAGTCCGGAAGAGGTCGCGTCCGTCGCCCGCGAGTTCGATCTGCATCCGCTCGCCGTCGAGGATGCGCTCTCGGGGCATCAGCGCTCCAAGGTGGAGCGCTACGGCGACACGCTCTTCGCCGTGCTGCGCCCCGCCCGCTACCGCGACAAGGAGGAGTCGATCGAGTTCGGTGAGCTGCACCTGTTCATCGGCCCCGACTTCGTGGTGACGATCCGCCACGCGGAGTCGCCGAACCTCGCCGCGGTCCGCCGCCGGATGGAGGCCAACCCGGAGCTGCTCGCGATGGGACCGGAGGCGGTCTTCTACGCGATCCTCGACGAGGTCGTGGACGAGTACGAGCCCGTCGTGGCGGGCCTGGAGAACGACATCGACGAGATCGAGGACCAGCTCTTCGGCGACAGCGACGACGACGCCCTCTCCCGCCGCATCTACGAGCTCTCCCGCGAGGTCATCAACTTCCAGCGCGCGGTGCACCCGCTGAGCAGCATGCTGGAGTGGCTGCGCCGCGGATCGGAGAAGTACCGGATCGACGAGGAGCTGCAGCGCTCCCTCCGCGACGTGCTCGACCACACGATCCGCGTGAACGAGCGGGTCGACTCGTTCCGCGCGATCCTGGAGAACGCCCTGACGGTGCAGTCGGCGCTGGTCGCCCGGCGGCACTCGGAGGCGGGGCTCGCCCAGAACGACGAGATCAAGAAGATCTCCTCGTGGGCGGCCATCATCTTCGCGCCCACGCTCGTCGGCACGGTCTACGGCATGAACTTCGACGTGATGCCCGAGCTGCACTGGGCGTTCGGGTATCCGATGGCGATCGGGGCGATGGCCGCGTTCGCGGTCGGGCTCTATGGGGTGTTCAAGTACAAGAGGTGGCTCTGACACGCAGGCCGTCACGCCGGTTCAGGCCATCGCTTCCGGAAAGCGCCTGAACCGGCGTGCCCGCCTGTCTCATCGAACAGCGATCACGGGGAAGGCCGGCTCGTCGCCGGAGGTCGCGGGGATCTGCAGCTGGGCCTTCTCCGCGGATTCCAGCGTGAGGGTCCATCGCAGCCCGCGGGCCGTCCGCTCGACCTCGCCCACCGTCGGCACCGGGACCTCGACGTCCCCGAAAGCCGTCAGATCGATGTCGACGACCGCCCGTCCGCCCGCCGCCCCGGCGTTGGCGAGGTCGAGGAGGATGAGCGTGTCGTGCGTGGCCCCGGGCTGCGGGGAGAGCTCGACCGAGTAGCCGATCGCCGACTTCGTGTGCACCGAGAACCGCACGGGCGCCGTGAGGGCCGAGGTGTCGCCGCCGACGATCGTCCTGGCAACGACCTCATACGTCCCCTGCGTCAGCGGTGCGTCCACGGTCCAGGTGCCGTCGTCGCGCACGGTCACGAACCGCAGGAACGGCGTCAGTTCTCCGTCGCGCACGTCCACGCGGACCCGGGAGCCCGGGACGCCGGTACCCGAGATGGTCGTCGTGGTCGCGGTGATCGTGGCCCCGGCCTTCGGGGTGAGGATGGTCGGCGTGGCCGGGGAGGTGCGGATGACGATGGGAGCCCTGGCCTCGCCGGCGATCAGGGTGCTCGGCCCGGCCGGAGCATCCGCGGGGACGGGGAACACGGTCGCGAACCGTCCCTGCGCATCGGTCTGCACCGGCATGGTGGCGGTGCCCACGCGGAGCTCCACGGTGCTCCGCGGCGGATGCCCGCTCCCGGTCACCCGGAAGGGCTGCCCGGTGAGCGCCACGCGGGAGTAGACCCCGACAGCGGGGACGGAGGTACCGATGTCGGCATCCATGAGTCCGGCGCCCACCCGATCCGGTCCCTCGTCGGCGACGCCGTCGGCCGTGGCCCTGATGCGACGCGTGACGTCGTCGGGAGTGAGCGTCGGGTCGGCGGCGAGCATGCGAGCGGCGAGCCCCGCGACGTGCGGCGAGGCCATGGACGTACCGGGGAACAGGGCGTAGATCGAGCCGTCGTCCTGGCGGGTCACCGCGGACCAGACGACTCCCGGGGCGGTGACGGTCACCTTGCCTGCGCCGTAGTTGGAGAATCCGGCCATGACGACGGCGCCGCTGGTCTCGTCCTGATCGGCGGCGGCGACGGAGATCACGTCCGGCAGTCCGGCCGGGGCCTTCAGGCAGGAGGAGTCGACGGCACGCGGCTCCGGGGCCCCGTCGTCCGGGCTGAGGACGTCGGTGGTCATGGTGGCGAGGTCCTGGCTCTCGTTCCCCACGGCGGCGACGTTGACGACGCCCTGCTCGTGCGCATAGGCGTACGTGCGGCGGAGGGCTTCCAGCGCGGCGGACTGCGTTTCCTCGCCGGCGCACCAGACGTACCAGGGGTCGACGTAGTAGCTGTGGTTCACGACGGGGATGTCGTGTCGGACCGCCCACATCGTCGCGCAGATGCTGGCTTCGGGGTAGATGTGCCCGGTCTGGTTGTCGACCTTGATGGCGGCGACTCGCGCATCCGGGGCGATGCCGCGGACGCCGAAGCCGTTCGCGGCGCCGGCGATGCTCCCTGCCACATGGGTCCCGTGGGCACCGACGAGCCCCGCGCCCGGCTGCCACGCGGCAGGCCGGGTGTCCGGGACGCCGTTGACCCCGCACCCGACGGAGAGCGCGGGGTCGATGCGGTCGGCGAGGTCGGGATGCCCGGCGTCGATGCCGTTGTCCGCGACCCCCACGACCACGCCTGCGCCGCCCGGGGTCGTCGCGCCGACGGCGACGGTGTCCCACGCGGTGCCCTCGGCGGGCATGGCCTCCGGCTCCTCGGTGACCCCGGCTGCCGATACCGCCGGCTCGGGAAGGCGATCCGGCGTGGTCGACGTGCGGGTGGGGCCGACGGACTGCACCCACGGCTGAGCGCGGAGCTGCGCCGCGAACTCCCCCTCGGGCGCCCGGACGACGGTGACCCCGATCTCCGGGTATGAGATCAGCAGCGTCCCTCCCGCGTCGGCGATGGCCGCGCGCAGCGTCTCGTCGCTCGCCGCACCGGGGGCGGTGTTCACGACCCAGTTCAGGGCGGGGGCGTCGGGGGCGACCTCCGCCGCCGCCGCCGGAAGCGCGGATGACGGGATCGCCAAGGCGAGAACGGCGCCGACGGCGAGCGCGACGCCGATGCAACGGGAGAGGGGACGGGTCACAGCAGCCTGCCTTTCGAATGCGGCCGGGGGCCGTCGAGTCGGGATGGTCCGGTGAACAAGAGGCGGAGGGGGCGGATCGATTACGCGCGTCCGAGATTCCGGTCGCGGAAGAACCAGGGCCCACGGCGGGCGAGATGCGCGAGACTGGAAGCATGGCGCTCGATCTCCTCCTGTCCCGCATCGTCGAGAGCGGTCTGCTCGAAGACCCCGTGTCCGAGAACGGTCTCGTCTACGGCCGGGCGAGCCTGGATGCCGCCGGCACCGTCGTGAACGTGAACGTCGACCCCGAGCTGGAGGGCGACGAGACCGCGGAGGACCTGGATCCGGACGAGCTCGTCGCGGCCATCGCGCGCGTGCTCTCGATGAGCGAGAAGCGCTGGCGGGCGATCGTCGAGGAGGTCGCGCTCGACATCGAGGACGCGGTGCAGGACGAGCCCGTCGTCGAACAGATCGACCTGCGGGACGACCTCGAGGCCACGTCGGTGGTCGTGTTCGCGGACGCCGTGCTGCTGGCGTTCGTCGCCCCCAAGCAGTTCCCGGAGTCGCGCATCCTGGTGCAGCTCGATGAGGAGCTCGAGGTCGACGGCATCGAGGTGCGCGAGCCCGACGGCACCGAGGTCATCGACGTCGACACGCTCGACGAGCTGATGGACCTCATCAGTCGCGCCGACCGCGACTGACTCACTCACACGCGGAAACAGGCGAACGCGCGAGCACAGGCCACCCCCAGAAGAGGGGCCTGCACCCGCGCGTCCGCCTGAGTGCCGGCTAGCGCGCGCTGCCGTAGTAGGTGACGTTCGGGAAGGCGAAGCCGTCGCCGTTCCCGTTCCAGACACCGGTGAAGGTGATCACGACCGTCTCACCGGAGGCGAGGGGTCCCTTCCAGTCGATGCTGTCGCCGCTCACGGTGACGGTGCCGCGGTTGGCCGTCACGCTCGACGGGTTCCAGCTGGAATCGTCGAGGATGCCGGCCAGCGTGTACGCGATCTCCGCGTTCGCCGAGTCGACATTGCCGTTGTTGCCGAACTCCATCCGATACGTCACGGCCTGACCCGGCGTCGGGTCGGTCGGGTTCGAGTTGAACGTGTACTGGAAGAACTCGCGCTTGACGGTGTCGGTGTCGGTCGCGCAGACGTTCGCCGCGTTCCCGGCGACCGCGCAGGCCTGGTTGGTCAGCGCCCCGGGAGGAGCCGACTGGTTGACCTTGGCGTTCACCTTCAGCGTGACCGACTGCCCGGGCGCCAGCGTGCCGAGGTTGGCGGTCACGTTGCGCCCGGAGGCGCTCACCGTCACTCCCGACGGGCCGCTGCCCGAGACGAAGTCGAGACCGGCCGGGAGCGGGTCGCTGACCACGACGTTCGTGGCTGCGCCGTCTCCGGTGTTCCGCACGACGATGTCGTACGTGAGGTCCTGGCCGAGCGTCACATCACCCTGGCCGTCGTCCTTGCTGATGGTCAGCACCGGCGTCGTCTTCTTGGTGATGGTGGTGTCGTCCCAGTCGCACGCCTGGTTCGTGGAGGTCGCCACGGCGCACGCGTTGTTGCGCAGGTTCCCGATCGGCGTCGCATCGCCGACGGTGGCCTTCACGGTGATCGTCGAGGACGCCCCGGGAGCGAGCGACGGGATGGTCCCCTGGACGCGCTGCCCGCTGACCGAGACCGTCCCGGTCGTGCCGGCGGTGTACGCGGCGGTGATCCCGGTGAGCCCGGCCGGCAGGTCATCGCTGACGACGACGTTGCTCGCCGCACCGGTGCCGGTGTTGCGCACCACGATGTCGTACGAGAGCTGGTCGCCGATCACGGCCGTGTCGCGGTGGTCGTCCTTGTCCACCGTCAGCGCGGGCGCCGTGGGCTTGTCCACGTCGATGTCGATGCTGTGCAGGTCGCTCGGCACCTTCGTCCACGTCGGCACGAGCCCGAGGAACGCGCCCTTCGAGCGCATGCTGAGCTGGAACTCGACCTTCGAGACCGTGCCGTTGACCTGGACCGTGCCGGTCTTGGCGGCGAAGGAGGTCGAGGTGATCGTGTTCGACGTCACATCGAGGTTCCCGCTCACGGCGCTCAGGCTCACGCCGGAGGTCTTCAGCGTGTACTTCGCCGACGACTGCACCACGCCGCCGATGGAGTAGACGTCGCCGCCGAGGTTCGCGAGGGTGATCTTCGGGTTCGTGACCTGCTGGCCGAAGTCGATCACGACGTTCCCGCGGACGCACTCGATGCCGTTCTTGCAGGGGAACCCCTCGTTGAGACCGATGACGTTGAGGCCGAGCTCTCCGCCGTCGCGGACCGTGGCGAGGTTGACGACGTCGCCGGAGCCCTTGATCTGCACCTTGTCGGTGGTCGTGATGCGGGCGGTCGCGCCGGCGGCCGACGCGGTACGGGTGTCTCCCGATCCGCTCCAGCCGTTGACGTCGGCCGCCGAGGCGGCGGGGGCACCCGCGAGGGCGCCCGCCGCCAGAGCGGTGAGCACCCCCACGGTCAGCGCACCCCGAAGAAAGGATGTCTTCTTCACAGGTCTCTCGTCCTCCGTTTCTGTCCGGCGCCCGTCACCGGTTCGCCGAGGGACGACGGCGCAGCGCGAACGCGCCCGCGGCTCCGACGGCGATCACACCGGCTCCGGCCAGCCCGACGGCCGGATCGGCCACCGGTACCGGGGGACGCTCGGCGAAGGTGTGGCCGTAGTTGTAGGTGAAGCGGTGGTCGTCGGTGAAGACGCCGCCGGTGTAGAGCACCTTGGCGCTGTTGGTGATCTGCGGACCCCAGTAGTCGGCGTCGACGGTGAACGTCGCCATCGGGGTCACGATGCTGGTGCCTCCGTCGTGCGTGACGTTGAAGGTCCAGACGACGTTGCCTCCGACGAGCTGACCGCCGCTGGTCGCCGATGCGAAGGTCGTGTGCGCCGGCACGGGCAGGATCACCTTGTAGACGCCGTCGATCTGCTCGTCGTTGACGAGCTGCACGATGGCGCCCTCCTTGATCTCCGATCCCGGCGTCACGCCCGTCGCAGCCGTCTGGGTGGCTCGACCCAGGTAGCCGCGGGTCGAGGCCTGGCCGTCGACGTCTTCCGTGCTGCGGACCGAGGAGACCCCGCCGCTCGACGTGGTGCTCGGGGAGTCCGGCTCGTCGGCGGCCATGGCCCCCTGCGCGCCGAGGAGCGAGCCCCCGACGATCAGCAGGCCGACACCGGCGCTGCACGCGGTCTTGAGGATGCTCTTCATGATGAAGCCTCTTTCTTGATGTGGACACGACGAGCAGAGTGCTTCGCCGCGAATGAGACGGAGGGGGCGACGGTCGATTACGTCCGGGGACGACGAGTATTCCGGCGCTGAGGGGCACGGACTCCGATGATCAGGAGCATGACGACGAGTCCGACGACGTAGCCGAGCACGCCGACGAGCGACCCCACGAAGACATGGCTCACCTTGTACCCGGGATCGAGACCCCAGGTCTGGGTGGCCCAACCGATCAGCACGAGCCGCAGCATGTTGACCGCGAAGACGATGCCCCACATCGCCGCGAGCCCGCCGAAGAGCCGGCTCCACCGCACGCGGGTGAAGGCGAGGATGACCGCGGCGACCACGGTGAGGGGGAGGCCGATCAGGAGCGCCGTGCACTCGACCGTGATCTGCAGGGCGATCAGGTCTCCGGTCGGGGTCCAGACGAGGTAGTGCTCGCCGATCGCTGCACGCTGTCCCTCGACGAACGGCGAGAGCAACCACGTCGCGGCGACCGCCTCGATGGCGCGGAAGGAGGTGTTGACCGCCAGGAGCGCTCCCCCCGCGGCGAGCATCAGCAGCGCCACGACCACGCGCGCGGCACGGTTCGGCGGCGACACCCGATCCAATCGGCGAGCGCGGAGGGCGGGCAGGGTTTCGGTGACGGCGGTCATCAGGCCTCCACGGCGACGGATCCGTTGACGACGACGTGGGCCTCCGCATTGCGGCGTGTCTTGGCCCATCCGTTCTTGCCCCGGACGATGCGCAGGAACGCCCGCGCGATGCAGATGTACATGTAGTAGACGTAGAGCCACACTCCGAGCCCCCACCCCAGCGCCGTCAGCCAGCTCGCCTGGGGTTCGCAGCGGATCTTGTAGACGAACCCCCAGACGGCGAACGGGGCGACGGAGAAGGCGAACAGCAGTCCGAGGACGCCGAGGGTGTCGCCGAGCGCGACCTGGAAGAGCTCCGGCTGCTGCACCCAGTACCCGACCTGGGCCCCGAAGAGGATGAGGAACGAGAGTCCGCCGAGCATCTGGAGGAACGGCAGCACGAGGTAGTACACCGTCTCGATGACCCCGGCGTTGTCGACGTACGGCGACTTCACCACCTCGCGGATGTACTTGACGCACTGGATGTTCCCCTGCGCCCACCGGGTGCGCTGCGTGAGCAGGCGACGGATCGACGGAAGCGCCTCCTGGTTCACGTGCGTGTCGTAGACGTGGCGCACCTGGTAGCCCGCCAGCACGACGTGCACGCCCAGCTCGTAGTCCTCGAGCAGGGCGCCGTGCCACGGTTCGCCGAACGTGTCGCCGATTGCGTCGAGCACGGAGAGCCGGGTGAACTGCCCGTTGCCTCCCAGCCCGACCGTCCCCGTCTTGGCCCGCAGCGACTGCATCGCGGCGATCGTGGTGCGGAACTCGAGATCCTGCATCCGCAGCAGGAACCGCGCGAACATGTTCGCGAACCGACCACTGTGCGGGTACGGCTTCGGGTCGTCGCGATTCTTCATCCACACCGCGATCTGCGCCGCCCCCACGCTCTCGTCGCCGAAGATGTCGTCGGCCGCGCAGATCTCGAGGGCGTTGGGCTCCATCTCGCCGTCCGCGTCGATGACGACGACGACGATCCGATCATGGTCGGCGTCGGCGGGGAGCCAGCCGAGGAGCTGATGGTAGGCGGCGTTGAGGGCATCGCCCTTGCCGGTCCGCGCCTGGGGTCGCCGCCGCTGGACGAGATGCACGTGCTCGTCGGCGTCGGCCCAGCGGGTGACGATCGCCGCCGTGGCATCCTCGCTGTCGTCGTCGATCACCCAGACGTGGGCCCCGGGGAAGTCCCGCCGCGCCCGCGACACGGTGGTGTCGATGACCGCTTCCTCGTCCCGACACGGGATGAAGAAGTGCCATTCGAAGTGCGCGGGGTCCCCGGGAACGGTCTTCGGATAGCGCAGATAGGGGATGAGGATGAACAGGACATACGTGACGAACGCGACGCCGAGCAGGACCGTGAACGCGTTGAGCACCGGGAACATCAGGGAGTCCTCCCCCGCACGGGATCCTCTTCCGGCGCGACGGATCGGCGGATCGGGCGAGGAGCCGGCGACGATCGCCGCAGCAGGCGGGTGCGCAGGAGCAGTCCCGCCCCCACGGTCACCGCGATCCCCGCCGCCATGACCACGGTGGTCATGGATTCCGGCCCGGTGGCGGCAAGGGCGCCGACCGTGGCGAGCGGGGTGGTCAGGGCGTTGCTGTACATCAGGACTCCTCGGTGCGGGGCGGGGCGACGGTGGAGCGGATATGCGCCGCGATGCGCGCAGTGGCCTGGCCGTCACCGAAGGGCGACGGCACGGTGGCGAGTCGGGCGAGGGTCGGCTCCACCGCATCCAGCAGGGTGGCGGCCGCAGCGGCGAGCTCCTGCGGTGAGACCAGCCGCGTGAAGGAGCCCAGCGCCTCGGGGCGCTCGGTCGAGTCCCGGACGACGAGGACGGGGCGCCCGATCACCGTCGCCTCCTCCTGGATACCTCCGGAGTCGGAGACCAGCAGGGCGGCATGCGCGGCGAGCGCGAGGAACCGCTCGTAGGGAAGCGGCTCCTCGGCGATCAGCGCGTCCAGGAGATGCGTGACGTCCAGCGTGGTGAGCATCGCCCTGGTGCGTGGGTGCACCGGGAACACGACGGGCCACCCCGATGCCGCGATGGCATTGAACGCACGGAGCGTGGCCAGGAGGTTCTCCGGCGTGTCCACGTTCTCCTGGCGGTGCAGGGTCGCGAGGACGTAGCCGGCGCGAGTCAGTCCGAGCTCGGCGAGCACCTCGGCATCGCCGTCCGCCCCGGCGCGCTGCGCACGCACCGCCTCCACCACCGGGTTGCCGGTGACCAGGATGCGTGCATCGTCGATGCCCTCGGCGAGGAGGTTGGCGCGGTTCGCCTCGGTCGCCGCGAACAGGTCGTCGGCGATGTGGTCGACCATCACCCTGTTGTGCTCCTCGGGCATCCGGCGATCGTTCGCCCGGAGTCCTGCCTCCACGTGCCCGAGGCGGACTCCGGCGGCGTTCGCGGCCAGAGCGGCGGCGAACGTCGCGTTCGTGTCCCCCTGGACCACGACGTACCGCGGCTCGAAGCGCGTGACGGCCTCGGCGATCTGCTCGGCGGCGCGCCCGATCTGAGCGGCCCGCGGGAGACCTCCGACGTGCAGCTGGAGGTCGACCCGCTCGATCCCGCAGGCCCGGAGGAACACCCGGGACATCCCCGGGTCATAGTGCTGACCGGTATGGACGACGAAGGCGGCGTCTCCCAGTTCCCGGACGAGGGGGGCGAGTTTGATGATCTCGGGACGGGTCCCGAAGACGATCATGACGGAGCCTTTCGGCAGCGGAACGGACGAAGTGGACTGTGAGAAGTGCATTTCTGGGTACCTCGATCAGCCCCCGGAGGGAGGTCCCCCGTGGCTGACGCGATCAGTGGTTATCGGTGGGTCGCGCGACGCGCGGAGACGATGAGGAGCAGAGCCCCACCTGCCAGCAGCGCGATCGCGGGGAGGACGGAGAGCGGCGTGCCGCCGGTCTGGGCAAGCCCTGCGGCCGCAGGGGCACGGACGACGGTCGCTGCGCACGACCACTGCGCGTCGTCCGCGCAGGCGTGCGCCGCCGACAGCGGCGGCAGCGCCGGAAGGCCGGACAGGTCATCCGGGACGGCGATCCCGGCCTGGACCGCTGCCGCCCGCAGACCGGCGATCATCGACTCGTCGTAGGCCACGGTGGCGCGGTTGACGATGGTGCCCTCCGCGTCGCGCGGCAGCTGGGCACGCAGGGTCATCGTGGCGGACTCCCCCGGCCCGAGCTCGGGCACCACCCAGCCCACGCGGTCCTGCACGGCGACACCCCCGGTCGAGGCGGCGATGAACCGTGCGCCGTCCGGGAGATCGTCGACGACGGGGATCTGGGTCGCGGTACCGGGGCCGACGTTCGACACGGTGATCGTGTAGTCGAGGATGGATCCGGCGACCGCCGCGGATTGCGCGACCGTCTTGTCGATCTCGAGCGAGGCGAGCGCGGCCACCGCGGTCAGGGCGCACGCCTGCTGCGGGTCGTCAGGGCACGGGGTGGTCACCGTCGGCGCCGGGGTTCCGGCGGGCGCATCCGCAGGGTTCTGCACGGTGGCGCGGTTGAGGAGCTGCGCCTCGTCCAGGCCCCCCGGGGTGGTTCCGGTCACGTGCAGCGCGACCTCGCCCCCGGCGGGGACCTCGGGCAGCGTCCAGCGGACGGTGCCGTCGGCGACCACGCCGCCCTGATCGGCCGAGACCGCCGTCAGGGCCGGCGGCAGGAGGTCGGTCACCGGGACGTCGGCCGCCGGACCCGTGCCGGCGTTGGCGACGACGAGGGTGTATGTCAGCACCTCATCGTGTCCGGCGACCTGCTTGTCGACCGTCTTCGCGAGCGACAACGCCGGCAGGGCGGCGACCGTCGTGGCGGCGCAGGCGGCACCCGCGTCGTCCGCACACGGCGTCGCCGACGTGGGTGCGGGCGTCTCGGCCGGGGCATCGGCGGGATTCTTCACCACGGCGCGATTGACGAGCGTGCTGCCCGCACCCGCGCGATCGACCGTCCCGAAAACATGCAGGGTGCTCGTGCCGCCGGCAGGAAGGGCGTCGATCGTCCACGTGACCGTGCCGTCCGCGACGACGCCGCCCTGATCGGCCGTCACATCACGCAGCCCGGCGGGAAGGGTGTCGGTCACGGGCACCTGCCGGGCGTCCGCCTCGCCGGAGTTCCGGACGGTGATGGTGTAGTCGAGGGTCTCGCCGGGCGCGGCGGCCGCCTTGTCCACGACCTTCGCGATCGAGAGACCGGCGAGCTTCGGGTCCGGTGTGGCGGTGGCCGTGATCCCGAGCGCGTAGCCGTCGGTCGCCGTCGTCTGCATGCCGCCGAGGGCGAAGCGGGCGACGTCGAAGACGATGCGCGTGATCTTGGTGCCGGGGACGGTGAAGCTTCCGCAGCCTCCGGGGCGGGAGGCTGCGGTGCAGGAGATGCGGAGGTCGCCACGGACGTACCCGTCGCCTCCGTCCACAAAGGTCGCGCCGTCGGAGACGACCGCGCGGGTGGCGCCGCCGTCCGCGGAGGCGAAGCGCATGCCATCCGCGATGGCGATCCCGCCGAGCCCGGTACCTCCGGTCCCGGCGCCGAACTCGGCGATGTGGATGGCGGGATCGTCGACGGGGCGGTCGAACGTGATCGTGAGCTGTCCCTCACCGCACCGCGACGCCGTGCCGCAGTTCGCCTTCGAGTGCACGTCGAGCGTCGCGAGGTCCTTCGCCGAGACACCGGCGGCGTACATCGCGTCCGTGCCACTCCAGGAGCTCAGCGTCTTGCCCTCGCCCCCGAAGATGCGCGAGCCGCCCGACAGTGTCGCCGTGGCGACTGTGCCGTCCGGCAGCGTGAACCTGCCGGTGTTCGCGTCGACGATGGTCGCCGCTCCCGACGCGGCGGTCGCGGGGGCCGCGGCGACGACGGCACCGAGGGCGAGCAGCAGTCCGAGCACGAAGGCGCCCGATCGTTTCCTCATGGCGATGTGATTCCAATCTCGATCTCTTCATCCGCTGGTATCCGGAGATGGCGGACTCCTACAGGACAGCGAGGCGCAGGGGTGATTACGCGCGGTTCCGAAATCAATCCACGATGACCACCTCGGCCGTCGCGGCCCCGGAGACTCCGGCGATGTTGGACTGCGCGAAGCTCAAGGTCACCGCGGTCCCGGCCGGGACCGGGTAGGCGTCGACCTCGAAGCTCGCCTGCCACCGTTCGTTCGCCGCGCAGGTACCCGCCGCGAGCGTGGCGCCGTACGCGGACACCGTCAGGTCGGCGCCGGCCTCGCAGGCCACGGTGACAGACAGGAGCTTGGTGCGTGAGACCTGGCCCGGGACGGAGATGAGGACCGGCGGGCTCGGCACGGTCGCCTCGGGAACCGGGTCCGGCGACGGCTCCGGATCCGGATCCGCCGGAGGCTCCGCCGGGGCCGGCGGCTCGGATTCCCCCGGAGGCTCCGTCGTCTCGGCAGGCGTCGCCACCGGGGCGGGGGCCGCCGAGGGCGATGCCGTCGGGGTGGGCACGCTCCACGTCACGACCTGACTGGCGGCGGGGGTCGCGACCACCGCGGTGCCGCCCACGACCGTGGCGACGACGGTCGCCGCCAGAGTCGTCGCGGCGACCGCGGTCACGATGGCGACGGTGGCCTTCGCCGCGGCGATGCCCGCGACCGGAGCAGCGATCGCCGGCGGTAGCGGTGCGGCGCTGGCGGAGAGTCCCGCCGAGGTCAACGACTGCCAGATCTGCGCGCCCGCCCCCACGGCGATGCCGGCGGGGAACAGGACCGACAACATGCGCGAACTGGCGTGACGGGCTTCGTCGGCCTTCGCGCGGCAGTCGGCGCACTCGTCGAGGTGGGCGTGCACGCGGGCGGTGTCTCGAGGCGTGAGTCGCTGGCGGGCGTGCGCGCCCAGCTTCCCCATCGTCCACTGGCACTCTCGCGATGCCGGCGGACGAGCGGCGACGTGCGCGGTGATCCAGGCCTGCCGGAGCCCCTCTCTGGCCCGGAAGGCGAGGACCGCGGCGGCGCGCTCGCTGATGTCGAGGCGCTTGCCGATCTCGTGCATCGACAGGTGCTCGACCTCGCCGAACCACAGCACGTCCTGCCAGCGCTCCGGCAGGGCCAGGATGGCCTGGGAGACGAGAGAGGCGTCGAAGTCGGCGTCCGCGGCGGCGTCGGTGCTGTTCGGATCCTCCACCGCCTCGATGTACTCGATCGGCACTTCGCGGCGGGCACGGCCCCAGCTGATGGCGAGGTTGCGCATGGTGGCGAACAGGTAGGGCTTGAACGCGGCCGTCGGCCCCTTCCCTGCCTGGATCGCCTGGTAGATGCGGGTGAACGACTCCGCGACGAGGTCGTCGGCATCGGCCGACCACCAGTAGCTGCGCGCCACAGCCGCGGCCGCGGGCGCGTACCGCTCCCACAGTTCCGCATAGGCCTGCTCGTCCCCCCCGCGGACGCGGCCCAGCAGGTCGGCATCGCGTTCTCTGTCTTCGTCTCTGCGTTCGTCGCTCATGGTGTTCCCTTCCCCCAGGGCATCAGTCGGCGAGGTGACGGACCTCGCCCGTGCGTTCTCGCGCCGACGCGGGGTGCGGCCGACAGACGTCGGCCGCACCCCGCACGGCACGTGCGATCAGCGGTTCCCGCGGCGTGCGCGTCGCGCGGCCGCCAGTGCACCCCCCATCCCCAGCAGCAGCACCCCGGCGACCAGACCCGTGACCGCGATCTCCCCACCGGTCGAGGCCAGCGATTTGCCCGGAGTTCCCGGCGTGGTCGGCGTGGTCGGCGTGGTCGGCGTGCCGGGCGTGGTCGGAGTGCCCGGCGTCGGCGGCGTGGTCGGAGTGCCCGGCGTCGGCGGCGTGGTCGGCGTCGGCGGCGGCGGCACGACGGACACCGGGTTCTGCACACTCACGGCGACCGTCTCGTCCCCTACGGTGAACCGCTCCGGACTGATCGTCGGAGTGCCCCAGGCGATGCCGGCCACCGACTCGGGCGTGCGCTCGCGGACCGTGACCTCCGCACCGACCGGCAGCGCCGGGCTCGTTACCGGCGATCCCGCCTCGAGCGTGAGCACCCCGGAGCCCGCCGGGAAGCCCCGGCCCGCCGGATACGCGTACTCCAGCACATACCGGGTCTCGGCAGGGATCCGCTCGGTCGCGGCCGCCTCACCGTCGAGGGTCTTCAGCGCCGTGAACCGCCCGACCCGCGTGCCGTTCCCCGTCCCCGAGCCCCCGTGGCGGGTGACCTCCGACGTGACCGTCGACGAGGTCTCGGTGCCGACCCGGATCTCGGCCGCGTTGCGGTAGCTGCCGGCCGCGCCGTCGTCGGTCACGCGCGAGAGATAGTGCACGTTGTAGAAGGCCCCCTCGCGGGCGGTGAAGGTCACGGTGGTGCCGTCCGCGGAGACGGTGTAATCGGAGGCCGGGGCCTCGGTGATCGGCCCCGGCACGACAAGACCGCTGGGGAGCGTCTCCAGGCCGGTGGCCACCCAGAGCGACGGGTAGCGCTCGCCGGCGGCGGATTCGCGCAGGAGTTCCTGATCCGGACCGATGATGTCGGTGACGACGACCTCTTGACCCGCGACCATGCCCTTCGCTCCCGCACCGACGGCGACGTCCCAGGCGATGGTGTCGGAGGAGTTCTGATACTCCCCGCTCTTGAAGTCGGTCCGCCCGCGGAAGTCGCAGTCCGTCGAGCAGGCGAAGGGGTCCGGCTTCACGTCCACGGCGGCCGTGACGTCGCCGAAGTCGTAGGTGACCGTGGTGGTCTCCGTCACCTCGGTGGTCACGGTCGCCCAGAAGGAGAAGCCGCCGGAGAGACCGACGGGGTGCTCCTGCAGGTAGGTGCCGTCGATGTCGCAGACGAGCTGGGCGGCGGTCGTGACGCAGCTCCCGGCCTCCTGGCCATCGTCGTCGAGCAGCGGGAACGCGTCCGGCAGCTCGCGGAGACCCTCGGGGAGATCGACGACGAACCCGGCTGGTGCCACGGGGTCGTCCGGCAGAGACCAGCTCCCGGTGAGCTCGGCCTTCGTACCGCTCGCGACGGCCTTCTCCGTGAAGGCGAGCGACGACACCGTCGCGCTGGTCGTGTACGGCGGCGCCGCCGTCGCGACGACGGGGGCGAGCAGGGCTCCGACGATTCCTCCGACGATCACGGCGAGGGCGGCGACGCGGCGGGCGACGCGGCTCCTCCGCCCCGAGCGGGGTCGGACGGGTGGCGAATGGGTCAGCATGTGTTCCTCCGGTGACAGCCGCGCGCACGCGACGTGGGCACGGTCGAAGATGAGACACGTCGAAGCCCGGCGTACTACGCGCGCTCCGCAGGATTGCGGAACCCGACGACGCTCGCCGCGCGCGTCTCCACGCCGCACGCGAGCGGCGCACCCTTGCTCGCGGCGATGCCGCGAGCTCTCCCCCGGCCCGCAAGGTTCCCCTCCCTCGAACAGGCCGCGAACGACGGTACCCCTCATGCGGCGGATCACAGGTGTTCGCAGCCGCGCGTATATCGGCGTTCCGGAATGGGTCGACGGAACGCCCCCGAGACCGGGGATGTGCGGCGGGCCGGGGGAGCAGCCCGCCGCACGAGGGACTCGATTTCTCCACATCGTCGGGTTGGGGATTCGACGATGTCCTGGGCCGCGGATCCCGTCCGCGCTCACATGCCCAGCCTCGCCCCTCGGGAAACAGGACGGGAACGATGCCGGGGCATTACGCCACCCCGTCAGGAAGCAGGTCGCGGGCGACGGATAAGCTCTGAGGCGTGCCGATCGCCCCCTCCGCCTCCCCCGCCACCGCCTCCGCCGACCTGGGCCGCCTCGCCGCCGCCCTCCGCGACCCCGCACCGTTGAACTGGATCATCACCGGCGACTCGATCACCCACGGCCTGGTTCACACCCAGGGTGGGCGCAGCTACCCGGAGCACCTCCACGAGCTGGTCAGGGGCGAGCTCGAGCGCGTCCGCGACATCGTCCTCAACACCGCGATCAGCGGCAACCGGATCGTCGACATCCTCGACGACTGGGAGCGTCGGGTCGCGGGCTGGCAGCCGGATGTCGTGACCCTCATGGTCGGCACCAACGACGCCTCCGACGGCGGACCACGACCGGTCATCTCGCCGGAGGACTACGCCGCGTCTCTGCACGACTTCGTGCGCCGGGTACGCGGGCTCGGCGCCATCCCGGTGCTCCAGACGCCGCCCGCCATCGACGTCCGCAATGCTCCGGAGCGGGCGCGGATCGCCGACTTCGCCGAGGCCGTCCGCCGGGTCGCTTCCGCGGAGGACGTGATCCTCGTCGACCAGCACGCGCACTTCGCGGAGCTGGGGAACGGCGGCGTGCCGTGGGGCCTCATGAACGATCCGTTCCACCCCAGCGCGGTCGGCCACGCCGCCCTCGCCCTCGAGCTCGCCCGCGTGCTCGGCATCGCGCCGGAGGGCCCCCGCGCCCGCACGACCGCCCTCCTCGAAGGCATGGTGGGCACGGCCCGCGTCTTCGGCTGAGTGGCCCGGATTCACCCGGCCAGGGTGACCGCTCTGGACGGCGGTGACGGCGCGACGCTAGGTTGAGCGCATTCACATCCGACAGTGAGGTGGGGGCATGTCGCACGTCGTCGCAACCGGGGCCGGCAAGGCCATGATGGAACGTCGGAACGATCCGACGCACGAGTACATCCTGAAGCTCACCGGCAAGGAGCGTCCCCGGGTCCTCTTCGTCGGGACCGCGACCGGCGACGACACCGCCTACATCGTGAGCTTCTACTCCACGTACGACTCCGACAGATGCGCGCCCCATCATCTGCCGCTGTTCCACCGCGCGGTCGACGACCTCGCCGGCTTCGTGAAGGGCTTCGACGTCATCCACGTCGGCGGGGGGAACACCGCCAACATGCTCGACGTCTGGAAGCGTCAGGGGCTCGACGTGGTCATGCGCGAGATGTGGGAGGACCCCTCTTCGAACGTCGTGTTCACCGGAGGCAGCGCAGGCGGCATCTGCTGGTTCGAGGGCGGCACGACCGACAGCTACGGCCCCACGCTGCAGGTGCTCCCCGAGGGCCTCGGGTTCCTGCACGGCAGCTTCTGTCCGCATTACGACGCCGAGGACCAGCGCCGGCCCCTCTTCCACGCCTCGCTCCTCAGCGGCGAGCTGTCGACCGGGTACGCGGTGGGCAATCTGCAGTCGCTCCACTTCGAGAACGGCGAGTTCATCACCGCGGTCAGCCCGGTCGAGAACCCTCTGGCGCTGAAGGTCCAGGCGGTCGACGGGAAGATCGTCGAGACCGAGCTGCCCGTGCAGGTCCTCGCCGGATCCGCGCCGATCGTGAAGGGGCCCTCGTCGTGAACGACAGCGTCTGGATCCTCGTCGCGGAGCTCATCGTCGTCGTCCTGGCGATCTTCATGGGCACCCGCACGAGCGGGATCGGCCTGGGCGTGTGGGGCCTCGTCGGCGTCGCGGTGCTCGTGTTCGTGTTCGGGGAGGCCCCCGGCAACGCCCCGGTCGATGCCGTGTTCATCGTCATCACGGTCATCACCGCGGCCTCGACCATGCAGGCCGCTGGCGGCATCGACTGGATGGTGTCGGTGGCCGCCAAGGTCATCCGCAAACGGCCGAAGTCCGTCGTCTTCCTCGCACCGGCGATGTCGTTCCTCTTCACGGTCGGCGCGGGCACCGGCAACATCTTCTACCCGCTGCTGCCGGTGATCTACGACGTCTCCTACCAGCAGAAGATCCGACCGGAGCGGGCGCTGTCGGTCTCGGCCGTCGCCTCGCAGGTCGGCATCCTCTGCTCTCCGGTCTCCGCCGCCACCGCATCGATGGTCGTGCTGCTCGCGCCGCAGGGCGTCGACCTCGGCGGCCTGCTCCTCATCATGTGGCCGGCCTCCATCGCGGGCCTGCTCGTGGCCGCGCTGGTCATGATGCGCCACGGCAAGGACCTCGAGGACGACCCGGAGTACCAGAGGCGCCTGGCGGAGGGACAGATCAAGCCGCCCGTGGTCGACGCGCACGAGAACAAGCTCCCGGCGACCGCCGTACTGTCGGCCTCGCTGTTCCTCGCCGGTGTCGCGGTGATCGTGTTCTTCGGCCTGTTCGAGAACCTCCGTCCGGTCATCGGCACCGACGACGACGGCGATCCGCTGCGCCTGAGCGTCACCGTGATCATCGAGGTCGTCATGGGCATCATCGCCGCACTGATCTTCGTGTTCTGCAAGGTGAAGGCCGCCGACGTGCCGAAGCAGTCCACCTTCCCCGCGGGCATCGTCGGCGCCATCGCCCTGTTCGGCATCGCCTGGCTCGCGAACACGTTCGTCGCCGCGAACCAGACCCTCATCGTCGACGGGCTGGGCTCGGTCGTCTCCGGCTCGTCCGCCTTCCTCGGTGCCCTGCTGTTCGCGCTGGCGCTGTTCGCGGTCGCCATGCTCACGACCAGCCAATCGAGCGCCACGAACGCGATCGTCCCGATCGGCATCACGATCGGGCTGCCCGCCTCTCTGCTGGTGGGGCTGTGGCCGGCGGCGATGGGCATCTACACGCTGCCCGCCAACGGCAGCCAGGTGGCCACGGTCGCGTTCGACCAGACCGGGACGACGAAGATGGGCAAGTTCGTCCTCGACCACTCGTTCCAGCTGCCGAACCTCGTCTACGTCGGCACGGCCATCATCGTCGGGGTGGCGCTGTCGTTCCTGTTCTGGTGACATGACCGACGTCGTCGACCGTTCGGCGCTGCGGCAGTTCCTGCTGGGGTTGGCGCAGGGGATGAACGCGTCGGCGGAGTCCGTCGACCGCATCCGGGACACGACCGCCGAGGTCGCCACGGCGTCGGGCGGAGACGGCGCCGACTTCGTCGTCCTGCCCACCATCATCATCGTGGAGACGGGGGACGCGGAGGAGCAGCGGGTCGCGTTCCGCTCGGCCACGAACGCCTCGTTCCGCTTCGATCAGATCGCCGCGCTGTACGACCTCATCGCGCAGGCGAAGACCGGCGACGTGGACCCGCTGGACGGCATCCGGCGGCTCAACGAGATCGGGGCGATGCGTCCGCGCCTCGGCTGGTTCACCCGGACGCTCGGCCACGCCATCCTCACGACCGGCCTGGCGCTCCTGCTCGCACCGACCTGGCAGGGCGCCCTCGTCGCCTTCGTGCTCGGATTCGGGATCGGCCTGCTCAAACTCGTGCGCTCCCCCACTCTGCAGCTCGTCATGCCCATCGCCGCGGCCTTCGTGTGCGCGGCTGCGGTGTTCCTCCTCGCGGAGGTCATCGAGATCGGCGACCCGATCCGGCTGTTGATCGCCCCGCTGGTCACCTTCCTCCCCGGTGGTGTGCTGACCACGGCGACGGTCGAGCTCGCGGCCGGGCAGATGATCTCCGGTGCATCCCGCCTCATCTACGGCTTCGTGCAGCTCGCGCTCCTCGCCTTCGGCATCCTCGCCGCCGGTGCCGTGGTGGGCGTCTCGAGCGATTCGTACGAGGCCCTCGACGCCTCCTCGTCGTATCTGCCCTGGTGGGTGCCGCTGCTCGGCATCCTCGTGTTCGCACTCGGCAACTACCTGCACTTCTCCTCCCCGCCGTCCACGTTCGGGTGGGTGCTGCTCGCCCTGGTCGTCGCGTACCTCGGCCAGTGGGCGGGAACGGAGTTCATCGACCCGGCAGTGGGCGGGTTCGTCGGTGCGGTCGCCGTCACCCCGGTGGTGTTCTGGATCGCCGGGCTGCGTCACGGAGCCCCCTCGCAGCTCACGTTCCTCCCGGCGTTCTGGCTGCTGGTGCCCGGCGCCGCCGGGCTCGTGGGGCTCACCGAGGCGGTGGCGACCGACAACGGCCTCGCCGACTTCACCGCGGCCCTGGTGTCGGTCATGTCGATCGCGCTCGGCGTGCTCATCGGCACGGCGCTCTATCGCGTCGTGCACCATGGCGCGGAGGAGTTCGTCCAGTTCGCCGTCGCCCCGCCTCCCACCGAGGACGAGGAGCCCGCGCCGACCCTCTGGCACCGCCTCTCTGCTCCGCTGCGCCGCCTGCGCCGCCGCGACGGCTAGCGGTACACCTCGCGACGGTGGCCGGCATGCACGACGACGATCGTCAGGATCCCGTCCTCGATCCGGTAGAGCACCCGGTAGTCGCCCGTCCGCACCCGCCACTCCGGTCGGCCGGTGAGCTTGCGGGCCGCGGGGGGCCGCGGGTCTTCGGAGAGGAGCTCGATGACGGCCTCGATACGTCGCCTCCCCTCGGGAGGGAGCTTGCGGATCGCCCGCACGGCGACCGGCAGGACCTGGACGTCGTAGGTCACGGCACGAGCCCGAGGTCCCGCTTCACCTCTTCCCAGGGGATCGGCGTCTCGTGGAGCCGCGCGGTCTCGTCCCAGGCGGCATCGACCGCGCGGATGTCGGCCAGTTCCTCCGCATCTTCGAGGAGTCGCTCCAGCAGGCTGGCATCGACGACAGCGGCCACCGGGACGTTTCGTCGGGTGAGGTAGACGGGCTCTTCACGCGCCTCGTCGATGATGGACGCCAGCCGCGCCCTGGCCTCCGTGATCGCGATCTCGCTCATGGGTACATGATAGTGCGAAATGTACAGAACAGCGCGGAATGGACAGATCGCGCACGGGCGACGGGCCCCGCGTCGCCTGCGCGACGCGGGGCCGGCGCCGATCAGAGCGTGGCGAGGATCTCCTTCATCTCCGCGATCTCGGCGGTCTGCGCGTCGACGATGTCCTGCGCGAGGGCGACCGCGTCGGCGTTCTCGCCGTCCGCGACCTCCGCCTCGGCCATCTCGACCGCGCCCTCGTGATGCGCGATCATCTGCTCCAGGAACAGTCGGGACGCCTCCGGGCCCGCGGCGGCCTCGAGCGCGGCGAGGTCGTCGTCGCTCATCATGCCGTCGCCGTGATCCATGTCGGCGGGGTCGCCCGCCTCGGCACCCCAGTCGTCGAGCCAGCCCTGCAACTGCTCGATCTCGGGCCCCTGAGCGGCCTTGATCCGCTCGGCGAGGTCGGCGACCCGCGGATCGACGTCATCCTTCGCGAGCACGATGTCGGACATCTCGACGGCCTGCTCGTGGTGGACGACCATCATCGACGCGAACATCGCGTCGGCCTCGTTCGCTCCGGTCAGCGGGGCGTCCGAGGTGGTGTGATCCATACCGGAGTGGTCGGCCGGCCCGGCAGGTGCGGTCGAGGCGCACCCGGCGAGGGCGAGGGTCCCGGCCAGCACGAGGACGGCGGCGGCAGTGGTTCGATTGGTCATTTCTCTCTCATCTCTGTCTGTCGGAAGGGCGTCCGCGGTCGCGGCGCCCGGGCGCATCGGCGCCGATCAGGTCCGACTGATGCAGAGGATGTGGAGTGAGGGAGGACGAAGCGGGGCGGCGGCCGGCTCCACGGGCGAGCGGAAAGCGCGGAGCAGGGGTCCGGTCAGGAGAGCGCGAGAGGGGCGCAGCAGCAGGAGGAGCCCGCCGAGCAGGGCGAGGACGCAGGCCGCCCCGCCATCGTGCACAGGATCACCCGGGACGACGGCCTCGTCCGCTCCGCCCGCCTCGTGCGCTGCCGACGCTGCGGGGTGCGCGGGGGCCGCGTGCCCCGCGACGGCGTGCGCCCCCGGGGTGCCGTGGGTGTCGAGGGCGTGCATGCCGAAAAGGCCGAGGAGGACGCCGCCAACGAGGAGGACGGCGAGCATCGCTCCCTGGAACGCGCGACGACCGACCATGTGTCCATGGTACCCGGTGGGGGTATGTCGACCGGCATGCCGGCTCAGCGGGCGACGCCGGCGCGCCGCAGCAGCCGGCGGACGGCGAGGACGACACCGGCCACCGCGAGCTCGCCGACCACCCGCCCCAGCAGCGTGCCGATGAGCACCGGCGGAACGAGGTGCTCCGGGGAGAAGACGGGGAGGGCGACGACGAAGAGCACCGCACCGGTCACGGCGCCGGCGAGCAGGACACGGGCCGGGCGGACGGGGGCGTCGCGCCGGAACGGCAGCGCCAGGTCGAGGACCACGCCGCCGAGGACGAGCGGAACTACGCCGAGCAGCCCGATGGGCGACACCGCGACCGTCAGCACACCGGTCACGAAGGCGGCCAGCGTCGCCATCCCCGGCACGCGGGTGACGACGCGCGCGAGGAAGGGCAGTGCGGTGTGCACGGCCGCGACCAGGGCATACGCGGGAGGGGAGGCGGCGGCGAGCACGCTCGTGATCGGCACGACGGCCAGGAAGACGAGGGCCTGGACCGCGCCGAGCGCGGCGCTCACGAGGAGGGCGCTGGTCGGCACGCGGCGGGAGGACACGGGGGCTGTCGGACCACTCACCCCTCCGAGCCTAGAACCGTGGGCGGGTTGGATATCGTAGGGGTGGGGATGCGTACCTGGGGAGGGACGATGCCGGCTTTCGGCGCGCAAGGGGACAAGAGGTTGCCGCGGGTTTCCGCGCACGTCATCGGACGTCCGCGGGTGAACGCCGCGCTGGACGACGGAGCTCCGCTCACACTGCTGCGCGGAGCCGCGGGCTCCGGGAAGACCACCGCCCTGGTGGGCTGGGCCTTCACCTCCCCCGACCGCGTCGTATGGCTCACGGCCACGCCCGCGCTGGCGACGAGCGCGGCCCTCGCCGCCGCCCTGCTGCGGGTGCTGCGCGGCGCGGGGGAGGTCGTCGGCGGCGGCCATCGTGCCTCGGACACCGGGGAGGGGTGGCCGGCCGTCGCCCAGTACCTGTGCGATCACCAGGAGCCTCTCATCCTCGTGCTCGACGACGCCGCCGCGCTCGACCGGGATGCGGTCTTCGACCTGTGCCGCACGGTCGCCGTCCCGCCGCACGTCCGCCTGATCGTCGCCACGAACCGCCCCAGCCCGTTCGACAGCGAAGGCATCGGCCTGGTGATCGACACCGCGCTGATCTCTCCGGAGGACCTCGCGTTCGACACGGACGAGATCCGCCGCGCTCTCGGCGTCGACGGGGACACCGCCGTCGCCGTGCGGGAGGCGACCGAGGGGTTCGCGGCGGTCATCCGCGCCGTCGCCCTCCGCGGCCGTGTCCCCGACGGCGCGACGATCGTGGAGGTCGCGACCGCGGCGGTCGACGACTACCTCCGCAGCCGCATGGAGGAGGGCACGTTCGGCGCCGGCGTCCTCGAAGGCCTGATCCGGATCAGCATCACGGACACCGTCGATCTCCCGTTGGCCCAGGCCCTCAGCAGTGATCCCGACATCGGCGCCGCCCTCGATGAGGCCGAGGCGTTCGGCTTCGGGCGGTGGTCGACGGAATCCGGGCGCCGGACCTTCACGATCGCCGCGCCGGCTCGCGCACTTCTGCGCCGCGACCTCCTGGAGCGCTTCCCGGCCGAGATCCGCCTGCTCCGGCGCCTCGCGATCGAGGGTGCGCTGCGGCGCGACGCCCCCTTCGAGGGGCTCCGCCTGGCGATGGAGGAGGACGACCTCCACCTCGCCGCCCACGTCATCATGTCGGGCTGGAGCCACCTTCTGGATCACGACGGCCGCCGGGTCGTGGCGCTGCTGGGCGACCTGCCCCTCGCGCGGCTCAAGCAGGAGCCGCTGGTGGCGATGCTGCTGGGCATCTGCCTCAACGCCAACCGACTCCGCCGGGTGCGCGGCCTGCAGCTGCTGCGGATGGCGATCTCCGCCGCGAACGCCCGGCGGAGCGCCCTCTCGCCGACGGAGCGCCTGTTCATCTGGACCGCGGAGAGCGCGGCGCTGCGGGTGGTCGGGATGCCCGAGCGGGCCGGGCAGGTCGCGGCCCGCGCGCTCGCGCTGTACACGGAGACCTCGGAGTCGCAGTGGCAGCAGTACGCGATCGAGATGCCGCTGCTGTGTACGCACCTCGGGATCTCGCTGTACTACGGCGGTCGCCGCGATCGGGCCCTCCCCCTCTTCGACGAGGCCGCCGCCCTCGCCGCATCCCAGGGCACAGGCAACGCCTTCCACGCCGTGAGCCTGCTCAGCGGGATCCACGCCCTCAACGGCGACCTCCCGGAGGCGCGGCACTACGTCGAGATCATCCGGGACGGCTCGTGGGACCCCGCCCTGCTGGACGGGTACCGCGGCACGTTCTACCGCGTCGCGGAAGCGATGCTCGCCGTGGAAGAGGGCGACCTCGCCACGGCCAAGCAGCACGTGCGCGCCTTCGAGCCGCACCGGGCGACGAGCGAGCACTGGACGACGATGGCGACCGTGGAAGCCTGGATCGCACTGCACGACGGCGACGCCGCCGCCGGACTGGAGCGTCTGGAGTCGTTCGGGAGGATGCGCGGGCGCGAGGCCGGAGCGGCGTCGGCACGCCAGGCATTGAGTCGCCCCCGGATCCTGCTGCACCTCGCCCTCGGCGACGTCCGCGCCGCGCGCAGCGTCAAGCAGCGCGACGCCGGGACGGACCGGTTCGGCACCCTCCTGGAACGGGCCAGGATCGCCCTGATCGACGGTCGCGCTCCGGACGCGGTGCGACTGCTCGCCACGACGCGCCTCGAACCGACGACCTCCCGCGAGCGCGCCGAGGCCGCCGCGGTGCACAGTGCGGCGCTCCACCGCGTCAGCCCCGCCGCTGCGCAGGCTGTGACCGAGGCGCTGCACGCCCAGCTCGCCGATCGGGACCTGCGCACTCCGCTGGCCCTGCTCGGCGCCGAGGACTTCGCCGCCGTCCGGGCCGACCTGGCTCCGGTCGGCGACCCGCCGCTGCCCACCCGCTCGGCGTTGCCGTCGTTCGCGGCGCGCCCGAAGCTCTCCTCGCGAGAGCAGGTGGTGCTGCACGCGCTCACGACCGGGGCACCGCTGCCCGAGATCGCCGCGGAGCTGCGGGTCTCGCCGAACACCCTGAAGACGCAGCTCCGCAGTATCTACCGCAAGCTCGACGCGGCCAACCGCACGGAGGCGCTCGAACAGGCCGCCCGGCACGGACTCCTCCCGGGATGACGAAAGCCCCGCCCGTCGGACACGACGGGCGGGGCCTCCTTCTTCGGAACCGTCAGCTCCGCATGCGGCGACGTCGCACCACCAGCAGCACCGCGCCGCCGATCAGCAGGGCGATCGCGAGGCCGAGGATCCACGGCGCCAGCTGTCCGCCGGTGAGGGCGAGCGGCGTCAGCACCCGGTTCTCGGTCGTGCTCGTCGGCGGGGTGATCGTCTCCCCGCCGGGAGGCGTGGCCGAGGCGGTGGCCACGTTCCGCAGCGTCGCCCCCGCCGCGTCGGCGTGCACGGTCACCGTGTAGGTGATCACGACGCGCTCTCCCTCGGCGAGGCTGCCGGTCCAGCGCAGCGTCGTGCCGTCGATCTTCGGCGCGGCCACCACACGGTCACCCACCGTGGCGGTCGCCGTGCCGCGGAGGTCGGCATGCCGCAGCACTCCGGTCAGGTCGTCCGTGACGACGACCTCGTCCAGACCCGTCTCGCCGGTGTTGGTGCCGGTGAGCGTGTACGTCACGACGCTGCCCGTCGCGACGGCGGAGCCGGATGCGGGGTCGGACGACTTGACGAACGTGAAGCCCGGGGTGCCGACGGGGTTCTCCGTCGTCACCGGCGGCGGGGTCAGCTCGGCGCCGCCGGGAGGCGTGGCCGTGCCCTCGACGGTGTTCGCGATGATCGCACCGCCGGCGTCGCCGTGCACGGTCACCGAGTAGGTGATCGTGACGCGCTGGCCGACCGCGAGGTCGCCGACCCAGGTGAGCTCGTCGCCCGCGACGACGGGAGCAGACGTGGTGCCGTCGCTCAGGGTCGCCGTCGCGTCGCCGTTGTAGGCGGCGTGGGCGAGCACGGCCGACAGGTCGTCGACGATGCGGACCGGAGCCAGCGCCGTCTCCCCCGTGTTCACGCCGGTCACCGTGTAGGTGACGACGCTGCCTGGGTCGACCCGGGTGCCGGAGGCGGGATCGGCGAACTTGCGCAGCTCGAAGCCGGGCTCGTTGACGGGGTTCTCGGTCGTCGCCGGCGGCGTCTCGATCGGCGGCACCCCACCCGGCGGGGTCGCCGAGCCGGAGGCCGAGTTCTCGAGGACGGCGCCGCCGGCATCCGCGCGCACGGTCACCGAGTACGTGATCGTGACGCTCTCGCCGACCTGCAGCGCACCCGTCCAGGACAGGCGGTCCTCGGCCACCGTCGGCGCGGTCGTCGCCGTGCCGCCGATCGTCGCGGTCGCGTCGTCGTTGTACTCCGCGTGCGCCAGGACACCGGAGAGGTCGTCGGCGATGGTGACGGGGTCGAGAGCCGTCTCGCCCGTGTTCACACCGGTCACCGTGTAGGTGAGGACGCTGCCCGGGTCGACCGCCGTGCCCGCAGCCGGGTCGACGCTCTTCGAGACCGAGAATCCGGGCTCGTTGACCGGGTTGGTCGTGACACCGGGCGGCGGGGTGATCGTCGATCCCCCCGGCGGGGTCGCCGTCGCGGACGCCGCGTTCTCGATCACGGTGCCGACGCCGTCGGCGCTCACGGTCACGGAGTAGGTGACGGTCACGGTCTGGCCGACCGCGAGCGCCCCCGTCCACGACAGCTCGGTGCCGTCCAGGGTCGCGGGAGCCGCAGCAGCACCTGCGATGCTCGCCACGGCGTCCGCATTGAACGTCGCGTACGGCAGCACACCGGACAGGTCGTCGGTGATCGTCACCGGGTCGAGCACCGTCTGGCCCGTGTTGACCGCGGTCAGCGTGTAGGTGAGCACGTCACCCGGGTCGACAGCGGTACCGGCGGCGGGGTCGACGGTCTTGGCGAACGTGAAGCCGGGCTCGTTCACCGGGTGCTCCGTGCTCGACGGCGGCGGCGTGATCGGCGTGCCGGGAGTCGTGGGACTCTCGGGGTCGCTCGGGTCGGCGGGGATCAGCGGGGTCGCCTCTCCGGTGGCCGTGTTCGCGATGGTCTCGCCGCCGGCGGTGGCGTCGACGGTCACCGAGTAGGTGATCACGACGTCCTGGCCGGGACGCAGCACGCCGTTCCACGAGAGGGCGCCGTCGGCCACGCGGACGTCGCCGCGGGTGGCGGACACGTCGTCGTTGTACGACGCGTGGGCCAGCGCCGCGCGCAGGTCGTCGCCGATCTCGACCGGGTCGAGGACGGTGTCGCCCGTGTTGCGGCCGGTCACGGTGTACGTGATCACGCTGCCGGGGTCGACGCGCGTGCCCGTCGCCGGGTCGGCCGTCTTGGTGACGGTGAACCCGGGCGTCGCGACGGGGTGCTCCGTCGTCGCCGGCGGGGTCTCGACCGGGGTGCCCGGCGTGGTCGGGCTCTCCGGGTCGGTCGGGTCGGTCGGGATCAGCGGGGTGCCCTCACCGGACACCGTGTTACGGAGCAGCACGCCGGTCGCATCCTCGTCCACCGTCACCGTGTAGGTGATGTCGACGCGGTCGCCGGGAGCGAGCGTTCCGGTCCAGGTGAGCGTGGTGCCGGAGAGCGCGACGGATCCGGACGAGGCCTTCGCGTCGCCGCCGTACTCCGCGTTCGCGAGGACGGCCGAGAGGTCGTCGACGATGGTCGCGGGGTCGAGGACCGTGTTGCCGGTGTTGACGCCCGAGACCGTGTAGGTGAGGGTGTCGCCCGCGCGGACGGCGGTGCCGGAGGCCGGGTCGGCCGACTTCGAGACCTCGAAGCCGGTGTCGACGACGGGGTGCTCCGTCTCCGCCGCGGGCGGGACGATCGGGGTCCCCGGGGTCTTCGCTCCGGAGGGGTCGGCGGGGTCGGTCGGGATCTGCGGCGTGGCCGATCCGGTGACGACGTTGTGCAGCAGGGCCTTCTCGACACCCGCATCCACCGTCACCGTGTAGCGGATCGTGACCGATTCCCCGCGCGGGATGGCCCCGGTCCAGGTGAGGGTGGCGTCGGCGACCCGCACGGAGCCGCGGTCGGCCGTGACGTCGTCGTTGTAGCCGGCGGAGCCGAGCACGCCCGACAGGTCGTCGACGATCTCCGCGGGATCGAGGTCGGTGTCGCCCGTGTTGGTGCCGGTGATCGTGTAGGTGATCGTGTCGCCCGCCGACACGGCCGTGCCGGAGGCGGGGTCGGCCGACTTCGAGATCGTGAAGCCGGAGCCGATCACGGGGTGCTCGGTGCTGACCGTCGGCGGGACGATCGGCTCACCGGGAACCTGCGGCCCGGTCGGGTCGCCCGGGTTCGGGGTGGTCGGGGTGCCCGATCCGGTCACGCTGTTGCGCAGGATCTCGCCGGAGGTGTCGTCGCCCACGGTCACCGAGTACGTGATAGTCACGGTCTGTCCGGGCTGGAGCGTTCCGGTCCAGGCGAGGTCGTTCCCGGTCAGGGTCGCACCGCCCGTGGTCACGGTCGTGCCGCCGACCGTGGTCGTGATGTCGTCGTTGAACGCGGCGTTCGCGAGCACGCCGGAGAGGTCGTCGGTGACGGTCACCGGGTCGAGGACGGTCGCGCCGGTGTTCGTGCCGGTGACGGTGTACTCGATGGTCTGGCCCGGCTCCACCACGGTGCCTGCGGCGGGATCGGAGGTCTTCGCGACCTCGAAGCCGGCGACCGGGTGCTCGGTGGTGACGGCCGGAGGGGTCGTCGGGGGCAGGCCCCCGGGTGGGGTGCCGGATGCGGTGACGCGGTTGGCGATGCGCTCGCCCTCCACGCCCCCGTCGACGACGACGGAGTAGGTGATCGTGAGCACCTGCCCGGGCTCGAGGGCGCCGGTCCAGGCCAGGTCGTCGCCCGTGACGGTGGCGGCGCCGGACGACACCGGGTCGCCGTCGATCGCCGTCGCCACGTCGCCCTGGTACTCGGCGTTGGCGAGCACACCCGACAGGTCGTCGGTCACGGTGACCGGGTCGAGGCGGGTGTTGCCGGTGTTCTCGGCCTGCACCGTGTAGGTCAGTCGCTGGCCGGCCTGCACCGCTGTGCCGTCGGCGGGGTCGGAGGTCTTGCGGAGAGCGAGGTCCGGCGCGAGGCGGACGTTCGTGTACGTGCACGTGACGTCGGTGCCCAGCGGACCGGCCGGCTGGGTGACCTGTCCGTCGGCAGTGACGGCCACCGGGGTGGTCGAGCCGTCCGCGTTCACCTGCCGGCAGACGAGGGAGGCGTCATACCTCGTGAGGTCGGTCGAGCCCGCCGCCGATTCGGACAGCCGGAAGGTGTCCCCCTGGTTCGTGAAGACGGGGCCGGCGTAGTCCGGCTGCAGACCGGAGCGGTCGCCGCGGGTGACGGCGTCGGTCTGCGCGACCTGGTAGCCGGCCGGCGACTGCACCCGGAGGCCGAACTGATCGGTCGCGGCGTGGCGGCCCTCGGGGAGGTCCTTCTTCAGCGTCAGCGTGTTCGGGAACGTGCAGCTCGCCATGTCGGTCGGCGAGAACGTGCCGAGCTGGGTCGTGTTGACCGTCTGCCCGCGGGGCAGGTCGACCTCGATGATGCGGTTGCCGCCGCCGGAGACCGAGACGAAGATGTGGCCGAGGTTGCCGAACGCGATGCCGTTGCCCTGCACGCCGGCGCCCATGTCGTGCACCTGCTTGGCGTCGATCGTCGCGGTGCTGGGTTCGAGCGTGGCCGGGAGGTCGGAGGAGTAGATGAAGTTGTCGGCGACGAGCACGAGCTGACCGGAGGCGCTGAAGGCCATGTCGCCGTTGGCGCCGAACGCGCTGCTGCCCCTGGTCGGACGGAGGGTTCCGACCTGCACGTAGTCCTGCGGCGTGACCTTCTCGTTCCACGCGTAGAGGTTGATGGCGCCGTTCACCGTGCCGCTGGCGAAGTAGTAGACGCCGGTCACGGGGTGCACGGCACCGCGCAGCACCGAGGAGTTCAGCGTGAACGTCGTCTGCGCGGTCGTGTCGGTGACGCGGTCGTGCTTGGCCAGCGTCTTGGTTCCCGCGGCATTGGTGACCGTGTAGGCGTACCGCCCGGTCGAGGAGAGCCCGAGGGCGTTGTTGGAGTGGTTCGCGCCGAGGTTGATGGAGCCGAGCGTGCCGCCGTCGCCGGGGGCACCGCCCTGCTCGTTCACGGCGAACTCGCGCACCTCGGTGGCGCTCTGCACGTACACCGCTCCGGGCGTGCACAGGAACGGCTCCGCCGCGGCGGCCGGTGCGGCGGTCAGCGCCCCGCCGACGACGATCATCGACGACGCGACGAGCGCCGTGCTCACGGCACCGCCGATCAGCCTCTTCGTCCGGCCCCGCCAGCGGCTGTGCCGCTCCGGCGGAAGGCCATCGGACGTGCGGTCCTTGCGGGCAACACGGAATCCCATGACTGCTCTCCCCATTCATCGCGTTCCGGCACGCATCCGCGCACACGGAAGCCCCCGCCCCCTCAGGCGACCGCCGAGCACCCTTTCGGGCAGGGTGGACTCGGTCCGGGCCTCCGCCAGCCTGCCGGTCCGCCGCGGAGCCCTCCGGCCGAAGCGGAGGAATTCACCCCTCGTTTTCACCCCCGGCGCACGCCGGAGGGCGCACCGGGATCCCGATGCGCCCTCCGGTGGTCGCGGAGCTACTCGCGGGAGCCGATCTCCTCGATCGGACGACGATGCAGCGCGGCCT
This sequence comes from Microbacterium sp. str. 'China', assembly GCF_002993305.1. NCBI lineage: Bacteria > Bacillati > Actinomycetota > Actinomycetes > Micrococcales > Microbacteriaceae > Microbacterium > Microbacterium sp. str. 'China'. Next base: position 144,878 of record NZ_CP027434.1, on the reverse strand, counting down.
CCGTCGCGACGCGCAGCGCGACGAGGGCCAGCGCCCCCATGCCGCCGATGATCGCGAGGGAGCCGAGCACCGGCATCGCCGGGAGCGGCTGCCCGGAGATGCCGTAGCTCATGCCCATCAGCGGCGGGATCGCCACCAGCACGCCGAAGACCATCGAGAGACCCGCGATCAGGATCGCCTCGGTGCGCATCGTGGCGCGCACCTGGCCCCGGGAGGCGCCGATGAGCTGCAGGAGGGCGAACTCCCGGGACCGCTCCCCCGTCGCCATCACGAGGGTGTTCACGACGGCGATCGCGATATACCCGAGGATGACCAGCAGGCCGATGAGGCTCACCCACCCCTGCTGCGAGACGGCACCGGTCGTGCTCGCCTTCTGCCCCGACCCCGGGGCCACCTGCAGACCGTCGGCGGCGAGGGCGTCGGCCGCGCCCGAACCGTCCACCGACACGAGCGCGAACGAGTCGAGTCCTGCGGAGGTGTGCGCGCGGATGTGGTCGGCGGCCATGGTGAGATCCCCGAAGCCGAGACCTCGTTGGTAGATGCCGACCACGGTCGCCTCCAGGGGTGAGCCGTCGCCGAGCGCGCCCGTCACCGGGTCGCCGATGTCGAGGCCGAGCGTGTGGGCCATATCGGCGCTGACGGCGACGGTCGCACCGCCGTCGAGGGCGGCGAGAGGCCCTTCCCGCACCCGCAGGTCGAGCAGGCCGTCCACCGTCGCCGGGTCGACACCCTGCAGCACGTACTCCGTGCGTTCGACCTTGCCTTCGATGTCGAGCGAGTCGATCACCGCGGTGCTGACGACCACGCCGGTCGCGGCAGTCACCCCCGGCTTGCCGCGCAGCCCGCCGACGACGTCGGGGGAGAGCCCGGCCGGGGCCGCCACCCGCAGGTCGGCGATGACCCCGGCCCTCGCCTGGGTCGCCGCCTCGTCCGCGACGATCGCCGGCCCGCCGATCTGCACGAGACCCAACCCGATACCGAGGGCGATCGGGAGGACGGCGGCCGCCATGCGCCGGCTGCCCGCGGTGGTGTGGGCGGCGGCGAGGAATCCAGCCGCCGAGGAGCGGCGCAGCACGGGGCCGACGAGGCGCACGCACAGGGCGACGAGCCACGGCCCCAGCAGCGCGAGAGCGACGATGAGCAGGATCGCCGCACCGGCCGACGCACCGACGGCGGCGTCTCCGCGGACGGTCAGAGGGACGGTGGAGATCGAGACCCCGGCGGCGGCGAAGACGATCCCGGTGATGACGCGGGGCAGGCCGATCGGACCAGGACCCGTCGACGACTCGCGCAGCGCCTCGATGGGATCGAGGCGGGCAGGACGCCGCGCGGCGATGCGCGCCGCACCCCAGGCCGAACCGAGCACCAGCACCAGGGCGGCCAGTGCCGGGAACGGGCTCAGCGCGAGGGCGAAGTCGCCGGGGATCACGCCGCCCGCGACGAACGCCGACTGCAGCGCGGAGGACAGCAGGTACCCCGGAGCGATCCCGAGCAGCGCGGCAACGACCGCGATCGTGAGCACCTCCCTGGCGATGAGGGAATGCACCTGCGACGAGGTGGCCCCGACGGCACGGAGCAGCGCGTACTCGCGCCGACGCGCCTGCACCGACAGCGACAGCGTCCCCGCGACGATGAAGAGGGCGACGAGGATGCAGGTGCCCACGAAGGCGCTGCCGATCGCGACGAGCAGGGTGCGTGCCGCCGCCGAGTCGAGGAACTCCACGTCGCCGCGGGCGTCTCCGGTCCGGGCGACCAGCTGCGGGAACGCCTCGCGGATCGCGGTCGCCACCGGTTCGGGGTCCCCGTCGACGAACACGCCCAGCGCCTGCGGGGCGCCGCCGTGCGGGTCGAGGTCGCGGATGCGCTCGTCCGTCAGGAACACCGGCACCGCACGCTCCGGCAGCGCCTCTGCCGTCACCAGGCCGACGACCATGAAGGTCGCCGGGGTGCCGCCGTGGGCCAGCTTAAGGGTGTCGCCCACGGCGTGGCCGGTACCGGCGAGCACCACGGCCTCGTCACCGGCAGCGGGTTCCCGGCCCTCTGCGAGCGTGAAGCCGGTGAGCGCCGTCGCGGACCAGGGGTGCGCCTCGAACACGGCATCCGTCGTCCCGCCCCGGAGCGCCAGGGGGACGGTCACGTCGGCGACCACGGCCTCGACTCCGGGCAGCGCGGCGATCTCCCGCGCGGCGTCGGCGGGAACGGGAGCGCGCTCGCGCAGCGGTACCGGCAGGTCTTCCGGCACGTCGACCTGCTGCACGGCCCCGACGACGACCTCGGCCGCCGTGTAGCGCTGCGGGGCGAGGCCGCCGCGGATGCCCGACTCGACGAGCACGCCGAGCCCCGTGACGAGCGCGCTCGCGACGAAGATGGCGACGAACACCCCGGCCAGACTGCGCCGATGGTGACGGAGGTCGGCGCGGACGATGCGCCCGAGCCCGAGGGTCGAGGCGGACATCACCACTCCCCCAGCGTGCTCATGCGATCCGTGATCTGCTGCGGGCTGCCGCCGTCGAGATGTCCGGCGAACGCCCCGTCGGCGAGGAAGATCACCCGGTCGGCGTGCGAAGCCACCACCGGGTCGTGCGTGACGACCACGACGGTCTGGTGCAGTTCCTTCGCGGTATGGGCGAGGAGATCGAGGACCTGCTTCCCGGTGCGGGAATCCAGGGGGCCGGTGGGCTCGTCGCCGAACACGACGTGCGGTCGCGTGATGAGCGCCCTGGCGATCGCGACGCGCTGCTGCTGTCCGCCGGAGAGCTCGGCGGGGCGGCGGTGGCGGCGGTCGGTGAGGCCCACCGCGTCGAGCAGGGTCTCCAGCCAGCGATGATCCAGGCCCTGCCGTCCGAGGCGCAGCGGGAGGGTGATGTTGTCCTCCACGCTGAGCGCCGGAAGCAGGTTGTAGGCCTGGAAGACGAACCCCACGTGGTCGCGGCGGAAGGCCGTGAGCTGCCGGGGCTTGAGCGCGGAGATCTCGGTGCCGCCGAGGTGCACCGTGCCGCTGGTCGGGCGGTCGAGCCCTGCGGCACTGTGCAGCAGGGTGCTCTTGCCCGAGCCGGACGGCCCCATGATCGCGGTGAACGAACCCCGCGCGATGGCGAGATCGATGCCGCGGAGGGCGGTCACCCGGGCGCTGCCGGAACCGTAGGTCTTGACGAGGCCGCTGAGGCGCAGGGCCTCGGCCGGAGCCGCTTCGACGAGCGGCGGAGAGGAGAGGAAGGTCATGCTTCGACGGTAGGAAGGCCGGGCGACCGCCCCCATCCCGCACGGTCCCGCATCGATGGTGGAGCTGGCTCTACCGCGGGCGGCGGGACGCTCGGGCAGACTTGCAGGGTGAAGGACGGATGGATGCGCCGGTGGCTGCGCGGATGGCTGCCCGATGCGCGGTTCCTCGCCGTCGAACTCGGCGCCTCCGTCGTGTCCCTCGCGCTGTTCTGCGTCATCCTCGTGCTGCTGCCGCTCATGCTCATCACGGGCGGAGTGCTGTTGCTTCCGCAGGTCGTGCAGGTGCTGCACGCCTGGAGCGACCGCGCGCGGCGACGGGTCGGACGACGACGCGGGGAGGATCTGCCGCCACTCGGGCGCACACTGCCGCGCGGTGCGACGATCGACGAGCGTCTGCGCTTCGCCTTCTCCCGCTCCACCGCTCGCGATGCGCTGTGGCTCACCGTGCACGCCTTCCCGGTGATGTGGCTGTCGCTGCTGACGCTCGCGCTGCCCCTGTCCGCCGTCAACAGCCTCGCGGTCACCTGGTACTGGCAGTTCGCCCCGGCCGACGACCCGGTGGGCTCACCGTACCCGGTCACGTCGTGGGAGCTCGCGTGGACCATGCCGCTCGTCGCCCTCGCCTATGCGGTGGGCGCGCTGTTCCTCGTGCCGGCGGTCGCCCGACTGGTGGCCTTCGTCTCGGCGAGGCTCCTCGCGACGCCGCAGAAGTCGCGCCTCGCCGCCCGCGTCGACGCGCTGACGCGCAGCCGCGCGGCCGCGCTCGACGCCCACGCCGCCGAGCTCCGTCGCATCGAGCGCGATCTGCACGACGGCGCCCAGAACCGCCTGGTGAACGTCGTGATGATGCTGGGGATCGCGGAGCGCGCCCAGGAGACCGGCGGCGATGTGATCGAGCCGTTGCACCGTGCGCAGGATGCCGCGGCCGATGCCCTCGCCGGCCTCCGGCGCACGGTGCACGACATCTATCCGCCGATCCTCGATGAACTGGGTCTCGAGGGGGCGCTCGCGTCGCTCGCCGGGCGCAGCGTCGTGCCGTGCACGCTCGACGCCGCGCACATCGGCCGAGTGCCGGCAGCGGTCGAGTCGGCGTCGTATTTCGTGGTCGCGGAGGCGCTGACCAACGTGAACAAGTACAGCGCCGCCACGCGAGCCGCCGTGCGCGTGGAGCGGGAGGGCGAGCTGCTCCTCATCACGGTGGAGGACGACGGGGCCGGCGGCGCGATCGAGCGTCCGGGCGGAGGTCTCGCCGGGATCCGGTGCCGGGTGGAGGCGTTCGAGGGCACGATGGACCTGTCGAGTCCCGCCGGGGGACCCACCATCCTGCGGACGGAGCTGCCATGCGGATCGTGATCGCGGAGGACGACACCCTGCTGCGGGAGGGCCTCGCGCTCCTGTTGCGCAGCGAGGGCTTCGACGTGATCGGCGCCGTGCCGGACGCGGACGGGTTCCTCGCCCTCCTCGACGAGGCCGATGCGGCGGTGGTCGATGTGCGGATGCCGCCGACCTTCACCAGCGAGGGGCTCAAGGCCGCGGCCGAGGCGAGAGCCCGCCGCCCCGGCTTCCCGGTGCTCGTGCTCTCGGCGTATGTGGAGGACCGTTACGCGGGGGAGCTCCTCGCGGCGGGGGCGGACGGCCTCGGCTACCTGTTGAAGGAGCGCGTGGGCAAGGTCGCCGCGTTCGTCGACGCCCTGCGCCGGGTGGCCGCCGGGGGGACCGTGATGGACCCCGAGGTCATCTCGCAGCTCATGAGCCGACGTCGCGCCGACGACCCCGTGCAGACCCTCACTCCGCGGGAGCGTGAGGTGCTCGGGCTCATGGCCGAGGGCCTGGACAACACCACCATCGCCGCACGCTTGTTCGTGACGGAGACCGCGGTGAGCAAGCACATCGGCAACATCTTCGCCAAGCTCGGGCTGGCCGCCAGCGACAGCGGCCACCGTCGGGTCCTCGCCGTCCTCGCCTATCTCCGCGGCTGACGCTTCCGCTCCCTCCCCTCTTTCGCTGAGACCCCGGGTTGTCGTCGACACCCCGGGGTTTTCGCGTCTGCAGCCCGGGGTCTCGCCGCGTACCCGGGGTCCCGGCGAAAAGATTCAGTATTCGGTGTTGCTAAGTACCGGTACTCAGTGTTACTTTGTACCGGTACCCAGCAATACTGAGTACCGAACGGAAGAAACAGGAACGAGAGGAGGGGACGATGGGCAAGCAGATGACCGAGATGCTCAAGGGAACCCTGGAGGGCATCGTGCTGGCCCTCCTCGCCGAGCAGCCGGCCTACGGGTACGAGATCACCGCGCGCCTGCGGGAGCACGGATTCACCGACACCGCGGAAGGCACCGTCTACGCCCTGCTGGTCAGGATCGAGCAGAAGAAGCTCGTGGACGTCGAGAAGGTGCCGAGCGAGAAGGGCCCGCCCCGCAAGGTGTACACCCTCAATGCGCAGGGCCGACAGGAGCTGGAGGAGTTCTGGACGACCTGGGACTTCCTCCGCACGCACATCGAACGACTCAACACGAACACCACGGACAAGGGGAACTGACATGGCCGCCAAATGGATCGAAGCGCTCACCGGATCGCTCGAGCAGAAGAAGCAGTACAAGCAGGCGAAGGCGCGGATCGAGGCTCTGCCGGAGCCGTACCGCACGGTCGCCAACGCCCAGCACCGCTACACGATGTATTACGGGGGGATCACCGACGGGGACACCCTCGTGCAGATCTTCCTCGACCTCGCCGACCTGTGGGAGCGCGCCGCGATCGACGGCACCCCGATCGACGACATCATCGGCGACGACCCCGTGGAGTTCGCCGAGAACTACGCCGAGGCCTACGGCGGCACGCAGTGGGTCGACAAGGAGCGCGCGCGGCTGAACAACGCGGTCGCGGAGGCGAGGAAGAAGGAGGACGAGTCATGACGACGCCGGCCCTCTCGGTGCACGGCATCGAGAAGTCGTACAAGGATCTGCACGTGCTGCGCGGCGTCGACTTCGAGGTGGAGCGGGGATCGATCTTCGCCCTCCTCGGGTCGAACGGCGCGGGAAAGACCACCATGGTGCGCATCCTCTCCACGCTGCTCACGGCCGACGCGGGCACGGCGACGGTGCAGGGCATCGACGTCGCGGCGAACCCGGTCGGAGTGCGCGAGAGCATCAGCCTCACCGGACAGTTCGCTGCGGTCGACGAGATCCTCACCGGACGCGAGAACCTGGTGCTGGTCGCGAAGCTGCGGCATCTCCCCGACGCCGGCGCCGTGGCCGATCGGCTTCTCGCGCGCTTCCGGCTCGCCGAGGCCGGGGGCCGCAAGGTCGGCACGTACTCCGGAGGGATGCGGCGCCGGCTCGACATCGCGATGAGCCTGGTCGGCGACCCCGAGGTCATCTACCTCGACGAGCCGACCACGGGCCTCGACCCCGAGTCGCGCATCGAGGTGTGGGACGTCGTGAAGGAGCTCGCGGGCGGCGGCACGACCGTGCTGCTCACCACGCAGTATCTCGATGAGGCGGAGCAGCTGGCCGACCGCATCGCGATCCTGCACGAGGGCCGCATCATCGCGAACGACACGCTCGCCGGACTGAAGCGGCTCCTTCCGCCCGCGAAGGTCGAGTACGTCGAGAAGCAGCCCACCCTCGAGGAGATCTTCCTCACCCTCATCGGCCCCTCGGGCCCTTCGACAGGCTCAGGGACCCAAGCTGGCTCAGGGACCCAGGTCCAGAGAGGAGATGCAGCATGACCACGCACTTCGCCGCCGACACGGCGACGCTCACCGGCCGCTCCATGCGGCACATCTTCCGCAGCCCCGACACGATCATCACCACCGCGGTCACCCCGATCGCCCTGATGCTCCTGTTCGTGTACGTCTTCGGCGGCGCTCTCCAGCAGAGCACCGGCGCCGAGAACTACGTGAACTAGCTGCTGCCGGGCATCCTGCTCATCGCGATCGCGTCGGGCATCGCCTACACGGCGTTCCGGCTGTTCACCGATATGCAGAGCGGCATCTTCGAGCGGTTCCACTCCATGCCGATCGCCCGGTCGAGCGTGCTGTGGGCCCACGTGCTGACGTCGCTCACCGCGAACGCCATCACCCTCGCGGTCATCTTCGGGGTCGGCTTCCTCATGGGCTTCCGCACCGGGGCGAACGTCTGGGCCTGGCTCGGAGTGATCGGCATCCTGATGCTGTTCACGCTGGCACTCACCTGGTTGGCGATCATCGCGGGCCTGAACGCGAAGACGGTCGACGGCGCGAGCGCCTTCTCGTATCCGCTGATCTTCCTGCCGTTCATCAGCTCGGCGTTCGTGCCGACCGACACCATGCCCGCACCGGTGCAGTGGTTCGCGGAGAACCAGCCGGTGACCTCGATCGTCGACACCATCCAGGCGTTGTTCGCGGGGGAGCCGGTCGGGTCCGACATCTGGGTCGCTCTCGCCTGGTGCGTCGGGATCCTCGTGGTCGCCTACGTGTTCGCGATCATCTCGTACCGGAAGAAGGTCAGCTGATCGACGTCAAGCGAGACGGAACGCTCCGACCGGGGACTCTCCCCGGCCGGGGCGTTTCGCCGCGCTCGGCGGCCGTCCGAATCGCCCGAATGGCTCCATTCCGCCGGGATTTGCCGCACAGTGGGCGACTCGAAGTCAGCGGAGACCGACCGGACCGAGCACCACGCGCCGACCGGTCCGGACCCAGACGGCGCCGTCGACACGGTGCTCGGCGCGGGTCGTGAAGCGGTAGCGGTACGACACGGCACGCACCCACCGCGGCCGCTCGCCATCGAAGGGGTCCACGCGCAGCATCCGCAGCGTCGGGGCATCCGCCTCCAGGAGCCGCACGAGGAACACGGAGAACCAGTCGTCCAGCGAGTGGCCGAGCGGCAGGAACCACATCAGCCAGTCGAGCCGCAGGTGATACGGGGCGAACTGCCGCGGGATCCGCCGCACGTCCCCCGGCTTCCCGCGGAACTCGTACTCGCGCCAGTGCCGGCCCTCCTCGTCGTCCGACCCCTCCACGACGATCTCGATCCGCTCCCGCGTGACCGTGCCGAAGGCTCCGTAGGCGTTGGCGAGCTGCCAGCGGTGAAAACTCGCGTTCATGAGCTGCCGTCGCGCGAAGAGGTTGCGCACGGCGGGCACGCTCAGCACGACGAACAGCACCCCGACCGCCGAGGTCACCACGACCCACCACAGCGGCATACCCGACACCGTCCACGGCAGCGAGGTCTCCGGCGCCCGCTCCGGAGTCCCGATGCCGGGGAGGCCGATCGCGGAGAACCCGAGCACGATCGTCGCCCCGTTCAGCCACGCGAAGTTCCCGGTGAGCACGAGCCACAGCTGCGTCGCGATCACGATGCCGCCGGCGACGGCGCCGACCCACGCGACCCCTTCGACAAGCTCAGGGACCCACGCGCGGTCGGGGAGCCACAGCGACAGCAGCGGGGCGAAGAGGAAGAACGGCACGACCAGCTGCGCGACGTGGTTACCGACGACCTCGAGCTTGTGGAACCACCGCGGCAGCAGATGCGCCTGGCGGCTCAGCGGCCCGGGCATCGGCTGGGTCTCGTGGTGGAAGGTCATCGCGGTGAGGTCGCGCCACTCGCGTCCGCCGCGGATCTTGATCATCCCCGCACCGAACTCCAGCCGGAACAGCAGCCACCAGAACAGCACGATCACCACGGTCGGCGGCGGCTGGTCGTTCGAGCCGAGGAAGGCCGCGAGGAACCCCGCCTCCAGCAGCAGCATCTCCCACCCGAAGGAATAGAACGTCTGCCCGATGCTCACGACCGACATATAGCCGAACCACAGGGCGAGGAAGGCGAGCATCGGCACCCACGGCGGTCCGAGCTGCGGCACCCCGGCGATGAGCAGGGCGGCGATGACGATCCCCGCCCCGCACAGCGCGACCAGGCGCCGGTCGGTGTAGCGGACGCGGGTGAAGAGCGTGGGGTGCAGCAGCTTCCGGCGCTCGCGCTTCTGCGCCACCCAGTCCAGCAGCACGGGCGCGGGCAGGAGCCCGTGCTCACCGAGGAGCGGACGGAACTGGTTGAGCGTCGAGACGAACGCCACGAGGTACAGCGCCGCGATGCCCCGCTGCAGGGCCTCGCGGGCGAACCCGAAGTCGACCGCCGCGAACCCGTCCACGGCCACAGGCTACGCCGCGGCCGCCCTCCCGATGAGGGGGTTGCGCGGAGCGGAGATCAGTTCTGCATCGCGATCTGCTGCCCCTTCACGAGCGGATAGGCGACGAGGTCCGTACCGTCGAGATCCTCCTTGTGCATGTCCACACCGGTGATCTGACTGTTCTCGTAGGTCGTGTAGTAGTACACGCCCGTGGCGGTGTTGGTGCACGACGAGTAGATGGTGATCTCGTACTTCTCCTCATCGCCGACCTGCACGCACCCGCGCTGCTGGGCGACAGAGCCGAGGATCTGGAAGAACTGGCTGATGGACTCCGACTCCGTCGTCCCGCACACCGAGTTCATGCGCGTGAACACCGCCTTCACGAACCGCGACGATGACGACAAGTCGCCCGGCAGCCCGATCCCTCCCATGCCGCGACTGTAGAGGTCCATCGGCACGTCCGAGGCGAACGTGTTCTCCGGCTGCCGCTTCGAGAGGTGCTGATAGTCGTTGAGCCGGAAGCTCTGGATGTCGAAAGTGGGGTTGTTCGTGAGCACGCCCCACGGGTTGTCGTAGACCTTGAGGCCGCCGCGCACGCTCTCGACCGTGATCGATGCGCTCTTGTCGGCGATGATCCAGTGCAGCGGCGACAGCGGGAACTCCGGGCTGAAGTCGATGTCGACGAGACTCACCGACCGCAGCGCCTCTTTCACCTCGGCCACCGTCTCGAACTGTCCGAGGACCCAGGGGATGAACTCGAACGGCGTGACCTCGGTGTCCCCCGACCCCGCCGCCGGATAGTGCGCGTTGTCCGGGAAGTTGAGCCCCGCCATGCCGAGCCCCTTCTCGTTGACCGCGTCGTAGTAGAGCGGGTAGCCGTCGGCGATCGTGGCGATCCCGATGATCGCGTGGTGCGTCGGCAACGACGGCAGCCGGTGGAACGGGAACGGGAAGTTCCGCGGTGTGACGGTCACGGTCTCGTTGTACGAGAACTCCAGATCGAGATTCCTCCCGAAGTAGTGGTCGGCGGTCGTGAAACTCAGTCCTGTGCACATGGTCGTGTCCCCCCATCCGCGGGCCGGTCGACCCGCCGGTTTCGCGCCATGCTTCCACCTCCCGTACCGGAATGTAAGTGGGGTCACCCGCGACGAAGGAGGGCCTCCCGGCGCGGGAGACCCTCCTTCGAGACGTGCGACGGGTGTCAGCTGGTGACGGTCCAGTCGAACTGGTCGCCGTACTCCTCGAGCCACGCGTCGACCGCGTCGGCTTCCTTGCCCTCGCCGTACTCGTTGACCACGAGGTCTTCGAGCGCGCCGTACTGCTCGTCGTCGAGCTTGATCTTCTCGATCAGCTCGGCAGCCTCGGGGAACTCGTCCGCGAAGCCCGCGGTACCCAGGAAGTGCAGGGCCTCGGCCTCGCCCATGGCGCCCTTCGGGTCTTCGAGGTCCTTCACGGGGAAGGCGTCGTTGGCCCAGAACGGACGCCACAGCGTGACGACGATGTCCTCCTTCTTGTCGGTCGCGGTCTTCAGCTCGGTGAGCATCGCCGCGGTCGACGAGGTGACGAGCTCGTACTCGCCGTCGAGGCCGTACTCGGGCATCATCTTCTGGGTCTGGGCGGTCAGGCCCGCACCCGGCTCGATGCCGTAGATCTTGCCGTCGAAGTCGGCGCCCTTGCCCGCGAGGTCCTCGATCGAGGTGAGCTCGGAGTACTCCGGCACCGCGAGGGTCAGCTTGGCGTTCTCGTAGTACTTGCCGAGGTCTTCGATGTCGTCGCCGTACTTGTCCATGTACGAGGCGTGGGTGAGTTCCGGCCACGCCGACGGGTAGATGTCGACATCGCCCTGCGCGAGCCCGGTGTAGAGCGGGCCGGCCTCGGTGAGCGTCTTCATCTCGACCGTGTAGCCGATCTTCTCGAGCTGGTCCTGCAGGAGGTAGGCGGTGCTGAGGCCGTCGGTCCAGGAGGGCAGGAACCCGAGGGTGATGGTGCCCTTGTCGTCGGCGCCGTCGCCGCCACCGCTCGTGCCGCCGGCGCCGTCGCCGCTGCATCCGGCGAGGGTGAGCGCTGCGGCAGCCCCGAGGGCGGTGATGGTCAGGATCTTCTTCTTCATGTGACTCTCTCTCTTGCGTTCCGTATGTGATTCAGGAGGTGCGGACGAGGCCGCGGGACAGCTGTGCCGGGATCGAAACCGTGCCGGGATCCGCGCCCCCGCGCCCCTTTTCCGTCCCGCACCGGACGAAAGGGGGTGGGGGACGCGGGGGCTCAGGCGCGGGCGAGCTCGGATTCGGTCGAAGCCTCCTCGGCGGGCGCGGAGGCTGCGGGCTCCGACGCCACGGGGGCGGAGGGCCGGGACGAACCGCGACGCTTCAGCATGCCGAGGAGCGAGGAGCGATTCTCGCCGGGGGCACCCAGAGCGGCGGTCACCCGGTCGAGGAACACGGCGATGAGCACGACGCCCAGTCCGGCCTCGACACCCTTGGGGATGTTGATGGTCGAGATCGCCTCGACGACCATCTTCCCGAGCCCGTCGGCACCGGCCATGCCGGCGATGACCGCCATCGACAGGGCGAGCATGATGACCTGGTTGACGCCGGCCATGATGGTCGGCATCGCGAGCGGGAGCTGAATGCCGCGGAGGATCTGCCCCGGCGTCGCTCCGAAGGCGTGGCCGGCCTCGACGGTCTCCGCGTCGACGCCGCGGATGCCCAGCTCGGTCAGGCGCACGCCGGGAGGCAGCGCGAAGATCACGGTGGCGACGAGTCCGGGCACCACACCGATGCCGAAGAACACGATCGCCGGGATCAGGTACACGAAGGCCGGCATGGTCTGCATGAAGTCGAGCACCGGCTTGAGCGTCGCGCGCACGGTCGCATTGCGCGCCGACCAGATGCCGAGCGGCACCGCGATCAGCACGGCCACGACCGCGGCGACGAGCACCAGAGCGAGCGTCTGCATCGCCGGGACCCAGAGGTCCATGGCGACGATGAGCCCGAACGACAGGATCGTGCCGATGGCGAGCTGCCACGAGCGCACGAGCCAGGCGATCAGCGCCGCGATCACGATGATGACCGCGAAGTGCGGCGTGAGGAGCAGGCGGGTGAGGCCGTCGACGAGGAAGCTCACCACGAACGAGACCGCGTCGAGCAGGCCGTCGAGGTTGGCGGTGATCCAGTCGACGCCGGCGGCGACCCAGTCGCCCACGGGGATGCGGAAACCGTCCATCAGCGCACCTCCTCCGTGTCGACCTGGGCCCCTGAGGCGAACCCGCCCTGGGCCCCTGAGGCGAACCCGCCCTGGACCCCTGAGGCGAACCCGCCCTGGGTCCCTGAGCTCGTCGAAGGGCCGGGCTCGGCCGTCCACCCGTCGTCGAGCACGGCGTCGATCTCGGCCTGGGGCATGGGGGTCATCGGCAGCAGGATCTCCTCGGTCGCTCCGGGCCCGGGACCGAGCGCCGCGAGCAGCGTGACGCGCGGGATCACGCCCGCGAGGCGGCCGTCGGCATCCGTCACCGCGAGAGGCAGCGGCGACTCGACGGCCGGGACGAACAGGTTCATGAGGACGTCGTCCTCGCGCACGCTCTGCAGCACCGGCTTGATGATCGAGTCGAGGCGCGTGGCGCCCTGTCGCACGAGCTTCACGGCGTCGCGGTCGGTGACGACGCCGACGAGCTGGCGGTCCTTGCCGACCACGTAGGTCGCCGACATGTAGGCGTCGCGCATCTGGCGGAGCGCGGTGCGAGGACCGGCCGACTCGGCGACGACGGGGCGCGGACGCTCCATGACGTTCGCGGCGGTGAGCACCCGGGCACGGTCGACGTCCTGCACGAACTGCTCGACGTAGTCGTTCGCCGGGTCCATGAGGATGTCCTCCGGCGTGCCGATCTGCACGATGCGGCCGTCGCGCATGACGGCGATGCGGTCACCGAGGAACATGGCCTCGTTGAGGTCGTGCGTGATGAAGACGATGGTCTTCTGGAGCTTCTGCTGCAGCTCCAGGAGCTGCTCCTGCATCTCGCGGCGGATCAGCGGGTCGAGCGCGCTGAAGGCCTCGTCCATGAGCAGGATGTCGCTGTCGGCCGCGAGGGCGCGGGCGATGCCCACGCGCTGCTGCATGCCGCCGGACAGCTCGGACGGCAGCTTGTCGCCCTGGCCCTCGAGCCCGACGAGAGCGAGGATCTCCTCGGCCTTGGCCTGGCGCTCGGCCTTGCCGACGCCCTTGAGCTCGAGCGGGTAGGCGACGTTCGCGGCGACCGTGCGGTGCGGCAGCAGCGCGAAGTGCTGGAACACCATCGAGATGCGGTCGCGGCGGATCTCCCGCAGGCGGGCGGCCGGGATCCCGGTGATGGGGTCGCCCCCCACGGTGACGGTGCCGGCGGTGATGTCGTGCAGCCCGTTGAGCATGCGGATGATGGTGGACTTGCCCGATCCGGACAGGCCCATGATGACGAAGATCTCACCGCGGTTGACGGTGAAGCTGGCGTCGATGACGGCGGCGGTCCCCGCGTCGGCGACGGCGGCACGGCTCTCCCCGGCCTTCAGCCGGCGGACGGCGGCGCTCGGATTCCTCCCGAACACCTTGTACAGATGGCGCGCTTCGAGTGCTGTTTCGGACACGTTTCCCCTGCGGCTCGGCCTTCGGGTGGCTGAGCCTGCTTCGGTCACGCCCGGGTGATCCTCACGAGGCCGTTCGACGTCTTCGCTGTGGCGGCACAGGCGGCGGATTTCGGATCCGCCGCAGAGGGGATCGACCGTACGCCCACGCCTCTTCGCCGCACAGCTCATCGAAGGAAGGACGTGACCGCGGACTGGTCTATGGGCCGTCAGGCCCGCAGACCAACGTAACGAAATGGCCGGTCAGCGGCAAATCCTGCGCCACGGAGCCGCCCGGGTTTCCGGCGCTGACCGGGGGATAGTACGAGCGTCTAGCAATCTCGGCGCACCGCGTTCACGGGCGTCGGACGGTGCGCGTCACGGTGAACTTCGGGGTGCGCCGGAGCTGCTCGGTGGGGCCGAGGAGCCGGGTCAGCTCGGCCCGATAGCCGAGGCTCGAGTTGTACACGGTGAACAGCTCGCCGCCGGGGCGGAGCAGACGCGCGGCGGCTTCGAACAGGCGGGTCGCGGCGCCGGTGTGCACGCTGGCACCGAGGTGGAACGGCGGATTCAGGAGCACCGTGTCGAAGCTCCCCGCGGCGAGCGCCGAGCCCGCGTCGTCGTGGGTGACCTCGACCCGATCGGCCACCCCGTTCGCCGACGCGGTGGCACGGGCGGAGGCGACGGCGGCGGCCGAGCGGTCCGTGGCGACGACCCGGTCCCGCGGGGAGGCGAGTGCCCAGGACACGGCGAGCGCGCCGGTCCCGCAGCCGAGGTCGAGGACGCGGCGCCCGGCGTTCACAACTCCGGAAGAACGGCTGCTGTCGCCGCCGTTCCGCTCGTTCTCGGCGCGTGTCACCTCTGTTCTCCTGAGTTGTGGACCGCCCAGGCCGAGCACCTCGAGCAGGACCCGGGTGCCGATATCGAGGCGGGACCCGGCGAAGGCGCCGCCGTGGGCCACGAGGACGAGGTCGCCGTGCCGCGCGGAGACCGGGAACGGCGGCGACTCCGGTACCGGGAGGGGTTCGGTGGCGACGAGCAGCCGCGACTTCCGCTCCGCACGCTGGGCCTGGACGTGGGCGAAGCTCCGCGCCAGGACATCGTTCTGCGCCAGAGTCATGTGCTTCACTCGACCGCCGGCGACGAGCGCCACGTCAGGCGCAGCCCACCGGGCGACCGCATCCGCGATCTCCTCCAGTTCGGCGAGGGCCTTCGGGAGCTGCAGCAGCACCAGTTGTGCACCGGCGAGCAGGCCCTCGTCGAGTTCGTGCGGGGTGAACCCACCGATCCCGAGCTCCTCGGCGTTGCGGGCGAGCGCGCGGCGTCCGGTCGCGAGGTCCTGGTGCACCCGGATCCCGCGCCGCCCAGCCGCCGTGAGAGCCAGCGTGATCGCGCCGTACTCGTCGCCGATCACGACCGTCTCGGACCCCGGCACGTCGAGAGCGAGCGCCCGTTCCACCAGCAGCAGATCGGTCGCATCGTGGGCCTGGAGGTTGTCCGCCTCGACGTCGGGCCAGCGACGCAGACGACTGTAGGGGAACTCCGGCACCAGCCCACTGTACGCGGCCGGCCTCACCCCCTCCCCGTGCACAAGTTCGGAGCTGACGGCCGACACGCCGCCAGAACCGACCGTCGGGCGGCATGTCGACGGAGATCTCCGAAGCTGTGCCCGTCCACATCCAGAGGGGTTGACACCGTGGCTGGTTCCGTGGTTACTTAGTCAAGTAAGTAACCCAGCAACCACGGAGGACTCGTGATCGAAGAAGGCAAGCCGCTCTTCCTCCAGATCGCCGAGCAGATCGAGGACTCCATCCTCGACGGCTCGCTGGCCGAGGAGGCGCAGGCCCCTTCGACGAACGAGCTCGCCGCGTTCTACCGCATCAACCCCGCCACTGCCGCGAAGGGAGTCGCCATGCTCACCGACAAGGGAGTGCTACACAAGCGCCGAGGCATCGGCATGTTCGTCTCGGAAGGCGCCAGGGACCTGCTCCTCGGCGAGCGCCGCGCGGCCTTCGCCGACCGCTACATCGACCCGCTCCTCGCGGAGGCCCGCACGCTGGGCCTCGGCGCGGAAGACCTCGCGGACCTGCTCCGTCAGCGCGCCGCATCCGCCCCCACCCCAGAAGGGAAGAACCCCGCATGACCGCCGTCATCGAGGTGCAGAACCTCACCAAGCGCTACAAGGAGAAGCGGGCGCTCGACAACGTGTCGCTCGCCCTCGAGGGAGGCTCGATCTACGGGCTGCTCGGCCGCAACGGCGCCGGGAAGACGACACTCATGTCGATCCTCACGGCCCAGAACTTCGAATCCTCCGGCACCGTTAAGGTGTTCGGCGAGCACCCGTACGAGAACGCGCATGTGCTCGGCCGGATCTGCTTCGTCCGGGAGAGCCAGAAGTACCCGGACGATGCGACCCCGCGGCACGCGTTCGCCGCCGCCCGCCTGTTCTTCCCGCACTGGGACCAGGGCCTCGCGGACGAGCTCATCGCGGAGTTCCAGCTGCCGATGAAGCAGACCATCAAGAAGCTGTCCCGCGGGCAGCTCTCCGCGGTCGGCGTGATCATCGGCCTGGCCTCCCGCGCCGAGATCACGTTCTTCGACGAGCCCTATCTGGGACTCGACGCGGTCGCCCGGCAGATCTTCTACGACCGTCTCGTGGAGGACTACGCGGAGCACCCGCGCACGATCATCCTCTCCTCGCACCTGATCGACGAGGTCGCGAACCTCATCGAGAAGGTCATCGTGATCGACAACGGCCAGATCCTCCTCAACGAGGACACGGATGCCGTCCGCGACCGCGCCGTGACCGTCGTCGGCGACGCCGCCAAGGTCGACGCCTGGGTCGGCGATCGCGAGGTGCTGCACCGCGACGAGCTCGGTCGCGTGGCCTCGGTCACCGTGCTCGGTGCGCTCACCGCCGACGACCGCGCGGAGGTGCGGGCCGCCGGCCTCGACCTCGCCCCCGTCTCGCTGCAGCAGCTCATCGTCCGCCTCACCCAGAAGGCGGAGACCCGCACCGGCACCAGAGCCGACGCCACCACGGAAGGAGTCCGCTGATGCGACGCACACTCAACGTCATCCGCCTGCAGCTCATCAACCGGCAGACCTTCGTCTGGGTGCCGCTGATCATCCTCGCCTCGGCAGTGGTGATCTCGGTCCTCATCTACGCGATGATCCCCGGCGACGCCCCCAAGTACGGCGGAGGCGGCCAGGCACCGCTGTGGTACTTCTTCGCGATCGGGCTGTCGGCCATGACGCTGACCTTCCCGTTCTCCCAGGCCATGAGCGTCACCCGGCGCGAGTTCTTCATCGGAACCCTGCTGACCGCGATCCTCGGCAGCGCGCTGCTCGGTCTGCTGTTCCTCCTCGGCGGCGCGATCGAGCTGGCCACGAACGGGTACGGCGTGAACGGCTGGGTGTTCCACCTGCCGTGGCTGTGGGAGGCCGGACCGCTCGGAGCCTTCATCGTCTACTTCACCCTCGCCCTGTTCTTCTTCGTGGTCGGGTTCACCGGCGCGACCATCTACAAGAGCTGGGGCCCGATGGTGCTCACCATCGTGGGCGTCGCCCTGGCGCTCCTCCTCGTGGGGGTCGTGTTCCTCGTGACGCGGCTCGAGCTGTGGGGCGACGTGTGGCTCGGCATCCTCGACCTCGGCGCCGTGGGCCTCGCCCTCTGGGGGCTCGTGGTCGTCGCCGTCCTCAGCGGCGTCTCCTTCCTCGCGTTCCGCCGGGCCACGCCCTGACGCGACGACCGGAATCCGCCGATGCCGCGGCCGCGCACCCCGCGCGGTCGCGGCATCCGCGTTCGGCCGCCCTCTACCCGGCGACCCGAGGCGGGGCAACCCGGTGGCCGCGCGCCGCCTACCGCCCTATCCTCGCCAGAGATGGACCACCCGACCGCCGCGAGGAGAGGATGACGTGACGCCCGACCTTTCGCGCCTGCGCGTCCGCGAGCGCCGCTCGTACCTCGCCCGCACCGTCCGTGAGGCGGTCCGCCCCGCCCGTCTGCTCCTCGTGGTCAAGACGGCGCTCGCCGTCGGACTCGCGTGGACGATCGCGCCGCACATGCCGGGGGTCACCGACGAGTACCCGTATTACGCACCCCTGGGCGCGCTCGTGAGCATGTACCCCACGCTCATGGGGTCCATGCGGTCGAGCCTGCAGACGCTGTTCGGTCTGGCCACCGGCATCGGTCTGGCCGCGGTGATCGTGCTCACGGTCGGGCCGACGTGGTGGACGATCCCGCTCGTTGTGGGACTCGGCGTCCTCGTCTCCGGCACCGGCTGGTTCGGCGTCGGCAAGGAGTACGTCCCGATGGCGGCGCTGTTCGTGCTCATCATCGGCGGTCAGAACGCGGACGACTACTCCCTCGGCTACCTGGCCCAGATGGGGGTCGGGATCGTCATCGGTCTGGTGGTGAACCTCCTCTTCGCCCCCGCCCCGCTCATCGGATCGGCCGAGGCGCGGGTGGAGGAGTTCCGACGACAGCTCGCCGGGCACCTCCACGACATCGGCTCCGCGGTCTCGGAGTCCTGGCCGCCGGAGACCGCACAGTGGGCCGACGATGCCGCAGCGCTCGCCGAGACCACCGCCGACCTCCGTGCCGCCCTGGCCGAAGCCGACGAGAGCGTCCGCTACAACCCGCGCGCGCGCCGCCGGCATGCGGGAACCGCCCACATCCACGAGCAGCTCTCCACCCTCGACCGCATCGCGCACCTCATCCGGGACATCGCCGACGCGACGGCCGACACGATCTGGGAGCGTCCGGCGGCCATGCCCCTGGATCCTGCCCTGCCCGAGCCGTTGTCGGCGGCCTGCCACGCCGTCGCCGACGTCATCGCGGAGGACGACCCCGCCTCGAGCGCGGCGCATCGCCGCCGCGCGGAGGCGGCGCGCGCGATCCGGCTGCTGCTGGAGAAGGTCGACGACCGCACGTTCGACGTGCGCAGCTCGATGGGACCGGGCGTGCTGACGGCGATGCACCTCCGCCGCATCCTCATCCTCAGCGGCGAGCGCCTCGACGACGAAGACGAGTGAGTCAGATGGTGTCGTCGGCGACGACGATGTCCAGCTGCCAGTGACGGCCCGCGGGGTCGGTGTCGTCGTGCGCGTCGTCGGCGGCGGAGAGCACGTCATCGATCTTGTGCATCACGTCGTCGAACTCGGCCTCGGTCAGTCGGATGGTGCGCTGCACGAACGACGCGTGCACGTCGGCGGTGCGACCGGACACATACTCGGGCGTCCAGGCCACCACACGGCGGAGCAGGTCGACGTGGTCCTCTGCGAGCGCGGCCACCACCGCATCGCCGAGCGCCTCGTCCGCGACCGGATTCTCCGGACCGCCGACGGTGAGGGCGCCCTTGCGTCCCGTCCACACGCGGTCGCGACGGTCTCTGGCCTGCTCCGGAGCCTCCTCGATGAGCCCCGCCTCGGCGAGCACCCGCAGGTGGAAGCTGGCGCTGTTGGCCGGCACGTCGAGCGCGCCGGCGATGTCCGCGGCGCGCAGGAAACCGCGGCGCGCGATGAGGCGGAGGATCTGGCGGCGTAGCGGGTGTGAGTAGGCCTTGAGCATGGCCGACGTCATGAAGGCGGCGTCCTCCCGAGAGGTCTTCTCCGCGTCGTCAGCCATTCCCCGATCCTAGTCACGCAAATGCGCACGAACAGTTGCGCAATTATTCTTGCGGAACTATCGTCGAGCCATGAGCACGACGAGCACTCCGCACCGCCTGTGGCAGAACACGCGCTACCTCACCTGGCTCGTGAGCGACACGAGCAAGGGGCTCGCCTCGGCGCTCTTCGGGTTCGCGGTCCCGCTCCTCGCGCTCGTCATCACGAACGACCCCGCACAGGCCGGCATCATCGCGGGGGCGGGCATGGTGGCGCGGGTGCTGCTCACCCTCGTGGGCGGGATCATCGCGGACCGGCACCGGCGCATCGTGCTCATGCTCGTCGGCTCGATTCTGGGGATCGTGCTGGCCGGGGCCTTCACCCTGCTCGCCCTCGGCGGCGCCCTCACCTTCGCGACCCTCCTCGTGATCGACGTGCTGCTGGCCGCGCGGAGCGGCCTCTTCGACGTCGCCGGCGAGAGCGCGCTGAAGGAGATCGTCCCGGACGACGCGATGGGGCGCGCGCAGGCCGCGAACCAGGGGCGCGATGCGGCCCTTCAGCTCGCCGGCGGCCCGCTGGGCGGGCTGCTGCTCGGCGTAGGCGGCTGGCTCGTCGGCGCGGTCATGACCCTGTGCCACCTCGTCGCCGCCGTGACCGCCGGGCTCCTCGGGCGACAGGTCCGGCGCGCGGGCATCGCCGACGTCGGCGCTCTGGACGAGGACGACGGCGGCGCGCCCCCCGCGCGCCCGAACGCCTGGCGGGAGTTCCGCGAGGGCTTCGGCTGGCTGCTGTCCCGTCCCGACCTCGGCGGCGTCATGCTCATCATGACCATCGTGAACCTCGGCTTCAACGCCGCGATCACCACGGCCGTCTATGCGCTGCAGCAGGCGGGCCATTCCGAACTCCTCATCGGAACCGTCAGCGCGGCCATCGGTGCCGTGATGCTCGTCGGCGCGATCGTCGCCCCCCTCCTCGTGCCCAGGATCCCGGCGGGCATGCTTACGATCGGCGGGCTCGCAGTGGTCGCCCTCGGCGCCGTCGTGCTGTCGTTCGCGTCGGCACCGTGGACCGTCGCCGCCGTCCTCGGTGCCACCGTTCTCCTCGTCCCCGCCCTGAACGCCGGGATGATGGGCTACTTCATGGTGGCCACGCCGTCACGTCTGCTGGGACGCGCGAACAGCGCCATGGGGGTCCTCGCGATGGGCGCGATGCCGCTCGCCCCGCTCATCGCCGGCTTCGGCCTGGCCGGGCTCGGACGACAGGGCACCATCCTCATCTGCGCGGCCCTGTGCGTGGTGGCCGCCGCCCTCGCGATCGGGAACCGCGCCCTCCGCAGCCTCCCGGTCGAGTCTCGCTGGGCCGCGCACGCCGCCCGGTACGAGGGGGACTGAGGTGGAGACACTGCGCTAGGGCGCGACCGCGAGCACGGTGATCCCCGCCGCCGCGGAGGCCACGGCCAGCACCAGCGCGATCACGATGAGGATGACGTGCACGCGGAGGAACGGGGTGGCTTTGCCGTTCTCGTCCCTGGCACGCGGGTCCTTCGCGACGCGGCTGTAGAACCGCGGCCAGACCAGCACGTTGAAACCGGCGTTGAGGAACAGCACGACGACGAGAGCGATCACCCCTCCACGCTAGCGAGGGCGGCGTCGCACCACGGATCCGGCCGTCGGAATTCTTGGACGGCGACATGTATCACCGAGCCCTTGCCGTGCTCCTGGTAGGTGTGATCACAATGGGCTTCATGATCGACGGTGCCCCCGGCGCCGCCTTCGATCCGGCATCCGACGACGGGCGCGCACGCTGGGAACGCGCCGCGGACCTGTTCGATGCGTGGCGCGATGGCGACGGCCGCTCGATGGACGACCTGGTGCGGCTGATGACGCCCGTGCTCTGGCACGTCGTGCGCGCCTACGGCCTCGAACGCACTATCGCAGAAGACGTCGTGCAGACGACCTGGCTCCAGCTCGTGCGCGGCCACGGCGCGATCGTCGACTCACGTGCCGTCTCCGCCTGGCTGACGACGACCGCCCGCCGCGAGGCCTGGAAGGTCGGCAAGGCGAACGGTCGCGTCGACACCGCGGAGTCCGACGACCTGGACGCCCTCCTTCCGGAGCAGGCGTCCGCGGAGGAGCACGCCGCGCTCGACGACGAGAACCGCCGACTCTGGGCCGCCGTCCGCCGCCTCGCCGAGCGCTGTCAGCGCCTGCTCCGGGTGATCGCCTTCGAGGACCGTCCTGACTACGCGCGCCTCGCCCGCGACCTCTCCATGCCGGTCGGCAGCATCGGCCCGACCCGCAGCCGCTGCCTCGCGAAGCTCCGCGACCTCCTCGACGCCCCGGCCACCCGGACGGAGGGACGATCATGAGCGATGAGGACGACGCCCGGCTGTTCGCCCGTCTGCGCAGCCTCTGGAGAGAGGTCGATCCCGTCCCGGCCGGCCTCATCGACCGGATGGTCGCCGCGGTCGCCGCGGACGGGCTCAACCGCGAGTACGCTCTGCTCACGCTCGTGGAAGGCCAGCTCGGCGCTGTCCGCGGCGAGACCGACGCCCTCACCCTGCAGTTCAGCGACGGCAGCACGAGCATCCTCCTCCACGTCACGACGACCGGGTCCGGGCGACGGCGGATCGACGGCTGGGTGGACACCGCCGCCGCGGAGATCCTGTTGCTGCAGGGCGAGCGCGAGCGCCGCACGACCCCGGCGGAGACCGGCCGATTCGTGTTCGACGAGGTGCCGTCCGGGCTCAGCCGCGTGCGCCTGACCGCGACGGTCGGCGACGAGACCCGCACCCTGGAGACCCCGCAGTTCGAGTTGTGACCCCGCGTCGCCGGCGCCGTCGCCGGCGATGCCCACGGAGAGGATGACCGATGGAGCAGCCCCAGGGATGGACCTGGCAGGACCGCGCGGAGGGATCGATCCGCCGCGGCACCGCCCTCGACCCCAGCACGGAACCGGTGGACGGGATCCGGGCGTTCCCCACCGCGTACCTGCCCGAGAGGCTGCTCATCACGCGCGCCCTGGACGAGCAGGAGGCGTACGACCGCGAGCTGCGCGCCCTGAGGGATGCCGCGGACTCCTTCGGCTGGCGGCTGGAGGTGGAGTCGCCGGAGCGCGAGATCGGGAACGGCGAGCTCGTGCCGGGTGTCGCGGGGTTCCTGCGGGCACGCCTGACCACGCCGGATGAGCCGACCAGGGGCGAGTCCCCCGTGGCACCCGACGCCTGGCGGGTCTTGCAGCGCGCGCGCCGGCTGTCGCGCTCGACCATGCCGCGGACCAGCCTGGAGCACGTGCTCTCGATCGACCCGGTCGGACTCAACCCGTTCACCCGGACGAACCCGTTCACCCGGACGAACCCGTTCACGCGGACGAACCCCGTCCGCGGTGCCGCTCCCGGCGGAGGCGGCAGCGACGACTACCTGGAGCCCGGACGCGGGGCGCGGCAGCCGGTCACCTGGCTCGGTCCCGCTCCGGCTCGAGCAGCCGCTCCGAAGCGCGGACGACGACCGGTCGTGGCGATCCTCGACACCGGCTGCGGCGAGCACGCCTGGCTGCCGTCCGACATCGTCACCCGGCACGTCGAACTCGACGGCGTCCCCGTGGGCTTCACGGACGACGCCGACCCCGAACGCTACCCCGACCTGTACGGGCAGCTCGACGGCGAGATCGACGCCGTGGCCGGGCACGGCACCTTCATCGCGGGCCTCGTGCGTCAGGCCGCCCCGGACGCCGACATCCTCTCGATCCGCGTCGCCGGCGCGCTCGGGGTGGTCGACGAGAGCACGCTCCTGGAGACCGTGGCGCAGGTCGTGGAACTGCTGCGGCGGCACCGCGAGGACCCGACGACCGGCTTCCCGATCGACGTGCTCAACCTCTCCCTCAGCTACTACCACGAGACCCCGACCGACGGGCTCTTCAGCAGGACCCTGTACGAGCTGCTCGCGAAGGCCAGGGAGCTCGGCTGCGTGGTCGTCTGCTCGGCCGGCAACGACGCGATCGACCGGCCCTCGTTCCCCGCCTCGCTGTGGCCGTGGCCCGGCGCCGACAACGGGCTGCCGTCCGACGACGGCGCTCCGCACGTGTCGGTCGGCGCCCTGAACCCGTCGGCGCACTCCGTCGCCCTGTTCTCGAACGTCGGCCCCTGGGTGCAGGTGTACGCCCCGGGCGCGGCCGTGGTCAGCACCTCGCCCGCCTTCGTCGGCGGCGCGCAGGCCGCGACCCGCGCGGACATAGACGGGCTGCCGCGCGAGACGCTCGACCCGGACGACTACCGCGGCGGCTTCGCGGTGTGGAGCGGCACCTCCTTCGCCGCTCCGTACATCGCCGGTCGGGTCGCGGCCCAGCTCGGCGCCGTCCCGGCCACGGGGGTGAAGCCCGCCGTCGCCGGGAAGGCCGTCGCCGCCGTGCTGAAGTCCCTGCCGACGCCGCACGAGAGGTCCTGACACCTCGCACCCTTCCGCACGACCGCTCCGGCACGGCATCCTGGACGGATGCCCCTGTCCGCGAGCGCGCTCCACCGACGCGGCGTCGAGGCGGCCAACGCCCGGCAGTTCACCCGCGCCCGGCGGGACCTGGAGAAGGCCGCCGCCCGCACCGACGACGCCGACCTCCGCGCCCGCATCGACGGGACGGCCGCCTACGTGCTCGCGCAGACCGGCGAGCCCGCGGCGGCGGAGGCGCTGTGCCGGGGGGCGCTGGCCAGGGACGGGCTGCAGGCCGAGACCATCGCCCTCCTCGGCGGGCAGCTCGGCGCCCTCCTCATGCACGGGGGCCGGATGGAGGAGGCCGAGGCGAGCCTGACCGCCGCGATCGACGCCCTGGCCGCGACCGGCAGCGATACCCCCGCGCTCGCCAACTGCCTGATGAACCGGGCGGTCGTGCGGATGCAGCGCCATCACCTGGACACCTGCATGGCCGACCTCCGCCGTGCGATCGGGATCTACGAGGCGCACGACCAACCGGACTCCCTCGCCGAGGCCACGCACAACCTCGGTTACGCCGCGCTCCTCGGCGGCGACCTCGTGTCGGCGCTGCGCCTGATGGCCGAATCCCGGCCGACGTTCGCCGCCACCAGTGCCCTCGCCACCGCCATCAGCGACCTCGACCGCGCCGAGGTGCTCCGCGACGCCGGGCTGACGACCGAGGCGGAGGCCCTGCTCGCCCAGGTGGCCGTGCAGTTCGGCGCCCAGCGGATGCGCCAGGCCCGCGGCGAGGCGGAGTTCCACCTCGCCCGCTCCCTCGTCCGGCACGATCCCCGGGCCGCCGCGCGCGCCGCGAGGACGGCAGCCCGCCGCTTCACCTCCCTCGGCAGCAGCGGCTGGGCGGCCCGCGCCGCGGCGGTGGAACTGGAAGCGCGACAGCGGATCCGGCCCGATCGCCCCCTCGACGCCGCCGCGTGGGAGCAGGTGGCGCAGGAGCTCGACCGGAGCGGCTTCCGCACCGAGGCCACGGCCCTACGGTTGAGCGCCCGCCGCGACGGCACCGGCCGTCTCCCCCGCATCCCCGCCTCGGCCCCGACGCCGCTGCGGCTCCGCGCGCAGGAGGTGCGCGCGGCCCGCGCCGCCGGACGCGGTCGCGACGGGGAGGCGCTGCGCGCCGCGGCCACCGGGCTCGACCTGCTGTCGGCGTGGCAGCGGTCGTTCGGCGCCCTCGACCTGCAGGCCTCCGTCGCCATGCACGCCAGCGACCTCGTGTTCACGGGACTCGCCGCCGCCGTCCGCCGCCGCGACCCGGCGACGCTCTTCGAGTGGTCCGAGCGCGCCCGGCATCTCAGTCAGCAGGTCGCCCCGGTCCGCCCGCCGCACGACGACGCCCTCGCCGCCGACCTCGCCGAGCTGCGGATGCTGCGCGCCGACCTCGCGGGGGCGGACTGGACGACCGACCCCACCGTCCGCGCGCTCCGCGACCGGGTGCGGGAGCGGCAGTGGTCGGCCACCGGCTCCGGGGCGATGCGGGAACGTCGGACGCTGACCGAGGCCTCCGCGCTCCTGCCGGCCGACACGGCAGTCCTGGCCTACGTCTATACCGGCGCCGACCTGCACGGGGTGGTGGTGCAGCCGGACGGCGCGACCCTCGTCGCCCTGTCCTGGCCGCGAGTGCGGGCCGCTCTCGACGGCCTGCGCGCTGACCTCGACATGGCCGCTCTCACCCGGGACGGCGCGATGGGGCCGGTGACCGCGCGCGCTCTGACGGCGCGTCTCGCTGTCCTCGACGAGGAGCTGCTCGCGCCGATGCGCCGGGCCGCCGCGGGCGCCGCGCGGTTCGCGATCACCGTTCCCGGCATCCTCGGCGGGGTGCCGTGGGCCATGCTCCCCGGCATGCACGGAGTGCCGTTCACCCTCGCGACCTCGGTCTCGCGCTGGCTCGACGGGGAGGCTTCGGCCGCCTCGACCCCGCGCGTCGGGTTCGCGGCGGGACCACGGGTGGCGCGGGCCGCGGAAGAGGTCCAGCGCGCAGCGGAATCCTGGGCGGGACGAGGGACGACCCGGACGCTGCAGGGCCCCACCGCGACCGTGACCGCCGTCACGGAGCTGGCGGCCTCCGTCGACGTGCTCCATATCGCTGCGCACGGACGCCACGCGGTCGACAATCCGCTGTTCTCCGGGTTCGAACTCGCCGACGGGGTGCTCTTCGGCTACGACGTCGACCTCATCGCCCGGGTGCCGCGGACCGTGATCCTCTCGGCGTGCGAGCTGGGTCGCTCCTCCGTGCGCTGGGGCGAGGAGGCCCTGGGCATGACGCGGGTGTGGTTGCACGCGGGCGCGGAGGCGGTGATCGCGGCCCCCGTCACGGTGCCGGACGACGACGCGTGCGAGCTCCTGACCGCGGTCCACGAGGGTCTCGCCGGCGGCGCGTCCCCCGCCGACGCCCTGGCGAGCGCCGCGCTCATGACGGGGGTTTCCGCCCCGTTCCAGTGTCACGGCAACGGATTCTGACTTTTTTCCCGGATCGAGGTATCAGAATCGCACCCGCCTTCTCCTGTTCTTCGGAAGGTGTCGAGCGAAAGGCCTCGAAGGGAGAGGCACGAGGGAGGCGCCGTCGGTTCTGGGGAAACGCCACTGGGGAGCGGGAAGACGAGACGGACACCATCTGCTCCGGGAGCGTCGCGGTATGCAGCCGCGATGCTCCCGCAGGGCCTCGGCGATCTGGGGACGCCGAGGCCCTCGGGGCGTCCGCGTGCGGCCGGAGGGCCTCAGGCGAGGAGGACGGAGTACCCCGCGGCACGCAGCGCGTCGACAGCGGCCTGGTCGGCTCCTCGATCGGTGATGACCGTGGCGAAGAGCTCCGGCCCGCCGACGGTGGAGAAGGCCTCGGCCCCGAGCTTGCTGCCGTCGGTCACGACGACGGCCCGCCGCGCGCGCTCCGCCATCATCCGGTTCACCGCCGCCTCGCGCTCGTCCTGCGTGGTCGCCCCGGCTGCCGCGTCCATCCCGTTCACGCCGATGAACGCGAGGTCCAGCCGCACCCCGCGGAGCAGCTGCTCGACGAACGGGCCGACGAGCTCGTAGGTGCGCGAGTGGATGACCCCGCCCGTGACGACCACCTTGATCTCCGGCCGGGTCGCGAGCTGGGCGGCGATGTTCACGGCATTGGTGACCACCGTGATCCCGCCCTCCGCCGCCAGATCCTCGCGGGCGGCGAGCGCGGCCGCGATGGCCGTGGTCGTCGTGCCTCCGGAAAGCCCGACCACCATGCCGGGGGTGACGAGCCCCGCCGCGGTCTGCGCGATGCTCTCCTTCTCGTGCGTGCGGAGATGGCTCTTGTAGCGGAGGGGCAGTTCGTAGGCGACGGTCTGGGCCACGGCACCGCCGTGCGTGCGGGTGAGCAGCCGCTGCTCGGCGAGGGAGTCGAGGTCGCGGCGGGTGGTGGCCGGGGAGGCCCCGAACCGCTCCACCAGCTCCTCCACCGTGACCTCTCCGTCCGCCGCGAGGAGGTCGAGGATCGCGTGCAGTCGGGCCGCGCGCTTCACCGGTCGTCGTTTCGCGTCGAGGTCGCAGCCGTGCCCGGAACCTCTGCGACCGGAGCGGGATTCTCCGACGGCAGCAGGGCGAACAGTCGCAGCATCCGGGCGGCTTCGTCCGCGAGGGCGGCGCGGGCGGGAGCGAGGTACTTGCGGGAGTCGACGAGACGCTCGTCGGCGGCGAGCACCTCGCGGACCGCCCGCGTGAAGAAGCCGTTGAGATGGGTGGAGACGTTGACCTTCGTCATCCCGGCGCGCACGGCATCGGCGATCACGGCGTCGGCCACCCCGGACGAGCCGTGCAGCACGAGGGGCACATCCGTCCCGTCGGCGGCGGCACCACGCAGGGCCGCACGCAGGCGGGCGATGAGGTCGAGGTCGAGGGAGGCGGTGCGGTCGGTCATGGCGTGCGAAGACCCCACGGCCACGGCGAGGGCGTCCACACCGGTGGCGGCCACGAACGCCCGCGCCTCGCCCGGATCGGTGCGGACACCGGGGGCGTGGGCGCCGTCCTTCCCGCCCACCTCGCCGAGCTCGCCCTCCACGTACACCCCCGCCGCGCGGGCCCGGGCGGCGACCTCGGCTGTCAGCGCCACGTTCTCGTCGTAGGGCAGCGCGCCGCCGTCGAACATCACCGAGCCGAACCCGAGGGACACGGCTTCGTCCACGAGCTCCGGTCGCTCCGCATGGTCGAGGTGCACCGCCACCGGGGTCTCCGCGCGTCGTGCCGCGGCGAGCGTCGCGAGGGCGATCGGCTCCAGACCGCCGTGGTAGTCGGCGCAGTTCTGCGAGATCTGCAGGATCACGGGGAGCTGTGCGAGCGCGGAGGCTCGGACGAGGCCCTCTGCGGTCTCCAGATGGATGACGTTGAACGCGCCGATGCCGGTGCCGGCGGTGGCAGCCGCGGAGACGAGCTCCCGGGCGGAGACGAGGGTCACGAAGGGTCCTTCCGGAAGGAGGCGGGGCCGGGGCGGGAGACACGGAGCCGTTCCTCGAGCGCGCGCCAGCGGGGGGAGATGTCGCCGGCGAGCGGCATGAGGACGGCGGCTGCCGACCACGCTGTCGCGCGACGGAGGATGACCTCGGGGTCGCGCTCGCCCTCCGCGGTGAGCACGGCGCAGGCCGCGACCGCGGCGTCTCCGGCGCCGGTCGGGTTGCCGGAGAGCGGCTCGTCGAGTCGGGCGTGCAGGAGATCGGTCGGGGTGACCGCGAGCATGCCGTCGGCCCCGAGCGACAGGAGCACGAGCTCGGCGCCCCGGGCCAGCAGCGACCGCGCGCCCTCGACGGGGTCGTCGATCCCGGTGGCCTCGGCGAGCTCGGCGGCGTTGGGCTTGAGCACGGCGGCGCCGGCGTCGGCGGCGCGCAGGAGGGCCGGGCCGGAGGTGTCCACGATCACGGGGACGCGGGCGTCCGCACCCACCGCGACGAGCATCGGCACGAGCGAATCCGGCGCTCCCGGCGGGAGGCTCCCGGAGACGACGAGGACCCCGGCGCCGGGAAGCCGGTCGACGATCTCCGCGAGAAGCCCGCCCCACTCGGCATCGGTGGGGTTCACCCCTCGCTCGTTGACGATCGTGGTGTCGCCCGCGGCCTCGTCGACGAGGGCGATGCTGCGACGCGTGTCGGCCGCGACGGGCACGAGCACATGGGGCACGCCGCTGGCCGTGAGCTCCGCAGCGAACTCCGCGCCGACCGGACCGCCGGCCGTGGTCAGCGCGAGGACGGACGCCCCCTCGGCGTGTGCGACCCTGGCGACGTTGAGGCCCTTGCCGCCGGCGCGGGACGCTCCGGTCTCGGCGCGGTGCGTCCCGCCGGCGACGAGACGGTCGACCTGCCACGTGAGGTCGAGCGCGGGGTTCGGGGTGACGGTGAGGATCATGCGAGCTCCCTGGCGCGAAGGGCGGCGCCGATCAGTCCCGCATTGCCGGACAGCTCGGCCGGGACGAGTGCGGGGAGGCGGTGGAAGCTGAGGCGGGCGGCGAGGCGGGACCGCAGCTCGTCGAAGAGCGCGCCGCCCGCCCGCGACAGTCCGCCGCCGATCACCACGGCCTCGGGGGCGACCACAGCGGTCAGCTGCGCGAGCGACAGGGTGAGCGCGTCCAGCGCCGAGTCCCAGATGTCGGCGGCGACCCGGTCCCCGGCGGCCGCTCGGGCGATGACGTCCTTGGCGCCGTCCGGCGCCGTGCCCGTCGCCTCCCGGTAGCGGCGCGCGATGGCTCCCGCCGAGGCGACGGCCTCCAGACAGCCACGGGCACCGCACGGGCACACCGGTCCGTCGGCGATCGGGGAGTGCCCGATCTCGCCGGCATAGCCCCCGGCCGTGTAGGGGCGGCCGCCGACGAGCAGGGCCCCGGCGATCCCGGTGCCGATCACGAGGATCACCGCGTCGTCGTAGGCCCGCGCGCCGCCCAGCTCGTGCTCGGCCCAGCTCGCGGCACGCACGTCGTGGTCGAACGCGACGGGGAGGCCGAGACGCTCCGCGGCGAGCGCGCGCAGCGGCGCGTCCCGCCAGCCCATGTTGCTCGCGAACACGCCGATCCCTGCCGCGGCGTCGACGATCCCCGGCACCACGAGCCCGGCGGCGCGGGGCACCACGTCGGGATGCTCGTCGCGGAGCTGCGCGGCGAGCACCTGCAGCCGGTCGAGCAGCGCGGGGGTGCGGTCGCCGTCGGCCGTGGGAGTCGGCGTGCGGCGGAGGCCGAGCGCCCGTCCTTCCGCGTCGAACAGTGCCGACTTGATGTCCGTCCCGCCGACGTCGAAGGCCAGGACCGGCGACCCGGCGCCGAGCGTGCGCACCGCGGCGAGCTTCTCGCCGGCCTCGTCCCTCGCGACGTCGGGGATGGCGTCCGCGGCGTCGTTCGGGGTCATCGCTCGGCTCCGGGGATCGCTGGCGTCATGCATCCAGGATGACGGATCGCGTGAGGTTGCGCGGCTGGTCGGGGTCGAGCCCACGGGTCACGGCACGGTCGAGGGCTGTGCGGTGCAAGCGCACGAGGTCGGCGAGCGGGTCGATCGCGCGGTGCTCGAAACGGGCGCCCGTGGCGCGCACCTCCGCGGCCAGTCCTTCCGGTGCCTCTCCGAACTGCCACGTCACCCGGCCCGGCGCGGCGATGGCGATCGGACCGTGGCGGTAGTCCATCGACGGGTACGCCTCGGTCCACGACTGCGACGACTCGCGCAGCTTCAGGGCGGCCTCGTGGGCCAGGCCGATCGTCCAGCCCCGCCCGAGGAACGTGTACTGCTCGGCGTCGCGCAGCTCGGTGTCGTCGCCCTCCTCGGCGAGCACGGCCGTGGCGTCGGCGATGGCCCCGGAGAGGTCCTCGCCCAGCGACGCCCGGAAGAGAGCGAGCGCGGTCGTGGCGAAGCGCGTCTGCACCACCGACTGCTCGTCGGCGAACGGCAGCAGCACGGCGTCGTCGACGAGCGCGACGAGCGGGGAGTCGGGGTCGCCGATCACGCCGATCGTGCGGGTGCGCCCCTTGATGCGGTCGACGAGCTCCAGCACCTCGGTCGTGGTGCCGGAACGGGTGAGGGCGACGACCGCGTCGTACCCGCGGTCGATGAAGGCCTCGGACGCTGCGAACGCATCGGTCTCGCCGTGACCGGACGACTCGCGCAGCGCGGCGTACGACTGGGCCATGAACCACGAGGTGCCGCAGCCGACGACCGCGACCCGTGCCCCGCGAGCCGGCAGCAGCGCCTGCTCGGCGGTGAGCTCGGCGGCGGTGGCCCACATCTGCGGCTGGGAGCGGAGCTCTTCGCGCATGTGCGCGCCGGGCAGCGAATCGGTCATGATGAGGCCTTTCGGACGAGTTGTTGCGTACTTGTGATTGTTTCAGGCTTAATCCGATCATAGTATTTCGTCCCAAGAGAGCAACATCTTGATTTGTTTGTTTGCCTGACAAATAATCGGGACGAGTTCCCCCGAGCCCCCGCTCGGACGATCGCGACCACCTCGGCGGCGTGATCATCACGCACCGTCGCGTGGAGTGTTCTGCGACTGTGCACCACCCCCCTCTCCGGAGAGCGGATCCCGCCCGCTGGAGCAGCACCCACAGTGAGGAATGCAATGCCCATGAACAAGTCACGGCGATACGGGGCCGCAGCGGTCGCGGCCGTCGCCACGCTGTCGCTCGCATCCTGCGGTTTCGGTGGATCGGGAGGAGACAGCGGCGGCGGCGACGACGCCAGCACGCTCGACCTGCTCGTCCCCAGCTACTCCGACGCCACGAAGGGCCTCTGGGAAGACGTCATCGACGGTTTCACGAAGGACAACCCCGACATCAAGGTCAACCTCGAGGTGCAGTCGTGGGACAACCTCGAGAAGGTCATCTCCACGAAGGTCCAGGCGGGCGAGGCGCCCGACATCTACAACGGCGGCCCCTTCGCGGGCTTCGTCGAGGACGAGCTGCTCTACCCGGTCGAGGAGGTCGTGTCCGACGACGTCTACTCCGACTTCCAGGACTCCTTCCTCGCCAACGCCGAGGTCGACGGCACGGCCTACGCCCTGCCGATGATCGCCTCCGCGCGTGCCCTGTTCGTCAACAACGACCTCCTGTCCCAGGCAGGCGTCGAGGCGCCGACCGACTGGGACTCCCTGCTCGACGCGGCGACCAAGGTGTCCGGGCTCGGCGGCGGTGTCGCGGGCTACGGCATGCCGCTCGGCTCGGAGGAGGCGCAGGCCGAGGCCGCCGTGTGGCTCTGGGGCGGCGGTGGATCCTTCGGCGACGCGTCGGAGATCACCATCGACACCCCGGAGAACCTCGTCGGCGCCGAGCAGATCAAGAAGATGATCGACGCCGGGGCGACCCAGGCCGACCCCGGCTCCACGCAGCGCTCCCCGCTGATGGACATCTTCATCCAGGGCAAGATCGGCATGCAGGTCGGCCTGCCGCCGACGGTCGGCCAGATCGCCGACAACAACCCGGACCTCGACTACTCGATCGTGCCGATCCCGACCAAGGACGGCTCGCCGTTCACCCTCGGCGTCATGGACCAGCTCATGGCGTTCGAGAACGACGGCGACAAGCAGGAGGCGATCACGAAGTTCCTCGACTACTTCTACTCGCCCGAGGTCTACGTGCCGTGGGTGCAGGCGGAGGGCTTCCTCCCCGTCACGAAGTCCGGCGCCGAGGAGCTGTCCGGCGAGGAGGCCCTCAAGCCGTTCCTCGACGTGCTGCCCGACGCGCAGTTCTACCCGTCGACCAACCCGAAGTGGTCGGCAGCGGACGGCGCCTTCAAGTCGCTGTTCGGACAGATCCAGGATCAGCCGGCGGCCGATGTGCTGAAGCAGATCCAGGACCAGGTGGACGCGGGCTGACCCGCGGAACGGAGAGGTTCGGGAATCCCCCATGAGCCAGACGACAGAATCCTCGAACCTCGCGGGGGCGGCCACCGGCCGCCCCCGCACCCCGGACGCCGGGACGGCCGTGCGCGGTCGCCCGGGCGGCCGGGACCTCCTCCAAGCGCTGCCGTGGATCGCCCCCGCGCTGGTGCTCATCATCGGCGTGGTGCTGTTCCCCGCCGGTGTCATGTTCTTCAACTCCACCCGCGACATCTCGCTCTCGGGCCTGGACAAGGGCTCGGTCGGCTTCGACAACTTCGTGACCGTCTTCACGTTCCCGGAGTTCTGGCCGATCTTCGTCCGCACGATCGTCTGGGTCGTGTCGGTGGTGCTGTTCACGGTCGTGATCTCGCTCGGCCTCGCGCAGATCCTCAACAAGGCGTTCCCGGGGCGCCAGCTCGTGCGGATGGCGGTCATCGTGCCGTGGGCCGCGTCCGTGGTGATGACCACGATGGTCTTCTACTACAGCCTCGAGCCGTACTTCGGGGTCTTCAACAAGTTCCTCTACGACATCGGGCTCTCCGACGACGCGGTGGGCTACGGCTGGACGAAGAACCCGACGACGGCGTTCGCGTGGTCGATCGTCATCGCGGTGTTCGTGTCGCTGCCCTTCACGACCTACACGATCCTCGCCGGGCTCCAGGCGGTCCCCGCCGACGCGATCGAGGCCGCGAAGATGGACGGCGCCGGGGCCGCCCGCACCTACTGGTCGATCGTCCTGCCGCAGCTGCGCAGCGCCCTCGCCGTGGCGATCCTCATCAACATCATCAACGTCTTCAACTCGCTGCCGATCCTCAAGGTGATGACCGGGTCGATCCCGGGCTACGGCGCCGACACGATCATGACGCTCATCTTCAAGTACATCGAGCTGCAGAAGAAGGTCGACGTCGCGAGCGCCCTGTCGGTCGTGGCCTTCCTCATCGTGATCGCGATCGTCGCGGCCTACGTCAAGATCGTCAAGCCCATGAAGGAGGTCTGATCATGACCGTGACCGAGACCGCCCTCGTGACCACCGCCGACTCCCGCGGACGACGCACCCCGCCCATCCCCGGCCGCCGGCGCCGCTACACCGCGGATCAGGTGTCGCTGCCCCGCGTGATCCTGCGCACCGCCGCCGGGTTCCTCGTGCTCGCGATCTTCGTGCTGCCGTACCTCATCATGTTCTTCGGATCGGTGAAGACGAAGGCGCAGATCCGCTCGGTCGACCCGACCTACCTCCCGGTGGAGTGGCACTGGGAGAACTACCTCACGATGTGGTCGACACCTGAGACGCCGCTGCCGTACAACCTCGTCTCGACCATCGTCATCTCCGTGTTCGCGACGCTCCTGGTGCTGCTCGTGTCGCTCCCCGCGGCGTACTACACGGCCCGGTTCCGCTTCCCCGGCCGCATGGTGTTCCTGTTCCTCGTGATCGTGACGCAGATGCTGCAGCCGGCGGTGCTCACGTCGGGTCTGTTCCGGCAGTTCACCGTCCTCGGCCTCGGCGACACCTGGACCGCCATGATCTTCATCAACGCGGCCTTCAACCTGTCGTTCGCCGTGTGGATCATGCACTCGTTCTTCGCCGGCATCCCGAAGGAGGTCGACGAGGCGGCGCAGATCGACGGCGCCGGACGCCTCACGGTCCTGTTCCGGATCAACCTCCCGCTCGTCTGGCCGGGCATCGTCACCGCGATCGTGTTCACGTTCGTGGCCTGCTGGAACGAGTTCGCCGCTTCGCTGGTGATCCTGTCGACGGACAAGAACCAGCCGCTGTCGGTCGCCCTCACGAAGTTCGTCGGTCAGTACGAGACGAGCTGGCAGTACGTGTTCGGCGTCTCGATCGTGGCGATCCTGCCGGTCATCATCCTCTTCATGCTCATCGAGAAGCGCCTGGTGGGCGGCCTCACCGCCGGCAGCGTGAAGTAACCCAGTAACGCGTCCGGAACACCTGCACGACCGCGGCATGCGTGCAGGTGTTCCGGACGGGTCCGGTCGTGCACCCGTATCCGGGTCGTGCAGCCGGAACGTCGGGGACGGCGAGGTCAGGGGCGGGGGCCGCCGGCGCGGAGCTGGTCGGGACTCCACCGCACGCCGAGGACGGCGGTGAGGGCGGCCTGCGCGGTACCCGCGGACGGGGTGACACGCGGATCGGCATATCGGATGGGGACGTCCGCGGTGCCGCGGGCGGGATAGCCGCTCTCGGCGCGGACCCGCTCCAGGAACCGGGGGCCGAGCTCCGTCGCAGGACCGCCGATGACGACCTCGATGGGATCGAGCAGCGCCCCGATGAGCTTGATGGCGCGGGCCAACGCGCGGGCCCCATCGTCGATCAGTGCCTGATCCGCACGGGAGACGAGAGCGCGGACGGCCGGCACGTCCAGCGCGTCCGAGAACTCCTCCCCCAGCATCGGTCCCATCGCAGCCGCCGACTCCAGGCAGCCGCGACGGCCGCAACGACAGGGACGCGCGGCATCGCCGAAGACGACCTGCACGTGCCCGATCTCCCCCGCGCGGTCGCGCGGTCCCGGCGCGAGCTCCCCGTCGAGGGTGACGGCGGCGCCGATGCCGCCTCCGCTGTGGATGAACAGCCGGTAGCCCGAGGGCGCGGCGTCCAGCCCGGCCTCCGCGATGGCCTCGGCGTCGACGTCGTTGACGAGGAGGACCGGGACGCCGGTGATGCTCTCGAAGCGGTCCGCGAGCGGGACCTCGTGCCACTCCAGCTGCACGCTCTCCAGCACCGTGCGGCCGTCCGTCGTCCCCGGGACCTGCACACCGACCGCGAGCAGCCGTTCCCCGGAGGTCGCCACGACCTCCGCGACGGTCTCGTCCAGGACCCGGTCGCGCGTCTGCACGGTGTACGCGATGCTGCGGCGGGCGACCTCGGAGCCGTCGAGGGCGACGAGCGCCAGGTACGCACTGGTCGGCTGCACGACGAGCACGAGGATCAGATGATGCTCCGCGTCGATGCTGAGCGTGGTCGCGCGTTTGCCCCCCGTGCTCACCGCCTGCTCGCCCTCCGCGATGAGCCGGTGCTCGATGAGTTCCGCGACGAGGGACGACGCGGTCGCCGCTGTCAGGCCGGTCGCCCGCGCGATCCCTGCGCGCGTCTGCGAACCGGACGCCTGGAAGACGAGTTGGAGCGCCCGCCGCAGGTTCGCTCGCCGAACCGCCGCCTGGGTGTCCAGCGCGTCGTCGTGGGTGAACATCTGCGAGTTCCTTCTCGGGGCCGAGGTCCGTCGATTGACAGCGCGCGTACCGCTCCGTACGCTCGGTCCGTTAGTTTATTCATTGAACTTAGTCAGCCCGAGCGTCGATCGGGAGGAGCATCATGCGCTACCCCCAGATCCTAGAGCGCCCCGCCGATCGGGCACGAGCCGCGCAGGCGTCGTCCAACGGCCACGCCCGCGGCATCCGGGAACGCAACCGCGCCCTCGTCCTGCGCACGCTCATGGAGCAGTCGGCTCTCAGCCGCGCGGATCTCTCCCGGCTCACCGGCCTCGCCCGCCCCACCGTCTCCGACGTCGTGCGCGATCTGCTCGCCGACGGCGTGATCCGGGAGAGCGGACCCAGTCAGGAGTCCCGGCCGGGAAAGCCCGCCGTGATGCTCGAGTTCGACCAGCGGGCCGTGCAGGTCATCGCGCTCGACCTCTCCGTGCCCGGTGAGGTCATCGGGGCGCTGGCCTCGCCCGACGGCCGCCTCTCGCATCGCCTCCATCGGCCGCGTACCCCCGACGCCGCGGAAGCCGTCGCCGGTCTCGTCGCGGAACTGCGCAGCCTCACCGACGGGCCCGCGCTCGGGATCGGCATCGGTGTGCCCACCGGCTCCTCCGCGCTGCTCGGTCTCGGACCGCGACTCGCGGAGATCCTCGACGCCCCCGTGCACCTCTTCGACGACGCTGATCTCGTGGCCGACGCCGAGCAGCGGTTCGGTGCCGTCGGCACCGACTTCCTCCTCGTCCGCCTCGGGACCCGCATCGGCACCGCGATCCGCGTCGTCGGCGACGACGGCGCCCCGGTCGAACGATCCATCGGCGCCCGTGAGCTCGCGCACGTCGGTGCGGGTGGCGACCCCGGCGAGCTGTGCCTGTGCGGCCGCGACGGCTGCGTCCATGCGTGGGCCGCGGCTCCCGCGATCGCCCGGCGCCTGGAGACCCCGGGCGCAGACCACGCGACGGTGCTCACCGCCGCCGGCGCCCGGCTCGGCACGTCGCTCTCGGTCATCGCCGCCGCCGTCGACCTGCCCACGATCGTCCTCAGCGGTCCGGACGGGATCGTCTCCCCGGAGTTCGTGGACGCGACGGCCGCCGCGGTCCGTGCCGCCTCGCACCCCTCGCTCGGACCGGCCGTGGTGCCGAGCGCGCTCGACGACGCCGTCCTGCTGGGCGCGGCGACCCGCGTGGTGGCCGCCGAGTTCAGCCCGCGCTGACGGACGCGCCCGTCATCCGTCCTCTCCCGCCCGGAAGGGATGGAAGACTCGATCCCGCGGGGCGGCGACCCGTCGCCTCGGTCCGTCCTGGGAGAGGAATCCGCATGAAGGCACTCGTGATCGGCGCGACCGGCAGCATCGGCGGGGTCGTCGCCGCCACCCTCGACGTTCGCGGACACGAGGTCGTGCGGGCGTCCCGCTCCGGCGAGCAGAGCGTGGACGTGACCGACCCCGCCTCCATCCGCAGCCTCTTCGAGCGGGTCGGCCCGGTCGACGCCGTCGTGGTCGCCGTGGGCTCCGTGCCCTTCAAGCCGCTAACCGATCTCGACCGCGACGACTATCTGTCCGCCTTCACCGGGAAGACCCTCGCGCAGCTCGACGTCGTGCGGATCGCCCTCGACCACGTGACCGACGGCGGCTCCCTCACCCTCACCAGCGGCGTGCTCGCGCGAGAGCCGATCGCGTCGGGAGCGGCGGCGGCGATGGCCAACGGCGCCCTGGAGTCGTTCGTGATCACGGCGGCAGCCGAGGCCCCGCGGGGCATCCGCATCAACGCGGTCTCGCCCGACGTGCTGGCGAACTCCCCCGGGTACTTCTCGACCTTCCCCGGGCACCGCCCGGTCACCGACGACGAGGTCGGCCAGGCGTACGTGCGCGCGGTCGAGGGCATCGTCACGGGGCGGGTGCTCACCGTCTGATGGCGCTCTCCCTCACTCCCGTCCCCGCTCTGTCCACCGAGCGACTGGACCTCGTGCCGCTCGGACCCGAGCATCTCGACGGCACCTGGGCGGCGCTGCAGGAGCCCGAGGTGCTGCGGTTGACCGGCACCCACGCGCGCTTCACCCGCGAGGGCGTCGAGACCTGGCTCCGGTCGCTCGACGACCGGGACGACCGGGCGGATTGGGCGATCCTCCGTCGCGAAGACGGCGCGCACATCGGCGAGGTGGTCCTCAGCGACCTGGACGAGGACAATGGCTCGGCCGGTTTCCGCATTGCTCTCGCCGGCCCGCGATGGTTCGGCGCCGGATACGGGACGGAGGCGACGCGCGCGGTCATCCGTCACGCCTTCGACACCGTAGGACTGCACCGCGTGGAGCTCGAGGTGTACGCGTTCAACCCGCGGGCGCAGCGCGCCTACGAGAAGGCCGGGTTCATGGTCGAGGGCCGGCGCCGGGAGGCGCTGCGCTGGGACGGC
This sequence comes from Microbacterium sp. str. 'China', assembly GCF_002993305.1. Lineage (NCBI taxonomy): Bacteria > Bacillati > Actinomycetota > Actinomycetes > Micrococcales > Microbacteriaceae > Microbacterium > Microbacterium sp. str. 'China'. The sequence goes on along the minus strand of NZ_CP027434.1, from coordinate 106,448 downwards.
GAATGGGTGGACGCGATCGTCATGGGCATACTCGCGGACGGGTGACTGCACGCCGAGCGGTGGTGAGCGCAAGGGGGAGGCGGAGCACAGGTCCATGTCGGAGGATGAGGGCATGACCGACGCGCCGCTGTCTTCCCGTCCCTGGCTCCGCTCCTATGCCGAGGGCGTGCCGGCCGACATCGACGAGCCGACGCAGACCCTGCCGCAGATGCTTGCCGCCGGCATCCGGCGGTACTCGCGTCGCCCCGCCCTCGAGTTCTTCGGCGCCGTCACGAGCTATCGGGAGCTCGGCGAGCAGATCGACCGCGCCGCGGAGGGACTCCGCCACCTCGGGGTCACGAAGGGCGACCGGGTGGCGCTGGTGCTGCCGAACTGCCCGCAGCACGTCGTCGCGTTCTACGCGGTCCTGCGTCTCGGCGCGATCGTCGTCGAGCACAACCCGCTCTACACCGCGCGCGAGCTGCGGCATCAGTTCGAGGACCACGGGGCCCGCGTCGCGATCGTGTGGGACAAGGTCGCCGATACCGTCGCGGGGTTCCCCGACGATCTCCGGGTCGGCCACATCGTGAGCGTCGACCTCACGGCGGCGATGCCCCTGTCGAAGCGCCTCCTGCTGCGACTCCCCGTCCCGAAGGCCCGGGCATCGCGGGCGAAGCTGACCAGCACGCCACGCGCGCGCCACCTGACGCCGTGGAAGAAGCTCGTGTCGCACCGGCGGCTCCCCCGCCGCACCCCCGGGCCGTCGCTGGGCGACACCGCCGTCCTGCAGTACACGAGCGGGACGACCGGGCTCCCCAAGGGCGCCATCCTCACCCATGCGAACCTGCGGGCCAACGCGATGCAGGGGCGGGCCTGGGTGCCCGGACTCCGCAACGGCGAGGAGACGTTCTACGCCGTGCTGCCGCTCTTCCACGCCTACGGACTCACCCTGTGCCTCACGTTCGCGTTGAGCATCGGGGCGAAGGTGGTGCTGTTCCCGGCCTTCGATGTGAGCCTGGTCACGGACGCCGCCCGCACGAGCCCGCCGACCTTCCTCCCCGCGGTGCCGCCCATCTACGATCAGCTGGCCCGCGCGGCCGGACGCGGAACGGTGGACCTCTCCACGGTGCGGTTCGCGATCTCCGGGGCCATGAGCCTCCCCGTGGCGACGGTGCGACGCTGGGAGGAGGCCACCGGGGGACTGCTGGTCGAGGGGTACGGGATGACCGAGGCCTCCCCCGTCGCGCTCGGAAACCCGATGGGTCCGACGCGGCGCCCCGGTACCGTCGGCGTCCCGTTCCCGAGCACGGAGATCCGTGTCGTCGACCCCGACGACCCCGATGTCGACGTACCCACGGGTGAGCCCGGCGAACTGCTGCTGCGCGGACCGCAGGTCTTCCAGGGGTACTGGGGGCGCCCCGGCGAGACGGCCGAGACCCTGTTGCCGAACGGCTGGCTCCGCACCGGCGACATCGCCGAGGTCTCGCCCGACGGGTTCGTCACCATTGTCGACCGCCGCAAGGAGCTCATCATCACCGGCGGCTTCAACGTCGCGCCCAGCGAGGTGGAGAGCGCGCTGGAGGCCCACCCCGACGTCGTCGCGGCCGCCGTCGTGGGGCTCCCTCGGGCGAGCGGCGGCGAGGAGGTCGCCGCCGCAGTGGTGCTCCGCGAGGGCGCGGCGGCGGACATGGACGCGCTCCGTGACTTCTGCCGCACCCACCTGACCGCCTACAAGGTGCCGCGCCGGATCACCGCCGTCGACGACCTCCCCCGGTCGCTCATCGGCAAGGTGCTGCGGCGCGAGGTGCGCGACCGGCTGCTCGCCGAGCGCGGGGCATGACGCGCGGGCTCAGCGCCCCTCGGCGGCCTCGGTGTGGTGGCGGATGACCTCGGCCACGACGAAGTTGAACCACTTCTCCGCGAACTCCGGGTCGAGGTGGGCGTCCTCCGCGAGCGCGCGGAGCCGAGCGACCTGCTGCTCCTCGCGGTTCGGGTCGGACGGCGGCATCGCGTGCTCGGCCTTGAGGTGTCCCACCTGCTGTGTGGCGCGGAACCGCTCCGCGAGCAGGAAGATCAGGGCCGCGTCGATGTTGTCGATGCTCGCACGCAGCCGGAGCAGTTCGGCCTTCGGATCCTCAGCGGCAGTCATGCCCCTACTCTAGAGCCGCGGATCACCCGGCCTCCGACGAGGGGCACCGCTATCGTGTGCTCATGAGCAACGACCAGTCGCCGGCCTCCGCTCCGCATGACGGCCAGGGCGGTCCCGCCCCGGACTCCGTCCCCGCCCCCGTCGACGCCGCGCTGGTCGGTGCCGCGGTGAAGGCGCCAGACGCCGCCGCGAAGCCGTCCGTCCCCGTGGTGATCGAGCCGACCACGCCCAGTCGCTCATTCTGGACGCGGATCGATCGGCCGTTCGTCTTCGGGTTCCTCGTGACCCTCGGCGGTCTCGGGGCGATCGTGATCGGCAGCGCGCTCTACAGCCTCTCCACCGTCCTCATCTACATCGCTCTCGCCCTGTTCGCCGCGCTCGGTCTCGACCCGGCCGTCCGCTTCCTCGAGCGTCGCGGCATCTCCCGTGCGCTCTCCGTCGTCGTGACCATCCTCGCCCTCATCGTCGTCGTCGCCCTCGTCCTCTGGATGATCGTGCCCATCGTCGTGGATCAGATCGCCGGGTTCGTGAAGTCGGTTCCCGGCATGATCCAGGACTTCACGAAGTCCGACCTCTACGCCACCCTCGACGACCAGTTCGGCGACCAGTTCCAGGACCTCGTGTCGGAAGTGGAGGATTTCCTCTCGGACTTCAGCAATCTCGCGACGATCGGCGGCGGGGCGCTCCAGGTCGGCGCGTCCATCGCGAGCGGTATCTCGGGCGCGATCGTGGTGCTCGTGCTGACGCTGTACTTCCTCGCGACCCTGCCGGCCATGCGCCAGGGGCTGCTGCGCCTGGTCCCGGCCCGCGACCGCGGCCGCGCCGGCGACATCTCCCAGCAGATCACCGACTCCGTGGGCGGCTATGTGATGGGGATGGTCGTCCTGGCGTTCTGCAACGCGACTCTCGCCCTCATCCTCTACACCGTGCTGGGCTTGCCGTTCCCGCCGCTCATGGCCGCGATCGCCTTCTGCGTCACGCTCATCCCGCTCGTCGGCTCGGTGCTGTTCTGGATGATCGGCACCATCCTCGCGCTGTTCACGAACCCGATCGCCGCGCTGGTCTTCGCCGCCATCTACCTCGTCTACATGCAGATCGAGGCGTACGTGCTCACCCCCCGGGTCATGAACAAGGCGGTGGCCGTGCCGGGCTCGCTCGTCGTCATCGGCGCCCTCGCCGGCGGCACGCTCCTCGGGCTGCTCGGCGCCCTCGTGGCCGTGCCCGTCACCGCCTCGATCCTCATCATCGTCAAGCAGGTGGTCGTGCCGAAGCAGGACTCCCGCACCTGATCCCACCCCCGCCCAGGGCACAACTTCCGAGATCCGGGGCGACACACCGTCAGCCCGGGGTCCTCCGCGGCGTGTCGGGCGCGATCTCCGAAGCTGTGCACGCCGGCGGTCGAGGACGACGAAGCGCCCGCCCCCTGAGGGCCGGGCGCTTCGCGGGGAGACGATTCAGACGAGGTCGTTGTCCGTCAGCCACTGCTTCGCGATGTCCTCCGCCGACTTCTGGTCGACCGTGCTCTGCACGTTGAGGGCGACGAGCTCCTCGGCGGTCAGCTTGGCGCTGATGCCGTTGATGACGTCGGCGATCTCGTCGGCCACGTCGCTGGAAGCGATCGGGACGACGTTCGAGGCCAGGATGATGTTCTCCGGGTCTTCCAGCGCCACGATGTCCTCGGTCTGGAATGCCGGATCGGCCGAGTAGATGTCCGCGACCTGGATCTCGCCGGCGAGCAGCGACTCCAGCGTCGTGGGACCGGTAGCGGAGAACGCCAGGTCGACGCCGTAGACCTCCTTGGCCGCCGCGGGACCGTACGGACGCTGCTCGAACTCGGGAGCCGCGCCGATCGTGACCGGGGTGGTGACGTCTGCGAGGTCGGCGATCGAGGTGAGGTCGTTCTCCTCGGCGAAGCTCTTGAGCACCGTGTAGGTGTCCTGGTCGGAGGCCTCGGCGTAGTCCAGCGCGGTGAGGCCGTCCGGGAGCGCGTCCTTCAGGGCCGCGTAGACGTCGTCCGGGCTGGTGGCGGTCGCATCCTTGTCCAGGTACTCGAGCAGGTTGCCCGTGTACTCGGGGAACAGGTCGATCGCCCCGGACTCGACGTCCGGCATGTAGGCGTCGCGCTGGCCGATGCTGAACTGGCGGTCGACGTCGAAGTCGGCGGCCTCGAGCGCCTGCGCGTAGATCTCGGCGATGATCTCGTTCGAGTAGTAGGCCTGCGAGCCGATGACGATGGTGTCGCTGCCACCACCGTCGCCGGCGTCGTCGGTGGGCGCGTCCAGCGGGTTGCTGTTGGCGCAGCCGGAGAGGGCGAGGGCGGCGGCGAGCGCGACGCCGCCGGCAAGGGCGAGGCGGGACTTTCGTGCGGTGAACATGGACTTCCTCTTCTCTGGGGGACGATGCTGTGGTTCAGGCGGGTGCGGCCGCGGGGGCGGTCGCCCGAGCGCGGCGTCGTTGCGGACGGGTGCGCACACCGCGGGGCACCGCGGCGTGCTGGGCGAGCGCGAGCAGGAGGTCGACGAGGAGCGCGAGCACCGCCACGAGGATCGCGCCGCCGAGCACCTGGTCGAAGCGGCGGAGCGGGATGCCCTGGATGATCGGCCAGCCGAGGCCGCCGAGGTTCACGTAGGCCGCGATCGTCACCGTGGCGATGACCTGCAGCAGCGCCGAGCGGAGGCCGCCGACCAGCAGCGGCATGCCGAGCGGCACCTCGACCTTCCAGAACACCTGCCAGCCGGTCATCCCCATCGCCCGCGCGGCGTCGATGGTTCGGCGGTCGACCGCCTCCAGGCCCGTGTAGGCGCCGGCCAGCAGGGACGGGATCGCCAGGACGACGAAGGTGATGATCGCCGCGAGGGGCGTGCGCAGCACCCCGAGCAGGAGCACCAGCAGCACCATGAGGCCGAAGGACGGGATGGCGCGGGCCGCTCCGGAGACGGCGACCGCGATCTCCCGCCCTTTCCCGGTGTGCCCGATGAGCCAGCCGAGCGGTACGGCGATCACCGCGGCGATCAGCACGGAGATGACCGTGTAGAAGACATGCTGGCCGAACAGGACGGGGAGGGAGTACGTCCCGACCCAGCGGTCGGGTGAGAACAGCCAGGCGAAGGCCTCGGTGAACACGTTCATGCGGCCGTCCTCAGCGTGATCGTCCGCCGCGCAGCGGCAGGGGTGGCCGCCGCCCGCGTCCACGGCATGAGGGCCCGCCCGAGGAGGACCAGCAGGAGATCGATGACCAGGGCGATGACGACGACGGCGACGATGCCGGTGAAGACCTCGGCGAGGATGCGGCGCTGGAGGCCGTTCGTGAACAGGTAGCCGAGGTTCGTGACGCCGACGAGGATGCCGACCGTCGCGAGCGAGATGGTGCTCACCGCCGCCACTCGGAGGCCCGCGAGGATGACCGGCCCGGCGAGCGGGAAGTCGACCGTCCAGAAGCGGCGGAACCCGCCGTAGCCCATCGCGACCGCCGACTGCCGGATCGCGGGGTCGACCGAGTCCAGGCCGTCGGATACCGCGCGGACGAGGATCGCGATCGCGTAGATCGTCAGGCCGATGACGAGGTTGGCCGGGCTGCGCGCCGGGTAGCCCGCCACCGACGGCAGCAGGATGAGGAGGGCGAGGGAGGGGATCGTGTAGAGCAGCCCGGTGAGGACGATGACCGGACCCTTCACGAGCTGATAGCGCCAGGCCACCCACCCCAGCGGGAGCGCCAGCACGAAACCGAGCACGATCGCGATCGCGCTCTGCTGCAGGTGCACCGCGGTGAGCTCGAGGATCAGCCCGAGGTTGTCGCCGACCCAGTTCACGGGGCCGCCCTCACCGTGTCGGCTCCGTCGACCGCGCCCTCCGGCGCGTCGACGATCGCTCCCTGCGTGCGCCCCTCGGAGTCGACGACGACGGTTCCCCGCGGAGTCTGCTTGAGGTGCAGCGCACGGCGGCCGCGGTCGGCTCCGATGAAGGACGAGACGAAGTCGTCGGCCGGGTTCTCGATGATCTCGCTCGGGCTGCCCACCTGCACGATCCGGGCGCCCTTGTCGAGGATGACGACCTGGTCGCCGAGGAGGAAGGCCTCGTCGATGTCGTGCGTGACGAACACGACCGTCTTGTCGAGCTCGTGCTGCAGCCGCAGGGTCTCCTGCTGGAGGTCGGCGCGCACGATGGGGTCGACCGCACCGAACGGCTCGTCCATGAGGAGGATGTTCGGGTCGGCGGCGAGTCCGCGGGCCACCCCGACGCGCTGCTGCTGACCACCCGACAACTGACTCGGATACCGCTCGGCGAGCGCCTGGTCGAGGCCGACGGTCGTGAGCAGCTCGCGAGCACGCTCATGCGCCTGCCTACGCTTCACCCCGTTCAGCCGCAGCACGGTGGCCACGTTGTCGATGACGGTGAAGTGCGGCATGAGCCCGGAGTTCTGCATCACATAGCCGATGCGCCGGCGCAGGGCGACCGGGTCGCCCGACAGCACGCTCTCCCCGTCGATCTCGACCTCCCCCGACGTCGGCTCCACCATGCGGTTGATCATCCGGAGCAGGGTGGTCTTCCCGCAGCCGGACGATCCGACGAACACGGTGGTCTTGCGGGAGGGCAGCACGAGGCTGAAGTCGTCGACGGCGAGCGTCCCGTCGGGGAAGCGCTTCGTGACGTTGCGGAACTCGATCATGAGGGTGTCTCTCCGACGGTCGTGCGGACGTGCGGTCGTGCGTCGTGCGGGACTAGGCCGAGACCTCGACGCCCGGGGCGAAGGCGACGTAGCCGGAGAAGTCCTTGCCGACCCGGTCGAACGCCGACGGATACGGATGCGGATACGACCACGCGAGATCCTTGTGCAGCTCCCCGTCGACCTGGACGGAGTAGTACTGGCACTCGCCCTTCCACGGACACGTGTACGGGGTGGGGCTCTCGACGAGGGCGTCCGGCGCGACGGATGCCGGCGGGAAGTACCAGTTCCCCTCGATGCGGATGAGGTCGTCCTGGTCGGCCTCGGCGATGACGTTTCCTGCGAGTACAGCCTTCATGGTCCTGCCTCCTCGGATGTGGGTTCGAGCGTATAAGACGGGTGCGACATCCGGCACCGGGTTGCGCGCGGGGTCGTCAATCTGGGACACAATGCGCGTCCTGTTCGTCACGCGACCGGAATCGGATTGCCCGGATCAGGCCGAGTCGCGGCCGTAGCCCTCCAGCAGGCGCAACCAGATCTCGCTGATCGTGGGGTAGGAGGGCACGGCGTGCCAGAGTCGGGCGATCGGGACCTCGCCGACGATCGCGATGGTCGCGGCCTGCACGAGCTCGGCGACCTCGGGGCCGACGAACGTCGCACCGACGACGACGTCGCGGTCGGTGTCGACGACCAGGCGCGCCTGCCCGGCGAAGCCATCCTCGTACAGGCTCGCGCCCGCCACCCACCCGAGGTCGTAGTCGACGACCCGGACGGCAGTGCCGGCGTCCTTCGCTGCCGCCTCGGTGAGGCCGACGGACCCGACCTCCGGGATCGAGAAGGTGACCTGGGGCACCGCGGCGTGGTCGGCCGTGGCGGCGTGACGCCCCCAGGGTGCGTCATCCACACTCTCGCCCTTCGCCCGCGCGACGATGACGTCACCCGCGGCACGCGCCTGGTACTTGCCCTGGTGGGTCAGCAGCACGCGGCCGTTGACGTCGCCCACGGCGTAGAGCCAGTCGTGCCCGGGGACACGGAGGGTGTCGTCGGTCTCGATCCAGCGGCCCGGCTCAAGGCCAGCCACGTCGAGCCCGATGTCGGCGCTGCGCGGAGAGCGCCCGGTCGCGACGAGCACCTCCGCCGCGGTCACCGTCTCCCCGTTGTCGAGGGTGATGGTCACCCGGTCCCCGTCGCGGTGCACCGCCGTCGTGCCGGTGTCGGTGCGGACGTCGACGCCGAGCTCACGCAGGCCGTCGGCCACGCGCTCTCCGGCGAAGGGCTCCATCCCGCCCAGCAGCCCGCTGCGCGCGAGCAGCGTCACCGACGAGCCGAGCGCGGCGTACGCGGTGGCCATCTCGACCGCGACCACACCGCCACCGATGACCGCGAGACTGTCGGGCAGCTCCTCGGCGCTGGTCGCCTCGCGGCTCGTCCAGGGCGAGGCCTCCCGCAGGCCCTCGATCGGCGGGATGACCGCATCCGAACCGGTGCTGATGGCGACGGCGTGACGCGCGCGCAGCACCCGGGTGCCGCCGTCCTGGTCGGTCACCGTGACCTCGCGCTCCCCGGTCAGCCGGCCGTGACCCCGGGCGAGGTCGATGTGAGCGGACTCCAGCCACTTCACCTGCCCGTCGTCGGACCAGTTGCTCGTGAAGGAGTCGCGGCGCTCGAACACGGCGCGCACATCGAGGGCCCCGGTCACGGCCTGCGCGGCGCCCGCGACGTGCTGCGCGGCACGGAGCGCCTGGGCCGAGCGGAGCAGCGCCTTCGACGGCATGCACGCCCAGTAGGAGCACTCCCCGCCGACGAGCTCGCTCTCCACGATGATCGCGGTGAGACCGCCCTGCACGGCACGGTCCGCCACGTTCTCCCCGACCGGACCACCGCCCAGCACGATGAGGTCGTATTCGTCGGTCTTGTCGGCAGCAGTCATGCTCGCCCCTCTCGTGGCCGCGGCGGCCCGTGGCCCAGTCTCGCTCATGAGGAACGTCGAGTCACGGGTGAGTTGTTCCCGTCCGCCGATATGCCCGTCCTTCGCGGTGTCGGATCCGCTTTCCGACCTTCCGGGTGCACGACGGGGAGTCGACGGGACGAGCAGGGGCGGCCCTAGGGTCAGGCGACGACGGAGGGGACGGTGCGGGGGTCCGCGAAGGCCCGGGGATAGGCGCGACGGAGGGCCATGACGATGAGGGTGGCTGCGGTCACCTTGATGAGATCGCCGGGCAGGAAGGCCAAGGTCGAGAGGGCCGTGAGGTCGAAGGGGACGCCGGTGACGAGAGCCTGGACGGGGATGCCGAAGGCGTAGACGACGAGCACACCGCCGACGAAGGCCGCGAGCGCGGTACGCCACCAGGTCGGGCGACCGGTGCGCATCAGCAGTCCGATGACGACGACGCCCACGATCCAGCCGAGCAGGTACCCCGCCGTGGGGCCGACGAAGACCCCGAGACCTCCGCGCCCACCCGCGAGCACCGGGAGTCCGACCGCCGCGAGCAGGAGGACGAGGGCGACCGACCACGGTGCGACCCGCGGGCCGAGGACGAGACCGGCGAGCATGACGGCGAGCGTCTGTCCGGTGATGGGCACCCCGCCGGGCAGCGGGACGACGACCGTGCCGAGCACGATGATGAGCGCGGCGAAGACGGCGACGCGGCCGAGGGTCGCGGAGGTGTCGCGGGGGGTGGATGCCATCGGGTGTTCCTTCCTGAACGGTGTTCACCTGAACACCGTTCACCAGGGTAGAGGTGCCCGCACAGCCCGCGCAAATCACTCCGCAGCGGGCTCCGTGCTCCTTGTCCGCGGGGCGAGGACGGCCGCCGCCGCACCGATCACCGCGGCGAGCGCGAAGACTCCCGCGAACGCATCCACGCCGGCTACGGCCCCGAGCGTGACGAAGAGCGAGCCCGTGACGGCGAGGGCGAGCGCGCTCCCGAAGGAGTCGGCCACGGTCATGGCTCCGCTGTTGAAGCCCTGTTCCGCCGGGGAGGACATCGCGAGGACGAGCGCACTGGATCGCGGGCTCATCAACCCCATGCCCGCACCCGCGACGACCCAGGCGAGGGCGGCGAGCAGCGGGGCGGCCTGCGTGACCGTGATCACCAGGATCAGGGCGATCCCGACGACCACGAGGATCGTCCCCGCCCGCACCGCGGTCACGCTCGACAGGCGCTCGCCCATTCGCCCCTGGACGGTCGCCGCCGCCGACCAGGCCAGCGCACCCCCGGTCAGCGCGAGCCCGGCGAGGGTCGGCGACAGTAGGTACCGATCAGTGAGCAGGTACGGCAGGTAGATCTGCGCCCCGAAGAACGCCGCCGCCCCGAGACCACGGACGAGGATCACCGACGGCAGGCCCCGGCGGGCGACGAGCGCGCCCCGCGGAAGGAGCGGGCGCACCGCCGCGATCGCGATCACCACCGCGGCCGCCGACAGGAAGGGCCCGGCGACCGGGACCTCGCCCACGAGGTCGAGGGCGAGCACAGCGGAGGCGGCGAGCACCGACCACCCCAGCCGCCCGAAAGCCCACGGCGTGGTGGGGTCTCCGCTGCGCGCGAGCCCGCGGAGGGCCGGGACGACCATCAGCAGCGCGAGCACGACGAGCACCACGACCCCGAGGAAGACCCAGTGCCAGCTCCACACCTCCGTGACCGCACCCGCGATCGTCGGACCGATCAGGGAGGGGACGACCCACGCGGCGGCGAACCCCGCGAAGATCGCCGGATGCAGGGACGTCGGGTACACCCGGGCGACCACGACGTAGAGAGCCACCATGAGTCCGCCGTTGCCGAGCCCCTGCGCGAAGCGTCCCGCGACGAGCACCTCCATGGTCGACGCGAGCCCCGCGACGAGCAGCCCCACGGTGAACAGGGCGACGGAGGCGTACAGCGGCACCACGGGACCCCGCCGATCGGACCAGTTGCCGGCGACCACCATGCCGATCACGCTCGTCGCCAGCGGTCCGGCGAAGGCCAGCGCGTACAGCCGCTCGCCGTCGAGATCGGAGCTGACCGCCGGCATCACGGTGGTGACCGCCAGCGATTCGAAGGCGCCGAGGAACACGAGGGCGCACGCGCCGATCGTGATCCAGACGTACTCGCTGCCGAGGATGCGGGGCGGAGCGGGCGTGGACGGCGCGGTGCGCCCGGTCTCGGTCGTCATGAGGACGACGCTAGAACCTCAAGAATGGTTGAGGTCAAGCCTCTAAAGAAGAGTACGACCGGCCCGGCGTCAGCGGAGCGGGAGGATGCTCGTCGGCGCGGGAGCCTGCGCCTCGTGCCGGATTCCGAGCGGGACCCCGGTGCGGTCGTCGAGGTCGAGCAGCATGACGGTGTCGGAGCGCTGACCGGCGACGAGGAGCTTGCCCTGGTAGACGAGGTGGTGTCGCGGCCAGTCGACTCCGGAGTCGGCGAGCGCGACCGGTTCCAGGGCCTCACCGCTGCCGCGCACTCGCAGCGCCGCGATGGTGTTGCTGCCGCGGAGGGCGGTGTAGAGGAACTGGCCGTCCTTCGAGCGGGCGAGCTCGGCGGGGAAGTCCACGCCGATCTGCGCGATGGGGCTCGCCGGAGCCGAGGAGACGACGCCCCAGGTGCCGTCGGCGGCCGCCGCAAGTGTGAAGACCTCGCAGGAGTACTCGGTCACGACATGCAGGTGACCACTCGGATGCACGACCATGTGGCGCGGACCGGTGCCGCGCGGAAGCACGACCTCCTGATCGAGGACGAGCCCGGTGCCCTGCAGGCGCCAGAACCGGACGAGATCGAAGCCGAGGTCGGTCGTCGCCACGCGCCCGTCCGGCAGGAAGGCTGCGGCGTGCGCGTGCGACGCGCGGCCCGCGTCGCCGTACGGGTCGACCGCCGCGACGCCGTCCCCGGCGGGAGTCGCCGGTGCCGCATCCGGATCGCCGTCGCCGAACAGGGCGGCGCGCAGGGCCGCGGCGGCATCCTCCTTGGCCGGCACGAGACGACCATCGGCGGCGAGTGCGAACCGGACGACCCGCCCGTCGCCGTAGCAACTGGCGACGAGCGTCTGGCCGTTCGGCGACACCGCGAGATGACAGACGCCGTCCCCCGTCGCCACCGGATCGCCGAGCGGCGTCAGCGCCAGCTCCCCGGTGCGCGCGAACGCCTGCACGGCGGCATCGCCCTCCAGCGCCGCGTACACGACGTCGAGGGACGGATGCGCCGCCAGCCACGACGGCGACGGCGTCTGCGTCACGGGCCCGCGGTAGGCGAGCGTCGTGGCCTCCCGACCCTCGTCGCCTGCCAGCACGCCGATCCCCTCGGCGGAGCCCTCCATCGCCGGGCCGTAGCCCCCGAGCCAGAACCGCGTCATGCCGGTCAGTCGAGCAGGTCGTGGCGCACGATCACCTGATCGCGCTCCGGACCGACGCCGATCACCGAGATGCGGGTGTTGCTCATCTCCTCCAGCGCGAGCACGTAGTCCTGCGCCGTCTGCGGAAGGTCCTCGAAGGTGCGCGCGGTCGAGATGTCCTCGCTCCACCCGGGGAAGTACTCCAGGATCGGCTTCGCGTGGTGGAAGTCGGTCTGGTTCACCGGCACCTCGTCGAACCGCTCCCCGTCCACGTCGTAGGCGACGCACACGGGGATCTTCTCCAGGCCCGTGAGGATGTCGAGCTTCGTGAGCACGAGGTCGGTGATGCCGTTGATGCGCGTGGCGTACCGGGTGATGGGGGCGTCGTACCAGCCCACGCGGCGGGGACGCCCGGTGGTGGTGCCGAACTCGAAGCCCTGCTTGCGCAGCCAGTCGCCCTGCTCGTCGAACAGCTCGGTCGGAAACGGACCGGAGCCGACGCGGGTCGTGTAGGCCTTGACGATGCCCACGATGCGGTCGAGGGCGCCGGGGCCGACCCCGGAGCCGGTCGAGGCGCCGCCGGCCGTGGCCGAGGACGAGGTGACGAACGGGTAGGTGCCGTGGTCGATGTCGAGCATCGTCGCCTGACCACCCTCGAACACGACGACCTCGCCGCGGCTCAGGGCCTGGTCGATGAGGTAGCCGGTGTCGGCGACCATCGGACGCAGACGCTCGGCGTAGGAGAGCAGGTCGTCGACGATCTCGTCGCAGGTGACGGCGCGGCGGTTGAAGACCTTCACCAGGAGGTGGTTCTTCTGATCGAGGGCGCCCTCGACCTTCTGGCGCAGGATGTTCTCGTCGAAGAGGTCCTGCACGCGGATGCCGACGCGGTTGATCTTGTCGGCGTAGGCCGGACCGATGCCGCGGCCGGTCGTGCCGATGTTGCGCTTGCCGAGGAAACGCTCGGTGACCTTGTCGAGCGTGCGGTGGTACTGGGTGATGATGTGCGCATTGGCGCTGACCTTGAGCCGCGAGACGTCGATGCCGCGGGCGGACAGGGCCTCCAGCTCGGAGAAGAGCACCTCGAGGTCGATGACCACGCCGTTGCCGATGACCGGGTTCACGCCCGGCGACAGGATGCCGGAGGGCAGCAGGTGCAGGGCGTACTTCTCATCGCCCACGACGACGGTGTGCCCGGCGTTGTTGCCGCCGTTGAACTTCACCACCCAGTCGGTGCGCTCACCGAGCAGATCGGTGGCCTTGCCCTTTCCTTCGTCGCCCCACTGCACGCCGACGATAACGATTCCTGGCATGGGTAACCCCCTGGATGATGCCTCTCGCCGGGATTCCACCGGCGGATGAGCTGGCCCGATCGGGCTCTCCCATCCTATCGGCAGGCCTCCGACAGCCCTCGGAAGCGCGATACGGGACGGAATACACACCGGCCCGAGGCCCTGGGGGCGCGGTTTCGATCCCGTATCAGGCGGTGGCGCGCGTTCGTCGACGAAGGCTCACCGAGGACCAGCACTTCCGCTCACGAGGAAGGGACTCGTAGCGATTCCGGCACGACCTTCGCCTGTGCGATCCCACGGGGACCGCCTGGTGTGGTGCGGACCGAGCCCACGAGATCGGGTGGCGGCCATGTAGTGCGGCGATCTTCGCCAACTCACGAGGGCTCACTCTCACGCTCCCGAAAACGTCAAGATCGTATGACACCCGTCTTTTCCCCTCGCACTGGCCAGGAAGCTTGCCCTCCGAGCGGCCCCACCGACGCTATCGTGCGAAAACTCGCGTTCACCGGACCTTGACGAAGTAGTCCGATGACAGGAGCGCGACGGGCATCTCGCTCGCGCGAGCCGTCGATTTGCGGTGGTTGTCAGGATCCGCCTGAACAGGAACGAACTCGGAGGGGACCCAGGCCCCCGGCTCCGTCCATGAAGCGCTGACGCTCGTCGCGGGCATGTTCGAGCGATAGACCATGCCGCCGCTCAGCTCGCGATGCGCACCCGCGGTCAGATGCGGGCGGACGAGGTCGGCGTACTCCGTGGAGAACCAGCTCAGCCACGGAGGGCTCTGCGGCAGCCCCGGCCACTCACCCCATTGCGGCAGCGCCATCGTCGGTGAGAAGCGGGACTGCGTGACCTCGGCGTACGAGAAGAAGCTGCTCGAACGCCGTGCCAACTCGATGAAGAAGCTCTCGAAGGCACTGACGAACCGAGGCTTGGAGAGCGCAGCCGCGTCGAAGACGAGCCGGACGCGCTGCTGTTCAGCGATGGACTGATCGGACCACCCACTGACAAATCCCGAGATGAGCGGCTTCCGCCCTCGGAGGACCAGTCTGCTGCGGTCACCATCCTCTCGGTAGATGCGGTCGACCCCTTCCGCCCCCTCCGCTGCGAGCTTTCCTCGTAGTGGCTCGCTGAACCCGAACACGGTGGCCAGTGCGGCCGGAAGATGCTCCTTCGCTGACTCGAGATACATCTGGGCAAACGAAGGGCTTTCCTCGTCGAAGCGCCGGAACCACTCGACGTGCAGGAACTTCTCGCGGCTGGGCCCGGTCCTCCGTGACACGTATCGAGGGTCGGACGTCTCCTCCACGACGACCTGTGGGTCGTGCACGACCCCTCCCACCACCCCGGCAAGCTCATCCGCGAAACGCAGCGCATGTCCGATATGCGGCTGCGCAGAACCTTCGACGACGACTCTGTACCGGAAGCGCACGTTGTCGGGGAGACCGGTGGGAACACTGTCCATGTCTTCGCCGCCGACGTCGTGGGGCCCGTCGGCGATGAAGCAGTACTCCCCTGAATCATGAGTGAAGGCCTGAACGAGCCCCTCGCCAGCGATCTCGCTCGCTGTGACTGAACTCGTCCCGGTCTGCACCTCGGACGGTGCGAGCCGGAGCTTTCCATACACTTCGATGTCGTACGACATGACTACCTCCGGCGGGTCCGTGGCCTTCGTGACGCCATCTCGACCATCATTGCCGAAGCTAGTCCGCCGGGGAAGCGCGATACGGGACGGAATACGCTCCTCCCGGGGTCGCCGGAGGCACGGTTTCGATCCCACACCCGGGGCGGAGGCACGGTTTCGATCCCGCTACAGTGGCGACGGAGGTGGCGATGACGCGGTGGTGGCCTTACATCCGACTCGGGGCGGCGGCGCTCGCGGTGGCGGCGATCGTCGCGCAGCTCGTGCGCACCCTGGAGATCGCCCTCGCCGCAGACACCGCGTGGGGCGCGCACCTGCCCACGGTGTTCGCGAACTTCTTCAGCTTCTTCACGATCCTCTCCAACGTGCTGGCAGCGGTGGTGCTGGCCGTCGGCGGGGTCTGGGGGCTGACGCACCGCGACGCGAGAGTCGAACCGACGTGGCTGGCGACGCTGCTCGTGTGCGCGAGCACCTACATGATCGTCACGGGCGTCGTCTACAACACGCTGCTCCGCGGGATCGCGCTGCCGCAGGGGGCGACGGTCGCCTGGTCGAACGAGGTGCTGCACGTCGTCGTCCCGCTCGTCCTGCTCGCCGACGTGCTGTTCGCGCCGCGTCGTCGTGCACTCGGCTGGGGCACCGTGGGGGTCGCCGCGATCTTCCCGATCGTGTGGGTGATCTACACACTGCTCCGCGCGAACCTCGTGACCGCACCCGCGACCGGGAACCCGTGGTGGTACCCGTACCCCTTCCTCGATCCCGCGCTGAACGGCGGCTACGGCGGCGTCGCGCTCTGGGTGCTCCTCATCGCCGCGATCATCCTCGCCACCGCCGCGCTCGTCGTGGGGATCGGGCGGCGTCGGGCCCGGCGGTGACCCACCCCTTCCCGTGCGCCCCACCCCCTTGCGAACGTACGAAAAGGGGTGGGACGGCCGGAAGGGGGTGGGTCGGCGATCAGACGAGGAGCGCGTCGGCCTCGAGATAGCGCTCGAGGGAGTCGTCGAGCTCGTCCAGCCACGGGGTGTGGTGTGCGGCGGCGAGCGTCCCGGTCATGACCGAGGGGTACACGCGGTCGCGGTAGCCCATGATGTCGGCCTTCTTGTCGTGCTTCCAGGCGAGGAAGATCTCCACGACGCGATCGAGGTCGAACGCCGGATAGTCGGTGCACTCCAGCAGGTCGCGGATGTAGTCGGCCTGGAAGCGGATCTCCGTCGCCGCCGAGTCGATCTCGGCGAACCGCTTCCGCCACGCGACGATGGACGCGGCACGCTCGCCCTCGTCGGGCAGGGCGATCCGGCCGAGGATGACGTCGCGCACGAACCACGCCTGCGCGTCGAACATGTTGAACGTGAACCACTGGTCCTGCGCGCCGAGGTAGGCGAGGCGCGGGTTGCCCTGCCAGAGCACCCCCCGGTACAGCCCGTCGGGGTAGACGTTGTTCGGCGAGGACAGGGCGAGCTCCGCGGGCAGGAACGGGTACTTGTGCAGGTAGCCGGTGCAGAGGATGACCGCGTCGACCTCCTTCGAGGTGCCGTCGGCGAAGTGCACGGTACGGCCCTCGAAGCGCTCGACGCACGGACGCTCCTCGAAGCCCTCCGGCCAGTCGTATCCCATCGGCGCGGTCCGGTAGCTCGCGGTGACCGAGCGGGCGCCCATCTTGAACGCCTGGCTGCCGATGTCCTCCGCCGAGTAGCTCGACCCGATCACGAGCACGTCCCGCCCGGCGAGGGCCTCCGCGCCCCGGAAGTCGTGCGCGTGGGCGACGGATCCGGGGAAGGTCTCGATGCCGTCGAAGTGCGGCACGTTCGGGAAGGAGAAGTGACCGCTGGCCACGACGACCCGGTCGAACTCCTCCGTGGTCGTGCGTCCGGTGGGCAGATGCTCGCTGGTGAGGCGGAACATCTCACGCTCCTCGTCGAACTCCACCCAGCGCACCGCGGTCTCGAAACGGATGAGGTCGCGCACCTGCGTCTTCGCGAGACGCCCGGCGATGTAGTCCCACAGCACCGGACGCGGCGGGTACGACGAGATCGGCCGTCCGAAGTGCTCGTCGAAGGTGTAGTCGGCGAACTCCAGGGCCTCCTTCGGGCCGTTCGACCACAGGTTGCGGTACATGCTGGAGTGCACGGGCTCGCCGTGCTCGTCCAGCCCGGTGCGCCAGGTGTAGTTCCACTGGCCGCCCCAGTCGGCCTGCTTCTCGAAGCAGACCAGTTCGGGGATCTCCGCCCCCGCACGGGCCGCGGACTCGAAGGCCCGCAGCTGCGCCATCCCCGAGGGGCCGGCGCCGATGATCGCTACTCGTTCACTGTTCGTCACGTATCGTCCTCAAACTCTTCCGTCATGTATCGGGCGCAGCCGTATCCGGGAGAGGAGGACAGTTCTTCCCCGGTGGGAGCGGAACGCTCGACCCGCCCGGACAGTGGCTGCTCTTCGACGTTAGCAGTGCCCCGCGGCGACGCTGGCGGGAATGCGACGACGGCTGTCGCTTCCGCGCATCGCCGATGTCGGCGGCCGGTGCCAGGATCGGACGGTGCGACAGGACATCAGGGCATCGGAGCGGCTCGACCCGCAGGGCTCGCCGGCGCGATCGCGCGGCGCCCTGGTCCTGCTCGCGGCCGCGGTGACGGTGGTGCTCTGGGCCTCGGCCTTCATCGGGATCCGTGGCGCGGGGCCGCACTACGACCCCGGGGCCTTGGCGCTGCTGCGCATGGCCGTGGGCACCCTCGTGCTGACGATCATCGCGCTGCGGCACGGCATCCGGCTCCCGGAGCGCCGCCACTGGCTGCTGATCGCCGTGTGGGGAGTCGGATGGTTCTGCATCTACAACCTGGCCCTCAACAGCGCCGAACGCACCCTCGACGCCGGAACCGCCGCGATGGTCGTGAACCTGGCGCCACTCATGGTCGTCGTCTTCAGCGGTCTCTTCCTCCGGGAGGGATTCCCCCGCCCCCTGGTGATCGGCGCCCCCATCGCCTTCCTCGGGGTGGTCCTCATCGGCATGAACTCCACCAGCAGCACCGGCCCCGACCTCACGGGCCTCCTGCTGGCCCTTCTCGCCGCGGTCATGTACGCGGGGTGCACCCTGCTGCAGAAACACCTGCTCACCTCGGGGGCCGACGCCACCACGCTGACCTGGCTCGGGGCGGCCGCCGGCACGATCGCCCTGCTTCCCTGGCTCGGCGCGTTGATCGCCGACGTGCAGACGGCGCCGCTCGACGCGACGCTGTGGGTGGTCTACCTCGGGATCTTCCCCACCGCCATCGCCTTCACCACCTGGGCGTACGTGCTGCAGCGCAGCACCGCGGGGAAGACCTCAGCGACGACGTACGTGGTCCCGGCCCTCGCGATCCTGCTGTCCTGGCTGATCCTCGAGGAGGTGCCCACCCCGCTCATGTTCGTGGGCGGCGCGCTGTGCCTGCTCGGCGTGCTCATCACGCGTCTGCGATGGCACCCGCGGACAGGGGAAGCGGTTCGACCTGGTCGAACTCGCTCCTCCGGGGAATAGCTCCGACCGCCCTGGAGAGCGCGGCGGCCACCGCCGTGCCCGCGAGGATGGCGAGAGGCACCCCGACCGCAAGGTAGTAACCGGCGTACTCCAGAAGCGCTCCGGCCAGCAGAGGCGCGGCACCGCCGGCGAGCGCTCCGAGCAAGGACGAAAGCGACAGCACGCGACCGCGGATCTGGTCGGGGATGATCAACGCGAGGTACGACCCCTGCACGGCGTTGAGAGGTATCAACGGCATCGAGGCGACGAAGCCGATGACCGCCACAGCGGGAACGCTCTGAGTAACGAGAAGAGCGGTGAACGCCAGAGTGATCATGCAGATCGATAGGCGCACGATCGCGCGCCCGCTGTATCGGCGGAGTATCCATCCCGCGACGGCTCCACCTGCGAGCACGCCTGCGCCCTGCATGGTCTGGATGGTTCCGATCTGCCACGCGGGGGTGCCTGTCTGTTGCTGGCTGAGCACGATGGTCATTCCACAGGCACCCAGGCAGAAGTTGACCAGCACGATCAGACCGATGAGTGTTCGCGGTTGACGCCACACCGCCAGCCAACGACGACCTGCGGCGAGCGATCGCACCCCCGCTTCGTCACCGAGGCCCTCGGGGCTGAGGTCCTTGCGTATCGCGAGGGCGGATCCGACTTCTCCGAGCCGAGCGACCGCCGAGACGATCAGCGGCAACGAAGGGTGCACACCGAAAAGCAGCCCCGATACCGGTGCCGCCGCAAGCCGGATGGCTGCGTCGCGAGACTGGTTGGCTGCGGATGCCTCGGCCAGGAATCGCTTCCCGACGATGCGCGGGAGCGCGACGTCCGTGACCGTGAAGAAGAGCCCCACGACGAGCCCCTCTCCTGCCGCGATCACGATGAGCGCAGCTGTCGTCAGCGTGCCCGTGACGTACATCGCCGACAGCCCTGCGTAGATCGCGAACGCGGACGCGCCCGACCAGATCATCAGCCTTCGGGCGTCGAACCTGTCGGCGAGAACGCCGCCAGGAAGGGTCGACACCGCCCGCGCGACGGCCGAGACAGTGCCGATCAGCCCTGCGAGAAAGGCGTCGGATGTGACGTAGTAGCCGAGAAGAGTGAAGGCGAAGGCCCCGATGCTCAGGCCGACTTGGGTGAGCGTGTCACCGGCGAACCACGCCCGATAGTCGCGGACGCGCCAGAGACCCAGCCGAGGCGGATTCACAGCGGGTCGGCATCGAAGATGTAGTCGAACTGGGAGTCGCCCGATCCGCACGTCGGGCAGCCCGGGTGTCGATCCCAGTTCATGATGATGCGGAGCGCTCCTGAGATGTAGTTCACCTCGACCTGTCGGCCGAGACCCAAAGGGGCCGCGTATCCGGTGATCAGGCGCATCGCCTCGTCCACGCCGAAGGACGTGAGCCTCTGAATGTGCGGCGCAATCGCCGCGGTCGCCGCGTCTCTCGCCGGCGACATCAGTGCATGGAACTGACGCAGGAAGCCATCCGTGTTGAGTTCGTCGAAGATGTGCAAGCAATCGAGGCAGCCGGACTCTCGCGGAACCACCGAGAAGAAGCGGCCGCTGGTGTGCTGAGTGAGCATGATGACGACGGGGATTCCGAGCCGCACCGCCGCGGCGTTCGCACGGCGTTGGGCAATGAACCGAGGCTCATCGATGGCGCAGATGATGACGTCGGCTCCCCGCGCGACCCGAATGATGTCGTCCACCGAGGCGACCTTCAGATCGAACACCTCGACATCGACGTCCGGCGCGAACGCTCGACAATACTCTGCGCTTACGTCGGTCTTCTTCCGCCCGATATCACTCGTCCGGAACAGAGTCTGCCGGTTGAGGTTGCTCTCATCTACGACGTCGTAGTCGAGGATGGTGAGCTTACGGAGGCCGCACGCCAGAAGCTGCGGGAGGCTTGCGCTTCCGCCCCCTCCGAGCCCGAGCAGAACGACATGAGACTCGCGGAGAACGTGCTGGGCACGATTCGCCGCTGCCTGCGTATTCTCGGCGGCGGCCGCAAAGAACGTCTGATTGGCCTCCAGCCGAACGGGCAGGCTGTCGTAAGAGCACGCGTCCTCGATGAGGCCGCTTGCGTCGAGATACTGGATCCCCTCGCGCACGTCGTCTTCAGACAGGTCGCCGAGGGCTTGGCACGCCTCTCGAAGGACCTCGCCGTACTCACGCCTGCCGTCGAGCAGCGGTAACAGGACGCGCAATTGGCCCTGCGGGTCGGTGAGCTCCTTCGTAATCCCCTGCTGCGCGCCGATGCGGACGACATCGTCAGCGAGCCAATAGATGGGTAGCGCTCTTTTGATCTGCGGTCGCATGAAGTTCCTTCCGGCCCCGTATCGCTCGACCGAGGAGGCCGAGCGATACGGGGTGGCGTGCGCGTTCTCAGAGAACACCCCAGCTGATGTCACGTTCCTTGGTTGCCCGAACTGTGAACGACATAGCTCCTCCTCTCGCATAGTCGGGTCGGTATCTAACAAGCCAAGTATCAGCGGGTAAAACGTTGCATGTCAATGGAGGCGTTGGAGCAGACTCATCCGGCCGCTTAGCGGCGACCTCCGCGCAGGTTGCGATTACGCTGGTCGGCGGAGGGGCGCGCCGTGCGGGCCCGCGTGTGACCGAGGGAGACGAAGACCGATGACCGACGCCGACGCGCCGACCCCGCCGACGATCTCCGCACCCCCGCCACCGCCCGCGTCCGCCGCGCCGATCGCCGCAGCGGCCCCCGCCGCCGCTCCGACCGACGCCGAGATGGCGCGCGCCGGTTCCGTGCTGCAGACGATCTCCGACGCGTACTCCGCGAAGATGGTGGGCCAGGAGCGCCTGCGCACCAGCCTGCTCGTGGCGCTCATCGCCGGCGGTCACATCCTCCTCGAGAGCGTGCCTGGCCTCGCCAAGACCACTGCCGCCAGCACGCTCGCGGACACCGTGAAGGCGAAGTTCAAGCGCATCCAGTGCACGCCCGACCTCCTGCCGAGCGACATCACGGGCAACCAGATCTACGACGCCGCGACGGGCAGCTTCCGGACGGTGCTCGGCCCCGTGCACGCGAACTTCGTGCTGCTCGACGAGATCAACCGCTCCAGCGCCAAGACCCAGAGCGCCATGCTCGAGGCGATGCAGGAGCACCAGACCACCATCGGCGGCGAGATCCACCCGCTGCCGAAGCCGTTCCTCGTGATCGCGACGCAGAACCCCATCGAGCAGGAGGGCACGTACGAGCTGCCCGAAGCGCAGATGGACCGGTTCCTCCTCAAGGAGATCGTGGAGTACCCGAGCCCGGCGGAGGAGTTCGAGATCCTCAGCCGCATCGACTCGGGCGTGCTCGACCCCGACCGGCACGTGCACAGCGCCGTCACGCTGGACGACGTGCACCTGCTGCAGGACGTCGCGAGCCGCATCTACGTCGACCCCGCGATCCGCAACTACATCGTGTCGATCGCGTACGTGACCCGGAATCCCGCGCCGTACATCGGGGACGAGCGCGCCCGCTTCATCAAGTACGGCGCGAGCCCGCGGGCCAGCATCGCCTTCCTCCAGGCCTCGCGCGCCCTCGCCCTCCTCAGCGGCCGGACCCACGTCCTTCCCGAGGACATCCGCGCCCTGCGACACCTCGTGCTGCGGCACCGCGTGCTGCTGACGTTCGAGGCTGACGCCGAGGGCATCCGCAGCGAGGAGATCATCAACCAGATCTTCGCCGCCGTGCCCACCCCCTGACCCGTCGACACGTTCAGGGATCCCGCGCCAGATGCCCAGCCTCATCACGCAGGTGAAGAGCAAGCTCTTCATCCACTCGAACCGCAAGTCGCTGCACGCGCTCGACGGCGCCTACGCGTCGTTGCTGCACGGGCGGAGCCTCGACTTCGAGGACCTGCGCAAGTACGAGTACGGCGACCAGGTGCGCGACATCGACTGGCGCGCGACCGCCCGCCTCGGCACCCCGTTGGTCAAGCGGTCACGGGCCACGCGCATGCACACGGTGATGTTCGTCGTCGACACGGGACGCTCTATGACCGCTCTCGCCGCGGACGAGCGCTCGAAGAAGGACCTGGCGATCCTGGCGACCGGAGCCCTCGGCGTGCTGACGCTCCGGCACGGCGACGACTTCACGGTCGTCTACGGCGACGCCTCCCGCGTCCGTCGCCTGGCACCGGGGCGCAGCGAGGGCGCCCTCGAACACGCGCTGCGGACGATCGACCGCGCGGTCGACGACGCGGCGGCCCCCAGCGATCGCGACGCCCTGCTGTCCTTCGTCACGCGGACGATCGCACGGCGCATGATCGTGGTCGTGCTCACTGACGAGGCCCCGGTCACTACCGAGACCGAGCGCCTGCTTCGCCGCCTGCGGGTGCAGCACGACGTGCTCTGGCTCACCCTGCGCGACGCCGAACCGGTGCTCGACCACCGTTCCGCCCGGCTGCGCGCCGACGTCGACAGCCTCTGGGAGGTCCCCGATTTCATCCAGGGCGACCGGGCGATCGTGAACGAGCTCGGTGCGCAGCGGGCTGCCGACGCCGCCCGGCTCGCCGACCTGCTCACGCGGATGGAGATCAGTCACGGCGCGCTCGACGGTCAGGACGACGCCGTTCCGCAGCTGCTGCACCTGTTGAACCGGAGGTCCGATGCCCGGTTCTGACGAGCTCTACCCGCCCGCGCAGTACGGGTGGGGATGGATGCTGCTCGCGCTCGGCATCCTCGCCCTGCTGATCGTCGGCGCGTGGCTGCTGTTCCGGCTCACTCGCCCCCGCACCGCCGCCTCCGGAGCGGCCGCGGATGCCGGTCAGCCGTCCACGCTCGACGTGCTGTCCGCTCTGCGCTCGGAGTACCTCGACCGCATCGATCGCGTCGAGCACGACTACCGTGACCGCCACCTCTCCGCGCGGCAGGCGAACCTGGAGCTGAGCCGCGTCGTGCGCACGTTCGTCAACGAGTACAGCGGCCTGGAAGCACCGGTGCTCACCCTCGACGACCTCGTCTCCCGCGGCGTGCACCCTGCGCTCATCGACGCGATGGGCCGCCACTACTATCCGAGCATCTTCCGGCAGGGGCCCGCCATCGATCCGGCCGCCGGCGCCGAAGCCGCCAGGACGGTGGTACGCGCGTGGCACTAGCGAACGTCTGGATGCTGGTCCTCGCCGCGGCGGTCGTCGTCGCCGCGGTGGCGATCGGTCTCGCGGTCGGCCTGCGCCGCCACCGGGACCGGCGCGCCGCGGACACCGCTCGCGTGGCCAGGGCGGAGCGGCTGCGAGCGCTGCCGTCCTTCCGCCAGGCGCTATCCCGTCGCGCCGTCGCCCTGACGGGTCTGCTCGCCCTCGGTGCGGGGGCCGCGCTGGTCGCCGGCGTCGTGGCCGCGCGTCCGATGTCCGCCCAGACCGTCCAACCCGTCGACACGAGCCGCGACATCATGCTGTGCCTGGACGTGTCGGGTTCGATGTCGGAGGTCGACGTCGAGGTGCTCTCCGTGTTCGACGAGCTGCTCGACGGCTTCGAGGGCGAGCGCATCGGCCTGACGATCTTCAACAGCTCTCCCGTACAGATCTTCCCCCTCACCGACGACTACGACTTCATCCGCGAGCACCTCGCGAGCATGATGTCGAGCTTCGACTACGTGGATGAGATCCCGGAGCACTGGCTGGGCACGCTCAACGGCGACGGCGCCTCCCTCATCGGCGACGGACTCGCGGCCTGCACCATGGGCTTCGATCACCCGGACGACGACCGGTCCCGGTCCGTGATCTTCGCGACGGACAACGAGATCAACGGCGCCTCGATCGTGACGCTCGATGAGGCCGCGGCGTATGCGGCCTCGAAGGATGTCCGGGTGTTCGCGATCAACCCGGTCGAGGGCAAGGACGCCGCCGTCAGCGCCGAGCTGGCCGCCGCCGCCGAGGCCACCGGGGGCGCCGCCTACGGGCTCCGCGACACGACCACGGTCGGGGACATCATCGACGAGGTGCAGAAGCAGGAGGCCACGGCACTGCGCGGCGAGGCGCAGGTGGTCTGGACGGACACTCCGAACCTGTGGATCGCCGTCCTGTCGGTCCTCGCGCTCGGCTTCGTCGTGCTGGTCTGGAGGGTGCGCCTGTGATCTTCCAACCCGTGCTCCCCATGTTCCTCATCCTGCTGCTGTGCGCCGGTGTCGCCGGCGTGGCCGTCTGGATGCTCGTGCGTGCGCCGCGTGCCGGGGGCGAGGTCGTGACCGACCGACGCGCTCTCGCCGTGCATCGGTCCCTCTGGGCGCTGCGCCTCGTGATGGTGCTCGCCTGCGCCGTGATGCTGCTGCGGCCGGGGCTCCCCGGCGGCTCCACGCAGACCCTGGCGACCGACACCGACATCGTGCTCGTCGTCGACACCACCGCGAGCATCGTGGCCGAGGACTGGGACGACGGCGCTCCCCGGCTCGACGGTGTGCGCGCCGACGTGCGCGCGCTCGTGGAGGAGTACCCCGGAGCCCGCTTCGCCCTCCTCACCTCGGATGCGGCCGCCGAGCTGCGGATCCCGCTGACCACCGACACCACCGCCCTGCTCGGCTCACTCGACGTGCTGCGCCCCGAGGTCACGAGCCAGTCGCGCGGCAGCTCGATCGGCGTGGCCGCTCCGCTGCTGAGCGAGACCCTCGCCGCCGCGGCGGAGTCGTCGCCGGACCGTTCGCGCATGGTCTTCTACTTCGGCGACGGCGAGCAGACCACGGGGTCCGCCCCGGAGTCCTTCGCCGACAGCGCGCGCTACACCGACGCGGGTGCCGTCTTCGGGTACGGCACGACGGAGGGCGGTCCCATGCGCGTCACGACGGGCGGGCTCGACCAGAACGGCTCCGAGTACATCCAGTACCAGGGTGCGGATGCACTCTCCGTCATCGACGAGGGAAACCTCGAGACGATCGCCGGGCAGCTCGGCGTCGGGTACGAACACCGGGAGGCGGATGTCGCCCCGTCGCTCCCCGCCGCACCGTCGAGCACCACCGCCTACGCCGACGCCGGCGAGGTGGGGAACGTGATCGAGCTGTACTGGGTCGCGGCACTCGTGGTCCTCGCCGCGCTGGGGGTGGAACTCACCCGCGCGACGATCCTGGTCGCCCGACTCCGAGGTCTTCGCGCGCCTCGCGCGGGGCGGCCCGCTCCGCTCGACGCCCCCTGACAGCACGCGAGACCCCAGGATCCCTGCGGGTACGGCGTGTACTCCGCTCCCGGCGATGGTATTGTGTTACCCGTCGGAGGCTTCTGCGCCTTCGACGGGGGTTCGTCGGAACGAACCGCCGCGGTCCGAGCATCTCTGGGGGAGCTCTCGCGGTCGGTCGTCCGACGATGACGTGCCGACGTGGGGTCGGCCATCGAATGACTGGGGAACACACATGGGGAACAGTGCTGTCTGGAAGAGCGCGCGCACGGGCGTGGCCGGAGTGATCGCGGGGGTGATGGTCGCCGCGGGGCTGGTAGCCCTCGGCGGCGGAGCCGCCGCGGCGGCCGACGATCCGGGCGGGATGCCTCCGCTGCTGCAGCGGGACGAGAACGTCGTCACATCCGATCCGATCCCGACCGTGCAGATCGACAACGGGTATGTCTGGGCCCAGACGGCGATCGGGTCCATCGTGTACGCGGTCGGCAAATTCGACAACGCCCGCGAGCCGAAGGCCCCTCCCGGGACCGCACTGACGGCACGCTCGAACGTGCTCGCCTACAACATCGACACCGGTGCGCTGCTGCCGTTCGCCCCACAGGTGAACGGCGTGATCAAGGCCGTCGCCGCCTCGCCCGACGGCTCCCGCATCTACATCGGCGGCTCGTTCAACAAGGTCAACGGCAAGGACCGCTGGAACATCGCGGCGATCGACGCGAAGACCGGTGAGCTCGTCCCGGGCTTCGTGCCTTCCATCGGCGGATCCGGCGTCTACGCGCTGGCGACGTCGGGGACGACCGTCTACGCCGGCGGCCTCTTCACCCAGGCCAACGGCACGCCGCGGAAGAACCTGGCCGCCTTCGACACCACCAACGGCGCGCTCCGTCCCTGGGCTCCACAGACCGACCTCCAGGTCGATGCCATGGTCATGGACCCTGCGGGCGCGGACACCATCGTGGGCGGACGCTTCTCCCAGGTCAACGGCAACACCGAGATGCGCGGCAGCGCCTCCGTCGACAAGACCACCGGAGCCCTGAACACCGAGTGGGAACTGGCCAAGACGGTCAAGAACGGCGCCGGATCGGGCATCTACGCCGGCAAGGCCGGAACCTTCGGTCTCGCCACCGACGCGACCGGCGTGTACGGCACCGGCTGGGGCTTCGCCGACGCCGCGACGGGCAGCCTCGAGGGCACCTTCGCCGCCGAGGCCGGCACCGGCAAGGTGCGCTGGATCGCGGACTGCATCGGCGACCACTACGGCGTCTACTCCACCGGCAAGGTCGTCTACACCACCAGCCACACCCACACCTGCGTGACCCTCGGGCTCCACCCGGAGCAGGCTCCTCGCATCCACCGCTACTCCGAGGCCTACACCGCCGACGCCAGGGGGACGCTTGCTCCCCAGCCCGCGGCACCGGGCCGCAAGGACTGGGGCGGCACGCCGGCGCCGTCGCCGTACGCGTGGTCTCCGGACTGGGCGGTCGGCGTGACGACCGGTCTGGGTCAGGCCGGCCTCTCCATCACCGGCACCGGGAACATGATCTCCATCGGCGGCGAGTTCCGCTCGGTCAACAACGGGCAGTTCGAAGGACTCGTGCGATTCTCGACGACTCCTCCCGGCGGCCCGAAGGACGGACCCCGCCTCTCCGGAGACAAGTGGGAGCCGACCGCGACCTCGCTCGTACCCGGCCACGTGAAGGTCTCGATCCCGTCCAACTGGGACCGGGACGACCTCACGCTCACCTATGAACTGCGCCGCGCCGGCTCGACCGCGCCGGTGTTCACCACGAAAGCGGACTCCACCTGGTGGAACCTGCCCGCCATCACCTTCGAAGACACGACGGCTCCGGCCGGCTCGCAGCAGAGGTATACGTTCACAGCCACGGACGGCGACGGCAACACGGTCACGAGCAAGACGGCGACCGTCACGGTGGCCGGTTCGACCCCTCCGTACTCCGACGCCGTGCTCGCCGACGCACCGCAGCTCTACTACCCGCTGGGAACCGTCGGTCAGGACGTGGCCGGCACGAACAACCCCATCTTCCGCGCGGGGGCGAAGCCGTCGACGTCGGGCGTGCCGAAGGGAGTGGCGGGTGCCACGGCCCTCGACGGCACCGAGACGGGGCGCGTCGACACCACCACCAAGATGCCGACGCCCGGGGCGTACTCGGCCGAGATGTGGTTCCAGACGTCGACGACCAGCGGCGGTCTGCTGTTCGATTTCGAGAGCTCGGCCGCGGGCTTCTCGAGGAACCACGATCGCAACGTGTACATGTCGAACGACGGGCGCCTGAACTTCGGGGTGTACAGCGACGGCACGAAGGTCATCACGACGAAGTCGGCATACAACGACAACCAGTGGCACCACGTCGTGGCCTCGGTGAGCCCGGAAGGCATGAAGCTGTTCGTCGACGGGCAACTCAACGATCAGATCACCGGAGTGACCAAGGGCCAGGACTACGAGGGCTTCTGGAAGATCGGCAGCGGCAAGCTCGCCAACTGGCCGAACACCCCGAAGTCGGTCTCCCTCACCGGCAACGTCGACGAGTTCGCCGTGTACCCGTACGGACTGAGCGCCGCCCAGGTCAAGACGCACTACCTGGTCGGCAAGGGCTCGACAGCTCCGGTCGCCGCCTTCACCACAGCCGTCACCGGGCTCGATGTCGCCTTCGACGCGAGCACCTCCGTGCCGCCGGGGAACACCACGATCTCGGACTACCGCTGGGACTTCGGGGACGGTACGACGGGTACGGGCAAGACGCCGTCGCACGCCTACGCGAAGCCCGGCACGTACGTGGTCAAGCTCACGGTCACCGACAGCCAGAATCTCGTGGGCTCGGTCGCGAAGCGTGTCGTCGTGCAGGGCGCCAACGCGCTGCCCACGGCTTCGTTCACGCTCTCGGCCTCGGGGCTGACGGTGTCAGCCGACGCGTCTGCCTCGACGGACGCCGACGGCACCATCCGCAGCTACCGCTGGGACTGGGGTGATGGCACGACCGGTGAGGGAGCATCGGCGACGCACACGTACGCGGCGGCCGGGACGCGCACGGTCACCCTCACGGTGACGGCCGACATCGGCGGCTCTGCCACGACCACGCGGGAAGCCGTGGTGGCGGAACCCGCGCCGCTCGCGAGCGACGAGTTCGACCGCACGGCCGGTCCCGGCTGGGGAGAAGCCCTCACGGGCGGAGCATGGAAGATCGCCGGCGGGTCCGCAGCCGCGGCCAGCGTCGCCGAAGGCTCAGGGCAGCTGAAGCTGGCCGCGGGAGACACCCGCCACGCGACGCTGAACGCACCGTCGGTGCTGAACCCGGCGCTGGAGACGACGTTCCGCGTCGATCAGCCGTCGAGCACGGGAGGCTCCTACATCGGGGTCATCGCCCGCGACTCGTCCGCCGGCCGGTACCTCGTGCGCGCGTGGCTCCGCCCGGACGGCACGGTCTGGCTCGTGGCGCACAGAGACGGCACCGTCCTCGCGACCCGGACCCTGAACGGCGTCACGGTCACCCCGGGCACCACCTACACACTCAAGGCGGCCGTGACGGGGGCGGACAAGACCTCCCTCGTCGCGAAGCTCTGGACGAGCGATGCCGCGGAGCCCGCCGACTGGCAGCTGCGGGCGACCGACGCCACCCCGCTTCCGGCGGGTGGCGTGGGTCTCAGCGGCAGCCGCTCGGCGAGCGCGACTGCGCCCCTCGGCGTGTCCTTCGACACGTTCCGCGTCAAGGCGGCGGAGTAGCCGGACAGGCACTCCCCGTCACGAACGCCGGCCTCGATCGGGGCCGGCGTTCGTCGCACACGCCGGTCCGGGCGGACCGTCGCGGATAGGATGTTCAGACGCCGACGACAGGGGAGGAGGTGGGTCGTGACGCTTGCGCAGGACGACGCCGCCGCAGCCCTCCTCCGCTCGAACCGCCGTCGACGCCTCATCCGCCGCTGGGTCGCGATCGGGACGATCCCGCTCACCCTCGCCGCCCTGCTCTTCGTGGGCAAGCTGCTGAGCATGTACGCGTTCGCCCACCAGGCCATCACCGCGTACGTCGTCGACGACTTCGCCGGCTCCGAGGCCTCGGCGCGCGGACAGGACGTCCTGAACTGGTTCGAGCCGTACAAGGCGCCGTACAACATCGGCACCGCGATGGCCGGCGCCGAGGAGCTCCCTGCCGCCCGCGCGGAGCTGGAGCGCTCACTCGACCTCGCGACCGGGCTCGAGGTGTGCCCGGTCCGGATCAACCTCGCCCTCGTCATCGAGCGGATGGGCGATGCCGCCAGGGCCGAGGGAGACGGCGCCGCCGCGACAGCTCTCTACGGCGAGGCGCTGACTGTCACCGTCGAGACCCCGGAGGAGTGCCACAGCGAGGAGGCGCAGCAGCAGTCCCCCGATCCCGAGCGCGACATGGCGGACACCCTCGACAGCACCGAGGACCGCCTCAAGCAGAAGCAGCAGGAGCAGGAGCAGGAGCAACAACAGCAGCCCCAGGAGGAGCAGGAACAGCAGGAGGAGCCGCAGCCGTCCGAGGACAAGCTGCAGGATCTCCAGGACAAGCTCGAGCAGGGGACGCAGGAACGCGATCAGCAGCAGGGCGACGAACCCGGCGGCACCGGAGCGGACAAGCCGTGGTGAGCGATCACGAGCGACAGCGCGCCCGGTATGTCGGCGGCACCGAGGGCGCCCCACCCGTCCCGCCGCCCGGGGGCTATCGCGGCGCCCGGCGGCAGCAGCAGATCGGTCCCACGCGGCCCGTCCTCTCCCCGCTGCCGCCCCAGGAGAAGAAACCAGCGGCGAACGCCCTCGGCTGGATCGCCCTGGTGGCCGCGATCCTCTTCGTCCTGATCCTGTTCGGCACGCTCGTGGTCGGCGGCACCGACCTGCTGTACGGCGTGACGATGATCACACTGCAGCTCGTGGTGCTCGGCGTGATCGTCGCCGCACTCGTCACCACCGGCGGGCGCCGCCTGGGCATCGTCGCCCTCGTTCTCACCATCTTGTTCAACGTCGCGACCATCGGGGCGCTCAGCGCGCTGCGCACCTCGGCATCCGGCAACTACGAAGGCGTGAAGACCGCGGAACAGCGGCACGCGGAGGCATACCCGGGCATCAAGGGCACGGCCCCGCAGGAAGCGCTCACCCAGCAGTCCATGGAGGAGGTGCGCGCCGAGGCCGACGCTCTCTTCACGGACATCCGGGAGCGGCTCTCCGCCGACTTCGGGTTCACGTGGGTTCAGGTGGGTGACGAGGACATCCGGCCGGAGCGCAACGGCTACGGCGGGGAGTCGATGCTGTCCGAGTACACGTCCGCGGCCTGGGCGACCGAGCAGCCCGTGCAGGGCTACGCGCGCAAGCTCGAGGTGATGGCCGCGATCGACGAGGTGGTGGCGGCGCACGGCCTGTGGAACCTGTACTCGTTCAACGACCCCGCGAACTCCGGCATCGACCCGTCCATGATCGCCAAGCTCTACGGCAGCGACGACCCGCGCACGCAGACGACATGGGAGTACTACACGGAGAACTACCCCGATCCCTTGCGCTTCTACGCGAACATCTACGATCTGTCGAACGATGCCGACGGCGGCTTCCGCGCGTCGCGGGAGGCACAGAGCGCACGCACGGGCGAGCCGGTCGAGGGGCTCCAGCTCGTGGTCATCGCCGGCAAGGTGTTGAGCGAGGCCGACCGCGCGGAGTTCGAGAAGCGGCTGCAGGACTACCCCGGCTTCGAGTGATCACCCGCCCGGTGCGAGGATGACGGGATGAGGCAGGGAGCGGTCGGCGCGGTGCGGCTCGTCGAGCGCGGCGGACGACGGCTGGTCGAGAAGCGCCTCGCCGATCCGGCACGGCACCAGAACGAGCTTCGGGCCCTCCGCGGTCTCGTCGGCTCCGGACTCCCGGTACCCGAGGTGGTCGAGGAGCGGCCGGGCGCGATCCTCATGACGGAGCTCCCCGGCGCC
This sequence comes from Microbacterium sp. str. 'China', assembly GCF_002993305.1. NCBI lineage: Bacteria > Bacillati > Actinomycetota > Actinomycetes > Micrococcales > Microbacteriaceae > Microbacterium > Microbacterium sp. str. 'China'. Next base: position 74,866 of record NZ_CP027434.1, on the reverse strand, counting down.
CGCCTCGACGACGCCGACGCCGAGGCCCGGCTCGCGGGCCTCGGGGCATCAGCGCCCCTGCTCCGTGCCCTGCATCGGCTCGCCGCTCCGGACGACCTCCTTCCCGCACCCGACGATGCGACGATCATCGAGCGGTACCGCGCCGCCGGCGGGCCTCGCCTCCCGCTGCGCATCCCGCCGTCGTCCGGGGTCGTCTTCTGCCACGGCGACTGGACCGACGGCAACCTGCTCGCGCAGCACGGACGTGTCTCCGGGGTCGTCGACTGGGAGGCGGCGCACTGCGGCGACCCGCTGCGGGAGCTCGCCCGAGCCGCGTGGGGAGCCGCCAGGAAGGACCCGCGGTCCGAGCGGGCGCTCATCGATGGCTACGGCGCCGATCCCGACCGTGTCCGCGCGTGGTACCCGGTGATCGCTGCGGAGCTGTGGCTGTGGTTCGCGGAAGCCGGCCCTCCCGCGTACCTCGCTGCGCTCACCGCCGAGCTGGAGGCATGGTCGTCCTGACACCTCACCGGGTGATTCCGGTCGGGCGCCCTCGATGATCTGCGGCGCCGTGGCTACACTGGCGGCACAGGGGGAGGGAGTGTCCGCATGATCCACGAACTCGACGAGCAGCAGTCCTACGAGTTGCTGGCGACCACCACGGTGGGCCGCATCGGATTCGTCGACGAGGGCCTGGTGCAGATCCATCCGGTGAACTTCGTCGTCTCGGGGCACGAGCTGCTCCTGCGCACGTCACCGCACGGCCACCTGGCGACGCTCTCCCGCGAGTCGGCCGAGGTCTCGTTCGAGGTCGACTACCACGATCCGATCGGCGGCCTGGGGTGGAGCGTGCTGATGCAGGGTGTCCTGTCGCGGGTGCCCGAGGAGGACGCTGCCGGGGCGGCTGCGCGGGTGCACCCCTGGGCCGGCGACGACCGGGACCTCCCGCTGTCGTTCCGTATCGAGCGCATCACCGGCCGCAGCGTCCGTCGCGACGCCCGCACCGGCGGCGTCTGAGCCGCCCGTCCGGGCGTTCCGCTCAGGACGCGAAGGCGAGACCCGCGGCGAGCGCGAATCCGAGGACGGTCGCCAGCCCCGTGGATTCCTTCGCCTTCGACTGCGCTTCCGGGACCATCGAGTCCACCAGCATGACGAGCAGGGCACCCGCGGCGAAACCGCTCGCCCCGGAGCGGAAGACCTCGCCGGTCACGCTGGCCAGTGCGAATCCGGCGACGGTGGCGAGCGCGCACACCACGGCGACCCCGGCCCACAGGAGCAGGACCCTGCTCCGTCGCATGCCGCCGTCGAGCAGGTCGGCGGCGGAGCCGATGGACTCCGGGAGGTTCGAGACGAGGATGGCGACGACGAGCGCGATGCTCACCGGCTCCCCCGAGGCGAGACCGATGCCGAGGACGAGCTGCTCCGGGATCCCGTCGAGGAGGGCCCCCACCGCGAGCTGACCTCCCCCAGCTTCGCCCTTCTTCCTGGCGGCCCTGGCGTCGAGGATGCGGGCGGCGATGTAGTAGCTGAGGGCTCCGAGGGCGACGCCGGTGACGAGGGGGATGGGACCGCCGCGGTCGAGCCCCTCCTCCCAGAGCTCGAAGGCGATCGAGGCCATCAGGGCTCCGGCGCCGAAGCCCAGGACGATGCCCAGCCACCGCGGCGGCCAGGTGCGCATCATCGCGAGCACCGCACCGACGAACAGCGGCGCCGCCGCGACGGCTCCCCACAGAATCGCTCCACCCATGCGCCCATCTTCCCGTCGACCCACCCCTTTTCGCGCGAGCCACCCCCCTGCGTGCGTGCGAAAAGGGCCGGAACACACGAAAGGGGGTGGGTCGCGCGCCGATAGACTGGGAGCCATGTCCAAGGTCCTCCAGTCCCTGCCCGTCGGCGAGCGCGTCGGCATCGCCTTCTCCGGAGGACTCGACACCTCCGTCGCCGTCGCCTGGATGCGCGACAAGGGCGCTGTGCCCTTCACCTACACCGGCGACCTGGGGCAGTACGACGAGGACGACATCGCCTCGATCCCCGGGCGCGCGCTGGCGTACGGCGCCGAGGCCTCGCGCCTCATCGACTGCAAGACGGCGCTGGTCGAGGAGGGCTTCGTCGCACTCTCCTGCGGCGCCTTCCACATCCGCTCCGGCGGCAAGACCTACTTCAACACCACGCCCCTGGGCCGCGCGGTCACCGGCACGCTGCTCGTGCGCGCGATGCGCGAGGACGGCGTCGACATCTGGGGCGACGGCTCGACCTACAAGGGCAACGACATCGAGCGGTTCTACCGCTACGGTCTGCTCGCCAACCCCCGCCTGCGCATCTACAAGCCCTGGCTCGACGCGGACTTCGTCACCGAGCTCGGCGGTCGGCAGGAGATGAGCGAGTGGCTCGTCGCACACGGCTTCCCCTACCGCGACTCGGCCGAGAAGGCCTACTCGACGGACGCGAACATCTGGGGCGCGACCCACGAGGCGAAGACGCTCGAGCACCTCGACGTCTCGCTGGAGACCGTCGACCCGATCATGGGCGTGAAGTTCTGGGATCCGTCCGTCGCCATCGAGACCGAGGACGTCTCGGTGACGTTCGAGGGCGGCCGTCCGGTCGCGATCAACGGCGTCGAGTTCAGCGACCCGGTGGCCCTGGTGCAGGAGGCGAACGCGATCGGCGGGCGCCACGGCCTCGGCATGAGCGACCAGATCGAGAACCGCATCATCGAGGCGAAGTCGCGCGGTATCTACGAGGCCCCGGCCATGGCGCTGCTCTTCATCGCGTACGAGCGCCTCGTCAACGGCATCCTCAACGAGGACACCCTCGCGACGTACCACGAGCAGGGTCGCCGCCTCGGCCGCCTTATGTACGAGGGCCGCTGGCTCGAGCCGCAGTCGCTCATGCTCCGCGAGTCCATCCAGCGCTGGGTCGGCTCGACGATCTCGGGCACCGTGACGATCCGCCTGCGCCGCGGCGACGACTGGACGATCCTCGACACGGTCTCCCCGAACCTGTCCTACGGGCCGGAGAAGCTGTCGATGGAGCGCGTCGGCGACGCCGCCTTCGGCCCCGTGGACCGGATCGGCCAGCTCACGATGCGCAACCTCGACATCGCCGACTCCCGTGCGCGCCTGGAGCAGTACGCGGGCCTCGGCCTCGTCGGCGGCGCGACGGGCGAGCTCGTCGGCCGGGTCACCGCCGGCGAGTCCGCCGAGATCACCGAGTCCGTGCACGGCTCGATCTCGGAGGCCGACGAGAACCTCGCGGACGCCGTCGACACCGCTTCCGAGCGCGCGGCCTTCGACTCCGGCACCGACTGAGCACACGGGACGGGCGCCGCGGTCACCGGGGCGCCCGGCCCGCGTCCGGCGATCAGGACGCCGCGGCGAGCGGAAGCGCCGGCGTCGCCGCACGGTCCACGTTTCCCGGCAGCACATCGTCGAACAGGTCCATGAGGGCGGTGCGCATCGCCGTGGCGTCGCGTTCGGCGAGCACCACGGCGATCCGGGCGACCGACGTACGCACATCCGACCAGTCGAAGACGCTCCCGGCACGACGGGCGACGCACTCGAGAAGCGTCCCGAGACTCCCGACGAGCTCAGCCCGCTCCGTGTTGCCCTCGATCCGGGCGAAAGCGACGGCGAGAGCGCGCAGGCCGCCGCCGAAGGCCGAGCCGTCCCGCCACCGCACCGCCAGCGCCACATCGTCGACGAGCTCGTCGAGATACGCGAGGTCGTCGGTGCGGAGCAGCGCCATCGTGCGCCGGACCGAGCCGATCCAGACGTCGCCGAACAGAGCCACCACATCGCGCGCCCGGTCGCCATCGAGCGCGGTCACCCACCGTGTGCCGTCGCGGCGCACCGCGATGAGGCCGGCGGCGGCGAGGCCGTCCAGGGCCCGGAGGACCTCTGCCGGCCCGGCACCGAAGGCGGCCGCGAGCCCGCGCTCGTCCACCCGTGTCCCCGGAGCGAGCGCGCCCGAGACGATCCCATCGGTCAGCCTGCCCTGCAGACCACCGTGCCGATCCCCCGCCGGTGCCCCGCTCCCGGCATCCACGTCGTTCTTCTTCTCGATCATGGCGTCCCCCCGCCGTTCCAGGACCGATCCCGCCGGAGTCCCGGTCCGGACCGGTCTCTCCTCTGAGAATGCGCCGAAGCGCGACGCGTAACATACCACGGTGCACCCCGGAGGAGACTCGACGGCCGACCGCGGGAGCAGCACACTGCGAGGTTGCTGAATTATCTTGCACAGCTCTGTGCATGTTATTACCATGGACGGATGACCACTCGCGCCCTTCGTCGCGACGCCGCGGAGAACCGCGCCGGCATCCTCTCCGCGGCCCGCAGCGCCCTCGCCACCGACCCGCACGCCTCCCTCGACGCGATAGCCAGGGCCGCGGGCCTGTCCCGCCGCACCCTCTACGGGCACTTCGAGGATCGGGACGCCCTGATCCGGGAACTCGTCTCCACCGGCGCCCAGCGCTTCAACGCCATCGCGGCCTCCATCGACGAGCCGGACGCCCGCCTCGCCCTGGCCCGGCTGGCCGCCCGGCTCTGGGAGGAGGCGGCGCACATCCAGGTCGCCGCCGCGCTCGCCCTCGACGAGGCGCACGTGGAGCACACCGCCGCCGCCCTGGCGCCGCTGCGCCGGAGTGTCGCCGCCCTCGTGCGAAGGGGGCAGCAGGACGGCAGCTTCCGGACGGACCTCGCCGGTCCCACGCTCGCCCGGCTGATCGAGGAGATGGCGCGCACCGTCGTCTCCCGCACCGACGTGCAGAGCAGCGGCGCCGAGGACCTCGCGGTCCGGGCCGTGCTCAGCATCGCCGGACTCTCCTGGCGCGAGGCGGACGAACTGCTGAGCGCCCATCCGGACATCGCCGCCGACCACGAGGAGGTCCGCGCATGAGGATCACGCTGAACGGCGTCAGCAAGGGCCGCGCCGGCCAGGCGCTTCCGTCCATGAGTCTCGAGTTCCACTCCGGCGCCGTCCGCTACGCGCTCGCGGAGACCGAGCAGCGGCCGACCGTGCTCGGCCTCATCGCGAGCGGGCGGATGCGTCCGGACACGGGCCGCGTCACGATCGATGCGGCGGCGAGTCCGAAGGAGCTGCGCCGCCGCGTCGCCCTCGTGGACGCGCCGGACGTCAGCGATCCGCACCCGGACATCACCCTCGCCGGGGTGGTCGGCGAGGAGCTGATGTTCGCCGGACGTGGCGCGACCCCGCTCCACGCTCGCCGCTGGCTCGGGCGGGTCGGATACCAGGAGCTCGCCTCCGTCCCCATCGGCTCGGTCGACCCGGCCGCCCGCGTGCGCATCCTGTGCGAGCTCGCCGTGCTCCGCGAGGGCGTCGAGGGCATCGTGCTCGTCGCCCCGGATCGTCACGGCGGCAGCCCGGACGGATGGTGGCGCATCGCGGCCGAGTTCGCGGACCGCGGGTACGCGATGCTCGTGATCGTCGGCGGTTCCGCCGCCGTCGCCCTCGAGCGCATGCACGAGTTCGATGCGATCAACGCGTCCGGACCGATCGAGCCTCTGGTGCTCGAGCGTCCGGAACCCGCGGCGGACGCGCCGGAGGAGAGCGAACCCGCGCCGACCGACCCCACGGCCGACGAGGAATCCCCCACCGACGACCCCACGACCGACGACGAACCCACGACCGACGAGGAAGGAGAAGCGCGATGAAGGTTCCCGCCATGATCGCCGCCGAGCTCCGCCGCCTGACCGCGAGCCGGATGGGCATCCTCGCCCTCGTGGCCCTCATCTGCGTGCCGATCCTCTACGGCGGCCTCTACCTCTGGGCGAACCAGGATCCGTACGCGAAATTCTCCGAGGTCCCCGTGGCCCTGGTGGTCGACGACGAGGGCGCTCCCGCCCCGACGACCGGCACGGAACCGGCGACCGATGAGAACGTCAACTACGGCGAGGACGTGGCGGAGAACCTCATCGAGGGGAACGCCTTCGACTGGCAGCGCATGACCGAGGACGAGGCCGCCGATGCGCTGCGCCACGGCGAGGTCGATTTCACCGTGACGATCCCCTCGGACTTCTCCGCCGCCCTCACCTCCGCCTCAGGCGACGATCCGCATCAAGCCCGAATCGAGCTGGAGACCAACGACGCGAACAACTACCTCGCCTCGTCGATGGGATCGCAGGCCGTCGAGAAGATCCGCAGCTCCGTCGCCGAGATGGTCGGCAGCGAGGCCGCGGAGCGACTGCTGACGGGCCTCAGCGACGTGCGCGACAACCTGATCTCCGCGACCGACGGCGCCACACAGCTCGTCGACGGCGCACGCAGCGCCGCCTCCGGGAGCACGACGCTCGCCGAGGGCACCGCGAAGCTCGCCGACGGCTCGGCACAACTCGCCTCCGGGGCCAAGACGCTCGCCGACGGTGCCCAGCAGGTGAGCGCGGGCAACCGCCAACTCGCCGACGTCGCCGATCGGGCCGGAGCCGCGGTGCAGGAGGCGACGAATGCGCTGCCGCAGGTGCGCGCGGACATCACCGACGTCCTCACCGAGCAGGGACTCGCGCCCGAGGAGATCGATGCGGTGCTCGCCCGCCTGGACCCTCTCGGCGCCCGGATCGAGGAGGGCAACGCCCAGGTGCAGGACGCCGTCGGGAAGGTCGACCAGCTCGCCGCCGGGTCTGCGTCCGTGGCATCGGGGGCGAGCGAGCTCGCCGGCGGCGCCGGCACCCTCGCGACGGGAGCGGCCGCGGCGAACTCGGGCGCGGCCCAACTGCGCGACGGCCTGCAGACGCTGTCCTCCGGGACCGCGGAGCTGCGGGACGGGCTCGCCGACGGCGTGCAGGCGATCCCCGCCTCCACCCCCGACCTGCGCTCCCTGCAAGCCGACACGATCGCGGACCCGGTGAAGGTGTCCAGCGACAAAGTCGCCTCCGCCGAGGACTACGGCGCGGGCCTCGCCCCCTTCTTCGCCGCCCTCTCCGCGTGGATCGGCATCTACGCGCTGTTCCTCATCGTGAAGCCGATCTCCCGTCGCGCCGTCACGGCGCTGCACTCCCCGATCCGGATCACGCTGGCGGGCTGGCTGACCCCGGCGATGCTCGGTGCCGTGCAGATGCTCGGGTTGATGGGCATCCTGGCGCTGACGCTCGGTTTCACGTTCGACCATCCGCTCGGCACGCTCGGAGTGATGATGTTCGCCTCGGCCACGTTCGCCGCGATCATCCTCGCCCTCAACGTCTGGCTCGGCTCCGTGGGGCAGTTCCTCGGCCTCGTGCTCATGGTGCTGCAGCTCGTCACAGCCGGCGGCACGTTCCCCTGGCAGACGCTGCCCGCCCCACTGGCCGCGCTGCACCATGTGCTGCCCCTCGGCTACGTCGTCGACGCCATGCGACAACTCATGTACGGCGGCGACTACGCCCGCGCGGGCTGGGACCTGGCGGTGCTCGGCGCCTGGCTCGTCGGGGCGCTGCTGCTGGCGATGATCGGGGTGACCCGCATGACGCATCGCCGGACGCTCCGCGATCTGCAGCCCAGCCTCATCGGCTGAGCCCTCCCGCTCGCCGCGGACCGTCCCGCGGCGAGCGCGGGGCGGCTATGATGCGAGAGCGCGTACCCGTGAAACGCGTACTGGGGCTCGGTGGGACTGAGTCCCACCTGGCTACCCGAAAGAGTTCTCGACGATGATGACCGATTCGACGGCGTCCGCTGTTTCCCCGCGTCCTTCTCTGGCCGCCCGCATCGGACGCATCGCGTTCGTCGTGATCGCCGCGCTGGTGGTGGTGGCCGTCGCAGGCGCGTTCTTCGTGACCTGGACCATCCAGCGCTCCTTCCCGCAGACCTCCGGGTCGACCGCGCTCGCAGGGCTGAAGGCGGACGTCACCGTGCAGCGCGACGCCAGCGGCGTGCCCACGATCACCGCCGACTCCTCGGACGACCTCTTCTTCGCCGAAGGTTTCGTGCACGCGCAGGACCGGTTCTTCGAGATGGACTTCCGCCGACACGTCACCTCCGGCCGGGTCGCCGAGCTGTTCGGCGCCTCCCAGGCCGGTACCGACGCATTCCTGCGCACGCTGGGCTGGCGCACCACCGCCGAGGCCGAGGTGGAGGCGATGGACGACGTCACCCGCGGCTACTACGAGGCCTACGCGGACGGCGTCAACGCCTACCTGTCCTCCCGTTCGGGCGCGGAGCTGTCGCTCGAGTACGCCGTCCTCGGGCTGCAGAACCCCGACTACGAGCCGGAGCCGTGGGAGCCGGCGGACTCGGTGGCGTGGCTGAAGGCGATGGCCTGGGATCTCCGCACCAACGTCGAGGACGAGACCGAGCGCGCACTGCTCGCGGGTCAGCTTGCCGACGACCCGGACGCCGACGTGGACGGACTCCTCGGCACGCTTTACCCGGACTACCCCTTCGACCGGAACCCGGTGATCGTGCCCACCATCTCCACCGTCCCGCCGCTGGAGACCGGCGCCGAGCCCGCGGCGTTCACGGTGTCCGAGGGCGACGGCGAGGCGCAGCAGGCGCTCACCACGGTGGAGTGGAAGGAGACCTCCTCCGTCATCGAAGCGGCGAGCGTGCTCGTGGGCGATGTCGGCGAGGGCATCGGCTCCAACTCCTGGGTGGTCTCCGGCGACCTCACCGAATCCGGCATGCCGCTGCTCGCCAACGACCCGCACCTCGGCGCCTCGCTCCCGTCGGTCTGGTACCAGGTGCAGCTCAAGTGCTCGACGGTGGACGAGGACTGCCCGTTCGACGTGGGCGGTTTCTCGTTCTCCGGCCTGCCCGGCATCGTCATCGGCCACAACCAGCGCGTGGCGTGGGGCTTCACCAACCTCACCACCGATGTCACCGACCTGTATGTCGAGCGCATCGAGGGCGACTCCTACTGGCGGGACGGCGAGCTCGTGCCGCTGGAGGAGAGCACCGAGACCATCGAGGTCGCCGGCGGGGACGACATCGAGCTCACCATCCGCTCCACCGTGCACGGACCGATCATCTCCGGCCTCACGGGCGACTTCACGGCGATCGCGGACGATCCGACGCCTGGGCTCACCGCCGGGGGCAGCGTCCCCGCCGTCCCGGGCTCCGATGCCGCCGAGTACGCCGTGAGCCTGCGGTGGACGGCGCTCGACCCGGGCACGACCGCGACGGCGATCTTCGCGCTGTCGACCGCCCAGGACTTCGAGGACTTCCGCCGCGCGGCCTCCCTGTTCGACGTGCCGGCGCAGAACCTCATCTACGCCGACGTCGACGGCAACATCGGCTACCAGACCCCCGGCCGCCTCCCGATCCGCGGAGCCGGCGACGGCTGGATGCCGCAGCCCGGCTGGGACAGCAGCTACGACTGGACCGGCTACATCCCGTTCGAGGAGCTGCCCGTGTCGTACAACCCGAGCTCGGGGTACATCGTCACCGCCAACAACGCCATCGTCACCGACGACTACGAGCACTTCCTCTCCCGGGACTGGGACCAGGGCTACCGCGCCGCCCGCATCGCCCACCTCATCGAACGACGCGCCGCCGCCGGCCCGCTGACTGCGCAGGACATGCGCGACATCCAGATGGACGGCGAGATGTGGATCGGCAAGCAGCTCGCCGCCGCGATGGGGGACATCGAGGTCGAGGGCGAGGGACCGCAGCAGGCCGTCGAGCTGCTCCGCGGCTGGGATGCGCAGAACAGCGCCTCCTCGGCCGGAGCCGCGTACGCGAACGTGCTGTGGTCGAACCTGGTGCAGAACATCTTCGCGGAGCGCGAGCAGCCCCTGCCCATCGACGGCCAGGGCCGCCTGTTCACCGTCGTCGGAGCGATGCTCGATGACCCCGAGGACCCGCTGTGGAGCAACCCGCGTCTCGACGTCGAGGGGCGAGACGCGATGCTCGCGCTGTCGGCTGAAGAGGCGTACGACGAGCTGTCCGGGATCCAGGGCACGGATGTCGCCCGATGGAACTGGGGCGACCTGCACGCCCTGACACTCACCAGCGACACCTTCGGGTCGTCCGGCATCGCGCCGATCGAGGCCCTGTTCAACCGTGGCCCGTATCCGGTCGGGGGCGGGGCTTCCGTGGTCGATGCGACCGGGTGGCAGCTCGGCGTCTCGTACGCCACCACCACCGTCCCGTCCATGCGGATGGTCGTCGACCTCGCGGACTTCGACGACTCGACCTGGATCCACCTCACGGGTGCCTCCGGCCACGCGTTCCACGAGCACTACGTCGATCAGACGAAGGACTGGTCCACGGGAGTGCAGCGGCCGTGGGCGTTCACTCCGAAGGCCGTGAAGGCGGCCACGGTCGACACCCTGACGCTCACCCCCGCCGGCTGAGAGGCGCGTGGAGGGTGCTCGGCTAGCGTGGACAGGTGCCCACCAGCTACCTCGCCCCGAAGGGGACGCCGGCCACCCTCCTCGAGTTCGAGCACGCAGGAGCGACCCTGATCGCCGAGACCTTCGGCGACGGACCGCCCACCTACCTCCTGTTGCACGGCATCGGCATGGGCCGCAGCGTCTACCTCGACCTCACCCAGCGGCTGCAGGGGCGGGTGATCGCGCTCGACCTCCCGGGCTTCGGTGAGGCCCCCGAGCCGACGCGCACGCTGACCATGCAGCGGCACGCCGACCTCGTGGCCGCGTACCTCCGTCACGTCGACGCGGATCCGGTCGTGGTGATCGGGCACTCGATGGGGAGTCAGATCGCCGCGGAGCTCGCCGCCCGGCATCCCGAGCTCGTCGCCGGCGTCGTGCTGGCGGGACCCACCGTCGACAAGGCGGCCAGGAACGTCGGCGCGCAGGCCCGATACCTGCTCCAGGACCTCGTGGGCGAACGGCCGCTCGTGATCTGGCGCGGCGCCCGCGAGTACCTCCGCGGCGGCCCGCACCTGATCCGCAAGATGCGGGCGACCATCGTCCACAAGCCGGAGAAGGCCTTCGTCCGCATCGCCTGCCCGGTCCTGGTGCTGCGCGGCGAGGACGACCCGCTGGCCCCGATGAGCTGGTGCCAGGTGATCCTGGATGCGATCCCCGGCGCGGAGCTGGCCGTCATCCCCGACCACGGCCACGGCACCCTCATCAGCGACTCCGAGCCCGCCGCCCGCCTCATCGAGGCCTTCGCCGCCCGCACCTGACCCTCCGAATCGCTGCCCGCGCCCCTCGGGTCCGTCGGCCGTTCATAACTCAGGAGATCGCGGCGCGTTGGGGCGGTTCGGCGGCTGAGGCAGGCTGCGGCTGCCCTTTCTCCTGAGTTGTGAACGGCGAGCGCCGACGAGCCGGGGGCCGAGCGCGTCCAGAACCTCCCGCAGCGCCTCTCGCGTGCCTGCGGGGTCGGAGAGGATGTCAGCGGCGAGCGGCCGGATCGTGACATAGCCGAGACGAGCGGCCGCCATGTCCCGCGCACGATCCCGCTGCTGCTTCGCCCATCCCTCGTGAAAGGCGCGGCTGTCGCACTCGACGATCAGCCATCCATCGACGACGAAGTCGACTCGCCCCACGCCGGGGATGTGGACCTGTGTCTCGAATGAGGCACCGAGCGACCGGAGGAGGAGCCGCACGAACGTCTCCGGCCCCGACTCGGATGACGCGTCGGCCAGGGCGAGCACTGCGCCGAACCGCTGCGGCAGCCGAGCGAAGATCGCGCGCAGTTCGTCCATCGTGATGAGGCGCTGATGGAGGAGGCTGTCCAGGGTGGCCACCAACGCCCGAGGCGACTGGCATCGGACGGCATGGCGTACGGCCGTATCCAGGGACGTGACGTGCAGCGCACTCGCTGCGCCGTCCTCTGCCCAGTGCACCCTGTGAGCGTCCGCGTCTCGACGCCCCAACCGCGAGCTATGGGGATCGACCTGCACGTGCACCCCGTGGGCCGCGAGCACGAACACCCCGAGCAGCTGAAGAAGGGAGACGCAGGTGACGCGACCTCCGATGCGCACGGCCTCCGCGACGACAGGATCCACATCCGGGCGGGCGTATCGGTCCCGACGCAGTCGCAGAAGCCGCCCGCTCCGCACCAGGGCGGTCAGCTCACGCCCCCTCAGCCCCGCGGAGCGAAGATCCGCTCGAGTGAAGACCGTGGAGTCGAAGACCTCTGTTGCGCGCTCGGGTCCGGAGTGGGCGATCACATCCCGGAGGATGCCCGGCGCGACACGGCGGGACGGGGAGTGAGGCCGGATGTGGAGTGTCCGCTCCGGATCGCGAGGCGGTGGAGGAGAAGTGGGGGCCGCGCACGGCGTTCACAATTCAGGAGTATCCATCCCCCATCCGACCTGAGCGAACGCGCGGCCCGATGACGCCGCAGATCTCCTGAGTTGTGAACCGACAGCGAGCGGAACCGGCTACGTCGGCGGCGAGGCGGTCAGCCGGCGGCGGGAGGGGTCTGCTTCGACTCGGCGAGCTCGTCGACGACGAGACCCCGCTGCTCGATCGTGCCGTTTCGGTAGGCCTGGCGACCGACCATGTGCGCGGACAGAGGCGCGGTCGCGAACTGCATGAGCACCACGGGGGCGACGAGCACGAGGCCGAACAGCACACCGCCGACGGACCGCTGCGACAGGGCGATCGCGACACAGATCAGCAGCAGCCCGAGCACCTGCGGCTTCGTCGCGGCGTGCAGTCGCGTGGGCACGTCGCGGAAATGCAGGAGCCCCACGGAGGCGGAGAGGCAGAGGATCGCCCCGAGCAGGATGAGCACGAGCACCGCCACGTCGACGACGGCGTCAGGGATCATCAGACCGAACACGTTCATGGTGTCGTGTTGTCCCTTCTCGCGACGAACCGGGCGACCGCGATCGATCCGAACACACCGACCGCCGCGATGATGAGGAGCACGGGGATGTTGCGGGTGTGGCCGTTGATGGCCATCTCGGCGCCGAGCACGCACATGACCTCGGTCAGCAGCACGTCGGCGGCGACGGCACGGTCGAGGATCGACGGACCGCGGACGATGCGGATGACGGCGAGGATCGCGGCCACACCGAACACGGCGAGGATGATGAGGAGCAGGGTGTTCATCGGGCACCGCCGATCGTCGCGGGGTCGATGCGGCCGGCACGCTCGTCGGCCTTGAGCGCCCGGTACTGGGTCGGATTGCCAAGCGCCCGGACGATGCGCTTCTCCCAGCCGAGCACGCCCTGCCGCTGCTTCTCGACATCCTCCCGGTTGCGCACGCCGATCACGTGCAGGTAGAGGATCCCGCGGTCGCGATCGGCCTCGACCACCAGGGAGCCCGGGATGAGCGACGACACCACGGCGACGTGCGTCATGACGAGGTCGTCGGCATAGCGAAGCGGCACCGCGATGATGGCGGTGCCGGGCTGCCGGCGGAAGTCGAACACCTGCACGGTCACCGAGAGCGCGCCACGGAGGATCGCGAAGAGGAACTGCACGACGAACAGCGCGCCGTACCAGAGGTTGATGCGCCCGGAGAGCTCGACCGTGGGCAGGCGGAACACCCGCGTCACGAAGATCGCCACCACGAGCCCCGTGAGGAAGGAGAGCACGGTGAACTGGGCCCACAGCAGCATCCACAGCACGATCAGCCAGGCGAGGAACGGCAGCTGCATGCCGATGTCCCGCCAGACGCTCTTGGTCTCGGGGCTCATCCCTCCACCTCGTCTTCCAGCTGGACGAGGTTGACCGGCTGCAGCAGGCCCGCCCCGATACGGTCGCACAGAGCGTACAGCGGTCCGGCGAAGATCGTCAGGGCCACCGTCACGGTGACCATCCCGGCGGTGGCCACGGTCATGATCCTCGGGATGTGCCGGCGCTCCTGCTGCTCATCCGCAGCGGGGGCTCCGGTGAGGTACGAGATGCGCCCCTCGGTCTCGGTCGAGTCCTCCTCCTCACGCCAGAACGCGAGGTTCCAGGCCCTCATGAGCGCGTAGAGGGTGAGCAGCGACGTGATGATGCCGCCGAAGATGAGCACGATCATGAGCGGAGTGCCCACGGAGGCCGCGGCCTCGAACAGGGCGAACTTGCCGATGAACCCGGAGAACGGAGGCAGACCACCGAGGTTGATCGCGGGGATGAAGTACAGCAGGGCGATGACGGGGGCGATCTTCAGCAGGCCCTTGACCCGGAGGATGGAGGTGCTGCCGGCCCGGCGTTCGATGAGCCCCACCGCGAGGAACAGGGTGGTCTGCACGACGATGTGGTGGACGATGTAGTACACGGTCGCGCCGATCGCCGCCGGGGTCGCGATCGCGAGACCGAAGATCATGTAGCCGACGTGGCTGACGAGCGTGAACGACAGGATCCGCTTGAGCTCGGCCTGCGCGACGGCGCCGAGGACACCGACGATCATCGTCGCCAGCGCGATGATGAGCAGCAGCGTGTCGATGCTGTTCGAGGCGAAGAGCTGGGTCTCCGTCCGGATCAGCGCGTACACGCCGACCTTGGTCAGCAGGCCGGCGAACACGGCGGTGACCGGCGCGGGGGCCGTCGGATAGGAGTCGGGCAGCCAGAACGACACGGGGAAGATCGCGGCCTTGATCCCGAAGGCGACCACGAGCATGAGGTGCAGGACGAGCTGCGTGTCCTGCGGGAGCTCCGACATCCGCTCGGCGATCTGGGCCATGTTGACCGTGCCGAGGGCGCCGTAGATCATCGCGATCGACGCGAGGAACAGGATCGACGACACGAGCGAGACGACGATGTAGACGGCACCGGTGCGGATGCGGGACTCGGTGCTGCCCAGGGTGATGAGCACGTAGGAGGCCACGAGGAGGATCTCGAACCCGACGTACAGGTTGAACAGGTCGCCGGCGATGAACGCGTTGAAGATGCCGGCGGCGAGGATCAGGTACGAGGGGTTGAAGATCGAGATCGGGGTCTCATCCGCCCCGTCGGCCACACCCTGACCGATCGAGAAGAGGAGGACCGCGAGCAGCACCACGCTGGAGACGAGCACCAGGAGCGCGGCGAGACGGTCGACGTAGAGGACGATGCCGAACGGCACCGGCCATCCGCCCACGGAGACCGCCAGAGGGGAGCCCGCGTCGACGACGACGAGCAGCACGGCCGCGATGACGGACACGACCGCGAGCGTGGCGACGGTGACGAACACCTGCAGGCGCGCGTTGCGACCGAAGACGAGGGTGATCGCCGCACCGAGGAGCGGCAGGGCGACGAGGAGCGGGACGAGCGTGGTCATGGCCTGCCCTCCCCGTCTGTCGTGTCGTCGTCCCGGTCTGCAGCGCCGTCGGGTTCGGGCTCCGGCTCGGGCACGTAGGGCGCGTCATACGGCGCGTCATCGTGGATGGCCGGGTTGTCGCGCATGTGCAGGACGGTGATCGGCGCGGTCTGCACGCCCACGAAGTCGGTCGTGGCGTCGTCGTCGTCCGTCTCGGACTCGTCGTCCATGAGGTCTTCGTCTTCGTCGGTGCGCGCGCGCAGCGCGATGTCGGCCTCGTCGTCCTCGACCGTGTCCGCCTGGCCGAGCTGCCACGACCGGTAGATCAGCGCGAGCAGGAACGCGGAGACCGCGAACGTGATGACGATGGCGGTGAGCGTCAGGGCCTGCGGCAGCGGGTCGCTCAGATCGCCCTCGGTACCGAAGAACGGCGCGTTGCCCGGCACGCCCATCACGATCAGGAGCAGCAGGTTCGTGGCGTTGCCGAGCAGGAGGAAGCCGATGAGGACGCGGGTGAGGCTGCGCTCCAGCATCGCGTACACGCCGCAGGCGAAGAGCACGGCCATGATCGCGATGAGGGCGAGCGAGACGTCCATCAGCCGTTCCCCCCGGTCCGCGAGGAGAAGTCGACGGCGGTGCTCTCGCCGGGGCGGAGCGCCGCCTGCCGGTCGACCTCCGCACCGAGGCTGCGCAGCACGTCGAGCACGAGCCCGATCACGACGAGGTAGACGCCGATGTCGAAGATCGTCGAGGTGACGAACTCCATGTGCCCGATGCCGGGGATCTCCCACTCCCAGAAGGTGCTGGTGAGCGGCGCGAGGCCGAAGAACAGCGGCACGACCGCGGTGCCCACGGCGAGGATCAGGCCCGTGCCGAGGAGGCGACCGGCATCGGTCGGCGCCGCGGCGCCCAGCTCCCAGCGCCCTCCCGCGATGTAGCGCATGACGAGCGCCATGCCGGCGACGAGCCCGCCCGCGAAGCCGCCGCCGGGGAGGTTGTGCCCGGCGAAGAGCAGGAAGATCGACACGACGATGATCGTGTGGAACAGGATGCGGACGATGACCTCGAGCAGGATCGACCGGTTCTCCGGCTTCATCTTCTGGCCGCCGACGAGCCAGGCGCGCGGCGCCGATCGGTTCTCCGCGGTCTGGAAGCGCACGCCGTCCGTGGTCTCCACGAGTGGCCGACTGCGCGCGGACTTCCGCACCGAGCGTGGCAGCGTCTTCGTGGCGGCGAGGAGATCGGCGCGGTGCGTGACGAACACGAGTGAGGCGACACCGGTCGCGGCGAGCACGAGCACGGAGAGCTCGCCCATCGTGTCCCAGCCGCGGAGGTCGACGAGTGCCACGTTCACGACGTTCTTGCCGTGGCCGATCTCGTACGCGATCTCCGGGAAGATCGCCGAGATCGGGTCGGCCACGCGGGACTGGGTCGCGACGACGGCCACGAACGCCATGGTGAGGCCGACGCCGATGCCGAGGAGAGCGCGCGGGATGCGGCTCACGGAGGCGTTGTGCTCGCCCATGCGCGCCGGCAGTCGGCGCAGGACGAGCGCGAAGGTCACCATCGTCACCGTCTCGACGAGGATCTGGGTGAGCGCGAGATCCGGTGCGCCGCTGGTGGCGAAGAGGACCACCATGCCGAGACCGGTGACCGAGGCGAGCACGACGCCGGTGTAGCGCTTGCGGGCGCGCACCGCCACGACGCCGGCCACGGCCATGATCGGGGCGACGGCGAGCTGGGCCGGCGTGTGCCACAGCGAGAGCTGATAGCGGTCGATGTCGCTCGCCACGAGCGCGGTGACCTCGGCGGCGACGAAGACGACGAAGATCGTCCCCACGTACACGGGCAGCGAACCGCGCTGGGTGAGCGTCGTGCTCAGCACCGACAGCCGGTCGATGCCGCGCATCACCACGTAGTAGGCGTCGGCCGCCGTGAACGGCAACAGTCGCGGGCGCCGGTCCCACCCGGTCCGCCTCGTGAGGAGGAAGAGCCCGATGCCGAGCAGGATTGAGAGGATCGAGATGCCGAGGGCGGGCTCGAGGCCGTGCCAGAGCGCGAGGTGC
This sequence comes from Microbacterium sp. str. 'China', assembly GCF_002993305.1. Taxonomy (NCBI): domain Bacteria; kingdom Bacillati; phylum Actinomycetota; class Actinomycetes; order Micrococcales; family Microbacteriaceae; genus Microbacterium; species Microbacterium sp. str. 'China'. The sequence goes on along the minus strand of NZ_CP027434.1, from coordinate 57,749 downwards.
CCCGGTCCCTCGACGGCTGCCCCCTCGTGGTCGAGTCCCGGCGTCGCGGTCAGCGCATACGGCTGGAGGGCGACGTCGAGCGCGGGGGCGCCGATACCGGCGGCGAGCGTCACTCCGGCGAGGATGATCGGCGCGGAGAGGAAACCCACCGGGGGGTCGGGCCAGACCGTGCCCGGCTGCCGCCCTCCTTCGGCATCGCGCTTGGTCCAGAACGCCCCCCAGAGGAAGCGGACGCCGTATGCCGCAGTGAGCATGGATCCGAGAGCGACGCCGATCAGGGCGACGAGGCCCCACGCCGACCCGCCCAGCGCATCGTCCAGCAGCGCCGTGAGCGTCGACTCCTTCGCCACGAATCCGATGGTCGGAGCCACTCCGGCCATCGACGCCACGGCGATGAACGCGGCCGTGGCCATGACCGGTGCCTGGCGGCCGACGCCGGAGAGCTCGGTCACGTCACGCGTGGAGAGCTGCCGATCGATCACGCCGACGATGAGGAAGAGCGCCGACTTGAACAGCGCGTGCCCGATCACCAGCGCGAGGCCGGCGAGCGCCGCCGCCTGCGTGCCGTAGCCGACGACCACCGCGAAGAAGCCGAGCTGGCTCACGGTGCCGAACGCGAGCACGCGCTTGAGGTCGGTCTCCCGCAGCGCCTGGATGCCACCGAGCAGCATGGTGAGGATGCCGAGCGTGAGCACGATCGGCCGCCACGTCGGGCTGAAGGCGAAGATGGGCGCGAAGCGGGCGATGAGGTAGATGCCGGCCTTCACCATGGCCGCGGCGTGCAGGTAGGCGCTGACCGGGGTCGGGGCCGCCATGGCGCCGGGAAGCCAGAAGTGGAAGGGGAACAGCGCCGACTTGCTGATGGCGCCGATCAGGAGCATGACGATCGCCGCATCGACGATCGGGCCGGTCGGCGCGATGGCGAGGATCTCCCGGATGCTCGACGTCCCGGAGTCGACGACGAGCAGCACGACGCCGACGAACATCACCAGTCCGCCCAGGGTGGTCACGAGGAGGGCCTGCAGCGCGGCACGGCGGCTGGCGGCGCGGCGACGGTAGTGACCGATGAGGAGGTAGGAGAGGATGCTCGTGGCCTCCCAGAACATCACGAGCATCACGAGGTCGTCGGTGAGGACGAGGCCGTACATCGCCCCCGCGAACGCGAGGAGGACGCCCGCGAACTGCCCGATGCCGGCGGCCTCGTCGTGGAAGTACCAGCGGCAGTAGAGGAGCACGAGCGCGCCGACGCCCGTGACGATGAGCGTGAGAACCCACCCGAGGACGTCCATGTTCATGGACAGGTTCAGTCCGAGCTGCGGGATCCACGGCACCGAGACGAACGGCACGGGGCCGTCGAGCACCTGCGGCGTGAGCACGAGCGCGTGCACGAATGCGGCAGCCGGGACGAGGGCGGCGACGGCGAAAGCCTGAGCTCCCAGCCAGCGCACCAGAACGGGCATCAAGAGCGACCCGAGAAGGAACACTGCGAGGAGCATCAGCATATACGCGGCTCCTCGGGGCTCGTCGGCCGTGCGGCTCAGGCGGGCGGTGTCGGTCCAGTTTACCGGGCCGAGACGCCTGTCGGCCCCGCGAGCTCCGAGATCGCATGTCAGAGTGGTCGCATGCGGCGGGTCTGGGGACGCGAACTGGCGGGGTGGGCGGCCGCGCTGGCGCTGGCGCTCGTCGCCGTCGGACACCTCGCCTCCTCGCCGCGCTCGGTCCTGATGTTCGACGACGGAGACTCGCTGATCGTGGCCCTCGTCGGCCGATCGGTCCTGGATGGGGGCGGGGGCGACTGGGCGCTGTCCAGCGTGCTCTTCCTCCCCGAGATCGCGGTGTTCACGGCCCTCGACGCCGTGCTGCCGTTCGACGTGAACGGCGTGCTCGCGGCCATCGCGGTGTCAACGTCCTCGCGCTCTACGGGGCGATCCGTCTCGCCGCCGGGCGGCGCGTCGAGGGTCGCGCACCGGTCGCCTGGGCGGTCGGCGCCCTCGCCGTGTTCTGTCTCCTCATCGTCACGGAGTCCTCGCCGTCGCGAGACGCGCTCGAGCTCGCGTCGCTGGTGCTGACGACGACGTACTACTCCGCGACCGTCGTGGCCGTCGTACTGGCCGTCGGCCTGTGTCGGCGGTTCCTCGATCGCCCTGCCGGCACCGTCGCGCTCCCGCTCGGACTCGGGGTGGTCGCGGCGGTGGCGACCCTCAGCAATCCGCTGTTCGCCGCCTGGGCCACGGTGCCGCTCTCCCTCGTCCTGGGCGGTCTCTGTCTCACCACGCTCGCTATCCGGCGCCGCGGTCTGGCGCTGATCGCGTCGCTGGTCGGCGGCAGCATCCTGGGCTTCCTCGGTCGCATTCCCTTCTCGGCATGGATCGCGAACTCCGGTGCCGGCTACATCCAACCGACGGAATGGATCCACTCCGCCGCGTACTACGCCGGCCTCGCGATCGATCGGCTGTCCTCCCCCGGCGGGGTGCTCGGCGCGATGGCCGTGCTGGCGCTGATGGTCCTCGCGGTCGTGCGGTCGGCCCGCTCGTCGGACGCGGGTGACCGCCTGGTGACCACCGCCGCCTGGGCACTCCCGCTCGTCGTGCTCGTCGGCGGCATCGCGGCGGGAACCCACGCAGCGCGGTACCTGCAACCTCTCGCCTTCGCCCCGGTCCTCGCCCTCGTCACCCTGCCGCGCGTCCGGATGCGGCGAGCCACGCTGCCGCGGGTCGTCTCCGCCGTCGTCGCCATCGCCCTTCTCGCCGGCGGCTCCGTGTCCGTACCCCGCATCGTGCAGGCGGCGAGCGCGCCCGACGCGGACCTCGCCTGTGTGACGGACTGGGTGGATTCGTCAGGGCGCACCGGTGCCGGACAGTTCTGGACCGTCCGGCTCCCCAAGCTGCACGCGGCCGATCCGGCCCGGCTCGTGCAGGTCGATCATGAGCTCCGCGGCTACGCGTGGCTCGTCGATCGTCGCGACTTCGCGGCGGGGGAGGTCTCGTTCCTCATCGAGGATGCGCAGACGGTGGCGTGGAACCTGCCGACCGCTGCGGCCCCGACAGCCGTCATCGCGTGCGGGCGGTATCGCATCCTCGACTACGCGCCGGCGACGCTTCCTCTCGGGCCCGCCCACTCCTGACCGGTGCGCGCCGTCAGCGCGACGGAGGCGGTGCGGTCGTGGTGCCGGCGCGGAAGACGCAGTGCAGGTCCTGCGTGACGCCCGGCTCACCGCGCAGCATCCGGGCGACCTGCTCTCCCGCCGCCCTGCCCTTCTCCACCGCCGGCTGCACGCTCGTGGTGAGGGTGAGATCGCCGAGGCCGTCGAGGGGGATGCCGTCGAAACCCGCGACCGAGAGGTCTTCGGGAACGCGGAGTCCGAGCTCCTCCGCGGCGCGGATCACTCCGACGGCCAGCAGGTCGCTCTGCGCGAGCACCGCGGTCGGGCGGGTGTCGGCATCGGTGAGCAGCATCCGCCCGACGAGGATGCCCTCGTCGATGAGGCTGCCCGAGGCCGAGATCGCCGGAGCGTCAGCGAAGACCTCCCGCATGCCGGCCAGGCGGTCGACCGTCACGTCGACGGTGGCGTGGGCCAGACGCTCCGGCGTGATGAGGGTGCGCTCGCGCTCGGCGTCCAGCGAGAGCGTGACGAGCGCGACGTCCCGGTGTCCGAGGTCGCGCACGTGGCGGGCGATCTCGGCGGAGGCTGCGACGTTGTCCAGGGTGATGCGCGGGACGTCGAGCCCCGCGTCCCCCTCGATGACGACGACGGGGAGACCCCGTCCACGCACGATCTCGAGAGACGCGCGGGTACGGCCCGAGCAGCCGATGAGCACCACCGCGTCGACGGGGGCGCTCGCGATGGCCGAGCCGTCCTCGCCGGGCTCGTCGCGCATGAGGAGGATGCCGGCGCTGAGATCGGCCAGGCCGTCGGTGAGGCCGTCCATCATGGCGGTCGTCACGGGGTCGAGGAAGGCCGCGCGCAGGTGCCCCTCGAGGACCACCGCCACGATGCCGCTGCGACCGCGACGGAGGGAGGCGGCGCGCGGGTCGGGCCCCGTGTAGCCGAGGTCGGTCGCGGCGGCGAGCACCCGGTCGCGGGTGGCGGGTGCGACCTTGGCCTTGCCGCTGAAGACGACCGACGCGGTCGAGGTGGCGACCCCCGCCTCGCGAGCCACATCGGCGATCGTGGGCCGGCGCGGCGTCTCCCTGGTCATACTCCGAGGATAGCCCGGTTCGGTCGCGCAAGGTCGAATCGATTCGATAGGCTGTCCGCCATGGACACCGCCCTCACCCGCTCGCAGTTCGTGCGCTGGCGCACCGCGATCTTCGCCATCTTCCTCGCCAGCGGACTCTCGATTGCGACCTGGGCGTCCCGCGTGCCGGGGATCAAGGAGGCGCTCGACCTCGACAACGCGCAGGTCGGCCTCATCCTGCTCGGCATGGGCGTCGCGTCCATCCTCGGCATCTCCACGAGCCCTGCCGTGATGGCGCGGACCGGTGCGCGGCGCGGCATGCTCCTGGCGATGCTCACGTTCGCCACGGGCATCGCCCTCGTCGGCCTCGGCGCGACCGTCTTCGGGTCGGTGCCTGTCGTCCTCATCGGCATGGTGCTCTTCGGCTTCGGCAACGGCTGCGTCGACGTCATGATGAACGTCGAGGCCACCGCCATCGAACAGCAGATGGGCCGCACCATCCTGCCGGTCTTCCATGCGTTCTTCAGCTTCGGCACCGTGCTCGGCGCCGGCATCGGCGCCCTCGCCGCTGCCCTCAAGGTCGACGTCGGCACGCACGCGGTGTCGATGGGCGTCCTCATCGCCGTCATCGCCGTCGTCTGCTTCTTCCAGGTGCCCGTGCGGGAGGCCGCTCTCGACCCCGAGGACCACGAGAAGCCCCCGTTCCGTCAGCGGATGCACACCGCGCTCGAGGCCTGGCGCGAGCCGCGCACGTACCTGCTGGGAACCGTCATGCTCGGCATGTCCTTCGCGGAGGGCGGCGCCAACGACTGGATCGCCCTGGGCACCGAGCAGGGACACGGCTTCGCGGAGGGCACAGGGGCCGTCGCCCTGGCGGTCTTCTCCGTCGGCATGACCGTGGTCCGCCTCTTCGGCGGGCCGCTCGTGGACCGCTTCGGCCGGGTGCTGGTGCTGCGCATCCTGGCCGCGACCGCCGCCACCGGAATCCTCCTGTTCATCCTCGCGCCCACGCTGCCGCTGGTCCTCGTCGGCGCGGCGCTGTGGGGCATCGGCGCGTCGCTCGGCTTCCCCCTCGGCATGTCGGCCGCGGCGGACGATCCGGCCAAGGCCGCCGCACGGGTGAGCGCGGCCGCGACCATCGGCTATGTGGCGTTCCTCGGCGGCCCGCCGGTGCTCGGGGTCATCAGCGAGCACATCGGACTGCTCAACACGCTCTTCATCCTCGTCGCGCTCGTGGTGCTCTCGGGTCTGTTCTCCGGCGCCGCCCGACCGCTGCGCGCCGAGGAGAAGGCTCCGGCGGTCCCGACCGTCGAGCGCTGACTCAGCCCTCGACCCCGCGGACGAGCGCGGCCGCGTGCGACCGGCTGCGCGCGCCGAGCTTGGTGAGGACGTTCGAGACGTGCGTCTTCACCGTCGGGATGGAGATCCGCAGGCGCGCGGCGAGCTGGGCGTTCGACCACCCCTGCAGGATCCCGTCGAGGACGTCGCGCTCCCGGGGCGTCAGCTCCGGCAGCGCGAACGTCGTCATCGGCGTGGGCTCCGGAGCGGACGCCGCCACTGCCGCGAGCGCGCGGCGGGTGACCCGCGGGTCCAGCGCCCCGTCTCCGACGGCGACGGCGCGCACCGCCTGGACGAGAGTCGGCGCATCGACGGTCTTCAGGAGGAATCCGACCGCTCCCGCCCGGATCGCCGCGAGCACGAGCTCGTCCTCGTCGAAGCTCGTCAGGACGAGCACATCCCCCAGTCCGCGCTCGACGATCTCGCGGGTGGCCGAGACCCCGTCGCGCCCCGGCATGCGCAGATCCATGAGGACGACATCCGGCCGGAGCGCTGCGGCATTGCGCACGGCCACCTCGCCATCCGCGGCCTCCCCGACGACAGTGATGTCGTGCGTCTCCAGCATGATGCGCAGGCCGGCCCTGATCGCGCCGTGGTCGTCGGCGAGCAGCACGGTCGGTGCGGTCATGACCGGCCCCCCACCGGCAGTCGCGCCTCGACCAGCCAGCCGTCGGGTTCCGCACCGGCGCGGAACGTCCCGCCGAGGGCGGTGATGCGCTCCCGCAGCATCTGCAGCCCCCACCCCTCGCCGCCGTGCCCGGCGGTGACGGTCGGCGCGCCGCCCCGCGAGCGCACCGCGACGCGGGCCTGCTCGTCGACCGGGCCGATGGTCACCTCGACCACGGCACCGTTGGCATGGCGGACACAGTTACCCAGTGCCTCGCGCACCACCCGCACGACCGCCTGCTCTCCGCCGCCGCCGAGCGCACCCGGGTCCTCGACGGCGAGGCGCACGTCCAAGCCCGAGCGTCGGGCCTCCGCGGCGAGACCCGCGAGGTCGGCCCATCCCGGGGTCGGCGCGAGCGCCCCGTCGCCGCGGCGCAGCACCCCGATCATGGTGCGCAGGGCTCCGTGCGCGTCCAGCCCGGCATCGCGCACGGCCTGCAGAGCGGCGCGATCGTCCGCCCGCGTCGGGGGCGCTGCGAGCGCCGCCTCCGCCCGGATCGCCATGGCCATCACATGCCCGGCCACCACGTCGTGCAGTTCGCGCGCCATCGCCTCGCGCTCGCGCTGGACGGCCTGCGCCCGGTCCCGGGCGGCGGTCGCTGCGGCGTCCTCCGCCCGCTGACGGTGCAGGTCGGCCAGCTCGTGCGCCTGCGACACCGCCACCGCCCACCAGTAGTCCGTACCGAAGATCGCGCCGAACTGCACCGCGAACAGCACCGCGACCGCGGGAGTCGCCGCCGAGACGAGCAGGGCGGCGAGGAAGAGGGCGACGGTCGCCACGCCCAGGAGCACGAGCAGCACGCGGCGCCCGCGGGGGCCGGCGAGGAAGGCCGCCGTCCACAGCACGTCCAGCAGCACCACGAGCGTCCCGACGCCGCCGACGGTGAGGAGGTCGGCGACGAAGAGCCCGGCGACGAGCGCGAGCACCGTCCACGGATGACGCCGTTTGCCGAGGGCGAGAGCGCAGGCCGGGATCGCGAGAACCAGCGCCCACCACGGCGAGACGTCCTCCGGCAGCAGGGAGAACGGTCCCCAGATGCCGTGGAACCCGAGCGCCGCCATGACCGTCGCGAGACCGGCCATGCCCAGCGGGTCCACCCACCACCGGTGCCGCCGGTACCAGGCGGCGGGCCCTCCGTCGGCCGGATCGTGCATGCCCTCATGCAATCACGGCGCGGACGGCGTCGCATCCGACCAAAGGATGAGAGCATCCGGACGACCCCGACTTTCGCCCGATCCGCGCATGCCGAGCCGTCGCAATCGTGGAGGCATGGAACTCTTCGGCGGGCTCCCGCTGCCCCTCTCCCTCGCCGTGCTCGCGCTCATCGACGGCCTGAGCGTCGGGACGCTGCTCATCCCGGTCTTCCTGCTGCTGCATCCCGGCCGGGTGCGCGCCGGACGGATCCTCCTCTATCTCGCGACGATCGCCGTGTTCTATCTCGTGGTCGGCCTCCTCTTCCTCTGGGGCCTGGTGAATCTCGTCGACGTCGCCTCCGCCTTCCTGAGCTCTCCCGCGGGCATGATCACCCGTCTCGTCGTCGGCGCCGCCCTTCTCGTCACCGCCTTCGTGATGCCGACGAAGCCTGCGGAAGCGGCGCCGGTCGGAGCGCGCGCGGCCACCACCGCGGCGACCGGCTCCGGCGTGCCGGGCAGCGAACCGCCATCCGGGTCGATCGCCCCGGCACACCCACCCGTTCCCTCGACCGCCACTGCGACGACCGCACCGCGTCCCGGTCGGATCGCTCGGTGGCGGGAACGCCTGCTCGACCCGCAGACCCGGGGGTTCGCGGTCATGGCCGTCGCCATCGCGGCCGGGCTCGTGGAGGTCGCGACGATGCTCCCCTACATCGTGGCGATGACGATGCTCGCGGACGCTGGCGTCGACACGCCGCTCCGGGTGCTCTCCCTCGCCGGGTACTGCGCGCTGATGATCCTCCCGGCGCTCGTGCTCCTCGTGCTGCGACTGGTGGCGGCCCCGCTCGTGCAGCGCCCGCTGGAGCGCTTCGCCGCCTGGATGGAGCGGACGGGCGCCGAGAACACGGCCTGGATCATCGGCATCATCGGCTTCCTCATCGCCCGGTCGGCCGCCACCGAGCTGGGACTCTTCGACGCGATCTTCTGACCGCGACCCCGGCGACGACGAAGTAGGCTCGTCGGGTGCGTCTCGTCATCGCCCGCTGCTCGGTCGACTACACCGGCCGACTCAACGCCCACCTTCCGCTCGCCACCCGCCTGCTCGTGCATAAGGGTGACGGGAGTCTGCTCGTGCACTCCGACGGCGGCAGCTACAAGCCGCTGAACTGGATGAGCCCGCCGTGCGTGCTCGCGACCGAGGAACCGGGCGAGGAGGAGGCCGGCGCCGGCGTCGTCGAGGTGTGGCGCGTGACCCACAAGAAGACCGGCGATGCCCTCCGCGTGCAGATCTACGAGGTCATCCACGACTCCAGCCACGAACTCGGGATCGACCCCGGGCTGCAGAAGGACGGCGTCGAGGCCGACCTGCAGCGCCTGCTCGCGGAGCAGGTGGACCGCGTCGCCGAGGGCGCCACCCTGGTCCGTCGCGAGTACCCCACGGCCATCGGCCCGGTCGACCTGCTGGTGCGCGACGCCGACGGCGTGGCGATCGCGGTCGAGGTCAAGCGCCGCGGCGACATCGACGGCGTCGAGCAGCTCACCCGTTACCTCGAGCTCCTGGGACGCGACCCCCACCTCGCCCCGGTGCAGGGCGTGTTCGCCGCTCAGGAGATCAAGCCGCAGGCCCGCGTGCTCGCCGAGGATCGCGGCATCCGCTGCCTCGTGCTCGACTACGACGACATGAAGGGCATCGAGTCGGGCATCCCCCGCCTCTTCTGACCCTCAGCGCGTCGAGACCAGGCGCGGCCGCGGGCCCTCCAGCCGCGCGATCGCGATCTGCACCTCGGTGAGCTCGTGCTCGATCCGGTCGAACTTCGCGTCCTGGATCGCGAACCTCGCGTCCACCGCGGCGAAGCGCGCGTCCATCCGACCGATCATCCAGCCGAATCCGCTGATGATCGCGACGAGAGTCGTCGCGGCCGTCGCCAGCATCGTGATGACTTCCACCGACACGTACATGGCCCCCATTCTCACCCGTGATCCCGCCGCTGTCACGACTCTAGATCGGCGTGAAGGGCCTTCCCGCGTTCGGTGGATGAACCCGTTTCGTGCACACCTGTGCAGGACGGGCGGGCACCCGTTCGCGGGACCCTAGGCTGGAGGCATGCCCTCTTCGCCTTACTCGTGTGTGCTCTGGGACGTCGACGGGACCATCGTCGACGCCTCGGTCGGGATCCTGCGTCGCCTGAACATCGCCCTGACGCACTTCGGCCACCCGGCGCCGACGCGCGAGGAGCTCGTGCACTGGATCGGCCCTCCCATGTTCCAGTCCTTCCAGGACCAGGCGGGGATGACGCCGGAGCAGTCGGCCGAGGCGGTGGCGTTCTACCGCACCCTCGGCAAGGCGGACGGGTACACGACCGACGTGCAGACGTATCCCGGGGTGGCCGAGCTGATCCATGACCTGCACGCGGCGGGAGTCCCCCAGGCGACGGCGAGCTCGAAGCCCGAGAACCAGGTCGACGCGCTGGTCGACCACTTCGGACTCCGGCCGTCGTTCCTCACGACCGTGGGTGCCACGCCGGACGAGGCCACGCTCGCGTCCAAGACCGACATCGTGGCCGAGGCGCTGCGACGGCTGCACGCGCTGGGTGCCGACACCTCCCGCCCGGTCCTCGTGGGCGACCGGCACCACGACGTCGAGGGCGGTCTCGCCAACGGCGTGCCCGTGATCTTCGTCGGCTGGGGCTTCAGCGACCCGCACGAGGGCGACGACGCGGCGTTCCGCGTCACGACCGTCGACGAGCTGCGCGCACTCCTGCTGCCCTGACCGGCTCCAGGGCCGTCAGGGAAGACGAAACTCCCCGCCGGGTCAGCGCCTGCGCGTGGATCCGACGGGGAGTTCCCGGTGTTGCTTCCGCCTCAGACGGGGCGGATGTTCTCTGCCTGCAGGCCCTTGGGACCCTGCGCCACATCGAACTCGACCCGCTGGTTCTCTTCGAGAGAGCGGTAGCCGGATGACTGGATGGCGGAGTAGTGCGCGAAGACGTCAGCGCCTCCGTCGTCGGGGGAGATGAAGCCGAAGCCCTTCTCCGAGTTGAACCACTTGACCGTGCCCTGGGTGCTCATGTACTGCCTGTTCTGCTGATGTAGAAGCCGACGCAGGGGTGCACCGACATCGCTAACGCTAGTGGAGGGGACCCCCGGCGGAATAGCCGTTGCGAGAAGGTAATCCAAATGTTGCATGAGCGGACGCGCCCGGAAAATGGTGTGGCCCTCACCGCGGGGGGAGCGATGAGGGCCGAAGACGACCGGAGGGTGCGTCAGGAACAGCCTAACCCCTCCGTGAGCTTCTTGTCCCCCTTTTGGGGGACAAATCTGAAAAAACTTCGTAGCGGCTAGCCGGAGAGCGGCCCTCTCGAGGAGTCCATTGGGGACTGAACTACTCGAGAGGGCCCAATCGCATGCACGGATCGTCCGGCCCGTGGGGAGGGCCTCCGCCTCCTGGGGAGAGGCGTAGACGATCGATCCCCTTGCATGCACTTTCACCATAGGGGAGGACGCGTTCTCCCGCCATGGACCTTGACAGATGCGGCGGTAGCCTGATTCGGTGACCATGCTGAACAAGGACATGACGCTCTGCATCTCGCTGTCCGCACGGCCGAGCAACAACGGCACGCGCTTCCACAATCACCTGTACGAGGCCCTCGGTCTGAACTGGATCTACAAGGCCTTCGCCCCGACCGACCTCACGCAGGCCATCGCGGGGGTGCGCGGCCTCGGCATCCGCGGGTGCGCGATCTCGATGCCCTATAAAGAGGACGTCATCGAGCTCGTCGACCGCATGGACCCCTCGGCGGAGGCCATCGACTCCGTCAACACGATCGTGAACGACGACGGCGTGCTCACGGCCCACAACACCGACTATGCGGCGATCGCTCAGCTGATCACGGAGAACGACCTCGACCCGGCGTCGTCGGTCCTCCTCCGGGGTTCGGGCGGCATGGCGAAGGCGACGGCCGCCGCGTTCCGCGACGCCGGCTTCACGGACGTGACCATCGTCGCCCGGAACGAGACGGCGGGCCGCTCCCTCGCCGAGCTGTACGGGTTCGCCTGGCGCGCCGAGGTCGGAGACGCGAGGGCCGACGTGATCGTGAACGTCACCCCGATCGGCATGGCCGGGGGTACGGAGGCCGACGCCCTCGCCTTCCCGGAACAGGCCATCGACGCCGCCGAAGTCGTGTTCGACGTCGTCGCGCTGCCCGCCGAGACGCCGCTCATCGCCGCCGGCCGAGCCGCGGGTAAGACGGTGATCACGGGAGCCGAGGTCGCGACTCGGCAGGCGCTGGAGCAGTTCGTCCTGTACACCGGCATCCGGCCGTCGGCGGAGCAGGTGCGCGCCGCCGAGGAGTTCATGCGCGCCGAAGCGTGATGCGCAAAGCCCGCGTCAGGACGCGCGGCCCTCGGCAAGGTAGCCGAGACGGTGCAGCGTCTCCGCATTCCGCCAGCGGAGCATCGGCGTGGTCAGGAATCGGGGCAGGATCGTCGCCGGGCCCTTGACGGGCTCCTCGTCGATGCGCACCTGGCATCCCGTCGGGGTCGTCCGCGCGCGGATCGTCACCTGCGCCTCTCCTACCGGCCAGCCGCGCGCCCGCATGACCGCACGGTGCGGCGGGTGCCACTCCACCAGTTCGGTGGTGTCGTCCAGAAGCGCGGGCCACGTGCCGACCGAATGGTGCAGCTGGGCCCCGGCCGCGGGCCAGGAGTCGTCCACGTCGCGCATGCGGGAGGCGCCGACCACCCACGCGGGGTAGAGCCAGCCGTTCGCCAGCACGCGGAACACGTCATGGGTGGTGCACGTCAGGTCGCGGGTGTTGGTGGCCATGGTTCCTCCGTTCTGCCCCCATCCTGCGCGCCGCGAACCTCACTCGGGCAGGTGCTTGACATCGGCGACACCGACCGTCCCGGCTAGCACAATCGGTCCGAGGACGCCTCCCCCTTGGGCTGCCGCACGAGCGCGTGACAGGGTCGGATCATGCTTCAGCGACTGACTTCCCGACTCTCCGACGGTGTCGACGCGGCCCTGCACGAGGACTCGCCGGCGCTGCTCACCCGCGGCTACGACTTCGGCGAGCGCATCTGGCGCCGAGTCCGCCCCGGCGCCCGGTCGGCCCCGATGCGCCTCCTCGGGCACCCGGCGGCCTTCGTCCGCGGTGCCGAGGGTGTGGAGCTGTTCTACGACGAGAGCCGCATCGCCCGTGCCGGCGCCATGCCGGGGATCGTCCGCGAGCCCCTGTTCGGGCACGGTTCCGTGCACGCGCTCGACGGCACCGCCCACCGCCACCGCAAGGCCACCTTCGTCCAAGCCGCGTACGAGGATGCGCAGGTCGAACGGCTCACACCGTTCCTCGAACGGGAATGGGCGGCCGAGCGCGAGGACTGGCGCGCCGGCGGCACCCGCAGCGCCTACGACGCGGCCGTCGGCGCCTTCGGGCGCGCCATGATGCGCTGGGCCGGGCTCCCGGGCACGCCGGCGGCGCAGACCCGCTGGGCCGCGCGCCTCGCGCAGATCGTGGACGGGTTCGGCGCCCCCTACTCCCCCGCCTACGTCGAGGCGTTCGCGAACCGGATCTTCTCGGACCGTCACGCGCGCCGCCTCATCGAAGCCGTCCGCGCCGGCGATCTGGCGGCGCCGGAGGGCACCGCGCTCGCCCTGTGGGCCGCGCATCGCGACGAGAACGGCGAGCTTCTGCCCGCCCAGGTGGCCGGCGTCGAGCTGCAGAACAGCATCCGTCCGATGATCGCCGCCGCGCGGTTCGTGGCCTTCGCCGCGAAGCAGCTGCACGACCACCCCGAGTGGCGTACCCGGATCGCGGCGGAGACGACGGAGCGCGGCGCCCTGGTCGGGGGCACGCTGGCCGTCCTGTTCGCGCAGGAGGTGCGGCGGACCGGACTGTTCGTGCCGATGCTGCCTGGTCGTACCATCGCCGAGGTCGAGATCGACGGCGTCACGGTCCCGGAGGGCGGCCGGGTCGTCCTCGACATCCTCGGCACGAACACCGACGAGCGGTCGTGGTCCCACCCGGAGCGCTTCGCCCCCGAGCGGTTCACCGACGTGGACGACTACGAGGAGATCACGACCTTCGTCCCCCAGGGCGGGGGCGACGTCGCCTCCGGCCACCGCTGCCCCGGCGAGAAGCTCGTCATCGCCGGGCTCTCCGCCGCCGTCGCCGTCCTGAGCGACCCGGAGCTGACGGTGCTCGACGAGGGGCTCGACGTGAATCGCCGCCGCCTGCCCACCAAGCCCACGTCCGGAGCGCGGGTGCGCGCCTCCGGCTCCGGGCGCGGCTGCCCCTTCCACTGAGTCCCGGGGATCGCACGTCGTCCACGGCCTGTCAACCGGGTGGCCATGCTGCGGCGCGCCCGAGAGCGTGGAGGGACGACGGACATCGAGACGTGGAGGACATGATGAAGGCACTCACCTGGCAGGGCAAACGGAACGTGACGGTGGAGGAGGTCGCCGACCCGGTCATCCAGCAGCCGGCGGACGCCATCGTCCGGATCACCTCGTCGGCCATCTGCGGATCCGACCTGCACCTCTACGAGCTCCTGGGGCCGTTCCTCGACCGCGGCGACATCCTCGGGCACGAGCCGATGGGCGTCGTGGTGGAGGTCGGCGCGAACGTCACGAAGCTGAAGCCCGGTGACCGCGTGGTGATCCCCTTCAACATCTCCTGCGGGGTGTGCTTCTTCTGCCTCCGCGGGCTGCAATCGCAGTGCGAGACGACCCAGGTGCGGAAGTACGGCAGCGGCGCAGCTCTCTTCGGCTACACCAAGCTCTACGGCCAGGTCCCCGGCGGGCAGGCCGAATACCTCCGCGTGCCGCTGGCGGACTACAACCACATCCCGGTCGCACCGGACCTGCCGGATGAGCGCTACCTCTTCCTCAGCGACATCCTGCCGACAGCCTGGCAGGGCGTGGAATACGCGCAGCTTCCCGAAGGCGGGACCCTCGCGGTGATGGGCCTCGGCCCCGTCGGGCAGTTCGTCAGCCGGATCGCCCGGCACCGCGGCAACCGCGTCATCGCCGTCGAACCGGTGGCGGAACGACGGGCGATGGCGGAGCGGCACGGCATCGAGACGCTCGACCTCACCGACACGACCGTGGAAGAGATCCGCGACGCGACCCAGGGACGGGGTGCGGATGCCGTGGTGGATGCGGTCGGCCTGGAGGCGCACGGCAACAGCGGTGTGGAGTTCCTGCAGAAGGCGGTCGGCCTGCTGCCCGATCCCGCAGCGCGGCAGATGCTCGACAAGGCCGGGGTGGATCGGCTCGCTGCCGTCTACGCCTCGATCGACGCCGTCCGCCGCGGCGGGACGATCTCGCTGAGCGGTGTGTATGCGGGCGATGCCGACATCCTGCCGATGAAGACCCTCTTCGACAAGCAGATCAGCCTGCGGATGGGCCAGTGCAACGTGAAGAACTGGATCGACGATCTCCTCCCGCTCGTCGAGGACCCGTCGGATCCGCTGGGCGTGATGGATCTGACGACGCATCACGCGGCGCTGGAGGACGCCCCGGAGCTGTACCGGACGTTCCAGGAGAAGAAGGACGGCTGCATCAAGGTCGTACTGCACCCCTCCGCCGCCTGACGGGTCGGTCGAGGGACTCTTCGAGCAACCGCGGTTGACAATCTGCCTGTCAGCAACCTAGGTTGACAGCATGGAGTCCCTCGACATCGCCCGCGCCGCCGCGGACACGACCGATCCGCGTGCCGGGCTGCGCGCCGTGGCCTCGCTGCGGACCCTCGCCGACGCTCTCGAGCTGCGGCAGGTGGAGGCCGCCCTTCGCGCCGGGATGAGCTGGCAGGCCATCGCAGACGCCCTCGGCGTCACGCGACAGGCCGCGCACAAGAAGCACAGCCGCCGCATCGACCCGACCATCCCGGTCCCGCGGCGGAACGCATGAGCCGCTTCACGGACGCCGCCGCGGCCATGCACACCCTCTCGCTCGCGGCGATGGAGGAGGCCTCACGCCTCGGACTGCGCGACGCGGACATCGACCACCTGCTGCTCGCGCTCACGATCGACGCCGACACCGGCGGACAGGTGCTCCGACGGGCCGGCGTCCGCCTCGATGCCACCAGGGCCGCTGTCGAAGCGCAGCACGCGGGGCAGCTCCTCGCCATGGGGATCGACGCTCCGGCGGTGGGTCCGGGGCGCATCGTGTTCCATGAGACCGACGGCTACGACTGGACCGAGCGTGCCCTCGCCGTGCTCCGAGCCGCGTCTCAGGGAGGTCGCCGCGGGGACTCCGCCGCCGTGCTTCGTGCCCTGCTCGCAGAACCCAGCGGCCTGATCACCGCCATCCTCGGTCGGCTCGCCGTGACGGAAGACGACCTCACGGCCCAGCTCGACGAGGTCGAGGGCACCGCGCGCTCCCCTCAGCCGGGCCGAAAGCCGGTGGCCGGGGGGATCACCGGGTCCCGCTCGATGTTCGTGCCGGCCGCGGAATCAGAGCTCCGGGCGGTGCTCGCCGATCCTGAACGGCTCCCGGAGTGGGAGCAGAGCGTCGCCGGCGTCCTCCCCGCCGGGAACGACGGCCCCTGGGAGGCATTCGCCCCGACCACGGCGCCGGACGGACGGCCCCTGCGCCGCAAGCCCGAGTTCCATCGCCTCCGTGTGATGCGGGAGGAGGAGTCCGGGGCGCTCACCTGGCGCTTCGAGTACCCCGACGCGCCCCATGCGAATCCGCGCGCCCTCACGATGGCACTCGAACCGGCCGCGGGCGGGACGCAGCTCCGCGCGACGATGACGTGGGAGGCCAGGCCCCGCGGTCCGGTGCGACGGGCACTGCGGGCACCGCTGCTTCCGCTCTGGCGCGGCCTCGTCTTCATCCAGCTCGCGCAGGTCGAGAGCGGGATCAGCCGCCTCTTCCGCTGAGCGTCGGCTCAGTCGCCCTCGTGCCGCGGACCGACGCCCGGCTCCTTGCTGTGGGTCGACTCGTAGGCGGGCTCCGGCGGGTTCTTCGACGACGGGTCGACGCGGGCCGCGTTTCCGGCCCCGGCGTCCGCACCGGCGCCGCCGGCGGGCACGTCCTGCAGGGCGTCGGGGTCGTCGCCGCCCCGTTCGGCGAGATGTGCCGCGATGCCCTCGCGGGACGGTTCCTCCTCGGACTCGGCGGCGGCGTCTTCCTCCGCGAGCCGCAGAGCCTCCTCCGACAGCAACGGCTCGTCCGGGTACATGAAGGCTTCCGGATTCGACATGACGCGCTCCTCTCGTAGCGGAGACTCCAGAGTGCGTCGGATCCGCGCTGAGGACAAGGCCCGTTGACAGCTCGCCGTCGCCCCGGTATCCCCGGTGGGCGCAGCGGAGGACCGCCACGCCCACCGGGCCGGAGCCCTCAGCTCTTCGCGCCCTTGCGAGGCTTGAGGAACTCGTCCGGGGCGTTCTTCGCGCGCTTCGCCGCCCGCTTCTCCTTGAGCGAGAGCTGCGGCGCCTTCTTTCCTGCGCGACCCGGTGTGGACTTTCCTGACATGGCGCTTCCCCTTTGTGACTGGCTGGCGTAACCCCCGACCATACCCGGAAGCACAGGGAAGTCAAATTTCCCGCTGAACGGGAGAAAAACGCGCCCGGGAATCGCTCAGGACCCCACTCGACGAGCGGATGACCCAGCCACTTCTTTTGAATGACTCAAAATAACGTGGTACCGTCGAAGGACAGCAACCGGCCAGGCCGACCGCTCCGCACGCCCCTCACCGGGCCGCCGGCGGAGCGCGCCACCGCACCACGCGCACCGACCCCGGGGAGACCACCCCGCCGTCCGACGTGCGTCTCGCGAGGGACCCCCGTCCCTCGGCGCGAGCCTGCCCATACGCCCCGAGAGAGGAACACCCATGCCAGAGACACGACCCACCGAGCAGCGCAGGACGGGGTTCACCTCGATGCCGCACGCCCTCGGCCGCGGCGGCCGCGAGGACATCGTCTGGGAGGCGCTCGAGCGGGTGGACGGCAAGCCGGCGCCCGCGATCGGCGTCATGCAGGCGGCGATGGGCACGGAGGCGCAGATCCGCCTGACCGCGGACGTGATCCGCGCCTACCTCGATGCGCACGGCCTTCGGGACACCCGGGAGTGGGCGGCACGCCAGGGCGGTGCCGCATGAGGCGCCGGCTCCGCGCGGAGACCCAGGAACCGGCCGACGCCGTGCTGCGGCTACAGCCGGCGGAGCTCCATGACACGGCACCGTTCGCCCCCGGTGGCGATCGCTTCGTCGCCGAGCTCGCCTCCCCCGGCCTCGGGGCGTGCTCGTTCGTGCTCGGCCCGCAGGGCACGCCCCCGCCCGCGTGGATCGTGCTCGACTACGCCGACGGGCAGCAGCGACGGTGGCGACGCGCGCGGCGCGCGGGCGGTCGGCACTTCTTCACGCTCGCGGAGGACACGGCGAGCGCGGGATACGTCACTACTGTTGCCTGAGGCAACTTTGGGGCGTACCATGGACACATGACCACCGGCGAGGACGTCGCCGGCATCCACCTGGCACTCGTCCGCGTGGTGTCGGAATGGAGTGAGAGCGACCTGCAACGTCAGGTCGCGGAAGCCGTCGACGTCGCCCTCGATCCGTCCGCCATCCGCGCGCTCTACCTGCTCGGGATGAACGGGGGTGCGATGGGCTTCGGCGACCTGGCCGCGCACGCGACACTGTCGCGGCCGACCACGTCGAAGCTCGTCGCCCGCATGGCGACGCAGGGCGTCGTCGACCCCGTGCGCTCGGGACGCACGGTCGAGGTGCGCCTCACGGACGCAGGCCGGACGGCCTATGCGCGCCTGGTCGAGGCCGGCCATCGCATGGTCGACGATGCGCTCGCAGGCTGGTCACCGGACGAGATCGACGGATTCCGCCGCCAGCTCGGCCGCTTCGTCACCGCACTGTCCGGCACGCCGCCGGTCGTGTCCATCAAGGAGGAAACCCCATGACCCGCACCTATGTCGTCACCGGATCCGCATCCGGGATCGGCGCCGCCACCGCCGAGCTGCTCCGCTCCCAGGGCCACACCGTCATCGGCGTCGACCTCGCCGGCGTCGAGGTCGACGGAGATCTTTCCACCCACGAGGGGCGTCTGGCCGCGGCGAGCGCCGTGGTCGAGGCGGCCGACGACGGGATCGACGCCGTCATCGCCTGCGCCGGCATCTCGGCTCCGATCTCGAAGACGATGTCCATCAACTTCTTCGGCGTGACCGAGTTCCTGACCGCGCTCCAGCCCACGCTGAGCTTGGCCGACGCACCCCGCGCCGCCGTGGTGTCGTCGATGGCCTCGCTGCAGCCGGTGTCGCCCGAGCTCGTCGACGCCGCCCTCGCCGGCGACGAGGCGCGCGCGATCGAGATCGGCGACCGCCTGGCCGCGACGCCCGAGGCCGGGTTCCTCAACTACTCGTCCAGCAAGCGCGCCCTCTCGCGCTGGGTCCGTCGCGAGAGCGTCACCCCGGCGTGGGCGGGAGCGGGCATCCCGCTGAACGCCGTCGCCCCCGGAACCGTCACCACGGCGATGACGGCCGGCCTGCTCGACTCGCCCGAGGGCCTGGCCATGGTGGACGCCGCCGTGCCGATGCCGCTGAACTACCACCAGCCGGCGTCCTCCATCGCCGAGCTGCTCGTCTGGCTGACCAGCCCGGCCAACACCCACATGGCGGGACAGACGATCTACTGCGACGGCGGGGCCGACGCCGTGCTGCGAGGCGACGACATCTGGTCCTGGAACGACGCACCGCAAGGCTGAGTCCGGCTCTGCTCAGCCGCTGTTCCGGGAGCGCGGGTATCCTGGAGGTGTCTCCGGCACCCGGAGCAGCGGACGAGGGAGCAGTACCCGCACACGACGACTGACTCATGAAGGAGTCCGTCATGATCCGGTCGTCCATCACCCGCACCGACGTGCTGCGCGTGGCGCTGGGGTGGGCCGCGTTCGCCGCCCTGCTGGCCCTGCACCCGCTGCTCGCGCCGCCCGTGCCCGGACCCCTCCTCGTCGTCGCCCTCCTCGTGATCGTCGCCGTCATCCTCGTGTGCGCGTTCGGCGTCGTGAAGCAGGCGGAGGCCCTCGCCCACCGGCTGGGCGATCCCTACGGCTCCCTGGTGCTGACGCTGTCGATCGTGCTCATCGAGGTGATCCTCATCTCGGCCGTCATGCTCGGGCCGGGCGAGCACGCCACGATCGCGCGGGACTCGGTCATGGCCGTGTCGATGATCATCCTCAACCTCGTCATCGGCCTGGCCCTCCTCCTCGGTGGCCTCCGCCATCGGGGGATGGCGCACAACCGCACCGGCACATCCGCGTACCTGTCGATGCTCGTGGTCCTCGTCGCTCTGGCGTTCGGCCTCCCCGGTCTCATCGGTGACAACGGTGCGTACACGATCGGGCAGGAGATCCCGATCATCCTGCTCACCCTCGCTCTCTACGCGTTCTTCCTGTTCCGGCAGATGGGTGCGCAGGCCGACGACTTCACCGAGGTGGACGAGCGACTGCGGTCGGGGGCCCGCGCTTCCGAGGGCACGGCGGCGCCGCGGAACCCCATCCGCGAGGTGCTCGCGGCCCACCGCGTCGAGGTGCTGACCCGCCTCGTGCTCCTCGTCGTCACGGTCGTCCCGATCGTGCTGCTCTCGCACGACATGGCGGCCCTGCTCGACGACGGTCTCGGCCGGCTCGGCGCTCCGGTCGCCCTGGCGGGACTGCTGATCGCGGGCATCGTGTTCCTCCCCGAGTCGATCACCTCGATCCGCGCCGCCCTGAACGGCGAGGCGCAGCGCGTGAACAACCTCTGCCATGGCGCGCTCGTGTCGACGGTCGGCCTCACCATCCCCGCTGTCCTCCTGATCGGCATGCTCACCGGGCAGGAGGTGGTGCTCGCCGAGTCGCCGGCGAACCTCCTCATGCTCGCCGTGACGCTGCTGCTGTCGGTGACGACGTTCGCGGCGAAGCGGGTCACCGCGATGCACGGCGCCGCGCACCTGGTGACCTTCGCCGTCTACGTCCTCATCCTCTTCAGCTGAGCCCCTCAGCGGGTCAGGATGCCGCGCCCGCTCCGCGCAGCGCGCAGCGGAGGTCGCTCGGCGGCACGAAGTCCGCGGTGAGGGACCAGTCGGCCTCCTCGCCGGCGGGGACCTCCACCGTCACCTGACCGGACCCGACGACCGTAGCCGCATCGGTGGTGAAGAACACGGTCACGACGTAGGCGGCATCCTCGTCGGTCGGATTGCCGACCACGCCCTCCGCCGTACCGCCGTCATCCTCCGTGGTGCAGGTCGTGATCTGGGTGCCGGCGCGCACCTCCGGAGCGTCCGGCACATCCTCCGGCACGCTCGTCGCTCCGACGACCCCCTCGTCTTCACCGGGGATCTGCGGCGCCCCTTCCGCGGCCGTGCGCGTCGGGGCCGGATCCTCCGCGGCGGGCGTGCAGCCGCTGAGAAGGAATCCGAGAATCAGGATCGGGGCCGCGAGGCGGGCGATGCTGCGGCGGCGTGTGGACATCATGGGCTCCTCCTTCGACCAGGAGCGGCCCGTGGCGGGCGATCACCCGCCACGGGCCGCCTCTCGGTCAGCGCTGTTCCTGCTCTTCCTCTCGCCGTCGCATCCGCGTGAGGCCCAGGCCCAGTCCGGCGAGGACCATCACCCCGCCCAGCAGCAGGCCGCCGGCGGCGAGCGTGCCACCCGTGACCGCGAGTCCGGTCGGCGGCGTCGGCACCACGCGGGTGACCGTCTGCGAGGTCGGCGGATCGATCGGCCCTGCCGGCGTGTTGCCGGTCACGGTCGCGACGTTGCGCACCTCACCGCGACGCACGTCCGCGGCGTCGATCGTGTGCGGAGGCACCGTGCACGTCATCTGCTCCCCGGAGGCGAGGCTCGTCGCCGGGCAGGTGACCGCACCGGCCGTGGGATCCGACACGACGATGTCGGAGACCGTCTGCGCCCCGGTGTTGGTGACGATGATCGTCCACTCCACCCGGTCGCCGAGGTCGATGAGCCGGTTGGCGTTCACGTCGACGGTCGTCGCCCGCTTCTCGATCGCGAGGGAGTTGGTCCCGTCGAACGGCACCTCCACGGTCGAGGGCGGTGACACCGGCGGTTCACCCGAGGGCGGCGTGCCGGTGGCCGTCGCGGTGTTGGTCAGCCGTCCGGAGTCCACGTCCGCTTGCGTGGTCGTGTAGGTCGCCGCGCAGGTCACCGTTTGGCCCGGAATGATGCGGGCGGCGTCGTCCGGGCAGGTGATCGCCGACATCTCGCCCTCACCGGAGAAGTCCGTGTCGTCCACCGCCACGTCCGCCAGGGTGACATTTCCCGTGTTGGTCACGACGAAGGAGTACTCCAGAGTCTCCCCCACGGTCGTCATCACGGCCGGGGTCGCCGACTTCACGATGCTGAGGCCCGGAGTCGACAGCGCGGGGACGCGCGCCTCGGACGGCGGCGACACCGGGGGCTGCAGGTCCCCGGGCGGCACACCGGTGGCGGTCGCGGAGTTCGTCACCTGGCCGGCGTCGATGTCCTCCTGCGTCAGCACATACGTCGCCGTGCAGATGAGCTGGGCACCGGGGGCCATCGACGCGGTCCCGGGCGGGCAGTCGATCGCCGACAGCGGACCCGTCCCGGAGAAGTCGCCCTCGGTGATCGTGACGTCCGTCAGCGTGACATTGCCGGTGTTGGTCACCACGAAGGAGTAGGTGATGTCCTGGCCCACGACGTAGGCCGCTGCCGTGTCAGGGCTGGCCGACTTCACCACGGCGATCGCCGGGTTCCGGTCACCGGGCAGTTCCACCGTCGACGGAGGCGTGAGCGGCGGCTCGCTGGTCGGCGGACCCGTCGGCGGCTCTCCCGTCGCGACGGCCGTGTTCGTGAGCTGCCCTGCATCGACATCCGCCTGGGTGACCACGTACGGCGCCGTGCAGGTCACGGTCGCACCGGGGGCCAGCGAGGCGGCCGCGGCCGGACACGTGATGACCGGCGCGGTTCCCGTCCCTGAGAACGACACCTCGTCCACGCCGACGTCCGTCATCGTGACGTTGCCCGTGTTGGTGATGAGGAACGAGTACGTGATCGTCTGCCCTGCGGCGCTGATGCGCGTGAGGTCCGCGGTCTTCGCGACCGTGAGGGCCGGCAACCCCTCCGAGGGCACCTCGACCGTCGACGGCGGCGAGACGGGCGGCTGCCCCGACGGCGGTGTCCCCGTGCCGGTGGCGGTGTTCGTGACGCCACCCGCATCGACGTCGGCCTGGGTCACGACGTACGGCGCGGTACACGTCACCTCCGCTCCCGGAGCGAGCGACTCCGCTCCCGCAGGACAGGTCACCACCGGAGCCGTGCCGGTGCCGGTGAAGGAGACCTCGTCCACACCCACGTCCGTCAGCGTGACGTTGCCCGTGTTGGTGAGGAGGAAGGAGTACGTGATCGTCTGGCCCGCCGCGGTGATCTCGGTGCGGTCGGCCGTCTTCGCCACGGTCAGCGCGGGTGCCGGGTCGCCGGGGACCAGCACGGTCGAGGGTGGTGACACGGGGGGTTCGCCCGAGGGCGGCGTGCCGGTCACGGTCGCGGTGTTCGTCACCCCGCCGCCGTCGAGGTCGGCCTGCGTGACCACGTACGGCGCGGTGCAGGTGACCTGAGCACCCGGCGCGAGCGACGCGGCCCCCGCCGGGCACGTCACGACCGGAGCCGTGCCGGTGCCGGTGAAGCCCGTCTCCTCGACCGTCACGTCGGCGATCGTCACGTTACCCGTGTTGGTGACGAGGAACGAGTACGTGATCGTCTGACCCGCTGCGGTGATCGTCGACCGGTCGGACGACTTCACGACCGACAGGCCCGGCGACGGCTCCGACGGCACCTCGACCTCGGAAGGCGGCGACACCGGCGGCTCCCCCGACGGGGGAGTACCGGTCGTGGTCGCGGTGTTCGTCACACCACCCGCATCCACGTCGGCTTGCGTGACGACGTACTCCGCCGTGCAGGTCACCTCGTCCCCGGGAGCGAGCGACGCCACCGCGGCCGGGCACTCGATGACCGGCGGGGTCCCGGTGCCGGTGAACGAGGCCTCCGTCACCTCGACGTCCGTCAGAGTGACGTTGCCGGTGTTCACGACGAGGAAGGAATAGGTGATCGTCTGGCCGGCGGCCGTGATCTCGGTCCGGTCAGCCGTCTTCGACACCGACAGGCCCGGCGACGGCTCCGACGGCACCTCGACCTCGGAAGGCGGCGACACCGGCGGCTCGCCGGACGGCGGCGTGCCCGTCACGGTCGCGGTGTTGGTGACTCCACCCGCGTCGATGTCCGCCTGCGTGACGACGTACTCCGCCGTACACGTCACCTGCGCACCGGGAATCATCGTGGCGGCACCCGCAGGACAGGTCACCACCGGAGCAGGACCCGTACCGGTGAAGGTGCCCTCCTCCACCGTGACGTCGCGCACCGTGACATTCCCGGTGTTCGTCACCAGGAACGAGTAGGTGATCGTCTGTCCCGCTGCCGTGATCTCCGTCCGGTCAGCGGTCTTCTCCACGGTCAGCGCCGGGGCCGGGTCACCGGGGATCTCCACCGTCGTCGGCGGCGACACCGGTGGCGTCCCCGACGGCGGTGTGCCCGTCGCCGTCGCCGTGTTCGACAACTGCCCGGCGTCGATGTCGGCCTGCGTCAGCGTGTACGTAGCGGTGCACTCGACCTGCGCCCCCGGTGCGAGCGATGCGGCCCCCGCCGGACACGAGATCGCCGACACCTCTCCCGAGCCCGTGAACGCGGTCTCGTCCACCGTCACGTCGGTGAGGGTCACGTTGCCCGTGTTCGTCACGACGAACGTGTAGATGATCTCCGTCCCCACCGTGTAGCCGGCAGCCGTGGAGGGGTCGGCCGACTTCACGACGGTGATGCCCGGCGTCTCGATCGACGGCACCTCGATCTCCGACGGCGGCGACACCGGCGGCTCGAGGGTTCCGGGCGGGTCGCCCGTCACGGTGGCGGTGTTCGTCACGCCGCCTGCATCGATGTCGGCCTGGGTCACCTCGTAGGTCGCGGTGCACGTCACCTGACCTCCGGGTTCGAGGGACGCGGCCGCTGCGGGGCAGGTGACGACGGGAGTCGCACCGGTACCCGAGAACGACACCTCGTCCACGGTCACGTCCGCGATGGTCACGTTGCCCGTGTTCGTCACGAGGAACGAGTAGGTGATGACGTCCCCCGCGGCGGTGATCTCCGTCCGGTCAGCCGTCTTCGCGACCGTGAGGGCGGGCGCGCCGGGCACCGTGACGATCGCCGTGGAGGGTCCGGACACCGGCGGCTCGAGGTCGCGCGGCGGCGTGCCCGTCGCGGTCGCGGTGTTGGTCACCTGACCCGCGTCGACATCCGCCTGCGTCGCCTCATAGGACGCGGTGCAGGTCACCTGGGCGCCCGGAGCGAGTGTCGCCGCGGCGGCCGGGCAGGTGATCTCCGGCGCCGTGCCCGTGCCGGAGAACGCGGTCTCGGTCACGGTGATGTCGGTGAGGGTCACGTTGCCCGTGTTCGTCACGAGGAAGGCGTAATCGACGGTCGCCTCGGCGGCTGTGATCGACGTCGGATCGGCCGTCTTGACGAGGGTGATCGCGGGCGTCTCGTCCGCGGGGACCACCACGGTCGAGGGCGGTGACACCGGTGGTTCGCCCGTGGGCGGCTCCCCGGTCACGGTCGCGGTGTTGGTCACCCCGCCCGCGTCGATGTCGGCCTGGGTCACCACGTAGGGTGCGGTGCACGTCACCTGCGCGCCCGGGGCCAGGGAGGCGGCGGCCGCGGGGCAGGTGACGACGGGGGCGGTACCCGTCCCGGTGAACGACGTCTCCGTCACGCCGACGTCGGCGATCGTCACGTTCCCCGTGTTCGTGATGAGGAACGAGTAGGTGATCGTCTGTCCGGCCGCGGTGATCTCCGTGCGGTCCGCCGTCTTCGCCACCGTGAGCGCCGGGGCGGAGGTGACGGGGATCTCGACCGTGGACGGCGAGGACACCGGTGCCGTACCGGTCGGCGGCGTGCCCGTCGCGGTGGCCGTGTTCGTGAGCGCCGAGGTGTTGTAGTCCGCGGCCGTCACGGTGTAGCTCGCGGTGCAGGTGACCTCGGCCCCCGGCACGAGGGAGGCGGCGCCGGCGGGGCAGGTCACGTCGAGGGCTCCGGTGCCGGAGAAGGACTCCTCGTCGATGCCGACGTTCGTCAGGGTGACGTTCCCGGTGTTGGTGACGAGGAAGGAGTAGTCGATCGTCTGCCCGGCGCCGGTGATCGCGGTCGTCTCGGAGCTCTTCTCCAGCGAGATCGCCGGAGCCGGGTCCACCGGCACGCGCACGGTCGAGGGCGGAGACACCGGAGGCGTCAGCGACCCGGGCGGCACACCGGTGGCGGTCGCCGTGTTGCTGACCGATCCCCCGTCCACGTCCGTCTGCGTCAGGGTGTAGCTCGCACGACAAGTCGTCTGCGCACCCGGGGCGAGGGGGGCGACCGGGCACTCGATCGTCGACAGGGAGCCGGAACCCGTGAACGCCGTCTCGTTCACCGCGATGTTCGAGACGGTCACGTTGCCCGTGTTGGTGACGATGAACGAGTAGTCGATCACCTGTCCGACCGTGAAGTCGTCCGGTCCGGACGGGGTCGCCGACTTCACGACCGTGAGCGCCGGGGTGCGGGTCGTGGTGACCGTCGCGGTGCTCGGGTTGCTCTCCACGCCGGTGTTGGCCTCGGAGGTTCCGGTCGCGAGCGCGGTGTTCGTCACCGTCCCCGCGTCGATGTCCGCCTGCGTCAACGTGTACGCCGCCGTACAGGTCGTGTTCTGCCCCACGGCGAGCGTCGTCGCCGCACAGTTCACCGCCCCGAGCGTCCCCGTGCCGCTGAACGCGGACTCGCGGATGCCGAGCCCCGAGACGGCGACGTTGCCGGTGTTCGAGACCGCGAACGAATAGGTCACCGTGTCCCCCGCCGCGCTGGCGGTGGTCGGCGTGACCGTCTTCGTCAACGCCAGAGAGGGCGCCGGAGCCGTGATCGTGACGGCGTAGTCCTCCACCTCACCCGGACCGCCCGTCCCCGTCGGGGTCGCCGCGGTCAACCCTGTCCCGCTCTGGATACGGAATCGGGCGAACGTCTGCCCGCCCACCGTCTGCGAGGCGATGCCGGACCAGTTCAGCGTCACCGACGAGCCGTCCGCCGTGCCCGCCGGGACCGTCGCGGTGGCACCCTCGTTCGCATCGAACACGCCGTTGCGGTTGAAATCGATCCAGCCGACCAGGGTCGCCGGCACACCCGGCACCTTGTTCGACGCCAACACCGACACCGAATAGGTGTTCGTCACGCTGGCCATGATCGGCCCGAACGACGCCACCCCCGTCTCGTCGTTGATGGTCTGGTTCGGGGCCGTGCCGCCGACCACGTTGTCGCCCGTCGCGTTCGCGCTGTACTGCATCGCCGTCTCGGCATCGGCCGACCACCCCAGATACGTCGCCGCATTCAGCTCATGGGAGACCGAGCCGTAACTGGCCGGCGCATCGCCGAAGTCGTCGGGAATCGTCGTACAGGAGGGGTTGAAGCCGTCGATGCCCTCGCCACCGCTCTGCGCGCGGTAACCGCGCACGACGATGTCGCTCGTCCCGGTGGTGTCCCCCGGACCACAGCGAGGAGTCGGCGTATCGAGACCGCCGTTGGTGTTGAAGTTCTCACCCGCGGTGAGGACGGTGGGGGTCGCCGCGAGGTTGATCCGCAGCTCCCCCGCCGCCGTGAAGGTCATCGGGCGGCACGTGATCTGCACGGAGGATGGCCATCGAACGCCCTGGCCGACGAAGGTCGTGCCGGTGATGCGATGCGCGAAGGTGTTCGCCGGACACGTCGCGGTGGACACATTCCCGCGGCTCTGATCGTAGACCGGCCCATCGATCCAGGTGGGGTTCACCGTTCCCGTCACGACGCCCGTGTTGCTCACCGTGATGGTCGAACACTGCAGCGCGAATCGAGTGAGGATGGCGTTCGCTCCGGACGGTGCCTCCGCGGTCCTGTTCTCCGTCCGGACGCCGGTGAGTACCGAGTTCGCCGGGCACTCCGTCGGTGCCGTCAGGTCCTTGTCCGTACCGACGATCGGACCCTCGTAGGAGACGCCGAGGTACAGCTGCGCCGGGTCGCCCGGGGCCGCCGTCGCCGGGAGCACGGGCGCGACGAGCGATCCCAGCACGAGGGCGAGCATGGTCGCCACCGCCCACGGGCGTCGCGGCGACAGCAGCCGCCGTCGCGTTCTCCGGTCCTTCTTCTCTTCGCGCTCGGAATTCGTGTGCAGAGAGAACTGCATGAACACTCCCCTGTTCCGTGCCCAGTCCACCCACCCCTCCGAACTGGGATACGGCTGAGAGTAGGGCGGCGCTTGACGGAACTCCAGGCCACCTTTCGTCGCTAAAGGATGAGGACTTTGGTCACTGACCGGGGGAGGAAGGCGACTCGAGTCGACGGCGCAGAGCCGTCGCGCGTTCCTCGAGTTCCGCACGGATCTCGTGGGCGGCGAGCGAGCCGCCGGAGAGGAAACCGGCCTCCAGCGCCTCCCGCCACCGGCGGTTCACCTCGTCCAGCTCACGGGTGAGGCGCTCCCTCTCCTCGGCCGAGATCGGCTCCGGCGGGACGGCGCCCTCCGCGTCGTCCTCCGGCACGACGTACCACCGGAAGTCCTCGCGACCGCGGGCATTGTTGAGTCGCCAGAGAAGGAGGAGGGAGAGAAGGAACCCTGCTCCCCCCGTCGCGATCATCACCCACGCGAACCCGGTCGTCTCGTCCAGAATGCCGAAGCCGTACCAGAGGAGCAGCAACGTCGTCAGAGCCAGGGCCCCGGGGAAGACGATGCGGACGACGATCAGTCCGACGGTGTGCATCCAGGGGCTCATGCGGGAGACCGTTCGTGGGTGTTCGCGGGGAAACAGAAAGAGCCGGTCAGACTCTGACCGACTCTTTCATGAATGTCTCGCTGTGCGCGAGGGGGGACTTGAACCCCCACGTCCATAAGGACACTGGCACCTGAAGCCAGCGCGTCTACCATTCCGCCACTCGCGCGAGCGTCTCGTTCCGAAGAACTCAACTTTCCGAGGATATCACGCGTTTTCGACCGCGTTGCACACCCCGGCAGGGGCGTCGGCGGCGTTCCCCCAGGTCACCTGGCTACGATGTCCCTACCGGTCGGCATGCCAGAGGAGCCCAGTGGGACTACTTGACAGCTTTGAGAAGGGTCTCGAGCGCGCAGTGAACAGCGCGTTCGCGAAGACCTTCCGCAGCGGCATCCAGCCCGTGGAGATCGCTTCGGCGCTGCGACGCGAGGCGGATACCACTGCGGCCGTGGTGAGCCGCGACCGCATCATCACGCCCAACAACTACGTCGTGCGCCTCAGCCCCGACGACGCGGAGCGCATGCGCGGGCTCGGCGGCGCGCTGACGGACGAGCTGCACGCCCTCCTCACGAAGCACGCGAAGTCGCAGGGGTACAGCTTCGCCGGCCCTCTGTCCATCACGCTCGAAGCGGACGACAAGGTCGCCACCGGCACCGTCCGCGTCACCTCGGGCACCGTCGAGGGACGCGTGAGCTGGCAGGCCGTGGTCGACGTCGACGGACGCCGGCACACCCTCACCCGTGCCCGCACGGTGATCGGCCGCGGCTCCGATGCCGACATCACCATCGCCGACGCGGGCTCGAGCCGTCGTCACGCCGAGATCCTCTGGGACGGCGAGCGCGCCATGCTCCGCGACATGGGGTCCACGAACGGCACGAAGGTGGACGGGCAGAAGCTCCGCGAAGCCGCCCTCCCCTCCGACACCACGATCACGATCGGTCGCACCGATCTCGTGTTCCGCATCGTCCCCGTCGCCACCCCGTCGCGGTCGTCCCGACCGGACGACGACGCGACCCGCGTGTTCGGAGCCCTCGGATGAGCGAACTGGTCCTGCTCCTGCTCCGCATCGGCTTCCTCGTGCTGATGTGGTTCTTCGTGTTCGGGGTCGTCTACTCCCTGCGCGCCGACCTGTTCGGAGTGCGCGCCCGCAAGCTCCCCGCCGAGGCGACCGCGGGACCACCCGCCGCCGCTCCTGCCGCGGCCCCGGCCGCCCCGCCCCGTCCCTCGTCGGCGCGACCGTCGACCGGTCCCGCGACCGTGGCGACGGCGAAGCGCCTGGTGATCACCTCCGGACCGAAGGCGGGTCTCGAGCTCCCCCTCGGCTCCGACGCGATGACGATCGGCCGCTCCAGCGAGTCCGCCCTCGTGATCCGGGACGACTACACCTCCAGCCACCACGCCCGACTCCTGCTCCGCGGTGACACGTGGGCGATCCAGGACCTCGACTCGACGAACGGCACGTTCGTCGCCGGCCAGCGGGTGACGGGCGGTCCGGTCTCCCTGAGCCTCGGCACCCCGGTCAAGGTCGGCGCGACGACGTTCGAGTTGAGGGCCTGACGCCGGCATGGTCTTCGAAGGCTCGAGCGCCGCGATCTCCCACACCGGGAAGGTCCGCTCCAACAACCAGGACTCCGGGTACTCCGGGGCGAACCTGTTCGTCGTCGCCGACGGCATGGGCGGACACGCGGGCGGCGACGTCGCCTCCAGCATCGCCATCCAGCGCATGGAGCCGCTGGACCAGCCGTACTCCTCCACGGAGGACGCGCAGGCCGCCCTGCAGGCCGCGGCCACGACCGCCGCGGGAGACCTCATCCGCGCGGCAAAGGACCGCCCGGAGCTCGCCGGACTCGGCACCACGCTCAGCGCCATCATCATGGTCGACGAGTACGCCGTCATCGGCCACATCGGCGACTCCCGCATCTATCTCTACCGCGACGATGCGCTGACGCAGATCACCGCCGACCACACCTTCGTGCAGCGCCTCGTCGACTCCGGCCGCATCACCCCGGAAGAGGCCAGGTACCACCCGCGGCGCTCCGTCCTCATGCGGGTGCTCAGCGACATGGACGCCGACCCCGAGCTCGACATGTTCGTCATGCACGCGCAGCCCGGCGACCGCTGGCTGCTGTGCTCCGACGGTCTCTCGGGAGTGGTGGACGAGGCCCGCATCCTCAAGGCCATGCAGCTCGGGCTCGCGCCGGGGCGCACGGCCGACAACCTCCTCAAGCAGGCCCTCGACGGCGGGGCCCCCGACAACGTCACGATCGTGATCGTCGATGTGGGCGGACAGCACCCCGTCCATTCCGGCACCGCCACGATCGTCGGCGCGGCGTCGAACCCGTCGGGTGTCTACGTGCCGCCGGTGCGGGCCCCGCGGAGCAACTGGCTGCACCCGGTCCGCCAGGCTGCGAACGAACCGAGCCACTTCGAGCCGGCACCCGAGTACCTCGAGGAGCTGATCGAGGAGGACCGCCGTCGCGCCAAGCGCCGCCGGCTGGGCTGGATCGCCGGAACGCTCGTGGTGCTGGCCATGCTGGGCTTCGCCGCGTTCGCCGCCTACAGCTGGACGCAGACGCGCTACTTCATCGGCGCGGATGAGGACAGCGTCGTGATCTTCCAGGGTGTGCAGCAGAACATCGGTCCGATCACGCTGTCGACACCGGTCGAGGACACCGAGATCCTCCTCGCCGACCTGCCCCCGTACCAGCGGGCCTCGGTCGAGCGCACCATCAGCGCGCGCTCGCTCTCGGACGCCATGGCCATCGTGGACCGTCTCCGCACGGGCGCCGAGGCGAACATCATCGAGCAGACCCCGTTGCCCACGCCGCTCCCCTCCCCGAGCGCGACGCCCTCGGGAGGTGCGGGGTGAGCACCGACGTCCAGGCCGACACCACGGTCATCAAGGCTCTGCGCCGCCTGCGCATGCCGCAGACGCAGCGCAACCGCGAGTTCTGGCTGCTCCTCTTCGCCTGTGCGATCAGCGGCGCCGCCCTCACCCTCGTCCAGCTCGGCGCTCTCGGCACCATCGACCCGATGATCCTGGCGATCGGCGGCGGGCTGGCGGCCCTGGCCTTCGCCCTGCACATCGTGCTGCGCTTCGTGGCAGCCGACTCCGATCCCTTCGTCGTCCCGATCGCGACGCTGCTCACCGGACTCGGCGTCGCGATGATCTACCGGATCGACATCGCCTTCGCGAACACCGGGTGGAACGCCTACTCCACCAAACAGCTCGCCTGGACCGCAATCTCCCTCGCCGGAGCGATCACGGTGGTCATCCTGCTGCGCAACTACCGGATCCTGTTCCGGTACACCTACATCTTCGGCCTCGCCGGAATCCTCCTGCTGCTCCTGCCGTTCGTCCCCGGCCTGCGGATCCCCGATGCGAACGCGCAGGTGTGGGTCTCGCTCGGCGGCATGTTCGCCTTCCAGCCCGGAGAGCTCGCCAAGATCTGCCTGGCGATCTTCTTCGCCGGCTACCTCGTGCGGACGCGGGAGAGCCTGACGTCGGTGGGCAAGCGCGTGCTCGGGATCACCTGGCCGCGCATGCGCGAGCTCGGACCCGTGCTCGTCGTCTGGCTCGTCTCCCTCGGCATCATCGTCGTCCAGCGCGACCTCGGCACCGGAACGCTCATCTTCGGCATGTTCGTGGCCATGCTCTACGTCGCCACCGGCAAGACGAGCTGGGTGCTCATCGGTCTCGGCCTCGTGGTCGCGGGCGTCGCCGTCGCGTCCCAGATCCTCAGCTACGTGCAGGGTCGTTTCATCAACTGGCTCTTCCTGTTCGACTCCTCCAAGGTCGACCCCGACGTCGCCGGCTACCAGCCCATGCAGGGGCTGTTCGGTCTCGCCCGCGGCGGCCTCATCGGCACCGGCTGGGGGCAGGGTCGCCCGGAGATCACGCCGCTCGCGCACAGCGACTACATCATCACGAGCCTGGGCGAGGAGCTCGGCCTCATCGGGCTCTTCGCGATCCTCTGCCTCTACATGGTGTTCGTCAGCCGCGGCGTGCGCATCGGGCTCGCCGGTCAGGACGACTTCGGCAAGCTGCTCGCCACGGGCCTGTCGTTCACCATCGCGCTGCAGGTGTTCATCATGGTCGGCGGTGTCACGCGGGTCATCCCGCTGACCGGCCTGACCACCCCGTTCCTGGCCGCGGGCGGCTCGTCGCTCGTCGCGAACTGGCTCATCGTGGCGCTCCTCCTCCGCATCTCCGACGGCGTCCGCCGTCAGCCCCGGGTGGTGATCGGGTGACATGACCAAAGAGCTCCGCAGACTCAGCATCGTCATGCTGTTCATGTTCATCGCGCTGTTCGCCGCGACGAGCTGGATCCAGGTCGTCGAGACGGACGGCCTGTCGCAGAACCCGCACAACAAGCGCACCCGGCTGGACAGCTACGAGATCCAGCGCGGCGCGATCATCGTCGACGGCACCGCGATCGCCAACTCGGTCCCCAGCGACGACCAGTACCGATTCCAGCGCGTGTACACCGACGCCGAGATGTGGGAGCCCGTCACCGGCTACTTCAACCCCGCTCTGGGCTCGGCCACCGGCATCGAGGAGGCGATGAACGCCGACCTCTCCGGCACCGGCTCGAACGCCTTCTTCGCGGAGATCGAGCGCATCCTCTCCGGCCAGCCTCAGCGCGGATTCAGCGTCGAGCTCTCGTTGAACACGGCAGCGCAGCGCGCCGCCACCGAGGCCCTGGACGGCCTGCAGGGCGCCGTCGTGGCGATGGACCCGAAGACCGGGCGCATCCTCGCGCTGGCGTCCACTCCCGGCTTCGACACCAACAGCATGGCGACCCACGACGCGAACGCCGCCAACGCCACCTACGACCAGCTCGTGGCCGACCCCGGCAAGCCGCTGTCGAACCGCGCGATCGCCGGTGACCTCAATCCCCCGGGCTCGACGTTCAAGATCGTCGTGGCGGCGGCCGCCTACGCCAGTGGCGAGTGGACGCCGGAGTCGACCCTCCCCAACCCCGCCTCGTACACGCTGCCGGGCTCGAACAGTCGTGTCTCCAACGCATGGGGCGGCACCTGCGGCTCCGGTGCGACGGTCACGATCGCCGAGGCGATCCGTCTCAGCTGCAACATCCCCATGGCCGAGCTCGCCGTCGAACTCGGCGACGACACGATCCGGGAGATGGCGGAGAAGTTCGGGTTCAACCGCAGCTTCGACATCCCGCTCACCTCGACGCCCTCGAGCTACCCCCAGGGACTCGACGACGCGCAGACCGCCCTCACCGGATTCGGTCAGGGACAGGTGACCGCGACGCCCCTGCAGATCGCCATGGTCTCGGCCGGCATCGCCAACGACGGCGTCGTGATGAACCCGCAGATGGTCGACGCCGTGATCGGCAACGACCTCTCGGTGATCCGGTCGTTCGACAGCACCGAGTTCGGTCGCGCCATGGAGCCGGACGTGGCGGACGAGGTGACCTCCGCCATGGTCGCCAGCGTCTCAAACGGCGCGGCGCAGGGTGCAAGAATAGACGGGGTCGACGTGGCCGGTAAGACCGGAACGGCGGAGAACGGAAACAGGCCGCACACGCTGTGGTTCACGGGGTTCGCCCCCGCGGACGACCCCGCGGTCGCGGTAGCGGTCGTCGTCGAGAACGGCGGCGGACAGGGTCAATCAGGAAGCGGGGACACCATCGCCGCTCCGATTGCGAAGAAGGTCATAGAGGCGGTGCTGGGCAGATGAGGCCGACGCAGGGTGTGTCGTTCGGTGGTCGCTACGAGCTGCAGTCGCGGATTGCGATCGGCGGCATGGGCGAGGTGTGGGAGGCGACGGATCACGTCATCGGACGCACCGTCGCCATCAAGATCCTCAAGGACGAATACATGGGGGACCCCGGGTTCCTCGAGCGGTTCCGCGCGGAGGCGCGTCACGCCGCGCTCGTCAACCACGAGGGCATCGCCAGCGTGTTCGACTACGGCGAGGAGAACGGCAGCGCCTACCTCGTCATGGAGCTCGTTCCGGGTGAAGCCCTCTCGACGATCCTCGAGCGGGACGGCGCGCTGAGTGCCGACAAGACGCTCGACATCGTCGCGCAGACCGCTTCGGCCCTCCAAGCCGCGCACGCGGCGGGTCTCGTGCACCGCGACATCAAGCCCGGGAACCTCCTCATCACGCCGGACGGCCGCGTGAAGATCACCGACTTCGGTATCGCCCGCATCGCCGACCAGGTACCGCTCACGGCGACCGGGCAGGTCATGGGCACGGTGCAGTACCTGTCGCCGGAGCAGGCATCGGGTCACCCCGCCTCCCCCGCGACCGACACGTACTCGCTGGGCATCGTCGCGTACGAGTGCCTCGCCGGCAAGCGCCCCTTCACCGGCGAGTCGCAGGTCGCGATCGCCATGGCGCAGATCAACGAGCAGCCCCCGCCGCTGCCGCCGACGGTCCCGATCCCCGTGCAGAACCTGGTCATGGCGATGATCGCGAAGAAGCCGGCGGACCGCCCGTCCTCCTCGGCCACGGTCGCCCGCGCGGCCCAGGCCCTCCGCCGCGGAGACCTGAACTCCGCCGCCATCGCCGTGCCCGCCATCGCGACGGGCGGCATCGCCGGGGACGACGACGCCACGCGGATGCTGACCGCGACCGGCGACGACGGCACGACGAGAATCCTGCCCACCACCGCGCAGCTGCCCACCGACGAGGCCGCGGCGGACGAGCAGGAGAAGAAAAAGAAGAAGAAGAGTGCGTGGACCTGGCCGCTGATCGCGCTGCTGGTCCTGCTGCTCATCGTCGTCGCCGGCACGCTGTGGGCGCTGTTCGGCAACCAGGGCAAGGACACCGACCCCGACCCCACCGGGTCCGCGAGCCGCACCCCCACGCAGACCCAGACGCAGACGCCCTCGCAGGAGCCCACGCCCGACGAGACCCGGGTCGACGTGACCGCGCTCGGGCTCAACGGCATGGACTGCGGCACGGCGACCGCGACGCTCAAGGAGGCCGGGTTCTCCGACATCGCCTGCGGTGAGGGCGACCCCGCCCCGAGCGACGGCGACGTCGGCAAGGTCTACCGGGTGCAGCCGGAGGGGAACGTCGCGACGACGACCCCGATCGCTCTCACGGTCTACGCCGGCCGCACGCCGCTGCCGACGCCGACGGACGAGCCGACGATCACCGGCGACCCGATCGCCGGCAGCACCGTGACGATCTCCTGGGGCACCGGTTTCACCTGCCCCAGTGGCACCACGCTGTCCGGCTACGTCGTTTCCCTGCAGAACGGCACCTTCGCTTCGGGCGGGCCGAACTTCCAGCCGACGGAGCGCAACGCGCAGGTGACGGTCGGGGACGCCGTGGGGAAGCAGCTCATCGCGACGTATCAGGGCCTGTGCTCCGGGGGCGACCAGCGCACGTCGAACGCCTCCCCGCCGCTGTCCGTCACGATCGTGGCCCCGGAGGACGGCGAGGGTGACAGCGAGGACGGCGCCTAAGGGTAGCCTGAGTATCCAGTCCAGCCGCAGTCGTTTCCAGGGGGTCATCCGTGTCCACAGAGCCACAAGTCATCGCGGGCCGGTACCGCGTCGACGAGCTCATCGGGCACGGCGGGATGGCGAAGGTGTACCGCGGGTACGATCTGACGCTCGGCCGCGAGATCGCGATCAAGATCCTCGACCCTGAGCTCGCCCGCGACACCAGTTTCCGTACGCGGTTCCGTCTGGAGGCGCAGTCGGCGTCACGCATGTCGCACCCGTCGATCGTGCGGGTGTATGACGCCGGCGACCCCTCAACGGTCGACAGCTCCTCGGACGAGCCGCCGTACATCGTGATGGAGCTGGTCAAGGGCACCCTGCTCAAGAAGATCATCGCCGATGGCCCCGTGCCCGTCGAGGATGCGGTGCGCTACGTCGACGGGATCCTCGAGGCGCTGGACTACTCGCACCGCGCCGGCGTCGTTCACCGCGACATCAAACCGGGCAACGTCATGGTCACCGACAAGGGCCAGGTGAAGGTGATGGACTTCGGCATCGCCCGCGCGGTGTCCGACTCCTCCTCGACCGTGGCCGAGACCACCCAGATCATCGGCACCGCCGCCTACTTCTCGCCCGAGCAGGCCAAGGGCGAGCCGGTCGATGCTCGTGCCGACCTCTACTCCACAGGCGTGGTGCTCTACGAGCTGCTGACCGGACGGCAGCCGTTCCGCGGCGAGTCGCCGGTCGCCGTCGCCTACCAGCACGTCAGCGAGACGCCGGTCCCGCCCTCCGAGGTCAACGAGGAGTCGCCCGCAGCCCTGGACCCGATCGTGCTGCGCGCCCTCGCGAAGGACCCGTATCAGCGGTATCCGGACGCCGCTCACTTCCGCGCCGCTCTGGACGCCGCGGTGACCGGCGCCGCTCCCACGCGCAAGCAGATCGGCGCCCTGACCAGCGAGCTCTACGGCCCGAGTCCGCGCCAGGCGCAGGAGACGGCGCGGTCGCTGCGTCAGCTCAGCACCGACACCACGATGGCCCGCACACAGTCCGGACCGCCCGTCGCGTGGATCTGGGCGGGAGTCGCGCTGCTGGCGGTGCTCCTGGCGTCCGTGCTGTTCTGGGTCTGGACCATCAGCATGCGCCCCGCCGACGTGCCGAGCACCTCGAGGCTCGTCCCTGATCTGACGAACGTCGCCTCCGAGCGCGCGCAGGACGACCTCGCGGAACTGGACCTCTCCTCGAAGATCGTCATCGAGTCGAGCCCGTCGATCGCCGAGGGCAACGTCATCCGCACCGATCCCGAGGGCGGCGTGTCCGTGGAGAAGGGCTCGACGGTCACCCTCTACGTGTCCTCCGGCGAGGAGACGGTGGTCGTGCCGAAGCTCGAGGGGATGTCCCTCGATGCCGCGACGAAGGCGCTGAAGGCCGCCGGCCTCGAACTCGGCACGGTGACGCAACGCAATGACAAGGGTCTCGCCGCCAACACGGTGATGACGGCGAGCGAGCAGGCGGAGGCCGAGGTGGCTCCGGGCACCGTCGTGAACCTCGAGGTCGCCAGCGGGAAGGTGACGCTGAACAACGTCGTCGGCTGGTCCATGGACTCGGCGACGCAGGCGCTCGACGACCTGGGACTCACGCCGGTGCCGACCGAGGCGCCGGAGTGCCCGGCGACGGATCCGGCGACGGTGCACTCGATGTCCATCGCTCCGGGCGATGTCCCCGTCGGGTCGTCGGTCGAACTCCGCTACTGCACCGGGTCCTGACGCGGGACGCGCCGCGGCTCAGCGCGTCAGCGGATCGAGGAGGGCGGAGCGGGCGACGGCCTCCTCGTCGCCGCAGAGGCGGAGCCAGTTGGCGAGGAGCCGGTAACCCCCTCGGGTGAGGACGCTCTCCGGATGGAACTGCACCCCGTGCAGCGGCAACGTCCGGTGCGCCAGCGCCATCACGGTGCCGTCGGGGGCGGTGGCGATGACCGCGAGGTCATCGGGGAGGTCTACCGCGGACAGCGCGAGCGAGTGATAACGCCCGACGTCGAAAGGTGAGGGGATCCCTGCGAACAGGGCGGAGCCGTCGTGGCGGACCGCCGAGACCATGCCGTGCATGACCTCGGGAGCAGACCGGACGGCCGTGCCGAAAGCGGCCCCGATGACCTGATGCCCGAGACACACTCCAAGCGTGGGGATCCCCCGCCGCACCGCGATGCGAGCAGCGTCGATCGAGACGCCGGCATCGGCAGGAGCCCCGGGACCGGGGGAGAGCAGGAGCGCGTCATGCGCGCCGAGAAGCTCCTCGAGCTCGGCCGCGTCGGTCGCGTCGGACTCCACGAGCGTGGTGTCCGCACCGAGCTCGCGGAGATATCCCACGAGGGTGTGCACGAAGCTGTCGTGGTTGTCGACCACCAGGACGCGCGTCATTCGACGTCGACCTCGCCGGGGGAGATGAGGGGGCTGACCCAGGGGAACACGTACCAGAACAGCGCGTAGAGCACCGCGGCGATCACCACGAGCAGGATGAGGACGCGCAGCCACCACGGACCGGGCAGCAGGCGCCAGAGTGCGGCGTACATGGGTCTTCTCTCTCCTGGAGGCGGGTCACACGGACGGTGCGGCCGGCGGGGGCGGCGGGTCGGTCAGAGCGGACGGGGGTCCCTCGGCTCGCGGCTGGAAGCTCTCGAACACCCCGTACGCGACGATGCGCTCGGCGAGCGAGTACAGCGGTGAGCAGGCCGTCAGGGTGATGTACTGCTCCCCCGTCTGCTGCTCCGGCATCTGCGGCACATCGGCGAGCACGTCGGTCTGCGTCGGCTTCACGTACTCCAGCGTGCGGAACCGATAGGTGTACCAGCCGTCAGGGGTCTCCACGACGATCGCGTCGCCGACGTGCAGCTTGTCGAGCTGGTTGAACGGCTTGCCCCAGGTCGTGCGGTGGCCGGCGAGCGAGAAGTTGCCGACCTCTCCAGGCATCTTCGACTGCGTGTAGACGCCGATGCCCTTCTGATCCAGGGTGCGCGCGCGACTCGTGCCGCCGTAGATGCCGAAGTTGTAGTCGGCGCCGAACCGGGGGATGTGCATCTGTCCGAACCACTCCCCGTCGGCCGGTGCCGCCGGGACGGGCGCCTCGTAGACCGTCTCACCGTCGTCCGTCTCGACCAGCGGCGGCAGTTCCGGTGCCTCCCCCGCGGCGAGCTGCTGCGAGATCGCGGCCCCCTCCTCGTTCTTCTGCGCCGCGATGATGATGTCGCCGATCCACATCTGCCAGGCGACGAAGAGGAGCACGACGACGCCGGCGGTCAGGAGGAGTTCGCCGAGCACACTCGCGAACGTGGCGCGCGACCGGGGTCGCTGCCGCCGCTCGCGCCGCCCCCCAGGCACGACAGATGCAGTCATGGGCGTGATCATATCCGCCCGACCTGTGCAGCAGGAGCCGGGGCGCCGCCGATCGACGTCCTCACGTCTCGTCGGCGCCGAGGTCTCCCGGGTACAATGACGGCATGGCACGTGACCGCAAGACCGAAGAACCCGCCGTCGAGCGCGCCGAGGGCGACGCCGCTCCCAACGCCGTCTGGTTCAAGCCGGTGATGATCGGCTTCATGCTCCTCGGCCTCGCCTGGATCCTCGTCTTCTACATCTCGGGCATGCAGTTCCCCATCCCCGGCCTCGACAACTGGAATCTGGCCATCGGTCTGGGCATCGCCCTCATCGGATTCCTCATGACCACTCGCTGGCGCTGACCGCTCAGAACGAAAGGAACCCCTCGCCTCTTCGGCGAGGGGTTCCTTTCGTCTGTGCGGCAGGCGTCGAGTTATCCACAGGTTATCCCCACACTGGGGAGAATTACACCGATGTTATTCACAGGGGTTAACAACCCTGTTAACAACTCAGGATCAGGCCAAAAGGATGAGGGGCGGCACCACGGCGACCACGACGATCAACAGAACCACCAGGGCGGCGAGCGACACGATCTGCCAGGTCCGCTGGTCACGGCGCTTCGTGCGGACGTAGATGAGGGCGACGAGCGCGCCCGTGATCGCGCCGCCGAGGTGCGCCTGCCAGGAGATGCCACCGGCGAAGAACCCGAAGGCGAAGTTGATGCCGAGGATCACGAGGATGCCGGTGACGTTGGCCCCGATGTGGCGTCCGATGATCAGGAGGGACGCCAGGAGCCCGAAGATCGCCCCGGAGGCGCCGACCGTCCACGTCTCCGGAGCGAGGACGGCCACCGCGACGGATCCGCCGAGACCGCTGATGAGGTACAGCGCGAGATAGCGGACACGACCGAGCATCGGTTCGAGATTCTGTCCGAGCATCCACAGGGCGAGCATGTTCAGCGCGAGATGCACGAAGCCCCCATGCACGAACAGCACGGTCAGCAATCGCCACGGCTCGAACGGCAGGAGGGAGAGGTTCGGGTAGAGGAACGGCGCGTAGAAGCCGAGAGCCTGGATGATCGGGGCGTTGAGCCCGGGGATCAGCTGCACCAGGCCGATGAACGACGTCACCGCCAGCAGGACGTACGTGACGACGGGCTTGCCGCTGCGCACGGCGCCCATGGTCGTGGCCCCACCACCACGCCACCGACGCGCGGCCTTCTTCTGAGCGGGGGTGCGGTTCTTGCGCTCCGCGTTCATGCACTCCGGGCAGATGACGCCGACCGGGGCGGGCGTCTGACACTCGGGGCAGATGGTGCGCAGGCACCGCTGGCAGAGCACGAAGGACTGCCGATCCGGATGCCGGTAGCAGAAGTTCTCACGGTTGTTCGTGAACTCGGGCGTCGTCATCCGGATCGGCCGTCGCTGTCGTCAGGCGGCGACGATGTCGATCGACTGCAGCACCACGGGCTCGATCGGGCGGTCGCCCGCCGCCGTCGGGACCGCGGAGATCGCGTCGACGACCTTGCGCGATGCGTCGTCGGCGACCTCCCCGAAGATCGTGTGCTTGCCCTGCAGCCACGGGGTCGGGTCGGTCGTGATGAAGAACTGCGAGCCGTTGGTGCCCTCGACCTTGCCGGTGATGGCGTTGCGGCGGAGGCCCGCGTTGGCCATCGCGAGGATGTAGGGCTCGTTGAAGTTGAGCTCGTTGTTGATCTCGTCGTCGAAGTTGTACCCCGGACCGCCGACGCCCTGGCCGAGCGGGTCGCCGCCCTGGATCATGAAGTTCGGGATGATGCGGTGGAAGATGACGTCCTTGTAGAGGGGACCCTCGCCCGGCTTGCCGGTGGCGGGGTGCGTCCACTCCTGGGAGCCGTCGGCGAGGCCGACGAAGTTCTTGACCGTCTTCGGGGCGTGGTCGCCGAAGAGGTTGATGACGATGTCACCGTGGTTGGTGTGCAGAGTTGCGACGTGGGAAGCGTGAACCATGCGTTCATTCTCGCAGAGCTTCCGGTGAGCGAGCCGGGCATGTACAACGCGGGAGCCGATGATGCAAGGGGCGGGCGATTCCCTCGCCGCATCCAGCCTCTCGTGGCAAGATGGGGAACCCGTACTCCAATGGACAGGAGAGCATCGTGAGCCTCAGCCGCAAGCGGAAGAAGCAGCTTCGTCGTCTTCAGAAGGACGCGAACCAGCTGTGGGAAGACCAGCAGGTGCTCGTCGGCCACGCTGCCGACGTCGCTCGTGAGGCGGGTCGCCAGCTCGGCAACTTCAATCGCGAGCAGATCGTCCCGGTGGTCCAGGACACCTACAACCGCCGCGTCGCCCCGGTCGTGGACCGCTCGGTCAAGGCCGGCAAGCACGTCGTGGACGACAAGGTCGTTCCGATCGTGGGCGGCGTCGTCGGTACGGCGCTGACCGCCTGGGACGTCGCGAACGCCAAGCGCCACGGCGTCGAGTACAAGGCCCGCAAGGCCGTCTCGCAGAAGAAGGGTCCCGGTCTCGGATCCGTCATCGCCATCGTCCTGGGTGCTGCGGCCGCCGTCGGCGTGCTGTACGCCGCCTGGCAGGCGCTGCGGGCCGACGACGAGCTCTGGGTCGCCGACGACCCGCTGTCGGCTCCCGACGCGTGACCACTCCCGACCCGCACGCGCGGGTGAGGGATGCTGCGGCCGCCCGCGGACTCGACATCGAGATCCGCGAGCGGCCGCAGGCGCGTAGCCTCGTCGAAGCCGCCGAGATCCTCGGCATCCCGCCGTCCGCCATCGTGAAGACCCTCGTGGTCAAGCGCTCGGACGGCACCTATCTGTTCGCGCTCATCCCCGGTGGTCGGTCCATCTCCTGGCCGAAGCTGCGGGCCGTCGTCGGAGTGAACAAACTCCGCCTGCCCGAACCCGAGCTCGCTCTCGCGGCGACCGGTTACGAGCGCGGAACCATCGTCCCGATCGGCAGCACCACGGATTGGCCTGTCTACGCCGACGCCTCCATCGTCGGCGAGCGGGTCGCGATGGGCGCGGGCGCGCACGGCTACAGCCTCTTCGTCGACGCCGACGCCCTCATCGCGGCGTACGGCGCGACCGTCGCCGACATCTCGGTGCCCGAAGAGCGCT
This sequence comes from Microbacterium sp. str. 'China', assembly GCF_002993305.1. Taxonomy (NCBI): domain Bacteria; kingdom Bacillati; phylum Actinomycetota; class Actinomycetes; order Micrococcales; family Microbacteriaceae; genus Microbacterium; species Microbacterium sp. str. 'China'. The sequence goes on along the minus strand of NZ_CP027434.1, from coordinate 15,697 downwards.
GACCGTCGCCGGAGCCTCAGAGCAGGCCGGCCATCCGCAGGGCGATGTCCACCAGCCGTACACGCTGCAGTCCGGCGACCGCGGAGAGCGCGAACCACTCGGCGCGATCGGTGGAGCCGTCCGTCTCCCAGCGCAGCTTCCCCCCGGTGACCTCGGCCCGATAGACGATGCGCAGGGTATGCAGGGGGTCGGACGACTTCTGCACGCGCCGTCCGGCCGGGATGACACGGGAGTGGATGCCGAGGAGTTGCCCGACCCGGACCGTGTACCCGGTCTCCTCGCGGAGCTCCCGCCGCACCGCATCCTCCGGCGCCTCGCCCGGTTCCAGGCCGCCGCCCGGGAGCGTCCACGCCACGCGTCGGCCCTCCGTCCACCGCGCCAGCAGGAGGCGCCCACCCTCATCGGTGACGACCCCGTATGCGGCGACGCGCAGGTCCATGCGTCACACCTTATCCGGGTCTCGGGCCGTCCCTCGCCGCGTGACGATCGGGGTGATCGATCACGAATCGAGAAGCCCGACATCACGCGCCGTCCCTACGCTGGGAGCATCATCCGGCCCACGAGAGGAACATCATGGCTGACACCGAGAAGAACTTCACCGCCGAGGAGCGCGAGGCCATGCAGGCCGCCGCCAAGGAGGCCCGCACGCGACGCTCGCGAGCGAAGAAGTCGCCGGAGGAGCTGCGCGCGGCCGGAGAGGCCGACCTGAAGGAGGCCGTCGCCAAGCTCACCGATGAGGACAGGGCCCTTGCGGAGAAGCTGCACGCGCTGGTCTCCGAGGTGGCGCCGGACCTCGTGCCGCGCACGTACTACGGTATGCCCGCGTGGGGGCGCGACGGGAAGGTGCTGTGCTTCTTCCAGCCGGCCAGCAAGTTCAAGGTCCGCTACGGCACCTTCGGGTTCGAGCCGATCTCCAACCTCGATGACGGCACCGTCTGGCCGACCGCGTACGCGGTGACCGCGCTCACGGAGAAGGACCTCGAGTTCCTCGCCGGACGCATCCGCCAGGCGATCAGCTGATCCCGAAGTGGATCTGACGCAGCGGGGTCGCGCGCGTTAGCGTGGTGCCTGTGAGCACCCTTCCCTTCTCCGCCGCCGTCTACACCCGCCGTCTCGCACGCGCGCAGGAGCGCGCCAAGGAGGCTGGCCTCGACGCGATCATCGTCGGTCCCGGCCCCGACCTGCAGTACCTCCTCGGTGTCGAGGGTGACACCATCGAGCGGCTGACCGCCCTCGTCCTGCCGCCGCAGGGCGCGGCGACGGTCATCGTCCCGCGGATGGAGCTCGCCAAGGTGCGCAGCACGGCCGTCGGAGAACTCGGACTGACCGTCGCCGATTGGGTCGACGGCGACGATCCCTACGCCCTCGTCGCCGCGGCGACCGGTCCCGTCTCCCGCGTCGGGGTGTCGGATGCGCTTCCCGCGTTGCACGTCGTCCCGATCGGGGAACGGCTGCAGGCCCGGCTCGAACTCGCCACGCCGGTGCTCCGCGAGGGCCGGATGACCAAGGACGACGAGGAGATCGCCGAGCTGCGCCGAGCCGGCGCGGCGATCGATGCCGTGCACCGCCGCGTGCCCGGCTGGCTGCGCGCCGGCCGCACCGAGCGGGAGGTCGCCGCCGACATCGCCGCGGCGATCGTGGAGGAGGGGCATCGGACCGTCGAGTTCGTCATCGTCGGGTCGGGGCCTAACGGGGCCGACCCGCACCACGAGGTCTCCGACCGGGTCATCGAGGACGGCGATGTGGTGGTCGTCGACATCGGGGGCGCCGTTCCGAGCGGCTACAACTCGGACAGCACGAGGACCTACGTCGTCGGAACGCCCGATCCGGCAGCCGCGGACCGGATCGCCACTCTCGTCCGGGCGCAGCAGGCCGCCGTGGATGCGGTGCACCCCGGGGTCACCGCGGCGGAGGTCGACGCGGCCGCCCGCTCGGTTCTCACGGAGGCGGGGCTCGGCGAGGCGTTCCTGCACCGCACGGGTCACGGGATCGGCGTCTCGGTGCATGAGGAGCCCTACATCGCCCCCGGCAACGACCTCGTGCTCCGCGAGGGCATGGCCTTCAGCATCGAGCCCGGCATCTACTTCGCCGGCGAGTGGGGAGCCCGCATCGAGGACATCGTGGTCGTGACGGCAGACGGGGCCGAGCGACTGAACACGGCGCCGCACGAACTCACGCCGGCCGATCGGTGAGGGAGAGGATGGTGGAGCCTAGGAGATTCGAACTCCTGACATCCTGCTTGCAAAGCAGGCGCTCTACCAACTGAGCTAAGGCCCCGTGAGGGAATTCTTGAATTGAAAGGGTGGGGCTACCAGGACTTGAACCTGGGACCTCTTCATTATCAGTGAAGCGCTCTAACCGCCTGAGCTATAGCCCCGTCAACCTCCAGAACATTACCGGAGTTTCGGCGAAAATCCGAATCGAGGGCGAGGACCCCCTCCGGGATCCTCGCCCTCGGCCGGGTCACCGTCCCGGACTGACGTCCACGCTGCCGGCCGACACGGACACGTCGATCGTGCGGCGAGCGCTCGGGGACTCGTCGACCCGGGCATCGAACGAGCCCGCGTTGACGTCCTGACTGATCCGATACTCCACGTCGGGAAGGGTCAGATTCAGCGATCCGGCGCTCACGTCGATCGTGGTCGTCGTCGGCGCATCGCCGGTCAGCTCCACCGTCAGATCGCCTGCAGCGATGCCGAGATCCGCCTGGTCGACGCCGTCCAGGAGGACGTCCGCGCGTCCCGCGTTCATCTGCACATCGAAGGCCGAGGCCGCACCGGAGACGTCGAGGGATCCGGCGTTGATCTGGACCTCCAGCGTGCCGAACTCACCGGAGACGTCGAGAGCGCCGGCATCGAGCGTGAGACTCGCGTCGAGGTCGGAGCCGCTGAGCTCCTCCGGAAGGGTGAGGACGGCACGCTCGTCGTCGCCGAACCAGTTGCCGAACCACCAGCCGAAGGCCGGCCGAGGACTCCGGACGACGAGCTCGTCCGCCTCGCGCTCGAACGTCCACGAACCGCGGCCGTTGGTCACGGAGAGCTCCGCCGCGTCCACATCGCCGAAGTCGATGCGGACCATACTCGCGTCGGCGTCGAGATCGATCGCGGTGACGCCGTCGACGTCCACCGTCTGCACCGAATCCGGCCGGCTGGAGGAGAGGAGGGTGCCGGTCGCCGCGACGGCCGCCGTGCCTCCGGCTCCGAGCAGGGCGATCCCACCGACCACGGCGGTGACGATCATCACCGCCGTCGCTCCGGACGAGCGCTGGGGTCCGGGCGCGCCGGGCGCCGGCGTGGGTGAGGCCGCGGACGGCGGCGGGGGAGGAGTGATCGGGGTGTGTCCCCCCTGTGCTCCGGTGTTCTCGGTGGTCATCGTGTGACTCCTGTCTGGCCGTTCGGCGGCGTCGTGCCGCCCGTGTTCTCGAGGTGGGCGAGGGCGGCGAGCACGCGGCGGTTGCCCGACTCGTCCTGTTCGAAGCCCAGCTTCTGGAAGATGGAGGTGATGTGCTTCTCGACGCTCGCCGCCGAGAGGAAGAGGAGGCCGGCGATCGCCTGGTTCGACTTGCCCTCGGCGAGCAGGGCCAGCACGGTGCGCTCCCGCTCGGTGAGCCGCATCATGCGGTCGTCGCGGTTCCGCCGGGTCAGGAGCTGAGCCACCACTTCCGGGTCCAGCACCGTGGCGCCGTCGGCGATGCGCTGCACCGAATCGATGAACTCGGCGACGTCCGCCACCCGGTCCTTCAGGAGATAGCCGAGCGGACCGCCCTGCGCGGCGATGAGGTCGGACGCGTAGCGCTCTTCCACGTACTGCGAGAGCACGAGGATGGCGAGCGCCGGGTGCATGGCCCGCAGATCCAGGGCCGCGCGGATGCCCTCGTCCGTGAAGGTGGGCGGCAGCCGCACGTCCAGGATGCAGAGGTCGGGCGTGGTCGAGAGCACGGCCTCGCGAAGACCGGTCGTGTCGGTGAGCGCGGCGACCACCTCGTGGCCTGCGTCTTCGAGGAGGCGCACCAGGCCCTCGCGCAGGAGGACGGAATCCTCGCAGATCAGGATGCGCATGGCACGTTCACCTCCAGGCTGGTCGGACCGCCCTGGGGGCTGTCGAGTCGAAAGGTCCCGCCGGCGGCGAGGATCCGGTTCGCGATGCCGTCGAGGCCTCCGCCCGGGATCACCTGGGCGCCGCCCATGCCGTTGTCCTCGACCCGCGCCCAGAGGGTGTTCCCCTCACGGAGCCGGACCGTGACGCGCGCTTCGCTCGCTCGGGAGTGCTTCGCCGCGTTGGTCAGCGACTCGGCGATGGAGAAGTACACCGCCGCCTCCGCATCGCGCCCCGGCCGCGCAGCCCCGGAGCCGTAACCCTGGCTCCCCGAGCCGCCACCCTGGGTCCCTGAGCCGTACCCCTGGGTCCCTGAGCCGCCACCCTGGGTCCCTGAGCTTGTCGAAGGGTCCATCCGCACGTCCAACTGCACGGGGATGGGGGAGCGGCTGGCGAGCGCCGACAGTGCGGCGTCCAGGCCGCGGTCGTCGAGCACCGACGCGTGGATGCCTCGTGCGAGCTGCCGGAGCTCGGTGATCGCCGCCTTCGTCGACGTGTGCGCCTCGGAGATGAGCTCCTTCGCGGCGTCGGGGTCGGTGTCGATCTTCTGCTGGGCGAGCCCCAGCGTCATCCCGACCGAGACGAGCCGCGGCTGGACGCCGTCGTGCAGGTCGCGCTCGATCCGCGTCCGTTCCAGGTCGGCCGCGCGGACCGCTCCCTCTCGCTGGGCGGTGGATGCCCGCACGCGCTCGGTGAGCTCGACCTCCCGGGCCCGGGCGACGATCGCCAGAGCGATCGTGCGAGCCAGGAGCGCGAGGCCGATGATGCCGGCCGCCGAGGCGAGCGCGCCGAGGATGCCGATCAGGGGCGCCCAGGACACCGGGATCTGCCCGCCGCCGAAGGGACCGATGATCGTCTCTACCGACGTCAGCGGGGCGAAGGCGATGAAGATCGACCAGAGGAAGGCCCAGAACAGCCGGAGCACCACGAACCCGAGGACGGCGGTGATGGCGAAGTTCGCGACCGCGCGCCACATCCGTCCGTCGATGGCCTGCCGCCCGAGGGAGCGGAGCCAGCCGCCGAAGCCGGGCCGGTCCCGAGGCTGGAGCCGCAGCGGGGCGTTCGGCACCCGGTACAGGCCGGCGACGCGGGCGATCTCGAACCAGCCGACGCCGAAGAGCGCGTACACGAGGCCTACGAGCACCACGATGCCGACGCCGAAGACGAAGAGGAGGCCGAGCCCGGTGCCGAGGAGCCCGCCGAGCATCCCGAAGATGGCGCCCCCGATCACCCCGACACCGGCGAGATGCAGGATCGTGAGGGGGATACGCAGCGGCGGCCTCCCGGTCGCAGCGGCCGCGGGGGTCGCAGTCTGTGTGGTCATGCTTCCACGGTAGGGCCGCCGCGCGACCGCGCCCACCGAGTCAGCCGGACACTCCCGTTCGGGTTTTCCCTACTCTGCCGAAACCCCGTCCTATCGCCGAAACCCCGGCCTGCATCCGTGTGCAGGCCGGGGTCTCGGCGGAAAGGCGGGGTCTCGGAGGCTCAGTTCGACATGAAGCCGACGAGCAGCCCGCCGGTGACCTTCACGGCCAGGTTGTAGATTCCGGCGACGACGGCGCCGAGCACCGTGAACACGATGAGGTTGAGGATCGCGACGACGGCGGCGAACGCCATGACCTGCGGCAGACCCACGAGCTCCGACAGCGGGATGGCGCCGTCGGTGAAGCTGCGCACGAACTCGTCCGCCGTGGACATGATGCCGGTGGCCTGGAGCACGAGGAAGATCAGGAAGAACGACACCATCGTGACCACGGCCAGTGCGACCGCTCCCAGGAACGAGAGCTTCACGGCGGACCAGAAGTCGACGTAGACGAGCCGCAGACGGACCTGCTTACCGCCGGTCTTCCGTGTCGACTTCTTCGCCAGCTTGTCGGCCACTGTGCTCATGCGTCTGTATCCTCGGGTGTCTCAGTCGTCTGGGGGGCCTCGGCATCGGCATCCGGCTCGGTCTCCTCTTCGGTGAGACCACGCTCACCGTTCCGGGCGATGGCGAGGATGCGGTCGGCCTCCGTCGTGCGGGCGAACACCACTCCCATGGTGTCGCGACCCTTGGCGGGGACCTCGGCCACGGCAGAGCGTACCACCTTGCCGCTGGACAGAACCACCAAGACCTCGTCGTCCTCGGACACGATCAGACCGCCCGCGAGAGTGCCCCGATCGTCGTTCAGCTTGGCGACCTTGATGCCGTATCCGCCGCGCCCCTGGACCCGGTATTCCTCGACGGCGGTGCGCTTGGCATAGCCGCCGTCGGTCACGACGAACACATACTTCCCGAGTGCGGCGACCGAAGCGGACAGCAGGCTGTCGCCCTCGCGGAACTTCATGCCCTTCACGCCGGCGGTGGCGCGACCCATCGGGCGCAGGGCCTCGTCGGTCGCCTGGAACCGCACCGACATGCCCTTGCGGCTGATGAGGAGGATGTCGTCCTCGGCGTTGACGAGGAGGGCGCTGACCAGCTCGTCCTCGTCGTTCAGCCGGATCGCGATCACGCCGCCCTGGCGGTTGGTGTCGTAGTTGTCCAGGCGGGTCTTCTTGACCAGGCCTTCGCGCGTGGCGAGGACGAGGTAGTCGGCCACCGCGTAGTCGCGGATGTCGAGGACCTGCGCGATGCTCTCGTCCGGCTGCAGCGCGAGGAGGTTCGCGACGTGCGTGCCCTTCGCGTCACGCCCGGCCTCCGGCACCTCGTACGTCTTCGCGCGGTAGACCCGGCCCTTGTCGGTGAAGAACAGCAGCCAGTGATGGGTCGTCGTGACGAAGAAGTGCTCGACGATGTCGTCGGCGCGGAGCTGGGCGCCCTTGACGCCCTTGCCACCCCGGTGCTGCGAACGGTAGTTGTCGCTGCGCGTGCGCTTGATGTAGCCCTCGCGCGTGACGGTGACGACCATCTCCTCCTCGGCGATGAGGTCTTCCATCGAGACGTCGCCGTCGAAGCCGTGCAGGATGTGCGTGCGCCGCTCGTCCCCGAACCGGTCGACGATCGCGGTGAGCTCTTCGCGGATGATCGTCCGCTGCCGGCCCTCATCGGCGAGGATCGCCTTGTAGTCCGCGATGAGCGCCTCGAGCTCGTTCGCCTGGTCGATGATCTTCTGACGCTCCAGTGCGGCGAGGCGACGGAGCTGCATCTGCAGGATCGCATCGGCCTGGATCTCGTCGATGTCGAGGAGCTTCTGCAGACCCTCGTTCGCATCTTGGGTCGTCTGCGACCGGCGGATGAGCGCGATCACCTCATCGAGCGCGTCGAGCGCCTTCAGGTAGCCGCGCAGGATGTGCATGCGCTTCTCGGCCTCGTTCAGCCGGAACTGCGTCCGTCGCACGATGACGTCGATCTGGTGGGCGATCCAGTTCGAGATGAAGCCGTCGATCGCGAGCGTCCGGGGCACGCCGTCCACGATCGCGAGCATGTTCGCGCCGAAGTTCTCCTGCAGCTGCGTGTGCTTGTAGAGGTTGTTCAGCACCACCTTCGCCACGGCATCGCGCTTGAGCACGACGACGAGGCGCTGACCCGTGCGGTCCGAGGACTCGTCGCGGATGTCGGCGATGCCGGTGATCTTGCCGTCGCGCGCGAGGTCGCCGATCTTGACGGCCACGTTGTCGGGGTTCACCTGGTACGGCAGCTCGGTGATGACCAGGCAGGTCCGCCCCTGGATCTCCTCGACGTTGACGACCGCGCGCATCGTGATCGAGCCGCGGCCGGTGCGGTACGCCTCGTGGATGCCCTTCGTGCCGAGGATCTGCGCGCCGGTCGGGAAGTCCGGTCCGGGGATGCGCTGGATCAGCCCGTCCAGCAGCTGCTCCCGGGGGAGGTCCGGGTTGTCCAGCGCCCACAGCGCGGCATCGGATACCTCACGGAGGTTGTGCGGCGGGATGTTGGTCGCCATGCCGACCGCGATGCCGACCGAGCCGTTGACGAGGAGGTTCGGGAACCGGGACGGCAGAACCGTCGGCTCCTGGGTCTGACCGTCGTAGTTGTCGGCGAAGTCGACGGTGTCCTCTTCGATGTCGCGCACCATCTCGAGCGCGAGCGGGGCCATCTTCGTCTCGGTGTACCGCGGTGCCGCCGCGCCCATGTTTCCGGGGGAGCCGAAGTTGCCCTGGCCGAGAGCGAGCGGGTATCGGAGCGACCACGGCTGCACCAGGCGGACGAGCGCGTCGTAGATCGCCGAGTCGCCGTGCGGGTGATACTGACCCATGACCTCGCCGACGACGCGGGCGCACTTGGAGAACGACTTGTCGGGGCGGAATCCGCCGTCGTACATGCCGTAGATCACGCGCCGGTGCACGGGCTTGAGACCGTCGCGCACATCGGGGAGAGCACGGCCGACGATGACCGCCATGGCGTAGTCGAGATAGCTGCGCTGCATCTCCGACTGCAGATCGACCTGGTCGATCTTGCCGTGCTCGTGGCCCTCAGTGATGTCGGGGCGTTCTTCGTCAGTCATGTGTCTTTCCTGGTTGGCTGAGCTTGTCGAGGCGTCGGATCCCCTGGCACACGCTCAGGGGCCCCGCGGTGATCAGATGTCGAGGAACCGGACGTCCTTGGCGTTGCGCTGGATGAAGCTCCGACGCGATTCCACGTCCTCGCCCATCAGCACGCTGAAGATCTCGTCTGCGGCGGCGGCGTCCTCGATGGTCACCTGGCGGAGCGTCCGGGTGGTGTGGTCCATCGTGGTCTCCCACAGCTCCTTGGCGTTCATCTCGCCGAGACCCTTGTAGCGCTGGATGCCGGCGTCCTTCGGGATGCGCTTGCCGTTCTCCAGGCCGTAGGCCAGCAGCGCGTCGCGCTCGGCGTCGCTGAACACGTACTCGTGCGCCGCGTTCGACCACTTCAGGCGGTAGAGCGGGGGCATCGCGAGGTACACGAAGCCGGCCTCGATGAGTCCGCGCATGTAGCGGAACAGCAGCGTGAGCAGCAGGGTGGTGATGTGCTGGCCGTCGACGTCGGCATCGGCCATCAGCACGATCTTGTGATAGCGCGCCTTCTCGATGTCGAACTCCTCGCCGATGCCCGTGCCGAAGGCCTGGATCATCGCCTGGACTTCCTTGTTGCCGAGCGCCTTGTCGAGACGCGCGCGCTCGACGTTGAGGATCTTGCCGCGCAGCGCGAGGATCGCCTGCGTGTGCGGGTCGCGACCCTGCACCGCCGAACCGCCGGCCGAGTCGCCCTCCACGAGGAAGATCTCGCTGATCGACGGGTCCTTGCTCGTGCAGTCCTTGAGCTTGTCGGGCATCGCTGCCGACTCGAAGACGCTCTTGCGGCGAGCCGTCTCGCGCGCCTTGCGGGCGGCGAGCCGCGCGGTCGCCGCGTCGATCGCCTTGCGGATGACGTTCTTCGCCTGGGTCGGGTTGCGGTCGAACCAGTCGCCGAGCTGATCCCCGACCACCTTCTGCACGAACGCCTTCGCCTCGGTGTTGCCGAGCTTGGTCTTGGTCTGGCCCTCGAACTGGGGCTCGCCGAGCTTGATCGAGATGACGGCGGTCAGCCCCTCGCGCACGTCGTCGCCGGAGAGGTTGTCGTCCTTCTCCTTAAGGAGGTTGTTCGCACGGGCGTAGCGGTTGACGAGCGTGGTGAGCGCCGCCCGGAAGCCCTCCTCGTGCGTGCCGCCCTCGTGCGTGTTGATCGTGTTCGCGTAGGTGAACACGTTCTCCGTGTAGGACGTGGTCCACTGCATCGCGACCTCGAGAGAGATCTTGCGGGCCGTGTCCTCCGACTCGAAGGCGATGATCTCCTCGTTGACGACCTCGGCGTGGCGCACCTTGTTCAGGTACTCGACGTAGTCGACGAGACCGCGCTCGTAGAAGAAGACGTCGCTCGGCTGCTTCGTGACCGCCTGGCCGTCCTCCTCGGTCTCGTACGCCGACTCCGGCCGCTCGTCGGACAGCTCGATGCGCAGTCCCTTGTTGAGGAACGCCATCTGCTGGAACCGGGTGCGGAGCGTGTCGTAATCGAACTCGACCGTCTCCTGGAAGATCTCCGCGTCCGGCCAGAACGTGATGCTCGTCCCGGTCTCCTCGGTGGCCTCGCCCTTCTCGAGCTTCTGCTGCGGGACGCCGCCGTCGGCGAAGCTGTGCCGCCAGACGAAGCCCTTCTGCTTGACCTCCACGTCGAAGCGGGTCGACAGGGCGTTCACCACCGAGGATCCGACGCCGTGCAGACCGCCGGAGACGGCGTAAGCGCCACCGCCGAACTTGCCGCCGGCGTGCAGGATCGTCAGGACCACCTCGACGGTGGACTTCGACGGGTCGGAGGAGTGCGGATCGACGGGGATGCCGCGGCCGTTGTCGACCACGCGCACGCCGCCGTCGGCGAGAAGGGTGACGAAGATCGTGTCGGCGTAGCCGGCCAGCGCCTCATCGACGGAGTTGTCGACGATCTCGTAGACGAGGTGGTGCAGGCCGCGGGGTCCGGTCGAGCCGATGTACATGCCGGGGCGCTTGCGCACGGCCTCGAGTCCTTCGAGGATCTGGATCGAGTCGGCGCCGTACTCACCGGGCTGCTGCTTCTTCGGTGCGGGTGCCGCCGATCCTCCGGCCTGTGAGCCCGACGAAGCGTCGTTGTTCGGTTCCGTCTCGTCAGCAGGGGATTCAGGCGTCATCAGAGGGCATTCTCCAGATCGATATCTCGAATTCCCATTCTAGCGGGGTTTCGAGTCGAAATGCCGCTCAACGGCCGCGTGTGGCCCTCTGAGCGTTTCGGACCCCTTGCATGGTGCCCTACCCGTAGGTATCGCGCGGGCCCCGCCCTGGAACGGCTCTGGGACCCCATTTCCACGAGGGGACGTCCGGTCCGATGAAGCGGAGGTTCTCCACCCCCGCCTCCGGATACCGTCGCCCGATCTCCGTGAGGATGGTCGCGCGCATGAACTGGAGGTTCTTCGCCCAGGCCGTCGAATCGCACTTCACGGTGAGCAGTCCGCGCTCGAGCGACACCGGCTCCGAGTGCTTCGCGGTGTCCGCCCCGGCGAGGTCGGCCCACTGGCGGACGAGGTCTTCCCGGGCGAGCGTCGTCTCCCACCCGGACTCGCGGCTGAGGGTGTCGAGCACGGCACCGAGACTGCCCGGATCGCGCCCGGGGGTGAACGGCGCGTTGTCGTCGACGGTGATCCGTCGCTTGCGCTTCCAGTTCTTGGCACTCGGCTGGAGTCCCCGCAGTCGCAGGTAGGTGGCGACGGTCTCGGGAGCCTCCGGCGCGGCCGCGCTGTCGGTGAGCACATCAGTCATGGCTGGCACCCTCCTCTGCCTGCGATCGGTTCCGTTCGTCGCTGATGGTGCCCGCCGCGATACGGACCACGTGAGCACGGAGCACGTCGGGGATATCCTCCTCCACCGCCGCGGTGACCACCACCTGCTCGTAGCCTGCGGTGAGGGTGGCGAGTCGCTGGCGCCGATCCGCGTCGAGCTCGGCGAAGACGTCGTCGAGGATGAGCACCGGGTCGCCGGCGGGAGACTCGCTGCGCAGGAGTTCTGCGGAGGCGAGACGCAGAGCGAGTGCGACGGACCAGGACTCGCCATGCGAGGCGTAGCCCTTCACGGGGAGGTCGCGGACACGCAGCACCAGATCGTCGCGGTGCGGTCCGGTGAGGGTGAGGCCGCGGTCGAGCTCGTTCGATCGCTTCGCGGCGAGGGAGGCGCGGAACATCTCGGCGATGCGACGGGTGTCCCCGCGCACGTCGTCGCCGGGAGCGGTGCCCTCTGTGTCGTCCCGATCGTCGTCGTCCTCCGGATCGCCGCCGGCAACGGACAGGGCCCAGTCCAGCTGCGGCCGGTGGTCGGCGCCCGCGATCGCCGCGTAGGCGTCGGCCACCGGCTGCTGCAGGTCGGCGGCCAACCGCTGCCGCGCGGTGATGATCTCCGATCCGAGGGACACGAGCTTGTCGTCCCAGACGTCCAGCGTGCTCAAGGCCTCACCGCGGATGCCGCGCGCCCGCGCCGACTTGAGAAGGGCATTGCGCTGCTTGAGCACGCGATCGTAATCGGCCAGTACCGCGGCGAGACGCGGGGTGCGCTGGATGAGGAGCTGGTCGGCGAACCGGCGACGGGCCGACGGGTCTCCGCGGACGATCTGGAGGTCTTCCGGCGCGAACAGCACGACGTGCGCATAGCGGGGGAGCTCGTTGGTCTTCGACGGGGAGCCGTTGATGCGAGCCTTGTTCGATCCCTGCCGATTGAGCTGCACCTCGACCAGCACGCGCCGCTCGCCGTGGGAGAGCCGAGCCCGGATGACGGCGAAGTCCTGGCCGTCCCGCACCATCGGGGCATCGGACGACACCCGATGCGACCCGAGTGTCGCGAGGAAGACCACAGCCTCGGCGAGGTTCGTCTTGCCCTGGCCGTTCCGCCCGACGAGCACGTTCGGCCCTCGGTGCAGCGCGAGTTCCGCGGTCGCGTAATTGCGGAAATCGACCAGGCTGAGGTGCTCCACAATCACGGAGCCAGCCTACCTCCCGGGTCGGACACTCCCTCGGGGCGAGAGCTCGCGCTCAGCGCAGGAGCAGGTTGGGCTGCAGCAGGTACTTGAACGAGTCCAGACCGGCCTGGTCGACGGAGGTCTGGCTGGTGATGAGGACCGGGCTGAGCTTGTTGGCGTTGTCGCTGGAGGTGAACGTCACCCGCACGAACTCGCTCTTGACCGCGCCGAGCGCCTCGATGAGGTACTGCGGGTTGAGCCCCAGGGTCACCTCATCGCCGCCGGAGAGGATCGCGTCGACCGACTCGGACGCGCGGGCGTGCTCGCTGCCGGACGCATCCATCGTGACGCTGTCGGTCGAGAACGTGAAGCGGAGCGGAGCGGCACGATCGAGCACGAGGGACACACGACGGACGGCTTCGATGAGATCGGCGGTGTTGACGACGGCGTAGTGGTCGGTCTGCTCCGGGAAGAGGCGTCGCACCGGGGGGAAGTTGCCCTTGATGAGCAGCGAGGTCACGGTCTTGTTGCCTGCGGTGAACGCGATGATCTCGCGGTCTCCGGCTCCCGAGAACGCGATCTGGATCGTGCCGGCGTGACCGAAGGTCTTCCCGACCTCGACGAGCGTGCGAGCGGGGACCAGCGCGGTCGCCTCGACGGCCTCGCCGTCCCACGGCACGTCGCGGAGCGAGACCCGGTAGCGGTCGGTGGCGACGAGGCTGAGCGTGTGGCCGGTGACCTCGAGCTGGACACCCGTCAACACGGGAGTCACATCGTCGCGGGATGCGGCGAAGCCGACCTGCGCGATCGCGGTGCCGAACTCGTCGGCGGGGACGACGCCGGAGGATCCCGACACCTCGGGGATCGACGGGTATTCCTCGACCGGCATGGCGGCGAGCGTGAAGCGCGCCGAGCCGCAGGTGACGGCGATCCCGCCGTCATCCTCCACGGCGATCTCGATGGGAGCGTTCGGGAGTCGGCTCGCGATGTCCGAGAGCAGGCGGCCGTGGACGAGGATCGTGCCCGGGGTCTCGACCGTCGCCTCGATGGTCGTCCGTGCGGAGGCCTCGTAGTCGAAGGCCGAGAGCGTGAGTCCCGAACCGTCAGCCTCGATCAGGACTCCGGCGAGGATCGGCTGCGGATTGCGCTGGGGGAGCAGCTTGACGACGAAGGACACAGCCTCGCTGAAGACATCGCGGTTGACCTGAAACCTCACGGGTGCTCCCTTGTCGTCGAACATGACGGGTCGTCGTCGGGTCCTGCCAGTGCAGGGAATCCCATGCTAGCCCCACAGTCCTGCGCTTCCCTACGCCGGAGGACTTGTCATGCCTCGGACGGTTCTCCCCACCGTCTGGTGATCGGATCGCACCCTGAATGACTTAACTCCTTAACGGTGTTAACAGTTGTGGATACTGTGGATAACTCGGTGGAAAGCAGACGCGAGTAGGGAACTACAAGCCTGTCACTTGTGGAGACCCTGAGGAATCCGCGGGTGGAGAGGGGGCGGTCAGCGTTTCTTCTTCCCGGGGTTATCCACAGGTTTGCTGGATTGGCCCACATCCGGCACGGCGCGTTCCACGGTCATCCACAAGTTATCCACATGTGCATAGACGCATCTATCCGGCCATGCGGATGGTCAGGGAACGCCGAGAGGGACGCCGTCCGGGTATCGGATGCGGCGTCCCTCTCGTGAGTGCAGGTCGTCAGCGGCGGCCGAGCTGCGTGGTGATCTCGGTCACCTGGTTGTAGATGGAGCGACGCTCTTTCATGAGCTCGCTGATCTTCTTGTAGGCATACATGACCGTCGTGTGGTCGCGGTTGCCGAAGAGCTGGCCGATCTTCGGGAGGGAGAGGCTGGTCCGTTCACGACAGAGGTACATGGCGATCTGCCGGGCGGTGGCGATCTGCTGCGAACGGCTGGACCCGTAGAGGTCGTCGACCGTGAGCTTGAAGTACTGCGCGGTCGCCGTGATGATGTCGGTGGGCGAGATGATGTTGTCCTCGGCCGTGTCGATGATGTCCCGCAGCACGGTCTGGGCGAGGGAGATGTCGAGGGCCGAGCGGTTCAAGCTCGCGAACGCCGACACCCGGATGAGTGCTCCCTCCAGCTCGCGGATGTTCGAGGACACCACCGTGGCGATGTACTCGAGCACCTCGTCGGGGATGTGCAGGGCCTCGCTCTGCGCCTTCTTCCGCAGGATGGCGATACGGGTCTCGAGATCGGGCGCCTGCACGTCGGTGATGAGGCCCCACTCGAAACGGCTGCGCATGCGGTCCTCGAAGCCCGTGAGGTGCTTCGGCGCGACATCGCTGGTGATCACGACCTGCTTGTTGTGGTCGTGCAGCGTGTTGAACGTGTGGAAGAACGCCTCCTGCGTCTCCGCACGCCCCTGGAGGAACTGGATGTCGTCGATGAGGAGGATGTCCACCTCGCGGTACCGGGCTTGGAAGGCGGCGCCACGGTTGTTGGCGATGGAGTTGATGAAGTCGTTCGTGAACTCCTCGCTGGAGACGTAGCGCACCTTGACCCCGGCGTAGAGCGACTGCGCGTAGTCGCCGATGGCGTGCAGGAGGTGGGTCTTGCCCAGTCCGGAGTCGCCGTAGATGAAGAGCGGGTTGTAGGCCTTGGCGGGCGCCTCGGCGACGGCCACCGCGGCCGCGTGGGCGAAGCGGTTGGACTGGCCGATGACGAAGTTGTCGAAGGTGTACTTCGGGTTGAGGCGTGACTCGTGGCGTAGCGCCGTCGGCTGCTCCATCGGTGACTCGGCGCGCACCGGGTCCTGCCGACCATAGTCCGCCACGGCGATGGGAGCGGTGGGCTGATCGGCGAGCTCGTGGTTCACGACCACCCGATACGACGTCACTTCCTCGCCGACATGAGCGAGGGCCTCCATGATGGGCAGGCGCAGACGCTTGTTGATCTGTGCCGCGGTGAGGTCGTTCGGCACCTCCAGATACAGCGTCGCCGACATCACGCCGGCCGGCACCGCGAGGCTCAGGAAGCCCTGGAGCTGCGGGGTGACCCGGTCATCGGATTCCAGCAGCTCCTGCACCGTGGTCCAGATCGGGACATCGGGCTGGGCTGGTGAGGACATGGTGCTCCGGACGACGGATCGGGAAGGGGAGCGCGGGAGAGGCTGCCCTGTGGATAACTACGGATGCCCACGCTAGTCATCGGCGTCGGGAACGGCAACC